>CAVUVB010000001.1:0-655474 GCA_963744835.1 uncultured Actinomycetota bacterium
GCATCCACCATGCGCCCTTTAACACTTACAACACAAAAACCAAAGTTTTACATCAAAAATTGCACAAAAGAACACGCCACCCACACAAGGCAACGCATCCCCTTGATGCTCGCAACCACTATCCAACACTCAAACACCACACCCCACCACCAAGATGAAGCGACAACCACCCAGCAGGTGTTGCCTCAAAGCCCAATAGTGTGCCGGTGATCTCGTCTTGTTGTCGTGCACCCGGCGGGCGCCACTACAGCAACCCACCCCTACACGGCTCACACCCCACCTAGATGCGGGATGTTTTTCGTGGTGCTCCTTAGAAAGGAGGTGATCCAGCCGCACCTTCCGGTACGGCTACCTTGTTACGACTTCGTCCCAATCGCCGATCCCACCTTCGACAGCTCCCCCCACAAGGGTTAGGCCACTGGCTTCGGGTGTTACCGACTTTCATGACGTGACGGGCGGTGTGTACAAGGCCCGGGAACGTATTCACCGCAGCGTTGCTGATCTGCGATTACTAGCGACTCCGACTTCACGGGGTCGAGTTGCAGACCCCGATCCGAACTGAGACCGGCTTTAAAAGATTCGCTTAACCTCACGGCATCGCAGCCCTTTGTACCGGCCATTGTAGCATGTGTGAAGCCCTGGACATAAGGGGCATGATGACTTGACGTCATCCCCACCTTCCTCCGAGTTGACCCCGGCAGTCTCTCACGAGTCCCCACCATCACGTGCTGGCAACATGAGACAAGGGTTGCGCTCGTTGCGGGACTTAACCCAACATCTCACGACACGAGCTGACGACAGCCATGCACCACCTGCACACAGACCACAAGGGAACGCCCATCTCTAGACGCGTCCTGTGCATGTCAAACCCAGGTAAGGTTCTTCGCGTTGCATCGAATTAATCCACATGCTCCGCCGCTTGTGCGGGCCCCCGTCAATTCCTTTGAGTTTTAGCCTTGCGGCCGTACTCCCCAGGCGGGGTACTTAATGCGTTAGCTACGGCACGGATCCCAAGGAAGGAAACCCACACCTAGTACCCACCGTTTACGGCGTGGACTACCAGGGTATCTAATCCTGTTCGCTCCCCACGCTTTCGCTCCTCAGCGTCAGTTACTGCCCAGAGACCCGCCTTCGCCACCGGTGTTCCTCCTGATATCTGCGCATTCCACCGCTACACCAGGAATTCCAGTCTCCCCTGCAGTACTCCAGTCTGCCCGTATCGCCCGCACGCCCCCAGTTAAGCCAGGGAATTTCACGAACAACGCGACAAACCACCTACGAGCTCTTTACGCCCAGTAATTCCGGACAACGCTCGCACCCTACGTATTACCGCGGCTGCTGGCACGTAGTTGGCCGGTGCTTCTTCTCCACCTACCGTCACCGAAGAGAAAACCCCACGGCTTCGCCGATGGTGAAAGAGGTTTACAACCCGAAGGCCGTCATCCCCCACGCGGCGTCGCTGCATCAGGCTTGCGCCCATTGTGCAATATTCCCCACTGCTGCCTCCCGTAGGAGTCTGGGCCGTATCTCAGTCCCAGTGTGGCCGGACACCCTCTCAGGCCGGCTACCCGTCGTCGCCTTGGTAGGCCATCACCCCACCAACAAGCTGATAGGCCGCGGGCCCATCCCACACCGCAAAAAGCTTTCCACCACAAAACATGCGCCTTGTAGTCCTATCCGGTATTAGACCCAGTTTCCCAAGCTTATCCCGAAGTGCAGGGCAGATCACCCACGTGTTACTCACCCGTTCGCCACTCGAGCACCCTCCGAAAAGGGCCTTTCCGTTCGACTTGCATGTGTTAAGCACGCCGCCAGCGTTCGTCCTGAGCCAGGATCAAACTCTCCAAACAAAAACCCCTCAAAACGAGGCGAATTCACAATCAGAGAAAATCCGATCAAAGCAAGACACCAAAAACTGGCATCAAAAAAACCACACCCCGACACGGGGCGCCAAAGTGTGGCCAAAAAAACAACAACAAAAACAAAACCACCAAACACACTATTGAGTTCTCAAACAACACCCATCAACAGGCAACCCTGCTACTATACTCTGCGGCACAGGCACCGTCAACTGCACAAACCGAGCCGCAGGACCGGTGTGAGTCGTTACGTCGCAACTATTCTACGCGCTCGATCTCGGCTCCGAGACTGACAAGATTTTCCACAAACAGCGGATAGCCGCGGTCGATGTGAAAAACATCATGGACCTCGGTGTCACCGTCGGCCACTAATCCGGCGAGCACTAGCCCTGCGCCAGCCCGGATATCCGAAGACCACACTGGTGCACTCGAGAGCTGTGGAAGACCTCGCACGACGGCATGGTGTCCGTCGGTGCGGGCGTCGGCACCAAGGCGGATCATCTCCTCGACGAATCGGAACCGCGCCTCGAACACGTTCTCGGTGATCATCGATGTGCCGTCGGCGATCGACGCCAGCCCAATTGCCATCGGCTGCAGATCCGTCGGGAACCCAGGGAACGGCAACGTGGCGACGTTGATGGCCTTCGGACGCTCGTACTGCGTGACCCGGAAACTGTCGTCGGTCTGGGTGACGGTAGCGCCTGCGTCGTGCAGTTTGTGCAGGACGACCTGAAGATGCCCCGGATCGATTCCGGTCACCGTAATGTCGCCGCGGGTCATCGCCGCCGCGATGCCCCACGTGGCGGCCACGATCCGATCGCCGATCACGCGATGCTCAGTCGGGTATAGCCGCGGGACACCGGTAATCGTCATCGTCGGCGAGCCGGCCCCTTCGACCTGCGCACCCATCTGATTGAGCATCGTGCACAGGTCCACCACGTCGGGCTCGCGCGCCGCATTGTGAATGGTGGTGACGCCTTCGGCTAACACCGCGGCCATCAGGATGTTCTCGGTGGCTCCTACCGACGGAAACTCCAACTGAATTTCGGCGCCCCGCAAGACATCTGCCTGTGCGACGACGCATCCGTGCTCGATATTGCACACGGCGCCCAACTGCCGCAGCCCGGCTTGATGCATATCCAACGGACGTGACCCGATGGCGTCGCCGCCCGGCAGCGCGACCTTGGCCCGCTTGCACCGCCCGACCAGGGGGCCAAGTACGCAGACCGAGGCTCGGAACTGACGGACGGCGGCGAAGTCGGCGTCGTACTTTGGCTCGTCCGGGGAGGTGATGCGCACCGTGGCTTCGGCCAGTTCGACGGTGGCCCCCAGGCCCCTGAGCACTTCTGCCATCAACGGGACATCCAGGATGTCGGGGCAGTTGGTGATCGTGCTGGTGCCCTCGGCCAACAGTGCCGCAGCCATCAACTTGAGAACGCTGTTCTTGGCGCCGCCAACGGCGACTTCGCCGGACAACCGACTTCCACCGGTCACCACGAATCGCTCGGCCACCCGGGTTAGTTTAGTGAAGCGGTATCGACCTGTCAGTCGAGCACGCCAGTCCAAGCGGTACGGTTTTTAGTCATGGCAGTGCACCTGACCCGCATCTATACCCGGACCGGGGATGACGGAACAACTGGGTTGAGTGATTTTTCGCGGGTCTCCAAGAACGATGCGCGGTTGGTGGCGTATGCGGACTGCGACGAGGCCAACGCGGCGATCGGCACGGCAATCGCGCTGGCAAATCCGAAGCAGCGCATCACCGACGTTCTACGACAGATCCAGAACGATCTGTTCGATGCCGGCGCGGATCTCTCGACACCGGTTGTGAAAAAGCCGAAGTATCCGCCGCTCCGCATCACGCAGTCCTACATCGATCGACTCGAGACGTGGTGTGACGAGTTCAACGAAGACCTGCCGGCGCTCAACTCCTTTGTGCTTCCGGGTGGTTCGCCGCTGTCGGCGCTGCTCCACAATCGCTCGCACGGTGGCACGCCGCGCTGAGCGTTCGGCCTGGGCCGCTATCGAAATGCACCCGTCGGATGTCAGTGAACTGCCCGCGAAGTATCTCAATCGACTGTCCGACTTGCTGTTTATCCTGTCCCGGGTGGCCAACCCCGATGGTGACGTGCTCTGGCAACCGGGCGGCGGACAGTCCGACCGGCCGGAGAAGTAAATCCGGATCAGACGCTGCGCCGGCGCGCACGCGGCGAAGGACGAGACTCCAACCACGACTGGAAAGCGGTTAACGCGCCTCGGTCCAGCGCGATTTCATAGCCCCATCGGCGGTCCTGCGTGGTGTCACGCAGTTCCAACACAATGATCTCTTCAGTCATGATGTCGAATTCGTCGCCACGTGGTGGACGCCGGGAAACGACCTCGACACCCCGTCGACTGAGTTGCCGATCAGGCCACAAACGAACACTGGACAGTCGGTAGAACGCCGCATCCCCACCCCGGTAACGGATCACGCCGTGACGCCAACCGTGGCCGCCGACCGCGGGGATGTCCCGCATGATTGCCGCCGTTCCGCCCTGGCGCAGCTTCCACAGTCGATAAAGTAACGCGACGACGGCAATTCCCAACACGGCGACGAGCACGACCATGGCAATCATGAGCGCGCTCATCGGCCGCGGGCCGACTAGTCGAGCGCGCCGATAGCGCGCAGCCTAGCGCGGCCCCTGGCAGCAATGCGGGGATCGTCTGACTCCGAATCCTCTTTGGCCGCCGTCTCGTCGATCTCCGAATCGAATTCGGCGGATTCGGCGAGGATGGTGACGCCCTCCTCGGTCACGGACATAAAGCCACCGTCCACCGCGATGCGCAGGTCATCCCCGTCCTCCCGCTCGACGCGAACCATGGCATCGTCGATCAACTGCGCGACCAAGGGAATATGCCTTGGCATGATGCCGATCTCCCCCACAGTGGTACGGGTGAAAACGAACGTCGCTTCGCCCGACCAAATTTTCCGGTCGACGGCGACGATCTCCACATCCATCTCGGCCATGTCAAGCCACCTTTCGCCGCTGGCAAAAACGCATCACAGCTTGGCGCCGAAGCTTTCGGCCTTCTTGGCCAAGTCGTCGAGACCGCCGATCAAGAAGAAGGCCTGCTCGGGCACGTGGTCGAAGTCGCCCTTGGTCAGCTTGTCGAACGCCTCAATAGTCTCCTTCAGCGGCACGGTGGAACCTGGCGAACCGGTGAACTGCTCGGCGGCCATCATGTTCTGCGAGAGGAAGCGTTCGATGCGTCGCGCCCGGTTGACCTGTTGCTTGTCCTCTTCGGAGAGCTCGTCGATACCCAAAATCGCGATGATGTCTTGGAGGTCCTTGTAGCGCTGCAGGATCCGGATGACTTCCTGCGCCACCCGGTAGTGCTCGTCGCCGACCACGCCGGGGTCCAGGATGGTGGAGCTGGAGGCCAACGGGTCCACGGCGGGGAAGATACCCTTGGAGAAGACATTTCGGGACAGCTCAGTTGTCGCGTCCAGGTGTGCGAACGTCGTCGCCGGTGCCGGGTCGGTGTAGTCGTCGGCGGGCACGTACACGGCTTGCATCGAGGTGATGGACTTACCGCGGGTCGAGGTAATCCGCTCCTGGAGCTCACCCATCTCGTCAGCCAGCGTGGGCTGATAACCCACCGCCGAGGGCATCCGGCCAAGCAGCGTGGAGACCTCGGATCCGGCCTGGGTGAACCGGAAGATGTTGTCGATAAACAACAACACATCCTGGCCCGCCTCGTCGCGGAAGTACTCGGCCATCGTCAACGCCGACAGCGCCACCCGCATACGAGTGCCGGGCGGCTCGTCCATCTGACCGAACACCAGCGCGGTGTCCTTAAGCACGTCGGCCTCGCCGAGCTCGACCCACAGGTCATTGCCCTCGCGAGTGCGCTCCCCCACACCGCCGAACACCGAAGTTCCGCCGAAGTTTCGGGCGATACGGTTGATCATCTCCTGAATCAGAACCGTCTTGCCCACGCCCGCACCGCCGAACAGCGCGATCTTGCCACCGCGCACGTAGGGCGTCAGCAAGTCAACGACCTTCAACCCGGTCTCGAGCATCTCGGTGCGCGGTTCCAGCTCGTCGTACGGCGGCGGCTTGCGGTGAATGGGCCAGTGATCGAAGTCTTTTCCGTAGTCGTCTTCATCCAGGCAGTCACCCAGCGCGTTGAACACGTGGCCCTTGACTCCCTCGCCGACCGGCACCGAGATCGAGTCACCGGTGTCGATGACCTCGACGCCGCGCACCAGCCCGTCGGTCGGCTGCATCGCGATCGTGCGGACCAAGTTGTCGCCGAGGTGCTGCGCGACCTCCAGCGTCAGCTTTTTCGCGAGTGCTTTGAACGTGATGTCAGTCTGCAGAGCGTTGAACAGCTCCGGTATCGAACCACGGGGAAACTCGACGTCGACGACCGGTCCGGCGACCCGCACCACCCGGCCCTTGTTGTCGGAGTCCTTGGAGTTCTTGGAGTTCCCAGAGCTCTTCGACTTCTGTGTCTGTTTGGTGGCAGCCATATCTTCTTCGCTTCCTGATGGGTCTTACTTAATCAGCATCGGCGAGGGCGTTGGCGCCGCCCACGATTTCGCTGATTTCCTGAGTTATTTCTGATTGCCGCTCACGGTTGGCCTGCAGAGTGAGGTCCTTGACGAGGTCGTCGGCGTTGTCGCTTGCCGATTTCATCGCCCGTTGCCGCGATCCCAGCTCCGATGCAGCGGAATCCAGCAGCGCCGCATAGACGCGAGTAGTCAGGTAACGCGGCAACAGCGCATCGAACAACGTCGTCGCATCGGGCTCGAACGAGTACAGCGTGTGCGGTTCATCGTCTTCTTCGACGTACTCGACGACCATTGGTGCGATGCGGTGCGCCTCGGGGGACTGCGACATCATTGACTTGAACTCGGTGTAAACGATGTGCAACTCGTCAACGGGTTCAGGAGCGTCCTCGTCGGAGTCGTCGTCGTCGTCAACACCGGCCATGAAGGCTTTCACCAGCGTCTGAGCTACCTTCAACGCATCCTCGTAGCTAGGCCGCTCCGAGAAGCCCGTCCACGACTCGACGATGTCCCAATTCCGGAATGAGTAGTAGCCCTGCGCTTTCCGGCCGACGGTAAACAGTACTGGCGTTTTGCTTTCTTGCCGCAGCAGCGAGAAAAGCTCCTCAGCCCGACGGAAGGCGCTGGAGTTGTATGCGCCACATAGGCCACGATCAGACGAGACCACCAGCACGCCGGCCCGTTTTGGTTCAGAACGTTCGACCAGCAACGGATGATCCAATGCGGCTTCCTCGGCCAGCGTGGTGAGCATGTTGGTGATCTCGTCGGCGTAGGGTTTGGCCGCCTCCAGCCGATCCTGCGCCTTGCCGATGCGCGAGGCCGCGATCATTTCCTGGGCCTTGGTGATCTTTTTAATCGACTGGGCGGATCGGATCCGACCCCGCAGCTCGCGAAGTGTGGCAGGCATACTCGGTTACTTTTTCTTCTTCTGCTCTGGGGGCGCGGGCTTGTGAACCTGCACCGACTCCTTGGCTAAATCTTCTTCGTCGAGGGCATCGACATGCTCGTCGGGCACCACCGAGCCGCCACCGGTTGCCGAGAAACCCTTCTTGAACTCGTTGACCGAGTCGGTCAGCTTTTTTTCCCCTTCGTCGCCGAGCTTCTGGGAGTCCCGAATCTCAGACAGGATGCCCTCTTCGGACGCGCGAACATGATCGAGGAACTCGTTTTCGAAGCGCCGCACGTCTTCGACTGGGACCGAGTCCAGGTGCCCGTTAGTGCCGAGGAAGATTGAGACCACCTGCTCCTCGACCGGCATCGGCTGATTTTGCGGTTGCTTGAGCAATTCGACCAACCGCTCGCCGCGCTCCAGTTGGGATTTGGACGTGGCGTCAAGGTCAGAAGCAAACGCCGCAAAGGATTCCAGCTCGCGATACTGCGACAGGTCCAGTCGTAGCGATCCGGCTACTTCCTTCATGGCCTTGATCTGCGCCGCGCCACCAACCCGGGACACCGACACACCGACGTTGATCGCCGGGCGGACACCTTGATTGAACAGGTCGGACTCCAGGAAGCATTGGCCGTCGGTGATCGAGATGACATTGGTCGGGATGTAGGCCGAGATGTCGTTGGCTTTGGTCTCGATAATCGGCAAGCCGGTCAGCGACCCGCCACCAAGATCGTCGGAAAGCTTTGCGCAACGCTCCAAAAGACGCGAATGCAGGTAGAACACGTCGCCTGGGTAGGCTTCGCGGCCTGGTGGGCGACGCAACAGCAGGGAGATCGCCCGGTATGCCTCCGCCTGCTTGCTGAGGTCGTCGAACACGATCAGGACATGCTTGCCCTGATACATCCAGTGCTGCGCGATTGCCGAACCGGTGTATGGCGCAAGCCATTTGAAGCCGGCGGAGTCAGATGCGGGTGCGGCGACGATCGTCGTGTAGTCCATGGCGCCGCCCTCTTCCAGGGTGTGCTGCACGGAGGCGATGGTGGTGCCTTTCTGCCCGATAGCTACATAGACACACCGGACCTGCTTTTCCTCGTCGTCACTCTCCCAGTTCTGCCGCTGGTTGAGGATGGTGTCGACGCAGAGGGCGGTCTTGCCGGTCTTGCGGTCCCCGATGATCAGCTGGCGCTGGCCGCGACCGATCGGCGTCATTGCGTCGATGGCCTTGATGCCAGTCTGTAGTGGCTCTTTGACGCCCTGACGCTGCACCACCGAGGGAGCCTGAATCTCCAACACCCTGCGCTCTTCAGACTCGATGTCGCCGCCTCCGTCGATCGGGTGGCCGAGCGGATCGATGACCCTGCCGAGAAACCCATCGCCGACCGCAACCGAAAGCACTTCGCCGGTGCGCTTGACCTGCTGGCCCTCTTCGAGTTTCTCGAAGTCGCCCAAGATCACCGCGCCGATCCTGTGCTCGTCGAGGCTGAGCGCCACGCCCAAGACTCCGCCGGGGAATTCCAGCAGCTCCTGGAACATCACCGAAGGCAAGCCCTCGACATGGGCGATACCGTCACCGGCGTCGACGACGGTGCCGACCTCCTCCCGGGCGGTGTCGGAGGTAAAGGAGCTAACGTATTCTTCGATCGCGCCTTGAATGTCTTCAGCGGAGATTGTCAACTCTGCCATAGCTTTTCGTTCTTCCTGCTTGTTGATTTGGGTTGGCTGGGTGGTGTTTCAGTCTGGCAATTGGGTTTGGGCCGCGGCGAGACGAGACGAAAGCGTACCGTCGATGACCTCGTCGCCGACCGAGATTGCGAGCCCGCCGAGCAGCTCAGGATCTGTTTGCATCTGCACTGTGACCGGGTGGCCGTAGACCCGGCTCAGCACTTGTGTCAAGCGCTCCCGCTGCTCGTCGCTGAGTTCAGCGGCCGCCCTCACCCGTGCGACAAGTTCGCCGCGGCGAGCCACCGCTACTTCGGCGAGCCGCAGCACCGCGTCCTCGGCCGGTTGGCCTCGCAACAATTCGACGGTCTTGGAGAGCAGTTCCACCGCGATGGGGTTGACATTGGTGTTTGCACTTTTCAGCACGTTGCGCAGCAACGTAACCCGGTTGTCGGCGGGCGATTCGTAGTCACCCAGCATGATGGACAGCCGCGGCTGAGCATCCAGGATGCGGCTGAACCAGAACAACTGGTCTTCGACCTCGTCAACCGAGCCGTCCTGTTCGGCACGCGTCAACAGTGCCTGCCGCGAAACCAGCTCAACTGCGTCGATCAGATCGGTGTCGGCGGACCAGCGTTGCGAAACGCCCGACTTCAGGATCTCCAGCGCGGGCTCCCCGACTTTGTCACCAACCAGCCGCTCGAGTAGCCGGACTCTGGGCGACGCGTCCTCGGCCGGCAAGGTCAGATAACGCCGGACGACGGTCTCGCTATCCACCAGAGCGGCGACCGATGTCAGTTCGTCGGCGAGTGTGGACAGGCTTCGGTCGTCGAGGTCTTTCGCCAACTCGTTGAACCGCTTCATCACCGCGTCGAGTGCCAGTCGGCTGGCCGAACGCATCTTCGCCCGTACCGGGTACTCGACCTCGACCTTGGAGGCTGCCATCGCGTCAAGCTCGTCGAGGAAGCGGTCGACAGTGGCCGACTGCTGCGCCGAATCGGCAACGTAGCCCCGTACCAATTGGCCTGCCCGTCGTACGGATTCGGTGCCAAAATCCTGGCGGAGCTGACGGACCAGCTGGGCGCGCAGCAGCTCGACCTGCTTGGCGCCCTGTGTCTTGACGCGCTCGACCTCGACGTCAGCCTGAGCCCGCAGCTGTTCGGCGACGCGTTCGGCGTCCGCGCGGGCCTCCTCGGTAATCCGCTTGCCCTCGGCCTTGGCGTCTTCGCGTGCTTGCTGGTGGGCTTGGCTGGCTTCCTTAAGCCGCTCGGCGGCTGCCGCGGCGTCGTCCAATTGTTGTCGCACCAGGTTCTGCCGATCGACCATCATTCTGCGCACCGGCGGCACGGCAAAACGCCATACCAGCAACACGATGACGGCGAATCCGACCAGCTGTCCGATAAATGTCGACATCTTCGCTACCGACCTGACCCGCTGGCTGTGACCGAGGTCGTGATCTCGACGCCGAGGATGCGGCTGGCCAATGTATTGGACATGGTGTCCACGCGAGCGCGCAGATCCGCCGCGACCGCGTCCCCCTCCTGCTTGAGTTGGTCAGAGGCGTCTTGGAGGGTCGAGGAAACCTGTTCCTCGGCGCGCGTACGCATTTCGTCGAGAACCTTGCGGCCCTCCGTCCGAGCATCGTCACGGGCCGCAGACGCCTTGACCCGAGCTTCGGACATCACCTTCTCGTAGTCTTCCCGGGCGGCGGCGAACTGCTCGGCCGATTCTTTGTTGTCGGCCTGCGTCTTGTTGACCATGTCCTCGCGCTCATGCAGCACCCTCATGATCGGCGGCACCACGAATGTGCCGATCACGCCGAGCACGATCAAGAAGATGAGCAGCACGACGAAGAAGGTGCCGTTGGGGATGAGGAAGTTTCCCCCAGCCTGGCTGGCGGTAGCCAGGACGACGGCGCTCATGTCCCCCATCTCGACTTTTTACTTGACCGGGGTGGCGAAGACGAACAACGCCATGAAGGCCAAGTTGATGAAGTAGGCGGCCTCGACCAGACCGACGGTGATGAAGAACGGAACGAACAGCCGGCCCTGCGCCTCGGGCTGCCGAGCTATACCGGCGATCAGCGCGTTACCGGCGATACCGTCACCGATACCGGCGCCGATCGCGCCGCCGGCCATGATTATTCCGCCGCCGATCAGCGCGCCGGCCGCGATTTGTGGGGCCATTCCTGCCATTTCATATCCTCCTCGATATTTGCTAGCGGTCTACCAGGTCCGTACTGGTGTGTGGGCCGGGGTTCTGTAGCAGTCCTAATGCTCTTCCCCTTCCAACTCCATCGATTGACTGAAGTACAGGACGGTCAGCAACGCGAAGATGAACGCCTGGATCGCGCCGATAAATAGGTCGAACGCCTTCCAGATCGCGTTCGGCGCCCACAAGACGTACGGCGGGAAAAGCGCGATCAGCGAAACCAGGATGCCGCCGGCGAAGATGTTGCCGAAAAGTCGGAGCGACAGCGAGATCGGCTTGGCGAGTTCTTCGACCACGTTGATCGGCGAGAAGATTACCCCGACGATTTTCGGCAGGGTGTCCCACACGTGCCCCTTGACAATCTTGAGCGGATACCCGATGGGGCCGCTGCGCCAGACGCCGGCCAGGTGGTAGCAGAGGAACACAAACACCGCCAACGCCAGCACGTAGTTGATGTCCGACGCCGGCGCGGCGAACAACTCTTTGGGAGTTCCGCCGGGTCCATTGCTGTACTGCACAGGCAGCACCGCCAGCCAATTCGAGATCAGGATGTACACGAAGAGCGTGACGGCCAGCGGCAACACAAAAGGCGCTATTCGCATCCCGATCGCTGATTCGATCTGGTTGCGCATTTGGATGGTGATCGCCTCGAAGAACAGCTGCACGCCACCCGGTACGCCGCTGGAGGTGACCTTGGCGCGGAGGAAGAATGCCAGCGCGATGACAATGACGGCGGCGAGCGCCGCGGACGCCACGGTGTCGACATTGATGGTCAGGCCAAATAATTTCTCGGTCGGGTGCTGGCCGACCTCGATGGCGCCCTCAGCCAGGAACATCTCAGTCATCGCTGTTGCCGTTCCCTTCCATTCCCGTGGCCGCGTCGCCGTCCCAACCACCGTCGACGGTCTGGGTGCGCAGCTTCTTCCAGACCGGCAACGTCGTCGATACCACCAGCAATACCTGGAACAGCGCGAGCCCAAACAAAACGCCCAAACCGGCGGGCCGGAAGACGAACGGCAACGGCCAGCCCCAACACGGTGATGATCATCAACCGGCTTGCCGAATTCATCGCCATCTTCTTCTTCAGCGGATGCGCTTCGGCGGTGATCGCCGCTACCGACCGCTGAACACCGACGGCGTTGAGCAAACCCAAGAGGAGCCCTACGCCGAAGAACACGCCCACCATCGGGTGGTGTAGCGAGCCAGCGGCGGCGATCGCGACAACGGTCAGTGCGAGGGAGATGACTAAGAGACGAACCGGCCGGAACGCAACCGAAGGAAACACCAACGGCGCGTTCTGCGCTGGTGATGTCACTGCTGCACCTCAGTCCTCGCTAGGGGGAGTTGCCGGGTTGATCGTTGCGTGGCCCGTTGAGCGTATCGGAGGGCAATCACCGCACTCGCATCACCCAAGGAGCAGCTCCCCTTTGTCGGTCGTACGTCGGCGCGATCGGAGGTAACTTCGATGGCCGTGGCCGGCAACCCGCGAGGTTTATTCGGGTTCTACCAGCACCGTACCACATCGCGGACGCCCCTACTACTCCTCGTCGTAGATCTCGTCGCCGCGGCGTAGCAGCGGGATCAACGTCGCGATAATCGCGATCGCAATAGCACCGAGCATCACTGCGGCGGTGTCTCGTGGGTTGAAAAAAATCGTGCTCGCGGTGCCGAAAGCGACGATGCCACCCCACAAATAGATCAGCAGCACCACGCGGCGATGTGAATGACCAATTTGTAGTAGCCGATGATGCAGATGCATCTTGTCGGGGCTGAATGCGCTACGACCCGCCCGGGTACGGCGCACGACCGCCAGCAAAAGATCGAGCATCGGCAACCACATCACAGCCACGACCAACAGGAACGGCGACAGCAGAACAAACACGTCGCGGGCGCCGTAAGCGTTCTGCGAAATCGGTCCCGCAGCGGTTGTCGATGCAGCGGCCAACATCAGACCGACCAGCATCGAACCGGAATCGCCCATAAAGATCTTGGCCGGGTGGAAGTTGTGCGGCAAGAAACCCAGACAGGCCCCGGCCAGCACCACCGAAATGACCGCCGGCGGGTAGAAGAGCACGTCACCGCCGTGGTCGCGAAGCAAGCCGACCGAGAACATACAAATGGCAAATGCCGTGATCAGGCCCAGCCCGGCGGCCAGCCCGTCGAGGCCGTCGACGAAGTTCATCGCGTTGACGATCGAGACCGTCAACGCCAGGGTGAGCAGGATCGAGGAGGCCTGGTCCAGCACGATCGTGCCGACGCCGCCCAGCGGGATGTAGAGAACACTCCAGGCGACGCCCATGGTGACGAGAACACTGGCGGCAGTGATTTGACCGGCGAACTTCGTCAGCGCGTCCAGGCCCCACCGATCATCGATGAGGCCGATGCCCATGATCACTGCGCCTGCAACGACCACGGCGGGCATGCCCGTCGAGTAGACGAAACCGCGTGTGAGCGCAGGCAGCTGAGATGCCAGAAAGACCGCCCCGACGACACCGAGAAACATCGCCAGACCACCCATCCGTGGCGTCGGCGTCACGTGCACATCGCGTTCGCGTGGATAGGCCACCGCCCCGAGCCGGGTCGCCAACACGCGTACTGGACCGGTCGCAAAGTAGGTGATGATCGCAGCCGTCAGCCCGACGAGCGCCAGTTCGCGCAACGGGACACCGGCGCCACGGTCGGACAGAGCGAGCAGACCGCCGGCGAGGCTGTCGGCACCGCTAACCACCCCGAGACCGTACTGCACCAACCTGAGACTGAATTCAGTTGCCCCTGGGCAGATCAGCTGGTCAAACTCGCGGCGTCCAAGCCGAGTACCTCGGCGATACTCTCGGCGCTCACCGGTCCGGACCGCAGGATGCGGGGCTCGGGCCCGGTCAGATCCAGGATCGTTGACGCCGCCTGCTGGGCTGACGGACCCGCGTCGAGATACACCTCGACGAGGTCGCCGAGCTGCCTGCGAGCGTCCTCAGCGTCCACGGCGGGGGGATGCCCGGAGACGTTGGCGCTGGATACCGCCATCGGCCCGACTTCGCGCAGCAATTCGATGGCAACCGGGTGCAGCGGCATCCGCAGCATCACCGTGCCGCGGGCATCGCCTAGGTCCCATTGCAGCGACGGCGCTTGTCGGATCACCAGGCTCAGGGCGCCCGGCCAGAATGCGCGGATGAGATCACGGGCTGCCTGCGAAACCGTCAGGGCAAGGCCATCGATGGTGTGCCAGGACCCGACCAGCACCGGCACCGGCATATCGCGCCCGCGGCCCTTCGCCGACAGCAAGGCGGCCACCGCCGCGCTGTCGAAAGCGTCGGCGCCGACGCCGTAAACCGTGTCGGTCGGGAAAACCACCAGGCGCCCGTTTTTGACAGCTCCGGATGCCAATGCGATTCCCCGGGAACGTTGTTCGGGTTCAGCGCAGTCGAAAATTTCCGTCACGAGTCGCCCCTGCGGGCCGTCACGAATCGGAACCGCCCGGTCAGATCTGTGCGGGCGATGATGTCATCGAAAAGCCCTGTGCGGCAGATCAGTTCGGATGTCAGCCAAGACGTGGTGTCGTCGTGCTCGACCGCGAAGAAGCCGCCTGGACGCAACCAGCGCCCAGCGAGCCGAGTAACGGCGGCGATCACCGTCATGCCGTCTGGACCGCCGAACACCGCATGGGGCGGATCATGCTGAGAAACTTCAGGTTCCAACTCAACGGCATCAGGCACGTACGGCGGGTTGGCCACTACGAGGTCGACCCGCCCGTCAAGTTCGGCAAGCAAGCCCGGGTCGGCGACGTCAGCGCAGACCAGCTCCACCGCGGTCCCCGCCGAGTTCCTGCGCGCATAGTCAAGTGCCCCTTCGGAGTCATCGATGCCTATGACGCGCGCTGCCGACCAGTGGTGTGCGAGCGCGACCGCCAACGCACCGGAGCCGGTGCACAGGTCGACGATCACTGGTCGTCCGGAAGGTCCCGAAAGACACTGCGCGGTGGCCCACTCCAGCATCGCTTCGGATTCTGGGCGCGGGATGAACACACCCTCTCCGACGACCAACGTCACCGGCCCGAACGCCACCGTCCCGGTGAGATGCTGCAGTGGGATGCGATGCGATCGCTCAGTGATGGCGGCGTTATACCGCCTGAAGAACTCGTCGTCGGGCGTATCGATCACCGGCAAGCGGCCGCGCTCGGTGCCTGCTAGGTGAGCAGCCAACTCCTCGGCGTCGTAGCGTGCGGAGCCGATTCCGGCGTCTGCGAGCAGCGCCGTAGCCGAGTCGATTGCCCGCCGCAGGCGGGTCATGCTTGTTGTAGCCGAGATTGCTTGTCGGCGGCGCTCAGCGCGTCAAACAGTGCGTCAAGATCGCCGTCGAGAATCTGATCGAGATTGTGGGCCTTAAAGCCGATGCGATGGTCGGCGACTCGGTTCTCCGGGAAGTTGTAGGTGCGGATGCGTTCGCTGCGGTCCACGGTGCGGATCTGGCTGGCGCGATCCGCCGACGCATCAGCCAGCGCCTGCTCTTCGGCCATGGCCTGCAGGCGAGCCGCAAGCACTTGCAATGCACGGGTCTTGTTCTGTAGCTGCGACCGTTCGTTTTGGCAGGTGACGACAATCCCGGTGGGCAGGTGGGTGATCCGCACCGCGGAGTCGGTGGTGTTGACGCCCTGTCCGCCCTTGCCGGAAGACCGGTAGACATCGATGCGCAAGTCCGATTCGTCGATCTGAACCTCGCCCACTTCCTCGGGTTCCGGATAAACCAGCACACCCGCGGCCGAAGTATGTACGCGGCCTTGGGATTCCGTGACTGGAACCCGTTGGACTCGGTGCACACCACCCTCGAACTTCATTCGCGACCACACCCCGTCGGCCGCGTCACCTTTACTGGCGATGGTCAGCGTCGCATCCTTGTAGCCGCCCAGATCCGAGGTGGTTTCGTCCAGCACCGTCACCGTCCAGCCATGCCGCTCGGCATAGCGGATGTACATCCTCGCCAAATCGGCCGCGAACAGTGCCGATTCCTCGCCACCTTCACCCGACTTGACCTCGAGCACAATGTCATCGGGGTCGTGCGGGTCGCGAGGTGCGAGCATGTCGGTGAGCTGAGTGTCCAGCTCGGCGGCCCGCGCCTCTAATTCGGCGACGTCCGTGGCGAATGACTCGTCATCGACAGCCAGTTCGCGTGCGGTGTCCAAGTCCCCTTGCACCGTCTCCAGCTTGCGGTGAGCGGCGACGATCGGCGCCAATTGAGCGAACCGCCGCCCGACTTTGCGCGCGTTGGCGGGATTGCTGTGGAGTTCGGGATCGGCCAGCTGACGCTCGAGCTCGGCGTGTTCGGCCAGCAGCGCGTCAATCGCCTGCACGCCCTGCGTCATGCTTCTCCTTCCCAAACTCAAGCCGACTTATCCGAACGCAAAACGACGCCCGGCCTGTGCGGTTTCCGCAACAGTTCGGACGTCGCTGCTACTAGTCGGCGTCTTGAGACTTTCCAGCCTCTTGCTCGGCGCCGGCCTTGCGCTTGCCGTAGCGTCTCTCGAAACGCGCCACCCGACCGCCGCTGTCGAGAATCTTCTGCTTGCCGGTGTAGAACGGGTGGCACTGCGAGCAGACCTCGACCACGATGTGGCCGCTTTCCTTGGTGCTGCGGGTCTGGAAGGTGTTGCCACAGCCGCAGAGCACGGTGGTTTCGCCGTAGTTCGGATGAATACCAGATTTCATGATGTCCTCTTCAATCGTTGGTCGCCGGGTCGCCTGAATGAGCAAGAGAAATGGACGTGAACCGGAACCGGAGCTTCGGTAGTTGATTATGCCAGGTCAGCCACCATGTCCCTAAACGCCTCGATGAGCGCGGGCATTCCCGCCGCCGGGTGTCATGCCCTCGGCGGTGCGCGTGGCACTAGCTGGGGCTGAGCTGGTGATTTGTCTGTGCCTCGGCGGACTGATCGACGACGCCATAGATGTTGCCGCGCCCTATCCGGGTCCACAGCCGGCCACCTTGTGGTGTTCGGCCCCGGGCGCTCAGTTCGCGCTTGAGGATTTTGTTGGTGGCGGTGGTGGGCAGGCTGTCGGTAATCCACACGTGACGGGGCCAAGCCTTGGGTGATAGGTCTGTCTGGCCGGCCAAAAACTGACCGAACCCCTCTGGCGTCAGCTCGGCGCTATCCACCAGCACCAACGCCGCCATCACCTGGTCTCCCACCTGCTCGTCAGGTACCGCGTACACCGCGACCTGGCTGACAGCCGGCAAACGCTGCAGGATCCGCTCGATAGGCGCCGTCGTCATGTTTTCGCCGTCGACCCGCAGCCAGTCCCCGCTGCGCCCGGCGAAGTAGATCCAACCGTCGGCATCGCGGTAGGCCAGGTCACCCGACCAGAACATCCCATTGCGCAATCGCGCATCGGTGGCGTTTTGATCGTTGTAGTAGCCGGCGAACAGGCCGGCGCCTGACGTGTTGACCAGTTCGCCGATCGCTTCGCAGGCGTTGGTCAGCGCGCCGTCGGCATCGAAGCTGGCCACCGGGCATTCGGCGAGCGTGTCGGGGTTATAGATGCTCACACCGGGAAAGCCTCGGCCCAGTGAGCCGGTTGGGCAGCCGTCTTCGCGGGTGATGATGATCGCACCTTCGCTGGAGCCGAAGCCGTCCCAGACGATGCAATCGAAACGCCGGCTGAATTCCGCGATGTCGCGGTCGCTTGCCTCGTTGCCGAACGCGACCCGCAGCGGGTTGTCCCCGTCGTCGGGCTGCTCGGGGGTGGCCAGCACGTAAGCCAGCGGCTTGCCGACGTAGTTCATGTAGGTCGCGCCGTAGCGGCGCAGATCGGGCAGCAAACCGGACGCCGAGAACGTCGCGGGCACCATCGCCGAACCGGACCCGACGGCCACGCTCCAGCCGGCCAGTAACGCGTTGGAGTGGAACAGCGGCATCGATAGGTAGCAGACGCCGGACGAATCGACCTCGAACCGTTCGATCAGGTTGGCGCCGGCGAAAATAACGGTCAGGTGCATCACCTGGACCGCCTTCGGCTCGCCGCTGGTGCCCGACGTGAAGATCATCATGAAGGTGTCGGTGGGGATGACTTCGCGATGTGCCACCAGCGGCCCGGCCGCCGCGAGCAATCCAGACCACTCGTGGGTGGAGGTGTCCAGGACGCGCACTCCCGGCAAGTCCAGGCCGTCGAGCAGCGCTCGGTGCGCCGAATCGGTGAGCAGGATCTGGCAGTCGGCACGCAGGATGTCCCTGGCCAGCGCCACGCCGCGACGGGTGTCGTTGATGCCGCATAGCACGTATCCGCCGAGTGCTGCCCCTGCCATTGCAGTGAGCATCTCGGGGGTGTTGCCCAGCAACGCGCCGACGTGCAGCGGCTGCTTCGGGTCCGCGATGCCAATCAATGCGGCGGCGGCAGCCGACGCGTCGGCCAGATGCTCGCGCCAGCTCCACACCCGATTGCCATATTTCACCGCCGGAGCGGAGTCGCCGACACGGCTGCGAAGCAGTTGCTGAAGAGTGTCCGCCACGACTCACCATCTTCCCGTCGGTCCCGACAGGCTCGCACGTTACGCGCGCGGCAGCAGCTGGCTAACGGGAAGGGCGATGTTGGTCGACTGCGGTGATATGCTAACCGGCTCGGCCTGATTCGACCGGCTCCTCAGCGGGCCGCTACCCGGCCCGCATCGTCGCCGGTCAGTCGTTGTCCATGCCCGGTGTCGTCTTGGACACCTGAACCAGGAACTCGTAGTTGGTCTTGGTCTTGCGCAGCTGCGACATCAGCAGGTCGATGGCCTGGTGAGAATCCAGCCCCGACAACACACGACGCAGCTTGTGCACAATGCCGAACTCGTCGGGCGACAAAAGCAATTCGTCCTTGCGCGTACCCGAGGGATTCACGTCCACGGCGGGGAATACCCGGCGCTCGGAGATCTTGCGGTCAAGTTTGAGTTCGGCGTTACCGGTGCCCTTGAACTCCTCGAAGATCACTGTGTCACCGGTGGATCCGGTCTCCACCATCGCGGTGGCGATGATGGTCAGCGAGCCACCCTCTTCGATGTTGCGCGCCGCGCCGAGGAATCGCTTGGGCGGGTACAGGGCTGTCGAATCGACACCACCCGACAGGATGCGGCCCGACGCCGGAGACGCGTTGTTGTAGGCGCGTCCTAGCCGGGTGATCGAGTCGAGCAGCACGACGACGTCTTTGCCCTGTTCGACGAGCCGCTTGGCGCGCTCGATCGCCAGCTCTGCGGCCTGGGTGTGATCGGACGGCGGGCGGTCGAACGTCGAGGAGATGACCTCACCCTTGACCGAACGCTGCATGTCGGTGACCTCTTCAGGCCGCTCGTCGACAAGCACCACCATGAGGTGGCATTCCGGATTGTTCTTGGTGATCGCGTTGGCGATGTCCTGCAAGATCGTCGTCTTACCCGCCTTGGGCGGCGACACGATCAACGCGCGCTGACCCTTGCCGATCGGCATGATCAGGTCGATGACGCGGGTGGTCAGCCGATCGGGGGTGGTCTCCAGGCGCAGCCGCTGGTTGGGGTACAGCGGCGTCAGTTTGGAGAAATCGTCGCGCTTCCTGGCGTCTTCGACCGGGCCACCGTTCACGGTGTCCAAGCGCACCAACGGGTTAAACTTCTGCCGCTGGTTGGGCTGTTCACCATCTTTGGGCACCCGCACCGCGCCGGTCACCGCGTCGCCTCGGCGTAAGCCGTTCTTACGCACCATGTTCATCGACACGTAGACGTCGTGCGGCCCGGCGAGGTAGCCCGAAGTGCGGACGAACGCGTAGTTGTCCAGAACGTCGAGGATGCCGGCTACCGGCTGGACGACGTCATCTTCGCGAAGTTCGGCGTCACCGCCGCCCTCGCCCGAGCGTTCACCACGCCGCCGGCGTTCGCGGAACCGACGGCCGCGCCGGCCGCCCCGGCCGTCGCCGTCGTCGTCTTGCTGGTTCGGCCCGCCACGGTTCTGTTGCCCACCAGAGCCCTGCTGATCGCCGCCCTTGTCAGAGTCCTTCTCTGACTCGCGCTCCTCGGACTTGGTGTCTTGTTGGTTGCGGTCGCGCGATCGCTGCCCGGTTTGATCGGCCTTGTCCGACCGGTGGTTCTGCCTGGCGGCTCGGTCGACGGAAGAATCGCCTTCGTTGGAGTCCGCGCGGCTTGCCTCGGCGTGGTTGGCCGGAGCGTCGGTGCCGGGGTTGTGAGATTCGCCGCCGGTTTCAGATGCGGGGCCGTCAGCAGGTGCGCCGTTGGCGTGCCCTTGACGACTTTCCCGGATCGCTGCGATCAGTTCGTTCTTACGCATCCCCGAAGTGCCTTTGACGCCGGCTCGATTGGCCAGCGCGCGCAGTTCCGGAAGCACCATGGTGGACAACGAGCCGTCGCCCGCACTGGTGGTGGTCTCCGGCGACGACCCGGATGCGTCGGGGCCGTCGGATGTGTCTGTGGTCACGGATTCGGACAGCTTGTGGTTTTCAGTGCTGTCGCCAGCCGTAACGAGGTCCGTATCAGTCACGGATTTCCTTTCTCTCCCTCGCTGATCGAATCAAGCCAGGGGTTTGTTGCATTCAGCCAAATCGCCGAGTGCTGCCAACAATCGACTCTGCAACGGTGATCGCCGGGATTGGCGGTTTAAATGGCGAACCATCGTCCACGAGAAGAATTTGGTAGTAGTCACAGTGTCAACGCAGATGCAGATGCTGCGATTGCTGGACGGCTCCGAGGATAACCTGCTTCGATGCTGGAAGCAAGAAGCCCCCTCACCGTGCCTGTCGATGTCAGCTAGGAACAGCCACCCCAGAACTCCAGCGCACGCTGTCACCGGCCCTCATCTCGCTGACGGTGAACCCGTTTGCCGCACCGTACTCCACAACCTCGGCGGGCAACTCGGACGCTGTGCTCAGCGCGATCACCGCCGGACCTGCGCCGGAAAGCACAGCTGCCAACCTGTAACGCCGCAACACTCGAAGGTATTCCGCCGACGCCGGCATAGCGTGCGCGCGCTGTGGCTGATGTAGCACGTCCTCGGTGGCGGCCATCAGTAGGTCGGGGCGCTCGGTGAGCGCCACCACCAGCAGCGCTGCCCGGCTGATATTGAAACGGGCATCGTCGTGGCTGACCTGCGCGGGGAGCAGCACCCGCGCTTCCGCAGTCGACGAGCGCTGCTCGGGAATGGCGGGGAATAGGCGAATGTCGGGATGTAACCGCAGCGGCACCGCCGAGAACCCGGGCGGATCAGCGCTGCGGTCAGTCCAGGAAACCACCGCGCCGCCCAGCACGGACGCGGCAGCGTTGTCGGGATGTCCTTCGAATTCCGATGACAACTGAATCAGTTCAGACTGGCTCAATGGTGTCGAATCAGCTTGTGCAACAAGTCCATTGGCTGCCGCAAGCCCGCCGACAACCGCTGCCGCCGACGAACCGAGGCCGCGGGAGTGCGGGATGGCGTTGCGACATCGCACTTTCAAGCCGGGCGCACTGACACCGGCCGCCTGTAGCCCGCACTGGACGGCCCGAACAACCAAATGCCCAGAGCCGAGAGCTAATTCCCCGGCGCCCTCGCCCTCAACCTCAACAACGACTCCGGAATCGGTTGTCTCGACGATAATTTCGTCGTAGAGACTTAGTGCCAATCCGATGCTGTCGAAGCCTGGGCCCAGGTTTGCGCTGGACGCCGCGACGACCGAACTGGCGAGCAGCCCGCGTGGCAGCATCTGGGTGCTCAGGCCTGATGAGCGGCGACCCGCTTCGCCCGGCTGCGCCGCGCTTGCGATCGCCACTAGACCAGTCCCAATTTCGCGACGACGGCGACGGGATCGACGGGTACCGGCGACACGGTCGGCATGTCCCGCAGCGCCGTGTCCGGATCCTTGAGGCCGTTGCCGGTCACCGTGCACACCACGGTCGATCCCGGTGTCACCCATCCGTCGTCGACGGCTTTGAGTAAACCGGCGATGCTTGCCGCCGACGCCGGTTCCACAAAGACGCCTTCGGAGCCGGCCACCAGGTGATACGCCGCGAGGATCTCGTCGTCGGTGGCGGCCAGGAATCGTCCTTTGGACTGTTGCTGCGCCTCCACGGCCGACGACCACGATGCCGGCGAGCCGATGCGGATCGCGGTGGCGATCGTCTCCGGCTGGCTTACCGGCGCGCCGAGCACCAACGGCGCCGCGCCGGCCGCCTGGGTGCCCAGCATGCGCGGCAGCCTGTCGATCACCCCGTCAGCGTGGTACTCGGTGTAACCCTTCCAGTAGGCGGTGATGTTGCCGGCGTTGCCGACCGGCAGGGCATGCACGTCCGGTGCGGTACCCAGCGTGTCGACGATCTCGAATGCTGCGGTCTTCTGGCCCTGGATGCGCAGCGGATTGACCGAGTTGACCAACGAGATCGTCGGGAAGTCAGCGACGATCTTGCGGGCGAGTTCCAGACAGTCGTCGAAGTTGCCGTCGATCTGGATAACCTTGGCGCCATGCATCACGGCCTGCGCCAGCTTGCCCATAGCGATTTTGCCCTGCGGGATCAGTACCGCGCAGGTGATACCAGCGCGGGCAGCGTAGGCCGCCGCCGACGCCGAGGTGTTCCCCGTCGATGCGCACAGCACGGCCTGCTGACCGCGGGCCACCGCGTCGGTGACGGCCATTGTCATGCCGCGATCTTTGAAGGAGCCGGTGGGATTGAGACCCTCGACCTTGAGATGAACCGCGCAGCCGGTCTTCGTGGAGAGCCGGGTTGCCGGTATCAGCGGTGTGCCCCCCTCAAGCAAGGTGACCGGAGCCCAGTCGTCGCCGACCGGCAGCCGGTCCCGGTAAGCCGCGATGACACCCGGCCACGGCCGATGGACGCTGGTCTTGGCAGCGCTCGGCGGGCTCATTCGCTGGTTCCTTCCAGTCGCAGCACGCTGGCCACGCCCTCGACCACGTCGAGGTCGGCCAGCGCGTCGACCGTTTCGGACAATGCGGCGTCGGTGGCGCTGTGGGTGACCACCACGATGCGAGCGCCGACTCGTCGGCCGGCCTCGTCGGCAACGCCTTCCTGGCGGACTTCGGCGATGCTGACCTCGCGGTTGGCGAACTCCGCTGCCACCGCGGACAATACGCCCGGTTTGTCAGCAACATTCATGCTCACGTAGTAACGGGTCGAGATCAATCCCATCGGGGCGACGGGCAGCTGGGCGTACTTGGACTCGCGTGGCCCACGGCTGCCCAGCACACGGTTACGAGCCGCCATGACCAGATCGCCGGTCACCGCTGAGGCGGTCGGTGCTCCGCCGGCGCCCTGACCGTAGAACATCAGTCGGCCCGCGGCCTCGGCCTCGACCACCACCGCATTAAATGCGCCGTTGACCGTGGCGAGCGGATGCACCAACGGCACCAGTGCGGGGTAAACACGCGCCGAAACCCGCTGCTGGCCATCGTCTGTGGTGATCCGCTCACAGATTGACAGCAGCTTGATCGTGCAGCCCAGTCCCCGCGCCGACACGAAGTCGTCTGGAGTGATCGCTGTGATGCCCTCACGGTAGACGTCGTCGGCGTTCACGCGGGTGTGGAAGGCGATGGACGCCAGGATTGCTGCCTTGGCCGCGGCGTCATAGCCTTCCACATCAGCGGTGGGGTCGGCCTCGGCGTAGCCGAGCGCGCTCGCGTCGGCCAGCGCACTGTCGTAGTCGGCGCCGGTGCTGTCCATTTCGGACAGGATGTAGTTGGTGGTGCCGTTGACGATGCCGGCCACCCGCTGCACCGTGTCGCCGGCCAGCGACTGGGTCAGTGGCCGGATCACCGGGATGGCACCTGCCACTGCAGCTTCGAAATACAGGTCCACATGGGCGCTTTCAGCTGCCTGCGCCAGCTCACCGGTGGCGACTGAGAGTAAGGCCTTGTTCGCGGTGACGACCGACTTGCCGTGCTCCAGTGCGGACAGGATCGCCTTGCGCGACGGTTCGACCGGGCCCATCACCTCCACGACGATGTCGACATCCTCACGAGAGACCAGTTCTTCGATGTTGTCGGTAAGCAGATCGACCGGCACACCCCGGTCTTCGGCGACCCGGCGTACGCCGATACCGCGCAGCACCAGTGGCGCGCCAATACGGGCGGCAAGGTCGTCGGCACTCTCCTTGATAATGCGAACGACTTCGCTGCCCACATTGCCCAATCCCAGTACTGCTACACCGACCGGCTTTTCGTCACCGTTCATGTGCGCCACTCCTCATTTCCAGACTCAGCAGATCGTCGACGGTCTCTCTGCGCAGGATCAAACGGGCCTGTCCGTCGCGCACGGCCACCACTGCGGGGCGGCCGATCAAGTTGTAGCGGCTCGACAACGAATAGCAGTAGGCACCCGTGGCAGCCACCGCAACCAGGTCGCCCGCTGCGATGTCACTGGGCAGCCAAGTATCCCGCACCACCACGTCGCCGCTCTCGCAGTGTTTTCCGACGACACGGGCCAGGGTCGCAGCCGCACCGGTGGCCCGGGAGACCAGCCGCACGTCGTATGTCGCGCCGTAGAGCGCAGTGCGGATGTTGTCGCTCATCCCGCCGTCGACACTGACGTAGCAGCGGTGCGCCGTGGCGCTCACTCCGACGTCTTTGACAGTGCCGACCTCGTACAAAGTAATAGTCCCCGGCCCGGCGATGGCGCGACCGGGCTCGACGACCAGCCTGGGCGCCGGCAAGCCCACCGCCGCAGACTCGTTGCGCACGATGGAGCCGAGCTTGTCAGCTAGTTCGCGCACCGGCGGTGGATCGTCGACGGGTAAATAAGAGATGCCCAGCCCACCACCGAGATCGATAGTGGAGATCTGCGCAGTCTGGTCAACGCCGAACTCGGCCACGATGTCGCGTAGCAGGCCGATCACCCGGTGCGCGGCGAGTTCGAAGCCGGCGACATCGAAGATCTGAGATCCGATGTGACTGTGCAGACCCACCAATCGCAGGTGCTCGGTGGCGAATACTCGTCGGACCGCAGCCATCGCAGCGCCGTTGGCCAGCGACAGGCCGAACTTCTGATCCTCGTGGGCGGTGGAGATGAACTCGTGGGTGTGGGCTTCGACTCCGACAGTGACGCGGACCAGGACATCCTGCACGACACCGGCGTCGCCCGCGACGACGTCGAGGCGCTCGATCTCAGTCATCGAGTCGACCACGACGTGGCCGACTCCGGCCTTGACCGCAGCGGTCAACTCCGTGACCGATTTGTTGTTGCCGTGCAGCGCGATCCGCTCGGGCGGGAAGTCCGCGTGCAGCGCAACGGCCAGTTCGCCGCCGGTGCAGACGTCCAGCGAGAGGCCTTCCTGGTCGATCCAGCGTGCTATTTCGCTGCACAGGAAGGCCTTTGCGGCATAGTGCACGTTGGCGCCGCCGCCGAATGCCGTCGCGATCTCGCGGCACCGGGACCGGAAATCGTCTTCGTCGATGACGAACAGCGGCGTGCCATACTGCTGCGCCAGCGAGTCGAGTGCGACGCCGGCGATGCTGACGACCCCATCTTCACCGCGAACCATGTTGTGCGGCCAGACATTCGGTGCCAGCTCCAAGAGCTCCTGTGCCGTCTGCGGTCGCGGCGGCACCTCCCCGTGACGCAATTCCTCGGCGTGCCGCGGGCCGGCCGGATGGGCGTTCACATCCGCTCCGGAGCGCGGACACCGAGGATGGCCAACCCGTTGGCGATGACCTGACGCGTCGCCTGACATAGCGCCAGCCGCGCGGTGTGCAGCTCAGTGGGCTCTTCGTCGCCCTGCGGCAGCACCCGGCACGAGTCGTAGAATCGGTGGTAATCGCCGGCGAGGTCTTCCAGGTAGCGGCATACTCGGTGCGGTTCGCGCAGTGACGCCGCGGTTTTCAGCACCCGGGGGAACTCGCCGAGATTACGGACCAGCGCGCCTTCTTTCTCATGGGTGAGCAGCTCGAGGTGGCCGGTGTCGGGGATCAGGCCGAGTTCGGCGGCGTTACGGGCCAGCGCGGATAGCCGGGCATGCGCGTATTGCACGTAGTAAACCGGGTTTTCATTGGAGGCCGATGACCACAGCGCCAGGTCGATGTCGATCGGAGTGTCTACCGACGACCGAATCAGGCTGTAGCGCGCCGCATCCACGCCGATTGCCTCGACCAGGTCATCCAGCGTGATCACGGTGCCGGCCCGCTTACTCATCCGGATCGGCTGGCCGTCGCGAACCAGGTTGACCATCTGGCCGATCAGCACCTCGACGGTGGCGGGGTCGTCGCCGAACGCCGCCGCCGCTGCCTTCAGGCGGGAGATGTAGCCGTGGTGGTCGGCGCCGAGCATGTAGATGCACAGGTCGAAGCCGCGTTGCCGCTTGTCCAGATAGTAGGCCAGATCGCCGGCGATGTAGGCGGGTTTGCCGTCGCTCTTGATCACGACACGGTCCTTGTCGTCACCAAAAGCACTGGTGCGCAACCAGGTTGCGCCGTCCTTCTCGTAGATGTTGCCGTTCTCGCGAAGCCGCGCGATCGCCTGCTCGACACGACCGCTGCTGTGCATCGACTCTTCGTGAGTGTAGACATCGAAGTCGGTGCCGAACTCGTGCAGCGATTCCTTGATGTGCGTGAACATCAAGTCCACGCCGATCCTACGGAAAGTCTCGTGCTGCTCGGTGTCGGGCTGGCTCAGTGCATCGGGCGCTTTCTTTAAGACTTGCGCGGCGATGTCTCCGATGTAGCTGCCCGCGTAGCCATCTTCCGGAGTGGGCTCGCCTTTTGCTGCGGCGATCAGCGAGTTGGTGAACCGGTCGATTTGGGCGCCGTGGTCGTTGAAGTAGTACTCGCGTACCACGTCAGCGCCCTGCGTCGACAGCAACCGCCCCAAGGCGTCGCCGACCGCGGCCCAGCGGGTGCCGCCGATGTGGATCGGTCCGGTTGGGTTGGCCGAGACAAACTCCAGGTTGATCTTGTGTCCGGCCTGGGCGTCGGAGTTGCCGTAGGTGTGGCCGGCGTCGATGACGTTATTGATGATGACGCCCTGCGCCGACGCGTCCAGGCGCAGGTTGATGAAGCCAGGTCCGGCCACCTCCGCCGAGGCGATGCCGTCGGCCTGGGCTAGCGCTTCAGCGATCCATCCGGCCAATTCGCGCGGGTTGACCCCGATCTTCTTGGCGAGCTGCAACGCCAGGTTGCTGGCGTAATCGCCGTGCTCGGGGTTGCGCGGCCGCTCGATGGTGACCGTCGCCGCCAGCGCGGCGGTGTCGAGCGCATGCTTGGTCAGCACCGCGGTCGCGGTGACCCTGAGCAGCTCGGCCAGGTCGGCGGGGTTCACGCAGGCCATCCTATGGGCTGGGGTCGTCAGGCCCCGAATCCATTCCAGTGCTCAGCAGGTCGCTCTGATGCGTTAGTCTGTCGTGGCCCGTTGGCGCAGCATTTCGCACATGCGCCCCCGTAGCTCAGGGGATAGAGCGTCTGCCTCCGGAGCAGAAGGCCGCAGGTTCGAATCCTGCCGGGGGCACTGTCTAACCAGCGTAAACGGCGTCGCGTGCAATATTCGTGCAACTAATAGATATTCGGACCAGTTGACGCCCACGCGCTCACCTAGGTGTTGGCAGGACTATGCCGGCGTACTCCACGCCGAGGGCGCGTTCGCCGGCCCGTGCTGGGTGACGCGCACCAGATCGCCGCGGCGGCGGCGCGGTCATCCGGGCGGTCGCATTCGATGCCGTCACTCGCGATGACGCCGCCGACTTCCTCCGCCCGGGCGGGCCATAGTTTCGCCGGCGCCGACAACATGCCTGAGCAGTCACTAACAAGGACTAACTTCCGCAGCACCGACGTTGCCCAGCCCGCCGGCGCAACCCAGATCGCGGACTGGCGATGTACCGGATGGCGATCGGGCACGCAGGGTTGACGCCGGCCGATGCCGTCGTGGCCACAGCTGTGCGGGCGCTTGCCTTGTCGTCGACCGAATCCGCCACACAGCGCAGGAGCTGGGAATACGCTGAACACAGACGTTCATCATCAAAGCAGCGCCCAGCGAGCTAACGTCCAGCTCGAACGAACCCCAAACGTAGGGGGTGCCCGATGGGTTTCCGCCCTCCTTTAGTGCTGATGTCGACAATTGGACTTTTCACCCTCGGATTCTTGGCGCCGTGGGGCGCCACAAAAGCCGTCGCCGACCCGAGCGGGGACCGGCTCGGCTGCAGTACGTATTGCCAGACTGCGGGCGGCTACGGCGCTACGGGCGGCCCCCAACCTCCACAGGCAGTCACGCTCGAGAACACCGGAACCGCTATCGCCGACGCGGACGGGTACGTACCGGTGACCGTGAAATGCCATCGCAAAGTGCAATGCAAGGGAGTCCTGAGGCTTAGCGGGCAATTCCTAGCCGTCGACCCGGCCACCGGAAACGCCATTCATCCCGTCGTGGCGGGCGCGTCGGACCTTCTGGTGAATGCGGGCGCGACGCGGACGATCGGTATCCCCTTGTCGCGGCCGGGGGCCTTGCCAGGGGCGGACTCGGCAATCGCCCTCCTACGATCCCACGGCCTGACGACTCTTAACCTGCTCATTGACGCCGACGCCCAGGATCTTAATCAAGGGCGGGATTGGCGTGACTTCTACAACGACGGGCTTGCGGGTATCAGCCTCGAGAATCCCCTGACGGTGGCAGCTCCGAGATGACGTGAAGCTGGCGAGGCCCAGGCTCGGCCGCCGAGACGCGCTCACCGGCTCTCGACCCCACCTTCGCTTAGATGACCCTAACGAATAGCCTCCTCCCGGAGGTGCCTGCGCTGGTCAGTTAGCTGGTTACAACCCGATTGACGACGCAAAATCAGTTGTCCACCGCCAGATCGGATCTGGTCGCGAACGCCGCCGCGACGCAGACGTTCGGTGTCGCGGTGCCCGCCGGGGCGATCGCCTTTTTGCGATCCCAGGACCCGACCCCCGTCACGGTGACTTGAGACACCAAGCCCATGTAGACCTCCCAGCTCGGCTATGCCCATCTGATGATGGCAGCTCCCGGATGACGTGACACGCCGCTCGTGCACCTAATGGCTTCGCAACTATCCCCCGTGGGCGACGCTGGTCGACGAACCGCTCTCCGAGATCGCGGCTCTTCGCCGGCCCCGCTCGACGGATCGGATGAGTTTGTCGATGTCGGCGGCGAGCTTTCCACCGATGATTGCGAAGGCGTGTAGAGACGCTAAATTCCTGATCGATTCGGGTAGCTCCGCATCGGTTGGGGCGAGTGTGCCATCGAGCAGTACCGGGACGACGACCGCTTCTCGACGTTGCAGGCCAGCTTCAACCTCGCGACGCACCCAGTCGTTCGGGTCGTCGATGCGACGAGTGCCGGCGACGGATTCAAGCCAATGTGGTCCGATCAACACGAACATCACGCTGCAGCCTCTGATGGCGCTGGCGATCCGGTCGGGAAAGGATTCGCCATAGTCGATCGACGAGGTGTCCAGGAACACGCTGGCGTCTCCGTATCGCCGCGCGAGCTCCCGGCGGATCTCGCGCGCATGCGAGGTGTTGTGGCTGCGCCGGTAGCTGATGAAGAAGGCAGAAGGCTTCTGCGGCGGCAGCAGGTCGCCCAGAACCTGTTCGAGCGCCGCCCGTTGCCGCCGTTCCATATACGCGTCCACGCCGATCATGCCCGCCGCGGTGGCGAGCAGGCCAACGATGGGGTAGGCGAGTGTCACGATCCAGCCAGCGTTGAAGGCCAGTTGCACACCGCCCACGAATACGACCAACAAACCAACCGATCCGACCAGCGTGAACAGGCTCGATTTGCGAGCACCGATGACCGCCGGGATCGCGATCAAAGCGAGGATCAGCGCGACGTCTGCCAGTGCGCCAGCCGACTTGAGTGGCAGGCCCGCGAGAACGGTCCACAATGCGTTGGCGTGGACCTCGACCCCGGGCATCGGAAACGACGAGATCGACGTCACGAACAAATCCTCGCCGACGGGATCGGTGACACCGATGAGCACCGCCTTACCGGCGAAGGCGCTCGCCGGGACCGTACCCGCCATCACGTCGGCAAACGAGTAGTGCGGGAACGTGCCCGGGGGTCCGCGGAAGTCGATCCAGGCGTGGTTGCCGGGAAAGTCTGCCGCGTTAACCGGCCGGTTGCGGACCATCGCGGCGGCGCGAACGGCCAGTGTTTCCAGGCTTACCGGCGCGTAGAGCATCCTGCGCAGCACACCGTCCGGGTCCTTGTCGATGGCCGCGCTGCCGAGTACCGCTCCCGGCGCGTTGGCCACGTCAGCTGGCACGGGGATCGGTCCCTGCGGCCCGTCGTGGGTGGCCAACAAAACCGGCCCATCGCGGGCGATGGCGGCCAGCAGGGCATTGTCGTTGCCGGGATCCGAGCGCCCGATAAACTGCGTGTCGATGCCGATCATGCGTGGTGAGGCGGCGCGCACGCGGTCGAGCACCTTGGCGTAATCGGCACGCGGCAGCGGCGGCCGGATGTTTAGCTTCTGCAGTGTCGTCTGATCGATCCCGACGATCACGATGTCACTGCCGGGCGATTGGGCTCGCCGCCACGAGAATCGCTCGTCGACGCTTTGCCGCTCGACGTTGTTCAAAAGCCCTGCTGCGTAAAGAAATAGCACGAACACCGCGACGAGGCCCGCAACTGCCGCGACCAGCATGTCGCGGCGGGTGAGCCGAGGCCACAACGGTTTCACGTCATGCCGGGGCAGCCACCATCAGCTGGCCGTCCAGGCCGATGGCATCAAACCCGCCTTCCGTTCCGTTAACCATCCCTGGCGACGCACTGGCGTCAGTGGTCACGTGCATAGTGGTCGGGCCATTGGATTGAAGGAAGGCAATTGCCGAGGACCCCAACGGGACAGCGATGGTCCGCGTCGCGCCCGCATTCACCAGCAGGTCCGACCGGCCTGCGCCGGCCGGACCGCTGACCAAGAGGGCTCCCGCGCACTGCACCGACAGATGGCACGTCAAAGGCACGGGGACATAGCCATCCGGATCGGCGGTGACGTTTCCGCCGGGAACAACCGTGACCGCCGGATGAGGGACAGTTCCCCCGGCACCGCCATAACCGCCCGCATTCTGGCAAAACGTATTACACCCGAGCCGGTCCCCGCTGTCGGCGAGAGCTTTGTTGACGCCAGTCGACGCCCATAAACCAACGGAAACCAGTCCAACCGCCGACATCCCAAGCATTGAAGAGCGGAACCCCATCGGACACTCCCTACATGTCGGACGATTAAAGCCGAACGCTAGCTTGCTGGACGCCGTTTGATGACGGAATGGACGATTCTCGGCTTGGGCGAAGCGAGCCCAGGTTGGTGGCTTGCGCGCCCCTACTGGCAGCTGCCAGCCGGCGCCGGTAACGGCCCGGTCAGTTGCGGCTGCGGCAGAAGACCGGAGAACGGACCTGGCGGAGGCGCGGGCTTGACGCACTGCACCACCACGAAGGAATTGCCTGAGGTGCCGCGTTGTATGGCGTGCCAGTACGAGCCGTCCGGGTAGGGCACGCCGTCGCAATAGGGCTCGGGGGACGGGCCGCCGCCACCCGGGCAGAAATTGGCACCGAAGTCGGGCTTGTGGGGATCAGGGTCCGCGTGGCCTACTGGCGCGGCCAGCATGGCGGTGGCGATCAGCGCCATGGACATCACGTACTTCATGGTCGGCATTTTGCTGCCTACCGGAGAACTTCGGCGTGCTTTGGACGATCAAAACGCAGGGTGTGTCGAAAGTCTCGGCGTAGCTCGCTCGCTCAGTTCACCGCGCCGCGGGTCACTTGCGGGCCAGGCGAAGCGCGATGTCGCGACAACAGGCGCGCCGCTTGGCCCGGCGCTCCGAGTTGGAGCATCGCGGCCAGCGCTGTTTCCAGCACCACTTCCTGTTGAACTTGACTGCCGCCGATGGACGGAAGCCCGGAAAGCGATTCGAGCAGATAGTCGAGCGCCGCGCGCGGCTCACCCGCCGTCAAGGCAATAAGACCTTCTCCGATGAGACGCAAGGTCGTTGCTTGCACATCGGTGGCACCCGGAACATCGATCGCGCGAATTGCGGCCGGATCGTTCGCCGCGGCCAGCACAAGCAGCGCGTGGAACGCGATGAACGGCGTTTGCGGCGCATAAGCAAGCGAGCCGACCTCGGCCAGCACCCGCATCGGGTCGGGTGGAGTGACCCAGTCCGGATGCAGCCGCGCCCGCCATGCGAGTGAACCGGCATCGACGAGGCAGCGCACACCCTTCGACTGCGGGGGCGCAAGAAACGCGGCATACCTCCGCGCCGCGGCCGCGGCGTCGCCCATCGCGAGCTCGTGGAGTGCGGCGTGCCATTGAAAGTGCGGAAGGTAGCGCTGGGTGCTGCCGTCGCTCGGGATCCAGTCCGTCAACCATTTCAGCCCGGCTCCATGCGCGTCGGTCTCGTAGTGCACGTGTGTCAGCGCATGCGCGGCGTTGCCGTTGCCCGGATCGAGTTCGAGTGCGGCGTCGGCTAAGTCGGCTGCGTCGTACCAGAGGCCTTGTTCTGTCCGGCCGTAGGCGCGCAAGCCGAGATACCACGGCGCCTCGCCGTGCACAGCCGTGAACCGCTCGACGTACTGCCACGCATTCGGCAATGCGTCGCCGGCCCCTGCGAAAGCAATCGACGGCGCGAGCACAAGCAATGCGACTGCGTCGTCCGGGGCACGGTCGAGATGGTCGATCAGCGTGTCGGTGCCCGCCGCGTTTCCCTTCTCGCACCACGTCGCGATGGCCTCGACGTGACTGCGGTCTTCGTCGCTCCCGTGCGCAAGCGCCGCACGCGCTCGAGCGAGGTGGCCGGCGATCGCGTCAGGGCCGCCCGCGCGGTCAGGCCGTTCGGTGGCAATCATCGCGAGCGCGACGTGGGCACGCGCGTGCTGCGGATCTTCCGCGACCGCGGCAGCGAAAGCGACCGACGCGCCGTCCTGGACGGCAAGCAGGCGACGAACACCCTCGGCATATGAAGCAGCCGCACCGCTCAATTCCGGCGTAGTTGTGATGAGCCGGGCCGCCCGCGCCGGACGCTCACGCGTGTCGTCGGCGAGCAGCTCCGCGATAGCGGCCGCTTGAGCCCGGATTTCGGGAATCGCGGTGGTCTCCCACTCCTCGCCCTGGCGGATCGAGCCGAGACACACAACGTCGGGGACCGTGTTCCCTGCCCCGTCAATGAGATAGCCGTCCGCATTGAGTCGCACGCCCACGCCGCAGGGGTGCAGCGACGCGACATCTGTGGATAACAGGTTCGCCCAGAGCGCGGAGCGTTGCAGCGACCGCCGATCCCATGACGCGCCAGTAGCGACGACAACCGCGTCACCGCGCCGACGCACCGATCGGTCGCTCGTTGTCACCACCAGTTCGACGTCCTTTCCGCGGAGCGACACATCGGCGACTTCGCCCGCCTCGACGGTCAGTTCGCCACCGTCGATCGCGCCATAGACCGCGTCGGCAATCGTGGGCGGCATCCGGTGGCGAAGCACCTCCCACTGCCGCAGGTCCTCGCGCAGGAACCGGCGCTGGTCCTCCCATCCCAACGACCGCCACAACCGGGGTGTGCGCGGCCGCACCGCGTCGACCACTTGTCGCCAGTCCAGACCGGCTGCGCGAGCGTGCGCGAGGTCCGCGGTCAGTGCGGTGCGCAATTGCTCAAGCGAGACCTCGGCGGCGAGCGCATCGAGGTTAGGCAGATCCGTTGACGCGCCGGTGGCGCGAAATCGGCGCGGGAGTGCGCCGTGACGCGACAGCAGCGTGACCGTGGCGCCGCGCGCGATGAGATGCAGCGCGACATCAACGCCCGTGAGTCCCGAACCGATCACCAAGACGTTGGCGGGCCGACACGCACCAAGGGCCGCAAGGGCGCCAGGCGCCCATGGATCCAGCACAATCCTGCCGTCGGTTCCTGCGGCCAACACCGGAGCGAAGGCGCGTTCCAAGGAGTCGGGCATGCCACCTTGGGGGCGCCCAGATGCCAGTACAACGGCGTCCGCCGTTAACCAGCGCCCGTCGTCGAGCGCTATGCACGCGGGAGCGCCCGGCGTCAACCCCACAACCTCGGCAGTCTCGATTCGCACATCGGCGACCGCGAGTTGATCTCGCAGATAGCGGCCGTACGCAAGGCGCGGTGCGAAGCTCTCAACCGGTGTGACAGCTCGTTCGTCGAGCCAACGGCAGAAGTGATCGGGGTCGTCTGGCCAGGCAGACATGCGCTGCGCGGGAACGTTCAACAAGTGGGTCGGGTCGTTGGTGCCGTACGCCGCGCCGGTGCCGGGACAACCCGACGCGTCGATCAACGTGATCTGTGCGTCTGATGTGCTCCGTCGCAGATGCATCGCGGCGAGCACACCCGCGGCTCCACCACCCACGATCGCGACGCGCATCATGGCGGAAGGTTATGCTGCCGGTCTGAATCCTGCCTGGCAGAGCTGTAGAATGCCTGGTTAAATGCCATTTCCCGCTCATAGGCGTCGAACAAGGGGGTTGGGCGCATGCTCTTCCGTGCAGCTCTCGTCGCGGCAGCCATCGCCACGGCTGCGATGGGCTCGCCATCACCGGCCAACGCGGAGCCGACCTGCCCTGCTGGCCAATGCGCCTTGGCCCCGGCCCAGAGCCCGTCGTATCAGAACGGCTACAACAGCGAACACGAGTTTTACTCGATCCAAAGGAACCGCACTTTCCTGAAGAACCAGATGCAGCAGTACGGCTATAGCACCGCGCGAGTCTGCCAACTCGAAATCACTGGAGGGGCTCCACCGCCCGATGAGAAGGACTGGCTGCAAGGCTGCATGGACGCCTTACACGATCTGGGATTTAAGCCGTAGCACCGCCGCTACAAACTGCCGAGGTCGTCGGGCACGTCGACCGCGTGCTCCCGCAGCGTCTCCAGCGGCACGACGTCGAGAGTGCGCTCGTGAGTGGACGCCAGCACCACCGGTGCCGCGCAGCCATCGCGGTGGGCTATCAGCCAGTTCCCGGCGGTGACGCACCAGCGGTCTCCGGGTACCAGTCCGGGAAAGCGAAACTGCGGCATCGGTGTTGACAGATCGTTCCCTATCGATCGCTGGTGCTCCAGGAACTCGGCGGACACGACCGCACAAATCGTGTGCAGACCCAAATCCTCCGGTCCGGTCGAACAGCAGCCGTCGCGGTAGAAGCCGGTGAGCGGGTCGGAGCCGCATGGTTCCAGCGGACCGCCCAACACGTTGCGCTCAGACATCGGCCCAGTATCTCGCTCGACAATGCGAACGCGAGCGGTTATCCGCGACTGTCCTTCTAGATCGCGCCGACCACCTGGGCCGCTCGCCGAAGTTGGCCAGGTCGGAACTGGTTGGGATGAGCTGGATTTCGTCGGTACCGACCGCTTCGAACTTGTGCAGTACCGCGACCAGTTCTTCTTCGCTGCCGGCAAATCCGGTGGTCGGTGCCATCGCGTCGATGTACTCGGGCGTTATCCAGTTCATGTAACGCCGCAAATGCCGGTGAATCTGCTGTCGGGCTTCGTCGACGGGACCGAGCGCGAACCAGAACGACGTGGCCAGGTGGGGGTTGGGCTTACCGGCCTCGGCCCAGGCCGTGCGCGCCACGTCAAACAGCTCGTTCTGCTTGGCGACGTCAAGGTCCAACGTCGTTCCGGCCAGGCCGTCGGCCCTGGCCGCAGCGCTGCGAACGGTCTTCGGCCCGATGCTTCCGACCAGCAGCGGCGGCCCGCCCGCCTGCACTGGCGCCGGTCCGACCGGCAGCACCGACTCGGTGAGCTTCTCGCCCGCCCACACTCGTTTCATGACGGCCACGCGTTCGGCCATGCCGCGCATTGTCTGCGTCGTCGGATCCGCGCCAACCGCCTGATAGTCCTCAGTCCTGCCGCCCACGCCGATTCCCACAGTCAGGCGCCCGCCACACAGCATGTCCCCCGTCGCCAGCGCCTTGGCGGAAGTCGGCTTTCCGGGTCACTCTGGGAGTGGCGGTTACCGAATCAACCCGTTGCTGCGGCACTAGTCCCACCCGGCGGGTTGCCGGAGGACCGTTTCGCCGGGGCTTTGCGCTGGTTCAGTAGTTCCGGGCACGAAGTCAAGGGACGCACCGAACGGAATGAGCGGTTCGCGTTGGATGCTCGCCCGAAACTCGACAAAGAGTCGGACGAAGTGGGCAACGACCCAGGTGTGCAGATACGGATAGTCGACAGGCTCGCGTTCTTTGGGATCGGCCAGCAGATTGATGATGCGGGGGTTGGCGACCGGCGGTGATGCGTCGAAGAAGTTACGTTGCTCGACGAAGGCCGTCTTGAAGTTCTGCCACTTGGCCCCGTAGAGCTGGTTGCCGTTCCAGAACAGGAAGCCCTGCCGGTTCGACTGGTCCTGGTCGCCACGGAAGAACGCCCCTTGGTCCACCCCGTCGATTACCCGATCACTGGGCACCTGACAACCAGCCCACGTGATGAGCGTGGTGAACATATCGGTGATGTGGACGATCTCGTTGCTGACCCGTCCAGGGACAACGTGACCGGGCCATCGAATCAGGCACGGCGTCCGCAACGACCCTTCCATTCCCGTGAAATACGACCCTTCCCAGTAGCCTGAGGTCCCTCGCCACGGCAGCGCATCCTCGGCCCCGTTGTCACCCGCGAAGACGACAATCGTGTCGTCCGAGATGTTCAGTTCGTCGAGCAGGTCGACCAGTGTGCCGAAATCGGCATCCATCTCAAGCAAGCAGTCGGCAAAATCCCCAGCGCCGCTTTGCCCCTTGAACTCGTCGCGCGGCACGGTCGGCAGATGCAGCATCGAGTGATTGAAGTAGACGTAAAAGGGCGTGCCAGCCGCGACGCTGCGCCGGATGAACGCCTCTGCCCTGGTGAGGTATTCGCGGTCGATGTTGCGACGCACCCCCATGGTTAGTTGCTCAAGGTTTTCAACCAAGCCGCCTTTGGTTCCCGCCACGACATAGGACATGGGGTCACGGTCAGGGTCGTAGAGCGGATCGTCCGGCCACAGGCATTCGTCGTAGCTGTGCGGGATGCCGTACCACTCGTCGAACCCGTGGTCGGTTGGATACCGCCCTGGCTCGTCGCCGATGTGCCACTTGCCATAGACGGCGGTGGCGTATCCGGCTCTCGACAGGATGTCGCCCATCGTCTGTTCCCAAGCCACCAAACCGCCGGGCAGTCCGGGAAGTTGCACGGAGCCATTGCCGGAGCGGATGGCGTAGCGGCCAGTCATCAGGGCCGAGCGGCTCGGCGTGCATTGGGCTTCGGGCGCGAAGTTGAGCAGTTGCAGTCCCTGGCTGGCGAAGTGGTCCAGCCGCTCTGTCGCTGCGCCACGCAGGATGCCTCCGCCGTAGCAGCCCAGTTCGCCCATGCCGAGGTTGTCGATGTGCACATAGAGAATGTTCGGAGGTCCGTCCGGCGCTGCCTGCTGCTGGACCGGAACGTGGTCAGGGTTCACTGCTCAACCTCCTGGCGTGGCTCTTTGCCTTTGACGCTCCCGGGATTGCCCGTGCCACAGCTAGGGCCTGCTAGGGAATCTGCTCGCGGATGAAATTGCCGATGTCCTCGATGGCCCGCTGACCTTCCGGCAGCACGCTGGCATAGCTGTGCCAGCGATGGATCATCTCCGGCCAGACTTCAAGTTTTACTTGCACTCCGGCTGCTTGGGCACGTTCCGCGAGCCGGGTTGAGTCATCGAGCAGAACCTCGTGATCGCCGACCTGGATGAGCATTGGTGGCAATCCGTGAAGATCGGCATACAGCGGATTGGCCAGCGGGGTGCGAGGATCCGCCCCAGCCAGGTAAGCCTTCGCCCACACGTCGATGACCTCGGGTGTGGCAATCGGATCGACCTCGGCCCGCGTCTTGATCGACTCGCCGGTGCCCTCCAAATCCAGAAACGGCGAAAGGCATACCGCCGCCCCGGCCATCGGCAGTCCGGCGTCGCGGCCCGCAATCAGTGCCGCGAGCGTCAAAGCGCCGCCCGCCGAATCCCCCGCTAGCGCAATTCGTTCGGGTCCTAGCCCCTGTTCGAGTAGGAACCGGTAGCCCGCGAGCGTGTCGTCCACCGCAGCCGGAAACGGATGCTCGGGCGCAAGGCGATAGTCTAGTCCCAGCACGCGAGCCTGCGCGGCACGTGAGATGCGGCCCATCAGATCGCGGTGGGTGTTCAGCGAGCCCATGATGTATCCGCCGCCGTGCAGGTAGAGCAGGGCGCGATTCGCTGCCGCGCCGGGCGCGCTAATCCATGCCGCGTTGACACCATTGGCGACGACTGGCTCGCTTTGAACATCGGGTTCGGCGGGCCGTGCCATCTGCTCGTTGATCGCGCGAAGTTCCTCGACGCTTGCGTCAGAGGCTTTGCGTGCCAAGGCCCTAATCGAGTCGATCACCTGTTGCAACTGTGGACTTGCCATCGCCAGGAGACCTCTCCGCAGTTCCCTGCGCGCCAACCGACGCGATTAGGAAGCTAGTCCTGGCTGCCCGCACGCACAAGCGTTGCGGGGAAGGCTGACGGACGAGCGCTCGTGCAAAGGCTGGGAGCGTAGACAGTCGTCGCAAGGGTGGCGTCGGTGCCACCGACTGGAATAACCGTCGCCGCCGTCGCGCTGGCCTTGGCGAGCATGACCGGGTCGTGCAGCTGCGGCACGATCACCGTCGTCACCAGCCGCACCCGATCAGTCCATGCGGCCAGCGCACCCATCAGCGTCAGGGTTTCCGGGTTGTCGAAGGCCATCCGCTCGCCCCAACACAACGACGCGAACGGGCCGTCGTCGATCGCACGGGCCCAGTCCCGCAGCACGGCCGCATCCAGGTCGGGCTCCATGACCGGCATGGTCATCGCTATCTGCACGACGGCGATTCTGGCATGCAGACCAGTCGATAGGCGCCGCGTCGCCGCGTGGCAGCATGTCTGAGATGGGCATCACCGCCAATTCCATCGCGCATGTGCGGCTGACCGTCACCGATATCGAGCGGTCCCGACGGTTCTACGAGAGCGTGTTCGGTTGGCCCGTTCTGCTCGAGATCCCGGACAACGCCGACGAGGCGACCCGCAGCCAGCTGGGGTTCCTGTTCGGCGGTGTCATCTACGATATGGGCGGCGCGCTGGTCGCGCTGCGGCCAGTGGCTACCGACCGATTCCACGAGGACCGCTGCGGGCTGGACCACATCGCGTTCAGGGCGGTCAGCAAGGCTGAATTAGACGATGCGGCAACACATCTCGACGATCTAGGTATCGACCACGAGCCGGTAAAAGACATCGGGCCGTCGTACATCCTGGAGTTTCGTGACCCGGACAACATCGCCCTGGAGCTGACCGCGCCGAAGTAGCCGTTCCAACGTTGTCGCGGGCCGCCCAGAGTGGTTGACTGGCAAGCACAATGCCTATCGCTTTCAACCACACCATTGTCGCGGCACGCGATAAGCGGGAATCCGCGGAGTTTCTCTCCGAGCTGTTCGGGCTGCCCGGTCCGGTGCCCTTCGGCCACTTCCTGACCGTCCCGCTCGAGCACGGCGCAAGCTTGGACTATGCGGAGGTCTCCGAGGGTGAGGCGATACGTCCGCAGCATTACGCGTTCCTGGTCACCGAAGACGACTTCGACGCGATCTACGGCAAAATCCAATCGCGCGGCCTGGAGCACTGGGCAGACCCCGGCGCTCATCGACCCGGCGAGATCAACACTCGGGACGGCGGCCGCGGCGTCTACTTTCGCGACCCTGGCGGACACTTTCTGGAGATCCTTACCCGGCCCTACGGTTCAGGCGGCTGACGACACCTATCCGGCACTGCGCGGGCCGTGCCGCCTGCTCTCTTGGTCGCGGTAGTCGTCGGCGAGCCGACCGACGTGTTTCGGCAGGGCGCTGGCCGCGACGTCGGCCAGGGTCGTTTGCTCCAACACCGAACGCATGCTGGCCCGCAGCGCCCGCCACACGTCGGTCAGCGCGGCGGTCGGACCGGAATACGGCAAGTCGCCCAGCCCGATGTCGCGGACGCTGGCCAGCGGCCCGTCGATGCAGCGCAACACGTCAGCGATGCTGATTTCGCTACCTGGGCGCGCCAATTCGTACCCGCCCTCGCGGCCGCGGTGGCTGCGCACGAGGCGATCGGTGCGCAGGTCGGACAAGATGTCGACAAGAAACTGCGGCGGGATGCCCTGAGCGTGCGCCAGGTCGTCAGTCTTGACCCGTACGCCACCGTCGACAGTGGCCAGCTGGACCATCGCGCGCACCGCGTACTCCGCCTTGGCCGACATCCGCATGGACACGATTCTCCCACCGAAGCCCGACAACGATGCGGGCCGGGGACCGGCCCGAGAAGCAATCGGGCAGTGTTGAAAGGTTAAGACCCGGCCGCTTTGCCGGTCACTGCCAGTACCGCGTCGGCGTATTCGGGACGGCACACCACCAGGTCCGGCAATAACGGATCGGGCCGGTTGTACTCCAGCGACGAACCATCGAGACGGGAGGTGTGCAAACCAGCCGAGCGGGCTACCGCGACCGGCGCCGCCGAATCCCATTCGTACTGTCCCCCGCCGTGCACGTACACATCGGCCAAACCCTGGATCACCGCGGCGACTTTGGCTCCGGCCGATCCCATCTCGACCAGCGTGCCGTTCAGGTGGCCGCGGACCGCAAGCGCGATCGCCGGCGGGCGGGTGCGCGAGACCACTATTCGCGGCGATCCCAGGTATGCCGGCGGCGGTGCGGCATTCGGCGTGGCCAACGTGACGCCGTGGGCCGGCAGCGCAACCGCCCCCGCGACGAGGTCACCGGATTGCCATAGCGCGACGTGGACGGCCCAGTCGCGACGGCCGAGCTCGGAGAACTCCCGGGTGCCGTCCAGCGGGTCGACGATCCACACCCGCTCGGCGCGCAACCGCACCGGGTTGTCGGCGCCCTCTTCAGAGAGCACCGCATCACCCGGGCGTTCGCGGCTCAGCACCTCCATCAAGTAATCATGGGAGCGCTTGTCGCCCGCGGCCTTTCGCTCAGCTTCGGTTGCTCCGGCCAGCTCATCGCGCACCGCCAGCAGCAGCTGGCCAGCTTCGGTGGCCAGCCGCGCGGCCACTTCGTGATCGCTCAACCTCGCGACTCGATCAGGTCGATGACTTGCTGCGCCAGCTCGTCGCAGCTGCGGTCCGGTGTGAGCCGCAGGTCAGGATTCTTTGGCCGCTGGTACGGGCTGTCGATGCCGGTGAAATGCGTGATCTCGCCAGCACGCGCCTTGGCATAGAGACCCTTGGGATCCCGCTTCTCACAATCCTCGAGGGGGGTGTCGCAGAACACCTCGGCGAAGTCGAGCCCGGCGTCGGCATGCACCCGGCGAGCCAGTTCGCGATGCTCGACAAGTGGGCTGATCGCCGGCACCAGCACAGTGTGCCCGGAGTCGGCGATCAGTGCCGCCACATGCGCCAGCCGACGCAGGTTCTCCGCCCGGTCGGCCATGCTGAAGCCGAGGTCGGCGTTCAAACCGTGCCGCAAGTTGTCACCGTCGAGAACATAAGCGGGAATACCTTTTTCGAGCAGCTTCTGCTCGACCAGCATAGCCACCGACGACTTCCCCGAACCCGACAGCCCGGTGAACCACAGAGTGCGTCCGCGCGCCATCCGGTCTTCGGCGGTCACCAGCGACTTGTGCGGCACCGTATTGGGGCTCGATGAGCTGGCCGCGACTTCGCGTAACACCATGCCCGCGGCCACGGTCCCGTTAGTGTCGGGATCGATCAGGATGAACGACCCGGTGCTGGGGTTGCGGGTGTACTCGTCGAGCAGTAACGGCACCTGGGTGCGCAGCGACACACGACCAAGTTCGTTGAGCTTCAACGCCTCCGCCGACTTGTCCCGGTGCAAAGTGTTGACATCGAGCCGGTAATCCAGCGCGGCGACCCGCACCCGCGTGGTTCGGGTGGTGTGCTTGATCAGATAGTCGCGGCCGGGTTCCAGCGCCGAACCATCGGCCATCCAGCACACGGTCGCGTCGAACTCCTGGCTGACCCTCGGCTTGTTGGTGGGCCGGGCGATCATGTCGCCCCGCGAGATGTCGATGTCGTCGGCGAGGCTCACCGACACGGCCATCGGCGGAAACGCTTCTGAGACCGGTCCGGTGGGCCCGTCGATCGCCGCGATCCGGCTGGGCTTGCCGGTCGGCAACACGACCACATCGTCGCCCGGACGCATGACACCACTGGCAACCGTGCCGGCGTAGCTGCGGTGGTCCTGGTGATCGCGGGTCTGCGGCCGGATGACGTACTGGACCGGGAACCGGACGTCAACAAGGTTCCGGTCAGCGCCGATGTAGACCTCTTCGAGGTGCGACAGCAGCGCCGGCCCGTCATACCACGGGGTGTTGTCCGACTTGGTGACCACGTTGTCTCCGTGCAGCGCCGAGGTCGGGATGGTCAGCACGTCTTGCACATCAAGGCGGGTAGCGAAGGCGTGGAACTCGTCACGGATCGCCTCGAAAACCTCTTTGTCCCAGTCGATCAGGTCCATCTTGTTGACCGCGAGCACGATGTGCTCGATGCCCAGGAGCGATGCCAAAAACGTATGCCGACGGGATTGCTCTAGCAGGCCGTGGCGGGCATCGACGAGCACGATAGCCAATTGGGCGGTGGACGCCCCGGTCACCATGTTGCGGGTGTATTGGATGTGACCGGGGGTGTCGGCGATGATGAATTTTCGCTTGGGAGTTGCGAAATAGCGGTAAGCGACGTCGATCGTGATGCCTTGCTCTCGTTCGGCGCGCAGCCCGTCGGTCACCAGTGCCAGGTCGGTGTAGTCGTGACCGCGTTCCTTGGAAGTGGCTTCCACCGAGGCCCACTGGTCTTCCATGACGGCCTTCGAGTCATACAGCAGCCGCCCGATCAGCGTGGATTTGCCGTCGTCGACCGAGCCGGCCGTTGCAATGCGTAGCAGTGTTGCCATCAGAAGTATCCCTGCCGCTTGCGGTCTTCCATTCCGGCCTCCGAGATCCGGTCGTCTGCTCTGGTGGCTCCGCGTTCGGTCAACCGTGACACTGCCGTCTCGGCGACCACCTCCGCGACAGTGGCCGCGTTCGATTCCACGCAGCCAGTGCAGGTGACGTCGCCGACGGTGCGGAATCGCACGGTCGCCTCGAACACCTTCTCGTCGGCACGCGGCTGCAAGTGGCGGTCGACCGCCAGCAGCATGCCGTCGCGCTCGAAGACTTTCCGCCGGTGGGCGTAGTAGATCGAAGGCAACTTGACCTTCTCGGCGCCGATGTAGGACCAAATGTCGAACTCGGTCCAGTTGGATAGCGGGAACACCCGGATGTGCTCGCCTTTGTGGTGTCGCCCGTTGTAGATGTTCCACAGCTCCGGCCGCTGGGCCTTGGGGTCCCATTGACCGAACTCGTCGCGGAAGCTGAACACCCGCTCCTTGGCGCGTGCCTTCTCCTCGTCCCGCCTGGCGCCGCCGAATGCCGCGTCGAACTTGTTCTCCCGGATCGCGCGCAGCAGCGTCACGGTCTGGATCGGGTTGCGCGACGGGATGGTCTCAACAACCCGGCCCGCGTCGATGTCGTCCTGCACCTTGGCGACCACCAGGCGCACGCCGGTCTCGGCGACCAGCTCGTCGCGGGTGGCGATGACTTCGTCGAAGTTGTGACCGGTGTCGACGTGCATCACCGGGAAGGGCAGCCGGCCCGGGCGGAACGCTTTGAGCGCCAGATGCAGCATCACGATCGAGTCCTTACCGCCGGAGAACAGCAGAACCGGACGCTCGAACTCGGCGGCCACTTCACGGATGATGTGGATCGCCTCGGCCTCCAGCGATCGCAGATGGCTCAGTTCGTACTGCCCCGCCGCCGGGCCGGCCGTCGTCACCTGACTGGTCATCACACCCCTTAATTCAGGTAAAGTTGGTTGTATTGGCCATGTTTATGAGTATTACCACGTATGAAACCAGCCTGGCTTGCCGCTGTCAATGAGTTCGCTCGGTCGGCTTCATCATCTATAGCCGCACCAGCACCGTCAGATGGGCCGGACTCTTTTCTCGAAAGTGATGTCGCGCGCGATGTCGAAGTGAGGGAGGCAGTTGTCCGTCACGCAGCAACTGAAGAGGCTATTGAGTCTGGTGAGGTTCAGCGAGATCCTCAGCGCTCGGGCCGGCGAGGCAAGCTAGAGCGTGACTTCCTCGAGCTTGCCGGTGGCGACGTCGAAGATGAAGCCGCGCAGCGACGTGTGCTTGGTGACGAACGGACTGTTTTCGATGCGTTGTAACGACTGCCGAACGTCCTCGGCAAGATCAGGAAAGGCCTCGGCGGCCCACGGGGGTTTGACCCCGGTCTCCTCCTGAATAGCGCGCTTGAAGTCGTCGTCACTGAAGGTCAGCATCCCGCAGTCGGTGTGGTGAATCAGGATGATCTCCTGAGTTCCCAGCAGCCGTTGACTGATGGCAAGCGAGCGGATTGCATCGTCGGTGACCACCCCGCCGGCATTTCGGATGACGTGCGCCTCGCCCTCTTTGATTCCTAACAGGCGGTAGACGTCCAGCCGGGCGTCCATGCACGCCACGATCGCCACATGTTTGCTCGGCGGCAGCGGCAACGGACCGTTGAAAGAACCTGCATACTCGGCGTTGTGGGCTAAGTAGTCATCGGTGGCCGTCACGCCAATCTCCTTGTGTCGCAGTATCGTTTGCTGCAGACCCGACCCAAGTGATTGATTTTAACAATCGGCCGGCAGATTTTCACCGGTCCGGATCAGCCCGATCGAAAGCGCCCAACGGCGGCCGGCGTCTGCGGCAGCACTGGTGACAGGCGTGCGCGCGACGTGTCGGGTCAGATCTTTTACCCTGTGCCCATGCGACACGGGGAGGGCCGACAGCGATGATCAGCTACCTGACGCGTCGCCTGCTCAATTACGTGGTGCTGCTGTTGCTGGCCTCGTTTTTGGCCTTCTTCCTGGCCTCCCTGACGTTTCATCCGCTGGACACTTTCATCGAGCGCCACCCGCAGCCGCCGGCCGAGGCTATCCAGGCCAAGGCCGTTGAGCTGGGCTTGAACAAATCCATACCCGTCCGTTACGCGGAATGGGCGTCTGGCGTGGTCCGCGGCGATTTCGGCAACACGGTGACCGGTCATCCCGTCTCCCAGGAGCTGTGGCCCAGGGTCTGGGTAAGTTTTCGACTGGTGTTGATCGGGTCGCTGATCGGCACGGTGGCCGGCGTGGTCCTGGGGGCCTGGGGAGCGGTCCGTCAATATCGGCTGAGCGACCGGGTGATCACGGTGCTGTCGCTGATCGTGCTGAGCATTCCGTCGTTCGTGTTGGCCGGCCTGCTGATTCTGGCCGCGCTGCGGGTGAACAATCTCGCCGGTGTGCGGATCTTTTCCTATACCGGGGAGACCTCGCCCATTCCGCCCAATGGCATCTGGGACCAGTTCGCCGATCGCATTCGACACATCATCTTGCCGACGCTCACGTTGGCCCTTGGCGCGGCGGCGAGCTTCAGCCGCTACCAGCGCAACGCGATGCTCGACGTGCTGAGCGAGGACTTCATCCGTACGGCGCGCGCAAAGGGTCTGACCCGCCGGCGAGCGCTGTTCAAGCACGGCTTACGCATGGCGCTCATCCCGCTAGCCACCTTGTTTGCCTACGGGGTCAGTGGCCTGGTTGTCGGCGCCGTGTTCGTCGAAAAGATCTTCGGCTGGCATGGCATGGGCGAATGGGTGGTGCAGGCCATCATGAGTCAGGACACCCACGTCGTGGCGACGATCACATTGTTCACTGGCGCAGCGCTGCTATGCGCCGGGCTGTTGTCCGATGTCTTCTATGCCGCGCTGGACCCGAGGGTGCGGGTGTCGTGACCCCTCCCGCCGACGATGCGCTGATGACGCAAGAGCCCACCACCGACACCACCCCGCTCCGGGTGGGCATCAAGCCGGCCACCTTCACGTCGCGACGAAGCCTGGTGAGACGTCGCTTCGTCCGTAACAGGCCTGCGGTGGTGGCGCTGATCCTGCTGGTGCTGCTGTTCGCCGGGTGCTACGGCCTGCCGCCGCTACTCCCCTACGACTACAACGCTCTCGATTACCATGCGTTGCTGCAGCCACCGTCGGTCAAGCACTGGTTCGGCACAAACACGCTCGGCCAGGACCTGTTGGCCCGCACCCTGCGCGGCATGCAGAAATCGATGCTGATCGGTTTTTGTGTGGCAGTGATATCGACCAGCATCGCCGCCACCGTCGGCTCGGTTGCCGGTTACTTCGGCGGCTGGCGGGACCGGGCGCTGATGTGGCTGGTAGACCTGCTGATGGTGGTGCCGGGCTTCCTGATCATCGCCATCATCACCCCGCGAATCAAGAACTCGAGCAGCGTACTGTGGCTCATCGTGTTGCTGGCCATCTTCGGTTGGATGGTCAGCTCCCGGATGGTGCGCGGATTGACGATGAGCCTGCGGGAACGTGAATTCGTCCGTGCGGCAAGGTTTATGGGCGTGCCGGACCGTCGCGTGATTTTGCAGCACATCGTCCCGAATGTCGCCTCGATCCTCATCATCGACGCGACCCTCAACGTCGGATTTGCAGTCTTGGCCGAAACCGGGCTGAGCTTTTTGGGATTCGGTATTCAGCCGCCTGATGTGTCGCTGGGCACGCTGATCGCTGACGGCACCCCGTCGACCACCACGTTTCCATGGGTATTCCTGTTCCCGGCCGGGGCGCTGGTGCTGATCGTGTTGTGCGCCAACCTTACCGGAGACGGCCTCCGCGACGCGTTGGATCCGGGCAGCCGCCGATCATCACGACGCAAGAGGCGGCGCACCAAGTGACAGCTCTGCTCGAGGTGACGGATCTGAACGTCACCTTCGAAACCGGTGACGTGCGGGTGACCGCGGTACGCGGTACGAGTTACCACATCAACCCCGGCGAAGTCGTCGCCATTGTCGGCGAATCCGGTTCGGGCAAAACCACTGCCGCGATGGCTGTCGTGGGATTGTTGCCCGCATACACTGAGGTGTCGGGATCGGTGCGGTTGCACGGTGAAGAGCTATTGGGTCTCTCCGACCAAGCGATGTCGCGGATTCGCGGCAAGTCGATCGGCACCGTGTTTCAAGACCCGATGTCCGCGCTGACGCCGGTTTACACCGTCGGCGACCAGATAGCCGAAGCCATCAGGGTGCACAACCGCCAGATCAGCCGGGCGGGGGCCCGTAAACGTGCCGTCGAGTTGCTCGAGCTGGTCGGCATCGTGCAGCCGCAAACCCGGGCTAAGGCTTTCCCGCACGAATTGTCCGGCGGGGAGCGTCAGCGGGTGGTGATCGCGATCGCGATCGCCAATGATCCGGACCTGCTGATCTGCGATGAGCCGACCACTGCGTTGGACGTTACCGTGCAGGCGCAAATCCTCGACGTGCTGCGCACCGCCCGCGATGTCACCGGCGCCGGCGTGCTGATCATTACCCACGACCTGGGTGTGGTGTCGGAGTTCGCCGACCGTGCGCTGGTCATGTACGCCGGACGTCCGGTCGAGATCGCAGGAGTCGAAGAGCTTTACCGCGATCGTCGGATGCCCTATACGGCCGGACTGCTGGGTTCGGTGCCACGACTGGACTCCGCGCAGGGCACCCGGCTGGTCCCGATCCCGGGCTCGCCGCCGACGATGACGTCGCTGTCCCCCGATGCCTGTCAGTTCGCCCCGCGCTGCCCGTTGGCGATCAGCGAATGTCGTTCGGCAGAACCCGATCTCGTCACCATCCGGGACGGTCATTCGGCGGCGTGCATCCGCACCGGCGACGTCGCGGGACGCAGCGCCGGCGAAATCTATGGCGTGTCAACGCAGCCGGTGTCCGTCGATACCGCCAACGGCGAACCGGCAGTAGTACTGGAAGTTACCGACCTCGCCAAGACCTACCCACTGACCAAGGGCGTGGTTTTGCGCAGGCGGGTGGGTGAGGTACGTGCGGTCGACGGCGTCAGCTTCACCCTGGAACAGAGCCGCACGCTGGGCATCGTCGGCGAGTCGGGTTCCGGAAAATCGACGACGTTGAGCCAGATTCTCGAGCTCGCGACTCCCGAGGCCGGTGCCATCGAGATTCTCGGCACCGACGTCGCGGCCCTCGACGCAGCGGGCCGTCGTAAGCTGCGGACCGAACTGCAAGTGGTGTTTCAGGACCCGGTGGCGTCGCTGGATCCCCGACTGCCGGTGTTCGACGTGATCGCGGAACCGTTGGTCACCAATGGATTCGACAGGAATCGCTGCGAGGAGCGGGTCGCCGAGTTGCTGAAGATCGTCGGGCTAAACAATGCCGACGCCAGCCGCTATCCGGCGGAGTTCTCCGGCGGGCAGAAACAGCGGATTGGGATCGCGCGGGCGCTGGCACTTCAGCCGAAGATCCTCGCCCTCGATGAGCCGGTGTCGGCGCTGGACGTCTCGATTCAGGCGGGCATCATCAACCTGCTGCTTGACCTGCAGCGACAATTTGGGTTGTCCTATCTGTTTGTATCGCATGATCTTTCGGTGGTCAAACATCTGGCTCACCGGGTGGCGGTGATGTATCGCGGGAAGATCGTCGAACAGGGTGACGGCGAGCAGGTGTTCACCAACCCGCAGCACGAGTACACCAAGCGGCTGTTGGCCGCAGTCCCGCGAGCCCACCCCGATGTCGCCGGTGGTTAGCATCGGTCGGGTGGCGCACCCGCGGAAGTTTCGCAGGCTTGCAGTGCTCGCGAGTGTGGTGGTTTGTTTGATCATCACGGGCTGCTCGGACGGGTATAAGGACGTCGTAGGGCGGCGGGCGGTGCAGGTCGGCACGACCAGCGACATCAACGCCAAGGACCCGGCGACGTTGCGCGACGGCGGTAACCTGCGGCTCGCGATCACCTCGTTCCCGCCGAACTTCAACGTGATGAACATCGATGGCAATACATCTGACGTCGGTTCGGTCGTGAACCCGACGCTGCCGGGAGCGTTCCTCACCCAGGCCGACGGGTCGTTGAAACTCAACACCGACTACTTCACCGCCGTCGAGTTGACCCATGCCAGCCCGCAGGTCGTCACGTTCACGATCAATCCGAAAGCGGTGTGGAGCGATGGCACCCCGATCACTTGGGAAGATCTCAAATCGGAGGTTGACGCCTGCAGCGGGCGCGACAAGCGGTTTTTGACCGCCAGCAAAGCCGGGTTCGAACGGGTGAAATCGGTGACCAAGGGCGTTGACGATCGCCAGGCGGTGATCACCTTCGCCCAGCCGTACGCGGAATGGCGCGGGATGTTCGCCGGCGGGATGCAACCCCGCAGCATGACGGCCAACCCCGACGTCTTCAATAAGGGTCAGCTCAACGTGCCCGGCCCGTCAGCCGGACCGTTCGTCGTGTCCAGGATCGACCACAGCGCGCAGCGCATTGTGCTGACCCGTAATCCGCGCTGGTGGGGCTCTCAGCCGCGACTGAACTCCATTACCTTCTTGGTACTCGACTCTGCCGCGGTGATCCCTGCCCTGCAGAACAACGCAATTGATGCCGCCGGCGTGGCCACACTCGACGATATGGTCACGGCCCAGCGCACCCCGGGGGTCGTGATCCGCAGCGCGCCGGCGCCAACGTGGTATCACTTCACCTTCAACGGCGCAGCGGGATCCATCCTCGCGGACGAGAAGCTGCGGCTGGCAATCTGCAGAGGTATTGACCGCCAAGCGATCGTCACTGTCGTCCAGCACGGCCTGACCGATCATCCGGCGCCCCTGGATAATCACATTTACGTTGTCGGCCAGAAGGGTTACCGAAACAACAGTGCGCCAGTCGCTTACAATCCCGATCAGGCCCGCAGAGACTTGGATACGCTGGGCTGGAAGCTCAACGGATCGGTGCGGCAGAAGGACGGTAAACAGCTCGTCGTCCGCGACGTGCTTTACGACTCGCCTTCCGCCCGGCAGATCGCGCTGGTCGCTCAGCAGAATCTGACGCAGATCGGTGTCAAGATGGTGCTTGACGTCAAAGCCGGCACCGGATTCTTCAATCAGTATGTGAGCGTGGGGGACTTCGACATGGTGCAATTCGGTTGGGTGGGCGACGCATTCCCGCTATCTGCGCTGCCTCAGATATACACCTCGGACGGTGACGGCAACTTCGGCAGGATCGGCAATGCCAGCATCGATGCCAAGATCGATCAGACGCTCTCCGAGTTGGACCAGGACGCGGCGCGTGCACTCGCTAACCAAGTCGACACTATGCTCTGGCAGGAAGGCTTTAACCTGCCGCTGTTCCAGTCGTCCGGCGACATCGCGGTGCGCAAGGATCTGGCCAACTATGGCGCGTTTGGACTGGCCAGCGCGGTCTACACGGCAATCGGATTCGCGCGCTAGGCGCACAGCTCGATACGTCGTGCGTCCTTGACGCCGTCGTATCGAGCAGGTGTGCAGGTCAATACGATCACCTGTCCGCGGGCGCCCAGGGCGTCAAACACCTCGGCCATCTTCGCCAGCCGCTCGGGATCGGTGAAGCCGAGTGCGTCATCGATGAGAATCGGGACGGCGTCTTCTTTGGCGACCAGCGCCGCCCCCGCCAGCCGCGCCAGGATGCCGAGCTGCTCCTTGGCTCCGCCGGACAGTGATTCATACGGCACGGTGCAACCGTCCAGAGTGCGGTTGCGGATGCACAGGTCGCTGTCTACCTCGACTTCGAAAGTGGGTCCGAACACTGGACGCCCGAGTCGCTGCAGCTCGGCGCGGAACGGCTCGACGTAACGCAGTCGGGTGGTGTCTCGGTGGCGCACCATCACCGATCGCAGCAACTGGGCGGCGCGAGCTCGGCGACCAATTCGGGCATGCTCGCTTCGGGCGTGCTCACATCTGGTCTCGGCAGCGTCGAGCTTACCCTTGCGGCCCTCGGTGCCGAATACCGTGAGCTCCACGCTGATCTCGTGCAGTGTGCGGGCGATCTCATCGTGACGGGCGCGCAACGCCGCGGCGGCCGCGCTGGCATCGACGAGTTCGGCAGCAACGGCGTCAGGTGCTGCGGCGGCCAGTTGTTCGGACACCTCCGCGACACGTCCGTCAGCCGTCTGCGCCGCCAGCAGGTCGGCGTCAGCGGTGGCCCGTAGCTTCTCGTCGGGGACTTCTGCGCGCTGCTGGGTCAGCCGGTCAGCCGCCGCAGCGAGCTCTGCACGTTGAGTGGCTACTTTGTCATGCAAAAGGGTTGCCTGCGTGGATTTCTCAGTGAGCCGAGTGGCGGCCAGTGCGGCGACCCGGCGGTGCGTTTCGCAGTCTGCGGCTGCTGTGACACGAGCCGCTTCGGCCTCATCGAGTTCGGCACGGGCGGCGGCGACATCCTCCACGACCTCGCCGGCGTCCGCCGGCAGAGCGACGCGCAGCTCTGCCAGCCTCGCGCGCAGCTGCTCGACCTCGTCGTCGCCGCACAACCCCACCAGGGTTCCGGTCAACCGATCGCGGCTGTTTTGCAGCTCGCGGCGCCGCTGATCGGTGTGCCGCGCCGCGGCTGGGTCAGCGACCTGCGCTGCTGCCAGCGCGACCGCCAAAGCACTCTGGGCCGCAGCGTGTTGCGTCTGAATGTCGAGTGCGGTCGTGCCCGGCGTGAACCGCGCGGTCAAGATGTCGGGAACCTCGATCGCGGTTGCGCCACCCGCGGCCGTCGACCAGCTCTGGCCGGCTGACAGCGACACTCGTTGGCCACCAACGACGAGTTCGATATCCTTCGCCGCAACGAATTCCAACGTCGCCGACGCCAATGCGAGTTGGCCCTCGGCCCGCTCGACGGCCGCCGCGGCCTGCTCGATCCGCTGAAACATCTCGTCGGTCAAAGCGATTGCGGATAGCTCCTCGCAGATGCGATCACGGTCGCGCAGCGCGGCGTCGATCTTGTTGAGCCGAGCGCTGAGCCGCGCGGCCTCGTCGCGGCGAGCCAGCGCGTCGACGAGGGCGCGGGCTGTCCTCGCTCGCTCCTCGGCGGTGGCGAAAAGCTGGCCGGCCTCCTCGACGGCAGCGTCGGCGGCCACGGTGACTTCGTGCGCCGTCGCCTGCTCGTCGGCGGCCGCCTGGGCTTCGGCTTCCAGGGTCGCGACCGTCGCGGCCCGGGTGTCGGTTTCGGCGCGCAGGCGCTGCCGCTCGGTGTGTGCGGCCGTCGAGGAGATGCTGGTCGCGGTCGCGGCAGCAGCGATCAGCCCGGCTTCCCGCTTTTGTTCGGTGAGCTGCGCGACCATGTTGGCGGCCGCTTGCGCGGCGATCTGGCGAACCCCGGCGACCTGCTGCTGCTCTGATAGCTCAGCCAGTTCGGCGGTCGACGCAGCGTGCCGGTTTACCCGGTCGTCGACCTCGGCGACGGCAGCGGCGCATCGCGGTACCTCGCCCTCCGCTTCGCGCCGGGCAGCGATGGCCGCCGCCCACTCCGCGGTCGCACGACCGGTCGGGGTGAAGTACCGGGCGTACTCGGCCTCGATCCGCTCGATCAGCAATGGCTCGTTGCCGGACAGCGCTGCGGCATCCCCGGCCGCGACATCGAGTGCCCGGGTCAGCGCATCGCAACCCGACAGATTCACCGCCGCGGTCGATGCTGCCTGCAGCACCCGTTGGGCACGCCACAGTCCGGTGTCCACGGTCTCGGCCAGCATGGCCTGCACGCGGTCGTGCGCCTCGTCGCCGCTGAGTTGTTCGCGGTGTGGTTCCAGGACAGTCAGCTGCGTCTCGCATTTCTTATGGAAGCGCTTGTGATAGATGAAACGATAAGGGCCGGTGGTAATCTCGGCGGTGACCTCGGACCCGACGTCAGCGTTTGTCGGCTTGACCTCTTTGACTTCCTTTTTCGTCGAGCGGTCCTTGGATTCCAACAGCAGGTCCAGCGCCTCGATCATCGACGACTTGCCGATTTCGTTGGCGCCGCAGACCACCACCACGCCGTGGTCGGGGAAGTCAATCTCGCGGTGGTCGATGCCGCGGTAATTCATCAGGACCAGCCGGTGCAACTTCATGCCGCACCCCGGCCCTGATGGCTTTTATCGGTCAGCCGTAGCAACAACGCCAGCGCTGCTTGCGCGTCGTCGGCAGTCTCGGCATCTCCGGTGCGTGCCGTCTCGACCAACTCATCGACCGCCGCTGCGGCGAACCCTCCGACGCCAAGGTCGCTGAACTCGCCATCGGCCGGTATCACCGCCAAATCGCTGTGGCTGTCCCACACTCGCAGCGACGCGAATAGCCGCGAATATCTGTCCAAGCAGGCGTCCAGGGCAGCGCGGTCGGTGACCGTCAACGAGCCAATCAACGCCAGCCGCAACACCGTTCGGTCCTTGTCGGCCATGAGATCCAGGTTCACGTCCAAGTCGGCGATGTCGCGGCTGTCATCCACCTGACGGCGTAGGGTGACAAACCGCCAGCGACCCACCCGTCGCGCCTCGATAGAGATCGGGCGCTTCGGGTCCGCCTCGTCGACATCGACCACCAGAACATGGCCGGGATCGGGTTCGACATCGTCGAAGTTGGTGACCTCCGGCGAGCCCGAATACCACACCCGACCACTGCTGCCGACCTCAGTCACCGAATGCTTGTCCCCCAGCGCCACATAGTGCACCGCGCCACGGGCCAACGCGTCCTCCAGGCCGGCCAGCCGGATCAACGAGGGCTTCGTGCCATCGGGGTCGAGCACATCGACGCCGCCGTGGGCGACGAGCACCCGGGTGACCTCGCCGGACGGCAGGCCCTGAAGATCCCTGAGCACGTCGGCGACTAGATCGGTCGTCGGCGCCTTGGACCGCCACGGCGCCGCGACGATCTGCAGACCCGGCCGAACCTCGTGCATCCCGGCCCGATCGAGGACTCGCACGTTGGCCGGGCATTCGCAGGCGAACAGTGCGCTGGTGTAAACCGACGCTGCGTCCAGCGGGTCGTGATTGCCGGGCAACAAGTAGACCGGAATTGCTATGGCGCGCATGGCTTCCAACGATTGGCTGATCACCTGCGGCGCGAGCTGGTTGTGTTCGAAGATGTCGCCGGCTACCACGACGAACTCGGCGCCCACCTCGGCTGCCAGCGCGCCCAGCCCGGCCACGGCGTCACGACGGGCCGCCGAATACCGCGGCTGCGCTTCGCCCGCGAGGAAGTGACGGGTCATGCCGAGTTGCCAGTCGGCGGTATGCACGAATCGCATTGCGATCCCGTCCCTTCTGCTTGGTGGCCGGCCGGTCTGCGACCGGGCACCGCGAGTGTAGGACGGGGCGCCGACAAGCCCGGGGACCTCTGTCGGCAGGTCTGAGGTTTATCGTTAGTCTGATGCCACCTCGTGTCGCAGGAGTCACATCAGTTACATCAGCCTCGGGGCGAGGCGGTACCCATTGTGCTCGCTCCCCCACAAGCGGGTGGGGTCCCCGCTTCGCCGGGGAGTGCCCCCATTGAGCGACGGTGGTCGGCCGCCGGGGTGTAATCCGGGCGCCGAGATCTCGCCTGAAGCCGGCGACATGCGAAATCAAAGGTGGCTCAGCGTCTTTGAATCCACTACTAGGTGATGCCGTAACCTGGATCGAGTGAGCGAGGCAAACCGCACTCTGGTGTTACTGCGGCACGCTAAGTCGGCGTATCCCGACGGGGTGGCAGACCATGATCGGCCACTCGCGGCCCGCGGGCGGCGAGAAGCCGGGCTGGCCGGGGATTGGCTACGGGCGAACCTGCCCGCGATCGACGCAGTGCTGTGCTCGACGGCGATCCGGGCTCGCGAAACCTTGGGGCACACCGGCATCGACGCGCCGGTCCGCTACGTAGATCGGCTATACGGCGCCACCCCTGGAACCGTGATCGACGAGATCACCCGCGTCGGTGACGATGTTTCGGCGCTACTCCTCATCGCACATGAGCCGACGATGTCCCAGGTGGCCCTGGGTTTGGCGGGGAGCGGTAGCGCCAACACCGCTGCTGCCGAACGCATCTCGACAAAATTTCCGACGTCAGCGATGGCGGTGCTGCTGTTCAGGCACAGCTGGAAAGATGTCGAACTCGGTTCTGCCGAGTTGGTCGATTTCCACCTGGCGCGCTAAGCGGCCGGTCTGGCACCGATCACTTACACGCGTCGGCCGTTGCCTTGATCTGCGCGTCGAGATTTTGCCGCAACGAATCCTGAGTGAACTCTGGTGCGTTGGCAAGATAGCCAATGCCGAGTTCTTGGAGCGTGGTGGCAAGAGCGTTAGCCGATTTCGCTAGGTTGGCTGGGGCCGCAGGATTGAGGTTCACCTGGTCTCGTAAGTAGGCACCGCCGCTAAAGAGTGACAGACGCGCACTTGTTTTCACCGAAAACTGCCCGGCCGGACCGGCGTCGGGTGGCGTCTTCCGGTGGGTATTCACGACCACCGCTCGATCAGCGGTGATGAACGCGGTGCAAACGTGCGCCTTCGCGTCTTTGGTTTGCTGGTCGCTGTACGTGGGCGCCGACGACGATGCGCTCTTGTGCGGATAAAACCACCCTACGACGGCGAGCGTTGCGGCGATGACGGCAATCACCAAGGCCGCTAACGAGGTCCAGCGTGACAGCCCCGACAGCCGTGAGGCGGGAGCAGAATGCTTGACAAACGGCGCTGCGGCATCTGCCTCTGACAAAGGTTCAGCGGGAGGTTCAGTAGCATCCGCTGCGAAAGGCTGCCCTGTGTGGGACGTGTTAGGCATTGGTCGATGGTATAGCTCATGCCTCGCGGCTTGTGGTGGTTTCGGGGTCAAAAAATCGCTCCTTCAATCGCTTTGGTCGAAGGCTCCGCACCGCGGATGAAGGACCGGGCGCGCCGGCGTGTCAGCCACCGCACTCGCCGTTGCCAGCTAATGAAATCCGAGTACCGAACGTGCTTTTGTGCTCCGCGGCATCCAGGGGGCGGGAGCCCGGTCAAGGTGGCTTGCAACAGCGGCGCGCCGGCCAGCGCTGCCGTGCGGGCCGATCGACGGCTTAGAACGTATTTGTCGCACGGGCATGCGCTAAGCAGTGCGCGGTGGTGAAGCCAGAGATTCTCCGGAAAGCATTTTAGATCAATAGCTTTGGCGTTGTTGCCTGCAGCAGCAGGGCCCGCGCGCCATGCGCGCAGAGGCCGTGTCTACATCGTTCTGCGGACCTGGCTGCCGAGCTGACCGGTTCCGCCCGGCTGCCCATCGCTATCCGGCGTGGCGCCCGGGCCGCGCGGGCCGCCGTCACCTCCTGCGCCAACCTTCCCGTGTCCGACAGAGCAACCGTCGTGCCCAGCGGTGTTAACCGCCCCAAGGTACGACGCCGGCGCCGCGCGGTCGCCATGCGTTGGCCAACCGAAGATCGCTGCCAGCAATGCCCCGGACCGCATCTTTCAGCTGCTCATGATGGTTGTCAATCGGCTGCCAGAAAACTGTCGCTGTGGACTATTTGCTTCACGCCACAGCGGCCCGCTCGCGGGCCGCGTCGTCGCCGGCCTACGAGTTCGTGGAGAGTGTCAGCTCCATGAGCTTGATGGCCTGCGCGCAGGCGTCGATACCGGGCGCCTGCGGGTTGACCCACCAGCCGACAACACCCGCGGCGTCGCTGGCGACTCCGCAGGACCCATTGGGGTCGTTCGGTCGCATCACGATCGACGCCACGCCTGAGATCGCTCGGCTCTCGATCTGATACTTCAGTTGCTCGGCAACCTTGCGCTCGTTGTCCAGGCTGCCCTGCTCGAACCAGAACCGGGTGATGTCGATGAGGCCGTTGGGGTTGGCTGCCTGCCAGCGGCAGATCGCGCCAACGAACGTGCTCTGAATGTCTTGGGGATCGGCGCCCACCGTCTTGGCCAGGACATCGGTGGTGAGCACCTCACATTCCTTTTGCAGGTTCGGGTACTGCTGCTCGGAATTGTTGTTGCGCGGAACGTCGCCCGCGCCGGCTCTGACCGGGGTGCCGCCCACCGACCTGGTGCACCCGGTCAATACGGACAGGCCGGTGGCAACGACGGCAACACCGACTAGCACCCGATGACGCAACATGGCGCTCATTTCGAGTTCGCAATCGATTGCCGCGTCAGTTCTTTGGCGACGTTGCACGGATCGGGAAACGGCTTCTGATTGAAGCTCACCGACCATTCGATGAAGTCATCGGAGAACTGGATTCCAACCTCGCATAGCGAGTCACCCAGGTTCGGCTCGTTACCGATGGCGATGAAGCCGTCATGGCCGCTGATATTGAGGGGCTCCACACTCGACCGCGACAGCTCCTCGGTCTTGCGTTCCCGGCCGATCGGGCTGCCGCGGTACCAGGAGAAGGAGAAGTGCGGGCCAAGGATTCCGCCGCCCGCCAGCCACTGGCAGCCAACAGAGTTTTTCGCGGTGTTGACCAGCCCACTCACATGCGTCAAGTTCGTCACGGTCTCGTCGCTGATGCCGCCGCACTGCGGGAAGAACCGACCGTGCTTTCCCTGCTCCGACGCCGGCGCGGACGACTCAGGCGACTTTGATTGGTCAGAGTCGGAATGCGAACACGCGCCCACCGTCGGAATCAAGGTCGCCGCCGCCAGGGCCAGCGCCGCCACGTTGCGCCGCACCGCTACGCGCACCTACTACTGATCACACGATGCACTGTAGCTGCAGCACCTTGGAGCAACCATTTCACACGCGGTGACCTGTAATTTCTTATCCACCGCCAACCATCACGCTCCCGCGAGCTGCGCGCTGATCGTCACGACTCGACGTCTGCCGGTGTGCGACAGTTACCACATGCTCCTGGCTCTGGTGCGCCAGTACGTGCGGCCGTATCGGCGGCTGGTCGCGGCGGTGATGACGCTCCAGCTGGTGAGCACCCTGGCCTCGCTGTACCTGCCGACCGTGAATGCCACGATCATCGACGACGGGATCGCCAAGGGAGACAGCGCCACCATCGTTCGGCTCGGCGGGGTGATGCTCGCGGTCACCGCGCTGCAGGCGGTGTGCGCGGTCGGCGCGGTCTACTTCGGCTCCCGGACCGGGATGGGGTTCGGCCGCGATCTGCGTTCGGCGATGTTCCGTCACGTCGTCACGTTCTCTGAACACGAGACCGCGCTGTTCGGCGCGCCGTCGCTACTGACCCGCACCACCAACGACGTCCGCCAGATCCAGTTCCTGGTGCAGATAACGTGCACAGTGCTGGTCACGGCTCCGATCATGTGCGTCGGTGGAATCTTCATGGCCATCCACCAAGACGCCGGGTTGTCCTGGCTGCTGGTGGTCAGCGTCCCGATATTGGTCGCGGCCAATTACTGGATCGTGTCGCATACCCTGCCGATCTTCCGCAGCATGCAGAGGCTGATCGACAACATCAACCGGGTGATGCGTGAGCAGCTATCCGGTGTACGGGTGGTTCGGGCCTTCGCGCGCGAACCTTTCGAACGTCAACGGTTTGCCGAGGCCAACCGCTCACTGTCCAACACCGCTCTGAGAATCGGTAACTGGCAGGCGTTGATGCTGCCGGTAACCACCTTGACCGTCAACTGTTCCAGCGTCGCCCTGATCTGGTTTGGCGGCCTGCGAATCGATAGCGGTCGGATGCAGGTGGGATCGCTGATCGCGTTTCTCGTCTACTTCACCCAGATCCTGATGGCGGTGTTATTGGCGACGATGACCTTGATGGTGTTGCCGCGGGCGTCGGTATGTGCGGAACGCATCACCGAGGTGTTGTCGGTAACGTCGGCAATCAGCAGTCCGGAGAATCCGGCGCAGCCACCCGCGAGGATGCGGGGTGTGGTTCGACTCGACGGCGCGACGTTCTCTTATCCCGGCGCAGATCGCGCAGTTTTGCAGGGTGTTTCGCTGACCGCGCTGCCCGGTACCACTACCGCCATCGTCGGCAGCACCGCTTCGGGGAAGTCGACGTTGGTGTCGCTGATCTGCCGGTTGTACGACGTGACCGACGGCGCCGTCCTCGTCAACGGTGTCGACGTGCGCGACCACGACATCGAAGAGCTGTGGTCGAGCATCGGGCTGGTACCTCAGCGCGGCTACCTGTTCTCGGGCACTGTTGCCGCCAACCTGCGCTACGGCGCGGCCCCAGGACAGGAAGTAACCGAGGCAGAGATGTGGGAGGCGCTGCGGGTTGCGGCAGCCGACGGATTCGTGCGGGCCCACGATGACGGGTTGCAGATGCGCGTCGCCCAGGGGGGCATCAACTTCTCCGGCGGGCAGCGGGAGCGGTTGGCGATCGCGCGGGCGGTCATCCGCCGTCCTGCGATTTACTTGTTCGACGACGCCTTTTCTGCCCTCGATGTACAAACCGATGCGCAGGTCCGCGCCGCGTTGGCCGAGGTCGCCGCCGATGCAACGGTTATCACCGTTGCGCAACGCATCTCGACAGTTAGCCAGGCCGACCAGGTGATCGTCGTCGATGATGGCCGGGTGGTCGGTGCCGGCACGCATGAATCGCTGCTCGTCGATTGCCCCACCTACCGGGAATTTGCCGAATCGCAGTCACTGGGCTTTCGCGTCGGAGGCCAGCGGTGACCGCTGCGACGGGCACGACGCCGCGCGGCGCCCAGTTCCCCAACCAGCGGTCCCGCGACTTTCCCGGGTCGGTGGTGCGCCTCGTGAGACGCCTGGCGCCGCAGCGGCGGACGGCGGTCGCGGTGATGATCATGGGCGTCGCCGGCACCGTTATCGGCGTGGTGGTTCCACGCATCCTGGGCCATGCCACAGATCTGCTGTTCAATGGCGTGATCGGCCGGCATTTGCCGGCGGGCATCACCAAGGCACAGGCGATCGCGACTGCGCGAGCCCGTGGCAATAACAACTTTGCTGACTTGCTGTCGGGGATGAATGTCATTCCGGGTCGCGGTGTCGACTTCGCCGCAGTCGCCCGAACCCTGGCGCTGGCGCTTGTCATGTATGTGGTTGCAGCGCTGCTGGTTTGGGCGCAGGTTCGGCTGCTGAACGTCACAGTGCAGCGCACGCTACAGGCGCTGCGGTCCGATGTCGAGGAGAAAGTGAACCGGCTGCCGCTGGCCTACTTCGACACACGGCAGCGCGGCGAGGTGCTCAGCCGGGTCACCAACGACATCGACAACCTCCAGACGTCGTTGTCCATGACGATCAGCCAACTGCTGACCGCGATTTTGACCGTGGTGACCGTGCTGGTGATGATGCTGACCATCTCGCCGCTGCTGACCGGAATCACGCTATTGACCGTGCCGTTGTCGCTGGTGGCGACCCGCGCGATTGCGCGTCGCTCGCAGCCGCTGTTCGTGGCCCAATGGACCACCACCGGTCGGCTCAACGCCCACGTCGAAGAGACCTACACCGGCTTCACCCTGGTCAAGACGTTCGGGCAGGGCACTGCGACCGAAGACGAATTCCACCGGCTCAACGACGAGCTATACCACGCCAGTTTCGGTGCGCAATTTATCTCCGGGTTGGTATCGCCGGCGACCGGGTTCATCGGCAATCTCAGCTATGTCGCGGTGGCGGTGATGGGCGGATTGCAGGTGGCCACCGGACAGATCACCGTGGGCAGCATCCAGGCGTTCATTCAGTACATCCGTCAGTTCAATGCGCCGGTGAACCAGGTGGCCTCGATGTACAACACACTGCAGTCCGGGGTGGCCAGTGCCGAAAGGGTTTTCGACCTGCTCGATGAACGTGAAGAGTCCGCGGACCGCGAGCCACAGCTCCCCGCACCCAACGGTGAGTGGCCAACGGGGCGCGTGGAATTCGACCACGTCAGCTTCAGCTATCACCGTGGCACCCGGGTGATCGACGACCTGTCCTTTACCGCCGAACCGGGCAGCACCGTGGCGATTGTCGGGCCGACCGGCGTGGGCAAGACCACCCTGGTGAACCTGTTGATGCGCTTCTACGATGTCGACTCCGGCCGCATCTTGGTCGACGGTGTCGACATTGCGACGGTGAGCCGGCATTCACTGCGATCCCGCATAGGCATGGTGCTGCAGGACACCTGGCTCTTCGGAGGGACGATCGCGGAGAACATCGCCTACGGACGACCCGACGCCAGCGACGACGAGGTCATCGAAGCGGCCAAGGCGGCGTATGTCGACCGGTTCGTGCACACGCTGCCCGGCGGATACCAGACGCGGGTGAACGACGCGGCCAGCAATATCAGTGCCGGCGAGAAGCAGCTGATCACCATCGCGCGGGCATTTCTGGCACGACCGCAACTGTTGATCCTCGACGAGGCGACCAGCTCGGTGGACACTCGCACCGAGCTACTGATCGCGAAAGCCACCCATGAGCTACGCCGTGACCGGACGAGTTTCATTATTGCCCATCGTCTTTCGACGATCCAGAACGCCGACGTCATCCTGGTGATGGAGTCCGGCACGATCGTCGAGCAGGGCAGCCACGCCGAACTGCTGGCCCGCCGGGGCGCGTACTGGGAGATGGCCAGGCTTTAGGTCGCCATCTGGGCGTCGCCTGTCGTAAGCTGACCCCGGGGGCAATATGACCATATTCTTCGACCGGCGATGACACGATGCTGATGTGAACGACAGTCGGGACGGTCGCGGCGGAGTGAGCGTCGCGGAACTCTCCTGTAGGGCGTGCGCTGCTCAGTTGAGCGCAACAGCCAAGTTTTGCAGCGAGTGCGGCGCGCCGGTGGCATCGGCACCGAAGTCTGCCGAGTACAAACAGGTGACGGTGCTGTTCGCTGACGTCGTTCGTTCGATGAGCATCGCCGCGACCGTCGGGGCTGAGCGGCTCCGCGAGATCATGGCCGATGTCGCCGGTCGGTGCGCAACAGTTGTGCAGCGGTACGGCGGCACAGTCGATAAGTTCACCGGTGACGGCATCATGGCGGTGTTCGGGGCGCCGGTGGCCCTAGAAGATCACGCCCTTCGTGCCTGTCTGGCAGCCCTGGGGCTTCAAGAGGAGGCGAAGCAGCTTGCCGTCGGCGTCCGAGAGCGCGACGGCGTCATCCTCCAGGTACGCGTGGGACTTAACTCTGGTCAGGTGATAGCCGGCGATATCGGTTCAGGGCCTTTTGGTTACACCACAATCGGTGAGCAAGTCGGCTTGGCGCAACGGATGGAGTCGGTGGCTCCGCCGGGCGGAGTGATGCTCAGTGCGTCGACAGCGCGGCTTGTTGATGGCCTGGCAACTCTCGGCGAATCTGAGTTGGTTCACATCAAAGGTGCCGACGCGCCGATAGCCGCCCGTCGGTTGCTGGGCATGGCGGAGGGGCATCATGCCGCCCGGCTTGCTGAGTCGCATCTGGTCGGTCGGCGCTGGGAGATGTCGGCCGTTGAGGCCCTGTTGGACCGCGCAATCGAGGGCCACGGCGCTGTGGTGGGCGTGGTGGGGTCACCGGGCATTGGTAAGAGCCGTCTGGTGGGCGAATTGGCGGCGCTGGCACGTCATCGTGAAGTGGAAGTCTTCAGCACCTTTTGTGAGTCGCACACCAGCGAGATCTCCTTCCATGTCGTCGCGCAGCTGGGGCGGTCAGCCACCGGTGTCGGCGATCTTGACGGGGAGGCTGCGCGCGAGCAGGTGCGGGGACGAGTTCCTGAGGCAGACCCCGAGGATTTGGTGCTCATTGACGACCTGCTGGGCATTGCTGATCCCGAGGTTGCTCTGCCGACAATCGATCCGGATGCCCGGCGGCGGCGGCTGACCGCGCTCGTGAGCGCCGCCTTATTGGCCCGCGAAACCCCCGTGCTCTACATCATCGAGGATGCCCATTGGATCGATGAGGTCAGCGAGTCGATGCTGGCCGAGTTCCTCACTGTGATTCCGCAGACTCCCGCGCTGGTATTGGTCACCTACCGCCCGGAATACCGGGGCGCGTTGAGCCGGCTTGCCGGTGCTCAGACCATAGCCCTTGCGCCGCTGACTGATTCGGAGACCGCAGCCTTGGTCTCGGAGCTGCTTGGCTCCGACCCCTCGGTTGTTGCTCTGGGCCAAACGATTGCCGAGAGGTCCGCTGGGAATCCGTTCTTTGCCCAGGAGATAGTGCGCGACTTGGCCGAGCGTGGTGTGCTGCGCGGTAACCGCAGCGCATATGTGTCGACGGCCGATGCCGTCGAGGTCAGCGTGCCAGCTACCTTGCAGGCGACCATCTCCGCGCGCATCGACCGCCTCGATCCGCGCGCCAAGCACACATTGAGCGCGGCGGCGGTCATCGGCTCGCGGTTCAGCCAGGGGCTGCTCGAAACGCTGGGAATTGAACCTGCCCTTGAGGACCTGGTCAGGGGCGAGTTCATCGATCAGATCAGATTCACCCGACAAGCCGAGTATGTGTTCCATCATGCGCTGATTCGCGCGGTGGCCTACGAATCCCTGCTTAAATCGGATCGCGCCGAGCTGCACCGGCGCGTCGCAAATGCAATCGAATCACGTGACCCGGCAGCGGCCGACCAAAACGCCGCACTGATTGCCGAACACGTCGAGGCTGCCGGTGATCTGCACGCCGCTTATGGCTGGCACATGCGGGCCGCAACTTGGGCGACCAATCGCGACATCGCTGCGGCACAACTGAGTTGGGAGCGCGCCCGAAAGATCGCCGACGCTTTGCCCGCCGATGACCCCAACCGGGCAGCCATGCGCATCGCCCCACGCACCATGCTGTGCGGGATCGCCTGGCGGGTCCATGCACATGTGGCAGGTGCGGTCTTTGATGAACTGCGGGAGTTGTGCGCCGCCGCTGGGGACAAGGCGTCACTGGCCATCGCTATGGCTGGCCCGGTGGTGGATCACACCTATCAGGGCCGGATCCGCGAGGCGTCGCAGCTGGCGTCTGAGGCCATGGCGCTCATCGAGTCACTCGGCGATCCGACCTTGACGCTGGGGCTGTCCTTTGCGCCCATCTACGCGAAGTTGCAAAGCGCCGAGTTCCCCGACGTGCTGCGATGGTCAGAAAGGGTCATCGACCTCGCCGGCGGTGACCCCGCTAAAGGCAACTTCCTTCTGGGCTCTCCATTAGCGGTCGCCCTGGCGCACCGGGCTGTTGCTCGTTATTGCCTCAGCCGTCCGGGATGGCGCGAGGATATGCAGCAAGGCCTCGCCCTGGCCCGCAATGCCGACCCCTTGTCCTACGCCACGGTCGTCAGTTTCGTCTACTTCCCCGGGATAAGTTTCGGCGTGGTGACGCCCGACGATTCGGCGGTGCGCGAGATCGAGAATGCCCGACAAATTGCCGAGCGAGCCGGTGATGATCTCGCATTGGCTGCCATCGAGGTGACGCTGGGCGCTGCGCTGATGTACCGCCAATCGGCTTCGGAGCGTGAGCGTGGACAGCGGCTGCTGGTCGAGGTCAGAGAGGCGTTCGAGCGCGGGGGATACGGCCTGGGCGATCTACCGATTGTCGATGTGTATTTGGCACGTGAGAGGGCCAGGCGTGGAGACCGCGACGACGCGATACCGGTGATACGCGCCGCCGTCGACCATCTGGTGCGCGAAAGACAGCTGCTGGGCTGGGGCGTTCCTGCGACGGGTGCTCTGGTGGAGACACTGCTCGATCGCGGTGCCGACGGTGATGTGATCGAAGCCGAGGCTGTGATCGACCGTTTGGCGCGGCTGCCCGCGGACGGCGTCATCGAGCACGACATCTGGCTGCTGCGGCTACAAGCACTTCTAGCGCGGGCTCACGGCGATGTCGCAGCTTATGCGCAGTTCCGGGATCGCTACCGTGACATGGCGAGGACGCTTGGCTTCCAGGGACATATCGCGTGGTCCGAGGCGATGCCATGACCGCGTTCATTCGGTAGCCCCGTTTAGCGCCGAAAGCTCCCAGCCGCGGGCGAGATGGTCGGGCATGTTGAACGGCGCGCGTTCGCCGCCCCGCTCCAGCTCGAACAGTCCTCGCACCAAGTGGCGCCCGAACGAGTGGGCCATGCGCGAAACCAGTTGGTGGCGCGGTAAGTCGCGCTCGATCGGGCCCGCAAGGTGGGCGACAAACCAGCTCGCGCTCCGCTCGGGCCATCCGTGGCGGTCGATGAGATCCGACGGCGGTACTCCCAGCAGGTCGGCGGTCTCGTCGCCGATCAGGTGGCGGATCAGCGGCGGGATCGTGTCGTCGAACCGGTGGAAGGGCGTCAGTTCGTCGAGCAGCTCAAGCAGCGCACGGGTCAGTTCCTGCCCTTCCGGTGACGCTTGGAAATGTCGACGCCGGATAGCTGCGAATAGCGCGGCGGCATCGTCGGCGTCGCGCACGAGTAGGTCGTCGCGCAGGCCGAGCAGGTGGCCGATGACGTTCCACGTATGCAGGTAGGCATCGATGTCCGCGTCGGACAACTGCACACCGAGGCGAACCATCGGATCCACGACGACGCCAGAGAAGGCAATGAGGGTCCCGGCCAGGTCCTCCTGGTTGATCGGCATCCCCCATTCGGGATCCCACAGGCCGGGCTGCTGCTCGTCGCGGGCTGCTATCAGATGGCGCACAGCGCCATGCATCAACCGGACGCGTTGGATCGTGCGCCGGCCCTTGCCGTGTACGCCGAGGCCGCCGAGGGTGAGCGCGTCCATCAGAAACTGGCCGGTCTCCATCGCCCGCCGGCGCGCGTCGGTATCAAAGCGTGCGGTCAGGTGCAGTACCTTGACGCCCTTCGCAGCGGCGTACGACGACGGGAGTGACGCGCAGAACAGGCAGAGCACGATAAGGAAGCCCCACGTCTCGAATATTTGCTGCGCCCGCGTGATCTTTCCCAGGTCGGCCCAGTCGGGCAGAGGTCGCGTCTCGTCCAGGTAGTCCTTGAGCTCGGCAGGCAACTGCTCCGGCACCGGCTGCTCGAGGCGCACCAGCGTGCGCATGATCGCGTTGACCGCCTCGATGCCGCCCCGCTCCAGTACGGCGGCAACCGCCGTGTCGGCCACCGGATCGCCTAACTGCCGCATGCGATCCAGCAGCTCGTCCGTCCACCGGGACCCTCCGGTTGCGCCCACCATGCGCACAGCGTGTCACATTTTGAGGCAGCGGGCCCGGGGATCAAGTTGCGGCTGGGGCCGGCTGAAAGGTCAATGGACGCAACGACCCCCGAGCAGCAATTGGCACGAGGGCATGTGCGGCACACTGCACGGGGGCGGCGAGTGCCGAGCGATTAGACCCGCTCGATCGCCCGCGACAGGATCTTCCCCACCGGCGAGCACCTCGTCGATCTGCACGCCCCGCCGCTCAGCAGGCGATATCCTCCTCGACACACATGGGGGGCAACCGAGCACTGGTTCGGTTGCCGTAGCTAGAAGGAAGGGTGAAGTCCAATGTCTTTTGTGACGACACAGCCGGACCTGTTGGTGGCAGCAGCCGCAGACTTACAGGGCATCGGCTCGGCGCTGAGTGCCGGGAATGCGGCTGCGGCGGCCCCCACGACCGGGGTGATTCCCGCAGCCGCGGATGAAGTATCGGCGGCAGCTGCAGCGCAATTCGCGGCGCACGCCCAGATGTATCAGGTGATCACCGCCCAGGCTGCGGCGATTCACGAGATGTTTGTAACGACCCTGGGAGCCAGCGCCGGGTCGTACGCGTCCACCGAGGCCGCCAACGCACTCGTCGTTGGCTGAAAGTAGGGATTTCGCAATGGATTTCGCACTGTTTCCACCGGAGATCAACTCCGGGCGCATGTATGCTGGCCCCGGCTCGGGGCCGATGGTGGCCGCCGCCGCGGCCTGGAGTGGGTTGGCCGCCCAGTTGGAGTCGGCCGCCAGCTCCTATCAGTCGGTAATCTCAGGCCTCACTGGCGGACCGTGGCTGGGGCCGGCGTCGGTATCGATGGCCGCCGCGGCCGCCCCCTATGTGGGATGGATGAACACTACTGCGGCGCAGGCTGCGCAGACCGCCACCCAGGCCCAGGCCACCGCGGCGGCCTACGAGGCGGCATTCGCGGCCACGGTGCCCCCACCGGTGATCACGGCCAATCGGTCCCTGTTGACGGCGCTGGTGGCCACGAATCTATTCGGGCAGAACACCCCGGCGATCGCGGCCACCGAGACCCAGTATGCCGAGATGTGGGCCCAGGACGCCGCGGCGATGTACGGTTACGCCGGCTCCACGGCGACGGTCACCTCGGGATTGCCCACGTTTAGCCCGGCCCCACAGACCACCACTGGGGCCTCGGCCGCGACAAGCACGCCGACGGTGGTGTCCCAGCTGACCTCCACGGCAGCGCAGGGACTTGCATCGACGGGGTCGGTCGCCCCTGCTTTGGCAGAGGACCCGCTGGGGACGCTGGCGGACCTGGCCGGCGTCACAACATTCCTGCCGACGATTGGTTCAGCCGGGCTGGCCGGGCTCGAGCCCGTCGACTTCGCCACTGACTTTGCTGACATCGGCGTCGATGACCAGGACATCGTCGTCGATGAACAAATGGACCCTACCGGTGTCCCCCTCGAGACCGAAGCCGACGCCGGCCGCGCGATGATCGGGCCGGCGACGGCGTTGGGCCCGGCGGAGGTCCCAGGCTTGTCGGCGGGTCTGGGTCGGGCAGCCTCGGTCGGGGGGTTGTCGGTGCCGCCGACCTGGACCGTGGCAGCCCCGGCGATACGTCCTGTCGCGATGATGTTGCCGGCCACCGGTGTGAGCGCGGCCCCACAAGTCTGGGCGGGGAGCTCCGGAAGCCTGTTCAGTGAGATGGGCCTGGCGGGTATGGCCGGGGGCACCATCGGCGGAACGGTTCCCATGGGTGGTCGGGCAGTCACCGAGAAGCTCGGCAACACAACCGATTACCGCGCCCGCATCGCCGCGGCCTTCGGAGGCACAGGTATACCCGCCGCGGGGGCGAACACGGGCTACCGGTTCGCCGATGGCAACGGCACAGACCCCAGTGACGGACAGCTCCTCGAGCAAGTCGCCGAACGTTATCCGGCCGTCTTTGCGCTGCTCGGTACCCTTTGCGGAACGAACGAGCGCTCCACCGAAGCCGGCCTCGACCAGTTGGAAAACCAGATTCGCGCTCTCGCAAGCCGTTTCACCGCGGGGCAATAACGCGGCTGCTACAGCTCCGGGCCCTCGGCTCGCAGGTCGTCGACGGCGGACATGGCGTCGCGCAGCCTGGCCAGCCACTCTTCGGTGTGCTCGCCAACCAGCTTGACCGACCAGGCCAACGCATCGGAGCGGGACCGGGCCACGCCGGCATCGACGAGGGTGTCGAGCACCTGCCGCTCCGGTTGCTTCAAGCGCGTCATGACCGGAACCGCGATGTGGGTGAACAGGATCCGCTCGCCACCGACTTCGACGCCCCAGGAGACCTTGCGGCCGTAGCGGTCCTGCGCCTGGTCGGCGATGTTCATCCGCTCGGATCGGGTCTCCTCGCGAAAGCGCGAGACGCGGCCTGACGCGCGGGCTTCGCTTTCTTCTTTTGCTGCTTCCCCTGTGTTTTCCGGATCGGGCAACTTGCCGATGACCGTGATCTCCTCCCGGTCGACGACGACGGTGGGGTCGCCGTCGAACCAGGTCTCCGGCAAGCGGCCGGCGAACCAATCTGCGGCGTCGCTGGCATCGGGTTGGCCAGCTTGCTGCCAGCCGCCGGGGCGACCGTACCGGCGCCCATGTCCATGATGGTGTTTCATACTTACATAATTACACCATTACTTGAACGATGGTAATGGTTTTACCGACAGCGAACGCGGCGCACCGATCGGTGCTCTGACGACGTCGGACGAGCGCCAGGTGATGTGCCGAAAACCGTTGATATGACGCGTGCGGAGTTGTAGCTTTAGGGGCGAAGCAGGCCCGGAAGAGACACGTTCCAAAGAGCCGGTCTACGGAGTGAAAACCGGCCGCGCAGGAAACATAAGACGCCTCCCGACGTCCACCGGGCCTGCCCTAATGCGATCACTCCTCGGCACCCTCGCCTCGTCGGGCGCGGAAAAGCCTCAGCTCGCCCCTGATGCCCTTCAGATGACGCGCGCCGGCGAACGACCAGCTGAACCCCGCGCCGTCGCCGAGTTCCTCCTGCGTCGATTCGGCGGCCAGCACCGTGCCCGGCCGAGCCACGCCCGTCACCCGGCTCGCCGTGTTTACCGGGCTGCCGAACCAGTCGCCCGCCCGGCTCACTGCAGAGCCTGACGCGATACCCGCCCGCAGCCGGGGGAAGTCGTTGTCGCTGTCGGTGATTTCGACAAGCTTGAGCACAGCGTCGAGCAGCGGCGCGGGATCCGTGGAAACGAACATCACCGCGTCGCCGATCGTCTTGATGAAGCGCACCGGTGGGACTGCCACGTCGCGGGCGAGGTCGGCCAGCCGGCTGGCCAGCTGCCCGAGCTCCTCGGGCGGCACCGCTTCACCTAGCCGGGTGAAGCCGACCAGATCGGCGAAGCCGACCGTGACCTGCCGCGCACCCGCCAGTGGCTTACCGGCCGCCCGCTCGCTGGCATTGACGGCTTCGGTCTCCATCATGTGCCGTAGCTGCATAAACAGCATGTCTTCGATCATCGGTCCGAGCAACGGCACGATCCGAGTCACCAAGGCCTGCGACGCCTTGGCGATTTCCACTTCGCTCGCACCGGGCTGCAGGATGGTCGCCAGCGCGGTATATCGCATCACCTCGGCGGCGTGCGAAAGCCCTTCGGCGAGAATACGAACGACCTGCACCACCTGGTCGGCATCGATGCCAACCTCGAGGAATTCCTTGGCGTGTGCGGCCGCGGCCCCGTCGGCGCGCAGGTGCACAGTCGCGTCGGGATTGTCTACTCGCACCAAGCCGATGGCACGTTGCACCTGCTGCAGGAACTCTAGGTCGATTCCGAAAGCCTCGCTGATTTCCCTCGTGGAGACGTAGTTGCCGTCGTCGCCCATCAGCCGGCGCGACGCTGCCAGCATGGGGACTGGCGCGCCTCGGATCTCGTCGGCGCTAATGCCCTGCTCGAGCAGCCACTCGATCAGCTCAGCGCGCTGGGCGCGCGCGCTGCCCTCCAGACCGTTGAGCAGTTCGTCGATGTGCGGGTCGACCGTGTCGTCCACGTCGCCAACGTATAACGCGGCGGGGCATCATGGGGCTCGATGACCACACCGCTTCTCGAAGGGTTCCCGCCCGTCCTCGACAGCGCCGCCCGGCTGCTGATTCTGGGCTCGTTTCCCAGCGTGCAATCGCTGGAAGCAGGCCAGTATTACGGCAACCCGCGAAACGCGTTCTGGCCTATCACCAGTGCGCTCTTCGGCTTCGACGTGCGCACACCCTACGAAACCCGGCTGGCCGCTTTGCAATCGCACGGCGTGGCGCTGTGGGATGTGCTGCACAAATGCCGTCGCGCTGGCAGCTCGGATGCGAAGATAGACCCGAAAAGTCTGGTGGCCAACGACTTTGATCGACTGTTCGCCACCCACCGGCGCATCAAGCGCGTGTACTTCAACGGTCGCACCGCGGACACACTGTTCCGCCGACTTGTCCACGTCGACGCGCCGGTCAGCTACTGCGTGCTGCCGTCCAGCAGCCCGGCGCGCGCCATGCTTCCGGGTCAGAAGCTGGACGCTTGGCGGGTGATCACGTCGTCATGACACCGGCGGTCGCCGGTGCGCCCACGGCCTGGCTGCCTCGATCTGTGCGCCGAGCGCCAGCAGTGTCGCCTCGTCGCGCGGGCGGCCGACGAGCTGCACCGACAGCGGAACGCCGTCGCGATCAAGCCCCCACGGAACCGCGGCAGCGGGCTGACCGGTGAGATTCCAGATCTCGAAAAACGGCACCCGCCGCGACACCAGCAGCAGGCTCGACACGGCGCCGCGACGCTGATAGGCGCCGATGCGCGACGGCCCGGTGGCGTTGCCGGGCGTGATGACGACGTCGACATCGTCGAAGATCGACTGAATCCGGGCAGCCAGTGCGGACTCCCCCGCGCGTACCGCCGCCATACGCCGATCGGACAGCAGTGAGCCGATGCGCGCCATGTTGCGGGTCCGTTTCTCCAGCCGCTCCTGATGCGGCAGCGAGCGCACGTCGTTGTAAACGCCGCGGAAATAGCGCGGCAGGTAATTGGCGTAGACCGCCGACGGCGGATAGTCGGGGTCGCGACTGATGACGTCATGGCCGAGGTCGCGCAGCAGCGCACCGGCTTGACCGACTGCCGCTCGTTGCTCCTTGCCGACATTGACGACCAATGGCGGTGGAACCTTGGTGCTCAACGCAATTCGCAGCCGGCCCGGATCCCGGCCGGCAGCTCCGGCGAATCCACCGTCCGGGCCGGGCATCGTTGTCGTCACATCCAAAAACAACGCCGCGTCTTCGACCGACCGCGCGATCGGGCCGTTGACACTTAGCCCGCACCAGGCGTCATCGTGCGGTGCCAGCGAGACACGATCCCGTTGCGGCTTGATCCCGAACAGACCGCACCAGCCAGACGGGATGCGGATCGATCCACCGCCGTCGGAGCCCAGTGCCAGCGGCGCGAGGCCGGCGGCCACCGCGGCAGCGCTGCCGCCGCTGCTGCCACCAGGCGTCACCGCGGTGTTCCACGGGTTGCGGGTCGCCCCGAACGTCAGCGATTCGGTGTACGGCAGCATCATCAACTCGGGCACAGTGGTTTTGCCGATGATCACCGCGCCCGCAGCGCGCAGCGCGTCAACTACGTCTGCGTCGTGGCTTGCCGGCGTTGTGACAGCGCTGGTGCCGTAGGTCGTCACCTCGCCGGCGACGTCGACATCGTCTTTGATCGCGACCGGGACGCCGAGCAGAGGTAACCGGTCGCCGGCGTCCAGGCGGCGCTGCGCGGCCTGGGCCTCCCGACGCGCGGACTGGCCGAGGACCACCCGATAGCACCGCAGCTGTGGATTTAACCGCGCGATGCGGTCCAGGTACACCTCCAGCAGCGCCGGTGCGGTGATCGCGCCGGCGGCCAACATCCGGGCCTGTTCGGCCGCGCCCGCGAAGGCCAGATCTCCCACGTCCACGTCGAGGCAGACTACTGCCATGGACGCAGGTCTGTTCGACCAATTGACTCCAGCGCAACTCCGGCGGCGCAGGACGATCAAGTGGAACCTCTTCGGGTCCGACGTGTTGCCGCTGTGGATCGCCGAGATGGACTTCCCCACCGCGCCGGCGGTGATCGACGGCATCCGGACGTGCGTGGCCAACGAAGAGTTCGGCTATCCACCCGCCGGGGAGGACGACTTGCCGAAAGCCACCGCGGAGTGGTGCCGCCGCCGTTACGGCTGGCAGGTTTCGCCCGACTGGGTCCGCGTGGTGCCCGATGTCCTCAAGGGATTGGAAGTCGTCATCAGATTTCTGACCAGACCAGAGAGTCCGGTGGTGCTGCCCGTTCCGGCGTACATGCCGTTCTTCGACCTGCTGCAGATCACCGGGCGCCAGCGCGTGGAAATCCCGATGCTGCAGCATTCCGGTCGATACGTGATGGATCTGGAAGCGCTGGACGCCGCTTTCGCCGGCGGGGCCGGATCGCTCATCCTGTGCAACCCGAACAACCCGCTGGGCACCGCGTTCCGCGAGGACGAGCTGCGCGCCATCATCGACATCGCCGCCGACCACGACGCCCGGGTCATCGCTGACGAGATCCATGGACCGCTGGTCTATGGACGGCCGCACGTCGCGGCCGCCTCGGTGTCCGCCACCGCCGCCGACACGGTCGTCACACTGACGTCGGCGTCCAAGGGGTGGAACCTGCCCGGCCTGATCTGCGCTCAGGTGATTCTGTCCAACGACCGCGACATCCAGGCTTGGGGCCGAGTCAACAAGCTGCACCAGATGGGTGTCTCCACCGTCGGTATCCGTGCCAACATCGCCGCCTACAACCACGGCGCCGGCTGGCTCGACGAGTTGCTCAGCTACCTGCAGGCAAACCGCGACCACTTGGCTGCGACCTTGCCCGAACTCAGCCCGGGGCTGAAGATCAACACCCCGGAGGCCACCTACATGTCGTGGGTCGATTTTCGGGCTTTGCACCTGCCGACCGAACCCGCCCAACACCTGCTATCGAGGGCCAAGGTGGCGCTGAGCCCCGGCATCCCGTTCGGCGCCTCGGTGTCCTCCGGTTTCGCCCGGCTGAACTTCGCCACCACCCGCGCAATACTCGACCGCGCCATTCACGCGATCGCCGCCGCGCTACCGTGACTCCCATGTCGTGTGTGTTCTGTGCAGTCGTCGCCGGTGAGGCCCCGGCCATCCGCATTTACGAAGATGACGGCTACCTGGCCATCCTCGACATCCGCCCGTTCACCCGCGGCCACACCCTGGTGGTGCCCAAACGGCACACGGCAGATCTCACCGATACCCCGCCTCAGACACTGGCCGACATGGTGACGATTGGACAGCGGATCGCCAAGGCCGCCCGCGCGACCGAGTTGGCCGACGCCACCAACATTGCGATCAACGACGGGCGCCCCGCTTTCCAGACGGTGCCTCACATTCACCTGCATGTGCTGCCGCGCCGCAACGGCGACAAACTGTCGGTCGCCAAGGGGCTGCTGCTGCGCCGCGATCCCGACCGGGAGGCCACCGGTCAGATCCTGCGGGATGCGTTGGCGCGGATCGACGCCGAGCAGTAATACTGGGCAGATGGCCCAGTCCTGGATTGAAAAGCGAATAGTGCCACAGGTGCTGCGGGCGCACGACGCTGTTTACCGGAACACGCACGGCTGGATCGGGCACAGGACATTGGGGATGCCCTGCCTGCTGCTGCACACCGTCGGCGCCAAGACCGGTAAGGCCCGCGTCACGTCTCTGACCTACGGCCGCGACGGCGGCGACTATCTGATCGTCGGCTCGAAGGCGGGCGCCCCGCAAGCGCCTGGCTGGTATCACAATCTTCGGAAGAATCCGAACGTCGAAATCAATGTGGGGCCAAAGCGTTTTGGCGTTACGGCTCGCCCGGTACTGCCCACCGATCCCGACTACGACCGGCTGTGGCAGATCGTGAACAAAGTTAATGGCAACCGGTACAGCGCTTACCAGGAGAAGACGTCCAGGCCAATCCCCGTCGTGGTGCTAACGCCGGCCGGCGGCTAGAACAGCTCCTTCGCCAGCAGCTCCAGCGTCGTCTCGCGACCCGGGGCGGTTGCAGGATCGGTGCCGCGATGCGCCGACGCGACCGGGTGCACCATCACCTCGTCGACGCCGAACCGTTGCGCCAGTGCATGTAGTTGATCGGCAGCCTCTGCGGGTGTACCGAGCACCGCGCGGCGCAGTCCGCTGTCGACGATGTGCTGCTGCTCCGGCGTCAGCTCAGCGCCGCGGGCGTCTTCGACGAGTTGCAGCGGCCCGAGCGGCTGCCCGGTCCGCAACCGGGCCATCATGTGCAGGTTCGGCAGCATCAACGCGGTTGCCTCTTCGCGGGTTTCGGCCACCGCGGCATTGACGGTCAGGAATGTCACCGGCTCGGCCGCCAGCTCGCTGAGCACGAACTCCGATCGGTAAAGCGCAAGCGCCTCCTCGGTCCCTTTGCCCGAGAAGTGATGGGCGAACACATAGGGCAACCCCTTGGCCGCGGCCAGCCGGGCCGAATACAGCGACGAGCCGAGCAGCCACAGCCGCGGCTCGCTGGCTGCGGCCGGGGTGGCCTTGAGAATGTAGTCCCCGTCGCGCAATTGCACGGGCACTCCCCGGGCACTCATCATCGCCCGCACGTGGTCAAGGTAGTTCGGGAACTGATCGATATCGCGGTCGTCTCGTCCCGCGGCGCCACGCAACAAGAACGACGTCACGGGATCCGAGCCCGGCGCCCGGCCGATGCCGAGGTCGATACGGCCCGGCGCGGCCGCTTCAAGCAGCGCGAACTGCTCGGCCACCGCTAGCGGAGCGTGATTGGGCAGCATCACACCACCGGACCCCAGGCGCAGCGCCGTGGTCTGCGCGGCGAGATAGGCAATCAACACCGGCGGACTAGTCGCACCGACCGACGGCATGTTGTGGTGCTCGGCCAGCCAGTATCGGGTAAAGCCCAGACGGTCGGCGGTCTGCGCCAGCCGCACGGTCGCGGCCAGCGCATCCGAGGTGGTCTGGTCGGTGCGGACCGGGACGAGATCAAGCACGGAAAGCCGCATGACCGCGTCAACGCCCGTCCGCGGCCGAACGTTCCCGGTCAACACCGGCGATTGACGCGGCCCGGCCGAAGACGTCGTCGAGCATCTCCGTCGTCAGCTTGCCGGTGAACGTGTTCTGTTGGCTGGGGTGGTAGCAGCCCAGCAGCACCACGTCGCCGTGGGCGGCGTGCACGGTCGCGGTGGCGCCGTGGCCGAATTTGGGCTGCGGCCGCGGAACCTGGCCACCGCCCGAGCGGACCATGTCCAGCGCCGAGCGCCAGCCGAATCCGCCCAGCGCTACGACCACCCGTACGTTGCCGCCGATCAGCCGCCACTCGGCGGTCAACCACGGCGCGCAGGTCGACCGCTCAGCCGGTGTCGGCGCATTGTCCGGTGGCGCGCACCGCACCGCGGCCACCACGCGGGTGCCAATCAGCGCCAGGCCATCGGCGGCGTCCACGCTGATCGGCGAATTCGCCAAGCCAGCCCGGTGCAGCGCCGCGAACAGCACATCCCCGGACCGGTCGCCGGTGAAAACCCGACCGGTCCGGTTGGCGCCGTTTGCCGCGGGCGCCAGCCCGACGATCATCAGCCGCGGACGCTGGGCACCCCACCCCGGAACGGGCCTGCCCCAATAGGGCTGGTCAGCGAACGACCGTCGTTTGGTCAGGGCCGTCTGCTCGCGCCACTCGACCAGTCGCGGGCAAGCCCGGCACACCGACACCTCGGCGTCGAGCTGCGCGGGCGACTCGACGGCCTGCGCCATCGCGGCCACCTGTGCCTGCGCGGATGCGACCGCCGTGCGGCCGGTCGCGGCATCGCCGGGCCAGCCAGTGCCGGGCGGGACCGGGGAATCGAACAACGCCCCGGTACGCGGGTGGGCAAGGCTCACCGCTCCACTGTGCCCGAACGGCGAAGAGCGGTGTTTCGTCGGACCCGCTCGCGGCTAGTCATCGACGATGCCTTTGCAACTTCGCTCGCCGAGTCGATCGGCGACCACCCACGACATCGACCAGCTGCTCAAGACCCTGGCCGACCGGGTCGACGCCGCCGACCCCGGTCGACATCGGGAGATCACCAACGCGATGACCGGCGAGCCGCTCGGCCGGGTGCCGCACTGCACGCCAGCCGATGTGGCGGCCGCGGCCGGCCGTGCCCGCGCCGTCCAATCCGCGTGGGCGGCGCGCCCGACAGCCGAGCGGGCAGCCGTGCTGCTGCGGTTCCACGACCTCGTCTTGCGGCGCCAGGACGAAGTGCTGGATCTCATCCAGCTGGAGAACGGCAAGGCACGCCGTCACGCTTTCGAGGAAGTGCTCGACGTCTGCATTACGGCGCGCTACTACGCGCACACCGCGCAACAGTATCTGCGTCCCAAGCGGCGCCAAGGCGTGCAGCTGGTGCTCACGGAAGTCTGGGAACACCACCACCCCAAAGGATTGGTAGGCATCATCTCGCCTTGGAACTATCCGTTGACGCTCGGCATCAGCGATGCGATCCCCGCACTCGTCGCCGGCAACGCCGTGTTGACCAAACCCGATGACCGCACACCGTTTTCGGCGCTCTGGGCGGTTGCGCTGCTCGAAGAGGCCGGCATGCCCGCGGGCTTGGTCCAAGTGGTCACCGGGCCCGGATCAGAACTCGGCACGCCAATCATCGAGCAGTCCGACTTCTTGATGTTCACCGGCTCCACCGGCGTGGGTCGCAATGTGGCCAAGCAGGCCGCCGAGCGGCTCATCGACTGCTCCATGGAGCTGGGTGGCAAGAATGCGCTACTGGTCCTCGATGACGCTGACCCCGCCAAGGCGGCGTCGGGCGCGGTACGCGCGGCATTCTCAAACGCCGGCCAGTTGTGCATATCGGTCGAACGCATCTACGTACCAAGGTCGTCGTGGGATGCGTTCGTTGAGCAGTTCGTTACGGCAACCAAGTCGATGAAGCTATCGGCCGCGCTGGACTACTCCGCAGACATGGGTTCACTGATCAGCGAGAGCCAGCTGCACACGGTCACCGAGCATGTCGATGACGCGGTAGGCAAGGGCGCCACTGTGCTGGCCGGTGGTCGGCCGCGCCCCGAGATCGGGCCGCATTTCTACGAGCCCACGATTCTCACCGATGTGCGCGAAGGCATGACCGCTTTCGCCGACGAGACGTTCGGACCCGTGGTGTCGCTGTACCCCGTCGAGAACGAGCAAGAGGCCATCGACAAAGCCAACGACAGCGCCTACGGATTGAACTTCGCCGTCTGGACAAGCGACCCGGCCCGGGGCCGGCGAGTCGCCCAACAACTGCAAGCCGGCACTGTCAACGTCAACGGCGCCTACGCCGCGGCTTGGGCCTCCGTCGATGCGCCGATGGGAGGCATGAAAGATTCCGGCCTCGGGCGCCGCCACGGTGAGCACGGCATCCTCAAATACACCGAATCGCAAACCATCGCGACCGAACGTGTGCTGCCGGTCGGAGCGCCCCACGGGGTGCGCGGTGACGTATATGCGCGCATCATGACGACCGGCCTGCGAATGTTGCGCCGGCTGCCGGGGGTCAAATAGTACGTAGGATCGCCTTCATGGGCGCCGATGTGCTGGCCGACCTGATCGCCGAGTTGCCCGAGGGGATGGTGGTCACCGATCCCGCGATAACTGAGTCCTACCGGCAGGACCGGGCCTTCGATCCCTCGGCCGGAAAGCCGGTGGCGGTGGTGCGCCCGCGGCGTACCGAGGAAGTGCAAACCATCATGCGATGGGCCAGCGCCAATCAGGTGCCGGTGGTGACGCGAGGTGCAGGTACCGGCCTGTCCGGCGGCGCCACTGCCGTAGACGGCGGAATCGTGCTGTCGACGGAGAAAATGCGCGACATCGTCGTCGACCCGGTCACCCGCACCGCGGTATGCCAACCCGGGCTGCTCAACGCCGAGGTGAAAAAGGCCGTCGCCGAGTATGGACTCTGGTATCCGCCCGACCCGTCGTCGTATGAGATCTGCAGCATCGGCGGCAACATCGCGACCAACGCCGGCGGGCTGTGCTGTGTGAAATACGGCGTCACCACCGACTACGTGTTGGGCGTCCAGGTGGTGTTGGCCGATGGGACCGCGGTGCGGCTAGGCGGCCCGCTGCTCAAAGACGTTGCCGGTCTGAGCCTGACCAAGCTGTTCGTCGGCAGCGAAGGCACCCTGGGAGTGATCACCGAGGTCACCCTGCGATTGGTGCCACCGCAGCAGCCGTCGAGCACAGTGGTCGCCAGTTTCGCGTCGGTGGAAGCCGCCGCCAAGGCCGTCCTGGCGGTGAGCGCACAGCTACGACCGGCGATGCTGGAATTCATGGACTCGGTGGCCATCAACGCCGTCGAAGACAAGCTGCGGATGGGCCTGGACCGCGGCGCCGCCGCGATGCTGCTGGGCACATCCGACGAACGCGGTAAAGGCGGGAGCGAAGACGCCGAATTCATGGCCGGTGTGTTCACCGAATACGGTGCGACCGAAGTGTTTTCGACAGATGATCCCGACGAGAGCGAGGCGTTCATCGCCGCCCGGCGGTTTGCGATTCCCGCTGTGGAGGAGAAGGGGACGCTGCTCCTTGAGGATGTCGGCGTGCCGGTGTTCGCTTTGGCCGACCTTGTCGGCGGGATCGCTGGTATCGCGGCCGAACGCGACCTGATGATCTCGGTGATCGCTCACGCCGGTGACGGCAACACCCATCCGCTGATCGTGTACGACCCCGCCGACGCCGCGATGATGGAGCGAGCCGACCTGGCGTACGGGGAGATCATGGATCTTGCCTTGCGCCTCGGCGGCACGATCACTGGCGAACACGGTGTCGGTCGGCTGAAGCTTCCCTGGCTGGCCGGCTATCTCGGTCCCGAAGCCTTGGCGCTGAACCGCCGCATCAAAGACGCATTGGACCCGCAAGGCATCCTCAACCCCGGCGCGGGCATCTGATACGCGGCGAGCGTAACGCTGCTGCGAGATCTGCGGCGATTCTTCGGAGTGGCGTTACGCACGCGCGAATCTGTCGTTGACATTTTCTATCCTCTGTCGTATCAATAAGACATGACGACGTCATTGTCTCATGAGACCCGATTCGAGCTGTGCAACGCCGATACCTGGGCCAACCCGTGGCCGATGTATCGCGCCCTGCGCGACCACGACCCGGTGCACCACGTGGTGCCGCGAAGCCGGCCCGAGGAGGACTACTACGTGCTGACCCGCCACGCCGACGTCTGGGCGGCGGCACGCGACCACGAGACGTTCTCGTCGGCGAAGGGGCTGACCGTCAACTACAATGACCTGGAACTGATTGGGCTGCAAGATAATCCACCATTCGTGATGCAAGATCCGCCCGTCCACACCGAGTTCCGCAAACTGGTGTCGCGCGGGTTCACCCCGCGTCAGGTCGAGGCGGTGGAGCCCAAGGTGCGCGAGTTCGTCGTCGAGCGCATCGAGCGGCTGCGCGCCAACGGCGGCGGGGACATCGTCACCGAACTGTTCAAGCCGCTGCCCTCGATGGTGGTCGCACACTATCTCGGTGTGCCGGAGGAAGACCGCAACCAATTCGACGGCTGGACTCAGGCGATCGTCGCAGCCAACACCGCAGAAGGCGGCGTCGCCGGTGCACTCGAAACCGTCGGCGACGCGGTCGGATCGATGATGGCCTACTTCACCAAACTGATCGAGCGGCGCCGCGACGAACCCGAGGACGACACCATCTCCCACCTGGTCGCGGCCGGAGTGGGCGCCGACGGCGACATCGCCGGCACGCTGTCGATACTCGCGTTCACCTTCACGATGGTCACCGGCGGCAATGACACCGTCACCGGGATGCTGGGCGGCTCGATGCCGTTGCTGCATCAACGACCCGACCAACGAGAGTTGTTGGTGGCAGATCCCGAACGCATCCCGGACGCCGTTGAGGAATTGTTGCGGCTCACTACGCCGGCGCAGGCGCTGGCCAGGACCGCCACCCGTGACGTCACCATCGGCGAGACAACCGTGCCCGCCGGACGCAGGGTGCTGCTCGTCTACGGATCGGCAAATCGCGACGAGCGCCAATACGGGCCCGACGCCGGGGAACTCGACGTCAAGCGTTGTCCGCGAAACATCCTGACGTTCAGCCACGGCGCGCATCACTGCCTGGGCGCTGCCGCCGCTCGAATGCAGTCACGAGTCGCGTTGACCGAATTGCTGAACCGCTGCCCGGATTTCGAGGTCGACGAGTCAGGCATCGTCTGGGCAGGCGGAAGCTATGTGCGGCGTCCGCTGTCGGTCCCGTTCCGGATCACTGGCTGATGGCGGCCAACGATTGGCTATCGGAGCGACGCACCGAGGTGGCCGCCGACCGGATCCTCGACGCCGCCGAGGAGCTCTTCACCCGCGACGATCCCGCGTCGGTCGGGATGAACGAGATCGCGAAGGCCGCAGGCTGTTCCCGGGCCACGCTGTATCGCTATTTCGACAACCGCGACGCGTTGCGCACCGCGTACGTGCACCGCGAGACCCATCGGCTCTCGGAGGCGATCAAAGACCGGATCAGGGGCATCGAGGATCCACGACAGCGGCTGGTCGCAGGTATCACCACCACGCTGCGTCTGGTTCGCGAAAGCCCCGCGCTTGCCGTCGTGGTTCGCTATCACACGGCCGCCGATCGGCGGTGAACTTGCCGAGCAGTCAGACGTGATCGCCGCGTTGGCCGCCGCATTCGTCAGCTCGCTCGGCGCCGACCACCCGGCGACCGTCGAAAGTCGGGGTCGCTGGCTGGTCCGGGTGATCACGTCGCTGCTGATGTTCCCGGGCCGCGACGTGGCCGACGAGCAGGCGATGGTCGAGGAGTTCGTCGTCCCGATCGTGGTACCGCTCAGCTGCGCACCCGGGTGAAGCGATGCAGCAACCAGGCCAGCGGAATGGTGAGCACCAGCGTCGCGACAAACAGCCCAAGCATCGAACCGGTGTAAACGTGATCCCGCATCACGTAGACCATCGCGATTTCCATTGTCACCAAGTGGATCAAGAAGATCTCGTAGGAGATCTCCCCGAGCCACACCATCGGCCGGGTGGCGAGGAGCCGGTAGTACCAGCCCTGGTTGCCCAGCGCCAGCGGCGCCACGGCCAGCGCAGCGATCGCCGCGTAGAACACCGCTTTGTACAGCGCTTGCGACAGGCCCAGCGGCGATGTCGTCGGATCCCCGGCGATCGGCGTAGAAGCGATGAAGTAGCAGATGACGGCGAGCGGCAACGCGATGAAGGCGTAACAGCGCACCCCCATCGCCTGCAGCACCGTCAGGCTCATGCCGGCGAGAAACCAGATCAGGTAGGTGGGCAGCCACAGCCGCATTCCGTTCGGCACCGAGGTCGTCAGGTGCACCAAGATCAGCCATGCCGGGGTGATCAACGCCAGCGCACCGAGACCCAACAACAGCAGCCTCGGCCGCCATTGCCGCCGGCACACTACTACCAACAGAAAGTAGGCCAGCAGCGGAAGCACCACGTAGAAGGCGGCTTCCACCGCCAGGCTCCACATCTGGGTCAAACCCTGATGCAAATACCCTTTCAGGTAATTGCTGGTGTAGATCTGCGTCAACGTCAGATTGCGCAACAATCCAATCCAAGTGTGGCCGAAATTCGGCCCGGCCGTGCGGAAGTGATAGATGACGTAGGCGATCAGCACCGTGACGATGTAGGCCGGCATGATGCGTCGGACCCGGTGCCAGGCGTAGCGGCGAACCGACGGCTTCGGGCCGCCCATCGCGGCCGATGTCACCCACGGCTGAAACAACAGGAAACCAGACAGCACAAAGAAAATCGGGACCCCGATCTCCATCCGGGAGCAGACCAGCCCGAAATAGCCCTGTATGTATTTGCCGGTGGTATACGCCGCGTGGGTCCCGACCACGAGAAGGGCGGCGACGGCACGGATACCGGTGAGCGACGCGACCCGGTCCGGCCCGGAGACCTGTTCGAGTCCGCCCTGGTGCCATGGTGTCGGCTCGGGTCATCCCGTGCGTTCCCGCCGCTTCGCGCCGCCATCACCACGCCGGGTCTTGTCTCGACCTCGATCAGGTTGCAGGTTGATCCGCACGCCGGAAATACGAGTCCTTTCAAGAGCTTTCAGCGTTTCGCGAGATAATTTGGCGGGTAACTCCACCAATGAGAAGTCAGGCCCGATGGTGATGTGGCCGAAATCGCTACGGTGCAAGCCCCCTTCGTTGGCGATGGCACCCACGATCGCGCCCGGGCCGATCTTGTGTCGCTTGCCGACCGCAATGCGGTAGGTGGCGAATCCCTTCTGAGGGCCCTCGTCCGCTTTGCGTGCGGACTTGGCGGGCCGGTCCTGACGCTCTTTGGGACGGCGGTCGGGCGGTGGCTCCGGCGACATCAGGAAGGCTTCGCCGTCGCGCGATTGCAGCGCCAGCGCCGCCGCGATATCGGCCATCGGGACGTCGTGCTCCCGCTCGTAGTCCTCGACCAGGCTGCGGAACAGCTCGATACCCGGCGAGCCGAGACTGTCGGTGATGGAATCGGCGAATTTCGCCACCCGCTGCGCGTTGACATCTTCGACGCTGGGCAACTGCGGCTTCGGTGAGCTTCTGACGCGTCGCCTTCTCTATCGACTTGAGCAGATGGCGCTCTCGCGGCGAGACGAAGAGCAGCGCGGCACCCGATCGCCCCGCTCTGCCGGTGCGCCCTATCCGGTGCACATACGACTCGGTGTCGTGCGGGATGTCGTAGTTGAGCACATGCGATATCCGCTCAACGTCTAAGCCTCGGGCAGCGACATCGGTGGCGACCAGGATGTCTATTCCTCCTGCACCGCCGTCACGCAGCGCGCTGATGGTCCGCTCGCGCTGGCTCTGCGGGATATCGCCGTTGATGGCTGCGGCGGAAAACCCTCGGGCGCGCAACCTTTCGGCTACCTCTTCGGTGGCCTGCTTGGTGCGAACGAAGACAATCATCGCCTCGAACGGTTCGACCTCCAGAACGCGGGTCAGCGCGTCCATCTTGCGCGGACCGGCGACCTGGATGTAGCGCTGCGAAATGTTGTCGGCGGTAGCGGTTTTCGCCTCGACGCTAACTTCGGTCGGGTCGTGCAGATACTTGGTGGTGAGTTTGCGGATCGCCGGTGGCATCGTCGCGGAGAACAGTGCGACCTGTTTGTACTCCGGAGTCTCGGACAGGATTCGCTCGACGTCCTCGGCGAAGCCCATGTTGAGCATTTCGTCGGCTTCGTCGAGCACTAGGTAGTCGACCCGGGACAGATCCAATGTCCCGCGTTCGAGGTGGTCGATGACCCGGCCTGGGGTGCCGACCACTACCTGCGCACCGCGTTTAAGTCCGGCCAGTTGCACCCCATACGACGACCCGCCGTAAATCGGTAGCACGTTGATCTGCTGCAAGTGGGCGCCGTATCGGCTGAACGCCTCGGCGACCTGTAACGCCAGCTCGCGGGTTGGCGCCAGCACCAGCGCTTGAGTCGCTCTGCTGTCGGTATCGATCTTGGACAGAATCGGGACCGCGAAAGCGGCCGTCTTACCCGTGCCGGTCTGCGCCAACCCGACTACGTCCGAACCTGCCATCAATGCCGGAATCGTCGCCGCCTGAATCGCCGACGGCGACTCATATCCGACGTCGACAACAGCCTGCAGCACCGCGGGGTGAATTTGCAGGTCGGCGAACGTGACGGTGGCATTCTCCGGAGAGGTCATTTGCAGAGAAAGTCTAATGGTCAATGACCCCTCGGCCATGCCTGCCGCGGCGACAGACCTGGTCAAGGTACGGTGCAGCTTTGTGTGGTCACGACACTGCGGTGTCCGGCGGTTGACGGGGCTCGCCGCTGCTGCACTGATTGCCGTGGCACTGAGCGGCTGCGGGTCGGGTGACTCGACCGTGGCCAAGACGCCGCAGCCCACGACCCATCCAACCGCGGCGCCCGCGCACCAGCCCCGCCCGCGGCGACAGGCGTCCCAACCAGCACCAGTTCCGCGCCGCGCCGACCCGTGCGCGATCAATCTCGCCGCACCCGCGATCGCCAGGGCGGTATCGGAGCTGCCCCGCGACCCCCGCAGCCAGCAGCCATGGAACCCCGAACCGTTAGCCGGCAACTACAACGAATGCGCCCAGCTGTCCGCGGTGATCGTCAGGGCCAACACCAACGCCCAGAGTCCCAACACCAGGGCAGTGATGTTTCATCTCGGCAAGTTGATACCGCCGCAGGGAGCGCCCGAAACGTACGGGTTCAACGGGATCGATACCTCGCAGTGCACCGGCGACACGGTGGCATTGGTCTACTCCGGCGGCATCGGCTTGCCGAGCGTGGTGAAGTTCCGTTGGAACGGCAACGGGGTGGAGCTGATCAGCAACATCGGTCGCTGACCTAACCCGGCCGACGGCAGGCGAAGCTGCCCAATCTTGTCGGTGAGCCCGCCTACAGTTGCTGCTGTGTTCATGGCAGGCGACAGCATCATCTACAGCGCGTCGGACCTCGCGGCCGCCGCTCGCTGTGAGTACGCCCTGCTGCGGGATTTCGACGGGAGGCTTGGCTGGGCCCCGGGCATCACCGTCGAGGACGACTTGCTGGCCCGCACCGCCGCTCTGGGTGACGAGCATGAGCGACGCCGGTTCGAGGCGCTGCGCGAGAAGTGCGGCGACGCGGTGGTGGTGATAGGCCGTCCGGCATACACGGTCGCCGGCCTCAGCGCGGCCGCCGCGGCCACGCAGCGAGCCATCGCCAACGCCGCGCCGGTGGTGTACCAGGCCGCGATGTTCGACGGCCGCTTCGTCGGGTTCGCCGACTTCCTGGTGCGAGAGGGCCAGCAATACCAGGTTTCCGACACCAAGCTGGCCCGCTCGGCCAAGGTCACCGCGCTGCTGCAGATCGCCGCCTACGCCGACACCCTGCGCCGCTCCGGTATCCCGGTATCCGCCGAGGCCGAATTGATATTGGGCAACGGTGTTGCGGTGCGCTACCGCGTCGACGAACTGATCCCGGTGTACTCCGAGCAGCGCGCGCGATTGCAGCAACTGCTCGACGAGCACTATGCCGGCGGCGTCCCGGTGCGCTGGGAAGACGAGCGGGTACGGGCATGCTTCCGATGCCCGGCCTGCGAGGAGCAGGTGCGCGCACACGACGATCTGCTGCTGGTCGCCGGTATGCGGGTCAGCCAGCGCGCCAAGCTGCTCGATGCAGGCATCGGCACGCTCGCCGAGCTGGCTGACCAGAACGGACCGGTCGCCGGATTATCCGCCCGCACGCTAGACAAGCTGGCTGCACAGGCCAAACTGCAAGTACGCCAGCGCGATACCGGCATACCGCAGTTCGAGGTGGCAGACCCACAGCCCCTGGCACTTTTACCCAACCCTGACGACGGGGACCTGTTCTTCGACTTCGAGGGTGACCCGCTGTGGACCGCCGACGGCACCGACTGGGGCCTGGAATATCTGTTCGGCGTCCTGGAGGGCGGGCGCTCACGCGCATTCCATCCGCTGTGGGCGCATGACCGCCGCGACGAGCGGACGGCATTGATCGACTTCCTTGCGCTGGTCACCAAGCGACGCAAGCGCTTCCCCGACATGCACATCTATCACTACGCCACCTACGAGAAGACGGCGCTGCTGCGGCTCGCCGGACGCCACGGCGTCGGGGAGGACGAAGTCGACGAGCTGCTGCGCAGCGGGACGCTGGTGGACTTGTATCCGATTGTGCGCAAGAGTATCCGAACCGGAAGCGAATCAGTCGGCCTCAAGGCGCTGGAGCCGCTCTACATGGGATCGCAGCTACGTTCCGGCGATGTCACCACGGCCACCGACTCGATCAACCAATACGCCCGATACTGCCAGCTTTGCAGCAGCGGCCAGGTGGACGAGGCCGCGACCGTGCTCAAGGAGATCGAGGACTACAACCACGACGACTGCCGATCCACCCGTGCCCTGCGTGATTGGTTGCTGCTGCGGGCATTTGAATTCGGCATCACACCGATTGGTGCCCAACCTGTTTCGGATGGCGCCAGCGTCGAGGAACATGATCGGCTTGCGGCAACCCTGGACGAGTTCGCCGGCGCCGCCGCGGTCGATAACCGCACCCCCGAGCAGACGGCTGTCGCCCTGGTCGCCGCGGCGCGCGGCTATCACCGCCGCGAAGACAAGCCCTTCTGGTGGGCGCATTTCGACCGACTGAACTATCCCATTGATGAATGGGCCGACGACACAGACGTCTTCATCGTTAGCGAGGCAACACTTGCTGTCGATTGGTGCATTCCGCCACGTGCGCGCAAGTTACAGCGACGGGTGCAACTTGCTGGCGAATTAGCCCGTGGCACACTGAATTCCGAGATGTTCGCGCTTTACGAGCCGCCGGCCCCCTCAGGCCTGACCGATAACCCCGACCGGCGTGGGGCCGGTCGGGCCACGGTCATGGAAGCCGATGATTGGACGGTGCCGACCGAGGTGATCATCGCCGAACGGACGCCCAAAGACGGCGGCAGCTTTCACCAACTTCCGTTCGCCCTGACTCCCGGCCCGCCCATTTCGACGACGCCGCTTCGGGACTCGATCGAGTCAACCGCCGCCCACGTTGCCGCAGGGCTGCCGCGCCTGCCCTGCTCTGCTCTGTTCGATATTCTGTTGCGCCATCCACCTCGAACCCGCAGCGACGCGGGGCTACCGGACAGTGGCGCTATCGTCGACGATATCGTTGCCGCCCTACTCGACTTGGATTCGTCATACGTGGCAGTGCACGGACCGCCCGGAACCGGCAAAACCTATACGGCCGCGCAAGTCATCAGGCGGCTGGTCGCCGAGCACGGTTGGCGCATCGGCGTTGTCGCACAATCGCATGCCGTGGTGGAGAATCTGTTGAATTGCGCGATCGACGCCGGCATCGATCCGCTGCGCGTCGCAAAGAAGCGGTACGACAACCAAGATGTCCGCTGGGAACAGATCGGCGAGAACGAGTACGCCGGATTTCTCTCGCGCACAGGGGGAGCCGGTGGGTGTGTGATCGGCGGTACAGCATGGGATTTCGCCAACGGCGTCCGCGTTCCGCCGGGCAGCCTGGATTTACTGGTGATCGACGAGGCCGGCCAATTCTGTTTGGCCAACACGATCGCCGTGGCACCGGCTGCCGCCAACCTGCTGTTGCTGGGCGACCCACAACAGCTACCCCAGGTCAGCCAGGGCACGCATCCCGAGCCGGTCGACGGGTCCGCGCTGGGGTGGCTGGTCGAAGATCACCGCACCTTACCCGCCGAGCGCGGCTACTTCTTGGACTGCACGCATCGCATGCATCCCGCGATTTGCGCGCCGGTGTCGGCGTTGGCATACGAAGGCCGGTTGCAGTCGTTCACCGAAGTTACCGCCGCCCGTCAGCTCGACGGGTATCCACCCGGCGTCCACGTCCTTCGGGTCGACCACGAGGGCAATTCAACCGAGAGCCCGGAGGAAGCCGAGGCCATCGTGGGCCACATCGAGCTGCTGCTCGGCTCGTCCTGGACCACCGAGGGCGGCACCCGGCCGTTGTCGGCCGCGGATGTGCTTGTGTTGGCGCCCTACAACGCCCAGGTGGTGCTACTTCGGCAGCGGCTGGCAGCCACCGGGCTGGGCGATGTCCGAGTTGGGACAGTCGACAAGTTCCAAGGCGCGGAGGCACCGGTGGCAGTTATTTCGATGACGGCCTCATCCGTCGAGGACATTCCACGGGGAATCCCATTCCTGCTCAATCGAAACCGGTTGAACGTGGCGATTAGCCGCGCACAGTACGCGGCGGTGATCGTGCGAGCGGAGGCGTTGACTGAGTACCTGCCCGCGGCGCCCGCGGGTTTGGTGGAGCTCGGTGCGTTTTTGGCGTTGACGACTTCTGGCAGTCCGGCACCCTGAGCCTTGCGGTGCAAAGTCGGCGTTCGCCGCGCCGCGCTGTTAGTCGTCGCGGAAGAAGTTACGTCCGTAGTCGGCGGTGTCGTCGTCCGGATCGACACGATAGTGCCTGTTGCGTGGCGCCTCACCTCCGCGCCCGCCGTCGTCCCGGTGGTTTGCCCGCGGCGACTCGAGCCGGTCTCCGCGCAGCCCGTGCCGGGAATGCCGATGTCGGCTGCCGCCATAGGTGTCGATGTCATCGAAGAACTCTTCCCCGACGTCGCCGGATCTGGCCGACTCGTAATCCAGCGGCGAGAACTCCTCGATCGGCCGGAAGCGCTCCTCGTCGTCTAGATGGAAGCCGTTGTGGGCAAACCCAATTGGCTCAACAGGCTCGTCGAGCAGGTTGTGCCACGCCTCGGCGGGCGCGGGTCGCGGATGCTCGGTGCGCGTGAACACCGGTCCGGTATCGCCCTCGTCGGCATAGGCGTGAGCCGGCTCGACGTCACGCGACGGCCGAGGTGCGACAGCGAACGCGGGCGGCAACGTGTATTCAACGTAGTCGTCGTCATCGTCGAAGCCATCCCGGACGCCGTCATCGGTCTCTGTCGGGAAGTCTTCCGGACTGTTGGGCCTGATCCGAACCCGCTGAGTTTGCGCGTCGGAATTGTCCTCGCCAGCTTCTTCATCATCGATACCAGCGTGCACCCCGTGATCGCCGGCGAAGCCGAGCATGAATAGCGCCGCCGCGATTCCGAACAACGCGATAAACGCCGGCAGCAGCATCGACTGGGACATCGCGGCCGAGAACGGTTCGCGCAGGAATTCCGGCAGCTGCAAAGTGGCGGCCCTGCCACCCTCGGGCCCAAGGCCCCCACCGTCGGGCATCGGCGGCATATGCGAGGTGATCCGCGACGTCATGAAGGACGCCATTCCCGCGCTGCCCAACACGGCGCCGACCTGACGAGTCGCGTTGTAAACACCGGAACTGGCGCCGGCCAGGCGCGGCGGCAAGTTGCGGGTCGCGGTGGCAGCCAGCGGCGCCCAGATAAAAGCCATCCCGACACCCAATGCAATGAAGGGCAAAACCAACTGCCAGATGGGCGCGGACGGCGTCATCGCGATCGAAAGCCAGGTCAGTCCGATCGCCAGAACGGAAAAGCCGAAACCGACCACCGACCGTGGGTGGGACCGGTCAACGATCTTGCCGACGATCGGCGCGAGCAGACCGCTGGTGATCGCCATCGGCGCCGTCAGCAGAGCCGACCGGGTCGGGGACAGTCCGCACACCGCCTGCGCGTAGAACATCAGCGGCAGTACCATCGCGGTGGCCACGAGCCCGATGACCGCGCCCGCCAGGTTGGCGAGGCTGAAGTCGCGGTCACGGAAGATCTCCAGCGGGATCAGCGGCTCGTCGGCGTTGATCGACTGCCAGTAGACGAACGCGGTCATGAATCCGATCCCGGCGACGATCACCGCCCAAATCCACGGCGCCCAGCCGTCGGACTGGCCCTCCTGCAAAGCGAAGACGAAGAGAAACATCCCCGCTCCGGAAAGTCCCACCCCAATCAGGTCGAACCGGTGTTTGCGGGTTGGCAAGGCCGGCATCAGCCAGGCCGCCAGCCCGATACCGATGATGCCGATCGGGACATTGACGAAGAAAATCCAGGCCCAGCCCAGCGTGTCGACCAGCACACCCCCGGCCAACGGTCCAACCAGTGTGGCGACGCCCGCGGTCGCCCCCCACACGCTCATCGCCATCCCGCGACGTTCCGGCGGGAAAATGCGGGTGATCAGCGACAGCGTCTGCGGAGTCAGCACCCCCGCACCGATCCCCTGCACCACGCGGGCAGCGATCAGCATCCCGATGGTCCCGGACAGGCCGCACCACAACGAGGCCGCGGTGAATACCGCGAGACCGACCAGGTAGAGGTTGGTCGGACCGAACCGGTCACCGAGCCGGCCGGCCACCAGCAATGGAACCGCGTAGGCGAGCAGGTAGGCGCTGGTCACCCAGATGACCGTTTCGTAACCGGTACCAAGCTTGGTCATGATGCTGGGATTGGCCACCGCGACGATGGTCGAGTCCAGCAGGATCATGAAGAAGCCCACCATCATCGCCCACAGCGCGGTCCAGGGATTCACGACGTTGGCGTGCTTCTTGGCCGTCGCAGCACTCACGCGTCGCGGGCCCCCGCCCGGTCGCCCGCGAGTAGTCGCCGTGGTCACATCCCCACCTCGTCTTCGCTCCGTATCGTGCTATCGAGCGCCGCCTGTCGCCACACCAGCTGATCCGATCGCAGCGAGCTGGCAAACCCTTGCAGCCACGAGATCTCGGCTTGCATCGTTGCCAGCAAGTAATCCAAAGCCAGTTGATACGCGGCAGGCGTGGCGGGCGTCACATTGGCGCCACGAAGCGCCATCATCTCGGCAGCTCGGGCTTCGAGCGCCCCGACGCGGTCGTCGACCGCGTTCCCCGCGGCATCCCTGTCCAGGGTATCGATCTCGGCAAGTGCGCCGACAAACTGCGGAAACTCATGCACCGGTGTGGCGATCAGCTCGCGCACCCGCTCACCGAGCGCCTCAGCACCGGCGTCGGTGATCTCATAGATGACACGCTCGGGCCGCTTCCCATCCCGACCCGTCGCCGCCCGCCGAATCAGTTTCTCCTCGGCCAGCCGGTCGACCACGTGATAGAGCGACCCCGGCCGGACTTTGACGACGCGATCCGCATGACGCGCGACAATGGTCTGAAACATCTGGTAGCCGTGCATTGGGCGCCCCCTGAGCAGGGACAACACCGAAATACCCAACGACGTCAGTTGGTAGGCCATCGACCATCCGTCCAGCTTGGCGGGCCTGGCCGGCTCTTCGTCCTGCTCGCATCATCGCCAGGCGTTCGCAGCGGATTATTCCTGCTGGAGTAATCGCGCCGACGGCTACCCCACCTTCACGGCGTCGGCGCTAGCCTGAAGGCAGGCCACTCCTCACGCCTGGCCTGGCGATGACCTGGGAGGCACCCATGAGCGCGCGACGGAACCGGTCGACGGACGATCGGCTGCCCGCCACCGGCAACGGCAAGCCCAAGGCGTCCGCGCGCGCATTGGCGAACATCATCGAACGCAGCTCGCGGATTCAGGGGCCGGCGGCGACGGCCTATGTGGAACGGCTGCGCCGGGCAAACCCGGATGCCGCCCCTGCCCTCATCGTCTCCAAGCTGGAGAAGCGGTATCTGGGCGCTGTCACCGCAAGCGGTGCGGCAGTGGGCTCGGCCGCATTGCTGCCCGGCGTTGGCACACTGGCCGCGCTGTCCGCGGCCGCCGGGGAGACCGCGGTGTTCCTCGAGGCCACCGCGTTCTTCGCGCTGGCGGTTGCGTCGGTGCACGGAGTTCCGGCCGAAAATCGGGAGCTGCGCCGCGCCCTGGTACTGGCCGTGCTGGCCGGCGAGGACAGCAAGCACCCCATCGCCGAACTGCTCGGCCCAGGCCGCACGAAGGGTGCCTGGCTCTCGGAGGGCGCGGCAGCGCTGCCGATGCCCGCGTTGGCTGATTTGAACGCGCGGTTGCTCAAGCGCGCAGTCAGGCGGTTCACGCTGCGACGCAGTGCGCTGCTGTTCGGCAAGATGCTGCCAATCGGCATCGGAGCCGTCATCGGCGCCATCGGCAACCGGTTGATGGGCAAGAAGATCGTGCGAAACGCTCGCAATGCCTTCGGACCGTCGCCGGCCCGGTGGCCGGTCACGCTGCACCTGCTGCCGACGGTTCACGACCCGAGCTGAGGTCGGCTGGCGGTCCCGTCGCCCCCGTACTGCGCGGGTCCGGGCTGGTTTTTGACACACGTGGCGGATTGTCGGCAAGGGGTTAGCCTTTATGGGGCGGTGTCGGGGCCGCCGCGGGTGAGGCGCCGACACCGGGCATGAAGTGGCAAGCGTCGCGTAGCGCTTGCTGGACAGAGGAATCGAGGCGAGCAGCTGCCGTGAGCAGTACGAGTTCACCATTCGGACAGAACGAATGGCTGGTCGAGGAGATGTACCGCAAGTTTCGGGAGGACCCCTCCTCGGTCGACCCGAGTTGGCATGAATTTTTGGTCGACTACAACCCCGAGCCAACGGGCGACGCGTCGACCACCGGTGACGGGCACACCGACGCCGCCCCAAAACCGCCCAAACCCGCGCCTGCACCGCCTGCACCGCCCGCCGCCACCACCACCCCGACCGGCAATGGCGCGGTCAATCCCCCCCAGACCCCTCAAGCCCCGGTGACCCCGGCCAAACCGGCCGGCCCGGCACCGGTCGAAGGGGACGAAGTCCAGGTACTTCGTGGCGCGGCCGCCGCCGTCGTCAAGAACATGTCCATGTCGTTGGACCTGCCAACGGCCACCAGCGTTCGGGCTATCCCGGCCAAGCTGATGATCGACAACCGCATCGTCATCAACAACCAGCTCAAGCGCACCCGCGGCGGCAAGATCTCCTTCACCCACCTGTTGGGTTTCGCGTTGGTGCAGGCGCTCAAGAAGTTCCCGAACATGAACCGGCACTATGCCGAGGTCGACGGCAAGCCCACGTCGATCACGCCGGCACACACCAATCTCGGCTTGGCCATCGACTTGCAGGGTAAAGACGGCAAGCGTTCGCTGGTGGTCGCGGGCATCAAGCGGTGCGAGACCATGAGATTCGCGCAGTTCGTGACCGCGTATGAAGACATCGTCCGCCGAGCCCGCGACGGCAAGCTGACCGCCGAAGACTTTGCCGGCGTGACGATTTCGCTGACCAACCCCGGCACTATCGGCACCGTACACTCGGTGCCCCGACTGATGGCCGGCCAAGGCGCCATCATCGGCGTGGGAGCAATGGAGTACCCGGCCGAATTCCAGGGCGCCAGCGAAGAACGCATCGCCGAGCTGGGTATCGGCAAGCTGATCACACTGACCTCCACGTACGACCACCGCATCATCCAGGGCGCGGAATCGGGCGACTTCCTGCGCACAATCCACGAAATGCTGCTCTCCGACGGCTTTTGGGACGAGATCTTCCGTGAGCTGAGCATCCCGTATCTGCCGATCCGGTGGAGCACCGACAACCCCGACTCGATCGTCGACAAAAACGCCCGTGTCATCGAGTTGATCGCGGCCTACCGTAACCGCGGTCATTTGATGGCCGACATCGATCCGCTTCGCTTGGACAACACCAGGTTCCGCAGCCATCCCGATCTCGAGGTGCTGACCCACGGACTGACACTGTGGGATCTCGACCGGGTGTTCAAAGTCAACGGCTTCGCCGGTGCCGAGTACAAAAAGCTGCGCGACATTCTGGGCCTGCTGCGCGACGCCTACTGCCGGCACATCGGCGTGGAGTACACCCACATCCTCGACCGCGAACAGCTGGAATGGCTGGAACACCGCGTTGAGACCAAGCATGTCAAACCGACTGTGGCCCAACAAAAATACATTCTGAGCAAACTCAACGCAGCCGAGGCGTTTGAGACCTTCTTGCAGACGAAGTACGTCGGGCAGAAGCGGTTCTCGCTGGAGGGCGCCGAAAGCACCATCCCGCTGATGGACGCCACGATCGACCAGTGCGCCGAGCACGGGCTCGACGAGGTGGTCATCGCGATGCCGCACCGGGGTCGGCTCAACGTACTGGCCAACATCGTCGGCAAGCCATATTCCCAGATTTTCTCGGAGTTCGAAGGCAATCTGAACCCGGCACAGGCGCACGGCTCCGGCGACGTCAAATATCACCTCGGCGCGACCGGCCTGTATCTACAGATGTTCGGCGACAATGACATTCAAGTGTCGCTGACCGCAAACCCGTCGCACCTCGAAGCGGTGGACCCGGTGCTGGAAGGTCTGGTTCGGGCCAAGCAGGACCTGCTCGACAAGGGCGACGGCGATGATGGCTTCTCGGTAATGCCGCTGATGCTGCACGGCGACGCCGCCTTCGCCGGCCAGGGCGTGGTCGCCGAGACGCTGAACCTGGCCACGCTGCCCGGCTACCGCGTCGGCGGCACCATCCACATCATCGTCAACAACCAGATCGGGTTCACCACATCGCCGGAATACTCCAAATCCAGCGAATACTGCACCGACGTCGCGAAGATGATCGGCGCGCCCATCTTCCACGTCAACGGCGACGACCCCGAGGCGTGCGTCTGGGTGGCGCGCCTGGCGGTGGACTTCCGGCAGAAGTTCAAGAAGGACGTCGTCATCGACATGCTGTGCTACCGCCGGCGCGGGCACAACGAGGGCGACGACCCGTCGATGACCAATCCCGCAATGTACGACGTCGTTGACACCAAGCGCGGGGTCCGCAAGACGTATACCGAGGCGTTGATCGGCCGCGGCGACATCTCGATGAAAGAAGCCGAGGACGCGCTGCGCGACTACCAGGGCCAACTGGAGCGGGTTTTCAACGACGTCCGGGAACTGGAGAAGCACGGGGTACAACCAAGCGCATCGGTGGAGTCCAACCAGATGCTCGCCGCGGGGCTGGACACCGCGGTGGACAAGGCATTGCTGGCCCGCGTCGGCGACGCGTTTTTGGCTCTCCCCGAGGGGTTTACCGCCCATCCACGGGTGACGCCGGTTCTGGAGAAGCGCCGGGAGATGGCCTACGAAGGTAAGATCGACTGGGCCTTCGGCGAGTTGTTGGCGTTGGGTTCGCTGGTGGCCGAAGGCAAGTTGGTGCGGCTGTCCGGGCAGGACACTCGCCGCGGCACATTCTCCCAGCGGCATTCGGTGATCATCGACCGCCACACCGGCGAAGAGTTCACGCCGTTGCGGCTGCTGATGACCGATCGGGACGGCAACCCAACCGGCGGCAAGTTCATGGTCTATGACTCGCCGCTGTCGGAGTACGCCGCCGTCGGGTTCGAGTACGGCTATACGGTCGGCAATCCGGACGCACTTGTCTTGTGGGAGGCCCAATTCGGCGACTTCGTCAACGGCGCCCAGCCGATCATCGACGAATTCATCAGCTCGGGCGAGGCGAAATGGGGGCAACTGTCCAGCGTCGTGCTGCTGCTACCGCACGGTCACGAAGGCCAAGGCCCTGACCACACCTCCGGCCGCATCGAACGCTTCCTCCAGCTATGGGCGGAGGGCTCGATGACGATCGCGGTGCCCTCGACCCCGGCAAATTACTTCCACCTGTTGCGTCGACACGCGCTCGACGGTGTGCAGCGCCCGCTCATCGTGTTCACGCCGAAGTCCATGCTGCGCAATAAAGCCGCGGTCAGCGACATCAGAGACTTCACCGAGACCAAGTTCCACTCGATACTCGAGGAACCCACCTACGGGGAGGGCATCGGCGATCGCAGCAAAGTCACCCGAATGCTGTTGACCAGCGGCAAGCTCTACTACGAGCTGGCGGCGCGCAAGCTCAAGGACAATCGCGACGACGTCGCCATCGTACGTATCGAACAGCTCGCCCCGCTGCCACGGCGGCGACTCGGCGAAACGCTGGACAGCTATGCCAATGTCAGCGAATACTTCTGGGTGCAAGAGGAGCCGGCCAACCAGGGCGCATGGCCACGCTTCGGCCTGGAGCTACCCGAACTCTGCCCTACCAAACTGGCTGGAATCAAACGCATTTCGCGGCGCGCCATGTCGGCACCCTCGTCGGGCTCGTCAAAGGTGCACGCCGTCGAACAGCAGGAGATCATCGACGAGGCGTTCAGCTAAGCGATGCCGAACGCCGCCTGCTCAGGCCCGCGCACGCCGGGCTTCGACCACGTGCTCGCGTTGCGGTTCGTCGCGGTACCCGGAACGGCTCGCCGTTGATTTTGCAGATCCGCCACGGGCAGTTTCAGTGCGCGAGGCGTCAGGCTATCGCATAGTCCGCCAACGGGAATCGGTCTTGTTCCGTAACAGCGTTGCGCACCGACGTCGGCCGAAAAAGCGGTGCTTCCCCGCTGTGGTTGAACCAATACGACCGCGAGGTTGCGCAGCTGCCGAGGTGAAAGACCGAATCGTCGAGCAGCTTGGTCATCCGAGCCAGGAAGCGGGCGTTGGCCTGCTCGGTGACCTCGAAGGTGCGAGCACCGCGCCGCTGTAATTCGCCGAACAGCCGATCCATGTGCCGCATCTGGTATTCCACCGTGTTGAACCACGAGAGACCAAGCCACGCGTACGGGCTGGCCATCGTCAAGAAGTTCGGAAAGTAGGGCACCGAAATGCCTTGATACGCCTGGAAACTGGTTTCCCGCCACCACTTCCCGAGGTCCCGGCCTTCCCGGCCGATCACCTCAATCGCCGGCAAGTTGGCATCCCACACGTCGAAGCCGGTCGCCAGGACCAACGCGTCGATGAACCGTTTGCTGCCGTCGCGGGCGACGATGCAGTCAGGCTCGATCCGCTCGATACCACTGGTTTCCAAATGTACGTGCGGCTTGGTGAACGCCGAGTAATAGGAATTCGACATTGTCGGCCGCTTGCAACCGAAGTCGTAATCGGGGTTCATCTTGCGCCACAGCTCCTTATTGCGCACCAGCAGCAACCGATGGAGTTTGGACAGGTCGGCCGCGGCGAAGTTGACGCGCTTGAAGGAGCGGAATCTCCACATCGCGATCACCATCATGAGTTCCATGGCGGTGTCGGTGAGCCACCGCACGACGCGTTGCGCTTGCGGCACCCGGGCGAAAAATCGTTGCACCGCGGGCGAGAACCCGACATCGAACTTGGGCATGACCCAAATCGGCGTGCGCTGATACACCGTCAGCTCGGAGACCTCCTTTGCCAGCTCGGGAATGACCTGTACACCGGTGGAGCCGGTGCCGATGACGGCCGCACGGCGTCCTTTGAACGAGTAGCTGTCATCCCAGTCGGCGGTGTGGACGATGCGCCCGCTAAAGGTGTCGATACCGGGAATGTCTGGAGTGCGTGGCTGGCACAGAAAGCCGGTCGCGCTGATCAGAAACTGCGCGCTCAAGGTCTCACCACCGGCAAGCGCGACCCGCCAGACTTGAGCATCGTCGTCCCACCGGGCGCCTTCGACGGTGGTGTTGAACCGCATGTAGCGGCGCACGTTGTACTTGTCGGCCACATGCTCGGCGTAGCGCTTCAGTTCGGCGCCCGGCGCATACAGTCTCGACCAGTACGGGTTCGGCTCGAACCAGTAGGAATAGGTGGTGGACGGGACGTCGACGGTAAGCCCCGGATAGCGATTGACATGCCACGTTCCGCCCAGGTCGTCCTCGCGTTCGACGATCACGATGTTGTCATAGCCCAGCCGGTTTAGTTGGATCGCCGCACCGATTCCGCCGAAACCCGCCCCCACGATGATCACGTCGAATTGCTGCACGCCCATAACCAATAGACACTACCGCAGCTCACCGTCGTGGACGAACGCCTCTCAGCCGATCAAACACCAGGTCAGAGGGCTATTCGCGGCACAGCGCCAGCAGCAAGCGGCGCACCGCGTTGGGTGTTACGGTTCCCTGAGGCCCTTGCCGCCAACCGCCGACACAGGAAGGTAACAGTTGATCGCATAAGAGCGCTCGACGAGTTTTTGGTTCTATGTCTTGCGCCTCTACCAGGTAGACTGCCGAACCGTGTGTGCTCGTTAGCCGCATGGATGCACCACTCACGGGAGGGTTCGGATGCAGGTCCTACTGGTCGCCATTTGCTGCGTGCTGGGGACCATGCTGCTGGTGATCGGCCTGTTTTCGCTGGCTTGGGTGCGCACGGTAAAGCGGTGGAAACGCGCTATGGACGTCAGTGATGACACCCAGTACGTTGAGACCCTCGCGATCCTCTCCACCAATTCCGCGCGCCGCCATTTCAATCCGTATACCGACATCGATTGGGGAGCGCCGGAGTTCTCCGTCACGCGGAACGACCCGCGCTGGGTGCTGTCGGTAACCGATCCACTCGGGCGTCATCCGTGGTACCGGGCGCAATCACTAGAAAAGCGGATCGCGATCGGAATGTGGCGTCAGGCCAACGCCGGGAAGGTTTCTACTCACCTCGAGAACCTTTTGATCCGCGGTCTGTTGCAATACACGTTCTGGGTACCCAACGGATCACCGGAATACCGCTATTGCCTGCACGAAACCGTCGAGGAGTGCAACCACTCCATGATGTTTCAGGAAATGGTGAACCGCATCGGGGTCGACGTTCCCGGCGCGCCGCGGTGGCTGCGCTGGCTGTCGGTGCAGTTCCCAATATGGGCCGGCCCACTGCCGAGCACATTCTTCTTCGGGGTGCTTGCGGGTGAGGTGCCCATCGACTATCTGCAGAGGAACATGCTGCGCGAGGGCAGGTCATTGCATCCCATCCTGGAGCATGTGATGGCGATCCACGTCGCCGAGGAAGCCCGACACCTGTCGTTTGCTCACGAATACCTGCGCAAGCGAGTTCCGCGTCTGCTGCGGCCCAGTCGGTTTGTGCTGTCACTGTACGTGCCGATCATTATGCGGGCGCTGTGCCAGGCGATCGTTGTGCCGAAGCGCAGCTTCTTCAAGGAGTTCGACATCCCGCGGTCGGTGCGCAAGGAGTTGTTCTTCGACGCGCCCGACTCGCGCCAGACGCTGCGCGACATGTTCGGCGACGTCCGGATGCTGTGCCACGATGTGGGGTTGATGAACCCGGCCGCGCGGCTGATGTGGCGGATGTGCAAGATCGACGGCCGCCCGTCGCGGTATCGCGGTGAGCCACAGCGCGTAGCGCTGCCAACCCAGGTTGAGGCCACCTAACGCCCCAGCGGGTGGTGCCCGTCGCCGCTCGGGGAAGACATTGCATACCCAAGAAACAGTTGCTCATGGGCATCGTCGACGTGCTCAGCCAGCCATCTCGCTCTGTCGCCGGTTTGCAGACTGCGGGCCTGACAAAATCTGCCGCATTCACCTCTGCGATTTAGTCGCGGCTCAGGATTTTATAAGGTAGGTTCAGCGCAGCCGTTACCGTGCCACGACTGTCGAGGGGGAAATCATGCAGGCCGCTGCTGTGGGTCCGAAAGTCATGGTGGGTGTGGCGCTCGCTGGGGCCAGCCTCATCGCTGTAACTCCTGCCATTGCGCCGGCTGAACAACGCATCTCCCACGCGGCGGTACAGCTAACCTCCGGCGGCGATGGCCTCATAGGTAGCGTCACCGACCTGCTGGGCGGAGCCAACGTCACCGACTTGCTCGGTGGCCTGCCCGATCTCGGTAACCTCGGCGGCCTCTTCGCCGATGGCAGCCTCTTGAACATCCCCTACAACCTGTTCGCGAACGTCGCCAATATTCCGTACTACGAGTCGTTGGCCCTACAGGAGTATGCGTACGCGCTTGGTCCGGCGGGCACGATGGGCGGAGTGCCGGGCTGGATTCCGCCCGGGGCGCCAGGGTTCGGCGACCCCACGGCTTTGTACACCCTCGGCGGCACCGGCAGTTGGTACGGGGAGTCCATCGGCAACACCTGGGGTTGGGACGACGGCAACTTTCCGCAGCTGACCGCGCTGCTCCATTTTGTCCTGCCGTTCGCGTCCACCGAGTCCCTCGCCGAGCAACTGCAAACCTTCGCGCAGGCAGAGTTAATCGATGGAGCTCACATTGGTTGCGAGTTCGAATGCGCCAACCCCCTGGGCTACCTGGGAGGCTGGTTGCACGGCGATACGTCGATTACATCGCTGCTTTCTGGATTTAACTTTCCCACCGAGTTAACGGACAGCGTAGGCCAGAACGTCGGAAGCATAATCAATGTCGCCGATCCTCAGGTGACTGATCCCGACTCCCGTAGGGGAAGCATCAGGGACAGGTGCCATCTGGTCCGGTGAGCCAGGGCAACTGAACCCGCTGGCCCCCTTGGAAGCTCTCGCCGGCAATCTGACGGCGAGTCCTTCTACCAATCCGATCATGCTCCCCAACATCGGGGACGTCTTCTCCAATGTTCTGAAGCTCATCCAAGACAATTTCAATGACTTCAACCCATTCCAAGAGGGCAGCTTCTTGTACTGGGGGGCGGCGAAGGATTACAGCATCCCGTCGGCCCTCGGTGGAACGCTTCAGGATTTCACTGGCATACCGAACCAATGGGGCCTGGCCAACTTAGGCGCGGAGCCTGTCTCCGGGTACACCTCTACTCCTTTAAGCCTGCCGGGCAATTTCCTGCAGGGTTTCGAGTACTTCCTGACCGGCGATAAAGGCCTCGCAGGGAACGGTCTGCTGGGATACCTGAACCCCGAGACCTACCTGCAGGCTCTCAGCACCGACATCGGTACTCTGACCAATCCCAATAACCTGCTGGCCTCGCTGCCACTGGTCGGCTTCCTGGGCTTGGGCAACGACGTTCCCGGCGCGATCGCCCCCGGTTCATTCCTCGGTACGTTCGCCCCCGGCTACTTCGCCAGCCCGTTCGACGGACTGTTCAACTCGTTCGACCCGACGGGACTGCTCAACTCGTTCGACCCGACGGGGCTGCTCAACTCGTTCGACCCGACCGGGCTGCTCAGCTCGTTCGACCCGACCGGATTGCTCAGCTCGTTCGACCCGACCGGACTGCTCAGCTCGTTCGACCCCGCAACCCTGCTCGGGGCGATGGACCCGACGGCGCTTACCGCGGACCTGACCACTCTCCTGCCCACCCTAGGAACCGACCTCGCGACAATGCTGGGCACGGAGCTTGGAACGAACCTCGGCACGACGCTGGGATCAAACATCCCGGACCTAGCCCTGCAGCTGCTAACGTCCATCTAAGGTCGAAACCGCAGCAGCGGCAAGCATCCTTCCTGCACGTCACTTGTGCGGGAAGGATGTTTGTTGTCGGGTGACGACGAGCAGGTATCTTGGCAGCAGCTTCAGGCCAGTGTCGGGTTGGCTCAGTGGTATTCAGGAGCTACGCGCCGCGCACCGATGTCGTCGACAGCCTTGGCCAACCGGCAGCGGCTTAACGGAGGAGAAACGGCATGACGGCGACCGTCGGCAGGAAACGGTCAGAGTCTGCGCGGGGATTTCGTTTCGGGATTCTCGACGGGATCGTGAACTCGCGTTTATCGCCGACCATCCTGCCGCAGGCGAGTTACCTGACTGCCGCCGCGGGGGGCGCCGACTCCTTCTGGGTCGGTGACCATTTGAACGCGATGCTGCCCCAGTCGATCGCAACACCCGAGTACCTCGGTGTTGCAGCGAAAATGGTGCCCAACATTGACGCCGTCCTCGAACCTTGGACGATGCTTGGACACCTTGCCGCCCGAAACCGGCTCCGCCGGCTACGGCTCGGCGTGTGCGTCACCGACGCCAGTCGCCGCAATCCAGCGGTAACGGCCCAAGCCGTCGCAACTCTGCATCTGCTTACCCGGGGCCGTGCCATCCTCGGTATCGGCGTCGGGGAACGCGAAGGCACCGAGCCCTACGGCGTGGAGTGGACCAAACCCGTGGCCCGGTTCGAGGAAGCCATCGCCACGATTCGCGCGCTGTGGGATTCGGCCGGTGAACTCGTTACGCGTGACTCACCATACTTTCCGCTGCACAATGCCACGTTCGCGCTTCCGCCATACCGCGGGAAATGGCCCGAAATCTGGGTGGCAGCCCACGGCCCGCGAATGCTGCGGATCACCGGACGCTATGCCGATGCCTGGGTCCCCTTTGTCATCTCTCGCGCCCCCGACTACGCCCACGCGCTCGAGGCCGTCCGCACGGCGGCGTCCGACGCCGGTCGCGACCCGATGTCGATCATCCCTGCCGTAAACCGCGCCGTCGTCACCGGCCGCAATCGTGACGACGTCGACGAGGCGCTGGACTCTGTCATCATCAAGGCGTCGGCGCTCGCGGCGCCTGCCGACGCCTGGACACGCCACGGCGTGGAACATCCGCTAGGAGCGGACTTTTCCGGGATGCAGGATTTGGTGCCACAGACCCTCGACAAGCAGACAGCCTTGTCATACACCGACAAAAGTTCCGGCTTCACTCATGAAAGAACTGACGTTCAATGGGACGCCCGACGAAGTCATCGACCAAGTAGCGGAATGGCGCGATCACGGGCTGCGGTATCTACTGATCATCAATGGCAGCCCCCTTAATCCCAAGCTGCGCAAGAGTTTGGCGGCCAATGCGCCGTTCGTGAAAATCCTTCGCAGGCTCAAGAAGCTGTGAAGGACCCGAGCGACCGGGTGTCGCTCCATGCTCGGTTGCCATACGTATCAAGGTGGGTCACCTCTGCGACCGGTCTGCGCGATGTGGGCCCGTAGCGCCCACGCGGCCAACCAAGTGGCACGACACAGCACGGTGTCACCGAGTGCGGCAACTTCAGAGTTCTGCGCGCCGACGCCACGCTCCACACCGGCAAGGTGATCAGGGACGCACCCAATCCCATAGCGCGTGCCGCCAGCAAAAGATTTTGCACACTCGGGTAGATCGACCCGTAGTATCCCGACTCGGCCGCATGGGGCAGCGGCACCAAAGGCAGTCGCCCGTCGCGGATACCCAGCCGCAGACATGCCACCACCACCACGGGAATGTCGGTGAAGTGGTCGACCTGCCACTGCACCGCACGAGTGATCTTGGCCATCGACTCGTCGCGGGCAGCGACCCGCCGGATCATCGCGTGGTAGTAGATCCACCAGGCCTGTCGGTAGCGTCTGGCCAGCTTTTTTTTGATGCGGGCGTCCTTGACGACGATGAACTCCCAGTTCTGCCCGTTGGCACCGGTCGGCGCCCGCAAGGCCAGCTCGATGCATTTCATCACCACCGCGTCGTCGACCGGGTCGGGAAGCACGCGGCGAACCGCGCGCTGGGTCATCATCGCGTCGATCAGCGGCATGTCAAGGCCGCCAAGCGCCTCGGCGGCGCTCGGCACGACGCCGGCCGCACCGGAGGCTGAAGTTTCGGAGTTCGGCGTATCGGTCATGTCGGGAAGGCTACCGTCCAGCCTTACAACCCGTGGGTGCCGAGCCAGTTGTGGATTCGTTCCGCCACAGCAGCCCATCCAGGCTCGAGCATCATGTTGTGGCCCATGTTGGGGAAGAATTCTGCTTCGGTGCGATATGCACGTGCCGTTGCGCGTATTTCGTTCGCGCTGTGCGCGCGGTCATTCTGCGCTCCTAAGACCAGCAACGGCGTGGCCACGCGTTTAGGCCGGGGCAGGTTGAGTATCAGGCAGTCGATGCCGATCCGTTCGCTTTCTTCTTGGAGCCGTGATGTGTAGTGCAGCACTTGAGAATCCGGCATCTGGTCGGAGAAAAATCTTTCGCGTGCGAGTTCGAGAGTGTTGACGTAAGGCAATGACTTGCCGGTGATGGCCATCTTCGTGAAGTGCCATGGGTGCCGTTTCAGCCAGCGCAAGCCGGATCCGAGGTTTCCTTGCGGAGGCATAGAAGCCATCAATACGCCGGCGGGAGCGTCGTGCGATTCCAGATACTTCTGGACGATGAAGCCGCCCAGGGAGTGGCCGATTACCGCCGGTGTGCTGGGCAAGCTGTCTGCAACTATGCTGACGTCCTCGACGTAATCGGCGATCGAACAGGCGCGCAGCTTGTGAGTTGGGCTGCTTCCGTGGCCGCGAAGGCTTACCGCGAGAGCGCGATAACCCTTGTCTGAGAAGAAACTCAGAAAATGCTCGTCCCAACACCATGCAGCATGCCAGGCACCGTGGACGAAAAGCAGCGGGACAGGGTGGGATTCGCTGACACTCCCCTTATCGATTACCTCAAGCATGTTGCGGCTGGCATTGGGACGCGGACGTCAGCGGCCCGCGCAGGGCACGACTGGGTTGTGTTGTGCCTAGGCAACTTGCGAGCCCCTTTAGGTGAAGGTTGTTGCGTGGACCGATGCAACGTATCACTCAGGAATGCCCATACGTCCTGGGGGACGTGACACGATTGCCCGATTGAAGCGCGGCGACAAGCTCTGGACAGAGCAATCAGGACATTACCGCGGTGTGCGGTTCATGCCAAATACTGATTATTGACGCCAAAGTCAATGGTGCGCAGCGCTTCTCCCGCACAAAAACGTGTCACGTGTGTTGAACGAAATGCCTCGGCGATCCGTTGACTTGAATAAACTCCGACCATCGGCTTAGGGGACGACATGATAACGGCGACAAGTGATCCAGTACGGCTACCGCCAGGACCACGGGTACCGAAGATTGTGCAGGGCGTCGCGTTCTTGACTGCGCGGCAGCGAGTAGTTGCCGCTCTGAGCCGACGATACGGCGGCGCGTTCACTCTCAATGTCCCGATTTTCGGCCGAACGGTCGTGGTCGGCGACCCCATCCTCGTCAAGGATCTGTTCAGCACGGGCATCGATCTGCTGGGACGGGCGACGCGTACGTTCGGCGAGCTTGCCGGCCCCGGATCGATGTGGGGCCTGGACGGCAATGAACTCCTTCGGCGCCGCAGGTTGCTGATGCCGCCGCTTCACGGCAAACGGATGAAGAACTATGAACACATCATCGAAGAAGAGGTGATGCACGAAATCACGACCTGGCCGGAGGACCGCGAGTTCGAAACGCTGCCGTCGATGTTGCGGATCACGTTGAGGGCGATCCTCCGCGCCGTATTCGGCGCCGAGGGACCCAGGCTGGAAGAACTTTGTGACCTTATACCACCGATGGTCACCATTGGTTCCCGCATCGCATTTCTGCCGTCGGTAGTTCGGCATGACTTTGGCCGTTGGAGTCCCGGCGGTCGATTTGTGCGGTACCGGCGAAGGGTTGACGCCGTTCTCGATTCGCTGATCGCAGCGGCGCGCGCCGACCCGGCGTTCGAGCATCGCGGCGACGTGCTGGCGCTGCTGCTGCAAGCCCGGTACGAGAACGGTGAGGCGCTGCCGGATCGCCATGTCGTCGATGAGTTGCTGACCTTGCTGGTCGCCGGCCACGAGACGACCGCCACTCAGTTGGCCTGGATAGTGGAGCGGTTGAGCCGACATCCACGGCTGCTGTCCCAGCTGACTGAGGAATGCGACGCCGGCGGATCCGAACTGCGGCAGGCCACTATCAGGGAAGTGCAACGCACCCGGCCGGTTCTTGACGCCACCTTTCGCCGCACAAATAAAAGAATCCGATTGGGCGACTGGGTCATTCCAGAGAACACTACGGTGCTGGTCGATATGCAGCTGGCCACTGCGCAAAGCTTCCCGGAGGCGGCGACGTTTGACCCGAACCGGTTCCTGGGCGGCAACTCCAGACCCATAGCTTGGTTTCCTTTCGGCGGAGGAGTTAACCGCTGTATTGGGGCCGCGTTCGCGAATATGGAGATGGATGTCACCCTTCGCACGTTGTTACGCGAATTACAGCTAGTGCCAACGAATGCGCCGGCCGAACGGGGACATGACCGCGGTGTGGCGATCGCCCCAGCGCGGGGCGGCCGGGCGGTGGTTTACCGGCGAAACGCCGACGCATCGAGTGGTGCTCATCGTGCGGCGGTGACCGACCAACGTCAGTACACCATGTTCGCGAAACGGTGGTTGAGGCACACGAGCTACGCGTGCTGAGGCGCCCCGGTCTGGGTCACGTTCGCGGCCGCCATACCGTGGGAAATGGTCCGAAATCTGGTGGCCATCGTTGCCGAGATGCTCCGCGTGGACGAGGCCGATGTTGTTCGGGTGAACCGACCCGTGACGGGTATCGACGCTGCCAGCCGCGGCGGCCGAAATGGCCGATCGAAGCTCACATAGGGCACCTCGTTGACGCTCGTCGCGGGACTCGCCGAGGGCTGGCGCGGCTCCGCGCGACAGACGCCGCCTCAATCCTTGGCGAAGCAGTACATCCGGTACGAAAGCCGCCCGCGTTGCAGTTCGCGGTACATCAGCGAGCCAGGCGCACCGACAAATAGGCGGCCGAATGGGCGTAGGAACACGGGCAGATGGTCACCGACCAGGTCCAGGTACCGCGGCGCAAGGTTGTCCAGTCCGCGCAAAACCTCCGCATTGATGACCCTCTCCGAGAGCAGCCGCATCGGGGCGTCGGCCATCGCTGCCTCCCACTCGGAGAAGTCCAGGTAGCTGCGGAAATCCGCGTACAGGAAACGCCCGCCCGGGCGCAGCACACGCGCCACTTCGGCGAGGAAACGGGGAAAGTCTGGGTAGCCGTGCGCGGCTTCGACATTGATCACCGCGTCGAAGGATTCATCGGCAAAGGGCAGGCTCTGCGCATCGCCGTGCACGAAATCCAGTCCGGGAAGACTGTGCCTTTTCCGACAGAAGGCGATGGCGTCTGCGTTTAGGTCCAGCCCCGTGTAGGACGCCGGGCCTAAGGTTCGCACAACGTAGGAGGCTCCACCGCCGTGGCCGCAGCTGACCTCCAGTACCTGTTTGCCGCTGAGATCCGCCTGTGTTGCCGTGCGGTGGTAGAGCTGGATGTTGTACCGGTTGCGCTCATCGGACGCCGCGAGCGGCACCCCCATCGGCGGATCCTCCTCATAGCCGTAGTTGAGCAAAACGACGTCCTCCGCATCCCACCGGCGGGTCAAGAAGGGATACCAGTACTTGACCATGATCTTTTGGAACCACGAGGCGGTACCGATGGACTTCGAGGGGTGGGGCATGCGAGTTACGGTCATACCGCGGGAGTATGCCATGCAGGAGGTCGCGGCGCGGGTCTTCGAAACCGCAGGCGTCCGGCGGGGCTGGAAGACCAGCAACCTTCCGGGTGACGACCGGCGGCGGTATTGGCCGGTAGGGACGCTCTCGTCTTCCTCAGAGCTCAGCTGGCGTGGTCAGCCACCGATGCAGAGTCGGCGTCGCTTGACACCTTCGCCGTCCGCCGGTAAACCACGGCTCGCCCGCCCCGTCCTGGCACGGTCGCCACACCGCGCCAGTGACGCCGTTCGCCCGGCGCATCGGTTGGCGCGAACCGCAATTCGCGCAGCAGTGTGCGCAGGGTGACGTCCATCTCCATGTTGGCTAACGCCGCGCCGATACAGCGGTTTACGCCGCCGCCGAACGGAATCCACGCGAAGGGCTTCGGGGCGCCGGCGCCGGCGAATCGGTCCGGGTTGAACGACGCCGCGTCCGGAAAGCTCTCGTCTGACGCATGCGCCATTCGGATACTGAAGATCACTGAGGTGTTTTCCGGAATGACCCAATCGCCCAACCGGATTCGCTTCTTCGTGCGGCGCGTAGTGCCCTCAAGAACCGACCGCGTACGCAGCACTTCCCAGATCGTCGTCTGCCGCAACTCAGATCCGCCGGCGTCGACTTCCTCAGTCAGCCGCGACAGCAGCGACGGATGGCGGCGCAACCGCTCCACTGTCCAGGCCAATGCTGAGCTGGTTGTCTCATGACCGGAGGCCACCAAGGTCAGCAACTCGTCGGCGATGTGCCGATCCGGGATCGGCTCACCGTTGTCGTAGCGGGCCTGCACCAACAGCGCGAGCACGTCGCTGCGCTCTTCGACGGCCGGGTCGGCCCGCGCATCGGCGATGAGCGAGTCGATGACAGTGTCGAACCGGCGCCGGTACCGTAGAAACCGTCCCCCCGGACTCCACGGACCCAGATCCCTCCGCATCATCGGCGGCAGCAGAACGAAGGGGGGGATAAGCGTGACCATGGGCGGCAGCAGGCCGCGAAGTTCGTCCAGCGCGGGTCCCTCGGCGCCGAACACGGCACGCAGGATCACGTTGAGGGTCATGCGCATCATCGGCTGCAGCGTTTTGAACTCGCGGCCCTCCGGCCAGTTTGCGATCTCGTGCATCACCTCTTCTTCGATGATGTGCTCGTAGCTTTTCACCCGCTTCCCGTGAAACGGCGGGACCACCAATTTGCGGCGCGCGAGAAGTTCGTCGCCGGCAAGGCTGAACGTCGACCCGGGTCCGAATCCCTCCCCAAGATGCCCCGCCCCTGTCGGACGTTCGATCAGATCGCTGCTGGTGCTGAATACATCCTTAACCAGGACTGGGTCGCTGATCACCACCGCTTGGCCGAAGAGCGGTAAATTGACGGTGAACGCATTGCCGTACCGTCGGCCCAGAGCAGCGAACATTCCATGCGTTGTCGCCAAGAACGCGATGCCCTGCGCGATCTTCGGTATCCGTGGTCCCGGCGGTAGCCGTACCGCCTCGGTCGTCTCCCTGGCCAATGTCTTCCCGCGTTTCCTTGCCTCGTCGTGCCGGTACTCAAAAGTATCGGATGTCGCCCCGTCGCGAGAACGTTTGGCACCCACAATGCGCCCGACAGCCGATCTGTCTGGTAATCGAGACCGGCAGTCCGGTGGCGCGTGTGCGACCGAGATCTGTCGGCAACTGGATCGCGCGTGTCTAGAACCGCTACACTCGGCCCTCGGTACGACGGGCCCGGTCGACTTTGATGGCCGACTCGGTCAGACGGCACAAACCGCTTGATCGTGTGTCCACGAAACGGGGTCATGCGCAAGACGTGCGGCCGATTCGCATGTAACAAAAGCCCTCGGGGACCCGGCGACTCGGATAAATTCCAAAGCGACACGCAGAGGGGCGGCGACATGGCGACGGCCACAAGCGAGCCGGTACGGCTACCACCAGGGCCACGAGGACCGAAGACCCTTCAAGCCATTGCGTTATATACCGCCCATCACCGAACGGTTGCCGCGTTGGCCCGGCGGTACGGCAGCACGTTCAGCCTCAATTTGCCGGCCTTCGGCCAGACGGTGGTGATCAGCGACCCAACCGACGTCAAGGAGCTGTTCACGACAAACAGGGCTTTGCTCGGTCGGGCCAAAAACAATCTCGGCGAGATTATCGGCCCTGGATCGCTGTTCAACCTCGAGGGCGACGAACTCCTCGAGCGCCGCAGGTTGCTGCTGCCGCCGTTTCACGGCAACCGGGTGCGAAGCTACGAGCAGGTGATCGAAGAAGAGGTGATGCGCGAAGTCGCGAGCTGGCCGCAGGGCCGTGAGTTTGAAACGCTGCCGTCGATGTCGCGCATCACCCTCAACGCGATCCTGCGTGCCGTTTTCGGCGCGGAGGGACCCGCGCTGGATGAACTTTGCGAGCTGCTACCGCCCGCGGTCACGCTCGGCTCTCTCATTGCCTTCCTACCTCCGATAGCGCGGCGTGACCTTGGTCGATGGAGTCCCAAGGGGCGGCTTCTGCAGTACCGGCGCCGGATCGACGCCATCATCAATTCGCTTATCACCGATGCGCGGGCTGACCCCGCCCTCGAAGAGCGCAATGACGTGCTATCGCTGCTGATGCAGGCCCGCTACGAGAACGACGAGCCGATCCCTGATCCGTATATCATCGACGAGCTGGTGACGTTGCTCGTCGCCGGGTACGAGACAACATCCGCACAGTTGGCCTGGGTGGTGGAGCGGTTGCGCCGACACCCACAATTACTGACGCGGCTGACTGAGGAGGTCGACGCCGGCGGGTCGGAATTGCGGCAGGCGACGATCTGGGAAGTGCAGCGCACCCGGCCGGTTCTCACCGGCGCGTTGCGCCGCACGATGACGCGAATCCAATTGGGAGAATGGGTCCTTCCGGAAGACACGATGGTGTGGGTAGGTGTCCAAGTGGCCCATGAATCAGAACAGAACTTCCCGGACGCAGGGTCGTTCAACCCGGACCGATTCGTCGGCGCCACGCCGAACCCGTTCGCGTGGATTGCGTTCGGCGGCGGAATGAATCGCTGCATCGGCGCGCCGTTCGCCAACATGGAGATAGATATCACCCTGCGCACACTGCTGCGCGAATTCCGGTTTGCGCCAACGAATGCGCCGGGTGAGCGGCGGCACAACCGTGGTGTGACGATGGCGCCAGGACGGGGCGGCCGAGCGGTGGTCTACCGGCGAGCGGCCGACGCCTCGAGTGACGCTGACTCGGTATTAGTGGCCGACCACGGCAGCCGGCGTTTGGAGAGTCGTTGAGCTGGCAGCGGGCAGTGCGGGTCCGGCCTGAATGAAATCAAGCGCTTCGGGGAAGGTCGCATTCGTTACCGGCGGAGCGTCCGGCATCGGTGCCGCGCTGGCCACCAAGCTGGTGGACAAGGGCGCTGAGGTCTGGATCGCCGATCGTCAGGTCGGGCCGGCGGAGCAGCTGGCGCAGCGCCTGAACAGTGTTGGCGGAAAGGCGCATCCGATCGAGCTGGACGTGCGCAGCTACCCGTCGTTCGAGCACGCAGTGGGCGCCGCGGTGCAGCAATCCGGGCGAATCGACTACCTGTTCAACAATGCCGGCATTGGGGTCGGCGGTGAGGTCGACTCCTACACGCTCGATGACTGGAACGACGTCATCGACGTAAACCTGCGCGGTGTGGTCCACGGCATCCACGCCGTCTACCCGGTCATGATCAAGCAGCACTCCGGCCATATCGTGAACACAGCTTCCATGGCCGGTCTGATCACCACGGTGAGCCAGGCCAGCTATGCCGCCACCAAGCACGCCGTCGTCGCACTCTCTAAGACGTTGCGGCTAGAGGCCGAGCGCCACGGCGTGCAGGTCTCGGTGCTTTGTCCCGGCGTGGTCCGGACCCCGATCATCACCGGAGGCGTATACGGACGGAACGACAGCGTCAGCGACGAGGAGCTCATCAAATCGGCCGACACAGTGCGGCCCATGGCACCCGAAAGGTTCGCCGAGCGTGCCCTTCATGCGGTGTTGCGTGGAGACGCGATCATTGTGGTGCCAGCATGGTGGAAGGCATTGTGGTACCTGGAGCGCGTATCCCCCGCGCTGTCAATGCGAGCGGTCAAAATGACGATGCTCAAGCGCCTACGCGCAGCGCAGTCCATCACCACCTGATCTCAAAAACCACTGCCGCCCAACCCCTCGTGTTGACTCGTTACGCCTTCTGCGCCACCGCCAGGATGTAATCCACCCGCGAATCGAGCGAGATTCGGCGTGACTCGGTTTCAGGCATGCTCGGAGATCCACGTCGTCGTAAAGCGCTGAAACGCGGGGATATTCTGAGCCAACTCGGCTCCGATGGAGTTCTCGAACTTGCCGCCCAGGAGCGGGATTTTGACCTCCACGGTCGCGGTGAACCGCAATTGCGAGCCGTTTCCCACGGGTGTGAGCCACGCTTGAGCATGGCCTGATCCCAACCCCGCGGGAGCCGAGATGCTGATCTGCCCGCCTACCCGGCGGTCACCGACCGGTTGCCACCTCTCGTTGTGCAGGATTTTCAGCTCACCAGGAACTATTTTGGCGACCACCGCGGGTAACAACTGGCGGCTTAGGTGCTGGGTGAGGCTCACCGTCACCGCGCCGTCGGCGTCGACGACCAGCGAATCCAGCGTGCTGCAGTCCTCGAAGGCCACCAACCTGTCCAGCCAATAGTCTTTTTCACTGAACGCCGCATGAACCTGTTCGACACTAGCGGGCGATTCGGTCAAGATGTCGAACGAACGCGGCATGGCAACCAAACTCCTTACGGGGTAACGTCACTCCGGCTCTGCATTTCGCTGCGCGGTCTGGCCGGCCTCTCCCCGAACAACCGATCCGCGAGGGCGGATGCGAACTTTCGCGTCTGCTCCAGCTGCTCCGGCTGGACGTTGGTCGAAGGGATACGCACGCCCAGATACCGTTCCCGGTACTCACCCGTCCCCAAATAGCTGGTCAGCGACAGCATTGAGCGGAGCTGGTCGCCGGGATACGCGAAATGGATTCCGTCGACGTAACGGCCGCCCTGCTTCTCCCCCAGCTTGCGCACCGCCCTCAGGTTCTCCCGCCAGTAGCGGCGGCAAACGACAAACACGGCGAAGGACTTGCCGGCCAAGAGTTTCTGTGCCTCGTCCGACTTGAGGAACGAGCGCATCGGCATGCTGGTGGTCCGCCACCAGGTCGGCGAGCCGATGCAAACCAGGTCGTAGTCCCCGTCTCGCACCGCATCCGGAATGCGGATCTGCCCGCTAGCGCGGCGTGCCTGGGCCGGAAGCACACTGAGCATATCGGGCCACACACGTCGCATCGGGAAGCGAGAGAAGCGTTCGGCAAAGCGCGGGTCCGTGAATCCGATCTGGCCCTTCTGCACCTCGCACCCTCGGTCGCGAAACACTTCTCCCGCAGCCTCCAGGACTTTGAGCGCCTGCCCCGTATAGGTGTAGTAGAGCAACAAGACGCGTGGCCGCCGGTCGCTCCGCTGCTCGCCGGCTACGTCCGTCACTATTGCACCTCCTTGCCCAGCGTTCGATGGATTATGGCCCCGGGGAAGCTTACCCGTCCTCGCGGCCCGCAGCGGCTAAAGCGCCGACCTGTTTGGCCTAACCTTGCGGGCGCAGGACGATCGGCATGCCGTCCACCGGGATCGGCATCCCGCCATAATCCCAGCGCGGCTGGTAACCCGGTCGGGCCAGCGGTACCTGCGTAAGAGTCGGTGAATGATGTTTTGACCTCAAGTTGTGCGAACACCGAGCCGATGCACTTGTGCGGTGGTCTACCGGCGAGCGGCCGACGCGTCGAGTGACGCTGACTCGGTATTAGTGGCCGACCACGGCAGCCGGCGTTTGGAGAGTCGTTGAGCTGGCAGCGGGCAGTGCAGGTCCGGCCTGAATGAAATCAAGCGCTTCGGGAAAGGTCGCATTCGTTACCGGCGGAGCGTCCGGCATCGGTGCCGCGCTGGCCACCAAGCTGGTGGACAAGGGCGCTGAGGTCTGGATCGCCGATCGTCAGGTCGGGCCGGCGGAGCAGCTGGCGCAGCGCCTGAACAGTACACAGCTTCCATGGCCGGTCTGATCACCACGGTGAGCCAGGCCAGCTATGCCGCCACCAAGCACGCCGTCGTCGCACTCTCTAAGACGTTGCGGCTGGAGGCCGAGCGCCACGGCGTGCAGGTCTCGGTGCTTTGTCCCGGCGTGGTCCGGACCCCGATCATCACCGGCGGCGTATACGGACGGAACGACAGCGTCAGCGACGAGGAGCTCATCAAATCGGCCGACACAGTGCGGCCCATGGCACCCGAAAGGTTCGCCGAGCGTGCCCTTGATGCGGTGTTGCGTGGAGACGCGATCATTGTGGTGCCAGCATGGTGGAAGGCATTGTGGTACCTGGAGCGCCTTTCCCCCGCGCTGTCGATGCGAGCGGTCAAAATGACGATGCTCAAGCGCATACGCACAGCGCAGTCCGCGAGCCCTTGATGTGAGCCGGCAAGATCTTCGCCCGTAGCACCAATTCCTCGAAGCGCACAGCTTTCGGACACCGTTTCGTTGTCGATGGCGCCCGGATCGGCCCGGCAGCACTTCGAACAGGAGACCGCCGCGGTCATCGGCCTCGGGGGCAAGGACTTGTCGGTATCGCAGACCTGCGTCAGCACACTCAACCCCCGATCGACGCGTGCGCGGGAAAACACCGCGCTCCACACCGCGCATCTGTGCTCGCGCGACGATCACCCGGTGTTGTCGGTCAGGGCAACTCGCCGAGTCGATGGGATAACATCTCTCAATCGACGACACCACGGCATCCTAGAGGTGGTCTGGCACCAGCTTAGGCGCATCCTGAACGGGTCGTCAACGAGTACGTCGGTGCAGTTTGTGAAATCACCACGAACGAGGTGTGATCGGGGTTTCAATAAGTGGCATCACCGCCGCGACGACTGGAGTTGAGTATGACCCAAACGCTGCCCTTGACGTGGGGAGACGAATCAGTCCTGCATCTTGAGTGGGCCTCCGAACCATGTAACTCGCAGATGGAGATAGGCGACACGCAGCGAATCGATCCTACGGAACTCGAGGCTGCGGTGCACGCCGCGTGCATGGCTCATCCCATTGCGCGCTCGCGCCTTGTGCTCGGGGCGGCCCACCAGAGGTTCGACCATTGGGAGATTGTCGACGATTTGATCCCCATGTCGATCCCCGTAGTCGACTGCCCCGATGACGCAACTTTGGCCCGACTGCGCACCGACTTTTATTCACCGCCGTTCCCGGCGCACGAGGCGCCCACGTTTCGTGTGCAAGTCGCCCGCAGACCGCACGGAGATCTCGTCCAGATCAAAGCAGCGCATGCCGCCATCGACGGCATCGGCCTGTGGCGGCTGGGGCGGTCGATCACCGACGCATACCGGGGCAAGCCCGAACCCCCGTCACCGCTACCCCTCGAAGAGGCCCGGGATCTCAAGAGGCAGCTGCGCCCGAAGAGTTTTTCCGAGCGGGCGGCTCGTGCCCTGGAAGGTGGACGCAAGCTGAAAGACGCCGCAATACCGCCGGCACGAGTAGCGCCGGACACCACAGACAGCCGAACAGGACCTGGTTTCGCTCACCGCACAATCGAAGCCGAGCAGCTCGCTGAACTGAACGCCCGGAGGCCGAAGGGCACGACGTTCAACGACATGCTGATCGGTGCGGTCGGGATCGCGGTCCAGGAATGGAACCGACAACACAACGTTGACGCGAACAAAATTTCGGCGTTCGTGCCCGTCAACCTGCGGCCCGCCGAATGGTATACCGACGTCGTCACCAACATGTTTTCCTCCTTCAGCGTGTCGACGATGCGCCGAGATCGGATCGATCTTGCGTCCGCAGCCAAAGCCGTTGCCGAGCAAACGGCCCCGATCCGACGAGAGGTTCGCGCACGCGGCGCGCAAGACCTGCTGCGGTTGGGCTCCCCGCTCCCGCTCGCCGTCAAGAGGCGTATGCCCCGACTGCTCAGGCTCACCGGAAACAGGTCCAGATTCGTCGATACTGTCGTGGTGTCCTTTATGGGCAGCCCCAAGGAGCAGATGTCGTTCTTTGGCGACTACACCAGCGAGTTCTACGCCACGTCCCCGTGTTGGGGCGCTGCGGCGGTATCGGTTTTCGCGATAGTCGTGGGCGGCACTCTGTCTCTCGGCCTGCGGCATCGCCTCAGTACATTGGACGAAGCAGCGGGAAATCGGTTGGCGGACCTGCTCGTTGCCACGCTCACTGAGCGTTAGCCTGGTGCGCGTAGGTATCGCGTGCTTTGACGGCCAGGGCAACATCATCGGAGGCGGTTCTTCATACCCGGAGATGATCCCTGCGGGCGGTCAAGTAATGGTGTCTGGCGACATTATGGTGTCCCAGTCACCGGCCCGCTCTGAGATGACGGCCCAATCTTCCGAGTAATGACCCGGTCTAGCCGCAGTCCCTGCGTACTACCCCGAACAGGTCGACTACGTTCGTTTCCCCTACCGGCGCAACCGGCTCGGGTAGCGGGTTCTCAGCCTCTTGCTCGGGGATGTAGTCGGCGTAGGTGGTCAGCGTCAGCACGTAGCTGCTGTGCCCGAGCCACTTCGCCACCTGTATGAAGTGGACACCGTTGGTAAGCCACAAGGCCGCCGCCGTGTGTCGGAGGTCGTGTAGCCGAACACCTTTCGTGGCGGGGATCACCATGCCACCATCGGCAAGTCGTAGTGGCCGGCTGGCGGGTAACCCGACTGCCTCCAGGGCGGGGATCATGAGCTTGGCCTTGAAACCGCCCATGTTTAGCGGCGCTGAACCAATCCAGTGCCGGTTTGCGGCTCTGATTACCCACGAGCCGTCGCGGCCACAGCACGGCGGTCGGGTTGTCCCCGCATGGGTGTGTCTCCGCCAGATAGTCGGCCATCCGCTTCGCCAATCACGCCGGGAGTGGCACGGTGCGCTTACTCGTCTTGGACTTTGGGGTGCCGGTAATCCACTCCCGATTGCGGCGGGACTTGGTGCGCTGCACGCGGACCGACCCTCGTGTTGTGCCGTCCGGTCCGGTTGTCAACACCAAGTCGCGGACCTCTAGCCCCTGGACTTCCGCCGCGCGTAGGCCGGTGTACGCCATGAACAGAACCAGTTCCATTGCACCAGCGCGTTGTAGAGCAACTCGGCGGGTTGGCCATGTACTCGACCGGCGACCCAGACGGCGGCTTAGGCATGTTCAGCGATCCACTCCGCGGTGAAGCGATGAAACGAGGGGATGTTCTCAGCCAGATCGGCTCCGATCGTGCGCTCGAACGTGCGCCCTACCAAAGGGATCTTGACTTCCACCGTCACGGCGAACCGCAGCTGCGAGCCCTTGCCATCGGGGCCCGCAGGCACCAGCCGCGCTTCGGCAAGGCCTGACCCCAACCCCCCGGAGCCGAAACGCTGACCTGCCCGCGTAGCTGCCGGTCACCGTCCGGTCTCCACGTCTCGCTGTGCACAATTTTCAGGTCGCCGAGAACGAGTTTGGCAACCACCCCGGGTAGCAGCTGGCGACCCAAGTGCTGGGTGGCGCGTACCGTCACCGAACCGTCGGCCTCAACGATCAGCGCATCGAGCGTGCTGGTGGCGTCGAAGGCCGCTTGGCGGGCCAGCCAATAGTCCCCGCGGGTGAACGCAGCATGAACCTGTTCGACACTGGCGGGCGATTCGGTCACGATGTCGAATGAACTCGGCATGGCAACCAAACTCTCTTACGGGGTAACGTCACTCCGGCTCTGCGTTTCGCTGCACGGTCTGGCCGGCCTCTCCCCGAACAACCGATCCGCCAGGGCGGATGCGAACTTTCGCGTCTGCTCCGGCTGCTCCGGTTGGACGTTGGTCGAAGGGATACGCACGCCCAGATACCGTTCCCGGTACTCACCCGTCCCCAAATAGCTGGTCAGCGACAGCATTGAGCGAAGCTGGTCGCCGGGATACGCGAAATTAACTCCGTCGACGTACCGGCCGCCCTGCTTTCCCAGCTTGCGCACCGCCCTCAGGTTCTCCCGCCAGTAGCGGCGGCAAACCACGAATACGGCGAAGGGCTTGCGGGCCAAGAGGGTTCGTGCCTCGTCCGACTTGAGGAACGAACGCATCGGCATGCTGGTGGTCCGCCACCAGGTCGGCGAGCCGATGCAGACCAGGTTAGTCCCCGTCTCGCACCGCATCCGGGGTGCGGATCTGCCCGCTGGCACGGCGTGCCTGGGCCGGAAGCACACTGAGCATATCGGGCCACACACGTCGCATCGGGAAGCGAGAACCGTTCGGCGAACCGCCGGTCCGTGAATCCGATCTGGGCCTTCTGCACCTCGCACCCTCGGTCGCGAAACACTTCTCCCGCAGCCTCCAGGACTTTGAGCGCCTGCCCCGTATAGGTGTAGTAGAGCAACAAGATCCATGGCCGCCGGTTGCTCCGCTGCTCGCTGCCGCGCCCGTCACTACGCATCTCCTTGCCCAGCGTTCGATGGTTTACGGAAAGGCGAAGCTTATCCCGTCCTCGCGACCCGCAGCGGGCGACAGCGGTGACCCGACTGGCTTAAGCCAGCGGACGCAGCACGATCGGCAGGCCGTCCATTGAGATCGTTATCCCCCCGTAGTCCCAGCGCGGCTGATAGCCCGGCCGGGCCAGCTCCAGCCGGTACCGGCGCAGCAGCCGGTGCACGATCGTCTTGATCTCCAGCTGACCGAACACCATCCCGATGCATTTGTGGGCGCCACCCCCGAACGGGGCGAAGGCGTAGCGGTGGCGCTTGTGCTCGGCCCGCGGCTCGGCAAAACGCTCGGGGTCGAACTTCGCCGGCTCGGTCCACAGCTCAGGCAGCCGGTGGTTCATCCCCGGCCAAACCATCATGAGGGTGCCGGCCGGCAGGTAATAGCCCAGCAGGTCGGTGTCGCGGACGGCCTGCCGCCACATGAACGACAGCGGGGGCACCATCCGCAGCGACTCGTTCATCACCAGGTCGAGCGCCTCCAGCTTCTCCAGCGATTCGATGTCCAGCGGTCCGTCGCCGAGACGGGTTGATTCGTCACGGCACCGCTCCTGCCATTCCGGGTGGGCGGCCAGGTGGTAGGCCATCGCTGTGGTCGTCACGGCGGAAGTGTCGTGGGCGGCTATCATCAGGAAGATCATGTGGTTGACGATGTCCTGGTCGGTGAAGCTGTTGCCGTCCTCGTCATCGGTGTGGCACAGCACCGTCAGCATGTCGGTGCCCTCGGCGTTGCGACGCTCCTTGACGCGTTCGGCGAAATGCTCCTCGAGAAATTTGCGGCCGCGCAGGCCGCGCCACCACTTGAACGGCGGCACGGGGTAGCGGATGAACGCGCCACCAGCGCGCATTGTCCTCGTGAAGGCCTGGTTGATCTTGGTTACCAGGTCATCGTCGGCGCCGGGCTCGTGGCCCATGAACACCAGCGACGCGATGTCGAGGGTGAGCTGCTTCATCGCGGGGTAAAACAGGAATCGCGCATCGTTGGTCGGCCAGTCGGCCACGACCGCCGTCACCACCCGGTCCATGTGCTCGACGTAGCCGGCCAACCGGGGGCGGGTGAACGCCTCCTGCATGATGCGCCGGTGATACATATGCTCGTCGAAATCCAGCAGCATCAGGCCCCGGTTGAAGAACGGACCGATCACCTGGTGCCAGCCCTCCTGGGAGAAGTCCTTGTTCTTGTTGGAGAACACGGCCTGGATGGCGTCGGGCCCCGAGACGACAACCGAGCGCAGAATCGGCGGGTCGGAAAAAAACAGCGGGCCGTGCTTCTGGTACAGCTGCAGCGCGAAGTCGGGTCCCTCGCGGAAGAACTCGATGGTGTGACCCAGAAGCGGCAGGCCCGAATCGCCCAGGACCGGTTTGAGGCCGCTGCCGGCGGGTGGATCGGCCAGCACCTTCGTCTTCCACGGATGAGTGAGTGCCCGCTTCTCGAGCACGCCCATGCCCGGAATGTTGTTGAGCGTCGGCGTCAACCGACGACGCGCCTGATCGAGCACGTAGCGCGGGGTGCTGATGGAAGCCATCGGCGCTCCTTCCTGCAAACGGACGACCCACAGCGTACGACGTCCGTGGGGGCCGGCGATGGCAAATGGGTTACCCGCCGGTCACGAAACTCCGGGTCGGCCCGTAGCCTCAGATGCGTGACCGAAAAGGTTTCCGTCGATCTCAGCGGCGCCGCGCAGACCATGCTGGCGACGCTGTATCTCAAGGCGCTGGACGCCGATTTCATCCGCCCGGTGCTAGGCGATCGGTACGCGAAGGAAGTGGTCAGCCGCCTCGATTACGACTTCCGCGAGATTGGTATCACCGCCAGGTGGGCACCTCTGATCACCGTGCGCACCGCCCAGTACGACATCTGGGTCCGCCAGTTCCTGACCGTTCAACAGCAGTGCACCGTCATGCATCTCGGGTGCGGTTTGGACAGCCGGGTGTTTCGGCTGGACCCCGGTCCGGGCGTGCAGTGGTATGACCTCGACTATCCCGAGGTCATCGCATTGCGCCAGAAGGTCTTTCCTTCCCGTCCGCAGTACCACCTGATCGCCACTTCGGCAACCGACCCGTCCTGGCTCGACCAGATTCCCGCGGACCGCCCCGTACTGCTGATAGCCGAGGGTATCAGCATGTATCTGACGGAAGACGAGGGCGTCGCGCTGCTGCGCCGCGTCGTCGACCGCTTCCCTTCGGGCGAACTGCAGATCGACTTCTACAATCGGCTGGCGATCAAATCGCAGAAGGCGCACACGCTCGTGCGGCGAACCGGGTCGACGCTGTACTGGGCGGTCAATAGCCCGCAGGACATCCTGAGCCAAGTCCCCGGGGTTCGCCTGCTGATCGCCGTTACGTTGTTCGATGCCAGCACATTTAGGGCGGCGTCCGCCGGATTTCGCTTGGCGAAGGGGCTGGTTCGCATGGTCCCGCCTGTGCGCACGGCGCTGCAATACCACCGCTATGCGTTCGGACCTGTCAACTGACGCCGGTTGCGGCATGCCGCTCGGCGACGGCGCGAAGCAGCGAATGTATCTCCTCGATCGATTTCTCCGGCGCCGGCGCATGCGTGTGATACTCGATCACCAATTGCCCGGCGAAGATCTTGCTGAGGTACATATCGATTCCGGCGTTGACGGCGAAGAACAACTCGTCATGGGTGGCGGTCAATTCCACATCCGGCGGTGTGCGCACGGGGGGCACCGGACCGCTGTCGGTCAACATGACAACATCGGGCAAGCCGGGTGGATTTCCAACGTATTGCGGGCTGAAATGAAGCAGCGACTGCTGGATCACCCCGTCAGATAGATCCGCGCGAAACGTCTCGACGATGTCCCGGGCGAGGCTCACCACATCGGTATTGTGGTCAATCTCGGCGAGATAGGTGGCCACTCCCAACGGGTTTGTGCACGCTGTGGCAGACAGCGGAGGTGAGAGGACATACCGCAAATCGACCGGATAGAGGTACGGCACCGGGATCTTCGTCCTGCCTCGAATTTCCCACTCCGCCATCAGGACGACCGCGGATAGCAACCCGTTCAGGCCCACCCCATGTGCGCGGCCGAACGCGACGAGATCCTGGGTTTCGCGCCCGCTCAGCCGGCACTCCACCATGGGAACACGAAGCGGCACGGCGGGCCTGACAGCAGAGGCGGCCCGCCGGGATGGCGGCAGGTCGTAGGCGAACATCGCCGGCATGTACCGATCGAGCCCAGACCGTTGCTGTTTGTGGATACCCCGTTGGGCAAGCACCACTTCCAACGGATCCGGTGCGGGCTGGACGGTGACCGGACGGATGCTCCCGTTGCAGACCAAGTCGGTGTAATAGTTGAGCATCTCCTCGACCAGGCTGAACTCGTGGTGAGCGTCGGCGAGAGAGTGATGGACGTAAAGGGTCAGCCGTGTCTCTGGTCCGCGCATGGCCAACCTCAGATGGATCAGCGACTCGTTCTGGTCCAGGTGCACAGGTGGGCTTGCGGCGGCCGGATCGTCGAGCTGCACCAATTCGATTCCCGGGTGGAGTAAATCGTCGACAGCGATCTCATGCCGGCCGTCCGGGCCCCGCTCGAGGTGGCCACCAAGAACCGGGTGCGCCTCCAGCAGCGCATCGAACGCAGCCGACAGAGCGTCGACGTCGATCGGCCCCTGCACATGCGCGCCGAGACCCACGAAACTTTCTGTCTCGGCGAAGATTTCCTCGCTACGCGACAGCTTCCGAATCACCGACGATGAGAACATCTTCAGGTCCCCCGGCAGTTCTCGAACATCATAACTCCCAGCTCATCCCCGCATGCTGGCCTTTCGATACCCGATCGCCATCGGTATCGCGCACGCAGCGGCGATGCCAGCCGACCAGAGCAGCATTGCGACCACCGGCGCTAAGACCGGACCACCAAGTGACAGTCCGCGCATCGCCTCCACGACATAGCTTATCGGCTGATGTTGGACGATCGGCTGAAGCCAGCGTGGATACTCGTGGGTGGGAACGAAGCCGGTGGAAAAGAACATCATCACTCCCCAGACGATCTCGCTGGCCTCTACCACTATGGTGCTCGCCGTGTATAAGGCGAGGGTGACGACGGCCATCGTGAACGCCACCCCGAAGGCAATAGGGACGAACAGCCACGCCACCGAGGGCAGGATTCCCTGGCGGAAGCGGAAGCCGAGTACGAGTCCGGCGCACATGATGACCGCGGTGGTTACCACAATTCGGACCACATCGGCCGCCAGCCTGGACAGCAGGCCCGATGCCCGGTGCACGGGCACCACCCACAATCGGGAAAGCAAGCCCTCGCCGCGTTCGCGGATGAGACTGATGCCGCCGACCATCGACCCCGACATGGCCCCGACCATCGCGATCAGCGGGACGCTGCCATATAGTGCGCTGTGCCCGGTGAGCTGCGAAACCCCGTTTCCCAGAACGATGTTGACTGTCACCAGCAATGCAACGGGCATGATCAGTGATTCGAGCACGGTCGCAGGATCGCGGCCCCACCGACGAAGTAATCGCGCGGTGAGTATCCAGGTATGCGGAACGAGCCGCCGAGCTGAGCTCTCTGTAGCGTCACCGCTGGCCGCGCGGCGGACATCGCCGAATGCACCGCGCGCGACGGTCGTCTTGTCATCCGATGCGACAGACATCAGCGCCGCCTTGTGGAAACCAGAACGTGCAGCGGAAGCAGGATCACTGTGCCGGCCGTCAACCAAATCAGTGTTGGGCTGATCACAGACCAACTCAACGCACCGGCCGCAGGCGTGCTGTCGCCGGCCAACGCGCGAAGCGCATAAACGTACTGGGATACCGGTTGATCCCGGACGAATCCCCGTATCCATCTGGGAAACTGTTCGACCGGTTCCAGGCCGGCCGACAACAGACCCAGGACAAATATCGGCGGCAGCAGTAAGGGCGTGGTGGCTTCGGGATTCTTGTTCGCGGCGCCGATCAGGTCTCCGAGCAACGACAGTACTGCGCCGATCAGCAGCACCAACGCGCAGAAGCCCACGGTGTGCGCCACGCCGCCGTAAAACCGGAACCCGATGACGTGACCGCACACCAGTGAGACCACGAGCGCGATGCAGCAGCGGTACATGCTGGCCGACATGCGTGCGGCCAACGGTGTCAGCGGGGCGATCGGCGAGGCTTTGAACCGCCGGTCGATGCCCTGCACCGAGTCGGCCGCTGACCGGAACGCCGCCGATACGGCGGCGAACGAGATCGCTGTCAGCGCAACCAACGGCAATAGATACTGCGCATAGCTACTCGTGCCCTGGGTGAAGGTGCCCATGAACTGTTTGAGCGGGAGATAGAAGTTGACCGTGAACATGATCGGCGCGGCGACTTGGGTGCCAAACTCTCCGTTGCGCAAGGTGGGCTTGATTACGCGAACCGTCAGCACCCACCACTGCTGAACGGTGGACGTCGCCGGCCGGACAGCCGCGATATCGATCATGAGAGCAGTTCGGCGGCTTTAATGCGCGTCGCGAAGTTGTCGCCATTGCGCTCCAACCGATGCCGCCCCCCGACGCTTGTCTGCGTTTCGCAGTTTCAACGCGTGGCGCGGAATTGGCACCGGTGTTTTCGGTGGTCAGCGCGAAGAACACCTCGTCAAGCGAGGGTCGTCGCAAAGCGATATCGGCCAACTCGATGTTCGCCGCGTTCAACTGATACAGCACCTCCACCAGGGTCTTTGGCCCGTCGGGGGCGGGCATCGCGATGCGGTCGGATGCCGTTGTCAGCGCCGCCCGGTTCTTCTCCGGCAACAATGAACCAAGCGCCTCAACCATGGCGGGCACATCCCTCAGGTCGCGCGGCACGATTTCGCAGTAGATCGCTCCGGTACGCTCCTTGAGTTCGTCGGCCGTTCCCTCCGCGATGATCATGCCGTGATCGATCACGATGATGCGGTCACTCAGCGCATCGGCCTCCTCGAGGTACTGGGTCGTCAACAACGTGGCGATGCCGGCCTCCTTGAAATCGGAAACCAGCTCCCAGATACTCTGCCGACTGCGCGGATCCAGTCCGGTCGTGGGTTCGTCCAGAAACACCACTTCCGGGCGGACCACCAATCCGCAGGCGATGTCGATCCGCCGGCGCATCCCGCCGGAATACGTGCTCACCCGGCGGTCCGCCGCGTGAACCAGGTCAAAGTGGTCGAGAAGGTCCCTCGCCCGCGATCGCGCCCGCGACTTCTTCAGCCCCTGCAGGCGACCGAACATCACTAAGTTCTCCCGGCCGGTCAGCATGTCATCGAGAGCCACATGCTGACCGGTGAGCATGATCGACCGCCGCACCCCGGCCGGGTCAGACACCACGTCATGCCCGGCGACCTTCGCGGAGCCGCGATCCGGTCGCGTCAGCGTCGACAGGATGTCCACCGTCGTGGTCTTGCCGGCCCCGTTGGGCCCCAGCAAGCCGAGCACCTCACCGCGCCCGACCTCGAAGCTGATATCGCGCAGCGCGACAACGTCGCCGAACGTCTTCCTGAGGCCGGCGACCAATACCGCCTTATCGGTGCTGCGCATTGGCCTCCCCTGCGTCGATATTGACCGAGGACAGGTCCACCAGGGCCAGTTCCTCACTCGCCAAGTCAATTTCGTCCTCGCTGACCGCTTCCCTGGTTAATTCCATGAGGGTGGCCGAGAACTGCCGGGCAAGCGATTCCACGGCTATCGGACCGAGCCGGCGGGTGTCATGCCACCAGTCCAGATGCAATACACCGGCCGAGCGATACACCCGGAGTTCGACGGCGTGACCCAGGCCCGGGATGGCCTCGCGCGCCGGCATTGCCGTATCGGCGTCGAGCTGAACCGGAGCATCAGCGGAAGGCGCGATCGGCAGCTGCGGAATCGTGCCCAGGTAGGAGAAGAAGATGTCGGCCGGGAGGGCGGCGCCAAGCAGTCGCGCGGTTGGTGCGTACATGTATCGCAGCAGTCCGTACCCGATTCCATAGTGCGGCACGGCTTTCAGCGTGTCGTGTACGTCTTCCAACTGTCGCCTGGCGCTGGCGCCGTCGCTCTTGGAGCAGTTGAGAGCGACCGGGTAGACGGTGTCGAACCAGCCAACCGTTCGGTGCAGGTCGACATCGGGTTTGAAAACCGACCGGCCCGGTCCGCCGAGGTCGACGGCGACGGCGCCGTCGCCGACCGTGGCTGCGATGGTGCGGCCCAGCGCGGCCAGCAGGATTTCGTCGATCGGTACCCGAAGCCGGCGCCGTGCGTCGTCGACCTCGCTGGTTTCCAACGTGGTCAGCGTCGACGACAATTTCACCAGGTCGTCTACCGCGGGCGGTTCGGACACCAATGGGCCCGCCACGCGCAGCCCAGCTCTGGTGACGGTGTCCTGCCAGAATTCGCGACTTTCGACGACCGCGGGATGGGTGGCGAGCGCGGCGCACCGCTGTGACCACTCCCGCCACGACATGGTTGCCGGTTGCAGGGTGATGTCGTGGCCGGCCAGCCGTTGGCCGAACGCGGTGAAGATATCGGTGAGCAGAATCTCGCGCGACGCGTTGTCACCCACGATCGCGTGCACGCTGATCGCCAGATAGGACGGCCCACCCGGCACACCACGGACATGGGTAGCGGTCAGCGGTGTGCCGAGGAGGTCTTGACCACCGATCTGCTCGTTGAGGATCTCGAGCACCGCGTCGCGCTCCTGCGGGCTTGCCGGCGAGATGCCGTCGGCAAGCTCCCGGGTGGTCAGTTCGGTGAATTCCTCAGGTTCGCCGATGTGCTGTTCCCACGTTCCCGCGCGCTGCACGATTCGCAGCCGCAACACATCGTGCTGGTTGGACACGGCGGTGAGCACCGCACGTATGTCCTCGGCCTGCACGGCGGGGCTCAGTTGCAGAATCAGCGGAATCCGCCAGCGGCCGGCGTCGCGCAGCCCATTCTCGAGGAAGTACTCGATGTTCGGCGGAACCGGCGGATGGGTCACCTCGTCCGGCGAATGGCGCGCCAGCCCGCCCGCCACGTAGCGGGCAGTCAGGGCCTTGGCGAGCGCGGCGACGGTCGGGTTCTCGTAGAGATCCTGTGGGGTGAGGTCCAGACCTTCATTGGCCGCGGTCATCGCGACGCTGATCGCGATCAGCGAGTCGCCGCCGAGTTCGAAGAAGTTGGCCTTCGGGGCAATGGAGCTGACGCCCAGGCACTGCGCCCAGATGCGCTGCAACGTCGTTTCCATCTGCAACTTGCCGTTTGTGGCCGCGTGGGCCTGTTGGGCGGCCCCAGCTGACGGCGCCGGCACCCCATTGGTCGCAGCAGCGCCTTCGGCCCACCCTGCGGTTGCCCTGCGCTCAACCCAATGCCGTTGGCGCTCAAAGGGATAACCGGGAAGCGAAACCAGTCGCGACCGCTGACCGCCCCGCCGGGGTGTCCAGTCGACGTCAATCCCCGCTGACCAGAGTTGCCCGAGCGCCAGCAAGAAGGTGTCGCGATCGCTTCGGTTCTGGGCCTGGTGGCGCATGAGCCGAACAGCGCGGTGACCGCTGGACCACCGCGGGTGCCGCATCGCCGAGGCGGTTAACGTGCCACCGGGACCGACTTCGATCAGGACGCGGTGCGGGTCGCCCAGCAGCACGTCGAGTTCGTCGGCGAACCGGACAGTTGCCCGTACCTGACGGGCCCACGTCGCGGGATTGGTCGCCTCACTCGCGGACATCCAGGTTCCGGTCACATTCGACAGCAAAGGAATCTGCGGTTCCCGCAGCGTCAACCGCGACAGGAAGCCGGTGAACTCCGGGATCATCGAGTCCATCAACCGCGAATGGAACGCATGCGATGTCCGGACCCGACGCGCCACGATCCCCTGTTCGGCGAGGCGGGCCGTGAACGCGCGAATGTTCTGCTCGGATCCGGCAACGACGCAGCCGCCTGGATCGTTGACCGCGGCGAGATCGACTTCTGGCGAAAGGCTCTCGGCGATGGCTTCAGGACTCAGCGGGACCGCGACCATGACCCCGCGGGGTGCGGCATGCATCAACCGCGCCCGCATCGACACCGCCTTGACGGCGGTCGCAAGGTCGAAGACGCCGGCGACGGTGGCCGCGACGTACTCGCCGATGCTGTGTCCGGCCAGCGCCGCCGGGCGGACACCGTAGGTATCGATCAACTTCGCCAGCGCGTATTCCACCGCGAACAGCGCGGGCTGGGTGCGGTCGGTGCGCTCCAGATTCCGTCCGGTCCCCTCGAAGATCTCCGCACGCAGGTCGATGCCCAATTCTTCACCGAACTCCGCGGCGCAGTGGTCGAAGTGTTCGGCGAACACCGCCTCGGACTCGTACAGGCCGCGCGCCATCCCGATGTGCTGAGCGCCCTGGCCCGGGAACAGGAAAACGGCTCGCTCTGAATTCTTGGCGTCATCGATGCCCTGCACCGACTCGCCGATGAAGACGTTGTCGTGCTCCGCCGCCCGCAGCACCTCGGCCGCGTCCTGCTGGTCGTTGACCACCGCCGCCATTCGGATGTGCTCTTTCCGGCGGCCGGCCAGTGTGTGTGCGACGTCGGACAGACTGAACTCGTCCGGGCCGGACAGTTCGGCGGCCAGGGCAAAGCGTGACTCCTGCAGCGCTTCGGCGGTCCGAGCCGACAGCAGCAGCACCTGCGGACCCGGTTGGACGGCAGGTGCCGAAACCGCGGGCGCTTCTTCGAGGACGACGTGCGCGTTGGTGCCGCCCACACCGAATGAGCTGACCCCTGCGCGGCGAACGCCATCCCATTCCCACGGGCCGTGCTCGCTGCGCACGATGAACGGCCCTTGGTCGAGGTGAAGTTCGGGGTTGGGGCTGGTGAAGTGCAGCGTTGGCGGGATCGCTCGATGCTTGAGGCAGAGAATCGTCTTGATCAGCCCGGCCATCCCGGCGGCTGTTTCCAGGTGCCCGATGTTGGATTTGACCGAGCCGACAAAGCATGGGCCCGGCCGGGGCTCGGTGGAAATAGCGAATGCCTGCCGCAGACCTTCGATCTCGATCGGGTCGCCAAGCGGCGTGCCGGTGCCGTGGGTCTCGACGTAGCTCACGGTTGAGGCGTCGATGTCGGCTACCGCGTGCGCCTCGGCGATGACTTCGGCTTGACCGGCCGCGTTCGGAGCAGCGTAGGTCATCTTCGTCGACCCGTCGTTATTGATTGCCGATCCCCGGATGACGGCGTGAATGCGGTCTCCGTCGTTAACCGCGTCCTGCAGCGACTTGAGCACCACAACAGCGACCCCGCTGCCGAAGATGGTGCCGTCCGACCGGACATCGAACGGCCGGCAATGGCCGGTGGCCGACACCATCGAACCGGGTTCGTGCCAGTACCCGACGTTGTGCGGGACGCGGATCGACGCGCCGCCGGCCAGTGCCATGTCGCATTCACCGTTCAAAATGCTCTGGCAGGCCAGATGAACTGCGACCAGGGCTGACGAGCATGCAGTCTGCACCGAGAGGGCGGGGCCGCGCAGGTTGAACTGGTGTGCCACCCGCGTCGCCAGATGGTCTTTGTCGTTCTGCAGCGACAGGTTGACCATCTCGAAGGTGGCACCCTGCCCGATGATCAGCTTCGGGTCGTGGTGCGACATGAGGTTGTTGAGCAGATATCCGCTCGCCGAGCTGGTTCCATAGACTCCGACCGAGCCGTCGATCTGCGCCGGGTCGTAACCGGCGTCTTCCAGCGCATGCCAGGCCGACTGCAAGAACAGCCGATGCTGCGGATCGGTCATTCGGGCGGCCAGCGGAGTGAAGCCGAAGAAATCGGCGTCGAATTCATCGATCCCGTCCATAAGAGCCGCACGCCGCACATACGAGTGATTCGCGAGCGCCTTCTCACTGATGCCGGCAGCGATCAGGTCATCTTCCGACAAGGTGACGATCGATTCCTCACCGCGCCGCAAATTGTCCCAGAACGCGGATACAGAGTTGGCGCCCGGGAATTTGCCAGCCATGCCGACGACTGCGATCGCGTTGTGCGGCAGCGAGCTCGATGCCATCGAGGATTCGATACTGCTGGTCACGCTCGTGGTCCTACCTTTCGCCGCGCTGCCGCCCGTTGGCGCGCCGCGGCACGTTGCTGGGCTCGATCGCGAACCCCGTCGCCGGGTTGAACGCTTTCCTGCCCGGCCAGGCCGAGTTGGCGGATCAGGTCACCAGTGAGATCGGCAAGGGTGGCACCTTGCAACAGAAGCGCCACCGGAGGCTCCGCGCCAAAGTCCGCGCGAACGGTGTTCCTGATTCGCACGGCCATCAATGAATCCATTCCGAGTTCGGTCAACGGCTGGTCGACATCCATGGCACCAGCGTCGGGGTAGCCCATTATCGCAGAGACCCGTCCGCGCAGACGCGCGATGACGATACGGTGCGCCTCGACCGGATCCACCTGCCGCAGCGCGTCCGGCCCGGCCCAGTCCTCGTCGTCGCTTGCTGTGTCCAATTCCTCGGCCAATGTTGCGAAGTAACCGAGTTGATGGATCTCAGGGAATGCGGCCGCTGCGCGATCGAGGCGCAACCGTGCAACCCCCGCCCGGGTGCTGTTGCCGGCGAGCAGCGATTCCAGGGCCTCGATGCCCTCGGCAGGAGTGATCGGGTCGAGAACGCTGAGAGCCAGCGAGCGGGCGACACCGACGTCGGACCACTGACCCCAGTTGATCGTGGTGGCGGGCAGACCCGCTGCCCTTCGCCACGCGACCAGCGCGTCAAGCCAGGCATTCGCGCAGGCGTAGGCCGCCTGCCCGGGTGAGCCCAGCAACGATGCCACCGAGGAGAACCCGACCCACCAGTCAAGCTGCCGGTCGGCCGTGGCTTCGTGCAGGCGCAAGGCGCCCACCGCCTTGGGCGCCCACACGCGTTCCAGGCTTTCCCGCCTGAGGCCGACCACAATCTGGTCGTCGATCACCGCAGCACCGTGGATGACTCCCCGTAGCGGCAGCCCGGTTTCCTCAGCGGCCGTCACCAATCGCTCTGCCATTCCCGGCGAAGTGATATCGCCCTGCACGACAACGACTTCGGCGTCCTTGCCGAGGTCGTCGATGCTGCTGAGCTGATCCGCCGAGGGATCGCTTCGACCGTTGAGAACGACCCGCGTGGCGCCGCTGTCGATCAGCCAGCCCGCAACGACCAGACCGAGGCCACCGAGACCGCCCGTGACGATGTAGGCGCTACCCGGGCGCACAATCGCGTCACGCTCGCGGACACCGAGCGCGGCACGCGAAAGCCGTTCCACGTATCTGTGGTCCCCCCGCCATGCGACCACATCATCGTTACCCGATAACTCCAGTTCGGAGGTCAACGTCGCAAGTGTGTCGCCTGCCGAATCCAGATCGATCAACCTGGCGCGCAGGTCCGGGTGCTCGTAGGCGAGAACCCGGATCAGGCCCTTGAGGGCCCCGATCACTGGGTCGCCGGACTCATCGTCGCCAACCACGAGACCGTTGCGGGTTACCAGCCAGAGCTGTGGTGCTTTTCCGTGCCAGCCGCCGACGATCGCGCGCGTCGCCGCAGAAATCGCCCAGATCAAATCGCGGGCCCGTGCTGCGTCGGAGTCGGTGCCCTCGAATGAGTTCTGGCCGACGAAGACGATCACTCCTACCGGCGGAAGCTCAGGTTCTGCAGCGGTTTGCGCAAAGGCTTCCAGGACGACGGACTCATCTGAAAGGTCTCCGCTGATCAACCGCCGGCTCGGCGAGCCGAAACTGGCAGCGAAATCGTGCGCCATCACCTGCGAGTCGTTGTCGTCGGACAACACCAACCAGCTGCCGGCGGGCTGCTCAGTGGCCGCAGCCGAGCGCGACGAGCCGATCTCCGACGGCGTCTCGATCCAGGCGGTGTCAAAAACCTTCTGCGCCAGTGGTAACGGCACCGTCCGGCGCTGTATGCGCTGCAGGTAGATGCCGGTGATCTCCGCGGTCGGCGTTCCCGCCTGATCCATCAAGGTAACCCGGCCCAGCGCACCACCACCGTCGTCGTTGATGCTGACCAGCTCGGCGCGGCACCGGGCGCGGCGGCCGACCTCTCCGAACAACCGGATCGTCTCCAGCGACACCGGCAAATACGTGACTTCTACCGAATCCGTTTGGGAGTCAACAGGCATCGCGGCAGCCAAGGTCTGTAGCGCTGCATCGAGCATGACGGGATGGATCCGATAACCTCGATGCGGAGCAGCCTCGTCGGGAAGCACAATCTCGGTTTCCGAAGCGCCGCTGGGCATTCGAACGATTCGGGTCAACGCGGCAAAAGCCTGCCCGTGATGGGCGCCGGTGCGTCGCAAGGCGGTGTAGAACTCCGCCGGTGATACCACCGTACCGGTCCCGCCAACAGAAGCCGTCGGCTCAGCAGGAGCGTCCTGCGGTACCGTTTCAACCCGGGCGACCGCATGCCGGCACCAATTGCCGGTGGCGGAGCGGGAATGGATCTCGAGGCGAATGCCGTCGTCGACGTCCCGACTCAGCTGCGTTGTCACCTGGGTGCGGTCATCCAGCGGAAGCATCTGCTCGACCTCGAGCCGATGCACCTGCACGGCGTGGACAGGCAGGCCAAGAGCTTCGCTACCGGCAGCCAACGCGATCTCGGCGAAAGCCGCCGCCGGCATTACCGGCTGGCCGTGTACCTTGTGGTCGGCCAGCCAGCCGATGAAGTCGGTTCCAACGTCCGCCTGCCACACATGATCGCGGCCCGACGGCATTTCGACATGCACCCCGAGCAACGGGTGAGCGCCTGTCGGTCCGCGACCAACCGAGCGGTCCGCGACCCAGTACTTCGAATGCAGCCAGGGCGTCGGCGGGAGGTCTGCGAGCCGACCTGCACTACTGCGAGATTGCACGGTTTTCTCGACCGGGGGCCGAACCGCGGCCAGCTGGGTGTGGAAGGTGAGCGTTTCGGGGTTGTCCCGGTTCAGCGTCGCCCCCACGTAGGCACCACCGCCGGGGGTGAGAGACCCTAGGCTTTCGCTGATGGCGTGGGTGAGCAGCGGGTGCGGGCTGATCTCGATGAACGTGCTGTGGTCGGCACCGGCGGTGGCGACGGCCTGGCTGAAACGCACCGGGTTGCGCAGATTGGCCACCCAGTAGCCGGCATCAAACGTCGGTTCCGCGCCGGCGTGCCCGGTGGTGCTGATCAGCGGGATCTTCGGCGGTATCGGCGCCAAATCCTCCAGCGCGCTGCTTAATTCGGGCAAGATCGGATCGACGGTCGGATGGTGGGAGGCGACATCCACCTCGATGCGCCGCGCCAGCCGGCCCGTTGCGTCCACCACCGCGATCACCGCGTCGACCTGGTCAGGCGGCCCGGCGATCACCGACTGCTGCGGTGAGGCATACACCGCCAAGGTCAGGTCGGGATAGTCGGCGATCAATTCCTCGGCACCGCCGGCACTCAGTTCCAGTAGCGCCATCGCGCCCTGCCCGGACAACCGCGACATCAACCGCGAGCGGGTCGCGATCACGCGCAACCCGTCGGCGGGGGTCAGCGCCCCGGCCACCACGGCCGCGGTCACCTCCCCCATCGAATGGCCAATCACCGCATCGGGTTCCACACCGTAAGAGCGCCACAACGCCGTCAACGCCAGCTGCATTCCCACCAGCACCGGCTGAATCCGGTCGATGCCGACCACGGGCTCACCAGCGTCCAGCACCTGCCGCAGCGAAAACCCAACCTGCTCAACAAAAGCCGGCTCCAACTCGGCGACCGCGGCGGCAAATGCGGGCTCTTCGGCCAGCAACTCCTGGCCCATTTTGGGCCATTGCGAACCTTGACCGGAATAGACGAACACCGTCCCAGGCCCACGGGACCCGCGATCCGCACTCACCACGCCCGGCGCTGGCTGCCCTGCGGCCACCGCCCGCAGGCCCACCACCGCTTGTCCGTGATCACGCGCACAAACGGTGGCGAACTTGTTGTGGCGGCTACGGTGATGGGTGATGGTATGGGCGACATCAGCCAGCGGCACACCGGCGCCGCCGTCCTCCATCCAGTCGGCCAACGCCGACGCCCACGCCGCCACTCGCTGATCCGTCTTGCCCGAAACGACCAACGTCGTCACCGAGGAGTCCGCCGAGGACACCGGTGCCGGGTCGGGCCCCTGCTCGAGTATCACATGCGCGTTAGTACCGCCCAGCCCGAACGACGACACCGCGGCACGACGCGGGCCCTCGCAATCCGGCCATTCAGCCAGCTCGGTGGGAACGAACAGTCGCGTTACAGACGCGTCGATCGCCGGATTCCATTGCGAGAAATGGAGGTTCGACGGAATCTTGCCCCGCTGAACCGCCAGCACGGCCTTGATGAATCCCGCGATCCCGGCCGCCGCCTCCAAATGGCCCATGTTCGATTTCACCGCGCCCAGCGCGCACGGGCCGTTTCCGCGCCCGTAGACGTCCGACAACGCGTCGAACTCGATCGGATCCCCCAGCGCAGTTCCGGTGCCGTGCGCCTCAACGAAATTCACCGAACCCGCTGCTACGTCCGCGCTGCGCAGCGCCCGGGTGATGACGTCGCGCTGTGCCAGCGCGTTCGGTGCGGTCAGACCATTGGAGCGGCCATCCTGATTGACCGCCGAGCCGCGCACCACCGCCAAGACCCGGTCGCCGTCACGTACCGCATCGGTAAGCCGCTTGAGCACGACGACCCCGGCGCCCTCGCCGCGCACGAATCCGTCAGCCTCGGAGTCGAAGACGTTACAGCGGCCCCGCGGAGACAGCATTCCCCACTTAGACAGCGCGAGTTGAGTTTCCGGGCGCAGTATGAGATTGACCCCGCCGGCCAGGGCTACCTCGCTTTCCCGCATCCGGAGGCTATGACACGCCAAGTGGACTGAGACCAGCGACGACGAACAGGCGGTGTCCACGGCGACCGCCGGACCACGCAGTCCCAGCAGGTACGCGATCCGGCCCACCGTGACGCTATGAGCGTTACCGGTCGCGGAGTAGGCGTCAATGCTGTCCGGGTTTGCCGCCGAAGAAGTTTGGTACTCGCTGTAGTACACGCCCATCATCACCCCGGCGCGGATTCCGGCCAGGGAATCCGGCGCGATACCGGCATGCTCCAGCGCTTCCCAGGCCACCTCCAGCAGCACGCGCTGCTGCGGATCCATAGCTTGTGCCTCACGCGGGGAAATCCCGAAGAAGTCAGCATCGAAACCGGCTATATCGGGCAGGAAAGCGCCCCACTTCGAAGACATCCGGCCGGCCGCGAACGGGTCCGGGTCGTAGAACGCGTCAGCATCCCAGCGATCCGAAGGCACCTCAGCGACCGCGTCGCCGCCGTTGGCGAGGAATGACCAATATCTTTCCGCTCCGATCCCGCCGCCAGGGAAACGGCACCCGATTCCGATCACCGCGACCGGCTCAGCTGACGCGAGACGCGACGCCTTGTCGAACTGCTCAGTCAGCGCCGCGCGCTGGGCATCGGTCATGCCCGAAACGCGGCTGAAAATTGTTCTCATCGCAAGCCGCTGTCGCTGCCGGCCGTCGCCGATTCCACACTGTCGAACAACTCATCCAACACGCTGTCCCCCGAGTAGGTCGTCACCTCGACAAAGCCATCCTCCGGGCTTTCTTCCGAGACTGCCGGCGGGACAAGCATTTCCACCAAATAAGCCGCTAACGACGAGATAGTCGGATTGTCCCACAGCATGGTCGCCGACAAGTCGAAGCCCACTAGCCGCTTGGCCTCTCGTAGGACTGCCATCGCCATCATCGAATCGAGCCCCAATTCGGGGAACGGCCGATCCACGTCCACTGCTGATGCCGGCATCCCGAGTTCGTGGGCCAGGATGGCTCGCAGCCTGTTCTCGAGCTCGCCGAGTATGTTTTCCGCCGGCACCTCCGACCATGCCACCGTCGCCGATTCGTCGTGCCAATCAAGCTGCGCTACACCTGATTCCACAGCTGCGTACCGGAGTGAGCGGATGTCGACGCAAGTACTGCCGTCGGGCGCCGTCAGCACAATGTCGACGATGAACTCATCAGCACTGCCGCCGCGCCGCTGGACATCGACGGCGCCATGGGAATCGGCGAGTCCGGCGTGGATCCGGACACTTTCGGCAGCGGCGGGAAGCATCAGCCGCAGGTCGGAACCGTCCAACAGGCGCGCGACGTCAATGGCGGCGTCTAGCAGCGCGACCGTCGACGCCTCCGGCACATCGACATCGGCGTGCAATGCGCCCGGCCTCGACCGGCATGAGTCGATCGACCATTCAAACGGCTGCCCCTCGATACCCCACGCCCGCTGCAGCGAGGCTATCGACTCGACAGACACAGTGTCGTAGCCGGGCATTTCCCGATCACCGCTGATGAGTGTGTCGTCCGGCTCTTCTTGCAGCCGGTGAGAGATGCGGGCGCTAGCGTGCCTGATCCAATGGTGGGCGGGGGTGTCCGCCGCGGAACCTGATGACACGGTGACGGATTCGCCGTCGGCAACCACCTGGATTGCCCGCGGCTGATCGATGACGACCGGATACTCGAATCTGATGTCAGATAGTGCCGATGTTCCGCATTCGGCTGCCGCGGTCGAAAGCGTCTGTAACAGCACCGAAGCCGGAAAAACGTCCACACCGCGGACTCGGTGGGAACCTGGGTACGGCTTGGCCTCCGGCTCCAGCCGCGCCTGCCATAGATGTACCGGCGGTGTCGTGCCGACCTCGACGTGCTCGCCGAGCAGGGTGCCGGATCGGGGCGCAGATACGGCCGCCTCCAGCCGCTCCTTGATGGTGATCCAGAACCAGTCGTCGGGTACGCCGTTGCCGGCCCGAGTCCCGTGCACCGGTGTTTCCGGCGGACTAATCCAGTGGCGGGTGTGGTGCCAGGGCGTGGTCGGGATGGCCGGATGTGGCCCGGCAGGATGATCGGTGTTCGGCGGCTGGTTGGTGTGGGCGGTGTTGAGATTGGTGTGGAAGGTGAGCGTGTCGTGGGTGTCGCGCGCCAGGGTTCCGATGCTGTGGTGATGAACCTGAGTTAGGGTGTCGCTGATCGCATTGGTAAGCAGCGGGTGCGGGCTGACTTCGATGAACGTGCCGTGGTCGGCACTGGCGTCGCCCACCGCCTGGCTGAACCGCACCGGGTTACGCAGATTGGCCGCCCAGTAGTCGGCATCGAACACCGGCGCCGCGCCGGTGGTTGTGATCACGGGGATACTCGGCGGCTTCGGCGCCAAATCGGCCAGCGCAGTGCGTATTTCCGGCAACACCAGATCGATGATCGGATGCTGAGACGTCACATCCACATCCAGCAGTGCCGTCGCGCCCTCGCCGGACAACCGCGACATCAGCCGGGAGCAAGTGGCGATGATCCGCAACCCGTCAGCCCGGCTCAACGCCCCAGCCACCACCGCCGCGGCCACCTCCCCTATCGAATGCCCGATCACCGTATCGGGTTCCACGCCGTAGGAACGCCACAGTTCGGTAAGCGCCAACTGCATCCCCACCAGAACCGGCTGGATGCGGTCGATCCCGACCAGCGGCTCCGCATCGGCCAGCACCTGCCACAGCGAAAACCCCACCTGCTCAACAAAAATGGGCTCCAAATCGGCCACCGCCGCCGCAAACGCCGGCTCATCGGCCAACAACTGCCGACCCATGCCCGCCCACTGCGAACCATGACCGGAATAAACAAACACCGTTCCCGGCCGGCACGACCCCTCATGTGGACCCACCACCCCTGGCACCGAGTAACCCGCGCCCAGTGCGCGCAACCCGGCCACCGCCTGCCCACGATCGAGGGCGGCCACAGTGGCGAACTTTGCGTGCCGGGTCCGGTGATGGTTCAACGTATGCGCCACCTCGGCGAGCGCCACATCTGCCCCAGCGCCGTTCATCCACTGCGCCAGCATCCCCGCCGTAGACGCCACGCGCTCAGCTGTCTTGCCCGACACCACAAGCGTCGTCACCGCCCCGGCGGAGCCTGGCTTCGCCGCCGTGACAGGCACCGGTTGTGGCCCCTGCTCCAACACCACATGCGCGTTGGTGCCACCGAAGCCGAACGACGACACGCCGGCCCGGCGCGGCTGGCCGGTCGCGGGCCAATCCGTGTGCTCAGCAACAACTTTCAGACGCAAATCCTCGAACGGAATGTGCGGATTCGGGGTGTGGAAATTCAGGTTCGCCGGGATGTGCCCGCGCTGCACCGCCAGCACCGCCTTGATGAAACCCGCGATCCCGGCCGCCTCCAAATTACCCAGGTTCGACTTGACCGCTCCGATCAGCAGCCGAGCGCTCTGCGGTCGTGCACGGCCCAACACCGTTCCGAGCGCGCGCGCTTCGATGGGATCGCCAAGCAACGTGCCGATCCCATGGGCCTCGACATAATCAACGTGGCGTGGCTCGACGCCGGCACTGGCGCAGGCGGCGCGCAGCACCGCCATCTGGGCTGCCGGATTCGGCGCCATCAGCCCGTTGGACCGGCCATCCTGATTGACCGCCGAACCCCGCACAACCGCCAAGACCGGATCCCCATCACGCAGTGCATCACTGAGCCGCTTGAGCACCGCGACCCCGCAGCCCTCACCACGGACGAAACCGTCGGCGCTCGCGTCGAATGCACGACACTGACCCGTCGGCGAGATCGCCTGCGCCTGATCGAAACTACGGGTAACAGCCGGTGACAACAGCAGGTTGACCCCTGCGGCGATGGCGAGATTTGAATCGCCCGTCCGCAAGCTCTGGCTGGCCAGATGCACCGCGACCAGCGACGACGAACACGCGGTATCCACCGTCACCGACGGCCCGTGCAGATCAAAAAAATACGAAACGCGGTTGGCGATGATGCTCAGCGCACCGCCCGTGCCCGACCATGCATCGACTTGGCTCAGATCGGTCGACGCCAGATACCCGTATTCGCCCGCGCACGCGCCGACGAAAACCCCGGTCTGCGTACGCCGCAGCGAATCAGCCGGAATGCCGGCGTGCTCCAAGGCCTCGTACGCCACTTCCAGCAACAGACGCTGCTGGGGGTCCATCTTGGCGGCTTCCCTCGGCGAGATCTCAAAGAATTCCGCGTCGAAAGCGTCGATGTCGGCCAAGAACGCACCCCAGCGCGTGGTGCCCGACAGTGCGGCGGCCACCTCGGGCGAGCCGTTATCGAACGGCGCCCACCGATCCGGCGGAACCTCGCCTACCGCGGACCGGCCCTCACAGAGGAACTGCCAGAACGCTTCCGGGCCATGTATGTCGTCCGGGAAGCGGCAGCCCATGCCAATGACGGCGATCGGTTCGTCAGCCCAGCTTCGATCGGCCGAATTCGGCGTGTCAGCTTGGATTTCCGACTCCGGCGTCGTGAGATATTCAATGAGAGCGTTTATCGTGGGGTGCTGCCAGAACTCCACTGGCGACACTGGCCGGCCGAGCAACTCGGCTAGTTCGCCGGACAATATCACCGCATCACGAGACCCCACCCCCAGATCTGACAACGGCGCATCCACGTCAACCCCATTGGGATCACAGCCGATATTCGTGATCAGATAATCGACCAGCCAGTGACGCAGCTCAGCATCAGAAAAAGTCTCAGTCATGCTGAAACCTCCCAACCCTCAAAGACATCGAGGCGGTATGGCCTCATGAGATCCCGCTTTCGACGCTGGCGGGAGTTGACTCAACCTGGTCGAACAACGTGTCTAGCACGCTGCTTCCCGAGTCGGGAAGCACATCGGTGTCACCATCCGAGTCTTGCTGCGGTGAGAGCTTTTCGACGAGGTAGGCAGTTAGCGACGCGATCGTCGGGTGATTCCAGAGCATCGTCGCCGACAACTCGATACCGGCCAGTTGCTCGGCCTCTCGTCGAATCGACATCGCCATCACCGAGTTGAGTCCCAGTTCCGCGAACGGCAGGTCCTCCTCGAGTTCTGTCTCCGGCACTCGGAGTTCGCGGGCGAGAATTCTTCGTAGCCCGATCTCGAGTTCACGCCGCAGCTCGTCGGCGGTCATCGCCGACCATGCCCGTACCGACGTCGACGTGCGGGCTGCGTCGGATGCCGTTCGGCCCGAGGACGCGATCGGAGCCATCACCGCTTGCGCGATGTCGTAGGAATCCACGTACTCCCACGCGGCGAAGGCTTCCTTCGGAGCGACCGGCCGCGAACCCAGCCGTTCGAGTTCGTGCTCCACGATCGCCGCGTCGGAGGCGAACCCGAGTCCCTGCCAAGCCACCCAGTCAAGACTGACGGTGTGGCAGCCTTGCCGATGGCGTGCCCGCGCCAGGCAGTCCAAATACGCATTGGCCGCCGCGTAGGCACCCTGCCCGGGAATACCGAAAAACGTTCCGGCCGAAGCGGTGAGGAAGAAGAAGTCGAGGCGCTCGGGCGGAAAAGCCGCCTGCAGCGCATGACCGCCAGCGATCTTCGGCCACATCACCCGCCGGAATGTGTTGTCCCCCATCTCCTTCAGAAGCTTACCCTCGGTGATGCCGGCAGCGTGGATGACACCGCATATGGGCGGTGCCCCGTCGCGGTCCCGCCTCGCCAGCAGCGCCTGCACCGCTTCGGAGGAACCGACGTCGAGAGCCACGACATCGACGGCAACGCCACGCATCTCCAGCGCCCTGATCGCCGCGATCTTGTCGCGCACATCTGTGTCGTTGGTATCGCTGTCCCAGTCGCGCCTCGGCGGCAACGGGGTGCGCCCCGCGAGCAACAGGCGACGCGCACCGCGGTCGGCGAGCCAGTCGGCCATCAGCAGACCCAGTGCGCCCAAGCCGCCGGTGATGAGATATGCCGCATCGGGACGACACCGCAACGGCTCGCGCACCGGTTTCCCGGCGACCGGAACTAAAGCGGGCGCGAGCAATTCGCCATCGCGCAGCACCAGGATGGACTTGCCTGCCGTGCATAGCACCGTGGACAGGGCCGCCACACAATCGCCGAAGTCGTCTCCCTCCGGCATGGCCGGGATGGCCGGGATATCAATGAGGCCGCCCCACAGCTTCGGCTGCTCGACCGCGATGACGCGGGCCAGGCCCCACAGGCAGCTCTGCGGCAACGCCGCCTCGGAACTGGCTTCGCGGACGCCGCGGGTGGCGATCCACAGGGTCGCGGGGTGCTCATCGTCTCGGTCGGCCAGCAGCCGGAGCAGGTCGCCCACCTCGGTCGCCAACCGCACAGCATTGTCGATGTCGGGCTGCCCGGGCTCCGACTCGGCGAGGTAGAGGACATAGCGCGCCTCGGCTATCCCGGCCGAGCTGTACCCGGCCTCGGCAAGCCGATCCCGCAGATCGTCGCGAGCACCGCCCGCACCACCGACAACGGCCAGCGTGCACGGTGCGTCCGCCGGCGCGAGCTCATCAGTGTCGTCGTGCCAGGGTCGCCACTCGATCGCATGCGCGATAGAGCGCGGATCGCCCTCGGCGACCGGAGCTTGGTCGGGGCTGGACTCCACATCGGCATACCGCAAGGAGCGGATGTCCACGCATGTCGTGCCGTCGGGCGCCTTGACGGCGATGTCGACGACAATTTCGTCGGCGTTGCCGGGCAGCCGGCGGATCTCAACGGAACCCTGCGTATAGCTGAGACCGGTTGACAGCCGGACACTCTCGACGGCGGCCGGAACCATCAGCCGAGGATTGGAGCCATCGACCAAGCGGGCGACGTGGACGGCGGCGTCGAGCAGTGCCACCGTCGACGGCTCGGCCAAGCTGACATCGGCGACAGCGCCGCCCGCCGTAAGCCGTAACGCGTCGACCGACCAGTTGAACGGCTGACCCTCCACGCCCCACGCTTCCAAAAGCTCGGCAAGCGAACGCGTTTCACCGCCGGTGCTGCCGTGCTGCCGGTCGTCTGCGGCGGGCACCTCAGTGTCGGCGGCGCCGAGGTGGGCCGGCAAAGGTGACAGCCGGGCGGTTACGTGCCGGACCCAGCGGTATGGGGGCGCATCGGTCGTCGCACGCGATGACACCGTGACGGATTCGCCGTCTGCCACCACCTGGATCAGCCGCGAATGGTCGACGACGATCGGGTGCTCGAATCGGACGGCCGACAATGCCGCCGCAACCGGATCCGCCGCTGCAACCAAAATAGTCTGCAACAGAACCGATACGGGAACCACTTCAACACCGTGAATGCGGTGGCCACCCGGATACGGTTTGGCCTCAGGCACTAGCTTCGCCTGCCAAAGGCGCGCGGGAGGCGTCGTTGCCACGGCGATGTGGGCGCCGAGCAACGTGCCGTATGTCGGCGCCGACCCGGCCGCGTCCACCCGCTCCTTGGTGGTTATCCAGTGGCGGGTGTGGTGCCAAGGCGTGGTCGGTATCACTGGATAAGGGCCGGCCGGATGATCGGTGTCCGGCGGCTGGACGGTGTGCGTGGCATTGAGGTTGGTGTGGAAGGTCAGCGTGTCGTGGGCATCGCGCTGCAAGGTCGAAACGCTGTGGTGATGAACGTTGGCCAGGGTGTCGCTGATGGCGTAGGTCAACACCGGATGCGGACTGACCTCCACGAACGTACCGTAGTCGCCACCGGCCGCGGCGACGGCATGACTGAACCGCACCGGGTTGCGCAAGTTGGCCGACCAATAGTCAGCGTCGAAAACGATTGCGCCGCTTGCCGTATGGTCTCCAGTGGTGGTGATAACCGGAATGGTCGGCCGCCGCGGCGTCAAGCCGGCGAGCGCCTTCCGCAACTTTGGCAGTACCGGGTCAATGATCGGATGGTGCGAGGCCACATCGACCTCGATGCGCCGCGCCAACCGATCTTGTGCGGCCACCACTGCGATCACCGCATCGACCTGCTCAGGCGGCCCGGCAATCACCGACTGACGTGGCGAGGCGTAGACCGCCAATGTCACCCCGGAATAATCAGCGATCAATGCCTTAGCGCTTTCCGGGTCCAGCTCGAGCAGCGCCATCGCGCCTTGCCCGGACAGCCGCGCCATCAGCCGCGAGCGGGTAGCAATTACTTTCAGCCCCTCGGCAGGAGTCAGCGCTCCGGCCACCACCGCTGCGGTCACCTCGCCCATTGAATGGCCTATCACCGCATCGGGTTCGACACCATAAGAGCGCCAGAGTTCGGTCAGCGCCAACTGCATCCCCACCAGCACCGGCTGGATGCGGTCGATGCCGACCACCGGCTCACCAGCGTCCAGCACCTGCCGCAGCGAAAACCCACTCTGTTCAACGAAAGCCGGCTCCAACACGGCAACCGCAGCGGCGAACGCCGGCTCATCGGTTAACAACTGCCGGCCCATACCCGCCCACTGCGAGCCCTGCCCGGAATAGACGAACACCGTCCCTGGCCGGCACACGCCCTCATGGGGTGCTACCACCCCATCGGCCGACCGGCCCTCTGCCAGTGCGCGCAATCCCGCGACCGCCTGCGCGCGGTCGCATGCGGCGACGGTGGCGAACTTTGCGCGCTGGCTGCGGTGATGGTTCAAGGTGTGGGCCACGTCCGCCAGCGCCACGTCTGCGCCGGCACCAGCCATCCACTGCGCGAGAGTGTGCGCCGTCGAGGCCACCCGCTCGTCCGTCTTGCCGGAGACCACAAGCGTCGTCACCTGTCGGACGGACCGCGGCAGGATCGCTGTGCCGGGCCCCAGGTCTGGGCCCTGTTCCAGCACGACGTGCGCGTTGGTGCCACCGAAACCGAACGACGACACCCCGGCCCGTCGCGGCTGGCCCGTCGAAGGCCAAGCCGTCGGTGTGTCAACGACTTTCAGTCGCAGATTCTCAAATGGGATGTGCGGGTTGGGGTTTTCGAAGTGCAGGTTAGCCGGGATGTGCCCGCGTTGCACCGCAATCACCGCCTTGATGAACCCCGCGATGCCGGCCGCCGCTTCCAAATGACCCAGATTCGACTTGACGGCGCCGATCAGCAGCGGAGCGCTCTGGGGGCGTGCGCGGCCCAGCACCCTACCGAGCGCGCGCGCTTCGATCGGGTCGCCGAGCAATGTGCCGGTGCCGTGGGCCTCGACATAGTCAACGTGGCGTGGCTCGACGCCGGCATTGGCGCACGCGGCGCGCAACACCGCCATCTGGGCTGCCGGATTGGGGGCCATCAGGCCGTTGGACCGGCCATCTTGATTGACCGCCGAACCGCAGACCACCGCAAGCACCCGATCGCCATCGCGCAGTGCATCCGTGAGTCGCTTGAGCACCGCGACCCCGCAGCCCTCACCACGGACGAAACCGTCGGCGCTCGCATCGAATGCGTGACACCGTCCCGTCGGCGACATCGCCTGCGCCTGATCGAAGCTACGGGTAACCGCCGGTGACAGCAGCAGGTTGACCCCGGCGGCGATGGCGAGGTTCGAGTCACCCGCGCGCAAGCTCTGGCAGGCCAGATGCACCGCTACCAGCGACGACGAACACGCCGTATCGACGGTCACCGACGGCCCCCGCAAGTCGAAGAAATACGAGAGGCGGTTGGCGATGATGCTCAGCGCACCGCCGGTGCCGGACCACGCATCGACTTGACTTAGATCGGTCGTCGCCAGATATCCGTATTCGCCCAGACATGCCCCGACGAAAACCCCCGTCTGCGTTTGCCGCAGCGAATGGGCGGGAATACCGCCGTGCTCCAAGGCCTCGTTGGCCACTTCCAGCAACAGGCGCTGCTGAGGGTCCATCTTGGCGGCCTCGCTCGGCGAGATCTCGAAGAATTCCGCGTCGAAAGCGTCGATGTCGGCCAAAAACGAACCCCAGCGCGTGGTGCGTGACAGCGCGGCGGCCACCTCGGGCGAGCCGTCGTCGAACCGCGGCCAGCGATCCGGCGGAACCTCTCCCACAGCGGAGCGGCCCTCGCACAGGAATTGCCAGAATGCGTCCGGCCCAAAGATCTCGCCAGGAAAACGGCAGCCCAGGGCGATCACGGCGATCGGCTCGTCCATCGAATGTCGATCGTGATCTAACAGCGTCTCGGCGTTGGAGTCAGCTCCGGAGCCGGTGAGAAACTGCGCTAAGGCATTGATGGTCGGGTGTTGCCAGAACTCGACGGGTGAGACCGGCCGGTCGAGCAATTCGGACAGCTCACCGGAGAGCACGACGGCGTCGCGCGACCCGACCCCTAAGTCTTTCAGCGAGGCCTCGAAGTCCACGTCATTGGGGCTGCAGCCGATATTCGTGACCAGGTAGTCAACCAGCCAGTGACGCAGTTCGGCCTCGTCGAACGACCTCATACGCCTGCGTCCAGTCGGGTGAATTCGTCTCGCCCGTGACGTTCGGCGCACGTGGAGCGGCGGACCTTGCCGCTGGTGGTGATCGGGATAGAGCCGGGCGCCACCACCACGAGATCCGCCACCCGCAGGCCGTGCAACTTCGAAATCGCCGACGTCACTTCCCGTTTCACGGTCTGAAGCCTGTCCCGGACCTCGTCGTCCGAGCTGCCCCGCTTCTTGAGCTCGACGATCACGACCAGCTGCTCGCTCCCATCGTTCGGGACGGAGATCGCCGCGACGCGGCCTCCGGTGATCTCCTGGATCGTCGCCTCGATGTCGTCGGGATAGTGGTTATGCCCATCCACAATCAGCAGATCCTTAATGCGACCGATGATGAAAAGATCGCCGCCGGATATGACACCCAAATCTCCGGTCCGAAGCCATGGTCCTTGCGGCGTACCGGGCGACGGGTCGACGAGCCGTCCACTGAAGGTCCGTTCCGACAGTTCCGGGTTGCGCCAATATCCGCTGGCAACGTTGTCGCCGTGGACCCAGATCTCTCCGACCTTGCCGGCCGGGTTTTCAACCCGGGTCTGGGGGTCGACGATCCGCACCATGCAGGCGCGCGGCGGACCGAGGCTGACCAGCTCGGAACCTGCCGCTCCGCTTCCGCAGGGCTGCGCGTGGCCAACCGAAAGTTTTTCGTAGTCGAAATGGACGGCCGTCGGGGGGCCCCAGGGAGGCGATGACGCCACATACACCATCGCCTCGGCCAGACCGTAGGACGGCCGCAGGGCGCGCTCAGGAAGGTTGAAGCGGGAAAATCGCTCAGTGAAACGTCTGATCGTCGCGGTGTGTACCCGTTCGCTACCGCTGAGGATGACCTGGACGTGCCCCAAGTCGAGGCCCGCCATGTCGTCATCGGACGTCCGTCGCGCAGCCAGTTCGAAAGCGAAGTTGGGTGCTCCCGAGAACGGGCGAGTATTGCTGGCCAGCATCTGCATCCACCGGGCGGGCTTCTGCAGGAACGCCATGGGGCTCGTCACCACTGCCTGCAGTCCCGTCAATACCGGACCGAAGACTCCGAGCAGCAGGCCCATGTCGTGATACAAGGGCAGCCACGACAAGAGCGTGATGTCCGGCGGCGGCGGAGCCCCCCCAATATCCTCGAGATAGTCGGCTATTACCTGCTCCAGATTCGCGATGACGTTTTTGTGCGTCACCACGACGCCACGCGGTTGACGAGTCGACCCGGAGGTGTATTGCAGCAGCGCCGTTTTGGTCTGCGGCGTGGTGGTGGAGTGCAGGGCCGGCGGTGTGTAGAGGTCGAGCGCGTCGATCTCGATCACTGCCGGCGGCGAACCGGGGAGCCCGTGAGCGCACGAGTCGACGTCGTTGACGACCGCCGATGTCGTCAGGAGTGCAGCCGGCGAGCTGTCCCGCAGAGCCCCGGAAACCCGTTCGTCGTGCGTGCCGAACAGCGGCACGGACAGCGGCACCGCGATAAAGCCGGCCTCCAGCGCACCTAGGAACCCGACGATGTATTCGAGGCTCTGCGGAGCGCAGATCGCCACCCGATCACCCGGCGATCCGCATGACGCCAGTTCCCCGGCGACTACCTGCGCGCGCCGGTGGACCTGAGACCACGTCAAGCTTTGCGAATACCCGGCGGGGTCGACCTCGTAGTCGATGAACGTGAACGCGGGCACATCCGGCTCTTGCCGGGCCCGTTCCGCCAGCACAGCGGAAATGGAAGATGCGATTGCTGCCATTGGGATACTCCCCTGGGGTGTCAGGCGCTGCGGACGCCAGGGTCCGCACCCTCCCACGCGGGGAGAGCGACGTCGGCCTCGTCGAAAGGCGTCATACGTAAGCGTCCAGCCGGGTGAATTCGTCGTGCCGGTACCTCTCAGCGCACGCAGAGCGGCGGACCTTTCCGCTGGTGGTGATCGGAAGAGATCCCGGCGGCACCAGCACCAGGTCCGCTACCCGCAGGCCGTGTGACTTCGAAATCGCCGACGCCACTTGGCGTTTGACGGTGTCAAGCCTATCAAGGACCTCGTCGTCCGAGCTGCCCCGCTTCTTGAGTTCGACGATCGCGACCAGCTGCTCGCTGCGATCGTTCGGGATGGAGATCGCCGCGACACGGCCACCGGTAATCTCCTGGATCGTTGCCTCGATGTCGTCGGGGTAATGGTTACGCCCATCGACGATCAGCAGATCCTTGATGCGGCCGATGATGAACAGCTCGCCGTCGGAGATGACGCCCAAATCGCCGGTCCGAAGCCAGGACTCCTGCGGTGTACCGGGAGCGGGATCGACGAGACGTCCACCGAAGACCCGCTCCGACAGTTGCGGGTTCCGCCAATAGCCGCCGGCGATGTTGTCGCCGTGCAACCAGATCTCCCCGACCCTGCCGGCCGGATTTTCGGTGCATGTCTCAGGATCGACGATCCGCACGGTGCAGGCACGCAGAGGACCGAGGCTGACCAGCTCGGAGCCACCTTCACTTCCGCATGGCTTCGCGTGGCCGGCCGAGAGCTTCTCGTAGTCGAAACGGATGGTCGTCGGGGGACCCCACGGCGACGACGATGCCACATACACTGTCGCCTCGGCCAGGCCGTATGACGGCCGCAGCGCGGTCTCCGGAAAGTTGTAGCGCGCAAACCGCTCAGTGAAACGTCTGATCGTCGCGGAGTGTATGCGTTCGCTACCGCTGAGGATGACCTGCACGTGTCCCAGGTCGAGCCCCATCATGTCGTCGTCCGACGTGCGTCGCACAGCCAGTTCGAAAGCGAAGTTCGGTGCCGCCGAGAACGGCCGGCTATTGCTGGCCAACAGCTGCATCCACCGCGCGGGCTTCTGCAGAAACGCCATAGGGCTCGTCAGCACTGCGTGAAGTCCCAAGACTACGGGAGCGGTGAGTCCGAGTAACAGGCCCATGTCGTGATAGAAGGGCAGCCACGACAAGAGCGTGAGGTCCCGTGGTGGAACCCCACCGATATCCTCGAAATAGTCGGCTATCACCTGCCCGAGATTGGCGATCACGTTCTTGTGCGTCACCACGACGCCAGTCGGTTGACGAGTCGAGCCGGAGGTGTATTGGAGCAGGGCCGTCTTGGTCTGCGGCGCGTTCGTGGAGTCCAGCGCCGGCGGCCTGTCGAGGTCGAGGGCGTCGATCTCGATCACTGCCGGCGGCGAGCCGGGAAGCGCACGGGCACACGAGACGACGTCATTGACGACCGCCGATGTCGTCAGGATTGCCACGGGCCAGCAATCCTCTAGGGTCGCGGACACCCGTTCGTCGTGCGCGCCGAACAGCGGCACGGACAGCGGAACCGCGATGAAGCCGGCCTCTAGCGCAGCCAAGAACCCGACGATGTAATCGAGGCCCTGCGGAGCCAGGATCGCCACGCGATCACCCGGCGATCCGCAGGACGCGAGTTCGGCGGCGAGCGCCTGCACGCGACCGAGGGCCTGAGACCACGTCAAGTTCTCCGAATACCCGGCGGGGTCGAGTTCGTAGTCGATGAACGTGTACGCGGGCGCATCCGGCTCTCGCCGAGCCTGTTCGCGTAGCAACGCGGGAATGGAAGCTTCGCTCACCGCCATCGGAACACCACCCCTTTAGTTAGAGCCCCGAACGCGTACGGCAAGGGCGCTTGTAATGCAGGAGGTTAACCCGCGCATCGCGCTTCTCGGATCAAAACACCAAGAATGTAAGACGCGCGACGAACGGACTCCGTCCGGCCCACCTCGTCGCCGCGACCATGCGTTCGCGACACCGATCACGCCTGGTTTCTTCGGGCCGCCAGGCGTGTGGTGATGAGGCTACCGGACTGCCGGCCAATGCGCGTAACCGGCTTAGTTAAGTCCGTGAGGCTAACCTTCGCGTGGTGGTTGCGGGAGGTCGCCCTCGGGACGAGATCGCACCCAGGCGAGGCCGCCGTTCCAGTGATGACCGGACGCTGAAGCTGGGCAATCAAACGCGAAATCCCCTCTGGCATGCGGCTTTATCTCATCTGCATGCGATTTGCTAGCGACAGTTATGCAGGACTTGGGGCGTGATGTTGTTAACTCATCGACGAGGATGCCCAGGTCAGGCCCTCGGCGCATAGGCTTGCACGCCTTGCCGATACCGAACAGCCAGCTTGTCCGATTGATTGGCCTAACGTCCAATTTATCGGCTATATAAGGCTTTTCGGCCCATGATTGACGTAGCGCTTTGTGGACGACGATTGCGCCGGCAAGTCGCTGGCAACAACAGTTTTCTTAGCGCTACGTTAACTTCGGCAATACGCCAAGGTCTTGCTCTCGATGTGGCTGACCACTTCGGGTATGTGATCGGTGAGGTAGAAGTGATGACCGGGGAAAACCCGCTCGCTGAACTCCGATGTCGTGCGCTCCGACCAGGGCGACACCTTCTCGTGGGTGGCGACTTCGTCATCATCGCCCCGTAACGCAAAGATAGGACACGACAGCGTCGCCCCAGGTGGGCAGTCGTATTTCGAGATGGCCTTGAGCCCCCGCAGAGTCGGCAGGATCTTGGCCGCGAATTCCTCGTTCTGCAGGAACTCCGGATTCACGCCGGTCATCTCGTTCACCGCATCAAGCAGGCCACGATCGGACTCGGGAATGTGCTCGTAGCCGACTCGACCGGGTGCCGCGCAGGCGGATACGAATAGGGCAGAAATGGGGGTCCCCGCCACTTCGAACCGGCGGGCGACCTCGAACGCCAGCAGCGCACCCATGCTGTGCCCGAAGAACGCCACCTTGTCGTCGGACTGATCCGGCGGGGCCAGCATCCGGCAAACCTTTTCGGCGAGATCGGGGATGCTGGTGAAGGCCGCGAGGTCGTGGTTACCGCTGCGTCCTGGGTATCTGACCGCGATCCGTTTGATGTCGCTGGTGAACGCCTTGGCAAAAGGGACGTAAAACTCCGCCGATCCACCGGCGTGCGGGAAAATGTAGAGCGTTGGCGGTCCCCCGGGCACGCGGTAACGATACCCGTCCCGGTCGGCGGTACTCGGCTGGGACGCCATGACGCGCCCGAGCCGACGGACCCCCGGAGACATTACTGCGAACCCCCGGTTCAGGCTGCTGTACCGGCCTAACCGGACCATTCAACCCGCGTTAAATAAGGGGCCGGCGTTAACTGGTCATGTCCGATCGGCATCGTTTCGTCGATTTATATATCGCGAGCGGCGAAAACAGCATACGATTTCCCCGCCATGATCGGGTGGCGATAGCTCGGGGGGAAAGTCACTCCAAGCGCACGACCTGAGGTAACTTTGGTGTCGGCGGGGGTCTTGAGGAGGTCAAAGGTGTCGTTTGTCACTGTGCAGCCGGATGTCATGACGGGGGCTGCAGGAAATCTGGCCGGAATCGGTGATTCGATGACGGCCCGCAATGCGGCCGCGGCGGCGTCGACCACGTCATTGGCTCCGGCGGCCTCTGACATCGTCTCGGCGATGACGGCGGCCCAATTCGGCCAGCACGGCGTGCTGTATCAGCAGATCGCCGCGCAGGCCGCCGAGGTGCACGAATCGTTAGTGGCCACGTTGCGCTCCGGGGCGGGAGCCTATGCCGTGGCCGAGGCGGCGAATGCGGCACACGCGGGTTAAGCGGGGCGGGTTGCGATGAGCTTTGTACTGTTTCCGCCGGAGTTCAATTCGGCCTTGATGTATTCGGGCGCCGGGTCGGGACCGCTGTTGGAGGCCGCCGCGGCCTGGGATACGTTGGCCGCCGATCTGGAATCCACCGCCACCTCGTATCAGACCGTCATCACGAATCTGACCACCGGGCCATGGTTGGGGTCGGCGTCAACGTCAATGGCCACCGCGGCGCAACCGTACGTGGCCTGGTTGGAGTCCACCGCCGCCCAAGCCGCCCAGACCGGCGCCCAAGCCAAATCAGCGGCCGCGGCCTATCAGAGCGCGTATACCTCGATCGTGCCGCCGGCCCTGATCACGGCAAACCGGACGTTGTACAACGAGCTGGTGGCCAACAACCTTTTGGGCCAAAACACCCCGTTGATCGCGGCCGCCGAGACCCAGTACATGGACATGTGGTTCCAGGACGGCTTGACCATGGACACCTACTCGGCGGCCTCCCAGCAGGCCACCGCCACCCTGTCCAATGTCACCGCGGCACCGCCAGTCTCCGACGGCGGCGTGTCTTCCGACGCAGCTGCCGCCGCCCAGTCCACCGCGTCCAGCAGCGCGTCGGCGATCAGCTCGTTGCCCGGCGACCTGGGGACGCTATTCAACGGCCTCCTGAGCGGGTCGTATTCGACCGCCGTGGGTCCCGTGCTGGGCGATCTCGGCGTACCTAGCAGCTTGGTGACGGACGTCACGACCTACCTGACTTCAGCTGCCGCGGACCCGTCGGCGGCGCTGCTGCCGATCCAGGAGGCCTACTACGGGGGCATGCTGGCCAGCACGCCCGCGCGTATGTTCATGAGCTCGGGCAGCTCGTCGGGCAGCGCCGCGTCGGGGTTACTGGCCAACAGCCCCGAGGCGCTGTTGGACAAAGTCGCCACGCTGGTCGACACCAAGATCCAGGGCGTGTCGAGCGGTGTGGCGCGGCAGCTGGGGTCATGGGGCTCGGCGATGGCCCACATGGCCGGCGCGCATCAGGTCGGCGGGTTGTCGGTGCCGCACGGCTGGCAGACCGGGCCCGGGATGACGCGTGCCGCCCCGATATTGCCCGGCACCAGCGTGGCCGCCCCCTCACTGTCCTCGCCGGGTCTGGCCAGCAGCCCCTTCACCCAGGCGTTGATCGGCGCGATGGGCGCCCGCGGCATCGGCAGCATGGCCTCCAAGATCCCCGCACCCAAGGTGGTGCCCCGCTCACCGGCCGGCGGGTAAAGGTGGGGATGCCCTTGCCGCACAACACCCTCACAGCTAACAGAATCGTTTTCAACTAAGGAGACAGAAATATGCCTACGCGTTTTATGACTGACCCGCACGAGATGCGGTCGATGGCGGGCCGTTTTGATGTGCACGCCCAAACGGTGGAAGACGAGGCCCGCAAGATGTGGGCATCAAGCCAAAACATCGCCGGTGCCGGCTGGAGCGGCACGGCCCAGATGACGTCGTATGACACCATGGGCCAGATGAATCAGGCCTTCCGCAACATCGTCAACATGCTGCACGGGGTGCGTGACGGACTGATCCGCGATGCCAACAACTACGAGACCCAAGAGCAGGCCTCCCAGCAGATCCTGTCCAGCTAGCCGGTCACCGAAAACTTTTAGGAGAACAGCAATGTCGATTAGCTACCAGTTCGGCGATGTGGACGCCCACGGCGCGCTGATCCGCTCCCAGGCCGCCTCGTTGGAGGCCGAGCACCAGTCCATCGTGCGTGATGTGCTGGCCGCCGGTGACTTCTGGGGTGGCTCGGGTTCGGTGGCCTGCCAGGAATTCATCACCCAGTTGGGTCGTAACTTCCAGGTCATCTACGAACAAGCCAACTCCCATGGCCAAAAGGTGCAAACCGCCGGCAACAACATGAGCTCCACCGACAGCGCCGTCGGATCCAGCTGGGCCTGACAGCCCCAATAACGCCAACAGCGTTGGCGTTATTGCTTATTCACCGCGCCCAAGACTGACCGTCATAAGCGCGTGGTTGCCGAGCGTGCTCAGCTGGCGGCCTCGGGCTACTGTGACAACTACTGTGTCCAATGCTGGTCGTCGTCGCCGCATCACCCCGCGCCGACGATACCGTTGGTACCGGCTAGCCTTAGCGGCAAGCCAACTACCAAGGAGCGTTCATGGAAGGGTTTGCCGGGAAGGTAGCCGCGATCACTGGTGCCGGTTCGGGCATCGGTCAGGCGCTAGCACTCGAACTGGCCCGCTCCGGTGCCGCCTTGGCAATCAGCGATGTCGACACCGAGGGGCTCGCGCACACCGAAGAACAGCTGCGAGCCATCGGTGCGCCGGTCAAAGCCGACCGACTCGACGTCACCGAACGGGAGGCCTTCCAGATCTACGCCGATGAGATCAATGAGCATTTCGGCAAGGTGAACCAGATCTATAACAATGCCGGGATCGCGTTCACCGGCGACGTGGAGATCAGCCAGTTCAAGGAGATGGAGCGGGTGATGGACGTCGACTTCTGGGGCGTCGTCAACGGCACCAAGGCTTTCCTGCCGCACCTGATCGCCTCCGGCGACGGCCACATCGTCAACGTCTCCAGCCTTTTCGGACTCATGTCGATGCCCGGGCAGGCCGCCTACAGCGCGGCAAAATTCGCCGTCCGCGGCTTCACCGAAGCCTTGCGTCAGGAGATGGTGCTTAACGGCCATCCGGTCAAGGTGACAACCGTGCACCCCGGTGGTGTCAAGACCGCGATCGCCCGCAATGGCATCGTCGCGGAGGGCGTAGACGCCGAACTGCAGGCCAAGTTCTTCGACAAGCGGCTGGCCGGCACCAGTCCACGGCGGGCCGCCGAAATCATCTTGGACGCGGTCCGCAAAGACAGAGCCAGAGTGCTGGTTGGTCGGGACGCCAGGGTGCTGGACTTGGTCGTGCGGCTGACGGGCTCCGGCTACCAGCGGCTGTTCTCCCCGGTGATCGGCCGGATGAAGCCGGCGTCGCGCTAGCGTCCGAGCGGGTGCTCCCCCAGCCAGCCGTCGGCCACCGCTTGTGGATCGGCGCCGGCCATCACCTGCCGACGCATGTCGACTAACGCGGCGGTGTCCAGCACGCCCGCCACCTCGTTGACCGCCAGCAGTTGACGGTCGGTCAGCTCGTTGCGGCGGTACAGCGGCACCACGTTTTCGGCTTGCACCAACGCCGGCTTGACATCGTTGAGCACTACCAGGCCAAGGGGCACGTCAGGGTCGGCGGTGGTGGTCCACGCCGCAGTAACGTTTCCTGCCTGCAGAGCGGTGAAAAGGCTTGCGTCGTCGTGGAATTCGTGAGCAGCAGGTAGCCGGCAGCCATCCAGCACCGGGGGCGTCGACCTACCAGCGATCGACCCGATGACGATGCCGTCGCAGTGGCGGGGCAACGCGCTCAGGTCGTTACCGCCCCAGCTTTTGGCTGTCGACTTGGTCACCACCAGCGCGGGTTTGTCGTCGGCCGCGGTCGTGTAATCGCCGGCGGCGATCCCCTCGGGCAATGCGCCGACCATCGCCTTATAGACCGCAGCGTCGGACCGCGCGGTGGCGCCGGGCTGAAAAACCTGCAGCACCCGACCGGTGAAGCCGGGGACGACGACAAAAGCCCCGGAGTCCAGCTTCGTCAACGGGTTGGACGCCTGCTCGGTTCGGGTCGGAAATCCGTAGGAGCGCAACGCGCCAGTGTAAATGTCAGCCAGCAGCACCGACTCGGCACCGGGACGGGACCCGACCACCAGCCCGTTCGCCCGGTGTTGCGTCGTGCTGCAGCCGGCCGCAGACGTCGCCGCCAGCGCCGCAGCGAGCGTGAGACAAGTTGCCCGGCTCGCCCCCTCGCCGCTTCGCGGCTGGGGGGACCCCCACCTCATCGCGCTCCGGGCGAGCGCGGTCAACCCGCGTGCGGTCACTCCGCGGGATCTGCCGCGGCAGCCACGGCGGCAGCCACCGCCCGCGCAACCCGCGGGTCCAGCGGGCTCGGGACGATTCGGTCTGGCGCGAGATCATCGGCGGCGACCGAGACGATCGCCTCGGCGGCGGCCACCTTCATCTTCTCGGTGATCTTGCGGGCGCCAGCGTCCAGCGCACCGCGAAACACGCCGGGGAACGCCAGCACGTTGTTGATCTGGTTGGGAAAGTCGCTTCGCCCGGTGGCGACCACCGCGGCGTGTCTGGCCGCGGCGTCGGGACGGATCTCCGGGTCGGGATTGGACAGCGCGAACACGATGCCCTCGGGTGCCATCGTCGCGATCAGTTCCTCGGGAATCACCCCGCCGGACACACCGAGGAACACGTCGGCTCCGTCCAGCGCCTCCACGATGCCGCCGGACAGCTCGCGCGGGTTGGTGCGCTGCGCCAGCTGCGCTTTGACGCTGGTCATGTCGTCGCGTCCGGTGTGCAGAATGCCACGTGAGTCGAGCACGGTGACATCGGAAATGCCATTCGCTTGGAGGAGATTGGCGCACGCGATGCCCGCTGCGCCGGCGCCGGAAATGACCACGCGCAGCGCCGCCATGTCCCGGTCGAGCAGCTGCGTTGCACCCAGCAGCGCGGCCAGCACAACGATCGCCGTGCCGTGTTGGTCGTCGTGCATCACCGGACAGTCCAGCGCCTCAATGAGCCGGTGTTCGATCTCGAAGCAGCGCGGTGCGGAGATGTCCTCGAGGTTCACCGCGCCGAAGGTCGGTCGCAGCCGCACCAGGGTTTCGATGATCTCATCGGGATCCTTGGTGTCCAGCACGATCGGGATGGCATCCAGCCCCGCGAACTCCTTGAACAGGCCGCATTTGCCTTCCATCACCGGCAGCGACGCCGCCGGTCCGATATCACCGAGGCCCAGGACTGCGCTGCCGTCGCTGACCACCGCGACCAAACGGCCCGCCCAGGTGTAGCGCGAGGCCAGGGTGTGGTCGCCGGCGATCGCCCGGCTGACCTGGGCGACCCCAGGCGTGTAAGCGATCGACAGGGCGCGCTGGTTATCCAGCGGAGTCTTCGGGTCCACCGAAAGCTTGCCGCCCAGATGTGCCTCGAAGATCTCCGCGTCGGTGATGGCGCCCCGCTTGTCGCGAGTCTGAATCGTTTCAAGTAATTCGGACACGGGCTCAGGGTACTGACTACTCATTAGTAGCCCTAATCGACAGCGTGGCGACCTGGGGGCACCACCCGCTTGCGGGGGACTGCGCCCGGCTCCGCCGCGCTTGCGATCGCCACGGGTTTCAGATCAGGCCCAGGCCGGTAACGGCTTCCCGCTCCTCTGCCAGTTCGGCGGTCGACTTGTCGATCCTGCCGCGGGAGAACTCGTCGATCTCCAAGCCGGTGACGATCTTCCAGTTGCCGTCCGTGGTTGTGACCGGGAACGACGAGATCAGGCCCTCCGGCACGCCGTAGGAGCCGTCGGAAACCACCGCCATCGACACCCAGTCGTCCTTGGGGCTGCCCAGCAGCCAGTCACGGGCGGCGTCGATGGTTGCCGAGGCAGCCGAGGCGGCCGAGGATGCGCCACGCGCGTCGATGATCGCCGCGCCTCGCTTAGCGACCGTCGGGATGAAGTCGTTCTCGATCCAGGACTGGTCGTTAACCACCTCGGCGGCGTTCTTGTCCTTGATCTCGGCGTGGAAGATGTCGGGATACTGCGTGGCCGAGTGGTTGCCCCAGATGGTGATCTTTTTGATGTCGCTGACGTCGGCGCCCGTCTTGTGGGCCAGCTGCGAGATGGCCCGGTTGTGGTCAAGGCGGGTCAACGCCGAGAACCGCTCGCGAGGGATGTCGGGCGCGTTGCTCAGCGCGATCAGCGCGTTGGTGTTGGCCGGGTTGCCCGTGACGCCGATGCGGACATCGTCCGCGGCGACGGAGTTGAGCGCCTTGCCCTGCGCGGTGAAGATCGCGCCGTTGGCCTCCAGCAGGTCGCCGCGTTCCATACCCGGGCCGCGAGGCTTTGCGCCGACCAGCAGCGCCAAGTTCGCACCGTCGAAGATCTTGTTCGGGTCTGCGCCGATAGCAACCCCGGACAGCAGCGGGAACGCGCAGTCGTCGAGCTCCATCACGACACCCTCGAGCGCTTTGAGGGCCGGCTCGATTTCCAGCAACCGCAGCTCGATCGGGCGGTCAGGACCTAGCAGCGAGCCGCTGGCCAGGCGGAACAGCAGGCTGTAGCCGATCTGGCCGGCTGCGCCGGTGACGGCGACCTTCAGGGGAGTTGTGCTCACGTTCATTTGCTCCTTGTGGAGATCGGCTCAGCGCGCAATCGCATCGCGTCGAAACTAGCGCACCCACGCGGGCCGCATACCCCGGGTCCGAACCGGCGACACGTATCCCGTCACGCCGGCAGCAATCATCCCAGTTCAGCCCGCACGCTAACGCGCGTACCATAGCCGAGGCCTGACAGTGCTGCGCCGCGACGGGAGGTAGACCGGATGCCATCGTTTCGCGCCCTGCCCCAATCACTGCGACCGGCGACTCGAGCCAAGCTGCCCGATCCCCCGCCGGCACCGCCCAACAACCGGCCGGTCGCGGGTGTACTGATCGACTGTGGCATCTACCTGGACGGCACGCGGCTGCCCGGCGTGTACTCCCACGCCGAAGCACGCGCCAAGGTGCGCGAGCTGGAGGAGACCGGCCAGGAGGCCTTCGTCTGGATCGGTCTGCACGAGCCCGACGAGAACCAGATGAAGGATTTGGCAGGAGTTTTCGGATTACATCCACTGGCCGTCGAGGACGCCGTGCTTGCCCACCAACGGCCCAAGCTGGAGCGTTACGACGAATCTCTCTTCCTGGTTCTCAAGACGGTCAACTACGTGCCCCACGATTCGATCGTGCTGGCCCGGGAGGTCGTTGAGTCGGGCGAGATCTCGATCTTCGTCGGCAGCTCATTCGTCATCACGGTGCGGCACGGTGACCATGGCGGACTCACGCAGGTACGCAAGCGGATGGAGACCAACCCCGAACAGATGCGGCTGGGTCCGTACGCGGTGATGCACGCCATCGCCGATTACGTGGTGGACAACTACCTCGAGGTCACCTTGCTGATCGAGAACGATATCGATGCCATCGAGGAGGTGGCATTCGCGCCCGGCCACCGAACGGAGATCGAACCGATCTATCACCTCAAGCGCGAGGTCGTGGAGCTACGTCGGTGCGTCAACCCGCTGTCGCTGCCATTTCAGCGGATGCAGTCCGACCACCGGGACCTGATCTCCAAGGAGGTGCGGCGCTATTTGCGCGACGTCGCCGACCACCAGGTGCACGCCGCCGAGCAGATCGCCAGCTACGACGAGAATCTCAGCTCGTTGATACAGGCCGCGCTGGCCCGCGTCGAAATGCAGCAGAACGTCGACATGCGCAAGATATCGGCCTGGGCCGGGCTTTTGGCAGTGCCGACGATGTTTGCCGGCATTTACGGGATGAACTTCGACTACATGCCGGGTTTGAGTTGGAGATGGGGCTACCCGGTGTTCCTCGGCTTCTTGGCGTTGGTATGTCTGTTGCTGTACCGCAACTTCCGGCGCAGAGACTGGCTTTAACTAGTCAGTTCGCCTGTGCGGCAGGTCGATTCGGATCCAAAACGTCGACGCCGTCGCTTTGCCATGCCTCGCGCAAAGCGTCGGCGCCTTTCAGCCGTACCCAGGCCGCCTCGGTTGCGGTGATCGGCGTCACGGATAGAAAGCGCACCGGTTCAGACCGGGGATCCAGCGGCTCCAGGGGAAGGTCCGGAATGTCGCTGCGGCCCAGAAGTGTTGCGGTGAATGGCGCCGGACCGGATCGGGTCTCCCACAGCGGCGAACCGAGATCGATCAGCGCGTCTTCGGTGAGTACGACGCCGTCCACCGCGGGCGTTGCCGCCAGGATCGCCAGGCTGCGCGCCAGACGGAGGACCGGCCCTGGATCACGAAGTCGCAAAACGACTTCGGCACGCGGGCCGTACAACGGATCAGCGACAACGGACGTCGGATCGACCATCGGATGCCGCGAGCAGCCCACCGAGAGGTAATGCAGCAGCCCGTCAGTACCGGGTCCGAATCGCAGCACTTCGATGGGTTCGGCACCCAGGAACGTCACTTTGGCGGTTGCCGGTTCGGCGTCGACACCCGCCTCGGTGAAAAAACTGCGCAGGTGCGTGCGTACCTTGGCCAGCGTATCGGTCATCCAACTTCGGCTGGCGGGACAGTCAAGTTAACACCGGAGTCGGCCTCGAAGACCACGACTTTCGAGGTGTCGAAAGCCAATTCGAGCGACTTACCTTTCGCCGCACTCGACGCGGCGGGAACCCTGGCCACGAATTCGTGTTCTTCGCTCTCGGACTCGGAATCAATCTCGGACAATTGGTCCGAATGCACTGCCCAGCCTCCACTGGTGAAGTAGACGTATTTGTCCGCACCCAGCGATTCGACCATGTCCACCTTCACCTCGAACTTCAGCGCGGACAGGCGTTGGTAGGCGTCGATCAAAGCGGCGTCGTGCAGATGCTCCGGACGTACCCCGACGATAACGTTGTCCGGCGCCGGATGTAGCGCGAGCACATCGTGAACGGGCTGCGTCAGCGTCACTTCACCGAATGGCAAGCTCAAGCCGGTAGGGGTCAGCGTGGCGGGAAAGAAGTTCATTGCCGGCGAGCCGATGAAGCCCGCGACAAACAGATTGGCGGGCCGCTCGTAAAGCTCGTCAGGCGTACCGATCTGCTGAACAACACCCTGCCGCATCACCACCACCCGGTCGCCGAGTGTCATGGCCTCGGTTTGATCATGGGTGACGTAGACGGTGGTGGTGCCCAGCCGTCGCTGCAGGCGGGCAATCTCACCCCGCATGTGTACCCGCAATTTGGCATCAAGGTTGGACAACGGCTCGTCCATCAGGAATGCCTTGGGGTGGCGGACAATCGCCCTGCCCATCGCCACTCGCTGCCGCTGACCGCCGGACAGCTGCGACGGCTTGCGGTCGAGGACCTCGGTCAAGTCAAGGATTCTCGCGGTCTCCCCCACCTTCTCCGCGATCTCCGCTTTTTTCATCTTCGCCAGGGTGAGCGGGAATGCAATATTCTGTCGCACCGTCATGTGCGGGTAGAGTGCATACGACTGGAACACCATTGCGATATCGCGATCTTTGGGCGCTTTCTCATTCACCCGCACGCCGCCAATGCGTAGTTCTCCGGACGAGATATCTTCCAGGCCGGCAATCATATTCAGCGTTGTCGACTTGCCACAGCCGGAAGGCCCTACCAAAATGATGAATTCGCCTTCGGCGATGGTAATGCTGAGTTCCTGCACGGCCATCGCGCCATCGGGGTAACTCTTGGTCACCCTGTCCAACACAATCTCGGCCATCGAGCTATCCCTTCACTGCACCAGAAGTCAACCCGCCGACAATCCGTCGTTGGAAGACTAGAACAAAAACGATAATCGGGACTGTGATCACCATCGCACCGGCCGCGATCGATCCGGTGGGCTCCTCGAATTGCGTGCTGCCGGTGAAGTTGGCGATGGCCACCGGCGCGGTGATCGCAGCGTTGGTGGCGGTCAACGACAGCGCGAGCAACAGATCGTTCCAGGCAAGGATGAACACCAAGATTGCGGCGGTCACGATTCCTGGTGCTGCCAGCGGGGCGATCACCTTGCGGAATGCCTGTCCCGGGGTGGCGCCGTCCATTTTGGCCGCCTTCTCCAGATCCCAAGGGATCTCCCGGAAGAACGCCGACAGCGTATAGATCGCCAGCGGCAGTCCGAACGTGATGTAGGGCAAGATCAACCCCGGCCAGGTATTGAACAGCCCGATCCGCCGTTCGATATTGAACAGTGGCGTAACCAGCGAGATGGCCGGGAACATCGAAATCAGCAGAACCACACCGATTAACAGCCGCTTGCCGGGAAAGTCCAAACGCGCTACTGCATAGGCCGCCATCGCGCCGATCACCACCGCGATCACGGTGGTGAGCACGCCGATTCCCACGGAGTTGATCAGAGCCGAGCTGAAGAAGTTGCCCCGGAAGATCCCGCGGTAATTGTCGAGGGTCACCGTTGACGGAATCAGCTTGCCGTCTCTGATGGTTGACGTCGGCTTCAGCGACAGGCTAAGGATCCACAACACCGGGAACAGGGCATAGATCAGTACCAGGATGTCGATGATCGCCCAACTAATGGTGCGCCTAGCGGTCATTGCTCAACGTCCGTCGCTGTCAAATCCGGGTGCCGCTGCGCCGAACACCTTGATGAAGATGAATGCGATGATGCCGACACAGACGAAGATCAGCACTGAAATGGCCGAGCCGAGGCCCACATTGAAGCCTTTGAACAAGTTGTCGTAGCCGAGAATCGACACCGAATCGGTGTTGCCGGAGCCACCTGTAAGGACATAGATGTTGTCGAAGATCCGGAAAGCGTCCAGTGTGCGGAACAGCAGCGCCACCAGGATCGCCGGTTTGATCAGTGGCAAAGTGATCTTTATCAAACGTCGCCAGGCACCGGCGCCGTCGACCTGAGCAGCTTTCAGCAGATCGTCGGGCACCAGCGCCAGCCCGGCCAGTAGCAGCAATGCCATGAACGGGGTCGTTTTCCAGACCTCGGCGATGATCACGATGCCCAGCGACGGGATCTGCTGAGTCAGCGGCGCGCTGCCCTGCGGCAGCAGGTCGGCAAGGTAACCGGTGCCGGGCGTCCAGGCGTAGTACCAGCTATATGACGCGACCACCGTGACGATGCCGTAGGGGATGAGCACCGCGGTACGCACCAGACCCTTGCCGATCAGCGTGCGGTGCATCACCAACGCCAGCGCCAAGCCAAGCACGAACTCGATCGACACCGATACGACCGTGATCGCCAGTGTCACGGCAAATGCCGTCCACCAATACCGGTCGGTCAAGATTGTTTGGTAGTTGCCGAGGCCGATGAACCGGTTGTCGTTCGGAGTGGCCAAGTTATTGCGCTGCAAGCTTAGCCAAACCGCGTAGCCGATCGGATAAGCGGTCACCGCCAGCATCAGAATCGCCGCTGGGGCAACCAACATGAACGCCAGTCGCCGCTCGGACCTTCGGTTCTCGCTGCCCCGGGTGCCGGGCATCTGCTTTTGGGCGGGCCGTGGCTCGGCGGTCACAGTCACGGCAGCAGCCCCTTGCCGTCGATGGCCTTCTGCACCTGCGCGGTCAGGTAATCGGCAGTCCGTTGCGGGTCGATCTCGTTGATCGGGTCCAGCGCAGCAGCCAGCCGGGTTGACACCGCCTGGTAGAGCGGAGTGGCCGGCCGCACCGCCGCGTTGACGAGTTGTTGGCGAATGATGTCGTACATCGGGTATTTCGCTTGGAATTGCGGGTCGGCGTACAGCGAGGTTCGCACTGCGGGCAGGCCTCCTCGGAGCGAGATGTACTTCTCGCTTTGCAAGCTGCGCACGCATCTAATCGCTTCGAACGCCCACGCCTGATGGCGGGTCGTCTTGGCCACCGCCAGATTCAAACCGCCGATCGTCACCTTGGCTGGCCGACCTGGCTGCATACCGGGGAAGGGGGCAAAACCGAAAACTTTCTTGCTGGCGTCATAGGCTTCGCGGAACTGCTGGCCGGTGGGAACAAACGACCCGACGTTGTTAACGCTGCCGGCCAAGTCGGGAAGGCCGTTAAGCGGCAAAAATGGCACACCACCCAGCACTGCGTTCCCGAGCATCGATGCCAACACGTAAGGCCAGTTGACCTCCAACGCGGCCCGCCCCTGCTCGACCGCCAACCGCGCGGTTTCCTCGTTGGTGCGGGTGATCGACGGGTCGGCGCCGGGCGCGGTGGCCACCGATTTGAGGACCTGCAGTGCGCTGACGGTGGCCGCCCGGTGTGCCGAAGTATCGGTCAGGGTGACCTGCTGGCCGTCGTCGGAGAGCACCTGGCCGCCCGCGCTTTGCAGCAGCGTGTTGAACCACACCACCAGTCCCTCGTCCGGGCTGGCCTGCACGCCGATCCAGCTGGGGCCGCCGACGGCATGCAACCGAGTTGCCTCGTCCACCATGGCGTTCCACGTCGCCGGAGGTTTGTCCATCAAATCGGCTCGGTACCAAAGTAGTTGGGTATTGGTGGTGACGGGTGCTGCGTAGAGCTTGTGCCGCCAGGTCGCCGTGGCGAGCGGCCCCGGCAGCGTGTCGGCGGTAGCGTCGGCCTCCGCCCGGCCGGCTGGGTCGTCCGACAGCGGCAACGCCCAGCCTGCTTCGGCAAACTCGGCCGTCTGGATCACATCCAGCCCCATCACGTCCAAGGTGCGGTCATTACCGGTCAGCCGGCGGGCTAGTTGCAGCCGCATGTCGTCAGGGGAACCGGACAAGCTGATCTGCTGGATGGTGAACTGCCCGCCGGACTGGTCGCTGCACTGCTTGGCAATCACAGTGAACGGGACGCGCTCGACGGCCGGGGTGTAGAGGGTAACCACCCGCCCGTTGGCGCTTGGCCCGCAGGCCGACACCACCGACGCGGCCACCAGGGCCGCCAGCGCGACCGCGCTCAGCCGACGTGCGGACCCGCGACGACTCGGCACCACACCGCCCTTTCTTTTTCGTCGTGGATTGTCCCGCGCCAGACGGTAGAGCCAGCCGCCCGTGAGATGCAAGACGTCGAGGCACCGCCATTCAGCCGGGCCGATCTAGCGTCGGCCCAAGTCAGATTGCTAAGCGCGCAAGCAGATCCCGGGCCTTCTCCGCGTTTTGCGGGTCGCAGAGCACGTCGTATCGGCCGGCGACCAATTGCAGCGTGGAACTGAAATCCCGGGTACCGCGCGCCATCGCGTACGGGACCGCAGAGGTGATCAACCCGAAGAACACGCCGGCGATCAGACCCGTCGTCAACGCCGCCCAGGGGTTGGGGCTGAAAAAGCCCAGCACCAAGCCGATGAAAAGACCAAGCCAGGCGCCGGTGATCACGCCGCCGCCGAGCACTTTCGGCCAGGTCAGCCGGCCGGTCACCCGTTCGACCTGCATCAGGTCAACGCCGACGATCGTCACCTGTTGCACCGGAAACTCTTGTTCGGAGAGGTAGTCGACCGCTCGCTGCGCTTCCGCGTAGGTGGGGTATGAGCCGACTGGCCAGCCTTTCGGCGGCGTCGGCAATCCGGGAGCGCGCCGGCTCGCGGCCGGGGTGCCTGGCGTGGCACCGGGAACCTGTCCAGGCTGGAAGGGGCTGGTCATGGTCTCATTGTCCTCTGCCGATCGGACTGACCACCAGCTTGGTGCCGCCACCGCGCCACCGCGCGCCCGCCACCAGCACAAACCGCCGTTCTGATGGCGCTGCCGGCACGCGGTCCGCGCAGCGGACGCTGCCGTCGCGCTAGGTTGAAGAGCATGACAGTTCAGGGCGGCGACGCCCGCGGGAATTCTCACGGCCAAGCAGAACAGCCTGCACGGTCGCCGGAGATACCCCCGCCAGAACAGGCTTCGCCGCCATCGCGCTATCCGCCGCCCGGTTACGAAGGCCGCTACATCCAGCGGTCCGAGACGAACGCGATGGCGATGGGCTCATTGATCGCCTCAATCGTCGGATTGCTTGTTCCCTTCAGTTCCATCGTGGGCATCGTGCTGGGCTTAGTTGCCATCAACCAGATCAAGAAGACTCGTCAGTCCGGTTACGGCATGGCCGTGGGGGGCATCGTCATCGCCATCGCAACCCTGGTTACGTACGTGGTTTTCGCAATCCACTTCCGCGCCCACTTACCGTCATGAGTCACCCCGATCCGCCGTTTCATGACGGCGGGCAAAACCCTTGGCAGGACGACCCACCCACCCCAGTCGAGCCGCAGGCACCGGTGAACTATCCGGAATATCCGCCGCCGTATTCGCCGCATCTCTCTCCGGCGCCTCCGGCGCCGCCATACGGTTACCCGCCTGCGCCGTACGGCGGCCCGCCAGGTTACGGCAGCCCACCGGGCTATGGCAGCCCGCCGGGGTACGGTGGCCCACCGGGCTATGGCTTCCCGCCTGGGTATCCCGGCCAGTACGACCCCTACCAGCCTTATCCAGCTGGTGTGGCCGCGACCAATGGGCTGGCCGTCGGGTCGCTGGTCACCTCCATCGCCGGCCTGGTGTTCGGTATTCCGCTGACTCTGTTCTGCTATATCGGTGCGCTGATCCCCATCGTCGGGGTGGTGCTTGGGGCGGTGGCGCTGGGTCAGATCAAGCGAACCAATCAGCAGGGTCGCGGGCTTGCCATCGCCGGGATTGTGGTTGGCGCGGTGACGACGGTGCTGCTGGTGGTGATCGCAATCGCGGTGATGACCGTCTTCATCAACCGATCATCGTTCCGGTGACCGCGCGTCAGTTGACCTCGGTAGGCGGCACGAAGGGACCGGACTGACGCTGCATGCCGGCCGCACGCCCTTTGCCGGTGACCACCAAGGCCATCTTGCGACTGGCTTCGTCGATCATCTCGTCGCCGAGCATCACCGCTCCGCGGGCACCGCCGGCAGCGGAGGTGTGCCATTCGTAGGCTTCCAGAATCAACTCCGCGTGGTCGTACTCTTCTTGGCGGGGACTGAAAATCTCGTTGCCGGCAGTGATCTGGTCGGGGTGTAGTACCCATTTGCCGTCATAGCCGAGTGCCGCCGACCGGCCCGCCACCCGCCGAAACGCCTCCACGTCACGCACTTTGAGGTAGGGGCCGTCGACAGCGGCGATGCCATGCGCACGCGCTGCCACCAGGATGGTCATCAGCGCGTGGTGATAGGCGTCGCCGACGTCGTAACCCTCGGGCTGCTCGCCGACGACGAGCGTGCGCATATTGAGGCTGGCCATCAGGTCGGCGGGGCCAAGGACCAGGGCCTGCACCCGCGGCACGGCCGCGATCGCATCAACATTCATGAGGCCGCGGGCGTCTTCGATCTGCGCGTCGATCCCGATGTCTCCCACCGGAAGCCCGTGAACGGTTTCCAGCTGCGTCAGCAGCAGGTCGAGCGCCTGAACGTGGGAGACGTCAGAAACCTTCGGCAGCACCACGACATCGAGCATGGCGTCGGGCGCGGCGCCCACGGCGGAAACCACCTCGATGATGTCGGCGTGGGTCCATGGCGTGGTCCAGTCGTTGACCCGGACGCCGCGCAACTGTCCGGCCCATCCGGGCTCGCCGAGTGCGGCGGCCACCCGGGTGCGAGCCTCGGCCTTGGCGTCTGGCGCGACGGCGTCCTCCAGATCGAGGAAGACCTCATCGGCGGGAAGCCCTTTGGCTTTGTCGATCATCTTCTGGCTGCTACCCGGCACCGACAGGCAGGTGCGACGGGGTCGATAGGCGTTAGTCACCATTCACTCCTACCCTTTGAGCCATGGCCTCGATCAACAGGGTGTACGCCGCTCGGCTGGCACGAATGCTGGTGCTGGGCCCACTCGGTGAGTCCCTCGGCCGGGTGCGCGACGTCGTGGTCAACATCAGCATCGTCCGCCAGCAACCCCGGGTTCTTGGATTTGTCGTCGAAATGGGTTCGCGTCGAAGGATTTTCGTCCCGATTTTGCGGGTCGCCGCCGTCGATCCCAACGCGGTCACACTCAACACCGCCAGCGTATCGCTGACCCGGTTCGAGCAACGACCCGGCGAAGTGCTGGTGCTCGGCCAGATTCTCGACACCAGGGTGCGGGTCAAAGACCCCCGACTACCCCAGCTGGCCGACGTTGAGGTCGTGGTCACCGACCTGGGTTTGGAGCAGGCCCGAACCCGTGACTGGCTGGTGACGCGGGTCGCGGTGCGCATCCCCCGAAAGCTTGGCCGGCGCAGCACTGTCCACGTTGTTGACTGGAACCACGTCGAGGGACTGACGCCCTCAGCGCTGTCGATGCCGGGCCAGGCCGTGGCGCAGCTGCTGCAGCAGTTCGAGAAGTGGCGGCCGATCGAGGTGGCCGATGCGTTGCGTGAGCTGCCGCCGAAGCGGCGCTACGAGGTGGTCAACGCACTCGACAACGATCGGTTGGCTGACGTTTTGCAGGAACTGCCGGAGGAGGACCAGGCAGAGTTGTTGACGCAGCTGGACGACGAACGCGCGGCCGACGTCGTCGAGGAGATGGATCCCGACGATGCCGCCGACTTGCTCGCCGCAATGAACCCGATCGAGGCCGAGGGGTTGCTGCGGCGAATGGCCCCAGAGGATTCCGGCCCGGTGCGGCGCCTGTTGAAGCATTCACCCGACACCGCGGGCGGCTTGATGACCTCGAGACCGGTCGTACTGACCCCAGACACCTCGGTTGCTGAGGCGCTGGCCCGGGTCCGCGATCCCGACCTCACCCCGGCGCTGTCGTCGCTGGTGTTGGTGGTCCGTCCGCCGACGGCCACCCCGACTGGTCATTATCTGGGATGCGTGCACTTGCAGCGACTGCTGCGAAACTCGCCGGCCACGCTGGTCGGTGGGATCGTCGACGCGAATCTGCCCTGTCTGGCACCGGAGACCTCGCTGGGCGTGCTGACCCGGTATTTGGCCGCCTACAACCTGGTTTGCGCCCCGGTGGTCGACGAACAGCACCACCTGTTGGGCGCGGTGACCGTGGACGACGTGCTCGACCATCTATTGCCCCACAACTGGCGCGCGAGCAGCGAAGAGCCGGCGCTGGATCCAGCAGGAGGACTCTTGTGAGCAAGTCCGTGACCAAGTCGGCGCCCCGGGCGCGGCTGTATACCCCGCGCACCTCGCGCGTGGTCACGCCGCGGGTCGACCCAGAAGCCGTCGGGCAGTTCACCGAATCGATCGCCCGCTTCTTCGGCACGGGTCGCTACCTGCTGCTGCAGACCATCATGGTCGTGGCTTGGATCATTGTGAACATCTCCGCCGTCAGCCTGCGCTGGGACCCCTACCCGTTCATCCTGCTCAACCTGGCGTTTTCAACGCAGGCCGCCTACGCGGCGCCGCTGATCCTGCTGGCCCAAAACCGCCAAGAGAACCGCGATCGCATTGGCCTCGACGAGGATCGTCGCCGCGCCGAGGAGACCAAGGCCGACACCGAGTACCTGGCCCGGGAGCTGGCTGCGCTGCGGCTGGCGATTGGCGACGTCGCCAAGACGCGTGACTACCTGCGCCGCGAACTGCAAGACCTGCGGGGTCTGCTGGAGGACCGACATGTGGACAAGGTCGCCAAGGGCAGCGGTTGACAGTGTGGACCGACGCGCCGCGAAGTCCGGGTGACGCGGCTTATTACCCGTCTCTTCACAGGCAGAGACTCTGCCAATGTTGTCACCGTGAGCACCGCTGTTATGTATGGTGACGTAGGTCACGAGACCCATGTGGTTTCGCGAGCCCGGATAACGCTCGAAAAATTGAGGACGGTCGAGTGCGCGTAGGGGGACGCTTGGGTGCACGGACGGCCCTTGCAAAGATCCAGCAGCGGCTAATCCGCGTGCCCCGAGCCCCCAAGATCCCTGTCGCCATGGTTAATGCCGCGGCGAGCGCGCGCCAGTCGGTCGTTCGCGCCGCGGAAGCCTCAAGAATCCCGGCCGCCCTAGTTACCGCGGTTGCCGCCGTGCGGGAGTTGCTGACCCGCACGGCGCGGACCCCGGCCTTTGGCGTAGCGATAATCGCCTGCCTGGTCTTCGCCGGAGTCGTGGGCGCCGCGGCGCCGCCATTCCCCGGGCCGAAGTCAACGCTGCGCGACGCCGCCATCACCCCGCTGGCCGCCGTCGCGCCCGCCTCCACCGACCCGACCGGTCCGATGGTGATCGCCGTGCAACGCCCGAAGATCGGCTTCCACATCGCGGAGGCCACCTTGTCGGCTCCCCCGCCGACGGTTGTGGTGAACTCACCGGGAGCGCTGGGCATCCCGACGATGGCGCTGACCGCGTATCGCAACGCCGAGCGAATGATGGCCGGAGCCGCCCCCGGCTGCGGCATCAGCTGGAACCTGTTGGCCGGTATCGGGCGCATCGAATCGATGCATGCTAACGGCGGCGCCACCGACACCCACGGCACCGCAGTGCGACCCATCTACGGCCCGTCCCTGGATGGCACCTTGCCCGGCAACGAGGTCATCGTGCAAAGCAGCGCCAATGGGCGCATCAGCTACGCCCGCGCCATGGGTCCAATGCAGTTCCTGCCCGGCACCTGGGCGCACTACGCATCCGACGGCGACGGCGACGGCGTAGCCGATCCGCAGAACCTGTACGACTCGACGCTTGCCGCCGCTCGATACCTGTGCAGCGGCGGGCTGAACTTACGCGACCAGTCACAGGTGCTGGCCGCCATCCTGCGCTACAACAACTCCATGCCCTACGCGCAGAACGTGCTGGGATGGGCTGCGGCGTATGCCACCGGCGTGGTCCCGGACAACCTGCCGCCGCTTGTCGGAGCCCCGCCGCCGCTCGGTGATTTGCACCTGGAGAACCCGGAGGGGCTCGGCCCGAACCTGCCGCTGAACGTCCATGGCGTCTCGTCCAGCGACCCGCTGGCCCAGCTGCCGCTGATCGATCTCAGTGGGTCCGGGGCCACCAGCCAGCAACCGATGTGGGCGTGGCAGCAAACCGCTCCCCGCGCATCGTCGTGCACGGTGATCTGCATCAATCAAGGCGTCGGAACAGCACCGCAGCTCAATGCGCCGCCAACCGGGGCGGCAACGCCTGCAGCGCCGGCCCTGGTGCCCGGCCTGCCACCCATCTTGGTGCCGGGCCTGCCACCGGCCGCTCCTGCACCGGCCCTGATGCCCGGCCTGTCACCGGCCGCTCCGCTGGGTCCACCACCGCCAGCCCCGGCGGTCGCGGAGCCGGCTGCGCCTTTTGCCGGGGTGCCAGGCGGACCACCCGCAGGGCCGCCGCCCGGCCCCGCCGGCTGACCCTCCCGCATCGTCGCCGAACTACACTCGGCGATGATGTCTGAAACTCACGACGACGCCGCTGGCCCGGCCGCCCGCATTCGCGCCGCGCTGGCCAAGGTGATCGATCCGGAACTGCGGCGCCCCATCACCGAACTCGGGATGGTCAAGAGCGTCGAGGTGGGCAGCGGCGGCGATGTGCACGTCGAGATCTACCTGACCACCGCCGCGTGCCCGAAGAAGACCGAGATCAGCGAGCGGGTTCGTCAGGCCGTCGCCGACGTCCCGGGCACCGGTGCGGTCAAGGTCACCCTGGACGTGATGAATGACGATCAGCGCACCGAACTGCGTAAACAGTTGCGCGGCGACGCCCGCGAGCCCGTCATCCCATTCGCCCAGCCGGGTTCGTTGACTCGGGTGTACGCGGTCGCCTCCGGCAAGGGCGGCGTGGGTAAGTCGACGGTGACGGTCAATCTGGCCGCCGCGATGGCCGCGCGCGGTGTGTCGGTCGGGGTGCTCGACGCCGACATCCACGGCCACTCCATCCCGCGAATGATGGGTACCACCGACCGGCCCACGCAGGTCGAGTCGATGATCTTGCCGCCGATCGCGCACGAGGTGAAGGTCATCTCGATCGCCCAATTCGTCGAGGGCAATACGCCGGTGGTGTGGCGTGGCCCGATGCTGCACCGGGCGCTGCAACAATTTCTTGCCGACGTGTACTGGGGTGACCTGGATGTGCTGTTGCTCGACCTGCCGCCGGGCACCGGCGATATCGCGATCTCGGTGGCCCAGCTGATTCCAAACGCGGAAATCCTGGTAGTGACCACGCCCCAGCTGGCGGCGGCCGAGGTGGCAGAACGTGCGGGCAGCATCGCCCTACAGACCCGCCAACGCATCGTCGGAGTGGTGGAGAACATGTCCTGGCTGGTGTTGCCGGACGGCTCGCCGTTGCAGGTGTTCGGCGAGGGTGGCGGCCAGCAGGTCGCCGAGCGGCTGTCGCGCGCGGTCGGCGCCGACGTGCCGCTGCTCGGGCAGATCCCGTTGGACCCCGCGCTGGTCGCCGCGGGCGACGCCGGCATACCGATAGTGCTCAGCGCACCGGACTCCGCGGTGGGCAAGGAATTGCGCAGCGTCGCCGACGGCTTATCCTCGCGGCGCCGCGGCCTGGCGGGGATGTCGTTGGGGCTGGACCCGACGCGGCACTGAGCCGTCTAGGTGGCGTCGGTGTCGAACGGCGCAGGCCCGGCGATAGGTGGCTCCGCAGGGCTGGGCGACGGCGGCACGACCGGCTGGGCCGGTGCACTGAGTGTTGACCGGTCGAAGTTGCCGGTGAACAGCGAGTCATCGCCGTTGAGTAGGTGTTTGGTCAACGCTGCGCGCGGCGTCATGCCCCGTAACTTCTGTAGCTCGCTGAGCGGCTCTCGCAGATTGTCGAATTCGGGCCCGATGTCCTCGCGCAGCTGGGTCGTCACCCCGCTGAGGTAGTCGCGGGCCTGTCGCAGCGCCGCGGCGCTCCACCGGATCGCGCCGGGTAGCCGCTCGGGGCCCAAGACGACCAGCCCGACCACCACCAGCACCAGCATCTCCCCCCAGCCGACGTTGGCGAACATTTAGCTGGTGGTGTCCGGACCAGGGGTGACAGTGAGCGTGACGTGACGGCCGTCGCGGATGACCTCGATCGGAGCGGGTTGCCCAACCGTCAACTGGCGCACGGCGACAACGAACTCGTCGGAGTCGGCCACCGACCGATTGCCGGCCTTGACCACCACGTCGTTTTCCAGCATGCCGCCTTGTTGGGCGGGGCTACCCGCTTTGACGTTGGCGACCTGCGCACCCTGCGCGATCGCGTTGTTGACCGACCGGGTGGTCACGCCCAACGTCGGGTGCACGATCTTGCCGTCTCGAATCAACGTCTGCGCAACCACTTTCGCTTCGTTGACCGGGATGGCGAAACCCAGCCCGCTGGCGCTGTCGGACAACGACTTACCGGCGGTGTTGATGCCGATCACCTGGGAATCCATATTGATCAGCGGACCGCCGGAGTTCCCGTGGTTGATCGACGCGTCCGTCTGCACGGCGTCAATGACTGTGTCGGTGTCCGAACCCTCCCCCGACAGCGGGATCGGCCGGTGCAGGGCGCTGATGATGCCGTGCGTCACGGTACTGCGCAGACCCAACGGCGCACCGGCGGCAAGGACTTCGTCGCCGACGCGCATCTTGTCGGAGTCACCGAGCCGAGCCACTGTCAAGTTGTTGACGTTGTCCACTTTGAGGACGGCCAGGTCGGTCTTGGGGTCGCGTCCAACCAGGTTGGCGGGCACTTCCTTGCCGTCGTTGAACACCACGGTGGTCTTGAACTGGCTGGGGTTGTTGGCCGCTTCGGAGATGACGTGGTTGTTGGTGACGATGTAGCCGCGGCCGTCGACGACGAAACCGGAGCCCTGCATACCCTCTTGATCGCTGACCGACTGGATCATGACCACCGAGTCAGCCGTTGCCGCGGCCACTTTGGCGAATCGGCCGGCCGGTGCTTCGCTATTGCCGTTGGTGGACAACGTCACCTTCGACGTTGTGAACGCTTCCACAACTTCAGCCGTCTTGCGTCCGACCACACCGCCGACCAAGCCGATCAGCAACGCGAGGACGGCCAGCACGGCGAGCGCCGGGTAGGACACCCGCCCGCCGAACAGCACATCGCGCACCCCAAGCCGGTCGCGCCCTTCGCCGGCGCCGTAGGGCCCCGGGACCGCCACGGCCGGCTCGCCCAGAGCAGCCGCAGCCCCAGGGTCGCGCCAGGGATCGTCGGGTTCTCCCAACTGGTCCTTGTGTCGATCGCCGTCCAACGCGCCGGCATCGGTGGGGTGGCGCTGCAACGACTCGGCAGTCGGGAACGGACGACCGAAGGCCTCCGAGAGAACCGGGTCGGCAGGTTCATTGTGGGGCGCGAACTCTCCCTGATCGCGATACTTCGGTGGACGCACTGCCTCGGCGACGAATGATCCCTGAACGCCGTCGGGACGGCCGAAGGCCTGGCTCGACGCGGCGTCGACGGGCGGCCGGGAGATGGGTCGCGGCGCCAGCCGGGGGGCGCCGTTGTTGTCTTGGTCGGAGCTCACGTCATCCTCTTCCGAGCGCTTGAGAAAACGCCGCTACGGGCACGAGCCCGGTGCCGCGCACCGGCTTGGCCAACTTTGTACCCACCCTACCGAGGCTCGCGCCGGTCACGCGGCCCGCCGTCAGGAGCGCGCCCACCTTCCTGACTGCGGGGAGACCCCAACGGGCCGCTCTCCCCCCGCGAGCGGGTGCTACCCCCAGCGGAGCCGGCATCATCGTCGGGGGGGCAGTTCGGGATCTGCGACAGCAATCCCAGCAGCGTGCTGGGGATTCGGATCGGATTGGAGTCGCGCAGCGCGGCGCGGGCGCGGCGCTGACCGTCTACTTCAGCAGCGCACTCGGAGCAAAGGGAAATGTGATGCGCTGCGCGCAGGTGTGCGCTCATCCGCAGCTCACCGTCGACGAAGGCCGCGATGGCCTCGGTCGACAGATGCTCGGTAGAACCAAACTGGCGCGGCGCACCCACCGGCGCATCACTTTGCGAGGCGAATTGGGACGGGAGCCAGGAGAACGCACGGCGGAACAGATGTCCCCGCTCGACCATCACCAGCCCCTCTCGGTATCAGCGTTCGGTCCATTGAGAAACGTCGGCCATCACATCGAATGTAGCGCGCCGGCGAGGGCGTAACACCAACGAACAGCCGATCAGACGGCGTGTGTCTTAGTCGGCGGCGCCGGCGGGTGAGTGCTGAGCGTCCTCGGAGTGCGCCGCCAGATAGTCACGCAGCGCTTGTCGCCCCCGGTGGATGCGGCTGCGCACGGTGCCGAGCTTCACACCCAGCGTGGCCCCGATCTCCTCGTAGGACAGTCCCTCGATATCGCACAGCACCACCGCGGCGCGGAACTCAGGCGGCAGCGAATCCAGCGCCGCTTGCAGGTCAGGGCCCAACCTCGACTCGTGGTAGATCTGCTCGGGGTTGGGTTCGTCGGCGGGCACCCGGTCGTAATCGTCGGGCAACGCCTCCATCCGCACCCGGCCGCGCCTGCGCACCATGTCAAGGAACAGATTGGTGGTGATGCGGTGCAGCCAGCCTTCGAAGGTCCCCGGCTGGTAGTTCTGCACGGACCGGAAAACCCGGATGAAGGTCTCCTGGGTCAGATCCTCCGCATCATGCTGGTTGCCGGATAGCCGATACGCCAACCGGTAGACCCGGTCGGCGTGCTGACGGACAAGCTCGTCCCACGAAGGCATCGCCGCCTTGTCTCCGGTCGCGTCGAAGACCGCGGTGCCATACGGCTCCTCCGCAGACTCCACCCACTCGGCGTCCCGATACCGCTCGGGATGCGACATGCTCGCCGGGCTCATCAGTGTGGTGATGTTCAAGTCCTCCGGGTTCAGACTGCCGTCAAAGTTAGGCAAATCGTCACCGCACACAACGCGAAGGTGCCGGGATGTATTCCCGGACCAGCGGCCTCCACGTTCCATGGGAGATACCGTCGCCTATCGGCGTGTGTGCGGTATGTGATCGCACTAAGCATTGACTGAGAATGGGCCCCTTTACCCCGTTGCGCTGGTCGTTTCATCAAATTGTGACCTTGGGCCGCGGCAAAGTTCGGGCGTGTCGGGCCGATGCCGGGCGCGCCTGACCACGCCCGGCATCGGTTGGACTTACGCTGCGGGCATGGCCACCAGCGACCGCACACCAGGCCAGCCGACTCCAACGAGCCGCGCCGAGTCCCTCTCTGCACATGCCGAGGGCTCAATCTCCGAAGACGGCGTGCTGTTGGCCGCCCGCGACCGCGCCGTCGAGACCGGCGTCGCCGCGGTGACCCCCGCGGTGGGGGCTCTGCTCAGCCTGCTGGCCAAGCTCAGTGGCGGAAAAGCCGTCGTCGAAGTGGGCACCGGAGCGGGCGTCAGCAGCCTGTGGCTGTTGTCGGGCATGAGCGACGACGGCGTGCTGACCACGATCGACATCGAGCCCGAACATCAGCGGCTCGCCAAGCAGGCGTTGAGCGATGCTGGCATCGGCCCGTCACGTACCCGGTTTATCAGCGGCCGGGCCCAAGAGGTGCTGACCCGGCTGGCTGACGCGTCATATGACCTGGTCTTCGTCGACGCCGACCCGCTCGATCAACCGGACTACGTGGTCGAGGGGGTGCGCCTGCTGCGTTCGGGCGGGGCGATCGTCGTCCATGGGGCGGCGCTCGGCGGGCGAGCCAATGATCCGGCGGCCGGCGATGCAGAGGTGGCCGCGGTACGCGAAGCGGCCCGGCTGATTGCCGAAAACGAGTCGCTTACGCCGGCGCTGGTGCCGCTCGGCGACGGCCTACTGGCCGCGGTTCGCGACTGACCCAGCTTTTTACGGATTCCTGACGGGGTATCACCTTGACTGGGATTGAACGACTGTTTAGTGTTTTGAACATGCGTTCAGCCGACGATTTCACCGCAGCGGCCCGGATCCGCGATGCGGCGATCGAGCAGTTCGGCGAGCACGGCTTCGGCGTCGGGCTGCGATCGATTGCCGAAGCGGCCGGGGTGAGCGCGGCGCTTGTCATCCACCACTTCGGCTCCAAGGACGGGCTGCGCAAAGCCTGCGACGACTACGTTGCCGAAGAGATCCGCAGCAGCAAGTCGGAGGCTATGCGCTCCAGCGATCCGGCAACCTGGTTCGCCGCGATGGCCGAGATCGAGGAGTACGCGCCCTTGATGGCCTACTTGGTACGCTCCATGCAATCCGGCGGTGAGCTGGCAAACACGTTGTGGCGCAAGATGATCGATAATGCCGAGGATTATCTCGACGAAGGGGTGCGTACCGGCATCCTGAAATCCAGCCGAGATCCGGTCGCCCGGGCGAAGTATCTGGCGATCACCGGCGGCGGCGGTTTCCTGCTGTATCTGCAGATGCATGAAACCCCAACGGATTTACGCGCGGTACTGCGCGACTACGCCAGCGACATGGTGCTGCCCGCCCTCGAGCTCTACACCGAAGGCCTGATGACGGACAGGACCATGTACGACGCTTTCCTCGCTGAAGCCGAAGAAAGGTAAGGAAACCCATGACAGTTGATAGTCACGTAGCGCCCATCGAAATCCGCGGTCTGACGAAGAACTTCGGCGCGGTTCGGGCGCTGGACGGCCTCGAGCTGAGGGTACGCGAGGGCGAGGTACACGGCTTCCTCGGACCCAACGGCGCCGGAAAGTCTACGACAATCCGGATACTGCTGGGAGTGGTGAAGGCCGACAGCGGCGCCGTGACGCTGCTTGGTGGTGATCCCTGGACCGACGCAGTAGAACTGCACCGCCAGATCGCCTATGTCCCAGGCGATGTGACGCTGTGGCCTAATCTCACCGGTGGTGAGACCATCGACCTGCTGGCCCGTATGCGAGGCGGCATCGACGAGAAGCGACGCGCAGAGCTGATCGAGCGCTTCGAGCTGGACCCGCACAAGAAGGCCCGAACCTACTCCAAGGGAAACCGCCAGAAAGTCTCTCTGATTTCGGCGTTCTCGTCACGGGCGCGGCTATTACTGCTCGACGAGCCGAGCAGCGGCCTGGACCCATTGATGGAAAACATTTTTCAGCAATGTGTCGCAGAAGCACGCGACCGGGGCGCGACGGTTCTGCTGTCCAGTCACATCCTGGCCGAGACCGAGGCACTGTGCGAGCGGGTGACGATCATCCGCGCGGGCAAGACCGTCGAGAGTGGCTCGCTGGATTCAATGCGCCACCTAAGCCGCACGTCGATCAAGGCCGAATTGCTCGGCGATCCAGGCGATCTCACCCGAATCCGCGGCGTCGAGGACGTCAGCATCGAGGGAACCACGCTGCGGGCCCACGTCGACAGCGAGAGCCTCGGCGAACTCATCCGGGCGCTCGGCGACGCGGGTGTGCGCAGCCTGGTCAGCCAGCCGCCCACGCTGGAAGAACTGTTCCTGCGCCATTACGGTGTCGGCGCCGACGGCCCGCGTGAACTTAGCAGTCACGAGGTGCGGACATGACCACCTCGACTTTGGATCGGGCTCACCCCCCGGCACATCAGGCGCCACAACGTGGTTCGGCGTTCACCGGCACCCTGGGGATGCTGCGACTTTACCTGCGGCGCGACCGGGTCGTCTTGCCGCTGTGGGTGTTGCTGCTGTCGCTGCCGTTGGCCACCGTCTATGTCGGCAGCATCGAGAAGGTCTACCCCGACCAAGCCGCCCGCGCCGCCTTTGCCAACTCGATCATGGCCAGCCCGGCGCAGCGGGCACTCTACGGACAGATCTACAACGACAGCCTCGGCGCGGCCGGCATCTGGAAGGCCGGGATGTTTCATCTGCTGATCGCCGTCGCAGTCATCCTCACCGTCATCCGTCATACCCGCGCCGACGAGGAAACTGGCCGCGCCGAACTGCTCGACTCGACCGCCGTGGGCCGCTACGCGAGCCTGACCGCGGCCCTGCTGCTGTCATTCGGTGCGTCGGTGATCACCGGCGCGATCGGCGCGGCCGGACTGCTGACGACCAGTGTCCCGCCGGGCGGGTCACTGGCGTTCGGCGCCGCGCTGGCCTGCTCCGGTCTGGTGTTCACCGCGGTAGCCGCGGTGACCGCCCAGCTCTCGCCGAGTGCCCGGTTCGCCCGCGGTGCCGCGTTCGCCGCGCTGGCGGCCGCATTCACCCTGCGCGCCGTCGGAGACGCCGGTTCGGGCACCTTGTCGTGGCTTTCGCCGCTGGGCTGGTCGCTGCAGGTTCGCCCGTACGCGGGTGACCGGTGGTGGGTTCTGGTGCTGCATCTTGTGACGACGGTGCTGCTGACCGCGCTGGCGTACCGGCTGCTTGCCGGTCGCGACGTCGGCGCGGGGCTGATTGCGGAACGCCCGGGTCCGGCAACGGCGTCACCGGTGCTGCGCGGCGCGCTCGGGCTGGCGTGGCGGCTGGATCGGGGGGCGCTGCTGCTGTGGACCGTCGGGCTGTGTCTTTATGGCCTGCTGATCGGCAGCGTCGTGCACGGCATCGGCGACGAGCTCGGCGGCGGCACGGCGGAAGACATTGTCGAGCGCATGGGCGGCACCAGCGCATTGGAGCAGGCCTTCGTCGCGGTGGCGTTCTGCATGCTGGGCATGATGGCGGCCGCATTCGCCATCTCGCTGGCCCTGCGGCCGCACCAGGAGGAGGCTGGCCAGCGGGCCGAGACCGTGCTAGGCGGCGCAGTAGGCCGGAGCCGTTGGCTGGCAGGTCATCTGGCGGTCGCGCTGATGGGCTCTGCCGCCGCGATGTTGATCGCCGGATCAGCCGCCGGATTGACCTACGGAGTCGCTGCCCATGACATCGGCGGCAAGCTTTCGCTGGTCATCGCTACCGCCGCGGTACAGCTGCCCGCCGTGTGGCTCTCCGCGGCAGTGACCATCGCCTTGTTCGGGCTTGCGCCGCGGTTCAGCACGGTGTCTTGGGGTGTGCTGGTCGGCTTCGTCGCGCTGTACCTGATCGGGTCGCTGTCGGGCTTCCCGCAGTGGCTGCTCGACCTCGAACCGTTCGCACACGTCCCCCGGGTGACCGGCGGCGATTTCACGGTGGTTCCACTGCTGTGGTTGTTGGTGATCGACGCCGCGCTGATCGCACTGGGATTCACGGCCTTCCGCCGGCGCGACGTGCAGACCTGAGAGGGTTGTCATGAAAACCGTTGGTAAAGGTTTAGTTTCAGCCGCTTTGGGCCTAATCGCTTTCGGACTGCTGCTGTTCCTGCCGGCGGGAACCTTCCACTACTGGCAGGCATGGGTCTTCCTCGCGGTATTCGCGCTGTCCACCTGGATCCCCAGCGTTTACTTGATTCGCACGAACCCAGCCGCGCTGGAGCGGCGCATGCGTGCCGGGCCGTTGGCGGAGGCCCGAACACTGCAGCGGATCGTCATCACCGTCTTGTTCATCTGCTTTCCGGCTATGTTCGTGCTCAGTGCTTTGGACCATCGATTCGGCTGGTCGCCGGTGCCAACGGCGCTCACCCTCGTCGGCGACATCCTGGTCGCGGTCGGACTGGGCGTTGCCATGCTGGTGGTCATCCAGAACGGTTATGCGGCAGCAAACATCAACGTCGAGGCGGAGCAGAAGGTCGTCACGACAGGCTTGTATGGGCTGGTGCGCCATCCGATGTACACGGGCAACGTGATCATGATGGTGGGCATCCCGCTCGCGCTCGGGTCGTACTGGGGACTTGTCTTCATCATCCCCGGGCTGGTGGTGCTGGCGCTGCGCATCCGCGACGAAGAAAGGCTGCTTGAGCAAGAGTTACGCGGATACAGCGCATACGAGCAGCAGGTGCATTACCGCTTGGTCCCTTACGTCTGGTAGCTCACCGAGCGCAGCCGCCAGATAGCGCCAAGGCTGGCAGCTAGAGCCGCGCTAGATCCAGACGCCCTTGCCTACCGCGACCACTCCGCCGGCGCTGATCGCGAAGCGTTCGCGGTCCTTCTCTAGGTCCACTCCCACCATCTCACCCGGTCCGATAACCACGTTCTTGTCCAGGATCGCGTGACGCACCACCGCCCCGCGGCCGACCCGGGTGCCCGGCATGATCACGCTGCCCTCCACGATCGCGCCGTCGTCCACGACGACGTTCGACGACAACACGGAGTTGCGCACCGAGGCAGCCGAGACGATGCTGCCCGCGCCCACCACCGACTCCTGGGCCGAGCCGCCGTTGACGAACTTCGCCGGCGCCAGATTCTCCGGCTCGCCGCGGATCGGCCAACGCCTGTTGTAGAGGTTGAATATCGGATGCACCGACACCAGATCCATGTGAGCGTCGTAAAACGCATCCAGCGTTCCTACATCACGCCAATACGCCCAGTCACGGTCAGTAGCGCCGGGTACTTCGTTGTCGGAGAAGTCGTAGACCGCGGCCAGCCCGTCGGAGACCAGCCGCGGAATGATGTCACCGCCCATGTCGTGATCGGAATGATCGTCGTCGGCGTCGGCACGGATTGCGTCGATGAGCACCTTGGTGGTGAAGATGTAGTTGCCCATCGACACGTAAGTGGTATCCGGGTCGTCGGGGGTTCCCGGCGGCTCAGCCGGTTTCTCGAGAAAGCTGCGAATGCGGCCGGACTCGTCGGTGTCGATGCACCCGAACGCGGGCGCCTCGGCGCGGGGCACCCGGATACCGGCCACCGTCGCCCCGGCGCCGCTGTCGATGTGGAACTGGACCATCTGCTCCGGGTCCATCCGGTAGACGTGGTCGGCGCCGAAAACCACGATGTAGTCGGGATCCTCGTCGTAGATCAGGTTGAGCGACTGATAGATCGCGTCAGCGGAGCCGGTGTACCAGCGCGGGCCGAGCCGCTGCTGGGCCGGGAACCGGGGTGATGTACTCACCAGCCAAACCCGACAACCGCCAGTTCTGCGAGATATGGCGGTCCAGCGAATGCGACTTGTATTGGGTGAGAACGCAGATCCGCAGGTAGCGGGCGTTGACAAGATTGGAAAGCACGAAGTCGATCAGCCGGTAGGCGCCGCCGAAGGGAACCGCGGGCTTAGCCCGGTCGGCGGTCAGCGGGTACAACCGCTTGCCCTCCCCACCGGCCAGGACGATGCCCAGCACGTGTGGCGCTTCCCTCATGAATCAAACCTATCGGCCGCTGTCAACCGCTGCCAGCTCATTCTCCTGAATACCCAAGCTGACGGACTGTCCATCAACCTCTTTCGATGAACTCGGTTTGGGGCCGGCAACCGGGTGGTACCCGCAGCGCCGTCGGAGGGCGGCTACTCGGTGCCGAGTATGCGGGTGGCGATGATGACTCGGGAGTATCCGCCCGAGGTCTACGGGGGCGCGGGGGTGCACGTCACCGAGCTCGTTGCGCAACTACGCAAGCTGTGCCAGGTTGACGTGCACTGCATGGGCGCGCCCCGGGCGGGCGCGTTCACCTATCAGTCCGATCCGCAGCTACGGGGCGCCAACCCGGCGCTCTCGACGTTGTCGTCGGATCTGGTGATGGCCAACGCCGCCGCGGATGCCAGCGTGGTCCACAGTCACACCTGGTACACCGGCTTGGCTGGGCATCTGGCCGCATTGCTCTACGACGTCCCGCACGTGTTGACCGCGCATTCGCTGGAGCCGTTGCGGCCGTGGAAGGCCGAGCAACTCGGCGGCGGCTATCGGGTCTCGTCCTGGGTAGAACAGACTGCGGTGACTGCCGCGGACGCCGTCATCGCTGTCAGCTCGGGCATGCGCGACGATGTGCTTCGGGTCTATCCGGCAATGGATCCCGGACGGGTGCATGTCGTGCGCAACGGGATCGACACCGATGTGTGGTACCCCGCCGAGCCGATTGGGCCCGCGCCCGGGGAGTCGGTGCTGGCCGACCTGGGAGTCGACCGCGGCCGGCCCACGGTGGCATTCGTCGGGCGGATCACCCGGCAAAAAGGCGTTTCCCACCTGCTGGGGGCCGCACACCAGTTCAGCCCCGAGGTGCAGTTGGTGCTGTGCGCCGGAGCGCCCGACACGCCGGAAATCGCCGCCGAAGTGGCCGCTGCTGTAGCCGAGCTGGCTCGCAGCCGTACCGGCGTGTTCTGGGTCAGGGAAATGCTGCCGATCGGGAAGATACGCGAAATACTCTCGGCTGCAACGGTTTTCGTATGCCCATCGGTGTACGAGCCGTTGGGCATCGTCAACCTTGAGGCGATGGCCTGCGGCACGCGCGGTGGTGGCCTCCGACGTCGGCGGCATACCCGAGGTGGTCGACGACGGGGTCACCGGTTCGCTGGTGCACTACGAACCCGACGATCCCGACGGTTACCAGGCCGGCCTCGCCAAGGCAGTCAACGCACTGGTCGCCGATCCTGTAAGGGCGGAACGCTACGGCAAAGCAGGACGGCAGCGCTGCATCACAGAATTCTCCTGGGCGCGCATCGCAGAACAGACGCTGGAGATCTACCGAAAGGTGTGCGCGTAGCGCCTAGCTGGTGACGCCCTTGAGTTCGTCGCCCAGTGCAGCGGCTTCGTCGGGTGTCAGCTCGACGACCAGTCGTCCACCGCCCTCCAGCGGTACCCGCATCACGATGCCACGCCCCTCCTTGGTCGCTTCCAGTGGACCGTCTCCGGTCCGGGGCTTCATCGCCGCCATCGAGTGCTCCCTCCAGGTTCGAGCTGGCCCGCCGTCACGGTCCTGGCGAGGTCGGGTCTGCGCCAGGGAACCGCCATCCCCGGCATTGAACGGCAAATTCACCCCTCTATTGTTCCCTATCCGAACCGGCAGGTGTAGATGACCTCCGGGTCGGCGTTTCGGCCAGGCCCCTCACCGGCTGAAGGCACCCAGCACGTTCGCAGGTGATCGTCGACCATCCCGGTGGCCTGCATCAGCGCGTACGCGGTGGTAGGACCGACGAATCGGAACCCGCGCCGTTTCAATTCGCGTGCCATGGCTGTGGATTCGGCAGTGGCCGCAGGGACTTCGGAGGGGTTTGCCGGCCGAGACCGCGGCGCTGGCGCGAACGACCACAGCAACTCGGAGAGGTCTTCGATGTCGGCGGCGGCACGTGCGTTGGCGATTGTCGCCTCGATCTTGGCGCGGTTGCGGACGATTCCCCGGTCAGCCATCAGCTTGGCCACGTCGGCGTCGCTGTACCGGGCGAGCTTTTCGATGTCGAAACCGGCGAACGCCCGCCGGAAGTTCTCCCGCTTGCGCAGGATGGTCAGCCAGGAAAGGCCGCTCTGGAACGCCTCCAGGCTCATCCGTTCGAACAGCGGCACCCGGCCGTGCAACGGCCGGCCCCATTCGTTGTCGTGATAGTCGCGGTAGAGGGCGAAATCCGGGCCGCCGGGCGTCCCACTGCCCAGTCTGCACCGGGTCAGCCCATCGTCGGGTGGCGCGGTCACGTCGGCTCCTCGTCATCGGCAACGCCGGCGCCGGCTGCGTCGTGGGTCGATCGGCCTGCACAGCCGCCGCGGCGTGCACCGACGAGAGCTGGCCGCGCAGCAGGTCGAGCTCCTGGCCGAGCCGGTCCAGCACCCAGTCGACCTCGCTGGTCTTGTAGCCGCGCAGCGTCTGGGTGAACTTGACCGCGTCGACGTCCGCGCCGGTGACTCCGGAGGCCGGCAGCACCGTCGGCGTCGTTCCCCGTGGCAGTGGCGGCAGCGGCTCACCGCGGCCGAACAGCAAACTGGCCACCCCGAACAGCACGACCGCCACCAGGACCAGCACCACTACGTACAGCAACACCAACGCCACGCCACCGATATTGCCTTATCGGTACGACAGCGGCGGCTTAGCGGGGCCGCAGCGGTCTCTGGTGGCGACCCGTCAACTGCGCCCGGCTCCGCCGCGCTGGCGACCGCCACGGCGTTCATCGGCGGCCGGTCGCGCAGCGACACCGTCGACGTGCGCGGTGTGTAACCGTCGCCGTCGACGAAGAACTGGGTCAAACCCACCCCGGAGTCGGGAATGCCGCACCGCGAGAGCAGGGTCGCGACGACCTGACGACTCATCGGGCCCAAATCGGCCAGCGGCCGGTTGCGGTGTGCCCGCACACCGAGGTTGACTTGCGCGATCGCCTCCAGGCCCAATTGGTCATAGGTGTCGATCAGCAGGCCGATCTCGACGCCGTAGCCGGGCGCGAACGGTAGCGACATCAGCAGTTCGCGGGTGGCCGCATATTCGCCGCCAAGCGGCTGCAGCACGCATCCCAGCTCCGGTCGCAGCGCCGCGAGTAGCGGCCGCGCCACCAACTCGGTGACCCGGCCACCGCCAGTGGCGACTTCGCGGCCGCTGGCATCGCTGACGTCGCCCACGTTCAGCGGCCGCCGATAGAAGCTCTTTACCAGGTGAATGCCGTCCTCGATGAGTAGCGGCCCGACCAGCCGTGGCACGAACATTGGGTGCGGGTCGATCAGGTCGGAGTCAACGAACACCACGATGTCGCCGCTGGTGGCCGCGAGTGAACGCCACAGCACCTCACCTTTGCCGGGCCGCGGTGTGATGCCGGGCAGCGCTTGCTCCCGGGTGACCACGCGCGCACCGGCGGCGATCGCCCGGATCTCGGTGTCGTCGGTGGAGCCCGAGTCGAGCACGATCAGTTCCTCGACTAGCCCGCCGACCAGCGGCGATATGCTGTCGATCACCGTTTCGACGGTGCCTTCCTCGTTGAGGGCGGGCAGCACCACCGAGATCGTCCGGCCGGCCTTTGCCGCCATCAACTCGTCGACCGTCCAGTCCGGGCGGGTCCAACTGCGGTCAGACAGCCAGACGTCGCCGGGCAGCGCGGCCAATGCCTGTTCGGTGGCGAGGTCGACCAGGTCCGTCATGCAAGTCCTCTCACCGTGCGCGTCGGTCGCCGCTGTCCATGAATCGATGCCACCATTTCCAGCACCCGTCGGGTGGGGCCTATTTCATGCACTCGGAACATACGCGCACCGGCCGCGGCCGCCAGCGCGGTGGCCGCCAGGGTTCCCTCCAGCCGTTCGGTCAGATCCACGCCAAGAGTCTCCCCGACGAAATCCTTATTGCTCAATGCCATCAAGACCGGCCACCCGGTGTTAACAAGATCTTCCACGTGTCGCAACAGCGCCAGGCCATGGAAGGTGTTCTTGCCGAAGTCGTGGGTCGGGTCGATCAGCACGCGATCCCGGGCTACCCCGGCGGCGACGGCGCGTTCGGCCGCTGCGGTGACTTCGCTGATCACGTCATCTACCACCCCGCGAGTGGTCGTCCCATAGCTGACCCGAAATGGCCGGGTCCGCGGCGAGGCACCCCCGGTGTGCGAGCACACCAAGCCCACTCCGAATTCGGCTGCCACCGCGGGCATCGCGGGATCAAAACCGGCCCAACTGTCGTTGATCAGGTCCGCGCCCGCCCGGCAGGCAGCGCGGGCCACCGCCGAACGCCAGGTGTCGATGCTGACCAGTTGGTCGGGGTACGTGTCGCGCAGCCACTCGATGAATGGCACCACTCGCGAGATCTCGGTCTGGGTGTCGATGGTCTCCCCCGGACCCGCTTTGACACCACCCACGTCGAGGACGTCGGCACCGTCGGCGATCATCCGATGCGCGGCGGCCATGGCCGCATCGTCAGCAAAGTTCGCACCGCGGTCATAAAACGAATCCGGGGTGCGGTTGACGATCCCCATGATCAGCGGGCGCTCGCCCGTGACCCGACGACCACACAGTGTCGACTGCACGTGTATATGGTGCCTGGTCACCAGGTGGCGCGACATCCGGGCCGCCCCTGCGCTCGGTTCGATCGAGCGTGCACTCAGGGCCGGTGCCACGGCGTGTCGTCTCCCTCAGCGCACATTCGACGCCGTCAACGCCCACTCACTCTTGCGGTCTACTAGCCCTGCGGTCGCTTACCGGCCGCGACCTCGTCGGGGTAGTCGTCGTAGAACGGCACATAACCCTCCTCGCGACCGGCCAACACGTACAGCGGGTCTTCGATGTCAGAGCTGTAGGCCTGTTCGCGTAGATCCACCTTGCGGCTCTTGAACGTCGTGGTGTGTTCCATCGATTCCACCACCCGCACGAACAGCGGCAGCGCATATACCGGCAGCTGGTCGTAGACGGTTTGGCCGAGTGCCTTGCCGTCGAACTCGGCGCCGTCGCGCAGCTTGACCGCCGCCATGCCGGCGCGACCGCCGGTGCGCGGAATCTCCACACCGAACACGGTGCACTCCTCGATCGACTTGTCAGACCCCAGCGCCCGTTCCACCTGTGTGGTGGCGACGTTCTCACCCTTCCAGCGGAAGGTGTCGCCGAGCCGGTCGACGAAGGCGGCATGGCCCATGCCCTGCGGGCTCATCACGTCACCGGTGTTGAACCAGCAGTCGCCCTCACGAAAAGCGTTGCGCACCAACTTCTTTTCGCTCGCCTTCGGATCGGTATACCCGTCAAAAGGTTGTAGCCGGTTGACCGGACTGAGTAGCAGACCGGGCTCACCGGCGGGCACCCGCTGCACCCGGCCGTCCTCACCGCGTAGCGGCGCACCGGTGTCGGGGTCGTACTCCACGTATGCCAACGGCATCGGCGCAATACCGGTCGACTTGGGCACATTGAAGATGTTGATGAACGCGGTGTTGCCTTCGCTGGCAGCGTAGAACTCGCAGACCCGCGCGATGCCGAACCGCGTAACGAACTCGTCCCAAATCTCTGGACGCAAGCCGTTACCGGCGATCAGCCGCACCTTGTGAGCGCGATCGGTCGGCTTGGCCGGCTGGTTCAGCAGATACCGGCAAATCTCACCGATGTAGATGAAGGCCGTGGCACGGCTGGCGATCACCTCGTCCCAGAACTTCGACGCCGAAAACGACTTGCCCAGCGCCAGCGTCGATCCTGAGTTGATCACCGATCCGACCGCGACCGTCAGCGCGTTGTTGTGGTACAGCGGCAAGCAGCTGTACAACGTGTCGGAACCTTTCAGCCGCAGTCCCAGTCCGCCGAACGCGGCCAATGCGGCCAGCCACCGGCGATGCGTCATCACGCTGGCCTTGGGATGACCGGTGGTGCCCGAGGTGAAGATGTAGAACGCGGTGTCCTTGGCCAGCACCGCCGATGCCGACGCGGGGTTGGCGGTGGGCGCGGTGGCGGCGAGGCGCTCGATCTCCTCGATCGTCGTCGGCGTCACGCCGGGCGCGCCGCACTCGTCCACCGCGTCAAGCAGGTCGGATTCGGCAACGAGCACCTTGGCGTCCAGCAACCCCAAGCTGTGCGCCAGCACTTCGCCCCGCTGGTGGTAGTTGAGCATCCCGGCGACCGCACCGCATTTCACCACGGCCAGCATCATCAGCACCGCATTAGGCGAGTTGCGCAGCATAATCCCGACCACGTCACCGCGACCGACGCCGCGAGCCGCCAGCACCGCCGCATACCGGTTGACCGTGGCATTGGCCTCGCGGTAACTCAGCTGTTGCTCACCGAACCGGATGAACACCCGGTCGCCGAAGCGGGCCGCCCGTTCCTGGAAGACTTTGCCGATCGAGGTTTTGGAGGTCGGCCGGGCCAGCAGACCGGTCAGCGCCCCACGGACCATCACCGGCACGTCGGCCAACACGCCGGGCACCCGGCTCGCGATATCGATCAGCCCGATCGACGTGTGAGCACCGGAGTTGTGTTCGGACACTGTCATCCCTCGTTTCGCGCAACGGCCAGATGGCGGCCAGCCTAACCCTGCGACGTATCGACTCAGCGGGGTGTGCAGGCCGCGATTGCCGCACTCACTTCGTCGACGACCACCAGCCGGTCCAGCGCCGCCTGTGAGACGTACTCGTTGTCGAGGAGGCCGTAGAGCCATGCGCGCAGCCCATCGAAGTGTCCGCTCGGGTCCAGCATCACCACGGGCTTGTTGTGCATTCCGAGGTACCCGCCGGTCCAGGCCTCAAACAGCTCCTCGAGGGTGCCGATGCCACCCGGCAGCGCGATGAAGGCGTCGGAGCGGTCCTCCATGATCTGTTTACGCTCTCGCATGGTGTCGGTGACGATCAGCTCGTCGGCATCATGGTCGGCGACTTCGCGGCGCACCAGCATTTTGGGGATGACGCCGACGGTCCAGGCGCCGCGGGCCCGCGCGGCGGTGGCCAGCGCGCCCATCGCGGAGACGTTGCCGCCGCCCCAGACCAAGGTCCAGCCTCGGTCGGCGATCGCCTCGCCGACTTCGGCGGCCAACGCCAGCAACTCCGGGTGCGTGGGCCCAGACGCGCAGTACACACAGACTGCCCACGGGTGCGGTGCATCGCATTTGGAGTGCACAGTCGCAACGTAGACCACCCTTGCCGCCGAGCGCATTTGGGCCTATCGGCATGCTGTTAATGCCGCGCGCCATAAAATCCGGCGGTGCCGACTGCTTGGGTTGCCGCGCCGGGGGACGCCATGCTGAATCGGGTCGCAGCCGCCTTGGACGGCCCGGAGAAGTCCGGCGTAGTGCTGGCCGGTCGCCGACGGTGTCGGCAAGACGCTGATCGCCCGCGCTGCCGCCGAGAGGTTTGCCGCGGCTCGGCCGTCGGCGGTCACTCGCTGGGTAGTTGGCACCGCGACCGAGCGGATAGTGCCCGTTCGGCGCGTTGCGACCTGCTAGATCACGCATCGCCGAGACAGGCAGGCCGGCGACTGCTGCTGCGCGCCGCACTCGACTCGCTGACCGGCGATGGCGGCGAACTGCTGTTCGTAGTCGACGACGCACACCAGCTGGATCACCTGTCGGCCTCGCTGCTGTACCAGCTGGCGCTGAGCCGCTCGGCGCGGCTGATCGTCACGGTCCGCGCCGACGACGAGCTGCCCGATGCCGTCGCGGCACTGTCGGCCGATGAGCTGCTGACCCGGATCGAGGTCGAGCCGCTGGACAGAGCGGCGACGGCGGCGCTGCTGGAATCGGCTCTCGGCGCGCCGCTGGATGCCGAGGTCACCGACGAGGTGTTCGGCCGCAGCCAGGGCAACCCGCTCTACCTGCGGCATCTCGTCGGCGAGGTGGTCTGGTGCAGGGCGAAGTGGCTGGCGGTGCCGCGACGAGAACCGCCTGACACTTCCTGCCCTGATCGACGGCTACCTGTCCGGTCTGCCGTCGCCGGTGCGCACGGTGCTGGATTTCTTGGCAGTCGCAGAACCACTGAGCCGCACCGACTTGGCGGCGCTGGCCGGCGAGGACGCCGTCGACGATGCGGAAAGCATCGGCGCGGTCGCGTCCAATGACCGGGCCATGGTGTACCCCGCCCATCCGCTCTACACCGGCCGCGCCCGCGCTGCGCTGGCGCCGGATTCCGCGCGGGCGCTGCGGACATCGCTGGTGCAGCGGCTGGCCGGCCGACCATCCGAGCACTTCGGCGACCAGTTGCGACGGTCCGTGCTGGCCGTCGAAGCGAGGATCCCGGCGCAGTCGCCGACATCACCGACGTCACCGCCGCGCCGAAGACGCGCTGCGGCTCGGTGAGCTCGAGCTCGCCGAGCAGCTTGCGCGGGCCGCGCTGGATCGCGCGGGCGGACTGGCCGCGCGGCTGCCGCTGGCATCCGCGCTGGCCTGGCAGGGCCGTGGACGCGAAGCCGGCGCAGTGCTGGAGGAGGTGGATCCCGAGCAGCTGTCGCAGGCCGAGCTGATGGACTGGGCACTGCCACGGGCAGCCAACCAGTTCTGGATGCTCAGCGAGCCGGAGCGGGCGACGGCGTTTCTGCAGACAATGCGGGCCAAGTTCTCGTCACCGACCGCGCTCTGCTACGGTCGACGCGCTGGCAGCAACCTTTGCGATGAACGCGGGTACTCCGCTGCGCGCCTTGCGGATCGCGGACGAGGTGTTGGCATCGCCGCATGCCGACCAGGTGGCCGAGGGATGGGCGGCGTCGACGGCGGCACTGAGCTCCGCACGCACCGGCCGATTCGTCGACGTCGAGGCGCTGGCCAGACGCGCGACGGCTGCCGACCATCCGGGTCTGTTGCGGTTCACCAGCGGCTTCGGCCGGATCACCACGCTGCTGATGGCGGGGCGGCTGGCTGACGCCCGCGCGTTGGCCCAGCGCTACACCGACTTCGCCGAGCTGCAGCAGCCGGGCCGGGCGATCGGCGAGACGTTGGTGGGTTACGTGGCGATCGCCCAGGGCGATTTCGACGCCGCCGTAACGCTGCTGAGCCGGGCCGCCGAGCCGCTGGCGCGGACCGGCTATTCGTGGGGTCCGCTGTCATTGACCCTGCTCGCCCAGGCGCTTGGCCAACAAGGTGAACAACTGGAGGCGGCAAAGGTTTTCAGCCGGGCAGAGTCTCGGCACGGCATGAAATCGACGCTGTTCGCTCCCGAGTTGGCGCTGGCCAAGGCTTGGTCGAAGGCGGCCCGCGGTGACACCACGGCCGCGATCGAAGCCGCTCGCGAGGCAGTGCAGGCCGCCGAACGCGGCGGGCAGTCGGCGATCGCGCTGCGCGCGCTGCAAGACGCGGACGCGTCTCGGCGACACCCGCGCGGTGTATCGGGCCGAACGGCTGTCGGTCGAGGTGAACTGCGTACTCGGACGGCTCACGCTCGCCCATGCCCGTGCGCTGGCAAACGGTGACGCCGCAGCGCTCGCCGACGTGGCCGGCGAGCTGGCCGATCGGGGGATGCATCCCGCCGCCGCCGACGCGTCCGCCCAGGCGCAGCGCGCCTAGCTGCTCAAGTAGCCCCGCAGCATGGCCACCGCGGCGGTGATCTGGTCGACGAGCACCCGCTCGTCGCGGGTATGCGCGAGGTTGGGGTCGCCTGGCCCGTAGTTGACCGCCGCAATGCCCCTGGCGGCGAACCGGGCCACGTCGGTCCACCCGTATTTCGCTCGCACCTGCCCGGCGGCGGCCTCGACCAGGGCCTTGGCGGCGGGCTTCGATAGCCCGGGCAACGCTCCCGGCGACGAGGTCGGTTTGCTCGATTCGCACGTCGAGCCCTTCGAAAACCTCATAAACGTGACGCAGCGCAGCATCGGCCGACCGGTCGGGGGCGAAGCGGAAGTTCACCGTCACCGATGCGGCGTCGGGGATGACGTTGCCGGCAACGCCGCCGTCGATGCGTACCGCCGACAACCCTTCGCGGTAGGTGCAGCCGTCGATCTCGACGCTGCGGGGTCTATAGTCTGCGAGCCGGTCGAGCACGGCACCCAGCTTGTGAATGGCATTGTCGCCCAACCACGATCGGGCCGAATGCGCTCGTGTTCCGGTCGCGTGGATGACGACCCGCAACGTGCCCTGACAGCCCGCCTCGATGTATCCGCCGGTCGGCTCGCCCAGGATCGCCACATCGGCCGACAGCCAGTCGGGTAACTCACGCTCGATACGTCCCAAACCGTTTGCCGCTGAATCGATTTCCTCGCAGTCGTAGAACACCAGCGTCAGGTCGTGCGCGGGTTCTGTGACCGTGGCGGCCAGATGAAGAAAGACCGCGTCACCCGACTTCATGTCGGTGGTGCCGCAACCGTGCAGCAAATCGCCGTCTCGTCGGCTGGGCAGGTTGCCGGCGACCGGGACGGTATCGAGGTGCCCGGCCAGCAAAACCCGCGTCGGTCGGCCGAGCGCTGTGCGCGCCAGCACGGCATTGGCGTTGCGGATGATCTCGAAACCGGAGGTCTGGGCCCGCAACGCGGCTTCCACCTCATCGGCGATGCGTTCTTCGTGTCGCGACTCGCTGGGGATGTCAACCAACGCCGCGGTCAGCTCGATCGGGTCGCCAGCTAGGTCCAGCACGAATCCAGCGTAGTGGGTGGGTAGCGTGGGACAGGTGACTGCAGCTTCGGGTATCGGGCTGGCGACATTGGCCGCCAACGGGTCAGTCCTCGACACCTGGTTCCCCGCACCAGAACTGATCGAATCGGGCGAGAGCGGCACAGTGCGGCTATCGGTGGCCGAGGTCCCCGACGAGTTTGCGGCGCTGGCCGGCCGCGACGAGGACCGCGGCACCGACACCGTCGTGGTGCGCACCGTAATCGGCTCGCTGGACGACAAGGCCGCCGACGCCTACGACGCATACCTGCGACTGCATTTGCTCTCGCATCGGCTGGTCGCCCCGCATGGGCTTAATGCCGACGGCTTCTTCGGCGTGTTGACCAATGTGGTGTGGACGAGTCACGGCCCCTGTGCGGTCGATGGATTCGAGACCGTGCGGGCCCGGCTGCGCAGCCGCGGCCCGGTCGCGGTGTACGGCGTGGACAAATTTCCCCGCATGGTCGACTACGTCGTGCCGACCGGGGTGCGCATCGCCGACGCTGACCGGGTGCGATTGGGCGCGCATCTGGCGTCGGGCACCACGGTGATGCATGAGGGCTTCGTCAACTACAACGCGGGCACATTGGGCGCATCGATGGTGGAGGGCCGCATCTCGGCCGGCGTGGTGGTGGGCGACGGCTCTGACATCGGCGGCGGCGCGTCGATCATGGGCACGCTGTCCGGCGGTGGCACCGAGGTGATCTCGATCGGCAAGCATTGCCTGCTCGGCGCCAACTCCGGGCTGGGGATCTCATTGGGCGACGACTGCATCGTCGAAGCCGGGCTTTATGTCACTGCGGGCACCAAAGTCGCTATGCCCGACGGGACTTCGGTCAAGGCCCGCGAGCTATCCGGTGGCAGCAACATGCTGTTCCGCCGCAATTCGGTGACCGGGGCGGTCGAGGTGGTCTCCCGCGGCGGCCGGGGCATCGCCCTCAACGACGATCTGCACGCCAACTAAGCGCGTCAGACAAGCACTTTCGTGGGCATCACGGTTGGCTTGACGCCGTAGCGTGGGCCCATGCCGTAGCCGCCACGATTGGCTGAGGCCATCGCCGGCATGCCGGCCGCCACGTTCGTCATGCCGCCGCCTTCTTCGGCGGGGGCAGTCCACCCCGAGCCCGCCAGCGGCGAGGCAGCAGCGGGCCCAGCAGGTGCCGCTGCCGACCAACCCGCCGGCACCGATAACTTGCCGACCGAGGACGCTTGGCCCATCCCCGCCAAGACCGGTGCTCCGCCCACGCTCGCAGCACTCACCGGCGGGCCAGGTTGCCAGCCTCCGACACCGAGACCGCCGAAGGCGGGCGCTAAACCATGACTCATCAGGCCCGCATCGGTGGTATGCGCGTACAAAATCCCGGTCACGATCCCGTTGAAGCCGTTCCAGGCCGCCATATCGAATATCCCGTTCGGGATGTTTTCCACCAGGCTGTTGCTGAAGAAATCGTCCAGGGACTGAGCGGGTGCCGCCGCAGCGGCCAGCGGAGTTGACAGCGACTGCGTCGCGGTGGGCAGGGAGGACACCAGCTGTGGCAGTCCGGTCGACGTGCCGGTGGCCTGGGCGACCGCGACAGCCTGCCCGCCGAGCCCGCCGGGATTGGTGGTAGACGCCGGATCGCTCAACGGCATCAACTTGCCGGCGCTGGCCGACGAGCCGGCATAGCCGTACATGGCGGCGGCGTCCTGAGCCCACATCTCGCCATATTGAGCCTCGGTGGCTGCGATCGCCGGGGTGTTCTGGCCGAGGATGTTGGTGGCGACCAGGGCCGCCAGTTGAGTCCGGTTGGCCACGATAACCGGTGGAGGCACCGTCATCGCGAACGCCGCCTCATAGGCGGCTGCAGACGCCGTGGCCTGGCTCGCTGCGTGTTGAGCGGCTGCGGCGGTGGTTTGCATCCACCCCACATAGGGTGTGACCGCGGTGGCCATCGCCGCCGCGGACGGACCTCGCCACTCATCGTCGGTGAGCGTCGAGATCACCGACTGGGAGGCATTGGCGGTGGTATTCAATTCGGCCGCCAGGTTGTTCCAGGCCGCCGCGGCGGCCATCATCGGCCCCGCCCCTGGGCCGGAGTACATGCGTGTGGAGTTAATTTCTGGGGGCAATGCTCCAAAATCGAAGGTCATTTCTTTTCATCCTTTTCTGGCTAATGAGTTTCGGCGGTATCGGCGTGCTAAACGACGGTCGGCTTGGGCATCACGGTGGGCTTGACGCCGTAGCGTGGCGCGCCGAAGCCGCTGAAGCCCGAGCCCGGGCGGCCGGCCGAGGCCACCGACGGCACGCCGGCCGGCATCGTTGTCACGGGCGGGGTCTGTGGCGCGGCGGTGGTCCAACCCGCGCCCGCCAATGTCGCGGGGCCGGAGTTGGCCGCGGGTAGGCCCGCCGCGGCCCAACTGGGCGGCACCGACAACCCGCTGAGTGAGGACGCCTGGCCCACGCCTGCCAAGACCGGCGCCCCCGCGGCAGCCGCCGTCGCCGGCGCTATGGCGCCGGTCGCCATGCCCGGGGCGCCCGCTGCGCCGGGGAGGGTGGGGTCCCAGTCCACCGCGCCGGGAAGGAATTGGCCCTGGCCGAGCGCGATGAAGTCGGAAGCGGCCGCGCCGACGTTTTGGAACCAGTTGAACGGGGTTCCGATAGTGGCGCCCGTCGAGGACGACAGTGCGGGCGCCGCCGCCGCGGAGACTGCCGACGAGGACGTCCCGGATCCGGTCAGCCCACTGAGAAGGCCCGACAACGAGGTTGAACCGGTCGCGGTCTGGTTGGCCGCTTCGGTTTCGCCATAGGAACCGGCGCTGGTGCCCAGGGTGTTCACCAGCATCTGGTGAATCGCCGTGGCGTGGGCGCTGACTTGCTGGTACCAGGTGCCATAGGCGGTGAATTGTGCGGCCTGCAGCGCGGATACGGGGTCGGCGGCTGCCGGAGAGAGGCCTATGGTGGGCGTCGCGGCGGCCGCATTCTGGGCGGCCATTAACGTGCCGAGGCTTTGTAGTGCGCTCGCTGCAGCTGTCAACGCTTCAGGCTGCGTGATCACAAAAGACATGAGATCTCCTGACGACAACGGAGCCGACCGGTCAGGGTTCGGCGCGGTGATTGTGTTTTCGAAAGGGCCTAACTAGCGCCCGAATGCGGATTTCCCAAAACTGGTTGGAAATACTCCGGTAATGCCGATTTAACGTGTTCAGCAATATTTGGTGGGGATGTCAGCCGTGGGCATGAAGGCGTCCCCGGGGCCTACCCAGACCTGCTGACTGAGCTACCGGCCTCCGCCGGGCAGGCTGAGGCCGGGAGACGTTTCGGCGCCACGGGTGGATTGCAGCGCAGTCCCGTGGGTTTCCGGCAGTAGATAGGTACACACCAGGCTGGCCAGGGCAAGGACGCCCAGCATGAGACCGATCACCCAGCTGCCGTAGGTTGCCTGCAGTGTTCCAGCGATCAGCGGCGGCAAGGCCCCGCCCAGGACGCCGGCGAGGTTCACCGCCAGCGCCGATCCGCTGTAGCGATAGCGGGTAGCAAACAGCTCGGGAATAAAGGCTCCGGTGGGCCCGGAGCCGACTGCGGCGATCGCGCACATGCCGACAATGGCTACCGCGTAAAGAACGGGTTTGCCGGTGTCGATCAACGCGATTGCCACCAACGCCCACGGCACGCAACCGGCCCAGCCCACCAACATCATCCGGCGGCGTCCGACTCGGTCGCACAAAGTGGCTGATATCACGACGAACGTGATACTTGCCAGTCCACCCAGCGCACCGACAGCCCAGATGAAGCTGCGGGTGTACCCCAGCTGGAAGTGCGCGTACCGGGTGAGATAGGTGTTTGCCATGTAGGCGAAGCCCATACCGCCCAGGAGGCTACCGCCGGCCAGGACGACCTCTCGGCGCTGCAAGCGCAGCAACTCTGCGATCGGGATTGTAGAAACTAAGTTGCGGGCCTTCTCGGTAGAGAACACCGGGGTCTCGTCGATCCTCAGCCGCACATACAAGGCGATAGCGATCAGGCCTGCGCTGATCAGGAACGGTATCCGCCAACCCCACTGCATGAACGCGGGGCTGTTTTCCCCGATGGTGAAGTTCACGCCTAAAAACGTCAGGCTGGACAGCACCGCCGCGGTTCCCCCGCCGAGCAAGGTGAACATGCCATAACGACCGCGGCTCCCGTCGGGCGCGTACTCGGCGCTGAGTAGCACTGAGCCTGCCCATTCGCCGCCGACGGCAAATCCTTGCAGCAGCCGCAGCACAACCAGAATCAATGGGGCCGCGATACCGATGGACGCCGTGCTGGGCACCACGCCCACGGACATGGTTGCGATGGCCATGATCAGCAGCGTGGCGATCAGAGTCTTCTTGCGGCCCAGCCGATCACCGAAGTAGCCGAAGGTGGCCCCGCCGATCGGCCGGGACACAAACGCACTGGCGAATGTGCCCATTGACGCGACCGTGGCCAATGTCGGACTGAGATGCGGAAAGAACACGGTCGGAAAAACCAGCGCTGCCGCGGTGCCGTAGATCAGGAAGTCGTAGAACTCGATCGCCGAGCCGACCAGACACGCAGCGGCAACCCGTCGCATCGGCGTCCGGCGGTGTCGGTGCACGGTAACGACGGTAGGGGAAGGCGCCGCGGCTTTGCCATAACGAACCCTGATGTCGCGCTGTAAAGACGCTGCAAAGGCCCGGGCACCAAAGTCGCTATGCCCGAGGGGACTTCAGTCAACGCCCGCGAGCATTCCGGCGGCAGCGATCAGCCGGCGCCCGGCAACTCCAGCTCAGGAGACTCGTCTGCAACATCAGCAGGTGGCGTCGGTTGCGACACAAACGCTGTTCCGAGCGTTTCGGGAAGCGCATAGGTGCAGACCAGGCTGACGACCGCGAGGACGGCCAGCATGAGACCGACCGCCCAACTGCCCCAGGTTGCCAATAGCATGCCTGCCGTCAGCGTCGGCACAGCTCCGCCGGCGATGCCGGCGAGGTTCGCCGTCAGCGCAGCCCCGGTGTAGCGATAGCGGGTAGCGAACAGCTCGGGGATGAATGCAGCGGCAGGTCCCCAGCCGAACGCGGCGACGGCGTACATGCCGACGATGGCCACCGCGTACCAAAGGGGTTTGCCGGTATCCATCAGCGGGATCGCCACAAACGACCACGGTAGACACGCCAACCATCCCACCAGCAGCATGCGGCGGCGCCCGAGTCGATCGCTCAGAACGGCCCCGAGCGCAATAAACCCGACATTCGCTAGCCCGCCCAGCACGCTGACGTACAAGATCAGGCTGTTGGAGTACCCCAGGTGGGTGCGGGCGTAGGTGGCGAAATAGGTGCTGGCCATGTAGAAGAAGGCAGAAGCGACGAGGATGCTGCCGGTGGCCAGGGCCAGCTCACGACGCTGGAGGAGGTGCAGTACCTCCTTGAATGGCGCTTCGGGTACGAAGTTGCGGACTTTTTCCGCGGCGAACACCGGCGTTTCGTCGATGTTGAGGCGAACGTATAAGGCGATGACGATCAGCGCCGCGCTGACCAGGAATGGTAGGCGCCAGCCCCACTGCAGGAACGCGGGGCTGCCTTCGCCCATGGTCTCGTTCACGGCGAGGAAGGTCAAGCTGGCCAGGGTCAGCGAGCTGCCACCACCGACCTGGGTGAAAAGGCCATATAGACCGCGTTTGTTAGCCGGTGCGTATTCGGCGCTCAACAGCGTCGATCCCGCCCATTGGCCCCCTGCGGCAAACCCTTGCAGCAGCCGCAGCACAATCAGGATCAGTGGGGCAACTTCGCCAATTGCCGCTGTGCTGGGAACCAAGCCCACGGTCACCGTTGACGTGGCCATGATCAGCAGGCTGATGACGAGGGTCTTTTTACGGCCCAGCCGATCCCCGAGGTATCCAAAGACGGCTGCGCCGAGCGGCCGGGACAGAAACGCTGCGCCAAATGTTCCCATCGAGGCGATCGTGGCCATCGCCGAACTCAGGTGCGGGAAGAACACGGTGGGAAACACCAAGGCTGCCGCAGTCCCGTAGATCACAAAGTCGTACCACTCGATTGCCGAGCCGACGAAACAAGCGACCGCGACCCGTTTCATCGGTGCGGCTCCAGGGTGAGCTGCGGTCGTCGCGGCGGAGCCGGCTGGGCGATTCGGCTCAGCCATGGTCGTTTGCTAATTGCATTTGGACACGATAGTCACGGTCTGGGCGCAGGTGCAATGCTTTGCTGGTCGACGGCGCTGTCGGTGGTCAGCCTCGCGTCAGCAGTTCCTTCTTGAGCACTTTGCCCATTGCGTTGCGCGGCAGCGTGTCCACGATCCTCACCTCGCGCGGCCGCTTGTGTACCGAAAGCTGTTCGGCCACATAGTCGATCAACTCCTGCGGCTGCGCGTCGCCGACAACGAACGCGACGATGCGCTGACCCAGGTCCTCGTCGGGCAGCCCGACCACTGCCGCCTCTGCCACCCCGGGATGCCCGAGCAGCGCCGTCTCGATTTCGCCCGCGCCGACACGGTAGCCGCCGGACTTGATCAGGTCGACCGACTCGCGGCCCACGATGCGATGCATACCGTCGCCGTCGACGACGGCGGCATCGCCAGTGCGATACCAGCCGTCGGTGTCGAAAGCTTCCGCGGTGGCATCCGGCCGATTCAGGTATCCATCGAAGAGCGTCGGGCCGCGAACTTGCAGCCTCCCAATCGTTTCCGCATCATGTGGTACCGGGCCACCGTCGTCGTCGGCCAACCGGGTCTGGATGCCGGTCAGCGGCAGGCCAACCCAGCCGGGACGGCGCTCGCCGTCGGCGCGGGTGGACAGCGTGATCAACGACTCAGTGGCGCCGTAGCGTTCGACGGGCGCGTGCCCGGTGAGCCGGACCAACTTCTCGAAGACCGGCACCGGCAATGGGGCGCTGCCGGACACCAGCAACCGCGCCGGCCGTAGCGCCTCGGCGGCCGCGGCGTCAGCGACCACTCGCGACCACACCGTCGGCACGCCGAAATACAGCGTGCCCCCGGCTTGAGAACAAGCCTGAGCGTAGGCCTCGGGCGTCGGCTTTCCGGTGTGAACAAAGCGGTTTCCGACTCGCAGCGACCCGAGCAGACCCAACACCAGACCGTGCACATGAAAGAGCGGCAACCCGTGCACCAGGGTGTCCTCGGGTGTCCACTGCCAGGCCTGGGCCAGCGCGTCCAAGTCGGCGGCGATCGCCTGACCGCTCAGCTGCACCCCTTTGGGCGGGCCGGTCGTGCCCGAGGTGTAGATGATCAGCGCGGTGTCTTGCGGCGACGGGTCGGGATGACGGTGCCACGAGCGGGCGTGCTGCCGCACCGGGATGTGCGGCAAGCCCTCGGGCTCGTCCGGCACCGGCCCCAGCCAAGCCTGCGCCTCGGAGTCGGTGAGAATGTGCCGCCGCTCGGCCTGCCCGACGTCGGCGGGCACCGGCACCACCGGTACACCGGCGATCAGGCATCCGGCGATGGCCAGTGCGGTTGCGGGAGTGGGGGTGGCCAGCACCGCGATCCGCTCCGCACCCCCGACGCGTTCGGCCGCCGACGTGGCCGCACCGACGACGTCGCTGCGGCTGAGCGTGACGTCGCCAAACCGGACGGCGTCGCTGAGATCATGACCGCCGGTCACCGCAGCGGGATCCAGCGAGGTCAGCAGCACGTGTGCAGGGTACCCGGCCGGCACTCACCGGCCGACGCTTCATCGCGGAGATTCCGCTGACGGTCGTCATTGACGGGTGCCAGTGAAATTCTGTACTGTGTGAGCGTGCCCTCGACTAGCCCGACCTCGGTTGTGGGAGCGCGCGAAGCGCAGCGGCTAGCGACCCGGGCGCGTGTGTTCGACGCCGCACTGGCCGAGATCGGCCGGTCCGGATTGGCCGGCGCGGATGTCGCTGCGATCGCCGCGGCCGCGGGGGTGGTGCGCGGTACGTTCTACTTCCACTTCCCGACCAAGGAGCACGTGCTGGTGGAGTTGGAGCGGGCCGAAGAAGTCAAGATTGTGGCGAAGCTCGCCACCGCAACGACCGAGACCGACGATCTGATCGCGATGCTGCGGCTTCTGGTACGCCAGGTGCTCGCTGCCGAAAAGCGTTTAGGCCCAGTGATTTTTAGGGATATGCTGGGATTGCACTTCTCCGCGACACGGCCGGTCGAAGACGCGTTAACCGAACATCCATTGGCGGAGTTCGTCATCGCGGCGATTGCCGACGCGCAGGCTGCGGGACGAGTTGCACGGGATGCCGACCCGGGTGAACTCGGGGTGATCTTCCTTACCGGGCTGTTCGCGCTGCTGGCCACAGATGTCGGCGCGTCCCGGGCGCGGACCGCGCTGCTGGATCGGTATGTCACGACGATTGTTCAGGGAATGGAGACACGATGAACCGTTCAGGTATCGAGGGCTACCGGGCCTTTCTGGAGCGACGGGACGGCGACGCGGATCTGTTGCATCGCCGCCTCACCAGCCGCGAGGAATTCTTTTCAGCGCTGGAGGCGGATCCTGTCCGCTCCAGCTATCCCATCGATCGGCAGGTGTTCCTGCGGAACCTACGGCGCCGCCGACCCGAGCCGAGTCTGGACGCCAGGATGTTGTTCTTGTTGGCCACCGCCAAGCTGAACCAGGCCGAGCGGTTCGGCGTGGACTTGGGCGATACCTACGGGCGTATCGGCGGGGCGGACCAGCCACCCGAACGGGTGTATCTCGCGCTCGAAGAGCATTACCATACCCGCCTGCTGGCCTACGTGCTGGACATGTTCGGGCTGCCGTTCCAGGTGGTGGTGCCGCCGTTCGTGATGCGCCAGTTCGTCAAGAGCAACGTGTTCATCCCTGAGCGAATCGGGTTCGGGTTCGTGGGCGCGGGGGAAATGGCGGGCTGCATCTTGTTCGACGAACTGCGCCGTGTCGGCGTCGAGTTGTTCGCCGAGGAACCAGACGTCGCCGCACGCATCGAGCGGCTCTACACCGAGATCCTGACCGACGAGATCGGCCACGTCGGCTACTGCGCAGCGCGCTGCACCCGACCGGAGCGGGCCATAATGCGTTGGCTCTACCCACGTTTCGGGCGGCTGTTCGCGCGCCAGACTGCCGAGATCAACCTTCTGATCGATCGCGAGAAGCTGAATGCCCGTCTCGAGAAGCCCTTCGATGTTGAGGAGCTCACCGCGGGCCTACCCAACGAGACGTTCCTTGCCGCAGTCCCCTGACCGTCCGAGTAGCAGGCTCAGTCGTCGGATGCTGACGGATCTGTGCACTGCACAAGTTCTTTGAGCGCAGCGGGGAAGAGATCGGCGATGTCCCAGAGATCTGGCAACAAGTCAGGGCAGGAGATGATGCCAACACCCAGTTGTCCGTTGAGCGACATGACGGTGATATTGAGTCCGGCACCGCCGAGGATCGGCCCGAGCGGATAGATGGCGTTGACTTCGCAGCCCAGGAAGTAGAGCCGGGCTTGCGGGCCGGGCACATTCGACAGAATCAGGTTGTAGATGGGGCTGAGAGTTAGTGGAATGCGCGGCAGGATCCGCATGGCAGTGCCGAACATCGTCTGGTTGAAGAACTGAGTCCAGTTATGCAGCAGATTGGGTCCCAGCTCAGCGGAGTGATCTTTTGCGGCGGCATTTCCCGCGGCGATGCTGCGCAGCCGCTCGACGGGGTCGCTGATCTGAGTTTCGAGCCGACAGAACATCCACGTGGTTTGGTTGTGCCCGGGCCGGTCGGTTTTGTCGCGCACCGATACTGGCGAAGCGGCCACCAGCGGGGCATCGGGCAGTTCGTCGCGGTTGAGCAGAAAGCGCCTGAGCACTCCCGCGCACAACCCGAACACGACGTCGTTGACCGTCAGGCCGAACCGGTCCTTGACGACTTTGATCTCGCCCAGATCTAGTCGGGCGTAGGCGATATTGCGCTGTCCGGTCAACGGGGCATTGAACGCGGTCGTTGGGGCCGAAAAGGGCGCGGCCATCGTGCGCCCCTCGCGAGCCCGAAACAGTGTCTGCACCAGGCTAGACGCCGTCCCGGGCAGCATGGTGGCCAACCGCCACGGCCGCAAAGCGAACCGCACCAGCCCGCTCGCGGCGATCTGGAGGGGATAAGCGCCACCGGCGCCACCGACGGGCGCTGGTGGTGGCGCATCGGGTTCGGCGCCGCACAACTGAGCCAGCAGGTTCGTCCCGCCGATGCCGTCTACCACGGCGTGGTGGGCCTTGAGCATCACCACCAGCGAGTGCGCCCGGGCACTATCCTCGATAACCCACATCTCCCAGAGCGGATGATTTCGGTTCAGCGGCAGCCCGGCGATATCCCCATAGATCTCGGCCAGCTCGCGCCGGTCACCGGGCGCCGGCACACCGACACGGTGTAGGTGACGCCGTAGCTGAAAATTCTCGTCGTCGACCCATACCGGGTGATCCAGGTTGAGCTGGCTATCGGCAAGCTTCATCCGAAATTCCGGTACTGCCTTCACCCGCTGGGCGAACGCGTCGCGGAAACGGGCATACGTGTACCCGCCTGGCATCGTCGAGGTGTCCAATTCAAGGACACAACAGATGTTCAACGGCTGCGTCGGCGTCTCCAGATACAGGAAAAACGCATCAATGCTGCTCACTCGCTGCATGCCGGCCTGCTCGACTCGTAGCTCCCACAAATCGTGTTCCGTAGAAGCGTAGTCATCACAGGCCGCGCGCGGGTCGCCTCGGCAATCTGTCCTGCGTTACCCGTCGAGCACCCGTTCGCCGATGACGCGGTCGCGGCGCAACGCGGCGATCGCCGCACCGGAGAGCCCCAGGCCGCCCAGGATCTCGTCATTGTGCTGACCGAGCGTCGGCGGGGCCGAGCGGTGGTGACGGCTGGGCCCGGGCGTGATGCGGAACGGCCATCCGGGATAGCGGTGCCAGCCGGTGACCGCGTGCTCGAAATCCTCGTAGTACCCGCGGGCATCCAGTTGCTCGAGCTCATACATCCGCTCGGGCACGACCACCTCTTCGGTCGGGATGCCGCGCTCTCGAAGGGTCGCAACGATATTCGCCGGCGACTGGGTTGTCGTCCAGGCGCTGACGACGTCGTCGAACACGTCATGGGCGGACGCGCGACGATCGGCTGTGGCCAAACGTTCATCCTCGACCAGTTCGGGATGACCCATCGCCTCGATCAGCTGTGACCAGTCGCTGTCGTCGCGCACCGACAGCGCCACCCACGCATCGTCGGTGTCGGTCGGATAGACGCCCTGGCAGTAGCCACGCTGCCGGTTGCCGTCGCGCGGCCGGACGATCCCGTTCATCGAGTACTCGATTACCGGTTCAGCAGTGACGGCGGCGCCGACTTCGATCTGCGCGACCTCGATCAGCTGGCCCTCGCCGGTGCGACGGCGATGCTCAAGTGCGGCCAGCAGCGCCACCCCCGCGTGCACGCCGACGATCGGATCGGCGGGGCCCTGCACGTTGCACGGCGGGCCGTCGGCGTAGCCGGTTACCGCCGCCATGCCCGAAACTTGCTCGATGTTCAGCGCCCAGCCCACGTACTCCCGCCATGGCCCGTCGAGGCCGAATCCGGGCATACGAACGGCGATTACGTCGGGGCGCAGCGTCACCAGCGACTCGTAATCCAGGCCGAACTGCTCTACTACCCGCGGGGAAAAGTTCTCCACCACGATGTCGGCCTGTGTGGTCAGCCGGCGGGCGAGTTCACGGCCCGCCTGCGTGGTCAAGTCCAGGGTGATATCGCGCTTGTTGAGATTGGTGGCTTGCCACAGCGCGCTGCGCTCGTACCAGTCGTCGCCCTCGTGCGGGTAGGCGGCCGAGTAGCGGAAGCCATCGGGTCGCTGAATCGACTCGACTTTGACGACGTCGGCGCCAAAGGCGCCGAGGTAGCAGGTGAGGTACCCACCCGCCCAGAACGTGGTGAGGTCGAGCACCTTCACCCCGGCGAACGGCAAGCAATCGACGGCGACTGCGGCGACCGGCCGCGCTTCGCGTGATCGGTTAGCCCACACCACCGCTTCCGACCTCTCAGCCAGGCGCGGCGCGTGACCGGCCGGCGTCGCCGGTGTCTTCGAGAGTCGAAACGGCGGGCCCGGACGTCGAAACGACCAATCGCCTGTACCACCGTCGACAAAGAACTCCCGCTTGACGTACTGCGGACAGTCCAGCGCGCTGGCCCCGTCGGCGACCGGTGCCGCCGGGATGCGCAACGCCTGGCTGAGTTCGACGATTTCGTTGACAGTTCGCTGGCTCAGCCAAGACTGGGCAGCTGCGAAGAACTCGGCACGCTCGGGACCGCCCAGCTGGATGGCGAACTGCTGTTCGCCGAATTGCGGTAGTTCGAGCATGTCGCACACGTCGAGCCAGTGTTGTCCGGTCAAGCAGTTGATGCCGACCCAGCCGTCGGCCGCGCAGACGACACCCAGCATGGGCGCCGAGCGGGCATTGGGCGCTAGGCCCAGCGCCCGAATTCGTTCGGCCATCAGCATCGGGTACGGAAGGGTGGAGAGCAGTGCCTCCAACACCGAGACGTCGACCTCGGTCACGCGACCGGTAGACGGCATCCGCAGCGCCGTCAACGCGCCCAGGGCAGCGTAGGCACCCGCGACGTATTCGGCGATCCGGGCACCGGCCTGCACGGGCGGACGATCGGGATCGCGTGTTGTGACCCAGCCCGATGCCGCCTGCATCGTCAGCGGCGTGCCTGCTCGATCGCGAAAGGGCCCGTGCTGCCCAAAGTTTGAGATGCACACCACGACAAGGCGTGGATTAATGGTTTGCAATGCGTCGACGCCGAGGCCGGAGCTGTCCAGGGTTCCGGGAGCCAGCCCGTCGATGAGGACATGCGCGTCGGCGATGAACTGACGAGCGAGGGCCGCGTCGCTGTCACAGCTGATATCGAGGACCGTGCCGCGCTTGCCGGCGTTGAGGTACTCGAACAGTCCGCAGCGATCCGGGTCGGCTTGGCCGCCCGGAAACGGGCCCCACCGCCGTAGCGAATCCCCGACGGGCGCTTCGATTTTAGTGACCTCGGCGCCGAGGTCGACGAACAGTTTGCCGCAGTATGGACCTGAGATCTCGTTCGCGATCTCGACCACGCGAAGCCCGTCGAGGGCGCCTGTCACGTGCGCCACTTCCCCCACACGTGGGTGGTACCCCCACCCCCGCAAGCGGGTGGGGTCCCCGCGGAGCTGGGGAGTACCCCCACAATCCCGGCTGCGCCGGCGTCTTCGTCGTCGGCGCGTGTCACGCCGGCAGTCCCATGGCCTTCGGCTCCATGTACTGACGAATTCCCCTGATTCCGCCGCTCTCTCGGCCGAACCCGCTCTGGTTGAAGCCACCGAACGGCGCACCGCCGGGACCGAACCCGTTGACCGCGATCTGCCCGGTGCGCACCCGCCGAGCCACGGCGACTGCACGGTCCACGTCGGTGCCCCACACCGCACCGGAAAGCCCATATTGCGAGTTGTTCGCGATCCTCACCGCTTCGTCGTCGTCGGTGTAGCGCAGCACCGAAAGCACCGGTCCGAAGACTTCTTCCTGGGCGATGGTCGCATCCGGCGTGACGTCGGTCAGGATCGTCGGTTCGAAGTAGAAGCCGGTATCCAAGCCGGCCGGCCGGCCGCCGCCGGCCGCCAGCTTGGCGCCATCGTCGAGCGCCCGGTCCACGTGTGCCTGAACGCGTTTCAGCTGTGTGGCGCTGATCAGCGGGCCCATCTGCACCTCCGGATCGGTGGGATCGCCGACCTTCACGGCGCGGGCAAGCTCGACCAGCCGATCGACGACCTCGTCGTGGATCGAGTCGGGAAGCAGCATCCGGCTGTGGAGGATGCAGGCCTGCCCGGCGTGGAAGGAGCAGGATTCGAACAGCATTCGCTGCAACATCTCGTCGTTCAGCACGACGTCGTCGAGCACGATGCTGGCCGACTTGCCGCCGCATTCGAGCAGCAGCCGCTTCATGCTGCTCCCAGCCGCGGCCATCACCTCCCGGCCGACTACCGAGCTCCCAGTGAAGCTGACCATGTCGATGCGTGGGTCGACCGTCAGCATCTTGCTGGACTCGATATTGGAGGGTGTCACGACATTGACCACGCCTGGTGGAATATCGGTGTGTTCGTCGATGATTCGGGCCAGGGCAAGGCCTGCGAGGGGAGTAAGCGGCGAGGGCTTGAGCACGACGGTGTTGCCCGCGGCCAGCGCTGCGCTTACCTTCATGACATTGAGAAAGTGCGGGAAGTTCCACGGCGTCAGAATCGACACCACCCCGAGCGGCTCGTAGCGCAGCAACGTGGTTCCGGCCGCGCCGTACGCGTCGATCTTCTCCTCGACGGGATGGCTGGCCAGTTCTGCGATGTTCAGCGTCGTAAACGCCGCTCCGTCGATGTGGATGATTCGCTCGTTGGCGGTGCAGCCCCACTCCAGTTGAGCCAGCGCGTAAAACTCGTCGACATGCTCGAGCAGCGCCGCGCCGAGCTGGTTGAGCCAACCCGCCCGCTGCTCGGGTCCGGCGTCGGCCCACGGTCCCGAGTCGAACGCGGCGCGGGCGGCCGCGATCGCGCTGTCGACCTGAGCGGGACTTGGATCCGGCGCATAGGCGATCACCGCCTCGGTAGCCGGATTGAAGTCGTCGTAGCGGCCGTTCTCGGGTTCGACCCACTGCCCGTCGATGTAGACCGCGTAGCTGTCGATAAGTGAGCTTTGGTCAGCCATGTTGATTCCTCCGGACGGTCTGGCGGCTCAACGTTTGGTGTACACCTGTCGGGCATCAGTCGTCAATGCTCAACGTTGCAGTTCGACCGCTATAGGCCTATTTCGCCTCGACAGCAAGCATATTGACATTGCCAGCACTGCCAGAGTAAACAGAGTGGACCGGACAGATCGTATGCAAATGTACGATCATGGTCGTGTAGAGGGAGGCCCGTGCACGCTAAGTCTTCTTCCTCGTCCTCTCCAGCCGACGCGTTGCACTCCCCCGACTTCTACGCCGGCAATCCCTACCCGGCATACCGCGAGCTGCGCGCCACGGCGCCGGTGTGCTGGAACGATGTCACCAAGTTCTGGGCGCTGCTCCGCTACGACGACATCCGCTTTGTGTCGAGCAGCCCGGCCATGTTCACCTCGACCGAAGGCATTACCATCCCCGACCCGGCGATGCCCAACCCCGTCCAACCGGGAAGCCTGATTTTCACCGACCCGCCGCGGCACCGGCAGCTGCGCAAGCTGATCAACTCGGGGTTCACCCGGCGCCGTGTCGCTGTGCTGGAGCCGAAGATCCGCGAGATCGTCTGTGGAATCCTTAACGGCTTGCAACCGAATTCCGTGCACGAGTTTGCCGAACAGATCGCCGCTCCCCTGCCGACCCGGATGATCGCCGAGCTGATCGGCGCCCCGCCGGACGATTGGGAGCAATTTCGGGCCTGGTCGGACGCGGCCACCGGAACCGCGGACCCGGAGATCGACCTCGACCCCATGGTGGCGGCCGGGCAGCTCTTCGAGTATTTCCAAAAGCTGATCGCGGCCAGACGCGTTGAAGCGCGTGACGACTTGCTGTCGGTGCTGGCTGGCGCCGAGATCGACGGAGTCCGGCTCACCGACGAAGACCTGCTCAACTTCGTGTTTCTACTGCTGGTGGCAGGCAATGAGACCACCCGCAACCTGATCGCGCTGGGCACTCTCGCGCTGATCTCGCACCCAGACGAGTGTCGCCAGCTGGTCGAGAATCCCGCGTTGATCCCGGGCGCCGTCGAGGAGATGCTGCGGTGGAACAGCCCGGTGGTCCACATGGCGCGTAAAGCGGTGGTCGATGTGGAGATTCGTGGTCAGCGAATCGCCGAAGGCGACGTGGTGGTGATGCTATACGGGTCGGCCAACCGTGACGAGGACGTATTCGGTTGCGATTCGGAAGAATTCAAGGTAACGCGCCACCCGAACCCACACATCGCGTTCGGGTGCGGTGAGCACTCGTGCGTTGGCGCGCAACTTGCTCGTCTGGAGGCGAAAGTGATGTTCGAGGAGCTGCTGTGCCGCTTCCCCAAGCTCGAACTGGTTGGTGACGTCGACCGGATGCGGGCCACCATGGTGCCCGGGGTGAAGCGGATGCCGGTCCGGCTGGGCGTGTAACCGATGCGACTTGACTACACCCCCGAGCAAAAACAGCTGCGCGACGAGATCCGCGGGACGATGGAACAGGTGATGACGCCGGAACGGCAGGCCGCCGTCAGCGAACGCATGGAGGGAGGTCCGGCGGTTCGCGAATGCGTGCGGGCTCTGGCGGCTGCGGACTTGCTCGGTGTCGGTTGGCCCAAAGAATTCGGTGGGCGCGGTTTCTCGGCGATCGAGCAGTTCATCTTCGCTGAAGAGGCCAGACGGGTCAACGCGCCGATCCCGTTGGTGACCCTCAACACAGTCGGCCCGACCCTGATGCACTACGGCACCGATGAGCAAAAGAAAACGTTTCTGCCGGCAATCCTGGAGGGCAGCGTCGAGTTCGCCATCGGCTACTCCGAGCCGGAAGCGGGCAGCGACCTGGCGTCGCTGCGCACTACCGCGGTCCGCGACGGTGACGATTACGTCATCAATGGCCAAAAGATGTTCACCAGCGGCGCAGCGTATGCCGACTACGTCTGGCTGGCTGCGCGTACCGATCCGAACGTCAAGAAGCACAAAGGTATTTCCATCTTCATCGTGCCCACCTCGTCGCCCGGTTTCTCCTGGCAGCCGCTGCGCACCATGCCGGGCATCTCCACCTTCTACACGTTTTACGACGATGTGCGGGTCCCGGCAAGCGCGATCGTTGCCGGCGAAAACCAGGGCTGGCAACTGATCACCACCCAGTTGAACTTCGAACGGGCCGCGCTGGGCAATCTCGGCGCCCTCGAGCCGTTGTTCGAGCAGACGCTGCAGTGGGCAACCAGCACTGAGCTCGACGGCGGCCGCGTCGTCGACCAGCCATGGGTGCAGTTGGCGCTGGCCCGGGTCGAGGCACAGGTCGCCGCATACAAACTGATGAACCTTCGGGTTAACGCTGCGATGACCCAGGGCGTCCTGAACATGGGCGAAGCCTCAGCCGTCAAAGTCTTCGGTACCGAACTGACCCAGCAGGTCGCGGGCCAGCTGCTGGAAGTGCTTGACCACAACGGGTTGCGGCGCGGCGCCGACGCACCCCTGCGCGGCGCGCTGGAGTCGGCCTACCGGGTTGCGGTCATCAGCACATTCGGCGGTGGGGCCAACGAGATTCAACGAGACATCATTGCGATGGCTGGATTGGGCATGCCGCGAGCACCACGTGATCTTCGGGCAACGGACAAGTCAGGAGGACTAACCCAGTGACCGACTCAGATACCGCGTTCCGGGACAAGCTGAAAGCGCTTGTCGGCCAGCCTACCGGCGGTGCCGGAAAGCCGCCGGTGGCGCCGGATCCGGTGAACCAACCGATGATCCGGCACTGGGCCTACGCGCTCGCCGACATGAATCCGGTCTACCTCGACCCGGAGTTCGCCGACGCGTCACGGTTCGGCGGCATCGTGTCACCGCCGGTCATGCTGCAAACCTGGACGATGCCGTCGCCGAAATTGGAGGGCATCGGAGATCGGGGCGGTGCACCGATGGAGATCAAGAACAACCCCACGGCGTTCCTCGACGAGGCAGGATACAGCAGCACCGTGGCGACCAACTCGGAATTCGAAATCGAGCGCTATCCCCGGCTGGGGGACGTCATCAGCGCGACGTCGGTGTTCGAAAATATCTCCGATGAAAAGAAGACGGCGCTGGGCACAGGCTTCTTTCTGACCTGGTTGATCACCTACACCGAACAGAACGGTGAAGTGCTGGGGCGCCAGCGATTCCGCGTGCTGCGATTTAGGCCGGAACGCTGATGGCGACCCGGTTGGCTCCGACGATCAGCCCGGACACCGAGTTCTTCTGGAACGGGCTGCGCGAGCACAAGCTGCTGATCCAGCGCTGCAAGGGATGTGGAACGTTGCGCAACCCGCCGCGGCCGATGTGCCCGAATTGCCGTTCCCTGGACTGGGAGGCGATTGAGTCATCGGGCCGGGGCACCGTCTACAGCTACGTGATGCCACACGAGCCACGGTTCCCGTTCTTCGAGTATCCGTACATCGTCGTGCTGGTGCAGCTCGCCGAAGCCGTCCGGCTTCTGTCGAACCTGTGTGACATCGACCCGGCCGATGTCACGGTCGGGATGCCGGTCGAAGTCTTTTACCAGACTTTCGATAACGACCTTGTGCTGCACCAGTTCCGGCCCGCTGCCGAATGACCGGGTGATCTCTCATGGACTTCACGTTCACCGAAGAGCAAGAGACTATCAGCAAGCTTGCCCGAGACCTGTTCGAGCGTCGAGCCACCCCGGAGCGGCTGACTGAACTCGAAGCCGGCGAAGCTCGCTACGACGCCGCGCTGTGGAAAGAACTAGCCTCCGTCGGCCTGCTCGGCACCGCCTTACCGGAATCTGTCGGCGGCTCGTGCGTTTCAGACGGCGGCTTCTTGGAACTCGGGGTGTTGTTGGCCGAAGTGGGTTGGAGCCTGGCTCCGGTGCCTGCTTACCCAACGCTGCTGTTGGGCTCCGACTCGATCGCCCGGCACGGGACTTCGGAGCAACAGCAACGCTTTCTGCCCGGGGTCATCGAAGGAACCCGCATCCTGAGTGCGGGTCTGCACGAGCCGGGCCGCTCCGACCCGACCAGACCAGCTACCACCGCACGTCGCGACGGGCCGAGCTGGCGGCTGGACGGGACCAAAGAGTTGGTGCCGGCAGCGCAACTCGCCGACACGGTGCTGATTCCCGCCACGGTAGATGACGGTGCCGTGGGCCTGTTCCTGTTGGCGACCGACGCGCAGGGCGTCGAAGTCCGACCGGTGGCGACCACCACTCGCGAACCACACGCCGACGTATTCCTCGATGGCGCAACTGTTTCCGATGCAGATCGGCTCGAAGGCTCCGATGGCCTGGTCAATTCGCTCTACACCCGCGCGCTGGTCGGTCTGTGCGCGATCCAGCTCGGAGTGTCCGACCGCGCCTTGCGGATGGCCGCCGAATACACCACCGGACGTGAACAATTCGGCCGGCCGATCGGCAGCTTTCAGGCGGTGCAGCAGCGGATGGCCGATGGATTCATCGACGTCGAGGCGATCCGGTGGACCACCTGGCATGCGGCCTGGCTGATCGCGGAAGGAAGGCCCACCGACCAAGCCGCCCGCGCGGCACGGATCGCGAAGTTCTGGGCTGCCGAGGCCGGCGCCCGGGTCGCCGCCACCACCCAGCACGTGCACGGCGGGATCGGAATCGACATCACCTATCCGCTGCATCGTTACTTCTTGTGGGCCAAACAGAACGAGCTCACCTTGGGTTCGGCTTCCCAGCAGCTGGCTCACCTCGGCAGCACATACCCGGAAGGACGGCTATGACAACAGCCAAAACTCGCACCAGCACCCTGCAGTGGAGCGAGATCGAGGTCGGCGACGAGGTGACCCCGCTCGAGATCCCGATCACCACCACGATGATCGTCGCCGGTGCGATTGCATCGCGCGATTTCATGCCGGTTCACCACGACCGTGACTACGCCAACAAGCAGGGTTCGCCCAACTTGTTCATGAACATCCTGACCTCCAACGGGTACTGCGTCCGTTTCCTCACCGACTGGGCCGGACCCGAAGCGATGGTCACGAAGCTGTCGATTCGCCTCGGCGTGCCGTGTTTTCCGGACGATCCGCTGCTCTTCACAGGCAAGGTGTGCAGCAAGACTCAAGGCTCGAACGGGGAGAACTTCGTCGAGGTGACCTTCAAGGCGTCCAACAGCCTCGGCGATCATGTCTCCGGCACCGCCATTCTCAGCCTGCTCGACGGAGCCGGTGCATGAGCGGCTCGCTGCCCGGCAACTGTGCCATCGTAGGGATCGGCCAGACCGAGTTTTCCAAGGAATCCGGCCGCAGCGAGCTGCAATTGGCGTGCGAAGCGGTCTGGGCTGCGTTAGACGACGCCGGCTTGGCGCCCAGCGATGTCGACGGCATGGTCACCTTCACGATGGACTCCAGCGACGAGATCGACATCGCCCGAAACGTCGGCATCGGTGACCTGAACTTCTTTTCCCGCGTACATCACGGCGGCGGCGCGGCCGCAGGCACGGTCGTGCATGCGGCGATGTCCGTCGCGTCTGGCGTCGCCGACGTGGTGGTGTGCTGGCGCGCGTTCAACGAACGGTCCGGCTTTCGCTTCGGCGGCAGCGGACGCACCAATGCGGAGACGCCGCTGTTCATGGCGCACTATGCGCCGTTCGGATTGCTCACTCCCGCAGCCTGGGTCGCGATGCACGCACAGCGCTACATGTCGACGTACGGAGTCACCAACGAAGACTTCGGCCGCGTCGCCGTGGTGGACCGCCTGCACGCAGCCAAGAATCCCAACGCGTGGTTCTACCAGCGTCCGATCACATTGGAAGACCACCAGAATTCTCGCTGGATCGTCGAACCGGTTCTGCGACTACTTGATTGCTGCCAGGAAAGCGACGGCGGTGTCGCGCTGGTAATCACCAGCGCCGAACGCGCCCGCGACCTGCGACAGCCGCCTGCAATCATCAGCGCAGCCGCGCAAGGCGCAGCCGCTAACGGTGAAATGATGACGAGCTACTACCGCGACGACATCACCGGGTTGCCGGAGATGGGCGTGGTCGCAAACCGACTGTGGCGCGACTCGGGCCTGAAACCGCAAGACATCCAAACCGCGTTCATCTACGACCATTTCACCCCGTTTGTGTTCACCCAATTCGAGGAGCTCGGATTCTGCGACCGCGGCGAAGCCAAAGACTTCGCCACCGTCGAGCGACTGTCGCTGGGTGGGGAGCTGCCGATCAACACCAACGGCGGACTGCTCGGCGAGGCTTACATCCACGGGATGAACGGCATCACCGAGGGTGTGCGCCAGATCCGCGGAACCTCGTATAACCAAGTCGACAACGTCGAACACGTACTCGTCACGTCGGGCACCGGGGTGCCCACCAGCGGTCTGATTCTCGCGCCGGACAGTTAAGGAAGACCGTCATGCCGAAGATCGCTTTGCTCACCGCGGTCGGTGGACCGATCGAACTCGCCGAGTTTCCGCTCACCACGCCGGCACCGGGTACCGCCGCACTGAAACTGCGGATGGCCGGAATCTGCGGATCCGACTTGCACATCTTCCGCGGCGAGCTTCCGCTGTTCTACCCATTCGCGATGGGCCACGAAATGGTTGGCGAAATCGCTGAACTCGGTGAAGGACTGACCACCGACGCCACGAGCAAGCCGCTGACGGTGGGGGACCGTGTCGTGACGCCCTACTTCTGGTTGTGCGGGCAATGCCATGCATGCGCGCGCGGGCGACCGCACGCCTGCCAGAACCTGATGGCGGGCGAATTCCGCACCCATGACCAAGTCCCGCACTTCGTTGGTGCGCACGGCGAGTACTACTACACCACCCGCAGACAGCCGCTGTACAAAGTGCCCGAAGACCTCGCCGACGAGGCCGTCGCGCCGCTCAATTGTGCTCTGGCCCAAGTGCTGTTCGCACTGCGCGACGTGCGGCTGGGCGATACCATCGTCATCCAGGGCGCCGGTGGGCTGGGCATCAACGCCGCCGCTGTGGCGCGCACCGCGGGTGCAGCGGAGGTCATCGTCATAGACAAGCTCACCGAGCGGCTCGACGTCGCATCGGATTTCGGCGCCACGCACTGCATCGACGCCAGCAGTATCTCGACGGCTGAAATCAGCGAACAGATCCACCAGCGCACCGACGGTGTTGGCGCCGACTGGGTGCTCGAAGTCGTCGGCGTTCCGGGCGTCATCCCCGACGGTATCGGGTTCCTCAACAACGGCGGAACGTTGCTCGAGGTCGGCAACATCGGAATGGGGCGCACCTTCGAGCTCGACCCCAGCGCTCTGGTCTACGGGAACAAATCGGTGCGCGGCGTGATGCTCTACGACCCGGTCACCCTGCCGATCGGCCTGTCGTTCCTGCAGCACACCAGTTTTCCGTTCAGTCGGCTGATGCCTAAGCCGTTCCATCTCACCGACGTCAACGCCGCATTCGAATCAGCCAATGCCGGGCTGGTGCCCCGAGGCGCTTTGGTTCCCTGATGACCCAGGCCACCGCGACCGATACCCGCGAGCTGATCGTGGAGTCCGCGTACACCTGTTTTCGCAGGCATGGACTACAAAAGGCGACGATCGTCGACATCGCCAAACGGGCCGGGGTGTCCCGCAGCACGATCTACGAGTATTTCCGTGACAAGGCGGCGATCGTCGAAGCGTGTGCCGAGCACGCTTCCGAGCGGTTCTATCGGGAGATGTCCAAGGCGATGGACCGGGGTAGCTCACTGGAGGACAAGCTAGGCTGCGCCGGGGTATTCGTGACCCAGGCGCGCAGGGTCATGGCGTCGGAGAAGTACTTCGACGAGGACGCGATCAGCCTGCTGTTGACCAAGGACGCCGGGGTCTTGCTGCGAGAATGCGTTGACTTCTTGGCGCCTCACCTGGCCGCTGCCAAGCTCACCGGCGAGGTTCGGAAAGACCTCGACATCCAGTCGGCCAGCGAATGGTTTGCGCGAATACTGTTCTCGCTGTTCAGCACACCGTCATCGACCTTGGATATGGACAACGCCGATGTCGTCGCTGACTTCGTCCGGGCATATGTCGTGCGGGGCTTCGCCAACAATCGGCCCCGGCCGAGACGGGGTCAGTGACCGCGCTGCGCGAGCGCCCGTAGGAAAAACGTCAGGTTGGCTGGTCGTTCGGCCAGCCGCCGCATGAAATACCCGTACCACTGGGTGCCGAACGGCACGTATACCCGAACCTGATTGCCGGCGGCGGCCAGTCGTAACTGCTCGTCGCCTCGGATGCCGTACAGCATCTGGTACTCGAAATCACCGGATCCCCGCCCGAATTCGCTCGCCAACGCGGGCACCGCATCGATCAGCACAGGGTCGTGAGAGGCCACCATCGGGTAGCCCGACCCTGCCATCAGCATCCGAAGGCAGCGCAGATACGAGTCGGTGACCGCGGCGGCGTCTCGGTAGGCCACCGATGCCGGCTCCTCGTAGGCACCTTTGCACAGCCGGATCCTGAAACCGGACGTGGCGAACTGTTCGCAATCGCCCTGTGTGCGCCGTAGGTAGGCCTGCAAAACCACGCCCAGCCAAGGAAAATCAGCCCTCAGGTCAGTGGCGATCGACAGCGTCGAATCCGTAGTGGTGTGGTCTTCGGCGTCCACGGTCACCCATGCGCCGATCTGCTCGGCGCGCTCGCAGATGGTGTGCGCATTGGCAAAAGCAATCTTCTCGCCGTCGCGGTCCAGCGCCTGCCCCAACGCCGAGAGCTTGAGGGATATCTCCAGCGGACGCACGCGAACGTGGGCCGCGTCCGGGCGCCGACCCAACGCATCGAGAAGCTGGAGGTAGGCACGCATGGTGGCGTTTGCGCGGTCCGTGTCGGTGACATCCTCACCCAGGTAGTCGATACTGACGAGCCGCCCTGAATCCCGCAGTGCCGCAACGCTGTCTAACACCCGATCCTGCGTCGCGCCCGGGACGAAGCGGTGCACCATCTTGCGGGTGACCGGTAACCGTTCTGCGGTGCGCCGTAATCCGTCGGAGCGGCCGGCGCCCAGGATCGCCGGACGTAGCGTTTTGGCGAAAAGACCGGACATTACTGCGACGCCGTGTGCGGATAGTTGTGATCGGTGGCCGGGACGAATGTCTCCTTTATCGAGCGCGCCGACGTCCAGCGCAACAGATTGAGTGCCGAACCGGCCTTGTCGTTGGTCCCCGATCCGCGTGAGCCGCCGAACGGTTGGCGGCCCACCACCGCTCCGGTCGGCTTGTCGTTGACGTAGAAGTTGCCGGCGGCGAACCGCAGCCGGTTCTGCGCGGCCAGCACAGCGTCGCGGTTGTCGGCGATCACCGCACCGGTCAACGCGTAACGTGATCCGGTGTCGATGACGTCGAGGATCCGTTCGTACTGGTCGTCGGGGTAGACGTACACCGACAGCAGCGGACCGAAGTACTCGGTGGCGAAAGCTTCGTCGGTCGGATCGTCGGACAACAGCACGGTGGGCCGCACGAAATAGCCTTCGCTGTCGTCGTATTCGCCGCCGACCGCGATCGTTACACCCGCCGCACCTTTCGCGCGTTCGATCGCATTGACGTTCTTGGTGAAGGCACGCTCGTCGATCAGCGCGCCGCCGAAGTTGGAGAAGTCGGTGATGTCGCCGAATGGCAGCTCGGCGGTGGCCGCCAGGAAGTCGTCGCCCATTTGCTGCCAAACCGAGTGGGCGATGAATGCGCGCGAGGCAGCCGAGCACTTCTGGCCCTGGTAGTCGAAGGCGCCGCGGATCAGCGCGGTGCGTAACACGTCGGGCTGCGCCGACGCGTGTGCGAGGACGAAGTCTTTGCCGCCGGTCTCACCCACCAGGCGCGGGTAACCGTGGTAGCGCTCGATGTTGGTGCCAACCTCGCGCCACAGGTGCTGAAAAGTCGCCGTTGATCCGGTGAAGTGGATGCCCGCCAGCCGCGAATCCGCCAGCGCCACATCCGATACCGCGTAGCCGTCGCCGGTGACCATGTTGATCACCCCGGGTGGCAGCCCGGCCGCCTCCAGCAGTTGCATGGTCAGATATGCGGCGAATGTCTGCGTGACCGACGGTTTCCACACCACGGTATTGCCCATCAGCGCTGGTGCGGTGGGCAGGTTTCCGGCGATCGCCGTGAAGTTGAACGGCGTGATCGCATAGACGAACCCGTCCAGCGGCCGGTAGTCGCTGCGATTCCACTCCCCACGTACGCTCTGCGGCTGCTGTGCGAGGATCTGGCGCGCAAAGGCGACGTTAAACCGCCAGAAATCGACCAGTTCGCAGGGTGCGTCGATCTCGGCTTGATAGGCGGTTTTGGATTGACCCAGCATGGTCGCGGCCGCGATAGTCTCGCGCCATGGCCCGGCGAGCAGATCAGCGGCGCGCAGAAAGATCGCGGCCCGTTCGTCGAATGGAGTCGCCGCCCAGTGCGCTCGGGCGGCCATTGCCGCCTCAACCGCGGCGGCGGCGTCGGCATGGTCGGCGTTGGTCATCGTGCCCAACGTCGCCGCATGCCGGTGCGGCTGCACGACGTCGATGCGCTCACCGTCACCCATCCGATGCGCGCCGCCGATGACGTGCGGCAGGTCGATCGCATCATCGGCCAGCGCGGTCAGCGCGTACTGCAGCCGAGTGCGTTCCGGCGAAGTCGGCGCGTAGTCGTGGACGGGCTCGTTGGCGGGCAGGGGAACATCGGTGATCGCATCCATGCCATCAGGATCCCAGCGTCGAAGGCCTGTCGACTTGGCTGATCAGACAAGGTGGTATGGCATTTGTAGTAAAATCGGACAATATGCGAATGACCGGTGTCGGGCTGGGTCAGCTGCTCTTGGCCCTGGACACCACCGTGGTGAGTCTGGTTGAGGCGCCCCGGGGGCTGGACCTGCCGGTGGCGTCGGCGGCGCTGATCGATTCCGACGATGTGCAGCTGGGTCTGGCCAGGGGCGCCGACGCGGCCGATGTCTTCTTTTTGCTCGGTGTTGCCGACGACGAGGCGCAGCGCTGGATCAACACCGATCAGGCCGACCGCGCCCCGGTGGCCATCTTCGCCAAGAAGCCGTCCGACGCCCTGGTGGCCCGCGCCGTTGCAGTCGGGACGGCTGTGGTGGCGGTGGATCCGCGAGCCCGTTGGGAGCGGTTGTACCGGCTGGTCGATCATGTCCTCGAACACCATGGCGATCGGACCGATCCGCGCTACGACTCGGGCACCGACTTGTTCGGCCTGGCGCAGTCGGTGGCCGACCGGATCCACGGCATGGTCAGCATCGAGGACGAGCAGTCGCACGTGTTGGCTTACTCGGCATCCAACGACGAGGCCGACGAACTGCGGCGGCTATCGATCCTGGGGCGTGCCGGCCCGCCCGAGCACCTGAAATGGATCGGCCAATGGGGCATCTTCGATGCGTTGCGAGCCAGCGGCGATGTGGTCCGTGTCGCCGAACGCCCCGAGTTGGGCCTGCGGCCCCGGCTGGCGGTCGGTATTCATCAGCCCGGTCTGGACGCTCGCCGGGCGCCCGTCTTCGCCGGCACCATCTGGGTGCAGCAAGGCTCCCAACCGCTGGCCGACGACGCCGAGGAGGTGTTGCGCGGGGCTGCGGTGTTGGCGGCCCGCATCATGTCACGACTGGCGGCTAGACCGTCGACGCACGTGCTACGCGCGCAGCAGCTACTGGGCCTGGCGGACAGCGGATCGATCGACGTGGACGCCATTGCCGCAGAATTGGGCATCGCAACCGACGGCTGTGTCTCTAGTGCCGCCCTGATCGGTTTCGACACCCCAGACCACCATGCCAGGTTGACCGACGTGCTGGCTTTGAGCGCCAACGCTTTTCGCGCTGATGCTCAGGTCGCCTCGCGCGGCTCGCGGATCTATGTGCTTTTCCCCCAGACGGCGAAGCGGTCGTCGCTGATCTCCTGGATTCGCGGCACCATCGGCGCGTTGCACAGCGAGCTGGGACTGCAGTTGCGGGCGGTCATCGCCGCGCCGGTCACCGGACTGGCCGGCCTGGCCGCGGTTCGAGCGGAGGTGGACCGGGTGCTGGATAGTGCTGAACGCCATCCGGATTCGTTCGGTCAGCTGACGTCGCTGGCCGAAGCCCGCACCACCGTGTTGCTCGACGAGATCGTCACAATGGTCGGCGCGGACCAACGGCTGGTCGACCCGCGAGTGCGCGACCTACAGGCCCACGATCCGGTGCTGGTGCAGACGCTCGGCGCCTACCTGGACTGTTTCGGTGACATCGCCGCCGCGGCCCAGGAGTTGCACGTGCACCCCAATACTGTGCGCTACCGGGTTCGGCGAATCGAGAAGCTACTCTCCACGTCGCTGGCTAATCCCGATGTGCGGCTTCTTCTGTCGCTTGGTCTGCGGGTCCTTGAACGATCCGGCATTTGACGCCGCACGGTCTGCGCAACAGTTATGTTCAGCGTGAAGGTAACTCGAAGACTGGCGCAATTTCCGTCGGCTAGGCTTCTTTGGTGGCAGATCGCCCGTCGGCATACCTCGTGCTGGCCTCCCAGCGAAGCGGCAGCACGCTGCTGGTCGAATCGCTACGAGCAACCGGCGTGGCCGGCGAGCCGCAAGAGTTCTTCCAGTATCTGCCGACCACGAGCCAAGCACCGCAGCCGCGCCAGTGGTTCGCCGACGTCAAGGACGAGTCGATTTTGAGCCTGCTCGATCCACTGGACGAGGGAAAGCCGGACCTCGCGCCACCCGAGATCTGGCGCGACTACATCCGCACGGTCGGACGGACACCGAACGGCGTGTGGGGCGGCAAGCTGATGTGGAACCAGACGCCGTTGCTTTTGGACCGCGCGAAGGACCTGCCGGATCGATCCGGCGAGGGCCTGCTGTCCGCGATCCGCGACGTCGTCGGCGAGGATCCGCTACTCATTTATGTCAACCGGCCGGACGTGGTGTCGCAGGCAGTATCGTTCTGGCGGGCAGTACAGACGCGGGTCTGGCGGGGCCGGCCCGATCCCGCCCGAGACGCACGCGCCACCTATCACGCGGGGGCCATCGCGCATGTCATCACCATGCTGCGCGCCCAAGAGGACGGATGGCGAAATTGGTTTGCCGAAGAAGACGTCAAACCGATGGAAATTCCCTATCCGGTGTTGTGGCGCAACCTGACCACGGTCGTGGCGTCCATCCTCGAGTCATTAGGGCTCGACCCCCAACTCGCGCCGGAGCCCATGCTGCAGCGCCAGGCGGATAAGCGATCCGACGAGTGGGTAGACCGCTACCGGGCAGACGCCGAAAGAGAGGGGTTACCGCTTTGACCGCGCCCACCGAGACAAAACACGTCGACGAACTGCGGCTGCTGGAGGCCGAAGCGGTGCACATCATCCGCGAAGTGGTCGCCGAGCTTGAGCGGCCCGTCATGCTGTTTTCCGCCGGCAAGGACTCGATTGTGCTACTTCGGCTGGCGGAGAAGGCGTTCCGGCCTTTACCGTTGCCATTTCCGGTGATGCACGTCGACACCGGTCACAACTTCCCCGAGGTGATCGAATTCAGGGACCGCCGGGTCACCGGCGAAGGGCACAAGCTGATCGTCGCGTCGGTGCAAGAATCCATTGACAACGGCCGGGTGGCTGACCCCGGGCCCGGGGTGTCGCGGAACCGTGCCCAAACCCGCACCCTGCTCGACGCCCTGGAGGCCGGAGGTTTCGACGCCGCCTTCGGCGGAGCCCGCCGCGACGAGGAGCGCGCCCGCGCCAAGGAACGGATCCTGAGTTTTCGCGACGAGTTCGGCCAGTGGGATCCCCGTGCTCAGCGCCCTGAGCCATGGTCGCTCTATAACGGCCGGATCAAAAAAGGCGAGCAGGTGCGGGTATTCCCGCTGAGCAACTGGACCGAGCTCGATGTCTGGCGCTATATCGAGCTGGAAGACCTTGAGATACCGCCCATTTACTACGCTCATGAACGCGAGGTGTTCGAGCGCGACGGCATCCTTTTGGCGGTGTCGGAGTACGCGGAACCACAAGACGGCGAAACCGCCACCGTCGAGTGGGTGCGCTACCGCACTGTCGGCGACCTGACGATCACCGGGGCGGTGCGGTCCAGGGCCACCGAGATCAGCGGCGTCATCGACGAGATCTCAGCGGCGACGGTGTCCGAGCGCGGCGAGACCCGGGCTGACGACCGCACCTCGGCCGCCGCGATGGAAGACCGAAAGCGAGAGGGCTACTTCTGATGACCGCGGCTGAACACACGGAGCAGGCTGCGAAATTTCAGCCTGCCGCCGATATCACGCGTCAGCTGCTACGTATCACGACTGCGGGTTCGGTCGACGACGGCAAGAGCACCCTGATCGGGCGGCTTCTGCACGACACCGACAGCCTGCCGATGGACCACCTGGAAGCCGTCACCGACGAGGAAGGCGTCGCCGACTTGGCGGCCCTGTTCGGATGGTCTGCGCGCCGAACGCGAACAGGGCATCACCATCGACGTCGCGTACCGCTTCTTTTCCACCGCCAACCGCAGCTACATCCTGGCCGACACTCCCGGCCACGAGCGCTACACCCGCAACATGTTCACCGGCGCCTCCAACGCCCATGTGGCCATCCTCCTAGTCGACGCCCGCGCCGGGGTGCTGCGTCAGACCCGCAGGCATGCTCGGATCGCCAAGCTGTTGGGTATCGAGCACTTTGTCGCGACGGTGAACAAGTTCGACCTGGTCGAGTTCGACCAGGGCCGGTTCACCGAGGTGGAAGATGAGCTACGGCAATTGGGGACGCGCCTCGGCGGCCTGGACGTCAACGTGATCCCGATTGCAGCCAAGCACGGGGACAACGTCGTGCACCGCTCCGACCGCACGCCGTGGTACAGCGGTCCGACGTTGCTGGATTACCTGGAGGCCGTGGAACTGGGCGCGCCTCAGGCCGAGCCGGCCCGGCTGCGCCTGCCCGTGCAATGGGTGTCGCGACCGACCTCCGATGTGCGCCGCCGCTACACCGGACGGCTTGCGGCCGGAACGCTCAGCGTCGGCGACGCGGTGATATCGCTGCCCGCTGGAACCGAGTCGACGGTCACCGCGCTAGACACCCTCGACGGCGAACGCACGACGGGCGTTGCGCCGCTGTCGGTTTCGATCGAGCTGGCCGACGACATCGATGTGGGTCGAGGCGACGTACTGGTCAGCGGAGCCGACGACGCTCTACTTCCGGTTCTGGCCCGCGAACTCGATGCGACCGTCTGCTGGTTCGTCGATTCCCCGCTCCGGGCCGGCGACCGGCTGGCGCTCAAACAGACCACCAATACAGTGCGGGCAACCGTGCAGGAGCTGCATTCGCGACTCGACCCAGAGACTCTCGACGAGCTCGACCAGCCGGTTGAACTGGCGCTCAATGACATCGGCACCGTCACCCTACGAACCAGCTCCGTCGTCATCGCCGACAGCTATACCGACAATCGGGACACCGGTGCATTCATCCTGATTGACGAGAATACCAACGACACCATCGGCGCCGGAACCATCATCGAGGCGCGAGAGGTCAACCCGGGCTCGCATTCGCGCACCGACATCCGTTGGCATCCATCAGCTCTGAACCGCAGCCACCGCTGGCAGTCCACCGGCCAGTCAGGCGCGACCATCTGGTTCACCGGCCTGCCCGCTTCCGGAAAGTCGACAATCGCGGTGGCCGTGGAACGCGCACTCGTCGAGTCAGGACGGACCGCCTACCTCCTCGATGGGGACAACCTGCGGCACGGCTTATCCGACGATCTGGGTTTTTCACCCGGTGACCGCACTGAAAACATCAGGCGGGTTGGCCATTTGACTCGGCTGCTGGCTGACGCGGGTGTAGTGGCGCTGGCTTCGCTGGTGTCACCGCTGAAGTCGGACCGCGAGACCGCCCGTGCCCTCAACGAAGCCGCCAAACTGCCCTTCATCGAGGTGCACGTCGCCACCTCACTGGACGAATGCGAAAAGCGTGACCCAAAAGGCCTTTACAAGCGTGCGCGTAGCGGAGAGCTCAAGGGGCTGACCGGTATAGACGCACCATACGAGCCGCCCGAGGACGCGGACCTCGTGCTGGACACCGCGGGCGCCGATACCGAAGATCTGGCCGCGCAGGTCATTGCTCTGCTCGACAAGCGCAGCCCACGTCCGCAGTCAAGCGCTACTGAGCGATCTGGCTAGACCTGGCTGTCGTGCGTTCGTAGATCTCGGCGAGGAACTGCTCGACCGCCAACGCCGCATGGGTGGCGCGTGCCGACCCGAAGATGTCGAAAGCGTGCTGCGCGAACGGCATTTCGGCGTAAACGACCGGTTGGCGGCTGACTTCGCGCAGCCGCGCAGTGAACCCGCGGGCCTGTTCGACCGGGATCAGCGAGTCGTTGGCCCCGTGCAACACAAAAAACGGTGGTGCGCTTGCAGAGGCGTACGTAATTGGCGAGGCGGCGCGGAACGCGTCCGTGAGATCGGCCCGCTTCATCTTGAACACGTACTTCGCCAGCGTCGGCGCCATCAGCGGGTGGATCGCGCTGTCGGTTCCGGTGAAGTCGTAGAGGCCGTAGAACGGCACCGCCGCGCGCACGCTGGTGTCGGCGTCCTCGAAGCCGGGCTGAAACTGCGGGATCGTTGGCGGTGAGGGCGGCCAATGCCGATAGGTGTCCGCCGGCCGATCCTCCGGTGATTGCGACCCAGTCCGGGTCGCCGCCGTACTCGGCGATGTGTTCCTTGGTCCACGCCAGCGCCCGCTTGACGTCGACAATGTGATCGGGCCAAGTCGAGCGAGGGCTGAGCCGGTAGTTGATCGCGACGCACACCCAACCCAACTCGGCCAGATGGCTCATCAACGGATATGCCTGCTGGCGTTTGCTGCCCACCATCCAGGCGCCGCCGGGAACCTGCAAAAGCACCGGCGCCCGTCCGTTTCGGTCCAAGTCCGGACGTCGCCAGATGTCCAGGTGGTTCCGTGCGCCGTAATCGCCATAACTGATGTCGGCGTCGTGCGCGTAGTCACGGTAGATCCGCATCATCCGCACCACGCCCGGCGACTTGGCGGTGCCTGCGCCCTCCGGCCGCTTCCACAGATCGGCCGACTCGGTGCGACGATCGGTGCCTAACCCGGCGTCGAGTGCGGCGGTGAGCGGCTGGTTGGCCCGCCGACCAAGGCGGTCGAGGCCCAGCAGTCCCAGCCACGACAGCGCCGACACCAGCCAGCTGAACCGGCGCAACCGCGGCGAGAGCCAGCGGGTCACCGCGGCCAGCGCTGCGAACTGGCCAGCGATCATCTGCAATGGCAGCTCCGATGCGAACACCCCGAAGCTGAAGGCATAAATCGAGGGAAAACCGCGCTTGCTCAGCGGCCGGTAGCCATTAGCGGTGACCGCGAGCCCGGCCAACGAACCCAGCACAGCTGCCAGTTTCTTCACGACTGTCCCTTCCGTCGTCGGCGTCGACAACTTAACCACCCATCGGTCTACCCACCGATGGGCGGGGTGACGCCCTCCCTCGGCCGAGCAGCGCGACTCTTGCCCGGCCAGACCTGGCAAGTATATGCTTGGAATAAGCAAGCGCTTGATTGGATAGCCATGCCTGACAGTACCCGGGATCGGATCCTCAACGAGGCGCTCCGACTCTTCGCCGAGCACGGGTATGCCGGCACGTCGGTCGCCGCAATCGAAGAGGCGGCTGGGCTCTCCCCTCACTCCGGCGCGCTATACACCCATTTCGGGTCGAAAGAACAGGTAATGGCCGCCGCTGTTGAGCGAGCGATCCAAACCGCCGCGGCCAGTTTTACGCTCGCGCCGATGCTGTCGCTAGGCAACCTGGAAGCCGAGTTGACATTAGTTGCCCGCGGGTCACTGGTGCTGATGGCCACCTGGCGCGACTTGATTCGGGTGATGGCAAAGGACGGTGACCGTTTCCCGAAGGTGATGGGCGACGCGCGGGATAGCCTGTTCGGCAGGTCGCATCAGTTCCTTGCCAAGTGGCTCGAAGACAAAGCACCAAAGGATGATTCACTAGACCGCGACTTCGAGGCGATTACGGCCATCTGGCTCGGTGCGATCGAGAACTACTGGGTCACAACATCTATTTACGATGACCACCCCCTGGAAATCGACGAGGACCGATTCGTTCGGCAATGGGTGCACACCCTGATGACGGCGATAGGAGCAGGAAGATGACCCGAACGCAATTCGATTTGAACGATCCGGCCGTTATCACCGACCCGTACCCCCACTACGCGTGGCTGCGCGATGAGGCCCCGGTGTATCGCAGCTCGGATCCGGACCTGTGGATCCTGAGTCGTCGCGATGACGTCGCGGTCGCAGTGCGGGATGCAACACTGTTCTCTTCCGACCTAGGCAAAGCTGCGCGCTTCGATGACAACCCGTTCAATCCAACGATCAAGATCCCGCGCCGGCTCGCGGGTCTACTTGGCCGCATTGTGCCGCTTCGCACCCTGCTGACCAGCGATCCACCCGATCACACCCAGCTGCGCCACAAAGTGAGCCGGGCGTTCACGCCAAGACGGATCAATGCTTGGGAACCCCGGATTCGGGAAATCGCCGAGCGCCTGGTCGACGACATCGCCGCGAAACCCGAGAGCGGGCCGATCGATCTGGTGGCAAACCTGGCATCCCCGCTACCGACAATCGTCATTGCCGAGATGATGGGCATCCCGGCCCATCGCCACGACGACTTCAAGCGCTGGTCGGACAACCTGGTCAATGGGCTGCTCACCGACGGCAGCAAGACCAAGATGTTGACCAGTGCAGTAGAGATCTCGTGGTTCTTCGCTCGAATCGTGCGAGCGCGTCACCGCAACCCCGGCGACGATCTTGTCAGCCTGCTGATTGCGCGAGATCGTGGTGCCGATGCCCTGAGTCTGGTGGAACTCATCAAATTCTGTGTCTTGCTGTTGGTCGCCGGCAATGAGACGACCACGAACCTCGTCTCTAACGCGATGCTGGCGTTGTTGGACCGCCCCGACCTGTGGCAGCAGATCACAGCCGACCCAGCCTTGGCAGCGGCAGCAGTGGAAGAGGCGCTTCGCTTCGACGGACCCGGCCAGGGCCTACTCCGAATCGCCACCACTGACATCAAAATTGGTGATACGACCATCCCCGCAGGTGCCAGGGTCCTGCCGCTGATCGGTTCCGCGAACCGCGATCCGCGCCGCTGGGACGATCCGGACGAGTTCCGCCTCGATCGAAAATCAAACGAGCACATCGCATTCGGTTCTGGGATCCACTTTTGCCTCGGCAATGCTCTGGCCCGTATCGAAGCGCGCGCGGCGATCGAGATGCTGGCACATCGGTTACCGCACCTTACGCGCGCCGGAGCGCCGACCCGAATTGCCAGTCCCGTATTGCGCGGATTGCGGTCACTGCCGGTCGTCATTGATCGTCACTGCGAGGAATCGAGCCACAGCGTCTGATATACAGCAGCCACGACAGGAAAGGCATGACAATGTCTTCCAACCATTCTAGCGTGACGTCCGGGGTGCGCGATCCTCGAATCGTGATCGTCGGCGCCGGCATGGCCGGGATCGCCGCCGCTCACGTATTGCGGGACGCGGGCTTCACCAACTTCACCATTCTGGAAAAGGGCTCCGACGTCGGTGGCGTGTGGCATTGGAACCGCTACCCCGGTCTGAGATGTGACGTGCCCTCGTACGGCTACCAATTCGCGTTCGCGCCCAAACCTGACTGGAGCCACGTGTGGGCCACCGGCGATGAGATCCAGCGGTATCACCGCGACCTCATCAGAACTCTTCACCTCGAATCGCATTTGAGGCTGGGCTGCGAAGTGACCTCGGCGGTGTTCACCGAGAACCGATGGCAGGTATCGACCGCTGGCGGCGACGAGATCGACGCGGACTTCGTCATCGCCGCCACCGGCGTGCTGCACCACCCGTTCATCCCCGACATTCCCGGCCTTGACTCCTTCAACGGGCCGGTGGTGCACACCGCGCGCTGGACCGACATCGATATCGAGGGCAAGCGCATCGCGGTGATCGGGACCGGATCGACCGGCACACAGGTCTTCTCCGCACTGCAACCCCAGGCGGCACACATCACCCACTTCGCCCGGACGCCGCAGTGGGTGATGTGGATGCCGATGGGGCTGCGACAACCACGCTTCATCGGCCGGATGCTGCGAGCACTCCCGAAACAGGGAAGCGACCGTGCGGCTTTCGCAGCTCCATCGGTTCGGACTACTTGGTTGATCTGACCACCCGGCCGACCTGGCGACGACGGCTGACCCAGCGCTATGCATGGGTATGCCTGCGAATGCTGGTGCGAGACAAGGATCTTCGAGTCCGGCTGACCCCCTACCTACCAACCGTTCTGCAAACGGCAGGTGCTTTCCGGCAGTTATTACCGGCGGATCAGCGGCCTCAATGCCAGCTTCGTCAGCGAACCGATCGCCGAGGCCACCACTACCGGTCTACGGACAACAGACGGCGTGCATCACGATCTGGAGGCGATCGTGCTCGCCACCGGCTTTCAGGCCCACAACTACATGCGCCCGATGACGCTACGCGGTCGCGACGGGCTGTCCATCGATGACGCCTGGGCGAAAGGGCCCTCGCGCCTGGGGGAATGACCGCTATCCCCGGCTTCCCCAATCTGTTCACGATTCTTGGGCCGAACTCGCCCACCGGATCGATGTCGCTACAACACGTTGCCGAACTGACCGCCCGCTACATCACCACATGGCTGCGGCGCTTCAGCGACGGCGAGATCACCACTGTCGAAGTCACCGAGGAAGCCACCAGCCGCTTCGCCGATGACGTGGCCGAGGCGATGGGCCCGACCGTGTGGAACACCGGATGCAACTCGTGGTACTTCGCCGACGATAACCACATCGATCTGTGGCCGTTCGACCGCAAACGGCTCACCCGCATGCTGACTCAGCCGCACGACGACGACTACATCCTCACCCCGTGACAGCTGCGTAGGCCGCGGCGACCTGCGCCGCCAACCGGGCATTGGACAGCACGAGCGCGACGTTGGCGGCCAGCGAGGCGCCATGTGTCTGGCGGTGAAAAAAGTCGAGCAGGAACGGCGTCACGTCCTTGCCACGCACCCCCGCCTTCTCGGCGGCGGCCAGGCCGTCGGAAAGCACCCGGTCGTGCAGCGCCCGGTCCATTTCGTCGCCGGCCGCGATGGGGTTGGCCAGCACCAGCCCGTACGCGTCGGTGCCCAGTCGGCGTCTGGCACGCAGCACGTCAGCCGCCTGTGCCGGCGTCTCGACCCGCCAGCCGACCGGGTGGCCGGAGTCGGCGAGATAGAAGCCGGGGAACCGGTCGGTGCGATAGCCAATCACCGCGACGTTGAGGGTCTCCAACCGCTCCAGAGTGGCCGCGACGTCCAAGATCGACTTGACGCCCGCGCAGACCACCAGCACGCCGGTGCGTGACAGCGTGGCGAGGTCCGCGGACTCGTCCCAGCTGTCGCGCGCCCCCCGATGCACGCCACCCATCCCGCCGGTGGCGAACACCGTGATACCGGCAGCAGCCGCGAAGTGCGCGGTCGAGGCGACCGTCGTCGCGCCATCCCCGCCCCGGGCCGCCAGCACCGCGACGTCGCGGACGCTGACCTTGACCACCGTGTCGTCCTCGGCGATGCGCCGCAGCGCCGCGTCGTCCAAACCGACGTGCGGCTCCCCGCCGATGATCGCAATGGTGGCCGGCACCGCACCGCCGGAGCGCACCGCTTTCTCGATCTCACGCGCGATCCGCAGGTTGTCCGGACGCGGCAGGCCGTGACTGATGATCGTGCTCTCCAGCGCGACGACAGGCCGTCCGGCAGCCAGCGCGTCGGAGACCTCGGGGTGGATATGCACGGATTGCACCCTATGTCGCGGCGACGCGTCCGATGCTGGGGATACCGACCACGCTGTAAGATTAAGTCTCCTCGGGAGTTTCGACGATCTGGTAGGTCGGGTCGAGCATCGATGCCTGGCGGTTGCCGCTCTGGTTCGCCTTTCCGGTAACTCGCAACACTTGGCCCGGCTGGATGTCGTCGCCTTGCCCCGGTCGGAACGTCACCCGGATCTCGCCGCTCTCGTCCCCGACGAGGATCCAGCGGAAGGTCTTTCCACGTTTTGAGATGTCTTCTACCTGGCTGACTCGTCCCTCGACAGTGGCACGGCGTCCGGGAATCAGGCTGTTCACTGAGATTACCGACGCTGGCCGGTCCGGGTGCTCGTAAGCGTCCACGGTCTGGTTTTCGCCCCGCAGAATCCGGGCCTCGACCTTTTCCACCTTCCGCTGGATGCGTTCCTCCAGAACGTCGGGGAACGCTTCGCGAATCCGAGACTGCACGTCGTACGGCACGATCGTGGCCGCGGCATCGGGGATCCGGCTGACGGCCCGAGAGATCTTGTCCGCGGTGCGGTCGTGCAGCAGCCGCCCCAAAAACGGCGCATACGTTCGGCGCGGCAGCAGCACCGTCACATTGGTGTCCGGATGTTCGTTTCGCGCCTTGGCGATCAGTGCCTGAAGGGCCCGGATGATCTGGCGGTCCGGGCAGTCCACCACCCGCAGCCGGGTGTCGAGATCGAAGGCGTCCCAACGCTTTCGCAGCTCTGCAGCACGTTCCGAGTCGATCATGAAATGGACCGCGATCAGCTCGTCCGCCCGCAGGCCCTTCCCATAGCGCAGCGCCTCGAGCACCGCGAGGTCAAGCGAATTGACGAGGACAAACACGCGATGTCGGGCATACTTCACCAACTCGGGGCGGTCGGTGCGGAAGGCTTCGAGTATCGCTGATTCGGCCCGGTATTCGCGATTGAGCCGTATCAGCCCGATTACCAGCACAGGGAAGATGACAACGACCAGCCAAGCCCCCTCGGTGAACTTGGCCACCGCGAAAATCCCCACCACGATGGTCGACAAGATCGCCGCGGAGAGGTTGATGGCCAATTTGTGTCGCCAACCGGGCTCGCGTTCGGTGAGATGGTGTTTGGTCATCCCGTAGCCGGCCATCGAGAAACCGGTGAACACCCCGATCGCGTAGAACGGCACCAGCGCGTTGACCGACCCGCCGGTGACCACCAACAACGCCACCGACAGCGCCGCGAGCGTGATGATGCCGTTGGAGAACACCAGGCGGTAACCGCGCGTCATGAGGGGACGCGGTAGGAAGCGGTCTTCGGCGACAAAGCTGGCCAGCGCGGGGAATCCGTTGAAACTGGTATTGGCACCGGTGTAGAGAATGGCCGCAGTGGACACCTGAACCAGGACATACATGCCGTTGCCGATCAGCCCATGGCCGAACACGGCCCGGGCAATCTGCGACAGCACCGACGGGTACTCGTCCAGATAGGGGGCGGCGTGGGTGGCGTAGGCGAGGTAGCCGACGCCGGCCAATAGGAACCCCAGAATGCAGGCCATTGCGGTGAGGACGCGGCGCGCGTTGACCCCCTGCGGCTTGCGGAAGACGTTGACGGTGTTGGAGATGGCCTCCACGCCGGTCAGCGACGAACCACCGTTGGCGAACGACCGCAGAATCACCAGAATCGTCGCGCCCATCACCAAACCACCGCCCTGGTGCACCCGCACCACTCCGGCCATGTGCTCGGGATGGTAGGCCGGTAGCCCGAAGAAAATGTGCCGGACCACGCCGGTCACGATCGTCAGCGTGACCATTACCACGAACGAGTAGGTCGCAATCGCAAAGGGCAGACCCGCTTCGCGCAATCCGCGCAGGTTCGCATAGCAGATCAGGACCACCACACCGACGGTGATCGCCAGGCTATAAGGTCCCAGCGCGGGCAGGGCCGAGGCCACCGCCACCGTGCCGGCCGCCGACTGCACCGCCACCGTCACGATGTAATCGATCAACAGTGCGGCCGCAGCGACCTGCGCCACCCGCGGGCCAAAGTTCTCCCGCGCCACGATGTAAGAGCCGCCGGCCTTGGTGTAAGTCATCACCACCTGCCGATACGACGCAGCCACCAGGAACAGAATCAACAGGATGACGCCCATGATGGGAAGCAACAACACGAATGCGGCCAACCCGGCATGCGGTAGCAACTCGGTCAGGATCTGCTCGGGGCCGTAGGCGGTCGATGAGATCGCATCGGGTGAAAGTGCCCCCAGTGCAACGGGATTCGATAACCTTTCGGAGGACAACTCCTCGGTGATCAGTGGCTTTCCCAGAAATATGCGCTTGCACAAGTCGGAAAAAGACAGCGGTATTGACTCAGCGTCATCCGAGGGCGTCACGGCCACCTTCCCTAACCGGTCTGCAGCGTCGCCAGAAGTGTATGACGCATTCTGCAGTCGCCGATGGGCGATGAGGAAACCGCGTCGGGCGGCTACCTGGCCAACTGCGCGTCAGTCGGCGTCGACGTGCACGATCGATCGGCCCACTTCGTCGGCTTCTGGCGCGACCTGTGGCCGGAGAGCTTCGGGGACAAGCCGAGCTATCCGAGATCCCACGTCGTAGGGCACGATGATCGCGGTCGCTCCGGGGATGCGGCTGACAGCCCGGGCCATTCTGTCCGCGGTGCGGTCGTGCAGCAACCGGCCCAGCAGAGCCGAAAACGTTCTACGCGGCAACAGCACCGTCACCTTGGTGTCCGGATGGTTCTCCAACTCGCTCAACACCAGCTCTTGCGCGGTCCGGCTCAGGTGACGATCGGGGCAGTCGACCAGCTGCAGCGGAGTCTGGTGATCGAATTGCGCCCAGATCTCCTGCAACTGCGCAGCGTGGTCGCTGTCGATCACGAAGTGCACCGCGGTCAGCTCATCGGCGTGCAGTCCCATTCCGTAACGCAGTGCCTCGATCTCGGCGAGATCGACCGAATCTATAAAGACGTAGACGCGAAGTCGCGCATGCCTGGCCACATCAGGACGCTCACTGCGCGACATCTCCAGCACCGACGCCTCGGCGCGATACTGTCGGTTGAGCCGCATGAGCGCCAGCACGAGGAGCGGGAATACGACGACGATGAGCCAGGCTCCCTCGGCGAACTTGGCCACCACGAAGATCTCGACGACCGTCGTCGACAAGAGTCCCGTGCAAAAGTGCACCACCATTTTGTGTCGCCAGCCGCGGCCGCGGTGGGTGAAATGGTGCTTGCTCATGCCGTAACCGGCCATCGCGAACGCGGTGAACACCCCGATCGCAAAAAACGGCACCAGCGCGGTGACCGAGGCCCGGGTCACCAACAGCAGTGCCACCGCCAGCGCGGTCAGCGTGATGATGCCGTTGGAGAACACCAGCCGATGACCGCGTTTGGTCAGCGGCCGCGGCAAGAAACGATCCTCGGCCACAAAACTGGACAGTGCGGGAAACCCGTTGAAACCGGTGTTGGCGCCGGTGAACAGAATCGCGGCACTGGACGCCTGCACTAGGAAATACAGCACGTTGCCGATCACACCCTGACCGAAAACCGCCCGGGCGATCTCAGAAAGCATCGAGGGATATTCAGCGACATACGGGGTGGCGTGGGTGACGTGCGCCAGCCAGGCTACCCCGATCAACAAGAACCCCAGGATGCAGGCCATCACGGTGAGCACCCGGCGGGCATTGAAGCCCTGCGGCTGACGAAAAACGTTGACGGTGTTGGAGATCGCCTCGACACCGGTCAGCGACGTGCCGCCGTTGGCGAAGGCCCGCAGCACCACCAGAATCGTCGCGCCCATCACCAGCCCGCCGCCGTGATGGACCGGCACCGTGCCGGCGATGTGCGCCGGATCGTATTTTGGTAAGCCCCAGAACACTTCTCGAACGAAGCCGGTCACGATCGTCAGCGTGATCATCACCACGAACGAGTAGGTCGTTATCGCGAATACCCGGCCGGACTGCCGCAATCCGCGCAGGTTGGCAAAACAGATCAGCAGCAGCACGCCGATGGTGATTTCCAAGTGGTAGGGATGCAACGCGGGTATCGCCGAGCACAGGGCCACTGTGCCGGCCGCGGGTTGCACCGCGGCGGTGACAACATAGTCGATCAACAACGCGGCGGCGGCTATCTGGGCTACGCGAGGCCCAAAGTTATCCCGCGCGACCATGTAGGAGCCGCCGGCTCTGGTGTAGGCCGTGACAACCCCACGATACGTCAGGGTCACGAACAGCAGAATCACCGCGATGACACCGATGATCGGCAGCAGCAACGCGAAGGCGGCCACCCCGGCATAGGGCAGCAGCTCGACCATGATCTGTTCGGGACCATAGGCGGTCGATGAGATCGCATCCGGGGAAAGCGCCCCCAGCGCAACCGGATTGGACAACCTCTCGGACTCCAGCTGCTCACTGGTCAGCGGCTTGCCCAGAAACATCCGCTTACAGGCGTCGGAAAACGACAGCGGTATTCCTTCTGCGGCGGCTCCGCCGGCCGATATCGTCACAACACACTTCCTTGGGCTACTCGACAGCTTTGCAGGTAGGGCCGGCTATCGGCGTCAGCCGGTTCGGGTTATCTTTTCGGCGATCGGCACATCAGCACCCGCTGTCCGGGTCACCTGTGCTATGCGGGACTTGATGTCGTAGGGCACGATTTGAGCGCTGGCGCCCGGGATCCGGCTGATAACCTTGGCCATCTTGTCCGCGGTGCGGTCGTGCAGCAGCCGGCCCAGCAGCGGTGAATACGTTCGACGCGGCAACAACACCGTCACCGTGGTGCCTGGATGGCTGTCGAACTCCTGCAGCACCAATTCTTGTGCGGCTCGAGCAAGGTGGCGATCCGGGCAGCCCACCAGCCGCAGCCGGGTGTCGTGCTCGAAGTGCTCCCAGCGTTGCTGCAACCGCGCGGCATGAGCGGCGTCCAACACGAAATGCACCGCGATCAACTCGTCGGCGTGCAGTCCGTTTCCGTAACGCAATGCCTCGATCTCGGCCAGGTCGACCGAGTCGACAAAGACGAACACTCGATGTCGGAGATGCCTGGCCACGTCAGGACGCGCGCTGCGCGACATCTCCAGCACCGAGGCCTCGGCGCGGTACTGCCGGTTCAGCCGCATCAGAGCCAAGACCAGAATCGGGAAGACCACCACGACCAGCCAAGCTCCCTCGGTGAACTTCGCGATTGCGAAGATGGCCACCACGATCGTGGACAGGATGCCCGCGGACAGGTTGATCACCAGCTTGGATCGCCAGGCGGGCCCGCGGTGGGTCAGCCAGTGTTTGGTCATCCCGTAACCGGCCATCGAGAAGCCGGTGAAAACCCCGATCGCGTAAAACGGCACCAGCGCATTGAGCGATCCCCCTGTCACGATCAACAGCGCCACCGCCAACACGGTCAACGTGATGATGCCATTGGAGAACACCAGGCGGTGGCCCCGCTTCATCAGCGGCCGCGGCAAAAACTGGTCCTCGGCAACGAAACTCGCCAACGCCGGGAACCCGTTGAAGCTGGTATTGCCTCCGGTGTACAGGATCAGTGCGGTGGCCGCTTGTACCAAGAAGTAGCAGACTTGACCAATCGCTCCGTTGCCGAACACCGCCCGGGCGATCTCGGACAGCATTGACGGGTACCCGTCGACGTAAGGGGTGGCGTGCGTCGCATGCGCCAGCCACGCCACCCCGGCCAATAGGAATCCCAGGATGCCGGCCATGATGGTAAGCACTCGACGGGCGTTGATGCCTTCGGGCTTACGGAAAGCGTTGACCGTGTTGGAAATCGCCTCGACCCCGGTCAGCGACGAACCGCCGTTGGCGAACGCGCGCAACACGATCAGAACGCTGGCCCCCATGATGATGCCGTTGCCGTGTCCGATCGTGACCGCTCCGTCGATGCTGTGCGGATTGTAAGTCTTTAAGCCGCCGGTGATTTCACGGATGATGCCGACAAAGATTGTCAGCGAGACCATGCCGACGAAGAAGTACGTTGGCAACGCGAAACGAGCTCCGGCTTCGCGCAAGCCGCGCAGGTTGGCGACACACATCAGCATCACGACGGCCACGGTGATTTCCAGGCTGTAGGGACCCAACGCGGGAAACGCCGAGGCCACCGCCACGGTTCCCGCCGCGCACTGCACCGCGACGGTCACCACGTAGTCGATCAACAGCGATGCCGCGGCGATCTGAGCCACCCGGGGCCCGAAGTTCTCCCGGGCCACCACATAGGAGCCACCGGCGCGGGTGTAGACCATCACGACTTGGCGATAGGAAGCAGCCACCAGCACCAGGATCAGCAAGATGACACCGGTGATCGGAAGTAAAAGGGCGAACGCGGCCATCCCGGCGGCCGGCAGCAGCTCGATCATGATCTGTTCCGAACCGTAGGCGGTCGACGAGATTGCGTCCGGTGACAGCACGCCGAGTGCAACAGGGTTTGACAGTCGCTCATGCTGGAGCTGATCGGTGATCATGGGCCTTCCGAGGAAGGCCCTTTTACACGCGTCAGAGAAAGACGGCGAGATCCTCTGTCCGTCAGTTACCGGTGTCACTAACACATTCCTTACGCAATGTCGAGATTTTTTACGCAGTCTTGACGTATCCGGCGCAAGCCTACGATGCGCTGCGTCGATCGGCGCGCCGAGGACGTGCCCCAAACGGGGCCTTCAGGCTCATCTTTACGGAATTTGACACTCCCCCGGCGGTCCTGCCTCGACGAAATATTGACATCGCCCCGGAAGCCTACGGGGCCGTGTTTCGATCGCACCTCACCGGTCCAGAACGCCTGGCATCAGTCGACCACCAGCGCGCCCTGGACCAAGTCGTCGAAGCGTTCGATCGCCTCGTCGCTCTCCGCGTCGATGCCGCGAAGTCGTCCCTGTTCAGCGAGGTGACGGCGCGCGTACAACCGAGCGATTAGTGCTTTGCGCTCGGTTCGCCGCGTCGCGCGTTCCCAGGCGGCCTGCTCGGTCAACAGGGCCCCGGCGTAGACATCGCCGATGAACTGGGTGAGAGCGAACAACCTGGCCTCAGCAATGGGTCCGCCCAGTTTGCTCCAGGCGGTTATCGCCGCATCCAGATCATCGATGCGGCAGCGCAGCAGGCGCGCTGTCTCGTCGTCATCGGACACCGAGACCGCATCGTGTAGGCGCTCCAGCAAAGGCTGATGCGCCTGGGCGCGCTCGATACCGCGCTTTACGTCAAGACACAGAATATTGTCAGGACCTTCCCAGATGGTGTTGACTTGCGCATCGCGCAGCAGCCGGGCCACCGGCCAGGTTTCGATGTAGCCGTTGCCGCCGTGGATCTCGATCGCGTCCGAAGCCATGGTGATGCCCAGCCGGCACACTTTGAGCTTCGTGACCGGCACGGCGATGCGCTGACGCACCGCGCGAGGTTGACGGTGATTGGCAAAACCGGTGCCGTCGAAAACCAGCGCTTGGGCGGCTTCGACGTCGACGATCATCTCGGCCAGCTTGCGGCGCATCAACGGCTTGTCGAGCAGCGTGTCGCCGAACGCCCGCCGCCGGCGCGCATAGCACAGCGATTCGACCAGCGCACGTCGCGCGTTGCCGACGGCGAACAGGGCGATGCCGAGCCGAGCCGCGTTGGTCAGTTCCATCATCCGGCCCAGCCCCTTGCCGTCGTGCTGGTCTGACTGACCTGTCTGGTCGCTGGGTTCGCCGGACAGCAGAAAGGCCTCGGCCTCGACGAACTCCACCTCGCCGGAGGCCACCGAGCGGGTACCGAGCTTGTCTTTAAGGCGGCGGATGCGAATGCCGTTGCGCAAGCCGTCGCGACGGGTCCGCAACACCAGGAAGGTCGCTACACCGCGGCTGGAATCCGGCGCGCCCTCGGGCTTGGCCAGCACGACGAACACCTGACCGTCGCAGTTGGAAGCGAACCACTTGAAACCATTCAGCAGCCAGGCTCCTTCGTTTTCGCCGCTGGCGCGTCGAGCCGTGGTCTCCAGCGCACCGAGATCGGAGCCACCGGCGCGTTCGGTCAACAGCTGGGCGGTCTCGCCCTCCCACTCGCCGGTCGCGAACTTGGCCAGGACGTGCTCGCGCACGTCGGCCGGAGCAAATGCGGCGACCAGCGACTTGACCATGCCGCCGCCCGTTCCAAGCGCGCAGCCCATCCCGATGTCGGCCTGATTGAGCAGGTAGTTGGCCGCGAACAACGGCAGCGACGGGTTGACGCCGGCCCGCCGCGCATCGTCTTTGAGTGTCTTTTGCGCGTCCAGAACCGCCCGTTTGGACTCGATGAACGAGGTCGGCTGGATCACCTGGCTGATGTCGTGGCCCCAGCGGTCGTAGCGCTCAAGCCGCGGAGGATTGTGGTCGGTCTGCTCGGCCCACCGCGCCACTGGGCCGCCCATCAACTCGCCGATCTGCGTCAGATGGGGTTCGACGACGGCCAACTCGTCGGGCTGCAAGTAGTAGGCCATCGTGAACTGCAGGCTCGGGTCGGTTTCATACCAGTTGAGGCCGACGGCTCCCCGATAGTTCTCCGTGCGGTATCGCTCAGACTTCTCTGGCGTGCTGAAGGGAAGCCGGTCGACCGCCTCGACGTCGTAGTCGGTCATGCTGTGACCGTATTACAACGCTGCCGAGCGTGGACTTAATGCACGCCACACGCAATTCCGCGTGTCATAAGCCCACACTCGGCGTTATGAAGTCAGACGATCGGCGGCCGCGGCGATCCGCTCGTCGGTCGCGGTCAACGCCACCCGGACATGTCGGCCGCCCCGCGGTCCGTAGAACTCCCCGGGCGCCGCCAGAATGCCGCGCTGAGCCAGCCACCCGATGGTGTCGCGGCATGGCTGGCCGCGGGTGACCCATAAATACAGCCCGGCCTCGGAGTGCTCGATGGTGAAACCGGCCGAGCCGAAGGCCGGTAGCAACGCGTCCCGACGCTTGCGGTAGCGGTCGCGCTGCTCGTGCTCGTGGGCGTCGTCGTCAAGCGCGGCGACCATGGCCGCCTGCACCGGTGTCGGCACCATCATCCCGGCGTGTTTGCGCACCGCCAGCAGCTCGGCGACCACCGTGGAATCCCCGGCGACGAAACCGGCCCGGTAGCCGGCCAGTGACGAGCTCTTGGACAGCGAGTGCACCGCCAGCAGACCGGTGTGGTCGCCGTCGCACACCGAGGGATGCAGCACCGACAGCGGCTCGGCATCCCAGCCCAGACCGAGGTAGCACTCATCGGATGCCACCAGCGCACCACGGTCCCGGGCCCAGCCGACGACCTTGCGCAGATGATCGACGCCGAGCACCCGCCCAGTCGGATTGCTCGGCGAGTTCACGTACACCAATGCCGGCGTCTGGGGACCGAGCTGGGTCAGCGAATCGGCGTGGAGCACCCGGGTTCCGGCCAGCCCCGCTCCAACGTCGTATGTCGGATAAGCCAACTCGGGCACCACGACCAGGTCTGCGGCGCCCAGGCCGAGCAAGGTCGGCAGCCAGGCGATGAGTTCCTTGGTGCCGATCACCGGCAGCACGGCCGACTCGGCCAGGTCGGTGATCCCGTAACGGCGGCTTAGCCCCGCGACGGCCGACCGGCGCAACTTTTCGGTGCCCGCAGTCGCGGGGTACCCCGGCGCGGCGCTGGCCGCTGCGAGCGCGTCGCGGATCAGCGGTGCCACCGGGTCGACCGGCGTGCCGACGGATAGGTCGACGATGCCGTCCGGATGCGACCCGGCCAGCGCGCGCGCGTCAGCCAGGGTGTCCCAGGGGAACACCGGCAACGACGCCGACACCAGCCGGCGGTTCATCAGGCTGCTCAGTCGCCCTCGCCCTGAGGCGGTAGATCCTTAACCACCTGGGGGTCGTTCTCGGTCATGCCGACCTTCGCCGCCCCACCAGGCGATCCAAGTTCAGCGAAGAAGTCCGCGTTGATCTGGGTGTATTGACCCCACTGTTCGGGCACATCGTCTTCGTAGTAGATCGCCTCGACCGGGCACACCGGCTCGCAGGCACCACAGTCCACGCATTCGTCGGGGTGTATGTAGAGCATCCGAGCGCCCTCGTAGATGCAGTCGACCGGGCATTCTTCAATACATGCCTTGTCCTTGATGTCGACGCAGGGTTCGGCGATCGTGTACGTCACAGACGTCTCCTCACGGTCTCCTCCATGTACTGCTCAGTGCGGCTGTGATCTCCCCCGGGTTTCGCTTACCGGCGATGCAGATCCGCTGATTACTGATACTAGACGTTGCATATACAAATCAAGCACCCGGCCGGTATGTGCGTTGATGCTGTGCAACTAGTTGCATAGGGTCGGTGTGATCCTTATGCTGCCTCGCGTGGCATTACCGCACGCGATCCTGGTGTCTTTGTGCGAGCAGTCCGGCTCGGGCTACGAGCTGGCGCACCGGTTCGATCGCTCCATCGGCTACTTCTGGAGCGCCACCCATCAGCAGATCTATCGCACCCTGCGGGCGATGGAAGACGACCGCTGGGTGACGGCGAGAGTCGTCGCCCAACGCGGCCGTCCGGATAAGAAGGTCTACACCGTTTCCGATGCCGGCCGCGCCGAGCTGGCCCGCTGGATTGCCCAGCCGCTAGCCGGGCGCGGCAGCGCGCTCAGCGATACCCGCACCCGTGATGTCGCCGTCAAGCTGCGTGGCGCCGCCTACGGCGACCCGGCAGCGTTGCGCGAACAGATCACCGCGCTGCGCGCCGAACGGGCCCAGCTGCTGGACACCTACCGCGGATTCGAGAAGAGACAGTTTCCCCATCCGTCGACCCTGCAGGACAGCGCGCTCCATCAATATTTGGTGCTGCGCGGCGGCATCCGCGCCGAGGAAAGCACGATCGATTGGCTCGACGAGGTGAGCGTGGCATTGCGGGGACGTTCATGACATATCCAAACCTGTTGTCCCCGTTAGATCTCGGGTTCACTACACTGCGAAACCGGGTGGTCATGGGTTCGATGCATACCGGCCTGGAGGACCGCGCCGGCCACATCGACCGCCTCGCCGAGTACTTCGCCGAACGCGCCTGCGGCGGGGTCGGTCTGATCATCACCGGGGGCTACGCACCGAACCGGACCGGCTGGCTGCTGCCGTTCGCATCGGAGCTGGTCTCCTCCGCACAGGCACGCCGGCACCGCCGCATCACAAGCGCGGTACACGAATCGGGCGGCAAGATCTTGCTGCAGATCCTGCATGCCGGACGCTATGCCTACCATCCACTTTCGGTGAGTGCCTCGTCGATCAAGGCGCCGATCAACCCGTTCCGCCCACGCCGGCTCTCGTCGCGCGGTGTACAGAGCACAATCGATGATTTCGCGCGCTGTGCGCTGCTGGCCCGCGAGGCCGGCTACGACGGCGTCGAAATCATGGGCAGTGAAGGGTATCTGGTCAACCAGTTCCTGGCCCCGCGTACCAACCGGCGCACCGACGCCTGGGGCGGCACGCCGCAAAAGCGCCGCCGCTTCCCGGTCGAGATCGTGCGCCGCACCCGCGCGGCCGTCGGATCAGACTTCATCATCTGCTACCGGATGTCGATGGCCGACTATGTTGAGGACGGCCAGAGCTGGGATGAAATCCTGTCGCTGGCAACCGAAGTGGAGGACGCCGGGGCGACCATGATCAACTCCGGCTTCGGCTGGCACGAGGCGCGGGTGCCGACGATCGTCACGTCGGTGCCGAACAGTGCGTTCGTCGACATCAGCCATGCCGTCGCCGGACACGTCGATATCCCGGTCGTGGCGTCCAACCGTATCAACATGCCCCAGGCGGCTGAACAAATTCTGGCTGACACCCACGTGCAACTGATCTCGATGGCGCGCCCATTGTTGGCCGACCCGGAGTGGGTGCTCAAAGCGCAAGCCGCCCGCGCCGACGAGATCAACACCTGCATCGCCTGTAACCAGGCTTGTCTGGATCACGCGTTCGTGAAGAAGACGGTCTCTTGCCTGCTCAATCCGCGGGCCGGACACGAGACACAGCTGGTGCTGTCTGCCACCCGGCATGCCCGCTCGATAGCAGTGGTCGGAGCCGGTCCGGCCGGACTGGCCACCGCGATCAGCGCCGCCCAGCGGGGTCACCACGTCACGCTGTTCGAGGCCCACGACTTCATCGGCGGCCAGTTCGACATGGCACGCCGGATCCCCGGCAAGGAGGAATTCAAGGAAACTATAAGGTATTTCACGACGATGCTGGACAAGCACGGCGTGGTGGTACGGCTGGGCACACGGGTGTCGGCGGGCGAGTTGGCCGGCTACGACACTGTTGTGTTAGCCACCGGCGTGGCGCCGCGGATTCCGGCCATCCCCGGGATCGATCACCCGATGGTGTTGACCTATGCGGAGGCGATCACCGGTGTCAAACCGGTCGGGAAGACGGTCGCCGTGATCGGCGCAGGCGGCATCGGTTTCGACGTCAGCGAGTTGTTGGTCACCGACTGCTCGCCAACGCTGAACCTCAAGGACTGGCAGGCCGAGTGGGGCGCGGCCGATCCGTGGGATCACCGCGGCGGGCTGACCACACCGATTCCCACGCTACCCGCGCGTGAAGTGTATTTGCTGCAGCGCACGCCGGGCGCACAAGGCACGCGGCTGGGCAAGACCAGCGGATGGGTGCACCGGGCTTCGTTGAAGGCCAAAGGTGTTCACCAGCTCTCCGGAGTCAACTACGAACGGGTGAGCGACGACGGGCTGCACATCAGCTTCGGTCCAAAACACCAGCGGCCCCAGCTGCTGACAGTGGACAACGTGGTGATCTGCGCTGGTCAGGAGCCGGTGCGTGACCTGGAAGATGAATTGCGCCGCAACGGCATTGATCCATACATCATCGGCGGCGCCGCATTCGCCGTCGAGCTGGACGCCAAGCGTGCTATGAAACAAGGCACCGAACTGGCGGCCCGACTGTAGCGGCGGCGGTTAGTAGCCGGCCAGCAGACTGCGTACCCGGCCCAAGGTTTCCGGCCCGACCCGGCTGCAGATGCGCGACGGGTCGGCGGGCCTGCGCCCCCACAACAGCAAGACGCGCGCGGCGGCGTCGGTCTCGAGGGTAGCCGGACCGTCGGGCTCGGCGAGCCCGATGGTGGTGCGGTCGGCCTCCGCAGTGACCACGACATCGTCTTTATCGGCGACGCGGAGTCGGGCCTCGATACGTTCACCGGGCCTTAACGCCTTGACGCCCTTGGCCAACAACGGCTTTCCCACCGCCAGTACACTGTGGGTCGTCATCCAGGGCTGCGCCACCCGAGTTTGGGCAGCCGCATCGTCGCCGGTGATGTCCCAGCCGTGCAGGACCAACTCCTCACGCATGTGCTCGGCGAACCACGGCACCTTCATCGTGCGCCCGGTCCACGCCACGTCGGTGTCGGCCGAAACGTCATCGGCGGCCTCGGCGACCTCATTCAAATGCGTCATGTTTCGATGCAAGGCCGCCCAAAGATCGCTCTCATTCATCGCACGCAGCGCCGCCTCGCGCTCCTCGAACCCGCGTGTTGCGACCGGCTCGCCTTCCAGGTGCCCGCCCAGCACCCGGGCCAGCTCTTCGGCGTTGCCCGCTTGATGGATCACGATGTCGCGCACCGTCCATGCTTCACACCAGGTGCCGACGTCGGGGCGGCGCTGCTGGACCGCGTCGATAAACGGCTGCCACTCCGGGAACCGGTCGGTGTCGATGTTTGACAGCATGTTGCGAGTGTTCCCTTCTGCGCGTCAGCTACGCCGCGAGCGTGCGCAAACCGTCACAGGTATCGGCGTGTCGACGTGCAAACACGCACACTCGCGGAGATGGGGATCACGCCGCAAGCGGACTGTACGTGGTAGTGCGCTGACGCGCCGGACGGCCGATGCCCTCGGCGATCGCGATCAATTCGGCGGCCGTCTTGGCCGATCCGTATTCGGAGCCGGCCATCCGCGAGATTGTCTCTTCCATCAGCGTTCCGCCTAAGTCATTGGCGCCGCCATTGAGCATCACCTGCGTGCGGTCGACGCCGAGCTTGACCCAGCTGGTCTGGATATGAGAGATACGGCCGTGCAGCATGATCCGCGCCAGCGCGTGCACGGCGCGGTTGTCGCGGTGGCTGGGCCCGGGCCGGGCCGCGCCGGCCAGATAGAGTGGCGAGTTCTGATGCACGAACGGCAGCGGCACGAATTCGGTGAAACCTCCAGTGCGGTCCTGGATGTCGCGCAAGATGTTGAGGTGACCGACCCAGTGCCGGGGGTCGTCAACGTGCCCGTACATCATCGTCGACGACGACCGAAGCCCGACTTCGTGGGCTGTCGTCACGATCTCGATCCACATCGAGCTAGGCAGCTTGCCTTTGGTGAGCACCCAGCGGACTTCGTCGTCGAGGATCTCCGCGGCAGTGCCCGGTATGGTATCCAGGCCAGCCTCACGCAGACCGGTTAGCCACTCACGAATACTCAAGCCGCTCTTGGTCACACCGTTGGCGATCTCCATCGGGGAGAACGCGTGCACATGCATGGAGGGCACCCGTTCCTTGACGGCGCGCACCAGGTCGGCGTAGCCGGTGACCGGCAGCTCGGGGTCGATACCGCCCTGCATACACACCTCGGTGGCGCCCTCGACATGGGCCTCCCACGCACGTTGGGCGACCTCGGCCGTCGACAGTGAGTAAGCGTCGGCGTCACCCTTGCGCTGTGCAAAGGCACAGAACCGGCAGCCGGTGTAACAAATGTTGGTGAAGTTGATGTTGCGGTTCACCACAAACGTCACGTCGTCACCGACCGCATCGCGACGCAGCGAATCCGCCAGCGCCGCAACGGCTTCCAATGCAGGACCGTCAGCGGTGGCCAGCGCCAGGTACTCCGCGTCGGTGCATGCCGCGGGATCACGTTCCGCCGCGCTCAGCGCGGCGAGCACATCGGTGTCGATGCGTTCAGGCACGCGGGCGGCCAACTCGTGCACCTGCGCACGGATCGAGTCCCAGTCCCCGAATGCGCTGTCGAGATCGCTGCGGGACTCGGTGTTGCGGCCCTCGGCGTCGATCGCCGCGTTCAAGTCAACCCGGCCGGATGACGCCACGTCGTCGGGTTCCTGCCACGGCATGCCCACCGGGTTCACGTCGCGGGCCAGCCCGGTGGCCGGATCGGCCAGTGCCGCAACATGTCCGCGAACCCGCGGATCGATCCACGCCGCCCCCGCCTGCACGTACTTCGGCTGTGCGGTCAGCCGCTGCACCAAGTCGTATCCCGCCGCTGCGGTGACGGCGGCGAGATCGTCGAGTGCGGGCCAGGGCCGCTCGGGGTTGACGTGATCGGGCGTGAGCGGCGAGACGCCACCCCAGTCGTCGACGCCCGCGGCGATCAGCGCCACGCACTCGTCGGCCGACACCAGATTCGGCGGTGCCTGGATGCGCATCCCCGGGCCGAGCACCAGGCGCGCCACTGCCACCGTGGCCAGGAAATCGTCGATACCCGCATCGGGCGTCGACGCCATCGCGGTGTGTTCTTTGGCGCGGAAGTTCTGCACGATCACTTCCTGGACGTGACCGAACTCCTTGTGCGACTTGCGGATGGCATGCAAAGTCTCGGCACGCTCGGCGAGCGTCTCGCCGATCCCGACCAGCAAGCCGGTGGTGAACGGAATCGATAGCCGGCCGGCGTCGGTCAGCGTGCGCAAACGCACCGCCGGGTCCTTGTCAGGGCTGCCGTAGTGAGCCAGACCCTTGGTTTCGAATAGCCGCCGCGACGTCGTCTCCAGCATCATGCCCATCGACGGCGCCACCGGCTTCAGCCGCGACAACTCCGACCAGCTCATCACGCCGGGGTTCAGGTGGGGCAACAGCCCGGTTTCCTCCAACACCCGGATCGCCATTGCCCGCAGATAGGACAAAGTGGAGTCGTAGCCGCGTTCGTCGAGCCAGTCGCGCGCCTCAGGCCACCGTTCTTCTGGCCGATCGCCGAGCGTGAACAATGCTTCCTTGCAACCCAGTTCGCCGCCGCGACGGGCGATATCGAGTATCTCGTCGCGTTCCAGATACATACCAACGCCCCGGGCACGTAGCTTGGGAGGCACGGTGACGAATGTGCAGTAATTGCAGCTGTCGCGGCACAAATGGGTGACCGGGATGAACACCTTGCGCGAGTAGCTGACCGGCAGCCGGCCGTTCGCGCCGCGCCGCCCGGCCGATTCCAGACCGGCGTCGCGCACCCGCGCCGCGCTGCGACACAGGTCGGCGAGATCGGCACCGCGGGCAGTCATCGCGACGGCGGCTTCGTCGACGTTCAGCGCCACCCCGTCGCGGGCCCGCCGCAACGCCCGCCGCAGCGCGGACGGGGGAGAAGGCGGCGGCACCGACGGGTTAGGCAGCAGAGTCGGATCTTCGCCTGGAGTCAGTGGCACGTTGGTGTAACTCCCGCCCAGCCGGATTTCATCCGCGCAGCCCAACCACGAGCAACCCCGACGCGTGCCATACGCGCAACAGTAGCCCCAGCCGTCCAGCAGCGAGCCCCTGCCCTCTTCCCAGGGAAATGCCCGGTCAGCAGGCTTGTCAGGATTCGGCTCGGCGCTGCCACAGTACCCACGCCGACGGCAGCACACCCAGCACGAGCAGCAGCAACGGGCTGTAGGTCATCGCTCCGCGCCCGTCAAAGATGATGTCGTCGCCTGGACCGCCAAGCGCCATCGCGAAGACCGCCAGCAACCAGGTCCACAACGGCAATGCGGCCAGCCGCGTCGATGTGGTCCATCGCCCGGCAGCCCAGACCAAAGCCGCATTGACCAGGCCACTGATCAACGCGCTGATCGGAAATGGGGTTGAACCGATATAGGCCGGCAACAGCAGGGCGCCCGCGATCGCCGAGAGAATCCCGTCGACGGAGAGCAGGGTCAGAATGACGATGCGAATTGCAGGATCCGTCACGCCGGTGTCGTCAATGTCCCCGGCGCGCGGCTTGGTGGCGGTCAGGTCGGGACGCTGTCCAACTGCGAAACGATGGACATGAGCACCCATTGGAAGTTGTCCAGGCGGTCCTGCCAGTGTTGCTGGTTGTAGTCCAGATCCGGATCCATAGCGTTCCTTCCATGCTCCTGCTCGGAAGCCTACCGCGTGGCGGACTCGGTGAGGTCGAGTCCGGCGAGCAGATCGGTCTCCCAGCCGCGCTCATCGCGTTCTCCGGCGGTACCCGCAGCCAAAATATAGTGCTCCTGCCCCAGGATGGGCAGGGCCAAGTTGTTCGACAACGCGATGGCCCGACCAGTCGGCCCAACGGTCAGCTGGGTGGCGTGCGCGGCCAGCGCCGCCTTCTTGGCTCGCAGGCCGTCCGGCGCATCGATGACGGCGTCGATCTGCTCGTCGGAGTAGCCGAGTCCGTCAAAATCGCCGTCGGCCGGCGGCATCAACCATTCGGTCCGTAGATCGTCCGGTCCGAGCGCCGCCCAACCTGCCGTGAATGCGCTGCGGGCGATGACCGTCCAGTAAAACTTCGGCACCTGCCACGGCGTGCCCGGGTAGTCATCGGTGCCGGCCGCGGCGACCGCCGCGGTGGTGACAACGTGGGCGTGCACATGGTCGGGATGCCCGTATCCCCCGTTGGGGTCATAGGTCACCACGACGTGTGGCCGCAACGTGCGAATCAGGGAGACCAACGCGCCGACGGCTTCGCGATCGTCGGCGTCGATGAACCGTTGGTGGCGCCTTGCTGCGGGGCTAGGTGCGGTGCCGACCATCCCCGAATCGCGCCAGCGGCCCGGGCCACCGAGGAAGATCGGTGCGCTGAGACCCAGGGCATGCAGTGCCGCGGTGAGTTCGCCGATGCGGTAACCGCCGAGTTGATCGGCGTGATGGGCGGCGAGCTGCGCCCAACGGTCGCCGATGACCTCACCCTCTTCGCCGAGCGTGCAGGTGACGACGTGCGCTTGAGCCCCGCGGGCGACGTAATGGGCGATCGTGGCCCCGTTGGTGATGGTTTCGTCGTCCGGATGGGCGTGCACGAACAACAGCCGCGGGGTCTCCTGCATGGACGAACCATACCGATGGCGTCAGCGAAGAACAGTCACCGGCAACGGATTTCGCGTCCGGCTGTGCGGCTGCACGGGGGTAAACCGCTGAGCCGCAACGATATTCGGCGGATCGACAAACTCGGCGCGCCCGAAGATACGCCGGTGGCTACTATCAACGCATGGCACAGCAGACCGCAACCATCCGCACCCGCCGCCGAGGCAAAGAACTCGAGGACGCGCTCTACGACGCGACGCTGGCCGAGTTGGCTGCGGTCGGTTACGGCGGGCTGACGATGGAAGGGATCGCCGCGCGGGCCAGGACCGGCAAGGCTGCGTTGTATCGACGCTGGTCCAGCAGGCACGACCTGGTTCAGGCGGCGCTGCTCTACGCGCTACCGTCGCTGCCTGGGCCCCGCGCTGACCGATCGGCGCGGGAGAACCTGCTGGCCGTCTTCGCCGCCCACTGCGACGTGGTGGCAGGCAAGACGGCATTTCCCGGTCTGGGGATCATGAATCAGCTCCTCCACGAGCCGGAATTGCGGGCCATCTTCGCCGACGCCGTGGTGACGCCCCGGCTGCAGATCATCGAATCGATCCTGCAGGCGGGCGCGGCCAACGGCGAGATCGACGCAGCCACGCTCACGCCGTACACCGCACGGGTCGGGCCCGCGTTGATCAACCAGCAGGTGCTGCTCACCGGCGCTCCGCCGAACAAGCGTCAGCTCATGCACATCGTCGACACCGTGGTCCACGCCGGCCGACGCTCGTGACAGCCGAACGGCGGACCACCCCCCGACGGCCCGCCGTTCGATCTCCCCGACGTCGACCTCCTCCCCGAAGTCGACGCTCCCCCGATTTGCCCCGATGAGATGAAACCGGTGGCGAGAAGATCCGGCTAGTGCCTCAACCGGCACGTCGAACAATACCTGAGAGGAGCCTTAAAATCAGCGAAACGCTTACTTTCGTCCAACAGTGACCAAATCGTTATCGACGCGCTTACTGCGCGGTCTTCACCCAGCGCCCAGCGTCACCGACGATCCCGACTGGTACCGAGCCGGACAGACTCACGTTAAGCACACTAGGACCCGCGGCGACGATCGTGGTGTCCTGCAGGATCGGCAGCACGGTGGACATGTTCCACAGCCGCGGCTCCACGGCATTGATCACGTCGTTGATGTTCTTGCTGCCGGCCAGCGCGTCATCGATGTTCGATTGGATGCTGTGATCACAGATGCCGGTGAGGTTGGACGGCGCCTGCACCAGCGCGCCGGGCTCTTGTGCCCGGCTGGGCGCGGTCGACGTGGGGGCTGTCGGGGTGGTTGCCGGTGCGGCCTTGGCGGTCAAGGACGGGTCGGATGGGGCCGTCGGCCCCGCGGCAGTCGACACCGCCGTCGCCTCCAACGCAGGGCAGCTGTAACGCGAAGCCAGCAGCGTGGCCAAGTTGCCGCCAGCCTCGCGCCAACCGACGACGGCGTCCACCCGGTTGTTGACCAACGCGTCGCGGTACAGCGCCACCGGATCAAGCGCCAGCACCGTCGCGGCGATACCCACGTTGCGCAGTTGGTCGGCGGCGGTGTTGGCCACTGCCACCGATGTCGGGTCGTTTGTCGCGACGCCGATGATCAGCGACAGCTGCTTGCCGTCCTTGCTGATGCGTCCCCGAGTGATCTCCGGCGGTCCGGGGGGCGGCGCGGGCGCCGAGCCCGCCGGGGGCGGTGAGACCGGCGCCGACGTGTCGTTCTCGATCTGGTATCCGGACGCCTCCAGCAGCGCCAGCGCCGCCGTTTTGGTCAGTGCCGGTGGCGCGGTCGGCACATAGCCGGGGTCGCTGGGTGAGCGGATCTGCGCCTGGTCCAGTGTGACGGTGTTGTCGCTGCCGGCGCCCACGGCCGCGAGCAGGTCGACGTCGAGCAGCCCCAGAATTGCCTTGCGGACTTGGGCGTCGCCCAATTTGGGCTCGCTGGCACGCAGCGTGAGCTGCATGACCCGCGGTGTCATGATCCGAGCGGTCCGCACGGCCGGGATGGCCGATAGCTGCGCGAAAGCTGCTGAGCCACCGTGCACCTGGGCCACCTGGGTGTCACCGTTTCGCACCGAATCGGCCAGCGCGGCCGGTGCCCCCGCCCGTCGGAAAAGGATCAGATCCGGCTTGGCCGGCGGTCCCCAATAGCGGTCGTTGCGGGTGAGCAGGATTTCGTCGCGTTGGGGGTCGATGGTCTCCACCCGGAACTGTCCGCCGGTGACCGGCAGGGCGCGCGCCAGCCCGGCCGGAAAGCCGCCCGGTACGTCCTTGACGATGTGCGCCGGCAGGATGTCGCTGAACAACTCCCGCCACGCGGGGTATGGCCGGGAGAAAGTGACGACGACCTGCTTGGCGCCGTCGATTGACTGCACGCCGGTGATCAGGTCGTAGCCGGCTGGATCGACCACACCCGGCTGGCCGACCATTTGACGCCAGAGATACCAGAAGTCGTCAGCGGCGATGGGAGCGTTATCGGTCCACTGCGCCTCCGGCCGGATCTTGTAGGTCACTGTGAACGGGTTCTCGTTGGTCACTTCGGCGGACACCAGCAGCGTCGGGTCCATCTCCCACCGGGACCCGGTTGGGGTGGCGGGGTCGGCCACCGGCCGAAACGCGCTGGGCAGCACCAGCGCACTGATCGCGGCGTTCACCGCGGACAGATCGGACAGCAGATGCGGGTTGAACCCGGCACCGATCGAGTCGATGGCCATGATGATCTGCGTCTTGCGCATCGGCGGCGGCGCGGTGCTGCGCGAGGTCTCGGTGCTCTGCGGGGCGGGGGGCGGACTGACGGTGCAGCCCGCCGCGGAAAACAAAGCCAGCGTCGAAACCAGCACCCCGATGGTCAGCCAGGCGCGGCGAGCTCGTTTCGGCACGCCCAACAGGGTATCCGGGCCGCACCGCAGGCCCCTCGCTGAAGGTGTCGCGCCGAGTGCGCCCAGCGTGAAACTGTCGCGAGATTTCGAAAGATTTTTCGCAGTGGCTTCACGCTCGCGGCGGGCCGACGTCTCATACCGGCTCACTAGCCGCGGGCTTTGGCCCTCGCACGGCTGCGGGCCCGGTCGTTGGCGTCCAGCTGCACCTTGCGTACCCGCACCACCTGCGGGGTCACCTCGACGCATTCGTCGGGCGCGCAGAATTCCATGGCCTGCTCGAGGTCGAGTTCGATCGGCTTGGCCAGCGTCTCGATGACGTCGGCGGTCGAGGATCGCATGTTAGTCAGCTTCTTCTCCCGGGTGACGTTGATGTCGAGGTCTTCGGGGCGCGGATTGATCCCGACGACCATGCCCTCATAGGTGTCCTGCCCGGGCTTGACGAAGAACTGGCCCCGGTCGGCCAGCTGAATCAGCGCGAACGGGGTGATGGTGCCGGTCCGGTCGGACACCAGCGAGCCGGTGTGCCGGGCCCGGATCTCCCCCGCCCACGGCTGGTAGCCGTCGAACACCGCGTTGCCGAGGCCAGTGCCGCGGGTCTCGGTGAGGAAATCGGTGCGCCACCCGATCAGCCCCCGGCTGGGCACCACGAAATCCATTCGCACCCAACCGGTCGTGTGATTGGCCATCTCCGCCATCCGGCCCTTGCGCGCGGCCATCAACTGGGTGATCGCCCCGACGAACTGCTCGGGGATGTCGATGGTCATCGCCTCGAACGGCTCGTGCAGCTTGCCGTCGACGGTCTTGGTCACCACCTGCGGCTTGCCGACGGTCAGCTCGAACCCTTCGCGGCGCATCTGCTCGACGAGCACGGCCAGCGCCAGCTCGCCCCGGCCCTGCACTTCCCAGGCGTCGGGCCTGCCGATGTCGATCACCCGGATCGACACGTTGCCGACCAGCTCGGTGTCCAGCCGCGTTTTGACCATCCGTGCCGTCAGCTTGTGTCCGGACACCTTGCCCGCCAACGGTGAGGTATTGGTGCCAATGGTCACCGAGATCGCCGGTTCGTCGACGGTAATCCGCTGCAGCGCAACAGGATTGGCGATGTCGGCAAGCGTGTCGCCGATCATGATCTCCGGTATGCCTGCGACCGCGACGATATCGCCTGCGATAGCCTCCTCGGTCGGCGAGCGCTCGACGCCCTCGGTGGCCAGCAACTCGGTGATCTTCACGGTGGCGACGACGGGTTCGCCGTCGATCTCACGCAGCCACGCCACCTGCTGGCCCTTGCGCAGCCGGCCGTTGTAGATGCGGACCAGCGCCAGCCGGCCCAGGAAAGGCGAGGCATCCAAGTTGGCCACAAGCGCCTGCAGCGGCGCATCCGGGTCGCCGCTGGGCGGTGGAATGTGTTGCAGCAGAACGTCGAACAACGGGTCCAGGTTGTCGCCGTCGGGCACTTGGCCGTCGGCGGGCGGCACGGTGCTGGCCACTCCGGCGCGCCCGGAGGCATACAGCGTCGGCAGGCCGAGCGCTTCCTCGGCGGTCTTGGCCGCCTCGTCGTCCAGGTCTTCCGCCACGTCAAGCAGCAGGTCATGACTGGCGTCGACGACCTCGGCGATGCGCGCATCGGGCCGGTCGGTTTTGTTGACGACGAGGATCACCGGCAGATGTGCCGCCAGCGCCTTGCGCAGCACGAACCGGGTCTGCGGCAGTGGACCCTCGGATGCGTCGACCAGCAGCAGCACCCCGTCGACCATGGACAGCCCCCGCTCGACTTCACCGCCGAAGTCGGCGTGCCCGGGCGTGTCGATCACATTGATGACGGTGACGCTGCCATCCGGGTGATGGCGGTGGACGGCGGTGTTCTTGGCAAGGATCGTGATGCCCTTTTCCCGCTCCAGATCTCCGGTGTCCATCACCCGCTCGGTCACCTCGCCGCGCTCGTGCAGCGCTCCTGACTGCCGCAGCATGGCGTCGACCAGTGTCGTCTTGCCGTGGTCGACGTGGGCGACGATGGCGATGTTGCGAAAATCCACGCCGGTGATTCTGGCAGTGCGGGGACGGTTGACGAAAACTCAGCTGGTCAGCTAACGGCTCGGGACGGCGCCGAGCTGGCGCGGCGCATCGTTGCGCACACCACGAGACCGATCAGGCATATCGCCGCCAGCGAGTAGGGCATGACCGCTGAGGGCTCCAGTGGGTGATAGCTGGCGTTGTCCAGCATGCCGATGGTCGTCAACAGTCCGGCCAGGACCAGGCACGTCGCCGCCAGCGCCGCTGCTTCAGTGCCCGCCGCGACCACCAGCAGGAACGGCAGTGGCCAGATCAGGTATTGCTCCAGCACCACCTTGCTGAACAGTAGGAAGGCGACCAGGGTCAACGCCGTAGCCAGCCACAGCTCGGTGGTCAGCGCCAGCAGCACCGCGACTACCGCAAAACAGATCAGCAACAGGTAGCTCAGCTGCTTCGCGTGGTCGACCCCCAACGGCCCGAGCAGTTCTCGCTGCCAGGACAACCCTTGAGGCACCTTGGTGGCGTCGTAGCCGAAGATGTCGGTGTACAACGCCCGCGGTGTGCCGAGGTAGGGCAGCGTCAGCACAGCGATCACCGCCGCGAGCATGATCAAGATCCGATAGCGCGCTCCTCTGGCGCTTCGCAGCACCGCGCCCAGCACGAGCACCGGAAATGTCTTCGCGGCCACAGCCAGGGCGTAATACCCGGCGGTGCGCCATCCGACCCGGTGCCGTCGGGACAGACCGAACATCGCGGCAAGCAGCAACGCACAACCCAGCGAGTCGAACCGACCGTAGTAGGCGCTGTTGTAGAGAACCAGGGGGTTGAGGAAGAACGCGCCCGCCGCACCCGCCACCACCCAAACGCTGCGGCCCTGCGCTCGCACCGCCGCCGCGATCAGCAACGCGCAGGCCAGGTCGGCGGCGACGATGGGCAGCTTGCCTGCCACCTGAAACGGGACGTCGCTGTGCTGCGCCAACCACTGGAACGGCAGTTCGATGTACAGCCACAGCGGGAAGTAGGCGTACGGACCGGCCGGGTAGGCCGGATGGTGGGCGTAGATGTTGACACCGCGCAGCGTCGCCGCGCTCGCTTTGTCCCAGACCACGAAATCCTGGCCGTGGGTGAGCGGGATCAGCAGGCCCCGCACGACCACTCCGATGAGCAGTACCGCGACCATCGGCGAGAAGCGCAGACGCCGCGGTGCGGGGACGGATTGACTCATGGCAGCCGTCCCAACACTCGGTTCAGCGCTGCCAGGAAGCCCCGATCGGCGGGCACCCAGTCGATTTCGTGCAGTTGCTCCGCCGGCACCCAGCGCAGCGCACGGTGGTCGTGCGGCTGGGGTTCACCGCTGATCAGGCTGACCTGGTAGGCACGCAGCGTGGTCGATTCGGTGAGCCGGATGTCGTCGCCCAGACGTGGGCCGACCGCGACCGCGACGCCAAGTTCCTCGGCCAATTCACGGGCCAGCGCCTCGGGCTCGGTCTCACCCGGCCCGACCTTGCCGCCCGGCAATTCCCACCGGCCAGCCAACTCGGGCGGCCGAAGACGTTGTGCGACCAGCACCCGGGATTCGGCGATGACGGCCCCGGCGACCACGATCTGGTTCGGCATCGCCGGTGACGGTATACGGTCGAGATATGGCTGTGTTATCGGATCAACAAGTAGACGCCGCACTGCCTGAGCTCAACGATTGGAAGCGTGACCAGGGCGCACTGCGCCGCTCGGTCAAGTTTCCGTCATTTCTTGCCGGCATCGATGCGGTGCGCCGGGTGGCTGAGCACGCCGAAGCCAAGGATCATCACCCGGATATCGATATCCGTTGGCGTACGGTTACTTTCGCGCTGGTGACGCATTCTGCGGGTGGTATCACACAAAACGACATCGACATGGCGCGCGATATCGACGGGATTTTGGCGACCTAGCCGCTTCCCCCAGTCGGCGTCGACTCCGTCTCCGCAAGGTCGACCTTAGTCACCCTGAGAGTCCCTCGCGCCCCGGCATTCGCAACTGCGTTCTTCGAACACAGGCTGAAACGCCGCAACCTCTGCGGTGAAACCGCAGGAAAGCCAGTACCAACCAGATAAGCGCCGGCCTGCTCGGGATGGCAGAACAGGACCTCACATAATTTATATCTGAGTAAAAAATGTGAAAAGCGACACGACACTCAGTTTTATCTCAGTTTCTACTATTTTACGTTTGGGTGAAATACGCTCACGGCAGCTCACAGCATTTCGTGAGCCAAGTCACAGTGAGAAAGGAGCTCCTTCGTGACGCCGTTCGGCGATGTCAACGTTGCCACCAGTTTTGACGCGGCCACCGCACTGCCTGCGGCCGAGTTCACCTTCCCGACGGGATCGGCCGCGTTAGCCAACTACAGCTACATGCCCGACTCCGACAACCCGGAAGACTTCACCTCGATCAGCGGGCAGGCACTGGTTGACCAGACAGTTTCGGGCACTCAGGTCTACGACGTCACCGACCCAACCGGGGCCATAGCCGGGCAGTTCGACGGCGTGTCGACCCACGAGATCGACGCCTTGGGCCTCAGCAACGAGGAGATCCTGGTCACGACGAACACAACTGGCGACACCAGTACCGATGATCCGACGGTCGGCTCCTTCTTCGACACGTTGAGCGGATACGGCTACGAGAACGTCTATTCCGATGTCGTCGGGACGGATGGCGCGGGAAATACGGTCACCGATACCCTCGTCACACCCTTCGGCGACCTCAACATCCCCATCAGCTTCGACGCGACGACGGCGCTGACTGCCGCCGAGTTCCTCTTCCCGACAGGTTCGACCGCCGCTGATTTAGCCTCGTCTCTGAACCCCACCGATTTACTCGCCGACCTCAGTTCACTCCTCGATCTCGGCAACGTGTCGTTCTGAGATCGAGTCGTGCACGCCGGGGCCCGTCGCGCCGGCGGGTTCGGTGGGCCGCACCCGGGTCGCGGCGATCCAACCCAGCGTCGCCAGCGTCGCCACGATGTAAACCAATCCGCCCCAGGCCTGATACCACGGCCTGCCGTTTTGCCAGATGCTCGGTTGGGCGAAGCTCAGCAGCCACGGCACGCCGATCACCAGGAGCACTAGCCAGCTCCAACCAAGAATCCGCGCGCCGCGACGCTCCGAAAGTGGTCCGTGTAGCAGCCAGATCATCAACGGCACCAGCCACACCCAGTGGTGGGTCCACGAAATCGGGGACAGCAGCAGCCCGAACAGCTCGACCACCAACAGCGTGCCAAGCGGATCTGGCCCGAGGCTGGTCACCGCACGCCAGGCCAGCACGGCCAAAATCGCGGTGACCGCGATCCCGATCAGCACCAGTGGGCTGTAACCGGCGTCGTGGCCGAAGATTCGGCAGATTCCGCCGCGCCAGGACTGATTGAACGTCGTGCAGATCGGCCCGACCCGGTCGGTCTTGAAAATCAGGTCGGTGAAATAGTGCCGAGTCTCGTCGCTGACGACCAGCGCCGACACCGCGATGGTGGCCAAAAAGACGACAGCGGAAAACACCGCCGCACCCCACCGGCGGACACCGACGAAATACAGGCCGGCGATCGCCGGTGTCAGCTTCACCCCCGCCGCCGTGCCGAGCAACAATCCCGACAACCACCACCTGGTGGTGTACACCGCCGCCAACGTGGCCAGCACCAACAGCACATTGATCTGGCCGTAGTCGAACGTGCTGCGCAGCGGCTCGAGCCAGATGGCGACCCCGGTCCACAGCATCGCCACGCGGTGACCCTCGCCGGCCGCAACACCGAGTAACCGCTGACTGATCCTGACCACGCCGTAGAGCGCGACCATCGTCCCGATCGTCCAGCAGAAGGCGACCAGCCCGAACGGCAGTAGATGCAGTGGGTAAAAGACGACCGCCGCGAACGGCGGGTAGGTGAACGGCAGCGGGAAATCCGGGGTCTGGTCGGCGTAGACGTAGGAGTACAGCGTCCCGGGGTGGTCGATGGCCGCCGAGCCGCCGATGTAGACGTGCAGGTCGACGAAGTTGGCCCCGTTGGGAGCCAGGTAAGTCCAGGCCAACCGGGCGGCGACACTGAGGACGAACAGCACCGGCCCGACAGCGCTGCGCGAAATCGCCCGCCGGCGGGTGGTGGGTGCCGCCGGAGCGGTCGAGGTGGTGTCTATCTGAACGACTCTAACGGGGCCGCGACGGGTGCGGTGCCTCCCTGCGCCGCCCGGGATGCGCCTATCCGGTCACCGCAGCCACTCATATCCGTAACGATCAAATAACCGCCACACGTGTCACTTGAGTCACTTTGGTATCGCGCGAACTATCAGCGCGGGACCTGTTGTCGAGAACCAGGGAGAGTCATGTCAAACCTTCGCACGTTGTTACGAGCCACCGCCATCGTGGCGGGCTCATCGACCGCGTTGCTCTTGGGCGGTCTGGTGGGTACCGCCCACGCCGACCCGGCGCCGTCGCTACCCACACCCAACATCGGGGATCAGTTGGTCACTACGGTCGCCAACGCTCCGCAAATCCTGCAAAACCTCGCAGGGGCCCTGGGCGGACAGCCGGCCACCCCGCCGCCGCTGGCCAGCGCCGCGATCAAGATGCCGCCGTCCGCAGCCGTTCCGGGTGCCGCCTCCGCCATCCCGGGCGCGAGCTCGGTCATCCCGGGCGCGAGCTCGGTCATCCCCGGCGCCGTCGCTCCCGCGGCGACGAGTGCTACGCCCGGACTCGGGCTCCCTGGGCTGACACCGAGTGTTCCGGCACCGGCCGCGCCCACGGCTGGGCTGCCCGGGCTCCCCGGACTGACGCCGACGGTTCCGGCCGCGGCTGCGCCGGTGACCGGACCCGCGGGACTGCTGCCCCAGGCGCAGCTCAACCTGCCGCAGCTGCCCTTCCTTGGCGTGCCGCTGCCTCAGCAGATTTCGCTGCCGGGCGACCTGACCTCGCTGGCCACCGGCGGCGTTGCCTCGCCTCCGGCGGCGGCGTCCGTCCCGGCCGTCGCGCCGGTCACGACGCCCAACCCGTTGTTGTTCCCGGTGTCCGGCCTGCCCTGACCCAACCCCTGGCCGGCTAGCGCGGCTCAGTGCTAGCGCCGCGCTAGCCGGCCACCACCCCACGAACGAACGATGACGGGAGAACACCGTGGTAATCACCAGGAACCTGATCAGCGCCTTCGCCGTCGCGACCATCGCATCCGGCGCCGCAGTGGGGCTGTGCCCGAGTGCGGCCGCTGACCCCGCGCCACCCCTGCCGATTCCCTCCCAACAGCTGCCGGGACTGCCGGGGCTGCCGGCACTGACTGAGCTCAGCCCGATCATCCAGCAGGCCGCCGGCAACCCGGAGCAGGCATCGCAGTTGTTGATGGCTGCGGCCTCGGCATTCGCTCACAATCCGAGCGCGCCAGACGCATCGAAAAGCGTTGCGCAGTCGGTGAATCAGTTTGTGCAGGCGCCCAACGGGGCAGTTCCGGCCGACCTGAACCAACCGGCGGGCTCCGCTCCGACGGCGCACATCGTCCCGCCCGGTGTGGAGCCGGGCGCTCAGGCGCACCTGCCGACAGGCATCGACCCGGTGCACGCTGCGGGACCCTCCCCTGAGGCCGCGCCGGCCCCCGCGACCGCCGTACCGGTAGCCGCGCCCGTGCCGCCGGCCGGACCGGCTGCACCACCCGCCGCGGCTGCACCACCCGCAGCGCCGGCACCCGCTCCTGCTCCCGCTGCGGCTCCTGCGGCTGCCAGCCCGGGTTTCAGCCCGGACGCGCCGCCGACGCAGGATTTCATGTATCCCTCGATCAGCAACAGCTGCTCGGCGGACGGCGGTAACGTGCTGGCGACCGCGCTGTCGGTGGCCGGACCCGCGAAGATCCCTGCTCCCGGCCCCCAAGCGGGGCAGACCGCCTACGTGTTCACCGCCATCGGCACCTCAGGACCAGCCGACGTGCAGAAGCTGCCGTTGAACGTGACCTGGGTGAACCTGACCACCGGCAAGTCGGGTAGCGCGGCCCTCAAGCCGCAACCGGACATCAACCCGAACGGGCCGACGACGCTGACCGCCATCGTCGACACCGGATCGGGCAGCGTGATGTCGACGATCTTCGGGCAGGTCACCACCAAAGACAAGCAATGCCAGTTCATGCCCACCATCGGGTCGACGGTAGTGCCGTAACCAGGTCCAATCCGTCGGCGCGCACCCAACGCCGTATGCGCGTCGGCGGATCAGCCGTCAGTAGGCCATGAACAGAATCGCGTCCCGGTCGTATTCCAGACCGGGATGCACGGTGGCAAGGTGTTGCTGGGTCAGCTCGACCAGGTCGTCTTCGTCTTTGCCGACGATGGCCTCGCCACACGGACAGTTCAGGTGTGTCTTCACGTTGCCGCCTTTCCCTTAGCCTTCAACTGCTTCTTGTAGGACCGCACCTTTTCCAGTGAACGAGCGTCGGCGATGTCGGCGACCGACAGATGCGTGCCGGCTTTGCCGTAGTCGCCTGCGGCCGCCCGCCAACCCTTTGGGGTTACCGAGTACTGCTTGCCGAGCAGTGCCAGGAAAATTCGCGCCTTCTGCTCGCCAAATCCGGGTAGGTCCTTGAGGCGTCGCAGCAGCTCGGATCCGTCGGGGTCGCCCGCTGTCCACACGGCGGTGGCATCGCCGTCGTAGCGGTCGACGATGATCTGCGCCAACGCCTGGATCCGCTTGGCCATTGATCCTGGAAAGCGATGCACCGCAGGCCTTTCCGAGCATAAGGCGGCGAATTTGTCCGGGTCGTAGTCGGCGATCTCGGTCGCGTCGAAGCCGCCTATCCGGTCGGCGATTTTCTTCGGGCCGGCGAAGGCGGTCTCCATCGGCACCTGCTGGTCGAGCAGCATACCGACCAGCAATGCGAACGGGTTGGTTCCGAGCAGCGCATCCGCGGCCGGGTCTTGGGCAAGCTGCAGGTTCGGCACCGTCACAGTTTAAGACTCGCCGGCATCACCGCGTTGAGGGCGTCCATACAGATGGCGCGGAGTTCGTCGCGGCTGAAATGCCCGTGCGCGAGCCACTGCACACACATCACCCGCACGAACGCCAGCCAGCTAATAGCGATAGCTGAAAGCCGCTGACGCTCAAGCGGATCAAGCGCAATCGCGTCGGTGAGGCGATCACCTAGTGTGGATAGCTCGGTGTTGATGATGTCTTGCACAACAGGGTCGGTGGCCAAAGTCTGGTTGGCCGCCAGCACGGCGTTGCGGTTGGCGGCGAAGTAATCGAGGTGGGCGTCGAGTCCGGCGAGGATCTGCTCCTCCAGCGGCGAGTCCGCGTCCAAGCGGACCCGGTCGAGGAGCCGGTCGGCGGCACGCCGATACACCGCCGCAAAAAGTGCGTTCTTGCCCGGAAAATGCCGGTAGAGCAGCGCACGAGAAATGCCGGCCTCGTCGGCGACCGCATCCATGGTCACCTGCTCGTATGGTTGCCCTGCGAAGACCCGTTCCGCGGCATCGATAACTCGCTCGCGCCGCAGCTCAGGGCGCAGACGCCGCTGCACTGGCACACCCCGATCGTAACGCACACAAATTGCACGGACGTGGAATAAGGTTGGGGGACAAACTTTTAGGATTTAAGTTGACGTTCGTCTACTTACGTTCTACGGTGGGAATATGGCCGGAACATCCGTGGTCAGTGGGCGTGGCTTGCGGAATCTGGCGGCCCTGACCGGACTGTCCTGTATAGCAATTGGCGCCTATCATTTCGCACTCGGGACAGCCTCGGTTCCCGGTGCGACGGACGCCAACGCCACGGTCGATTCGCGAGAGCGGTTCTACTCCGCCTATTTCGCCGGCTACGGCTATGCATGGATGCGGGCGGCACGCAAATCCCCCATCCAACCTGGTGATGTGCGTCTGCTGGCGAGCGTCATGTTGCTCAGCGCCATCGGACGGCTGATTTCTTTTGTCCGCGACGGTCGGCCGCACTGGTTCCAGGAAGTGCTCACGACAGTCGAATTCGTCGTTCCCGCAATATTTTTAGCCGTCGTGCGCGCCGGCGAATAGGCGACTACCCGCTCTTGCGGCGGAACTCTCGACGGCTCTCCTTCGGCCCGTGCGCGCGGGGCTGCTTGGCGCCACCGTCCTTGTGATCCGCTCCGCCCGCTGACTTGGAATTCTTGCGCTCCAGCGCCTCGCGGAACTTGCGCTTGTGGTCCCCCGACGAAGATGCCGGCCCCGACTTGGATGCAGCCATGCCCGCAGCGTAGCGCGTCGGCGGCAATTCAGCGTGGTTCGAGGATCACCGCACGCCCGGCGGCATGCCGTAGACGTGGGCAATCGGCAGCGTCAGCAATACCCGGCGATCGGTGACCATTGCTTGGCGGTAGTCGTCCCAGTCCGGGTGTTCACCAGCGATATTGCGGTACAACGTGATCAGGGCTTCGACGGTGTCGTCGTCAGGGGCGGCTGCCGGCGGTGTCAGCTCCGCGTGGCCCTCGGCAACGGCGTACGACCAGCCGTCGTCGGAGCTGACCAGCAGCGACGCCCGCGGGTCGCGACGCAGGTTGCGCGTCTTGGCCCTCGGCTCGGTAACCGACACCTGAACAGCCAAGCTGCGGGCGTCAAAGTAGTAGGACACGTTGGACAGCTGGGGACGCCCATCGCTCTTGACAGTGGCCAGCACGCCCAGAGAATTGTCGGCGATCACGGCCAGCAGCTTGTCGTCGAACACTTGACGTCCCATGGCGAAAGCCTACTCGGCGCTAACATGAGCCCATGACCCGCTACGCGGCGTTCCTTCGCGGTGTCAACGTCGGCGGCGTCAACCTCAAGATGGCCGACGTGGCGGCCGCTTTGGCCGACGCCGGGTTCAGCAATGTGCGCACCATTCTGGCCACCGGCAACGTGTTGCTGGATTCACCGAACGCTGCAAAGGCGGTGCGCGCCGCGGCCGAGAATGCGTTGCGGCAGCGATTCGGATACGACGCGTGGGTGCTGGTCTACCCGATCAAGAAGGTGCAGGCCATCGTCAACGCCTACCCGTTTGAACCCGAGGTGGACGGATACCAGTCCTACGTCACATTCGTCAGCGACACCGCTGTACTCGACGAACTCGCCGCGCTGGCCAACGACACCGGATCCGACGAGAAGATCAGCCGCGGCACGGATTCCGCGGGTGTGATCTATTGGCAGGTGCCCAAGAATCACACGTTGGACAGCGCCATCGGCAAGACGATGGGCAAGAAGCGGTACAAATCGTCGACTACCACCCGCAACTTGCGCACGCTGACCAAAGTTCTGGGGTAACGGCAGCCCTTCGCTCAGTCGTCGGCAGCCTCGAGGTAGCACAGCGCGTCTGCCTTGCCCAGTCCCAGTCCGCGTGCGACGTCCAGGTAGGCGCGCGCCGCTGACGCCATCGCGGAATCCGAAGGGTCGGCTCGGGCGACGAATGTGCCGAAGCGTCCTCGGGTTTCGACGACGCCCGCGGTTTCCAGCTCGCGGTATGCGCGAGCAACGGTGTTGACCGCCAAGCCCACCTGAGCGGCCAGTTCCCGTACCGTCGGCAGCCGGGCCCCGGGCGGCAACGTGCCGGCCCGAATGGCATCGATGATTTGGTTGCGCAGCTGGTCGAACAGCGGCCGACCCACTCGTGCGTCAACCCGCAGCCAATCCCCCAGCTCCACCTGCTCAGTATCCCGCAGTCCCGCTATCTTGGTGGGGTGCGCATAACGGTCCTGTCCGGTGCGGGAATCTCCGCCGAGAGCGGGGTGCCGACATTCCGCGACGACAAGAACGGACTGTGGGCCCGATTCGACCCCTATGAGCTGTCCAGCACGCAAGGCTGGCTGCGCAATCCGGAACGGGTGTGGGGTTGGTATCTGTGGCGGCATTACCTGGTGGGCACCGTCGAGCCCAACGCCGGCCACCGGGCGGTCGCCGCTTGGCAGGACTACGCCGAGGTCAGCGTCGTCACCCAGAACGTCGACGACCTGCATGAGCGTGCCGGTAGCTCGCCGGTGCACCACTTGCACGGCAGCTTGTTCGAATTCCGTTGCGCGACTTGCGATGTTCCCTACACCGGTGAACTGCCCGAGATGACGGAACCCGCGCTGGAAGTAGAGCCACCGCGCTGCGACTGTGGCGGCTTGATCCGGCCGAGCGTGGTGTGGTTCGGCGAGGCGCTGCCCGAGGAACCGTGGCAGCACGCGGTGGAGGCGACGACCGCCGCCGATGTGGTGGTCGTGGTGGGCACGTCAGGCATCGTGTACCCGGCAGCCGGACTTCCCGAGTTGGCGCTGGCCCGCGGCGCGGTCGTCATCGAGGTCAATCCGGAGCCGACTCCGCTGTCCGACGGCGCCACAATCACCGTGCGTGAGACTGCCAGCAAGGCGCTCCCGACACTGCTGCAGCGGCTGCCGGCGCTGCTGAACTAAGCCGGCCGCCGCGCCCGGCCGATCACGAACTCCGACACCGGCAGCGGCACCCACGCAGGCAGGGTCCGCTCGGTTCGGGAGCTGTCGACGTCGAATCCCGCGGCGACGATGGATTGCTCGGTGTCGCGGTGGGTGTGGCAGTTACCCGCCAGCTTCGGCCATACCGTCGCGTCGACCACCTGCTGCAACCGGCCCCGAACCCCGTCGGTGGCCACATGCTCCAGATACCGCAGCTCGCCGCCCGGCCGAAGTCGCGACAGTAGTTGCCGCAGAACAGAATCCGGGTCAACCACCGAGCACAGCACCAGCGAGCACACCGCCGCGTCAAACGGCTCGGCAGCGGAAAAACTCTCCACCGTCGTATTCGTCACCACGACCGGAACAGCCGCCTCGGCAGCCGAAGCACGAGCCCGGGTGGCCAGCCGGGGTTCGGGCTCGACAGCGACAATCTGCTGAACCGAATCCGGGTAGTAGCCGAAGTTAGTCCCGGTGCCCGCACCGACCTCCAGCACCCGGCCCGAGAGTCCGGCCAGATTCTCCCGGCGCAGCGCGCGTAACTGCTCGGTCTCGTGAGCGGCGATGGTCGGCCAGATTCGGGCGAAGAACGGGTTGTTGACCGTTGCGGCCGACGATGTCATGCCTACGAGCCTTTCAGGGGATGCTCCAAAGCTGCCAGTCCCATCAGCCACTCCACGGTCTGCTGCGGGGTGGCATCGTCGCCGGCTATTCCAGTCACGATATGCCCGCAAAAGACCGCAGACAGTACCCGCTCGGTGAACTCGTCGGCATCGCCGAAGGGCAGGTGCGGCTTGGCGATCAACAGCGACGCCACCCCGTGTGCGGCGGTCCACAGTTTGAGTGCGGCGATCGTCGCGTCACCGGGCGGGCAGACACCCTCGCCGATCAGCGCCTGCACGGTGGCGAGCATGTGCTCGAATGCCGAGCTGGCCAGGGCGGCGTCCACATCGCTACCCGAGCGCCACTCACTCATCGTTGCGATCCGATAGAGCTCCGGGGTCTTGGTAGCGAACCGGACATAGGCCAGCCCTTGGGCTCGCAGCACCTCCAAGGTGGATGGTTGCCCTGCGGACACCCGCTGCATTTCCTCATCCAGCTTGTCGAAATAGCGCGCACATACCGCGTCGAGCAGCCTGTCTTTGTCCGCGAAATGCAGGTAGATCGAGGGCGGCGTCACGCCGACGCGTTGCGCCACCGACCGGATCGACACCGCTTTGGCTTGCCCGGTTTCCAGCAGGAGTTGGGTAGCGGCGTCCAGGATTTCGTCGCGAAGCAGATCACCGGACCCGCGCGGCGCGCGCCGCCGGCGAAGGTTCTCGGTTGCCGGACTAGCCACGGTGGCTGACCGTTGCGGCGGCACGAGCGCTCCGAGCGCCGTTGGACGCGGCCGGCGCAGCAGGAGCGGCGTCGGCGCGGCGGTGTCGTCCAGTGCTGGCGCCTACCGGCGCAGTCGCGAGGTCCGACTCGCTGATTCCGAACCGCTCATGCAGCCACACCAGTGGTTTGGGCGCCCACCAGCTCCACTGGCCCAGTACGTGCATGAAGGCCGGAACCAGGACCATCCGCACCAAGGTCGCGTCGGCCAGCACGGCCAGTGTCAGGCCGACACCGAACATCCGCATGAACGACACCTGAGCAGCGATCAACGCGGCGAATGAAATCGACATCACCAGGGCAGCGGCGGTGACCACCCGGCCGGTCCGCGCCAACCCGAGCGCCACGCTCTCGTCATTGTCGGCACGCATCTTTCTGGTGTCCGATGCTGCGGGGCGGGCCGCGCCGGATGCCAACCAGTACTCCCGAATCCTGGAGACCAGGAACACCTCGTAGTCCATTGACAGGCCGAACGCGATGCAGAACAGCAGCACCGGAATGTTGGCCACCAGTGTCCCGCTGGGAGTCGTCCCCAGTGCGCCGAGGTGGCCGTCCTGGAAGATCCACACCAGCGCGCCGAACGCCGCTGTCAGCGACAGCACGTTGCACACCAGCGCCTTCAGCGGCAGCACGACACTGCCGGTGAGCAGGAACAGCAGCGCGAAGGCGATCACGGCGATCAGGCCCAACACCAGCGGAAGCTGCGTGGTGATGCCGTGCACGCTGTCGCGGTTGATCTGAGCCAGGCCGGCCATCTGCACCGACCGGCCACCCGGACCGGCCACGTCATGCAACCGGTCGAGCTGGGTGTTGGAGGCCTGCGAAAACAGCGGTGCAGTGCTGGCGACTGTCAAGAAAGCACTGCCGCGGTCCAGCCCGGCGGGTGCGGACGGCGGTCCGACCCGGTTGCCGGACACGAACGTCCCGGTCGGGGCGGATACCGCCGAGACGTCGGCCACCCGTGACAAGGCGGCGGCATAGCGGTCCAGGTCGCCCGGACGCACCCCGCGGACGTCCGGGACGACGATGGGGACCGCCGTCGCCGAGTCATCGGCGAAGTCATGGCGCAACTGGTCGCCGACCGCATGCGCCGAGGCCGAGTGCGGCAGCACCCGGTCGTCGGGCATGCCCCACTTCACCCCGAGGAACGGAACGCCGAGCACCAGCAGCAGCGCGACGACGGCCAGACCGATCGGCACTGCTCGACGCGTCACGAACTTGGTCGACCGGTACCAGAACAGCTGCTCCACCGGTTTGCGCACCGGATCCGGGCGACGGAGTATCCGCCGGGAAAGCCGGCGCACGTCCAGTGCGTCCAGCCGCGGCCCGAGCAGCACGATCGCGGCCGGTGTCACCAGGATCGCTGCCACAGCTACGACTGCCACGGTGGCAATACCGGCGTAGGCGAAGGACTTCAGGAAATACATCGGGAACAGCACCATCACCGCCATCGACAACGCGACAGTGGTTGCCGAGAACAGCACGGTGCGACCGGCGGTGGCCATGGTGCGGATCAGCGCCTCGTCTCGACCGCTGCCGTCGGCCAACTCGTCGCGGTAGCGGCTGATGATCAGCAGGGTGTAGTCGATGGCAAGGGCCAACCCCAGGGCGCTGCTGAGGTTCAGTGCGTATGTCGAGACGTCGGTGCTAAAGCTGATCAGACGCAATACCGACATTGATCCGACGATGGCCAACCCACCCAAGGCAATGGGCAAGGCCGCGGTCAGCAGCCCACCGAAAACCCAAACCAGCACCAGGAAGCTCAGCGGAATCGCCAGGGACTCCATCAGCAACAGGTCACGTTCGTTTTGGTGATTGATCTGGGCGTACACCATCGCTACCCCACCGGCGCGGACCGTGACGCCGTCGCGGTCATGCACGACCTGCTTGGCGATGGCTTTGGCGTAGTTCTGCGCGCTGTTTTCGCCGCCCTTGAGGTTGGCCACGATCAACCCGGATTTGCCGTCCTTGCTGACCAGGTCGGCCGCCGCCTGCGGCGGTACCGTCCACGCCGAGGACACGTTGAACACCCCGTCCGACCGTTTCACCTGGTTGGCGATATCGGTGCCAACCTGACGGGCCTGGCTGCTCTGGGCGCCATCCGGCGCGGTCACCAGGATCACCATCTGTTGGTCGCTCTGCCCGAACTTATCGGTCAACTGCTGGATTGCCTGTGCTGACTCCGACGCGGGGTCTTGAAAGCCACCGGCGGAGAGGCTTTTGGCGACGGGGATTCCGAAGATTGCCGCCGCCGCCATGACCAGAGCTGCTACGGCGAGAATTCGCCGGGGGGCGGCGATGGCAAGGCGAGCGATTCGCTGCAACATGTCTGTCCTTCCGGCATCGATACCCGCGCTAACTTATCAGCGATAAGTTAGCGGCGCAATATCGGGCGCACCACCGCGCGCCCTAACAGTAGGTACGAGCCGGACCCCTGAGACGGTTCACGGTGATACGGAATAACAGGACATTTTCCCCAGCCTATCGGCTGTTAATTGGATACGCGACGAACACCCAGGAGTCCGGACGGGACGTCCGAGGTGACCCCTTCCTACCCGACGGTAATATTGCCAACGTTTTCCGAATCGTGACTCAAAGATTCCTTAAAGCTGACTCATAAGCTCTGCTACATGTGGATTGACGACTCGAGTGCCGACGTGATCAAAGCTGATTTCGAGGCCCTCTACCACGGCGACGTGCTGGTAGAGGGAGAGTGCTCGGAGCAGCTCGACGACTGGCACCCACTCCCCACCGCCAGCTAACTGCGCGGAGCGCGCCACCGATGTGGGCGCGCCGGTGACGAGGTGATCGTGAGCCTCGATTGAGCTTTCGCCGTTTCGCTATTGCTTGGGTTCCCGCAAACGCGGGGACCTTCTTTTTTGCCGGGCTATCGCGGTGCCATCCGGATCGCGCCGTCCAGCCGGATGACCTCGCCGTTGAGCATCGGGTTCTCCACGATGTGCACGGCCAGGGCGCCGTACTCGTCGGGCTTACCCAGCCGGCTGGGATGCGGCACCTGCTTGCCCAGCGACTCCTTGGCCGGTTCAGGCAGGCCGGCCAGCAACGGGGTGTCGAACAGACCCGGAGCGATCGTCACCACCCGGATACCCTTGCTGGCCAGGTCGCGCGCAATCGGCAACGTCATGCCGACAACGCCGCCCTTGGACGCCGAGTAGGCGGCCTGACCGATCTGGCCGTCGAAGGCCGCTACCGACGCGGTGTTGATGATGACGCCTCGTTCCTCACCGATGGGCTCGGTTTTGGCGATCCGCTCGGCGCCCAACCGCAGAACGTTGAAGGTGCCGATCAGGTTGATCTCGACCACCTTGCGGAACCCCTCCAACGGGAAGACGCCGTCCTTGCTCAGCACCCGGATGGCGTTACCGGTGCCAGCACAGTTGACCACGATGCGCAGCGGGCCCAGCGACTCCGCGATATCCAGGGCCGCAGTCACCGCGTTCTCGTCGGTGACATCGGCGGGCGCGAAACGCGCACGATCACCGAGTTCGCGGACCACCTCCTCGCCTTTAAGGTCGAGCACCACCACCTGTGCGCCGGCATCGAGCAGGCGCTTGGTGGTAGCCAGACCCAGGCCTGACGCCCCGCCGGTGACGAGCGCCACGGCATCGTTGATCTCCACGCAGATGTTCCTTTCGATCCGGAGCCGACCTACTGGTTGGTCGGGACTATACCCAGTCGTTGAGGACGGCTTCGGTGTCGGCTCCGGGCTGTCCCGGCGGGCGCGGCTCGTCCGGCACCGTGCGCGAGAACCGCGGCGCCGGCAACGGCTGCAGACCGCCGTCGGTCTGGTAGAAGGTGTTCCGCTGGGTGACGTGCGGCTCGCTCTCGACCTCACCGAACGCCAGCACCGGCGTCACACACGCATCGGAATCAGCGAACACCTTGGCCCAGTGGTCGCGATCGCGGCCGGCGAACACCTCGGTGAACCGGGCCCGCAACTCGGGCCAGCCAGTACGGTCGTTTTGCTGTGGCAAATCGGCACTGTCGAGGCCAAGCCCGGCCAGCATCGCCGCGTAGAACTGCGGCTCGATGGCACCCACCGCGACATAGCGGCCGTCGGAGCACTCGTAGGTGTCGTAGTAGGGCGCTCCGCCGTCGAGCATGTTGGTGCCTCGCTCGTCGGTCCACATGCCCATGGCGCGCATCGCCCACATCATCTGCACCAGCACCGACGAGCCGTCGATCATCGCGGCATCGATGACCTGACCCTTACAGGAGTTCTGTCGCTCCCACAGCGCGGCCAGGATGCCGACCAGTAGGAACATCGACCCGCCACCGAAATCGCCGACCAGGTTCAGCGGCGGTACCGGACGCTCGTTGACCCGGCCGATGGAGTGCAACACGCCGTTGAGCGAGATGTAGTTGATGTCGTGACCGGCCTGCTGGCTACGTGGTCCGGTTTGACCCCAGCCGGTCATCCGCGCGTAGACCAGCCGTTCGTTCACCTTGGCGCAGTCCTCCGGGCCCAGACCCAGGCGCTCGGTCACACCCGGGCGGTAACCCTCGATCAGCACGTCGGCCTTGGCGATGAGCTTGAGCACCAACTCGCGGCCCTGCTCAGACTTGAGGTCGGCGGTGACGAAGCGCCGGTTGCGCAGCATCGGATCCGCGCCGCTGGCTCCGGGCCGATCGACCCGCACGACGTCGGCGCCGAGATCGCCGAGGATCATCGCGGCATGCGGGCCCGGCCCGATTCCGGCGAGTTCAATTACCCGCAAGCCTGTCAGCGGTCCCGCCATGTCAACCGACCTCCTTGTCGACGCTTGGTAACTCGCATCTTCGCAGTCGGCCTGGTTGGCGCTGCACCCCGGTGGCTTAAAGTCGAGCCATGACCGCCATCGATTCCGGAATCGACACCCTCGCCCCCGTCAGCGGACTTTCCGTCACCCTCGCCGAAGGTGTGCTGTCGGTGACCATCGATCGTCCGGAAAGCCTGAACTCGCTGAATTTGGAGATTCTGGCCGGGATCGCCGATGCGATGGAGAAGGCGGCCGCCGATCCCCGGGTGAAGATGGTGCGATTGGGCGGCGCCGGCCGCGGCTTCAGCTCCGGTGCGGGGATGAGCGCCGACGACGTGGCCGCCGGCGGCCTGCCAACCGAAATTATCTTGGCGGCCAACCGCGCGATCCGGGCCATCGTGGCGCTGCCGCGCCCGGTCGTCGCGGTCGTTCAAGGACCGGCGGCCGGCGTCGGTGTCTCGCTGGCCATGGCATGCGACCTGGTATTGGCCTCCGACAACGCGTTTTTCATGCTCGCCTTCACCAAGATCGGCCTGATGCCGGACGGTGGCGCCTCGGCGCTGATTTCCGCCGCGATCGGCCGGATAGGTGCGATGCGCATGGCGTTGCTGGCCGAGCGGCTGCCCGCCGCCGAAGCATTGGCTTGCGGCCTGATCAGCGCGGTCTACCCGGCCGAAGACTTCGAGGACGAGGTGGCCAAGGTGGTGTCCGGACTTGTGTCGGGCCCGGCGGTTGCGTTCGCCAAGACCAAGCACGCCATCAATGCGGCCACGCTCACTGAGTTGGAGGCTGCGCTGCAGCGCGAACTCGAGGGTCAGTCGGTGCTGCTGAAATCAGCCGATTTCAAAGAGGGCGCAAGGGCTTTCCAGCAGCGCCGGACACCGAACTTCACCGACAGCTAAGCCTCACAGACCGAACAGCGGGGGCAACGCAAGCAGCACGACCAGGCTCCACACAAAGTGAGTCAGGATCGGTGCCAGCACGCCGCCGGTCGCGCGGCGCTCCAACGCGCACACGGTGCCCAGGAAGATGGCGGCGAACCCGAGCATGAGGTTGCCGCTGGCCAACGTGGCGACAACGTACACGACAGTCGAGATGAGCACCGGATGGTGTCGGCCCAACGCGGTGTAGAACGCACCGCGGTAGAACAGCTCCTCGGCGATGGCGTCGACCAGCGCGATGGCCATGATGAGCCGCCACGAGCCCTGGTCCGTGTACCGCAGGATCTGGGTTATCAGGTGAGAGACCGGCTGAATCTCTCTGGCGATAAACCCGCCGAGTACGAAGACCCCACCGAGCGCCAGACCGACGACGGTCCCGGTGATCACCGGACGCTGATTGCGACCACGCCAGCAGACACCGCCAAGATGCAGCGGTCCGGAGGCGAACGCGCCAATCGCCCACACCACCGCCAGCGCCAACGACAGCCAGTAGAAGCTTGCCTCGCCGGGGTGTCGTCGCAACGCAAAACCCAGCACGGCCGCGCCGAGCACCAGCACGATCGCCACGACGATCCGCCGGCGTCTTACCGTCGAGGGCGGTTCATGATGCGGCACAGCGACGTTGACGATTCCCCGACGAATTTCGGCCAGGGCGCTCGTCTTCGGACGACTGCTCAGGTCGCTCACGCGAAACGCATCTTCGGGCTCACAGTGATCAGCAGGTCCAGGCCGGTTCGCAGCACACCGGCGATAGGCCCGGGGACGGCATCGACCAGCCCAAGACCGGGCCGCGCGATCGACGGTGTCACCTTTCCGGCGAGCCGCCGCAGCCGCAGTGCATCACCGCCGGCCCACACCGGATCGCTGTCGGCGAGGTGATGGGGATCGGCCAGCGCGTTGACCGGGCGCGGCCGGCGGCTCGACAGGGCCAGCGTTATCGCTTCCTTGACCGCAATCAGCCCGCCGGGTGGGTCGGCAACCAGGCCACGCAGGCCGGTGCCTGCGGCTCGCATCGGGTGATCCAGCGACTCCACCAGATCGGCAGCCAGCCCGTCAGGTACCGGCAGCGCGATCGCCGTCACTCTGGACGCGACCGCAGTAGGTATCCCGGGCGCCGGTAAACCGGTGTGCCACTTGCCGGAAATCTGCGCATAGGTTTTCAGCAGCGCGTGATAGGAGGTGGTATCCGGGCCGGAGATGTCATAGGCGCCCGCCGGTACCTGTCCGGCATCGGCGGCGGCGACCAGGTAGTGCAGCACGTCACGAATGGAAATCGGGTCGATCGGGTTGTCCATCCACGGCGGGATCGGGATGACCGGGAACCGGTCACCGACGTAGCGCAACATCTCGAACGACGTCGAGCCGGCGCCGAAAATCACTGCTGCGCCGAGCCACACTACTTCCGGGCCTTCCTCGACCGTCAGCGCCTGGGCCACCTCGGCCCGACTGGTCAGATGCTCTGACAGTGCCCCGTCGGGGTCGTCGGGGACAAAACCGCCCAGATAGACGATTCGACGCACGTCGGCGTCCTTGGCAGCGGTGGCGACGTTGCGGGCCGCGGTCCGGTCGGCATCGCGGAAACCGGGTTGTCCGATCGAGTGCACCAGGTAATACACGATGTCGACCGGCCCGGCTGCGACGAAAGCCGCGCCAGCCGACTCGGCGTCGGAGGCGTCCAGAACTATCGTCGTGACGTCGTCGAACCAGCCCATCCGACCCAAGCGTTCCGGGTCGCGGGTTGCGGCCAGCACCTGGTGGCCTTCTGCGAGTAGCGCTGTGACCAGCCGCGATCCCACATAACCCGTCGCGCCTGTCACCAGAATCCGCACACACTCCAACCTAGCGCCAAGGTGGCGCGGCGACGATGCGGGGCCACGCGATCTCCGAGGGGCGCCGATGGTGAATTCGGTTGTTACCCCGGGATACTGCAGGCACAACCGGCATGTCGGGGCGGTCCCCGCTGGCACGATGACAGCCCATCCAATATGTTGTGATGGACATCCATCTACTTGGATGTACTACTAAGCGCTTCACCCGCGACCCATGAATACGATGATGATGTTCGCCCATCGGCAGGGCGTTCAGGGAGTAAATCGAAGATGATGTCTTCCGCGTCCGTCGCCTCAGTGACGGTCGAATTCCCGCCACATCAGGTCGGCCAACAGGAAGCGCTGTCGGGCTTGACCGAGTTCGGCGGACCACAATTTGACCGGTTCGGAGCCAGCGCCGGGGTCGAGACCCGCCGTATCGCGATGCCACTGACTCAATACGGCAAGCTGAGCGGCTTCACCGAAGCCAACGACATTTTCATCGACACCGCCCTGGAACTTGGCGAGCGCGCACTGCTCTCGGCTCTCGACGCCGCCAACGTCAAGCCCGCCGATGTCGATATCGTGTTCTCGACGACGGTCACCGGCCTCGCGGTTCCGACTTTGGAGGCTCGGCTGGCGACCCGCGTCGGTTTGCGACCCGACGTCAAGCGGATGCCGCTGTTCGGACTTGGGTGTGTCGCCGGCGCTGCCGGCGTGGCCCGGATGAACGACTACCTGCTCGCCTACCCCGACCAGGTGTCGGTCCTGCTGGCGATCGAACTGTGCTCCTTGACGTTCCATCTCAACGACTACTCCATCGCGAATCTGGTCGCGACCAGCCTGTTCGGTGACGGCGCGGCCGCCGTCGTCGCCAAGGGGTCCGCCCACACATCCACGGGTCCCAAAGTGCTTGCCACCCGTAGCCGGATCTACCCCGACACCGAAGACGTGATGGGCTGGGACATCGGCAGCGACGGCTTCCGGATCAAGTTGTCCACCGATGTCGCGAACGTCGCCGAAAAGTACTTGGGCGAAGACGTCCACAACTTTCTGAGCGACCATGGCTTGACCCCGGCGGACATCTCGACGTGGGTCTGCCACCCCGGTGGCCCGAAGGTGATCGAAGCGGTCGAGCACACCCTGGACCTTCCCTCAACCGCCCTCGACCCCACTCGAAAGTCACTGCGTGAGAACGGCAATCTCTCGTCGGTGTCGGTCTTGGATGTCTTGCGGGCGAACATGGCCGATCCCCCGCCACCCGGTTCGTTTGGGCTGATGCTTGCCATGGGACCGGCCTTCTGCTCGGAACTCGTGTTGCTCGGCTGGTAGTCGTGTATTACCTGCTGATCCTGGTGATTGGCATCGAGCGACTGGTAGAGCTGGTCGTCTCCAGGCGTAACGCAAAATGGGCTTTTGCCCAGGGCGGCAAGGAATTCGGCCATAGCCACTATCCGGTGATGGTGGCGGTGCACACTGCGCTGCTGCTGGGGTGCGTCCTCGAGGTGTGCGCGTTGCACCGGCCGTTCATCGCATGGCTCGGCTGGCCGATGCTGGCGTTGGTGGCGCTGAGTCAGGCGCTGCGTTGGTGGTGCGTCGCGACGTTAGGCCACCGGTGGAACACCCTGGTCATCGTGCTGCCACAGGTGCCGCTGGTACGCCGGGGACCTTACCGATGGCTGCATCACCCCAACTACGTGGCCGTCGTCGTCGAAGGTGTGGCCCTACCACTAGTGCACACGGCCTGGCTGACCGCGGCCAGCTTCACGCTAGCCAACGCGCTATTGCTGACCGTGCGGATCAGGGTGGAGGATGCGGCGCTGGGCTACAGATGATGCACTCGGGTCACGAGTTTTATTGTGCTGCAACCGGTTTTTCCGCTGCGCCCACGTATTCGCCCAGATGTCGGCCACCGAGCCAGCGTCGGGTCTTGGTCAGCTCGATGGTTAAGCCGGAGAGGTTGCGTGTCTCAAAAGCGCGCCCCGCAGCGAACGGATTCATTTTGGTGGTGTATTCCAGCCCGGCGATGGCCGGCCGCGACCCCCCATCCTTCTGCAAGGGCCGGTAACCGACATCTTCGAGAAGCCTGGAAAGTTCGGTGGGTCTCGGGAACCGACGGAAGTCGTGAGTTGACTTGTGCAGGCCGGACACAAACAACGGGCCGATGCTGACGAATGCCAACCAGGTGTACAGATTCCGGTCTGGAGCCACATAAAACACCCGTCCGCCGGGTTTGAGCGCCCGATGGACATTCGCCAAGACCGCGCGGTGCTCCCCGCAGTGGTCGAATATTCCGTGCATGTAGACCACGTCGAACTGACCGGTGGGCAGCACGTTGCGGTCGCGGATGTCCCCAAGGTGGAATTGAACATTCGGCAGGTCGGCGAAGGACCGGCGCGCTGCCCGGATTGCCTTGTAGTCGACGTCGAAGCCCGCAATGTCCCAGTCCCGCAACCGCGGGTCCAGCTTGAGCAAACTACGGATCGCGTTGCCGCTGCCGCAGCCGGCCACCGCCATGCGCGGACGCTCCGTTCCCTCCGACTCGGGTAGGTAGTCGCGCAGGAATTCCCAGGCGACGCAGTCGATTTTGCTGACGAGTTCTTCGGTGAACCGCCAATGCGCACTGTCCTGGGCTTGGGCGAAGTAGCGGACACCGCGTTCAATGGTGCCGTTGTGGACCCTGGTGAGGAGCTTGTCCAGCCAGGAGTACCGGTAATCCGGCTCGCCGGTGGCCTCGTTGCGCTGCTCGCGGTGGAGGAAGTCGAAATAGGTCCGCTCTTCGATGTCGAGTGGCGCGGTCCACGCCTGCGCCTGACCTAAGACGCGCTCACGGATCCATGAGTCGACAACCCGGCTATACACGTTGGCCTCGAAGAGCATCAGCTGGTGTCCACCACCGGGCATCACAAAGAGGTCCTTCGGCCCGCCGATGCGCTCGAAGCAGGCCCGGACATGGTCGGGGCCGACGATCTCGTCGTTCTCGCCGCAGGCAAGCAGGACGGGCTTGGTGTTCGCCGCGGCGGGCTTATCCGGCGTGTAGTTGAAGACGGAGTGGTAGCTCTTGAATCCGTAGGACCATACATAGAGCGGGTCGGCCAGCTTCCTGGGCAACAAACCCGGGTCCTCCTGATAGGCCGCTTTGAAGTCGATGAACCGGCGTAGCGGTATCCGAACCCGGTCGCCAAGACCTCGGGCCAGACGATCCACGAATCCCGAACGCATCAACCGAATTGCCCGGTTCATCGGCAGCTCGTCGTTCAACAAAATGTTCATGCACACCGCGCCCGCAACGCGAGGGCAGCGGGCCAGGGCGTGGAATGCAATTTCGCCGCCCTGGCTGGCCCCGTGCAGCACCACCGGAAGGCCGGTGCGTTCGGACGCGTGCTCGGTCACAGCCCGAACGTCTTCGAGGAAGTCTTCGAAAGTGAAGACGCCGCGATCCCCGGGGGTCTGCCCGTGTCCCGTCAAGTCGAACGCCCAGACTGTCGCCAGAAAGTCTCGCCGGAACTGCTCGGCGAAATCGTGGTAAACCGCGCTGTGCCCGGCGGTGCCGTGCACCAGAACCAGCGTGTACTCGGCGTTGGGATGCTCGTAGCGTTTCAGGAACAGAGGCTTGCCCTGGCTTCCCGCAACGCGATCGTCGACCGGGGGCTCGAGCGCGCTTTCAGGATTGATGATGGTCATGGCGCCGGATGTTCCGTTCCTTGAGCGATCAGATGGTTGATCAACAGTTGGACATGGGTGTCGAAGCCGGCCCGGAATGCGGTGAGGTCGGTGGTGAAGGGGCGGCGCATCGCCAACCCCAGCAGGAATGTCTCGATGAGTGCCACCGACACGTCGACCTCTGCTCCGGGGGCCAACTCTTCGATGAAGCGCACAACGTTTTGCCGTTGGGTTTGCTGGTAGTCCAAATATGGTTGTTTGAGCGAATGGTTGTGGTTTGCCGCGGCGGCGAATTCCACCGTGAAGGTCGCTGCGCGCAGATTGTTGACGAAGAGCGCGTACAGCAGTTCCTTCGCAGCATCTAGTCGGTGTACAGCAGATCCCTGTTGCGGTAGATGTTCGGCAGCCGTCGAGAAGATGCCCGCGGCCATCTCGCCGATCGCCGACTGCACCAGCCGTTCTTTGGTGTCGAAGTGGTGATGCAGCAGAGGTTGCGAGACACCGGCCCGCGCGGCGATCCGCTTCATCGAGGACTTCTCGTAGCCAAACTCGCAGAAGCAGTCGAAAGCCGCCGCCAGGATTCGCGTTCGGGCGTTCGTCGGGGCCGGTCTATCGAGCGTCGATGTCGTCAACGAGACCTCCTTGTCTCTCTCGCCCGTCCACGTTACATTAGCTGACTGATCGATCAGTTAGTAGGAGGTCCAAACAACGCTGTGACGCAGAAAAGCCAGGTCACACTCACCTTCGATAACGGACCGACGCCCGGTGTGACCGATCGGGTTCTCGACTTACTCGCGGAGAGGTCACTGCCGGCGATCTTCTTCGTCGTCGCCAATCAGGTAGACGGAAACGCAACTGCAGTCGCCCTGCTTACCCGGATGGTTCGGGATGGTCACCGGGTGGGCAATCACTCGCTGACCCACGGCCGGCCACTCGGCGAGCTGGATAAGCAGGACACCATCGACGAAATGGCCACGGCGCAGGTAGTTTTAGGGAGATTTACCGGGGAAAGGTTCCTCTTTCGCCCCTGGGGCACCGAGGGACAGCTAGACCGAAGATGTCTGAACCGCACTGCGGTCGAGTATCTGGTCAACGGGAAGCACACCTGCGTGTTGTGGAACTGCGTGCCGCGCGATTGGGCGGATCCGGTCGGTTGGGTCGACCGGGCGCTCGCCGATGTCCGGACGCGCGACCACACCGTGGTGGTGATCCATGACGTGGCGTCTGGAGCGATGGACGAACTACCACGCTTTCTCGACGAACTCGACCGCAGCGGAGTGGCAGTGACTGGCGATCTGCCCGACGAGTGCGTGCCGATCATCGACGGCCGCATCGTCAGTGCTGTCGACCAGCTGATGCCGCTCGACTACTGATCAGCGCGCTTTCCAGACCGGTGCGCGCTTCTCGGCGAACGCCAGCGGACCTTCTTTGGCATCCTCGGATTTCAGCACTACGCCGAATTCGCGTTGGGTGCGGGCCCAGCCCGGTTCCTCGTCGGGGATGACGCCGTCGTCGGCACCGTAGGCGATCCGCTTGCTGGCCTGCACCGACAACGGCGCGTTCACGGTGACCCGCTCGGCCAGCCTGAGTGCGGCCTCCAGCACGGTGCCGTCCGGGACGACCTGGTTGATCAGTCCCCACTTTGCGGCCTCGGCAGCGCTGATCGGCTCACCGGTGAGCACCATCTCGAGCGCGACCTTGCGCGGCAGCTGATGCACGATCCGAAACACCCCGCCGGCAGCGGCAAACAACCCGACCTTGACCTCGGGCAAACCGAACGTCGCGCTTTCGCAGGCCACCACCAAATCGCTGGCCAGCGCCAGCTCGGTGCCGCCACCCAGCGCGGTGCCATTGACCGCGGCAATCGTCGGCTTGTCGATAAAGTGGTGGACGTAACCGGCGAAGCCCCACTCGCCATGGTCCGGGTGATACAGATTCTCCCGACGCGAAATTGCTTTGAGATCGGCTCCCGCACAGAAGGATTTGTCGCCGGCGCCAGTGATCACCACCGCCCGCACCTCGTCGTCGTTTTGGGCTCGCTCGAGCGCGTCGCCGACGGCGGTGCTGACCGCGCCGTTGACCGCGTTGCGGGCCTCCGGGCGGTTGATGGTGATCACCAGAACGTTGCCGCGCCGTTCGGCCAGCGCCGCAGGCGCAGCTTGGGTCACAGCAGTTCCACGATGGTGGCGTTGGCCTGGCCACCACCCTCACACATGGTCTGCAGGCCGTAACGAATTCCCTTGTCCCGCATGTGGTAGAGCATCGTGGTCATGATCCGGGCACCAGAGCCGCCAAGCGGATGACCGAGCGCGATCGCGCCGCCGTTGGGGTTGAGCTTCTTCTCGTCAGCTCCGATGTCCTTCAACCACGCCAGCGGTACCGGCGCGAACGCCTCGTTGACCTCGAAGACCCCGATGTCCTCCAGCTTTACGCCGGAACGCTTCAGCACCTTCTGGGTTGCCGGGATGGGTGCGGTCAGCATGATCACCGGATTGGCGCCGGCGAGTGCGGCGGTGTGCACCTTGGCAATCGGATTGAGCTTCAACGACTTCGCCTTCTCCGCCGACATGAATAACAGCGCCGCCGATCCGTCCGAGATCTGGCTGGAGTTGCCGGCGTGGATCACGCCGTCTTCTTTGAAAGCCGGTTTCAGCTGCGCCATCTTCTCGATCGGCGTACCCCGTCGGATGCCCTCATCCTTGAGCACCGCATTACCGTCCTGATCCTTGATGGCCACAATCTGGTCGTCGAATGCACCGGAATCCTGTGCGGCCGCGGCCTTCTCGTGGGAGCCGAGGGAGAACTCGTCGAGCGTGGTGCGGTCGAGTCCCCAATGCTCGGCGATCATCTCCGCGCCCATGCCCTGGTTGGGGATCGCCCCGTCATAGCGGTCTAGGAAGGCCTGCGAGAACGGCCGGCCGCCGTTGGCCAGCGAAGATCCCATCGGTGTGCGCGACATCGACTCCACACCGCCGGCGACGACGACGTCGTAATGACCGGCGATCACACCCGCGGCAGCGAAGTGGATCGACTGCTGGCTGGATCCACACTGACGGTCGACGGTGACGCCGGGAACCGTCTCCGGCCAACCTGCGGTGAGCAACGCTGTCCGCGCGATGTCGAGGGACTGCTCACCAGCCTGCATGACGCAGCCCCAGATCACGTCGTCGACGATCTCGGGATCGACGCCCGCCTTCTCCACGAGTCCGTTGAGAACCTGCGCCGACAGGTCGGCGGGATGTACGCCGGACAGCCCACCGTTGCGTTTGCCGATTGGTGAGCGGACTGCTTCGACGATGACGGCTTCAGCCATGACGGTCTCCTTCAAAAGAATGTTGTGCCTCGATTGTTGACCAACCCGTTGGGCGGCTCGCCGCGGGGGTGCTCAGCCGGCGGGTAGCGTCGCTTGCATGTCGCGCATTGTCATCATCGGCGGCCACGGCAAGGTGGCACTGCACCTGGCTCGCACCCTGACCGAGCACGGTGATGAGGTGACGTCGGTCTTCCGCAACCCCGACCACACCGACGACGTCGCCGCGACGGGAGCCCGTCCGGTCGTCGCGGACATCGAGACACTGGACACCGCCGCGCTGGCCGATCTGCTGGCCGGTCACGACGCGGTGGTGTTCTCCGCCGGCGCCGGTGGTGGTGACCCGGCACGCACCTATGCCGTGGACCGCGACGCCGCGATCCGGGTAATCGATGCTGCCCGGCAGGCCGGCCCGCGACGCTTCGTGATGGTGTCCTACTTCGGCGCCGGACCCGACCACGGTGTAGCTGAAGACAATCCGTTCTTCCCCTACGCCGAGGCGAAGGCGGCCGCCGACGCCCACCTTCGCGCAAGCGACCTGGACTGGACCGTGCTGGGGCCCGGCCGCCTCACCCTCGAACCGGCGACCGGCCGAATCGCCGTCGGCGCTGACGGCGCCGGAAAGAGCGGAGTGTCGCGCGAAGACGTCGCGCTGGTTGCCGCCGCAGTGCTGCACGATGATTCGACGATCGGCCGGACCATCGAATTCAATAACGGCGACCTGCCCATCACCGAGGCGCTGGCCGCCGGGTAATCTGCCCTATGTAGCTGGTTTGCCGGCGGCAGCGTCGGCATCGAGCGGGGCATGTTAGGCATGCACCGCAAGAGGGAACCCGGTGGAAGTCCGGGACTGTCCCGCAGCGGTAAGCAGGAACGAACGCCGTCTATAAGCACTGGTCACACGACCGGGAAGCGACGGTCAGTAGGAGCACCACCCGGTGCGCGCCTGCGAGTCCGAAGACCTGCCGGCTGTGCCGGGCGCGCCGCGCCTGGCGGCTCACCGCCTCGTGGAATGGGCGTACGGTCGTCCTGGTTGCAGCAGTGTGCTGGCGGCACACCGCGACCGGATCGGCTTTGCGTCCGCTGGCGGTGACTACCCACGTCGATTGAAGGACCACAACTCGTGACCGCTACACCGTTTACCGCCACCGTTACCGGCTCTCCACGCATAGGCCCGAAACGCGAACTTAAGCGTGCCACCGAGGGCTACTGGGCACACCGGACCAGCCGATCTGAGCTGGAGTCGGTGGCCGCTACCCTGCGCCGCGACACCTGGGCGCAGCTGGTCGCGGCCGGCCTGGATTCGGTGCCGGTGAACACCTTCTCCTATTACGACCAGATGCTCGACACCGCCGTGCTGCTTGGTGCGCTGCCCGCCCGAGTCAATGCCGTCTCCGACGAGCTCGATCGCTATTTCGCGGCCGCGCGCGGCACCGAGGACATCGCGCCACTGGAGATGACCAAGTGGTTCGACACCAACTACCACTACATCGTTCCGGAGATCGGGCCGAAGACCTCATTCTCGCTGCACCCCGAGAAGGTGCTCACTGAACTCAAAGAAGCTGCCGACCAAGGCATCCCGGCACGCCCGGTGATCATCGGGCCGCTTACCTTCCTGCTGCTGAGCAAAGCGGTCGACGGCGGGGGCGCCCCGATCGAGCGGCTCGACGAGCTGGTCCCGCTCTACACCGAGCTGCTGGGCAAGCTCGCCGACAACGGGGCCGAATGGGTGCAGCTCGATGAGCCGGTGCTGGTGACCGACATCCACGCCGACGCCGCGGCGTTGGCCGAGAAGGTGTACAACGAACTGGGCTCGCTCAAGAACCGGCCCGCAATCCACGTCGCCACCTACTTCGGTGACCCTGGCACGGCGCTGGCCGCGCTGGCCCGCACCCCCGTCGAGGCGATCGGCGTTGATCTGGTCTACGGCGCCGACACCGCTGTCGCGTCTGTTCCCGAGCTGGCCAACAAAACGCTGGTGGCCGGTATCGTCGACGGCCGCAACATCTGGCGCACCGACCTGGAATCGGCGCTGGGCAAGCTGGCCACCCTGCTGGGAAGCGCGGCGGCGGTGGCAGTCTCTACGTCCTGCTCGACGCTGCACGTGCCGTACTCGCTGGAGCCCGAGACCGAGCTGGACGACGCGCTGCGCAGTTGGCTGGCCTTCGGCGCCGAGAAGGTGCACGAAGTCGCTGTGCTGGCGCGTGCGCTGCGCGACGGCCGTGACGCAGTCGCCGACGACATCGAAGCCTCCAATGCGGCCGTCGCATCCCGCAAGAAGGACCCGCGCCTGCACAACAACCAGGTCCGTGCTCGCATCGACTCGATCACCAAATCCGGGGCACCGAGCGCGGTCCGGCTGCCGAGCGCCGGGAGGCGCAAACCGCGCGGCTCCATCTGCCGCCGCTGCCCACCACGACGATCGGGTCTTTTCCGCAGACCTCGGCGATCCGCAAGGCTCGCGCTGCGCTGGTCGCCAGGGAAATCGACCAGGCCGAGTACGAGAACCGGATGAAGAAGGAGATCGCCGACGTCATCAAGCTGCAAGAGGAGCTCGGTCTTGACGTGCTGGTACACGGCGAGCCGGAACGCAACGACATGGTGCAGTACTTCGCCGAGCAGCTGGACGGATTCTTCGCCACCAAGAACGGCTGGGTGCAGTCCTACGGCAGCCGCTGCGTGCGCCCGCCAGTGCTCTACGGTGATGTCACCCGGCCCGCATCCGATGACGGTCGACTGGGCCACCTACGCCCAGTCGCTGACCGACAAGCCGGTCAAGGGGATGCTCACCGGTCCGGTCACGATCCTGGCCTGGTCGTTCGTCCGGGATGACCAGCCGCTGGCCGACACCGCCAACCAGGTGGCGCTGGCCATCCGCGACGAGACGGTGGACCTGCAGTCGGCCGGTATCGCGGTGATCCAGGTCGACGAGCCGGCGCTGCGGGAGCTGCTGCCGCTGCGCGACGCCGACAAGGAGGCCTACCTGGACTGGGCGGTCGGCTCGTTTCGGCTGGCGACCTCCGGCGTCTCGGACTCGACGCAAATCCACACTCACCTGTGCTACTCGGAGTTCGGCGAAGTGATCGGTGCGATCGCCGATCTGGACGCCGACGTCACCTCGATCGAGGCGGCCCGCTCGCACATGGAGGTGCTCGACGACCTCAACTCGGTCGGCTTCGCCAACAGCGTCGGACCGGGTGTCTACGACATCCACTCGCCGCGGGTGCCCAGCACCGACGAGATCGCCACGTCGCTGCGGGCAGCGCTGAAAGCCGTTCCCGCTGAGCGGCTTTGGGTCAACCCCGACTGCGGCCTGAAGACCCGCAACCCCGACGAGGTCTCGGCGTCGCTGACCAACCTGGTCGCCGCGACCAAGGAAGTCCGCGGGAGACTCGCCGCCGGGCTCATCAACCGCAGCCTGCAACGCCGAGCGGAGCGCCCGGCGAGCACGCCGCGTCGAAATCGCGTCAGCAGTTTCACGCTCGGCGCGAATCAGTGGCAGTCGAGACGACCTGGACCGGGATGTCGTCGTCCCACGGCTGGCGGGTGACCATGTCGGCCACCCGGACATAGCCGCGTTCGAATTCGCCGGTGGCAGCGTCAACTAGCCGATACTGCTGGGTTTGGTGGTGGATCGGCTGGGCGTCGAGCATCACCACCCGCACCTCACCCGGCTCGAAGTGGCAGCGACTCTGCAGGGCCGCGACCAGTTGTTCGTTGCTGAAGTGGCCGTCGCCGAAATTCCACCCGACGGCGGTGCTGCATATCCGCTCGCCGTCGGTGAGCACGTAGTCGTCCTCGTTCTCACCGGCCATCGCGCGGTGGGCCAGGGTGAACAGCGCGCGGCCGTGAGTATTAAAGGCGCGGAACGCATATCCCATGTACATCGGGATCTGCGCGGCTTCCTTGCTGCCGTAGAACTTTTCCAGCTGGGCAGCGGGCATGCTGGCGATCGCCACGATGTTGTCGACGATCTTCTGGTCCGCCGACGGTTTGATACACCAGAGCGTGGTATCCCAGTTGCCTGCGTAGTAGCGCATGCCCGGCAGGAAGGACACCTTGCGCGGGAACAGGTTTCCCATGACCACGGTTCCTGCGACGACGACAAACAGCAGTATCGGCAGCGGTGTCGTTAGGTCGCCGAGCCCGACGGAGGCATGGCCGACGAACAGCGCCAGCACGCTGAACATCATGAAGACGTTCCATTCCAGCGGCACCCCCATCGGAATAGCCGACAGGATGCCGAAGTGGAAGCACAGCATGACGAACGCGGCGATCGCGGTGGGCCAGCCGCCGTGGCTGCAAAACAGCACCAGCGGCACCAGTCCTTCGATCGCGGTGCTGAAGTGCGCGAGCCAGCGCGATCGCCGGCCCGGACGAAGGTCATCCGGGAAGTGTTCGAAGAACTTGCGTTTGATGAACCGCGGCCGGAACACGGGGTTGTTGCTCATCATCGTCGAGATGACGAACGGGAAGTGCTTGTTCAGCTTGGACGTCGCCGCGCCGAGCCAGATCACCAGGCAGACCAGTTTGGCGCCCAAGATCAGGTCCACGCCGTAGCCCGCGAACAAGAAGGAGACCGTGAACGAGGCATACACCTCGCCGCGGGCGGCCAGGAAGATGACCTTGTCGCGCAGACCCAGCACCGCCAGCACCGAAAGCACCGCCCAGATCTGCCACGACGGCAGCACGCCGACCGTCGTCCCCAGCGCCGGGACCGGCCCGGCCCCGCCGGAGAAGATCGCGATGACCAGCAACACCAGCAGCGCCCCGTACAGCAGCGCGTCGACGGGGGTGCGCTGGTCTCCCCTGGTCAGCGGTATGCGACCCGGCCAGGGTGGCAGTCGAATGGTGCCGGACCGCAGCCAGTACAGCATCGAGCCCATCGGCGGGAAGAACCGGTTGTTCAGCGGCCCGAAGCCGCAGCCCAGGCCGATCACCTCGAACAGCATCGTGTACAGCACGACCTTCTCGAACACGATCGGCTCCGCGTACCAGTGCGCGACGTTGGTGAACCCGTTGATGCCCTTGGTGGTTAACGCGAGCAGCCATGCCGCCAGGATGTAGAGGACGATCTTGACGACGTAGAAGAGGTGTAGTGCAACCGGCGTGCCGAAGCCAACCTCGGCCCAGTGCCGGGCCATCGGGATGATCTTCTCAGCGCGGGTGCCCTTGCTCCACTCCTCAAAGTTGATCTGCGGAGTGTCCTGTTTGAGAAATCCCATGGCGGCAAGATTAGAACGTGTTCTAGCCGGATGGTCCCGGTTCGCCGGATCGTGGCCGGCCCTTGACTACTACCTAGCGTAGTAGTAGAACGGTGGTTGGGCAGACAACGACGCCTGACCCAACTGCACCAAGGGCGGTGATCCGCGATGACAGTTCGTATTTCGCAGCCACCCGACTCCGCGAGCCGATATCTCTATTGGGCGGCAATAGCATTCGCTGTCGGATTCGGAATCCATGGCTTAGACCACCTCCGCCGCGGCATGTCGGCATCGCCGCCGTTCGTCATGGTCGGCGGCGCCATCCAGGGTCTGTTCGTCGCGGCTGCGGTGCTGATGGCGCTGACTTTCCGTCGTTGGGCCCCCGAAGCGGCGATCGCGGTCGGGTTCGGCAGCGTCCTGATATTCACCTACGCACACCTGTTGCCGACGTTCCTGCCGGGTTACCAGGACAGCTTCATCTCGCTGCCGCACATCAACGTGACGTGGTTCTCCTGGTTTTCCGCGGTGACCGAGATCGGGACCGGCATTGTGTTTGCCATCGCCGGCCTGCGAGCACGCCGATCTGTCGCTGAGGCGTCGACGCTACACCTGCAGCCTCGATAGGATGGTCTTACCATGAACACCGAACGCCCGGCCGGAATCTTGTTCTTCGACGGAGCCTGCGGAATGTGCACTCGCTCCAGGAATTTGCTGCTGAAATTCGATCGGACCGGAAACCTGCAGACCGAGCCTTTGCAAAGTCCAGCAGTCGCAGAACGGCTCGGTATCGCGCCATCGGAGCTGCTGGATTCGGTCCGATGGCTGGACGCCTCGGGTGCGGTCTACTCCGGCGCGGAGGCCGCCAACGCGGCGCTGTCCAGCGCCATCGGCACCCGATTGCCTTTGGTGCTTTACCGGATTCCCGGTATCGGCTTCATCGAAGACGCCGTCTACCGGTGGGTGGCCGCGCACCGGTATCGCTTCCCCGGAACGACGCCCTACTGCCAGTCACACCCGGCCGCCTGCTGAACGCCTCCTTTTCCAGTGCGGACTCTTGACCGCGTCGAGCGCTTCGGTGACATACCGATCCAGCGGCCGGCGGTTGCTAAATTTGCGCACCCACAGCTGAAAGCCGTAATCGCCTGCCGCAAAGGCAAGTTGGACCAGCAGGCCCGGGCGAATATCGGTATCGGGGTTGGCACCCATGCGTGCGGCGACGAGCTTCATCGCGCGCTCCTTGTCGCCGAGTGTGACCATCGTGAGCTTGCCGAGCACATCGGGGGCCACCAGCAGGGCTTTACGCCACTCTTCGATGTCGGCCTGGTCGAACGAGCGGGTTCGCGTGATGATCGCGTTGATCAGCGCGATGTCGGGCGACTCAGCGGCGGGCCGCTGTTCGAGGAGGTTAACGATTGCCGTGCCGCCGTGCCGAACCGGTGCCAGCAGCACCTCCTCCTTCGTCGGGACGTAGCGGAAGAACGTGCGCGGCGAAACGCCAGCGGCCGCGGCGATTTCCTCCGTCGTCACGGCCTCGTATCCGTGTTCGACGAACAACCGGAACGCCGCGCGTCGAATGTCGGCGCGGATCTGTGCGCGCTGCCGATCTCGCAGTGACGCTTGTCTGGTCGGAAAGGTCATCGGAAGCACCCGATTCCACCGTCGACGTGAATGGTCTGCCCGGTGATAAACGTTGCATCGGTGCTCAACAGGAACGCCACCAGCGCGCCCACGTCGGTGCGGACGTCACCGATGCGCTTCATCGGAACGCGTCCCACCGCCTTGGCGTAATCGTCAGGTGCGAACTGCTTCCACATTTTGACGCCGTCGGATTCGGCGAACGGGCAAATCACGTTGACGCGGATGTTGTTGCGCCCCCATTCCAGGGCGGCGACCTTCGATAGCCCGCGGATCGCTTCCTTGGCGGCGGCGTAACCGCCCCACTTGGGTTCGCCGCCGGTGCCGGTACCCGAACCGAGGTTGACGATCGAGCCGCCGCCGGCCTTGACCATCAGTGGGTGCACGGCCTGCATGAGCAGGAAGGTCGCGCGGGGGCCGACGTCGTGACCGAGCGCGAGGTCTTCGGTGCTGATGTTGACGAATGCCTTGGGCTCATTGGTGGCGATAGCGTTGTTCACGAGGCCATGCACCGAACCGAAGGCGTCGACCGCGGCCCCGACGATCCGCTGGGCGCTGTGCGGGTCGCGCAGATCGGCAACCAGCTTCTCGACCGGCCCCGCCGTCGTGAGTTCGGAGGTTGTCTCGCTCAGCTTCTCGTCGAGGATGTCGACCAGCAGCACCGCCGCGCCGCGTTCGAGCAGCGCAGCGGCGATGCCCTTGCCGACGCCTTGAGCGGCACCGGTGACGATCGCGACGTGGCCGCGCATCGAGTCAGGGTGGGTGTAGGTCATCTGGCGGGCCCCATCTGCAACGGCACACCGCGGTGCATCTCATAGGTGCTGCGCGCACCGTCCGGCAACTCGATGAACTCGACCGGCGTCCCGTCCGGGTCCTTGACGAAAAACATTCGGACTCCGCCGATTTCGAACGGCTCCTGCTCGGGGGTGTAGCCGGCGGCGCTGATGCGGCGATGGGTCTCGTCGAGATCGGGCACCGACAACGACACGTTGTGGATCCCGGTGATGCTCCGGCCCGCGGGCCGCTCCGCTGCAGGTTTGGGTCCGAGCGAGAGCAACTCGACCATCAATCCGCCCAGCAAGCCGCCGACTACCCGGCCTTCTTGCTGACGTTTCGCGTGCAGAACGGCGTCGAAAGGCTCACCCGAGATCAGGGTTTCGAAGACGACCTCCATACCGATCACGTCGCGGTAGAACGCCAGCGCCCGGTCCATGTCGGTGACGCCAACCACGAGGTGACAGAACGACACATCGTCGAGGATCACCGATTGCTCGCAAGACCGGGAGCCGGGCGCCCGGCAAACAACGGTAGATCCAGGTAGGTCTTGATGCCCGGCTCCGCGGCGCACACATCGGGGATCGCATTCACGCAATGGTTGGCGGTGGCCACCACGCCCGGATTTCGTTTCAGCCCTTCGGCAATCGACGGCGGCTGCAGTCCTTTGAAGGTGAGGCTCACGGTCGGGTCGCCGCTGATCTCGACCTCGAATCGTTCGCCGCGCCCACCGAAATCCCACCCCGGTTCCAAGTTCTCTTCGCCCATCAGCCAGTTGACCGCCGCGGTGATGACCGGCTGCCCCTCGACGAGGGCCTGCCAACGGAACCGACGCGCGGCCACGGTTCCCGCGGGAAGAGGAAACGGCGCGTAGTCAATATCGGAGCTCGCCACCGCGACGTCCTGAATGGTTCTGATGTTCGGATCGATGTGAAAACCCATGTGGTCGGCGACCATTCGTACCGATTGCTTAAAACCCGCCTCCAGCAGGCTGGCCATGGGGCCTTGCATGGCTTCCTCAGGGGTACCGCCGAAACCCATGATGTGGCGCACCACGTCCGGGGCGTTGTAGGTACGGATATCGGAGAACTCCTCGGCGCGCACATAGGTGACCGCCGACGACAACGAGGACAGCATCAGCGGGAATCGCTCGGTAATGCCGCCGGGGTGGATCCCCGACCCGTGCAGGGTGACACCACCTTCGACCGCTGCGTCGGCGACGGCCTGGTGACGCACGTTGCCGGGATCGGGGTATACCCAGCCGACCGGAGTGACCACGTTCTTACCGGACCGCAGAATCGCTATGACCTCTTCGTCATTGGGGATCAGCGGGCTGTACACCACGCAGTCGGCATCGGTGGCCAGCACCTCGTCGACGCTGGAAGTGGCGGCCACGCCCAGCGCACCGGATCCGAGGATCTCGCCGACGTCGCGCCCGTTCTTGTCGGCGCTGTGCACCCAGCATCCGGCCAGCTCGAGGTCGGGATGATTCAGCACGCACTCGATGGCGGCCTTGCCGACGCCTCCGGTCGCCCACTGAATGACACGAAACTTGGACTGTTTACTCATGATGTGGCACGGTATGACTGTCTGACAGTGACTGTCAACTGTGCTTCGTGGGAAGGTCGATTGATGAGCGTCCTCGATGGCAAGATCGCGATCGTCACTGGAACCAGCCGCGGGGTGGGTGTGGGCATCGCCCACGAACTGCTACGCGCCGGCGCCACCGTCATCGGCTGCTCGCGCTCAGCCCTGGACGCCATCCCCGGCGTCGACACCGAACCTGACTGGGCGGCGCGTTCGCTCCACAAGGTTTGCGATCAAGGTGACTACCACTCGATCGACTCCGTTGTCAGCGACGTCGTCGCCGCCCACGGCCGTATCGACATTTTGGTGAATAACGCGGGCGGGACCGTCCCGGCGCCGCACGCGGAGAGCATTCCCGAACTCGTGCAACGCATTCAGGGTGCGCCCGGGAGCGACGACGACTACGAACGCACCGTGCTGTTCCACGCGTACGCAGTGCAGATGAACTTGATCAGTCCGTTGTGGTTCGCGATTCGGGTGTACCGGCAGATGGCAACTCAGGACGGCACCGGCTGCATCATCAACATCTCCAGCGGCGCCGGTCACCCGGCCGGTTCACCGACTTTGGTGTCCTACGGGGCAGCCAAGAGCGGACTGAACCATCTCACCAGGTCGTTGGCCGAGGAGTGGGGACCGAAGGTTCGGGTCAACTGCATCGCGCTGGGCCCGACGATGACCGAGAACTTCCGGTCCTTTGTGCTCCCCCAAGACGACCCCACCGGCGAGAAGTACTTCGCCGCCGTCCCGTTGCGACGTGCCGGCGAGCCCGCTGAGGTGGGCCGGGTGTGCGTCTTCCTTGCCGGCGGACAGGCCGACTTCATCAACGGCACAACCATCGAACACGACGGCGGCATGCTTCCCGGGGTGCTCTACGACGCCGGCCTGAAGACCATCACCGACCTGCTGGAACCGCGTTGAGCGTGCGCCGCGGCAGCTTGCGCTGCGGCTCACCCGAGTACTCGGACAGCGGACGGATGAGCGCATTGGACGCGGTCTGCTCGATGATGTGAGCGGTCCAGCCGGTGATGCGGCTCATCACGAAAAGCGGTGTGAAGTGCGGGATGTCGAAGCCCATCAAGTAGTAGGCGGGACCCGTCGGAAAATCGAGGTTGGGCTTGATTTTGCTGGCCGCATACATCTCGGACTCCAGGATCGAGTAGATGTCTAGCCAGCGCTGGCCATCGCGGACCTTAGCGATCCGCCCCAACGCCTCTTTCATCGTCGGTACCCGAGAGTCACCGTTCTTGTAGACACGGTGCCCAAATCCCATGACCTTGTCTTTGCGGGACAGTTTGCCCTTGATCCACTCCGCCGCCTTTGACGGATCGCCGATCTCGATCATGTCGTGCATGACCGCCTCGTTGGCGCCGCCGTGCAGCGAGCCCTTCAGCGCGCCGATTGCCGCCGTCACCGCGCTGTAGATGTCCGACTGCGTCGACGTCACCACGCGTGCGGCGAAAGTGGAGGCGTTGAAGCTGTGTTCGGCGTAGAGGATCATCGACTGCTCGAACGCGGACACGACCACCGGATCGGGTACTTCCCCGAAGCACATGTTCAGGAAGTTCTCCGCATAGCTGAGGTGACTGTGCGGTGTGATCGGCGCCAAACCGCGCCGGCGACGCATGTCGATTGCGACAATCGTCGGCAGTTGGGCAAACATGCGCAGCGACTTGGCCAAGTTGGCGGATTCGCTGCTGTCGTCCTCCTCCGGGTCCTCCGCACCCAGGTAGCTGATCGCGGTGCGCACTACGTCCATCGGGTGGCAGGTGTCGGGCAGCTTGGCCAGCAGTGACAGCACCGAGCGGTCCAGCCGGCGGCTGGCACGCTCTCGCTGGGTGAACAACTGCAGCTGCTGGTCATTCGGCAGTTCGCCGTGCCACAGCAGGTAGGCGACCTCCTCGAAACTGCAGTGCGCGGCCAGATCCTGCACCGGGTAGCCACGGTAAGTCAGCGAGTTGGTCTCGGACACCACCTTGGAGATCGCGGTGGTGTCGACGACGACACCGGCGAGCCCTTTGTGGATCTTTTTTTCGGGGGCCGAGGCGGCTGCAGTCATTGGTTTGGTCCTTCCACATTGAAGTTGAAGATTTCGTTGTCGAACTGGTTGTAGTCGGCGTAGCGCAGCAGCTCGTAAAGCCTCTTGCGGTGCTGCATGTGATCGAGCAGGCCGGATTGTGTTCCCTCGGTGTCGATTTCGTGCAGGCCGGCTTCGACGGCTTGCATAGCCAGCCGCAGCGTGGTGACTGGGTAGATGACGACGTTATAGCCGATGTCGGTGAGTTGGGAGACGCTCAGCAGCTCCGACTTGCCAAACTCGGTCATGTTGGCCAGCAGCGGGATGTCCACTGCGGCACGGAACTTCTGGAAGTCGGCGGGCCCGGTCAGCGCCTCGGTGAAGATCAGATCGGCACCCGCGTCGGCGTAGGCTCGCGCCCGTTCGATCGCGGCGTCCAGGCCCTCGATCCCGGCGGCGTCAGTACGCGCGCAGATGACGAAGTTGGGGTCCCGGCGCGCGGTGACCGCCCCTCGCAGCCGCTTCACCATCTCTGCGGCCGGAACGACGGCCTTGCCGTCCAAATGTCCGCACCGCTTGGGGTTGACCTGATCCTCGAGGTGACAACCGGCCAGCCCGGCGTCCTCGAGAAGGGTGATGGTGCGTGCGGCGTTCATCGGCTCGCCGAATCCGGTGTCGGCGTCGATCAATGTCGGCAGGTCGGTGACCGCCGCGATCTGCCCGCCGCGTGCCGCCACCTCGGTCAGCGTGGTCAGCCCGATGTCGGGCAGCCCCAGGTCGGCCGACAAGACAGCACCGGAGACGTAGACACCTTCGAAGCCGATCTCGGCGACAAGCTTGGCCACCAGCGGCGAGAACGCACCCGGGAAGCGTTGCAGCCGACCGGAGTTCAACCCGGCTCGAAACGCTGCCCGCTTGTCGGCGGCGCTGGACATCGCGCCCAACAGACCGGTCATCGGAAGATCCCGGATCCAATGGTCGGCGCCTTGTCGAGCACCTCGGGCAGCACCCGTACGTTCAGTGCGCCCAGCTCGCCACCCTTCAGCTCGCCGACACGCTGCACCGCGTCTAAGAATCGTTGCCGCTCAGCGGCATCCACCACACCCTCGGCGAGGTCGGTGAACTTGCCGACGTACTGTTCGCGCTCGAATGGCCGCGCACCCAACGGATGCGCGTCGGCGACGGCCAGCTCATCGGTGATCACATCGCCGCTCTTGAGTGTCACCTCCGCGCGCGCACCAAACGCCTTCTCGGCCGGGTCGGTCGAGTGATACCGGCGGGTCCACTCAGGGTCCTCGACGGTGGAGATCTTGTGCCACAACTCAACCGTGTCGGCCCGGTGCGCACGCTCCGGGGTGTAGGAGAGTTCGTGGTTCCAGGTGCCGTCCTGCAGCGCCACGGCGAAGATGTAGGGCAAAGAGTGATCCAGCGTCTCCCGGGACGCGTCAGGATCGAACTTCTGCGGATCCCCCGAGCCAGTCCCGATCACGTAGTGGGTGTGGTGGCTGGTGTGCAACACGATCGAGGCGATCTGGTCCAGGTCACCGATTTGCTCGCGCAGCCGGCGGGCCAAGTCGATCGGCGCCTGGCTCTGGTACTCGGCGGAGTGCTCCTTGGTGTAGCTGTCCAGGATGGCCCGCTTGGGCTCCCCCGGCGCGGGCAACGGCACCTGGTAGGTGTGCTCGGGGCCGGACAGCAGCCAGGCGATCACGCCGTCCTCACCCTCCCAGATCGGCGCCGGTGAACCTTCGCCGCGCATGGCCCGGTCGACTGCCTCGATGGCCACCTTGCCGGCGTGCGCCGGTGCGAACGCTTTCCAGCTGGAGATCGCTCCCTTGCGGGATTGGCGGGTGGCCGTGGTCAGGTGCAAGGCCTGACCGATGGCCTGGTAGATGGTGTCGACGTCGAGGCGCAGCATGGTGCCCAGCCCGGCGGCGACCGACGGACCTAGGTGTGCGACGTGGTCGATCTTGTGCTCGTGCAGGCAGATGCCCTTAACCAGGTCAATCTGGATCTCGTAGGCGGTGGCCAGGCCGCGGATCAGGTCGGCGCCGCGGACACCGAGCTGCTGGGCAACCGCCACCAGTGGCGGGATGTTGTCGCCGGGATGGGAGTACTCGGCGGCCAAGAACGTGTCGTGGTAGTCGAGTTCACGCACCGCGACCCCGTTGGCCCAGGCCGCCCACTCCGCCGAATAGCTGCCGTCGACGCCGAAGACCGTCGCACCCGGCCGGGCCCGGTGCGCCAGTGCCTGCTCGCGGGCGGCGGTGACCGGTCTGCGCAGCACCGAGGCGGCGCTGACTGCCGCGTTGTCGATCATCCGGTTGATCACCATCGCCGCGGTGTCGGCGGGCACGGCGACCGGATCGGCGGCGACCTCCGCGATCTTGTAGGCGAGGTGTTCGGTGCGCGGAAAGTCATCGGCGCTGCGGTGTGTCCGTACCGAATGGATCAACATAATCCACACACTATGCAATGCTGGTAACAAAGAAAAGTGCCTGCATCTGCGTAATTTTGCGTCCCTATCCACAGCATTTTGCGAATGTTGCGAAAGCAAATCCGGAGTAGCATGTCGGCGGTGGCGAAGATGTTTTCGGGTGCCCGATTGCGGCGGCTGCGAAACGAGCGCGGTCTCACCCAGGTGGCCCTGGCCCGCGCGCTCGACCTGTCCACCAGCTACGTCAACCAGCTGGAGAACGACCAGCGGCCCATCACCGTGCCGGTGCTCATTACGCTCACCGAGCGATTCGACCTACCCCCGAACTACTTCTCCGCCGATTCCGACGCCCGATTGGTGGCCGACCTGTCCGATGTCTTCACCGCCACCGGGGGCGACGACGCGGTCAGCGGCAGCCAGATCGAGGAACTGGTGGCCCGGATGCCTGCGGTCGGCCGAAGCCTGGTTGCCGTGCACCGGCGGCTGCGGGACGCCACCGAGGAACTCGAGGCGTATCGCTCGCACGCGACCACCGAAACGTCGCTGCCGCCGGAGCACCCGATGCCGTTCGAGGAAGTCCGCGACTTCTTCTACGACCGCAACAACTACATCGGCGAACTCGACACCGCCGCCGAGCAGATGTTCGCCGAAAACACGATGAAGGTCGGCGGGCTGGACGTCCAACTGTCGGCGCTGATGCGCGACCGGTTCGGCGTGAGCGTCGTGATTGACGGGAATCTCGCCGAGCACGCCAAGCGCAGCTTTGATCCCGAGACGCAGGTGCTGCGAGTCGCGCAGTGGCTGTTGCCGGGCCAGCGTGCCTTCCAGATCGCTACCCAACTGGCCCTGCTCAGCCAATCGGAGCTGCTATCCGCCCTCCTGGCCACCGACGACCAGCTCAGCCCCGAATCCCGCAGCGTCGCCCGAATCGGTTTGGCCAATTATTTCGCCGGCGCATTTTTGTTGCCGTACCGCGAGTTTCATCGGGCCGCGAACGAATTGCGCTACGACATCGACCTGCTGGCCCGCCGGTTCGAGGTCGGTTTCGAAACGGTCTGTCACCGGCTTTCGACGTTGCAGCGACCGCAGCTGCGCGGGATACCGTTCATTTTCGTGCGGACCGACAAGGCCGGCAACATTTCAAAGCGCCAGTCCGCCACAGCGTTTCACTTCAGCCGTGTGGGCGGCAGCTGCCCACTGTGGGTGGTGCACGACGCGTTCGCCCAGCCGGGCCGCATCGTCACCCAGGTCGCTCAGATGCCCGATGGCCGTTCGTATTTCTGGCTCGCCAAGACCACCGCGCCCGAAGGGCAGGGCTATCTGGGTCAGCACAAGAGCTTCGCTATCGGTTTGGGCTGCGACCTGGTCCACGCCGACAAGCTGGTGTACTCGACCGGAATCGGTCTGGACGACCCCACCACCGCCGTCCCGATCGGCGCCGGCTGCAAGATCTGCAATCGGTCGGCCTGCCCGCAGCGCGCGTTCCCCTATCTCGGCGGGCGCGTCGTCGTCGACGAGAACACCGGCAGCGGCCTGCCTTATTCGCCGGTAACCGAGCCGCGATCGGTGTAGCGTGCCGGCCGTGCCCTGCGCGAGCCGTGCGGCCGCATCCATTGGGCCGGGACGGAGAGCTCGGCCGTCATGTGTGGATGGGTCGACGGCGCCATCCGGTCCGGGGAGCGCGCCGCCGCCGAGGTGCTGGCAGGCGAAACGACAGCGGCTACTGCGCCTGCTTGACCGGCGGCCGGTAGAAGATCAGCAGCTGGCCGACCGCGCCGCCCAGGCCTAGCAACAGGGAGATCAGCAGGCCATGCCATCCTGAGCGCCAGTTATGCCCGAAGATCAGCCAATCCAGGCTGTAATGCCCCGCGCCCAGCGTCGCCACCACAACGGCGGCTGCGGCCAGCACCAGGTTGTACTCCCAGCCTTCTTTGACGATGAAGAACCCGTTGGACCGGTGCACGGTCCACGCGGCGACGAACATCAGCGCAACAAAGCCCGCGGCAGGGATGGGCGTGAGCAGGCCGGCCGCCAGCCCCAGGCCGGCGCTCATCTCTGTGCTGGCGGCAACCACAGCCTGGAAGGTGCCGTACTTCATGCCGATGCTTTCGAACCAGCCCGCGGTGCCCGGTATGCGGCCGCCACCGAAGAACTTGTTGAAACCATGTGCGGCCAGAGTCAAGCCCAGCACCAGCCGCAGAATCAGTAAGCCGACATCATAGGCAGTCATAGACGCCACGCTAGATCATCGGGTAGGCACGGAAGGCTAGAGGTATCGTCCCACCCGCAAACAACCGCAAAGGAGCCGCACATCAAGATCGCGATCATTGATCTCGGATCCGGCTCGCTGCGCGGCCGGCCCTGACCATCCGAATGTCTACACCGCCGGTATTGCCGCTGGACGGCGACGCGAGGTACCCGCCGGAAATCCTGGGCCACAAGGGACACGGCATCAGCATGATGATCGGTAACGGTTTGCCGGTACCTCCGGCCTTCTGCATCACCACCGAGGTGGGCGCCCGGTATCTCGCCGAACCCGCGGTGACGATCGACGCGATCTGGGACGACGTGCTGACCGGAATGCGCCGGCTGGAAGCAGCGACCTCGCGGACATTCGGACGCGGCCCACATCCGCTATTGGTCAGCGTGCGCTCGGGCGCAGCGGTGTCGATGCCGGGGATGATGGATACGGTGCTGGATCTTGGTGTCAACGACGCCGTGGAAGAGGCGCTGGCCGTAGAAGGCACCGTCGCGTTCGCCCGGGATACCCGGCGGCGGTTCACCCGCTGGTTTCAGCACATCGTGAGCGGTGACGGGGCGCCCACTGACCCGTATCTGCAGTTGCGCGCCGCGATCGAGGCCGTGTTCGCGTCGTGGGATTCGCCGCGCGCCGTCGCCTACCGCGCCCACCACGGGCTCGGCGACGCGGGCAGTACCGCCGCGGTGGTACAGGCCATGGTCTTCGGCAACATCAATACCAATTCCGGTGCCGGTGTGGTGTTTTCCCGAAACCCGATGACCGGGGCCAACGCCGAGTTCGGCGAGTGGCTGCCCGCAGGCCAAGGCGACGATGTAGTGTCGGGCACGCTTGACGTGCAGCCGATTACCGCGCTGCGCGATCGGCAACCCGCTGTCTACGACGAATTGATCGGCGCCGCACGCACTTTGGAGCGGCTCGCGTCCGATGTGCAAGAGATCGAGTTCACCATTCAAGACGGCAAGCTGTGGCTGCTGCAGACACGAGCAGCCAAGCGGTCGGCGCAGGCCGCGGTACGCCTGGCGCTGCAACTGCGCAGCGCCGGCCTGATCGACGAGGCCGAGATTCTGCGTCGGGTGACGCCTGGGCACGTGGAAGTCTTACTGCAGCCGTCGCTGCAACCGGAAAACCGTTTGGCTGCTGGACTTTTGGCCAAAGGCCTGCCAGCAGGGCCCGGCGTCACATCAGGGCGGGCCTACACCGAGGTGAATGCGGCGATCGAGGCTGCCGATCGCGGCGAGGACGTCATCCTGGTGCGCAACCACACCAGTCCCGACGACATTCAGGGCATGCTGGTCGCGCGCGGCGTCGTCACCGAAACCGGTGGCGTCACTAGCCACGCTGCGGTGGTCAGCCGTGAACTCGGTCGCGCGGCTGTGGTGGGCTGCGGCCAAGGAGTCGCCGACGCACTGGCCGGCAAGCTGGTCACTGTCGACGGCAACGAAGGTGAGGTGCGCGACGGCAGAGTGCAACTTTCCGCGTGGTCTGAGGACGACACTCCGGAGCTGCGCGAGTTGGCCGATATCGCGCGACGTCTCAGCCCGTTGCGCGCGCATACCCGCGGCGACTACCCACCGCTGCAGAGCCACTCTGCGGCCGCGGTGCGCGCCGCCATGGACAGCGGGCACACCGACGTGGTGTCCGCCAGCCCCCTGCTCGCGATGCTGACCGCGATACGGCTGAGCGAGCACACGTGAGTGAATTGGCTGTGTTGCAGGCGGTTCGGCTAAAGGGTCGGGTCAGCCTTGGCGACCTGGCCGCAACGCTGGGAGTAGGTACCGACGACGTCGCCGGCACCGTCGACCAGCTCACGCGGTCGGGCCTGCTGATCAACGGCAAGACCCTGCGGGTCAGCCCCGAAGGCCGCGCCCGCCTCGACGAGTTGCTAGACGATGAGCGCCGGCACGCCGACCAGGCGGCGCTTTCCGCCGCCTACCGTGATTTCTGCGCCGTCAACGCCGAATTCAAAGCACTCGTCACCGATTGGCAGCTCAAGGACGGCCAACCCAACACCCACGAGGACACCGACTACGACGCGGCAGTGCTGGGCCGCCTCGATACCGTGCATCAATGGGTAACGCCGATCATTGCCGCCGCGGCTGCCCAGCTGTCGCGGCTGAGCCGCTACTCGGCCAAGCTGCAGGCAGCGCTGGACAAAGTCCGTGCCGGCGAGACGGTTTGGTTGTCCCGACCGATCATCGACTCCTACCACACCGTGTGGTTCGAACTGCACGAGGAGCTGATCCTCGCCGCCGGTCTGACCCGGGAATCGGAAGCAAGATCCGGAAACGCGCAATAGTTTTCGCTAAAGCTCGGCGTCCAACCGGGCTGTGTAGTCGTCGATGTCGCCAACCGCCGATGCTGCTGCATGAACACTGACCGCGATGGTGTCGCCGATACCGTGCACGCCATGGACGAGGCCCATCGCCGGTGATAGCGCCGGGTAGCCGGCGGTCAGCAGCACGGGCGCACCGGCGAAACGCAGGTCGGCGGGCCCGCGGTACACACTTGACACCACAGTGTTGCCGGACACCTGCGACGGTCGGACGGCCGGATCGAACAGGCTGACACCCCAACGCAGTAGCGGAGCCGGTACCGCAGCGAAGGCCCGGTCGGCGGCGCGGGCCGCAGGGTGCTGCGCACGGCGACGGGCATTGGCCAGGTCCGCGGCGATCCGCTCGACTCGGGCTGGCCGATCCAGATCCGGGTACAGCCCGACCGTGACATTAGAGAAGTGGTTATGCGCTTGTCTTACACCGGGTTTAGCCATCGGTACCTCGGCAATCGGCGACGCGGGCGCATCACCCAGATGTGCGGACAGTGCGCTGGACACCGCGGCCAGCACCGCGACGGTGACGGTGGGGCCGTGCAGCTGCGGGCGGCGCCGCACCAGTGTGCGCACGGCGCGCGCGCCGGCGGGCCGGGCATTGGTGGGCAGCGCGGGGCGTGATCCGATCGGAGGCCGCAACAGCCCGGCGCGGGTTTCGCGCACCAGCTTGCGGTGGGCGCGTGCGGCATTGACTGCGCGCCAAGGCAGGAAGCCCGACGATGTCACCACGTCGGGCACCGCCGCCGCGCGGCCGAACAGCACGGCCGCCAGCGCCGCACCGCGAGCACCGTCGGCCAGCGCATGGGAGGCCTGCATGACCGCGACGGTGCCCGGCCGGGTGCCACCCGGAATCCCGTGCACCGGCGCGAAGAGGTGCAGGCGCCACGGCGCCCGGCGGATGTCCAGCTGATCGTCGGCGAGCCGGACTACGGCGTCCAGACAGCCGTGCCAACTACCGTCGTCCAGCTGGTGACGAAGCAGTCGGGCGGGCTCCACGACGGTGGGCACCCAGTGCGGATACGTCAGCGGCGATCCGTCGTCGACCCGTACCGTCAACGCTGGACAAGCTTGGGCCCGACGGTGGACCTCGTCGGCGGCGGAGTCGAAATCGGTTGGCTCACCATCGAATGCGTAGAGCAGGAACTCATCGTTGGGGACCTTGGCCGACATCCAGTAGAACTGCGCGTCGGCCGCGGCCATCCGGGCCGGCATGTTCACCTCGCTCGTGTTCCCCCATCTGCATGCTATGGGTTGTCCACAGTTGGCCTTTTATCCATAACCGGGGGTTGGTGGCTGCCGGGTGTCGGCACATCTCGATATTATCCGCGCATGCGTTCGAGTTGCCGAGAGGATATCGTCTACCGATTGGCTGCCCGCGGTCAGTCCCAACGCAACCACGACGCACTCAATGCCGAATGCAAAATATGACAAACCTAGGGCCGCTCACCCGGCTGAACCGAGGAGCTCAGGTTTGCGCGTCCACCGGCTCGAAGACGATGACTTTGCGCGTGCCGCTTCGTTTGACGTAGGTGTCATGCGCAGGCCACATTTCGATCAGCCTCGGCATGTTGCGGGCAACCTCTTCGTCTGTAGCGGGTCGCGACAGATAGTTTGCAGTCGTGCCGTCGATCTCAATGCGTGCCTTTGGGTCGGCACGCAGGTTGATAGGCCAGCTCGAAGCTGTATCAAGGCCGAAGTTCTCGCAAACAGCCACGAGATTCTTGCCGTCGCGCACATAGTAGACCGGCACCGTTCGCGCTTTGCCGCTCTTCCTGCCTTTCGTCGTGAGCAGCATCGTCGGCATCGCAGGACCGCTAATCGACAATCGGCCGCGGCTTGCACGGATCAGCGCCCCGTCTACCCGCGAACCGACGTGCTTTATGAAAAGCGAGAACCAGCGGTAGTGGCCTATCCGGCGCGTCACGCGGACGTACAGCTCGTACACCGCGTTCGGTCGTTCGTGAAGCATAGCTTGAGGATCGCATATCAAGCACCCCAGAACCTCAAATTGTCTCATTGCGTACCACGACGCGCTCAATGCGGGATGCAAAATTGCAACCACCGCCGACGTGGCCGACACGTACGGGGTCTCGTTAACCACGGTCCACCGCTGGATCAAACAGGGCCACATCACCGACGGAGATTGAATCCACCCCGGCGGTCCTTAGAAATACACTTCAAGATCATTCACAGATAATCCCCGGGGTAATTGACAGCGGGGTGCTAGCTTCGATGGATGAGTAAGACTCTCCGCGCTGGATTCTTGGTTCCCGTTGTTCTCTCATGACCGGATTTCGTGTGGGCATAGTGAACATCAATCTCGTCTCCCGCCCGACGGCCGAAAGTTTTCTACGAGCCGATTACCTGAATGCGCTTGCCAACCGCGTCGACTCGTTTTGGGTTCCTGACCACCTCAACGGATTGTTCCCGCGTTCGTTGTGGAAGCAGAAGTACTGCGGTGCAACCAAGCTGGTGCCGACCCTCGATGCGTATATGGAGCCGTGGACCATGCTCGGGCACCTCGCCGCGCGCAATCGTGTGGGTCGCATGTCCCTCGGTGTGAGTGTGACTGACACCGGTCGACGCAACCCGGCCGTCACTGCGCAGGCCGCGGCGACGCTGCACCTTCTTACCCGCGGTCGGGCAATTCTGGGCATGGCCCGGGCGAACGCGAAGGCAATGAGCCCTACGGGGTTGATTGGTCCAAACCGGTTGCGCGGTTTGAGGAGGCGATGGCCACCATCCGCGCGCTGTGGGGTTCGCGAGGCGAACTCGTCAACCGCGACTCACCCTATTTCCCGCTGCGCAATGCGCTATTTGATCTGCCGCCCTATCGCGGTAAGTGGCCCCAGATCTGGATCGGAGCCCACGGCCCGCGCATGCTGCGCGCCGCGGGCCGCTATGGCGATGGCTATGTTCCCGGCTTCCCGCACCGGCCACCGGACTACGCGCAACGGCTGGAAGTCGTTCGGGCAGCCGCCTCCGACGCCGGGCGCGACCCGATGTCCATCACCCCCGCCGTGTGGCTGCCGGTGATCACCGCTCAAAGCCGTGACGATGTCGATGAGGCGCTCGACTCCGAAATCATCAAGTTCTGGGGGCTGTCGGCTTCTGATGAAGATTTCCGACGTCATGGTGCTCAGCATCCGTTGGGGGCCGGGTTCTCCGGGGCGCAGGATCTGATGCCGTTCAATATGGACGAGCAAACGGCCTTGTCCCATCTGGCTCAGATGCCGCCGGCACTGCTGCGGGAGACAACGCTCAATGGAACGCCCAAAGAGGCCATCGAGCAGGCCGCGCAGTGGCGCGACTGCGGAGTCCGTTACATGGTGGTGATCAACGCAGGCACCTTACAGCGGAGCCTGCGCAAGGGGCTGATGTCGGTGCAGCCGTTGAACAAGATCATCCGTGGGCTCAAGAGACTCTAGTCGTGCGCCCAACCTGAAGTGTCCTTCGCGTGTCTGATGTCAATCCCGAACCAACACGTCCTACCACCCCGACAACTTCTGCGCGACGCGAGGACGAAGACGGCGATCCGTGAGGACCGAAGCGGCTGCTAGCCGGGTGAGCCGATGAAGCCCAACACCAAGTCGGCAACTCTTTCCGGCTCGTCGAGCTGCAAGAAGTGTCCGGCATGTTCGACGATGGCCACGTCGCTGCCGTCGGGCAGCGCTCTTGGCGTCCAGTCCGCGAAATCCGCTGTCATGCAGCCGTCATCGCGGCCGTGTAGGTAGAGGCTCGGCAACGTCGGCGCCAGCTTCCAATGCCGCTGCAGTTCGGCGTACCGCATCGGAGGGCGGGTGTTACGGATCGTGGCTCGGTAGGGTCCGAGCGCCGCGCGCCAGCTCTCCGGTGTCCCGATCGCGGCGTCGACATGGCGCAGATCTTCTTTGGCGTCGTAGCCCGGTGACCATCGTCGCCACAGCCGTGGCAGCACCCAGGAGGCAGAACGCTCTGGTAACCAAGGCAATTGGAAGTACATGATGTACCAGCTGCGCAGTAGCTGAGGTGGGATTTGACCAAAAAACCGGACCCGATCGGACACTCCCCTCATCCGGCTGAACGCCGCAGCCGGCGGCACTGACATGATGACCGCCTTAGCGAACGGACTGTCCGGGATCGCCGCCAGACCGGTCGCCGCCATTGCGCCCCAGTCGTGGCCGATCACCACGTCGCGATCGGTGCCACCGGCAGCTAACCGCACCTGCAGCGCGTCGTCCATCAGCGCACCGATGTGATAGCTGCCGTCCGATGGAATCGACGACGGCGCGTAGCCACGGATGAACGGCGCCACCACCCGCCAACCCGCCTGGGCCAGGCGCGGCGCGAGCTTGCGCCAGCCGTACGCGGTATCGGGAAATCCATGCAGGCACAACGCGATCGGCCTTTCGGGCGGACCCCACGACAGGGCCTTCAACTCCACGGCGGGAGCCTGCACATCGATCCAGCGCGGTCCGGTCATCAGAACTGGTCGAATCCGGAGATCAGCCAGCGTTCACCGATTTTGTCCAGCGTGACCCGAACACTGGAGGCGCTATCGGCTGGCCGGGAGTCACCACTTCTGACGCTCTGGTTGACGAATAACAAAACCACCGCGTGATTCTCGGTCGTGGACTCCGGTGCCGCCGCTGGGACGGTTGCAGTCGCGGTGACGTGCCGTTCTTTCGCATCGGGAATGAGCGTCTGCTGCGTCACTTTCGTATAGGTGTCGCGGAAACCGCCGGTCAATCGCTGCCGCGCGGCCGCCAGATCCTGATCGACGGTGCCAAATCGGAACGAAAGCACTGCGATGGCGGAATCCCTTGCAGCCGCTACTGATTGACTGCGGACGAGGTCCGCACCTCGAACCGAGGAGTCCTTCCACTTCAAGAAACCGGCCGCCAGCGCCAGCAACAGCACCAGACCAGGAAGCAAGCCGTAGACCAACACCCGCGACCAGTTGACGCGGTGGCTATCGCCGGATTGTGGTTGTGTCATGACACCGGTACGACGTCGGTGACCTTTGCGACGTCGCCAACCTTTCGCACCGTGATCCGCATCCGCCCGTACTGCGGCTCCCGCCGAGCCTGCGTGGGATCCGAGGAGCTCACTGTCACCGCCACCAGCACCCGGCCCAAGTCGCCGGATTGCGATTCCAGTCCCACGTCGGTGACGGTCCCCACCGTTTTCGACCGCATCTGCTTGGCGCTGTCGACGTAGGACTGCTTCCGGCGGGAGAAGCCGGCGTAGAACTTGCCGGTCGCCAAATCTAGGATCCGCTGCGCGTCAGCGTCGGCATGCTGGTAGTCGAGGGTGCTGAGGTTCACTGCTTCTTGGCGAGCGGTTTGCACGAACAGGGCGCGCCGCGCCTCGATGTTGTGGGCCTCATGGGCTCTGAAACCAAGCCAGCCGACCAGCCCTGCCAGCACCGTTCCCGCGACCAGCCCGGTGATCAAGGCAAGGCGCTCAACCTGGATCGGGCCGGAGATCGCAGCACCGTCTGGCGTCTTTGCTCCCACACAGTCCAACCTACGTGTTCAGCGCAGCGGGCTCAGATGGCCTGGAAGGTCATGGCGACGCCGTTCATGCAGTACCGCAGACCGGTCGGCTGCGGTCCGTCGTCGAACACGTGGCCAAGGTGGCCTCCGCATTGGCTGCAGAGGACTTCGGTGCGCATCATGCCCAAGCTGCTGTCTGGGCGTTCGAGCACCGCGTTGTTCAGGGGCTTCCAGAAACTCGGCCAGCCGGTGCCGCTGTCGAACTTAGTGTCCGAGGAATAGAGCTGCCGCGCGCAGCCCGCGCAGCTGAACACGCCGCGACGGTGTTCGTCGTTGAGCGGGCTGCTGTATGGAGCCTCGGTTCCTGCGTTGCGCAACACGTCGTATTGGGCGGGGGTCAGCAGCTTTCGCCACTCGGCGTCGGTGTGGCTCACGGCGAAGCCGGTGTCGGGCGCTGCCGACGTCCTACTCTCGGCAAGGGCCCCTATCGTGGCCATCGACATCGCGGCGACGCCGGCGGTGATGAAAAATCGCCGTCTCGTCACGTCCATGGCACCAGTATGACGCTTAGGAGCTTTAAACAACCACCGCGCGCATAGTGCGTAGACCTTCTCGGTAACGTCAAAGCACGATCAACCGAGAGGACGCCGTGACTACTGTGAGCAGCACTCCGCAGACTGTCGAGTATTCCGGCGTCGATGGACTCACCCTGATCGCCGACGAGTGGAATCGCGACGTCGACGCGACGGATGGTCGGCCGACGATCCTGATGCTGCATGGCGGCGGCCAGAATCGGTTTTCCTGGAAAAACACCGGCCAGGTGCTGGCCGACGAGGGATTCCACGTGGTCGCGCTGGACAGCCGCGGTCATGGCGACAGTGACCGGGCGCCCGACGCCGACTACGACGTCGAGACGTTGACCGCGGACGTCATGCACGTGCTCGATGCGATCGGCCGGCCGGTGATCCTGATCGGGGCAAGCATGGGCGGATTGACCGGCATCCTCGCCGCGGATCAGGCCGGACCCGACCGGGTCACCCGGCTGGTGTTGGTCGACGTGGTGCCGCGGTTCGAGAAGAACGGCAGCGCCCGCATCCGCGACTTCATGTTCAGCGGGCTTCACGGGTTTGGCTCTCTCGAAGAGGCCGCCGACGCCGTCGCCGCGTATCTGCCGCATCGAACCAGGCCGCGCAGCCCGGAAGGGTTGAAGAAGAACCTGCGGCTGCGCGACGGCCGCTGGTACTGGCATTGGGATCCGGCGTTCATGACCAAGCCGGGGGACGACCCGCAGCTGCGCACCGAGAAATTCGAACACGCCGCCGCCGACCTGACGATCCCGGTGCTGTTGATCCGCGGCAAGCTCTCCGACGTGGTCAGCCCGGAAGGTGTGCGGCATTTCCTGGCGACGGTGCCCAACGCGGAATTTGTCGAACTGTCCGAGGCAGGGCACACCGCGGCCGGCGACGACAACGATGCCTTCAGCGACGTGGTCGTGACGTTCGTGACGCGCTGACTACTTAAGCCATCACCCGGTGTGCATAGTCGGCCAAATCGGCCGGTGCTGACGTGATGGCCCCGATGTAGCCGTCGGGCCGAATCAGCACTGCCGCACCGTCTTTGATGTCGTAGGCGTCCAGGATGTGTCGGCCAACGTCGATGAGGTCGTCACCGATGCAATGTGACTGCACGCCGTCGCGGTCAAGGGTGGGAGCGGTCGCCCCGAATCTCAGCAGTGTCCAATGCGGACCGGCGTAGCAGTCGAATAAGCGCACCGGCCGGCCGCTAGAAGATGAGCGGTGCAGGCATGGCGCGTCGGGTGCCCGATCACCCGCGGACAGAGCACAACTGGAACCGTCGTCGAGCGTCAATGGCCCGAGCCGATAGCTCACGTTGAGTTGCTGGGTTTCCTCGCCCCGCTCGAAGGCGTCGTCGGCGCCGCTGAGGCTCTTCTCCAATAGCGCAGTGCTGATGCCAAGCACCCGCGCGGCGACTGGCAACCGTTCCGCTTCGTAACTGTCGAGCAGCTCGTCAGGCACTCCGCCGAGCACTGCGCCGAGCTTCCAGCCCAGGTTGTAGGCGTCCTGCACACCGGTGTTGAGGCCCTGGCCGCCGGTGGGCGGGTGCACGTGCGCGGCGTCCCCGGCCAGCAAGACGCGGCCGACCCGAAACTGCTTGACCATGCGGACATTTGGCCGCCAGATCGTGCTCCAGGTCAGTTCGCGCAGCAGAATATCGGCCCGCCCGGATACGACCTCGAGTGTGTGCTGCAGAGCTTCGCGAGTGGGCGGTATTCCGGACGCGCTCGTCGTGACGGCATACGCGTCGTCGCCGCCGGCCAGCGGAGTGAACCCAAAGTAGGTGTGCCCGTCCAGCATCCATCCGTGGCCGTATTCGTGGTCCAGGCCCTCGACGCGCACATCGGCCAGTAGCAACGTGACGTCATCATTGGTCTCACCAGCGAACGGCACCGCGAGTCGCTTGCGCACGGTACTGCGTCCGCCGTCGGCGCCGACCAGATATGCCGCCCGCAGGGTCTCGCCACCTTCCAGCCGCACGGTGACCGCGTGGTCATCCTGCTCGAAAGCGGCCACCCCGACGTCCAACGCAACCTCAACCCCATGGGCGGCCAACGCAGCGCGCAGGATCTGCTCGGTGCGCCACTGCGGCACAAACCACAGGTTGGGGTACGGCACGTCGGCGCGCGGTGCCACCGGCTCAGCCATCCGCCCTTCCCACACCACCCGGTCGCCGTCATAGATCCGGTGCACCGGCGCCGACATGCCGGCGGACAGCACCTCGTCGAGAACGCCGAGGTCCTCGAACACCTCCAACGTCCGCGGCTGGATGCCGTCGCCCCGCGATCCGACCGAAAAGCGAGCGGCCTTCTCGACAATTCGCACCCGGACGCCTCGACGGACCAGGTCCAGCGCCAACGTGAGCCCCGTGGGCCCTGAACCGGCGACGAGCACGTCGGCGTCCAATGTTGTACCCATAGCGGCCTCCTTGATGAATTAATATTCAGTGAATTTTAATTCAGTCTGCGCGGTGTTAGCTTTCCTGTCAAGGAGGGCGCAGGGTGAAACGCACCGAGCAGGCCGCCAGCACCGAGGCGGCACTGAAAGACGCAGCCCGGCGGGTGTTCGCCCGGCAGGGCTACCTGAACACCAAGATCACCGACATCACCGCCGAAGCCGGCCGCGCCGCCGGGTCGTTCTACAACCACTTCACCAGCAAGGAAGAAGTACTCGCGGCGCTACTGGCCGACGCGTTAGCGGAAGACGACGCAGCCATTTTCGCGTCTGACTCCGAACACAGAGCAGACTTCAGCGACCGCGAGGTCGTCCGCTGGCATGTCGCGAACTACTGGCGGTTCTTCACCCGCAACATCGTGGAGCTCACCGCGCTACGGCAGGCCGCGCTGATCAACACCGAGTTCGGTGCACAACTGGAAGCGCTGACGGCGGCAAACGTCGACCATTTGCGTGACCATCTGGAGCCAATCATCAAAGCCGGACGCACCCTGCCGGGACCGCCCGAACTGGTGCTGCCCATGTTCGCCGGACTACTCGACGCGTTCCGCTACCGGTGGGAGCATTCCGACGGCCGTTTCGACGGTCGTCGCGTCAACGAGGATGAGGCCATCGACACGTTGACCGAGTTCATCTACCGCGCGCTCAACGGCTAGCCCTCCGGCTTCTCGGCGTGCCCGCCGAACTGCTTGCGCATCGCCGACAGCGCCTGGTTGGCGAAGTCATCGAGGCTGCGCGAGGCGAAGCGGGACTGCAGCGCGGTGGTGAGCACCGGCGCGGGAACCCCCTCGTCGATCGCGGCGATGGCCGTCCACCGGCCCTCGCCGGAGTCGGAGACGCGCCCGGAGAACTCCTTCAGATCGGGCGATTCGTGCAGCGCGCTCGCGGTCAGATCCAGCAGCCAGGAGCCGATGACGCTGCCGCGCCGCCATACCTCGGCGACATCGGGGATATCGAAGTTGTACTTGTAGCACTCGGGATTCACCAGCGGCGCAGTCTCGGCGTCGCCCTTCTCTATGCGGCTACCGATGTCGGCGTTACGCAAGATGTTCAGCCCCTCGGCCAGCGAGGCCATCATCCCGTACTCGATACCGTTGTGCACCATCTTCACGAAGTGCCCCGCCCCGGATGGCCCGCAGTGCAAGTACCCCTTCTCCGCTTCCGCAACCTCGCCTTCGCGGCCCGGCGTCCGCGGCGCGGCATCAACCCCCGGCGCAACGCTGGCGAATATCGGCTCCGCGTGCGCGAATGCTTCGTCGTCGCCGCCGATCATCAAACAATAGCCCCGTTCGCGGCCCCACACACCGCCGCTGGTGCCGCAGTCCAAGAGGTGAATCCCCCTCTCGGACAGCGCCTTTGAATGCTTCAAGTCGTCGCGGTAGTAGGTGTTCCCGCCGTCGATCACGATGTCGCCCGATTGCAGCGTGTTAACCAGCTCCTTAATTGCCTCGGTGGTGATATCGCCGGCGGGTACCATCACCCAGACGACTCGAGGCTTTGTGAGCTTGTCGACCAGTTCGGACAGCGACGACACCCCGGTCGTCTTGTCCTCGCCGGCCATCGCCTTCACGGCGTCCGGGTTGTGGTCGTACACAACGCATTCGTGCCCGTCGTTGGTCAACCGGCGGACGATGTTGGCGCCCATCCGGCCCAGGCCGATCATCCCTAGCTGCATGTTGCCCTGTTCTCCTTACTGTGATGCACGGTTGTTGTCCGGAAACCACGGCTGTTGCCAACCGCGATGACCGCGAAGCAAATCGCGCGCCGCGTCGGGCCCCCACGAGCCGGGTTCGTAGCGGTGCACCTTGCCCGGGCTGTCGAGCAGCGGCTGAACGATCCGCCAGGTCTCCTCGATGCCGTCTTCACGCGCAAACAGCTGGCGGTCGCCGATCAACCCGGCGTGCAGCAGGCGCTCGTAGGGAGTCAGTGACTCACCAAAGTCCTGCATGAACGAGGAATCCAGGTGGACGTCGCGCCATCGGTCGCCATCTAAGGCGGTCAACTGCAGGCGCAGTCCGGGATCGGGGTCGATTCGCAGCACAATCTGGTTGGATTCGGCCCGCCTGCGGTCAGGCAGGAAAGCCAACGCGGGGACGCGGTGGGTGAACAATCGAACCTCGGTGACCCGTTCGGCCATGGCTTTGCCCGCCCGCAGGAAGATCGGTACCCCGGCCCAGCGCCAATTGTCGATCTCCAGTCGCAGCGCGACGAATGTCTCGGTCGCCGAACGCTTGGCCACCCCGTCAATGTCGGTATAGCCGTGATATTGACCCCGCACACATCGGTCCGGGTCCAACGCCGGTATCGCGCGCAAAACGTCGGCTTTTTTGTCGTTGAGGTCGTCGGCGCTCGGCCCGACTGGGGGTTCCATCGCAACTCCGGCGAGCACCTGCAGCAGATGGTTTTGCACGACGTCGCGCAAGGCGCCGACCCCGTCATAGAACTTGCCCCGGTCGTCGACGCCGAAGTCCTCGGCCATGGTGATCTGGATTTCAGAGATGCTGTTACGGTCCCACAGTCCGGCGAGCGCCAGGTTGCCGAAGCGCAAATACTCCAGTTCGACGATTGGCTGTTTGCCCAGGAAGTGGTCGACCCGCAGGATCTGTTCTTCGTCCAGCACCGCATGCAGCCGGTTGTTGAGCTCCTGCGCGGACGCCAGGTCGTGCCCGAATGGCTTCTCCAACGCTACCCGCGATCCCTCCAGCAAACCGGCTTTGCCCAGGCTCTCGACGATCGGCGCGAATAGCGACGGCGGCATCTCCAGGTAGTAAAGGCAACGCTTCGAACCGATCTTCTCGGCCAGCGAGTCGTACAGCGCGGCATCGGTCACGTCGCCGTGCAGGTAGGACATCCGGCCCGCCAGCCGGTCGAACACCTTGTCGTCCACTTTTTCGCCAGTGTCAGCGATCGCCTTGCGAGCCCGGTTGATCAGCTCCTCAACCGTGATGTCGTCGCTGGCCACACCCACAACCGGGCACTGCAGCACCTCCCGGCGCTCCATGCGGTACAGGGCCCGGAGAGTCATCTTGCGGGCCAGGTCGCCGGTAATTCCGAAGATCACTAGCAGCTCTGAAGCGATGTCGCCGGATTCGGCCAATCGGGAACCTCCACGAAATTTCGATAGTCAGCTCGACCCGCCTCGGCCAACTCCAACCCTAAACAACTGTGGTTGGGCCCGACAACCAGCAGCGACGCACGTGCGGCGCAGCGTGCTTGGTGTCAAGTAACCGGTTGTTCGAGCGGCCAAACACCGGCTGGTCGGCGACTCTGGGACAACCATATTCCCGATCGATCAAAACTATTCTCGCAGTTAAACTTTCGCGTTAAGAACTTGTATCGGCGGCTCATCGGGAAAGATGCGTGGGATGCATGACCACATGATGATCGCTGTCTACGCCCTGGTCGGCCTCGCGGCGGTCGAGGCCGGCGCCCTGGCCTTCCTGTGGGTTGCGCTGACCCGCAGTCGCCAGGAGGCCGCTGAACTACGGCAGCGAGTCGACCCCCGCAGTTGGCTGCTTTCTGGCGGCAGGGAGGCGGTCAAGACCGTGTGGCAGACCGCGAACCTGGTGCGCAAGGAGGGGTTCGGCGCCGCGGTGCGCAGCTCTATCGAAGATCTCGCCGACTGGGCCGAGGTCGAACGTCCGGATCTTGCCAGGGTCACCGCGGACGGCAAGGTTGCGATTCTGTTCTCCGACATCGAGGAGTCCACCGCGCTGAACGAGCGGGTCGGCGACCGGGTCTGGGTCAAGTTGATCGGTGCGCACGACAAGCTGGTCCGCAAGGTGGTCAAAGCCCACTGCGGGCATGTGGTCAAAAGCCAGGGTGACGGCTTCATGATTGCCTTCGCTCAACCCGAGCAGGCGGTGCGCTGCGGTATCGACATCCAGGACGCGCTGCATAAAGACTCAAAGCGCATGCGGCACAAGGAACTTCGGGTACGGATCGGGATCCACACGGGCCGATCGGTGCGACGTGGCGACGATTTGTTCGGCCGCAACGTCGCGATGGCGGCACGAGTCGCCGAGCAGGCCGGTGGCGGTGAGATCCTGGTCAGCGAAAAAGTGCGCGACGCCCTCGGCGACTGCGACGACATTTCCTTCGACGAGGGCCGCGAAGCCGAATTGAAAGGCTTCGCCGACACCCACCGCCTCTACGCGGTCACCGCCGACTAACGCAGTTAGGACTCGCCGCCCGCCTCGGCCAGGCGCTGGTGAAGCCGGGCCCGGATCTCGTCGGACGAATATGCCCTGCGCCGCCGCTGATCGCGGACCACCAACGCCCCCCCTGCGGCGACCCCGACCAGACCGGCCAACCCGAGCAACTTCCACACGGTCCGCATCAACCCAGGTTATTCGCAACTGTGTCCGGCAGTTGCCGGTATGTGCATATGGTGCGGTGGTGCCGTCACATATGGTTAGCCTGGAGCGCGCTCTCGACGAAACCCGGACCGGCGACGTCTGGCTGTTTCGCGGTCGGTCCGGACCAGACCGCGCGATCCAGACCTTGTCGAACAGCCCGGTCAACCACGTCGGCATGACGGTGGCGATCGAGGATCTGCCGCCGTTGATGTGGCATGCCGAACTCGGCGACAAGCTGACCGATGTCTGGACCGGCACCAATCACCGCGGTGTGCAACTCAACGACGCCCGACAAGCAGTCGAGCGATGGATGCAGCGCTATGGGCAACGATGCTGGCTGCGTCAGCTGACCCCGGACGCCAACCGCGAACAGGAGAATCGGCTGCTGCGTGTCATCGCCCGGATGGACGGCACGCCGTTTCCTTCCACTGCGCGACTCACGCTGCGCTGGCTGCGCGGCCAACTGCCGACCAGCTACGACTGGGTGCGTGGAATTCCGTTCGTGGACAACTACGTCCGTGAATCGACGCGGCGGCGCAGGGCGGAGCAGCGACAGGGCCGCTTCGAGTCCGCCTACTGTGCGGAGACGGTGGCGGTCACCTACGAGGAGATGGGGTTGATCGAAACCGAGAAGCGGACCAACTGGTTTGACCCCGGTAGGTTTTGGAGCGGCGACGCACTACCGCTGGTAGCGCCATATTCCTTGAGAAGCGAAATCGCCGTCGTCGCAGACTAATCGCACAGGTTGGCTTGCGCTGCTCTGGCCATGTCCAGCAGGTTCTGATACGACGCGTTCGGGTAGGTCCAATGCCTGGCGACGTCTTCTGGCGAATGCCCGGACCGCAATTGCCGGCACATCGCGTGGCCGCTGCCCAACAGGAACTCCCCCGACGGCGCCGTCACCTCGTAGCCGTGCCGGCTCAACTGGTCCAGGTAACCGGCCTCGTCGGCGTCCGCTAGCCCGGTGCTGAAGAAGGCCGCCACAACGGCCGCTGCGGCACACCAGAGAAGCCGCACACTCATCAGCGACAGTTCCTCATTGCGCCAGCCGACCGGGGCCCCGCAGGTCTGCTCATTCTTTTCTTTCCCTCTCGATTCCGCAGATGCTACGGCCTCACCGTTGAGTCCGCAGAGTTAAATCCAAACCAAAGGCAGCCCTAGCCGGAACTTTGGTCCTGCTGCGGGCCGAGCAGGTGCGCATATGGGTCCTCGTCCGCACCGATGTGTTCTGGCATCGGGTAATACGTCTTAATCAACAGATTGCCGTCGTGGTCCCACGCGAACGTTTCAATGCTGTAGGCCGATTGGACGTTGGGTTCGGTGCCGAAGAAGTTTTCGCATACCCAGGCCATTTCGTCGCCGTTGACCTGAACAGTGAGCATCTTGATCTTCAAGATGGACTGGAAGGTGTCGAATGCCCGAGACGTGGCCGTCTCGAAGCCGCGTTTCTCTTCGGTGCCGACCGGATCGAACATCCTGACCTCGCCGGGGCAGATGGTTCGCCACGACGCAACCCATTCGTCTTTCATGCCCGCGTTCCACAATTCGGCGTGTTTCGCCGCGTGCGCAAGCCGCGCCTTTCGGGTTGGAACCTTGCTCATGACCGGGAGACTAGCTGGACAGATGTCCAGTTGTCACGGAGTCGCGGGGACGATGGTGCCGGTATTGGCCTGAGTGTGGCCGTAGGACGCGAAGAGCATCACGATGTGGCCGCTGGTCATGGGTCATCCTCGGCCGACCTGAATGGCTTTGACCACCAGTAATAGAGCCCCGACAACCAGGTAACCGCGCAACGCGAGCATGCCAAGCTTGGTGCCGAAGGACCACTTGACGGGCTCCAACAAGGTCAGCGGCGGCATCCGCCAAGTGCTGGGGTTTGCATTGGCGAGTTGACGGTCGAGGTCTTGCTCCGCTGCGGTTTTCGGGTGGCGGCGGCTGATCCAGCGCAACACCAAGGACGCGGCCAACGCGAGAATGATCAGTGCGACGGTCAGCCTTATCGCCACAGCGACCACGTCGATATGGGGGAACAGCGTGGTAGCCATCAAGATGCCGGACAGCAGCAGAAGGACGCTGACGATCACGCCGGCGACCCAGTTCAGCCAAGGTCGGTTCACCCACGGACCCAGCACTTGCCGGTCGTTGCACAAAAGCAGCAGAAACACGCTGGCGCTGGGCAGCAGCAGGCCGGCCAGAGCCTGCACCGCGGTCGTGATCAGCCCCAGCGGTGCACCAGGGATCAAAACGATCGCCGCAGCGAGGGCCACCATCGCGGTGTACGACAGGTAAAACTGCTTGGCATCCAAGAAGCCCCGGTGCAGTGAGTGTTTGATACCAAACACGTCTCCGAAGGCGTAGCTGGTCGACAGCGTGACGGCTGCAGCTCCGACGATCGAGGCGTCCAGCAGCACGATGGCGAATATCGCGCCGAGGGTCGGGCTGTGCACACCCAGCAAGTGCGGAATAGCGCCGGCGTCGGTGAATTGGCCCGACCTGTTGGTGGAGCGCGCTGCCCAGTCGCCGGTCATCACCAGCGCAGTCGCACCGATCACAACGACGAAAGCGCCCAGCACGGTGTCGGCGCGTTCATAGCTGATGAACCGGGGCGTGATGCGCTTGTCAACGATGTTGGACTGTTGGAAGAACAGCTGCCACGGGGCCACCGTGGTACCGACGATGGCAATGATCAGCAGCACCGCATCGGAGCTGATGCCGCCTGAAATACTCGGTACCACAAACGATTTGGCGGCGTGGCCCCACTGTGGGTGTGACATCAGCAGCATCGGAACCTGCGCCAAGGTAATCGCGATGAAGACGAACATGGCGCGTTCCCAGCGCCGGAAGCTGCCGCTGGCGGTGATGGCGACCAGCGCCACCGCGGCGAACGGAACGACGATGTACTGGGAGACACCGACGTAGGCGGCGGCGAGGCTCACCCCGATGAACTCGGTGACGATCGTCAGGAAGTTCAGCAGGAACAGATCACCCACAGAAAACCAGCCCCAGCCGCGGCCGAAGCGTTCGTTGATCAGCCGAGCATGTCCGACGCCGGTGACCGCACCCAGCCGTACCACCATCTCCTGGTTCACGATGAGCACCGGAATCAGCAGCAGCAAAACCCATAACAGCGAGTAGCCATAGTTCTGGCCAGCCTGCGCGTAAGTCGCTACCCCGCCCGCGTCGTTGTCGCCGACCATGACGATGATGCCCGGACCGACGATGGCCGCCAGCGTCAGCAACCGGACTTTGAGGGTGCGCGGTCGATCGGTCTCATTGACATTGATGCGCCCGAACGCGCCCTCGATGTCGCCGATGTGAGCTCTATCGAGCACGGCGAGGGCACGTGGCTCCGCAACGGGCTTGCGAGCAACCGATCGGGTGGCCGCATCCGTTGGCTCCTGGGGCTCGTTGGACGCCGCTTCCTCACCCTGAGCGCTCATGCCTTAAACCGCTCCGTTGCGGTGCGGGTATTGACCGTTGTCGGCGGCCGGTGAGCTTGGCCCGCGGGTGGGGCGGGGTGCAGGCTCACGGCGGCGCCAGTCCTCAGGGATGGTGGCCTCCAGCACGTCGTCAACAGTCACCACGCCCAGCACCCGGTCCTGCTTGTCGACAACCGGGATGCTGTAGAGGTTGTAATCGGCTGCTAGTAGCGCGATATCGGTCACGTCGGTGTCCGCAGTGATGCGCACCGGGTCCGAATCCATCAGCGCCGCAACGCTTTCACCAGGCCCAGCTTGCAACAGCGCGATAACCGAAACGACCCCGACGAGGCGATTCTCGCCATCGAGGACGTGCACCTTCAGCAATGCCTCGGGCTGGATGGTGTGGGCCGCGCTGATCAACGCAAGCGCATCGGCGGCGGTGGCGGTGGTTGCGCAGGAGACGGTGTCGACATTCATCAGCCCACCGGCGCTGTCCGGGTTGAACCCCATCAGCGTGATCACCTTGGTGCGCTGTGGCGCCGGCATGAGATCCAGAACCTGCCGACGCCGTGACTGGCGCAGGTCAGAAATGGCGTCGGCGGCATCGTCGGCGCGCATCCGTCCCAGCAGGGCGGCCACCTCGGCGTCGGGCATCTCGTTCAGCAGCCGACTGGCCTTGTCGGGATCGAGTTCCTCGAAGACGTCGGCCTCTAATTCGGGATCAATGCGCACCCGATCGAGGATTTCCCCGCCCTCGTCGTTGTCGGCTTCCTCGATCAAATTGGCGAGCTCGGCCGGCTTAAGCGAACCCATCCGACCGGAAAACTTGCGCAAAGCCCGGGTGCGAGCATCGCCTATCAGCGGCTCGAAGGCCTTCCAATCTCGCGCCGCGTGCCCGCCCGAACCGCGGATCAAACCGAACAGCCGCGGTGGGCGGCGGGTGTCCACCCGCGCCAGGACCCAGCCTTGGCCGGTGTCTTCCAACTCCAGATCGTAGGCGCGCACCAGTTCAACCGCGGCCACGTCAATCAGCCGATGCCCCAACACATCGGCACGCAATAACACCTCACCCTCGCGGCGCTCAAACCCGCGCAAGTCGACCTTGTTTGCCGCCAACACGACCTTGCCTGGGGAGTAGGTTTCGATCGAGCCGCTGCCCACAAAGATTCCCCGCCCGCCAATTCGAGCGACGATTCCGGTCACCAGCGGGTACTCCTGCTCACCGCGCAGCCGAACGATCACGTCGTCAACCCGTCCCACCACATCACCGGAACGAGCCGACAGCGGACCCTTCAACAGCTCAGATAAATGAATGAGCGGCAACGCGCTGCCTGGGTCCTCATAAGCAGGATTGGATCCACTCATCGCTTACCTCGCATCCTGGAGTCGACGACAGTGCCGGCGCGTACTGACATGTGGCGCGGTGATAGCGATACCACAAATTGAGACGCCCCGTCTGCCCGTCCTCCACGACTGTCGCCGGATCATCACATGCCAGGGTTGACGGGCCATTAAGCCGCACTTAATTGATTGGTGATCGATCGACGTGTCGGCATCAAAGCATGGACTTCGATCCGTCGCCGCTAGGCGGGACGGCCGGGGAGGCCCCAATCCTTTCCCGCCCGTGAAATCTGGCGTCAGATCGGAGCGGGTGCATCGGCGGCCGACGCGGCGGCAGCGTTACCCAACTCCGGCGGCCACGGGGTCAGAACGATTTTGCCGCCGAGACCGCCACCGTCGATGCGCCTATGGACCTCTGGTGCGGCGGCCAAGGGTAGACGGTCGATGACCACAGGATGGATCGCACCGTCGCGCAGCAGTGTGAACAGGGCAGCCATATCGGCTTTGAACTCGTCAGGGTGGGTCTTTCGCCGGGTGGTGATGCTGTACCACTTCGCGCGCCGACCGTGGAATAGGCGATTGAACGTGTCCCACAGCTTCAGTCGGGCTATGCCCAGCCCCGCCGACAACAAGCCTTCCCGTCCATCGGCCATCGTTTGCGACCCATACCCTACGAGGAGACCGCCGGCCGCGAGGCAGGCGTAGGAGCGTTTGAAATGCGCTCCGCCGATGGCGTCGAAGACGGCATCGACCCCGGCGGTGAGCTTGTGCAGTGCGTCGACGAAGTCGCCGTCGCGGTAGTCGATGGCCTTCGCGCCGAAGCTCTCCACTACCGGCATGTTGGCCGCAGAGCACGTGCCGATGGCGTTCAGACCGAAGTGCCGCGCCAGGTCGAGCAACGCCGTGCCCACAGTTCCGGAGGCTCCAATCGCCAGGATCGTCGCGCCCGGGGCGAGTTGGCGGTAGCGGGTGAGCATTTGAAATGCGGTCAGATACGCCAAAGGGATGCACACCGCCTCGGCGGCATCGACGCCATCAGGCACGGGCACGAGGAACTGTACGGGGCGTATCGCGTATTGGGTGTAGCCACCGACGACGCACAGATCGGCCACCGTCTGACCCTCGAGTTCAGACGCGACCCCGGCACCGACTTTGTCGACTAGGCCAACGATGTCGTAGCCAGGAATGAACGGCAGCGGTCCCTTGTAGTCCGGATAGCGGCCGCGGCGGATGAAGATGTCAGTAAAGCCAGTCCCTGCGGCGAGGACCTTGATACGAACCTCGCCAGTACCCGGTTCCGGGGTAGTCGTTTCCTCGACCAAAGCAAGGACCTCAGGCCCCCCGAACTGCGATATAAAGATTTTTTGCCAACTCATCTACGTACCTTCCTCCTACACCCTGTGAAGAGTTATTTTTGGGAATATGCGTCCCGGGAGGGTTTTACTCAGCAAAAGCTGCCGCCCTAAATCGACACCTTCTTGAGTCAGTCACTGCCGTTCGGGTGGTTGGTCCACATCAGTTCGGTGATGTCGGTAGCGCCGATCAGCAGTATCTGGTCAGTGGCGCGAACGAATAGCGTGTCGGATATGACGCTGCGGACCGGGAAGCCCTCGGCGTGGAGCCAGTCGACGACCACGGTACCGGCGGCGCGCAGTGCGGTGACACAGTCGCGCGGCGGGGTCGCTGAATGTGCGGCCAGCAGCGCGGGAAGTCGTTGTCCGGTCAGCGTGATGGTGTCGGGGTGGTAGCCGAGCATGGTGGCGAAAGCGGGGTTGGCGTAGACGACGATTCCGTCGAGTCCCGTGGCGAGCATGGGTACAGGCAATCGGTCCAGCAGAATCAACGCGGGCAGCGCATAAAGGTATTCGTCCGTGGTGCTCGCCGAAGGTCGGCGGCGTCGTTCGGTGCTGGGCTCCTTCGCGTCCACGAAGTTGTCGTAGCGGTTGCCGTTGGTTTGGGCGCTGGCGGGCGCGGCGGGGTGCCCGTCGGTCTGGTCGGTTCGGGGTTTAGCAAAATCAGGTGATGCGCTCATCGTGATCCCGCGCGTAGACGATTACCGTGAATGTCGGGTGGCGGCGCAGTGCACCTTGAGTTCTGCGGCAGATAGCGGCGGAAGTCATACCCGGACCAGCTGAAATTCCCAGCGGCCCCGAATCTACCCGATCTGATCCGATAGCGGAGGTTGAACGACACTGCGGGCTTTCCCCAGGGTCGCGGCGGGAGGTCATGGCCTGCGTCTTCGTAGCGATTAACGGGCTGATCGAACTACTCAGTGAGCACGTCCGCGTCCACGTGCCCAGAGAAGACCCGGACCGCTGGCTGTTTTCCGGTGAGGGTGAGCATCCGCTGCACCAGAACTCGGTGGGCTCTTGTGGCGCAAGGCAAGCGGCAAGTGTGGACTCCCGGCTGCAAGATCTGCGGCACTTCTATGCGTCTGGTCTCATCGTGGCGGGGTGCGATGTCGTGACCGTCAGCGGGCAATGGGCCGCAAGTCCGCCACAATCACCCTCAATACCTACGGCGCTACAGATAGCCGACGGCGGAAGACCGGACCCGCAACGCTGCGGCGGCCCTTTTTGCCGACGCTGTATCCAATACTGCGGACCAAGTGCGGACCGACAACGGCTACACCAAGGCTGACCTGCACCCTTAAACAGTGAACCGGAACTCCACCACGTCGCGGTCCATCAGGGTTGGACCGCGGAGAATCTAGCGCGGGACGTCAAAGTAGTCGCGCCAAGCGGTGATTTTGTCGCCAGTCGCCTCAAAAGCGCCCATGCACCGCGCGGCGATCTTGTGGCCGTTATAGATGAAGTGATCGACGCGCTCGGTCAACACCACGTCGCCGTTGACCGCGATGTTGAGAAGCTCTAACTCGGCGGATTCCATGCGCTGAACGTAGCCTTCGACAGCCTCGCGAATCTCGTCGTGCCCATGGTGGACGCCCAGCGCAACGTTGTCCCAGACGGCATCGGGATGAAAGTGGCTCACGATCTCGTCGACATCGAGACCACGCCACGCATTCAGCTCAGCGCGAACTACATCCTCGGGCTTCACCGTACCTCCATGCAGGCATCGAAAAGGAACTGCCGCTCAGGGTACGTAGAGTCATCAATACGTACTGCGCGTTGAACGGATGGGTCACATCGATTTACTACTTCTTCTGCTGTCCAGACGTTGCTTGACACCGGAATTCGACGACGCAACCGTCGATCTTCAGATGGCCGAGCGGATCGCCGTAGCTACTTGCCGATGCTGGCGAATGCCTTGAGCTCCCGAGCGAGGTCAGGGCCCGAGGGCGTGTATATGACCTCCCGGTAGCCGGCATCCCCAAGTTGTGCAAGCCATCGCCGGAGGGTAGCGGGGTCACCAACCTTCATCATCAGCGCAGCTGATGTTCGACCTTCGACGTCCAGGTGCTCGAGCAACGGGAGGTCACGCTCAGCGAGGTGGGTGACGTGGCCTTCGAAAACGAACAGGTGGCGTTCCTCCGCGGGTGCGAGCGCCTCGAGGACCGCTCGCCAGGCCGCCCCGCCCGGCAGCGCGTCGACTGCTGCCGCGCCGCCATAGGTGTAGGCAGTGTGCCACGGGATGACCCCCCACGGCCCGACCGCTTTGAGCACCCGACTTGAGCATGGACTTTCACCGGGCTCGAGGACGGTGCCAGCCATCATCACCGCAGACGGCAGCATGGGATGAGGTGGTCCGATGATCCCGTCTGCCACCTCGTGAGCTCGCGCGTTACCGCGGGGGCCCATAACGCTGAGCCACAAAGGAACCCGCACCGGCCGAGAAGCCGTCATGCCTGGCCAATGCAACATCCGCACTGCCTTGCCATCGATGACAACCGTTTCTCCGGCGAGCAGGAGTCGCAGGGAACCGACATAATCAAGCAGCGCGTTGAGAGACATCGGGGCCTGACCGATTGTCCAGCGAGCGGTGGCGCCGGTGCCGAAGCAGGCACGCAACCGGTCACCGGCGAGTCGAGCGATCGTCGCAAGACCTGACGCCATCGCCATTACGGAACGCTGCGACGGGACGAGAACGGCCGTGGCCAACCCGATCCGCGTCGTTCGTGTGGCAGCCAGCGCAAGGTGGACGAATGGGTCCTCCCAGAGCGGGGCAGAATCGAAGATCCACACCCGCGCGTAGCCCAGCTCCTGAGCCAGCACCGTCAGATCGGCGAAGTCAGGGCCGGGCGGCAGCCCACAGGAGAGTTCGATACCAGCCATGTCGAAGGTCTAACAGAAAGTGGGAGTATTGCGGACTGAATGCGGGCTAAGGGCAGCTAAACGCCAATGACCTTGCAGTACCAACGTCTACATCTACGGCTGCCAGTCGCGCCGGCATCACCTCGCCGGCTTAGTTGTTGCTCCGTGCCGGAACTCGACCGCAATTCAATCCGCCATGGCGCCAAGCTAGGGGCACCCGAACCGCCACACGCGCACGCGGCGGCGGTCGGCAACGACGAGCTGCATCGACTCACAATGGTTCCTCCCGCGTCCGACGGACGGACTCGAGAGACGACAGCTGTGTAAACCAAATATTTGTCTAGATTCATCTGCTCTCCGCCGGATACGAATCATCAGAACAGGTACGAAGGGGAGAGCCCCGCTTGTGCTTGTACCAAATATGTGTTCCGGCTAGAGTGCCCGAGGAAGTATATGCAACCCGGGGTTCGAGCTGGATTTGTCAACCCGCATCTCACCAAGGCGGCAGTTATGGCACGCAGGCGGCCCAAGGCCCCTCCCCTCGCGGTGACCAACGCGGCGCTTCGCATCGGTGTCAAGGTCATGCCGTGGATTCCGCCTCGGCTGAAACGCCTCCTCGCCGGCGGCAAAAGGGTCACCATCGACGGCAACACCCTTGACACCACGCTTCAACTGATACTGGCTGCCCAACGAAGCACACGCATGGGCGGCCTGTCGGCTGCGGACGATCCGGGGGTCGCCCGCGCCCTGATGCGGAACTCGCACTCGGTGATGGGCACCCACGTCGCCGTCCCCACCACCGACCTCACGGTTCGCGGTCCCGACGGCCCGCTGCGGACGCGACACTACCGACCGACCGTTGCAGCGGCGGCCCCGCTACTTGTCTTCTTCCACGGTGGTGGCTTTGTGGTGGGCGACATCGAATCCCACGACGGACTGTGCCGGATGATCTGCAGGGACGCCGCGATACATGTGTTGTCGGTGGACTACCGGCGCGCGCCCGAACACAAGGCCCCGGCGGCGGTCGATGATTGCGTGGCGGCCTACCGATGGGCACTTGAACACGCCGCCGCACTGGGCGCCGACGCATCCCGAACCGGCGTCGGCGGCGACAGCGCGGGCGGAAACCTGGCGGCGCTCGTCGCGCTGCGCAGCCGCGAAGAGGGTCTTCGGCAGCCGGCGCTGCAGGTGCTGCTCTATCCGGTCCTCAATCTGTCCGCGGAGACCCGGTCACGCTGCTTGTTCTCGGACGGGTTCTTCCTCTCCAAGCAGGACATGGACTGGTTCAGGGACCTGTATCTCGGCGGCACCGGACTGGCAGCCGACGATGCGCGGGTATCGCCGCTAAGGGCCGCTGATCTATCCGGCCTGGCGCCGGCTCTGGTGCTCACCGCGGGATTCGATCCGCTGCGCGACGAGGGTAACGAATACGCCGGGGCGTTGCGCTCGGCCGGTATCAGCGTGGACCACCGGCAGTTCGATGCACTTACGCACGGCTTTGCCAGTGTCGCCCCGTTCGGCGGCGGCAGCGCCGATGCTATCGCGGCCACCATCTCGGCCATCCGGGCCCACCTCAGCCGCGGCTGAGGTGGCATCCGGTCGCCTGGCCCGCTGGCCTTATCACTACTTCGTCTAATGCCCAGACGTTGCTTGGAAACGGAATTCGACCACGTCGCCGTCCACATGGCGCAAATGCCCATGCATTCGGCGCTGAGTCTGGACGCGGTCAAATCCGATCACAGCCGCTGCGTGCTGCTGTAATTTCACACGGATAGTAATCGCGTGGGAGGCGCTGTGCGAGACGTCCGATGAGACCCGATTGGGCGGGATCGCCGGCATTCTGTACGTCTTGGTCGCGCTTGTTGCGGGCGCACTCACCGGCGCCGCGCCAACGGCCGACGGCAGGGCCATCACCTATCAGAATTACTTCATAGCGAAGCAAGACCTGCTCGTTGCACAGGGGTGGCTGTTCCCGCTTGCCGTCCCTCTGCTCCTGATGTTCTCCGTCGCCGTGCGCCGGATCTTGAATCAAGCGGACGGATCCTGAGCGATCTTTTCTGGTCTGCGCAAATAGCGATCGCGGCTCTGTTGGTGGCGACTACCAGCTTGCAGATCGCGGTCGCCCAGGCGGCGGACACCTTGGACAGCCAGGTGGTGTTCACCCTTGGCGTTCATTTCCCCGCGATTGCTAGCACGCTGTGGGGGTTTACAACGGGTGCTGCCGCATTGTCTTTCGCACTCTGCGTGTTCAGGGGTGGAGTGCTTCCGCGCTGGACAGCGTACTTCGCAGCACTGGCATTACTCGTCTGCGTCGGTTCGACGGTTGGCGTGTTTGTCGCCACTGGTCCGTTCTCATTGGAAGGCGCGTTCGGTGCATTTGCCCCAGCGGTCTGCACCGTTGCCTGGTATCTCGCTGTCTCCATCGCGCTCGTGCGTAACCAGCCGCCAACCGCTTCCCAGCTGAGCACCTGATGCCAGAGCAGTTCTACTTCTTGACTCCAGACGTTGCTCGGAACCGGAACTCGACCACGTCGCCGTCGAGGGCCGCCCTAATAAGTTGGATGGGCGCATGGTTACATGACTCAACCTGGCGAAGTCAGCGACGCAGGTTCGGTCCAATCACCTTCGCCCGTCTACGTTTGGGAGCCACCCATGGGCGACGCCGATGCCGCAGCGATCCGAGCGGCGCGAGCTGACTGGATCAGCGAGCACCTCGAGACCTATCTGACCTCCGGTGGCACGCGGGGCCACATCTTGGACGTGAGTGCGGTCGGGGGCCGCGTGCTGACCACACACTGCTTGATCAAGTGTCTGGGTCGCAAGTCGGCGAAGGTCCATATCAGGCCATTGATCTACGGCAACGTCGGTGGCGAGATCGTGATCGTCGCATCGAAGGGCGGTGCCGACACGCATCCAGGGTGGTACTTGAATGTCTTGGAGAGCAACACGATTGGTGTGCAGATCGCCACCCAAGCGTTCGAGGCCACGTGGCGGGAACCAGAAGGCGAGGAACGCCATCAGGTGTGGGCCTATATGGCTCACCTGTATCCGCCGTACCTCACCTATCAGCAGTCCACTAGCCGTCAGATCCCAGTGGTGATGTTGACGCCCGTGCGACCGATCGACGTCTTCTCTGCGGAAGGTTGGCAATAACCGTCGGTCATCGATGACGCTGGACTGGAACTCCACCACGTCGGCGTCCGCTGGACTACTTCTGCCCCTCCGACGCTATCCCGTTACTTCTTCTGCTGACCAGACGTTGCTTGGAATCGGAACTCGACCACGTCACGGTCGGCAATGAATCTCCAACGTCACGTGGGGATTTAACTGATTGGCCTGAACGCCAGCAATGGAATCTTTCGATCTCCGGAGGACGCTTCGTACTTGTTGTAGCCAGGGATCCATTGCCTGGCCAGCTCCCACAGGCGGTCGTGCTCAACACCGGCAACTACCTGACCGAGGAATCGACCTTCGAATCCGCCTCCGCAGAGCGTTACGGTGGGATTGACCAGGACGTTGTGATACCACGCCGGATGCCGAGTACCGCCGTAGTTCGACGCGACTAAAATGACGCGGTCACTGTCGGTGAAGTAGATAAGCGGTATAGCGCGCTCAATTCCCGACTTGGCGCCGATATGGGTCAGGACAACGGCACGCGGCCAAATGCCCATGGAACTCACGCGACCGCGCGTGCGCCGTATCAGCGTGGGATCAATTCGCGGTGAGATGTGCCGTAGGTACCACTGGCCGATCGACGTGAAGGCGAATTTGCCAATGACGCCCTTGACAATGCCAGCGCTATCGGTGGTTGGATCCACGCTTGGGATCGGCATGACCGAACTGTAGCAGCGCCAATCCGAAGCCCAAGGAGAACAGCGTCACTGCCACCCCGCCGCTTTCCCACCAGATGTTGTTTGGAAGCCGAACTCGACGACGTCGCGGTTAGTCACCAGAGCCACTAACCCGAGACCGCAGTCTTCGTGTATAGCAGCCAACAAATAGTGCTGTGCCTATCGTTATTTTTTGGGTTGCTGTCCAGACGTTGCTTGAAAACGGAATTCGACCACGTCGCCGTCGGCCATCACGTAGTCCTTGCCCTCCATGCGGACCTTGCCGGCCGCCTTGGCCGCGGCCATCGACCCAGCGGCGATGAGGTCGTCATAGGAGACGATCTCGGCCTTGATGAAGCCTTTTTCGAAGTCGGTGTGGATCACCCCGGCCGCCTTCGGCGCGGTATCGCCCTGATGGATGGTCCACGCGCGCGACTCCTTGGGCCCGGCCGTCAGGAAAGTCTGCAGCTTCAAGGTGTGAAAACCGGCCCGCGCCAAGGCATCTAGGCCGAATTCGGTCTGACCGATCGACTCCAACAGCTCGGCGGCCGACTCGTCGTCGAGCTCGGTGAGCTCGGCCTCGATCTTGGCGTCCAGGAAGACCGCATCCGCCGGCGACACCAACGCGCGCAGGTCGGTGACCCGATCGGCATCGGTCAGCACGGCTTCGTCGGCGTTAAACGCATACAGAAAGGGTTTGGTGGTCAGCAGATTCAATTCCCTCAGCAACAGCGCATCCGCTCCCGCCGCGAAGAGCGTCGTCCCACCGTCGAGCACGTTCTGAGCGGCCAGGGCTGCGGCGTAGAGCGGTTTGCGTTCTTTGTTGTTGCGGGCCTCTTTCTCCAGCCTCGGCACCGCACGATCCAGCGTCTGGAGATCGGCCAGGATCAACTCGGTCTCGATGACCTCGATATCGGATTTGGGGTCCACTTGACCGGCGACGTGCGCCACGTCGTCGTCGGAGAACACCCGGACCACCTGGCAGATCGCGTCACATTCGCGGATATTGGCCAGGAACTTGTTGCCCAGGCCAGCCCCTTCCGACGCGCCGGCGACGAGTCCGGCGATGTCGACGAACGTCACCGGCGCCGGCATGATCCGCTCCGAATCGAACATCTCCGCCAACGTCGCCAGCCGAGGATCGGGCAGCGGCACCACGCCCTCGTTCGGCTCGATTGTCGCGAACGGATAGTTGGCGGCCACCACATTGTTTCTGGTCAACGCGTTGAACAGCGTCGACTTGCCGACGTTCGGCAGACCCACAATCCCCAGGCTCAAGCTCACAGGGACTCAAGTGTAGGAGAACGACGGCAATGGAAACCCAGGTCCCACCCGCGCCTGCCGCCGGGAAATGTGGCACGCCCGCGGCATCCTAACGAGGTCGTTACCAGCCTTTGGGCGCTGAGCCGGTACGGTCGACGTGTGTCAGCACAGCGGACGCGGTCGGCGGTGGCGGCAGATCATCGCTCGATAATCCCCAACCTTCCTGGTGTCCCGTGGTGGGCCGCCGTGATTATCGCGGTGACCCACACCGCCGTGGGCTTCGCCTTCGACGCCGGATCGGGTAAGGAGCTGACCAACGTCTTCTCTGCGCTGTACGCGGCGGGCTGCGTGGCTGCGGTCTTGGCGGTGCGCCAGTCCGGTGTCTTCACCGCGGTCATCCAGCCACCGCTGATCCTGTTCTGTGCGGTGCCGGGGGCATATTTTCTGTTTCACGGCGCGAAGTTCACCGGCCTTCGGGACCTGCTGATCAACTGTGGCTATCCGCTGATCGAGCGTTTCCCGCTGATGGTGTTCACCTCGGCCGGCGTGCTGCTGGTCGGCATGATCCGCTGGTATCTGGGAACGGCGACGCGCCCGGCCACAGCCGACGCCGACAGCAGCGACGAACGGCGTGCCGGGTTGGCCGCGAGGCTAGCGTCCCTGTTCAGCCGCGACTCCGCCGCTGACGACACCGCCGACAAGGCCGGCAAGCCACGCTCACAGCGGGCCCACGCCTTCGAACGTTCCGCGAAATCCGCCAAAGCCACCGATCGGCGCGCAGCCCGGCGTCCGGCGACGTCACGCTCCCGGCATACCCGCCCGCCGCTCGACGAGGCGCCCGAACCGACCCGGCGTCGACGCCCGACACGCACCCGAGACTTGGACGTGCCAGAGCCACCCCGCCGCGGCCGGCTGCCCCGCGACCCGGATTTGCGTGGTCGGCCGCCCCGGGAAATCCGCCGTGACCCGCACGTTCGCAAGGGCCGCCCGGCCAGCCCCAGCAGCCGCTTCGACCCCTACGAGCCGATCGAGGCCTACGAACCCGCTGGGCCCACTGCGCCGCCAGAGCGACGCCGTCGACCGGTGCCGAACGGCGTATCCGGCGCCACCGCGACGCACCACCCCATCTCCCAGGTCCGTTACCGCGATTCATCCCGGTCTGACGCGTCACCCCAGGAGCCCCCGGCGCGTACGCGGCGCAAGCCCCCAGCCGAGTCCTGGAAATACGACGTCTAGCCGCCCCGAGTTGGGCGGATCTCCCTAGGTAAGGCGAATACCAGGGTCTCGTTGGCCGTCGTGACGGGTTGCACCACGTCGTAGCCGTACTCGGCCAGTCGCTCCAGCACACCGCGCACCAGCACCTCGGGCACCGACGCTCCGGAGGTGACCCCGACCGTGGTGACACCGTCCAGCCAGCCTGGGTCGATATCGCCGGCGTGGTCGACCAGATGCGAGGCCGCCGACCCGGCGCCCAGGGCAACCTCGACCAATCGCACCGAGTTCGACGAATTGCCCGATCCGACGACGATGACCAGCTCACACTCGGGTGCCATCGCCTTGACCGCGACCTGCCGGTTCTGGGTCGCGTAGCAGATGTCGTCGCTGGGCGGGTCCTGCAGCTTCGGGAAGCGCGCACGCAGCCGTTGCACGGTCTCCATGGTCTCGTCGACGGACAACGTGGTCTGCGATAACCAGACCACCTTGTTCTCGTCGCGAATCCGCACACCCTCCACGGCGCCGGGCCCGTCGACCAGCTGGACGTGGTCAGGCGCCTCGCCGGCCGTTCCGACAACTTCCTCGTGGCCGTGGTGACCGATGAGCAGGATGTCGTAGTCGTCGCGGGCAAAACGCTTGGCCTCGTTGTGCACCTTGGTGACCAGCGGACAGGTGGCGTCGATGACTTGCAGCTGCCGCTGGGCGGCCGACGCGTGCACGGTCGGCGCGACGCCGTGCGCGGAGAACACCACGATGGCGCCCTCGGGGACTTCGTCGGTCTCGTCGACGAAGACCGCTCCCGCTTCGGCCAGGGTGTCCACCACATGGCGGTTGTGCACGATCTCGTGCCGCACGTAGACAGGGGGCCCGTGCTTCTCCAGCGCGCGCTCGACCGTCTCGACTGCGCGATCCACACCGGCGCAGTACCCGCGCGGCTCGGCCAGCAGCACCCGCTTGCCGGTCACCGGCTCGGCCACCGCGCGGGTGGCGCCCGGGATCCCCATGTTGACGGTCGGCGGCATGGCAACCAGGTTACTTACTGGCGACTCGACTCTGCACATCTCTTTGGGCACAGCTCGCGGCGTCGGCTTGGAGTTGACCGCCGGTTTAAGGCAGTCTGGTGCGCATGGCTACTGCACCGTATGGGGTCCGGCTGCTGGTGGGCGCGGCGACATTCGCCGTCGAGGAGACGATCAAGCTGCCGAAAACCATCCTGATGTATCCGATGACGCTGGCCAGTCAGGCGGCGCACATTGTGATGCGCTTCCAGCAAAACCTGGCCGAGCTGGTGATCAAGGGCGATTCCACCCTGGAATCGATTTTTCCGCCCAAGGAGGAGCAGCCGGACTGGGCGACCTTCGACGAGGACTTAGCAGATGGCGAGGAGGAAACGGCCGGACCCGGCTTCGATGCGGCCGACCCTGAACGCCGCGCCGAAGGGCGTTTCGCGCTCTACACGTCGCCTGATGGGGGTGCGACGGCCGATCCCCCGACTCAGCCCGTCGCAGTGCGACGAGCGAAGAAGCCGGCCGCCAGGTCCGACGTGGTGGCGCCGGCAGTGGCCGACGAGCTCGACTACGAGTCGCTGACGCTGGCCCAGCTGCGGGCCCGGCTGCAATCGCTTGACGTGGAGGAACTCGAGGCCCTGCTGGCCTACGAGGAGGCCACCAAGGCGCGCGCACCCTTCCAGACGCTGCTCGCCAACAGGATCACTCGCGCGACGGTGAAGTGACCCAAGCGGTGCCCGGTGAGCCCACTCGACTGACGAATTCGGCCGAGAACCCGTTTCCGGTGCGCGCGGTAGCCATCCGGGTCGCCGGCTGGATCGAAAAGCTGGGCACGGTCTGGGTCGAAGGACAGCTGACGCAGATCAACATGCGGCCGGACGCCAAGACCGTGTTCATGGTTCTGCGTGACCCCGCAGCCGATATGAGCCTGACGGTGACCGCTCCCCGCGATCTGGTGGCCCGGGCGCCGGTCAAACTTGCCGAGGGTATCCAGGTGGTGGTCTGCGGCAAACCCAACTTCTACACCGGGCGTGGCACATTCTCGTTGCGGCTCAGCGAAATACGCGCGGTGGGGATCGGAGAGCTGCTGGCACGCATCGAGCGGCTGCGGCGACTGCTGGACGCCGAGGGGCTTTTCGACGCACGGCTCAAGCGGCCGATACCGTTCCTGCCCGCCACGGTCGGTTTGATCACCGGTCGGGCCAGTGCGGCCGAGCGGGACGTGACGACGGTAGCCACGACGCGGTGGCCCGCGGTTCGCTTCGCCGTCCGCAATACCGCCGTGCAGGGCCCCAGCGCCGTCTCCCAAATCGTCGAGGCGCTGCGCGAATTGGACGCCGACCCCGACGTGGACGTGATCGTGGTGGCCCGCGGCGGCGGCAGCGTCGAGGACCTGCTGCCGTTCTCCGACGAGACGCTATGCCGCGCGATCGCGGCCTGCCGCACGCCGGTCGTCAGCGCGGTCGGTCACGAGCCCGATAATCCGCTGTGCGATCTGGTCGCCGACATGCGCGCGGCCACTCCCACCGATGCCGCCGAGAGGATCGTCCCGGACACCGCGGCAGAACAACGTTTGCTCGACGAACTGCGTCGGCGCAGCGCCCAGGCGCTGCGCAATTGGGTGGCCCGTGAAGAGCGTGCGCTGGCGCAGTTACGCAGCCGTCCGGTGCTGGCCGAGCCGCTGGCGGCGCTGAGGCTGCGCGCAGACGAGGTTCACCGCGCCCGGTCGGCGGTTCGCCGGGACATCACCCGGCGGATCGACGCCGAGGCCGAACGGGTGAATCACCTGTCCGCCCGGCTGGCCACGTTGGGGCCGGCCGCCACCCTCGCCCGCGGCTACGCCGTGGTGCAGACGGTTCCGGCCGCAGGGTCCGTGGCGGTGCTGCGCTCAGTCGACGATGCTCCGGCAGGCACCACGCTGCGGGTCCGGGTTGCCGACGGCGCCGTCGCAGCGATCAGCGAAGGGCGAACCGATGGCCCCTGACGACGCGGCGGAAGTCGAACACGCTACACCTATTAGTCAACTTGGGTACGAAAAATGCCGAGACGAACTGATCGAAGTCGTGCGTCTTCTGGAGCAAGGCGGCTTAGACCTCGATGCGTCGCTGACGCTATGGGAAAGGGGCGAACAGCTGGCTAAACGGTGTGAGGAGCACTTAGCTGGAGCCCGTAAGCGAGTGACCGACGCACTGGCCTCCTCTGAGCAGGAAGATTCTTGAAATCGAAACCAGTTTTGGCGATTATGCTCGAAACTGGAACACGTTTCAGTTATTCTCGGCCGCATGGCTGACATTTCTGGAACATCGCCGACCACCAAGTTAGGCCGGATCCTGGTCACCGGCGGCTCGGGGTTCGTCGGCGCCAACCTGGTGACCACCCTGCTCGATCGCGGCCACCAGGTGCGCTCCTTCGACCGGGCGCCCTCGCCGCTCCCTGCCCAGCCGGGGCTGGAGGTGTTCCAGGGCGACATCTGCGACCCGGACACCGTCGCGGCCGCGGTCGACGGCATCGACACCGTCTTTCACACCGCGGCCCTCATCGAGCTGTTGGGCGGTGCATCGGTCACCGAGGAGTACCGACAGCGCAGTTTCGCCGTCAACGTCGGCGGGACGGAGAACCTGGTACACGCTGCGCAGGCCGCCGGGGTGAGTCGGTTCGTATACACGGCGTCCAACAGCGTGGTGATGGGCGGCAAGCCGATTTCCGGCGGCGACGAGACGTTGCCCTACACCGAGCGGTTCAATGACCTCTACACCGAGACCAAGGTGGTCGCTGAACGATTTGTGCTGTCCCAGAATGGAGTTGAAGGTCTGCTGACCTGTTCTATCCGGCCCAGTGGGATCTGGGGGCGGGGCGACCAGACGATGTTCCGCAAGCTGTTCGAAAGCGTCGTCGCCGGCCATGTCAAGGTGCTCATCGGTAGCAAGAACGCCAAACTGGATAACTCCTACGTGCACAACCTGATTCACGGCTTTATCCTGGCCGCCGAGCATCTGGTGCCGGGCGGCAGCGCGCCCGGGCAGGCGTACTTCATCAACGACGGCGAGCCGATCAACATGTTCGAGTTCGCCCGGCCGATCGCGGAGGCATGCGGAGCGCGATGGCCGCGGGCACGGGTGTCGGGCCGGCTGGTGCGGGACGTGATGTCGGTCTGGCAGCGCCTGCACTTCCGGTTCGACCTGCCGAAGCCGCCGCTGGAACCCCTTGCCGTAGAACGACTTTACCTCGACAACTACTTCTCCATCGCAAAGGCGGCCCGCGACCTCGGTTACCGTCCGTTGTACACCACCGACCGGGCCATGGCCGACTGCCTGCCCTACTACGTCGAGTTGTTTGACCAGGTCAAGGCCGCCAGCCATGCTCACTTGGCGGCGTTAGTCACCGCGGCACCGCCCGAATAACGGTCGGGCCCCTCGTCGAGGCGCGAACGCGGACTGCGAACATATCCGCGCCTATTTCAGGTCGGCTTGTTGCCGAAATACACTTCTGGCGAGCAAGGAGGCCCTATGACCGAGACTGTGCTCGTCACCGGGGCGTTCGGACTGGTCGGGTCCGCGACGGTACGACACTTGCTGGCCGACGGCCGCCGCGTGGTAGCCACCGACCTCGACCTGCCGGCCAACCGCAAACAGGCAGCCGCTCTGCCGCCGGCCGCCGATGTGCGCTGGGCCGACCTTACCGATCCCGAGGCGGTCGACGCGCTGGTGCGCGCGGTCGCTCCGGCCGCGATCATCCACCTTGCCGCGATCATTCCGCCGGTCTGTTACGCGCGACCGGCCCTGGCCCGCCGCGTCAACGTCGACGCGACCGGATTTTTGGTCAACGCCGCACAGACGCTGCCGACGCCGCCGAGATTCGTGCAAGCCTCCAGCGTCGCCGCCTACGGCGCCCGCAACCCGCACCGCGTCACCGACGTGTTGAGCGCGGACACCCCGCTGCGGCCATCCGACAACTACGGCGCCCACAAGGTGGAAGCCGAGCAGTTGGTACGCAACTCCGGGCTGGACTGGGTCGTACTGCGGCTCGGCGGCGTGCTTCCCGCCGAACCGCGGCTCGATCTCGACCTGGACACCATCTACTTCGAGGCGTCGCTGCCCGTCGACGGCCGCATCCAAACCGTCGACGTGCGCGACGTGGCCCGAGCCTTCGTCGCGGCCACCACCGCGCCGGTGACCGGCGAGACACTTCTCATCGGCGGTGACGACTCACACCGCCACGTCCAGGGCGACCTCGCTCCGGCCATGGCGGCGGCGATGGGCTTGGTCGGCGGGATACCTGCCGGGCGGAAAGGCAATCCGGACAGCGACGCCGACTGGTTTGCCACCGATTGGATGGACACCGCACGCTCAACCGAAGCGCTGAAATTCCAACGGGTGTCGTGGCAACAGATGCTCTCCGAGATGACCGACCGAATGGGCTGGCGACGCTATCCGGCGCTACTGGCGGCGCCGCTGGCACATGCGGTGCTCAAGTGTCGCTCGCCGTATCGCAGTTATCCGGGCCGCTACGCCGATCCCTGGGGCGTGATTGGTGCCAAATGGAGCGACCAGCGACCCGAAGGGGCTCAAACATGACCGGAAATGCGGTAATCGTCGGCGGCGCCTCGGGCATCGGCCGAGCGGTGGCTTTCGCGCTGGCCGCAGACGGCTGCCGGGTGACCGTCGCCGACCGCAACACCGACGGCGCACACGCCGTCGCGGCCGATCTCGGCGATCCGCACACCGCCGCGACGGTCGACGTCACCGATGAGCCGTCGGTACGGGAGCTGTTCGAGCAAGCCGGCGCGCTCGACGTGGTCGTCAACACCGCCGGTTTCAGCGGCCTCGGGCTGATCACCGAGCTGCCGGTGGAAGAGTTCCGCTCCGTCGTCGACGTCTGCCTAACCGGCAGCTTCATCGTGATCAAGCACGCCGCACCACGGCTGCGCGACGGTGGCGCGCTGGTGTCGATCAGTTCGCTCAACGGACGTCAGCCCGCTGCGGCGATGAGCGCCTACTGCGCGGCCAAGGCCGGGTTGTCGATGCTCACCCAGGTCGCGGCGCTCGAACTCGCGCCGCAGGGTATCCGGGTCAACGCCGTCGCCCCCGGCTTCGTGCATACGCCGCTGACCGAGCCGGCCACCCACATTCCGGGCGTTGTGGAGGAATACCTGGAGAACACCCCGCTGGGCCGCGCCGGCACTCCCGAGGACATTGCCGACGCCGTGGTGTTTTTGTGCAAGGCGCCGTGGCTGACCGGTGAGGTGCTCGACCTCAACGGCGGTGCGCATCTGCGACGCTATCCCGACCTGTTGAGCCACGTCATGAAGCTGGCCGCGCCGCAATGACTTTCACCGGCAAACAGGTGATCGTCACCGGCGCCGGCTCGGGCATCGGCGCCGCACTGTGCCGGGCGTTGGTCGCCGCGGGCGCCGACGTCGTGGCCACCGATGTCGACGGCGCCGCAGCGGCACGCACCGCCGAGAGCCTGCACGGACCTGGCACCGCGACCTCGGCGACCCTCGACGTCACCGACGCGGCCGCGGTGGCGGCGGCCGTCGACACTGTCGTCGCGCGCACCGGGCGGCTGGACCTGATGTTCAACAACGCTGGAATCGCTTGGGGCGGTGACACCGAACTGCTCACCCTGGACCAGTGGAATGCCATCATCGACGTCAACATCCGCGGCGTCGTGCACGGAGTGGCCGCCGTCTACCCGGTGATGCTGCGGCAGGGCCACGGCCACATCGTCAACACCGCGTCAATGGCCGGGCTGACCGCAGCCGGCCAAATCACCAGTTATGTGATGACCAAGCACGCGGTGGTGGGGCTGTCGCTGGCGCTGCGCTCGGAGGCGGTGTCCCGCGGGGTGGGGGTGCTGGCCGTCTGCCCGGGCGCCGTGGAGACTCCGATCCTGGACAAAGGCGCCATCGGGGGTTTCATCGGTCGCGACTACTACTTACGTGGCCAGGGTACGAAGACCGCGTACAGCCCGGATCGGCTGGCCCGCGACACCTTGAAGGCGATCGAGCGCAATAAGGCGCTGCTGGTTGCGCCGAAGGCTTCCCACGCATCCTGGCTGTTCGCCCGGCTCGCGCCCGGTCTGCTGCAACGCATGTCGATCCGATTCATCACCGATCAGCGCAAGCGGCAGGCCGCGAGATCAACCTCCCCAGGCCGCCTTCAGTAGCCACGGCAATCCAGAGTGTAGGAAAATCCCTGATTCGATTAGCCGCCTGACCACCAGATGTGCGCAATGTCGTCGTTTTGAGGCATTGGCGGCGGTCCGTCACTCGGACGTTCGGCCTCGAGGACGACCCCGACGGGCGATGCCGGCCAAAACTGTAGTGAAACCCCTGATGCGGCGACAAGCTCACACCGCCAAGCCTATCGATGCGTGTTCAATGCTTTCGCCGCAGGATATTTCAGCTCTGCTGGGGATTGCCGTGCCGGGTACGTCGACGAACAAAGATCCGGAGATGGGTAATTGCTCTTGGCAGAACACTGCGACGCGGGAGTCGGTATCTATTGAAATCGGCAACCCCGGTACAGCCCGCAACAACACTTGCCCCCGCCGGAGCCGGGTTTCCCCGACCCAACGACACCCGGACCCGACGGGATGCGTCTAATGGGCGGCGGCCAAGTGGAGTTCGCTGCCGGCGACAGATCTAACACCGTCCAGGTTGCGATGCTGAGACTCTCGCCAAACCAGGCCAATTCGGCTGCCATCGATCTCGCGCGAAAGATCACGCCGAAGGTGCCCCAGTAGGCGCGCGTCTCGCCCGCACCAAGCCTGGACGATTAGCAGTCGACCGTGCCAGGCCATCCGACCGCAGCGCTGATTCGCTCCGCGGGCGTGCCGGCGTCGACGCAAACCTGCGCCACAGTTTCAGCCGATTCCGCGACGAAGACCCCAAATGCGTAGTCGTCTGCGGGTATGGCCAGCACCATCAGTGATCGAATCTGGGTACCGCGCGCCGAGACGGAGGCGGCGCCGTCATTAAGACGCCAAGCCGTCTCGTTGATAGAACCGGCGGGCGCTCGGGGGCCGTACCACTCGACGAGGAAGAGCCCCAGATCTGCGTCGGTGATGCCCATTGCCCCACGCTATTGGCACTGGCTATCGCTGGCATCAGGGGTTTTCCTACTCTTTGGGGACTGCGGCCGGGTTTGTGGAGTTCAGTGCTCGGTAGAGCGCCACGCGTGAGCGGATGCCGAGTTTGTGGTAGATCCGGCTGAGATTGACCTCGACGGTTTTGGGGCTGATGAATAGTGTGGTGGCGATTTCCCGGTTGTTCATTCCTGAGGCGGCGAGTTCGGCGACGCGCTGTTCGGATGGAGTGAGTCCTTCGGCGCGGCGTCTGCCCGACATGCCGCGGGCCAGCTCGGCGGCTGCGCGGTTGGCCCACAAGGGCGTGCCGAGTTGTTCAAACGTTTCCAATGCTTGTCGAAAATTCGACGCCGCCTCCTCCCGCCGACGGCACCGACGTTGAAGTTGGCCGAGCAACAACTGGGTGCGCCCCCGCTCGAACGGCATCGACAAGCGGTCATGCTGGGCCATCGCCTCTTGGACGACAGCGGTCGCGGCCTCGAGTTCCCCACCAGCCGCCAGCAGCATCGCCCGGCAGCGACCTGCGGTCGCCAGCATCCACGCCCGGTCCAGCCGCTGCCCATTGCGCTCGAGTGCCTCGACCAACGGGGTGGCATCCTGCACCCTGCCAACGTTGATCATCGCTTCGACGACATCGGGCACGAACCCCGCGACATAGATCTCTGTCCCGTCAGAGGCCGCGTCAAACGGGGCCAGCAGTGGTTCCAGTGTGGTCCGGGCGGCATCGTATTTTCCCTGTGACAGTTCCAGAAACCCTAGTACAGAAATTTGCCAGACCGTCAAGCGGTATAAACCGCACCGTAGGCCCACGGGAAGCGCCGCGCCAATGTCGCGACGGGCCGTATCCTCTCGACCGGCGTACGCGGCAAGGAGTCCGCTAATCGTTTGGGCCACAACGATCGGGATGTCGCCGCCCAGCTGCAGTGCCCGCTCCAGCGCGTCCTCGGCAATAAGGGTGGCTTCAGCGACGTTGCCCCTCCACATCTCGACCAAGGCGCTGAAGAACGTGACGTACGGCAGATCGCCCTCTTCGCCCCGGATGCTGCAGCGTTGCCTGACCGACGCCATCTGTTGGATGGCCTGGTCGAGCTGGCCTGTGAAACTCAACATGAGGGCGCGTTGCATGCTGGGCCTGCACACCAACGGCATATCCGCATCCGGATCCTCCAATTCAATCGCGCGTCGCAGGCCCTCCTCGTCAACGCCATCCCCGCGCATGAAGCCCAGCATGACCCGCATGGCCAGCGCTTGACTCAGCGGCTGCGTCTGGCCTAGCTGGGCGGCATGACGAACGGCGTCCTGCACGCTTGTTATCGCGCCGTCGAGGTCGCCGGCGTCGAACAGCGTGAACGACAAGGTGATCAAAATTTGAACTCGGAGTTCAAGATGATCTCCCACCTCGGTCAGAGCCCGGCCGAACAAGGCGGCGGCCTCGGCGTGACTGTCGTCGAAGAGGCGTACTACACCGAGCAAGTAGAACGCCTCGGCTCGCACGACGCCGGGTGCCAGCTGGGAGAGGGTTTCTTCAAGCGCCTTTCGGGCTCTTATCGGATCTCCGGCAGCGAAGTAGTGGGCGGCCGATTGGATTCGTCGCTCGGGTGTGTCTCCGCCTAGACCGATTGCCAGCTCCAGCAGTTCAGCCGCGGCGGCCGGGGCTCCCCTGTTACGCGCGATCCCTGCTGCGGTGTCGAGGGCGCTCAGTGTTCGCGGTTCGCCGGTGGCGTCGGACAGGGCAAGATGGCGGGCACGCAGTTCGGGCTCGGAGACGAGTTCGGCTAGGCGTCGGTGCATTTCGCGGCGGCGCCGCGGTTGAGCAGCGCTGTAGACGCCGTGCGCCAGGACGGGGTGAGTGAAGTGGATTCGGTTTCCGTCGATGGCCACCAGCCCATGCGTTTCAGCATCACCGAGCGACTCCACGAGGCGATCGGGTGTGGTATCGGTGGCTTGGGCAACCATCTGCACCGTCGGATCGGGCAGACTGGCCATCGCCAGCAACGCGTCTTCAGCGTCGGCGCCGACGCGGCGGACCCTCGAGTTGACCAGGGCGCCAAGGCTGCTGGGCAAGCTCAATTCCGTGTTACGTTTGATGTGGATTTCGCGGGCCAGTTCCAATCCGAAAAACGGGTTTCCACCTGCGATCTCGTGAATCCGAAGCAACATGGGACGGGTGACCGAGTGACCGAGTCGAAGCATGAGAACCTGGTGTAATTCGCCGACCGTCAACGGCTGTACCCGAATTCGGCGCACGGAGTCCGGGCTGGAAGCTGTATCCGCGACGCTGCCGCCGTGGTGCGTGTGGTCGACAACAGTCCCACGCCGCTGGGAAGCCTTCGGGCCGCGAACGACACGACGTTGGCGCTAGAGGTATCCAGCCAGGGAAGATCGTCGATCGCGATCAGCACCGGCCCCTGGGCGGCGAGTCGGTCGATGACGGATACGAAAGCCGCGGCTACCGCTCGGGGATCGGTGTTCTGGGCACGGTCGCGGCGGCGTAATAGGGCGGCATCCAAGGCCTGTTGCTGTGGCGGTGGCAGGTCCGTCCATATCGAGTCGTCGACATCGCTGAGTAGATCGGCGAGCGCGGTGTAGGCCAGTACCGACTCGGCGGCGGCAGCGCGGCTGGCGAGGACGCGGAAGCCACCGTCACGGGCCCGCGCCACCGCATCCAGCCACAGTGTCGTCTTACCGATACCCGCGTCGCCTTCAATGACCAGAGCGCACGGCTGGCGGCCCACCGCGTCGAGGAAGTCACCGAGCGCATGCTCTTCTCCCTGTCGGCTGACGATTCGCTGCGCCATAGTCGGTCCGCGGCGTCAGGCGGCGGGGGGGTCGATCAATACCAAGGCGTACGTGCGCAGTTGGCCGGCCGTACCGATAAGCACACGCGCCCATGGCGCCTCATCGAGCCGCAGCCGTCGCGTCCTAATCGCGCTTCCCCGCCGAAGGGACACGGGTAGACGATACTCAAATCCAGACTGCACCCGGTGTGATTCCGCAAACCAGTTGAACCCTGCGCGAAATGACCTGCCGGCGCCGGAAGTCGGCCAAGCTCCTGAAATTACCGACTTCCAATGGAAGGTAGCCTTATCGGACGCGAGTTCTGACCGGCCAATGCCGTAACCAATGTGTTAGTTACCACCACCACTGGTGGCGCCCTGGCGTGTCGTCCACCGCTTGCTGTGACGCCGGGACATCACCCTTCACCTGTTCAAAGTGTAGTGAAATCCCTGATTGCAACGGCGACGCCACCGCATAACGTCGACTCGGTAGTCTCCAGAGCCTTCCAATGGCCATCCCGGACAGGAACCCCGATGAGCAGAGTCGTCCGCGCAAACAAGGTCACGATCCGTACAGCGCCTACCCGCGCGGCCATTGCCAAGTCAGCGGCGCTGGCCGCGGCGGTCGGATGTAGCGGGCTCGCCGTGGCAAGTCCAGCCAGCGCAGCGGTATTCGACAAGCACCTGGCGGTGAATTGCCCCAGCCCTATAGCCAGAAGTGCTTTCAAAACGCCGGCGTAAGGGTTTCGACGAGCGGGCCTCTATACGTGAAGTTCACTGCCGACGGACATCCCCCGGCGTGCGCTCCTGGCGACGCGACGATAGTTCTCAACGATTGGAACGCCAAGGAGGCAGTACTGCAGCCTGGCGAATCCGTCGACTTCGCCCAGATGCGACAAGAACCCCAAGACGTTTACGTCGAGGTACAAATGAACGGAGTGCTCGGCGGCTGCAACACCCGCTCCATGAGCGGCTGGTCCGGCAACTTACATGTTGAAACCGACAATGACGCTCTCCGATACTTGCCGGCCCAGAGGCCGCCTATCCTGTCGCCGCACTAACGAACACACCTCTCGTCAGCGACGATGTCACCCGTGTTAGCCCCGCGCGCCCACTGAAAGGCGGGTAAGCCTTTTCCTCGCCGCGCTGACGAAGCCACGTTCCACCAGATCGGCTCGAGCCCACCTTCCGTATCGCGCTGTCCATCAACGTAAGTCACGGCTCATCCCTTAGCCGGTTTCAAATCACGGCACGTCAGGTGACCCGGCAGTTGGAGTGGGCGGGCTAGTTGGTAACCCCACCCCCGCATGGGGAAAACGGCTGTGGCTAACCGCGAATTCAGCTCACAGGCATTGCGATGTTCGGCTCGTGGGGTATCGTCATCGGCCCGATCCTGATGATCGTTACCACGAGCGACATCTACCTGGTGGTGCACACGAGCGTCGAGTTGCAGGGCGGCAACAAGAGATCGGCTACGTCAGCCGCTGAGTGAGGAACTCGACCACGCGCTTGCGCGCCTCGTAGGCCGGGTGACCGTCGACCTCGCGGACCTCCAGGGTCAGCACCGAATGCGCCGCCCGGGAAAAACCGTGCTCGTTGCCGGGGCCCGAGTTGATCTCGATCACCTCGAACGCGTCGCCAAGCCGCTGTTTGAGAGTCGCGAACCGTTCGGCCGGCGACGTGAAGTCCTTGCTGAACCGCAGACCCATCGCGCACACACCCTCATTGGTGGCGCGGTCCTTGAACGCGTTCAGCTCGACATCGCTCAGTCCGGGATCGCGCCGCTGGCGTGGCGTCAACGGAAACGGCACTGACGGCTGGCTGAGGACTGGGGCAAGGACGCTGTCGTCGACCGCGGCCGCCAGCGCGAAACCGCCGGTGAAACACTGGCCGATCACACCGACGCCCTTGCCTGGTGTCGACGCATTGACGTCACGGGCCAATGCGCGCAGGAAAACCGCGACCGGCCGCTGCTTGTTGGTCGCGAGCGCGGCGAATTCCCTTGCCACACAGACCCGTCGGAGAGAAGACAGCAGGTAGCCGGCCGAAACAGGCCGGCCCGCCTCGCCGAACAGCGACGGGATCGCGACAGTGAACCCGTTGTCCACCAGATGATTACCCAGCGCCAGCACGCCAGGGTGGGCGCCTGGTATCTCCGGAATCAGCACCACACCCGGTCCTTCGCCCTTGCGGTAGACGTCGTGGGTGTAGCCGCCGCCGGTGAACAGTGCGGCCGTCCAGCCGGTGAGGTCAGCTTCCGGTGCGCTTTCCGGTGCGGTCATGCTCGTCCCTTCGGTAACGGCGGCTGGGATTGGATGGCCGCCGCAAGCGTACGGAACTGATCAATACTTCCGGCGCCGGTGATCGCGACTTGCGCGGGGCCGGCCGGGCTGCCCAGCCGGGTGGTCCACACCGGCTCTGAACCATTGCCTGAGCCCGCACCCTGGTAGACGATCCACCGGGTGAGCTCGACGTCGACCGTGCCGGTCGGGTACATCGCCGGATGGATCGAGCCGACCAGCTTGTCCTCGTCGGCGTTGCTTTGGGTCAGGCTGACATACATACCGGTCGGGCTGAGGTATCCGACCGTGCAGGTGACCGCCCGCAGCCGTTGACCCGTCGCGGGGTCGGTCCGACCGTCTTCGATACCGCCGCGGCTGCCGGAGTTGGGCTGCCAACCCCCGGGCAGCCGCGGCAGCCGGATCGGGAACGCAAAAGTCTGCGCGTCGGCCCGCAGCGCGCGGGCGGCGTCGTAGGACGGCACCGGGCCGCCGTTGGTCCCGCCCGGGGCAAACGTGCACATCCCGACCATGCCCGCCAAGACGATGCAGGCCAACACCAGCGGCGCAATCGACCAGAACATATCCCGGCCGTCTTGCAGCAGCCGTGGCTTGGCCGGCTTGGCCCTCGGCTGCGGCTGGCTGGTCACACCACCAGTATCCCAGCTCCCGAGCGTCAACCCGCTTCTGGGAGAATCGGGAACCGTGAGTGCAGCGTCTCGTCGTGAAGCCCCGGACCGCAACCTTGCTCTCGAGCTGGTACGGGTCACCGAAGCCGGCGCGATGGCTGCCGGGCGCTGGGTCGGTCGAGGCGACAAAGAGGGCGGCGACGGCGCGGCCGTCGACGCGATCCGCGAACTGGTCAATTCGGTGTCGATGCGGGGCGTCGTCGTGATCGGCGAGGGTGAGAAAGATCACGCACCGATGCTCTACAACGGCGAGGAGGTCGGCAACGGCGACGGTCCGGAGTGCGACTTCGCTGTCGACCCCATCGACGGCACCACGCTGATGAGCAAGGGCATGCCCAACGCCATCTCGGTGCTGGCGGTGGCCGACCGCGGCTCGATGTTCGACCCGTCCGCGGTGTTCTACATGAACAAGATCGCGGTGGGGCCCGATGCTGCCCACGTGCTGGACATCACCGCGCCGATCTCCGACAACATTCGCGCGGTCGCCAAGGTCAAAGGCCTATCGGTGCCCGACATGACGGTGTGCATCCTGGATCGCCCGCGGCACGCTCAACTGATCGAGGACGTCCGCGCCACCGGCGCCCGGATCCGATTGATCACCGACGGCGACGTGGCGGGCGCAATTTCCGCGTGCAGGCCGCTTTCGGGCACCGACATGTTGGCCGGCATCGGCGGCACGCCGGAGGGCATTATCACCGCGGCGGCTATTCGCTGCATGGGCGGAGAAATCCAGGCGCAGCTGGCACCCAGAGACGACGCCGAACGACGGAAAGCACTCGACGCCGGCTACGACCTCGAAAAGGTACTCACCACCGAGGATCTGGTGTCCGGTGAGAACGTCTTCTTCTGCGCGACCGGCGTCACCGACGGCGATCTGCTCAAGGGAGTCCGCTACCAGCCCGGCGGATGCACCACCCAGTCGATCGTGATGCGATCGAAGTCGGGCACCCTGCGAATGATCGAGGCCTACCACCGGCTGTCCAAACTCAACGAGTACTCCGCGATCGACTTCACCGGCGACTCCACCGCGCAGTATCCGCTGCCGTAATCAAAGAAGGACGCAATCCATGGGCGCTCATACCGCCGACAGTGCCAACCAAGACACCGAGTATCGCATCGAACACGACACCATGGGCGAAGTCCGGGTGCCGGTAAACGCGTTGTGGCGGGCGCAGACTCAGCGTGCGGTGGAGAACTTCCCGATCTCGGGGCGGGGACTGGAGCGCACCCAGATCCGCGCGTTGGGTCTGCTGAAGGGCGCTTGCGCGCAAGTGAACAAGGACCTCGGACTGTTGACACCGGAGAAGGCCGATGCGATCATCGCCGCCGCGGCGGAGATCGCCGATGGGCGCCACGACGACCAGTTCCCCATCGACGTGTTTCAGACCGGGTCGGGCACCAGTTCCAACATGAACACCAACGAGGTGATCGCGTCGATCGCGGCCGCCAACGGTGTGACCGTGCATCCCAACGACGACGTCAACATGTCGCAGTCGTCCAACGACACCTTCCCGACGGCCACCCACATCGCGGCCACCGAAGCCGCGGTGCGCCACCTCATTCCGGCGCTGCAGGTGCTGCACGACGCGCTGGCAGCCAAAGCTCACGAGTGGCGCGAGGTAGTGAAATCGGGTCGTACCCATCTGATGGATGCCGTCCCGGTGACCCTCGGTCAGGAGTTTTCCGGATACGCCCGCCAGGTCGAGGCGGGCATCGAGCGGGTCCGTTCGACCCTGCCCCGGTTAGGCGAGCTGGCCATCGGCGGCACTGCGGTGGGCACCGGCCTCAACGCTCCCGACGGATTCGGTGCCAAGGTGGTCAAGGTCCTGGTCACCGAGACCGGTATGGACGAATTGCGCACGGCGGTAAACTCTTTCGAAGCCCAAGCGGCCCGTGACGGACTGGTGGAGGCTTCCGGCGCGCTGCGTACCATCGCGGTGTCACTGACCAAGATCGCCAACGACGTTCGCTGGATGGGATCGGGTCCGCTGACCGGCCTGGCCGAAATTCAGCTGCCGGACCTGCAGCCGGGTAGTTCGATCATGCCGGGCAAGGTCAATCCTGTTCTGTGCGAGGCGGTTACGCAGGTCGCCGCTCAGGTGATCGGCAACGATGCCGCGATCGCGTGGGGTGGCGCCAACGGAGCCTTCGAGCTCAACGTCTATATCCCGATGATGGCGCGCAACCTGCTGGAGTCGTTCAAGCTGTTGACCAATGTCTCCCAGCTATTCGCGGAGCGCTGCATCAGCGGGCTGTCGGCCAACGTCGAGCATTTGCGCGAAGAGGCCGAGTCGTCGCCGTCGATCGTGACACCGCTGAATTCGGCGATCGGCTACGAGGAGGCCGCAGCGGTGGCCAAGGAAGCCCTCAAGGAGCGCAAGACGATTCGCCAGACGGTGATCGATCGCGGACTGATCGGCGACAAACTGTCCGAAGAAGAACTCGACCGTCGCCTCGACGTGCTCGCGATGGCCAAGGTCAAAGAAGACTAGCCGGGCATGATCAGCGACGAGCTTCGGGGCCGCCGCAAGGCGACCGTCGTCGAGCACATGAACACCGAGGTGACCAAGGAGTTCGACCGCACGCTGGCGACATTCGACGGCCACCCGCACTACGAGATCATGGCAACCGGTCAGGTCTTCGACGGTGACGACGAGGTCATGGGCTACTACCTGACCACTCGGACCGCGTTCCCCGACCAGCGTCACGACAACGTCCGATACCACTTCTCCGACGATGCGGTGATCACCGAGTTCGACCTGCTGGGCACCAATCTCGGCGAGTTCTATGGCCTGCCGCCCACCGGCAAGGCGTTCTCGGTGCCGGTCATCGCGGTGTTCTTCTTCGAGGGCGACCGAATCATCAACGAGCGCATCTACTTCGACTCCGCCAGCCTGGTCAGCCAGATCGGCCGCGCCGAGCTGCTGACGTTGGCCGCCACGGGTGATCTGCCGGGCCAGTAGCGGCGGGGACGCGCCGACTGTGCGGGTTATGCGCGAGGATTCGCCTCGAATCCGTCAACAAGCTACACAGTCGGTGCTGAAGAGATCCTAGCTGCCGTTGTTCGGTCCGCCTGAGTTCTGGCCGGGGACATCGGTGATCGGGAAGTTGGGCATCGGCGCGGGCGATGGCGTGTGGGGCAACGACGGAATCTCCGCTGCCGGGATGTCGTGCAGGTCGTTGGCTGGCGGTCCGTTCTCCCGGCCGCCGTAGACGCTGCCGGGTGCTCTCGGCCCGAGCAGCTGGCTGACGGTCACCAAGTGATAGTTGTTGGCTTTCAGCACCGAGATGAATTGGTAGACCAGATCAACCGTGCTGGAGTACGTATCGTGGAACAACACCACCGATCCGGGCTTGATCTGCGTCATCAGCACGTACCTACTGGCTGCGGTGTTGGAGTCGTTGATCCAGTCGAAAGGGATGACGTCCCAGAGGATTCCGGCCAGGCCGAGTTTTCCGGCCTGCTCGTTCACCGCGGCGTCGGTCAGCCCGCCCGGCGGTCGCCACAATCTGGGCGTGACGCCGGTGGCGGCAGCGATCGCATCGTTGGCCCTGGACAACTGGCCGGGAACATCCGGCGGCGGCAGCGTCGTCATGTTGGGGTGTTCCCAGGTGTGGTTGCCGATCTCCATGCCAGCGTCGACGACCCGTTTGGCGCCGGGGGGGTTGGCGGCGACCTTGTTGCCGATCTCGAAGAACGTCGCCTTGGCATTGTTGGCGGTCAGGATGCCCAGCAGCCGATCGGTGTACGGGCTGGGACCGTCGTCGAAGGTCAAGGCCACGCATTTGACTTGTGCGCAGTCGACCGCGTCGTTGGCGTGGGCGAACCTGACATGACCGGTGAAGGCACCGATGGCTATGACGGCGACGCCCGCCGCGACCCCGGCGACCGTACGCCAGTACCGCCACGCCTGGGTGTCTGGTCGTCGCGGCACGCCGGAAGCTTACCGACTGCTGCTACGGCAGCGGGCCACGGCTGATCTCCTCCAACATGTCGGTGACCAGCGCGGCGATCGGCGACCGCTCGCTGCGCAGCAGTGTGATGTGCGCGAAAAGCGGATGTCCCTTGAGCTTTTCGATTACCGCCGCGACCCCATCGTGGCGCCCCACCCGCAGGTTGTCGCGTTGCGCGACGTCGTGGGTCAGCACCACCCGCGATCCGGTGCCCAGCCGCGAGAGCACCGTCAACAGCACGTTGCGTTCCAGCGACTGCGCCTCGTCGACGATGACGAACGAATCGTGCAGCGAGCGACCGCGGATGTGGGTCAACGGCAGCACCTCAAGCATCCCGCGGGAGAGCACTTCCTCGAGCACCGCCGGGCTAGCCAGCCCCTCGAGTGTGTCGAAGACGGCCTGCGCCCACGGCCCCATCTTGTCGCTTTCACTGCCCGGCAGGTAGCCCAGCTCCTGGCCGCCGACCGCGTACAGCGGACGGAACACCACGACCTTGCGATGCGTCCGCCGCTCCAGCACGGCCTCCAGGCCGGCGCACAACGCCAGCGCCGACTTACCGGTGCCGGCCTTGCCGCCCAGCGACACGATGCCCACCGATTCGTCGAGGAGTAGATCCAGCGCCACCCGCTGCTCGGCGGAACGACCACGCAGCCCGAAAACCTCGCGGTCACCCCGGACGAGCTGGACGCGCTTGTGCGCGTTGACCCGGCCGAGCGCGTGCGAGCTGCCGCCAAGTAGTCGAATCCCGGTGTGGCAGGGCAGGTCTCGGGCAGCCGTCAGATCGACCTCGCCTTCGGCGAACAGCACGTCGATATCGTCGGCCGCAGCTTCGATCTCGGCCATCCCGGTCCATCCGGAGGTGATGACGTCTTGTGCGTGATACTCGTCGGCGGCCAAGCCCACCGCCCCGGCTTTGACCCGAAGCGGAATGTCCTTGCTGACCAGCGTGACGTGCTTGCCTTCGGCGGCGAGGTTGGCGGCACAGCACAGGATCCGCGAGTCGTTGGTATCGGTTCGAAACCCTGCCGGCAAGACTGCCGGATCACTGTGGTTCAGCTCGACATGCAACGTACCGCCTTGTGTCCCAACCGGAATGGGTTCGTCCAGGCGTCCGTGTACCAGCCGAAGATCGTCGAACAAACGCAACGCCTGACGGGCGAACCAGCCCAGTTCGTGGTGATGCCGTTTGGCTTCCAGTTCGCTGATCACGACCAGTGGGACCACCACTTCGTGTTCGGCGAATCGGCTGCACGCCCACGGATCGGACAGCAGGACGGAGGTGTCGAGCACGTAGGTCCGGATATCGGTCACGAAGCGCTCCTCGAGCGGGTAAGCCCGCGCGGACCCACACAGGCATATCGGCGGGGGCCGCAGCACCAGGACCGGGGCCGGTCCTGCCGTTGTCGTGATCGGAGGTGCCGCCCTGGCAGCAGAGCATGTCGCTTGCCATCGAGATTGACGCTACCCTCGTGGCCGCTCGGCCGCCGCGCAGGCGCGCCGACGGCACTCACCCGACGGCGTTAGCCGACGACGAATTGCTTCAGCGCAGGCTCGTCAGCCACTCCCCAGGCGGTGATGCGGTCAGATATCACCTGTCGCAGCTGATTCGGGTCGAAAATCCCGGCGTCCGCGACGTTGCGCACCTTGTCCTGGTAGGCGTCGATGTCGGCGCCGATGACTCGAAGTTCGGCCGCGCGGGCGGCGATCGCCGCGATCGTCTCATCGCGGGTGTAGTCGAGGCAGTGCGCGACGAGGTTGGCGAAGAACTGCTCGTGGCGCTCTTCGTCTCGCGCGATGTGAGCAATGAGGCCGGCCAGCACCGGCTCTTCGATCTGGGCCGCCAAATTGTTGCTGTACACCGCGTGGGCCCGCTCGAAGAAAGCCATGAAGACCAGCGTCTCGACCTGAGAGTAGTGGTCGGCGCGATATCCCTTCTGCGACACGTGCTCGAAGCGAACCTGCTCGTTGGCGCTCGGGTCGATCTCGCGGGTCACCACGAAGTACTCGCGCAGCGCAATGGCGTGCAGGTGTTCTTCGGCGGTCCAGCGGCCCAGCCACTGGCCCCACATGTCTTCGAGGATGAAGTGCTCGACCAGTTCGCGGTGATAACCGGCGAGGTTGTCTTTGGTGATCAGCAGAATCTCGCACGCGTCGGTGATGACTTTGGGGAGCGTCACCTGCGAGGGGTCCCAGTCGCGCCCACCGAGGAAAGCGAAGTTCTCGCCCTGCTCGAAGGGCACAAAGTCATGCGCGAACCACAGGTTCTCGGTATCGAGGTGGCGGTCGAGGTTCTCGCCCACGACCGGCTCGAGCTCGAGGATCAGCGCGTTGGCGACGGGTTTAACTGCCATGAAAGTAACTGTAACCCGCATACACAGGTTCCGTGAAATCGCCGCGCGTTAGGAGATCGGCGAGGATGACCCCCTAGAGCGTCAACCCCGGGTAGAGCGGATTAGCCGTCAGCAGCTCGCCGGCAGCGGCGTGCACCCGCTCACTAGTTCCGTCGGCCAGGGTGTACTTGGCCTTGGAGGGCCCCGCGGGCCCCGAACCGGGTTGGGTATTGGTCAGCACGTCGACCACCAGCTCGGCGACCCGGTCGAACTCGGCGTCGCCGAAGGCGCGGGTGGTCAGCGCCGGGGTACCAAACCGGATGCCGCTGGTGTACCAGGCACCGTTGGGGTCCGCGGGGATGGCGTTGCGGTTGGTGACAATGCCGGAGTCCAGTAACGCCGACTCTGCCTGCCGCCCTGTCAGCCCGAATGACGTCACGTCCAGCAGCACAAGGTGGTTGTCGGTGCCGCCGGTAACCAGCCGCGCCCCGCGCCGCAGGAAGCCGTCGGCCAGCGCCTTGGCGTTATCGGCAACCCGCTGGGCGTAGGCCCGGAACGCGGGTTGGCGCGCCTCGGCCAGTGCGACCGCCTTGGCGGCCATGACGTGTGCCAGCGGCCCGCCCAGCACCATCGGGCAGCCCTTGTCGACCGCGTCGGCGTAGTCCGGCTGGGCCAGCACCAAGCCGCCGCGTGGCCCGCGCAGCGACTTGTGCGTGGTGGTGGTGGTGACGTGGGCATGGGGCACCGGGTCCTCGTCGCCGGTGAAGACCTTGCCGGCGACCAGCCCGGCGAAGTGCGCCATGTCCACCATCAGGGTGGCGCCCACTTGGTCGGCGATCTCGCGCATTTTGGCGAAGTTGATCCGTCGCGGGTAGGCCGAGTACCCGGCCACCAGGATCAATGGCTTGAATTCGCGCGCCGCGGCGGCGACCGCGTCGTAGTCCAGCAGCCCGGTTTCCGGGTCCGTGCCGTAGCTACGTTGGTGGAACATCTTGCCGGAAACGTTGGGCCGGAAGCCGTGGGTGAGGTGACCCCCGGCATCCAGCGACATCCCCAGCAGCCGCTGACCGCCGAGTTTGGCGCGGAGCTGTTCCCAGTCCGCCTCGGACAGGTCGTTGACATGTTTGGCGCCAGCCTCGGCGAGGCCAGGCGTCTCGATCCGGGTGGCCAGGATGGCCCAGTAGGCAACGAGGTTGGCGTCGATACCGGAGTGCGGTTGGGCGTAGGCGTACGGCGCGCCGAACAGCTCACGGGCGTGCTCGGTGGCCACGCTCTCGACGGTGTCGACGTTCTGACAGCCGGCATAGAAGCGGTGCCCGATGGTGCCCTCGGCGTACTTGTCGGAGAACCAGCTGCCCATGGTAAGCAGCACCGCGGGTGAGGCATAGTTCTCGCTGGCGATCAGCTTGAGCGAATCGCGTTGGTCGGCAAGCTCTTTGCGGGTCGCAGCGGCGATTCGCGGTTCGACAGACTCGATGACCTGCAACGCTGCGCGATAGGCGGCGCTGGCGGTATCGGCGTATTCAGCGCCAGGGGCTGCGGTGGAGGTGGTGGTCGCGGTTAAGTCGGCTGCCATGCAAACGACACTAGTCGGCCTGTCCGACTCGCCCCCTCGCCGCTCCCCGGCTGGGGGGACCCCCATCTCATCGCTCCCCGGCTGGGGGAACCCCACCTCATCGCACCGCGCGCGATACATCGTCGTCGCACGAGTCGGCCCGCAGCACCGACGGGATCAGTGGTTCGTCGAGCAGCCGGCCAAAACGTTCGGTGAGGCTGACGCCGGTCGGGCGGCTGTCCAGCCACTGCCGCAGCAGCCGGTAGCCCTCGACGTAGGTGCTGGTGTAGGCCCGCCACAGCGGTGAAGACAGAAATCGAAGCATCTGGCGGGCCCGGGCGTCGTCGAGCAGCAGCCAGCGTCGCAGGAAAGCCGCCACCTCCTCGGCGTCGCGATGCTCGTCGTGCAACATCAACGCCGCGTCCTGGCTGACACCGGCCAGTGCCGCGAACGCCTCTGAGAACGCCTCGGCACGCTCGCCGTCGAAGCGCAGTCCCAGGTCGGCATAGATCTCGGCCGCCCAGCGCCCCCAGCCCGCGCCGATCGCGGCATATAAAGCCAAGTCGGCCAGGCCCTCGGCGATGAGGCACTGCGGTGTGTTGACCAGGAAGATGGTCTGCTCGGCGTGGCCCTTCTGGTTGACCAGCCCGACCTCTTTGCGGCAGTGCTCGGTGTGATGCCCCGGATAGGATTCGTGGGCCACCAGCCGCGGCACGTTGAACATCAGTTGTTTGACGTCGGCGTTGACGGCCACCGTGGAGCGGTAATTGCCCAGGTAGTAGTTGAATCCCGACCACGGCTTGTCGGTCAGCACCTGGTAGTCGACGGTCTCGGTGTCGGGAAGCGGATACTCGGCGCGCACCCGGTCGCGCAGCGCGCTGGAGAACGCCTCGATGCACTCGCCCAGCCGATCGGGCGGGATCTCTTGCGCCGCGCGATAGGCCTGCGTCCGGTCGGCCAGCGGTCCGCTGCCGCCCAGCACCTCGTCGAGCCGGGCATGCGCCTGCCGGTAGGTCTGCTCCTCACCCTTGCTGATGTGGACGTCGAAGTAGTCGTGCACCTCGTCGACGAAGCCGATGTCCTCGCCGGCGAACTTGCGCCCGGCGCAGGCCAACGCGCGCAAGTGAGCGCCGAGGTAGTCCGCGCGGGACTGGTCGAATCCACAGGATGCACTGCTGTGCGGCAGATCTGGCAACGCTGCGATCAGCCGTTGGGCCTGGCGGACCAGGTCGGCCGGATCGGGCGCGGGCTCGGCCAACACCGTCTGGCGCAACGAAGAGTCGCCCGTGAAGGCGTCGACATAACCGGACTCGAGCCTATCGAAGCGCAAACCGAGCAGCAGATACTCGCGGATGAATGCGGCGGTTTGCTGACTGGTTTCCACGCACGCTAACGCTATCGCGTCGCCCCAGCCGCTCACAGCGCGGCCGAGGCTGCAAGACTGACAGTTATGCCGCGGCTGAGCGAGCCGAGTCCCTATGTGGAGTTCGACCGAAGTCAATGGCGCGCGCTACGCAAGTCGACGCCGCAGCCGCTGACCGAAGAAGAAGTCGTCGGCTTGCGCGGTCTGGGCGAACAGATCGACTTGCTCGAGGTCGAGGAAGTCTACCTGCCGCTGGCCCGGCTGCTGCATCTACAGGTCGCCGCCCGACAGGGATTGTTCGCTGCCACCGACGAATTCCTCGACGAGACGCGGCAGAACCCCGATCGGCCGGTGCCGTTCATCATCGGAGTGGCCGGCAGCGTGGCCGTCGGTAAGTCGACCACCGCCCGTGTGCTGCAGGCACTGCTGGCCCGTTGGGATCACCACCCGCGGGTCGACCTGGTGACCACCGACGGGTTTCTCTACCCCAATGCCGAGCTGACCCGACGAAACCTCATGCACCGCAAAGGGTTTCCGGAGAGCTACGACCGGCGGGCGCTGATGCGATTCGTCACCTCGGTCAAGTCGGGTTCGGAATATGTCTGCGCGCCGGTGTACTCACACCTGCACTACGACCGCGTGCCGGGGGCCAAGCATGTAGTCCGCCATCCGGACATCCTGATCCTCGAAGGGCTCAACGTGCTGCAGACCGGACCCACCCTGATGGTGTCCGACCTGTTCGACTTCTCGCTGTACGTGGACGCCCGCATCGAGGACATCGAACAGTGGTACATCTCGCGATTTCTGGCGATGCGATCGACCGCGTTCGCCAACCCAGCGTCGCACTTCCACCATTACGCGGGGCTGACCGATCCGCAGGCCATCGTCGCCGCCCGCGACATCTGGCGCTCGATCAACCGGCCGAACCTCATCGAGAACATCCTGCCCACCCGGCCCCGGGCCACCCTGGTGCTGCGCAAAGATGCCGACCACTCCATCAACCGGCTGCGGCTGCGCAAGCTGTAGATCTGCTGTGCCACAGCGCATTCTGAGCGGTTGGCGCCGCACGGCAATCGGGATCGCCGTGGTTGCCGTCTTCGCGGGAGCTGTCGCACTCGCATCACCCAACACTCTGCGGATACGTCTGCTCTCCGCTGAACAGACCGTGCTGCCGTTCACTGGTCCACTACCCCGGGAGGTCTGGCGGTGGATGCGACAGGTGCCGTCTACGTCGCCGACGCGATGACGGCTCGGGTGCTCAAACTGACGGCGGGATAGTCGGCTCAGCGCAAGCCGATGCGGGCCGCACACCGCAACCTCTGACGGTGGCGCCCCGCACCGGCGGGATGGGAGTCACACCGGGAGTCGGCGCACTCCGAGGTACTGCACGTAGCCGATCAGCGCGGTGTAGACGCCGCTGGCCAGTGTCGCGGCGATCCCCGTCGATGTGAGGGGCAACGCATGGGCGGCGACCACGGCGACCGCCGCCACGGTGAACACGATGTTGGCGATGACGACGCCGATCCCGGCGCGACGCAGGTCCATTGCCGCGGCAAGGGCGAACACCACCAGGCCGTAGGCCACGAAGAATGCGCCAATTCCGTACTCGGCGAGAGAGCTCAGCCCAGTCATCGAGGAGATCGGATCGGCGGCCGCGGCGATCAGCAAGCCGACGAGCCCGGTCAGGGTCGCGTCGACCCGCATGGCAAACCGCAACAGCGAGTCGGTGGAGTCAGCGAAGGGTCGGGTGGACAGTCCATAAGCAGCGGTCATGTCGAGAACTCCTTGCGATGTCGGGTCGAACACCTTTGAGCGTGCCGTTCTGGGACTGCCAGATCGACGCGTGGCACTGCCAAGCACTGCCATGCGCAGGTCAACCGAGTGATCGAGGCCACGTATTCCCGGCCGACTCTTATTGCCCGCCTTTCAGCGGGCCTTTCCGGCCCCGCATCGTCGCCGGGCGCTAACTTGAGACGGCCACCCGGCCGCGCAGATCGGCGGCGATCAGCTTGGCCGCGGCGTTCTGCCAGTTGTGCAGCGAGCGTTGCGGCACCTCGGTGACCAGCCATTGCCAGGCCTGCCGGGCGGTCGGGTCCAGGCCTGCGGCCGTGGCGTTCTGGGCGTAGGCGCGCACACCGACGACGTACGGGAAGTACAGCGAGTTGTAGTAGCGCCACTGCTCGGTGGTGCCAAATTCGCCGCCGTCGCGCGGCTTGAGCCGCGAGATCCGATCCGCCAGCAGACCCTTGAGCTCGATGGCCCGCTCCAGCGGCTGGTCGGGCGCACCGCGGGCGGCCAACCGCTCGTCGATGGCCGGCAATGCGGTCAGCGGGCTGGCGACCAGCTTGGACAAGTCGCCGTAGTGGCCCAGCGCGCGGCGGGTGAGCCTGGCGAACGCTTCGTCGTCGAACTTGTCGAGCGGATCGGCCGAGCGCAGCGGCAGCGCGGACTGCGTGCGCCGCAACGTCTCCCGATCGGCGCGCAGCATCGGCGATCGGGAGAACACCAGGCGGTCGAGCAGCCCCGCCAGCGGATCGGCCAATACCTGCACCGAACTCGCGATCGCCAAGCTGGTGAACAGCAGCACCGTCAGCGCGGTCTGCGCGGTCGTCTCGTGTCGGGTCAGCGCGATCCCGATCAGCATCTGGCCGCCGAGCAGCGCCACGACTGCGCCGGTGCCGGTGAAGGAGCGCAGCATGTCAGCGCGCAGCGCTTGCCCCTCGTCGAACGCGTCCCACAGCGCCACCACCACACCCAGGCTCAAGACGTCGCAGCTCGTCGACGCCAACGCCAGCCAGCTGGGCAGCAGACCCAGCGGGATGATCAGGATCGCGTTGGCCAGCGCAAAGAACAACGTCGCCATGATGACCAGCCCGATCGCCGGGATCCGCTGCGCTGGACGGACCAACGCGGCGATCATCGCGCCCAGCGTCGAGATGGATATCACCGAGACCATCACTACGTGACCGAGCCGCAACGGCCCGCTCACGCTGCCCGCCAGCGTCGCACCGACCAAGATCAGCGCGGCGACGACACCAACCAGTAATACCTCACCGGTGCGGGCTCGCCCGCCGTCCGGTCGGGCCAGCTCGACGAGCACCGCGAACCAGGCAATACCGGGGACGGCCACCAGGTAGATCTCGACGTGGCTGAGCAGCTCGGAGTGCGTCACCAGCCGTACCGCATCCAGCGCCGCCGCCGTCGCAAAGCTGCACAGCCCGATCGCCGCCAATGCGAGCACCGGCTTGCGCGGCCCCCGGCCCAACAAGTAGAGGCCCAGCCACCAACTCAGCGAAAACACCAACGCCGACAGCGCAGCCATGCTCCAAGTGTGACACGCGGCTGGACAGCTGATGCCCGCCGCTAGGCGCCGTAACGGCGATGGCGCAAGCTGTAATCGCGCAATGCGCGCAGGAAGTCAACCCGGCGGAATGCGGGCCAATGCGCTTCGGTGAACCACATCTCCGAGTAGGCGCTTTGCCAGAGCAGAAAGCCGGACAGTCGCTGCTCCCCCGAAGTCCGGATGACCAGATCGGGGTCCGGTTGCCCCGAGGTGTAGAGGTTTTCCGAGATCGCGTCGACGGTGACGGCCTCGACGAGTTCGTCCGCGGTGGCCCCGTTGGCAAGCTCCTTGTTCAGCAGGCCACGGACGGCATCGGCGATCTCCTGGCGGCCGCCATACCCGACCGCGACGTTGACGTGAAAGCCGGAATTGGCGGTGCCTGCTGTACTCTCCACGGCGCCGCGCAGTCGCCTGGCAGGCTCCTCACCGATCAGCTCAAGATCCCCGACAGTGCGCACACTCCAGCGGTTGGCCGGCGCGCAGATCTCCTCGACGACGTCGGTGATGATTTCGATGAGCGCTGCCAGTTCGCCCGGGTCGCGTCGCAGGTTGTCGGTGGAAAGCAAGTAGACGGTGGCCATTTCGATACCGGCTTCTTGGCACCACCGCAGCATCTCGGCGATCTTGACAGCGCCCATCCGGTACCCGTAGCTGACGTCGTCGTAGCCGGCGTCGCGTGCCCAACGTCGGTTGCCGTCGCACAGCACCGCGATGTGGCGCGGCAGTGCGGATTTGGATGCGGCCAGGCCTTGCCGCAGCCGCAACTCATAGAGCCGGTACAGCGGTTCCTTAAGACGCGGCGGAATGATCTCCACAGGGAACCAGATTACTGTGGGCGGTAATGCTCACCCGGCGATCCGCCGCAAGTCAGGGAGGGATATTGAGCCGCGAGACTGATGTGGCCACTAAGCCCGGCGCTGCCGGGCCGGTCCAGGCTGTCGAGGATTTCGTCCAGTCCGCCGCCGACGTGCTGACCAAGCCAAGGGCACGCGGCTGGATCCATCTGGTGTCGGCGGTCGTCGCGGTCGCCGCGGGTGCCGCGCTGATCGGGGTGTCTTGGCCGCTGGCAGGACTCAAAGCCGGGTTGGCCACGTTCGTCTACACCGGCGCCGTGGTGGGGATGTTCACCGTCAGTGCCATCTATCACCGGGTGACCTGGAAATCGGCCAACGCCCGCATCCGGATGAAGCGGCTCGACCACTCCATGATTTTCGTGTTGATCGCCGGCACCTATACGCCGTTCGCGCTGTTGGCGATGCCGCATGACGCCGGGATGCTGGTGTTGAGCATCGTCTGGGGTGGTGCGCTGGCCGGGGTGTTGCTCAAGACGTGCTGGCCGACCGCTCCGCGTTGGCTCGGCGTCCCGCTCTACCTGCTGCTCGGCTGGGTCTCCGCGTTCTACATCGCGATGATCATGCACATTGCCGGCATCGCCGCGATGGTGCTGCTGGCCGTCGGGGGCGCCCTGTACAGCATCGGCGGAATTCTCTACGCGCTGCGCTGGCCCGACCCGTGGCCAAGGACGTTCGGCTACCACGAGTTCTTCCACGCCTGCACCGCGGTGGCCGCGATCTGTCACTACATCGCCGTGTGGCTCGCGGTGTTCTACGTCGGCCACCCGGCTTGATTGCCCGCTAAAGCTGCGTGACGTCGTTCGCCGACCAGTAGGCCTTCATCGCCGCCACCTTGCCGTCGTCGCCGAACACCATTACGTCGATCGGCTCGATTAGCGTCCGGCTGTCACCCGCTGCCACGGTCAACCGGAAACCGAAAGCCGCCTCGTTGCCGGCTATTCGCAGCGTCACCAGCTCGCATTCCCGCTCGACGTTCTCGGCGCTTGCCAGCCCGGAGTAAAAGCCGTGGATGGCCTGCCTGCCGATGTGTACCTCGCCGCCGACCGGGTCCTCGACGGTGGCGTCGTCGGCGAACAGGTCCACCAGATCATCAGCGCTGCCCTTGGCCAGCAGGCTGACATAACGGTTGACGGTCTCGGCGATATGTTCAGCACTCGGCATGAAACGCCACGCTACCGTGGCGCGCTAGCTTATTGCCCGACTCCTCCTCGGGCCGCTTCACGGCCCGCATCGTCGTCGGGCGCTAGCGCTGCCGCCAGGTCTTCGGTGCTGGTGACCGGCAAGTCGCAGACCCGTCCGCGGCACACATAGGCCGCGTCAGCACCGCCCACTCGGTCCCGGCCGACCAGCAGCTCCGATGACCCCGCGGCACCGCCGACGACGATCGCCCCGCCGGGCGCGAGTCGGCGCGCGTCGGCCAGCAGCGACGATCCCGGCCCGTCGCAGGCCACCGCAATCTGTAACGGACCCCGCACCGCGGATTCGGCGACCGCCAGCCAATGCCCGGCCGAGCGCGGCGCACGAGCCAATAACACCGAGTGCGCCGCCAGCGCGTCGGCCGCCGCCTGCCGGTACCGGTCAGCTCGCTGGCCGACGGCCAGGTGCGCGGCGGTCAGCAGCGCCTCGGCGATCGACGATGCGCCCGACGGCGTCGCACCGTCCAGCGGGTCGGCGGGCCGCAACATCAGCTGCTCGGCGTCGTCGGCCGTGTCGAACCAGCGGCCCGGCTGGTCGGGATCGGCGAAATGTGCCAACGCAATATCGAGCAGTTCGATGGCCGTCGTCAACCAGGCATCGTCTGCGGTCAACTGGTGAAGCGCCAGCAGCCCGGTGGCCAACATGGCGTGGTCTTCCAGGATCGCGGCGCTCTCGCCGACCCGGCCGCCCAGGCTGGCCCGGCGCAGCCGGCCGTCCCGCAGGTGCAGCTCAACCAGCGCCGTCGCACATCGCGCCGCGGCGTCGGCCAACTCCGGCGCGTTCAACGCCACGCTGGCCTCGGCCAGCGCGGTGATGGCCAGTCCGTTCCAGGCGGTGACGACCTTGTCGTCGCGGCCCGGCTGTGGCCGAGTGAGCCGGGCGGCCAGCAGCGTGGTGCGGACCCGCTCGAAGCGGCTCGGGTCATCCGGATCGCGGGGTAACTGCAGCACCGACGCACCAGCTTCGAAGGTGCCCGCCTCGGTGACTGCGAAAAGCGAAGCAGCCCAAGCACCGTCGTCGCTGCCGAGCACTTCGGTCAGCTGCTTTGGCGTCCAGACGTAGGTCGAGCCTTCCCGCCCGGCGGCGTCGGCGTCCAGCGACGAGGTGAACATGTCGCCGTCGCTCAACTCGTCGAGCAGGAAACGCGCGGTCTCGCCGGCGATCCGGTGCGCTAACTCATCCCCGGTACGGCGGGCCCAGTGCGCGTAGGCCCGCAGCAGTAGCGCGTTGTCGTAGAGCATCTTCTCGAAATGCGGTACCACCCAGGCGTTGTCGACGCTGTACCGGGCGAACCCGCCGGCCAGCTGGTCGTAGATGCCGCCGCGGGCCATCGCGGTGCCGGTGCGGCGGACCGCATCCTGCGCATCGGAGGAGCCAACCCGCTCGGCGTGCCGCAGCAGCGCCTCCAGCAACGCCGACGGCGGGAATTTCGGGGCCCCGCCGAAACCGCCGCGCGTGCTGTCCTGGTCGGCCAGAACGCCGGCCACAGCGTGGTCGCAGAGCGCGGGCGACACCTGTTGCCCACCGGAGGACCGCCCCCGGGGTGCCCCAGTCATCGACTGCAGTTCGCCCGCGATGTGGTCGGAGGCCTGCTCGACCTCGTCGCGGCGGTTCTGCCAGGTGCTAGCCACAGCCGAAAGCAGTTGCAGGAAGCCAGCTTTAGGATAGTAGGTGCCGCAGAAGAACGGGCGTCCGTCGGGCGTCAGGAAACATGTCATGGGCCAGCCGCCCTGTCCGGTAAGGGCAACGGTGGCGTTCATGTAGACGGCATCGATGTCGGGTCGTTCCTCGCGGTCGACTTTGACGCAGACAAAACCCGCGTTCATCGCGTCGGCCACCTCGTCGTCCTCGAACGACTCGTGGGCCATCACGTGACACCAGTGGCATGCCGCGTAGCCGACCGACAGCAGGATCGGCACATCGCGTTCGGCAGCCTCGGCCAGCGCCTGCGGCGACCACTCGCGCCAATGAACCGGATTGTCGGCGTGCTGGCGAAGGTAGGGACTGGCGGCGCCGGCGAGCGTGTTAGCCGTCGGGCTCATGCGCGGATCGATCGTCACGGCCCGGTTGGTCGACGCCGATCGTGCCGTCGTCGACGGCCTGATCCGGTCCGGGGTTGTGCGGGTCGAAGGAGTCGGGCAGCTTCTTGAGGTGCCGATTCATCGAGCGCACCAAAAACACCGTCGCTATCAGCAGCAGCACCACCACCAGCAACCCGAACGGGCTGGCTTTGCCGAAATCGGGTCCGCTGTTGTGCGGCGCATCGTCGGCTTGCAGTTCGGCAAGCACTCGGATAGCGGCAAGATGAAGCTGGATCACTGCTGGCCCTTGATACCGGCGAACAGATCAGTCTCGGGCAACCGCACCGGAACACGAGAGCGGGCCAGCTCGAATTCTTCGGTCGGCCAGAGCCGCTGCTGCCAGGCGATCGGCGCCGCGAAGAAGTCGCCTTTGGGATCGATCTGGGTCGCGTGCGCACGCAACGCGTCATCACGTTGACTGAAATACGCCGAGCACTCCACCCGGGTCGTCACCCGGCCGGCGAACACGTCGTGCGCAGGATCCCAGTGCGCCAACCATTTTCCGAACGGACCTTCCTGGCCGTGCTTGGCGAACTCGTCCTGCAGCATCTGCATCCGCTGCCTCAAGAAGCCGTGGTTGTAATACAGCTTGGAGACCGACCACACCGGGCCCGCGTCCGGAAACCGTAGATAGTCGCCGGCGGCCTCATACGCGGCAACCGAGACCTGATGGCAGCGGACGTGATCAGGGTGCGGATAGCCACCGTTCTCGTCGTAGGTCGTCATCACGTGGGGGCGGAACTCGCGCACCACCCGCACCAACGCCTCGGTGGACGCCTCCAGCGGTACCAGCGCGAAACAATCCTCTGGCAGCGGCGGCGGCGGATCGCCCTTGGGCAACCCGGAGTCGACGAAGCCGGCCCAGGTGTGCTCGACGCCGAGGATCTCGGCTGCCTTGGCCATCTCGTCACGGCGGATATCTGCGATGCGTCCGTGCACCTCCGGCAGGTCCATGGCCGGGTTGAGGATCTCGCCGCGCTCACCCCCGGTCATCGTCACCACCAGCACGCGGTGGCCCTCATCAGCGTAGCGGGCAAGGGTGGCGGCGCCCTTCGAGGACTCGTCGTCCGGGTGGGCGTGCACCGCCATCAACCGCAGTTCGCTCACATGCTCCCTGACTGTGTGTTCTTCGAGCCGGTCTAGGGTCCTATAGTTCCAGTTCTCATAGTTTCATCCTGGGTACCGGGGCCCGAAACCCGATTACCCACAGGTTCCCACCAGCGATCGACAGACCCCATGACCGAAGGTTCCCAGTTGCCGCCGCCGACCCGCTACGGGCGCGGCCCGTTGCCCCGTGCTTCGCGCCATCGCGTTATCATCGCCGTGGCTGTCATGGGCGTCACCGTCGGCGTCGTGGTGGCCGTCGTCGGCTACCTGCGGCTGGGCCGCAGCGACGTCGAGGGCACGCTGGCCGGCTATCGGCTGATCGACGAGCACACCGTCTCGGTAACGATCAGCGTGACGCGATCTGATCCGTCGCGACCGGTTGACTGCATCGTGCGAGTTCGCGCGAAAGACGGCAGCGAGACGGGCCGGCGCGAGGTGCTGGTTCCCCCGTCAACCCAGGCAACGGTCCAGGTGACGACCATTGTGAAGTCCAGCAAGCCGCCGGTGATGGGCGACGTGTACGGCTGCGGCGACGATGTGCCCGGCTACCTGCGCCCGCCCTGACCATCACGGGACCGCGGGCGACCCTAACAACGCCGAACTGCGAAAACGAACATGGCGCCCACCGAGGCGGTGGTAGCATCTTTGGATGCACGGTTCCGGCTGGGACCGTGTATTGCTGCATTAGCGGCCAGGTGTGCCGCGCAGGGGGTCTGCCCGACTACTGGGGTCGGCGGTACACGCGGTGGAACCGCCCGGCAGCAAGACGGACAACCTGCCGACGCGATGCCGCGGAGCCGACACAAGGAGCACGACGAGATGACGGACACTCAGGTGACCTGGTTGACCCAGGAATCACATGATCGACTCAAGACCGAGCTCGACCAGTTGATCGCGAACCGTCCGGTCATCGCCGCGGAAATCAACGACCGGCGCGAAGAGGGCGACCTGCGCGAGAACGGCGGATACCACGCCGCTCGCGAGGAGCAGGGTCAGCAAGAGGCCCGCATCCGTCAGCTGCAGGAGCTGCTCAACAACGCCAAAGTCGGCGAAGCTCCCAAACAGTCCGGCGTGGCACTGCCGGGGTCGGTGGTGAAGGTCTACTACAACGGCGACAAGTCCGACGCCGAGACGTTCCTGATCGCTACCCGCCAGGAAGGTGTCAACGAAGGCAAGCTCGAGGTGTACTCACCGAACTCCCCGCTGGGCGGCGCTCTGATCGAGGCCAAGGTCGGTGAGACACGCAGCTACACCGTGCCCAACGGCAACACCGTCGAAGTGACGCTGGTCAGCGCGGAGCCATACCACTCCTGATTGGGGCCTGATCACGGCACCGATCTGGGATGGGCGAAATCGCATCGGCTGATGGCGCGCATCGCCGAGGATCTACTCCTGCTGTTGCTGGACAACGCGTCAGCGCAGCCGGCATTGGACCGGGCCCGACGCGAGCGCGTTGTCAGCGCCGCGGTGCTACTGGATTTGGCGCATGCCTGCCGGATCCGACCGGCGGTTGACAGCGAGCCGGTGAAAGCCGGACGGCTGGTGGTGCTGAACGGACCGGATCCGGCCGATCCCGTGCTGGCACCGGCGCTGAACCTGTTGCTGCGTCGCCCGATCACCCCGGCCATGGCGATCGCCAAGCTACGCCGCGCTACCGCGGAGGCCGCACTCTGGCAGCTCGAACGCAGCGGTCACATCCAACAGGTTCGCTTGCAGGCCAAAGGATTTAGGCGTCCCCGCGCGTGGCCGTTGATCGACCGCAGCCGGGTGACTCAGATTCGTGCGGCGATGATGTCCACACTGTTCGATCATCACAAGCCCGATCCAGCGACCGCATCCATCATCACGCTGCTGTACACCGTCGACGGTCTTGGCGCGGTCCTGAGCCTCAACGAAAGGGGCTGGGAGTGGGTGCTGCAGCGCGCCGGCGATATCGCCAGCGGGAGCTGGGTCAACGAGTCCGAACCGGAACTGGCCGAGGTCAACTTGGCCGTGACGACCGCGGCCATCCGTCATGCATTGCAGTAGGCTTCGCGCGAGCAGACGCAAAGTCATATAAAAACCGGCGTTTTGGGGGAATTTTGCGTCTGCTCGCGCGGGAAGTACCCCCAGCTCTCGCGCTACTTGGCCAGCGCCTGTTCGAGATCGGCGATCAGGTCGACAACGTCCTCGATGCCGACCGACAGCCGCACCAGGTCGTCGGGAACCTCGAGCTGCGAACCGGCCGTCGATGCATGGGTCATCGCCCCCGGATGCTCGATCAGCGACTCCACTCCACCGAGCGACTCAGCCAGGATGAACACTTTGGTGTTGGCGCACAACGCCTCGGCGGCGCTGCGTCCGCCGCGCATTCGCACCGACACCATGCCGCCGAACCCGTGCATCTGCCGGGCTGCGATCTGGTGACCGGGATGAGTGGGCAGACCCGGGTAGAGCACCGCGCCCACCGATGGGTGCACGGCCAGGAATTCGGCCACCGCAGCAGCGTTTTCGCTGTGCCGCTGCATCCGCAGCACCAACGTCTTCAACCCGCGCATGGTCAGGTAGGCGTCGAACGGGCCGGGCACCGCACCGGCCCCGTTCTGCAAGAAGGCGAACGCCGCGTCCAACTCCTCGTCATTGGTGACCAGGGCTCCGCCCAACACGTCGGAGTGGCCGCCGATGTATTTGGTGGTCGAGTGCAGCACGATGTCGGCGCCAAGCGTCAACGGCTGTTGCAGCGCCGGCGACGCAAACGTGTTGTCCACCAACACTTTCGCGGAGTGCCGAGCACCGAGCTCGGCTATCGCGGCGATATCGACGATCGACAGCAGCGGGTTGGTGGGCGTCTCCACCCAGATCAGCCGGGTCCGCGGGGTGAGCGCTGCGCGGACGGCGTCGAGATCAGACAGCGCGACCGGAGTGTGCTCTACCCCCCACCCAGTGAACACCTTGTCGATCAGCCGGAATGTGCCGCCGTAGGCGTCGTCGGGGATAACCACATGGCCGCCGGGACGCAGCAGAGCCCGCAGCACGCAGTCGCTGGCAGCCATGCCGGATCCGAACGCGCGGCCGAACCTGCCGTCCTCGACGGCGGCCAACGCAGTCTCCAGCGCTGCCCTGGTGGGGTTGCCGGTGCGCGCGTACTCGAATCCGCCGCGCAGACCGCCGACGCCGTCCTGGGCGAAGGTGCTGCTGGCGTAGATCGGGGTGTTGACCGCACCCGTCGACGGGTCAGGTCGGTAGCCGGCGTGAATGGCCTTGGTCGCGAGCCCGGCGGCCTCGAAGTGCCCGTTGCCGCCGACCGGCGCGCTGCGCTGTTCGCTCATCGACGATCAGCCTAGTCATCGCGACCCTGCTGGATCGGCAGGCAAACCGTCGACATCATCTTGTCGGCCAGCGTTTGACGCTTGGCATCCCAAAGCGGAAACAGGTAGCCGGCGCCGCAGATCACCGCGTCGACGAGGTGCGCGATCTGACGCAGTACCGACAATCCGAAACCCAGCGGCTTGCCGGTGTGCTCGCTGACGACTTTGAACTTTAGCGCCGTCTTACCGATGCTCGAACCGGTGGTGCCCTGCCGGTAACCGTAGTTCCAGACCAGGTAGACCAAACCGGCCAGGCCGGCCAATCCGAACACCGTCAGGCCCAGCGTCGAGTAACCGGTGTCACAGACCTCGACGGCGTTTGTCGGCATGGTCTCGATGAGGCAGGCCGACTCATAGCTGTTCTGCAGGACCAGCCAACCGACGCCGAGGATGATCGCCAACGGCAGGCTGTCGACGAGGTACGCCACGACCCGGGTAGACCACGGCATGTAGGCCTGCTGCGGCAGACCGCGGATCGCCGGTCCAGGCGGTGGCGGCGCGTATCCGCCCGCGGCGGGGCGGGGGCGGCGGGCGGGTACTCGCCGCCGGGAGGCGGAGGCGGCGGCGATGACGGCTCGTCGGTCATGGACGCCTCTCCCTTTGCGCAGGATTTGCTGGACTGGGCGGCACTAGGGTATCCGAGAACCCGCACGACCAGGCTTGTCTGGCCGGAGGCTTCGCCGGGCGGCGTCCGCGGCCGCACCGACGGCCGGCGGCGAGCTACCGCAGTAGCGCGGTGGTTTGCTACCCGAAGTAATTTGCCTGAGCCGCGTCCCGCTACTTGCGCCGCGGGCCATCGGAGAGAAAACCCAAGAGGTCATATCGGGTGATGACGCCCGCCGGTTTCCCTTCCTCGACGACCATCACGGCGTCGAGGTCGCGCAGCGTCTTGGCGAGCGAGCTGACCAGTTCGCCGGCGCCGATGATCGGTAGCGGCGGACTCATATGGGTGCCGACGGCGTCGGCCAGGTTGGCGCGGCCCTCGAAGACGGCGGAAAGCAGTTCGCGCTCCGAGACGCTGCCGGCCACCTCACCGGCCATCACCGGTGGCTCGGCACCCACGACGGGCATCTGTGACACGCCGTACTCGCGCAGGATGCCGATCGCGTCGCGCACGGTCTCCGACGGGTGGGTGTGCACCAGGTCGGGCAACGCGCCGGTTTTCCCTCGTAGCACGTCCCCGACGGTGGGCTGATCGATCGAGCCGTCCAGCCTGGTGCGCAGGAAGCCGTATGACGACATCCAGGAGTCGTTGAAGATCTTCGACATGTAGCCGCGACCGCCGTCGGGCAGCAAGACCACGATCAGCGCGTCGGGCCCGGCTTGCTTGGCCACCTTTAGCGCGGCAACCACCGCCATTCCGCACGACCCGCCGACCAGCATCGCCTCTTCGCGGGCCAGCCGCCTGGTCATGTTGAACGAATCGGAGTCGGAGACCGCGATGATCTCGTCGGGCACGGCGGGGTCGTAGGCCGCCGGCCAGAAGTCCTCACCTACTCCTTCGACGAGGTAAGGCCGACCGCTGCCGCCGGAGTACACCGAACCTTCCGGGTCGGCCCCAACCACCCGTACCCGCCCGTCCGAAACATCCTTGAGGTAACGGCCGGCGCCGGTGATCGTCCCGCCGGTGCCGATGCCCGCGACGAAATGGGTGACTTGACCGTCGGTGTCGGCCCAGATCTCCGGGCCGGTGGTCTCATAGTGGCTGGCCGGGCCCTCCGGATTGGAGTACTGGTCGGGCTTCCAGGCACCCTCGATTTCGTCGACCAGCCGATCGGAGACGCTGTAGTAGCTGTCCGGGTGGTCGGGCGGCACGGCAGTCGGGCAGACCACCACCTCTGCGCCGTAGGCGCGCAGCACGTTTTGCTTGTCCTCGCTGACCTTGTCGGGGCAGACAAACACACACCGGTAGCCGCGGTTCTGGGCGACCAAGGCCAAGCCGACGCCGGTGTTGCCAGATGTTGGTTCCACGATGGTGCCACCCGGTTTGAGCCGTCCATCGGCCTCGGCGGCGTCGATCATCTTGACCGCGATCCGGTCTTTACAGCTCAAACCGGGGTTGAGGTACTCGACCTTGGCCACCACCCTGCCAGACCTTGGCGGCACGACCGAGTTCAGCTGAACCAGTGGAGTGTTGCCGATGAGTTCACTGATGTGCTGCGCGATCCGCATGCCTTCATCGTCTCAGGTGGCGGGCCGTTGCGCGCGAGCACTGCCTGCTAGCCGGTGGCCTCGCGGATGTACTCGCCGATCTGCCGCAGCGAGCGCGTCGCTTCGGGCACCACCGGCGCGGCTAACTGGAAGTCGTGTATTTGCCCACGCCAGACCCGGACCTCCGCCGGCACTCCCGCCGCCGCGAGCCGGCGGGCGGCCAACCGCGCGTCGTGCAACAGCACTTCGGATCCCGAGACGTGGATCAGTGTCTGGGGCAGTCCGGGCTCGATGTGGTCGAGCGGCTCGTAGAGATCCTCGGGCTTGCCGTCGACTTTGTGCTTGCCGGCGGCCTTGGCGACCAGCGCGATTAGCGCGTCGAATGCCTTCGACGGGAACATCGCATCGGTCTTGATGTTGGGATGCGCCTGCTTGGGCTCCTTGGCCAGCTGCAGCAGCGGCGAAATCGCGACCAGCGCAGCCGGTTCCTCGTGGACTTCCTGAAGCCGTTGCGCCAGCGCAAGAGCGAGATAACCACCGGCGGAGTCGCCGGCCACCACGATCTGCTCCGGGTGATAGCCGCGCAGCCGCAGCCAACGGTAGGCGTCGTGGCAGTCGTCGAGCGCCATCCCCACCGAATGCTTCGGGATCAGCCGGTAGTTGACCACCAGCACCGGAGAGTCGGCGTATTTTGACAGGGCGTTGACGACTCGGCTGTGCGAGTTGACTCCGCAGGTCAGAAACGCGCCGCCGTGCAGGTAGAGCACCACGCGTCGGTTGCCATCGGCCGGCAGCACGCCGGGGGCCCGCACCAGTTGCGCGGTGGCATGCGGTAACTCGACCGTGGCGCGAATGGTTCCGGGAGCGGGAAGCAACACTCGTGAAGCGAAGTCGATCAGGCCGAATGGCCACGGCATATGCGGGACCCGGCTTCCTAGGGCCAAAGCGGGCCGGATCGTTAGGCGACAGGCCAGCGCGACCGCCATCGCAGGAATGCTGGGGCCGCCTTCGACGACCTCGACGGGTTTCCCGTCGCCGACTGCAAGTCTGCGGGCTCGCACCGCCGCTAGGGCGCGGACACTCTCCTTGGGAATAGCGGGTACCTGCGTCGGTGCGCTCATGCTCAACACTTCCTACGTCGTTGTAGTCAGTCGACGAAGTAGCGGAGCATTGGGCTCAACTCCTAGACAGCGGCTGTACCCCATCTGGCACTCAGCCAACCTCGCAAACTTAGCTTGACATCTAAAACAGGTTCAACAATCAAAGAATCTGATTCGATACCGGAATTGACCCCGCCCGTAACCGTGTCGACAGTTGGGCACCGGAGAACACCGGCAGTTGGCGACCTAAACTGATCCCGTGGTAGTTCGCGCGCCGCGGGGTTCGGTGGTTGCGCTGGCCGCAGCGGGCGCACTGGCGTCGACGGGCACGGCCTACTTAGGCGCACGCAACCTGCTGATCGGCCAGGCCGCAAAGGCGCGCAGTGTCATACCCAAATCGTGGGACGTCCCGCCGCGCGCGGACGGCGTGTACAGCCCGGATGGCGGCCCTGTGCAGCGTTGGGAACGCGGGACGGCGGTCGACTTGCACCTGATGATCTTCGGGGACTCGACGGCAACCGGGTACGGCTGTCGCAGCGCCGAGGAAGTTCCCGGTGTGCTGATCGCGCGTGGACTCGCCGACCACAGTGGCAAGCGCATCCGGTTGAGCACCAAGGCGATCGTCGGAGCCACGTCAAAGGGCTTGTCTGGCCAGGTCGACGCGATGTTCGTGGCCGGCCCGCCCCCAGACGCGGCGGTGATCTTGATCGGCGCCAACGACGTCACCGCGCTCAACGGGATCGTTCCCTCCGCGCGGCGGCTCGGCGCAGCGGTGCGGCGGCTGTCCGCCAGCGGCGCGGTGGTCGTCGTCGCCACTTGCCCCGACTTCGGGGTCGTCAAGGCCATCCCGCAGCCGCTGCGATGGACGGTACGCACCCGGGGTCTGCGGCTGGCCCGCGCCCAGTCGGCCGCCGTCAGGGCGGCCGGTGGCGTGCCGGTGCCGCTGGCCTCGTTGCTCAGCGGGGAGTTTCGGCATGCCCCGGAATTGATGTTGTCCGATGATCAATTCCATCCGTCCGCGGCCGGATATGCGCTCGCCGCAAGCCAGCTGCTGCCGGCGTTGTGCCATGGGCTCGGCGCATGGGCCGGCGAGCCGGCTCTGCTGTCGGCCGCCGCGACCGAGGCCGGTTCCGGCTCTCCGACTCTCGCGCTGATCTCGCGGCTGTGGCGACGGCCCACCACCGGTGTGCCGGCACCTCTCGTCGTACCTGCCCCCGGCTAGATCCCGCTTACGGTCTACATTCGGGTCCAGACCAGACCTCATGGATGGAGCCGTCATGCCAGAAGCCGTCATCGTCTCAACTGCCCGATCGCCGATTGGTCGCGCGATGAAGGGTTCGCTGGTCAGCATGCGGCCCGACGACCTGGCGACGCAGATGGTGCGTGCCGCGCTGGACAAGGTGCCCGAGCTGAACCCGCACCAGATCGACGACTTGCTCCTGGGCTGCGGCCTGCCCGGCGGCGAGCAGGGCTTCAACATGGCCCGGGTGGTGGCTGTGCAACTCGGCTACGACTTCCTGCCGGGCACCACCGTCAACCGGTATTGCTCGTCGTCGCTGCAGACCATCCGGATGGCCTTCCACGCGATCAAGGCCGGCGAAGGCGACGCGTTCATCTCTGCCGGCGTCGAGACCGTCTCCCGCTTCGCCAAGGGAAACTCCGACTCGTGGCCGGACACCAAGAACCCGGCGTTCGACGAGGCCCAGCAACGTACGGCCGCCGCGGCCGAGGGCGCCGACGACTGGCACGATCCCCGCAGAGATCAGGCGCTGCCCGATATTTACATCGCGATGGGCCAAACCGCCGAGAACGTCGCGATTCTCACCGGCATCAGCCGGGAAGACCAGGACCATTGGGGGGTGCGCAGCCAGAACCGGGCCGAGGAGGCGATCAAGAGCGGGTTCTTCGAGCGCGAGATCGTCCCGGTCACCCTGCCCGACGGCACCACGGTCAGCACCGACGACGGTCCGCGACCAGGAACAACCTACGAGAAGGTCAGCGAGCTCAAACCGGTGTTTCGGCCCAACGGCACGGTGACCGCGGGTAATGCCTGCCCACTGAACGACGGCGCTGCGGCGGTGGTGATCACCAGCGACACCAAGGCCAAAGAACTCGGCCTAACACCGCTGGCACGCATTGTGGCCACCGGGGTGAGCGGCCTGTCGCCGGAGATCATGGGCCTCGGACCGATCGAGGCGAGCAAGCAGGCACTGCAACGGGCCAATCTGTCCGTTAGGGACATCGACCTGTTCGAGATCAACGAGGCGTTCGCGGTGCAGGTGCTCGGGTCGGCCCGTGAACTGGGCATCGACGAGGACAAGCTGAACGTCTCCGGCGGTGCGATCGCCTTGGGCCACCCGTTCGGTATGACCGGGGCCCGCATCGCGACCACGCTGCTGAACAACCTCACCACGTACGACAAGACGTTTGGCCTGGAAACCATGTGTGTGGGCGGCGGTCAGGGTATGGCGATGGTGATCGAGCGGCTTTCGTAACCCCCTCAGCGGGGTCAGCGCAAAAAAGCCGGCACGCGATCACGTGCCGGCTTTTCTCAGATCTCTCGTCAGTCGCTTTGTAGGTAACTGAGCAGACGCAGAATCTCGATGTAGAGCCAGACCAGGGTGACGGTCAGGCCCAGCGCGATCCCCCATGCCGCCTTCTCCGGAGCACCGGCGCGGATCATCTGGTCGGCAGCGTCGAAGTCGATGAGGAAGGTGAACGCAGCCAAGCCGATGCAGAACAGCGAGAAGATGATGGAGACCATGCCGCCGCTGCGCAGGCCCAGGCCCTCGCCGTGGCCGACGCCGAACATGCCGAGCACCAGGTTGCCGAGCATTAGCATCACCGCACCAAAGAGGCCGGCGACGATCATCCGGGTGAACTTCGGGGTGACCCGGATGGCGCCGGTTTTGTACACGACGAGCATCCCCAGGAAAACCCCGAGAGTTCCCAGGATCGCCTGCCCGATCAGTACGCCGGCGTTGTTCCCCGATACCGTGAAATGGGCCAGCAGGAACGAGATGGCTCCGAGGAACAGACCCTCCAGCGCCGCGTAGGTCAGCACGATCCCCGGGTTGTCCTGCTTGCGCGCAAAGGTGGCGATGACCACCAGGGCCAGCCCACCGAGGGCGCCGATGAAGGTGAACGGGCCAGCCAGCGTCAGGTTGTTGGCCACCAGGTAGTAGGAGACGACGGCGACTGCCGACAGCACCGCCAAAGTGATGCCGGTCTTGGTGACGACGTCATCAATGGTCAGCGGGCGGGAAACGCCTGCCCGCTGGTCGACAGGTTGGGCATAGGGCTCCGCCTGATACCCGTACTGGGTCGCGGTGCCCGCTACACCAGTGCCGAACTGCGCGTATCCGCCGCGCTGCTTGGGCAGCGAGCGAAATACCGGGTTGCTAGTCTCCCGCACCGTCGGATCCTCTCTTAGCAGTGACTTGAGCTGTGTGAACACCTGATCAACGAACCGTGGTCCAGCCGTGTTCCCAGCGCAGAGCCTGTTCGACGGTCGGTCCGGACCTTTCGAGATAAACCTTACCCGCGAGCGCCCCGATGCGGGCAAGGATCTAGATTGCTCGTCAGGTCCTGACCTGCGTTCGACGAGGATTTCACTGCTCTTCATCTGAGGGGAGACCACGCGCGTGACAGATGAGTCCGCCGAGATTTTGAGCCGTGTTGAAGATGGTGTGGGTTTCGCGACGCTGAATCGCCCGAAGGCGATCAACTCGCTCACCCAGGGCATGGTGAACGAGCTGGCCGCGGTGCTGAGCGGATGGGAGCAGGACGCGGCGGTGCGCACGGTGGTACTGCGCGGCGCCGGGGAGCGTGGGCTGTGCGCCGGCGGGGACGTGGTAGCCATCTACCACAGCGCTCGCGCCGACGGGGTCGCGGCGCGACGGTTCTGGCACGACGAATACTTGCTCAACGCACAGATCGGCCGCTTCGGTAAGACTTACGTCTCGCTGATGGACGGCATCGTGATGGGTGGTGGCGTCGGGGTCGGCGCACACGCCAACACCCGGGTGGTCACCGATACCTCCAAGGTGGCCATGCCTGAGGTCGGTATCGGCTTTATCCCGGACGTGGGCGGGGTCTACCTGCTGTCACGAGCGGCGGGATCGCTGGGTCTGCACGCCGCACTGACCGGTGCGCCGTTCTCCGGGGGCGATGCCATCGCAATGGGATTCGCTGACCACTACGTGTCCCACGACAGACTGGACAAGTTCACCCAGGCCATCGTCGCCGACGGCGTCGAGCAGGCGCTGGCCGCTCATGCCATCGAGCCGCCGCCCAGTGAGCTTGCCGCCCAGCGTGATTGGATCGATCAGTGCTTTGCCGGTGAAACCGTCGCCGACATTGTGGCCGCACTGCGCGGCCATGGCGCCGAGGCCGCCCACGAAGCCGCCAACCTGATCGCCACCCGCTCCCCCGTCGCGCTGTCGGTGACGCTGGCCGCCGTGCGGCGCGCCGCCAAGCTGGACACCCTGGAAGACGTTCTGACGCAGGACTATCGGGTGTCGTGCGCGTCGCTGCGCTCACACGATCTGGTCGAGGGCATCCGCGCTCAGCTGGTCGACAAGGACCGCAATCCGAAGTGGTCGCCGCCATCGCTGGAGCAGGTGAGTGCGGCCGACGTCGATGCATACTTCGCACCGGTCGACGACGATCTGACGTTCTAGAGGGGCAACCACATGACTTACGACACCATTCTGGTCGAACGCGACGGGCGGGTCGGCACCATCACCCTGAATCGGCCGCAGGCGCTCAATGCGCTCAACAGCCAAATGATGAATGACGTCACCAGCGCGGCAACCGAATTGGATGGCGATCAGGGCATCGGCGCGATCATCATCACCGGTTCGGCGAAAGCATTCGCCGCCGGCGCCGACATCAAGGAAATGTCGCAACTGGGCTTCGCCGATGTCTTCGACGGCGACTTCTTCGCCCCGTGGGCCAAGCTGGCCGCCGTGCGCACTCCGACGATCGCCGCGGTGGCTGGCCACGCACTGGGCGGTGGCTGCGAACTGGCGATGATGTGCGATCTGCTGATCGCCGCCGACACAGCGAAATTCGGTCAACCGGAGATCAAGCTGGGCGTGCTGCCCGGTATGGGCGGTTCCCAGCGGCTGACCCGGGCGATCGGCAAAGCCAAGGCGATGGACCTGATCCTGACCGGCCGTACCATCGATGCCGCCGAGGCGGAGCGCAGCGGCCTGGTGTCGCGGGTGGTGCCCGCCGACGACCTGTCGACCGAGGCCAAGGCCGTCGCCACCACGATTTCGCAGATGTCGCGGTCCGCGGCCCGGATGGCAAAGGAGGCGGTCAACCGCGCCTTTGAATCCACCTTGGCCGAAGGGCTGCTCTACGAACGGCGGTTGTTCCACTCGGCTTTCGCCACCGACGACCAATCCGAAGGGATGGCGGCGTTCATCGAGAAGCGGGCCGCGAACTTCACCCACCGCTGAGGCTGCGGTGAGCGAGCCGGCCGGGTCACCCGGCAGCGCGGCGGACATCGCCGAAACAGGGCCAGCCGCCCCGGTGGCTGGCAGGAAGCCTCGGAAGCCTTGGTGGGTTCGGCACTATACCTTTACCGGCACCGCGGTCGGCCTGGTGTTCCTGTGGTTTTCGATGACGCCTTCGCTATTGCCGCGCGGCCCGCTCTTTCAAGGTTTGGTCAGCGGCCTATCCGGCGCGATCGGTTACGGCATCGGGGTTTTCGCGGTCTGGCTGGTCCGTTACATGCGGTCGAAGAATTCCAGTCCGCCGGCGCCGCGCCGGGCCTGGCTGGTCCTGATCGGCGCCGGTGTTCTCGGCATGCTCGCGATGGTGATCTGGTTTCACGTCTGGCAAGACCGGGTGCGCAACTTGATGGGAGTTGCGCACTTGAAATGGTTCGATTATCCGGTGGGCGCGGCGCTGTCCTTGATCGTGTTGTTCACAGTGGTCGAGATCGGCCAGCTTGTCCGCCGACTCTTCCGCTTCCTGAAGCTCCGGCTCGATCGCGTTGCGCCGCCGCGGGTTTCAGCCGTCATCGTGGTGTTTTTGTTGGTGGCGTTGACGATCGCCGTGCTCAACGGCGTGGTGGTGAAATCCGCGATGCGGACCATGAACAGCACATTCGCCGCGGTCAACAACGAGACGAAACCCGACACCGCCGCGCCGCGGACCCCGCTGCGTTCCGGCGGGCCCCAGTCGCTGGTGTCATGGGAATCGCTGGGGTATCAGGGCCGCATCTTCGTCGAGGGCGGGCCTACCGTCGCCGAACTCACCGCATTCAACGGCGCCCCGGCGACCGAACCGATTCGCGCCTACGCCGGACTCAACTCCGCTGACGGGATCACCGCCACTGCCGAGGCGGCCGCGCGGGAGTTGGCGCGCACGGGCGGACTGCGCCGTGCGGTCATCGCGGTCGCAACCACGACCGGCACCGGCTGGATCAACGAAGCGGAAGCCGACGCGCTGGAGTACATGTACAACGGCAACACCGCAATTGTGAGCATGCAGTACTCGTTCCTGCCCAGCTGGCTGTCGTTTCTGGTGGATAAGGAAAAAGCCCGCCGTGCCGGCCAGGCGCTGTTCGAGGCGGTGGATCGGTTGGTGCGCGAGCTGCCGGGTGCGCAGCGGCCCAAGCTTGTCGTGTTCGGCGAGAGCCTGGGCTCATTCGGCGGCGAGGCGCCGTTCATGAGCCTGAACAACGTCTTGGCCCGCACCGACGGCGCGCTGTTTTCCGGGCCGACATTCCAAAACACCATCTGGACCGACCTCACCGCGACCCGCGATCGCGGCTCCCCGCAATGGCTGCCGATCTACGACGACGGACAGTACGCGCGATTCGTGGCCCGTCCCGGCAACCTAAGTCGCCCGAACGCCGCGTGGCACCGGCCGCGAGTGGTTTATCTGCAACACGCATCGGACCCGATCGCCTGGTGGAATCCCGACCTGCTGTTCCGCCGGCCGGACTGGCTCCGTGAGAAACGCGGCTATGACGTGCTTCCCGAGACCGAGTGGATTCCGGTGGTGACTTTTTTGCAGGTGTCGGCCGACATGGCGGTGGCCACCGACGTCCCGCAGGGCCACGGCCACGTCTACGTCGCCGACGTGGCCAACGGCTGGGCGGCGGTGCTGCAGCCGCCAGGGTGGACACCGGCCAAGACCGACAAGCTGCGACCTCGGCTGCACGCTAGCGACTCCTGACGCCCGGATCGGAGTCGCCGGGTGTGCGAAGTGTTTCCGCAGCATGAACAGTCGCTACGTCGAAATGAATAGCTCTCGCAGCGCGGATTTAAGTGGCACTATCGGCCTGTCTGCGACCCCACGGAGGGAGTGATCGATGCGCAGCAGTATCAGGAAGATCGCGGTGGTGGGGGTGTTTATCGCGCTACCCATCGCGGGTGTCAGCGGGTCGGCCTACGCGGCGCCCGGCACGTCCAATACGCCAGCTGTGCTCCCGGCCCCGCTGCCGGCGGATCCACCCACCGATGCACCGGCACCACCAGCGCCCCCACCGCCGCCGATTGGCCAGCAGAACTCGAACAATGACTGGTGGGTGTATTCAGGGGGTGACGCCGGCGCCGGTGGCGGCGGTGGTGGCGGCTGAGCGGACTAGCGCGCGACCAGTACTCCCGCGGCGGCCAGCGCGTGGTAGCCGCCGATGACGTCGGTGGCGCGGTGCAGGCCCAAATCCTGCAGCGCGGCGGCCGCCAGGCTGGAGGTGTAGCCCTCCGAGCAGAGGATCACCCACTCCACCTCGTCGCTGATCGCCTGGGGTAACCGCGCGTCGCTGGTCGGGTCGCATCGCCACTCCAGCACGTTGCGTTCGACGACTAATGCCTCGAAGGCTTCGGGCACCTCCCCTTCCCGAGCGCGCTGCGCCTGCGGGCGGATGTCGACGAGCAGCGCACCGCGCCGCAGCGCGGCGGGCACCTCCTCGGCAGCCAGACGGCGCAACCGGGCGCGGGCGGTATCCAACACCTGATCGACGCGGCTCATTGCTTTTCGGGTAGGTCGGTCAATTCGGTGCGCTTGCGGCGCAGGGTCTGCTGGCCGGTGATCTCGTAGTACGACATCACCGTCAGCGGCGGTGAATACGCGTGCACGCTCAGCGCGGGCTCCTGCGGTACCGAAGACGCCTTCACGGACCGGGCCGGACGAGTCGGGGTCCACACCACATCGTGCACCCAGCCCAACGGGAACCCGGCCTGATCACCGGCCTCGAGACGCCGGAGGCGCAGCCGTTCGCCGTCCCAGCGGAATTCATCGAGCGACCCGGACAACAATGTCAGCGCGCCCAGCGATCCGCCGTGGTCGTGCAGCTCGGTGCTATGCCCGGGCACCCAGCTGATCAGCCAGATGTCGACTTCGTCGTCGCCGTACAGCCGCGCGAACCAGCGGTCGTCGGCGGGCACGCCGCCGGCCGGGACCAGGTGGTCGTAACGCCCGCTGAGCACCTCATCAGCGGAGCGGTCGGTGAGGTGCAACAGGTCGGCCAGCCGCAGCCGGGTGGGCCCGGAGACCGATCGGATGGCCGAGTGGCGTGGCAGGACAGGGTCAGCAAGAAGGTTTGCGGAAACCATGTAGGAGCTCCAGAGTGATTAGCGGATCAGTGGCGGCGGCAGTTAGGGCCGACAACACTCCTGAAATCCGAATCGCTCGGTCACGGGCGCAAGTGTTGCATAGATTGACTCAGATGTGCTGGCCCTCATCGCGCCCCCTGATCTGGGGCGTGGTCGTGGTCATGGCCGCTGCGCCGACGGTGGCGGGCTGCTCGGCGGGCGCCAACAAGGCGCCGCCCTCTCCGTCCTCGTCGGTCGCGCCGCCCGGGCTGAGCGGTACCAGGCAGGCCGGGGCAATGCAGCCGCCCGGCGCTGTCGCTGTGTCACCCGCGGGCGTGACCACCAAGATCAACGTGCCGGCCCAGTCCACCGAAGAGGAGTATTTCCAGGCCTGCCATGCCGCCAAGGTGTGGATGCAGGGCCGCCAGGGCGATCGGCAGGCGCTGATCGAGGCCTACTTGGCGGCCGTTCAGGCGCCGGGCGCGCACGGACCCGGCACCTGGAACACCCCGTGGGCCGCCCTGACGCTGGCCCGCCAGGCGGCGGTGATCGTTGCGGCCCAGGCGGCCGGCAACGGCGAATGCGACTGACGGCGAGCCGCACCATCGCAATTCGGATCACGACGGGCAAAAAGCGTAAAACCCGCGCGCCCCGCCCGGCCGATGGCCACGACGGAGGATCCGGTGTCTGATCCCGACGGCGCGGTGGCGCGCGAAAATGAAGGCATGGCCGACACCGACGCTCTCCGCCCGCCGAGCCTCGCACAGCCCGATGCTCGGCGCGGCTCAGATTCGGCACGGCCACGAGTGGCGCTGGCGCTGGGCAGCGGCGGCGCGCGCGGATACGCCCACATCGGGGTGATCCACGAGCTGCGCGACCGCGGCTACCAGATCGCGGGGATCGCCGGCTCGTCGATGGGCGCCCTCGTCGGTGGTCTGCAGGCAGCGGAGCGGCTCGACGAATTCGCCGACTGGGCGCGGTCGTTGACTCAGCGCGCCATCCTGCGGCTGCTGGATCCGTCGATCACCGCGGCGGGTGTGCTGCGTGCCGAAAAAATCCTGGACGCGGTCCGCGACATTCTGGGTACTGCCACCATCGAGGAGCTATCGATCCCCTATACCGCAGTGGCCACCGACTTGTTGGCCGGCAAGTCGGTGTGGCTGCAGCGCGGGCCGGTCGACGAGGCCATTCGGGCGTCGATCGCCATCCCGGGGGTAATTGCGCCGCACGTCGTCGATGGGCGGCTGCTGGCCGACGGCGGGATCCTCGACCCGCTGCCGATGGCGCCGATCTCCGCGGTCAACGCCGATCTGACGATCGCGGTCAGCTTGTCCGGCAGCGAGGTCGGCGGCGGGCAGGAGCCCGAACCCCGGCCCACCACCGAATGGCTCAACCGCATGCTGCGCAGCACGTCGGCGATGTTCGACATCACCGCCGCCCGTTCGCTGCTCGATTCGCCCACCGCGCGGGCGGTACTCAACCGGTTCGGTGCATCGATTCCGGAGGTCCCCGACGACACCAACCAACCAGTACCCGACGACGGGCTGCTGGTGGACGAGTCGGAGCAGGGACCCGACGTGCCCAAACTGGGCGGTTTCGAAGTCATGAACCGCACCATTGACATCGCCCAGGCCGCCCTGGCCCGCCACACCCTGGCCGCCTACCCGCCCGACTTGCTGATCGACGTGCCGCGCTCGGCCTGTCGCGGATTGGAGTTCCACCGTGCGGCTGAGGTGATCGACATCGGCCGCGCGCTGGCTGCCCAGGCGCTGGACACCTTCGGCTCCCCCAACATGCCCGATCCCGACGCGGCGACGACCTTGCCCGACAACATTTCCCGAAGGGACTAGCGATGGCACGACCGGCCGCACCCGACGCCGCCGCACTCGATCGACCCTGGAAACGGCCGGGATCGGTACGCTACGCCATGCAGCGATTGCGCGGTTTCGTGCGATCACCCGTCGACGTCTACGCTGCGAAGCCAACTGCGCTGGCGATCGACAACAACGTGGCGATCCCCACCCGTGATGGGACCGCGTTGCGCGCCAACGTGTATTGCCCACCAGACGGCGGCCCGTTCGCGGTCTTGCTCTGCGCACATCCCTATGGCAAGGACAACCTTCCCGCCAAGAAGAAGCGCGGCCGTGGCTATTCGGTGTCCATCCAGTACCGAGTGTTGCGCCAACCGACGCGACTGCGGTTTTCGGATCTGACCGGCTGGGAGGCTCCCGACCCCGTGTGGTGGACCCAGCGTGGGTTCGCGGTGGTCAACTGCGACTTACGCGGGGCGGGAAAATCGGACGGAGTCGGGTCGTTGCTGTCGGATCAAGAAGCCGAGGACGTTTACGACCTTATCGAGTGGGCGGCGCGCCAACCGTGGTCCACCGGCGCAGTCGGCATGCTCGGTGTCTCGTATCTGGCCATCTCGCAATGGAAAGCGGCCGCATTGCGACCACCCCACCTCAAGGCGATCGTCCCGTGGGAAGGATTTACCGACGCGTACCGCGACTTCGCCCGCACAGGCGGTATCCGTGAGAATGGATTCCTCAAGGTATGGAGTCGCAACCTGGGCAGTGTCCGGTTGACGTACAGCCTGGGGGACGAGAACGCTAAGCGGCCGTTGCGCGACGACTGGTGGCAGGCGCTGGTGCCCGACTTGCCGAAAATCGAAGTGCCGGCACTGATTTGCGGTAGCTTCTCGGACAACAACCTGCACAGCCGCGGATCGGTGCGCGCCTTTGAACAGATCAGTTCGCCCGAACGCCATCTCTACACCCATCGCGGCGGCAAGTGGACCACGTTCTATTCCCAGTCAGCGCTCGACACCCAGTTGGCTTTCCTCGACCGGCACCTCCGCGATGGGAGGGGCACACCGCAGCCCAGGGTACGCCTGGAAGTTCGTGAAAACCGAGACCATATCGCCGAGGTCCGCGAAGAAAGCAGCTGGCCGCTGGAGTCGACCGATTGGACGCCGCTGTTCCTGGCCGACATCGGACTGTGCAGTTCACCGACCGAACAAGCCGGCTCCATCGCGTTCGATACCCGTTCGGGCGGAGCACGTTTCGGCTGGACGCTGGATGCCGACACCGAAATCACCGGACCGATGGCGGTGCGACTGTTCGTCGAAGTGCAGGGCAGCGACGATGTGGACCTTTTCGTCGGTATCGAAAAGTGGCGTGGCCGACGGTATGTACCGTTCGAAGGCTCTTACGGCTATGGACGCGATCGGATCACCTCCGGGTGGTTGAAGGCGTCGATGCGGACCCTCGACAAGACCTACTCCCGGGCGTTCGAGCCGGTACCGACACTGGACGCGCGCCGCCCATTGCAGCCCGGCGAGGTCGTGCAAGTCGACATCCCACTTGGGCCGTCGGCGACGCTGTTCAGGGCCGGCGAGCAGCTTCGGCTTGTCGTCGCGGGCCGGTGGTTATGGCCCCGCAATCCGCTCACCGGACAATTCCCGTCGGCCTACGAGACCGGCGCACAGTGCAGATGCACGCTGCATTGGAGTCCGGATCACGTTGCCCGCCTGCTCATTCCGGTGATCCGCTGAGCAGATACGCCTCACCGGATGCCGAGAAAAGCGGCGAGGGCGGCGGCCTCGCGCCGACCCTGCACACGCCCGGCCCCCGCCGAGCCGACGCGGCAGCGCGGATCTAGCGGGTTCGACCCGAAAGCCGCCAGCGACGCGTCGTCGGCGAACACACCCAGCGCCATGCCGCGAAACACCCCGACCTCGGCGGCGGGTCCGGCCCCGAACGACGACGGCGCCGACACGCCTGCGGGCACCAGCACCACCGCGACGTCGCAGTCGTCGGCGACGCCCAAGTTGATCGTGCTGCCGATTCCGCCGTCCATGTAACGCCGTTCCCCGATCGTCACTGGCGGCCATGCTCCCGGTACCGCGCAACTGGCGGCCACCGCGTCAAGCAGGTCGACACCCGAGGCGCGGTCGAATACCACCAGTTCTCCGGTGGCGATATCAATTGCGGTGACGCGTAACACCCGGTCGGGCCAGTCGTGCGTCGGCAGCCGCTGGGCGATCACGCCGCGCCGGACGGGTTCTGCCACGGTGTGCGTCGCCAGCGCCGCCTTCCCGATCCGTTGCCGTTTCTGTGGCACTGTGGTGTCGGGTGGCGACATGGCGGCCAGGAAAAGGTCGGTGACGGCGTCAATCCCGACGCCGGGATCGATTTCGGCCGAGGTGTCCTGGACCTGTCGCGCGAACAACTCGTCGATGCTCAACGCGCTGCCGATCTGTGCGGCGACGGTCGCACCGGCCGATGTTCCCACCAGCACATCGCAATCCAGCAGCGCTCGTGCCACGGCCGACGACTCGTCGGCGATGCCCTGCAGAATGCCTGTCTCCCAGGCGATTCCCGCCACGCCGCCACCGCCGAGCACCAGCGCTCGTTTGGTCGTCACCGTCCCGTTACACCGCTGTGTGCTGGGCGGACTGAGTCGCCGCGCTCAGTTCCTCGAGACGCAGCTGATGCCGTGGCGCATCCGGGAGCACCAGGTCGCTGCTGATCTGTAGCCGGCGATCGACGTGGACCAGCTCGCCCGGCTCGATCAGGCGCCAGCGGGGGTCGTCGTCCATGCGCTCGGTGGCGAACACCACCGACGGCCGGACCCGCAGATGATCAGAGTCGGCGCGAATCCGCTTGGTGCGCAGATGGAATTGGCGGTCCGCCGGGATTTCCCGACGATCCGAAACATACAGCTCGTGGGTCTGCGGGTAGCGCAGCGCCCACAGATCGGTGGCCGTGCTCAGCAGCACGTTGACCGCATAGATCGGCACGTTGGCGGCCAGCCAGCCCATCGCGTCGACCAAACCGGCCTGCACGTCAGCGTCATGGGCACGGATCGAGCCGGTGATCAACGCGAACACCCGCTCGGAGTCGGTCTGCCCCAACACGAGATCCGCAGTGCCCATTTCGCGCAGCCGCTCGTCGAGCACATCGAGGCCTTCCAGTACGCCGTTGTGCGCGAAGATCCGGTCGTCTTGCAGAAACGGATGCGTGTTGACCACATCGTGCGATCCCGTTGTCGCGTACCGAACATGCGCGATGAACGTGGTGCCGGTCATCTGATGCGCTTCGGTGGCGAAGTCGGAATCTTGCCACGCGGCGATCGGCTGCTTTCGCACCTGCGGCCGGCCCTGACCGTCGAAAACACCCAGACCGGTGCCGTCCGGGTTTCTTCTGCTCTGCTCGGCAAGGTTATCCGGGGCGGCCAACAGCCAAAACGTTGCGGTGACGACGTCGGTGCCGGCATGCAGCCCGAAAAGTCGGCACATTTCAGGCCGTCAGCACGGCTGACAGTGTTTCCAGCGATTTGCGCGCGTAGCCCTTCCACAGAAAGCCCAATACCGGAAGCAGCGGCGCGGCGAGCGCCGAGCGGGCATGGATGTTCCAGCTCCAGGTGACCACAGTTTCCGAAGTGGCGTTACCGCTGGGGGTGAAGGTCCATTCGCCATCTGCACGGCCGATCAGCGGTCCCAACGGGCCGGTGAACCCGGACAGGATGTAGCCGAACGAATGCGGCGGGTCGACCTTGGTCAGTTCTTCATGCATGCCGCCCCCGACTTTGAACACCAACAGGCGGGTCTGTCCGGGGGTGGCCCAATCGCCCTCCTGCTCGCGCACCGCTCCGAGCGGCGGGACGGGCCCGTACCACCGACTGAGGATGGTGGTCAGCGGTATCGGCAAAGTGCGGGAGAAGGCTTCGTCAACACCGACCGGTATGACCCGTGATTGTTCGACGGCCAAGGTCTTTGTCATGACGGCAGGCTACCGCGACAGCCCGGGCGCGGCCCGGGCGGTGATCAGCGGCAGGTCGAAGAAGCTTTGGATGCCGGCCGGGGCCGCGCATGTCGCGGGGACGGCGTTGACACAGTGCGCCGCGGTCGCGACGATACCGGGGTTGCTCTTCAGTCCGGACTCCACGCTTTCCGGCTGCCAGCCCTTGACCGTGACGAAAGTGTCCGGATTTCCGCGGACTTCGATTTCGTAGCGCTCACCCGCTGGCCCGAACGACCAAGGCGGATCAAGGTTTTCCTCGCCCATGAACCAGTTCACCGTGATCCGGACGACCACCCTGTCACCGACCAACGCCTCCCATCCAAAGCGACGCCCGGCGACCTGGCCCGGCTCGATCACCCCGATCGGCGAGTCGATCGGTGCGCTTGCAACGGCCACTTCCTGCGCTGTGCGGATCTCGGGGTCGGCGGCAAATCCCAACTGGTCGACGCATAGCCGCACCGACTGAATGAATCCGCCGTCGAGCAGCTTCTGCATCGGTCCGGTCAACGCGCTCTCCGGCGTCCCACCGAAACCCATCACATGGCGCAGCACGTCCGGCGCGCCGTAGGTCCGCAGGTCGGAAAACTCTTCGGAGCGAATGAAAGTCACACTGGTGGACATCACCGAGAGCAGCAACGGAAAAAGCTCGGTAGCCGCACCCGGACCGATGCCGGCGCCGTGCAGCGTCGCGTTGCCGGCCTGTGCGGCAACCTCCAGCGGCGCGGCTTCGCGCTCGCTCGGGTAGAACCAGCCGAGCGGGGTGACGACATTCTTGCCGGAACGCAGCAGGGCCGCGACTTCGTCGACATTGGGCAGCAGCGGCGCGTAGATCACCGCATCGGCGTCCAGCGCGAGAATGTCGTCGATGCTGTTGGTGGCGGTCACACCCAGCGCCGGTCTGCCGATGATCTCGCCGACGTCCTTGCCGCTCTTGGCTTCCGAATGCACCCAGCAGCCAGCGAGTTCCAACTCGGGATGGTCGAGAACACCTTTGATCGCGGCCACCCCGACCGACCCGGTTGCCCATTGAACGACGCGCAGGCTCATGACCGCGTTCTCCTCGTCAGTCTCGCGCTTCGCTAACCTGATAATCGTTGTCGGCGTATCGGGATCGGATGGTCTTCTTGTCGTATTTGCCGACGCTGGTACGTGGTATCTCGTCGACGAATGTCCAGCGCTCCGGCAACCACCATCGAACGACCTTGTCGGCCAGAAAGGTTCGCAGATCGTCAGCACTGACATCAGAGCCTTCGTTGGCGACGACGACGGCCAGCGGCCGTTCCTGCCAGCGCTCGTCGGGAACCCCGACCACGGCCGCCTCGACCACATCCGGGTGTGCGATCAAGCAGTTCTCCAGCTCGACCGACGAAATCCATTCTCCGCCTGACTTGATCACATCTTTGGCGCGGTCGGTCAGCGTGATGAAGCCCCTTTCGTCGATGCGGCCCACGTCGCCGGTGCGCAGCCAGCCGGAGTCGAACTTCGACTCGTCGTGTCCCTGGTAGTAGGAGCTGGTGATCCACGGACCGCGAACTTCGACCTCGCCGACGGCTTCGTTGTCGTTGGGCAGCACCTGCCCGTCGTCGTCGACGATCCGGGCTTCCACACCGCACACCGGTTGGCCCTGGCTCGCGCGGATCGTCCAGTGCTCCTCGTCGGGGGTTCCCGGTGGCGGCCAAGCCATGGTCGCCATTGGCGAGGTTTCGGTCATGCCCCACAGCTGGCGGATCTGCACGCCATGTTTGTCCTCGAAGGTGCGCATCAGCGACACCGGCACCGCCGAGCCGCCGCACGGGACCACCCGCAGCGAGGACACATCGTGGCCGGGATTGCGGTCCAGGTAGTGCATGACGTCGTTCCAGATGGTGGGCACCGCGCCGGCCACGGTGGGTCGCAGCTTCTCGATCATGTCGACCAGCGACTTGGCGTCCAGATGCCGATCGGGCAGCACCAAGTCGGCGCCCGCCATCAACGCCGCATACGGCAGCCCCCACGCGTTGGCGTGGAACATCGGCACGATCGGTAACACGCAATCGCTGGAACCGACGCCGATGCCATTGCTGGTACAGGTCGCCATGGTGTGCAGATAGCTCGAACGGTGGCTGTAGACGACGCCTTTGGGGTTGCCGGTGGTGCCACTGGTGTAGCACATCGCGGCGGCAGAGTTCTCGTCGATGTCCGGCCAGTCGAATTCGGTCGGCTGGTCGGCGATGACGTCGGCGTAGCGCACCACCGTCTTGCCTGATTCGTCGAGCAGGTCCGTCTCACCGTCGCCAACCGCGATCACGGTGTGCACGGTCTCGAGCTCGGCGAGGATCGGCGCCAGCAGTTTGGCGAGCGACAGATCGATCAACACCACCTGGTCCTCGGCCTCGTTGGCGACATAGACGATCTGCTCGGGAAAGAGCCGGATGTTGAGCGTGTGCAGCACGGCACCCATCGCCGGTACGGCCATGTATGCCGTCAGGTGCTCGGCGTTGTTCCACATGAAGGTGGCGACCCGCTGATCGCCGGTGACACCCACCGCGCGCAGGGCGTTCGCCAGGGCAGCCGCCTGGTCACCGAGTTCGGCGTAGGTGCAGTCGCGGTAACCGTCACCCGTCGCGGTGGTGGCCTTGCGAGCGCCGTGGACGCCGGCGGCATGTCGCAGGATGGCGGTGATCGTCAAGGGAAAGCTCTGCATGGTGCTGTACATCGATGGACCGCCTCATGGTTCGCACTACCTGCTGCTCCGGGCCGGCCCGCCTAGGGGCCGCCCTGGTGGCGATCATCCCATGCCCGTTTGATCGCCCGTGCCCAGATGCGGCCGGGGCGCCCGGCTAGGCCATTGCCGGCTCGAGTCCCGACAGCTCGGGGAGCGCCCACGGGTGCGGAAGGGTGGGTGCATCCTCCGGCGTTGATGCATCCGGCGACGCGGTCGTCGGTGCGATCGCCAGCGTGGTGACGGTGCCGGCGTAGTCGGCGATGTGGAGACGGTTTCCGTCCGGGCTTTCGATCACGCAGGATGGTCGCGGACCGAGCACAATGCTGCCGATGACGTCGTGGGTCGAGGTGGACAGCACTGTCACGCCGGTGTCGCCGACGAGATATGCCCGCTCACCGTTGCGGCTCAACGTCAATTGCGCGAGAAAGCCGGAGGCCTCCCCGACCTTGTAGGTGCTGGCGATGCGGTTGGTTCGCGTGTTGACGACGTCGAGCACCGCGCCGAAGTCGGGGCCGGAGCTACCGATGTATGCGCTGGCGCCGTCCGGGCTGAGCGCGATATCCCGGATAGGCGAACCGATTTCGACGGTGTTCAGCACGCGCCTGGCATGCGTGTCGATCACCACAAGCTCTGCGCTGGAGGGTCCATTGGCGGCGACATATAGCCGGCTCCCGTCCGGGCTGATGCGCACGCATTCGGTAATGGTTCCGGCCTTCCCCCCGATGCCGATCGCGTCGTCCTTACCCGTCTCGGTGTCGAGGATCGCGACGTCGGCGCCGGCGGCCGCTGTCCGGCTGGCGTAAAGCTGCCTGCCGTCGGGGCTCACCGCCAGGTCGGTCACGCTGTGCGCCATCGGGTAGGCCGCCACGACCCGGCTGGCGTCCACATCGAAGGCCAGCACCGAGTCACACGCCGCCGATACGGCGCTGACATAGACCCGGTTAGCCGGCGTCTCGGCCATGGCGATGGCGAACGGTTCATCGATGTCGATGACCGTTTGCGCGACGGTGCTATTGACGGTGTCGATCATCGAGAAACTGTGATCGCCGTAGTGGGTGACCATCAGCCGCGACCCGTCGGGACTGACGGCGATGCCGCTGACCGCACCGTGCTGCGGCGAAATGTCGGCAACGACCGTGAAACCGGGCGCAGTGACAATCTCAGCACGTGCATCGTTGTTGCGCTTCCGTGCCTGCACACGGCTAACAACGCTCACAGTGGTACCAGCCTCTACTCGTTGGCCCGTGGTGGGCGGATGTTGGACGCCTGGCGGTCAAATGCTTCCGCAAATCACAGCGCGGGTTCGGCGCCGCATCCGGCCGAGTCTAGCGGCCGAATTTGCAATGAAAAGGCGGAGTTTGTACGGGTGTTGCCCAAGTCACGCCCGTGACTCAGGGCGCCCTTAAACAAAAATGATCTTGCCGCGAACTCGGTTCCAAACAGCAAACGGTATAAGCGGTTTCGCCAGCTGTTTCGCGGTTTTCGCTACCCTAGAAGCGGCCCGGGGCAAACGATGATGTTCAATAAGAGTCTCTTAGAGTTTCGCGAAGAAGAGGCCCAAATCACATTCAGCTGCGGTTGAGAATCTGCGGACTTGGCCGCAGGTCATTTCAGCGGTTGCGTATCGAGTTTGTTGCAATGCCCCTCGACGCGCAGCGTCATGATTAGTTATTGCACCCGTAGATCGGAGTACTTGGCGCCTCCCTGCCCTGACGCTTCAGCCGAACCGTTCGACCGAGCGTTATGTCGATCCACGTTTTATCGTTACGGGATGAGCCAGCCAGCACCGGTCGATCCCCGCCGCTACGACAAGATGTATGGCGATCAGCAGTTCTCGCACGGTTTGCCGGCAGCCACGCCGTGGGACATCGGCGGCCCGCAGCAGGTCGTACAGCAACTTGTCGCGCTGGGGGCGGTCAAGGGCGAGGTGCTCGACCCAGGAACAGGCCCTGGCCACCACGCCATCTTCTACGCCTCGAAGGGATACTCGGCGACTGGCATCGACTCCTCACCGAGCGCGATCGAGCGGGCGAAGGAGAACGCGCGGAGAGCCGGGGTGTCGGTGGACTTCCAGGTGGCCAACGCGATCAAGCTGGAGGGTCTGGAGAACCGTTTCGACACGGTCGTCGACTGCGCCTTCTACCACGTCTTTTCGGACGTGGTCGAAGCGAAGAGGTCGTACGCGGGAGCCTTGCATCGGGCGACCAAACCGGGAGCCCGACTGTACATGTTCGAGTTCGGCCCCGGCAACATCAACGGCTACAGTGCGCCGCGTTCGCTGTCCGAAGACGACTTCCGGCACGTGTTCCCCGACGCCGGCTGGGAGATCACCTATCTAGGGCCGACCACGTTTCAGGCCCACGTTAGCGTGGAAGCCTTTGACATAATGATCGCGCGCAATCCCCATATGGCTGAGCAGATCGAGCCCGTCAAGGAACAGTTTCGGGCGGTCCAGTCTCGGCTGACCAATGGCCGCGTCCACGCCCCGTTTTGGGAGATGCACGCCGTTCGCATCGACTGATCGGCGATTAGGGCTTGGAAGGGCGATGAACGACAATGACGTGCCTAGAGATGGCAGCGTGACTTCGCCTCCGCTGCACCACAAGGAGAGTCCGTTCTTCGCAGCAGACCGCGCCGCCTACTGGCGCCACCTTCGGGGGCTGGGCCCGGTGGTGAAGATAGACACCGGCGATCCGGTGCTGCACGGCTACTATCTCACCCGCCGCGACGACGTGCGGGCGGCGTTGCTCGACCCGCAAACGTTTGCCTCGCCCCCGAAAACCTTTGCGATTCAGTTGTTCGGCGCACCGCTTCCCCAGGTGCCGCTCTCCTGCGCTACGCGATCGGAGCATGCCCGTTTCGGCAGCGTCTTGCATCCGCTCTTCAGCCCTAGAGCATTGGCCCCCTTCGCCGGGGACTTGCGGGCCCGCGCCGCGAAATTGGTCGACAGAATCGCTGCCAGAAGGCAGTGTGATGCAGCCGAAGTCGCCGACACGTTTGCGTGCCAAGCGCTATTCATGGTTTGCGGGCTACCGGCAGATGACGCTCGGGCGCACGAGATGACCAGGGCCGCGGTAATCGGCGACACCACCGGGCAAGCCCAACTTGAACTCGTCAGGTGGCTTAACACCAGCTTCGACGCCGGGCTGAGCGATCCGGAACGGCCGCCCGGTATTCTCTGGCCGCTACTGGAACGACTCGCCGGTGATAAAGATTTTCCGCTCACCAACGTCGAAGTGGTGTCGGTCATCCTTTTATTGTTCTCTGTTGCAGGCATTGAAATGGTGGCCTCGGCAATCACTTTCGCCCTGCTGCATCTCGCACGCGACCCGCAACTGCGGACCCAGCTGCGCGAGCACCCAGCACAGATCCCCGCGTTCGTCGAGGAAATCTTCCGCTTGGAGCCGCCAGGGCCGGGCATTCCGCGCGTGACCACGCGAAAAGTCGAGATCAGTGGTATCTCAATCCCTGCGCACAGTTCGGTGTGGCTGGCTCTGGAAGCCGCGGGCAGATCCAACGGCGGCGATGAGATATCCAGGGGCAGCCACGGAGAGGTTCGGCGCCAACGCCACTGGGCATTCGGCGGCGGCATGCACAGATGCTTGGGCATGCACCTGGCTCGCCTTGAAATGGACGCTTTTTTGACCGAATGGTTGATCCGCATCCCAAATTTCGAACTCAAACCAGGCTTCACGCCGGCGGTCGTGCATAAACCTACCAGCGTGACCCACCTGCGCCGCCTAAAGCTGCGCTGGTAGGCCATGACAAATGACATGGACGACGCTGACCTAGAGGCCCAGATCAATGGGTTCCTGGCGGCGCTCGGTGAACGTCCAGAGGAACTAATCTCGAAGCACTTAGCAGAAATCGAACAACCGAACCCGCAGGACGTGGAGGACCTTCGGCGCTACGTCAGTGACCTCAAAAGGCTCTACGGACAAGGCTTGCTGGACATGTACCGGCGGATCGAGTCGCACGGCCGCGCGATATGTACGTTGACTGATGAAACCGAGATAACCGAGCGGGTCCAGAAAATTATGGCGTTAGTCGCGCGGGACGGCGAAGACGTCCCGAAAATTCTGGCGAGCTTCCAGGACGCCGCGAACCAGCTCAATCCTCTCGCAATCGTACAGCTGCTCATGACAATTCAAGGCGCAAGTGCCGGCGAGCTACCGCGTCAGGCTGAGAGAGACGCGTTGATACTTGACTTGACGGCGTATTGCCTGACCCGCTTCCCGCTTTCCGAAGATGATTGAATTCGGCCACAACACCCTGACTTCGCTTCTCAGACTGCGGTGATGCAGAGTACTTCGTCGAGGCTGGCGGTCTTTAGCCCGGCCGCGGCTGCGCGCTGTTGGAATTCGGCGACGGGATCGGGGTCGGTGGTGTCGATGCTGCCGGCTCGATCTCGTCGTGCGGTGTCGAACATCGCCGGACCTCTGGCCACCACGTCGCTTAGGACGTAGCGGCCCGCGCCCGGCGTTCGGCGCACCGTCTGTTCGGGCGCGCTGATGCCGGTGAGCCCGACTGCGTCGTCGAGGTTGATTCCGACTCGGAACACTTGGGTTTCGGCGTCGAGGACCGCGATGAGGCGCGCGATGAGGTTCTCGGGGGCGAAGAACCGCCAGCCCTGCCCCAGATGCAGCCAGTAGCGTCCGTGGATTTGGTCGCGGAGGTCAATGCCGGGGGCCCAGTCGACAAACTCGAGGAACGGGTAGCCCTCATGTAGTATCGCGCGTTCTTCGGCCGACAGGCCGGTATCGACCACCAGGAAACGTCCGACCCGTGAGACGTCAGTGCAGCAGTGCAGAAACGAGTTCAGCGTCTCCTCGGTGGTAACTCGATCCGCTCCGGCGACCAGGCTGACGGTGACATCGCTGTCGTGTGGTCCAGCGATGAGGTTGCGCACCAGCATATCTGGATATGACGATGCCGCCTCCAGCATGATCGGCACCGACAAGTCTCGAATGCTCGCGATGCCTTGTCGATCACCGTCAGGGATGTCGGGGCGGGCCAGCAGGCGCCGCGACAGTGTAAACGCTTCGGCTTGTTTGTCTATGTGGTACGCGCACACCAGCTGCTGAAAGGATGTGCGCCAAGCGTAGAGGTCTGGGTACGGTATCGTCATGTCGCCTTCGGGCAGCGGGATTTCGGCGGCGCGCACGGCAAAGAGGTAGCCGAGCTGGCAGCGCTTCTCGGCAATGTAATGGCGGGCGATCTCGTAGAGTGGCTCCGCGCGGGTCGGTCGAAACTCCCATGCCCGCAGGTAGGCGTCCTGAACATCGGGCCACGGTTCACCGAGCTGCTCCATCGATTGCGCGAGCAGGTGCATCGCCCAGTAAGTCCCCTCGTCCGAGCCGCCGATCTCAATCATCCGCGCAAACCACTTGCGCGCGTTGGCGAAATCGCCCGCATGGAAGTAGACCTGGGCCAGCATGGACACCGAGTTGACATCTGCAGGGTTGGCTGTCACCTCGGGACGTAGTAGATCGATGAAACGTTGGTGAGGATCCACGTCGCGGGGCACATCGGCCGATTGCATAACGCTGTCCGCAGCCGCTTTCAGTTGGGCCTCTGTTACCGCCAGGCCGAGCTCGTCGGCGAGGCGACGGATGACAACCCCGGGCGTGGCGCGCAGCTCCTCGAAGTCAACCCTAACCGTCGCGGCGCCAGCTAGCGCTTGGTCTCGCGCGGCGATCAGATGCGTCGTCGACTCAGCCCGCTCCTGTTCGTCCTTCCACCAACCGAGTCTGTTCAGCGACGCGATCACGTTCGGTACCGGTCGGTCCACCACCACCGGCACAACCGGGCCCCAGGCGTCACGGATGAAATCCATCGCAACGCACAGAAGTGGGTGCTTGACGCCAGCCCGACGCCCCTCGGCGCGGGCGGCACGGCGATGATTGTCGGCCCAACTGCGAAGATTCGCCTCCAAAGAACCAGCATCCATTTGCAGCTGAGCGCCAGGTTCGGTGAAGGCCCGTACGCACAACTTGCTGAGCTGCGAGTCCTCCCAGGTTTCGTGTGGTCCTCGGTAGGCCCACACGAAGTCTGCACCCATAAATACGCCGAGGTGGTGCAGCACGCCGGCAACGGCCGACGTACCTCCGCACCACGGACCCAGCACCACAATGATCGGCTCAGCGGACGCCACAACACCTCCAACAGTCCCGAATGCCGGGAACGGTACCTGATGGTCTTTAACCTCGCCTCAATCGCGCCATAGCGTCACAGCGGACTGCGGAGCAGGTCATAGGGGTGCGGTGATGCTGTTCAGCATCGCGATGGTTCTGGTCGTGAAAACTGGCGTCGCGGCAGGCTGGTGCCGCTAGACCCGAGGGTCAGCGTAGCGAACAGGGTGGGGACGCTGATGTACGAAGCGTTCCTACACGCGATGTGCGCGCAGGTCTCGCTGCCGCCGAACTAACCCAACAGCAACGACGAACCGCCCTCGGCCAAAACCGGGGGCGGTTCTAAATCCGCCACGTCAACGGCAGCTCTACCAGCGCCGTCCGGCCCGGGATATATTGCGGCACAAATCCATCTGGCACCGCGCAGTGGTGGAGCTGTGCCAGCCACTCCTCCACCAGCACCCGCAGCACAGCCCGGACTAGATGGTTAGCGCGGCAACGATGCCGGCCCGCGCCGAACCCCCAATGCGTACGCACCCGCTCGTTCACCTGGTCGCCGCCGTCGCCCTCCCGGCTGGCCAAACCTGCCGCTATGCAGAACGTGTCACCGGCCGACAAATCGATGTTGCCGATACGGGTGTCCCGCAGTGCGACCCGCGGTATGTACTGGTTCGTCGAATGCAGCCGAACGATCTCCTCAACGAAAACCGGTATGTCGTTATGGTTTTCGCGCAGCCTCCCCGCTAACCCGGTGTCGGACGCAAGATGCCGCAACGCCCACACGAAAGTGTCGCTGATCTGGCCGACACCGCCGCGCTCACCGCTGCCGTGCACCGACGCCGCCAACAAGAAAATCTCTTCGTCGGTGCACTGCGGCGCGGCTCGGGCCAGCCGACCGACCAGGTCATCGCCGCCGACTGGCTGGCGCTGCTGGACCACCGCCCACAGCCCGTCCTGGTTGTCCACGCCGAACAACGTCAACCGGAGCGCCCTGGTCACCGCTTCGCCGACGTCAGCGCCATCCACCTGCCCACGGGCTGCGACCATCTCGAACATCGCTGCCGCGGCCGGGCGGCACCGTTCCGCCGCCCCCCGCGACCAGCGCGGCGTCAACGCAGCAGCGATAACGTCACGGCCGGGCGCAGTCAACCACGGCCGCCCGACGACATCCCCCTGGAGCACCGCGCCGGCGACGTCATCGCTGCGCAACGCTGCTGCGACAGCGTCGACGCCGCTGACGACCGGCTCGCACACCGGCGTTACCGCCGGACACCCGGTCGCCGCTCGGCCTTCACCTGGTAGGCCATAATCGGCCGCCACCGCAGCGTTGACGGTACGCAACTGGACTCGGCCGCCACCGACGATGGCGCTCAACCGCTCCAGGTCCTGCATCGACCTCACGAGCCGGTCGGGATGCCAGCAGATCACCGCGCCGAACTCACTATCAGCCATCGCCTTCAGCATGGCCTCGAAGCCGGGACGGGAGCTACCGCAGTAGGCGGACAGGTCGTTGTCGCCGTAGCGGTGGGTGACCTCCCATCCGAGTCGATCGGCGAGTGCCTCGCAGTCCTCCAACTGGCGGGTCACACTCGCGCGCCGTCCCGTGGCGTCTTGGCTGATCCTGGTGTAGACGGCTGCGCGCATGCCCTTGACTATATGCGTATCAGTCCGATTCCTCGCTGCGAAGGCTGGTAATCACATTGAAAGCTGTTGCCGAACCTCAGATTCCGAGACGCCCACAGTCCGTTGTAGGGCCGGTTTTGAAGTGGTCGATGAGAAGCGATGGCGCGAACAGCAATCCGCACCAGGACTCAGTTGGCCGACCCAACGAGGGAACGTTGTGGTGCCTTTAGGGGCAAGCAGGATCGGTGCTGCGAGCGACCACAACCACACGGTGAACAACGGCCAGATGTAAAGCAGCAAAAACCAGGCTGTGTTGTTGAGCATCTGGGTAATCGCCGGGTCTTGTTCAGGGCGGAACGCGGCCAGTGCGAACGACATGGGGACAAGGGAAGGAAACGGCTAATGTTGCGCCGAAGCTGACGAGTTGCAGGTACGTGAAAACTGGTGTGTCTGACTCCATGCGTCCAGTGCGTGCGACCAAGACAGCGCCGAAAGGTGCGAAGAAGCCGCAGCCGATCACCCCCAACCGGACTGGCTCGCCTTAAGTTCGTTTTATCCGCACAAGGGGTTGAGTGGGGCAGACGTTTGCCGGATACAGGATCGAGCGGCTGCTCGGACGTTTAGGCACACCGTAAGTTAGGCTCCGCCGATGAAAGTGGTACTTGCCGGCTACGGAACTCGCGGCGATGTCGAGCCTTTCGCCACCGTCGGTCGGGAGCTGCTGCGCCGCGGTCACGACGTGTTCATGGCGGTCCCGCCCAACATGGTTGGGTTCCTTCAGTCGGTGGGATTTGCTGCGGTCCCGTTCGGCCCGGAGCCGCTCAGTTCGGTCCGCAACCGGACGGTCAAGGATCCGGCCAGCGCGATGGCAGAACAGGTCGAGTACCTGTCCCGGGCCATGGTGGAGTGGGGCACGACGCTGACGACGCTGGCAAACGGGGCCGACCTGCTACTTACCGGCAGAATCGAGCAGGGGTTGGCCGCCAATGTCGCGGATTACTACGGCATTCCGCAGGCGGCACTGCACTTCTTCCCGGGAGCACATTCACGCCTGAGTGGCTGGGCCGCCGACACAACAGAGGAGGCTGAAGCCGCCCACCGCCGTGCACTGGGCCTGCCTGACGCGACGGGACGCTCGACGCGATTCCTGGAGATTCAGGCCTACGACGCGCTCTGTTTTCCCGAGCTAGCAGCCGAGTTGGCGGACGGAGATGGTTGGCGGCCCTTCGTCGGGGCGCTGACGCTGGAGTTGCCCACCGAAGCCGACGAGGAGGTCTTGTCCTGGATCGCCGAGGGAACGCCGCCGATCTACTTCGGCTTTGGCAGCGGCGTGTGGCTCCCGTACGCCGCTCAGACGTTCGGCCTGATCAGCGTGGCCTGCGCGCGCTTAGGCGAGCGGGCGTTGATTTGCTCTGGGGCAAGTGAGCTCACCGATGTGCCGTCTTCTGACCAGGTGAAGATCGTGGGCGCGGTGAACCACTCGGCTGTTTTTCCGGCCTGCCGCGCGGTGGTTCATCAAGGGGGCGCCGGTACCACGGCGGCAGGCATGCGGGCCGGGATACCCACGTTGGTCCTCTGGCACCCGATCAACGATCAGCAGATCTGGGCAGATGCCGTCATCCGGCTGAAAGTCGGCTCAGGGCGGGCCTTCTCGGCCAGTAACCTGGGTTCACTGGTCGCAGACCTGCGTTCCATCCTTGATCCGCAATGCATCACTCGAGCCCGTGAGGTCGCCGCGCAGATGACAAAACCTGCTGTAAGCGTTGCCAGCGCCGCCGATCTGCTGGAAGACGCTGGACGGCTGGGGCGCGTGGGCGCGTAGGCATCACTGCGTCACACGGCGGTGATGCAGAGTACTTCGTCGAGGCTGGCGGTGTGTAGGCCGGCTGCGGGATCGCGGTTGGCGGACTCCACGCTGCCGGTGCGATCCAATCGTGCGGCGTCGAACATCGACGGGCCTCGGGCCACCGTTTCGCCCAGGACGTAGCGGCCGGCATCGGTCGTTCGGCGCACCGTGTGTTCGGGTGCGCTGATGCCGGTGAGCGCGACGGCGTCGGCGAGGTTGACTCCTACCTGGAACACCCGGGTTTCGGCTTCGAGCACCGCAATGAGGCGGGTGATCAAATTTTCGGGGGCAAAAAACTGCCAGCCTTGGCCCAGATGCAGCCAGAACCGTCCGTGGATCTGGCCGCGCACCGCCTTGAGCTCAGCGCCGGGGGTGTGCCCGGGGCTGCGGTCGGTGAATTCGAGGAACGCATAGCGTTCATGCAGCATCGTGCGATCCTGGGCTGATAGGCCGGCGTCGATCATCAGGAAGCGTCCGATTCGTGACAAGTCGGTGCAGCAATGCAGAAACGAGTTCAGCGTCTGCTCGGTGGTAACGCGATCCGCTCCGGCGACCAGGCTGACGGTGACCTCGCTATCGGGTGGTCCAACGCTCAGATTGCGCGCCAGCACATCTGGGTATGACGCCGCCGCCTCCAGCATGATCGGCACCGACAAGTCGCGGTTGCGCGCAATTCTTTGCCGATCATCATCGGGGATGTCGGGGCAGACCAGCAGGCGCCGGCGCAGCATGAACGCCTCGACCTGCTGACCGATGCAGAACGCGCAGATCGCCTGCACCTCAGCAGCCCGCCACGTGTAAATGTCTAGGTGCGGCACAGTGATGTCGTTGTCGGGCAGCGGGATTTCGGCGGCGCGCACGGCGAAGAGGTAGCCCAGCCGGTGGCGGTTCTCGTTGGCGTACCGTCGCGCGAGGGCGTAGAGGGGCTCCGCGCGGGTCGGTCGGGATTCCCAAGCCCGCAGGTAGGCGTCCTGAACATCGGGCCATGGTTCACCGAGCTTCTCCATCGAGTGCCCGAGCCGCAGCATCGCCCAGTAGACCTCCTCAGTTGATTCCCCGCTATCCATCTCGAGCCGCCGCGCAAACCACTTGCGCGCGTTGGCGAAATCGCCGGCATGGAAGTAGACCTCGGCCAACGAAAACACCGGTCGCACATCTCCAGGGTTGCGTTTTACCTCGGGCAGCAGCAGATCGATGAAACGCTGGTGAGGGTCCACGTCGCGGGGCACATCGGCGGGTTTCACAACACTCTCTGCAGCCGCTTTCAGCTGGGCCTGTGTCACCGCGAGGCCCAGCTCGTCGGCCAGGCGGCGGATCACATCGGCGGGCGCGGCGCGAAGCTCCTCGAAGTCAACCCTGACCGTCGTAGTAACGGCTAGTGCTTGGTCACGCGCGGCGATCAGATGTGCCGTTGACTCGGCCCGCTCCGGTTCGTCTTGCCACCATCCGAGTCTGTTCAGCGACGCGATCACGTTCGCTATGGGTCGGTCCACCACTACCGGCACTACCGGACCCCAGGCTTCCCGCACGAAATCCATCGCAACGCACAAAAGTGGATGCTTGACACCAGCCCGACGCCCCCGGATGCGCGCTGCACGGCGATGGTTGTCGGCCCAACTGCCAAGTTTCGCCTCCAAAGAGCCAGCATCCATCTGCAGCTGAGCCCCAGGCTCGCTAAAGGCCCTGCGGCACAATTGACTTAGATGCGAGTCTTCCCAGGTCTGGTGCAGTTCGCGGTAGTTCCAGTCAAATTGAGTGCCCATGAATACGCCGAGGTGGTGCAGGACGCCGGCAACGGCTGATGTGCCGCTGCACCATGGGCCTAGCACCACAATGATCGGCTCAGCGAACGCCACAATACCTCCAACAGTCCCGAATGCCGGGAACGGTACCTGATGGGCTGTGACCCCGCCTCAATCGCGCACAGCCTCACAGCGGACTACGGTGCAGGTCATCGGGGTGCGGTGCTGGTGGCATCGCGACCGTGGTCACCGCCAGCAACCTCTTGAGTCCAGCACTCCAACGAGAAGGACGAGATATTGAGTTACTCACCTTGAAATATATTGCCGCCACGGCAGATTCAGCGAACTTGTCTGGGCCATGGTGTCAGAACCAGCACCGCGAAAACAACCATCGGCGGGAGCGGCGGCCAAGGGCGAAACACCGCTTCCCCGTTGGGATTACGGCCTTACGTTGCCGCCACGGGATCGTAGCGCGCTGCCGGTGCGGCGCCCAGCCCGCACGGAGATGTCTGTGTCTCGATGCATGCCCGCTATCGACATTTGCCCGCAGTGGCGACCACTGGGTAAAGGCCGGCCGTTGCCTGTCCGTCGATGATTCCACACGTCGACGTTGACATTGCTGCGCTCTGCCTGGGCCGCCACACGCCCCCGATCCCCACCTTCGCCGCGCGCATACCGCTGCGGCCTTTTAGCCGCTTGGATCAATTTCGGATCCATCGCTTACATTCAGCCACTTCGGGTCAAAACGGCGCTCAAATATGTATGTTCCGGCATGGGCTAAACGCACCCAGGGCGCTGCATAAATCTTGAAACCGTGGCTGCGGGCCAGCGCGCAGAAATGATAGTCTTCGGTTATCAGCCTGCCCGACTCAGGCTCGGTGGTGGTGGCGTAGAACTCCCTAATCGATTCTCGGTCTGGCGCATATTCGGGGACAACCTCGGATAGCGTGTCAAACACGCCGCGCTTGATGAGCATGAATCCGGTACCTCCGGCCGCAATCTCGAGTAATCCATCAGGGTCGGCGGCAAGACGGCCAGCGGAGTCGTCTAAGAGTTTAACGGCGAACAAGCCTGCGTGGTTGCTTAGCTCTTCCGGCGGCACACCGTCCTCGACCGCTTGCGCCACACGCGCCCAGTCCACTTCCTTCTTGGGATATATCCCACACACGATGTCTCTATCGGCTATTAGCATGGTCGCTATGTCCGTGGCATTAAATCCAATATCCGAATCAATCCACATCAAATGGGTGGCCTTGGATTCCAGAAATTGCTGGGTCAAGACGTTCCTCGCATTTGGCACGAGGCTTTCACTCGACGTGAAGGCGTACAACAAATCGACCCTGTTCCTCAGGAAGATAGCGGGTAATTGCAGCATTGACACGGTGTAAATCCCCGCAGCCATGCCGCCGTACATGGGTGTGGCGATAAATACGGTTGGCGTAGGAGGATCACCCTCATCGTCTTGTCCAACGCCAGCATCAGACTCCGAATGCCTACCAACCATCGCGCCACTATATGTCGTTGACGGACATGTCCTTAAGGACTGTGCGTTAGAGGTGTCGCGAGGCGCGAACCGACTGGAAAATTACTGACATGGAAGCAAGTAGCAGTGGCGTGCGTCCGGCTTCAGCACAGGATGCCGCTGCGTGCCTGGCGATTTACCGCCCCTACGTCCAGAACACACCGATCAGTTGGGAAATCGACGTCCCAACCACTGATGAGATGGCTGCGCGAATCGAGGGGCTGTGCGCCACCCACGCATGGCTTGTCCTCGAGCGAGATGACCAGATCATCGGTTTTGCGTACGGCCAGCCACTGAAGCGCCTGGCTACCTTTCGATGGTCGACTGAGACAGGTATCTATGTCGACGCCGGCCATCACCGGGCCGGCGGAGGACGCGAACTCTATACCCGCCTGCTACGCCGACTTACCGAGCGCGGCTACCGGCAGGCCTTCGCCGGCATCACTCAACCCAACGAGGCCAGCACGGCTTTCACCGATCCTTCGGGTTCCAGGATGTCGGCGTATACCGACGCGCCGCATGGAAACACGGCAGCTGGCACGACGTCGGATGGATGCAGCTCGATCTGCTGGGCACGACTGACGGGGATGAAGCACCTGGTGACATTTGCCGCTAAGAAACCGTAAAGGGGTTTGGGCATCTGCTCCTGGTCGGAGCAACGTGGAGCTGACGACGGCCGTTGCCGCGAAAGAGGATGCCTGATAAGCCTGAGAGAAACCTAAGGTTACGCTGAGCTGGTTGCGCGGCCCGAGTCGTGCCCCCAGTCGGACTCGAACCGACACTTGGCGGATTTTAAGTCCGCTGCCTCTGCCGATTGGGCTATGGGGGCCAGCGACAAATGTTACGCGTGGGCAGCTGAAACCCTAACCGGCCCCCGAATCCCCCGGTCGGTACAGGCCGTGTGTTAAAAGTTTCGGACTCCATGTTAAGAAGCCATTAAAGCGGTGTGCGCGCGCGCTCAGGTTAGGTCAAGGTAGATCCGTGGAACCGCTGCTGGATACCCGCACACACTGACAGTGACCATCGTGGCCGACCCCGCAGCCGGGGTCGGCTTCTTGCCACCCAGGAGAATACATGTCACATGTGACTACAGCGCCCGCCGCCATTGCCGCGGCCGCGACCCAGCTAGAAGGCGTCGGCACCTCGTTTGCCACCGAGAGTTCGGCGGCCGCGGCATCGACCACAGCCATCTCCCCCGCGGCTTCCGACGAGGTGTCCATCCTGCAAAGCGGTGTGTTCTCTACCTACGGGCAGCTCTACCAAACGGTCAGCGCCCAAGCCCAGGCCATCCACCAGCAGTTCGTGAATGCCCTTCAGCAGTCCTCGAGTTCCTACCAAGAGACCGAAGGAGCCAACCAGGCCGGGACCGCGGCTTCCTCGCTGTCGAATGCGACGAGCGGCGCGTCGTCGGCCGCCGCGCAGCCCGCGCAGGGGACCGTCACCGACGCCATCACCGGCCTGACGTCCTTCCTGAGTGGCCTACCCCTCGTCAACAACAGCCTCTTCGGCGCGGGGTACGACGAGGTCGGTAACTTCGCCTCCGCCGAATCAGACTTGATCGGTATGGGCGGCGGCGGTTTGCTTACCGCGCTGGCCGCTCCCTCGACGGCCTCCGCCGACCTCGGGGGCCTGGGAATGGGCCTGGCCAGCGACGTCGGTCCGGCAGGCGCGGTCGGTGGAGCCGTCGGTGGAGCCGGCGGAATGGGCGCTGCGCCGGTGCTGGCCGCGGCCGGCTCGGGGTCCTCGATCGGCCCGCTGTCGGTCCCGCCCAGCTGGGCCGGCGGAGCAGGAGTGCCGGCGGCGAGCACGCCCGTCACGTTGGCCTCGCAGAGCTGGACCACCCCCGCGCCGTCCGCCGGCGGGATGGGACCCGGCATCGCCGGCATGCCCGCGGTCGCCAACGGCGGCCGTGGCGGCTCGAGCTTTGGCGCCCCGCGCTACGGGGTCAAGCCCAAAGTCATGCCGCCGATGCCCAAACCGACCGCCACCTAGCAATCCACGCGGCCAATGGTGGCCGGTTAGACGTCAATCGCAATCCGATCAATTTAAGGACGGGATTAGACACATGACTTTCGATTTCGCAGCGCGATCCCCGGAGATCAACTCCGGACTCATGTACTCCGGCGCCGGAGCGGGACCATTGATGGCGGCCGCCTCCTCGTTCAGCGCCCTCAGCTCGGAATTGAGCTCGAACGCGGCGTCCTACGAGTCGATAATCTCTTCGCTCGGCTCGGAGTGGACGGGACCATCGTCCACGGCGATGGCGGCTTCGGCCCAGACCTACACCACCTGGCTGACCACCACCTCGGCGCAACTGCAGGGCGCGGCCGCCGCGGCCACCTCATCGGCAGCGGCCTACGAGGCGGCCTACGCGGCCACGATCCCGCCGGCGGTTGTCGCCGCCAACCGGGCGCAGCTGGCGATGCTGGTCGCGACCAATATCTTGGGCCAGAACACCCCGGCGATCGCGGCCAACGAGGCCCTCTACGGCGAGTTCTGGGCGCAGGACGCTGCCGCGATGTACGCCTACTCCGCCGCGGCGTCAGCAGCCTCGTCGGGGCTGACCCCGCCGACCGACCCGACCGAGAACACCAACCCGGCCTACCAGGGCCAACAAACTGCCGCGGTCAGCCAGGCCGTAGGTAGCAACGGGACCTCGGCGACGCTGAACAACGCGCTCGGCGGCCTGCAGAACGCGGCGAGTACAACCGCCAACCCGGCGGCTGTCGCGGCTCAGGCCGCACCGGGCACCCTCTTGTCCGCTATCAACGGTTTGTTCGCCGTGCCGATCGTCTCCAACACCATTTACAACATCGGTGTCACGCTGGCATGGAACACCGCGATGATGGAGGCAACCCTCCCGCTCCTTGGCCACTTCATCAACGGAGCCCCATTCGGCTTCCTTATCAGCGATACCGCCCCCCTGGGCGCCGGTTTGGGCTTCGGCACCACGCTGGCCGGCGCAACGGCGGGTGGCGAAGGCGCGATGCTGGCCGGAATGGGCGGGGCGTCCTCGGTCGGCGGGCTGTCGGTGCCGGCCGGCTGGGCGGCGGCCACACCGGCCGCCGCCGGCGAGGCCACGTTGGCGGGATCCGGCTGGACCGCGGCCGTCGACGAGGGTGCCGGCATGGGAGGCGCGCCGGGCATCATGCCAGGGATGGCCTCCGCCGGCGGTAAGTCCGGTTATGGCATGGCCGGCCCGCGTTACGGTGTCAAACCAAAGGTCATGCCTAAACAGGTATTCGTCTGATGACCAGGGAGGCGATGGCGCCTACCTGAGACCAGTCATCAATCTCGACCAGTTCAATCACTTCACGATAAGGAGACAGAATGCCGACGCGTTTTATGACTGACCCGCACGAGATGCGGTCGATGGCGGGCCGTTTTGATGTGCACGCCCAAACGGTGGAAGACGAGGCCCGCAAAATGTGGGCATCGAGTCAAAACATCGCCGGTGCCGGCTGGAGTGGCACGGCCCAGATGACGTCGTATGACACCATGGGCCAGATGAATCAGGCCTTCCGCAACATCGTCAACATGCTGCACGGGGTGCGTGACGGGCTGATCCGGGATGCCAACAACTACGAGACCCAAGAGCAGGCCTCCCAGCAGATCCTGTCCAGCTAGCCGGTCACCGAAAAGCGTTAGGAGAACAGCAATGTCGATTAGCTACCAGTTCGGCGACGTGGATGCCCACGGCGCGTTGATCCGCTCCCAGGCCGCTTCCCTGGAGGCCGAGCACCAGTCCATCGTGCGTGATGTGCTGGCCGCCGGTGACTTCTGGGGTGGCTCGGGTTCGGTGGCCTGCCAGGAGTTCATCACCCAGTTGGGCCGCAACTTCCAGGTCATCTACCAACAAGCCAACTCCCACGGCCAAAAGGTGCAAACCGCGGGCAACAACATGAGCTCCACCGACAGCGCCGTCGGCTCCAGCTGGGCCTAACAACACCAACCCCTGTGGCCCGCACACCAAACGGTGTGCGGGCCACAACCATTTTGTCCACTAACCGACCAGCGGCGGCGGGACCATGTTGGTACGCAACCCTATTCGCTGCAGCCCATCGGCCTCGCGTTCGACCAGAACCGGGAAGGTCACTTTGGGTGTACCCGGGGCGTTGGTCGACGCGGCCGGTGTCGCGCCAAAGGCGCTGGTGGGCAACGGCATCGGCCCAGCAGCGGTCATCGAGGCGGCCGGGGCGGCGTCTGCCCACGTCTGCGGCACCGACAACGTCCCGACTGTGCCGACGGAGCTGGCCTGACCCATAGTCGCCGTAGCGCCAAAGCCGAGGGAGGGTCCCAGCAATGTCGGACCGCCCAGAGCAGGTGCCAGACCCAACCCGCCCGATGGTCCCATTCCTTCGGACGCGAACAGTGAATCGGCGCCCGGGACATTCGCTCCCATGCCAGCCAGACTCGTGCCAATGCCGCCGACATTGCTTCCCAGGCCAGCAACGTCGGGGCTCAGGCCGGCCGCGTCCGAACCCAAATCGGCGACTCCACTGGACGACGTCGACGCGATGTCCGTCAGACTGTCGAGCGCCCCGAGGCCCGAGCTGGCGCCCTTGCCCGCACTAGTGCTGACGCCCCTGCCCGTCGAGCCCGCGAGACCCGTCAGCGCACTCAACCCTCCAGATGCGCCCGACGCCCCGGACGACAGCACCGTCGTACCGTTGCCCGACAACAGCCCCGACAGGCCTGACCCCGACGACCCGGTCTGCGTCGGCTGTGCGAGTCCCTGCAGCGTCTGCGGCACCTGGGACATCGAAGACAGCGACGTCGAAGCGGCGGTCTGCGTGTGGCTGCCGCCGGATGCTCCGGCGGTCTGGGCCAACGCGGCGGACTGACTGGTCAGGCCGGCCGGATTGGTGGTCGACTTGGGCGGGGTGAACGGCGCCAAGGTCGAAGCGGCGGCCGAGCTACCGGCGTAGCCGTACATGGCTGCGGCATCTTGAGCCCACATTTCCCCGTAGTGGGCCTCGGTGGCCATGATCGCGGGGGTGTTCTGACCCAGGAAGTTTGTCGCGACCAGCGCCATCAGCTGAGCCCGGTTGGCCGCCACCACCGCTGGTGGCACCGTCATCCCAAATGCCGCCTCGTAGGCGGCGGCTGCCGCCCTGGCCTGGTTTGCCGCTTGCTCGACTTCGGCCGCGGTGGTATTCATCCAGGTCACATACGGTGCGGCCGCGGCGGCCATCGATGTCGACGCTGCACCCTGCCAAGGCTCGCCAGTGAGTCCGGAAATCACCGAACCATAGGAGGCTGCCGTGGAGTTGAGATCAGCCGCGAGCCCGTCCCAGGCCAACGCGGCTGCCAGCATCGACCCTGCACCAGGACCGGCGTACATCCGAGCCGAATTGATCTCCGGGGGTAACGCCCCGTAGTCCATCGTCCGTACCTTTCTTTGCTTCCGTCGTGCCCGGGTTAACCGGCCGCGATCGCGTTGGCGGCTTCGGCGGCCGCATAGGATGCGGCGTTGGCCTGCAGGGTGCTGACCAAGGCCGAATGAACGGCTGCGGCCTGGGCGCTAATTGCCTGATAACTGCCCGCGTGCGCGGCGAACTGCGCCGCCGTCAGCGCCGACACCTCGTCAGCCGCCGCGGGGACGACCCCGGCAGTTGGGCCCGCTGCGGCCGCATTCGCGGCAGCCATCGCAGAACCGATGCCTCCCAATTCGCCGGCCGCCACCGACAGCATCTCCGGATGCGTGGTGACGAAAGACGAGAAATACATTGATCTCTCCAAATTTCTCTGTGAAGCCACCCGCGCTCATCGATGGTCGCGGAGGCTGCTCTTGAGTGGACATTGTTACGGCAAAGTTATGTAAAGCGTTTACACACAATGGGTTAGCGCTGTAGCCTCACTTTTGGTCTGCACTCTCCTTGGTCAAGAGCTCTGCTACCCAGTGTTTTTGGGGCATAACGGCATCGCAAGCTCACGGATGAGATGCATAGAGAACCCATATCTGACGGCCCAGGCGGAAGCTCGCCGGGCGGCCGACACATTTGAGAACGATATGAGTTTCGTGACGGTTTTGTGACAATGGCGTGTGAGCGAGGAAGAGTGGAGGTGAATGGCAATAATGTCGGGCTCCGCGCGTGAACAGCGGCCGCGTCAGGCCATCCTCGGTCAGCTGCCTCGGATCAGCCGCGCCGATGGGTCACCGATCCGGGTTTTGTTGGTCGACGATGAACCTGCGTTGACCAACTTGGTCAAAATGGCGCTGCACTACGAAGGCTGGACCGTCGAGGTCGCGCACAACGGCCGGGAGGCCGTCTCCAAGTTCGACCAGGTCGGCCCCGACGTACTGGTTCTCGACATCATGCTGCCGGATACGGACGGCTTGGCGATCCTGCAGCGGATCCGGGAAGCCGACGCCTACACCCCCACCCTGTTCCTGACCGCGCGCGACTCGGTGATGGACCGGGTCACCGGCTTGACGGCCGGTGCCGACGACTACATGACGAAGCCGTTCAGCCTGGAGGAGTTGGTTGCCCGACTACGCGGACTCCTTCGCCGGCCCAACTATCAGGCCGCACCGGCGGAGGAGGGTCTGACGGTCGGCGACCTCACCCTCGATGGCGCCAGCCATGAGGTCGCACGCGCAGGATCGCCGATTTCGCTTACCTCAACCGAGTTCGAGCTGCTGCACTTTTTAATGCGCAATCCGCGTCGGGCACTGACCCGCACCGAAATCCTGGACCGCGTCTGGAATTACGACTTCGCTGGACGTACCAGCATTGTCGATCTCTACATCTCCTATTTGCGGAAGAAGATCGATGCCGGCAGAGAGCCGATGATCCACACCGTACGCGGTGTTGGATACATGCTTCGACCGCCGAAATGACCGGGCCCCCAACCGCTCCGTGGTGGCGCCCGCGCACGTTACGCCGTCGGCTGGTGATTGGCGTCTCGGCCGTCGTCACAATTGTCGTGCTGGTGGTCGGCCTGGCCTCCGTGGTGGGGTTGCGAAGCTACGTCACCACGCTGAACGACGCGGAAGTCGACGAATCGCTTGACGCACTGGACCATTCAGTCACCAGGTACCACCGTGGCGAATCGAGCCATCACCGGGATCTCGGCCACGCGATGTTGGGGTTCACCGGGCAGAACGCGGGAAACGTCATCGCCGTGCTCCACGGCGGCGACGTGATCGGTTCGGCGGTCTTTTACGAGGACGATCCGCGCCCTGCCACACCCGATGTCGTCGCCGCAATCAAGGCACAGGCCTGGCACGACGGGCAGCTCAGCACCGCGACGCTGGGCAGCCTTGGCTCATTCCGGGTGGGCAGCCAAAGCGCGGGCCCCGATGACCGCCTCGTCGTCGGGGTCTCGCTGAACCTCGCAAACAAAGTCATCACCCGCCGAATTATCAGTGCTGTAGTGCTTTTGGTCGCCGCACTGTTGGTAACAGCAGGGCTCACCACATTGGTGGTCGGATACGCGCTGCGTCCATTGCGGCGTGTCGCCGCGACCGCCGCCGAGGTCGCCGGCACACCACTCGTCGGCGACGACCATCGCATCACCGCCAGAGTGCGACCAGACGACACCGACCCGGACAACGAAGTGGGAATCGTCGGACACACCTTGAACCGATTACTCGACAATGTCGACAGCGCGCTCGCCCACCGCGCCGAATCCGACCGGCGGATGCGGCAATTCATCACCGACGCCAGCCATGAACTGCGCACCCCGCTGGCGGCGATACAGGGCTACTCCGAACTCACCCGCCAAGACAGCGCCGAGTTACCGCCGACGACGGAATACGCACTCGCGCGTATCGAGTCGGAAGCGCGACGGATGACCTCGCTGGTCGACGAGTTGCTGCTGCTGTCCCGGTTGAGCGAAGGCGAGGATCTGCGCACCGAAGACGTCGACTTGGGGGATGTTGTTCTCAATGCGGTGAACGACGCGGCGGTCGCGGCGCCCACTCACCACTGGGTCAAGGACCTGCCCGACGAGTCGGTCTGGGTGCGTGGCGACCGTGATCGGCTGCACCAACTGGTCAGCAATCTGCTCACCAATGGCTGGGTACACACCCCACCGGGAGTCACCGTGACCACCGGAATCACCTGCGACCGATCCGGCGCCGGTGCGCCCTACGCCGAGCTGACGGTTGCCGACGACGGGCCCGACATCGAGTCGGATCTCCTCCCGCACCTCTTCGATCGATTCGTGCGAGCCAAGAACTCGCGATCAGACGGATCCGACGGATCCGGTAATGGGCTGGGCCTGGCCATTGTCGACTCGATCGTCAAAGCTCATCAGGGTTCGGTCACCGCCGAATCCGCTGACGGCCGAACCACTTTCCGGGTGCGCCTGCCTCTCGCTGAGTAGTCGATCACACGTATCGGCAGCCAACTGGCGAGGTTGACCACGCTGGCGGTAGGCTCCCGCGGCCAACGGCTCAATCGAGTTGCTCGCGGCAGTGCGCCGAAGGCGGGCGCGGCGTGCCCAGCAAAGTCCACGCGATTTCGCGGTGCCCGGCTCGGCTGTGTCGCGGGACTCAGGCAACCGCTGGTCGGCGGGGTCCTAGCGAGACAGGTACCGAGGAGCATAGGCTGAGACGCGGCCCGAGGGCCGCAAACCCAAAAGTGGCCGATGGGGCGTAAAGAAAGCGTAAGGGACGAGGCGTTATGCACCGGCGAAGCCTAATTTCGTTCCAGACCCTCATCATCGAGGGCTAAGTTGCATGCCGGTCTACAGACTCAGTCGACGATCGAGCTGATCGGTTTGTCACGAACGGAGAAACTATGTCCGTGGTTGCCTACGTCTTACTGACGGTAGCAGTGTTCGCCGTGCTCGGCTTCGCCCAAAAGCTGGTCGAAAAGCTATGAGCCGCGCCTACGACGATGCAGAGGGGGTACCACCCGCTTGCGGGGGACGAAGCGATGAGGAGGAGTGGCGCGCATGAGCTACGACAACATCGTCGGCCTCGCGCTCTCTGCATTACTAGCGGTCTACCTCGTCGCGGCCTTGTTCTTTCCGGAAAGGTTTTAGGTGAGCACTTCCACCGCGGGGATCGCATTCCTCGCTTTGCTCGTAGTGGCGTTGGTCGCGGTGCACGTACCGCTGGGCGACTACATGTACCACGTCTACACCTCGCCAAAAGACTGGCGAGTCGAGAAGGCCATCTACCGCATCATCGGCGCCGACCCCAAAGCCCAACAGCCCTGGTACGCCTACGCCCGCAGCGTCCTGGCGTTCTCGGCGATCAGCGTGCTCTTCCTGTTCTTTTTCCAGCTGCTGCAGGACAAGTTGCCGCTGCACTTGCACAATCCGGCGACGCCGATGACGCCCGCGCTGGCCTGGAACACCGCCGTCAGCTTCGTGACGAACACCAACTGGCAGGCGTACCCGGGCGAGTCGACGCAGGGCCACCTGGTGCAGATGGCCGGTTTGGCCGTGCAGAACTTCGTCTCCGCGTCGGTGGGCATGGCCGTCGCGGTAACCCTGGTTCGCGGCTTCGTCCGGATCAAGAGCAATGAGCTGGGCAACTTCTGGGTGGATCTGGTCCGGGGCACGCTGCGCATCCTGCTGCCGCTCTCGGTTCTCGGCGCGATCGTGCTCATCGCCGGTGGCGCCATCCAGAACTTCCACCTGCACGACCAGGTCGTCACCACGCTGAGCGGCGCACAAAAGACCATCACCGGAGGACCCGTCGCCAGCCAGGAAGCCATCAAGGAACTCGGCACCAACGGCGGCGGCTTCTACAACGCCAACTCCGCCCACCCCTTCGAAAATCCGACCAGGCTGACCAACTGGGTCGAGATCTTCCTGCTGCTGGCCATCAGCTTCTCGCTGCCGCGCACGTTCGGCCGGATGGTCGACAGTAAGAAGCAGGGCTACGCGATCGTCGCGATCATGGGTGTCCTTGCCGCGACCAGCTGGACGATCACGATGTGGATGCAGCTGCAACATCACGGCACGGTGCCGACTGCGGTCGGGGCGGCCATGGAAGGTGTGGAGCAACGCTTTGGTGTTCCCAACTCGTCGCTGTTCGCCGCGTCGACCACGCTCACCTCGACCGGCGCCGTCGACTCGGCACACGACTCCTACACCAGCATGGGCGGGCTGGTCGAGCTGTTCAACATGCAAATCGGTGAGGTGGCACCCGGTGGGGTCGGCTCGGGCCTCTACGGCATGCTCATCCTGGCCGTCCTCACGGTGTTCATCGCCGGGCTGATGGTCGGCCGGACACCGGAATACCTCGGCAAGAAGATCCGGCCTCGCGAGATGAAGCTCGCGGCAAGCTATTTCCCGGTGACTGAGCTGCTCGTGCTGCTCGGTACCGCCATTGCGATGGGATTCCCGGGTGAGCGCGCCAGCATGGCCAACACCGGACCACACGGCCTGTCGGAAGTGCTCTACGGTTTCACGTCCGCATCAAACAACAACGGCTCCGCTTTTGCCGGCCTATCGGCGAACACCACCTGGTACAGCACCGCGCTAGGCCTGGCGATGGTCATCGCCAGATTCCTGCCGATGATCCTGGTGCTGGCGTTGGGTGGGTCGCTGGCCCGGCAAGGCCATACGCCGGAATCCCCCGGAACCCTTCCCACTCACCGGCCGCAGTTCGTCGGCCTGGTCGCGGCAGTAACGGTGATTCTTTGTGCCCTGACCTTCCTGCCAGCCCTGGCACTCGGGCCCCTCGCTGAAGGAATCCACTGACATGGCAACGTCTACGGCTTCGAAAGCCCGGTCCACCCGTTCCTCGCACCACCACAGCGGTCACGGGTCGGGCGGGCGAGTTCAGGGCGGACTGCTCGACCCCGCGCTGCTGGCCAAATCGCTGCCCGAAGCGCTGCGCAAGCTCGATCCGCGTACGCTGTGGCGCAACCCAGTGATGTTCATCGTCGAGATCGGCGCGGTGTGGTCGACCGTGCTCACGGTCCGCGACTCGTCGTGGTTCGGCTGGCTCATCGTGTTCTGGCTTTGGCTGACCGTGCTTTTCGGCAACCTCGCTGAGGCTGTTGCTGAGGGGCGCGGCAAAGCCCAGGCCGAAACCTTGCGCAAATCGAAGGCCGACACCATCGCGCGTCGGCTGCAGGGCTGGTCCCCCGAGACCCCCGGTACCGAGGAAGACGTCCGGGCACCCGAGCTGCAAAAAGGCGACATTGTCGTCGTGGAAGCAGGCGAAATCATCCCCGGCGACGGCGAGATCGTGGAAGGCATTGCGTCGGTGAACGAAGCGGCCATCACCGGCGAATCAGCGCCGGTGATCCGGGAATCCGGCGGCGACCGCTCCGCGGTCACCGGCGGCACCACCGTGCTCTCGGATCGCATCATCGTCAAGATCACCCAAGAGCCCGGCAAAAGCTTCATCGACCGGATGATCGCGCTCGTCGAGGGCGCCAATCGACAGAAGACGCCGAACGAGATCGCGCTGAACATTCTGCTCGCAGCGCTGACCATCATCTTCCTGTTCGCGGTTGCGACGCTGCAGCCGCTGGCGATCTATTCCAAGATCAACAACCCCGGTGTGCACGACACCTCGGCGCTGACCGGCAACGGCGTCACCGGCGTTGTCTTGGTAGCTCTGCTGGTGTGCCTGATCCCTACCACCATCGGCGCGTTGCTGTCGGCGATCGGCATCGCCGGCATGGACCGACTGGTACAGCGCAACGTGCTGGCCATGTCGGGCCGCGCGGTCGAGGCCGCCGGCGACGTCAACACGTTGCTGTTGGACAAAACCGGCACGATCACCCTGGGCAACCGGGAGGCATCGGAATTCATCCCGGTCAAGGGGGTCACGGACGCAGAGCTCGCCGATGCCGCTCAGCTGTCCAGCCTGGCCGACGAGACCCCCGAGGGCCGCTCGATCGTCGTCTACGCGAAAGAGGCTTACGGGTTGCGTGAGCGCTCCCCCGGCGAACTCAGCCACGCGCATTGGGTCGAGTTCACCGCGACGACGAGGATGTCCGGTGTCGACCTCGACGGACGTCAGCTGCGCAAGGGCGCGGCCAGCTCGGTCGCCAACTGGATCCGCGACCAGGGCGGCACCATTCCCGACCAGCTCGGCGAAATCGTGGACGGAATCTCGGCCGCCGGCGCAACCCCGCTGGTGGTCGGCGTGATCACCGACGGCAGTGACGGCAATGGGAGCAAGAAAGCCGATGTGCTCGGCGTCATCTACCTCAAGGATGTGGTCAAGCACGGCATGCGTACCCGGTTCGACGAGATGCGCAAGATGGGCATCCGAACGGTGATGATCACCGGCGACAACCCGTTGACCGCCAGAGCGATCGCCGACGAGGCCGGGGTCGACGACTTCCTCGCCGAAGCCACCCCCGAAGACAAGCTGATGCTGATCAAGCGGGAGCAAGAGGGGGGCCGGCTGGTCGCGATGACCGGTGACGGCACCAATGACGCGCCTGCGTTGGCTCAGGCCGACGTCGGGGTGGCGATGAATAGCGGGACCAGCGCAGCCAAAGAAGCCGGCAACATGGTGGACCTGGACTCCGACCCCACCAAGCTTATCGAGATCGTGGAAATCGGTAAGCAGCTGTTGATCACCCGTGGCGCGTTGAGCACCTTCTCGATCGCCAACGACATTGCCAAATACTTCGCGATCATCCCGGCCATGTTCGTGGCTCTGTTCCCCGGACTGGACCTGATCAATGTGATGCGGCTACACAGCCCGGAATCGGCGATTCTTTCCGCGGTGATCTTCAACGCCCTGATCATCGTCGCGCTGATTCCGTTGGCGCTGCGCGGTGTTCAGTACACACCGAGCAGTGCGTCAAAACTGTTGAGCCGCAACCTTTACATCTACGGGATCGGCGGCATCGTCGCCCCGTTCATCGGCATCAAACTGATCGACCTGGTCGTGCAATTTATCCCCGGGATGGGCTGACATGAACCGCGTCGGCGACGATGCAGAACGAAGTGATGAAGAGGAGCGGCGCAAATGAATCTGTCCAACCTGCTTCGCCAGCACTGGGCGGCTCTGCGTGCGCTGCTCGTGCTGACCGTGATCACCGGCATCGGCTACCCCCTGGTCATCTGGGCGGTCGCGCTGCATTCCCGGGCTGCACGCCAAGGCGGAGGGCTCGATAGTCAACGTCGCCGGGGAGCCGGTCGGCAGCAAACTGATCGGCCAGCTGTTCACCGACAAGGACGGCAACCCGCTGCCGAAGTACTTCCAGAGCCGGCCGTCAGCGGCCGGAACAGGCTACGACCCGTTGGCATCAGGCGCCACCAACCTGGGCCCGGAAAGCATCGTCGACAAACCCGACGACAAGCTGGCCCGGCGCCGATCTTCCACGCGGCAAACCCAGCCTGCTGACCAATGTGTGCTCGCGCAGCATCGCGATCGGCAAGCTCGAGAACGTCGACGGTTCACGCCCGTTCTGCACCGGTGGCGGCGTAGGGGCTGTGCTGTCGGTGATCGGGCCGCGGGATTCCTCCGGCAACGTGATCCATCCGACCCAGGTGGTCAGCGTGAACGAGCCCTGCGCCAAGCCCGGGAGCGCACCGACCGCGGTGTTCCAGAAGTTCTACGAAGGCGTGCGCGTGCAATGCGCTCAGGACGGCCAAGACTACTCGGTCGGTCAAATCGTTCCGATTATCGGCGTGGCCTCTGATCACCCGGCGGTGCCCGCTGACGCGGTGACCGCCAGCGCTAGCGGCCTGGACCCCGACATCTCGCCGGCATACGCCGATATCCAGGTGGCCCGGGTCGCCCACGCGCGCGGAATCAGCGTTGACACAGGTGCGCGACGCCGTGCGTGACAACCAGCACAGTCGCACGCTCGGCTTCGTTGGCGAGCCGGTGGTCAACGTGCTGCAACTCAATATCGAGTTGGACCAGAAATATCCGGTGAAGCATTGATCTTTTCGGTGGATGATGTCCCTGTGACCTCCACCGATGAGCCGCTAGCAGTACAAACGGCAAATCCCGGGGAACCGATTGCGGCGGGAGCGGCTTCCCGCGAGCAACCGCATGCCCAGCGATTGCAAACGCAGCGACGTGGCGACCTGCGGATCTACCTCGGTGCGGCGCCAGGGGTCGGCAAGACCTGCGCCATGCTCGGCGAGGCGCATCGCAGGCTGGAGCGCGGCACCGACGTCGTCGCCGGGGTAGTGGAGACTCACGGCCGCAAAAAGGTCGGCGAACTGATCGAGGGCATCGAAGTCATTCCCCCGCATTACATCTCCTACCGCGGAACCATGTTTCCCGAACTCGATGTCGAGGCGGTGTTGCGGCGTAAGCCGGAAGTCGCGCTGGTCGATGAATATGCGCATAGCAATATCCCGGGCAGCGCCAATCCCAAGCGGTGGAAGGACATCGAAGCACTGCTCGACGCCGGGATCACCGTGATCTCAACGCTCAACATTCAGCACCTGGAGAGCCTCAACGACGTCGTTGCCCAGATCACCGGCGTCGAACAGCGCGAAACCGTGCCCGACGAAATCGTCCGAAAGGCAGCTCAGATCGAGCTGGTCGACATCACACCGGAAGCGTTGCGGCGCAGACTCGCCCACGGCAACGTCTACCCGCCGGAGCGGATCGATGCGGCGCTGTCCAACTACTTTCGCACCGGCAACCTGATCGCCCTACGTGAAATCGCGCTGCTGTGGCTGGCTGATCAGGTCGATGCGGCGCTGGCGAAATACCGTGCCGACAAGAAGATTACCGACACCTGGGAAGCCCGCGAACGCGTCGTCGTCGCCGTGACCGGCGGCTCCGAATCGGAGACCTTGGTCCGCCGTGCCTCCCGCATCGCGTCGAAGTCGAGCGCCCAACTCATGATCGTGCACGTCGTTCGCGGCGACGGGCTGTCGGGTGTGTCCCCGCGCGAAATGGGCAAGGTGCGCGAACTCGCCGCCAGCCTGGGCGCCACGGTTCATATCGTGGTTGGCGACGATGTGTCGACCGCACTGCTGGACTTCGCCCGCGAGACGAACGCCACCCAGCTGGTGCTCGGCAGCTCGCGGCGGTCACGGTGGGCGAGAGTCTTCAGCGAGGGCATCGGCGCCGCCACCATCAATGACTCGGGGAAGATCGACGTCCACATGGTCACCCACGAGCAGGCCAACCGCGGCTTGCCGTTCGCGTCGATCTCGCCACGCGCCCGCCAAATCATGTCCTGGATTGCCGCCATCACTGTGCCGTGGGCCATTTTGGCGATCACGTCACGGTGGTTGGACCCGGTGCTGGACATCGGCGGAAAGACCGCCGTCTTCTTCGCCGGCGTGATTGGCGTCGCGCTGTTCGGTGGTGTGGCACCGGCCGTGCTGTCGGGGTTGTTGTCCGGGGGGTTGCTGGTCTATTTCCTCACCGACCCGCGATACTCCTTCGCCGTCGACAACCCCAGTAATGCCGTCACCATCGTGGTGTTGTTGGGGGTCGCGATGGCGATCGCCGTGCTGGTGGACGCCGCGGCCGGTCGTGCCCGCGAAGCCAGGCGGGCGACCCAGGAGGCGGAGTTGCTGGCGCTATTCGCCAGCTCGGTGCTGCGCGGCGCCGATCTGGCCACCCTGCTGGAGCGGGTACGGGAGGCTTACTCCCAGCGCGCGGTGTGCCTGGTGCGTGACGTCGACGGTCACCCGGTACCGGTCGCCAGCGTGGGCAAAGATCCATGCGTGACGGTTGATTCCGCCGACACCGCTGTGAAAGTGGGCGACGAGGAATTCTGGATGCTGATGTCGGGCCGCGCGCTGACCGGCCGCGACCGCAGGGTGCTGTCGGTCGTCGCAACACAAGCCGCGGGTCTGGTCAAACAGGGTGAGCTCGCCGAAGAGGCCGGCAAGGTCCAATCCCTTGCTGAGGCCGACGAGATGCGCCGGTTGCTGCTCTCGGCCCTGGGCCACGACCTGCGGACTCCCCTGACCGCGGCCAAGGCAGCGGTGTCCAGCCTGCGCGCCGAGGACGTCTGGTTCTCACCCGAGGACACCGCCGAATTGCTTGCTACCGTTGAAGAGTCGATCGACCAGCTGACCGCCCTGGTGGCCAACCTGCTGGACTCGTCTCGGCTGGCCGCAGGTGTGGTGCGGCCACAGCTCTCCGACGTCTATCTCGAGGAGGTCGTGCAACGCGCGCTGGTCGGTATCGGCAAGCGCACCACGGTCTTTGGCCGAGGCAGCCTCGACCGGGTGAAGGTGGAGGTCGGCGGGACGATCGCGATGGCTGACGCGGGTCTGCTGGAACGGGTGTTGGCGAACGTGATCGACAACGCGTTGCGCTACGCGCCGCATAGCATGGTGCGGGTCAATGCGGGCCGAGTGGGCACGCGGGTACTGATCAACGTGGTCGACGAAGGACTGGGCGTTGCCAAGGGCGCCGCGGAGCAGATGTTCGAGCCGTTCCAGCGGCTCGGCGATACCGACAACAGCACCGGTCTGGGCCTCGGCCTGTCGGTAGCTAAGGGGTTCGTCGAGGCGATGGGCGGGACCATCACAGCAAGCGACACCCCCGGCGGGGGGCTGACGATTCTGGTGGACCTCGCGGCGCCGGTGGCGGTAATCCCCAGCTCCGCGAGGACCGCACCCATTCATGAGGAAATCCGCACTGATGACTAGGGTGCTGGTGGTCGATGACGATCGGCAGCTATTGCGGGCGCTGCGCATCAACCTGTCGGTGCGCGGCTACGACGTGACCACCGCGGCAACCGGCTCGGCTGCACTGCGAGCCGCTGCCGAGCAACACCCCGACGTGGTGATCTTGGATCTGGGCCTGCCCGACATACCCGGCACCGAAGTGCTCGCCGGGCTGCGCGGCTGGATGAGCGCTCCGGTGATCGTGCTGTCGGCGCGCACCGATTCCGCAGACAAGGTCGGAGCATTGGACGCGGGCGCGGACGACTACATCACGAAGCCATTCGGGATGGACGAGCTGCTGGCACGGCTTCGTGCCGCGGTGCGCCGGGCCGCCGTGTCGGCAGACGGAGATGAGCCGGTGGTGGAGACCAAATCATTCACTGTCGACCTGGCGGCAAAGAAGGTCATCAAAGATGGGAACGAGGTCCACCTAACCCCCACCGAGTGGGGAATGTTGGAAATGCTGGTGCGCAACCGCGGCAAGCTGGTCGGGCGTGAAGACCTGCTCAGGGAGGTGTGGGGACCGAAGTACGCCAAGGAAACTCACTATCTGCGCGTCTACCTGGCGCAGCTGCGGCGCAAACTCGAGGATGACCCATCGCGGCCCAACCACCTGCTGACCGAAGCAGGCATGGGCTATCGCTTCGAAGCCTGATCGCTATTTCTCTCACCCGATAACATCGAATTCCTCGTCGGCACGCAATGATCGGATTACGTTCTTGTTACGGTGGCAACGCTGCCCGCGACACCGCGCCGGGATTCGGTTACCGATAGCGAAAGGCCCTGCGTAAGAACAACTCCACGCAGGCCCACCATGGCCGGGTCGCCTCGGCGCGTTGCGGTGGAGCAACGAGTGAATTTCAGCTTCAGCAAAGTTCGGCGTCCAGGCCGGACGAAATAAAGCCGTGGTGTAACCTCTACCACTAACGGCATCGGCAAAGCGGGTGCTACGCGCGCTGAGTCTCGACTCGATCGCGATCAGTTATTCCCGAGTAGCGGATGAGAGCATGCATCATCACATCATTGTCAGCGGTGACGATGCGCTGGCCACGACAATCATCGAGGAGCTGAAAAGCGCTGGCGCGAACGTTGTCAAGCTGACCAACACCGAGCTCGCCGGGGTCGCTCGCGAGCTCGCCCGCGCCGAAGTCGCTCATGCCCTGGCCGTCGTCTGCGCCGGCGATGACGACGCGACAAATCTCGAAATAGCGCTGCTGGCAAGGAAAGGCAGCCCGAACGTGCGCGTGGTGGCGCGGGTGGCCAACGACGTGTTGCGCGAAGCGGTGGCCGACGGCAACGGCCCCGGCGCCATCCTCGATGTCGCCGAACTCACCGCGCCGTCAGTGGTCGAAGCGTGTCTGGCGCACAGCGTGCACCCGTTCGACGCGGCCGGCATGCAGTTCGTTGTCTCGAGCACCGAGGCGTCGCGGGACGCGACGCTGCGCGAACTCTACGGTGATTTGGCACCGGCGGCGGTTATCCATGGCGAGAACTCGCCCGACCCCGGCGAAGTCGAGGTCTGCCCGGGCCGAGATCAGCCGGTGCACGCCGGTGACCGGACGGTGATGATCGGTACCACTGACGAGTCGGCCGCCCAGGGCATCAAGATCCCCCGCCGCTTAACGCGGACGCGGTCGCGCCAGCCGCGACTGCGGCGAGCCCTCGACGCCCTCCGAGTCCTAGTCAATGACTTCAACCCGGCGTTTTATCCTGCGCTGGCGGCCTCGCTGACGCTGCTTGCCGGCTCGACGATCCTGTTGCGCTTCAACTACCAGCGCCCGCGGATGAGCTGGGTCGACGCGTTGTACTTCACCGTCGAGACGATCACCACGACGGGCTACGGCGACTTCAGCTTCGGTCATCAGGTCATGTGGCTGCGGCTATTCGCTGCCCTGCTGATGTTCGGCGGAGCGACCACCATCGCTTTGCTGGTCGCGTTCATCGCCGACGTGCTGCTCTCCCGCCGCTTCGTCTTCGCGTCCGCGCGCCCACGGGTGCGCCACCTTCGCAACCACGTCGTGGTCGTCGGACTGAGCGCGCTCGGGATCCGTGTGGTCGCCGACCTGGTTGCCGCCGGATATGACGTCGCGATCATCGAGATCAACGAGGAGAACCGGTTCTTGTCAGCTGCGCGTGATCTCGACGTGCCGGTGATCTTCGGCGACGCCACCTTGGTGCAGACGCTGGAAGCGGCGCGGGTGGATCGCGCCCGCGCGGTCGCGGTGCTGACCCGCGACGACATGATCAACATCGAAACCGGCATCGTGCTGGCCGAAATGTTGGGGCCGCGGGTAATGCCCAAAGTCAACCGGCTGGCCGAGGTTCCGCTTGTGCTGCGGGTATACGACCGCGCGCTGGGCGTCGCGGTCGCTCAGCGGTTCGGCTTCGAAAACGTGAGGTCCACCGTCCAACTGGCCGCACCGTATTTCATCGGCGCCGCGATCGGGCTACGCGTGCTGGGCACGTTCTCGGTCGGGCAGAGCTCCTTCATGATCGGCGCCATGCATGTGGCGGCCGGCAGCGAACTCGATGGCCTGCAGATGTTCGAAATGTCCACCCGAACCCGCGTGATCGCAGTCACCCGGCAGGACGCACCCGTGCAGCTGCACCCGCGCCGCGATGCCCGGCTCAGAGCCGGCGACACGGTCTACCTCGTCGGCCCCTACCGGGAGTTGCTGGACACGCTGCGCAAGGGACAGCTTCCGCAGGAATCGGCCAACGGCGAGGAACGTACCCGCGACGACCAACAGGTCAGCGCCGCACACGAAGCCATGACCGGTTGAGCACTGAGCAGTTGGGGAACTCCCGACCGCACAACCAAACCCGCCCGGCGGTGTCACAGCAAACTCACAGGGATCCCCGCATAGAAATCTGGTCCGCTGTAAGCCTGGAGCACGGATCAGGGGGCGAAGGTGGTTGTGACATCGAGTCTGACTCGACACGCCGCCCAACAATTGCACAAAACTAAGAAATACAAATGATGCACCTGAGAAATACCAATGGCTCCCGCCACAAACGGCCGTTAAGAAAGTGTTATGAATTGAGATGCCTTCCGTTAATCATCAATAATGGGGTTATCCGCCGGTCACGACAGTCCGCAGGTAGGGGCGCCAGCCCACAACCTGAGCTCAAAAATTGGTGGCTTGCCCGACCATTATCAGAAAGGGAAAGCAATGTGTTCTGGAATTGTTGAGACCGGACGTCAGCAGCGCCAGCGGTTGACTTTGCCAGGGGTCCTCGGCACGATAACCCCCGCCCCGACTCCGGCATCAGGCGCCGACGCGCCGGACACAGCAGCGACAAACGCCGTAACACCTGCCACCATTCACCCGACAGTCAATGGCGCGGCGGCGGCCGGGCGCCAGGACGAGGCCAACTCGATCGCGATGCAGTAGAGAGGTGGCATAGCAATGGATTACGGAATTTTTCCGCCCGAGATCAACTCCGGTCGAATGTATACCGGCTCCGGATCGGGACCGATGCTCGCCGCTGCAGAGGCCTGGGAAGGATTGGCCGCCGAACTGCATTCGGCGGCCAACTCGTATCAATCTGTGGTCTCGGGATTGACCACCGGGTCATGGACGGGTCCGTCGTCAGCATCCATGACTGCGGCCGCCGCGACCTATTCCTCATGGCTAACCGCCACGGCCACGCAGGCCGAGGAGACGGCCGCCCAGGCCAAAGCCGCGGCCGCCGCGTACCAGACGGCGTTTACCTCGACGGTGCCCCCGCCGACGGTCGCCGCCAACCGCAGTCAGCTAACGACGCTGGTGGCGACGAACCTGTTCGGCCGAAACACGCAGGCGATCGCGGCAAACGAGGCGCAATACAGCGAGATGTGGGCCCAGGATTCCGCGGCGATGTACGGCTACGCAGCTTCGTCGGCATCCGCGACAAGATTGACGGCGTTCACCCCACCCCAACAGAACACAAATGCAGGCGGGTCGGCCAGCCAGGCGGCTGCGGTCAGCCAAGCCACCGGCACCTCGGCCGGCAATGTGCAGAGCACCGTGTCGTCGATTCAGCAGGCGTTCTCCGCGGTACCCAACGCGCTGACGAGCGCGGCAACGTCGGCCCAGTCGACTCCTTTGGATACGCTGGGCCTGATCAGCGACCTGGTCTCGATTTTCTTCGACCTGCCAGCCGACTTGGCCAGCATTTTTGTCTCCGTACCACTGGGCACCCTGGGGATCGTGTCGCTTCCCTTCGACATCGGCGGTTACGGCACCGGTGTCCACACCGATGACATCATCAGCGGCTGGGCAGGGGTACAGAGCTGGCCGGAGACCGGGCCCGCGCCCGTCAAACCGTTCCCGGCACCCCTGCTCAACCTGCCCGCGGGCACCGTGCCGCCGCCCAGCCTCTCGGCCGGGCTCGGGGAAGCGAACACGGTCGGAAGATTGTCCGTGCCGCCGTCGTGGACCATCGCCACCCCGGCGGTAAGGCCCATCTCGTACACGCTGCCGGCGCTACCGCAAACCGCCGCCAGCGCCAGCGCCGGCGGGCCTGCGGAAGGCGGTTCAGGAACCACACTCAGCGAGATGGCACTGGCGGGGATGGCCGGGCGAGCCATGGCCGGCACCGTGGGCACCGGCGTCAGCCGGGGTACCGGGAAGACCGCCAAAGGCGCAAACACCGCGGCGCGCGCCGCAGATGAGGCGGCCACCAGTGGCGGTAAGGCAACTGGCGATAAAGGCGAGGTGTCCCAAGACCAGCCTCGGGCCGTTGTTACCGGAGTCGCGGCCGAGTTGCGTGAGTTCGCCAAACTCCGCGACGAAGGAATTCTGACCGACGAGGAATACACCGAGCAGAAGAACCGCCTGCTCGGTCGCTAGCCGCCTGCCGCCGCGCGGCGTAAGCGCCGGTTGCCTGGAAGAGGAATGCGCAACAATGGATTTCGGGATCTATCCGCCGGAGATCAACTCCGGCCGGATGTATACCGGTCCGGGATCGGGGCCGATGATGGCCGCTGCGCAGGCCTGGGGCAGCTTGGCTGACGCGCTGTACACCGCGGCCGGCGGATATCAGTCGGCGGTCTCGGAGCTGACTTCCGGGGCATGGTCGGGTCCGTCGTCCGCGGCGATGGGTGCAGCGGCCGGGGCCTATGTGGAATGGCTGAGCGCCACCGCCGCGCAGGCCGAGGAGACCGCCGCCCAAGCCCGGGCGGCGGCCGCCGGCTACGAGGCGGCACTTGCCATGACAGTGCCGCCGCCGGAGGTCGCCGCCAACCGCAGCCTGCTGGCGGTGCTGGTGGCGACGAACTTCCTGGGGATCAACACACCGGCGATCGCGGCCACCGAGGCGCAGTATGCCGAAATGTGGGCCCAGGACGCCGTGGCGATGTATGGCTACGCGGGTTCATCAGCGGCAGCGACGGCGCTGACGCCGTTCACTTCACCTGACCAAAACACCAATGCGGGCGGGACGGCCAGCCAAGCTGCCGCGGTCGGCCAAGCAACTGGCACCTCCGCGGGCGATGCACAAAGCATTGTGTCGAATGTCTCACAGACGTTGTCCGCGGTGCCGGCCGCGTTGCAGAGCGCTTCGACGGGGGCTGCAACAGGGGCGCAGTCGACTTCGCTGTCGGACTTGCTCGGCCTGGCGAGCGACTTGATAACGATCTTTGCCGGCGTACCAGCCAGTTTGAGCACCATTCCGGACATAGGGCTGGGGCTGCTGGCGATAATCGATCTTCCGTTCGCGGTTGGCGGCTATCTCTACGGTGCCAACACGGATAAGTTCATCAGCGCCTGGAATGGCGAAGAGCAATGGCCGAGCACAGCACCGGCGCCCGTCCTTGAATTCCCGGCGACGCTGTCGAACCTGCCCGCCGGTACCGTGCCGGTGTCGGCGGGCTTGGGCCAGGCCAACATGGTCGGAGGATTGTCGGTCCCGTCGAACTGGACCGTCGCCGCGCCCGAGATACGCTCCGTCGCCATGACTTCGCCGCTCACCGGCGCCACCGCCACTGCGGCGCCGGCGATGGAAGCCGGATCGGCAAGCACGTTCAACCAGATGGGGTTAGCCGGTATGAGCCGGACAAGCCATGGCCGGCCCGCCGGCCGCCGGCGACAGCCAGGGAAACGGCAAGGCGATCACCCACGCACGGCTGACAGCTCGCGGTCCAGGTGCAGCGGGTGACGGTGAGGCCGAAGCGTCGCCCGCGCCGCGGACCGTCGTCACCGGAGTCGCGGCAGCGATACGCGAAATCACCAAGCTCCGCAACGAGGGACGTCTGACCGACCAGGAGTACAAAGAGCAGAAGAAGCGCTTACTCGAGGTCTCAATCAGACATCGCCCCTTGGGATGAGCAGCCGCCGAGGCACAAAGGATCAGTCGGCGATCGAGAGCGCAATGCCGTCCAGGATGTCGTGCTCGCTGACCGTCAATGCGTCGATGCCCGCGCGCTCGCGCAGCGCGAACGCCAATTCTTCGATCACAATGGCACCCCCGCCGATCACATCGGCCCGTCCTTCGTGCATCGGCCCGAGCGCAGCGCGCTGCGCTCGAGACATGCCGATCAACCCATCGCACACCGTGAGCAGCCGGTCTATGCCGATGCGCGAAAGATGAATGGCGGCAGAGTCATAGGTCGTCATGTCCTGCGCGAGCGCCGCGATGGTCGTCATCGTGCCGGCCACGCCCACCCAGGTGCGAGCATGTCGCACGTCAACAACGCCCAGCGCCTCGCCGAGCCGTTCGCGAACCACCTCGCGGGCAGCCGACACCTCGGCCGCGGTGGGCGGATCGGAGTGCAGACAGCGCTCGGTCAGCCGCACGCAGCCGATATCGGCCGAGAAGCTCGCCACCACCGTGTCGGTCCCGAGCACGATCTCGGTTGACCCGCCACCCAGGTCGACGATTACGAAAGGGGCTGCGGCGGGGTCTAATTCGTTGACCGCGCCGCGAAACGACAGTTCGGCCTCTTCGGAACCGGTGATCACCTCGGCGACCGTGCCGTCGACCACGGCGCCCAGCACATCGGCTGTCATCGCGAAGAAGACGTCCCGATTGCCGGCGTCGCGTGTCGCCGAAGTGGCGACCATGCGTATCCGGTCGATGCCATTCGCGGTGCACAATGCGGCGTAGTCGACCAGCGCGATGCGGGTGCGTTCCAACGCCTCCGGCGCGAAGCGACCGGTCGCGTCGACGCCCTGGCCGAGCCGTACGATGCGCAGCTCGCGGTGCACGTCGCGCAGCCGCCCGTGATGCACATCGGCGATTAGCAACCGAATCGAGTTGGTACCGCAGTCAATTGCCGCCACGCTGCTCATATGCGCCGCTCTCCCCGCAAGCGGGTGGGGTCCCCGCAGGGCTGGGGAGTGCCCCCACCTCATCGCACTCTCCTTTTCTGCATCGTCGCTGGCGCGTCATATCCATTGCTCCGCAACCAAGATTCCGGCCATCGACGGGTCGGTGGCCAGCAACGCCAACGCCTCGTCGCCGAGCGGGTTAATTCCCCGGCCCTTGGCCAGCGAGTGGGCGATCAGCACATGCAGGCATTTGACCCGGTCCGGCATACCGCCGGCAGAATACGTCGTCCCCAGCGGCTCGACGGCATCCCGCTCGGCCAGATATGACTCGTGGGCCCGTCGATAGGCGGCGGCCAGGTCGGGGTCACGCTGCAGCCGCTGCGTCATCTCCCGCATCATGCCCGACGACTCCAGTCTGCTCGCCGCAGCGGTCAACACCGGGTGCGTCAGGTAGTACAACGTCGGAAATGGTGTGCCGTCAGGCAGTTTCGGCGCGGTCTTCACTACGCCGGGTTCACCGTTGGGGCATCGGTAAGCAATCTGGAGCACTCCACGCGGCTCGCGGCCGAGCTGGCTCGCCACAGCGTCGAGGTCGGCAGCGTCAACCACCTGGCGTGGGTGCGGTCGGCGGGGCAGCAGGTGACGCCGGCGGCGGCGCGGGCGGTTGCGGGGCAGGAGTCGGCGGGCTGTGCGGGGCGTCGGCAATGGTGTGCCACAACGACGTATACCAGGGGTCATTAGAGGGTGCGGGCGCCGACGGGGATCCCGGTTCTGCAGGTACGGCCGCTGACGGCGGAAGTTGGACCTGATAGGGGATGTCGCCCGGCTTCACAAAGCCAAGCCGCTCGCGGGCTTGCGCGGCAATGTAGGCCGGGTCGGCCAGCCTGACCTTCTGCTGCTCGAGGTCGGCTATCTGCTGCCGCAAGGCGGCTTCGGAGGCGGCCAGCTGTTTCATCTCGGTGCGCTGGGCAAAATAGGTGCGGACCGGGCCGGCGATGGTGAGCGTCAGCACGCAGACAACCGCCGCCAGGATCGCCGCCCGCCGCGCGGTCAGCCCGAGCCGTTGTTCGGAGCGCTGTTCGGCCGATTCGGCGATCGCACGTTTGATGGGCTCGACGGCCTCGGGCTGTGCACGAGATGCGTTCGGCCCACGGCGAACTGCCGGCGATTTACGCGGCCGGCCCTGTTCCGAATCACCAGCCCGGCCCGGCCGCGAGGCCGGTGAGCGCCGCTTCGGATCTGGCCGTTTGGATTCGGGCATGGTGCTGGGAGGCTATCTGGCTTCCGGCGCGTATCGGGGAAATGCCAGATCGCCGGCGTAGCGGGCGGCGTCACCGAGCGCTTCTTCGATGCGAAGCAGCTGATTGAACTTGGCGACCCGTTCGCTGCGGGCCGGCGCACCGGTTTTGATCTGCCCGCTGCCCACGGCTACCGCCAAGTCGGCGATCGTGGTGTCCTCGGTCTCGCCGCTGCGGTGGCTCATCATCGTCCGGTATCCGCTGTGGTGCGCCAGTGCCACCGCGTCGAGCGTCTCGGTCAACGTCCCGATCTGATTGACCTTGACCAGCAAGGCATTTGCCACGCCCCGTTCGATACCCTCCTCGAGCCGTTCGGGATTCGTGACGAAGATGTCGTCGCCGACGATTTGAACTCGATCGCCGACCGACGCCGTCAGATCGACCCACCCGTCCCAATCATCCTCGGAAAGCGGGTCTTCGAGGGACACCAGCGGGTAGGAGTCCAACAGCCCGGCGTAGAACTCCGCCATCTGCTCGGCGCTGTGGTTATTCCCCTCGAATTTGTAACCGGTGCCTTCGGTGTAGAACTCGGTAGCCGCGGCATCCAGCGCCAACGCCACGTCGGCGCCGAGTTTGAAACCCGCGGACTCAATGGCCTGGCTGATCACGTCGAGCGCAGCCTTGGTGCCGGGCACGTCGGGGGCAAATCCGCCTTCGTCGCCGAGGCCGGTCGACAGTCCCTGCTTTTTCAGGGCGGCCTTGAGCGCGTGGTAGACCTCGGCACCCCAGCGCAACGCCTCGGCGAAGTTTGGCGCCCCGATCGGGGCAACCATGAACTCCTGGATGTCGACGGCGGTGTCGGCGTGCGCGCCGCCGTTGAGGATGTTCATCATCGGCACCGGCAGGATGTGGGCGTTGGGCCCGCCAAGATAGCGGAACAGCGGCAACTCGGCGGAGTCCGCGGCCGCCTTGCTGACCGCCAGCGACACGCCAAGGATGGCGTTGGCGCCCAACCGGGATTTGTCCGGGGTGCCGTCGAGGTCCAGCAGGGCCTGATCGACCAGCCGCTGATCGTCGGCGTTGAGTCCGATGACGGCCGGTGCGATTTCGTCGAGCACGGCCTGCACAGCCTTCTTGACGCCCTTGCCGCCATAGCGTTCGCCGCCATCGCGCAGCTCGACGGCCTCATGCTCGCCGGTGGACGCGCCGGAGGGCACCGCTGCCCGGGCGAATGTCCCGTCGATCAGGGCCACCTCGACCTCGACCGTCGGGTTGCCGCGCGAATCGAGAATCTCGCGTGCTCCGACCTGCTCGATAATCGGCACTGGCTTCTCCTTGTGTCGTCAGGGCTAGCTGCCATCAGTAGCCTAGAGCCTGCGTCAGAGCGGGTGACCTGCCGCATAGGCGGTGGCCCAGTCACGCACCGCACGGGCATACGCGTCGGAATCGTTATAAGCCCGCAGCGCCGTTATCCACCCTCGCGGTGTCGCGAGATCCTTTCCACGCCAACACAAGTAACCCGCGGCCGACAACGCGGCATCATCGATGTTGTCCACGCTGACGACGCTGTCGTTGTTGGCGTCCACCCCGTATAACCGCCATGTCTCCGGAATGAACTGCATCGGTCCCATCGCCCGCACCGTGTCCGGATCGTCGTCGACGCCGCCCGCGTCGCTGTCGACGATGCGCAGGGTGCCATTGGTCCCGTCCAGCTGCACACCCCTGATCGGGGGACGCACGTCTCCATTGGGATACAACGTCGCGTGGTGGTAGGTGCCGTGATGGCTTTCGACCTGGCCGATACCGGCCAGGGTTGGCCATGCGATATGACAGTTCGGGTTTTCCACCTCGGCGACGCGCGCGGCATAGCCGTAAGCCTCCAGCGCGGTGATGGGGATCTTCATCGCCGGAGCATATTGGGCCGCCCAGCCGTGTAGCTGATTCGCAGGTCGGCCTTTGGCGTGGGTGTCGACCGGTGGCACCGGCGTACCGGGGGGCGGCGGGACGCCCCTGGGAATGAAGAAGCCCAGCTGCCAGGTGCAACTCGACGCCAACAACAGCGCCGTAGCACCCAAGACGGCGAACGCCCGCAGCCAACGGACCGGCGACACAACACTCCCCTACACGCTGATTCCCGCGTCCATGGTCCCACGGCAATCGAGTAGGTCACCTCGCCGCTGGTGCCGCCAGTCTGGCAGATACCGGTTGGCCAGCAACAATGGTGTGGGCCACCGCCGCGTTTAGCCGGGCGGATTGGCGGCCCGGCCGGGCGTGTCGAGACGTCACCACGCGTCAGCGAAGACAGGCGGCGAGGAGTCCAACCGGTTGAATTCATCCTTCCGATGACGCTCGCCACACGTTGACCGTCGAACCTTCCCGCTGGTGGTGGTCGGGATCGAGCCGGGGGCTACGAGAACGAGGTCGGCGACCCGTAAACCATGCGATGCCGCTATTGCCGACACGACGTCGCGCTTGATTGCGCCGAGTTGATAAGTCGCATCGCGAAAGGATCCACCGCGTTCGCTGATTTCCGCGATAACGACGAGCCGCTCGGTGCGATCATCCGACACCGAGATTGCCGCCACGCGGCCTTGGCTGATCCGTTGCACCGTTGCCTCGATGTCGTCGGGATAGTGATTGCGTCCATCGATGATCAGCATGTCCTTCATCCGGCCCACGATGAACAACTCCCCGTCGAACATGACTCCGAGGTCTCCGGTTCGCAGCCACGGCCCGCGCGGAGTCCCAGGCGACGGCGCGGTGAGTCGTCCGCCGAAAGTGTGTTTGGTTTGCGCGGGTTTCTGCCAGTAACCACTGGCCACATTGGCGCCGTGAACCCAGATTTCACCAATCTCTCCCGGCGGGTTCTCCGTACCGCGTTCGGGGTCGACAATCCGCACGCCGCACATCCGCGGCTCGCCGTGGCCGACCAGCTCGGCACCGCAATCCTGTTGGCTGCCGCAAGGTTTCGCGTGACCGCGAGACAACTGCTCATTGTCAAAACGCAACGCGGCGGCGGGACGGTCCGTGTTAGCCGACGCCACCCACAGGGTCGCCTCGGCCAGCCCGTAGGACGGTCGTATCACTGTGTTCTTCAGATTGAACCGTGCGAACCGCCGGGTGAACTGCTTGACCGTTGCCGGCTGCACCCGCTCGGCGCCGCTGTTGATCGCCAGCACGCCACCGAGGTCGAGCCCGGCCATGTCGTCGTCAGAGGTCCGTCGCGCCGCCAGTTCGAGGGCGAAGTTGGGCGCACAGGAGTACGACAGGCTTTTGCTGCCGAGCATTTGCATCCAGCGGGCGGGCCGCCGCAGAAACGATAGCGGCCTGATGAACTCGACCGAGTTTCCGGTGAACATCGGCGTGAAAATCGTGAAAATCAGCCCCATGTCGTGATGGAACGGCAGCCATGACACGAAACTCAGCTTCGCCGGCGGGCGATTTCCGGAATCCGCGAAGGAAACGCTGCACATTTGGTCGAGGTTGGCCAGCACGTTGCGATGAGAAACCATGACGCCGGCGGGTTGCCGGGTCGATCCGGACGTGTATTGCAGGTAAGCCGTGTTGTGATGATGCGCGGAGTGAATCGGATCAAGTTGGCGGGGTGAGTCCGCCTTCAGCGAATCGACCTCGATGACACACATACTCCGGCTGGCGTGACCAGGGTCCTGCGACCGCGCATAGCGTGCGACGTCGTCGCCGATCGCGGATGTGGTGAGGATGACAGACGGTGAGCAATCCAGCAGCGCCGCCGAAATGCGTTCATGGTGGGTGCGGAATTCCGGGGCAGGCAGCGGGACGGCGATGAACCCCGCTAACAGAGCACCGAGAAACGCGGCGATGTAGTCGAGCCCTTCCGGCGCCAAGATTGCAGCCCGGTCGCCGGCCGATCCATGACGACGCAGCTCCTCTGCAACGGCCAAGGTTCGCCGATGAATCTGCGACCAGGTGACGGTTTCAGCGAAGCCGGCTGGGTCCAGCTCGTAGTCGATGAAGGTGTAGGCCGCGGCATCGGGCTGCCGAGCGGCTCGCTGAAGCAATAGTGCGGGAAGCGACGGGCGAGTCGTGACGATCGGATGATCTAGCCGCTCGCAGGTGATGTTGTCCATCAGGCCACCGCCGGCTGGTCGCTAACTCGGGTCGCCAATTCCAGCGCCGAGATCACGCCGTCAACGAAGGCCGAATCTCCTTCGACGTCGATAGGCGCAAGCAGGATGCGGACCGCCGAGAATTTGCTCAGACACGCACGAGGGGGAAGCGTGGACGGCAGACCGACAATCCGCATGATCGACATAATACATACTTTTAGAATCTTCCAATAGCGTTTTTATTACCTAAAGTTTTCGATCTTGAATTCCGGTTTTCTGAACGGCTGTTCGGACCAACTGACGCAAGAGGAAAAGACCGGGTTCGGCAAGAACTACTGCGTGACGTGGACGCAACAGGCGAACCCCGACAGTTATGCCGACGGCAACTAAGTACTCGTCGACTCTTGGGACTCGTCGACCTCGGTGTCAGGCTCTTGGCGGTTCGACAGCTGGCTCGTCAGCGGCCTCTTTGGGTGGCACGTCCTGCTCCGTCGACTCTTCGACGTCGTCCGCCTGCTCCTCGACACGGTGCGGCCAGTGGGTGCGCCACTCCTGCGCGCTGACCGCGCCGATCGGAGCGACATCGAGTTCCACGGGGACGTCCTCTCCGCGGCGCTCGGCGGCGATAGCTTGCTCGGTGCTGCGAACAGTGTCCATGAATTCTAAAACTGCAGTGCGCAGGGTATTTTCGGAGTCGACGTCGGCCGTCACCGTAATCGACGTAACTTCGGATGGAATCAAGTCAGTAGGCAACCCGGCCTGTCGGACGCGGTTAACTACCTTATACGCCAATGCCAAAGCCGGCTGCGCAGTGGGCACGTCGTCCAGCACCGAATACCTCGGCTTCGACCGCTTTTCTAGGGCTTTGCGTTCCTCCCATTGAGCCAATTGCTCATCCAGTGAAATCGATTCACCGGCAAGAACTCCCGGAACCCGATTGCCCAATTTGCGCAGCAGCGCATCGGCGACGTCGTCGATCGTAAACGGATGCTGCGGCGCCTCCTCGGCGATTCGGGCGTGGAACAGCACCTGCAGCAAGACGTCGCCGAGCTCTTCTCGCAGCGCATCAGCATCACCGCTACGCACCGCGTCGAAGACCTCGTAGGTTTCTTCCAACAGGAACCGGCGCAGCGAGTCGTGAGTCTGCTCACTTTCCCAGGGTCCGGCGGTCCGCAGTTTGTCCATCATCGCGACAGCGTCCACCAGCCGTTCCCCGAGCTGATGATCAGGCGCGGAGATCAGCCGTTCGCCGGCGGCCAATCGCGCGGTAACCGAAGGGTGTTCGGGGTCCGACGACAACAACACCGGGGCGTCCTCCCCGGTATGCGCCGGGCGTGCCGCCGGCAGCGTCCAGGGCACCGCGACGGGCATTTCCTCGGTGTATTGCACCTCACCGGTGAGCAACTCGATGGCTTCCACGGGGACCAATGACGGGCGGCGGGGATCGACCAAGACGACAGTCACGAGCGCCACTCTCCCCCGCAAGCGGGTGGGGTCCCCGCGGAGCTGGGGAGTGTCCCCACAATCCCGGCTACGCCGGGATCATCGTCGTTGGCGCAAGTCATTTTGCTTGTCGCTCCCGTCGCGCCGTCGGTGTATCAATCCGGCTCGATTTCCCGTCCAGTGCCAATACCAAATCGCCAACCATCTGCACCAATTCAAGATCACGAATTCGGGGTGCGCCGACGCCGCCGGCGCGCGGGATCGGAACCTGCACCGTCGCCGTCGTAGCGCGATATCGCGCACCCGGGTACATCCGCGCCAGCCGCACCTGGGCCGAGTCCGGCAAGGTGATCGGCGCCAGCCGCACCGTGGCCGCCGACGCCGCCGACACGTCGGTGATGCCGGCAGCACGGCAGACCAGCCGGAGTCGTGCCACGGCCACCAGCCGCTGCGCGGTTTCGGGCAGCGTGCCGTAGCGGTCGGTCAGCTCCTCGACAACAGCATCGATTTCCGTGTCGGCGGCCGCTGCGGCCAGTCGCCGGTACCCCTCCAGCCGCAGCCGGTCGCTGGGAATGTACTCCGGTGGCAGGTGCGCATCGACCGGCAAGTCGATCCGCACGTCTTTGGGCTCCTCGCGACCGGTGACGGTCTTCCCGTCGGCGGCCGCCCGATACGCTTCGACGGCCTCGCCGACCAGCCGCACATACAGATCAAAGCCCACCCCGGCAACGTGTCCGGACTGCTCGACGCCCAGCACGTTGCCTGCGCCGCGGATCTCCAGGTCCTTCATCGCCACCGCCATGCCCGCACCCAACTCGTTGTTCTGCGCGACGGTCGCCAACCGGTCGTAGGCGGTCTCGGTCAGCGGCGCGTGCTGCGGGTACAGAAAATAGGCATAACCACGTTCGCGGCTGCGGCCGACCCGGCCCCGCAGTTGGTGCAGCTGGGCCAGACCAAAGGTGTCGGCGCGCTCGACGATCAACGTGTTGGCGTTGGAGATGTCCAGTCCGGTCTCGACGATTGTGGTGCACACCAGGATGTCGTGTTCGCGGTTCCAGAATCCTTCGACGGTGGTCTCCAGCAGGTCCTCGTGCATTTGTCCATGTGCGACGGCAACTTTGGCCTCCGGAACCATTTCCCGCACCCGCGCTGCGGCCGCATCGATGGAGCTGACCCGGTTATGCACATAGAAAGCCTGCCCGTCGCGCAGTAATTCCCTGCGCAGCGCCGCGGCGACTTGCTTGTCGTCGTGCGGCCCGACATAGGTCAGCACCGGGTAGCGCTCTTCGGGCGGGGTCAGGATCGTCGACATCTCCCGAATTCCGGCCAAACTCATCTCCAGCGTCCGCGGAATCGGGGTGGCGCTCATCGTCAACACGTCGACATGCGTGCGCAGCGACTTGATGTGCTCCTTGTGCTCGACGCCGAACCGCTGTTCCTCATCGACGACCACCAGGCCGAGGTCCTTCCATCGCACCCCCGTCTGCAACAGCCGATGGGTGCCGATCACGATGTCCACCGAACCATCGGCCAGACCGTCGAGCACCGCACGGGATTCGCCCGCGTCGGTGAACCGGGACAGGCCTTTGATCCGGACCGGGAAGCCGGCCATCCGTTCGGTGAAGGTCTGCAGATGCTGATCCGCGAGCAGCGTGGTGGGCACCAGGATCGCGACCTGCTTGCCGTCCTGCACCGCCTTGAACGCCGCCCGGACCGCGATCTCGGTCTTGCCATAGCCGACATCACCGCAGATCACCCGGTCCATCGGCACCGGTTTTTCCATATCCGCTTTGACCTCGGTGATCGCGGTGAGCTGGTCACGAGTTTCGGTGAAGCCGAAGGCGTCCTCCATTTCGGCCTGCCACGGGGTGTCCGGGCCGAACGCGTGACCCGCAGAAGCCTGCCGCTTGGCGTACAACGACACCAGCTCACCGGCGATCTCCCTGACCGCTTTGCGGGCCTTCGTCTTGGTGTTGGTCCAGTCGCTGCCACCCAGGCGGCTCAGCGCCGGCGCCTGCCCGCCGACATAGCGCGACAGCTGGTCGAGGGAATCCATTGGCACATAGAGCTTGTCGGAACCGCCGACCGCGTTTGCTCGACGCGTACTCCAGCACCAGATACTCGCGCCGCGCTCCGCCGACGGTGCGCTCGGTCATCTCCACGAACCGTCCGATGCCGTGCTGGTCGTGAACCACCAGGTCGCCCGCGGTCAACGCCAGCGGGTCGACGGTGTTGCGGCGCTTGGCGGCAAGCCGTTTGCCGTCGGTGGCGGTCACCCGGTTGCCGGTCAGGTCGGTCTCGGTGATGATCACCAGCGACGCACCCGGAACAACGACGCCGTCGTGCAGCGGGCCCTTGAGCACCCCGACCACACCGGCCTTCGGCGCCGCTCCCGGCTCCAACATCGTTGCAGGTGTGTCGGATTCGGCCAGCTGCTCGACCACGCGATGCGCGGTTCCGGTTCCGGGCGCCACGACGGCGGCGACCCCGCCGGTCGCCACATGCGCGCGCAGCATCGCGAAGATGTCGTCGATGTCGCGCTGATGGCCGCGGGCCGACGGGGCGGAACGGATGTCCAGCTCAATCGCTGACTCGTCGGAAAGCTGGCTCAGTGTCCACCACGGGTGACCGGACTCGGATGCCGCGGCCCGCACCTCGTCGAGTTCCCGGAATCCCGATCCGCCGAGTTGCTCGACGTCGATCGGCGAATCACCGCCTACGGCAGCCACCGACCAGGACGCCTCGAGGAACTCGCGGCCGGTTTTGATCAGGTCGGCCGCGCGAGTGCGGACTTTTTCCGGGTCGCAGACCAGCATCGGAGTACCGTCGGGCAGCTGATCGCTCAGCAGCGACAAGTCGCCTGCCCGCAACACCGGAAGCAATGCCTCCATGCCGTCGACCGGGATGCCCTCGGCGAGTCTGGCCAGCATGTCGCCGACACTGCCGGTGACAGCTCGTCTCGGCCCGCGACTGCTGGTCGGCCAGCTCGGCCGCCCGCGCTCGCACGTCGTCGGTCAGCAGCAGCTCTCGGCAGGCAACCGCGACCAGGGTGTCGATGCTGATCTCAGGAATCGATCGCTGGTCGGCCACCGAGAACATCCGCATCTCGGTGACATCGTCACCCCAGAACTCCACCCGCACCGGATGCTCGGCGGTCGGGGTGAAGATGTCCAGGATGCCGCCGCGGACGGCGAACTCACCGCGCCGGCCGACCATGTCCACCCGGGTGTAGCCCAGCTCAACCAGCCGCGCAATGACCCCCTCGAATCCGCCGTCGGCGCTGGTGTCGTCGTCGACGGTCAGGGTGAGCGGCTCCAGCAAGCCCAGCTGCGGGGCCATCGGCTGCAGCAGCGAGCGCACCGCGGTGACCACCACCCGTAACGGCGGGCCCAGCCGGGAGTCGTCGGGGTGGGCCAAGCCGGCGCAGCAGCATCAGCCGGGCGCCCACGGTGTCCACGCCGGGCGAGAGTCGTTCGTGCGGCAACGTCTCCCACGAGGGGAACATCGAGACCGCCTCGCCGAACACACCGCACAGTTCGGCGTATCAGGTCATCGGCCTCCCGGCCGGTGGCCGTGACGACCAGCAGAGGCCCCTGGCGGGCCAGCGCGCTGGCCACGAACGACCGCGCGCTGGCCGGTCCGACCAGCGTCAATTCATCTGGGCGATCGGCAGCGAGCTCGATGAGTCGCTGCAGCGTCGGCGCGCGCAACGCCGACTCCACCAGCCCCGCGATCGGGGTAGTGACGCATTCCGGCCCCGGTGCGGTCATGATATTTGCCATTCTATGGCGCCGATACTCCGTCAATTTTGAGCCCGGCGCCGTTAAGGATTTGTCAGGGAAGCGGCATCCGACGAAACCGCACGGACGCTGAAAGCATGACAACAACATTGCCGGACGTCCTGCCTTCCATAGGGTATGCGGCTCCGCCGCGCTTCCATCCGGCGATCTGGCCGCTGACCACCCATTCCGACGAGGAGGGCCGACTCTGCATCGGCGAGGTACCGCTTACCGAGATCGCCGACGAATTCCGCACCCCGACCTACGTGATCGACGAAGCCGACTTCCGGGGCCGCGCCCGCGGCTATCGCACGGCGCTGCGCGACGCCGAGATCGTCTACGCCGGCAAGTCACTGCTGACCATCGCGGTGGCGCGCTGGCTGCGCGAAGAGGGGCTCGGCGTCGATGTCTGCTCAGCCGGTGAACTGGCCACCGCTCTGGCCGGCGGCGTGGAAAAGGCGCGCATCATCATGCACGGCAACGCGAAGTCGCAGGAAGAGTTGCGCGCCGCGGTGCGCTTCGGGGTCGGTCGCATTGTGCTGGATTCGTGCATCGAGATCACCGACCTCGCCGGTCTGGCGGAAGGACGGCAACGGGTGCTGATCCGGGTAACCCCGGACATCGACATCCAGGGCCACCGCGCCATCACCACCGGGATCAGTGACCAGAAGTTCGGGTTCACCCTTGACGGCGGGCATGCCGCAGACGCGGTGGCGCGCGTGCTGGCGCACCCCACCCTCGACCTGATCGGCCTGCACTGTCACATCGGCTCGCAGGTTGCCGATACCGCGCTCTACGGCGAAGCGATCCGCCGGATGATCGCCGCGATGGCTGACATCCGCACGCGGCACGGCGTGATCCTCACCGAGCTGAACATCGGTGGCGGCCACGGGATTCCGTATCTGGCCGGTGATCCGGAGCTGTCCCTCGACGAGCTGGCTCGGGTGATCGACGACGCGCTGGACGAGGCCTGCGCCACCGAGCGCTTCCCGCGGCCGACCATCGTGGTCGAGCCCGGCCGGGCCATCAGCGCCCGGGCCGGTGTCACCTTGTACGAGGTGCGCGGCATCAAGACACAGCCCGGCGGCCGTACCTTCGTCGCCGTCGACGGCGGAATGAGCGACAACCCGCGGGTGTCGTTATACGGCGCGAAATACACCGTCGCGCTTGCCAATCGGCATTCCCTCGCGCCGCGGCAACGGGTCACGGTGGCGGGACGGCACTGCGAAGCCGGCGACGAGATCGCCCGCGACGTTGATCTGCCGGTGGACCTGCATGCCGGCGACCTGCTCGCGGTGGCGTGCACCGGCGCCTACCACCACAGCATGGCCTCGAACTACAACATGGTCGGTCGGCCGCCACTGGTGGCGGTCAAGGATGGCCGCGCCCGCGAACTGGTCCGCCGCGAAACGACCGCCGACCTATTATCCCGCGACCTCGGCTAAGCGGCGACCCGTCCCCCGCAAGCGGGAGGTACCCCCAGCGCCCGGCCATGCCGGGCTTGCGATCACCGCGGGATAACGGTCAGCTATTCGTCCTGCAGGTGCGGGTCGGCTTCCAGATGGGTCAGGCCGTTCCAGATCAGGTTGACCAGATGCGCGGCCACGACCTCCTTCTTGGGTTCGCGGGTATCGAGCCACCACTGCGCGGTCATCGACACCGAGCCGACCAACGCCTGGGCGTACAGCGGGGCCAGGCCGGGGTCCAGGCCGCGACGGGCGAAGTCGCCGGCCAGGATCGAGCTGACCTGGCCGACGGCGTCGTTGAGCAGGCTGGAGTAGGTGCCCGAACTGATGGCCGCCGGCGAGTCGCGGATCATGATGCGAAAGCCGTCGGTGTGTTCCTCGACGTAGGTCAGCAAGGCCAGCGCCACCCGCTCGACGCGCACTCGGGACCGGTTGTTGGTTAACGACGAGGTGATGCCGTCCAGCAGGGCCGACATCTCCCGGTCGACGACGACCGCGTACAGCCCCTCCTTGCCGCCGAAGTGCTCATAGACGACCGGTTTGGACACGTTGGCGCGCAGCGCGATCTCCTCGATCGAGGTGGCCTCGTAGCCGCGCTCAGCAAACAGCGATCGGGCGATATCGATGAGCTGGTGCCGCCGCTCGCTGCCGGTCATCCTGGCTCGCGGCGCTCGCACCTCTTTTTCCGGCGCTGCCACGTCTATCAGGTTATCGGTTGCACTACAGTCTGACGAAGGCATCAGCGAGCGCGGTCGGTCGCTGAAGGTAATTCGGCCGACCTCGGGCGAGCACAGCTGCTCGCCGCTGATGCGCGGTCCGTCGTGGTGTAATCGGCAGCACATCAGATTTTGGTTCTGAGAGTTCAGGTTCGAGTCCTGGCGACGGAGCTAGGCGCACCGGATTGCGGCGGACCAACGCATAACTGCGGCACGTCAGTCTAAGTATTTATTTGGATATGCTCGTTTTTACGCAGCCGTTAGGGGCCCGGCTTTACAGGGAGAGACGGACATGGCGGCGCTCGATGCGACAGCCATGACGAACGAGACCCGCAACCTCGCTGGGGCAGAAGGCCCAGGGGTCGCGCAAGCCATGATGGATCGGCCCACCTTACGATCGCGCGCCGCCTCGAGCACCACGCACCTCTCGCCCGGATGGCCGCGCCTTCTCGTTCCTCGGGGACGGCGACAGCGTCACGACGCGTACCTGGGGCGAGCTCGCCGGCGGTGCGAATGCCGTGGCCGCCGCGTTAAGCGAGCTCCCGCCCACCCTGGAGCAGCCGCGCGCTCTACTGCTGCTGCCCGAGAACGCGATGTTTCTCGACGCGTTGTTCGGCTGCTTTTACGCCGGCGTGTGCGCGGTTCCGGCGCACATCCCGATCCCGTCGCGGCTCGAGCAGACGCTGCCCCGGCTGTGCACGATCGCCTGCGACGCACGACCCCACGTCGTGCTCACCACCCGCCGAGATACTCGCGGCCCGGGAATTGGTGCCCGCGCTCGCCGATATCCCGTGCATCGCGATCGACGAGCTTGGCTTTTCCGATGCAGCCGAGGCGCCGGCGCCCGAGTCAGAACTCGCCGAGGTCGCCCTCGAGGATCTCGCCCTGCTGCAGTACTCGTCGGGCTCCAGCGGTTCACCGCGCGGCGTAATGGTCAGCCACGCGAACCTGATGGCCAATGAAGCGATGATCAAGGAGGCCTTCGAACACACCTCGTCGACAGTGTTCCTCAGTTGGCTGCCGTTCCAGCACGACATGGGGCTCATCGGGATGTTGTTGCAACCGGTGTTCACGGGCTCCGAATGCGTGATGATGTCGCCGCTGCAGTTCCTCAAGCACCCGCTGCGCTGGCTGCATGAGATCACCCAGTACCGCGCCAACACCAGTGGCGGGCCGAACTTCGCCTACGAGATGTGCGTTGCCGCTGTCGAGCGCAAAGGGGACAAGAGCCTCGTCGGCCTCGATTTGTCGAGCTGGAACCTCGCGTTCGTAGGGGCCGAGCCGGTGCGCGCGGCGACGCTCGACCGCTTCGCAGCGACCTTCGCCGATGTCGGCTTTCGCCGCGAGGCGTTCTATCCGTGCTACGGCCTCGCCGAAGCGACGCTGATCGTGTCGGGCGGACGACGCGACGATACGCCGCCGAAACGTGTGGAACGACCCGGCTGGCCCTACCCGGGTGAGCTGTGGTCGCGCGTGCACCGGCAACGAGCTGGCGATCGTCGATGTCGCACGCCGTGTTCGCTGCGACGACGGCGTCGAAGGCGAGATCTGGGTACGCGGCGCAAGCGTCGCCGGCGGTTATTTCGGGCATCAGCAGGAGTCGCGCGAGACGTTCGCCGCCACCCTCCGAGACACTCCAGAAGGCGCCCAAGACGAAACGTGGCTGCGCACCGGCGATCTCGGCTGCGTCGTGGACGGCGAGGTGTACATCACCGGCCGCGACAACGACATCGTGATCAAAAACGGCATCAAATTTGCCGCCGAGGACCTTGAGCACACCGTCGAACAGCTTCGCCTTGAACCACTGCATCCGAGCGGATGCGCGGCATTCGGCTACGACGACGGCATGCGCGAGCGGCTCGTCATCGTCAGCGAGATCAAGCGCGACGCGGTCGCCGCGTGGGCCGACGTAGGCCGATCAGGTCGTCGCTGCGATCGCTGCCACGTACGGGATGCCGGCCGACTCGGTCATTTTCGTGCAACCGCGGCGGCATCCCGCGCACGACCAGCGGCAAAATCCGGCGCAGTCAATGCCGCGCCTCCTATCGGCACGGCGAGCTCGCCGAGGTCGCGCGTCACCTGACGGGACAAATCGCATGACCCGCGGAAATGCACTCGCGGCGTTCGTGGTCTTCGCGCCGCCCTGCGCGATGATCGCGGCCAGTGGCGTTGTGGTTCGGCGGGGTCGCGCCCTCGCCGAACGGACCTGATCGTGTTCGCGGTCGGCGCGGCGGCGACGATGGCGGGCGTCGAGCTGGGTTTCCATCGTTACTTCGCGCACCGCTCATTTACCGCTCGGCCCGCGCTGGTCTGGGTGCTCGGCGCGCTCGGCTCGAGCGCGTTCCTCGGGCCGGTGATGTGGTGGGTCGCGATGCATCGCCGCCACCATGCGGTCACCGATCGCGAGGGTGATCCGCACTCGCCGCACTGGCCCGTCAGCGGCGCGCGCGGGCTGGTGCACGCGCACGTCGGTTGGCTCTTTCGGCCCGAACACACTGCGATGACAGATCTCAGCGCGCGAGGTCAAGGACATGTGGCAAAGCCCGCGCACGGTTGCGCTGCACCGCAGCTACCTGTTCTGGGGCGTGCTGGGGTTGGCGATTCCGACAGTGATCGGGTTCGCCGCCGGCGGCGTGCGCGGCGCTCTCACGGGCTTCCTGTGGGGCGGGATGATACGGGTGTTTGTGGTGACGAACCTCGTCGTGGGCCGTCAATTCGCTCGGCCACGCGTTCGGCGGCCGCGCGCAGTTGCCGCACTCGGGGCGCGCACGCAACAGCATCTGGCTGGTGCTACCCGCCCTCGGCGGCGGTTACCACGCCAACCACCATGACGCCCCGCGCGCGTACACCACTCGCACGCGCTGGTGGCAGATCGATGTCGGCGGCGCGCTGTTGCGCATTTTCGGCTCTGCGGGCTGGCCAGTGACCTCAAGCAGCCCGGGCTGACCAAGACGGAGCCCTGAGTGAGCGAGACCTACCTGGGCGCCGGCTCCGACGCGATTCGCCACCACTATGACGTCGGAAACGAGTTCTGGCAGGTCTGGCTCGATCCCACGATGAGCTACTCGTGCGCGATGTGGGAAAGGCCCGATGAGGATCTCGAGCAGCGCGCAGCGTCGCAAGCTGGACTTCCACGTCGCCGAGGCGCGCGCGGCAGGCGCCGCGCGTGTCCTGGACGTCGGTTGCGGTTGGGGTGCGATGCTGATGCATCTGGTGGGCTGCTACGGCGTCCAACACGCTGTGGGGCTCACCCTCTCCGATGCGCAGGCGGAATACCTGCGGGCGATCGCGCCGAGCAGCGTTGAGGTCTTGGTGCGCAGCTGGAGTGACTACCAACCGACCGCGCCGTTCGATGCCATCGTCTCGGTCGGCGCGTTCGAGCATTTCGCCCGTCAGGGCTTGTCGCCGGACGAGCACATCGAGGCCTACCGCAGGTTTTTCCGTGCCTGTCGCGAGTGGCTCAAGCCGGGGGGTCGGCTATCGCTGCAGACCATCGCGTACGGCGACATACCGCGCGATCGAGGCCTGCGTGATCGCTTCATCGTCGACCAAATCTTCCCCGAGTCAGAGCTGCCACGGCTCGCCGACATTGCCCGCGCCGCAGAGATGGAGCTCGAGATCGAAAGGGTGAGAAACGATCGCGGCGACTACGTCAAAACACTGCGGGCATGGTTCGACCGTCTGCGTGCACGTCGAGCCGACGCGATCGCGGCGTCCAGCGAGGAGATGGTCGACCGCTATGAGCGTTACCTGCGCATGTTCGCCTACTCGATGGAGCTCGGCGCGTTCACCCTGCTGCGCTTGACGATGCGACGGATCGATTTACCGGGGCGATGGTAGCGATGGATCGGACCAAGAGCTATGAAGAGATCGCGGCGATGGTGGCCGCATACGTCGCGCAGCGCATCGGAACGTCGGCCGACAATATCGATCGCGCACGCCGCTTCGATAACCTCGGCCTCGATTCGGCGGACGCGGTGGCACTCATGGGCGAGCTGGAGGATTTCGTCGATCGCCCATTATCCGCCTTTCTGCCGTACGCGTGCCCGACGATCGACCAACTCGCGCGCTGCGTGGCCGACGGCGACGGCTGACGTCGCCATTGGCCTGAGTCCTTTCTTAATCGCGGTTCGGCAAATGCTGAGCCCTGCTTCGATCCGACCAAGCACGGAGTTTTGGGGCGCGAAGTAACATCGCCTGATGAATGTGGCTGCGCTGGAATTGCGCTGCTGATACGCGTTGAACGCCGTTTAGTAGACGCGGCGCCTGAGCTTTCCTCGCGCCCCCTGCCAGCGCGTTCGAGGTCGTGAGCATCCACCTCGGCGGAATGCGGATCCTTTATAAAGCACTTGGTGAGGGGTTATAATCTTTTTTTGCGGCATAAATAGAGTTGGTAAATACGGAGAATTAGATTCGATCCGTATTCGAATTGATGCAAAACAAAATTGGAGTTCGAAGCGATGCGGGATTGGATACCAACAGCTGCTGTTCCAGCGGATCCCATGACCGTCGGTCGGTTCCAACTTGAGCGGCGCTTCAGCTGGCATGATCCCGACATCAACTCCACCTTGGTGGTCTCACAGCCGGCAGTTGATCCCGATTTGTGGGCCGAGTTCTCCCGCGGCGCGCAGCGCAGCTACAGCAAGCATGGTGTCGAGCACGCGCTCGACGTCGATGCGCTGCGCGACGGGGCCGACACCATCATGTTCTTTGCGGTGATCGATGAAGCCGGCAGGATGGTGGGAGGTCTGCGAGCCAAGGGACCGCTGCGCTGCGCCGACGACTCACACGCGGTCGTCGAATGGGAAGGGCAGCCCGGCCAACAGGCGGTCCGCGACATGATCAACGACCGGATTCCCTTCGGCGTCCTGGAGATGAAGGCGGGCTGGGTCATCGACGATCCGGATCGGAATCGTTCTCTGACCACGGCTTTGGCCCGCAGTCCTTTCCATATCGCGGCTCTTCTCGGGATCCAGTTTTTTATGTGCACCGCAGCCACCTATGTGCTCAGCCGGTGGCGGTCATCGGGCGGGGTAGTGGCACCGATTCCGGCGACGCCGTATCCCGACGATCGCTACCGAACCAAGATGGTCTGGTGGGACCGGAGCGATTTCATCAACCACGCCGAACCGGCGCAGATTGCCAAGATTCTCATCGAGACTCAACAACTGACCAGCGAAATGGACGGGCGCGGCGATGCCGCGTTTAACAGGCGGGATGTGGTCTAGGTAGCACCGTTTCGCTCACGGTGATTGTTGGTCTTGGAAGTCCATCGGTACCCGACGCTGGACGAGCAGCGACTCCATCGCCATCCTGTCGAGCGGGCGCGATAGCAAAAAGCCCTGCGCCCGGTGGCAACCCAAATCAAGCAGTGCCCTGGCCGCGGCGGCGGTCTCGACACCTTCGGCGATGACGTCGAGCCCAAAGGCGTCGGCCAAGGCTACAACCTGGCGCAAGATCGCCATATCGGCCTCATTTGTCCCAAGGTCGCGGACAAATTCTTTATCAATCTTGAGCGTGTCGACCGGAAGAGACTTCAAATACGTCAGCGCGCTGTACCCGGTGCCGAAATCGTCGATCGCCACCTGAACGCCAATTTCCTTCAACCCCGCCAGCGTTTTGTGGGTGGTGTCGATATCCTGCACCACGACGTGTTCGGTGATCTCCAGGCATACCGCGCCTGCGTCGAGCACGAACTCGTCGAGCGTTGCGGCAACCATGGCGACGAAGCCGTCCGTGACAAGCTGCGCGGGCGACACGTTGATGGCCAGCACCACATCGCGCCCTAGACCGCGTTCGTGCCAATCGCTGAATTGCGCACAGGCTGAGCGCATTACGAGACGGCCGAGTTTCCCCGCCAGGTTGATGGATTCGACGACGCCCATGAATGAGTCAGGCAACAGCAGTCCTCGAGTGGGGTGGCGCCAACGGATGAGCGCCTCGGTCCCGAGGATCGCACCGGTGCGCATGTCAAACTCTGGGAGGTAATGCAGGACCAGTGCGCCGTTATCGCTCTCGATGATCCCTTCGAGGTGCAGCTCGATGTCGTTGCGGATCGCGTACTTTTCGGCCATCTCCGGGTCGAACGCGGCAACGGTGTTTCCGCCGACGTTCTTCGCCGACACAACAGCCTGATCGGCCCGGCGCAGGAGGTCGGAGGCGTCATCGCGGCCGGGTTCGCCCACCGCGACGCCGATACTGACGGTGCGGGTTATCGTCTCGCCATCGATCGCGACCTGCTTGTGAACTCGCGTCTGCAGCTGTTCGGCCAACGCCTGTGCGGCTTCGGCATCCATCGGCCCGGCCGGCACAATGACAAACTCGTCACCGCCGAAGCGGGCAATGGCGCAGGAAGCATCGGCGGCGTCGCGCAACAACTGGGCAAACGCCTCGATGAACCGGTCGCCGGCCTTGTGGCCGAGGTGGTCATTCACTGCCTTGAGACGGTCCAGGTTGAGGAACACCAGTGCGACCGGACCTGGCTGGCCGTCGGCAAGTCTGACATCGAGTTTGGCGATCAATGCCCTGCGGTTCAGCAACCCGGTGAGGTGATCGTGCTCGGCAAGATATTGAAGTTGCTCTTCGGCGACAATTCGGGCCTGCAGCTGGGCGAATAAGGTGGCAATCGCCTGCAAAGCATTGAGTTCCTCGGGCAGCCATTCCCGGTCACCGATCTTGATGAAGCCCAAAATGCCGGTGGTGAGGTCGCCGGATAGCAGCGGCACACACGCGAGGGAGGTGGTGGGAAGGCCTCTGCCCGACTCGATACTGTCTTGATAGTCGGCATGCTCAGGCTCGGGACGGGCAACGTAAGGCACCTTTTGGTTTTCGGCTAGCGCGAAGACCGAGTCGGCGTCGGAAAAGTACACCACTCCGATCGGGTCAGGGTCGGGAATGTCTGGGCGCGGCGGCCATTCAGCGATCAGCACGGTCGCGTGGATGGTGTGGTCATTGTGGCGCAAGAAGCCGAAATCGACTTCCAAGTGGCTAACTAGGTCGCCGAGCACCCGCTGACTGATCGAGGGCGTGATTAGCCGCGGTGGCCGCCATCAAGTTGGCGGCCGCCGCCGTGACCAGCTGGTCCAGCGCGCCGGACATCCTCATACGGTAGCCGGTGTTGGCGCTACAGCAAACAGATGCGGTCGAGACTGCGACGACTCCGGACCGAAGCTGGCTCGGAGATCGCCAGCCGAAGCGTAAGTGCGGGCAACGCGCCGTTCGGCATTCCGACCAGCCGCCGAAATGCCGCCTGCAGCTCCATCAGTTCACCGGCGAACAACGCTGATAATTCGCTGAAGTCTTCGACATCGCGCGCATACAGGAAGACGGGCGAGATTGGCTGGACGGACAGCCCGCGTTGCTGTGCGGTAATCCATACCGCCTCGGCGGCTGATCCGCCGCGGGCGTAGTCGGTCAATGCGCCCCCAGGTGCGGCAATGACGGCTAGCGCAGAGCTCGCCGCGACTCGCCGGCGGGTGTCTTCGCCCAACGCGTTTCCGCCATTCCACTGGCCCAGGCAGGCCATCACATCCGGGCGCGTCAGGATGTCGAGCACCGCGAGGTCGCCCGGGTCCAGCTCGAGGCTACGTACGTCGATGCCGGTGTCGGGGAACCGATCGTCGGGCCGGCGCAGCTCAGAGACCATCTCCGCGTGCAGTTTTGGCGTCAGATAACGGATCCGGTCGGCTGCCGCGAGAACCGTTGCGGCCGTGGCGATGTCGTCTCGCTGAGTCAAAAGGTGCAGCTGTGCGCCCTCGCGCTCGCTGACAGTGTGCAGAAGCTCGATCGTGTCGGCGGGGATCGGGCGTGACGTCCCTAGGCGGCGGTTGGTCTCACGGGCCAGCATCGGTTGATACAGACCGCTGAGGTCGGAGTCACCGCCGTCACGCAGCTGCAGCACCGCCTGTAACGGCGCATCGGCGACGTGCTCGGTCAGATTCACCGGCCCGAGCACGCCTTCCGCCGCAGCAGCTACTTTCGCGTTGAAGAGGGCCGCCCCCACTGCGACAGCGCTGCCGCGGAAACCGACGTCCATCGTCGAGGTGTATTGGGGGGCAAGCCGGATCGTGATCACATCAGCGGTGGTCTCAATATGCCAGGGCTGTGCGTTGCCGCCGGACGGCGCGCGAATAGCCGCGCCGACGATGATTCCCGTGACGCCCGGGACGCCCGGCAGTGCCGGATCTGGGTACTCCGCCAATGCTTCGGAGCCATCCGTCGGGATCTCCGGCAGTCTCGAGCCGATTGAGCGCGTTGCCGACGTCGATGCGAATGCGGCCCGACCGCAGCTCTTCACCCAATCCGATTCTCCGCACCGACTCGGCAATCGCGGTCGCGCCCAACACCACCTCACCGGCCAATTGTGGCCAGGTCGACAGGGTGTGGTCGATTTCAACCACGGAAGCCGCCATCCGAGGCGACAACCGTTGAGCCTCAATCTGACGCAGGACGTGCGGAACCTTGTCCCGGCTGGTCATTCCGGCCAGCGACGCGGGATCCAATTCGCCCAACAGCCCGTGCAGAATCGGCCGTTGCGGCTCGAGGTCGAACCGTTCCACATCCACCAGGCCTCGGTCGCTTGTCGCCATCAGCACCGGAATCCGGCGGGCGCGGGCGCTTTCCCGAAGGACGGCCTTCATGTCCAACGAATCGCATTCCTCAATCACGATGTCCAATCCGTCGAGGAACTCGTCGATGGTGTCTGGCGTCAGACCCGCATCGAGAACCCGAACGTGCAGATACGGGTCGAGCTCGGCGATCCTGCGGGCGGCCACCTCTGCCTTGTTCAGCCCGAGGTCCAAGACGGTCGCCGGCACCCGGTTGAGGTTGGACAGTTCGATCCGATCGAAATCGGCCAGTCGAAGCTCATTGCAGATGCCCTGTGCCGCCAAGGTATGCGCAATCACATGTCCAACGCTCAAGCCAGCGACCCCGATGCGCAGCGCGCCGAGCCGCGTTTGCTCCTCGGCGGTGATCAAGTTCCGGTTGCGGTCCAACCGGACTGCTCGAAAACCACGCGGACCAAGCACCGCCGCGACCGTCCGCCGCCACGGGTAGTACGCCCATCGTCCGGGTTCGGCGAGCAGCGCGCCGTCGGGCGGCGGTCGAAGCCTGCGTAGCTCCTCGCCCTGTTCATGGCTGTGGTCGACGAACTCGATCAGCGGATCGGCACGCAGCCGCTCTAACACGGCGTTGCCAGCGGGATCTGCGGCGTCGAGAACCCTTGCTGTGACGGACGTTATCCTCATCTCCTCGATGGAAGCTCACGCCAACGGAGATTGTCCCAGAACGTGCGTTGGCGCCGCACGGTCAGAAGCCTGAACACGAGCGCCGTGCGGTCCTCGACCTGATCAATCTCAACATCGCTTGTCGCCGAGGGCGATCCGGTGAGTGGCAAAGAAGGCGGGTCAGGGGGTCAACCCCCGCGGACGAGATCTTTCGCGACAGCAGCGGTGCTTCGAGGCGTGTCCCAGACGTCTCGACCACACTTGACCTTTCACAACCGACGCGCCGCGCGATTGCGGCCTTGGGCTAAGCCTAGGCCCACCCGGCTCTCGGACCGAGGGGTATGTTCATTGCTTTGTTGTCGCTGAGGCTTCGTCCGCGGAGGTGGAGACCCCGTTGCCGCACTAACGCAGATGCGGCATGCATGTCGTCGCGCGCGGGGTTACTTGCTGTCTCGTCCGCTTCCCAACAACGCCACCGAATCACCCCACGCCAGAGGGGGTTGGCCGTCCGATCTTAAGGCGCAGCTTTTCGTAGCCCCGTTTACCGATACCATTAGTTATTATTATCGCCTACGACCATCCATAAAGTATGTAATAGTTGGGTTGTGGGAGCTACGCGGTATGGATCTCGGGGCGAAGCGCAGGTCAGCAGCCTTCTCAACGCTGGGCCGTGCCCCTGGGTGGTCATCGCAAGCGCGGGATGGCGGGAGCCGCTGCCCCGCCGACCCATCATTCCCGATCCGCGGTGGCATACGAGCGGGTGGCGGTTCGTACCGCCGCGCCCATGCACGGGGGTCTCGCCACGGACTCTCGTCGAATCGGCCTCGAACTTCGGTTGTCGCCGTCCGTAATTCACCGTCGAGCTGGAGATAGCTGATGATGCGAACCCTCGTCACCGGCGCTGCCGGATTCATCGGTTCCACCCTTGTCGACCGCCTGCTGGAGGAAGGACACGAGGTGATAGGAATCGACAATCTCAGCGCCGGCTCCCCCGTCGCCAACCTCGAGTCGGCCCACCGACACAATGGCCCCGGTCGCTTCACCTTCGTCGCGGTCGACGTCCGGCACCCCGCTCTGTCCGACATTATCGCGGGGTCCAACCCTGACGTGGTGTTCCATTTGGCCGCCCAGGTCGACGTGGGCAGATCGGTTGACGATCCGCAATACGACGCCCGCAACAACGTGCTGGGCACCATCAACCTGCTGGAAGCGAGCCGGCGGGCGCGAGTGCCGCCGCGGGTCGTCTACGCGGCCTCGGGTGGCTCCCGCTACGGTGCGACGACCACCCTGCCAGCCACCGAGGACACTCCCGCGGACCCGCTTTCCCCGCACGCGGTGGCCAATGTCGCCGGCGAGTTCTATATGCGCGCCTACGGCCGCATGTACGGGATCTCGCCTATTTGCCTGGCACTGGCCAACGTCTATGGGCCTCGCCAAGACCCGCGCGGGAAAGTCGGCGTGGTCACCGTCTTCGGCAGTGCGATGATCTCCGGCAGTCCCACGACCATCTACGGCGACGGCAGCGCCACCCGCGATTACGTTTATGTCGACGACGTCGTGAGTGCCTTCCTGTGCGCCGCGGATGCGCCGGCCACTACGATCGGCACCTTCAACATCGGCACCGGCGTACAAACGACAGTCGCCGAGCTGCACCAGCTGATCGCCGAAGCAGTCGGCGTCGCGCGTCCGCCCTATCACGCCGAGGCCCGCACCGGCGAGGTTCACGCGAGCGCACTTGACCCGACCCGGGCGGGTCGGGTGCTGGGTTGGAGACCCGACACCGACCTCACCGAGGGCATCAAGCGCACCGTCGACTGGCTGCGCGCCCTCCGCGATCCCCACCCGGCCGCACTTGCCCCGGCCTGGGAGCGCCAGATGCAATCCACGCCATCTGTGACAGAGCCCTGCACGGGAGACTCGGCTGCGAGCGCTCACCGGCAATTACCAGCGGCGCGAGATGGTGTCCGAAGTGCGGAAACCAATGACGTCGCCGCGCGAGCCGGTGTCGGGGGTTGTGCTCTTGCCGGGCAGGGCGCACGCGCTGAGGCGCCTGGGGCGCCGTTGCTGTGCCGGTAGCTACTCGATGGTTTGTTTCACAACGATAACCCGAGCAGATGGATGTATTACCCCTCGTGCAACAACTTTAAGTATGTAATAGCCTTGTTTTTCGTAACTTAGTACGTATGATGCCTCTTACGTGAATCATCGGTATTTACATCCGGTCGCACCAAAGCGACGCCGCCGCAGACCGCGGCGCGCCTCCGGTTCGGCTTGCTTGTTAGGAGGAGCACATGTCTTTCGTGACGACCCAGCCTGAGGCGTTGACCGCAGCGGCCACCGCCCTGCAGGGTCTGGGCTCTGGAATGGCCGCCGGAAATATGGCGGCGGCAGCGCCAACGACCGGGGTGGTACCGGCGGCTGCCGACTCGGTATCGGCGCTGACCGCGGCACAGTTCGCCACGCACGCCGAGATGTACCAGCAGATCAGCGCCCAGGCCGCAGCGATTCACGAGATGTTTGTCACCACGCTGGGTGTCAGCGCCTCTTCGTACGCGGCCACCGAGGCCGCCAATGCGGCCGCTGCGCTCTAAGCAGCTAAAGGTTTAGCCATGGATTTCGGGGCGTTCCCGCCGGAGATCAACTCCGCGCGGATGTACGCGGGGCCGGGTTCTGGCTCGATGCAGGCCGCTGCCACTGCCTGGAACGGGTTGGCCGCCGAATTGCGTTCCGCCGCCTCGTCGTACGGATCGGTGATTTCGGAGTTAGCCGACGAATCATGGACGGGTCCATCGTCGGCAGCGATGGCGGCCGCTGCGGCGCCCTATGTGGCGTGGATGAACACCACCGCCGGGGAAGCTGAGCAGACCGCCAGTCAGGCTAGCGCGGCGGCGGGCGCCTATCAGACAGCGTTCGCAATGACGGTGCCGCCGGGGGAGATCGCTGCCAATCGCACTCAGCTGACGTCGCTGGTCGCGACGAACATTTACGGTCAGAACACACCGGCGATTGCGACCACTGAGACCCAATACGGTGAAATGTGGGCCCAGGACACCACCGCGATGTACAGCTATGCCGCGAATTCGGCGGCCGCGAAGGTGACGGCATTCACCGCGGCACCGCAGACCACTAACCAGGCCGGGTCGGCCGTGCAGGGGGCGGCGGTCGCCCAGGCCACCAGCACGTCGACTGGCGCAGGAGTGCAGTCAGCGCTGTCGCAGCTGCTCTCCTCGATTCAGACGACGCTGCAGAGCCTTGTGTCGCCGAGTTCGTCGACGTCGTCCACATCGGGACTTTCGACAATCCTCAGTGAACTTCTGGGCACGAGTTCCACCGCGTCGAGTTCGACAGGGCTGACAGGACTTTCGTCGTCGGGGTTCTCGGTCGGAGGACTGTTGGAAAATTACGCCTATCTCCCGGGGTTTTTTGGCATGTTTGTCGCGGCCGACGCGCTCGGGCCACTTATGGCCACGCCGATGAGCAATGCGCTCAGCCCCGCCGCCTTGGCCGGGGCGGAAGGTCCGGCCGACGGCGCAGCCGAGGGTGCAGCCGAGGGTGCGGCGGGGGCGGAGGCCGCCGGAGGTGACCTGGGGTCAGGGTTTGGTGGGGGCCTCGGCGATTTTGGCGGCGGCGGTTTGGCGAGCGTGGGTGAAGCGCCCTCAGTCGGGCCGTTATCGGTCCCGCCGAGCTGGGCTTGGGCCGCAGCTCCGCCGCCGCTGCTTGGTGGCGTGCCGTTGGCGTCGCCAACTGGGCCAAGTGCGCTACCAATGGCAGCTGGGCTGCCACTCATGATGGGCGGGCTACCGCGGGCGGCCGCAGCGGGCGCTGTTGGCGGCGCAGTCGGCGCCAAATACGGGCCGCGACTCACCGCGGTGGCGCGCTCGCCTGCCGCCGGATACGCGCCAGATCCGCCATCCTTGCCAACTATGGCGTATCCAGTAACCGCCGGAATTCCGGCGCCGGCTCCCGGATACACGCCGGCCATCGTGTACGTGCCGACCAACGGACACGCGCCCCACATGACCTAAGGATGGCATTTCAATTCGCTTCAGCGACCGCAGTTTTCGGATAACAACCACAAAGGAGACAGAATTATGCCGACGCGTTTTATGACTGACCCGCACGAGATGCGGTCGATGGCGGGCCGTTTTGATGTGCACGCCCAAACGGTGGAAGACGAGGCCCGCAAGATGTGGGCATCAAGCCAAAACATCGCCGGTGCCGGCTGGAGCGGCACGGCCCAGATGACGTCGTATGACACCATGGGCCAGATGAATCAGGCCTTCCGCAACATCGTCAACATGCTGCACGGCGTGCGTGACGGACTGATCCGCGATGCCAACAACTACGAGACCCAAGAGCAGGCCTCCCAGCAGATCCTGTCCAGCTAGCCGGTCACCGAAAAGCGTTAGGAGAACAGCAATGTCGATTAGCTACCAGTTCGGCGACGTGGATGCCCACGGCGCGCTGATCCGCTCCCAGGCGGCTTCTTTGGAGGCCGAGCACCAGTCCATCGTGCGCGATGTGCTGGCCGCCGGTGACTTCTGGGGTGGCTCGGGGTCGGTGGCCTGCCAGGAGTTCATCACCCAGTTGGGTCGTAACTTCCAGGTCATCTACGAACAAGCCAACTCCCACGGCCAAAAGGTGCAAACCGCCGGCAACAACATGAGCTCCACCGACAGCGCCGTCGGCTCCAGCTGGGCCTAACGAGGCGGGTTGATCGTGGCATCGTGCGAACACGTCCGGAACGGTGAGGCGCTCGCCAACGGCATGCAGCTGTGCGAGACGACGATCCTGCATGGCCGGCCGATGGGAACAGGGACGCCGGTCCGGGCTGCGCGGCACACCCCTTTAGCTGATTTCAAAGGGGACCACGAGTCGTTGGATACGGCAACGACTTCAGTAGCAGTGAGTGCGCGGGCGCGATGGGAGTCTCCATACGCGTTTCGACTGCTTGTGACGGATGTTGTGATCGTTGCTGCAGCGGTCCTGCTGGCCCAATACATCCGTTTCGGAATGGCGGAGCTCCCGAGAGGCGCTAGCAATCGGTTGACTGCTTACTCAATTCTGTTCGCTCTGTTGTGGTTGTCGGCACTGGCTATCTTCCGAACCCGATCGCCTCGAGTAATCGGGGATGGCCTTGACGAGTATCGACATGTGATCAGTGCGTCCTTCTGGATCTTTGGTGCTATAGCGATCGCCTCTCTCATTTTTAAGCTTGAACCCTCGCGAGAATACCTGGCTGTTACGCTGCCGATCGGAACGGCGGGTCTCCTTCTAGGGCGCCAGTTTTGGCGCAAGAAGATAACGCGTGAACGGTCGAGCGGTGGCTGTCAAAGGTTAGTTCTGGCGATCGGCGACCAGCGCGCCGTGTCGGTTCTCGCCCGTGAAATAACGAGAAAGCGAAGCAACGGCTACCGGATCGTCGGGGTCGGGGTGCCCTACTATGGGGAGCCTCGCGGCGAGACCCTACTGGTCAATGGGCAAGAGGTCCCGATCCTTGGGGATGAGATACGGGCCCTGGCCGGGATTACCGAATGCGGCGCCGACACCGTAGCGATAACCGGTACCGAGCATTTCGGTGCCGACGGCATTCGCAAGCTGCTGTGGCAGCTTGAAGCACTCGACGTTGATCTGGTGGTTTCGCCGGGCGTCATCGATATCGCCGGCCGACGGCTCGTCATGCGGCCGGTGTCGGGCTATCAGCTGATTCACGTCGAAAAGCCGCAGTATCAGGGTGCGAAGCGCTTTCAGAAGCGCGCCTTCGACTTTTGCTTCGCGCTGGCAGCTCTGGCCGCCGTATCTCCTATCTTGCTCGCAGCAATGATCGCAATAAAGTTGACCAGCCGCGGACCGGTGTTCTATGCCGCCGAGCGCATTGGGTTGGACGGACAACCCTTCACGATGCTGAAGCTGCGCACGATGGTGACAGATGCCGAAGCGCAACTTGGGAAGTTGGTCGATCGGAACGAAAGCCAAGGCGCAGTCCTCTTCAAGATCCGTGACGATCCGCGGATCACTGTGGTCGGAAGAATACTTCGTCGATACAGCCTCGATGAACTGCCGCAATTCATCAACGTTCTGAGACAAGAGATGAGTGTTGTCGGCCCGCGGCCACCGTTAAGGCGCGAAGTTGAGACATACGACGGCGACGTTAAGCGCAGGCTCCTCGTACGTCCGGGAGTCACCGGGCTGTGGCAGGTGAGCGGACGATCGGACCTGAGTTGGGAGGAGTCTGTTCGTCTTGATCTGAGCTACGTCGAGAACTGGTCGATGGGCGGCGATCTGGTCATCATCTTCAAGACCTTGCGCACCGTGCTGCTTCGTGAAGGGGCTTATTAGTGGCCTGCACCAAAAATGTTGTTAGCGAAATAGGCAGGTTCGGTTCGCCGGCTTTAAGCCGCGTTTGGAGGAATTGGTCGTGACTTTGCGAGATGCCGTACACATTCTTCGCGCGCGCTGGGTTACGGTCGTGGTGGTGATCGTGGCTGCGATGACCATCGCTGTCGCTTGGGCATCGCTTGTCCAGCCCACGTACACGGCATCGTCACGCATCTTCATCGCGACACAGAGCGCCACGGATGGACAAGATGCATTCGCGGCGGCCCAGCTGGCCCAGTCGCGCATCGTGTCTTACAACGATCTCATCATGAGCGAAACGCTGGCGACGCGCACCGTCAAAAGGCTGAGACTGCCAACTTCACCGCGCGATCTCGCCAAAAAGGTTGGCGCCTCGGCCAAGGTTGATTCAGTAGTGATCACCCTCTCCGTCACCGATTCGTCCGCGACCAACGCCGCATTCCTGGCGAATGCATTGTCGGAGGATTTCGTCAGCATGGTGCAGGACCTCGAAACTACATCGGCAGACAGCGGGCCGCCGGCCGTGCGCCCACTAATCGTGCAACGCGCCGTTGATCCAAAGTGGGTATCGCCCAATCGAAAAAAGATCATTTTGTTCGGGATTTTTATCGGCCTATTAGTGGGCCCGGTGATTGCGCTCCTGCGCGGTCGCCCAGGGAGGAACGATCGCGATGAACAGCGAGATCGCGGTGGTGAACCTCGGGTCATGAAACGGGCGCTGAGTGGCTAGCCGACGCAAAGAAGGACGAGTGGACACTAACGAGTGGGGTCGACCGGTGGGCGAATTTGACCGAACCGTCAGAATCCTTGGGACACGTGGCATTCCAGCTGCGTACGGGGGGTTTGAAACTGCCGCCGAGAATGTTGCGTTTTACCTTCGTGACCGAGGGTGGCGGGTGGTGGTCTACTGCCAGGAGCAGGGCTCTGGTCCTATTCGAGAGGACGAATGGAACGGCATCGAGCGCATCACGATCCCCGTCCGGCGTGAGGGATGGCTCGGGACAGTGGAATTCGACCTGCCATCGATCAGACACGCCGCGCGTCATCGGGATGTCTGCCTGACATTCGGGTACAACACAGCTGTCTTCAACGTGCTGCAACGGATCAAGGGGATTCCGAACGCCATCAACATGGACGGTATGGAATGGTCCCGCTCGAGGTGGGGATTATTCCGGCGATCGATCTTCTGGGCCAATGAGCGAATCGCATGCCGGGTGGGAGACCACCTCATCGCCGACCATCCCAAGATCCATGAATATCTGCTGTCGCGAGCCAGGCCCAGCAAGATAACGATGATCGCGTACGGCGCGCATGCGATCACCGATGCCTCAACAGAGCCGGTCACCGACCGTGGATTGGAGCCCGGCAGATATTTGACGCTCATCTGCCGACCAATACGCGAGAACTCCATCCTGGAACTTGTGCAGGGGTTTTCGCGGTCTGAGCGCGGAGTCAGGCTTGCCATCCTCGGCAATTACAACTGCGAGGACGAATACCATCGCCGGGTTCTGGACGCTGCGAGCGACGAGGTTGTCTTCTTAGGCGCGCTGTATGACCCGGCCGTTGTCCAGTCTCTGCGACTGCACTCACTCGGCTACCTGCATGGGCACACAGTCGGGGGGACGAATCCGTCTCTTGTGGAGGCTATGGCAGCCGGTAACCCGATCATCGCTCATAACAACCAGTTCAACCGTTGGGTCGCGCAGGACGGGGCGCTCTACTTCACCGATGCCGCGGAGGCCGATGCTCGGATCACCGAGTTGATTGATAACAGTGCCCTCAGGATTTCGTTAGGGGCCGCAAGCAGAAGGCGGCACGCCGAGGAATTTACCTGGGAGCACGTGGCCGGTCAGTACGAATCATTGCTGCTCGATCTCTGTTCACAAAAATCTCCAATAAGTGGGCCGATCAACCCGACAGTTACACAGCCAGGAGTCGGCACCGGCAGGCAACTCGAATCGATGTCGCCCTTGCGAGGCGTTCGCTAAAGGAAACCAGCGCAACCCGCCCCCCGCCGGAAGAAGCCCTGGGCCTAACACCCGACCAACTAACGGGCGTGACCACTAGTCACTTAAGGACGAGTCCCTCCTCTACCGCACCGCGGATCTTCCGCACGACGTCCTGCCAGGTCAATACCGTGGCGCCGGCTGTTGTAGCGCTTCCTAATCCCCGCAGGACGGCAGCAGCCATCTCGTCAACCGACCGCGGATCGAAGTAATCAGCAGCCACCGCGAGTTCTCTAAACACGGGAATGTCGCTGACTATTGCGGGAGCACCCAGAATGTTGGCCTCGAGGAGCGGCAGTCCGTAACCTTCGTCTAACGAGGGAAATACAAACAGGTCGCAGTTTTCGTAGAGCCAGCGCAGTTCGTCATCGGTGACGTGGCCCAAGAAATGTATTCGGGACGTGACATGGTCTGGAATTGCACCCGGCGAGTACTTTCCGTCCTTCTCTCCAACGACGACCAAGTGGCGAGTGAGGTCTTGCTGAGCAACGTGAGCGAAGGCCTCAATGAGACGGCCCAAGTTTTTACGCACGTTGAGCCGACCGACGGTGAGAACGAATGGCACCGCACCGTTCCACATTGAAGGGCACTTCGCGCGCGCTTTCACTATGCCCGCCGGGACACTTAGTCCCACTTGCACAATTCGTTCCCTCAGTTCAGGCCACACAGAACCGATCCTTGCCGCCTCGGATTGGGATGTGGCCAGGACGGTCGTCGCCCTTCGAAGAGACGGACGCACTCCTCGCAGATATAACAACTCTTTCTTGGTAAACCACTCCGGATTTGTAGCGAAGAGAGCGTCGTGCACAAGAACGAAGCGAGGCGCCCCTGAGAAAGGCGGACAAAAGTTCTGGGCGAGCACGGCGTCGTATTCACGTCTGCGCACCGCGATGGTGGCGACTGCTACGGCGTGGTATCGAGCCCAAGTCGGATAGTGATCGACATCAGCCCTGAGCTGCAAGCGCTGAATCTCACCCTCGACGCAGGAAACGTCGTTCTTCGGGACACGCAACGTTAGATCATCAGCAGGGAAAGCCTGCAACCATTCAGTAACTAGTGACCGCAACACATTGCGGTTTGATGGCGGCCCATCGACCCACCAGTGTGCATCAAACAGGAGCCTCATGATCGCAAAAACCATCGGAGTTCGGCACAACTGAACCGCACGGCGCATATCTTAGCGGCCAGCAATCTCCTCGACTCGACCTTGCGCACTCCCTGTCTCTGCATCCCGCTCTGGCGGATCTTGTTCGCTCCAACGAAGCGAGAACCCGCTTGTGAGCAAGGCGTCGATCGACGACCTGGACAGCAGACTCCCACATCAGCCGATTTCTGGTTGACGATCGCGCACACGGCGGGACGGCTCCATGAGACGCTCCCCGATTTGGTCACCGATCAAGCCCTTCAGAAACATCGAACCGTTATACCGGTGCGGCCACCGACCGCTAGGGCGGCCGCCATAGACATCCAGATAATTTCCTGCGCCAATCATGACTTGGTGCCCGCCGGGTTACGAACTGGGCGCGACGGTTTTGCCCTGGTAGTCTAACCTTTATTTTCGCTTTCCTTTGAAGCGGTTGGAAGAGTCCGAAACGGAAGTAGGACACGGCGCCCTAGCCGCACGTCAGCGAACCCACAACATCGTCAATAAGAGCCGGGGTAATTGTGTGAAAGACCAATTTGTCGTGGCCGTCAAGAATCGGTCTATTGCTTTTTCGACACTGAGCCCGCCGAACAGAAACCTCGGCGAGAGCCATGCGGTGGCGCTGTCGTGTGCGCAGCGAACCTCGGAAGGCTTCATCGACGCGATCGGCGACCGGATACCAGGGCGCGACGCCGAGTTTGGTTGTATCTCGATCATGTGCGCAGACCCCGGCCTGCACCAGGGCTTGGCGCCGGTTCTCAGAAGCGCCATGGGACCCGGCTGGCTGGACCGGTGACGTTGCAGTCCGGCGGCCCGGCCGCGCACGATATGCCACAGGCTGCTGTTGCGGGACCAAGGAATCGACGATCGGTCATTGCGATGGGTGGGGCTGCGATCGTGGGGGTTGCCACGGCCAGCGTGGCTTCTGGCTGCGTTAACGGCTTGGCCAGCAGGGGTTCTGTGTCACAGGGCCAGACGATCGCTGTGGATCAGCTCGGCACATCCGACGACGAGCGAATCAATGCACTCAATGAACTTACCAAGCGGTCGGGTGGAAGCCATTGCCCAGTCTACGAGTTCGCCAACCGGGAATATGTCCTGTCGTCACCCATCAAACTCTACTCAGGGCTCAAGCTCCTAGGGACCAGCGGGCTTCCTGCGCGGGAATACTCCGGCGGAACGACAATTCGATGGAAAGGCAAGCCGAATACATCGATCTTTGTATTCCCACCCGAAGGCCAAGCGCGGCAAGCATATCCGGCGGATGGGTCGCCGCGAGACATCTCGATATCCGGCATTCTTTTTGAAGGGGCAGGGCAGACGGATGTGTTCCCGCGGCTAGCCATGACGGCCGAGTCCTTCCGCGGCAAAACTCTGTGGTACTGCAATCTGCACAACCTCGGCGTTCGTGCCATGCGCACGTTCTGGTGGGGATATGGTACTGGCGTCTCGTTGACGGGCACCTTTCATGCCCAGGCCATGTCCGATACCCCTCTCTACCTGGGCGGCAGCGAAAACACGATCTTCGGAACGGAAGCACAGTCGTTCATGGACAATGGCACGAGACCGTGGACTTCGAGCGGAAAGCCGTTCATTCGATCCGTCATGGAGAAGTCGTTCATTGGCCGGGTCATCATCACCGCTCAATTGAACTCCTATCACCTATCCATCGAGGGCGGGCGAGGCCTGGTCGTCTCCGGTGTCCAATTCGATGCCCCTAACGAATCACCGTCGAATGGAAGTGCCGTAAAGGTGTCCCGAGTTGATGGACTGACGATCTCCGACTGTGTCTTCTATGCCAACATGGCCAACCCCGGCGACGATTCACGCGGCATCATTGATATCTCCGGTGGCCGCGAGATCCTCATTGTCGGAAATCAATTTCTTCGCCACCCGACGCGCGGTGAGGCAGGACCACGGTCGGACACGCCAATCGTCTACTGTTCGAGCCCCGACCCGGCGAAGATCGGGTTGAACGGCTATCCCGGATATGCCGGAGTCGTCCGCGGCAACGCGATCACTTCAGACCCCGGCATGAAGGTGTTTCCCGCCTGAGAAACTTTCGAGGTGCACCTGGGTCGCGGTGCCCATCGCAACCACCATGAAGACGACGAAGCTCATGCTGGTGTCTATCAGGCCACTTTCGAAAATGCTTCGAACCACGACGAACACCAGGAGCGCTACCCATAAGTCCTTGGCCGGACGGGCATTCCTAAATGCTTGGGTTGCCGCGTAGATCACGAGTGTAATAGCGAGGACAATGCCGATCAGGCCGGCTTGGAGGAATGCCGAGAACCAGGAACTGTCCAAAATTTGCGTGGTCCAGAACTGCCCCGTTACGGGTACTGATTTGGCGGCGAGCCCCTGCCCGAACAGGGTCTGCATGGGGGTTCGATCCATTTCCAGCATCGCATTCCAGGCTATTACTCGGGATCCGGCCGACTCGATGGGGCTGGTCCCACCATGTGAAGCAAAATGCCGAATGGCATCGGTAAAGGTAAGTGAGAAAAGAAGATAAGTTACTGCCGCGGTCGTCATACTCAGACGGAGTCGCCCATGTCGGGTCCCGCGAATTATCAGGGAAAGGACTGCAACTGCAACAACGGCGCCAGTAGTCCGCGATTGGCTGAGCGCAATTATCACACCGAGAGGTATCAGAGCCAGAACGCGTACAAAACTCATGTCCACATTTACTGTGCGCCACACGAAGTAGATTATCGGTACCGCGGCCACAAATGCGATTTCGTTGGGATAGATCGGCGGGAAATGGCCGACAAGCCGGCTGGGGAATTCCTCCGACGACATATCCCCGGTGACGGCAATCAAGATTGCCGCAACGGCTAGCACGCGTGCCAGCATCGTGATCACAGTCATCGGTCCTACCAGCTCGATCAACGTCAGAACCACCCAGCCGACTACAACGACCCTGACCGATAGCTCTGCGCTGGACAAAAAGCTCCCGAAGAAGAAAGCGCCGGTGGCTGACGAGCTGCAGTATAAGGCAACGAGGAGAATCGCCGACGCCATGACGGTATTGATCGACCGACCACTGCGCGCGACGTTGCGCTTGGCCAAGAGAACAACCAAGATAGCAGCGATCATCACACCGGTCTTTCCCAATACAACCCAGTCAAGTTGACCGCTAAAAAACACTTTCTCCCGCCATGGCATGACGAGGAAAAACAACAGCAACATCGCCGCATACACACAGAATTCTGTAATACGTTCAGGCGAGAGGGCGTCGCGAATTCGATGGAACTTCGCGCTGATGTTGAACCTCGCGGTGGATGCCGTTTCGGACAACCCGTGTTCGTCGAGGATCACCACACCCGGGAACTTCTCCTCAAACGCCTGGGCCACCTCACCGGAGATAGCCGCGCCGCCGGACACCGCTAGGCGGAGGGCTGAGAGGTCACGGCCGTCGGTGTCGGCCTGCAGCAGCGTGCAATACATTGTTGGAACACCTGAGAAGATTGTGCAGCGGTGCCGGGCGAGTTCGTCGATGACGGTTGGGGCGTCGAAAGGGGGCACCAGCACCAGGGTGCCGCCGAACCGCACGGCCACGTTGAGCACGCTGGACAGGCCGAAGACGTGAAACATCGGCAGCACCGCCATGCTGACGTCCTCGGCGCGGAATCGGAACCGCTGCCCGTTGGCGGTGCAGTCCGCGTACAGGTGATAATGCGTCAGCGCCGTGCTATTGGGTTTGCCGGTGGCACCCGGCGTGTAGGTGATCACCGCGGTGTCGTCGGCGTTGGTCGGCTCAATGTCGCCGGTGTCGTCGGCGAGGTAGAGCTCGTCGAAGGACTTCGTGCCCGCCGATCGCCGGTCGTTGCCGGGTAGGTTCACCACATAGATGCTCAACCCTTCGATCCTGGCCGCGCCCTTGACCGCCTCGCCAGCGGACGTCTCGAACGTGATCAGCAGCCGAGAGTCGGAATCCTCAAGGTGGTACTTGATTTCCGGCGCGCGCAGCAGTGGGTTCAGCGGCACCATGACCGCGCCGACCTTGAGAATGCCGAAGTAAGCGAACAAAAAATGCGGCAGGTTGGGCAGCTGGACCGCGACCTTGTCACCCCGGCGCACACCGAGGTTGCGCAAGCTCGCGGCGATCCGGCCTGAGATCTCGTCGACCTGTGCGTAGCTGAAGGTCTGGTCGGCGATGCGGCACAGCGGTTTGTCTGGATGCGCGTTACGGGATTCTCGAAGCGCGACAGCCAGGTTGAAGCTCATCGTTGAATCTCGTGATGGGCTGGACAGGGCTGCGGCGAGAACGACGACAGGTAGTTCTTCATCGTCGACCGCAAGAAGGATCTTCAGCCGAGAGCGTGTCCCGAGTTCGGTGGAACTTCGTTGACGCTCCGGCGACCATCAGGCTCCGCCACCCGATCATCGTGCATGGCGATATGGCCACCGTTCTTCCGGACGCAGCTTTTACCCTCAACATGGCGTTCAAACCCCCAGATTTCCCTGAGCACTACCGCGGGAACCTGCGGCTCTCGGTCGGTAGCATAGCCGGTTGAAGATTCAGCGGTTGTCTAGTTATCACCCTATTGCGTTAGTACAGGCGCGTAGTGCGGAGGTGGACGGCAATGCGCCGACGCATCGCGCCGAGACGAAGGACGACGCGCCGCGGTGGCATCGCGGCGATCGCTGCGCAAGGAGCGACGACCGCCGGCGGTTTCGCGTTGCAAATCCTGGCCGCGCGAAGCCTCGGAGTCGCTGGTTTGGGTGAGTTTGGCGTGCTATACGGCACGTTGGTGTGGGCTACCGGGATCATCTCGGGATTCGTCGGTGATTCCACGATGGTTCTCAACCGGCACGAACCCGCGGTGCGGGCGGCGCTGCAGAACTGGTTGCTCCTTATCTCGGCGCTCTGCGCGGGAGCTTGTTTCCTGGTCCCGTGGTCGACCGGCTTCGTCGATTTTCGCGCCGCGCTTGCGTTTGGGGGGGCGACGTTCGTTTTCCTGATCGAGGTCGCGCTGCGAATACTGCTGATGGCGACGCTGATGTTCTGGCGCATGACAGCCATCGATACCGTCAGCCTGCTCGTGATGCTCGTGGTCCTTGTGTTCGCGCCCACGGTCACACTGGCCTGGTTGTTCGTTGCGCTCATGGTCGGCCAACTGTCGGCCATCGCCGTAGGAATCTGCCTCCTCCCCGCAAGGGAAAGGTGGCTGGCCAGACCGTATCCCGCCCAGTACCGGGCCGTCGCCGCGTATGGCTTGTGGCGCGGCCTGCAACAGGCCGTCCAACCGTCACTGCTGGCGCTTATGAGAGTCACTGTCATCGGAGCAGTCGGTCTCGCCGCAGCTGGCGAGCTGGAGGCTGCCCGGATCTACACCGCGCCCGCAATGTTGGTACTGGTGGGATTAGGCGGGTTCCTGTTTGCCAGCTACGCGATATCTCGGACGCAACCCATGCATACCGCGGTGCGGTCGGCGGACAAAGAAGCGCTCGTGTTGGTGCTGATCACCGTGGTCTTCAGCATCTGTGCTGTGTCCGCAATTCCGCTGATCGGCCCCCTCATAACGGGCCATGACATCTCAGCGCTGGCCGTCGTTGGATGGCTGGTCTACACGGTTAGTGCTGCGGCGTTCACACCATATATCCTGCTGGCTGCCGTTCGCGAGATGCAGGCGGCCGCGCTTGTGGCGCAGGTCGCCGGCTCACTGCTCTCACTGGCGCTCGTTGCGATGTTGGCGTGTGTGGTCAGATCCGCCGAGTGGGTGCCGTTCGGACTGGCGATCGGGCCACTTGCCACCGCCCCTGCAATACGGCAGTACATGTTGCGGTCGAAGCGGTATTCGGACCAGCGTTCGAAAGCGGACGTGACACCGAGCTAGTGTTAGCCGGCGCCGGTGTCTCCTGGCAATCGTTGGTGTTCGGCTCAGAGCTCCTCTTCGCCGCCCGTTCGCGTGTTGACCACCGGCAATCCTCGGAGGGAGGCCAGCCGCTGCTCACCGCGGAGGTAGTTCAGTCGGCCCTTGCTATCCGTGGATTCCGTGAACTTGGAGATCACGTAGCCTTCCGCGGCCGTGAGCGGCGTGAGACCGTGGTGCAGTTCGGATCGGATGAAGTAGGCGTTGTTACCCGCGCTATTGCTGCCGACGAAGTCATATCCCTTGGAGTTGGCGAGGTCGCAGAAAGCGAGCAGGGAGGCGCCGAAGTACAAATTGCTGATGCGTCCCCCTCTACCAAGCGTGTGCGAGCCCCGCATGCCGTTAGGCGTGACCCGCTGGCGCCGCATGAACTTCGGGTCGTAGGGGATCGTGATCGCGCGCTCCGGTCCCAATACACTGTTGTATTCCATGATCACAATCGCGGGACGTACCGCTGTTAGTGCACGCCACACCCAATAGTCGTTGCCGTCAATGTCGATATGCAGAAGTCCGATATCACCTTCAAACCCATGGTCCAACAGCAATTGGTCGATGTTTTCGGCGGTCACTAATGCGCATTTACTCTGAAGATCGTGTTTCATCGAGATCGGATCACGCCTGATGGCATTGATGTTCCGACTGGAGCTGTCCATGACCAGGCCGCGCCAGTTGTCGTTCAAGGCCAGGAACCTGGTGTTGGCCTCCTGGTAGTCCTCCACCCCGAACTCTATGAACGTCTCATCAAGGCCCGGGAGGCGGTGGATGAGCCATTGGATGATGCCGTCGTCTCCGAACTGGCTAAACACCGAGAATTCTACGTCAGAGAACCGGTTAATCGATTCGAGCTCTCGCACCCGCCAAGACAACTCCCGGCCGATGAGAGTGCGCTGCTTGGCCCAACCGCGCTTCAGAATGCGCTTCGGAAGGTCTGTCCACATAGCGAATGGGCTGAAGACTTCCATGTTTATCCTATTCTCGCCGTCGCGCACCCGCCGCAGGCCGGGTCAGGGAAACTGTCAGTTACCAAGGACGAACCTAACCTTTGTCTGGACGCGTATTCGGTTGCCTTACCGTTAGCACCGATCGCGGGACGGGGATCGCTGTCGTCAACAACCGGGTTCGAGCACCTCACGCGCGTAACCGGCGGTCTGATAGACGTACTGGTGAGCCCACTCGAGCACGGAGAGGTGTTCTGGACTCTCGACCATAACCAGGTTGCCATCGAAGCATTGCTCGAGGATGAACCGGGCGCGGGAGATGTGCGGACGGAAGGTAACCACGATGACTGTGCGCCAGCCGTAATTCGCCGCTAGACGGTGCAGTTCCCGCGCTTCGCCTCTGGTGGTAGGCGGGTCGGGGATAAAGCAGCGCAAGTTGAAGTGTGGGTGCGGCGCCACACAAAACCGCGTCCGCCATTGGTCTACGGATAGCACCACGATCGGAGCCCAGCCCTGCTCGCCGAGTCCTATTCCAAAGGGATACCGATCTTCAGCGATCCCGCCGAGGACGAGGATTGCGTCAGCGTGCCGCAGCGGATCGATCTGCGGTCGCACGTAGACAGGCAGTCCTGCTACCACGGCGGCGATGAGTAGCACGCACAGCGACACAAGCCATCGTCGAATTAGACGCCAGCGCCGCGGGTCGTCCGGCGAACGACGACGGTGCGCACCACCCCACGGAAACTGTGCAAAGGTGCTCTGGCACGGTCCCAATCCTGGCACCGTCCCACTCTAGTAGCGCTGCAACACTATCGGAGCGGACCAACGCCAGCGTCCGCGCGTTGATCACCGCCTGGAAACAAGACCGCCGACCGACTTGTCGGATTTCTCATCGACTCAGTACGGCCGCTTCGAAGTCGTATGTTTGAAGAGGTGCTATCTTCATGGCTACTGCAGAGCAACAGCACTCAAGCCCCTTCAACACTGCGCAATGCATTGGCGTGAGGTGGAGCTATGACTAATGAGGCACAACAGGCTTGCCGTCGCGGACGCCACCTTAAAGGCCGCTGCGGATCGACTCCTCGTTGCCCATGTCGCAGATAACTCGCGTGGTTTTGCAACTCGTCGCGCTCTACGTGGCGGCTGCGATGGTGTGGCTCGGTCTCAAGTTACCGGTGTTAGCGCCCGTCTTCCTGCTCGCCTTGGCATGGTTCTTGGTTTCGAAGTGGCGATCACAGACCCGTCGGATCAACGCCTCCATTGCGACTCTTAACGACGAAAGCGTGTGTCGTCACCAAACGCATCGACGCACCCGTCTGGAGAAGAGTGCTGTCGGGCGCAGCAACAAAGATCGGAGCATTACAGCTTTCCCTAGGACACCAGAGTAATTATTAGACCACTTTGCTAACAGAATCGATCGCGCTGAACCCTTGCAAGAATGCCGAATCAGTGCGGTTAATCGCGTCGTGCATCGCCGCCCACTCCGAGTCGCGCTGATCGCGGCAACCATCCGCACGCCCGCTTCCACGGCTCAGGCGGATACCTCCTCGACGAGCCGGGCTGACATGGGCGCGAGTTCTTTCCTCGCCACGTCTTCCGAGTCAGCTACAGACTGGAAGTCGCCAAATTGCTTACATCGCTGTTCGAAAGTATGTAAGCTACCATTTCAGTACATCCCCGGTATCCGAACTCAAGGGGTCATGTGGCAGGTAGGGGCTATTCGTTCAGGTCGCACCCACGTCATTTTCAGGTAGGCCGAGGGGAAGGAGACGTTCAAGGTGCCTCGAAGAAAAGAGAGGTGCTCCCAACAGCGGGAGGGTTGCTGCAGGAGCGTGGAGCTGCCGTTGACGCTCGGAGATGGTGACGGCACATGAGCGCTGTCTCGATCGCTCAACATGACTTGGTCACAGGTGCGGAGCGCCCGCGTCAGCTGAACGGCAACCCTGCGGCGCCACAGAGTATCTCGTCTCAATGCGCCCACGACATAATCCGGGCGCAGACCGATCGAACGCCCGACTCGGTGGCCGTAGAGGTCGGCGATGAGGCACTGACCTATCGCCAACTCGACGACCGCGCACAGCAGATCGCCGCGCGACTGCGGGCCGCGGGTGCCGGGACGGGCACGGTGGTGGCCGTCCTGCTTGACCGTAAGCCCGAGCTGGTGGCGGCGCTTCTCGGAATCCTCAAGTCCGGCGCGGCGTTCCTGCCGCTGGATCCGCACCAGCCGGCCGCCCGCAACACCTCCAGCATCAACGACGCCGGCGCGGCCATTATTCTCACCGATCGTCAGCTGCCGACCGGCGGAGAGCCGGTCACGGCAGACGTCATCAATCTCAACGATCCCTGGCCGACCAGCACGGCACTGGAGTTCAATCCCTCAATTACGATCTCCCCCGGTGATCTTGCCTACGTGATCTACACGTCGGGCTCCACCGGCCGCCCCAAGGGGGTGCTTGTCGAACATCGCGGCCTAGCCAACGTGATGTTGACGATGTTTGACGTGTTCGGCGTCACCGCTTCCGACACTGTACTTTCGCTGTCCTCCATCAGCTTCGACGCCGCGCTCGCCGACATCTTCTGTGCGCTGGCCCGCGGGGCACGCCTCGTGCTTGCGACCGGCGAGCAGGCGATGAATCCGGACGCGCTGATCCGGCTGATCGCCGACACCGGTGCGACGTACATGATGACCACACCGACCCTTTGGGAGGCACTTATCGCCGTCGGCTGGAGCGGCGACCCTCATCTAACGGTCGTGGCTGTCGGCGAAACGCTGACCGACGCGCTCGCCGAAGCACTGTTGCAACGGTGCCCGGCGGTCTGGAACGGCTATGGCCCCACCGAGGCCACGATAGGCACCCACTTCTCGCGGCTGACCGAGGGAGACACCGTGACGGTGGGCAGGCCCTTGCCGAACGTGCGCGCGTACGTCACCGATGCCGGCGGGCGGCTCCAACCGGTCGGCGTTCCCGGGGAGATCGTCATCGGCGGCATCGGTGTGGCTCGCGGCTATCTCAATCGGCCTGACGAGCACGCGCGCCGGTTCGGGGTCGATCCATTCCACGTCGGCGGGCGGATCTATCGGACCGGCGATCGTGGCAGGTTTCTGCCCGATGGCCGAATGCAATACCTGGGCCGCTACGACGACCAGGTGAAGATCCGTGGGGTTCGCGTCGAGCCGGGCGAGATCGCATCAACGCTGGCCAAGCACCCAGACGTGGACTCCTGTGCTGTGGTCGCGCGTGAGGCACCCAATGGTGAACAGCAGTTGGTCGCGTATATCGTCGGCGAGCCGGGTTGCCCGAGCGAGGCCGAGGCACGTGGTTGGCTACGTCATCGGTTGCCCGAATGCATGGTCCCCAGGGCGTTCGTGCATTTGAGCGCGTTCCCGATGACCGCGAGCGGGAAGCTCGACAGGGCTGCACTGCCCTCGCCGTCGCTGCTGAGAGCCGGGCAACCCGGTGATCAGCGTCCTCGTAACGACATGGAAAGACGCGTCGCGGAGCTATGGGCTGACTTGCTGCGCGTGCCTGTAACCGACGTCTACGCCGACTTCTTTGATATGGGCGGCCATTCGCTGCTGGCGGCCCAGCTGATATCCAAAATTCAACGCACACTTGGTGTCCCGCTGTCGGTTGCGGCGTTCCTCGATAGCGGCAGGACCGTTGCACAACTGGCCGAGTTACTCGGCGCCGGAAGCCCCAGCAAGGCCGACAAAGTCACGTCCGGCCCACCGCTGCATTTCATCTTCTCCGATCTTTCGTCGGCGATGAGTCTGAGACACTTTACGGCGCAGTGGGGTGACGCACAGCCGGTACATGCGTTGATTCCCGAACAGCCGGACGGGAGGTTCGACCGATCCGTAACCATCGAACAGCATGCCAGCCAAGCCCTTTCGACGATCCGCAAGCGGCAGCCGGATGGTCCGCTTGCGCTAGCCGGCTACTCGATCGGGGGGCTCTTGGCCTACGAAGTTGCCCGTCAAGCTGTCGATGCCGGCCAACAAGTCGGGTGGCTGGGCATTCTCGATACTGAGGCACCATCGTTGGAGCAGCTGGTGCGGGCGCAGGTGACGCTGAGATGGCGGTTTCGCCGGTTACGCCGCCTGCCGGTGCGCCAGCGGTGGGCCAAGTACGCCGAAGTCGCGCTGCGAGTGCTTCGGAGTGGTCGCAGTGCGCTGCAGCCACAGACCGACTTCGACCATCGGGGTGCCGCCGAGATCGCATGTCGCTATCAGCAGCCCGGACATCAGGTGCCGATGCACCTGTTCGTGAGCGAGGGCTTCACAGCCCATCTGGAGGCAGATCTATTGGGTTGGGAGGAATTTCACAATGGAACGTTGTCGGTGCATCGTCTTGCCGCTGACCACGTCACCCTGCTCTATTTGCCCGAGGTAAAGCAGCTCGCGCAGTTGATGCTCGAGTCGCTTCGTGAAGCGAGTGCATCGACAGGACACCGCTGGCAACACCGCGGCGCGAAGTGGTCGACATGACGACGGTCAAGGTCGCGGATCTCCCCGCTACAGGCTGCGGTGACTAGAAGGCGAGTTCAGCGTTCGCACTACGGCCTCGGCACCTTCAGCACCTCATTGTTGGCATTGAAGGTGACGTAAAGGCTGCCGGCGGTGTCGACCGCCACATCCAGGGGTTTGTTGAGGCCGGTGCCGGTGAACGGCAACACCGTTTGGGTGCTCGACGCGGCTGCCCACTTCACCACCCGGTTGTTGTAATAGTCGGTGACGTACACGTCACCGGCGCTGTCCACCGCCACACCACCGGGGTGGTGGAGGCCGGTGAACGGCAGCACGGTTTGGGTGTTCGACCCGGACGCCCACTTCACCACCCGGTCCTTGCCGGTGTCGACGACGTACACGTCACCGGCGGTATCCACCGCCACACCACCGAGCTCACTGAGGCCGGTGAACGGCAGCACGGTTTGGGTGCTTGACCCAGCCGCCCACTTCACCACCCGGTAGCCCCAGTCGGTGACGTACACGTCACCGGCGGTGTCCACCGCCACACCGCCGGGGTGATCGAGGCCCGTGAACGGCAGCACGGTTTGGTTGCTCGACCCAGCCACCCACTTCAGCACCCGGTTCTTGCCCGAGTCGGTGACGTACACGTCACCGTCGGTATCCACCGCCACACCACCGGGGTGATCGAGGCCGGTGAAGGGCAGCACGGTTTGGGTGTGCAATCCGACCACCCACATCACCACCCGTTTGCGGTGGTCGGTGGCGTAGACGTTACCCAAGGTATCTACCGCCACACCCTCAGGGGCTCTGAGGCCCTTGATCGGCAGCGAGGTCGGCCCGGACGCCGACCGGGAGGCCGACGCGGACGGGGTCGCCGGCGCGGTCGGTAATGCCGGCGCGGACGAAGACGCCGCGTGCCGGTGTCTATTGCTGACCACGTGGCCGGTGATGCCGGCGCCGACGAGCACGACGATCGCTGCGATCGCGGCGATCAGCGGCCACTTCAGCACTCGACGCCGGCCGTGCCCCGACAGCTCTGGCAGTTCGACCGCTGGACGTTCCGCCCATCGATCCGCAGCCCAGCCGAGCGTACCTTTTGGGGTTTTCGCCAGGCTCAGCTCACCGACCTGTTGCCGCACCGGCTGGGGTGCGGGTGGAGCTGGGGTTCGGAGCCGATCATCGAGCAGGGTGGGTGCGGGTTGGGTCGAGTCGAGGGTGGCTGCGGGTCGGGTCGCGTTCGCAAGCTGGGTCCCGGGTGGCGCGGTGGTCAGGGCGTCGCGGGCGGCGTCAATCAGCTCGATTGTGGTTGCATACCGCTGGTCGGGGTCTTTGGCCATTCCGGTCGCGATGACCTTGTCGACCTGAGGGGGTAGGCCCGGTTGGGTGATCGATGGTCGCGGTGGTGGCGCGGTCAGGTGTGCCGCCACTTGGCTTGCCACCGTGTCGCCCGGGAACGGGGGGCTACCCGTCAGACACTCATACAGCACACCGGTCAGCGAATAGATGTCGGCGCGGGCGTCCACCTCGCGGGCGCTGAACCGCTCAGGGGCCATGTAGGCCCAGGTGCCGACCGTAGCGTCCGTGCTGTTCAGCTCGGACTGATCCGCATTGCGCGCCATCCCAAAGTCGATCAGATGGGCGAAATCGTCCTCGTCGAGCAGAATATTGGACGGTTTGACGTCGCGATGCACAAGCCCTATTTCGTGCGCCGCGTTCAAGGCGGAGGCGATCTGCTCGATAATGTTCACTGACCGTCCGGGCTCCAGCGGACCGCCTTCAAGAATCATCTGCAGATCATCGCCCCGGACCAGCCGCATGGTCACATACAGGCGGCCGTCAACCTCGCCTAACTCATCGGTGGCAACCAGGTGAGGCTCATCAAGCCCTGCGGCTAATCGTGCCTCGCGCCGAAACCGCTCCTGGAAGGCCCGATCGGCAGCGAAGTCCGGCGACAGCACCTTCAGAGCCACGACGCGGTTCGTATCGGGGTCATAGGCCCGCCATACTTCGCCCATGTCACCGCGACCCAGCAGCTCTACGAGTCGATACGGCCCGAACCGCGTCCCATCCACACCCTTCTCCCAACACGTTGGCGAGCACGAATAACGCGACCTTAGCTCCGCCGACCTCGCTCGCTCGACGTTGGCAGCGCCGGTCGGCATGACCTGAAACCTCATCACTCTGTAGAAGTGGCCCTAACTACCTAATGACTCGCGTCGATGCATTATCGGCCAAAGTTGAATCATCCGTTTGTAACTCGCCGGCCCGTGATCCCCGCGGCCGCGCGGCGGTTTATGTCCACTTGAGTTGCCGCAAACTCGATTCACACTGACGCCTTGCCAAATCGACGACTCACCTCAGTAAGCACATTCACGAGGGCATCCACTGCGTGGTCGACGCTGAACTGGTCGGCGTAGTGACGCGACGCCAGCGACCCGCGCAAGGTCGCGGTGCACGGATCAGCCAACTCGTCGAACGCGACGGTCACCCCGGCAACGTCGTCGACTCCAATCGGGGGGAAGCTCGGGGGCTGGTATTCGGCCAGGCCACCGACCGGGGAAACGATTGGCATGACGCCCAGCTGCATCGACAGCACCTGCACGCCACTTTGCGAGGCGCTGCGGTAATGGGCGACCAAACCCTTCGCAGCGGCCAGTGTGTTCACGACGTCCGCATAGCGGTAACTGCCTGGACGCCAACGAACGTAGGCCGGCAGGGTCCGGATGGTAAGTGGTCCGTCGCCGATCAGCAGCAGCTCGTCGCCGCGCCAGCTGTCTCCGTCCACATGTTGCTGCCAGGCCTCCAGGACAACGTCAATGTTCTTGTGTGAGTTGAGCCGGCCAGCCACGACGAAATCGTGCCGCCCCTCGGGACCGACAAACCGCGGAACCCGCTCCGAATCCAGGTCGCTGCAAAGCGGCACTACATGCACGCTGGTGCCGGCCACGTCACGCCGTGTGGCGACAGCGATTGCGGCGTAATTGCTATAAGTTACGGTCGCTGCCGACCGGCCGCCCCACCGGTCGAATAGGGCGCGCGTGAAGACTTGCCGCTGCCGACCGTCATCCCGGCGTTCGTCGTGCACCAATTGAATACGGGGGACTCGTCCGGCCAGCGCTATCCAGCACGGCTCGCGCACCTGTTCGCAGATCACGATGTCGGGCCGATGTTCGCGGATGCGGCGAAGAGCCGCCAGAGCCGCCGACCAATTCGACGCCGTGCTGAATCGCGAATCAAGTACCAACTCGTAGTCACGGGCCGTGTCTGACTCTGGGTGTTGGTCGGTGGTCACCAACAGCACATCGATACCCCGCGCGCGCAGCCCTTCCGCCTGCACGCGCGCCAGCGGCCTCATCAACGGCGAAAGCCATAACACCCGAAGTGCGTTCGCGCTGCCACGGCGACCGCGTGGGATCCTGGTATAGGTCATCGCCGTCACCGTGTCGTACGTTCGCATCCGGTCGAAGCCGCTCCTATCAAACCAGCGTGAACTGGGAAATTGGTTGCTGCCAGGCCGTTTCGCATTTTGATGTCCTCGGATGCCAACGACGTCGCATAGTGCAAGGTCGGAAGAGGAAAGACGAGTTGGCCTCCCCAGTCGGCGATGTAGCTGAGCTGATCGGTAAGTTCAGTCTCCAGGTTCCACGGCAGCGCCAGCACCACGTCTGGTCGGTCCTTGGCCAGCAGCCCTGGATCGTAAATTGGGATGCGCGTACCTGGCGTAAAGCGGCCATGCTTGTACGGATTGCGGTCGACGATGTACTCGAGTAGGTCGCTGCGGATCCCGCAGTAGTTCAGTAGCGTATTGCCCGTGCCCGGTGCGCCGTAGCCGACGACGCGCTTGCCGTCGCCGCGGCACTGAAGCAGGAACCGCAATAGGTTGTGGCGCAGCGCCTCGGTGCGTGGACGCAGTTGTAAATATCCGTCGACGCGATGCAGTCCCGCGGCCTTCTCTACGCGCAGCAGGCTGGTGATACGTTGACTCGGCGGTGCGGCAATTCGCGTGGGACGGGCCCAGATACGAATCGAACCACCGTGCGCCGACAGCACTTCGACGTCGACAACAGCCAGGCCGGCAGTGGCGAGCGCACGTGTTGTCGAAAGCAGGGTGTAGTACCGAAAGTGTTCGTGGCAAACAATGTCGAACTGCCCCTGGTTCACCAGCTTTAACGCATGGTGCACCTCGATGGTCACCCAGCCCTCGTCGCTGACCAATCCACGCAGCGCCTGAGTAAAGCCCAGCAGATCAGGTATGTCCGCGTAGACGTTGTTCGCGATAACCAGGTCCGCGGGGCCGTGTTCTGCGCGAACTCCCCGCGCCACTTGCTCGTCGAGAAACGCCGATAATGTCGGCACACCACGGTCACGCGCGACGGCGCCGACATTTACTGACGGCTCAACCCCAAGGCACGGTACGCCCGCACCGACAAGATGCTGCAGCAAGTACCCGTCATTACTGCCGACTTCGATCACAAACGACTCAGTTCCGAGCTCAAGCTGCTCAACGGCTCGACCGACAAACCTCCTCGCGTGTTGAACCAAGCTGTCCGAAAACGAAGAGAAATAAGGGTATTCGGTGAAGGCGTCGGCCGGTGTGATCATGGCGGGCAGCTGTAACAGCAGGCAGTCTTCGCACAGCCGCAGATGCAGCGGGAATGTCGGCTCGGGTAGATCGAGTTCGTAGGCAGTGAGAAACTTTTCGCACGGTGGAGTCGCTCCGAGGTCCAAAATGCTCAGCAGTCGGTCGGAGTCACACAAGCTGCAACGCAGCCCGGCCACCGCCGCGGGCTGACTACCTTGGCTGCCGGGTGTCACGACATACCCCATGCGCGAACGCTGTTGTCGTAGACGTACACCCATGGGGCCTGCAAATGCTCGACCGCGCTGACCACGCACTTGTTGAGCATCACCACAGGCGGGTGGGGCCCGGACCGCGGCGGGGGCACACCGCGGCCCGGGCGTTTCAGATGAGCCCGGTTTGTCATCTGCTTCTGACGCAGCAAGGCCGCTATCGACCCATTGACCGGACCAATCGCCAGAGTGGCCATCAGGTAAGCGCCGAGGACGGCGATCACAACCAGGACCAAATGCTCCCCCGATAACAGCAGCGTGTTAGCACGGGTTGCCACCGTCGGTGCCAGCAACCACAGCAGAAGCATCACTGCGGTTCGGCAGCCGCCATGGCGGTGCGACCTGCAGCAGTTCGTCGGGCCCATCATCGTGACGCCACACTCGCGACCGGTACCATCAGCGGCCAGCTGGCGTCCTCTTCGGAGATGATGCTGACTGGAAGCGGCCACTCGATACCGAATTTCGGGTCATCCCAACGGAAGCCCTGCTCACTCGCAGGTGCGTAGGAACCGCTGACCTGGCAAAGGACTTCGGTGTTGTCGGCCAACGTCTGAAAGCCATGAGCGACGTACGGCGGTAAGAACAGGGCCCGACGGTTGTCAGCACTGAGCTGCACCATGATGTGCTTGCGGTAGGTGCGCGACTCGGGCCGAACGTCGACCGCAACGTCGACGATCGCGCCGCGGGTGCAGCGCACCAACTTGGCCTCAGCGTGCGGAGGTCCCTGACGATGCAGACCTCGTAGTGTGCCGCGGGTGTAGTTATATGAGATGTTCGTCTCCGCGACTGACGAAATCAGCCCGACGGCATCGAATTCATCGGCACAGAAGGACCGCGAAAAGAAACCGCGATCGTCGCGCTGCGGTTCGATGTCGACGATCGTCACCCCCGCGACATCAGTGGGCGTGTATCTCACTGCAGCTGTCCTTCGAAAGCCCAGCGCTCATCGAGGGACCCGTTCACGAGCGGCAGCCCGATCGGCGAAAGCCCGCAATGCTCACTGCCGTGGAACGTCTCTGGGTAACCCCCGGCACTGTGGCCAGCACTCGCACGGTGATGTCCCTTCGTCGTCTCGGTATCGACTGGCGCTAGTTGACCGAGTAATCGGTTCCGGTGTCCAAAACGGCCTTGTCCACCGAAAATGCTTCGGCGTAGCGAGCGCGGCATTGCACTCCGCGGACTCTCATCAAGCTGAGGAAAACCTCGTCGTCAAACCAGTCGCGGCCGGTTTGAGACGGATAGCACTGCGCGAGCAGCGTCGCCTTCTGGCGTGCTGTTGCGTCTGAAATCGGCAGGAAGAGTGTCGGATTGAGCAAATCCGACTCCCACTTGAGAATCTCGTAGCCAAGCACGAGGTGGTCGTGGAACTCGGCGGGAATCAGCTCCGCAACCAAACGGTGATCTTGGTGGTAATCGTTGCGCTGAGGACCGAACACCATGTCTGGTTCACATTCGCGGCGGAATTCCGCGATGCGTTGTTTCACCGTTCGCCAGTTGTCAGGAAGCTGGCCGCCCGGCAGGTCGGCTACCGTCAACCGGACGTCGCTTGATGGGCACATCGCCGCGAACGCGTTCTTCTCCTCGACCTCCCGCCCGGTGCCGCCACCTGTCAAGACCAACGCGTGAACGACGACACCGGGGTTGTCACGCACAATTTCCATCAATGTGGCACCGGCACCGATGGCGATGTCATCACAGTGAGCCCCGATGACAGCCACACAGTTGAGGCTGACCGGCGTCAGCGCCATCATGTCGACCGCTCCCCGCACTCGAATGAATCGCGGCTCACCTCGGTTCCGACTGAATGGGCAGCCCTGGCACGGAAGCACCACAAACCGTCAATCAGCATGAATGGCATCATACATACTTTTTGGATGATGTTAAGTCATACGGCCAACTTTAAGTATTTGTGTCTAATACCAGCGTTGAGTCGCCTAGCAGCTCGCGGCAGAGCCGGGCGTCAGCCGCGGCCACAGGGGCACCGTGGTTCGCCCAACGGCACCGATAACGTGGCGCGGACACGCGCCGACCGACGTGCCCTAACCAGCGAATACCGGGCGTTGCACCATGGCGGGCCGGACATAGTAGCGGGCAGCCAGCGGAGTGCTGGTACTTGCGCGCTCGGTCGTGTTGGCCAGCGGAGTACCGAATGGGCTGGTCGGTCCGCTCGGCACGACCGGCGGCGTAGCACCCATCCCGCTGGCGGCCGGTAACGCCGGAGAAACCTGGCTGAACGCCGGGGCGGCAGTAGTCCAGCCTTGCGGCACCGATAACACGCCGAGCGAGGCCGCCCGACCTGCACCCGCCGTCACGGTGGCGCTGCCCATGCCGGGTGAGCTCAAGGCACCTGCGCCCGGCCCCACTCCGCTGCTCAACGCCGACCCGAATACCTGGAATCCGTTGCCGACGGCGCTGGTCGGCTGGATCGAGTTCATCAGCGAAGTTGCCGAGCCGAGCATCGCGAGGCCCGAACTAGGCATCGATGCAGACGAGGCCGCGCCGGACACCAGGGTGGTCACCGAGGTTAGAGCCGTCGATGACGACGTCATAGTCGTCAACGACGACAGCGGCGATGACGACGAAACCGAGGTCGCCATCGAAGCGAGTCCTTGCAGTGCACTGGGCACCGCGGCAGAACTCAACGGTGTCGACGCTGCAGTGGTCAGCGGTGACACGACCTGGAGGCCGGTGCCCGCCGAGGTGCCTGCAGCTTGTGTGACCGCCGCGGCCAACCCCCCCAATCCAGTTGGGTTGGTGGTCTGCGCTGGAGTTGTGAACGATGTCAACGTCGATGCCGCCTCAGACGCACCGGCGTAGCCGTACATCGCGGCCGCATCCTGGGCCCACATCCCGGCGTACTGGGCCTCTGTGGCCATGATCGCCGGGGTGTTCTGCCCGAAAAAGTTCGTCGCGACCAGCATCAGCAACAAGGCGCGATTGGCCGCAATCACCGTCGGAGGCACCGTCATAGCAAAAGCTGCCTCGTAGGCAGCTACGGCCGCCATGGCCTGTGTGGCAGTCGCTTGCGCCTGCGCGGCCGTGGTGCTTATCCACGACACATAAGGGACGGCAGCGGCCGCCATTGATACGGATGACGGCCCGAGCCACGAGGACGTCAGGTCTGAGATCACCAACCCATAGCCGGTCGCCGTCAGGTACAGGTCGTCGGCCAACGCATCCCAAGCCAGGGAAGCGGCCAGCATCGGCCCCGACCCAGGGCCGGCGTACATGAGACCCGAATTGACTTCCGGCGGCAACACCCCAAAATCGAGCATCTACGGACCGCCGCACATGGCAGCGGTAGCACTGGCCGCGCCGACGGTGACGCCCACCGCTGAATAGATCCAGCCGGAGTTGATCTCTGGCGGTAAGCCCCCGGAATCCATCGCTCAACCTTCGGCTGCCTAGAGCGCTGCGACCGCTTGAGCGGCCTCAGTGACCGCACACGACCCACCGCTGATACCAAACGACATGTGCTCCTCCTAGCCGGAAGCAGCGGGCCGCGACTGCGCGGCCGCGCCAATCAGGTGGACGTTGGCCGCACAGACCGTCCGTTCATGTAGCTTGCATTCTACATACTTTTAGACTGGTGTGAAGCCATAGTAGTTACTTAAAGTATTCTCGACACGCGTCTAAGAAAGCAACGGATGGAGATGTGGGCTGGTAACCTTGTGTGAGTATTGCGGTACGGATGCGTTGCGGCTGAAGCGAGCGGGCCGAGACGCTGTGGGTGCGACCAGCTTCACATACACGGCGTACTTCGAGGTTTGCCAATGAGCGACTCAACTGACAAACGAGCGGACACGACTCGTCAACAGCTCTTGCATGCTGCCGCACACCAATTCTCCCAACGCGCCTACCATGACGTCGGCCTCGACGACGTCCTCGCGGAAGCCGAATTAACCAAGGGCGCAATGTATTTCCATTTCCGCTCGAAGCACGCGTTGGCGTTCGCCATCGTCGAGGATCAGGCGACCCGGGCCAAGGCAGCGGTCGCGGACCTGCTAACCCGGAAGTTCTCCGGACTGGAAACGCTGATCGACTTCTCCTATCAGCTAGCCGTCGGCGACATCGGCAATGAGACCGCCCGAGCGGGATTCAACCTGCTTGAATCGATCGGGCGGATCGAAGGACTGCAGGCCAAGCGGTTAGGGGGGTGGATCCAGACCCTCAGCGCCATCGCCGGTCGGGCCATTTCCGAGGGCGACATCCTCGATGAGTGTGACCCGCAGGATGTGGGACGTCTGCTCGTCTCGACGTACATGGGGCTGCGCCAGACCAGTAATCTCGACGAACCGGAGCGGTTTCTCTCAGATTTCGAGAAGACCTGGATGTTGCTGGTGCCCGGTATGGTGCCTCGGGATCGGATCGAGTACTTCAGACAATTTATAAGGAGACGCACTGCGCTTGCGATCCGCAGCACCGCAGCACTGGCGGGTTCCAGCTGACCGCGACGCAGGTCACAGACCCAGTGATCGCCGAGGATCCCACCGGCGCCTGTTAGGCTTCCCGCCGAGTGAGAACGTGTGCGACACCTTGGGCCCGGAGTCTAAGCACATCAGCGGAAATCCGGAGGTGCAGGCGATGGCTCGACAGGTTCGATCGGAAGCGACACGTCGAAAGATTCTCGATGCCGCAATCGATGTGTTCAACGAGGTCGGGTACGGGGCCGCCGATCGGGGCGCGATCATCGAACGCACCGGGATGACCAAGGGGGCGTTCTACCACCACTTCGATTCGATGGAATCCTTGGCATCCGCCATCATCGAGGAAGGCGCCGAACTGGTCCTCGGCACCTTGGCCACGCTGTCTGATTCATTCTCTCCGGCGCTGGAGAACATAGTGCATGGCTCGTTCGTGACCGCAGACCTGTTCGCTTCCGATCGGGTGGCTCGTACTGCCGAGCAGTTGAGCCTTGCCCTCGGCAGATTCAACGACACCGCCGGCACCGTCTACAGCAAACGGTTGGAGGCGATGACCGCCGGGGTCAGTCGAGCAATCGTCGAAGGCGACGTCAAAGAAGGCCTCGACCCGCAAGCGATCAGCGAGTCCATCATCGGCGCGACGTATGGAACCCGGATACTGTCTCAAACGGCGGCGGACGGCGACATCATCGGTCGGTTGACCCGAATGTGGGAGCTGCTGTTTCCCGCCATCGTGACCGACGCATCGCAGGCCTACTATCGCGAGTTCCTTGCCCGCGAGGCCTTGCGTCACGTCAAGCGCGACGACTCGCCGTAACCCGCGGTGCCGGACGAGTCATGGTTCGTTAACCCAGAGATGCTCGGTCAGATCCTGGAAGGTGGCCAGCGCGATCTGATCGTCGCTGCGCCTCAGCGCCGACCTACTCATCAGCGCCCGCACAATCGAGCCGTCCTTGTGGGCTAATTCGACGACCATGTTCGCCAGTTCGTCGACAACCGAGAGCACCGATTCCGTCGTCGGTGCGACGTAGAAGACATCGTGGAATTTCAGTGAGGTGACCTCGTCGGCGGCACGGCCGACCATCTCGGCGAATGCGCTATTCGCGTACATGATGGTGCCGTCCTGCAGGACGGCAAGCGTGGGAACCGGGAGCCGCTCCAACACCACCAGGGCCGGCAACCCTTCCAGGGTCTCGACCGGCGATGTGCTGGCCTGCGCGGTTCGTCGTCGCTCCACCGCTTCATTATCGTCCATGGCGGCGGTCGCTGGTGACCGAAGCCGAGCAATTCTTGCCGGTCGCTCTGGTCAGTGAAGGTCGGGGCAGTGCAGCCACTTTTGCAGCGATTTTGCCGCTAACGTGCGGATAATGACACGCTGACGGGGTGGCCGGAAGCCCAAGGAGGTTCTTTTGACTACGCAAGGCGAATCGGCGGTCCTGGTCCTGGCCGCGGGGGCGGGAACCCGGATGCGCTCGGACACCCCGAAGGTGCTGCACACGCTGGCCGGGCGCAGCATGCTGGCGCATTCGCTTCACGCGATCGCCAAGATGGCGCCACAACACCTGGTCGTGGTGCTGGGCCAAGATCATGAGCCCATCGAACAGCTCGTCGGCGAACTGGCCGGCACGCTTGGGCGCCCCATCGCGGTAGCGATGCAAGACCAGCAGCTCGGCACCGGTCACGCGGTGTTGTGCGGCCTGTCGGCGCTGCCCGATGATTTTGCCGGCGTCGTCGTCGTCACCTCGGGCGACGTTCCCCTGCTGGACGCCGACACGCTGGCCGATTTGGTCGCCGTGCACACGTCTCGAGGCGCGGCCGTCACGGTACTGACCACGACACTGGACGATCCGACCGGCTACGGCCGCACGCTGCGAACTCAGGATCACGAGGTGATCGCGATCGTGGAACAGGCTGACGCGACGCCTTCGCAGCTGGCAATCCGCGAAGTCAACTCCGGCGTTTATGCCTTCGACATCGCGGCACTGCGGTCGGCGCTGAGCCGGCTGTCAGCCGACAACGCCCAACAAGAGCTGTACCTGACCGACGTCGTCTCGATCGTCCGCGGTGACGGCCAAGTGGTGCAGGCCCGGCACGTCGACGACAGCGCGCTGGTGGCCGGGATCAACAACCGGGTCCAGCTGGCCGAATTGGGCGCCGAACTCAACCGCCGCATCGTCGCCACCCATCAGCTGGCCGGAGTCACCATCATCGATCCTGCGACCACCTGGATCGATGTCGATGTCAGCATCGGCCGCGACACGGTCATCCAGCCCGGAAGCCAGCTGCTCGGCCGCACCCGCGTCGGCTGCCGTTGCACCATCGGTCCCGACACCACCTTGACCGACGTCGCGGTCGGTGACGACGCATCGGTAGTTCGCACCCACGGCGCTGGCGCGTCGATAGGTGACGGCGCCACGGTCGGCCCGTTCACCTATCTGCGGCCCGGCACGGTACTGGGCGCCGAGGGCAAGCTGGGCGCGTTCGTCGAGGCCAAGAACTCCACGATCGGCACCGGCACCAAGGTGCCGCATCTGACCTACGTCGGGGACGCCGACATCGGCGAACACAGCAATATCGGCGCCTCCAGCGTGTTCGTCAACTACGACGGCACCACCAAGCAACGCACCACGGTCGGCTCCCATGTGCGCACCGGCTCAGACACGATGTTCGTTGCGCCGGTTACCGTCGGCGACGGCGCCTACACCGGAGCAGGAACGGTGGTGCGCGAGGACATTCCGCCAGGCGCGCTGGCGGTTTCCGGCGGACAGCAGCGCAACATCGAAGGTTGGGTCCAGCGTAAGCGGCCCGGTACGGCCGCCGCGGAGGCTGCCGAAAAGGCCAACCGAACACCCGCGGAAGACCAAACGCCGTGAGCCCACTAGGAGGCACCTCGGCAACCCATCGAATCACTTCGCTTACGATGGGACATCCACTTCGATCCCCGAACGGCGAGGGCAGCAGTGTGAGCCACGACTGGACCGATAATCGTAAGAATCTGATGCTCTTCTCCGGCCGCGCGCATCCGGAGCTGGCCGAGCAGGTAGCCAAAGAACTCGACGTCCACGTCACCGCGCAGACCGCGCGCGAGTTCGCCAACGGCGAGATCTTCGTGCGCTTCCACGAGTCGGTGCGTGGTTGCGACGCGTTCGTCCTGCAATCGCACCCCGTGCCGGTGAACAACTGGCTGATGGAACAGCTGATCATGATCGATGCGCTCAAGCGCGGCAGCGCCAAGCGGATCACCGCCGTGATGCCGTTCTATCCCTACGCCCGTCAGGACAAGAAGCACCGCGGCCGTGAGCCGATCTCGGCGCGGTTGGTCGCCGACCTGCTCAAGACGGCCGGAGCCGACCGGATTGTGACCGTCGACCTGCACACCGACCAGATTCAGGGCTTTTTCGATGGACCCGTCGATCACATGCGCGGACAGAACCTGCTGACGGGCTACATCGGGGATAACTACCCCGACGGCAACATGGTGGTGGTCTCCCCCGACTCGGGCCGGGTGCGCATCGCCGAGAAATGGGCCGACGCGCTGGGCGGCGTTCCGCTGGCGTTCATCCACAAAACCCGCGATCCGCGGGTGCCCAACCAGGTGGTCTCCAACCGCGTCGTCGGCGAGGTGCAGGGCCGCACCTGCGTGCTGATCGACGACATGATCGACACCGGGGGCACCATCGCCGGTGCAGTCAAGCTGCTGCACGACGACGGCGCCAAGGATGTGATCATCGCGGCCACGCACGGCGTGCTGTCCGACCCGGCGTCCGAGCGGCTCGCCGAATGCGGTGCCCGCGAAGTGATCGTCACCAACACGCTGCCGATCGGCGAGGAGAAGCGCTTCCCGCAGCTCACCGTTTTGTCGATCGCCCCGCTGCTGGCCAGCACCATCCGCGCGGTATTCGAAAATGGTTCGGTCACAGGGCTGTTCGACGGAGATGCCTAGATGGCTGCCGGCTGCTGTCATCTACCACAACCCAAGGTGCACCACCTCACGCAAGACCCTGGAGTTGTTGCGCGACAACGGTGTTGAGCCCAGCATCGTCGAGTACCTCAAGACGCCGCCGTCCCGCGCCGACTTGGTGGGCATGATCCGTGATGCCGGTATCGATGTGCGGACCGCGGTGCGCAAACGTGAGTCGCTGTACACCGAGCTCGACCTGGCCGACGCGACCGACGATCAATTACTCGACGCGATGGCCGAACATCCCATTCTGATCGAACGGCCATTTGTCGTCACACCGAAAGGCACCCGGCTGGCTCGTCCGGTCGACACGGTCCGCGAGATCCTGTGACGATCAAGGCTCGCACCGTCGCGGCCGCGATACTGTTTCTGATCGTGTTGCCGGTCGGTTGTGGACCCAAAACTCCCGACTACCAATCGATTTGGACCACATCAGCGACGACGCCGAACACGACTGAAGCACCAGAACCATTCTCAGAATATCTGAAGGACAAAGGGGTGGCCGGCGAGCCGGTGGCGCCCGACAAGCTGACCGATCTGAGGGTGTCGATTCCGACACCGCCGGGCTGGCAGAAGCCCGACAAGCCGAATATCCCACCCACTACCGAGATGATCGCCAAGGGCGGCAGTTTCCCTACCGCCATGCTGATCGTCTTCAAGCTGGATGGCGATTTCGATGCCGCCGAATTGGTCAAGCACGGCAACGCCGATGCCACGCTCACGGACAACTTCAAACTCCTTAACCAGTCCAATGCCAACTTTCACGGGTTTCCTTCGTCGATGATCGAGGGCAGCTACGACCTCAATGGCAAACGGCTGCACACCTACAACCGGATCGTCATTGCGACCGGGTCAGGGCCCGACCGGCAGCGCTACCTGGTCCAGCTCGCGGTCACCAGCCTGGCCCAGCAGGCCGCTCCCGATGCGGCCGACATCCAAGCGATCATCCGCGGCTTCACGGTCACACCGAAGTAGCTGCGCGGCGCGCATCACAGGCGCATTAATGTGTTTGCCATGACGTCGTGGACCGCTGCAGACCTGCCTTCATTCGCCGGACGCACCGCCGTCGTCACCGGCGCCAACAGTGGCCTGGGCGCGGTGACGGCTCGTGAGCTGGCCCGGGTCGGTGCCCAGGTCATCTTGGCTGTGCGCAACACCGGCAAGGGCGAAGCCGCCGCGCGGGACATGACCGGAGACGTCGAGGTGCGCCGGCTCGACCTGCAGGATCTGGCCTCGGTGCGCCAGTTCGCCGACGGGGTGGACACCGTCGACGTCCTGGTGAACAACGCCGGCGTCATGGCAGTCCCGCAGGCGGTGACGGTCGACGGCTTCGAAACCCAGATCGGAACCAACCATCTGGGTCACTTCGCACTGACCAACCTGCTGTTGCCCAAGCTCACCGACCGGGTGGTGACGGTCTCATCGCTGATGCACTGGATCGGCCGCATCAGCCTTCGGGACCTGAACTGGACCGCGCGGCCCTACTCGGCGTGGCTGGCCTATGGCCAGTCCAAGCTCGCCAACCTGCTGTTCACCGGCGAGCTGCAGCGCCGCCTGCAAGCGGCCGGATCGTCGGTGCGGGCGCTGGCCGCCCACCCTGGTTACTCGCACACCAACCTGCAAGGGCAGTCCGGTCGCAAACTCGACAACGCGCTGATGGCGATCGGTAACCGGCTGGCCACCGACGCCGACTTCGGGGCCCGGCAGACGTTGTACGCCAGCGCGCAAAATTTGCCGGGCGACACCTTCGTCGGCCCGCGGTTCGGTATGGCTGGGCGCAGCGGGCCGGTCGGGCGCAGCCCGCTAGCCAAGCGCGCAGGCAGCGCCGCCGGGCTGTGGGAGCTGTCCGAACGGCTCACCGACACCAGATTTCCACTCTGAGCCGCTGATGCGCTAACCTGGCCGGGCGTCACGGCGAGGGTGGCTTGCCAGGAAATGTGCAGCCCACCGTTATCGACGGGGACCGACTCTACGGTTGTCGCGATGCTTGCCGTGGCAGGAAAACCTGACACAGGAGCGACACCATGGCCACATCGGCGATCAATCAGCTGAGCGTCTCGGTACGCACTCAGACGGGCAAAGGCGCTTCCCGGCGGGCGCGGCGTGACGGCAAGATTCCCGCCGTCCTCTACGGTCACGGCGCTGACCCGCAGCACCTGGAGTTGCCGGGTCACGACTTCGCAGCGGTGCTGCGCCACTCCGGCACCAACGCCGTGCTCACCCTCGACATCGAAGGCAAACAGCAGTTGGCGTTAACCAAGGCGCTCGCCATTCACCCGATCCGCCGCACCATCCAGCACGCCGATCTGCTGGTGATCCGCCGGGGCGAGAAAGTGGTCGTCGAGGTCGGCATCGACGTCCAAGGCGAGGCCGCGTCCGGCACCCTGGTCACTCAGGAGGCCAACACCGTCGAGATCGAGGCCGAGGCGTTGTCGATTCCCGAGGAGTTGGTCGTGTCGGTCGAAGGCGCCGAGCCGGGTACTCAGATCACTGCCGGGCAGATCGAGCTGCCAGCAGGCGTCACCCTGGTGGCCGACCCAGACATGCTGGTGGTCAACGTGGTGAACGCGCCGACCGCCGAGGAGCTCGAAGCCGAGGGTGCCGGCGAGGTGGCCGAGGCCGAGGAAGTCGCCGAGGAGCCCGAAGAAGAGGCCGAAGAGGGCGCGGCGCCCGAGCCCGAATCCGAGTAGCAGATGGCCGACCCGGTTTTGGTGGTCGGCCTGGGCAACCCCGGATCAAACTATGCCCAGACGCGGCACAATCTGGGGTTCATGGTCGCAGACCGGCTCGCCGTCCGGCTGGGCTCAACGTTCAAGGTGCACAAGCGCTCTGGCGCCGAGATCGTCACCGGCCGGCTTGCTGGACGTCCGGTCGTGCTGGCCAAGCCGCGCTCCTATATGAACGAGTCCGGCCGCCAACTGGGCCCGCTGGCCAAGTTCTATTCGGTGCCGGCCGCTGACGTCGTGGTCATCCACGACGACCTGGACATCGAATTCGGTCAGATCCGGCTCAAGATCGGCGGCGGCGAGGGCGGTCACAACGGGCTGCGCTCGGTGGCGGCCGCACTGGGCACCAAGGACTTTCAGCGGGTGCGGATCGGGATCGGCCGACCGCCGGGGCGCAAGGACCCGGCGGCGTTCGTGCTGGAGAACTTCACCGCCGTCGAACGCCCGGAGGTGCCAACGGTCTGCGAGCAGGCCGCCGATGCCACCGAGCTGCTCATCGAGCTGGGGCTGGAATCGGCCCAAAACCGCGTCCACGCCTGGTAACTCGCGCGACTTCGACGCCGAGCGTGCGTGTTTGCACGCCGCCACGTCGCAAAGCGCGGCAGTCTGCGCACGTTCGCCGGAGGCTAGGTGACCAGCGTGACGGAGTTTGACCGACGCAGCTTGCCCGACGGCGTCTTCGGAATCGTGCCGGGACCCAGCACCACGACGTTGCGCGGCCGCACGTCCACCTCACTGACGACCTCATGGGCAACCTGATACTCGATGCGACGCACTTCGGCGGGGTCCTCGAAGGCATTGGATTCGACTGCGACGGCGAAGGTCTCACGGGAATGCCCGGCATCGAGCCGCACAGCCACCGCACAGCCCGGACGGACACCCGCGACGCGGCACGCCGCACGCTCGATGTCGGTCGGGTAGATGTTGCGGCCCGCCATGATGATGACGTCCTTAACCCGGCCGCACACTACGACGTGGCCGTTCTCCATCAGGTAACCAAGGTCGCCGGTGTCATACCAGCCGTGCTCATCCTGGGCCGGGATGAAGCCGCCCATCGTAATGTAGCCGGGAGTCACCGGCTCACCCCGCAGTTCGATCACCCCGACGCCGCGGGTCGGCACCACATTGCCGTCCTCGTCGACGATGCGGGCCTCCAGCCCTTCCAGCAGCGGGCCTAGAGAGGCGAACCGGCGGGTGTTGCCCTTGCTCGCGGGTACCGCTCGGCGCAGCGCACCCAACAGGTCGGCGTCCACCTCGTCGACCACCAGCCCGTCACCAAGCTCGGAGAAGGAAACGGCCAACGTCGTCTCGGCCATCCCGTAGGCCGGCATCACCGCCTCGGGCCGCAGACCGAACGGCTTGCCCGCATCGATCAGATCCTCGACGTCGGCGGGATCGACGGGCTCGGCGCCCGACAGCGCAAACCGCAGCGTCGACAAGTCGAACTGGCCCGGCTTGGCCTGCTTGCGCAGTCGCTTGGCGAACAGCGAGTAGGCGAAGTTGGGCGCGGCGGTCATCGTGCCCTTGTACTTGTCGATCAGCTTGGCCCACAGCAGCGTGTCGCGGAGGAAGTCTATCGGGGTGACCTTGACCAACTCGACGCCGAAGTACATCGGCACGGTCAAAAAGCCGATCATGCCCATGTCGTGGAAACACGGCAGCCAGCTGAGCATCACATCGTTGCCGCTGGGGTCCATCTTGGCGCCGATGAACATCGCCTCGGCGTTGGAATAGATGTTGCGGTGGGTGATCTGCACGGCTTTAGGTGATCCGGTCGAGCCGGACGTCAACTGCATCAGCGCCAGATCCTCCTCGCCGGTCTCGATGGGGTCGATCGGGTCCGAGGCCAGCAGCTCCTCGACGGTCAGCACCTTGATGCCGCGGTCGGCGAGCACGGGCGCGGCGGCCATGAACGGGTCGGAGACGATCACTGCCTTTGCCTCGATCATGTCGATGACCGTGGTGGTGTCCTCCGCCCATACCAACAGGTCGGTGCGCGGCGTGGGCTGATGCAGCATCGTCAGGCTGGCGCCGCGCATCCAGAGCCCTTGCGCGGTCGGCGCGATTTCCACCGGCGCGCCCGCGAGCACGCCGACCCCGTCGCCGTGCCTCACGCCGGCAGCGGCCAAGCCGCCGGCCGCGCGGCGGGCCCGCTGGTGGACCTCAAGCCAGGTGTGCCGCACCGGGTCGCCCGGCTCACCGGTCACCATGCCCTTCGTGCTCTCCTGAGCATTCCGGAACATGTTGTCGGTAAACCTGCTCACGACGACCTCCTCGGCTCCGGCGACAACGCCCAGTGTCTAATGCTGCCCCTGCTCAAGCGCTTTTTGGGACAGCCGCACGCCCACGATTGGGCGGCGATTTCGTCTCGAATCGGTGGTGAAGCGATAACCTCACGCCACGTTGCGGTTGCGGCCAGGACACGCCCGCCGGCATGGTCGGCGGGCGAGAGATCCAGGCGCATTTTTCGACCGGTATTTGTCACCGCCGAACATCTTAAACTCCTCTTAAGTAACTGCCAAACTCACGCCTCGAATCGGGCGCTGCGTCACGCGCCGGTGCCGGGTGCCGGCACCACCCGGGCGCCGTGCACCGGGCCGCTGGCGACACGCACAGTGCGGCAGACACCGGCACCTGACAGTTCGGTCCCGACGTCAACCGCCGCGGGCGCTGACCGGCACAAAAACGTGCACGTCGGTCCAGAACCCGACACGATGCCCGCCAGCGCGCCCGCCTCCACACCGGCACGCAACACCCGGCGCAACCCCGGGTCCATGCTCAGCGCGGCCGCCTGCAGTTCGTTGCCCAACAGCGGCGCCAACTGCTCCGGGTCGCCGGCAGCCAACGCCGCCAGCACCGGACCGGGTTCATCAAGCCGGTGGGCGTTCCCCCGCATGCGGGGGCCGGTCCCCTTTTCGTCGAGCCTGAGCCGATCCAGCTCGCTGAACACCGCCGACGTGGACAACCCGCCCTCGGCAAACGCCAGCACCCAGTGAAAGGTGTTGCGGGACAAGACCGTAGCCAGCTCCTCACCGCGACCGGTGCCGAGCGCGGTCCCACCGTGCAATGCGAATGGCACATCGCTGCCCAGCTTCGCGGCCAGCATGTGCAGGTCACGGCGCGGCACCCCGAGTTCCCACAGCGAGTTGATCGCGACCAGCACCGCCGCCGCGTCGGCGCTGCCGCCGGCCATCCCGCCGGCCACCGGGATGGATTTGTCGATCGCGATCGCGACGTCGGGGGCCCGGCCCACGTGGTCGGCCATCAGTTCGGCCGCCTGCCACGCCAGGTTGCGGTGGTCGAGGGGCAACTGGTCGGCGCCCTCGCCCTTGATGTCGAGCGAGAGCACGTCGGCGCTGCGGACGGTGACCTCGTCGACGAGGGAGACGGCATGAAACACCGTCGTCAGGTCGTGATAGCCGTCCTGCTGACGGTCTCCGACCGCCAGGTAGAGGTTGATTTTCCCGGGAGCTCGGACGGTGACCGACCCAGTGGGAACCCACTGAGCAGCGGTATTTCCGTCCATCGGCACCGCACGAGACTATCGCCCGCGACCGGCAAACCACACCGAATCCACCCGGGGCCAGCCCAAGCCTCGCGCCGCTACGTGTGGGTTGTTAACTCGCCGATACGTGCCGCCGCGACACGCCCCGGCTGGCGGGGGGGTCGCCGGCCGCGCCAGCGCGCTGGTACAGCCGGACGAATTCGTTGACGGTCAGCGTCTCGCCGCGGCGTGCCGGGTCGATACTGGCGGCAAGCAACCTATTCGCCGATTCGTTGCCCGACCCTGCCCACTCGACGAAAGCATTGCGAGATGTCTTGCGCCGCTGACCAAACGCGATATCGATCAGCGTGAACACGTTCTGACGGAACATCTTGTCGGTCGGCCAGGGCGGGTCTGCGTACCGGTCGATACGCACCAGCCCGGAGTAGACCCGCGGAATAGGCCAAAAGACGGTCGGCGACACTGTGCCGTGACGGCGGACCTGTCCGTAGAAGCGGACTTTGACGCTGGGCACGCCATAGTCTTTGCCACCGGGTTCGGCGGCAAGCCGTTCGGCGACTTCGGCCTGGACCATCACCATCACCGTGCGCAGCGACGGGAATTCTCCCAACAGGTGCAGCAACGCCGGAACGGCGACGTTGTAGGGCAGATTCGCCACCACCGCCGTCGGCTCGGCAGCCAGGTCGGCAGTGCCGATGGACAAAATGTCGCGGTTGAGCACGGTCAGCCGGTGAATTTCGCTGTGTGAATGCTCGGCAACGGTCTTGGGCAGCCGACCGGCTAGCACCGGGTCGATCTCGACGGCGGTAACCGTGGCACTGCGGTCCAGCAGCGCCAGGGTGAGCGATCCCAGACCGGGACCCACCTCCAGCACGTGATCGTGCCGGTTGACTCCGGAGGACGACACCACCCGGCGCACCGTGTTGGCGTCATGGACGAAGTTTTGTCCCAACGACTTGCGCGGCCGGAAGTCGAGTTCTTTGGCAAGCCGTCGGATTTCGGTCCGCCCGAGCAACCGGATGGTCAGCGCGCACCCGCTCTTCCGCTGCACACCGGCCACGCGCCCCAGCCCTGGCGGGCCCGCGTTACCTCGGCAACGGCGATTTGCTCTTCGCGGCTCGCCAGGTCGGCGCGCGGGGCGAACCGCAGACCACCATTGCGCTCCCAAGTGCCCTGGTCGAACTGCACACCGCCGTAATACCCGTTGCCGGTGTTGATCGCCCAGTTTCCGCCGGCCTCGCAGCGCGAGATGGCGTCCCAGATTGGTCCGTTGCCGACGTCCGGAACCTCGGTGCCCGGCTTGGTACCGACCCGCACCACCGCCTCGCGGGCAGGTGCGATGACGTGGGATGCCACCGGGAGCCGACCGGTTTCGACGCCGTTGACCTTGGACACCGAGAACGTCACGTCTTGGACGCCCGGCGTACCCGGGTCTTGGACGATTTCGCGGCTGATGTTCATCTCCGGGTCCTCGATCCGGCGCCTGGGCGGCACCAGCGGCACCCGCTCGGTGATCTTCTCGATGCGGTTACGGGTCACCTGGATGTGCATGCCGTCGATGATGGGCGCCGCGGCGCCGGGAATGACCTGGTCGCTTTGCACCAGCGGCACGCCGACGCTGGCCAGCAGTTCGCCGACCCGGGCCGCGGCCAGGTGGACGTTGCGGACCACGCCGGCATCATCGAGTTCGACCGTCTTGGCGCTCACCACCGGCAGCGCCATCCCGGCCAGCGGGACGCGGCTGCCTCGTGAGGCCGCGGCCGGCGCCGTGTCGGTCATCGAAAGCTGGGCCAGCGCCTCGTCGACGGTCGACGCCGTCGTCCACACCTGCTTGGCGTGTTGGCCATCCAGCGTGATGTCCAGCGGCCGACTGCGCCGCAGCACGATGTTTGCGGCGTCGCGGACCCGATCACCGGCAGCTGGATAGAGGTCATCACGCTCGCTGACCGTGAATCCGTTCTCCTTGATGACGTCGATGACGCGCGACTTCATGGTCGTCACGGTCATCGCGGTTCCATCGACGCTCAGCGTCACAGTCTTATAAGCAGCTACCGCATAACCACCGGCGAAGGCCAAGACCAGCAGCAGCCCCGCAACAAGGAGCCGCAGAGCCGGTGAGGGAGCCTGGTGGAGTCTGGTGAGTACGTTCAACGCGCGTGATCCCCGACCTCAACAACTTCAGCAACAACATCAGTAACAAAATAAAAGGCCCACTTGGGGGCCCACCGTACGATCACAAGACGGTAACGAACCGGCCTCGATAGAGCAACTCCGGGGCATCCTCTTAACGGTCCGTTAACCTCCGACCGCTAATCCGTAAGCCCGGCAGGCATTCTCAGTGGTGATCTCGGCCAGCTCGTCGGCAGGCCGCTCGATCAGGTCGGCCAGCGCCCGCACAGTGTAAGGCAGGCAGTATGGCTCGTTGGGCGCGCCCCGGTAGGGATGCGGAGTCAAAAACGGTGCGTCGGTCTCTACCAGCAGCTGCTCGGCAGGGATCAACGGCACGGCTTCTCGCAGCTCACGCGCATTGCGGAAGCTCACCGTCCCGGACAGGCTGACCAGCCATCCGGCGTCGGCGCAGGCGCGGGCCAGGTCGCGGCCCGACGAGAAGCAGTGAAAGATCACCGTCTCCGGCGCGCCCTCGGTACGCAGCACGTCGAGCACCTCGTCGTCGGCCTCGCGGTTGTGAATCATCAGCGGTTTACCGGTCCGTTTGGCGAGGTCGATGTGCCAGGCGAAGGCTTCCCGCTGTGCTCGCGGCTCCGCGCAGCCCTCCAACCGGCCTGGCCAGTACAGATCCATGCCGGTCTCGCCGATCGCCACCACCCGCGGGTGGGCAGCCAATCGCTCGATCTCGGCCCGAGCCGCATCGGTGAGCGCGTCGGCGCGGGTCGGGTGCAGCGCCACCGCGGCGTATACCCGCGGATCCCACTCGGCGGCACGTGTCACCCAGCGCGCCGAGGCCAGGTCGTCGGCGATGGTGACCACCGCGACCACGCCGACCGCCGCGGCGCGGTCAACGATGGCGCGCACGTCGTCACCGTCCTCGGCGCCGCACGCGTCGAGATGGGTGTGCGCGTCGATCAGCGGGCTTAATCGCTGGGGGGCCGGCGGCGGCTGGCGTTTGGAATCCACGCGCACACAATATGGTGAATTGCGATGACGCCGTACTACGTGACCACCGCGATCACCTACCCGAATGGTGAGCCGCACGTCGGGCATGCCTATGAGTACATCGCCACCGACGCGATCGCCCGGTTCAAGCGGCTCGACGGGTTCGACGTGCGGTTTCTGACCGGAACCGACGAGCACGGCCTCAAGATGGTCGAGACGGCAGCGGCGGAAGGTATTCCCACCGCCGAGTTGGCGCGGCGCAACTCCGACGTGTTCCAGCGCCTGCAGCAGAAGTTGAACATCTCCTTCGATCGGTTCATCCGCACCACCGACGCCGACCACCACGAGGCCTCCAAGGAGATCTGGCGACGGATGGCCGCGGCAGGCGACATCTACCTGGACACCTACTCCGGCTGGTATTCGGTGCGCGACGAGCGGTTCTTCGTCGAGTCGGAGACCGCGCTGGTGGACGGGACCCGGATTGCCATCGAAACCGGGGCACCGGTGACCTGGACCGAGGAGCAGACTTACTTCTTTCGGCTCTCGGCCTACGCCGACAAGCTGCTGGCCCACTACGAGGCCAACCCGGACTTCATTGCGCCCGAGGTGCGACGCAATGAGGTGGTCAGCTTCGTCTCCGGTGGGCTGCGCGATCTGTCCATCTCGCGCACCTCGTTCGACTGGGGCGTCAAAGTACCCGAGCATCCCGACCACGTCATGTATGTCTGGGTCGACGCGTTAACCAACTACCTGACCGGGGTCGGCTACCCGGACACCGAATCAGAGTTGTTCCGGCGCTACTGGCCCGCCGACCTGCACATGATCGGCAAGGACATCATCCGGTTCCACACCGTCTACTGGCCCGCGTTTCTGATGTCTGCCGGAATCGAGTTGCCCCGAAGGGTTTTCGCGCACGGCTTCCTACTCAACAGCGGCGAGAAGATGAGCAAGTCGGTGGGCAATGTCGTCGACCCGGAAACCCTGGTCGACACATTCGGCTTGGACCAGGTTCGCTATTTCCTGTTGCGGGAAGTCCCCTTCGGCCAGGACGGCAGCTACAGCGACGAGGCGATCGTCACTCGCATCAACGCCGACCTCGCTAATGAACTGGGCAACTTGGCGCAACGATCGCTGTCGATGGTGGCCAAGAACCTCGACGGGATCGTCCCGGCGCCGGGCGATTTCACCGCCGACGACACCGAACTACTTGCCGTTGCCGATGGCCTGCTCGACCGAGTGCGCGCCGAGTTCGATGCCCAGGCAATGCATTTGGCACTGGAAGCGATTTGGCTGATGCTCGGCGCGGCGAACAGGTACTTCTCGGCCGAGCAGCCGTGGGTGCTAGGCAAGAGCGACTCGAAGACAGACCAGACCCGTTTCGGCACCGTGCTCTACACCACGTGCGAGGTCGTGCGAATCGCGGCGCTGTTGGTCCAGCCGGTGATGCCCGAATCGGCGGGCAAGCTGTTGGACTTGCTCGGCCAGCCAGAGGACCAGAGGGATTTCGCTGTGATCGGTGCGCGGCTGACGCCGGGCACGGCGCTGCCGGCGCCAACGGGCGTATTCCCGCGCTATCAGAAGGACTAAGCCTAGTGATCTCGTTGGTCACAAGTCAGCGAGGCGAACATGGACGGTCACGCGCCCCTTGTCGTCTCGGTGAGCTACGGCATGTCCGGAGCGCTCGGCTCCGTCCAGCGCCAGCGACATTGGAGCGCCGTCGCCAACAAAGTTGCGCCACCACGTCTTAGCGTCAGGCAAGTTTGCGGCGATCTCGATCTCGTCACCGCGGCGGCGGTATGCCACCGGAATACTGAACGTTCGTCCCGAACGTCGCCCCGTGTAGGTGATCAGCGTGACACTGCGCCGCAGTCTCGCCCCCAGCCGGGGAGAGGTTGCTATCGCCGCGACCGGCGCATTGAAAAGCGGAGCCGCGCGCATGATCAATCGCAAGTAATTGTGCGGATTGAACATTTCTCGTTTACCCCTTCGGTTAGATCAGCAGCGTCAAGCACAACGCCGCAACCGCCAGACCCTGCAGCGTGGCCCTGGTCGTGATGACTTTGTCCCAGTTACGTTGCAGCGCAAGGGCATCTGTCGATGGCGCGGGATCATCGACCCCGGCGGTGAGTTGCTGGTTGATCGGCTTGCTCACTCGCAGGTAGATCACCAGCCAAACCAGCAGCACGCCGACGGCGACACCGGCGGCGCCGGCTTGTGGCCAGCGGCCGGACGCCGCAGCGAATGCCGCGCTGATCACCGCGGCCACCAAGCCGAGCACTCCGGGCACCGGCATTCGCCGATCACCGTAGCGATGGATGTTGCCCATCACCTCGAGCAGAGCTCGGTCATCGACACGGGCCAGCGCGGGGCGTTGCACCATCGCGCAGAACACATCGGTGCCGTAGACGACCGCGGTGCCCAACACCGCGATCAACGCGAACATGTTGGCACCCGTTTCGAGGAAGTGCAGTCCAGTTGTGCTCATGTCGCGGGCTCCTCTTTCGCGCTAGGTGTTAGCAACGCTAACCTCTCCCCTTGGCCGTGTCAATAGCATTGCTAGATTATATATCGGCGCTAACATACGGTATGGCCATCGAGGACCGCCGGGCGCGTGAACGAGCCGCGCGCCGCCAACTCATCACCACCACCGCACGACAGCTGGCAGAACAGGAGGGCTGGGAAGCCGTCACCACCCGTCGGCTTTCCACCGAGATCGAGTACAGCCAACCCGTGCTCTACAAGCACTTCTCGAGCATGGAAGGAGTCGTCGCATCGGTCGCCGTCGAGGGATTCGACGAGCTCGCCGCGGCACTCGCTGCGGCGCGCAGCGGTGCTACCGACGGCCGAGACGCCTTGGCGCGCGTCGCCCACGCGTTCATCCGGTTCGCCCACGACAACCCGGCGTTGTTCGACGCGATGTTCACCCGCGCGACCACGCTGCGCTTCGCCGCGCCAGATACTCCGGCCGAGTTGAACGCGGCCTTCGCCGAACTGCGTGCGACAGTCGACCTGGTCGCCGGTGCGCGGAATGCCGACACGCTGGCCGAGGTGGTGTGGGCGGCGCTGCACGGGTTGGTGACCCTCGACCGCAGTGGCCGGTTACGTCCGGAGTATCGGGCCGCGCGCGTCGATCTGCTGGTCTCTGCACTCTCGCCACCGACGTGAGCCTGGTCACAGCGGCCGGAATGCTGTCACAACCGCGACCCCTGCGGTGTCTCGAGGGCAGAACATCCCGCGAGAATAGGAGACAGCAATGACCGACCAGCGCACTCACATCGTCGTGATCGGCGGCGGATACGCCGGCACGCTGGCCGCCAACCACCTGCGGTTGCGCGCCGACGTTGAGATCACCCTGGTGAACCCACGTCCGACCTTCGTCGAGCGAATCCGGTTGCATCAGTTGGCCGCAGGCAGCGGCGACGCCACCGTCGACTACTGCACCCTGCTCGGCCGAGGCATCGGGCTGGTTGTCGACAGCGCCGAGCGGATCAACACCGCTGACCACGTGGTCGAGCTGACGTCGGGCGCCGCGCTCGACTACGACTACCTGATCTACGCGGTCGGCAGCACCGGTGTGGTGCCCGCTGCGGTACCCGGCGCAGTCGAATTCGCCTACCCGATAGCTGAATTCGAGCACGCCGAGCGGCTGCGTGACGCGCTCGACGAGCTGCATCCCGGCGCACCCGTCACCGTGGTCGGCGCCGGATTGACCGGCATCGAGACGGCGTCCGAGCTGGCCGGGCAGTGCCGCCGACTGACCCTGGTCTGCGGTGGGGTGCTAGGGCCGTCGTTGAGCCGGGCGGGCCGGCGTTCGGTGGCGAAGTGGCTGGGCCGCCTCGGTGTCGACGTACTCGAGACGGCCGTGGTCCGCGAGGTCCGCGCCGACGCGGTAGTGCTGGCCGATGGCGCGATTCTGCCGAGCGCGCTGACGGTGTGGACGGCGGGCTTCGGGGTGCCGGAGCTGGCCGTCCGTAGCGGGCTGAGCACCGACGCGCTGGGTCGGCTACTCACCGATGAAACACTGACCAGCGTGGACGATCCCCGCATCGTGGCGGCCGGAGACGCCGCCGCGCCGTCCGGCCGGCCGTTGCGGATGAGCTGCCAGGCCGCGATTCCGCTCGGCGCCCAGGCCGCCAACACGGTGCTGAGCCGCATCGCCGGTACGCTGCCCGCGGTGGTCGACCAGGCTTTCACCGGGCAGTGCGTCAGCATTGGCCGCTCATATGCCACCATCCAGCTCGCTCGGCCCGACGACACGCCGCTGAACCTGTTCATCGGCGGCCGGTTTGCCGCGTCAATCAAGGAATTGGTCTGCAAAGGCACGGTGTGGGGCATTCGCCGCGAGGCCGCCAAGCCTGGGTGGTATCGCTGGCTCAAGGGCGGCAGGCGGGCCGAGCAACTCGCGCCCGCTGCCGTGGCGGCGCCATGACCAGCTCCGACGAACACGCCGAACGTTTCACGCTGCTGCGACCGTTGCTGTTCACCATCGCCTACGAAATCCTTGGCTCGACAACCGAATCCGATGACGTGCTGCAGGACAGCTACCTGCGCTGGGCGCAGGTAGACCTATCGACCGTGCACGACACAAAGTCCTATCTAGCCCGGCTGGTCACTCGTCAGGCGCTCAATGCGCTGCGGGCCGGCGCCCGCCGCCGCGAGGACTACGTCGGACCGTGGCTGCCCGAGCCGCTGCTGCTCGAGGAGCATGATCCGTCGGCCGATGTCGTACTGGCCGAATCGGTTTCGATGGCGATGCTGGTGCTGCTGGAGACGTTGGGGCCCGACGAGCGTGCGGTGTTCGTGCTGCGAGAGGTGTTCGGATTTGATTACGACGAAATCGCCGCCACCGTCGGCAAATCGGTGGCAGCGGTGCGACAAGTCGCGCATCGGGCCCGCGAGCACGTGCAAGCCCGGCGCCGGCGCTTCGCCCCGGTGGATCCGGAGCAAAACGCGCGAATCGCCGCGGAATTCATGGCGGCAGCGGCCGGCGGCGACGTGCAGAAGGTGATGTTGATGCTGGCCCCCGACGTGGTGTGGACCGCCGACAGTGGCGGGAAGGCCAGTGCGGCACGTCGACCGGTGATCGGGGCCGACAAGGTCGCCAGGGCTGTAGTCGGGCTGATCGGCCGTGGACTGCAGCTGTCCGACGTTCGGGCAGAGATGGTGATCTGCAACTCCGCGCCGGCGGTGGTGCTCTACGCCGGCGACCGCTTGGAGGGCATCTTCACCGTTGAGATCGTCGACGGCAAAATCACCAACTTCTATGCGATGCGTAATCCCGACAAGCTGGCGGCGGCAACGACCGTGCGACAAATCAGCCGCGGCTGAGATCTGCCAAGCTGGGGAGGTGAGAATCGACCGGCTCGGCGATCTTGGCGGCGCACCCGAGGTGCTGCGCGCTGTCGGCGACGCCACGAACCGCCTGGGTCTGCCGCCGCCGGCCGCGCTGACCGGCGACTGGTTCGGCGCGCTCGCGGTGATTGCACCGAGCGTGTCGATGCGACCGGTCGAGGCCACCGAGGCGTTCGCCGCGCGACCGGGCTCTGCCGGCACGGCGGTCGGTGGTGGCTGGATCGGCTACCTGTCCTACCCTGATCCGGGCGCCGACGGGCGGCCGGCCCGAATTCCCGAAGCCGCCGGCGGCTGGACGGACTGCGTGTTGCGCCGCGACCGTGACCGGCAGTGGTGGTACGAGAGCCTGTCCGGTACCCCGATGCCGGAATGGCTGGCCCGAGTGTTGGCGGCGCCCGCGCCGCGCTCGGTGCCGGCGCTGGCTTATCGGATCGACTGGGATGCAGCCGACCGCCAGACCCATCGCGCCGGGGTGCTGGCCTGCCTGGAGGCGATCCGGGCTGGCGAGGTCTACCAGGCCTGCGTGTGTACGCAGTTCGCAGGCGCGATCACCGGGGAACCACTGGACTTCTTCATCGATGGCGTCGCGCGCACCGCACCGGCGCGGGCAGCGTACGTCGCGGGACCCTGGGGCGCGGTGGCATCGCTGTCACCAGAACTGTTTCTGCGCCGTCGCGGTGACGTCGTCACGTCCAGCCCGATCAAGGGCACGCTGCCGCTATACGCAGATCCGTCGGCGCTGAGGACCTCGGTCAAGGATGTCGCCGAGAACATCATGATCGTCGATTTGGTACGCAACGACCTGGGCCGGGTCGCCGTCACCGGATCGGTCACCGTACCCGAGCTACTGGTGGTGCGGCCCGCGCCCGGTGTGTGGCACCTGGTGTCAACAGTGTCGGCCCGAATGCCCACCGAGCTACCGACGTCGGCGCTGCTCGATTCCGCGTTCCCGCCCGCCTCTGTGACCGGAACTCCCAAACTGCGTGCTCGGCAACTGATTTCACAATGGGAGCAACACCGGCGTGGAGTGTATTGCGGCACAGTCGGTTTGGCCTCACCGGTAGCCGGCTGTGAACTGAACGTGGCGATCCGCACGGTGGAATTCGACGCCGCGGGCAATGCGTTGCTGGGGTCAGGCGGCGGGATCACCGCGGACTCCGACGCCGACGCCGAATGGGACGAATGCCTGCACAAGGCGGCGCCGATCATCGGGGCGAGCGCCCCCTCACCCGCGCGATCGCAGCACCGCGTCGTAGAGCTCACGCCGTGACGGTGGTCCCGGCGTAGCGGCAATCACCCGCGCGCAGGCGTCTTTGACGCCCATCCCCGCATCGACCAGAGCACTCACCTCAACCACCAGTGCCGGCAGGTCGGCGCGGATATTGGCACCGGCCAGCACGACGGTGATCTCGCCCAGCACGCCGCCGGCCGCCCAGGTCGCCAGCTCGGCCAGTGATCCGCGGACCACTTCCTCGTGCACCTTGGTCAGCTCTCGGCACACCGCCGCCCGGCGGGTGCCGCCGAGTTGCTCAACCGCATCGCGCAAACATGCGGGCAGCCTGCGCGGCGATTCGAAGAACACCGCCGTGCGCCGCTCCTCGGCCAGCGATGCCAACCAAGCGCGGCGCGCCGATTGCTTGCGCGGCGCAAATCCCTCGAAACAGAACTTCTCCGATCCCAGCCCCGATACCGCCAGCGCGGTGGTCACCGCCGACGGGCCGGGCAGACACTGCACCGGCAGGCCGGCGTCCACACACGCCCGCACCAGCCGGTGACCCGGGTCGCTGATCAACGGCATCCCGGCGTCGCTGACCACAAGCACGGTGGCGCCCGCGCTGATCTCGTCGACCAGGGCAGGCACCCGGGATGCCTCGACGTGGTCGAAAAAGCTAACGATCTTTCCGCCGATCGCCACATCGAGGGCAGTGGCCAATGTCCGCACCCGCCGGGTGTCCTCGGCGGCGACGATGTCGGCCGACGCCAGCGCGGCGATGAGCCGCGCTGACGCATCGGACGGCTGGCCCAACGGCGTCGCGCCCAGTAACAGTCGACCACCAGCCATGGCCGACAGCCTACGATCGGTTGTGATATGACCGCCCCGCCCGACGAACTGATCGCTTCCGAGCGGGCAGTACCCGTGATCAGCCCCGGACCGTTGATGCCGGTGGTCGATTTCGGACCCGTCGACCGACTAGAGGGCTGGGTGGTGACCGCGGTGATCACCGCGCTCGCGGCGGTGACCCGACTGGTGAACCTGGGTTCGCCGACCGATGCCGGCACGCCGATCTTCGACGAGAAGCACTACGCGCCGCAGGCATGGCAGATGCTGCACAACCACGGCGTGGAGGACAACCCCGGCTACGGCCTGGTCGTTCATCCCCCGGTAGGCAAGCAGCTGATCGCAATCGGTGAGGCGATCTTCGGCTACAACGGGCTGGGCTGGCGGTTCACCGGCGCAATACTCGGCATCGTCATGGTGGCGCTGGTCGTACGGATTGTGCGACGCATCAGCCGCTCGACATTGATCGGCGCTATCGCCGGACTACTGCTGATCGGCGACGGCGTCAGCTTCGTCGCGGCACGCACGGCGCTGCTGGACGGCTTCCTGGCTTTCTTCGTAGTCGCGGCATTCGGCGCGCTCATTGTGGACCGGGATCAGGTGCGGGAGCGCATGCACATCGCGGTGCTCGAAGGGCGTAGCACCTCGACGGTGTGGGGGCCCCGGCTGGGTGTGCGCTGGTGGCGGTTCGGCGCCGGGGTGCTGCTCGGAGTAGCTTGTGGCACAAAGTGGTCCGGCCTGTACTTTGTGGTGTTCTTCGGGTTGATGTCGCTGGCTTTCGACGTTTCCGCACGCCACCAGTACCGGGTGCTGCGACCATGGCTGGGAGTCATCCGCCGCGACCTGGGCCCCACCCTCTACGCGTTGGTCCTTATCCCGTTCGGCGTGTACCTGGCCAGCTACGCGCCGTGGTTCGCCTCCGAGACCGCAATCGACCGACACGAAGTCGGCCAGTCCATCGGACCGCAAACTGATTTCCCGCTGCCTGACGCCATCCGATCGCTGTGGCATTACACCGCCAAGGCCTACCAATTCCACGCCGGCCTGACGAACTCCGCAGGCAACTACCATCCGTGGGAATCCAAACCGTGGGCGTGGCCAATGTCGCTGCGACCGGTGCTCTACGCCATCGATCAGCAGAACGTTCCCGGCTGCGGCGCGCAGTCCTGCGTCAAGGCGGTGATGCTGGTGGGCACGCCCGCGATGTGGTGGCTTTCGTTGCCCGTGCTGGGCTACGCCTGCTGGCGGATGATCGTGCGCCGCGATTGGCGCTACGCCGCGGTACTGGTCGGCTACTGCGCGGGTTGGTTACCGTGGTTCGCCGACATCGACCGGCAGATGTACTTCTTCTATGCCGCTACCATGGCACCGTTTTTGGTGATGGCGATTGCGCTGATCCTCGGCGACATCCTCTGCAAACCCGGCCCTCAAAGTGCCGAGCGGCGCACCCTGGGACTGATCGCCGTATCCTGTTACGTCGCACTGGTGTTGACGAACTTCGCGTGGCTGTTTCCGGTGCTCACCGGTCAGCCGATTTCCCCGGCCACCTGGAACATGGAGATCTGGCTACCCAGCTGGCGTTAGTTCCCGGCATCGGATTGTGCGATCTCATCGGGTAGACGGCGAAACGTTCGCGCCACAACCACCGAACCGCCCGCCAGCCAAAGGAGTTGCCTACAGGTTTGGGTTTTCTTGGCCTTTGACTCACGGTGCGCCTTAGTCTTAACCAGTGCGAGTTGCGATTGCTTTGGGCTGTTTGGTGCTCAGCGCGACGACGGGATGTTCTTCGGCTTCGCCGGCGAAGATACCGGGCACGCCGGCAACCGGGTCAGCGGCTGCGCCAGCAACTTCGACCGTCCAACAGAAGCCGATTCTTGGCATCGGGGCTACGCGGGCTGCCTGGGACGCGTCACACACGCCAAACCCGGCGAACGACAACGGTTCGTCCTACGGCGATGACCCCACCTTGCCGTCATACTTGTCGCCCGACGGTGCTGTCTACACGAGCGTGTCCGACAAGGGCACTGGGAGGATCCAGTACTACGACTTGAATATGCACACGGTCGACCAAGACGACATCCTCCGGCGGGTCCAGCGAGAGTTGCCTTATGACGCGACGGGCGCATGGGAGTTAACGCTCGACCAGTGTTATCGGGTCGCTTTCAATAGCAAGGCCCTGGAGGCCGCCGGGCAATACATGCCAGTGGTTCAGCTCGCATACGTTCAGGAAGACGGAACGCTGGCGAGAAGTCATGACAGGTTCAACTTTGCTTCTTTCTTGCTTGCCGAAGCCGGCACGCCACCAAACCCCGAAGACGGCTGCACATGAGGAAGTGCGCGCCAAGGCTAAATCGATAGTCACGTAGCGGTCGAACAACCGACGATTCATATTCATCCAGTCTGATAGGACCCCATCACGGGTCAACGGTCACAGCCGATCGCGGGCGGCGGGACAAGACATGCACCGCGGTCCACCCCGGCCGGTGCCTAGCTCGGAGGCGGCGATCGTCAGCACCTCGACACCGGCATCCTCCAGACGAGCGTTGGTCTGCGCATTGCGCTCGTAGGCGACGACGACTCCGGGCTCCAGCGCCAACGTGTTGTTGCCGTCGTCCCACTGTTCGCGTTCGGCGACGACGGGATCCAGCCCGGTGTCGATGATGCGTAACTTGTCGATACCCATTGCGGCGGCTGCAGCTTCGACGAAAGGCGTCTCGTCGGAGATCGTTACCCCGTCAGCGGTGCACGCGATGGTGAAGGCGGACAACGTGTCGACGATATTTGCATACATCACCACCGCGTCGGTGTCGACCATGGTGCACACGGTGTCCAGGTGCATTTGTGCGCGTTCCCGGGCGAGTGGCACGGCCAGCACGGTGTTGGCCAGCTCGTCGTCGAACAGGCTGCGCGCCAAGGCTTCTGCACCTGCCGGTGTGGTCCGTTCGCCCACCCCGACCGCGACCACGCCCGGGGCCAGCAGCAAGACGTCACCGCCTTCGACCGGCGCGGTGCGCGATTCGTAGGCGCGCCGCACACCGGTGAACCGCGGATGGTGGGCATAGATGAGATCAGTCAACGACGCCTCGCGGACCCGTGCTGGCAGCGCCAGCGACGGGATCACCACCCGGGGACCGACCCAGATCGACGAGTCGCGAGTAAACACCAGGTTTGGCAGTGGCTCGATGACGTAGTCGGAGCCCTGATGCATGCGCTGGACTAGCGACTGTTCCGCGCGCGCATCCGACGGCAGCTCGTCGAACGTCATGCCGGCCATCAGCACATGAGCCAAACTGGCCGGGTCAAGACCGCGCAGATACGCCGAGAGCTCTTGCGCCAGAGGCGATCCGAGTCGGACAGCGTCAACGGCGGCGGCGATCCCCTGCATCCTGGCAGCACCGCTGCGTAGCGCTTCAGTCAGCAGGTCGGACAACAACAGCACCTCGACACCGCGGGAACGAAGCAGCGCCGCGAACGCATCGTGCTCCTCCTGTGCCCGTGCGACCCAGGGTAATCCGTCGAACAGCAGATCGTCGTTGTTGCGCGGCGTGAGTCGGCGCAGTTCGGCCCCAGGTCGGTGCAAGATAACGACCCGCAGTGCACCCACCTCGGAATCGGAGCCCAGCCGGCTGCTACTCACATCTAGCACCGTAACCCGAACTGTCACTTCAAGTATGGTTCACGTTATGAAGACCCAGGAACTGCCGCCCGGAGAACTGGCCACTCGGGCGGGCGTAGCGGTTTCGGCTCTGCACTTCTACGAGCGGCAGGGACTGATCAGCAGCCGGCGCACGTCGGGCAACCAGCGTCGCTACAGTCGCGAGACCTTAAGGCGGGTCGCCTTCATCCGGATGTCGCAGCGGCTGGGCATTCCCCTGGCCCGTGTTCGCGAGGCGCTGGCCACGCTGCCCGCCGATCGGGTGCCGAACAGTCGGGACTGGGCGCGATTGTCCGCCGGCTGGCGGGCCGACCTCGACGATCAGATTCTGCATCTTCAGCGGCTGCGCGATAATCTCGCGGACTGCATCGGATGCGGTTGCCTGAGTCTGCGCAGTTGCGCACTGTCCAATCCGGGCGACGTGCTCGCGCAGAAGGGCCCCGGGCCGGTCCGCCTCATCTGACTGCCCTCCCCAGGCCGCTCCGCGACCCGCATCGTCGCCGTGCGAGTTCGAACGAGTGTGCGATAGACTGGATGCCGTGGCGATTGCGGTACAAGAGTCGTTGTTCGAATGCAACGATCGGCGACCGCTTGGCAATGGAGCCTGGATCGATATCCGCTCCGGATGGTTGACCGGCGCCGACGAGCTCTTGGGCGAACTGCTGGCCACCGTGCCGTGGCGAGCTGAGCGCCGTCAGATGTACGACCGAGTTGTCGATGTGCCCCGCCTGGTGAGCTTTCACGACCTAACCGTCGACGATCCCCCGCATCCGCGACTTGCCCGGCTGCGTCGCCGGCTCAATGACAGTTACGCCGGCGAGTTGGGTGAGCCGTTCACCACCGTGGGGTTGTGCTGGTACCGCGACGGGTCCGACAGTGTGGCTTGGCACGGCGACACCATCGGGCGCAGCAGCACCCAAGACACCATGGTGGCGATTGTCAGCCTCGGCGCGACCCGCACGTTCGCGTTGCGTCCACGCGGCGGCGGGCCGTCGCTGCGACTGCCGCAAGCTCATGGCGATCTGCTAGTGATGGGCGGCTCATGCCAGCGGACCTGGGAGCACTCCGTTCCCAAGACCTCGGCATGCACCGGCCCCCGGGTCAGTATCCAGTTCCGGCCGAAAGACGTGCGCTGACTCTGGTTATCAGCTTCGGATGGCAGCGACCGATTTGACCAGTAAGTCGCGCGCCCGACTGGTATCGATGGGAGCAGCCGGCTGGCCGGGCTTCAACAGCGGGTTGGCGGTCACGATCACTTGATAGTCGCCGAAGTGCGCGGAGTAGTTGTAAAGCTCGCCGCTGCGGGACTTCCCGTTCACCGTCGTTTGCAGGACGCGGTGCACACCGAGGGTTCGCGTCCCGTCGATCTTCGGCACGTCGACGGCCTCAATGAGTCCGCGCAAGCGGCCGCCCTGGAATACAACCTTTTTGCAGTTTCGCCCGGGATCGTTGAACGGCACCGGCTCCGAAGTCTGTACGGCCATCGCGATGAAGCGATTGCCGTTGCCCTCGGCAGATACCGCGGCCATGTTTCCTTGCAGACCGGGTGGCATGTCCTCACCGACCACGAATGTCGCGCAATCGGGGGGGTCGAACGTCAGTCCCGGCGGGAGCTTATGCGTTGCCAACACCTTAGGGTCGATCGCTGTCTTCGGGGTGTCCTTGACCTTGTAGTCCGGGCCGAAGTCCGACTTGACCTGGGTGATCTTCGTGATATCGGCGCTGGGCGCGTTGTCCGACGATCCTTGAGATGAACAGGCCGCCAGCAAGCAGGCGCTTCCGATCGCCACCAGGATCCTCAACATCGGGGTCAATGTAACGCACCGTCGTCACCCACGTAACGCCGACACCGATTTCACCAGTAATTGAGCCGCGAACTGCGGCGTTAGTGCCGGATTCGGAGAGCCAGGGTCGCTGACCACCGTAGTAAATGCGTAGTAGTTGCCCAGATAGGCGGTGAAGGTGCTTGCCCGGGAATCGATTTCGTTGCCGCCTTCGACAGACGTGATGATGTCGGTCGCCATGCCGAGGGTTTGGGCGCCGTCGATGCGAGGCGGATCGATGAGGCGAACGTGGGCCTTGGCACGCCGGCTGGTCATGCTCCACTGCCTGCACTCGGCGACCAGGGACTGATCCAGCGCCACCGGGCCGGTCGGCACAGCGGCGACCACTGCGTACACGATCCCGCCGGTTCCGGAGCCCGAGATGCCTTGGGCCGATTCCCCGTGACCGCCGGCCGGGTCGGCCAACGCCGCACAGCGCGCCGGGTTCGCCGCGCCGTCGCCGCCAAGACCCCAGCTCGCCGGCGGCGCGGCGACGCCCGAGACCGTGGTCACCTCATAGCCGGGTGGCAGTTCGCGTCCCGCTCGCCTGATGTTGCCGGGGTTGATATGTCGCGTCGCCGCCGTGTTCGACGGCATCGCCGCGGGTTCACGTGGGTGAGCGCATGCAGCGAGCAGCAGCGCAACCGACACAACGACCGAAAGCCGGATGTCCGCTGCTACCACGAAACCGACGCCGAGCTAGCCAACAGAACGAATAACTTGGCGCGCAAGGCGTTTGATCTTGTTCGTGATATCGCGGCCGAGCGGAAGGTCACGGGGGTCTGGGACATCGATGACGGTGGTGACCACCCCGACGTCGTCGCGCTCCCAGAACGCGCCGTAATGGTCCATGATCGTCCGCATCGCCACATTGTCGGCGAGCATGCGACCGGAGAACTTTTCAACTCCACCAACCCGAGCCGCCAGCGCGAGGGCAGCGATCAGGAAGGAACCGATGCCGCGGCCCTGGTAGGCGTCGGCGACCGTGAACGCGATCTCGGCGGCCGTGGAATCGTGATCGTCTCGAACGAAGCGGGCGTCCGCGACCGGGTAGCCGTCCGCATCGGTCATCACCCACACGAAGTGGTCGACGTAGTCGACCTCGGCCAGATAGTCCATCAGTGCCGGGCTGGGAACTCGCGGCGACATGAACCGCCGGTACAGCGTCTCGCTGGAGAATTCGACATGACCCTGCATGGTTCGCTCGCTGTCACCGGGCAGCACCGGGCGCAGCAGCAGTTCTGTCCCATCGCGAACCTGAACTGGAATCGGCGCAAGGAAGGCCGCAAGCCGCTGGCGCACGGTACGCACCAGCCGGCCCATGATCCCCGGGATGTGCACCATCCGTGCGAATGCGTCGTTGTCGCCGATCCAGCCGGTCAGCGGTTCGGTGGTGGTCACGGTCGCCGTCCTCGGGATGTGCCGCAGCAAGGCGATTTCGCCAACGATGGTGCCGGCGGAAACACGCTCGACGGTCTCCACGCCGTCGTCACCGACGTGCTTGATCTCGGCCGTACCCGACGAGATGAGCAGGAAAGAAACCGCCTGCTCACCCTGCTGCATCAAGATTTGGCTCGCGGCCGCCCGTAGCGGCTGCAGGCTCGCGGCCAACGGCATCAAGTCCTCGGCCGGGCATCCGTCGAAGATGTCCAATGCGGCGAGTTCGTCGGCGCGCATGGCGGTCAGTTCGGTCACCACGCCGCCCCGGACGTGTCGGGTATGTCGGGGACTCGCGGTGACCGCTGCGCCATGACCTATCCGCCCCTGTTGCCGTGTCATCCGCGCCGGGTTGGCGACCCCCGTTCGCAGTTCGATGGTGCCAAGGTTATGGGCTGGGTTCGGGTTGCAGCAAGCATGGGCCTCCCCCGGCTGTGTGCCACCGCCGCGGCCGGTCCAGACTCACGGAATGGCTATCACCGACGATCCGCTGGATACAACCCGCGATCTGCTCGATCGCCAGGCCACGGTGCGACACGGTTTCCTGGACGTGCTGGGTGAATCAACGCCGTCGCCGGTGCCCACGTTTGCCCAGCGAGCGATGAACAGCGCGCTGGTGGCCACCGTGTACGAACGGCTCTGGCGGCCGGTCGCGTTCTACATTGCCAGCGGCGTCACCACCGGCGCTGAGCAACGCCGCGCGGCGGACGCGCTACATCTGTCCAGCGCGGCCAGGTTACTCGATGTCGCCTGCGGCCCAGGCAATTTCACCGGACAGCTAGCGCAGCGACTACCCGGCGGCGGCCTCGCCGTCGGGTTGGACATCTCCGAACCGATGCTGACCCGCGCGGTGTTGGACAATAGCGGACCGCGCACCTGTTACGTCCGCGGCGACGCCGGCACGCTGCCGTTCGGCGATGAAACATTCGACGCCGTCTGCTGTTTCGGGGCGCTTTATCTGATGCCTGAGCCGTTTTCGGTCGCCCGAGAGATGGTGCGGGTGCTGCGGCCGGGCGGTCGGGTGGCGATACTCACCAGCTATGGCGGGCAATTCGCGGCGGTCCGGCACGTGATGGCCGCAGGTGCCCACCTCATCGGGCTGCGCATGTTCGACCGACATGAGTTCGTCGACCTATTGACTTCATCCGGCCTGGTCAATGTGAAGCAACAAACCCAACGCACATTGCAGTTCGTGACTGCCGGCAAGCCCGGTCAGGTCACCGAATAAAAACCCTCGTGGGTCAGCTCCGAACCGACGGCCCCACCGGCGGCCAAGGCGTGGGATTTGAACACGTGCGCCGCGGCGCTCGGCTGGTGAAGGACCGGCACGAACCTGCAGTTCAGATTCGGTGGACGGTGTCGACCCCAGAGCAGGACTTCGCTTTCTTTGGCGTTGCGGGCCGCGAGCACCAACCGGCGGACCTGTTCGCTTTTGACCAAGACGTCGATCGCAACGACCAGCGTCTGCGGGCGCGGCAGGCTTTCCACCTGGTCCGGACCCGACACCGGGGCCGCGACCCGGCCGCCCAATATCCGGATCGGCCGGTCGTCGTTCCCGCGGCCGTCGCCGTCAACCACTACGGTGACATCCCAGCCCGCCATCGCCCGATCGAAGATCAGCCCACCGACCGAAACGACCAGATGTTCGACGCGAAGACGTGCAGCTGGTAGCACTCGATGTCTGTGGGTACCTGACGCGGTGACGAGGCGGCCCGCGGCAAAGCCGGGCTAGTCAGTTGCTTGAGCAGGCTGGCAGGAGCGGCCACATGTTGTCCGATCGACTGGCTCTTTGATTGACACTACGAATATAGAGTAGCCTGGTGTCGAACCAAAACCTAAACGCACTGCCGAGACTGCTTTGACATCAAAGCCGCGGGTGACGGCTCGCTACACTGCCGGGATACAAATGCGACGCAAACCCAATCCCGATCAGCGCCGCCGCGAATTGTGTGACGCGGCGCTCCAGCTGCTGGCCGAGGACGGCGCCAAGGGCCTGAGCCACTTGAAGGTCGACACTAGGGCCGGCGTTCCCGACGGCACCACCTCGTTCTATTTCCGGACCCGTTCGGCGCTGCTGCATGCGGTAGCCGAGCGGATGGTCGAGCTCGATCTGGCCACCTTGCAATCGGTCGCCGACAGCGCCGCCCACGAACATGCGTCCTCGGCATCCACGCTGGCCAAGGTGGTTTTCAGCTCCGGGGAGGAACCGCATCTGAGCCGCACCAAGGCACGCTACGAGCTGACCATGCAGGCAACCCGCGATCCGGCCATGGCCGCCACCTTGCAGCGCGCCACCGACGCCTTCACCAAGCTGCACCACGACATCCTGGTGCAGCTCTTGCCGCACGGCGCCGACTTGGATGCCGCCGTCGTCGACGATCTGAGCAACGTCACGCTTACCTTCATCAACGGCCTGTTGCTGCGATTGGCCCACGGCGACCGGATCATCGATAGCCCGGAGCAGCTCGACGATGTGTTGTCGGCCATCGTCGCAGGGATCTTGCACAGCAAGCATCAGGGCCGACTGACTCATGACGGTGGCTCGCCGCAGCGGCGGCGGCGATCGCCGGGGTCGGGGTCGACCCGCTAGGCCAGCCGGGTCTTGCCCCAGCAAGGCTCATATGGTTCTCTACGACAATAGAGTTAGTCAATCGCGCCGGGCCGGCGAGCGCGACCCTAGTAAGCAGAAAGTACAAATCGCCCGAACCGCCTCAGACGCTGACACACTGGCGGCATCGGTCCCGGCGGTGCGGCGCATCGGAGATCTGGAAGTTGTGGTGAAAGGCAAGATTTCGTGACGATCAGCACCGGTAACGACGTCTATTACGACCCATATGACGTCGTGCTCAACGCCGACCCCTATCCGATGTTCGGGCGGCTACGCGAAGAAGCGCCGCTGTACTACAACGCCCAGCACGACTTCTACGCGTTGAGCCGGTTCGCCGATGTGGACAAGGGCCTAGTCGACCACGGAACGTTCAGTTCGGCGCGGGGCATCATTCTGGAATTGATCAAGGCCAACCTCGACATCCCGCCTGGCCTGCTCATCATGGAAGACCCACCGATCCATGACGTGCACCGCAAGCTGCTGGCCCGCATGTTCACCCCGCGCAAAATCGCTGCGCTTGAGGCCCAGATACGCGAATTCTGCGCCCAGTCGCTGGACCCGCTCGTGGGATCCGGCCGCATCGACTTCGTCGCCGATTTGGGAGCCCAGATGCCGATGAAGGTCATCAGCATGCTGCTCGGCATCCCCGAAGACGACCAGGAATTCATCCGCGACCAGACGAACGCGCAGATGCGCACCGAAGCCGGCAAACCCATGAATCATGAACGCGGCTTGGCCACCGGCGAGATCTTCGCTGCCTACATCGATTGGCGCGCCAGCCATCCGTCTGACGACATCATGACCGAACTGCTCAACGTCGAGTTCGTCGACGAGACCGGCACCACCCGACGACTGACCCGCGACGAGCTGCTGACCTACCTCAACGTCGTTGCAGGCGCAGGCAACGAGACCACCACGCGGCTCATTGGTTGGGCCGGGAAGGTGCTTGCCGAACACCAGGCTCAGCGCCGAGAACTGGTCGACGACCCTGCCCTGATCCCGCAGGCGGTCGAGGAACTGCTGCGCTTCGAACCACCGGCCCCGCACGCCGCCCGGTACGTGACCCGCGACGTCAGCTTCCACGACCAAACCGTGCCCGAAGGCAGCGTGATGATGATGCTGATAGGGGCCGCCAACCGCGACCCACGCCAATTCGGTTCGGACAGCGAGACCTTCAACATTCACCGGCCGGCTCGGCAACACCTGGCCTTTAGTGTCGGCACGCACTTCTGCCTAGGCTCAGCGCTGGCGCGGCTGGAAGGCCGGATCGCCCTCGAAGAGATTCTCAAACGCTTCCCGGAGTGGGAAGTCGACATGAGCAACGCCCGGCTCAGCCCGACCTCGACGGTGCGAGGATGGGAGTCGATGCCGGCCCTGACAGCATGAAATTAGGTTCCATCACTGGCTTTGGCTTCCCGTCGATGCGGGCAGCACGCTCAAGTAGGCACAATACAGACGGGAGACAGCCATGCCTGAGTACGACTACGAACAGTTGAAGAGGGAAGCAGAACCATTTATCAGGTTCGAGAAGGACAAGAAGAACCGGATCGCCTATATCACCTTCGACCGTCCTGAGGCGCAAAACTCGACTACGCTCGGTATGCGCCAGAACTACGCCGACCTGATCCACAAGTGCAACGTGGACGACGACGTGAAGGTGGTGGTGATCCGTGGCGAGGGCCAAGATTTCGGTAGTGGCGGCGACTTGCCCGAGCAGCGCCCCATGTTGGAGAACCCGGGCCTGCCCTTGCACCACGAGCTCGCGATCAACGACGACGACGTCAAGTACCCGCCGGGCGGTTCGTACCGGTACCTGTCCACCGTCACCGATTTCTACGCCAAGGCGCGTGCCGGAAACCGCCCGCTTCAGGAGCTTCGCAAGATCAGCATCATCGAGGCCAAGGGTTACTGCTACGGATGGCACTTCTACCAGGCCGGCGACGCCGATCTGGTGATCTCTTCTGACGATGCGCTTTTCGGGCATCCGGCCTTCCGTTACGTAGGTTGGGGACCACGCCTGTGGTGGTGGGCCGAGACGATGGGCTTGCGGAAGTTCTCCGAAATGCTCTTCACCGGAAGACCTTTCAGTGCCAAGGAGATGTACGACTGCGGCTTTGTCAACAGCGTCGTGCCCCGCGACAAGTTGGAAGAAGAAACGCTGAAATACGCGCTGGCATGCTCGAAGTCGCGCCCGACCGACACCGTCGCCGTGCAGAAGACCTTCCTGGAGCTCTACAAGCAGCACAAGGGCGAGTACTTCGGCAGCCTGCTCACCGGCATGGTCGAGGGCATGCTGCCGATGATCAAAAACGACGCGCAAGAGGTCGACCTCACCGAGGGCACCTTCGAAAAGGGCCTCAACAACGTCGTCAAGGACAACGACTTGAACTTCCCGCCCGAGTGGCGGCTCAGCCGCTCCGGACGGAGCAAGCCCTGACGCTTCGAGGTCGCGCATGTCGGCACTGACTGGGATCAGGATCGTCGAGCTGGGCGAATCGGTCGCCGGAGAGTACTGCGGGAAACTGCTTGCCGACTTCGGCGCCGAGGTGATCAAGATCGAGCGGCCGGACTCTGGCAGCCCTACTCGAGCGATGGCTCCGATCGTCGGCGATGGCGCCGGGCCCGAGCGCAGTGCGCTGTTCGCCTACCTGAATACCAATAAGCGTTCGGTCGTGCTCGACGTCTCCTGCGTCGCCGAGATCGAGAAGCTGCACCAGATCATCGCCACAGCCGATGCAGTCATCGACGATCACGCACCGTCTTGGGCCGAAGCGGTTGGCTTGTCAGCGGCCGAGTTCCCGCGTCGGCATCCCGCCGTGGTCTTCTGCTCGGTCACCCCGTACGGCAGCGCCGCCCCACCCGAATTCCAGAACGCTAAAAGTTTCACCGTGTTCAACAGCAGCGGATGGGGTTACCACACGCCCAGCCATGCTGATCCCGCCAAACCACCGTTGAAGGGACCGGGCCGTTTCCTCGCCGACTACGAGGCCGGGCTCGACGCGGCATTGTGCCTCGCCGCATCGCTGTTCTGGCATCTGCACAGTGGCAGCGGCGAATTGATCGATGTGTCGCAGCACGCGGTCCTGGCGTCGCGCGCCGACTGCGTGCTGGGCAGGTTCGTCACCGGGGAGGTCGCACCGGAAAACACCCGCAATGATTACGATCAGCAGGGCCCGGCCTCATTCTTCGGGTGCGCAGATGGGTTCGTCTACCTCTACATGACCAGCCGCAATCACTGGATGGGTGTCAAAAAGCTGATGGGCCAGCCCGAATGGCTCGACGAGTTCGACGACGATTGGCTCGAGTTCTCGGTCACGGCAGAGAAGGTGGCGACATTCCACACTGGGTTCGCGACGTGGGTCGCTGGCCTGACCAAAGATGCGGTAGCCGAAGAGGCGCAACGGTTGGGAGTCCCCCTGGTGCCCGTCAAAAGTGCTGCCGACTTGAAGAACTCGCCTCAGTACCGTCATCGCGGCTTTTTTCAGCACGTCGCCCATCCGGTATTGGGCACTGCGGCGTATCCGACAGTTCCATACCTGATGAGCGTATCGCCGGCGCGCATCAGCAGTGCAGCGCCCACCCTTGGCCAACACACCGCCGAGGTCGCGGACAGCATCGACTCGCCACGTCCGGTGCCGACGGTGAAGTCGGCCCAACTCAAACGGCCGAAGGTGTCACGAGGCGGCCCGCTGGAAGGAGTCCGGGTCGTCGAGCTCACCAAAGTGTGGGCGGGCCCGTACGCCGGCAAACTACTTGCTTTCCTGGGCGCCGAAGTGATCAAGGTCGAGACTTCCGGCACTCCCGACGAGATGCGTGCCTACGGCGGCACCGACATCAACCATGCGCCTTTCTTCCTCAGCATCAATCCCGAAGTGCTCAGCGTGGAATTGGATCTCAAGTCAGCAGCTGGCGCCGACCGGCTCCGCGACCTGATCGCTCACAGCGATATCGTCATCAACAACCTGCGGCCTGGCGCGATGGAGCGCCTGGGACTCGGCTACCAGCAGCTGAAGTTCATCAAAGACGACATCATCTCGGTGTCGATCAAGATGTGGGGCAACGACGGCCCGTTGGGCTATCAGACTGGCTACGCACCGTGCTTTGCCGCATTGGCCGGGCTCGCTTCCCTGGTGGGCTATCCAGACGGGCCGCCGCTCGGCACCAGCATGCGTTACGGGGATTCCACCGTCGGCGCCGCCGCGGCGTTTGCCGCCGTGGCGGCGTTGCTCCACCGCGACTTGACTGGAGAAGGCCAATTCGTCGACGTGTCGGCCGTGGAGACGCTGTCGTCGATGATCGGCGACCGGCTGCTCGAACAGGATCTGACCGGAAAGCAACTCGCACCTGAAGGCAACCGCCATCCAGATATGGCCCCGCACAACTGCTATCCGTGTTCGGACCGCGACTGGATCAGCGTTGCGGTGGCCGACGACAGCCAATGGCGACTGCTGTGCGACGTCCTCAGCGCGGCTGAACTGGCCGACGACGCGCGTTACGCCACGCTGCCGGAGCGGCTCAAAAACACCGACGCACTCGACCGAAATCTCGCTCAGCTCACCGCCAGCCACGACGCCGGCCAGCTGGCACAGCGGCTGCGCTCGGCTGGGGTGCCGGCGAGCAAATGTGCGACAGCCGTCGACGTGATCAGCGATCAACTGCTGTGGGACCGCGAGTTCTATCGCTTCGTCAGCGATCATCGAGAAGGGCAACGGCCGATACTGGCAGCGCCGTGGCGAATGGCCATTGCGCCGACGCAGATCACGCGGGGCGCTCCCGACCTCGGCGAGCACGATGACTACGTTCTACACGAAATCCTCAACACGGGTTCTTCATTGGAGCAGACATGACCGGGACGCTGGCCGGCACTGTGGCGTTGGTAACGGGCGCCAGCAGCGGCATCGGCGCCGCAACGGCGCAGGCGCTAGCGGCGCAGGGCGCTGCAGTCGCTCTGCTGGCCCGCCGCGCTGATCGGCTGGACCAACTGAAAGCCGATATTGAATCAGCAGGCGGCACGGCGCTGGCGGTGACCGCCGACGTAACCGACGCCGACCAGGTAGCCTCCGCGGTGCAGCGGACCACTGCTGAGCTTGGTCGACTCGACACCGTGGTCAACAATGCCGGCCTGATGCGGATGGCGCCCGCTGCCGAAGCGCCGCTGCAGGATTGGGACGACCTGGTGCGGGTCAACGTGCAAGGTGTCTTGTACACCACCCGCGCCGCGATCCCACACTTGATCGACGCGGCAGCCAACTCGCCACGCGGTGTCGCCGATCTCGTCACCATCAGTTCCACCGCCGGGTGGGTCGCCCGTCCCGGCACCGCGGTCTATTCACTGACCAAATTCGGCGTGAACGCGTTCAGCGAAGGCATCCGTCAAGAGCTGCTGGGCAAGCGAGTTCGGGTCGGCGTGGTCGGGCCGGGCACTGTCGACACCGAAATCAGCGACCACCTGCCCCGCGAAGCGCGGGAGGCATTCAATCGTCAGACCGCCGACATGGTCAAGTTGGCGCCTGAAGATATCGCCGACGCCGTGCTGTACATGGTCACCCGCGACCGCCGGGTAGCGGTCAACCATATGTTGGTGCGCGCCGCCGAGCAGACCTGGTGATCGACAGATCATGCATGATGAGTCTGCGACCGATGAATGTTGGGTCATCGGCGATCACTTCGGCCTTCACATTCCCGCTGACCCGGCCGCGTTGCACGCCGGTGGGGCTACCTTTCTCACCCAAGCATTCCAGGCATCGGGTGCACTGACCGCCGGTAACACCGTCAGCGGCATAAGCCAGTTCGACGAAATCCCGGGCGGCAGCACCGGCCGCAAGCTCCTGCTGCGCGTCGAATACCAGGACCCTGCCCCGAACCTGCACACCGACCTCTTCGTGAAGTTCTCCCGCGACGCCGCAAACCCGATTCGTGACCGCGGCAGGACGCAGATGGAGTCTGAAGTGCTGTTCGCGACGCTGTCCCGCGCACCCGGTTTCCCCATCACCGTGCCGGCCACCCAGTTTGCCGACTACCACCGCGACACGGGCACCGGAATACTCATCAGCGAGCGAATCCAGTTTTGCGACAACGGCATCGAGCGTCAATACCATAAGTGCCTCGACTACGAGATGCCCGAGCCGCTGGATCATTACCGCGCACTGGTCACCGCATTAGCCCGGCTTGTCGGATATCACCGATCCGGGCGGCTGCCCGCCGAGCTGATCGGGCAATTCCCCATTGACGTGCAGGCAGCACAGATCGGCGAACGGACACCGATCAGCGCCGACAAGCTGAATCGACGCCTGAGTAGACTGGCCGAATTCGCCGTTCAGAGTCCGGGGCTGCTGCCCGCCAATGTTCGCTCACCGCGGTTCATCGCGCGCCTGCGCGACGATGCGCCGCGGTTGATGCAGCACGAGTCTGCGGTGTGGAACTATCTCGGTGGCAACCCTGACTACATCGCGCTGTGCCACTGGAATGTCAACGTCGACAACGCGTGGTTTTGGCGAGCCGCCGACCATGTCCTGCACTGCGGACTGCTGGACTGGGGATGCACCGGTCAGATGAACGTGGCGATGGCGCTGTGGGGGGCGATGTCGGGCGCCGAAACCGACATGTGGGACAACAATTTCGACGACTTGCTGTGCCTGTTCGTCTCGGAAGTACGCGCGTGTGGCGGGCCGCAGCTCGATATCAGCGAATTACACCGGCAGGTCATGCTTTACGTCGGAATCATGGCGGTCGTGTGGCTACTCGACGTCCCCGCGTTGATCCGTTCGCGTTTCGGTGATGCCGCCGCTTCGCTGGACCGGAAGGATGCCCGCATCAAAGTCGACGAGAGTGTCCGGGCGCCATTGCAGATGTTCACCAACGCGCTGAATCTCTGGGAAACCAGGAACTTCGGCGATCTTCTGGATGCGGCACACACATGAGCCTGCCGACTACTGCCACGACGGACTTTCGGTAAGCAACTCGGGACCGTCGTCGGTGATGACCACCGAATCGCGGCGAAGCACCGCGCCGACGCCTTCCTGCCACACATAGCCGGTGAGCGCCAGCACCATCCCTGGATCCAGACTTTCCTGTTCGGCGGTGGCTGGAAGCTGCCCGGAAACCACGGGTGGATCAAACCCCAGCCCCAGCCCGTGCGCGACGGCCATCGGCGGCAGTGGCTCGCCCGCCCGGTCGTAAGCGGCCAGCAGATCACTGGCCTTAGAACTGGGATGACAGGCTGCAATCAGCCTGTCCCACAGCTCGTTCGAGCGCTGATAGAGCTTGCGAATCGACCTACTGTACCCGCCGCTGGCTTCGCCCACCGGCCAGGTTCGGCCGACCTCGCCGACATATCCGTCAGCCAACGCCCCGGCGGTGAATACGACCAGGTCGCCAGAACTCACCCGGCCGTGGCTGCTGGCACGCCGCCAAGGGTGTTCCCGCGAGGTCACCCATGCGGCGTCCTGAGTAGCCGGTGTGCTCACCCCACCCCCGGCCATTGCCTCCAACACAGCACCCGCCAACGTCTGTTCCGAAAGCCCGGGCTGTAACTCCGCGACACCAGCGGCCATCCCACGTTCGGCTATCCGCAGCGCGGTGGCCATCGCCGCGACTTCGTCGGGCGTCTTGATCCGCCGCGCCGTTCGCATCGCTACTTCACCGTCGACGAACTCGGCGTTCGGGAACGCCAGTGGCAGCAACGTCGCGAAAGTCGGTGTCAAGGCGTCGGTTCCGACTCGCCGAGCAGTTGACGCCCCGTCGACGTTCTTCAGCACCGTGATGAGCGTCATCGGGTTCCAGGCCAGGCCATAGAGGCGATCACGGCCGATCTCTTCGGGGATCCCCTCGTCCGCAGTGCTGTTCAGGTATATCTCACCGGTGGCGCGCACCATCACGCAAACCGGACCGAACGGCCGGGTTCCGCCGATCCACAATTGTGGCGCCCCGCTGACATAGCGGACATTGGCCTGTCGTCCGAGCACCAGGATGTCGATATCACGAGCTTCCATTTGAGCCAGCGCCCGTTGCCGGCGGCCCGTCCGGAGCGCGAGGCTGTCCGGCGAGATCTCAGCGGCCATCGGCGCTACTCCTCATCGCTTCGTCACCCTCGCCGCTCCGCGGCTGGGGCGCCCCCCACTGCATCGTCGTCAGCGCTAGCCATAGGGGGCATAGGGATAGTCGGTAATCGAGATGAAGCCATCTTCGGTGATCACTATGATCTCCTCACTGCGGTAGCCGCCGGTGCCGTCCTCCCACACCACCGGTTCCAGCACCAGCAACATGCCGGACGGAAAGACGAAGTTGTCATCGAACTCCTCGCCCAGATCGGTTCCGATCATGGGTTGTTCGGCCGGGAAGGTGCCGATGCCGTGTCCGAGATAGAAGTGCGGCAGCCATGGTTTAGACCCGCCGTTGGCGGCGATAGCCGCTCGCGCCAGATCTCCTGACGTCGCGCCGGCTTTCGTCACCGCCAGCACCGCGTCGAGGATCTGCCGCCATTTGTCGAATTGTGCCTGCTGGCGCGCCGACGGCTCGGCACCGACCAGCCAGGTTCGACCGAAATCCGAACAGTATCCGGCGTAGCTGATGCTGACATCGGTCCACAGCACGTCGCCTTTGACGAGTTCGCGTTCAGCAGTCAGCAGCGGCAGCGCGAGGTCGCCATGCGTCGTCCACACCCCTTCGGCCCGCGACGACGGCATCACCTGCCAAATTGCCTCCAACATGTTGGCGGTGGCACCCAGTTCGAAAGCCCGCCGCACCAGCTTGGCCGACAGATCGGTTTGCCTCACGCCAGGTGTCAACTGCTTTTGCACATCGGCCATCGCTTGCTCGGTGATGCGGGAGGCTTTGCGCAGGCACGAGATTTGGTCCACTGTCTTGACCAAATTGGCCGCGCCGACCACCACTGCAGCATCCGACGGCGGCCCGCCGGGGAAAAGCCGATCCGCGGCGCGGCGCATCGCGCCGGTCATCTCGTCGACCGCGACACTGGCACCTGGTGGTATCAGCTCGGCAATCACCCGCGCGAGATATTCGACGCCTTCGTCTAATTCGGGATAGAGCGGAGCGTGCAGGTGATCGGGCGGCACCTGCGATTCCGACGCCGCGCCCTCGCGAAACGGTATGAACAGGTGGGGGTGCTCATCGTTGGCCAGCACGATCGCCACCGGCCGCTCGACGTGCGACAGCCCGGCATCGAGCACCGGCCAACTGGCGCCGGTGGCATACACGACGTTGTCGTTCATCAACAGGATCAGCGCATCGACGCCGTTGTCCGTCATCGCAGCGCGAAGCCGCGCACTGGTTTCACGACGCATGCGCGTCCAGTCGGGCTCGTCGGGGATCGTGAGCTGCTGTGCACCAAGAGAAGTCGCCATCTATAGGCCTAAGAAACTCTTGATGTTGCCGCTGACGACGCAGGCTGCGTTTTCTGCACCGACGGACTCAACGACCGCGGCCAGCGATTTCTCCGAGTAGCCGAACGTGCTCTCGTTGTGCGGATAGTCAGATGACCACATCACCTTGCCGACGCCGATCTGCTCGATCAGCTTCAGGCCAAGCGGGTCGACCATGAACGAGGCACTCATGTGGGTATCCCAGTAATAACGAATCTCGTGCTGCAGTGAGTGGTCCAGCATGTGCTGATACGACGCAAGCACATGCTCGGCATCCTGAAGTGCCGGCGGCACCCAGGCGATCCCACCCTCGAACCACCCAATCCGCAGCCTCGGATGACGATCGAGGATGCCGCCAAAAATGTATTTGGAGAACATTTCCCGAAACCCGTCGATGTTGACCATCATCGCGACCGCGACGTTGTTGACTTCGCAGGGCGCCTTAGGCGGGGTCTCGCCGATGTGATGTGCTACCGGTAGGCCCGACTCCTCGATCGCGTCCCACACCGGGCTCATGGCGCTGCACGCGTAATCGAGCATATTGCCATCGCCATCGTTACCCGGGTTCAGCGGCAGCAAAAACGTCTTGAGGCCCAACGACTTCAGCTCCGACAACGTCCGCTTCGCGCCGTCTGGATTCCACCAGTTGACCAACCCCACGCCGAAAAAGTGTCCGCCCGAGCGTTCCTGGAGATCGGCGATGTACTCGTTGTAGATGCGGAACACGCGTTCGCGGAGTTGTTTGTCCGGAAACCCGAAGAGCGCCAACACCGCGTTGGGAAAAGCCACTTCCCGGTCCACGCCGTCCTCGTGCAACTCGCGGATCCGGGCCTCGATGTTGTTCGTGGCCGCACCCGCCAGATCGTCGTACTGCATCAACACCGCGCTGAACACCTCCGGCAGAAACGACTGTCCCTGCTGGCCGACCTGGTACGCGCCGTCTTCGTACCAGATTCGCGGGGCACTGTCCTTCAGGTCGTCGGGGAAGCGCTCGTAGAAAATGTCAGCCGCCAACGAGATATGGGTGTCGGCCGAGAACACCTCGGTACCCGGGGGGAGGCCGACATCTCCATGGGCGTGGCCGCGCCGGTGCTTCGGCGCGCCGAAGCCGCCGGGGGGATACAGCGCACTGGTTTGGAGTGACATCATCGTGCCTCCAATCGGGCTATTAGCCGACGATAGTTCATTCTTCGAGCGCACCAATCAGTCTCAGATCCGACAGATACTTGCAGATCAACTCCCGCGACAGTCGCGGTATCGAGCGACCCGATTTTTCGACCGCCGCCGCGAACCGTTTGCCCGGCACCGGAGAGCCGGCAACGACTTCGGCCGGTCGCCGATAGATATCCAGCACCGCCAGCATCGAACGCTGCGCCTGCCGTTCGGGTAGTGCCCGCATCGCGGTTTCGAAACCGGTGACCCAGTCGGCGTAATCGTCGATCCGCTGAATCGGATACGATAGGTCGAGACGCTTGATCGTCAGCTTGGCATCGGGAACGTCTGCGTGGATCTTGTCGATCGCAGCCTCGCCCTTGGGCCGGTTGCGGATCGCCATCACCACGTCGGCACCGGCCATCGCCAACCGCCTGGCCAGGCCAAAGCCCAAGCCGCTGTTGGCCCCTGTCACGACCGCCAGCCTTCCCGACAGGTCGGGCACGACCAGCGTCCGATCGCCGTCACTCACCATGTGACAGGTAATTCATAAAGCCCGTAGGCCAAAGCATCGTGTTTGAAGGGCAGCTGCTCCACCGGGGACGCCAGCCGTAGCGTCGGGATCCGCCGCAGCAGGGTGTGCAGCACAATCTGCAACTCCATGCGGGCCAGCTGCTGTCCGACGCACTGGTGACGGCCGTAGCCGAATCCAACATGCGCGTTGTCTTGCCGTTGCAGGTCGAGTTGATCGGCGTCGGCGAACTGACGACTGTCCCAGTTCGCCGGTGGGATATCGAGGATGATCCCCTCGCCCGCGCGGATCACCTCGCCGGCGATGTCGATGTCTTCGATGGCGACTCGGCGCTGTCCGGTCTGAATGATGCTGAGGTAGCGCATCAGTTCTTCGACAGCGGTCGCGATGGCTTTCTGATCGTCTGTGTCGCGTAACAGCGCCAGCTGGTCGGGGTGCTCCAACAGGGCGACAATGGCCAGGCTGATCATGTTGGCGGTGGTCTCGTGCCCGGCGATCAGAACGCCGGTGGCCAGCTGGGCTGCTTCCCGAACGCTGAGCTCCTCGGCATTTACCCGCTCGGCAAGGTCGCCTACCAAATCTTCAGTCGGGTCTTCCATTTTGGCGCGAATCAGTTTGGCGATGTATCTCGCCAGCGCAGTAGCACCTTCGGCCGACTCCTCGGCGGTGGCGTACCGACCCATCCCTTTGTGGGCCTGCTCTTGGAAGAACTCCGCGTCCGAATACGGCACGCCCAGCAACTGGCTGATCACCAACGACGGGACGGGTAGCGACAATGTCTCGACTAGATCCGCCGGCTGGGGACCGGCCAGTATCGCATCGATGTGGTCGTCCGTGATCTTTTGCACGGCCGGACGCAGGCCTTCGACCCGCTTGAAGGTGAACGGCTTGGACAACATGCGGCGAAATCGGGTGTGCTCCTCGGCATCTGAGGTGAACACCGAACGCGGTCGCTTGTCCACCGTCGCCAACATGCCTTCGTTCCAGTGCGGATAGCCGGGCTTGCGATCGTCGACGCTGGCGCGCGAGTCGGTGAAAAGCGCACGGATGGCGTCGTAGCCGGTGATCAACCACGGTGTGCTGTCGTCCCAAATCCGCACGCGGCTAAGCGGTTTGACGGTGTTAAGTTCCAACGCCACCGGCGCGGGAGCCAACGGGCAACCCGCCGCCCGGGCCATCGGGTAGTCCGGCACATCCGGTGCGGCCTTATCCACGCGTCCGGTCAAAGTGTCAGACATAGCGCTCCTTGGAACAAAAGCGAACGGTTGGTTATTGGGGTGGCAAGATCTGCGTGTGGTGAACTGGCGCCCGCCACAGGCCGACGATCGCGTCGATCAGCCCTTCGGCCGCGATCGGCCAGCTGGACCGTGACCGCGGCCCGTGTTCGGCGAGCTCTCCTTCATGTTCGGCGCAGGTGTGCATTAGCAGGTTGCGAGCCATCACCATCCGTTCGAAGCGGACCCGCTTTGGAAGGTCCGGCAGACACCGGTTGATGCCGTCGATCGCCTGCACCAGCATCGGCGATGCCAGCGCATCCTTGGTGACGACTTGCCGGTAGGTGGGATCGGCCATCGCCTGAGCGGCGAAGCGGGCATACCAGCTTGGGTTACCCAGAGCCGCCAGGTGATCCGTGAGCGGACGTACCAGTGTGCCCACCCAGTCCCGGAGTTCGGTCGAGTCGCCGATGCCAGCCAGCATCTGCCTCCGCAGTTCCTCAATCGGCAACCGGTGCTTGCTTTCGATGGCACGCAGCAAATCGGTCCTGGTGCCGAAGTGATAGCAAGCGGCCGCATTGTTGCCCTGTCCTGCCGCTTCACTGATCTGGCGGTTGGACACGGCATACATGCCCCGCTCGGCGAACAACCGCTCGGCCGCTGACAAGATCGCTTCTCGGGTACCCGTCGAACGGTCGTTGCGCAGGACTCTTGCTGCGGTCACCGCCTCAGTGAACACCCGCGCCAGTCTTAAATCAAGCAATTTATTTAAGTAATGCCGGCTGCGCGACGCTGGTCGCGCCGACACTCCGCCAACCATGCCGACGGACCACCAAAGGGACGGTGTCGGCACACTGGCGACGCCGGCAACGGGCGTTGGTCGACTGAATAAACGTGGCGACGGGCCGATCTCGACCTAAATGGAGCGGTGTCAACATAATTGACGGTCGCGGCGACCGACAGCTCAGCTGTCGGTGCTCGATTACCGCCCGAATCGACAAATTGTGGGTTTGCTGAGTCGTCATTTCGCTAACCTCGCCGCCGCCGCTCAGTTCTGTATATACTTTCGCTTCTCGACCTTTGCCGCCTGACATCGATCCCCGATCAGACAAAACGTTCAATATTCCAGACCAGAAGTCCGGCGCGGCACCCCGAGCTACAAAGCACATCGGAGGAGACCTTGGCGCGCAACCTGGTCACCCTCGTCGCCACCCGGTTGATGGAGACGACGGCGTCCACCGTTGCTGACGTGAACGAACAGGTACTCGCGCAGCTCGTCGAGCATCTCGACATCGATGCGGCCTTTTTGCGCCACAACGACCACAAGATCAGGGTTTCCAGGCTGGTCGCGGCATGGCCACCGCGCAAAGACACTGTCTCCCCGGATCCCATGGCCATCGCGCACTTCAGCAGCGCCGACCCGGTCTTGGCGCTGTGCGAGCACGGCAAGAAATTGATGGTGATTCGGCCGGATCCAAGCGAGCCTGCCTACGGGCGCTGGGTCGCCGGCGCCCACGACCGCTGGGGCCTCGAGCCGTCCAAGATCACCGCGCCGTCGGCGGCCGCAGCACCATTGATCTCGGGGGGAGTGACCACCGGCCAGCTCACCTGCTTAAAATTCCGCCGCAAGAAATGGCGGACCGATGAGCTGAACACGGTTCAAACCATCGCCTCTCTGCTTTCCCAAATGCAGGCGCGGATCGCTGCCGAAGAGAAGCTTCGCGACCTCGCGGAGCATGACGATTTGACCGGCCTGCACAATCGTCGAGCGCTGATCGCACACCTTTCCGACAGACTCGCAGCAGGGCGGCCCGGTCCGGTCCCGGTCTTGTACCTCGACCTCGACCGACTCAAGTCGATCAACGACTACCTCGGCCACAGTGCCGGCGACTGGTTCATTCGGACCTTCGCCGAGCAGCTGCGTTCGAGAGCCGGAAGTCAGAGCATGACCGCTCGGCTGGGCGGGGACGAGTTCGTCGTCGTCCCTGACATAGCGATGTCGATCGAAACCGCGGAAAAGGTTGGCGACGAGCTGTGTGTCGCGCTGCGCGATCGGATGGCGCTGGGTGGGCACATGATCACCCGCACCGTCAGTGTCGGCGTGGCGGTGGGCATGCCGGGGCGCGACAACAGCAGCGATCTGCTTCATCGCGCCGACGAGGCAGTTCTGACAGCCAAACGCGCGGGCGGCAACCACGTGGCGGTTTCCAGCGATGACATGTCCCTGCAGCGTCTGTTCCGCAACGACATCGAACTTCACCTGCGGGGCGAGATCGATAGCGAGGCACTGCTATTGCATTATCTGCCCGAGGTCGACTTGTGGACCGGTGCGATCGTGGCGACCGAGGCACTGGTTCGGTGGCGGCACCCCACATGGGGGTTGCTGTTACCGGAGTCATTCATCGGCGTGGCCGAATCCGCCAACCTGGGCGGGGAATTGGGTCGATGGGTGATGCGAAGCGCCCTTGCCGACTTCAGTCGGTGGCGGTCACATGGCGTGGGGCAAACCGCCACCTTGCGCATCAACGTGTCGCCTGCCCAACTGGTCACTCGAGGTTTTGTCAGCAGCGTGGCCGAGACCATCGACGAGTTCGGCATCGATGGCGGTTCGGTGTGCCTGGAGATCACCGAGCGCGCTGTGGTTCGCGACATCGAAAGCACCCGAAGAACTCTCGAGGAGTTGAAAGAAGTCGGCGTCCAGATCGCCATTGACGACTTCGGCACCGGTTATGCCGTCCTCTCGCACTTGAAGTCGCTGCCGGTCGATACGCTTAAAATCGACACGTCATTCGTCCGCGATCTGGGCACCAGCAGTCGTGATCTGGCGATCGTGCGGGCGATCATCGGGCTTGCTGAAGCGTTCGACCTGCAAGTGGTAGCCGAGGGCGTGGAGACCCCGGCCGCGGCGTTGACATTGATGCGACACGGATGTCATCGAGCGCAGGGCTATTTGCTGTCGCGCCCGCTGCCCGGCAACGCCATGGAGTCATTGTTGTCTTCGCGCTGGATGCCGATGCCCTTCCTCGCAGACAGCCAGGCCCTGACCCCTAGCACGATCTAATGAGCGAGCCGACCGACAAGCGAGCGGATACCACGCGAGTTCAGATCTTGCGCGCTGCCGCACACCAGTTCGCCCAGCGGCCTTACTACGCCGTCGGCCTCGACGACATTCTCGCCGAAGCGCAATTGACCAAGGGCGCAATGTATTTCCATTTTCGCTCGAAGCACGCGCTGGCGTTGGCCATCGTCGATGAGCAGATCGCCAGGGCAGGCACCGCGATTCAGGACTTGCTCAACCGGCGGCTTTCCGGACTGGAAACCCTCATTGACGTCTCCTACCTGATAGCGATTGGAGACATCAACCACGACGTCACCCGGGCGGCGTTCAACCTGCTCGAGTCGGTTGGCCGGACCGAGAAGCTGCAGGAACGGCTGTTGGGGGATTGGGCCCAGCTACTGGGAGAGATCGCCCAGCGAGGCATCTTCGAGGGCGACATCGTCGAGGAAAGCGATCCAGAAGACGTCGGACGCCTGCTGGTGTCCCTTTATATGGGGATGCGTCAGGCCAGCAGTCTGGACGAGCCGGTCCAGCTGCTGCATGACTTCGAGGCGGCATTGTCGACGGTCCTACGGGGCATCGTGCAGCCGGATCGGATCGGCTACTTCACCCAATTCGTCAAGCGACGCGCAGCCCTGGCGGTCAAGGCCGTCTCGGCGCCACCGCTCGGCTAGCGCTCGTCAAGCCACAGCTGCTCGGTCAGATCCTGGAAGGTCGCGAGCGCAACCTCTTCATCGGCACGTATCAGCGCCGACCTGCTCATCAGCGCTCGAACACTTGAGCCGTCCCGGTGGACGAGCTCGACGACCATGTTGGCCAATGCCTGGACGACGGAGACCGGGGATTCCGTGCTGGGCGCGAGGTGGAAGAGCTGATCGAAGTTCAGCGCCAGCACTTGCGCTGGAGCGTGCCCGACCATCTCTGAAAACGCCGAGTTTGCAAAGACCACGGTGCCGTCTTTCGCGATAGCGAGTACGGGAACCGGGATCCGCTCCAGCACAACCAGGGCGGGCAGCTGCTTGAGGATAGCCATGGGTGATTGGCCCTGCTTGCCGTTACGTCTGCGCTCCACGAGTTGATTATCCGGCATGCGAAGCATTGGTAAGTGCGCTTGTTCTAAATCCTCCAAAATTTGGAGTTTCTGAGCACTGGCGCCCAATCAATATCAAATAGCGCTGGTATCGACGTCGCCTGAACCGCAGCGGCCATTTACCTCTGCGTCCGGAGAAAAAGACCGCCCCCTAGACTTCACGCTCACGGTGCACACAGCGAGCGTGACGACGCCGAAGCAGATCGACGCATAGGCCAAGTTTCCGGTCGGCCTACCGTCCGCAGTGGTTCCGTGCGTCGCGGTGAAGTAATCGGGCGAGGCGCCGATCCAGAGTGCCGCGAGAATGATCAGATACAACGCCCCGAAGGCGCGGACGTTGTGAGCGAATACCAAGCCACGTTGGTCTTCAATGCCGAAAACGTTTGGAAGTAAAGCGGGATTTCGACCACAAATAATGGCTGAGCGCCGAACTACGGGCTTACTTGCGCCGGTGGATCGGACCCGCGCTCGCCGCACGGCCGGGCCGAGACGTCGGTGCAATGACGCGGGTGGCCGCTTTGACGGCAGCTGCTCGGCGCGACGCGACGACCGCGGGGTCGTCGGCGTCAGGTTGAGGATCGGGGAATTGCGCCCACGCCAAGCCGATCCCGAACAGCAATTTCAGTAGGTCCAGCGGTGCCCATGACTTATCGACGTGGCCTGCCGATTGGGCGGCTTCGATGGTCGCGAGGGTCTGGGCCGGCGGCGCTTCTTCGTCGAAATCCGGTGGTTCGAGCGTCAGCCCCTCCAGCCTGGCCCAGGTGAGCATTCGGAGGTGTTCGGGGTGGCTGCGGGCCAAGTCGTAGACGTCGCCGACAAACTCAGCAACAGCGTCGGCCCGCATCCGGAACGCAGCGAAGTATTTCCGACCGTCAGCGGCGACGACGTCGCGGAATAATGTCTCCTTGTCGCCGAAATGCGCATATAGCCGTTCCTTGCTTGCCCGTGCGGCGGCGGCGATCCGGTCGATGCGAGATCCTGCCAGCCCGTATTGAGCGAACTCGGCGCGGGCGGCGGCAAGAATCTCGTCGCGCAGCTCAGTTGTCGATCTCACAGAAGCAGCATAGCCAAACGAACTAGTTCGTCTGCTAGGGTGGCAGGCGTGTCGAGTGCGAAAGCAGCCACGAGATGAGGCTGGGACCCCCCGAAGGCAAGAAGACCGTCACAGCTGACGAGCTCGCGGCGATCATGGATCAGCCCCGCCGAGTTCGGGCGCTCAGCCATCTGCTGGGTAACATCGGCGACGGCCTGAATCCCCTGATCGACCTGTGTCGGCCGTATGTAAACGGGTTGGCGAACTTACCGCGCGACGGCCGCTTCTTGTTGGTGGGCAACCATACTCAGTCGGGCGCAGAGGTCTTTATGATCTCGTATTACCTGCGCCGCGAATTGGCGCTGCGGGTAAGGCCTTTGGCCGAGCGGGGTATGGGCGAGGCGCGCGGCTTCGCCAGAGACCTGATAGCAGCGTACGGCGGGGTGGTCGGTCACCCCGACACGGCACGAGAACTGATGCGCCACAACGAAACTGTGCTGGTCTTCCCGGGCGGTGGTCGAGAGATCGGCAAGTTCAAAGGCGAGGAGTATCGACTGCGATGGGAAGGACGTAGCGGCTTCGCCCGGCTCGCCATCGAGAGCAACTATCCGATCGTCCCCGTCGGGCTGGTCGGCGGCGATGATGTGTACCAGAGCCTGTTTGCCCGCGACAGCAGCTGGGGTCGGTTGACCCAATCCGTCGGCGAAAAGCTTTCCGGGCGAAGTGATATGGCCATGCCCCTGGTGCGTGGCATCGGTCCTACCCTGATTCCGCGGCCGCAGCGCATGTACCTGGCATTCGGGGAACCAATCAGCACCGCCAAGCCGGCTCGCAAGAATGCCGCGGCCTGGCTGGAATCGGTTCGGGATACCACGAAGCAGTCGCTTCAGGAGATCCTTACCGACCTGCAGCTGGTGCGCACTGAGGATCCGTTCCGCAACCTCAACCCGTTGGCCCGCCCCAACGCCGTCGAGCCAACGTCGCTGTGACGACAATTAATGCTGGAATTGTCCTTCGCGTATGAGAGCGGTGACGGCGGCATCCCAACGACTGAGCTGGGTTGGCGTGTTGAAGGGTTCGGGTATGTGGCGGTCGATGTGGGTACGCAGGATGATCGCGCCAAGGCGCAGGATGAGCGGATTGAGCGCCGACCATACGGGGCCGCAACGGCTTCGTCGGAGTGGTGCAGCTGAAATATTCCGGGCCCCCAACAAAGCTCTGTTCAGCGGCCGGAATTCTTGCGACTCACCCAGGCGCGGTATAACTCCTGCTGAAAGCCATCAAAAGGTTGGGGGTGGTCAAGCTGGTACCCGATCCGCGCGACGATATTGTGGCGCGTCAGTATCAGCGATGGGTCTATCCCCCGCCGATACAAGACCTCGATGAGTGGAGCGCCGGCAACTTTGACTGGACGGACCCCGCCCACGCCCATTGGATCTACTGGCCCGACCGCGAATACCCCTCTGGTCTCGACATTTTGGTCGCCGGTTGTGGCGCCAACCAGGCCGCATGCTTCGCGTTCACCAACCCGTCAGCGAAAGTCGTGGCCATCGACGTCAGCCAGCCGTCGCTGGATCACCAGCAATATTTGAAAGATAAGCACGCCCTGCACAACCTCGAACTGCATCTGCTCCCGATCGAAGAGGTGTCAGCACTGGGCCTCGATTTCGACCTGGTCGCATGCATCGGCGTTCTGCACCACTTGGCTGACCCGGCCAAAGGGATGCAAGCCCTAGCCGGATGCCTGCGGCGGGACGGCGTCGCGATCGTGATGCTCTATGCAAAATACGGCCGGATCGGCGTCGACTTGTTGGCGTCGGTGTTCCACGACCTTGGACTGGGCCAAGACGACTCGTCGGTGCAGGTGGTCAAGGAAACGGTTCCGCTGCTGCCGGCAGAGCACCCCGTGCGGAGCTATTTAAACAATTCCTGGGACTTGAACGCTGATACCAGCGTGGTCGACACGTTTCTGCACGGACGGCAGCGTTCTTACACGGTCACCGAGTGTGTCGATTTGGTTACGTCGGCGGGTTTGGTCTTTCAGGAGTGGCTCTTCAAATCCCTCTACTACCCGCAGGAGAGTTACGCGCTGCCCGATCGGCTGTTGGCAGCGCTGAACGGGTTGCCCGACATCGAGATCTGGTCGGCGATGGAACGGCTTCGGGGCCTAACCACAAGTCACTCCTTTGTAGCTTGCCGCCGTGACAGACCGAAGGCGGACTACACGGTCGACTTCTCTTCAGCGGAAGCTCTTGGCTACATTCCGGTGATACGGGCGTTTTGCGCTGTGTCCGGCGGCGCCATCGTCATGCCGCACGGCAAAGTGCCGCTGCGTGCAGTCCAGATGCCCTTCATTCAGCTTGTCGACGGACGCCGCACGATCCGAGAGATTGTCGCGCTGGTGGCAAGAAATGGCACGCCTAACCGCAGGGCAGCCGACGTTGAGAATCTCGCGCGCAACGTATTTCAGGATCTCTGGCGTCTCGATTTTCTGGCGATGGCCCGAAACCCGCCGAGCCTCCACGCCTGAACCGGTATAAAGTCTCAGGGATTCGAACCCGATGGCCTGTTAGATCCGCGGTAGACGCGGCGGTGGCCGCGCAGCGGACGCTGGGTCCTCGGCGAGGCGACCTACGAATCGCTCGTCCGAAGCGGTGAAACAATGACCACCGCCGCGATGGCGACCTACGCCTACGACCAAATCGACCAGACCCGAACAACACTCGAACGCCCCGCTGAATAGCGCAAATCGCACGTCCAACGCGCGAGCGGCGCAGTATGACCTGCCCAAACTCTGTGGGGCTAAGGGGACTCGAACCCCTGACCTACTCGATGCGAACGAGTCAACTTGGGCGTTTGTCCTGGTTGGCCAGAGCGCTGGAGTCGTTGGCGGTTTGAGTCGGTTATCGAAGCTACTGCGGACGCATTGCGGACGGACGGGATAGTCACGCTATTGCGGTGCATCGCCGATGACATCGGTGCAGCTCGAATATCGGGATGGTGCGCGTGGTTTTTGACTGGTAATTCGCGAACGCGAACGCGGGTGTGGTGGCGTTGATTTTGGGGATGATCGCCTCACGTTCGGACGGGTCTAGCTCGTGCGCGACGACGTCGAACGAGTCGGTGGCGACCTCGACGTGCGCCCGCGGGTCGGCCCGCAGGTTGTGCACCCACGCCGGGTTGACGTCGGCGCCGCCATAACCGGCGACGATCAGCAGCTTGCCGTCGACGCGAAAGACCACTAGCGGCGCAACGCGCGGCTCCCTGGACTTCCCGCCCCTCGTAGTGAGTAGCAACAGCTCGTGGCCTTCGAATCGCCCGCCGACCTTGCCGGCGTTGGCGCGAAACTCGTCGGTGATGTTGTTGTTGAACGCCTTGAGCGTCTCGGGATCGGGTTTTTTAGTCACTCCGAACAGAGCCGCTTGGTGGCGCCTCCTATTCCCATTGGCGTCAATGGCGGCGTCTAACCGCTTTCGCCTTCACTCGCGATCTCAGATGGACCTAGCGAACGTAGTTCGGGTACAAGTGTGGCCTTGATCCTTTGTGCAGCTTAACGGCGTTTTTGGATCCACGCGTTGGGCTTGCACCACATATGCACCACATGGCGGTGTGGCCAGGGGGTCTAAGGTCGGCGAGCGTCCATGCGACACCAAGCACGCCTTTCTCGCCGAACTCGGCGCCGCCCGACTTAGAGCTTTCGGAGCTGTCGCAGGACCTGGGTGAATGCCAGCGGGGATGTCAGGGCGGTCTTGAGGCTGCGTGCGACGGTGGCCAGGTTCGCCAGCACGAGGTATCGCACGCCGCAGTCGCGCCATTGGGCTACCTGATCGAGGATTTCATCGGGCGTTCCATTGAGGTAGAACTCACGCAGCACTGACGGCGGGATGCTTTTGAGGTGAGCGAGCGCTGTCTGTTCGTCCCAACCTTGGGGCAGGAGATCCTGGGCTCCCGAAAACCCTTCTCCGAGCGGGTGTTGGCCACCGTGCCGACGGTAAACCTCATCAGGGACACCCAAGGCGAACGCCTTCACCAGTTCGGATTCCAGCGTTTCGTCGACCTCGTCGCGGCTGCGACCGGTCACGACCGAAGCCCACAGTGCGGGGACGATCGCTTCGGGGTCGCGGCCGGCGTCGGAGGCTGCGGTGCGGACGATCTCGAGACGCTTCGTATATTCCGTGGGGTGATGACCGAATCCCGGGAAGAACCCGTCTCCGAATCGACCCGCCGCCCGCAGCATCCGGGGGCCGTGCGCGGCGATCCAGATCGGCGGCCACGTCCCGCGGTAGGGCGGAAGGTCGAAGATTGCGTTGCGCAGAGGAAAGAACTCAGAGTCCCGGTTGACGAGTTGACCTTTGGAGTCCCACAGGGCTCGGATGGTGGCCATCGCCTCCTCGAAGCGGGCCACCGGTCTGCTCCAGTCGACGCCGTAGGGTTCATTGCCTTCGCGTTCTCCGGTGCCGATGCCGAGGATTGCCCGTCCGCGGCTGAGCAGATGTAGCGTCGCGGCAGCTTGAGCGGTGACGGCGGGGTTGCGGCGGCCGGTATCGGTGACACTGACACCCAGGTGTAATCGGCGCATACGGTTGCGGGCTGACAGGTGTCCCAGCATGGTCCACGGTTCCAGGTACGCGTCGGCGGCGGGAAGGATCTTCGCGATGCCGCAGTACTGGGGTTTCCATAGCGAGCGAGGGAATAGCTGGTTGATGTGATCGGGAACCCAGAAGGAGTCGGCTCCGGCTATGACGGCGTCGATGTAGTTGGTGGTCGTGGATGTCGTGACGGTGGGTCGCGAGGCAATGAGCGGATCCATCACACCAACGCGAAGCTTTGACACAAGCACCTATCATCGCTGTTCGGCCGCGGGTTTGGTGACTATTTGATTACCCCAGTGACAGTCGCTTGCAGCTGATCCGCCCGGGGCATCGCCGGCGCGTCCAACACTGGTGTGGATGACGACGAACGCCAAGCCCTACGAGATGCGGGGCTCAACCCCGACGATCCTGCGGTCATCGCGGCGATAGACCTTGTCCGATGGGAACTCTGGCTCGGCACTTGAGTCACCGCACCTGTGGAGGCAATAGGAAGAAACTCGAACCTTGGTCATCTCTGTAAGAATTGGACTGACCTGCGAAAACGGATCAGTGAATCACCACCCCGATCACCTCTGTCGCGGCGGAACAAGCCGAAACCGCGCTTGAAGCGCTTCCTGAACGCCCAAGACCTCACCGACATCGCGGCCCGATACGAATCCGGCGAAACCACCCAGCAGGTCGGCACTCGCTACTGCATCTCAAAGTCCAGGGTCACCAACATCCTCCGCGAACAAGGCGTGACCATCCGCCGCCAAGGCCTGAATGACGAACGCATACGTGAAGCCGCGACGCTCTATGCCGCTGGTCGATCACTTGCCTGGCTCGGTGCTCGTTACGGCGTCTCCCATACGACAGTCGCTGTGGCGCTTCGGCGCCAAGGCATGCAGCTGCGGCCCCGCCCAGGATGGAGTTAAGCCTCGCTGCTCCGTGGGGACACACGAAAGGCGTTGACGGCGTCAACACACGCCGTCTTCCGCACCGTTACCGGACCAAGCAGCGCGTGATGCACGGCGGGCACGCGGACAATCCATCGGTCGTCCCAAGGCGCTGGATCAATCGAAAATGGCCCTGGCGCAGCGGATGCACAGCGAGCGGCGAATCCGCGAGCACGATAGCGACCACGCTTGGTGTGAGCCGTGCGACCTTGTATCGCGTCCTCGCCGATCAGGACGGCTAGAGCCGCGCCGCACGCTGCACAGCAGAGATCCGCAACCAACCAATGATGTCGCCACCCGCCGGTCATCGATCGCGGCCGAGGCAGTTGTCAACGGCGACTGAATCTGGACCCTTTTGCGACGGGTGAAAATGGACCCCCTTCTGTAGGAATTCACCGAACTTGTCGCCGCAGCAGCCCGTCGAACTGGGGGTTTGCAGCACCATGTCACCGCGAGATTCTCACTAACGTGTCGACCTCAGATCCGGAACTGGGACACCGGCTCACCCACCTCCCCGGACTACGGGCCCAACAACAACCACTTCGCCGGTGAAATCGACTGGGTACGAATCGATCTCGCCGACGACAGCCGAGACCACCTGCTCAAATCCGAGTACAAGCTCAAAGCAGCGATGACACGCCAATAGCCTGGCGCTCCACCGGATTTCGAACCCATTTGGTGCTGCTTGCTGTCATAAGCACGACGTTTTGCGAGCCTGCACCGCCGCCGTGTCCGTTCAACCGCGGTTGTCAGCTGGTGAACGGGTTGTGCGCGGGCAGCGGTTTGATGAGCGGGGCGAGCAGTTTGGCGGATTGCTCGACGGTGAGGACCTCGGTTGGGTCGAGCGGGACGATCTCGCGGACCGTCTCGTCGTATTCCCAGACATCCTCGCCGATCAGGCGGCCGTGGTCGTCGTAGGGCCAGATCATGTGCTCGGCGGTTTTCGTCAGGTAGGTGGTGTCGGGGTCCACGGGCGCGCCGCCGGCGGCGAGGACGCTGCCGGGGGTCTGTTGGTAGATGGTCCACGTCGAGACGATCATGTGATCGCTGACGGCAAGTTTCTCGTCGCCGTCGCTGTAGAAGACGCACTGAGCGGTGCGGGCCCACTCTCGGTAGAGCTCCTTGACGGCCTCGGCCCCCTCGAGGGTGGTGGTATCCCGAGCACGTTGAAGTGGTAGACGGGCTTGTCGACGGTCATGTCGGGGGCGAAGATTTCCTCGAAACGCCCGGCCATCTCCAGGTAGCGGTGCCGGTTGTAGGCGTGCAGGAGATAGAGGTGGCGCGGGTTGGTCGTCGTCTCGATCAGTCGCTCCACCGCGACGTTGGTCTGGGTGATGTCGAAGCGGCTCATTGTGAATTCCTAACTTTGTGTGGGTTGGTGTTCGCCAGAACCTGCGGGCGGGTTTCGATGCAGGGTTTAAGGTGTTTCTCCAACATGGAGCTCAACCGTCGTTGCAACACGTCGTTGCAGCAGCGCGCCGGTGCCGGCAAGCTTGGGCCGAAAGCGGATGGCCCAGTGCAACTCGGTGCGCTCGCCGACTTCGCTTGAGGGTGATTTCGCCTTGGTGATTGGCCAGCGGTGAGCCTTCGATGACGCGGTAGCGCACGCTTCGCTGCGGGTTCGACGCGATCACTTGCTCCACGACCTGACCCACCCCGGGCGGGCCCGCCATCACGCGTTCCGAACCGGCGCCGTGGCGCTCTGTCCAACCGTGCTTGCGCACCGTCACAGGATTGAAGCCGATCCACTGGGCCATGTTGTCTTGATCGGTAATCGCCGCCCAGACTTCTGAAGGCGCTGCGTTGATGGTGAGCCGGTGTTGAATGCTGCGCGTGTCGGGATCGGGGCGCTTATGCACGGGGCGCGGCTGGAATCCGACCAGCCGGTCGACCAGCCCAGGCTTTATCCACATCAACTCGACGGAGAAGCCGTGCTTGTCGTTGACATAGACGACGCCGGCGCCGGGTGCATGGACAGGCCGATGATTCGGTTTCGCACCGAACGCTTCGACACGCTGGTAGACCTCGTTGAAGTCGGGTTTGTTGCGCGCGCCGAACGCGATGTTGAGGATGCCCTGGTCGGATATGCGGTAGCCGCTGGGCCACGGCTTTCCGACGGGATCGAGGTAGTGCACCACCTCGACGAGTACCTCGCCGCCGTCGAATACCCTGCTGTGCGTGGTGGCACCGGGCAGCCCCCACAGTGCCTCATGCTCCGGGGTGTGCAGAATGACGGTGCTGGGCTTGAGGCCGAAACCGGTTTCGAAATACGCTGCCGCGTCGGCCAACTCGGGCACCGACAGCGTCACCGAGCGGATCGCCGCCGGGCAATCCAGGCGCCCGCGCCTGTTGAATTGCGGCAACGGGTCGTCTTCCATGATTTCGACATACACCCCGTCGGGATTGCGCACGCAGGCACGCCGCGAGCCGCGGTCGCCCTGTGGCGCGGTCAGCGGCGCGCTGCCGAGTCCAGCGAGCTTTTCCAGTGTGGCGTCGAAGTTTTCGACCCAAATCCCGATGCGGGTGTAACCGATGTCGCAGGGCCGGTTATCGGCCGGCATCAGTGCGGCGATCGGGCGCTCGAACTGGAACAGTTCGAGCTGAAACCACGAGTTGCGGCCGACCAGCCACCAGCAGGTCGAGGCGGCGCGCGGTAGGCCCTGCACCTGAGCGGCCAGTGGGCCGCGCATCAACGCGCGGCTCCCGCCGGCCGGAAGCAGGCCGAAACCTTCCCGGAACCACCGTTCGGTGAGCCTCAGGTCGACCACCGAAAAAGCGATCTGATTCAGCGGCGGAACAAAGCCGGTAGTCGTTGGGCTCATATCTTCATCCTCCTCTTCTCTTGGTTGACAGCGCCGACTGTTGCGGTCGGCTCGGTTGGCGGGAAACCGCACGCAGCACACGATCCCGTGCGGCTGGTCGGCAGCGTGTTCACCAAAGCCATCTGCAGTTTGGGGCCGACACCGACGACGTAGCGGGCCCGCGGACGGCGGGCGGTCAACGCCGCTTGTACGACGGCTGCCACCTTTTCCGGCGCAACGGCGATTCTCTGCGACATCGGAATCGACTTCGTAAAGCCGGCAAGGTGGCGGTCGTACAGATTCCGATGCTGCTCAGACATCGCAGCGGCAGTGGCTTCAAACATGGTGTCGACGGTGCGCCACAGATCGGTGTCGGTTTGCGGCGGCTCGATGATCACCACCGGGATGTCCCACGGCTTCAGTTCCAAGCGAAGCGCGTCGGCGGTGGCCTCCAGCGCGAACTTCGATGCGCAGTAGGCCCCCATCAGCGGGGAGGTCACCTTGCCGTTGAGACTGGACATGAACACCACCCGGCCACGGGAGCGGCGCAAGCGCGGCAACACCGCCTGCGTTACCGCGAGCTGACCGACCACATTGACGTCGAGCTGCCGACGAAATTCATCAAGGGTGACCGCCTCCATCGGCCCGCCGACCACCATGCCAGCGTTGTTGACCACGGCGTCGAGCCGCTCAGGCAGCGACGTGTCGAGCGCGGCAACGTCGTCGGCGTTAGTCACGTCGAGGATGACCGGGGTGATGCGGTGATGGGCGGCCTTCAACTTGGCCGCGTCCTGCTCGGTGCGCACCCCGGCGATGACGTCCCAACCCTTGGCTGCCAAGTCGGTCACCACGCAATTGCCGATGCCCCGGGAGGCCCCGGTGACCAGAACTGAACTCATTGCTCGACCCTCCTCAAATCGCCGGAAACTGATCCGGGAAGTCGCTGACCGATTGCCCATCGGCGAACGTCCGCCCAGCGACTTCGACCTGAGTGGGCACCATGTTCGGTCGGCGACGCATCGTGATGCTGTCGTCGCCACAGACCAGCGACAGCACACGGCGCTTGGTCGGGCTGTTCTGAGCCGCGCCGGCATGGTGTAAGAGGTGGAAATTGAACACCACGAGGTCGCCGGGTTCCAGCTGGTAGCCGATGATGTCGAATGAATCCCGGTGCGCCTCGACGTCGGGGGTCTGCGCATAGGGCTCCGGCGAGTGGTCGAAGTAATACGCGTTGGCTTCGGCGTTGACGGCCTCGGCCTTGTAGGCGTCGAGGTCGCCGGAGACGTAGAACGCGTTCCACAGATGCGATGCGCGCACGACCTCGATCGCGGTCTGACGGGCAACCGGATCAACGGGAATCCAAATACGGACCATGTTCAGCCCGTCGAAGCAGCTAGCACCCGTGTCCTGGTGCCACGGCGTTTCCAAGATGTCGCCGGCGTCCTTGTAGAAGATGTTGTCGTGCAACAGGCGCACCTGTGGCGCCTGCAGCATTTCCTGGGCAATCCGCCCGACGCCGGACTGGCGCACGGCGCTGCGCAACTTTTCGTTGAAATTCGACGAAAGCTGCTCGGCGATGGCATAGCTGCGCTCACTCTCGAAGATCGTCGCGTAGGGGCCGGGCACCTCGCGTTGTTCATCGATGCCGGCACGGATCGTGTCGATCCATTCCGGTGTGAGGATGTCGCGCAGGCAGACCACGCCGTCGCGGCGGTACTGCTGGATTTCCTCGTTGGTGATGGCCCGCTTCAGCGGCGTCGCGGAAGTCGACATTGTGGCGACCTGTTCCATGTGGATCAACTCCTTTTCTTTGAACTGATGGGGTCGACGCTAGCGGCCGCGCCACCCCTCATGTCTTTCCATTTGGCGACACGTGTTTTACATTTGACGACATGCCGATTGCGGTGCCGGTCTACGCCCGCGTGCGCACCTTGACCGGATTTGCCGAGCTGGTCAGCGGCCGTGGCGGCGATGTTGGGGCCTTGCTGGAAGCGGTCGGATTGGACGCCGACGTGCTGTCAAGGCCCGACGCGATGGTTCCGTTCGGCGCCGCGGCCGCGCTGCTCGACCGCGCCGCCGAGACGCTGGGGCTGCCCGATATCGGCCTTCGTCTCGGGGGCTATCAGGATATTTCGGTGCTCGGTCCGGTCGCGCTGACCGCCCGCTACGCCGCCGATGTGCGCGAAGCACTGCAAGCGATCGTCCGCCACATGCCCTATCACACGCCCGGCACACAGTTGACCGTGAACACCGATACGGCTGCCGGGGCGACCTCCCTGCATTGCGGCTTGCCGGGCTTCGTCGGTGCGCCCAGCCGCCACGTCGTTGAACTGTCCTATGTCATCGCGTGCAAGGTTCTTCGGATGATCGCCCAAGATGGCGGCGCCGACTGGCAGGTGAGCCTGCCGCATCTCGCCGGGGGTCAGCCCGGCGCGCTACCGCAAGGCGTTCGGATGCACCGTCTTGTTCGAGCAGCCGTTCGACGCCCTGATGTTTCCATCGGTGTTGCTCGACGTGAGGATCGACCAGGCCAATCACGAATTGCGCCGCAAGGCCGAGCGCTACATCAACGATGTGGTGCAACGCTTCCCACTCGACATCGGCAAACAGACCTCGGCACTTGTCGATCGCCATCTGGCGACCGGACATTTCAGCCTGCGCGACATCGCGCGCCAACTCGGACTGCATGAACGGACACTTCAGCGACGGCTAAGCGAGCAAAATCTGGTTTTCGAGGACATCGTCGATCAATTGCGGCGCGAGCGGGCCAGTGAATACCTGCAGTCCTCCGCCATTCCGCTGACACAGGTCGCCACATTCCTGGGCTACAGCAATCAGGCGGCCTTCACCCGCGCCTGCCGCCGCTGGTTTGGCGACAGTCCCCAAAGGTTGCGCCGGCGCCAATCACGCAAGGGCGGCTGAACTTCCGGTCGTCGACGACCAAAACAAGCCTGGATAGTGATGCTGACCCGCGAATGAGCGAATCTGTCGGACCGGCAGTCCTCCGGCCACCGCGTCGAGCCTGACATCACCGACCGTCGTCGACCGCTGATCGCCGCCTCCCGAGACGTAGTGACATGCCGTGTCTGTCAATCGGGCGCCGCCCACGGTGGGAAGTGTTCGCCCCACGGACATGAATCTGAGAAGGGCCACCCTGGGACACGATGTGGACGCGAAACTGGGAATTGGACACGAACCGCGACTTCCGACACCTTCTTCCTAGGTTTGTTTGGTGGTTGTGGCCGCCGGGACGCGGCCGAGGTCTCGGTCTTTGAGTCGGTAGCTGTCTCCTTTCATGGAGAGGACTTCGGCGTGGTGGACGAGGCGGTCGATCATGGCGGCTGCGACGACGTCGTCGCCGAAGACTTCGCCCCAGCGGCCGAAGGGCTTGTTGGAGGTGACGATGAGGCTGGCGCGTTCGTAGCGTGCGGAGATCAGTTGGAAGAACAGGTTGGCCGCTTCGGGTTCGAATGGGATGTAGCCGACTTCGTCGATGATCAGCAGCGGAACTCGGCCAAGTTTGATCAGCTCGTCTTGGAGCCGGCCTCCGTGGTGGGCCGCGGCGAGACGGTCGACCCATTGGGCGGCGGTCGCGAACGCGGTGCGGTGCCCGGCTTGGCAGGCCCGGATTCCTAACCCAATCGCGAGGTGTGTCTTGCCGGTCCCGGGTGGTCCGAGGAAGACGACGTTTTGCTTGGAGGCAATGAAGTCCAGGGTGCCCAGGTGCGCGAGCTGATCCCGCTTGAGGGAGCGTTGGTAGTCGAAGTCGAACTCTTCTAATGCTTTTCGTGCCGGGAACCGTGCTGCGCGGATCCTGCCCTCGCCGCCGTGGGACTCGCGGGCGGCGACCTCGCGTTGCAGACAGGCCGCCAGGAACTCCTCATGGGTCCAGCTCTCGGCGCGGGCCCGCTCGGCCAGGCGGTCGATAGCATCACCCAGCGAGGGCGCCTTGAGGGCGCGGGTCAAGAACGCGAGCTCGGCACTGACGTCACGGTTGGAGGTCGACGTGCGTTTTGTGGTCATGATGCAACCTCGTCGCCCAGACCCAGGATGCGGTCGTAGTCGGCCAGATTCCGGCAGGCCACTGCGTCATCGACCGGCGCGGTCGCTGCGGTCAGGCGATGTTGGGTTCGCAGCCGGGTGGCCGCTTCGACGTGGTGGAGGTCGCTGATGGTCTGGTGCGCTGCCCAACACCGCGGATGTTCGCCGACTAAAGCCGAGTCGCAATGCACGCGAACCACGTTCAAGTCGGCGCTGACGCTGACTTTGCGGCCGACCGCCGACGGGTGCACCGAATAGTCGTTGGCATCCAGGCGCACATAATGATCCCGCCCTAATCGAACGGTGGCCGCCCAGCCCACCGTCGGCGGCGTGGGCGGCAACTCCAGCATCGCTGCGGCATCGGCATTCCAACGATCAGCCGGCCGGCATCCTAAGCTGCGATGAGTGCGGGAGTTGGCGACCACTAACCACGTGGTCAGTTGGTTGTTGAAATCCGCCGGCGAAGCCAAACGAGCGCCCGGGCAGAAACGAGGTCTCCAGGTAGCCGTTGGCCCGCTCCACCAGCCCCTTGGCCTCTGGATCGGCGGGGCGGCACAACACCACCTTGATGCCCAGCATCCCACGGAAGGCGTTCATCGCCGTCGTCAGTTCCGGCTTGCCGCCCCGCCAGTTGCCAATCGCAGACTCGTTGTCCCACACCAATGCCCGCGGTACGACACCCCAACCACACAACAACTGCCAATGCCCGCACAACAGGTCCGGCGACTGCCGCGACGGCAACATCATCGCCGTGATCACCCGCGAATACCCGGCGACCATCACCAGCACCGGCGGTCGCCCAAACTGGCCGCAGCCCAGCGGAATGTCGACCGGCGGAAACCACAGATCGCACTGCGCCAACTCCCCAGCCACATACACGGTTCGCCCCGCGGGATCCGGCGGCAGATACAACGGCCGCAGCTCACGAACCCGGTCTTTGAGGATCGTGATCCATGCGCCCAGCCGATCCGCTCAGCGATCACCGTGGCCGGCATCCGCGGATAGGCCCGCAACAACTCCCGGATCTGCCACTCCACCGCATCAACCTTGGAGCCACGCACCACCCGGTGATACTTCGGCGGCCCCTCAGCCGCCAACGCCCGCCGCACCGTATTGCGACCCACACCCATTACCCGGGCAATCGCCTTAATCGGCATCCCTTCCGACCGGTGCAACCGGCGGATCTCAGCCCAATCCTCCACTGACATCACTTCCTCAGGCATCAACGGAGGGGGTCCAAATTCAGCCGACGATCAGGGGTCAGTCTTCACCCGACGCCGACAGCAGTTCGGCGCTACACCAATGCCAACAGCACCACCGACTACGTAGCAAGCGACTACGTAGGGCAGGGAACCCGCCGGTGTGTGCTGGCTGGTGACGGTGGCTGGCGCAGTTTCTCGATGAGGATCCTCGATGATGGCAGCTCGGCCGGACCGGCGGACCGGTCCTCGTCCCCCAGCCACGTGATAACTGCGGTGCTGCGTCGATCGTGAACGGTCGGCTGTCGCGGGTTGGTCGTTACTGTGCAGTTATGGAAGCGCTGGAGCCGGCCCACGGCGCGGACGTGGGAAGGAATGTCGCTGCGTCTCTGCTGGCGAATGTGTCCAGCCTGGCTGACGACATGCTCAGATATATAGCCGAGCGGATACCGGAGGTCGGCGGGGATGCCGAGCTTCGTGGCCTGACCCTGGGATCGTGCTCGTCGAATCTCGAAGCGGTACTTTCGATGTTCCGTCACGGGATTGACGTAGCGGCCGCGGAGGCGCCGGTAACGGCGCTCGAACATGCGCGAGCGATGGCATCACGAGGGCACAGCGTCGATGTGATGCTGCGGTTCTATCGGTTGGGTCATGAGTACTTCACCGAGAAACTTTCCGACTCGCTCACAGAATGGATCGACGATCCCACTGTCGCGCTGAGGACGTTTATCGATCTCGAGCGCTTCGGGTTTCGATACATCGACCGCATCTCCAGTTTGGTGGCTGCCGAGTATGTCGCTGAGCTCGACCGACGCCAGAACCAGGCAAGAGCCGAGCGCGACGACGTCGTGCGGGCGCTGCTCGCTGGGGAACGTGTCGACAACGCCCGGGCCGAACGTGTGCTCAGCCACCGGCTCACCGGTCGGCAGATCGGTTTCGTGTGCTGGGTCGAGGACCGCGGCGTCGACCTTGAGGGATTCGCTAGGCGGGTTGGTCGGTTTCTCGGGGCGGGCCACTCACTCGTCGTGGCCGACGGCCCACTCGCGGTGTGGGGATGGGCATCGATCACGGGGGACGGGAGGACTTCGTTCACGGGCATGGCGACGGAGTTACCCGGTGAAAGCGAAAACGTTCACATCGCGGTGGGCTCGCCCCATCCGGGGGCTGCGGGCTTTCGCACCTCCCACCTCGAGGCTCTACGCACTCGCCGGGTCATCGAACTGTCTGGGCGCGCGGCGCCATCGATCACCGAGTTCAGCGATGTTGCCTTGGTGGATGCCATCTCGCGCGACCTGGATGCGGCGAGGGCCTTCGTTGCCGCTCAGCTCGGCGATCTCGCACGAGACGACGCGAAAGAGCGCGGCGAACGCGCCGCACTCCTGGCTGTTCTCGACGCGCAAGGGAGTCTGACGACCGCAGCACGCACCTTGGGAATCCACAAGAACACGGTCCTGCAAAGGGTGCGTCGTGCCGAAGAGCGCAGGGGCCGGCCCGCGACGATCGAGGTCGCCGAACTGCACGCCGCCCTACTCGTGTGCGACGTGCTGGGGGCCTCGGTGTTGCGCGAGTCATAGCCTCACTGACAGGAGCCCGAGCGCGCCGAATGTGCTGGCAGCACACTGCAGAGGGCTGGGAGGGTCTTGTTGACCGACACCGGCCGTTTGTAGGTTGGCATCTCATCCCGAAGCGCGAAGGACTCCGATGTCGACGACGACTCAACACTCCCAACCCCCAGCAGCGGCCTCGCAGCACGCCTTGCCTGATCCGGGCGAGCAGGTTCCGACGCTGTCCTGGCCGATAGTCGGCATCTTCACATTCGCGCTTGCGCTCTTCGGCGCATCAACCTGGGCTGCCCTCACCGATACTTTGCCTGCGATGGCCACCATCGCCGCGAGCGCCGCAGCAATCTTCGTCTTGTTCACCGTGTTGCACGACGCCTCGCACTACTCGATCAGCTCACATCGCTGGGTCAACGTCGCCTTCGGTCGCGTGGCCATGTTCTTCGTCTCGCCTCTGATCTCATTCAAGTCGTTCGCGTTCATCCATATTGAGCACCACCGCAACACGAATGACGGTGGGTCCGATCCCGATCACTTCGTCAGCGCCGCGCCCTGGTGGCAGCTGCCCGTCCGCTTCCCGGCGATGGATCTGCCCTATATCGGTCTTTTGGTGCGTAACCTGCGCCGGCGCCCACGCGCCGAGATTCTCGAGACGGCGGCCTTGATGAGCTTCTCGGTGGCGGTGATCGTGTCGGCCGCCTTCGCCGGACATCTGTGGGCGCTCGCGCTGATCTACCTGATTCCCGAGCGGGCGGCGATGTTCGTGCTGGCTTGGTGGTTCGACTGGCTACCCCACCACGACCTGGAAGACACCCAACGCGAGAACCGCTATCGCGCGACCCGCAACCGCGTCGGCTCAGAGTGGATCCTGACTCCGCTGCTGTTGTCGCAGAACTATCACTTGGTCCACCACTTACACCCCTCCATCCCCTTCTACCGCTACGTCGCGGCCTGGCGACGCAATGAGGCCGCCTACCTCGAGCGCGACTCGGCAATAAGCACTGTCTTTGGGCAACAGCTCGACGCCCCGCAGTACCGCGAGTGGAAACGCCTCAACGGCAAACTAGCGGCGCTGCTGCCAGTCCGAATGCCGCGTTCCTCCGCGGTGCCCCATGCCAGTACCCACCCGATCCCTGTCAAAAGTGTCGAGCCCCTGACTCCAGGCAGCGTCAAAGTGACTTTCGACGTTCCCAATCACCTCAGCGACCAGTTCCAATTCCAGGCAGGCCAACACCTGACCGTTAAACACCGCATCGGGGGGAAGGAGGTGCGACGAAACTACTCGATCTGCACCTCGGCCACATCGGGAGAACTGGCGATCGGAGTACGCCACATCGACGGCGGGATGTTCTCAACCTTCGCGGTCGAAACACTGCGAGCCGGTGACGTCCTGGAGCTGATGACGCCCACCGGTAGCTTCGGCGCACCCCTTGATCCACTCGCTCGGCGCGACTATGTCGCGGTAGCGGCCGGCAGCGGCATCACGCCCATCCTGTCGATCATGCGCACCACGATGGAGATCGAGACCGAAAGCCGCTTCACGCTGTTCTACGGCAACCGCACCGCAGAGTCGACCATGTTCGCTACCGAACTCGATGAGCTCGAAGCTCGATTTGCAGACCGGTTACGCATCTTCCACATCCGCTCAGCCGAGGCGCACCACCCGGCCTCTCTTCGCGGCCGCATCGACGTGGCGATGGTTCAACGGCTGCTCGCCAGCGACCTAACTTCGATCGACCGGTGGTACCTCTGCGGCCCGAGCGATCTCGTCACGACAATGCGCGATGACCTCGCATCTGTTGGGGTGACGACCGAGCGGATACACCTCGAACTGTTCCGCGGCACAAAGCAATCCACACACGTGGATGACTTCCCCAAGTCCGACGTGACCATTACGCTGTCCGGCGCGGCTCACACCGTGGAACTCGCCGCGGGTGAGACCGTCCTCGAATCCGCGCTGAAAAACAACATCGACGCGCCGTACGCCTGCCTTGGCGGCGCATGTGGCACTTGCAAAGCCAGGATCACAACAGGAGCAGTATCGATGGAGCAGAATTTCGCACTCAATGCAGCCGAGCTAGACGCCGGTTTCATACTGACCTGTCAATCCCATCCCACCACCCCAACAGTCGCCGTCGACTACGACAGCTGAGCCGACACATGCGCGGACTCCGCCGGCAGACCGCACTCATCACCGACCATTTGCGGTTGACCGTGTTGCTTTAGGCATCGCCCACCTCGCCAAGGATGCCGCCGCACCTGCTTGACTCGCGGACCCCGGAGGGGCGGGGGTACCCCCGGCGGATCCGAGCCGCGCCTCGCACGGCCGTCCGCTCTCTCTCCGGCGATCTGATCCGACCAGCGTCCGCAATCCGTCCGCAGTAGCTTCGACAACGGTCGCCAATAGCCAACTTCTCCAGCCTCATGACCTGCTAATTCTTAACGCGGCCAACGCGATCAGCGGCAACAAACCGCCAAGTCGTCTCGTTCGCATCGAGTAGGTCAGCACAAGTTGTATTCGACGGCCGCCTCATCATGCGAGCGGACTCCCGCTGCACCTGAATCCTGGGAACCGCAAGCGATTCGTTGACTCCGCGGGTTCGAGTAAGGACACCAAGGTGTCCACCTGTGGAGCTAAGGGGATTCGAACCCCTGACCTACTCGATGCGAACGAGTCGCGCTACCAACTGCGCCATAGCCCCTGGTCGCTAGCAGGCTACCAGCCGTGGTTCGGAGTCGCCGAACCGTTACTGGCCGGCGGCACGCGGCAAATCCCGCTGCCAGCCGTAATCGCGCGCGTAGGGCGCATAGTCGAGATGCTCGAAGATCGGGTCCTCGTCGTCGATCTCCAGCACCACGGCCCCGGGGCGCCGCAGCCTGGCCGGGACCAGGTCGAGCTCGCGGTCGTGGGTGTTCTCCACGCCCAGCCGCGAACGCGCCATCCGCTGCATCCGGCGGCGCTGCACCCGCGCCTCGATCCGGGTCTGCCGTCGTAAATAGCCCAGGTAGAGCACTGTCAACCCGGCGGCACTGCCACAGAGCCACCACGCCGCGGGGGTCAGCAGGAACGCCGCCGCCGCCGATCCCACCAATGCCAGCGCCATGACCATCAGCACCCGCTTACGGAAAACGTATTTGCGGGCGCTGACACCGGCGGCGGTGTCGGCGTCGTATCGATGCCGGCGCGAGAACGCCGAAATGCCCGTCGTCGGTGGCTCCTCGCCGACCGGTATCCCGGATGTGTCGTCGACGTATTCGTATTGATCGGCGCCGTCTTCGTCCGAGGCATCCTCGTCTTCGTCGTCATCCTCGGTGTCAAACTCTGGCTCGGTGTCGTCGCGTTCCACGGTGTCGTCCTCGGCCGCCGGCTCGGGCTGCTCGGCCGCTACCGCCGCGCTATCTCCAGCTTGAAGCGGCGCCGTTTCCTCGACAGAGACCGCCGCCGCGGCGACCGTGACGACCACGCTGCCCGACTGGGGCGCGTCCTTCGCGGCGTCTTCGTCGAGGTCGTCGAGGTCGTCGAGGTCCTGGTGTTCGTCCCCGTCGGGCTGCCAGTCCGGATCACTGCGGTGTCCTGCCGCCGGCCCGCCCCGCTTGATCAGCCGCGCGGCCACGCCACTGTTGAGCACGCGAGTCGCCAAAGCCACATCGCTGGTGCGCCGCACGGCTTCGCGCTTGCTAACCAACATCGGAACCAGCACGAACAGCCAGAGCACCACGAGCGATATCCACAACAATGATTGCGGGATGCTTGGCATGGTGACCTGCTCCTTTCCCCACCAGGCTAGGCGGGCAGCCGGCGCATCCGGTCGAGGCGCGCCCAAGGACAATTACACACCTGTAATTTGCCTCTTACAAGCACCATCAGCCACAAGTGTCACATTTGCAACACAAACGATGACCGAGCTATGCCCAGCTGGCGTGGCCGTCCCGTACCAGAGCCGACGTCACAGACCCATAGATCTCTTCGGCCGTCAGACCGACCAACACGTGGTCGCGCCAGTCCCCGTCGACTTGGAGGTAGCGGCGCAGCAGCCCCTCCTCGCGGAACCCGACCTTTGCCAGCACTGCCCGACTGGCCACATTCTCCGGTCGCACGGTGGCCTCCACGCGATGCAGCATGACTGGGCCGAAGCAGTGATCGAGGCCCAATGCCAACGCTCCGGTGGCCACCCCGCCACCGGTAACCGAGCTGTCCACCCAATAGCCGATCCACGCCGACCGCAACGCCCCATGGGTGACGTTGCCGATCGTCAGCTGCCCGCAGAACTCGCCTGACAGCTCGATCGCATACGGCAGCATCCGGCCCTTACGGGCTTCTGACCGAAGGCTCGAACAGACCGCGGGCCAAGACGAAAGCGTATGTCGCACAGTCCAATCAGTGTCGACGCTGGGCTCCCAGGGCTCCAGATGGGCGCGGTCGGCCAGCCGAATGCGGCTCCACTGAGCGGCATCGCGCATGCGCACTGGGCGCAGCCGGATCACACCGGCGGAGACCCGCAGCGGTCCGACGCCCATCGGCCAGCCGGGATGCTGTGAGCTGGAACGCCAGAAGTTCACGAGCAGGTGCCACCGTGTCGCTCAGCCACGCTGAGCCAGGAACGCGACATCGACGATCTCGCCGGTGCGGATCTGATCGGCCTCACGGGGAACCACCACCAGACAGTTTGCCTCTGCCAGCGTTGCCAGCAAGTGTGAGGAGGCGCCGGGGGCGCCGCCCAGCGCCTGCACCAGATACTGGTCGGTGTCCTGGTCACGCATCAACTGTCCCCTGAGAAAGCCCTTGCGGCCGGGCACCGAGGTAATCGGTGACAGCGTACGGGCCTGCACTATTCGACGCATCGGTTGTCGCTTGCCCAGCGATAGCCGAATCAACGGTCGGACCATCACCTCGAAAACCACCAGCGCGCTCACGGGATTGGCCGGCAACAGGAAGGTCGGAACACCGTCGCGACCGAGTTGTCCGAAGCCCTGGACGGACCCGGGGTGCATGGCGACCCGGGTGACTTCCATCTCACCGAGTTCGGCGAGCACCGAGCGCACGGCCTCAGCGGCTGCGCCGCCGACCGCGCCGGCGATCACCACGATCTCGGCACGGTTGATCTGACCCTCGACGACTTCACCGAGCACGGCGGGCTCGTTGCTGACAATCCCGACCCGGTTCACCTCTGCGCCCGCGTCCCGTCCGGCCGCCGCCAGGGCGTAGGAGTTGACGTCGTAGACCTGTCCGTTGCCGGGAGTGCGCGAGATGTCGACCAGCTCACCGCCGACCGCCAGCACCGACAGCCGCGGGCGCGGATGGACTAGCACCCGGTCACGGCCCACCGCGGCCAGCAGCCCGACCTGGGCGGCGCCGATGATCGTCCCGGCGCGCACCGCGACATCACCGGGCTGTACGTCGTCGCCGGTGCGTCGCACGTAGGCGCCAGATCGCACGCCCCGCAGCACCCGCACCCGCGACTGCCCGCCGTCGGTCCAGCGCAACGGCAAAACCGCGTCGGCCAGAGTCGGCAACGGGGCACCGGTCTGCACCCGTGCGGCCTGCCCGGGCTGCAGCCTGCTGGGCGTACGCGTACCGGCTACGATGTTGCCCGCCACCGGCAGGGTCACTCCGCCGCGACCTGAGGCCGATTCCTCCTCCCGCGGGACTGCCCGCAGGTGATCGTCGCCGGCGCGATCATCGGCATGACCATCGGGCGCTTCCGGCTCACCCACCCCCAGCACGTCGACACTGCGCACCGCGTAGCCGTCGATCGCGGCCTGGTCGAAACCGGGCAGCGGCCGCTCGGTCACGACCTCTTCGGCACACATCAACCCCTGCGCTTCGGCAATGGCGACGCGCACCGGTCTCGGCGCCACCGCGGCGGCCGACACGCGGGCTTGTTGCTCTTCCACCGAACGCACAGCACGCCTTTCTGCCGTCAAGCCGTGCTGGCACAAACGAGGACTCAGCCCGGACCTGTCCACCCTGGGCCGGACAGCGACAATCTCACTGCCCGCTAACCTTCGGCCAGCCCCAATCGAGTCACCAGCCACCGCCGTAGATCCGGGCCGTAATCGTCACGGTCCAATGCAAAGTCAACCGCAGCCTTGAGGTAGCCGCCGGGATTTCCCAAGTCGTGTCGAGACCCCCGATGCACCACCACGTGTACGGGACGACCTTCGTTGATCAGCAACGCGATCGCATCGGTGAGCTGCATTTCACCGCCCTCGCCCCGCTCGATGCGGCGCAACGCATCGAAGATGGCGCGGTCGAGGATGTAGCGGCCGGCCGCCGCATACATCGACGGAGCGTCTTTTCGCTTCGGCTTTTCCACCATGCCGTTGACCTTGAGCACGTCCTCGTGGGCGCCTGGCACCGGCTCGACGTCGAAAACCCCGTAGGCGCTTATCTCCTCGGGCGAAACCTCGATCGCACACAACACTGTGCCGCCCTGCTCGGCGCGGACCTTCGACATCGCCTCCAGCACGCCGGTTGGCAGCACCAGGTCGTCGGGCAACAGCACCGCGACCGCGTCCTCGTCGGCCGACAGCGTCGACTCCACGCAACTGATGGCGTGTCCGAGGCCGAGCGGCTCGGCCTGCACGACAGACTCCACCTTGATCAGCCCCGGTGCACGACGGACTTTCGCCAGCATGGCCTTCTTGCCGCGTGCCTCCAGCGTGCCCTCTAGCACCAAGTCTTCGACGAAATGCGCGACGACGCCGTCCTTACCCTCGGAGGTGATGATCACCAGCCGCTCGGCGCCGGCCTCGGCGGCCTCGGCAGCAACCAACTCGATGCCGGGGGTATCGACAACGGGCAACAGCTCCTTGGGCACCGTTTTGGTCGCGGGTAGGAAACGCGTACCCAAACCGGCAGCGGGCACGATCGCGGTGCGCGGCACCAGACCCTGTGAGCGTGACATCGTTCACACCATAATCCCAGCGGGTCCGGAAGTCGGTGTGGCGGGGTGAAAGGCGCGGCTGTCATCGTTGACGGTATGGCGACGACGGCCAAGGCCGCACTACGCGAACGGCTGCTGGCGGCCCGGCGTTTAGTCGCCGACGGGATCAGAGCCGACGAGGCGCGGTCACTGAGCGAGCATGTCGCTGCAGTGGTGGACAGCAGCAGCACCGTTTGCGCCTACGTGCCGGTGGGCGCCGAACCGGGATCCATCGCGACGCTGGATGTGCTGCTGGCGCGGGCCGGCCGGGTGCTGCTGCCGGTCGCGCATACCACCGCGGACGGCTCCCCGATGGCGCTGCAATGGGGCGAATACCGGCCTGGCCAACTCGTGGCCGCGCGGTTCGGCTTGCTCGAACCCGCAGGACCCTGGCTGCCGGCGACCGCCCTGCAAGAGGCGAGGGTTGTGTTGGTTCCCGCGCTGGCCGTCGACCGCAAAGGGGTGCGGCTGGGCCGCGGCCGCGGTTTCTACGACCGCACGCTGGTCCATCGGGATCGACGTGCGCGACTGATCGCCGTGGTCCGCGACGAGGAACTGCTCGTCGAGTTGCCGCGTGAGCCGCACGACGTGCCGATGACGCATGCGCTGACCCCCGGGCGCGGCCTGATCGACCTGGGCTAACTGGTAATCCGGTTACTGTAGGTTGCCGCCCAGCGTGTCATATCGCGCCTCTGTGAGCTGCGACGATGCCGGTTGTCTCACGATCAACGCCGCCTCGATGACAGCCGCACAACGAGCCTGGCGGGATCGGTCCCGTGGTCGCGGAATTACGATGGCCCGCCGGCGGGTTCGCCTCGCTCGTACCACCGCCGGTCCAGGCCGTGCTCGTCTGCGAATTGGTCGAGCCGTGGTTGCACCAGCGACCCGAGCTCCGGGTTGAGAGTTGTCAGTGCCATGAGTAGAAACGACGAGGCGTACGTGCCACATTGCAGCATTGCAGCGCGTCGGTCATCAGCTCCACCGCTTCCTCGGTGTAGGCGCGCTGTGCCTGATCCGCCCAGGCATTCTCACTTCGACGGCTTCGCGACCGCTCTTCCTCCAACGCGTCGCCTTGTAAGCGCCATGAAAGCGCGTCATCGCTTCGTGCGCGCTGCTCAACTCAACCTTTCATCGGCTTCTTGGCGCCGCGCCCGCACCCGGTCGAGCGCTTCCCTGATTCGCAGGAGGGCAGCCTGCCGATGGCGACAGAGTCGTCCCAGGCCGGGGCTGAAGTTGCGATTGCACCGCCGATCATATTCGCTAGATCGGGGTCGCTCAGAGCAGCGAGGTCGTCCACGGCGCTCCTATCCGGTGCTCCCTGCGCGCGACTGTACGCGCGCTATCTGCGGTTTTCCCTGAAATCGTGCCACCTTTTCGGTTGCGGCAGCGTTTATCGCCCGCCCGCAGCGGTATCGGTGACAGACACCGAATGTGGTAGCGGGCTTGAGAACCCTACAGTTACTTGACCGGGCGGGAATGACACGTGCCAGATAGCGGTTCTAGCACTTGAGACTGTAGAGTGCTAATTGTTTACACCATCACGGAGGTTGTTTGTGCCGACTTACAGCTACGCGTGCACCGAGTGCGATAACCGCTTCGACGTCGTTCAGGCCTTCACCGACGATGCCCTGACCACATGCGAGAAGTGCACCGGTCGGCTGCGCAAACTGTTCAACTCCGTCGGGGTGGTGTTCAAGGGCAGCGGTTTCTACCGCACCGACAGCCGCGAGTCGGCGAAGGGCTCAACCAACGGCTCGGCCAAGTCCGGCTCGTCGTCGAGTAGCGAGGCGTCGAGTTCAAGCGACAAGTCGGGCGCCGCAGAAAAGTCGAGCGCTTCCAGCGACAAGTCGGACTCGTCGAAATCCACAGTCGGTGGCATCCACCGCCAGCTAGTCGGTTATCCACAAGCGGCTGCATGACGGCCGCGCGTATGACCCGGTCGCGCTTAACGTTGCGGCGTGGGGGATTCCCTGAAATCGCTGAATCCGTCGCTGCCAACCCGGATCTCGGAGTGGCTGCGGCCGGACTGGTCGCGAACTGTGCGGGCTCGGCGGGTCGCCGCGGCCGGCCTCGTCGTACTGGCGGGTGTTGCGGCATTGCGGCCCGATCCCGACGGCGATCACGCGCAGGTGGTGGTGGCGGCGCACGACCTCAGTCCGGGCAGCGCATTGACGCCCGATGACGTTCGACTCGAAAAGCGTTTGGTCCCAACTATTCCCGACGGTTCACAATCCGACATCGACGAGGTTGTCGGCTCGACGCTGGCCGGCCCGACGCGGCGTGGTGAAGTGCTCACCGACGTCCGGTTGCTGGGCCGACGGCTGGCCGAGTCGGCCGCGGGGCCAGACGCACGGATAGTGCCGGTACACCCGGCGGACAGCGCGCTGACCGATCTGGTCCGTCCGGGAGATGTCGTCGACGTCGTGGCCGCCCCAGACGCGGATTCGCACGCCATTCCCAGGGTCGTTGCCACCGGTGCCATCGTTGTCCTGGTCTCGGCGAAGCAGAAGACTCAGGCCGCGACCAACGACCGGGTGGTACTGCTGGCGCTACCGGCCGCCTCGGCCAATGCGGTGGCCGGCGCTGCGTTGGTGCAGACGGTGACTCTCACCCTGCACTGACTACTGCCGGACCCGTTTCAGGCGGCCGCCGGCTGGTCACTGGCGCAGTACTTGCACTTGTGCGCGGCCTCGGGGATGTCGGACATGCACTCCCCGCACGCCTTGGTCGCGGGCTCATCACCGAACACGTTGACCCCACGACGTTTCTGGATGTGCTTGTAGGGCAACACGATCACGACGTAAATGGTGGTCATGAAGACTATGAAGTAGACAATCGCGGACAGGAACCCTCCCACGTCGACGAAAGTCTCCTTGTTGCCTGCATTGCCGAGCTGCCAGCCCAACCCGAAGGTGGTATGCGGTTGTGCTGCGGCGACCAGCGGATTGATCACACTGTCGGTGAAGGCCTTGACCAAGTTGGAAAAGGCCAAGGCCACCACCAACCCGACAGCGACCGTGATTACGTCGCCCCGCATCACAAAATCTCTGAACCCTTTAAACACGCGAGCTACCTCCCGTCAACAGGAATTACTCGGGCGACGAGACACCGCCCGAAAAAACGGTATGTCCGTATACCCGCGATTGCGGGCTTTGCAGCGAATTAGTCACGCAAGGGTGCTCGTGCCGTGACATCGGCGGCCCGAACTGCAGTTCAGATGTGGTGCGGGGGCACGTTCTCCCTCAGCCACCGTTCGTGATCCTCGACGTCGCGACCCACATCCGGATCACGCTCGTCGGTTGACTCCGCAGGCAGCTCCGTCCCGAACATGTCGCTGGCTCGTCGGGTCATGCCGGAGTCAGATCTCCAAGCTGGACAGTTCACCAATGATCTGAGCCGCCAGCGGATTCAGGGTGGCCATCCCGTCGCGCACGGCGTATCGCGAACCGGCCAGGTTGACCACCAACGTGCTGCCCGAGATGCCGGCCAAACCGCGTGACAACCCCGCGTCGATGATGCCTGCGGACAATCCCGACGCGCGGATGGCTTCGGCGATCCCGAGAACTTCGCGATCGAGGATCTCGCGGGTGGCCTCCGGGGTCACGTCGCGCGGCGTCACGCCGGTGCCGCCCACCGACACCACCAGGTCTACTCCCCCGATCACGGCGGTATTCAGCGCATTGCGGATCTCCACCTCGTCGGCCGCGACGGCCACTACGCCGTCGACCACAAATCCCGCTTCGGTGAGTAACTCGGTGACCAGCGGCCCGCTATGGTCCTCATCTCCGTGCGCGGTCCGATCGTCGACTACCACGACAAGTGCTCTGCCGACCAAGTCCGCGCGCTGTTCCATGGGTGCAACCGTATATCTGGGGTCTGACCGCGGTGCAGCGACTCTCATCACTGCTGTGCCTTGCCCAAGGTGACCTGCAGCGTCCGGGTGGCGCCCGACGGATCCTTGAATGTCAGCGTCACTTTGTCACCGGGCGCCTTGGATCGCACCGCAGCGACCAAGCTGTCGGCGCTGTTGACCGGACGGTCGTCGACCTTGGTGACCACGACTCCGCTGGGCAGGCCGGCGGCTGCAGCGGCTCCGTTCGGTAGCACCTCGACAACCTTGGCGCCGGGCGTGCCCTTGTCGTTGGTGACCTGAATGCCCAGTGAGGCGTGCGAGGCCGTTCCGGTGGCCATCAGTTCGTCGGCGATGCGCTTGGCCTGATCGACCGGAATAGCGAAACCGAGCCCAATCGAACCGCTCTGTGCGTCGGCCGAATCGCCGCCCAGTGTGGCAATGGCGGAGTTGACGCCCACCAACTGTCCACTCATGTTGACCAGCGCGCCCCCAGAGTTACCGGGGTTGATCGCGGCGTCGGTCTGAATGGCGTCCAGAACCGTGTTCTGGTTACCCGTCTCGCCGGTCGTCGAGACAGGCCGGTTCAGTGCGCTGACAATACCGGTGGTCACCGTGCCCTCCAGGCCCAACGGCGACCCGACCGCCATCACCGGCTGGCCGACTCGCAAGTTCGCCGATGACCCGAGGCTGATTGGCTGCAACCCGGAAACACCTTGCACGCGAACCACTGCGATGTCCGTCGTGGGATCTGCTCCCACCACCGTGAACTCCGCGGTGCGTCCGTCGGAGAACGTCACCGTGGTCTTCGGCTTACCGCCACCGCCACCAGGCGCGGGCGGAGCGGGGGGACTGTCCTCATCGGGGGGACCTTGATCGTCGGACGGCCCGTGTGGCGCACGATCACGATCGGGATTCGCGGCAGTGGCGACGACGTGGTTGTTGGTCAGGATCAGCCCGTCCGAGGACAGGATGATGCCCGAGCCTTCCTCGGATTGACGACCCAGATCGGTCTCCAGCATGACCACGCTGGGTACCACCTTGGCGGCCACCTGCTCGACGGTGCCTACCGGGGTGTTCCCGGCCGGGAGGCTGGGAGTCGCCCCACCGACGGGGGCCCCGTCGGCGATTGCTGCAAGCTGCCCGTTGTGTTCGATCACCGATGCCGCTGCACCGCCGACACCAGCCGATACGACCGCGATCGCCAGTGCACCCACGGCCAAAGCGCCTGCGCGAGAACGTTTTCGCGGTACGGTCAGTTGCGGGGGCGGTGGGCCGCCGGGCGGGCCGGCCTGACCGCCGCCGAACGGACCGTAGGGCTGTCGGTACTGGGGTTGCTGAGGCTGCTGGGGCTGCTGGCCGTAGCGCCAGCCGTACTGCTGTGGGTACGTTTGCTGCGGCCCCTGGTCCGAATAGCCTGGCGCTCCACGCTGATCGGAGACCGGGCGGTATCCGTGCTGTTGCGGCGGTGGCGAATACCTCGGGTGATTCGTCATGTCGCTGGGTCTCTTTCTTTGTGCAGTCGGTTCAGACTCAACAGTAACTGGACAACTACCTTGCCTGCGTGGTCTGAGATTCGACTGAGATAACGTTCGCTGGTCCTACAGAGTTCCCCGCTTTTGCCGAAGAGTTAACATCCGGCGCGGCGGCCTCAGGCGTCGGGTACGGCGATGCCGGTATCGGCCGTCCAGGCAGCAACACATAGATCGACGTCCCGGGGGGCTGGCCATCCGGCACGGTGTCTTCGACGCGGAGCGCCCCGCCGTGATTGAGAACTACCTGTTTGACGATTGCCAGCCCCAGCCCCGAGCCGGGCATCGCCCGCGCAGAGGTCGAACGGAAGAACCGCTCGAACACCAGCGCACGCTCTTGCGTCGGGATCCCCGGCCCGTGGTCGGACACCACCAACTCGGCGTGCGACGGGTTCAGCTGCCGCAGCCTGACACCGACGTGTTCACCCGATGGACTCCACTTGGCCGCGTTGTCCATCAGGTTCAGCACCGCGCGCGACAGGCCTGCGGCATCGCCGTAGACCTGCCAGGGAATCACCTCGACGTCGAACTCAATGTCGTTGCGGCGCCGACGTACTCGCTCCAGAGACCGGTCGATGACCTCGCTCATGTCGACCGGCTCGTGCACCACTTCGCCGGCATCGTCTCGGGTCAGGTCCACCAAATCGCCTACCAGCGTGGACAATTCCTCGATCTGCGCGAGCACATCGGCACGCAAATCGACCATCTCTTGTTCGGGTAAGGGCGGAGCTCCCGGTTCCATCGAGGCCATCAGCAGTTCGACGTTGGTGCGCAGCGACGTCAACGGTGTGCGCAGTTCGTGACCGGCATCTGTAACCAGGCGTGCCTGGCGGTCCCGAGATTCGGCCAGGGCTCGCAGCATCAAATTGAACGCCTCGGTCAACCGGGCCAATTCGTCGCTGCCGAATACCGGTATGGGCCGCAAATCGTCGGTGCGCGCCACCCGCTCGGCCGCCTCGGTCAGCCGGCCCACCGGCCGTAGCCCGGCCTGGGTGACCATCCCACCGGCAACCGCCGCCACAGCGACACCAACCCCGCCGACGATCAGCAGCACCAGACGCAGCTTCGTCATGACCGCGTCGGTCGGCGCCAAGCTCTTGGAAATCAGCAGCGAGCTTCCGTTCGGCAGGTGAACTGCCAATACCCGCTGATCGTCGGCCGTGCGCCGCGACATGAACAAGTCGCCGCGGATCACCGCCTTCTCCGGCGGTCCGACCGGAAGTGTCTGGCCTTCCTGGTTGGCCGTGTAAATCGATCGACCCGGGTTCACCAGCATCGCATTGACATCCGAATATGCGGTGCCCTCGATGGCTTTCGCAGGATCGGCCGCCAACGACCCACTGGCAATCAACAGCTGAGCCCGGCTCTGTAGCTGGGTGTCAATGTCCTTGTAGAGCGCCGCTGAAATCACCGCATACACGGCGACGGCCATCAGAATGACCACCAGCGCCACCATCGACATCGCCAGCAGCATGACCCGCCACCGCAGGGACAACGAGGTGTTGGCTCGCAGCGGGGCGCGCTTGCGCCGGCCGAACAAAGCCATTAGGGAGGCGTTTCGCGAAGCACGTAACCCACCCCGCGCACGGTGTGGATCAGTCGCGGCTCTCCATTGGCCTCGGTTTTGCGACGCAGGTATCCCACATAGACTTCAAGTGCGTTACCCGAGGTGGGGAAGTCGAAGCCCCACACCTCTTCGAGAATCCGGCTGCGGGTCAAGACCCGCCGCGGGTTGGCGATCAACATCTCCAGCAGAGCGAACTCGGTGCGAGTGAGGCTGATCTGGCGTTGGCCACGAGTGACCTCCCGGGTCACCGAGTCGAGGGTGAGGTCCCCGAACGTCATGGCCACGGACTCGGTGGAGTCTTCTAGTTTGGTGCGGCGCAACAGGGCGCGCATCCGGGCCAGCAGCTCTTCCAGAGCGAATGGCTTCGGCAGATAGTCGTCGGCGCCGGCGTCGAGGCCGGCGACCCGCTCGGAGACCGAGTCGCGGGCGGTCAGCACCAGGATTGGCAAATCGTCGCCGGTGCTGCGCAGCTGCCGGCAGACCTCCAGGCCGTCCAGCCGCGGCATCATGACGTCCAGGACGAGCCCGTCGGGCCGGTCGGCCGCGATCATCTCGAGAGCCTCGACGCCATCTTCGGCCAACGAGACCGAGTAGCCATTGAAGGAAAGCGACCTGCGCAGTGACTCGCGCACCGCGCGATCGTCGTCAACGACAAGAATCCGCACGGCCACCAGTTTCATCCAATCGCCTGAGAGCGCGCTGAGAGGCGCGCCGCAAGGTCACGGCCAAAAAATTACCGACGATCGAAGTCAATGAGTCCAAGACGCGCCGCCTTGAGCAGCCGGCGCGGCACTTTGTGCTGTTTGCCGGCCACGGTCACACCGACAAGTTCCGGCTTGGCGGCCTTCCACTGTGCGCGGCGGCTGCGGGTGTTCGCGCGCGACATCCTGCGTTTTGGCACAGCCATGATGGAGCCTTACTCCTTGTAGGGGCGTCGCCGCGCAAGCACTCTCGGCAGCGATGGTTGCTCCAATAATAGTCGGTGACCTGCTGCTCACAAAAATCGGCTGCCGAACGTGGCGGGCGCAAACCCAATCACGAAGGAGCATCCTTGACGTGACACCCGCGGTACCCGCTAACCTACCGGTTGGTTGGCAACGGTCGGCTGTCGGCTGGAGGGAGGACGACACGCGTGGCTTCTGCGCCGGTCCGGATCGGGAACTGCTCGGGCTTCTACGGCGATCGGCTCGCTGCGATGCGCGAAATGCTCACCGGCGGCGAGCTGGATTACCTCACCGGTGATTACCTGGCCGAGCTGACCATGCTAATTCTCGGCCGCGACCGCATGAAGCATCCTGATCGCGGCTACGCCAAGACTTTCCTGACGCAACTCGAGGAGTGCCTGGGGCTGGCGCGCGACCGCGGGGTGCGCATCGTCGCCAACGCCGGCGGGCTGAACCCCGCCGGGCTGGCTGACGCGGTGCGCACCCTGGCCGAGCGGCTGGGTGTCCCGGTCCGGGTCGCCCACGTCGAGGGTGACGACCTAGCGCCTCGCACAGCGGAACTGGGGCTCGGTACGCCACTGACCGCCAACGCCTACCTGGGCGCCTGGGGCATTGTCGACTGTCTCAACAGCGGCGCCGACGTCGTCGTCACCGGCCGGGTCACCGACGCATCGGTGACCGTCGGGCCCGCGGCCGCACATTTCCGCTGGGGACGGGCCGACTATGAGCAGCTGGCCGGTGCCGTCGTCGCCGGACACGTGATCGAATGCGGCATCCAGGCCACCGGCGGCAACTTCTCGTTTTTCACCGAGATTCCAGACTTGGCCTACGCCGGTTTCCCGCTGGCCGAGATCCACCCTGACGGCTCGTCAGTGATCACCAAACATCCGGGCACCGGTGGGCTGGTCAGCGTTGACACCGTCACGGCGCAATTGCTCTACGAAATCACCGGCGCCCGCTACGCCAACCCGGACGTCACCGCCCGGATGGACACCATCGCACTGTCTTCGCAAGGGACCCGACCGGGTGCGGATCAGCGGCGTGACCGGCGAACCACCGCCGCCAACGTGCAAGGTCTCGCTGAACAGCATCGGCGGGTTCCGCAACGCGATGACCTTCGTGCTGACCGGCCTGGACATCGAGGAAAAGGCCGACTTGGTGCGACGGCAGTTGGAGGCTGCGCTTACCGTCAAGCCCGCCGAGTTGGAGTGGACCCTGGCCCGGACCGACCACGCCGACGCCGACACCGAGGAAGCGGCCAGCGCGCTGCTGCGCTGCGTTGTTCGCGACCCCGACCCGGCGAACGTCGGCCGCCAGTTTTCCTCGGCCGCAGTGGAACTGGCACTCGCCAGCTATCCAGGCTTTACCGTCACCGCCCCGCCCGGCGATGGTCAGGTGTACGGGGTCTACACCCCCGGCTTCGTCGACTCGGCCCAGGTTCGCCACGTCGCCGTACACGCCGACGGCACTCGCATCGATATTCCCTGCGCCACAGAGACGCTCGAGCTGGCGCCGGCCGATCCGCCGCCGTTGCCCGAGCCAGTGGCGTCCGGTCCGACCAGGCGGATGCCGCTAGGCCGGATCGCCGCCGCCCGCAGCGGTGACAAGGGCGGGTCGGCCAACGTCGGGGTCTGGGTGCGCACCGAGGAGCAGTGGCGCTGGCTGGTCCACACCTTGACCGTGCAGACGCTCAAGGAGTTGCTACCGGAAACAACCGATCTGACGGTCACCCGGCATCTGCTTCCCAACTTGCGCGCGGTGAATTTCGTCATCGACGACATCCTCGGTCAGGGCGTCGCCTACCAGGCCCGGTTCGATCCGCAGGCCAAGGGGCTGGGTGAATGGCTGCGCAGCCGCTACCTCGACATCCCGGAAAGGCTGCTCTCATGAACATCTGGGCCACACCGGAGCGCGACCAGCTTCGCAAGACCACACGCTCGTTCGCCGACCGAGAGATATTGCCCCGCATCGGCGAATGGGAGCGGATCGGTGAACTGCCGCGCGAATTGCACCGCCGCGCTGGGCAGGCGGGACTGCTGGGCGCGAACTTCCCCGAAGCGGTCGGCGGTGGCGGCGGCGACGGCGCCGACGCAGTGATCATCTGTGAAGAGCTGCACGAGGCCGGCGTTCCCGGCGGCGTGTTCGCGTCGCTGTTCACCTGCGGCATCGCGGTGCCACACATGATCGCCTCCGGCGACACGCGGCTCATCGACACGTTCGTGCGCCCGACGTTGGCCGGCGAGCTGATCGGCGCCTTGGCCATCACCGAGCCCGGCGGCGGGTCGGACGTGGGACACCTCCGCACGAACGCCGTGCGGGACGGTGACCACTACGTGGTCAACGGCGCCAAGACCTACATCACCTCCGGGGTGCGCGCCGATTACGTCGTCACCGCGGTGCGCACCGGGGGGCCTGGCGCGGCAGGGGTTTCGCTGCTGGTGGTCGAGAAGGGCACGCCCGGTTTCGAGGTGACCCGCAAGCTGGACAAGATGGGTTGGCGCTCCTCGGACACCGCGGAGCTGTCCTACACCAATGCACCCGTGCCGGTCGCCAATCTGGTCGGCGCCGAGAACAGCGGGTTCCTCCAAATCGCGCAGGCATTCGTCGCTGAACGTATCGCGCTTGCCGCGCAGGCATATTCGAGCGCCCAGCGGTGCCTGGACATCACCGCCCAGTGGTGCCGCGACCGGGAGACCTTCGGTCGCCCGCTGATTTCTCGCCAGTCGGTGCAGAACACGCTGGCCGAGATGGCCCGCCGCATCGATGTCGCCCGCGTCTACGCGCGCAACGTGGTGGAGCGCCAACTGGCCGGCGAGACCAACCTGATCGCGCAGGTGTGTTTCGCCAAGAACACCGCCGTCGAGGCGGGCGAATGGGTGGCCAACCAAGCTGTTCAGCTGTTCGGCGGCATGGGCTACATGTCCGAATCCGAGGTCGAACGTCAATATCGGGACATGCGGATTCTCGGTATCGGCGGCGGGACCACCGAAATCCTGACTGCACTGGCCGCCAAAACCTTGGGATATCAATCGTGACCGCCGGCGACGATGCAGAGCGCAGCGATGAGGAGGCGCAGCGACGAGGAGCGGCGCGATATGACCGTCTTGCAGTCGACACTCGACCCGAAAGCCGACAGCTATACCGAGGCGGCGTCGGCGGCCGGCACGAAGCTGGCCGAGATCGACGCCGAACTCACTAAAGCGCTCGGCGGCGGCGGGCCCAAATACGTCGAGCGCCACCATTCCCGCGGCAAGCTGACGGCCCGGGAACGCATCGAACTGCTTGTCGACCCGGACTCACCGTTTCTGGAGCTGTGCCCGCTGGCGGCCTGGGGCAGCCAATTTCAGGTCGGCGCCAGCCTGGTCACCGGCATCGGGGCCGTCGCCGGTGTGGAATGCATGATCGTCGCGAACGACCCCACCGTTAAAGGCGGTACCAGCAATCCTTGGACTCTGCGGAAGATACTGCGAGCCAACCAGATCGCATTCCAGAACCGACTGCCGGTTATTTCGCTGGTGGAATCCGGCGGAGCCGATCTGCCCACCCAGAAGGAAGTCTTCATCCCCGGCGGGCAGATGTTCCGCGACCTGACCCGGTTGTCGGCGGCCGGCATCCCTACCATCGCACTGGTTTTCGGCAACTCAACCGCGGGCGGCGCCTATGTGCCCGGCATGTCCGATCACGTCGTGATGATCAAAGAACGCTCGAAGGTGTTCCTGGCCGGTCCCCCGCTGGTGAAGATGGCCACCGGCGAGGAGTCCGACGACGAGTCGCTGGGTGGCGCCGAGATGCACGCTCGGATCTCGGGTTTGGCCGACTACTTCGCCGTCGATGAGCTCGACGCGCTGCGGATCGGGCGCAGGATCGTGGCGCGGCTGAACTGGGTCAAACAGGGCCCCGCGCCCGGCCCGGTCGCCGAGCCGCTGTTCGATGCCGAGGAGCTGATCGGCATCGTCCCGCCGGATCTGCGCATCCCGTTCGACCCGCGTGAGGTGATCGCGCGCATCGTCGACGGCTCCGACTTTGACGAATTCAAGCCGATGTATGGCTCGTCGCTGGTGACCGGCTGGGCACGGCTGCACGGCTACCCGCTGGGCATCCTGGGCAACTCGCGCGGCGTGCTGTTCAGCGAGGAGTCACAGAAAGCCACTCAGTTCATCCAGCTGGCCAACCGCTCCGACACGCCACTGTTGTTCCTGCACAACACCACCGGATACATGGTGGGCAAGGACTATGAAGAGGGCGGGATGATCAAGCACGGTTCGATGATGATCAACGCCGTGTCCAACTCGACCGTGCCGCACATCTCGCTGCTGATCGGCGCGTCCTACGGCGCAGGACACTATGGCATGTGCGGACGCGCCTACGACCCGCGGTTCCTGTTCGCCTGGCCCAGCGCCAAGTCCGCGGTGATGGGCGGCGCTCAGTTGTCCGGCGTGTTGTCGATCGTGGCGCGCGCGGCCGCCGAAGCACGTGGGCAGCAGGTCGACGAGGAGGCTGACGCCGCGATGCGGGCCGCTGTCGAGGGCCAGATCGAAGCCGAATCGCTGCCGTTGGTGTTGTCCGGGATGATCTATGACGACGGTGTGATCGATCCGCGCGACACCCGAACGGTACTGGGAATGTGTTTGTCCGCCATCGCCAATGGCCCGATCAAGGGGACGTCGAACTTCGGCGTCTTCCGGATGTGAGTCTCATGAGCGTCACGCAAGTGCTGGTCGCCAACCGGGGTGAGATCGCCCGGCGGGTGTTCGCCAGTTGCCGGCGGCTGGGCTTGGGCACCGTCGCGGTGTACACCGACCCGGATGCTGCTGCACCGCACGTCGCTGAGGCCGATGCGCGGGTGCGGCTGCCCAACACCAATGACTACCTGAACATCGAAGCCATCATCGCTGCCGCCCGCGCCGCAGGGGCCGACGCGGTGCATCCCGGTTACGGATTCCTCTCGGAGAACGCCGATTTTGCGGCTGCCGTGCTGGATGCGGGCCTCACCTGGATTGGGCCACCGGTGGATGCCGTGCGAGCGATGGGATCCAAGATCGAGTCCAAGAAGCTGATGGCGGCCGCGGGGGTGCCGGTGCTCGACGAACTCGATCCCGACACCGTCACCGAAGCGCAGCTGCCGGTGCTGGTCAAGGCTTCCGCCGGCGGTGGCGGTCGCGGGATGCGGGTGGTCCACGAATTGTCTGCTCTGCCCAGCGAAGTCGCTGCAGCACGCCGCGAAGCGCAGTCGGCGTTCGGCGACCCGACCGTGTTCTGTGAGCGCTACCTGCCCACCGGACACCACGTCGAGGTTCAAGTTCTCGCCGACACCCATGGCACCGTGTGGGCGGTCGGGGAACGGGAATGCTCAATTCAGCGTCGCCACCAAAAGATCATCGAAGAAGCGCCGTCACCATTGGTTGAGCGCACGCCGGGTATGCGGGCCAAGCTGTTTGACGCGGCCCGGCTGGCTGCCGGCGCGATCGGCTACACCGGCGCGGGGACAGTGGAGTTCCTCGCCGATGACGAGGGCGAATTCTACTTCCTGGAGATGAACACCCGGCTGCAGGTCGAGCACCCGGTCACCGAAGAGACCACCGGCCTGGACCTGGTCGAGCTGCAGCTCGCGGTGGCCGATGGCAGTCAGCTAGATACTGAACCCCCTGCTGCCCAAGGCTATTCGATTGAGGCCCGACTCTACGCGGAAGATCCCGCGCGAGGCTGGCAGCCCCAGGCGGGCCTGGTGCAGGCGTTCGACGTGCCGTCGGTTCGCGTCCAGTTCGGTTCGCTGGGGCAGCGTACCGGCATCCGACTGGATTCCGGTGTCGTCGGCGGCTCCACCGTGTCGATTCATTACGACCCGATGCTTGCCAAGGTGGTTTCGTATGCGCCAACGCGGAGGCAGTCAGCGTTGGTGCTCGCTGACACGTTGGCGCGCACTCACTTGCATGGGCTGCGGACCAACCGCGAGTTGCTGGTCAACGTGCTGCGTCATCCGGCGTTCCTCGACGGCGCCACCGACACGGCGTTTTTCGACACCCACGGTTTGGCGGAGCTGTCCGCGTCGTTGGCTGACGATGCGGTGAGCCGCTTGTCGGCGATCGCCGCCGCGCTGGCCGACGCCGCGCATAATCGCGCGACGGCGCCCGTCCTCGCCTCGATCCCGAGTGGCTGGCGCAATCTGGCGTCCGGATACCAGGTCAAGACCTATCGAGATGACACGGATGCCGAGCACCGGGTCGAATACCGTTTCACCAGAAGCGGATTGGTGCTGGCTGGCGATGAACCAGTGAGTGTTGTGTCGTCGTCGCCGGACGACGTGGTGCTCGCCGATCACACGGGGGTGGCTTGCAGCTTCACCGTCGCCCGCTACGGTCCCAATCTCTCGGATGTCTATGTGGATTCGGCCCGCGGACCGGTTCACCTTGTCGCGCTGCCGCGCTTCCCCGAGCCGGGTTCGGCCGTCGAGCAGGGCTCGCTGGTAGCGCCGATGCCCGGCAACGTGGTGCGGATCGCCGCAACGGTCGGCGACACGGTGACGGCCGGTCAGCCGCTGATCTGGCTGGAAGCCATGAAGATGGAGCACACCATCACCGCACCGGCCGACGGCACCCTCACCCAGCTCAACGTCAGTACCGGCCACCAAGTCGAAGTGGGCGCCATTTTGGCTCGCGTCGAAGCGCCCGAAAGTGCCCAACAAGGAGATGCAAAATGACAGATACCAGCTTCATCGAGAGCGAGGAACGCCAGGCGCTGCGCAAGTCGGTGGCCGCGTGGGCGTCCAGCTACGGCAGCGAGTACTACCTGAAGAAGGCGCGCGCACATGAGCACACCGACGAATTGTGGTCGGAGGCAGGAAAACTCGGTTTTCTCGGGGTGAACCTCCCCGAGGAGCACGGCGGCGGCGGCGCAGGGATGTACGAGCTGTCGCTGGTGATGGAGGAGATGGCGGCCGCGGGTAGTGCGCTGCTGCTGATGGTGGTCTCGCCCGCCATCAACGGCACGATCATCAGCAAGTTCGGCACTGACGAGCAAAAGAAACGCTGGATTCCCGCGATCGCCGACGGCTCGCTGACCATGGCGTTCGCCATCACCGAGCCGGACGCCGGATCCAACTCGCACAAGATCACCACCACTGCCCGCCGCGACGGCAGCGACTGGATCCTTAAGGGCCAGAAGGTGTACATCTCCGGGATCGACCAAGCTCAGGCGGTGCTGGTGGTGGCGCGCACCGAGGAAGCCAAAACCGGCAAGCTGCGACCGGCGCTGTTCGTGGTGCCAACCGATGCTCCCGGTTTCACCTACACCCCGATCGACATGGAATTGATCAGCCCCGAACGCCAATTCCAAGTATTCCTCGACGACGTTCGGTTGCCGAGCGACGCCCTCGTCGGAGCCCAGGATGCTGCGATCGCACAGCTTTTCGCGGGCCTGAATCCCGAACGCATCATGGGCGCGGCCAGCTCGGTCGGCATGGGACGGTTCGCGTTAGAGAAAGCGGCCGACTACGTCAAGACCCGCCAGGTCTGGTCCACGCCGATCGGTGCACACCAAGGCCTGTCACATCCGTTGGCGCAGTGCCACATCGAAGTCGAGCTGGCCAAGTTGATGATGCAAAAAGCCGCGACGCTCTATGACAGCGGAGACGACGCCGGCGCAGCGACAGCTGCCAACATGGCCAAATACGCTGCGGCCGAAGCGGCGACGCGCTCGGTCGACCAAGCCGTGCAGTCGATGGGCGGCAACGGGCTGACCAAGGAGTACGGCGTTGCAGCGATGCTGGCGTCGGCCCGGCTGGGTCGGATCGCGCCGGTAAGCCGGGAGATGGTGCTCAACTTCGTGGCGCAGACGTCGCTGGGCCTGCCGCGGTCCTACTGATGGACACCCTGGTCGAGTACAGAGTCGATGCGCACGTCGCGCGGCTGACGCTGAACTCGCCACATAACCGCAATGCGCTGTCCACCACCCTGGTCAGCCAGTTGCACCGGGGCCTACGTGACGCGGGCGACGATGCCGCCGTGCGAGCCGTGGTGCTCAGCCACACCGGGAACACCTTCTGTGCGGGGGCCGACCTGTCGGAAGGTTCGGCGGCAACGGCTGGGGATCCGTTCGAGATGGCCGCCGAACGGGCCAGCGAAACGGCCGCGTTGCTGCGCGCGATCATCGAGTCGCCGCTGCCGGTGATCGTCGCCATCGACGGCCATGTCCGCGCCGGTGGCATGGGGCTGGTGGGCGCAGCCGATATCGCAGTCGCCGGTCCGCGCAGCACCTTCGCGCTGACCGAGGCCCGGATCGGTGTCGCGCCGGCGATCATCTCGCTGACGTTGTTGCCGAAGATGTCCGCTCGTGCCGCCGCCCGCTACTATCTGACCGGCGAGACATTCAACGCCGCCACCGCCTCCGAGATCGGGCTGATCACGATGGCCGCCGACGACGTCGACGCCGCGGTGGCATCGCTGGTCGCCGATATCGGACGCGCCTCACCGCAGGGGTTGGCCGCGTCGAAGGCGCTGACCACCGCCGGTGTCCTCGAGGGCTTCGATCGCGACGCGGAGCGACTCAGTGCCGACTCGGCGCGGCTGTTCGTGTCCGACGAGGCGCGCGAAGGCATGCTCGCTTTCTTGCAGAAACGGCCACCCAGTTGGGTTCGCACTGCTGAGGGCGGGGCAGTTTAGCGAAGTTCCTTGCAGCAAATTCTGTTCGTCGTACGCTCGTAAGTAATGAGGAACAAGGCGCAGCGGGGCGCGCAAGACCAGCGGAACGCGCCGACGCGTGCCGCCGATACCGATCGCATACAGGTCGCCCAGTTGCTCACTGACGCCGCCGCACAGGGGCGCCTGCAGATGAGCGACTACGAAGACCGACTCACCAGGGCATACGCCGCGCAGACCTACGCAGAGTTGGATAGCCTGCGGTCTGACTTGATCGGCTCGTCGGTAGGCCCGCCGGGCGGCGGGGCGGGCAAACCCGCACCATCGATGTTGCTCTTGGCCATCATGAGCGCCTTCGAACGGCGCGGCCGGTGGAACGTGCCCAAGAAGTTGACGACGTTCGCGCTGTGGGGTGGCGGCGTGGTTGATCTCCGCTACGCCGACTTCACCTCGACCGAGGTCGAAATCCACGCATGTTCAATCATGGGTGGACAGACGATCTTGCTGCCGCCCGAAGTCAACGTCGAGATCAAGGGCCACGGTGTGATGGGCGGCTTCGACCACGATGTCGCGGGCGAAGGCACGCCCGGCGCACCGACGGTGAAGATCCGCGGTTTCTCGTTGTGGGGCGGCGTCGGCGTCAAGCGGAAGAACCGCAAGACCCAGGCATAGCTACCGTCGACGACGCGATCGTAGATAGTCGCCCACCACCGCGGCGCCAAGGCCGTCGAGATCGGGAACGACGACGCGGCCCTCGACCCGACGCGCAACCTGATCGATGAACCGCGCCAGCCCGGGGTCGCTGCCCAACCGGAAGATCGTCACCTGCGCGCCCAGCCGCGCCATGTCGTCGAAGCCGCGCACGGTGTGAGCGATGGTCCGCGGATGCGGCGGATAGTCAAAGAACACCGCTGACCCGTCGCCGTCCATATCTTCTAGGTGCGCCGTGGGCTCGCCGTCGGTGACCACCAACAAGACGGGCTGCGCGTTGGGGTGCCGACGCAGATGCCGGCCGGCCAGCGCTAACGCGTGGTGCAGATTGGTGCCCTGTTCGTACACGCCTTCCAGACCCATCAGCTCGGCGGTGCTAATCGTCCGCGCATAGCGCCCAAACGCAATGATCTGCAAAGCATCCGAACGAAAGCGGGTGCGCACCAAGTGATCGAGCGCTAAGGCGGTGCGCTTCATCGGCAGCCAGCGGTTTTCCATCACCATCGAGAACGAGGTGTCCACCAATAGCGCTACCGCAGCCTGGGTGCGGGTCTCGGTCTCGGAGACCTCGACGTCGTCGACAGTGATGTGAATGGACGGGTTCGGGGCACCCAATGTGGCGGTTCCGGCCTGCCGCAGCACCGCATTGGTCAGCGTCCGGGTGACGTGCCACGGCTCGGTGTCGCCGAACTGCCAGGGCCGGGTGGCCCCGGTCAGCTCGCCGGCTGCGCCGGCCCGCCGGTGATCACGTTCGCCGCGACGACCGGAAAGTTGTTGCGCCACATCGCGCAACGCCGTTTCACCGAGTCTTCGCATCGCCTTTGGCGACAGCCGCCACTGGCCGTCGGAGCTGCGGTCCAGGAAGCCTTGGTTGACCAGCGCGCGTTCCAGCTCAGCGAGTGTCTGCGCGTCGATGGACGCCTGATCACCGAGCTGACGCGCCAGCGCGTCGAGGTCGACGTCGTCCATTGTCGCACCTGGATAGCTCTGGGAAAGCTGCTCGGCCAGTTGCTCCAGCTCGGCGATATCGGACAGCGCCTGCGCACCTTCACCCATGCCCAGCGGGTTGTCGCCGGAGAACTGCGCCGACCCCTCCCAGTCCTCACCGGGCCGGGCTGCCTGCAAGTGGGCATCGAGCCGATCCAATGCCTGCATCAACGACGGTGACCCGAATGCCTGCTGCGCCAACGCATCCAACTCAGCTCGCTGGTCCGGGCTCAGACTGTTGCGGAACCGTTGCGCGGCGGCGGCCCGCTTGGCCAGTGAATCCAGCAGCTCGTCGACATTGGACGGGTTCTCCGGGAAGAACTCGCCATGCTTGTCCATGAAGTCTTGAAAATCTTGCTGGGTGTCCTCGCCGCGGGCGTGCTTGTCCAACAAGTTGTTCAAGTCGTCGAGCATCTCGGTAACGCGCTGACGGTCCTCGTCGGTGGCGCCCTCAAGGGCCTGCTTCATGCCGGCGAAGCGTTGATCGAGCATCTCGCGGCCGAGTAAATCCTTGATCTGCTCGTACTTTTCCCGGGCCTCGCCGCTGCGCCAGTTGTATTCGGACAGCTCCTGCACAGCTTTTGCCGGCGACGGCGACAGCGCATCGAGCTGCAACTCGCCGAAACGTGCGTCGTCGTCTAAAGCGCGGGCCAATTCCTTACGCTCGGCCAGCACCGCCTCATCGAGGAGCTTTTTGATCTCTTGCAAAGTGCCGTCTAAGTTGTTGCGGCGCAACAACTCCCGTCGCCGCCGGTTGGCTTCGGCGGCTAGCCGGTCGGCACCGGGCATGTTCTTGGTGCCGCGGCGAAGCAGTTCGGACAGCGCCCGGCGCGGTGACGTGCCCGCCATGACGTCCTGCCCGATCTGCTCGAGGGCTTCGCGCAGGTCCACCGGCGGAGCCAGCGGGTCAGGGCCGCCGGTATACGCCGAATAGCGCGACGAATGCCGTTTAGCCATAGACCGTTTCGCCCTCCCCAGACACCTTGTCGACGCGCTTGGCCAGATACAGCGCTTCCAGAGCCAATTCCAGCGCCGCGGCGCGCTCACCCTCGGACTCCGCACCCAGCCGCTTGGCGATCGCGTCGACGACGGGCAGATCCGGCAGCGCCGCCAAGACATCCTTGGCCGAAACACGCTCACCCGTCGTCACCGCGGAACCGCCCTCGACCGCGACTACCAGCGGACCGACGTCAAGGCCGCCGAGGGCTCTGGACGCGGTATCGGCAGTGGCGCGACGCAACAGGTGTTCGAGCACAGCCTGTTCGCGTCCTTCCTCACCGGACTCGAACTCCAGCTTGCCGCGCAGCACATCGATCACGGTGCCCAAGTCGACTACCCGCGCCACCGGATCCGTCTCCCCCAGCATCGCGCCACGATGCCGAGCGGCGGCGGCTACCGTCTCGGCGGCAGCGATCGCGAAGCGCGCCGAAACCCCGGATCGCTGATCAACGGAGTTGGATTCCCGCAAGTAGCGGGCGAACCGGGCGATCACCTGAGTCAGATGGTCGGGCACCTGGGCACTCAGGTGTGCTTCTTGGAGGATGACCCCGACCTCGGCGTCGAGCTCTAGCGGGTAGTGGGTGCGGATCTCGGCGCCGAACCGGTCCTTGAGCGGAGTGATGATGCGGCCCCGGTTGGTGTAGTCCTCGGGGTTGGCGCTGGCGACCACCAACACGTCCAGCGGTAACCGCAAGGTGTAGCCGCGGACCTGGATGTCGCGTTCCTCCATCACGTTGAGCATCGACACCTGGATGCGCTCGGCCAGGTCGGGCAGCTCGTTGACCGCGACGATGCCGCGGTGCGCCCGCGGGATCAGACCGTAGGCGATGGTTTCGGGATCTCCTAGGCTGCGTCCCTCAGCGACCTTGATCGGGTCGATGTCGCCGACCAGGTCGGCAACGCTGGTGTCGGGTGTGGCGAGCTTCTCGGTGTAGCGCTCGCTGCGGTGTTTCCACTCCACGGGCAGGTCGTCGCCGAGGGTGGCGACCCGCCGTATTGATTCGGGGGTGATCGGTGAGTAGGGATGCTCGCCGAGTTCAGCGCCGGCGATCACCGGCGTCCATTCGTCGAGCAGCCCGACCAGGGCCCGTAGTAGCCGGGTCTTGCCCTGGCCGCGTTCACCGAGCAGCACGAAGTCGTGGCCAGCGATCAACGCCCGCTCCAGCTGCGGTAGCACGGTGTCGTCGAAGCCCAGGATTCCCGGCCAGATCTCGTCACCCTCGGCGAGCCCGGTCAGCAGGTTCTCCCGGATTTCTTGTTTGACTCCCCGTTCACGGTGCCCGGCGGCACGCAGTTCACCGACGGTGCGGGGCAGGTTGTTCGGTGCGGTCACCACTCCACGCTACGACGGTGCCAGGAATACGGCACGATGGAGTTCCGTCGCGTTGTCAAAGCGTGGCGTTGACCGGCCGGTTCAGTGCACGTCAGTGGGCGAAGTGCCGGGCGCCAGTCAAATACAGCGTCACGCCTGCCCTGGCCGCCGCGGCGGTCACCTCGTCGTCGCGGACCGAACCGCCGGGGTGCACGATCGCCGTGACGCCCGCGGCGGCCAGCGTCTCCAGGCCGTCCGGGAACGGGAAGAAAGCATCGGAGGCCGCGACCGCGCCACTAACCCGCTTTCCGCCACGCTCCACCGCCAGCCGCGCCGCGTCGACGCGGTTGACCTGGCCCATGCCGATGCCGATGGTGGCACCGTCGGCGGCGACGACGATCGCGTTGGATTTGACCGCCCGGCAGGTTCGCCACGCGAAGACCAGATCCGCCAGAGTGGCCGGTGATGCCGGCGAACCGGCCGCCAGAGTCCAGTTCGCCGGGCTGTCCCCCGGCGCGTCGATCCGGTCGCGCTCCTGTAGCAACAGGCCGCCGCTGATCTGACGGCGCTCGGTGGCGAGCGGCGCTTGATCATCAGCTGCCATCAATACGCGGATGTTCTTCTTACGTGCCAACGCGTCGACGGCGCCCGGTGCATAGGCGGGCGCCACGATCACCTCGGTGAAAATCGTGCTCACGTATTCGGCCATCTCGACACTGACCTCGGTATTGGCCGCGATCACTCCACCGAATGCGCTCAGCGGATCGCATTCGTGGGCCTTGCGATGCGCGTCTGCGACCGAAACCGACGAGATCGCGATCCCGCACGGGTTGGCGTGCTTGATGATCGCCACGCAGGTCTGTTCGTGGTCGAACGCCGCCCGCCACGCCGCGTCGGCGTCAGTGAAGTTGTTGTACGACATCTCTTTTCCATGCAGCTGCTCGGCCTGCGCCAGCCCGGGCCACGCGCCGTCATCAACGTAGAGCGCCGCCTGTTGATGCGGATTCTCGCCGTAGCGCAGCGATGCCGAGCGCCGCCATGTGCCGCCGAGCCACTCCGGGAAAGCCATTGCCGGCTGCTCGGGCGCCAGCGTCGACTGCATCCACCCCGCGACCGCGACGTCGTACTCAGCGGTGTGCCGAAAGGCTAATGACGCCAGCCTTTTCCGTTCCGCGAGAGTGAATCCGCCGCTCTGCACCGCGGCCAGTACGCCGTCATAGCCGAGCGGATCTACCACCACCGCCACGCTTGGATGGTTCTTCGCGGCCGCCCGCACCATCGACGGTCCGCCGATGTCGATCTGCTCAATACATTCGTCGACAGCCGCGCCGGAATCCACCGTCTCGCTGAACGGATACAGGTTGACCACTACCAACTCGAACGCCGCGATCCCGAGTTGCTCGAGTGCAGCGGCATGCTCAGGCTTGCGCAGGTCGGCCAGCAGCCCGGCGTGCACGCCCGGATGCAGCGTCTTGACTCGTCCGTCGAGGACCTCCGGGAAGCCGGTTACCCCTTCCACCGGCGTCACCGGAATACCGTTATCAGCAATCTTTTTCGCTGTTGAGCCGGTTGACACGATATCGACGTCGGCCGCATGCAAACCGCGGGCGAGCTCGATAAGCCCGGTCTTGTCGTACACGCTGATCAACGCGCGGCGGATCGGCCTTCTCGTGGTGTCCTGCCGGTCGTCGCCTTCTCGGCTCATCCGATGGTCGCCTTTCGTCCGATCCAGGTCACGCCGCCGGCCGCCACCGCGGCCACCACATCCACCAACAGCCGCCGCTCGGTGACCTTGATGCGCTCATGCAAGGTCTCTTCGTCGTCATCGTCGAACACCGGAATGGGTTGTTGGGCGAGTATCGGACCGGTGTCGGTGCCGGCGTCCACCAGGTGCACCGTACAGCCGGTGACCTTCACGCCGTAGGCCAGCGCGTCGGCCACCCCGTGCGCACCGGGAAACGCTGGCAGCAGCGTCGGATGCGTGTTGAAGGTGCGACCAGAGAATTGTGAAAGAAACTTCTGCCCAAGTATTTTCATGAATCCCGCGGAGACGACGAGGTCGGGTGAATGCGCCGCGGTGGCCGCGGTGAGCGCAGCGTCCCAGGCATCGCGGTCGGGGTGATCGGTCAGCCGCACCGTGAAGGTCGGCAACGACGCGGCGGTAGCGATTTCGGCGGCCCGGCAGTCGCGGTCCACGCCGACGGCGACCACCCGCGCCGGATAGTCACCGACGGCGGCGTCTAGCAGTGACGCCAGCAGCGAACCGGTACCGGAGGCCAAGACCACCAATCGTGCCGGTGCACTGGGAGGCACGCGGAACGGTTGCTGCACAGGGCGAGCCTAACCGTCCTCGTCATGTGACGGCTGATCGGTGGCCGACGCGGGCGCGGGCGCGTCGTCGGCCTCGCCATCAGGGACATCAGGGGCGTCGGGCACGTCGGAATCGTGATTGTTTGACTCAGCGACCGCGCCGGTCGGCGTGCCCGGTTCGCCGGAGGGCTCCCGCGAAGGCGGCGCCGGCCTGGGTTTCCGTTGCCGGTATCGGATGCCGCCGGCCATCGTGACGGTGACCCAACCGACGCTGGCGAACCAGAGAAACACCGCAAAACCGAACGTGCTTTGGTCAACCCCGACGTCACCGAAGTTGCCCAACTGTCCGCCGCCTGCGTAGCCGAGTAGTGCCATGGTCAGCGCCGCCACCGCGGCCGCGGCCAGCAATTTGGCCATCGCGGTGAGGAGCGGCAGCGGCCGGCGTGCACACTGCTGCCCGACCGCAACCCCCGCCGATGCGCCGATGATGAGGAGCCCGACCCACGCCGGCCCCAGCGGCGGGTTGGGGGCCGCGGCCAGCACCGGCAGCGCCGGAATGTCGCCGCCGAAGACGGTGAATGAGCTGAACGTCGCAAAGCCCAGATGAGCGCTGGACCCCACAGCGACCGCGGCCGTGCCGACGATGACGTTGGGCACATACAGCACCGACAGCACGGTCAGGCTGAACTGGCCGAAGACCGAATTGGTGATCGCGTAGAGCTCTTGCATTGTCGCCCAATGCACGACCAACGAGGCGGCCGTGATCATTCCGGACAGCCCGAGCAACGCCAGCACGCCGGCCGTCGCCGCCCGTAGTGAGTCAGCCAGCCAATGGGGCAGCGGCGACGCCTCAAGGGCCCGTCGGCCAACCCGCGAGCCCACCCCTATCGAGGCCCCGATGCCATGAACGACCAGCACGCTTGAGAAGGCACGCAATGCACTCGGTGTCTGCAAGTCGGTGATGACCGATGCTGCATCGTGGATGACCGCCAGCGAAATGGCGGCGAACAGCAACGGTCCGCCCAGTGCCGACGCCACAATCCAGCGGATGACGAACCAGGACGCCGTCTTCGGCGTGGCTTGCGCCGTAGTGCGCGCGGTGCCCCACACCATCAGCAGCACCGGCAGCAGCGGCATCACCCCGAGTTCGCGACCGCCGATCGAGATCGGCACCTGGTGCACGCCCAGCCACATACTGGCGATCGCACCCAACGTGCCAGTCATGTCGCTGTTGGCGATCACCAGCTGCAGCAGCGTCACGGCGGCGATGACAACCAGCGCCACCAGCGCGGGACCGAACGCCACCCGCAGCAGGTCACGGGCCTGACGGGCACCCGTCGCTCGACTGTCTTGCACCTGCGTCACTCTTAACGCACGTTGCTTAAAGGCTCGTCTGCGTGGCGGGCTGCGCCCGACAGCGCACGGCTAAGACGGTGACGGGCCCGAGGGCGACGACGGTGTCTGCGGGTGCTGCCCCTGGCCGTATGACTGCTGGCCTTGGCCGACACTACCGTGGTTCGCGGAGTTTCCCTGATCCGGTCCGCCAGAGCCAGACGACGGCGGGGGGCTGAAGCTGGGGAAACCCGTTGGCGGGGTTGGCGATCCCTGGTGTTGCCCCTGCGGCGAGCCGTGCTGAGGTCCGGACTGCGGGCCGACCGCGCTGAAACCGCCGGTCGACGGCCCGGACGGGTAGCCGCCGTATTGGGCCCCGTAGCCGGACTGCTGTGGTGACTGGTAAGGGGCCTGCTGACCGTAGTAGCCCCCATATTGCCCGTAGTGCCCGTACTGGTCGTACTTGGGCCGCGGAGCCGGTGGGGTGATGACGCCGGCATCCAGCAACAGGACGGTGACCGCGAGCCCGGCCTGCACCACTCCGGAACCGAGGGCTAACCAGAGCTGCCAGCCTTGGCCGGACGCGCCGACCGTGTCTTCGATCAGCCGCAGCGCGCCCAGCACGGAGACAGCCGCCACCACCGCGGCGTAATTCCTGGCCTTGGGCAACAAACTCACCCCGGCCAGCAACGCCGCCAGTAAGGCCAGATCAATAGAGAGGTTGCTGCCGATTTCAAGCTGCTCTTCACCGTTGGGGAGTACGTGCTTGATCGTCAGGCCGTAATTCAGCAGATAGCTCGCCAAGCCGAGAACCAGCACCCCGACGGTCAGCAGGTTCTTCAGATTGCTCCCACCGTCATCGGATTTCGCGAACGACGGGGTGGAGGCCCCGTAGGAGCCGGGCGACTGCGCGGGCGGATATCCGGGACTGCCGGGCGGGTAGGTCATGGCTTCTCCTATGCCTTCCAGTGCTGTTGCGGGCGCCACTGTCGTGCGGCGCTGGTATTCCCAGCCGCCGCTCCTCGCGAGGCTACCTCGGACCGCTTGATGAACGCCGTGACGGCCAGCGCGGGCCTTGCGACGCGAGCCGATCATCCACGCTAGCGCACCTTCGCCAAGCAGACGCCGCGGACCTCTGCGTGTCCGGACTGCCAATCTGAGGTCAGCTACCCCGCGCTTGCCCGCAAGATTGGAACACGTTCTAATTCACTGCATGGACTACGGGCTTGTGCTGTTCACCAGCGATCGCGGTATCACCCCGGCGGCGGCTGCCACGCTCGCCGACAAACACGGCTTTGCGACCTTCTACGTACCCGAACACACCCACATCCCGGTCAAACGCCAGGCGGCCCACCCGACGACCGGTGACGCCTCGCTGCCCGACGACCGCTACATGCGCACGCTGGACCCGTGGGTCAGCCTGGGGACGGCCTGCGCGGTCACCTCGCGGATACGGCTATCCACCGCGGTGTCGCTGCCGGTCGAGCACGATCCAATCACGTTGGCGAAATCTATCGCGACCCTCGATCACCTCTCCGGTGGGCGGGTCAGCCTGGGCGTCGGGTTCGGCTGGAACACCGACGAACTCGCGGATCACGGCGTGCCGGCGGGGCGGCGTCGAACCGCGCTGCGTGAATATCTCGAGGCCATGCGGGCGCTGTGGACCCAAGAGGAAGCGTCCTACGAAGGGGAATTCGTCAACTTCGGGCCCAGCTGGGCGTGGCCCAAGCCGGTGCAGTCACACATCCCGGTGCTGGTCGGGGCCGCCGGCACCGAAAAGAACTTCAAGTGGATCGCGCGCAGCGCCGACGGCTGGATCACCACCCCCCGCGACTTCGACATCGACGAGCCGGTGAAGTTGTTGCAAGACACTTGGGCGGCTGCCGGTCGGGACGGCGCGCCGCAGATCGTGGCCCTGGACTTCAAGCCGGTACCCGAGAAGTTGGCGCACTGGGCCGAACTCGGAGTGACCGAGGTGCTGTTCGGGTTGCCCGACAAGTCCGCTGAGGATGTCGCCGCGTACGTAGAACGATTGGCCGGCAAACTCGCCACGTCTGTTTAAGCCATGAGCCGGCACTTCCCCTACCGCTACGATCCGCGGCTGGCCCCGATCTGGCTGGCGTTTCGGGCCTTCCCGGGCGCACAGGGCGTAACCGTCACCGACGATGGACGTCTGGTCGCCCGCTACGGGCCCTTTCAGGTCGACGCGCCGCTGTCGAACGTGCAAGACGCGCACATCACCGGGCCATACCGATGGTGGACCGCGGTCGGCCCCCGGCTATCGGCGGTCGACGACGGACTCACCTTCGGCACCAACGCCGCCGCGGGTGTGTGCATCCACTTCGAGCCGCCGATCCACCGCGTGATCGGCCTGCGTGATCACTCGGCGCTTACCGTGACGGTCGCGGACACCCACGGATTGGTCGCGGCGATCACCGACGCCGTCTAGTCAGCTGAGCGCGCAGCGGTTGCCGTAGTCGAACGAGCGCACAGCGACCGACCGTCCCAGTGGATCGTCGTCGGTCAGCACCGCGATCAACTCTTCTTCTTCGGTGGTCGCCAAAAACCGGCTGCCGTCGGCGTCGAGTCGGCCGATGATGATCCCGGTCAGCCGACCGCCGTCGCGCCGGACCGTGTAGGTCTCGACGGTGCCGGCGCCGTCGGCGTGTTCGGTCACCGGCACGGTGGGCGCCTGGCCGATCTGTTCCTGCAGCTGCGCGCTGCGGTCCGGTTTCCAATCCGCCGGTGTGGTGGAGTAGATGCCGACCGAGTACTTGCTCAGCAACCCGCCGTTGGCGCCGACGAGACCGAACTGGCCTGCGTGGCTCCGCATCTTCGTAATTGTCTCGGCGACGCCGTGCATCGAGTAGTTGTTGCCGGCTCCACCGAAGAATGGCAGGCCACCGGTCAGGGTCAGCCCGCGCGGGTCGTCGGGCGCAATGCCGGTGCCGTCGCAAATGTTGAACACCGGCACCGGGAAGCAGCTGTACAAGTCGAAGGTGGCGATGTCGTCGATGCCGATACCGGCGACCGCGAGCGCCTCACGCACCGCCATCACCGCCGACGGTGCGTGCCCGAGGTCTGGGCGATCCAGCAGGCTCTGCTCTTCGAGATCGGCGTGGCCATGCAGATAAACCCAATTATCTTCGGGCACACCAAGTTTGCGCGCAGCATCGACTGACATCAGCAGCGCCGCCGCGCCTTGGTTCACCTGATCACGGGCGACCAGCAGCCGCGGGTAGGGATCGGAAATCATCCGATTGCTCTCGGTGACGGTGATCAGTTCCTCGACGCTGCGTTCGACCGGGGCGGCAGCGAACGGGTTGTCGGCCGCCACCCTGGTGAACGGCGCAAAGAGCTCGCCCATCCGCCGCAGATAGTCGGCAGGCCCCAGTCCGGTTCCGGCCCGACGGGCGTTCTCCAGCAGGGCGTACTGGGTGGGCGCGTCGACCAGCCCGTGAATCACGGTGTAGCGGCTGATGAGCCCCTCCAAGCCGTGGCCGCGGTCTTCGAGCGAACCGTCGACGGTTTCGGAGAAGTCCGGCCGGTTGTCGGCCCCGGCAAAGTAGCGGTTGGTCGACGTTGCGTCGGAGCCGAAGATCAACGCGACCTCCGAATGGCCCGCGGCGATCTGACCGGCCAGCTCGGTAATCAGGTGCTGCGGGCCTTGGCCACCAACGACTTCCAGAATGGCGCGGGCAGGGTCGGCGCCGATCCGGTTGGCCACCGACCGTGGGTAGTTGGTCGACTTGCCCAAAACCGGCTTGGCCGGCCCGGAGATCTCGAATTGCCTTACGCCCGCGACGGTGTCGATCGACGCGGCCACCTTGGCGGTGTCAGCGCCGCAGTCGTCGAGAGCCGCGCGGGCACCGGCGGCCGCCAGTTCGACGGCCGACATTCCCCGGTAGTAGGGGTCGTCGATGCGTTCTGCGGCCTGCCCGACACCGACGACGACGGGCGTGCGGGCGTAGGGGCTCATCAGCGCTTACAGGCTCTGCAGGATCTGCCGGGCGAGCGCGGCGGTTTCCGAGGGCGTCTTGCCGACCTTGACCCCGGCCGCTTCCAGAGCCTCTTTTTTTGCGGCTGCGGTGCCCGACGATCCGGACACGATGGCGCCGGCGTGGCCCATCGTCTTACCTTCCGGCGCAGTAAATCCCGCGACGTAGCCGACGACCGGCTTGGACACGTTCGCCTTGATGTAGGCGGCAGCACGTTCCTCGGCGTCACCGCCGATCTCACCGATCATCACGATGACCTTGGTGTCGGGATCCTTTTCGAACGCCTCGATCGCATCGATGTGGGTGGTGCCGATCACCGGGTCACCGCCGATGCCGATCGACGTGGAGAACCCGAAATCGCGCAGCTCATACATCATTTGGTAAGTCAGCGTGCCGGACTTGGATACCAGCCCGACAGGGCCCGGACCGGTGATATTGGCCGGAGTAATGCCCACCAGCGCCTGTCCCGGTGTGATGATGCCGGGACAGTTCGGTCCGATGATGCGGGTCTTGCCACCCTTCTCGATGTTATAGGCCCAGGCATATGCGCTGTCCTGCACCGGGATTCCCTCGGTGATGACCACCAGCAGCGGAATCTCGGCGTCGATGGCCTCGATGATGGCGTCCTTGGCGAACTTCGGTGGCACGAAGATGATCGACACGTCGGCGCCGGTCTTTTCCATCGCTTCGGCGACGCTGCCGAACACCGGCAGCTCGATCATTCTGCCGCCCTTGTCCTCATGGGTGACAGTGGTGCCGGCTTTACGCGCGTTCACACCGCCGACGATTTGGGTACCCGCCCGCAGCATCCGGGCGGTGTGGACGGTGGCCTCGCTGCCGGTGATGCCCTGGACGATGACTTTGTTTTCTGCGGTCAGAAAGATGGACATGGAGTCATGGGTCCTTTCAGCTCAGGCGCTCGCCAGCTCGGCAGCCTTGTCGGCCGCCTCGTCCATCGTCGGCACCAGCGTCACCAGCGGGTGGCTGGCCTCGGCCAGGATCCGCCGGCCTTCATCGACGTTGTTGCCGTCCAGCCGGACCACCAGCGGCTTGTTGGCGTCATCGCCCAGGATCTGCAACGCCTTGACGATCCCGTTGGCCACGGCGTCACACGCGGTGATGCCGCCGAACACATTGACGAACACACTCTTGACCTGCTCGTCACCCAAAATGACATCGAGTCCCGCCGCCATCACCTCGGCCGACGCGCCGCCGCCGATGTCCAGGAAGTTGGCGGGCTTGACCCCGCCGTGCTTCTCCCCGGCGTAGGCCACCACGTCCAGCGTCGACATCACCAGCCCGGCACCGTTGCCGATGATGCCGACCTGACCGTCGAGCTTGACGTAGTTCAGGTCGTGCTCCTTCGCCTTCAACTCCAGCGGATCGGTGGCGTCACGGTCCTCGAACTCGGCGTGGCCAGGCTGCCGGAAGTCGGCGTTGGCGTCCAGGGTGACCTTGCCGTCCAGCGCCAGAATCTGATCGTCGGGAGTTCGCACCAGCGGGTTGACCTCGACTAACGTGGCGTCCTCGGCAACGAACACCTCCCACAGCTTCGAGATGGTGACCGCCGCGGCGTCGAGCACCTCGGCCGGCAAGTGGCCTTGTTCGGCGATCGAGCGGGCGAACGCGAGATCAACCCCCTTGACCGCGTTCACCGGCACCTTGGCCAGCCGCTCGGGTTTGGTGGCCGCGACCTCCTCGATCTCCATACCGCCTTCCACCGAGCACATGGCCAGGTAGGTGCGGTTGGCCCGGTCGAGCAAAAAGGAGACGTAGTACTCCTCGGCGATGTCGCTGGCCTGCGACACCAGCAGCTTTTTGACGACGTGACCCTTGATGTCCAGACCGAGGATGTTCTTCGCGTGCGTGTAGGCATCGTCGGGGGTCGCGGCATACTTCACGCCGCCCGCCTTGCCCCGGCCACCAGTCTTGACCTGGGCCTTGACCATGACCGGCCGACCGATCTCCTCGGCGATCGCCTTGGCCCCGTCGGGGGTATCGGTAACCCGCCCGGGTGTCGTCGGGACGTTGTGCTTGGCGAACAGCTCTTTCGCCTGATACTCGAAAAGATCCATGGCTCACTTCTGTGTGTCGGCCGATAAGTAAGCGAGCCCGGGTTTTCCCTGGTTTCCCAAAGCCCGCTTGCGGGAACTGTATCGACACGGCCGGAAGGTCCCGCCGTCGGCATCAGTGGATGTGGCAGATCTCACCGCACTGGCTGTGGTGATTCAGATCACATTGCCGCGCGGATTTCTGGCTTGGCTTGCCACGCCCCGTGGTCGGCGGTTAACGTCTCAGGGTCCAGATAACGTTATGGTTACGGCCCGGGGGACAAATCAGGTTGACCCAGCACACTTTTGCGCGGTCTACTGCGCAAGGAAGCTCCTGGGGATCACGCGACCGCAGGTCAGACCTCGATCGCAACGAGGTCACCGACATCATTCCCTTCAATGAGTTCGGCAACCTCGATGACCTGGACTTCAGCGATAACACCGCGTTCGAAAAGGAAGCTCAGGTACTGCGGGCACCGGAGCTTGATGACCTGGATAACACCGACAACCTGAGGGTGCTGCGGCTGGCCGGCCCCAGCGAGGTCGAGCCCAGCGTCGGACGCCGCATCGACTCGTACCGCTATGAGCTGCCGAGACGGCCAAATGAGGCGGACCTGCCCGCGCGCCCAGGACAGCATCGCAAGCAACTGACCGGCCCGGCACGGGGACGGGTGTTAATCGGCGCGATGGCCGCGGGTGCTGCGGCCGCCGCTGCTCATTCCGCCACCCACTCGTCTGATCACTCCAGGACCGAGACGGTGCTGACCGCGGACGCGGCGACGATGAACGGCGGAACGATCAGCACCTCGTCGCGCGGGATGCAGATGGTCACCGTGCAGCCCACCACGAACGTCGCGGTGCACAATGCCGAGCTGGCCCACGGCGTCGCCTTCGCCCAGGAGCGCGCCCAGCGCGAGGCCAGGCTGCAGCAGCCCCTGTTTGTCATGCCGACAAAGGGCATCTTCACCTCGGGTTTCGGATACCGCTGGGGTGTGCTGCACGCCGGTATCGACCTCGCGAACTCGATCGGCACCCCAATCAGGGCGGTATCCGACGGGGTTGTCATCGACGCAGGTCCGACCGCTGGCTACGGAATGTGGGTCAAGCTGCGCCACGCCGACGGAACCGTCACGCTCTACGGTCACGTCAACACCACCATGGTCAGCGTGGGCCAGCGGGTAATGGCGGGCGACCAGATCGCCACCATGGGCAATCGCGGCAATTCCACCGGCCCCCACCTGCATTTCGAGGTGCTGCTGGGCGGCACGCAACGCATAGACCCAGTGCCGTGGCTGGCCAAGCGGGGCCTGTCCGTCGGCACTTTTGCCGGTTGACCGGTGACTGAGCCAAACCAGCCCACACCCGGCGATTACCCGCCCCCCCAGCAGCCGAGCGGACCTGTACCCGCGGGCACTGGCCCTGAGCGCGCTCCGCAGACCCGCATCATCCGGCGAGCGCCGACCGGGGCGCTCCCGCAGATCGCCGACGACGCTCACACCATCCACATTCCGCGCCAGCCACCTCCTGCCCGCAACGTCGCCCCGACCCAGCGTCCGGCGATGGCAGGCACGCTGGCAGGCGCACCCAGCGGCGGGACGGCGATAGCGGCCTCCGCGGTGAGCATCATCAGCGGTTGGGCCACCTCGGTGGTGGCGACCGATCTGATCGCCGGCTGGTGGAAGTCCGACCGGCTGTTCTGCGTGGCAGTCGCCTTCCTCGCGCTGATATTCACGATGGCCACGGTCTCTGGCGTGATCATGCTGCTGTTGCGTCGACCTCTGGGCCGCTACCTGATCGTGGCTGGCGCCGTGATCGCGTTGCTGACCTATGGCGGCGTGTTCATCGCCGGCGCACGAGTCGCCTGGATCGTGCACACCCTGCCGTTGCTGCCGATAGCCAGTGTGGTGCTGGCGCTGATCCGGCCCACCAAGGATTGGGTGCTGGAGGACTGATCGTCTAGAGCTGATTGCCCGACTCTCCCCCCGCAAGCGGGGGACTAAAGCTTGGTGACGGGGGCGTGGTTGTGCATCAGCTTGACCCGCCCGGCGCTGCCGAAGTCGATCAGCGACATCGCTGATTCGCCAACGCCTGACACCTCTTCCACTCGGCCCAGCCCGTACTTGTCATGGGTGACCCGGTCGCCGGGAGCCAGCACCAGCAGCGGGCGCTTGCTCGCCGAGGCACGAGCCGGCGACGGGCGCGGCGAGCCGAATCGCCCTGCGCCACTTACCGGCGCACTGAACGACGGGGTGGGGTCGAGGCGGCGCCAATCGATGAGCTCCTGCGGGATCTCCCGCAGAAACCGCGATTCCGGATTGAGCATCGGCTGGCCCCATGACGACCGAACTTTGGCCCTGCTCACGTACAGGCGCTGGCGCGCCCGGGTGATCCCGACGTAAGCCAGCCGTCGTTCCTCGGACAGCTCATTGGGATCGCCCAGCGCGCGCATGTGCGGGAACATCCCGTCTTCCCAGCCGGTGACGAACACCACCGGGAATTCCAATCCCTTTGCGGTGTGCAACGTCATCAGCGTGACCACACCGGCGCTGTGCTCGGGGATTTCGTCGGCGTCGGCGACCAGCGACACCCGTTCCAGGAACTGCGCCAACATGCCGGTGTCCGGCACGTCTTCATCGTCGGGGACCGCGCTGGTTTCGTCGAGCGCCTCAGCGTTCGCCAGATCGGTGGCGAATTCGTGTGCGACGCTGACGAGTTCGTTCAAGTTGTCCAGCCGGGCCAGATCTTGGGGGTCGGAGGACGATTCCAACTCTGCGCGGTATCCGGTGCGGTCCAGGACCGCCTCGACCAACTCCCCGAGGTCGCCTTGCGATGTGTCGAGGCGGGTACGCAGATCATCGAGCATTTCGACGAAGCCCGTGATCGCTTTGGCCGACCGGGTGTTCAGCATCGGCACCTTGCCCTCGGCGGCAGCTTCCAGTGCGTCGGCAAAACTAGAACCGGTGTTCTCGGCGTACACCGCCACGCAGGCCACGGCACGATCGCCGATGCCGCGGCGCGGGGTGTTGAGGATGCGTCGCAGGCTGACCGTGTCGCCCGGATTGTCCAGCACCCGAAGATATGCGACGAGGTCGCGAATTTCCTTGCGCTCGTAAAACCGCACGCCCCCAACGACTTTGTAGGGAATGCCAGCGCGGATGAACACCTCTTCCAACGACCGCGACGAGTTGTTCGTGCGGTAGAAAACCGCCACGTCGTTGTAGGTGATGTCGCCCGCGGCGGCCAATGCGTCGATTTCCTCGGCGACGAATCTCGCCTCGTCGTGCTCATTGTCGGCGACGTAGCCGACGATCAGCTCGCCCGCACCGGCGTCGGTCCACAGCCGCTTCTCTCGCCGTCCCGAATTGCGCGAGATCACCGAGTTGGCCGCCGACAGGATGTTCTGCGTGGAGCGGTAGTTCTGTTCCAGCAGGATCGTGGTGGCGTTGGGGTAGTCGCGTTCGAAGTCCTCGATATTGCGAATCGTGGCCCCGCGGAATGCATAGATCGACTGGTCGGCGTCGCCGACGACGCACAACTCTGCCTGTGGGACGTCGTCTGGTTCGTCGCCGACCCCGACATCAGTGCCGACCAGTTCGCGCACCAGGACGTATTGGGCGTGGTTGGTGTCCTGGTATTCGTCGACCAGGATGTGCCGGAATCGCCGACGATAGTGCTGGGCGATCTGCGGAAAGGCCTGCAGCACCGCGACGGTCTCCCCGATGAGGTCGTCGAAGTCGAGTGCGTTGGCCGCCCGCAACCGCTGCTGGTATTCGGAGTAGACGGCGGCCACGGTGCGGACCAAGTCGTCGGCCTGGTCAGGGTGGTCGGGGTCGGACAGGTTGGCCACCGCCCGCTCCGGATCGATCAGCTCATTCTTCAGGTTGGAGATGGCGTTGGCCAGCAGCCGCGGCGAGTACCGCTTGACGTCGAGGCCCATGTCGCGGCCGATCATCTGCAGCAGACGCCGCGAATCGTCGGCGTCGTAGATCGAGAAATTGGAGTTGAGGCCCCGGATCAGCGACGCCTGGTTGCGAAGGATCCGCACGCATGTCGAGTGGAATGTCGACACCCACATAGATCGTGCTCGCGGACCGACCAGTGCGGCCACACGTTCCCGCATCTCCGCGGCGGCCTTGTTGGTGAACGTGATGGCCAGGATCTGACCGGCGCCGACGTCGCGCGCGGCCAACAGGTAGGCAATGCGCCGGGTCAGCACGGCCGTCTTACCGGAGCCCGCGCCCGCGACGATCAGCAGCGGCGAGCCTTCGTGCAGCACCGCCCGGCGCTGCTGTGGGTTGAGGCCGTCAAGGAGTTCATCGGCGTCGGGAACCCGCCGAGCATCGGTCATGCGCACACTCATAACCCGTCCAAACTTACCGCCGTTCGGCGACACCTTTGCGTTAGCAGGCCGTCAGGTGGCACACTCAATTCGTGCTCAACATGCAGCGTCGATTTTTCTACGGGTACCGGCCAGCGGTGCCCGTGGTTTAGCTGCTTCCCAGAGCCCCGCGGTCCGCTTCTGAGATCCGGGGCTCGTCTCTTGTGTGAGGCCCGATACCGGATGAGACCACAACCCCCACACAATGAGAATCCGGAGTCTCCAATGACAATCGAAACCGAACAAGCACCCGATATCGATGACCTTCGGCAGGAAATCGACCGTCTCGATGCCGACATCCTGGCCGCGGTGAAGCGCCGCACTGAGGTGTCCAGGACCATCGGCCAAGCCCGGATGGCCTCCGGCGGCACCCGGCTGGTGCACAGCCGTGAAATGAAGGTCATCGAGCGCTACAGCGAGCTCGGGCCGGACGGCAAGGACCTGGCCATGCTGCTGCTGAGGCTGGGCCGGGGCCGGCTCGGTCACTGATCCGCCGCGTGGGCGTCAATCTGGCGGATCCGTAACCTTGGGTCGACGCGACTAGGGTCAAACCCATGACTGCCGTACAACGCATCCCCGACATCTCGGCGACCGAAGCCTGGGAAGCCCTGACCAAGCATCACGAGCAGATCGGGAAAACCCACTTACGCCAGTTCTTCGCCGATGACCCCGATCGTGGCACCGAGTTCAGCGTCACCGTCGGTGACCTCTACATCGACTACAGCAAACACCGCGTCACCCGCGAGACGCTGAAGCTGCTGACCGACCTGGCCCGGACCGCCGCCCTCGAGCAGCGGCGGGACGAGATGTTCGCCGGCGTGCACATCAATACTTCGGAGGATCGCGCGGTGCTGCACACCGCGCTGCGGCTACCGCGCGAAGCGAAGCTGGTCGTCGACGGACATAACGTGGTCGAGGATGTGCACGCGGTCCTCGACCGCATGGGCGATTTCACCGACCGGCTGCGCAGTGGCGAATGGACCGGTGCCACCGGGAAACGCATCACGACCGTCGTCAACATCGGGATCGGCGGCTCGGACTTGGGCCCGGTGATGGTCTACCAGGCGCTGCGTCACTACGCCGACGCCGGCATCTCGGCGCGGTTCGTCTCCAACGTCGACCCTACCGACCTGATCGCAAAGTTATCCGACTTGGACCCCGCCAGAACGCTTTTCATCGTTGCGTCCAAGACGTTCTCCACGCTGGAGACGCTGACCAACGCCACCGCGGCGCGGCGGTGGCTGACCGACGCGCTCGGCGACGACGCGGTGGCAAAGCATTTCGTTGCCGTCTCGACCAACAAGAAGCTGGTCGACGAATTCGGTATCGACACCGACAACATGTTCGGTTTCTGGGACTGGGTCGGCGGCCGGTATTCGGTCGACTCGGCGATCGGACTCTCGGTGATGGCCGCGATCGGGCGTGCGGCGTTCGGCGAATTGCTGTCCGGATTCCATCTTGTCGACGAGCATTTCCGGACGGCACCGCTGGAGTCCAATGCACCGGTGCTGCTCGGACTGATCGAGCTGTGGTACTCCAACTTTTTCGGCGCGCAATCACGCGCGGTGCTGCCATATTCCAACGACCTAGCCCGTTTCCCCGCCTACCTGCAGCAGCTGACGATGGAATCCAACGGCAAGTCCACCCGCGCCGACGGCACGCCGGTCACCACCGATACCGGTGAAATCTATTGGGGCGAACCGGGAACCAACGGCCAGCACGCTTTCTACCAATTGCTGCATCAAGGTACGCGGCTGGTGCCGGCCGACTTCATCGGCTTCAGCCAACCGACCGACGACCTGCCCACCGCCGACGGCACCGGCAGCATGCATGACCTGCTGATGAGCAACTTCTTCGCACAAACCCAGGTACTGGCGTTCGGCAAGACCGCCGATGAGATCGCCGCCGAAGACACCCCCGCCGACGTGGTGCCGCACAAGGTGATGCCCGGCAACCGACCGACCACGGCTATCCTGGCCAGCCGGCTCACCCCGTCGGTACTGGGCCAATTGATCGCCCTCTACGAGCATCAGGTGTTCACCGAGGGCGTGGTGTGGGGCATCGACTCGTTCGACCAATGGGGCGTCGAGCTGGGCAAGACGCAGGCCAAGGCGTTGCTGCCGGTCATCACCGGCGACGCGTCGCCGGACAAACAATCGGACAGCTCAACCGACGCCCTGGTGCGCCGGTATCGCGTGGAAAGAGGCCGGGTCGGCTGAGCGGCTTACCGCCGCGAAAGACGGGCCCGACCCATCCGACCCGGCCGCGCGGGCTAGGGCTGCGCCGAGCATGTCCTCATGGCGAGAAAACCACCGCGAAATATTCGCCGTGAGTGCACATTCGGCGAAAGGCTAGGCGAACCTTTTGGTCAGCGGCGCCGGCAGCACCCGCAGCAGCTGCACCAGCGGCGCCCACGGCCACCACGGGACGGCGGCCCGACCCGGCTCGCGTTCTATCGCGGCGACCATTGCCTTGACGCCGGTTTCGTTGTCCACCATCAGCATCGTGCTCTCCGACGCGGCGGTCATCTCCGACTCGATGTAGCCGGGCTCGATCACCGACACCGTGATCGGGCCTCTGGAGGCGCCGCCGTATTCGGCGCGCAGTGATTCGCCCAACGATCGCACGCCGGCCTTGCTGGCCGCATAGGCCGCCTTCACGCCGGGTACGCCCTTGACGCCGAGCACCGACGAGATCAAAACCAGATGTCCCGATCCCTGCTTGTTGAACATCTCCAGCGCGGTTTCGATCTGGACCAGGGCAGCCACCAGGTTGGTTTCGATCGTCGCGGTGTTCGCCCAGGATTTGCCCGATCCCAGCCGCGCGCCCTTGCCGATACCCGCGTTGACGATCACCCGATCGATCCCGCCGAGTGCGTCGGAAAGCTCGGCGAACACCTTCGGCACCTGTTCGTGGTCGTTGACGTCGAGAGTCGCGACGGCCACCGCGATGTCTGGATATCGTTGTGTCAGTTCGGCTTTGAGCTCGTCGAGGCGGTCGCTGCGACGGGCGCACAGTGCCAGGTCCCGCCCCTTGGCCGCGAACGCGCGCGCCATTCCAGCGCCCAGGCCAGAACTCGCGCCGGTGATGAGGATCTTCTGCCGAGTCACCCGCGCAGCATAGCTACTGCTGAATTATTTCAAGAGCCGGGATAACCGACGGTCGGCCAGCACCTTGCCGCCGGTCTGGCAGGTCGGGCAGTACTGAAACGACTTGTCGGCGAACGACACTTCCCGCACGGTGTCTCCACATACCGGACACGGCAGGCCGGTGCGCGCATGCACCCGCAGACCGGAACGCTTCTCCCCCTTCAGCGTGGCGGCCTGCTGACCGACCGAGCGGCTCACGGCGTCGGTCAGCACCGACACCATCGCGAGGTGCAGTGCGGCCAGCTGTGCGTCCGCGATTTTGCTCGCCGTGGCGAACGGCGAAATCTTGGCGACGTGCAGGATCTCGTCGCTGTAGGCGTTGCCGATGCCGGCGATCACTTTCTGGTCGGTGATGACGGACTTGATCCGGCCGGTGTTTCCGGCCAGCAGCCGGGCCAAGTCGTCGGCGCTGACCTGCAATGCGTCCGGCCCGAGCGCGGCGATGCCGGGCACCTGCATCGGGTCGTCGACAAGCCACACCGCCAGCCGCTTCTGGGTGCCCGCCTCGGTGAGATCGAAGCCCGGCGCCTCCCCAGGAGCGCCCAGATGGACGCGCAGTGCAATCGGGCCCTTGCCGGGCCGCAACGGCGCGGCAGCCAGCTTGTCCGACCACCGCAGCCACCCGGCCCGGGACAGATGGGTGATCAAGATCAGCTCACGTGCCCGTAAGCCGAGATATTTGCCCCACCGATCGGCGCCGGTAACGGTCAAACCGTGCAGCACATTGATCGGCGGATCGAAGGTCTTGAGCACCGAGAACGCGGCGACGTCGACGCGCCCGATGACCTTGCCGACGGCGTGCCGACGCAAGTGGTCGGCCAGGGCTTCGACTTCGGGAAGTTCGGGCATGCATCCAGTGTGCCGGTCAGCGCCGAGCCGTGCGCCTCACGTCACGAATCACCAGCGACAGCAGCCAGCTGACGATAGACAAGACGATCGCGGCCTTGATCGCGGTCCACCAGAAGTGGTCGATCGCCAGGCCCCAGTGGGTGGTGTGGCTGGTGACCCATGCCGTGATCCACAGCATCAACGCGTTGATGACGATGTGGATCAAACCCAACGTGAGGATGTAGAGCGGGATCGACAGGATCTGCACGATCGGTTTGATGAATGCGTTGACCAGACCGAAGATCACCGCGACGACGAAGATGATGCCGGCTCGCTGCAGTCGGTTGTCGCCGCCGACGAAGCTCAGCCCATGGATGACGAGCGTGACCACCCAGAGGGCAAAGCCCGTGAATGCGGCGCGGATCAGAAAGGGCCTCATCTCGGTGAACCTACTCCGTCGATCGCAAGAAATAGGTGTCCATGAACAGCCGCGCTGGGAACCGGCCGCCACCCCACACAACCACCTAGAACCACCGGTACCCGGTACCCGGGGTATTGACATCTCCGGGCCTGGTCCATAGCGTCGGGGCATAGCACCAGAGAGGAGCGGCGCCATGACGACTGCGGTGAAGCCGCCTGGACCCGGGCGTGAAGAGTTCTCCGAACGGCTGCTCAAGGGATCAGTCAAGAAGTCCTATGCGCCGGTCGTCGACATCGACTGGGACGCCCCACTCGACCCGGACAAGTTCTACCTGCCGCCGAGGACCATCTCGCTGTACGGCACGCCGATCTGGCACGAGATGACCCGCGCTCAGCGCATCGAATTGTCCCGCCAGGAACTGGTGAACACCCTGTCGGCAGGCATCTGGTTCGAGAACATCTTGAATCAGGCGTTGTTGCGCAAGCTCATGCACGCGGACCCCACCAGCCGGGCATCGCACTACGCGCTCACCGAACTGGGTGACGAAACCCGCCACATGGTGATGTTCGGCAAGGCCATCGAGCGGGTCGGCGCCAAGCCGGTGCGCCCGCGGCTCTACCACCGAATGATCATCAATACCCTGCCGCTGTTTTTCCGCGGCTCGGTGCTGTGGGTGGCCGCGCTGATCGGCGAAGAGATCTTCGACTCGCTGCAACGCCAGATGATGGACGATCCCGAACTGCAGCCGATCATCCAGCGGCTGATGCGAATTCACGTCACCGAAGAGGCCCGCCACATCCAGTTCGCCCGCGACGGCCTGCGCAAGCGGACACCGCAGATGCGACGGCTGGAGCGGTGGTTCGTCGGCAACGTCAACGGCCTGGGCGGGTGGTTCTTCCGCTATCTGTTCAGCAACCCGATCCCGTATGCGCGCACGGGTCTGGACGCCCGGCGGGCCCGCAGCGCTGCACGCAGCAGTCCACATCGCCACGAAGTCCAGGTGGCGGGCTTTGCTCCGCTGGCCGCGTTTCTGACCGAGGTCGGTTTGATGGGCCCGATCGCGCGTCGCGGCTGGACACGCACCAAATTCCTGTGACACAACGCTGCCCCGACGTCGTCGTCGTCGGCGCCGGCTCCGTGGCGCAGCGCACCGCGGCCGCATTGCGCGACGGCGGTGTCACCGACTTCGTGATCGTTGACCGCGAGGTGATCGGCGCGGTGTTCGACGACGACACCGATACCTGGACACTGGCCATCCCCAGGGGCGAGGCCCGCCGTGCCCGGGCCGTGATCGCCTGCGAGTCACCGTTCATCCCGTGGATCCCGAACCTACCGGGCCGCAACGACTTTGCCGGTGAATCGTTCCATGCCGCAGCACTCGAGCGCGATTTCGACGCGGCCGCCCAGCACATCGCGGTGATTGGATCTGATCCGACCGCCGGGGCATTCATCGAGCGGCAGGCCAGGTCGGCTGTCTCGGTCGCCGTTTTTCCGCTTCCCCCACGACGGGTCATCCCGCAAGCACGACGTGCCGGGCGCTATCCGCGTCGCCGCCGGGTCGAGGTGGTCGCATCGCCCATCGACACCGTGACGGCGTCGGGCATCCGCACCGTCGATGGCGCCCACCATCGCTTCGACGCCATCGTCTACGGCACCGGGCTCGCCGTTGCTGATCGCGAGGTTTCACTGGTCGGCATCCGCGGGCTGACCCTCCGGCAGGCCTGGACGCGACGGGATCGAGCCCTACCTCGGCGTTGCTATCCACGGTTTCCCGAATTACTTCCTGGCCGGCGGACCGGACCCCATCGCCGCGGTGCGCGACATCAGCAAGTGCCTGCGGCTCATGCAAACTCACAATCGCATCGAGGTGCGCCGCAGCAGCCAACAGGTATTCAACGAGCGGGCACACTTGCGCCGGCCCCGCCACGCAGATGGCGGCCTCGGCATTCGACCTGGTGTCCCCCGTCGCGGTGCATGACGACATCTATGACGGTGCGGCGACGCTGACAGTCGCCGGCACCAACCGCGGCGGTTCGCGTCCGACTTACCGGACATATCGACCCAATTGACGGCCAATACCACTGGCAGGGAACACTTTTTGGCCAAATATCGATCGGCGCGCTGGGGCCGGCCCGCACAGTAACTCTGGCGGTGGGTGAGCGCACCGTCTCGGCCCGCATCAACGAGAAAACACCGCAGGGCACGCACTCGATCGCCGGGGTGGGCGCGCCCCCATTCGCGCTGCAGCGTTAAACCGCCGCCGTCGGCTGAACTGGTGCTGCTTGCCGTTTTGCATACTGCCGACTTGGGTAAGCGGCAATCATGCCGAACGGCATACCGATTAGAGACAACCAGCTCAGTTTGGTCAGTGTCGGCGGCAAGCTGGACGACAGCAATGGCTAGAACCGCCGGCCACTTGGCGGTTTCCACTCTCGCGGTGGGAGCCGCCGCCATGCTCACAGTCAACGGCGCCTTGGACAGCACTACGTATCTGCAACTGCGTAACTGGATCATCGCGGCGGCGTTGGACGAACCGCGTGCGGTCCTCGTCGACGTCAGCGGGCTCCGCGTCCCAGCGCCCTCCGCTTGGTCGGCGTTCACCAGCGCCCAGTGGTACGTCCACACCTGGCCCAACGTTCCGATCATGCTGCTATGTGGAGATGCCGCACGCCGGCGCATCATCGCACGCAATGGTGTGACGCGTTTCGTACCCGTGCACACCACTGTCGAAGCTGCGTTGGGTGCTCTCAGCAACGAGCGTCGACCAGCCCGGCGGCGGAGCCGCACGGAACTGCCCGCCTCCTTCGCCTGTCTCCGCAAGGCTCGTGAACTGGTGGCCGAATGGCTGGCGGCCTGGTCCCACGTCCAACTCGTCCCGGTGGCGACGGTGGTTGTCAATGTATTCACCGAAAACGTGCTGCAACATACCGCCAGCGCGCCGGTGCTGGTGCTGGAATCCGACGGTTCAGCGGTGACCGTTTCGGTGCAGGACGACAGTCCAATGCCGGCTAGCCGCCATGAGGATCCTAACCGCGGCTCCGATCGAGTATCCGGTCTGGGAATCGTCGCATCCGTTTGCCGCGCCTGGGGCAGCACACCAACGCCGACCGGAAAGGTGGTGTGGGCGGTCATCGGTCCGGAAAACCAGCTTTAACCCGAGCGCGTCCTAGTATTTGGTTCAGTATTTGCGACTACCCGACGACAGGAGACGCTGTGCGGTTCAGCTACGCGGAGGCGATGACCGACTTTCGGTACTACATCCCGCTGGCAAGGGCCGCCGAGGCGGCCGGGTACGCCTGCATGACCATTCCCGACAGCGTCGCCTATCCGTTCGAGTCGGACTCGAAGTACCCGTACACCCCCGACGGCAACCGCGAATTTCTGGACGGCAAGGCGTTCATCGAGACGTTCGTGCTGACCGCGGCCCTGGGCGCGGTGACGACGACGTTGCGGTTCAACTCCTTCGTGCTCAAGCTCCCGATCCGGCCGCCGGCGCTGGTGGCCAAGCAGGCCGGTTCGCTGGCGGCACTGATCGGCAACCGGGTGGGGCTGGGCGTGGGCACCAGCCCGTGGCCGGAGGATTACGAGCTGATGGGTGTCCCGTTTGCCAGGCGTGGCAAGCGCATTGACGAGTGCATCGAGATCATTCGCGGCCTGACCACCGGCGACTATTTCGAGTTTCACGGCGAGTTCTACGATATTCCCAAGACCAAGATGACGCCGGCCCCGACCGAACCGATCCCGATTCTGATCGGCGGTCACGCCGATGCCGCGCTGCGGCGCGCGGCACGCGCGGACGGCTGGATGCACGGCGGCGGCGACCCTGAGGAACTGGACCGGCTCATCGCCAGGGTCAAGCAGATTCGGGAACAAGAAGGTAAGACCGGCAACTTCGAGATTCACGTGATATCCGTCGACGGCTTCACCCTCGATGGAGTCAAGCGGCTCGAAGACAAGGGCGTCACCGACGTCATCGTGGGCTTCCGGATTCCCTACATCATGGGGACCGATACCGAGTCGCTGGACACCAAAATCCGGAACCTGGAGATGTTCGCCGAAAACGTGATCGCCAAAGTCTAACGGCTACAGCGCATCCCACACCGGGGCACGCTTCTCCTGCAGCGCCTTGGCGGCCTCGAGCGGGTTGTTGGTAAACCCGCTGAGAATCTGGGTGCGGTTCTCGATCTCCTTGGCGTGCCGCAGGCTGGGCGCGTCCAGCGCGGTGTTGAGGCCGATCTTGGTCTGCCACACGCCGTAGGCGTTGTTCGCCACGATCGAGCGGGCCATCTTCAGCGCGGCCGCCATCAGCTCGTCCGGCGCCACTACCTCGTGCACCAGCCTGATCCGATAGGCCTCGTCGGCGTCGATGATGCGACCGGTCAGCATCAGCTCGCGGGCAACCCCGGCACCGACGATCTTGGGTAACAGGTAGCTGGTGCCCATGTCCATCGATGAAAAACCCGCCTTGATAAAAACCGAACCGAAGCGGGCCTGCTGCGAGGCGATCCGGATGTCACAGTGCAGCGCGAAGGCCAGCCCACCGCCGACTGCCGCGCCGTTGACCGCGGCGATCACGGGTATCGGCAGCTCGTAGAGCCTGGTGTACAGATCGGCCAGCCGAACCTGGGCGTCATAGTTGATCTTGAACGCAGGCGTTTGCGGCGAGGCCTTGGTCCAGGCCTCTCCGGTGCCGCTCAAATCGGCGCCGGCGCAGAATCCGCGTCCGGCGCCGGTCAGGATCGCCGCCCGGAACTCGCCGCTGCTCAGCACATCCATCACGTCGTCCATCGCGTCGATCAGCGATCCGTCGATGGCGTTTAACCGGCTGGGCCGGTTCAGGGTGACGCAGGCGATCTTGTTTGCAGAGTTTTCAGCGGAGCCCTCGAGCGTTGCCAATTCCACAGCAGTCATAGAGCAACCGTAGGGGGAGACGGTCGGAATCGGCGCCTACCGTGGAGGGGAAGCCACATCCAAGGAGCGCACATGGCACGAACTGATCGCGACAGCTGGGACCTGGCCAGCAGCGTCGGCGCCACCGCCACGATGGTGGCGGCCGCGAGGGCCGCGGCCAGCCGACGCGCCGATCCGGTGATCAATGACCCCTTCGCCGAGCCGCTGGTCCGCGCTGTCGGGCTTGACCTTTTCACCAAAGTAGCCAGTGGCGAGCTGGATTTCGCCGACGTCGACGGCGGTGGCGGGTTTCCCCGAATGGTCGACACGTTCGCTGCCCGGGCACGGTTTTACGACGACTACTTCGCCGAAGCCGGTGCGGCGGGCCTGCGCCAAGTGGTGATCGTGGCGTCAGGGCTGGATGCCCGCCCGTACCGGCTTTCCTGGCCGGCGGGAACCACACTGTACGAGGTCGACCAGCCCGAGGTGATCGAGTTCAAGACCACGACGCTGGCCGACCTCGGCGCGGTACCGGGCGCCGAGCACCGCACGGTCGGCATCGACCTGCGTGCGGATTGGCCGGCAGCGCTGCAAACCGCCGGCTTCGATCCAGCTCAACCGACGGCGTGGCTGGCCGAAGGCGTGCTCATTGGATTTCTCCCGCCCGAGGCCGAACTTCGCTTGTTGGAGAACGTCGACGCACTCAGCGCCGTGGGCAGCACGTTCGCCGCCGACTACGGATCGGTCGGCGCTGAGACCGAGGAGAAAAAGCAGCAGGCCCAGACTTTGACCGAACGCTGGCGCGAACACGGCCTGAATCTCGACATCCCCGCCTTGACCTATCCCGGCGAGCACACCGACGTCGCGGCGCATCTGCAGGCGCACGGCTGGGGCGCCGCCACCTTCGGGCTCGCCGACCTGTTCGCCGCGGCCGGGCTGGCCCCGCTGGATGCTGAGGCGCGCGCGGGCGCTGCTGCCTCGATTAGCTTCGTCCGGGCGACCCGGCGCTAGCCGCGGCACCTAATGTTTGGCGTGCCACTCGGCTTGCATCGCCAGCAACCCCATGGCCGGCAATTGCGGTGTGCCGGCCGGATCGAGTTCGCGATAACGCTGGTAGACGTTGACCACGACACGCTCGGCGTCCAACCAGCTCGCGTACTCGCCGAGGTCCATGGCGTCGGCAGCCTCGACGAACGACAGACCCTTGCGGTACGCCGCTTCGGCCTGCTCCGCGACGTGGACCAGATACCCACGGACCGCACGGATACCGTCCGGGTCGGTGACCGGGCCGTGCCCCGGGACCACCGTCGGCGCGTCCAGGGCGATCATCGCGTCGCAGGCCGCGACCCAGTTGGCGATAGGTCCGGCCCACACGATCGGCGTGCAGCCGATGAACAGCAGGTCCCCGGCGAACAGCACCCCGGCGTCGGGCACGTGCACCACCGAGTCCGCGGCGGTATGCGCCGGGCCCAGATTAAGCAGGCGCACTTTGCGCCCACCCACCTCGATGGTGAGCTCGTCGTCGAAGGTCTGATCCGCGTTGCGCAGCGTGATGCCGCCGAAGTCGAAGGGCCCGAACCGTTCTCGCAGGTAGCAAGTCGCGACCGGACCCAGGTCGGCGGTCTGAGCCATCACCAGCATCTCGGGCGCCATGCCGTGGGCGATCTCCTCGGCGGTGCCCTTGGCGGCGATCACCCGCACCGAGCGGTCCAGCAGTTGGTTGCCGTGGGTGTGGTCACCGTTGGAGTGGGTGATCAGCGCGTCGGTGATCGGCGCGCGGTCGGTGATGGGCGCCATCGCGGCCAGCATTTCGCGGGTCAGCGGCAAGTCGAACAGCGTGTCGACCAGCAGCGACGCCCCGTCACCGGCGACCAGCCCAGCGTTGCTCCAGCCGTACCCGCCGTCCGGCAGCATCCACGCCCACACCCGGTCAGCCACTTCGTGCAGCCCGCGGGTGTACGGGATCTTCGCCGGTCGCCGGATTGACCCGCTTGGCGGCGGGAAGGGCATCCGGGTTATGCCGTGCCGGTAATGGTTGCGGCGCTGGGGTTTTGCGGACGGTTTGGCGGGTCTCGCCCAGTCCCTGCACCTTGAGCGTGACAACGTCGCCGTCATGTAGCCAGCCGCGGAACGCTTCCGGTGCCGCGGCATCGAGGTGCTCAACCAGAGTGCAGGTCGGCACGGTGCCGGAACCGAACACATCGCCGGGTGTCAGTGCCACCCCGCGGGAGGCGTAGGCGATCACCTCGGCAAAGCTCCAATCCATCGCCGCGGTCGACCCGGCACCGACCACCTCGTCGTTGACCAGCGCGGTGACCTCCAGGCTCAGCTTGCCGTCGCGGCGGTAGGGCTCGAGTTCGTCGGGTGTAACCAGATACGGGCCGAGGGTGACCCCGCTGTCCTTGCCTTTGGCCTGCCCGATCGCCAATTGGCCTTCCAGCATTTGCAGATCACGCGCTGACCAATCGTTGAAAATCATGTATCCGATGATCGCCTGCTCGGCTTCGGCTACCGAAAAGTCTTTCCCCGCAGTTCCGATGACGGCTGCGATCTCCAATTCGAAGTCCTGCCAAGCACTTCCGGGCGCCATCGAGGCGTCGTCATACGGACCGAGAACGGTTGACGGGCAGGCGAAGTAGAACGCCGGAATCCGGTACCAGGTGTCTTTGAGCACCCGGCCGCCACCCATCGCCGCCTGACAATTCCGCATATGGTCGAGGAAACACAGGCTGTCCCGGATCGACGGCGGCCGCGGAATCGGCGCCATCAGCGTCACCTGGTCCAAGGGCACAGTGTGCGCCGAACGCAGTGCGTCCTCCCCCACTTCGTGCATTCTGGCGGAGCCGTGCCCAATCAGCTCGAGCAGACTCACACCCGGCTGAAGCGCATGGATCGCATCGCCGGACAGCACCCCGGCCCGCTCGCCGTCGTTGTCGCGAAACGTCACCCAACGCATAGTGATTCAGTCCTCTCTCGCAACCTCGCTCGGTTCCTTGTCGGGCCGCAGCCCACGCCAGCTGGGTTGACGCAGCCGGTCATCCGGGGTCCACTCGCTGTACCGGACTTCCCCGACCAGCGTCGGCTTCACGAACGTTACGCCCCTGGCGTCACGAGTCGGAAGCGCTGCATCAAAGGGGGATTCCTCGGTGTGCAGCGGCGCCAAGGTCTTCTTGAGCCTGGCCAGTTCCCGTTCGGTGAACCCGGTGCCAACCCGGCCTGCGAAATGCAGTCCACCCGCAGCAGGAATGCCCATCAGCAACGAGCCGATGCCGCTGGTGCGCCCGCCCTCGCCGGCGCGCCAACCGCCGATGACGACTTCCTGGGTGTTCCAGTACTTGTCCTTTATCCACGATGCCGAACGGCGGCCCGGCTGGTAGGTGGAGTCACGCTTTTTTGCGATCACGCCTTCCCACTGGTGCTTACGCGAGTACTCGAGCGCCTGTCCCCCGTCGCCGGGCAGCAAATCGGGAACTTTCAGGCTGCCGCCGACGGCCAGGGTTTCCAGCAGCTGCCGGCGGTCGCGGTAGCGGGCCCGTAGCAATGACCGCCCGTCCAGATACAGCAGGTCGAACGCCCAGAACTCGATGCGGGTGGCCCGCGCCCGATTCTGCATTTCGATAAATCTCGGCACACCGGAATCGTCGAGAGCGACGACCTCACCGTCAAGGACAACGTGGTGATCGGTGAGATCGCTTGCCACGGAATTCAATTGCGGGAACTCTTTGGTGATATCACGTCCACTGCGTGATCGCAGCCGCACCGTGCCGTGGTCGGCGTCGACCAGTAGCCGGTAACCATCCCACTTGCCCTCAAACGCCCATTGCGATGCCTTGAGGCTCGCTACCGAACCGTGAGTGGCCAGCATCGGGGCGAGCTCGTCGAATTGGAAGACCTTTTGGTCTTTCGTCCGATGTGCCAGCCATTGATCGCCGTTCGTCTGGATCAGCGCATAGCGTCCCGAGATCCGCTGACCGTGCAAGGTGACGATTACTTCATCGTCCCGGAACTTCTCGGTGTCATAGGTGCCGGAGTCCCAGATGACCACCTTGCCGGCGCCATACTCCCCTTTCGGGATGGTGCCTTCGAAACTGCCGTACTCCAGTGGATGGTCCTCGGTGTGGACGGCCAGGTGATTGACGGCGGTGGTTTCGGGCAGGTTCTTCGGCACTGCCCAGGAAACCAGCACGCCGTCGCGTTCGAGCCGAAAGTCGTAGTGCAAGCGGCGGGCGTGGTGTTCCTGAATGACGAATGTATTGCCTTGGCCAGCAGACGGTTTGGTGCCGGGCACCGGTTCGGGTGTTTTCGATGCGTCTCGCATGCTGCGGTATTTGGTCAGCCGATCAGGAATCTTCACGTCGGCATCCAGTGGGGCCAGCAGGTCTCCGTCGCGCTCGACTCGTGCCAGAACTTCGTCGTAGGTCAGCTGACGAAGCTTTTTGTCGTCGAGTTCCTCCCAGCTGCGCGGCGCCGCGACGGTCGGATGCTCTCGCCCCCGCAGCGAATATGGCGCAATGGTGGTCTTCGAGCCGTTGTTCTGGCTCCAGTCCACGAACACCTTTCCGCCTCGCAGGCTCTTGGTCATCGTCGAGGTGACCAGCTTAGGCATCGACGTTTCCAGTTGCTGGGCAACACGTTTAGCCAATACCACCGCGCCGCGGCTGCTCACCGGTTTATCCAGCGGACTGTAGAGATGCAGTCCCTTGCTGCCGCTGGTCAGCGGGTACGTGGTCAGGCCGATATCGGCGATCAAGTCGCGGACAGCGCGAGCCACCTCGGCGAGCTGGGCCATCGTCACACCCTCGCCGGGGTCGAGGTCGAACACCAGGCGTGTCGCCGGGCCGGGCTTGAGTTCTTCGCCTTTCCGCGTCCACTCGGCAACGAAGCGCCATTGCGGCACGTGCACCTCGAGTGCGGCCTGCTGGGCGATCCACGCCAACCCGTCGGCGGTGTCGATGATCGGATAGGTCGTCGTCCCGGACCGGTGCGTCACGCTGGCACGGGGCAGCCAGTCGGGCGCCGACGAGGCCAGCTGCTTTTCGAAGAACGACGGCTGGTCAACGCCGTTGGGCCAGCGCTTGCGGGTGGCCGCTCGGCCGGCAATGTGCGGCACCATCACTTCGGCGATGCTGGTGTAGTAGGCGAAGATGTCTGCCTTGGTGGTCCCGGTTGTGGGAAAGATCACTTTGTCGGCGTTGGTCAGTTTAACCTGCGGCGCCATGTGATTTAACTTACGCGTTCCAGCACCGAAAACGCCTTCTCACCACCGATTATCGTCCTTGCCGTAAAGATCGTGTTAACCGTGACACTAACGGGTTAGACGTGCGAGCACACCGGGCAAACACCATCATGCCCACTGTGATTCCTATGGTTTCCTTGCGCCCTAAAGCTGGCGTGCCATTGAGCAACGCGACATTGCGACTGCATTCACGGCGAGTTGACGTGCCAAACTATGACCGGTCGGCCTTGCAACGTGGCGTAGTTCACATCGGCGCAGGCAACTTTCACCGCGCGCACCAGGCCGTTTACTTCGATGACCTTGCTTGCTCGGGCATTTCCAAGCAGTGGGGAGTCACCGGCGTTAGTCTGCATTCCCGCGACGTGAAGGACTTGCTGTCGGCTCAGGATGGGCTTTACACGGTTGTGCAACGCGGCCACGACCGCCAAACGGCCCGCGTGGTCGGCTCGATCGGCTCCTATCACTACGCACCGAACGAAAGATGCTGCGGTCCGTGCCGCTCTGGCTGATCCGCAAACCCACATCGTCAGCCTGACTATTACCGGCAACGGGTACTTCCTGGATCCGGTCACCGGCGAGTTCGACGCTGCCAACCCCGACGTGCGTGCCGACCTCTCCGGCTCGAACTGCTCTACCACCGCATGGGCATATTTGGCCGAGGCACTCGACCGTGCGTCGCCGCGCCGGTATTGCCCCTTTTACGGTGCTGTGCTGCGACAACATTCCCGACAACACCCAAGCGGCGCGGACCGCGCTGGTGTCGTTCGCCGCGTTGAAAGACCCTGGGCTATCCCGCTGGATCGACACCCATGTCGCATTCCCGTCGACCATGGTCGACCGCATCACCCCGCAGACCTCGAATTCGGACCGCCAATTCGTCGAGCGACACATTGGCGTCGCCGACAAGTGGCCGGTGCTGACTGAACCGTTTTGCCAATGGGTGATCGAGGACACCTTCAGCGACGGCCGCCCGCCGCTGCATGAGGTCGGCGCCCAGTTCGTGTCCGATGTCAGCGACCACAAGCTCGTCAAGACCCGCCTGCTCAACGGAACCCACATCGCGCTCGCGTGTCTGGCCACGCTGGCCGGCTACCAGCGCACCGACGAGGCGATGCGGGACCGCGTCATCTTTGACTACGTCGAGCAGCTCATGCGTGATGAGATTCAGCCACTGCTACCGGCGGTGCCCGGAATGAATACACCCGGCTATCGCCAATCGTTGCTCGCTCGGCTCAGCAATCCTCGGATGAGCGACCAGTTGTCGCGGTTGGCTCGGCGGGGATCGAGCAAAATATCGTCGTTTGTGCTGCCTTCCCTGCAGGAGGCGATCGCGCAGGGCAGACCGCACACCTTGCTGATGTTGGCTGTTGCCGGGTGGGCCCGTTATATGCGCGGCCACGACCTCAAGGGGCGCAAATTCGACATCGAAGATTCGCAGGCGATACCGTTGACTAGCTTGGCGACCATGGCAGGCGACAATCCCTATCCGTTGCTGCGGCACGAAATGTTCACCGAATTATGCTTGATTCCTGGCTTCGCGGAGTGCCTCGGCGACATGATTGCCGACATCGATGAGCGCGGTGTGCTACCCACACTGCGTCGAGCGTTGCGGGACGATGCGCGGGAGCTGGTGTCGTAATGAACCAGGGAATAAGCATTGTGCACCCATTCGACCCTGCGCTCATCACCACCTTGCTTTGTGACGCCGATGACAATCTCTTCCCTTCCGAGAGACCGGCATTCGCTGCCTCGGTTGAGGTGACCAATCGCTTCTTGGCCAGGTTCGGTGTGAGTGCTCCGCTGAGCGCCGAGGAGCTGCGCAAGCAGGCTGTCGGGAAGAACTTTCGCAGCACTGCTCTCGATTTGGCTGTGCTGTGCGAAGTGCCCGTCGACCAGACGCTGGCACGTGGCCGTCCCGCAGCGGTTGTCGCTTCAGATAGCGACGCGGCGAGCGGTCGCGCGTTGTGCGCCGACGAACTCGAGCAGTGGGTGCGCCAAGAACGCGAACAGGTCACCGCGCATCTGGCCACCACCCTGAAACCCGATCCGGAGGTGCTTGCGCCATTGCAGGACCTAGCGTCGCGGTATGCACTGGCAGCGGTCAGCTCCAGCGCCGCCAAGCGGCTGGATGCCTGTTTTGCTGCCACCGGACTTGATTCGCTCATCCCGGCGGCTCTGCGCTTCAGCGCGGAGGATTCTCTCCCCGTGCCGACGAGCAAGCCCGACCCCGCGGTGTATCTGCATACCGGCCAGGTAATGGACGTCGACGCCGAGCAGGGCCTGGCCATTGAAGATTCCGTGGCCGGCGTTACCTCGGCGGTCGCGGCCGGCTACGTCACGGTGGGTAACGTGATGTTCGTGCCAGCCGAGGAACGGCGTGGCCGCAGTGCTGAATTAATTGATGCCGGCGCAGTCGCGGTCACCGATTCGTGGCGCGCTCTCGCTGATGTCCTCATGTTGTCGACCGCGACCGGTGGAGGTTCCCGGCTTACCTAGTCCGCCTCGCACCGGTACAGCGTCGTACTGTCGAGAGGTGCCGCGAGCCCGCGAACGATCGAGTCGATCCGGGCCGTGGTCCGGGGAGGAGTTGGCCAATCGTGGCTAGCACGATGGAACTGAATAATGCAGCGCTGACAAGGCTGCCGATCGCGACGCCGAGCTATGATCGCAGCAGCCTCGGCGTCGGTATCGCGCATATCGGGGCCGGTCACTTTCACCGAGCGCATCAGGCCATGTACATCGACCGGTTGCTACAGCGGGGCCTGGCGCAAGAGTGGGGCATCTGCGGGGTGGGGGTGATGCCCGGCGACTGGACAATGCGCGACGTCCTACGTGACCAGGACGGGCTCTACACCCTAATTGCCGAGCACCCTGACGGCAGCCGGGACGCACAAGTGGTCGGCTCGATCATCGACTATCGCTATGCGCCCGACGATCCGGAGGCAGCGTTGGAGCTGCTCGCCGCGGCAACCACCCGGATCATTTCGCTGACCATCACCGAGGGCGGTTACCGCGACCCGGACGGCCCGGCATTCTCGTTGATCACCGAGGCTATGGCCAGACGTCGCGAGCGCGGGATCCCCGCACCGACAATCGCCTCGTGCGACAACATCGAGAGCAACGGTGCGATCGCGCGGTGCGCCGTCCTGGCGAATGCCGAACAACGAGATCACGAGCTCGCACAGTGGGTGTCCGAACATGTTCGGTTCCCGAGTTCGATGGTGGACCGCATCACCCCGTCCACCACACTGGAGATGGCCGCGTCGGTGCGGCGCGACTTCGGTGTCGCCGACCGGTGGCCGGTGGTGACCGAGCCCTTCGCCGCCTGGGTCCTCGAAGACAACTTCGCCGACGGCAGGCCGCCATTGGAGCAGGCGGGCGTGCTGCTGGTCGACGATGTCGTCCCGTACGAGTCGATGAAGCTGCGCATGCTCAACGCGGGGCATCAGTGCCTGTGCTATTTCGCCCACCTGTGCGGCTACGAGTTTGTTCACGACGCAGCGCGTGATCCATTGTTCGCCGAATTGTTGCTTGCCTATTTCGATTTCGAGGCTATCCCGACGCTACCACCGGTGCCCGGGATCGACCTCCATGACTACAGCCGCACGCTGATCGAGCGATTCGCCAACCCCGGCACACGCGACACCGTTGCGCGGCTGTGCGCTTACTCGTCAGACCGTATCCCGAAATGGCTGCTCCCGGTGATCTGCGACAACCTGGCCAGCGATGGTTCGGTTCGTCTGGGCGCAGCGGTGGTGGCGGCCTGGGCCCGCTACGCCGAGGGCGTCAACGAGTGGGGTGAACCGTTCGAGGTGGTAGACCAGCTGGCAGAGTCGCTGGTGCCGATCGCTCGGTCGCAACACGAGTATCCATGCGCGTTCATCGAGATCACCGGGATGTTCGGAGATCTGGCCCACCAGCCGCGCTTCGCCCAGGCCTACCGTTGGGCACTGGAATCGTTGCACCACAAGGGAGCTCGGGCGACATTGGAGGCTCTAGTGCGATGACCCGTGGGTTGGTGATCGGCGAATCACTGATCGACATCGTCGAGCAGGGCGGGCGCGTGTCGGGCGAGCATGTCGGCGGCAGCCCACTCAACGTCGCGGTCGGGCTGGCCCGGCTGGGCCGCGAGATCGACTTCTTGACACGGATCGGTGACGATCCGCACGGCCAGCACATCGCCGAGTACGTCAACGCCGCAGGCGTGCAGCTCGTTTCGGGAAGCCAGACCGCTACCCGCACCGCGACCGCCCGGGCAGCCGTGGGTGCCGACGGGTCAGCCGAGTACAGTTTCGATCTGGACTGGCAGCTTTCCGGAGCGCCGCCGGTCGCGCCGCCGCTTTTCGTCCACACCGGATCGATTGCCGCGGTGCAGGATCCGGGATGCTTGGCCGTCGCGGCTTTGATCGACACCTATCGTCTCTCGGCCACGGTCACCTTCGACCCCAACGTGCGTCCGGCGCTGATCGTCGACAGGGATCTGGCGCGCGCACGCATCGAGCACCTGGTCGAGCGCAGCGACGTCGTCAAAGTCAGCGAAGAAGACCTGCAGCTGGATCGACCCCGACCGCCTGCCGGAGCGGATCGCGCAGACCTGGCTCGCGCTCGGGCCCGCCATCGTCGCGGTGACGATGGCTGACCGGGGCGCGGCGGCGTTCTGCGCGGCCGGCGTGGCCAGGGTCGCGGCCCGCCCCGTGCAGGTGGTCGACACCGTCGGCGCCGGTGACGCGTTCATGGTCGGCCTGATCGACGCGCTGTGGGGAGCGGGCTTGTTGGGCGGCGACCGGCGCGCTCAGCTTCGCCACATCGGGCTGGATGCCGTGACCGCCGCGCTCGAAGCGGCGAGCCTGTCGTCAGCGCTGACCGTCGCTCGCGCGGGTGCTGACCTGCCGGACCGGGCGGCGCTGGAGGCCGCAGCGCCTCGTTAGGCGCTTATGCAGGTAGCAGTACGGGCATACTGACTCTATGCGTTCCATCTGGAAAGGCTCGATCTCGTTCGGGCTGGTCAACGTCCCGGTCAAGGTGTACAGCGCGACCGAGGACCACGACATCAAGTTCCATCAGGTGCACGCCAAGGACAATGGCCGCATCCGGTACAAGCGGGTCTGCGAGGTATGCGGCGAAGTTGTCGAGTACCGCGATATCGCGCGGGCATACGAATCCGACGACGGCAAGACGGTGGTAATCACCGACGACGACATCGCGACGCTGCCCGAAGAGCGCAGCCGCGAAATCGATGTGCTGGAGTTCGTACCCGCCAGCGAGCTCGATCCGATGATGTACGACCGCAGCTACTTCCTCGAGCCAGACGGCAAGTCCACCAAATCCTATGTGCTGCTGGCCAAAACGCTAGCCGAGACCGACCGGGTGGCGATCGTGCATTTTGCCCTACGCAATAAGACCCGGCTGGCGGCCTTGCGGGTCAAGGATTTCAGCAAGCGCGAGGTGATGGTGATCCACACGCTGTTATGGCCCGACGAGATCCGCGATCCCGACTTTCCGGTGCTGGACAAGAAAGTCGAGATCAAACCGGCGGAGCTCAAGATGGCCGGGCAGGTCGTCGAGTCGATGGCCGACGACTTCAACCCGGATCGCTATCACGACGACTACCAAGAGCAGCTGCACGAGTTAGTCCAGGCCAAACTCGAAGGCGGAGAAGCTTTTACCACCGAGGAGCAGCCGAAAGAGCTGGACGAGACCGAAGACGTCTCCGACCTGCTGGCCAAGCTGGAGGCCAGTGTGAGAGCACGATCCGAGGGCGGGAAGTCGACAACGAAGAAGGCTGCCAAAAAGGCTCCGGCGAAGAAGGCTGCCGCCAAGAAGACTCCCGCGAAGAAGACGGCGGCCAAAAAGGCACCAGCCAAGGCGGGCTCGAAGTCCTGACTGCGCGCGCTTAGAAGGGCGGTGGTTCATCGGGATCGCCAAAGGCCGCTGCGCGAGCATTTGCGTCGGCGCGTTGTCGGGCCAGCCTGTCGTTGCGATTACGGTTGCGCTCTGCGGTGACGCGTTGGGATCGCTGCTGAGCGCGAGTGCGTCGGCGGGTAGGCATCATGGCAGTGCGTTCACCACAACGGTCGTTGGATGTCGGTGTGAGCTTGGGCAATTCGCCGGTGGGCACTGTCAGCGCTGGAAACAGGATCGCGCTGCCGGGACTAGTGACATATGTCTGCCCGGACGGCAGGGTCCAGATGACGGTGCCGTCGGCCAGCTGTTGGTCCCGCCATCCCCAGAAAGTCTTGAGCAAATGGTGTTTTCGACACACACACTTCAGGTTGGACGGATGAGTGCGCCCACCGTCGGCATACGGAATGGTGTGGTCGATGTCGCAATACACCGCAGGCTGATCGCAACCGGGAGCTCGGCAGGTCAGATCCCGGCACCGGACGAAATCGGCCAGTTTGGCCGACGGTAGGTAGTGCGGCTCGGCAGCTTCCGCAACGATGAGCGGCTGCAGCTTGGCTGACTTGGCCAACTCGGCGACCACCTCCGGCGGAATAAGCCCGTCCGCTCCGGCCATATACCCCGGCGTGGTTCCTTTGCCTTCGATGCTGGCCTGCTCGGCAACCACATGGATCACCACATCGCGACGTCGCATGCGGCCCCGCATCTCCGCGCAGTCAGGATCCCCACAGGTGCAGATCAGCCGGTCGTCGCCGGCAACCAAGGCTCCCAACGCATCGGCGCGCCGCTGCGCCTTCGTCCGGGGATCCGCCTGACATACCGTGCCCGCCAGCTCATCTAAGCGGCGATTCAGCGCCCGGCCGATGCTGGCAAAGACATTGCCGTACACCTCGGCGATACCCGGTGCCGATTCCGACACATTCAGGTACCGAGTTTTGACCTCTTTATTGGTCCGGCGAATCGCGTCGCGGTCGACTTCGGCGACGATGGCATCAACCCGCATCGCGAGATTGCCCCGAGTGAGTGATGGCCAGCGTGGGGCGCGAATCGCCACTTGCGCATCGACGGCAGCCAGCGCCTTCTCGTCGGTGATCAGCGCCGTGCGATAGGCGATCACGTTGAACATCGGGTAGTTGATGTCTCCGGCCGCGAGACATGCCCCTACTTTGGGCAGCCGCTCACGCATGATTTCCGCATCGGTCATGTAGCTCGACGCCAGCGCCCGGCTGACCCGGAGCGCCGCGGCCAGTTCGGCGGCGATCGCGTCCCACAGGTCGGCGGCCCACTCCGCGCGATCGCCGTACTGTCGATCTCGCAGCCGCATCAAGTCGGCGATCGCGTTCAACCGCCGCGCCGTCGTCTGCGCTTCGGTCCTCGCCGCCGCGCACGCCTGTTCGAGCAGTGCAGCCGACTCAACGGTGACTGACAACTCCTGTTGTTCGAACATGTGTTCGAGACTACCACAGTCCACTGACCGCGTTGACTCGTCAGAAATGCGCGCGAAAGGGTGATTCGTTGCCTCATTGAAAATGCGCGCGTACGCCCAGTGGATGGTGTTGACGTTGGCAGAGCGCAGAGCAATCAGCGGGGCGGCTGCGATCCGCTACCAGCTGGCGAGCAAGCGCGGTAAGAGTCGGATTCTTGACGAGTTGTGCGCCAATACGGGGTGGCATCGAAACCACGCGCGTAAGGCGCTCGCAGCGGCGCTGCAGCCCAAGATCGTTGCCCCGCGCAGTCCGCGGCCGGTGAAGTACGGGCCCGATGTCATCGCGGCGCTGACGGTCTGCTGGGCAGTGCTCGGAATGCCGGCCGGCAAACGGCTCGCGCCCATGCTGGGCGAACTGGTGGCAGTGCTGCGTCATTTCGGAGAGCTGTCCATCGACGAGGGCACCGCCGAGCTGCTGGCGTCGATGTCGGCAGCCACCATCGATCGCCGCCTGGCTGATCAGCGAGCTAAATACCGGCTCGCGGGACGTGGGGGAACAACGCCGGGATCGCTGCTCAAAAGCCAGATCCCGGTGCGCACCTGGGCCGAGTGGGACGACGCTCGACCGGGGTTCGTCGAGATCGACCTGGTCTGGCATGACGGCGGCAACCGGGGTGCAGGCCATGCATTTACCTTGACGGTTACCGACATCGCCACCGGCTGGACCGAGAATCACTCAGTGCCGGACAAGACCGCCACATGCGTACTGGCAGCACTCAATGACATCGCCCGTAAGTTGCCGTTCTCGATCCTGGGTGTGGACTTTCGACAACGGATCGGAATTCATCAACGACCACCTGCTGGGATGGTGCCAAGGCCGCCAGATCACCTTCACACGGGCCAGGCCGGGCAATAAGAACGACGGTTGTCACGTCGAGCAGAAGAACTGGGCGGTGGTGCGCACCGTTGTCGGCTACCACCGCTACGACACCGCTGCAGAACTATTGCTACTCAACGAGATCTGGCAGTTGCAATCCAGGCTGACCAACTACTTCTACCCGCAGCAGAAACTGATCTCCAAGGTTCGCGCAGGGGCCAAAGTGTCCAAAAAACACGACACCGCCACCACCCCATTTCATCGCGCGATCGATCACCCCACCATGACCGTGGAACGCATCGTGGCGCTAACCCGGACCTACTCGCTGATCAACCCCGCCGCCACCCAACGCCAGATCCAAGCCCTAACCGCCCAGCTGTTCACCCTCACCACCAGCAAAGCCGCACCCGGTGCCACAGCTCCAATCAACAAGCGCGCACGTTTACGTGAGGCAACGAATCCCCCTTCGCGCGCATCTTGACGTGAGGCAACAGGCCGACTCAAACTTTTTAGCATTGTCGCGTTATCCACAGCGCGGCCGAAGCGGCCATCACCTAAGGCGGCGTAGCCGCCGAGTCGAAACTGCCTGTCTGCCGGAGCAACTGGAGACGATGCTCGACGCGTACCGACACGTACCAGGCCGCTACCGTTAAGCAGACGTCAACACCGATCTCCACCCAGTCGTCAGCTTCGAAAGGTGTCCCCCAGCGCACCAGCATAAAGACGCCAATTGCGACATTTAACGACAACACCACCAGCCAGAAGACCCGCCAAAACCTGGCCCTCTTCAACCGGCGCTGCGTGACCCAGATCGCCACCTCGCGGACGGGCGCATCGGCCGGAGCCGGGCCGCCGAAGCTTGCATCGACGGCCGCTGACCGCCGCGCACGGTCGAGACCAGCGAGGTCGATCCACAAGGCCCTATGTGAACCGGCGGTGCACATGGCTACCACCAGACCGAAGATCACGATGACCACGGCATTCGCCGCAAGCCTGGACAACAGGTCCGGGTAGGGGTCGCCGGCCAGCCAGCGGGCGCCCCACTCCAAAACGGTAAGGACGGCCAACACGCCCGCCGATGCTAAAGCGCGTGCCCACCAAGGCATGAGCAAAAGCCGAGTCCACATGCCAGCCACCTTTTTTGCCCAGCTACCGTCGGCAGTCAGGCTAACAACGTTTCGCGATGCGGGGCCGTGATCTGCTTTTGCAAGCCCGCGGCAGGAGACTAGAACGTGTTTCAGAAATGGGGTTCCCTGGCCGCTGCTGCCTTGTTACGGTGACGCCCGTGATCCTGGACAAATTCCGACTCGACGACAAGGTCGCCGTCGTCACCGGCGGCGGTCGCGGACTTGGCGCGGCCATCGCACTGGCATTCGCGGACGTCGGCGCCGACGTTGTGATCGCCTCCCGCACCCAATCCGAACTGGAAACCGTTGCCGAACAGGTTCGCGCCGCAGGACGCCGCGCCCACATCGTCGCGGCGGATTTGGCCCACCCGGAGGTGACCGCCGAGCTGGCCGGCCAGGCTGTTCAGGCCTTCGGGCGGCTGGACATCGTCGTCAACAACGTCGGCGGCACCATGCCCAACGCGCTGTTGAGCACCTCGACCAAAGACCTCAAAGCCGCATTCACCTTCAACGTCGCCACCGCCCACGCGTTGACCACCGCTGCGGCGCCGCTGATGCTCGAGCACTCCGGCGGCGGCAGCATCATCAACATCACCTCGACGATGGGACGGGTGGCCGGGCGGGGTTTCGCCGCCTACGGCACCGCCAAGGCCGCGCTCGCCCACTACACCCGGCTGGCCGCGCTGGACTTGTGCCCTCGGATCCGGGTCAACGCCATCGCCCCAGGGTCGATCGCCACCTCCGCACTGGACATTGTCGCCTCCAACGACGAGCTGCGCGCCCCGATGGAGAAGGCGACACCGCTGCGCCGTCTGGGCGAGCCCGATGAAATTGCCGCCGCCGCTGTGTATTTAGCGTCACCTGCGGGCGCCTACTTGACCGGCAAGGTGCTCGAGGTCGACGGCGGTATCACTTTCCCGAACCTCGATCTACCGATTCCGGATCTGTGACGATGGCTATTCGCGTCGCCCAGATCGGCACCGGCAATGTCGGCGTCCATGCGCTGAAGGCACTGATCACCAATTCGGATTTCGAACTCACCGGGGTATGGGTGTCGTCGGAATCCAAAGCCGGCAAAGACGCCGGAGAACTTGCCGGACTGGACGATTCGACCGGCATCACCGCGTGCACCGATCTGGACACGGTACTGGCCACCGAGCCGCAATGCGCGGTCTACACCGCGATGGCCGACAACCGGTTGCCTGAGGCTCTGGAGGACTACCGGCGCATCCTGGCCGCCGGAGTGAACGTCGTCGGCAGTAGTGCGGTCTTCCTGCAATACCCGTGGCAGGTGCTTCCGTCCGAGCTGCTCGCGCCCATCGAAGATGCTGCGCGGGAGGGCAATTCGAGTCTTTTCATCAACGGCATCGATCCGGGATTTGCCAACGATCTGCTACCGCTGGCCCTGGCCGGCACGTGCCAGAGCGTCGAGCAGATCCGCTGCCTGGAGATCGTCGACTACGCCACCTACGACAGCGCGACGGTGATGTTCGACGTAATGGGGTTCGGCAAACCCATCGACGAGATCCCGATGCTGCTGCAGCCGGGTGTGTTGAGCCTGGCATGGGGATCGGTAGTGCGCCAACTCGCCGCCGGGTTGGGTATTGAACTCGACGAAGTCACCGAACGACACGTGCGGGTACCCGCCCCAGAGGATTTCGACATCGCCTCTGGGCACATCCCCAAGGGCAGCGCCGCCGCGCTACGATTCGAGGTGCTCGGGTTAGTCGAGGGCCAACCCGCGGCAGTCCTCGAACACGTGACCCGATTGCGTGAAGACCTCTGCCCCGACTGGCCGCAGCCGGCCCAGGACGGTGGCTCCTACCGCATCGAGATCACCGGCGAACCCTCGTATGCCGTCGACGTCTGCTTGAGCAGCCGCCGGGGCGACCACAATCATGCCGGATTGGTGGCCACCGCGATGCGCGTCGTCAACGCCATCCCCGCCGTGGTGGCCGCCCCACCCGGAATCCGGACCACGCTGGATCTGCCGCTGGTCACTGGCCGCGGCCTGTACGCCGCGGGTTAGAGGTTTCGGCTAACCTAACTTTCTTATTCGCCGGATGAAAGTGAGTTAGGTGGAGCAGGACACCCGCGCCCCGCTCAAAACGGGCTGGTATTTGCTCGGCCCCGCGTTCGTCGCGGCTATCGCCTATGTCGATCCGGGCAATGTGGCCGCAAACGTCAGCGCCGGCGCGCAGTTCGGCTTCTTACTGCTGTGGGTCATCGTCATCGCAAACGTGATGGCCGGCTTCGTGCAGTACCTGTCGGCCAAGCTCGGGCTGGTGACCGGGCGTTCGCTGCCCGAAGCAGTCGGAAGGCAGCTGAGCCGCCCGGCCCGTTTGGCGTATTGGGCGCAGGCCGAAATTGTCGCGATGGCCACCGACGCGGCCGAGGTGATCGGTGGGGCGATCGCCCTGCGCATCATGTTCCACCTGCCGCTGCTGATCGGCGGGGCGATCACCGGAGTGGTGTCGCTGCTGCTACTGCGGATCCAGGATCGACGCGGGCAGCAGCTCTTTGAACGCGTGATTACCGGGCTGCTGCTGGTCATTGCGATCGGCTTCACGGCTAGTTTCTTCGTCGCAACACCGCCGCCCGACGCCGTGCTCAGCGGCCTGGTGCCGCGATTCCGCGGGACTGAGAGCGTGCTGCTGGCCGCCGCGATCCTAGGTGCGACGGTCATGCCACACGCGGTTTATCTGCACTCCGGGCTGGCCCGCGACCGGCACGGCCATCCCGATCCAGGGCCGCACCGCCGTCGGCTGTTGCGGATCACCCGGTTGGATGTGGGGCTGGCGATGGTCATCGCCGGCGGGGTGAACGCCGCGATGTTGCTGATCGCTGCGCTCAACATGCGGGAGCGCGGCCGAACCGGTTCTATCGAAGGCGCTTACGCCGCTGTGCATGACACCGTGAACCCGACGATCGCGGTGTTATTCGCGATCGGATTATTGGTATCGGGGTTGGCGTCGGCATCGGTAGGTGCCTATGCCGGCGCGATGATCATGCAGGGGCTGCTTTACCGGTCGGTCCCGATGCTGGTGCGTCGGCTGGTGACGCTGACGCCCGCTCTGCTGATTCTGGCCCTGGGTTTCGACCCGACCCGCGTGTTGGTGCTGTCACAGGTCGTGCTGTCGTTCGGGATCCCGTTCGCGGTGCTTCCGCTGGTCCGATTGACCAGCGATCAAGCACTGATGGGAATCGACGCCAACCATCGCATCACGACCGCTGTTGGTTGGGTGGTCGGCGTGTTGATCAGTCTGCTCAATGCGGTGCTGATTTACCTCACCGTGAAGGGTTAGGCGATCGGTTAATGCCCGACGGGCGGACCCAGCTCCAGCAGTTCGTCCAACAGGGCGTCCACTTGACTGATCGACGGCAGCGCCCCACCCCGCTCGCGGTAAGCGCTACGAACGCTGGCCAGTAGTCGCAACTCACGCTCGATCGTGTCCCGGTCACGCGTGCCCTCGAAGGTGTCCTCGAACCAACCGCCGCTCATTCGGCAATCCTGCCACCGCACCGTCGGCAGGGACAGCACCCGCGCCGGAGTTAACCTCGCGGTCATTGGCCGATCAGATCACCGTGTCGGCGTCGCCATCCAAAGTTGTTGCGGGACTTGACCGAACGGGTAACGCCTACCGACCGGGTCCAGCGAAAAGGTCCAGATGACGTCGTCAACATCTCACCCGGCTAACATCGACCACGATGACCGCCAGCCGTCATGTCTACTTCGCGTATGGGTCGAACCTGTGCGTGCGGCAGATGGCGCAGCGGTGTCCCGGCGCCGTCGAGCCGCGGGTGGCGATGCTTGCCGATTACGACTGGCTGATCAACCAGCGAGGGGTGGCCACCGTCGAGCCGTTCGATGGCACCCATGTGCACGGCGTTGTCTGGCAAATCTCCGACCACGACCTGGCCACCCTAGACAGCGCTGAGGGCGTGCCGCGACGCTACCGTCGCGACCGGCTGACCGTGCATACCGACGACGGGCCGTCGGATGCCTGGGTCTATATCGACCACCGGGTGAGCCCGGGTGCACCGCGACCGGGTTACCTGGAACGCATCATCGACGGGGCAGTGCATCACGGGTTGCCGCAGCGCTGGATCGACTTTTTGCGTCGATGGGATCCCGCCCGCTGGCCTCGCCCGCGGTCGCGGCCCACATGGCCTGCGCCACAGTCGCTTTCCGAGTTGCTCTGCGAGACCGGGGTAAGCGAGGCCAGTCGGCTGCGGTCGCGATTCGGATTTCTCGCCATTCACGGTGGCGGCCTCGAGGAGATGACCGACACGATCGCCGAACGCGCCGCCGACGCGGCCGACGCCTCGGTGTATCTGGTGCGCCACCCCGACCGCTATCCGCACCACTTATCGTCGGCACGCTTCCAACCCGACCAGTCGCCCCGGCTCGCGGAGTTCCTCGACCACGTCGACATCGCGATCTCCCTGCACGGCTACGGGCGCATCGGCCGCGGCAACCAGCTGTTGGCCGGAGGACGCAACCGGGCGCTGGCCGAACACCTGGCCCGCCACCTCGACCTACCCGGCTATGAAGTCGTCACCGATCTCGACACGATTCCGCTTGAGCTACGCGGCCTGCATCCGCAGAATCCGGTCAACCGGACACGTGACGGCGGTACGCAGCTGGAATTGCCGACCCGGGTCAGAGGCATCAGCCCCCGCAGTCCGCTGCCCGGTGACGACGGGTTGTCACCGGTGACTTCTGCTCTGGTGCAGGGCCTGGCCGCCGCCGCGCGGTCCTGGAAATTGCGATAAGAGTAACGACACGATCGGAGTTGGCTGATGGCCGCACAGACCCCTCGCGCCTTTCGGTTTTCGATAGGCATCCACAGCGCTAAATCCAGTGCCGCACTGCGGGACAAGGCACGACGCCTGGAGGACGCCGGATTCGATGCCCTTCATCTGCCCGACCACATCGGCGCGCCGGCACCCTTCCCGGTGTTGGCTGCGATCGCGGCGGCCACCTCCACCGTGCGGCTCGGCACCTACGTACTCAATGCATGCTTCTACAAACCGGCCCTATTGGCTCGTGACGCCGCCGCCGTCAATGACCTCAGCGACGGCCGCCTCGAACTCGGCCTCGGCGCGGGCTACGTGCGGGAGGAATTCGAGGCCGCCGAGCTGCCGTACCCGACCGCCGGGCAACGCGTCGACTACCTCGAGCACGTCACCACCTATCTGAAGAAGCACCTGGCAGGAGTGCCGATCCTGATCGCCGGCAACGGAAATCGACTGCTGACGGTGGCCGCCCAGCACGCCGACATGATCGGCCTGACCGGTGCCAACGACCGCGGGGTCGGCGACCCGCTCGCCGAACGCATCGAGTTCGTCCGCGCCGCCGCCGGTGACCGGTTTGCCGATCTCGAGTTGAATCTGGCGATCACCGCGGTGTCCGACAGTTCCGGGAAACCCGACCTGTCGATGACACGCAGGTATGCGCCGGGTCTGTCCGACGAGCAGTTGCTGGCATTGCCTGCCGTGCTGAGCGGATCGCCCCGCGACATCGCCGATACGTTGCGCGGCTACCGCGAAACTTATGGGCTGACGTCCGTCACCGTGCAGGAACACCACGCCGACACCGTCGCCAAGGTGATCGCGGAATTCCGATGACGGCGTTATACGTGGCCCGTCGCAACGGCGACGCCTAGCGCCTGGTCACTGGTGGCCTTTGCCTGCGAGTTGATCCAGCGCGTGGTCCAGCACGTCGGCGAGCACCCCAAGGCCGTCGCGCACCCCGCCTGGCGAACCCGGCAAGTTGACCACCAGGGTCCGTCCGGCCACCCCGCAGAGGCCGCGCGACAGCACCGAAGTCGGCACCTTCGGTAGACCGGAACGCCGGATGGCGTCTGCCAGTCCCGGAATCTCGTAGTCGAGCACCGCATTGGTCTGGTCGGGGGTGTCGTCGCTGGGCGAGATGCCGGTGCCCCCGGAAGTGATCACTAGGTCGACACTGTCGGCGACGGCGTCACGTAGCGCCTTCCCGACCGGGTCGCCGTCACCGACAAGTACCGGTTGCACCGGCGAAAACCCGCGCTGTGCAAGCCATTCGGCGATTATCGGCCCGCACCGATCTTCGTACACCCCGGCCGACGCGCGGGTAGAGGCGATGATGACGCGCGCACTTCGGCCAGCCATTACCGCGTCCACGTTCCGTGGCTGCCGCCATCCTTGCGCAACACCCGAACGTCATCGATGCGAGCAGCCGGGTCCACCGCTTTGATCATGTCGTACAGCGTCAGAGCCGCCACGCTGACCGCGGTCAGCGCCTCCATCTCCACCCCGGTGCGATCGGTGCTGTGCACTGTCGCAGTGATGTCGACATCGGTCTCGCCGATGGTGAAATCGACGTCGACGCCGGTCAGCGCCAACTGATGACACAGGGGAATCAGCTCGCTGGTGCGCTTCGCCGCCACAATGCCCGCCACCCGGGCAGTGGCCAGCGCATCACCTTTGGCCAGTCCGCCCGCCGAGATCAGCTCGACCACGTGCGCGGACGTGCGCAGCGAGCCCGCGGCGACCGCGGTGCGCTCCGAGGCTGCCTTCCCGGTGACGTCGACCATATGAGCCGCTCCCCGATCGTCGAGGTGTGAGAGCGGACCGGTTGGCGGCTTTGCCCGGTCGGTCACGCGTCTCATTCTTGCAGGAGCGCTAGCTGAGGTCCCAGATCTGCACCTGCGAGCCTGCCGGTAGCTCGGTGACGTCCGCCGGGATGTCCAGCAGGCAGTTCGCCGACGTCAGCCACCGCAGATGGTGTGACCCCGGCGGGCCGTGGCTCACGGCGGTCCCGGCGGCAGCGTCGAATATCCCCCGGCGAAACTGGCGTTTGCCGGCCGGTGAGGTCAATGTCTCGGTCAGCACGGCGGATCGCCGCGGCCGGTGTGCAGCCGGCAGCCCCATGGCTGAGCGAAGCGCTGGGCGGATGAACACTTCAAAGCACACCAGTGCACTGACCGGGTTACCGGGCAGGGTGACGATGGGCGTGCCGGCCACCCGGCCGGTGCCCTGGGGCATGCCTGGCTGCATCGCCACCTTGACGAACTCAACTCCCTGATCACCGGCTCGGCCGAAGGCATCCTTGACAACCTCGTAGGCACCCGCGCTGACGCCGCCGCTGGTGATGATCAAATCCGACTCGGCGGCGTATCGGTCCACCACTGCGGTGAATTGCGCGACGTCATCACCAACTGTCGTGGCGGCGACCACCTCGGCACGGGTTTCCCGGACAGCGGCCGCCAGCATGATCGAGTTGGACTCGTAAATCTGCCCCGGCTGCAGCGGCGTACCCGGCAACACGAGCTCTGATCCGGTGGAAATCACCAGGACCCGCTGACGTGGGGTCACCGTCAGCTCGTGCAATCCCAGCGCTGCGGCCAGCCCAACCACCGCCGGGGTTACCACCTGCCCGGTCCGCAGCACCGTGGTGCCTGCGGCAACGTCGACGCCGGCGCGGCGAATGTGGGTTCCCTCGGCGCTGCGTGCGTTGATGGTGACGACGTCGGTCTGTCCATCGGTAGCCTCGACGGGCACCACGGCCGTCGCCCCCGCCGGTAGCGGCGCGCCTGTCATGATGCGATGCACCGTTCCCGGCTCGAGGGTGGGTACGTCGGTGCGGCCAGCCGGAATATCCTCGGCTACAGGCAATTTCACCGGATGCTCGGCCGTCGCCGAGGCCACCTCATCGGCACGCACCGCATAGCCGTCCATCGCAGAGTTGTCGAAAACTGGCAACGACACCGCCGCGCTCACATCGTCGGACAGCGCCAGGCCCTCGGCATCGCGCAGTTCGGCGGTAACCGCGGGCCGGGCGGCAATCAGCCCGGCGACAACGCGCTGATGCTCCTCGACCGACCGCATGGCGTCGAGCGTAGCCAGCGCCGTGTCGAGCATCGACAAGTCGCCGATCGGTGCTGCGCTTTGCCTTCAGCTAGAAGTAACGTGGCGGATGGGTTGCCTGTGACAAGCACGATGGGTCGGACATCCTTTGCGGCGACCTAGCACGGAGCCATCTCCACGGAAGGGCTTTTATGCTCGACGAATTTACGGGCGTGCCCGCGAGCGTTCAGGCCCTTGAGGCCGTCGGAACCGTGACGACAAATGATTACCGGCGGGTATTCGCGCCGCTGGTCGATCAGGCTCGACGAACAGGAAGTCGTATGCGGCTGCTCTACCAATTCGGCCCGGAGTTCGAGCGAATCACGCCCGGTGCACTGTGGGCGGACACCCGACTTGGGCTGGGCTACCTACGGCTGCTTGACGGCTGCGCAGTCGTGAGCGATATCGACTGGATTCGGGAGCCAACCCGCGCCATCGGCGAGTGGATGCCATGCCCCGTGCGGGGGTATGACAACGACGAACGCGATGAAGCTGTCGCGTGGCTGACAGCGCTGCCGGAAGGTGCTGACGTGTCTGCGCGTGACATGGCCAAGGCCTACATCGGTGGAGTGGGTGCCGCGCTCGGGAGCCTCGGACGGCTTGTCATCTGCTGGAATGCGAAGAACCGGAAGCGATGACGCTGGTAGTGCGTGCCGCGCTGACGGATCAACCGATTTCGCTTGCCGAACACCAGGACCTGGTGAGCCATCAGGCCGCCGGAGCCGTCGTGGGGTTCGTCGGCATGATTCGCGACCACGACAACGGACGCCACGTGGTGCAGCTGGAATATTCCGCGCACCCGTCGGCCGCCGACGTGATCGTCGAAGTGGTGGCCGACGTCGCCGCTGCGTCGCCCGGGGTGCGGGCGGTTGCGGCCAGCCACCGGATCGGCGTCCTGCAGGTCGGCGAAGCGGCGTTGGTAGCCGCGGTCGCCGCCGACCATCGCCGGGCCGCATTTGCCACCTGCGCACAGCTAGTGGACGCAATCAAGGCGCGGCTACCCGTGTGGAAGCGCCAAATCTTCGCCGACGGAACCGACGAGTGGGTGGGCTCGACCTAGCGGGCTGAATTTATCCCCCGGCAAACGGCGGCAGCACGTCGATCGTGTTGCCCGCCTCCAGGAGTTGGGTTTGGTCGCGAACCGCCAAGCCGTCGCACAAAAAAGAGCACCGGAGCAACACGCTGGCGAGTTTCTGGCTGCGGCCCCCCAGCCCGTCGACAAGCTCGCCAACGGTGGCGCCGGAACGCACGGTCAGCTGCTCGGAATCGGACCCTGCGGCGGCGCGGGCGGCCGCGAAATACCGCACGGTTATTGCGACCGTGCTGCCTGTTCGATCGGCCACGTCAGCCGCCAATGGCGCTCATGGGACGGTCCGGCTGGACGAAGCTCGGGTCGTTGATGCCGTGGCCCGCGGGTTTGTCCCACATCGCCGCCCGCCAGGCCGCCTCGATCGCGGAGTCGTCGGCACCACCACGCAGCAGCCCCCGCAGGTCCGTCTCCTCGATGGAGAACAGACAACTACGGAGTTGCCCGTCGGCGGTCAACCGGATGCGGTTACAGGTCAAGCAGAACGGACGCGACACCGAGGCGATCACTCCGATCTTGCCGGCGCGGCCCGTCGCGGGATCACTAACCCACCACAACTCGGCCGGCGCCGCGCCCCGCGGCAGGCGATCCGGTTGCGGCGTGAACGCATGCCGTCGCAGCTCTGCCAGCACTTGGTTTGCGGTCACCGTGGCCTCGCGGCGCCATTGGTGTCCGCCATCAAGTGGCATCCGCTCGATGATCCGCAACTGGTAGTCGTGGTCGAGGCAGAAACGCACCAGCGGCACTACCTCGTCGAGGCCGGTCACCGGGTCCAGCACGGCATTGACCTTCACCGGTCGCAGACCCGCTGCGTACGCCGCCGCCAGGCCGGCCAGCACGTCGGGCAGCCGGTCGCGCCGAGTGATCGCCGCAAAACTCGCATAGTCCATGCTGTCCAGCGACACATTCACCCGGTCCAGGCCAGCCCGCGCCAGCACCTCCGCACGTCTTGCCAACAAAACCCCGTTGGTGGTCAGCGTGAGCTCCGGTCGGGGCCGAAGCGCGGCCGTCGCGGTGATGATTTCCTCAAGGTGCTTGGCCAGCAACGGTTCTCCGCCGGTCAACCGTACCTTGGTCACGCCCAGCCGGGTCACGGCGATCCGTATCAGCCGGACAACCTCGTCCGGCCGGAGCAGCTGATCGCCGGACAACCACGGCAGACCGGCGGCAGGCATGCAATAGGTGCACCGCAGATTGCAGCGGTCGGTCAGCGACACCCGCAAGTCGGTCGCCGACCGCCCGTAGCTGTCAATCAGTGGGCCGGTCGACGGCGCGTGTGCGGTGCGGCCTTCGGGCCGACGCGACACGACCGGAAGGCCGAGCGTTGTGATCGTCATGGCACCACCCGAATCTGGTCGCGAGCAACGTTTTCATTATCCATCGACCCGACGAAACCGGCATTGCGCACACCTTCCTGCAGGTCATGGCGTCGTCTAGCATCTACTCGTGCCAACGATGCGGATCCGTCAGGCAGCTGAGTTGCACGTGTTAGCCGAGTTCTGGCGCAACAACGCGCGACCGCTACCGCCCAACCCTCTCAGTATCGGTAGCTCGGCGCGCAACCGCTTTGTGGGTCTGGTCACCGACGTGCTCAGCGACAAGGTGATGACGCGCGTCGAGATGCAATGTGGACCCCACACGGTCGTGTCGCTGATGAGCACCGAGGCCGCACGTGAATTGAAGCTCGAGCCCGGCAGCCTGGCGGTAGCCGTCGTCAAAGCCGCCACGGTGATCGTCGAAACGCCGAAGGCGCCCGAGGATCTGGCGGCGGAATAAATCCAAGTCCGCATAGTTTAATTTGCCCCGCCGACGGGTACGCCGCGGCCGTGGGTGCGGTCATCGAAAGATGGAAGCGCAGCCAGCTCTATGAATGGCTTCGCCTGAAAGGCTATGTCGCCTTCAATCTGCCCCGGACGGTGACCATGCTGGGCGCGGTTCTGCTGATGGGAATCGCCGCGGCCCACGTTTACGTGATAACCAGCCGGCCGGCATTACCGGTGTACTTCTTCGTCTACGCCGCAGTGCTGGGAGCCTGCTGTCTATTAACTGCTGCTGCCCTGTGGCTGGGCCACAAACCCCGTGTGCCGCAATTAGGGTGGTTTTTCGGAGATGTGGTGTCCTTCGTTTTCCTCGGCGTATACCTGACCAGTCGAGCGGTGGCGCTGCCCGGGCTGCTGGCGGTGACCGGCCGGTGGGATTTCGCACCCGGGACGCTCGCGGGCGTGTTCGCGTTGGGCTTCATCGCCATTCACATGTCGGTGCTCTTGGGGATAAACGTGGCGTATCCGCAACGGCAGCAATGGTCCGACTGACGGGACTGCGCGATGACAACCTTCGATTATCCGGTGTGGCTGCGAATCGACCACTGGCTCAACGTGTTGTTCGTAACGTTGATCATTCGCAGCGGCATCGAGATCTTGGCCACCCACCCCAAGCTGTATTGGAACGACGACAGCAGACCCGGTAGCGAGTGGGCACGCTTCACCCGAAAGGTCATGCCGAAGAACAAGCTGTACGACACCCTCGATGAAGAGGAGGACTATTCCCCCTTCATTTCGCTGCCCGGCCATGCGCAGTTGGGCATCGGCCGGCACTGGCATTTTTTCGCGGTGATCGGCTGGATTCTCGTCGGGCTTTCCTACTACATCCTGCTGTTCGCGACCGGGCAATGGCACCGTTACTGGCCCGCCTCGTGGTCGATCTTCTCCGAGGCCTGGAACGATATCGTCACCTACATGACCTTCAACCTGCCGCCGCTGCTGCCGGGTGAATCCCTGGACGCCATGCAGAAGCTGACCTACGCGGGCGTGGTTTTTGTGCTGGCGCCGTTCCAGATCCTGACCGGCGCCGCACAGTCCCCGGCTGTCGAGGCCAGGTTTCCGTGGTACGTGCAGATGTGGGGTGGCCGGCAGTGGGCGCGCAGCCTGCATTTCGTGGGTTTGGTCGCCTTCGTCGGCTTCATCGGCATCCACCTGTCGATGGTCTTCTTCTGGGGCTGGGGAAAGCTGACCGCGGCGATGATCTTCGGTTCGGTGCGAAACACCTACTGGGCGACGGCCTGCTCGCTGCTGATCATCGCGACGATCATCGCCGTCCACGTCGCGGCGACGCTGTGGAGCCTTCACAACCCTCGCTCGGTTCAGCGCAGGCTCGATGCGGTGGTCGGCATCGCTCGATCAATTCTGTTGCGGCCGCTCGCTTCGCGGCAGAACTATCCCGAGCGGAAACTGACCACGCAACACCGCGTCAACGGCAAGCCACCCTGTTCGGCCGAGTACAAGGTGATGGCCGTGCATAACTTCGTCGACTGGCGACTGCGGGTCGGAGGATTGGTAGAAAATCCAGTCACCTTGGATTTGGCGCAGCTGCGCGCCCTGGGCGAACCGGAAGTACAACGGGTCATGCACAACTGCGTCCAGGGGTGGACCAGCATCGGGCAGTGGAGCGGCCTGCACCTCAGCGCATTGGTGGAACTGGTGCGGCCCCTGCCGCAGGCGAAATACATCTGCTCGATGACCATGCAAGACAACGACCGAGACGAGCCCGCCTCACACGGCGGAGGCCAGTTCTACGAGGTCATGGACCTCGAACTGGCGTACAAGCCGCAGACCATCCTGGCCTACGAGATGAACGGCAAGCCGTTGCCGATCAAACACGGCGCACCATTGCGGTTGCGGGTGGAGACCCAAGTCGGCTTCAAGATGGCCAAATGGATCAACCAGATCGAGTTCATCAACGACTACACCGGCATCGGCAAGGGGGCGGGCGGCTGGCGCGAAGACAACGTTTACTACGCCAAGGACGTGGAGATCTAACGTGGCCGACCCAGTGGTGCGTCCCGAGCTGATCAGCCTCGTCCCCGCGGATCGGGACCGCGTCCTTGTGCTGGTCGCCGCAAAAGGCGGGCACTGCGAAAGCTGCGGCGGAACCGATTTCGAGGTCGGCCACGCCCTTTATCTAGGTTTTCTTTTTCTCGACGAGGAGGACGATACCTACATGGTCGCCTTGACCTGCCGCGACCCGGAGTGCATGCAACGCACCGCAATCAGGCTGTCCGAGACGGACTTTCTCAATGTCGACGGAGAAACAGCCCGCGCCGCGACGTGGTTGGCCTCGACTCCCGCCGGCGCTTAACGTTGGCGGGCGGTGCGGCGCTGAAAACCGGTTGGGCAAGCCCGATTCGATCGATCAGGTCGGACAGCTCCCGCAACTCGTCGCATAGCGCTTGAAACCGGCGCTCATCGGCCTCGTCGAGCAGGCCGCGCGAACTGTAATGCACGAGCCGTGGCAGCCGTCCGGCAAGCGCGGTACCCCATCTGATGCTGAAATCGTACTTCTCGCCGTCGGTCACTTCGTCTTGTCGGCCAAGTTGTTTGAGCGCCTGGATCTGTTCGGTGAGCCACTCGATATCGTCATCGATCGTGATCGGTGCGGCGGCGTCATCTTCCATGTCGGCACCCCATGATCCTCCATTGTCTTGTTACAGGTGCGGTTTGGCGACACTGACCACTAACGGCGTCCCTTTGAAAGTGAGATATACCCGGTGCGGTCCGAGAGCCATGCCGGACAGCGGGGCCGACTGTTCCGCCTCGGGGAGACCCGTTCGGTAGTTGATGGTCCGCAACACCGGGATGGTGTGGTGCGGGTAGCCGGTGACATCATTCGTCTCCAGCACCACCACGTCCCGCTCGGTGGCAGCGTAGATGCGGGTGTCGTCGGTACCAATACGTCGGATCGACGATGGAAGCCGGGTCGCGGCCAGCACCGTCAAACCCTCACCGCCGCGCCGCGAGTCGATCGCATAGAGCATGCCGTCGTCTCGGCGTGCCACATAACTGCGGCTCACTGCGGTCCCGTCACCCGCGGAGGCGACCACGTCCATGGGCAGCGACCCACGCTCCTCGGGAGGCGACGAGGGTCCTTTGTAATAGTGAATTCCCGATGGTCCGTAAGCGTGGTATTCGATGTCGCGCCCACGGTTAGCGCCGTCGATCATGTCCGAAGGATCACCGGACACCCTGGCTGTCGGCAATGCGCGGTAGCCGTATTCATCGATCGGAGTCACCGACGATCCGTCCGCTGACAAGGCGAGCAACATCCGCATTCCGCCTTCTTCGGACAGATAGGCGGGAGCGGGCCCGGCATCGAAGGCACCGACCTGCTGCAGACTGGCTAGGTCGAAAACCGCAACCTTGCCGCGTTGGGGCTGTGGCACAAAGATTTGCCGATCGTCTTTTCGGCTGATCTGTAGGTTGCGCCCCAACGCGACCGGAGCCGACAACCGCGTCGCGGTATGACCAAGGTCGGTTGGAACGGTGATTTCGGCGAGTCGGTTGTCGTCGGTGAGCCCGACGAGGGTCCCAAAGCGATACGACCACACCGGGTCATGCAGCACCGCGCCAGCCGTGATCACACTGATCTCGGGAGCCTTCTCCGGTGCTGTTCCCGGCGCCGAACAGCCGACCGCCGCAATAACACTGGCGGCCGCCGGTAACCACCAGCGTCTGAGCGCCATGCCCGAGCAGTACCCCAAAAGGAGGCCTAGCTACACCTTCACCTGCTCTCCCCCGCGCATACGCTCGGAGGGATGGGCACGAAGTCCGCAAAGAAGGTCGACCTCAAACGTCTGGCTGCCGCATTGGGCAACTACCGGTTTGTGTATCTCGTCACCGTCGACGACGGATACTGCGTGCACACCGTTACTGTCGAGCCGGAGCTGCGCGGCGACGTGATGGACGTCGGGTTAATCCGCGGCCGAAGCCGCAAGAATGTCGAATGCCGCAGCGAAGTCACGCTGTTGTGGCCACCGCTCGACCCGGGTGGATATTCGCTCATCGTCGATGGCCGCGGCCACGTCACCGACTCCGATGACGACACCGCTGCGCTTCGGGTGGTGCCCACCCGCGCGTTGTTGCACCGCAATGCCGACCCGGACACTCCCGGGTCCGCGAAAGGCTGCCTGCATGACTGCGTGGTTTTCTCGGAGCGTTAAAACGCGTTGTGATTCTGCTCACCACGTCCGCGGTGACCTGCAATGACCGCGCCGGTAATGCCGATCACCGCACCCGACATCGAGCGGGAGTAATCGGCCCGGGTCTTCTCGTCGGCATCCAGCGATCGAGACGCCGCCTCGAAGATCGACGGGATCATCTTGTAGACCGCGCCGTTGCAGCAGGCTGGCCAGCCAGGTGTGCCGATTGCGCAGCGCGGCGCGCATGGCGGCGGTGTCAACGGACACGATGTCCAGGTTGTCCATGAACCGGGCCGCACCGATCGCGGCGATAACCTGGGCCACGAGGTAGAACGCGCACACCCAGTACGGCTGGCGGTTGCCGAGGGTCGCTATCACGACCAGGCCGACCAGTTGCACTGCGGGCACACCGATATTCCCACCGCCTGCGTTGAGCCCCAGCGCCGCGCCCTTGAGGCGCTGCGGGAAGAAGGCGTTGATGTTGGTCATCGACGATGCGAAGTTGCCGCCGCCCAGGCCGCACAGCGCCGCGCAGACGAGGTAGACCCACAGCGGCCGGCCGGGTTCGGCCAGCACGACGATTGTCGCGATAACCGGCACGATGAGTACGCAGGCGAAGAAGACAGTCCAGTTACGACCACCGAACCGTGCGGTCGCCATGGTGTAGGGAGACCGCAGTGCCGAGCCGACCAGCGTCGCGGTGGCCGCGACCAGGAACTTGTCCCCTGCCGTGAGCCCGTATACCGACTGCGGCATGAACAGGACCATCACCGACCACAGCGACCAAACCGAGAATCCCGCGTGCTCCGCCGCGACTGACCACACCAGATTTCGTCGCGCGATGTCTTGTCCGCCCGCGTCCCAAGCGGTCCGGTCCTCCGGGTCCCAACCTGTGATCGTGCGCGATCGCACCACCGCGTTCTCCTTATGTCGGGCAGTATCGAATCGAACGTAGGGACGCCATGTTGCGGCCCGGATTCGCGCGGTGTCGCCGTCGTGAAATCACTCTCACGCACCGGCGGAGCGCGCCGTGAGCGGATGAGACGTAGAACACTCCCGCTCATGCTGGGCCTGTGCTGCCCAGCGGCGTTGCGCCCGCGTTCGGATATGGTGGGGTGAATTCGGACTCTCAATCCAGATCGGTGACTATCGATGCGTTATAACCCTCCGCCGAACTGGCCGAAGCCTCCCGAGGGCTGGGCGCCGCATGCCGACTGGTCCCCGGACCCGTCGTGGCCGCCGCCGCCGCCGGGCTGGCGACTCTGGGTCGAGGAGGATGCCGCGAGTCCGCAGGCAAAGAAGGCGGCGCTAAGTCGACTCGAACGCTCCGGCGACGACGTGGAGTATTTCGGCGATGACCGGGCCTGGTCCGAGGATTCCGGACAGGCGCCGGCGGCTGAGCCGCAGAGTGGCGCGGCGCCGTCGCTGCCGCCGCAGCCCACCGAGGTCGCGCCCGAGGACCTTGCGGCACATCATCTCGGGCGTTACGCCACGGTCAAGTGGAACGACGAGCATCAGTTCGTCATCGGGAAGATCGTCGCCGTATCCGGGGATTCGGCGGCGATCCGGGTGAAACTCGCAGAGGTCGAGACGCCAGTTTCCTTTGAACGAGACTTGCCGCACGGTGCTCCTGCCAAACCCCGTCTCTACGTGTGGATTTGAGATACCGGCGCGGCTGGAAAGGGCACCAGATGCGGTCCAAAGCCACTGACGGACCGAGAACCGCTAGGTTTAGTCAGGTAGTCGAAGACGTCTTCAGCCCTCGTAGCTCAGGGGATAGAGCACGGCTCTCCTAAAGCCGGTGTCGCATGTTCGAATCATGCCGGGGGCACTCACTGTTGATGCAGGTCAGCGGTGATTTTTTGGTGCCTGTCGACTGGTCTTGGCTTGCTGTGGTCGGTGCCTTGGTCGGTGACTGGTGTGGCATGAGATGACGCACCGTTGCTGGCGATGGTCAATCGAAGCGCGGAAAGGCAGATTCTCGCCGCCCGAACGCCTGGCTCACCGCGCACTGCACCACCAGTCAACCCGGTCGAATTGGGCCAGGGCTCATGTCGAACAGGTCCCGCGACCTGCCCGACCGCCGAGTCGGTCACTTGTGATCGCAATCTCGGCCGCCCCGGCTGCCTAGCTACGCCGGTTCGATGCCAGTCGCCCACGCCCAGATGAACCGCATTAATTCGGGCTCGCTGAGTTCTCGAGGCGCGCCATTGCCCCCGCCGGTGCCAACCGGTAGCATAAGCGGTAGTAAAACCGGAAGTATTGGAGTTACCGTTATGGCGGATACATTGGACCGAGCCGTCGAGGCCAGCGAAATTGTGGACGCATTGAAGTCCTTCGGCGTCACTCAAGTCGACGTCGCCGCAGTAACGCAGGTCTCGGATCGCGCGGTGCGCGGGTGGCGCAACGGCGACATCCGACCAGATCGGTACGACCGGCTCGCGCAGCTTCGTGACCTAGTCCTTCTCCTCTCCGACTCGCTAACCCCGCGAGGCGTGGGTCAGTGGCTGCACGCCAAAAACCGCGTCCTTGACGGCGCCCGCCCGGTCGACCTGCTCGCCGAGGACCACTATGAGGACGTCCGCAGCGCGGCCGAATCCTTCATCGACGGCTCATACGTTTGAACCCGGGTGATGCGGTCGCCACCGCGCCACGACGAAAGCTGACCGGCAGCTATTGGCACCAAGGCCCCACCCGCCACCCACTGACCTCCTGCGCAGATCCCGCCCGCGGGCCCGGCCGCTACCACCGGGCTGGCGAGCCGGGCGTCTGGTATGCATCCAACCGCGAGCAAGGCGCCTGGGCGGAGTTCTTTCGCCACTTCGTTGAGGAGGGAGTCGACCCATTCGAAGTACGCCGCCGCGTGGGTCGCGTATCGGTCGACCTTCACGTCCTCGACCTCACCAACGCCACCACACGAGCGCATCTAGGCGTCGACGAAGACGACCTCACCTCCGAGGACTGTGCCATCACCCAGGCCATCGCCTGCGCCGCCCGCGACGCGGGATTCGACGCTGTACTCGCTCCAGCCGCGGGACTGCCCGGTTGTACGACGCTGGCTGTGTTCGCTGAGGCGCTGCCCAACGTCACCGCCGAGCGATCGCAGATCCGTCAACCCCCTCCACGACTGGCTGACCTTCTGCCCTTGGTTCGACCCCACGAAGACGTCCCCGACGCGGTGCGCCGACTGCTCAAAACACTGGAACGCTTTGGAGCCGACGAAATTCGGCGCAGACGCGGCAAAGCACCGACATAGCCTCACCGAAATCGAAGCGGGCATCGCCGCGATATGCCCCCACTACCGGGTCGCCATCATCGCCCCCACCACCACCCTGACGATGTTCGACCTCGCGGCAAAAGGCGCAGCCCTGGCGATCGACGCGCTGCCCGCCCTCGGCGACGGCAACCAAGCCCGCTCGCTCACACAGCAGTGGGCCCGCGCCATCTACAAAGACCAACCCGCCGGACCCGGAATCACCGGCATTCACCACCGCTCGGGCTACAACAGCGGCCAGGCACTAGCACTGTGGGACCGCGATGCCGACGTCGAAGTCGTGCGCGACGGTGACGGCCATCCACAAGACATCGCACTCGATGACCCACGAATTCTTCCGCGCCTGCAAGTTCAGTTGCGCCGACGCCGAATCAACGTCACCACAGTGCCTTCCAGCGCATGCAGCGAGTGCAAGAAAGAAGCACTCACCCCCTGACACCGCGACCTCGCCCACGACGTACTCGCCGAACAGCACCAGCACCCCACCGACGCCGAATGCAAATACATCCGGTCAACGCGGGTCACCAACGCTTTGTCGGCGGCAGGCCAGCGATGGTGCTAGTGCCAATCACCCGGCAGCGGCGAGCATCTCGGCGATATCGACGAACTTCACACGGGTCGGCCAATTTCGGCGCCTCACCTGAGCGCCTCGGCATCAGTGCCTGCCACTGTTTCCACATCAACAGCGCAGCGCCGCGTGGCATGCGCATGATGTCAAACACCGGCCCACCGGTGAGGCTCGCAACACGCTGTCCCGCATCGTTTTTCCCATGATGATAGATATTCTCTATTATCCATGACGAAGTCCCTACGCCCTCGATCCAGTGTCGGCCCAAGGTAGGTTGGAAAATGCTGCGACTGAGGGGCACGATCGGATAGTCGCGCACCACACCACCTTTCGGCGTCAGCGCCAGCGCGTCCTTATAGTTGACACTGGAATAGAGCACTCGGACGGTCACCTCACCGACAGGGAGCTGGGATTCCTCCAAAGTCTCGATGGTTGCCCGGATGCCGTCGTCGTCCTGCCGCGCGACCAGGGCCCGAAACTTATCCATGGGTCGCGCACCAGTCGCGGCGGAAGTTTGAGAGGACGCGGCATCCCCCGCACGCCGGGATCCCGGGGCAGCCGGGCTCTTAATGCCGTCCGTGGCGACGATGTGAACCTTTGACACTGAATCTCCCTGGCTAGAAAACTATTTCGATGATGGCTTGTTCCCGACAGTTTGCGACGGCGTTCCTCAGCGCTGGCCCCAGCTCGACATGCACCTCGGACGGATCGGCGACGATGTAGCCGTCAAAGGGATTACCTCTGGGGCACACCGTGGACCGATGCCGTGGACCCGGCTCGGTCCTCGTCGACGGAGACCTTCGTCGGCCGTCGCCTTCTATAAGACTGAGTTCCTTATGCAACTCGGTCAGCCGAGACAGGATGTAGGTCGGAAGGTGTCGAAGCTGCGTCTCCGACGGGCCTGGGTCGTCGAGCATGTCGTACTTCTCCTCAGAGGTCTGGGCTGCGGCATCTGACCGTCTGCTGCCTGCGCGTTCCGTTGACGTAGCAAAGTTCGATCCGCACCGTGCTTCACGAACCGCAGCTGGGCGCCTCGGCGACGGCAAACCGGTCGACCCGTCCAGCTGTTCACGGCGGGCATGCCAGCAGGCGCACTCGACTATGCATCAGCAACAACCCATGTCGCACATCAACCCTAGCAGTTATTGATAACACGTATAACCATTTTAGGTTTATGCTTATTACCGATTAGAGAGAGTGATATTCTCACCGCTGGGTGGGCTGGAGTGGAACCGAACATGCGTGCGACGAGGGCGGGTATCGTCATGTCGGGTCAGCGGAGCGATGCCGATATGGTGGCTCTATGCCGTCTCGTCGCACACACCATCCTGCGGACGAGACCGCATACGTTCACCGGACTAGGCCGTGTACCAGTGAGCAACGCGTGGATGGTCAGCGATGACGAATAATGCTGGCAAGCCCGCTGGCGGGCCCAAGGAGCCGGCGTATGAAGGCAATGGAGCCGGTAGCACTTGGCAGGAGCGGGCCATCGAGCGCCGTCTCGGCGGCGCGCGGGCGCGCGCTGTCGCTCGCAGCACACACTTTATGACGACAGCCCTTGAGCTCGTACAGGAGTCGGGGCACGCGAATTTCACCCTTCAGACGCTTGCCGATCGGGCGAATCTCAGCCTGCGGACGTTCTATCAGCATTTCGCCGGCAAGGACGAACTTCTGTTGGCTTTATATGAAGATGTCACCGCACAATTCACCGAAGCAATTCGGGAGAAAGTCGAGGCTGCCGAGGGCCCGATGGCGCAGCTGGAGGCATGGTGCAAAGGAGTCTTGTCGCGGCCAGGTTCATCGCAGGAAGTAGGAGGGCGGCTTGTCCTGATCTTTAACTTGAGCCTCGAGATGGATCATCCGGAAGCGTTCGCCAAAGTATGGGAACCGCACCGGAAACTGTTGACAGAGATTTTGACCGCGTGTTCGCGAGAGGGTCAAATCCGAGACGATCTCACCCTTCAGCAGTTGACTTCTCTGCTGGGTTACACGCTGACGTCTCTGGGCCAGTTCAACGCGCTGCATGAAGGTGTCGAAGGTACTCACCTGACCGAAGAGGTTGTGTGGTCCTGGTGTCGCAACGCAATTCTGCCTTCGGCGGCGGGGCGGGGGGATGATTCATCCACCGGCAGAAGTTCGAGCAAACGTTAGCTTAGCGTCGAGGCTCGGTCTGAGTGCCGTCCGCATTGTGGTGCGACGGCTGCCACTATCGGTGAACCGATGCATAGCGTTCCCCAACGACAGCTGGAATTACCTTTCGACAAGGCCGTCATCGTTGGTCACCTCGACAGTCCATAAGCCCGGCGCAGGCGGTGTATTCGTCGCTCTCCTACTCCGAGAGCCGCTGCGCGGCCAATTCTCGAAGCTCGCCGGTTTTGATTTTGTCACTGCCCGTCAACGCAATATCCTTCTCGTGAAAGAAGAGTATGTGTCGCGGTACCTTGTAACTCGCCAGTTGCTCTCGCAGATAGCCGCGAATCTCCTCGGCTTCGACGTTCATTCCGTCGTGCGGCACGACGCAGGCGACCACGACCTCTCCAAGCGTGCTGTGCGGCACGCCGACGGTCTTGGTCACCTTCACACCGGAGTGCCTCGCCAGCACTTCGTCGACTTCGAGCGGTGAGACATTCGCGCCGCCCGTCTTGATGATGTCCGTGAGCCTGCCCTCCCAGAACAGTCGACCTGCCTCGTCGAGGTACCCACCATCGCCAGTGCGGAAGAAACCTTCTGCGTCGAGTGTTTCATCCAACGGTGTGCCGATATAGCCCAACATGAGGGTGGGACCCTTCACGCAGATCTCCCCTTTCTCGCCTCGCGGAATCACCGTTCCGGTAAGTGGATCCACAATTTTGACTGTCACGCCGGGCAGTGCTTCTCCCCAACTATCGGCGTGCACCTCGCGCGGAGTATTGAGTTCGAAAATCGTTGATATCGTGAATGTTTCGGTATTGCCGTATGCATGGTCGGGCAATAACCATTTGGCAGTCACCGTTGGATGGTGGGCAATCGGTGTCTTGATGTCGGCGAATCGCATGCTGCTCAGGTCGACGGTAAGCCAATTAGGTGCAGCTTCAACTTGCGCCCACTGGTGCGGCCAGGCGAACGGATAGTTCACTCGTTCGGCATCCATTAGTGAGAGCGCCTCTGCTGCAGCGAATGTCGGCTGCAGGACAAGGCAACCGCCGGAAGCGAGCGTAGCGCCCAGCGACATCACAAAATTGCCGGACCAGAAGAAGCCGTTCGCCGACCAACAACGGATGTTGTCGTTCGGACCGAAGCCGCATACCCTGCGAAAACGCCACATCTGGATGGCGACACCGCGATGTGCACTCAGGATTCCTTTTGGCTTGCTCGTCGAGCCCGACGAGAAGAACAGCACTCCTGCATCGCTCGGGCGCACCGCCTCCGCAGTCGCGTCGATCAACTCGCGCGGTTCGTCGTGGCCACGGGCAAGGAACTCATCCCACGTGTCGATGCCGGAGGGCGCATCGCCGATCGTTGCAAGATGGCGAAGGAACGGGAATCTCGCTGATTGCAGCCCGCCGCGGGCGGACCCCCCGATCTCGGGTGCCAGCTCATTTAGAACGGCCGCGAAGTCTGTCTTCAGCACCCGTCGCTCGAACAACAGCACGGCAACGCTTGAGGTGTTGAGCAGATAATCGAGCTCCGCGGGGGTCGAAAATGTGCTGAGTGCAACGGCAACACCCCCGGCGAGCGAAATGCCGAAGAACGCCGAGAGCCACTCCGGTCGGTTCGTCATCAAGACGCCGACCCGGGTGTCCTTGCTGACCCCGTTCGCACGCAAAGCGCACGCCACCTCGACTGCCCGATCCCACAACTCGGCGTACGTCCAGCGCGTGTCGCCGTCGACCGAGCGGAACACGAGCGCTTCGCGGTCGCCGAACATGGACGCCACCTCGCGCAGAAAGCCGGGCAGCGTGAGGGTTCCGAGTCCCGGCTCGTCGCCTAACGACGGACCGGACACGATCGAAAGTGACAACGCCGGCTCAGAGTTCATACGCTGGCCACATCACGCCGGTAACTCGACCTCGGCTATACAGCTCACGAGCTCCTCACCGTTCTGATTGGTCAGTCGCAGCTTCACTTGGACAAGCGGCACGCCCCACGACGACTCGGCCTCTTTGCCGATGATTTCGGCGTCGAAGTACGTCACGTCACCCTCGAAAGCCGGACCGCGGAAGTCGGCCTTGCTGTGGCGGACCATCCCGTCGTGGCCAGCCCAGTAGGCGAGATAATCGGTGCACCAGGCTCCCATCGTCGCGCCGTAGCCGTACGCACGCGCCATGCCGACTTCAGTGGCCCTGTCGGCATCAATGTGACCCCGCGACGGCCCAAGATAGAGGCCGTCACGCTTACGGGGATCAATGAACGCGTCTTCTTCGTCAAACGCGAAATCCTTACCGAAGCCCGGGTCCTGGTAAACCCACGGATCCTCGATACCCGGTGGCGTGACCCATTCGAATGAGCCCCAAATGTTGAAGACAAACGCGCGGTACTCAGTGGTGAAGGTCGCGATGCTGTGGGGACCGATGACACGACGCGGCAGTGTGTCGCCGACCTTTACTTCGTCGAAATGCGGTGAGACACCCAGCCGGTTCGACTCGAGCCAGTCCCGGCGAAGCCTCTCGACTTCTTCCAGCTCAAGTTGTGTCCAACGCTTGATGTCGCCGAGTTGACTCTCGAACATCCCCCGCTTTCTCGCTTCTTCGTAGAGATAGCGGATCGCGGTTGACCGCTCGCGGGCCACAAGGACGCCGTTCTGGTTGGTGTGGGTGGTGTCACCGCGCGAAAACATAGTGGGACCAGCAAATTTGGTCTCTACAACCCTATAGTCGTGGAACCGTCGTTTCTGAAACAGCTTGTCTCCCGGGCGCACCGGGCAGCCATAAAACCACCACTCCTCTCCGCCGAAGATGAGGTGGCTGTTCGGTACGTGTCCTACGCAGGCAGGTCCTGCTCCATGTCCGTAGTCCAGTCCGACTGCGATGGACTGTGGCGCGATCAGCCCGCCGAATTTCGAGTCGCGCGCGAACCGTTCGTCCCAGTGGAGCGGATTGGGATAGTCCATCGCCATCACCCAGCGGCGAATGTCGGAAGAGCTGCACGGATCCCACAGCTGGCCGCCGCCAATGGGCTGTCCCACCCGATGATCGACGTCGGATAAATCCAGTTCGACGTCCGGCGATTTGGCGCCCGCGGCGGCCGACTTTCTGGCCATGATGTTCTCCTATTCAGCGATTGACGTTGGTAACGACAATGCGACGCTGCTTGAGTGCCAGGGTGGACGTCCTGGTCGGCGCAACGCCACGCGAGCGTTCAAAGACCAAGTACTCGATCGGTGGCCCGGTCAGGGAGCGCCTCCAATGTCGATGGGGGCACGCGCCTCCGCGAAGTGCGCGCACGCCCCGTCTGAGCTACCAGGTATTCATGCCATCTTCGTTTTCCAGGCATCATCGTTCTGCGGTATGCGATATTGCATAGATGCTGCTATCTGCCTATGATGATTGTCAAGAAGCGCGCACATTGACTTTCCGTAAATGAGAACGCTATTCTCGCCTGACACCTTCGATGGAGATGGGGCCGAGTTGCTTCTAGAACTCGACGATGACCAGCGTCTTTGGCGCGACACGGTCCGAGATGCGGTGTCGAAGCAGTGTCCGTCGTCCCTTATTAGGCAGATCGCTGAAGGTGGCGCCGAAGGTGGCCCGCTGTGGAAGGGGTACGTCGATCAAGGTTGGACGGACCTCGTCAGCGCGGACAATTACATCGAGCTTGCCGTCGTCCTCGAGGAACTCGGGCGAGCGAGTGATCCGACGCCTTACTTAGCGTCAATGACCCAGTTCGCACCTCTGGTTGGCGACCGGTCCGACCCGGCGCTCGTCGGCGCCGCGGTGTACGCCGGCGTCACCGCACACCGAGACCACGAAGGGTGGGTTCTCGACGGTACCGCGCATTTCGTACTTGATGGCGACCGCGCAGATCGGCTTGCAGTGATTACCGCCGCCGGAGTATTCGTCGTCGACGCCAGTGAGGTGACTGCTCGTCGGGTCAGCATCTTCGACCCCGTCCTGCATGTGGCAGACATCCAGTTCGCGGACGTGCGCGTCGCCAAGGATGATCGAGTCGCTGCCGACGCTGAACGGGCTTGGCACATTGCCCTCACGGCGATGGCGATCACGACAGTCGGAGCGTGTCAACGCATCCTCGATCTCACTCTCGAACATCTCAAGCAGCGCCACCAGTTCGGAGTTCCGATTGGCTCATTTCAGGCCCTCCAACACAAAGCCGCGGACATGCACGTTGCTATCGAGCGGGCACGGGCCTTGTCATACTTTTCGGCGCTGACCATCACGACTGACGATTCACGTCGCCGCCTGGCCTCCATGATGGCCAAAGCCGCTGCGGGCGAGGCGCAATCAGTGGTCGTGCAGCATGGCATGCAGTCCTTTGGCGCCATGGGCTTCACGTGGGAGAACGATCTGCAGTTCGCCATCAAACGCGCGAGAGCAGGCGAATTGATGCTGGGGGGCGCTGGGGAACATCGCGCGCTTATCGCAAAGGAGTACCGTGCAGCTGACTTTTGATGAGGATGTCGAATCGTTCAGGGCCGAGTTCTCGGCATTTCTTGACGACAATCTGCCGACCGAAGCCGATACTTTCGAGCGTCCGCGGTCAGTCTCACACATGCCAGCATGGGCCCGAAAGTGGCAGCGCCTACTGTTCGACAATGGCTGGTTACTGCCCGCACAGCCTCCAGAATTCGGAGGTCGCAACGCAACCGTACTGCAGCAATTCGTCCATCTCGATGAGCTGTGTCGACGACGCATCTACCACAGTTTCAACCCACAGGGCGTCAATATCGTTGCAGCATCACTGATCACGTTTGGAACCCCCGAGCAGCAACAGCGCTGGGCGTTGCCGGTGCTACGCGCCGAGATGACCGCCTCGCTCGGAATGAGTGAGCCCAGCGCGGGTTCTGACCTAGCATCACTGCGAACGCGCGCGGTCCGCGATGGAGACGACTTTGTCGTCAACGGCCAAAAAGTCTGGACGTCGGGCGCCCACGACGCTGACTTCCTGTTGACTTTCGTCCGCACCGACCCGGATGCCCCTAAGCACAAGGGAATTTCAGCGCTGATAATCCCGACCAAGACCGAGGGCGTGGTGTGTCGACCGTTCCCAGATATCGCCAATCAAGACAACCTCGACTTCAATGAGGTTTTCCTCACCGACGTCCGAGTCCCGGCCGAGAACCTCTTAGGCGGGCTGCACCAAGGGTGGATGGTGGCCAATGGATCACTCGGGCACGAGCGCACGATGATGTGGCTAATGCTGGCCGACCGCATTGACAATCTCATGGCCGACTGCCGGCCCCGCACCGATGTCGAACGCGATCGCTTCGCGTCGACAATCATTGATTACCAGGCTCTTCGGGCGATGGGGTCAGCAGCATTGGGTCGGGCCGCGCGTGGCGAACAGGATAACGCATCTATCTCCGTGCTCAAGCTCTTCGGCTCTGAGGCCGAGATGCGCGCAGCAGATCTCGCGCTGAGCTCGGTGGGCATTGACGGCCTTCGGCATCCGGTGACCGAACGCTACGAGCACATGAATCCCGATGAGTACTTTGCAAGCAGGTTCGAGCGATATACGCGGGGCCTCGCGGCAACCATCGCCGGCGGTACATCAGAGATTCAGCGCAACATCATCGCGCAACAAGTACTTGGCCTACCGCGCGCCCCGAAGCGCGACTGACGACGAATCGCTATCGGCGATGGCGCAAAGACGGACAGGAGGACTCGTGGTTGACACGAAGTGGGATGCGATGACCTGCATCCAGGTGAAACGGCGGCCAAGCATCGTCGAAGTACGCCTGAATCGGCCCGAGAAAATGAACGCGATCAACAGCACCATGGAAAAAGAGTTCTACTCGGTCCTCGCGGACTGCGATCGTATGGACGATGTCAAGTGCGTTGTGCTCACTGCCGAGGGCGCCAATTTCTCGTCAGGTCACGATGTACAACAAGTGGCTGCCGAGACCATCGGTGGGCAGAAACCGGCGACGATTCAAGACAAGTATTGGGTACATACCGGCGACCTCCTCCCACCGTGGCGCTTCTCCAAGGGACTTGTCGTCGCCGCCAAAGGTTATGTCGGACCTCATGCGAACACCTTTCTGCTCGCCGCCGACGTAGTCATCGCGGCGGACAACTCCCGCTTCAGTTGGGAAGAATCTCGGGTCGGCGTCGGTGCACCGTACGGCCCCTATGCACTCATGCCCTTCCACTTCCCCATCCGTGTCATGAAGCAGTTGTGGATGACGGGCGGATGGCTCGACGCGGAGACGGCGCATCGATTGTTCTACGTGAACAGAATCGTTGCGCTCGGCGAGGAAGAGGACGTGGCGATGCGTTTCGCGAAGCAGATAGCACGGATGGAGACCGGCGATCTTGTCGCCAACAAGCGCGGGACGCACCGTCTCTACGAAGCGGCAGGGCTCTCCGCGATGGTTGATGTGGGTCGAGATCCATATGTTCCCAGCGCGGAAGCGGCAATCGCCAAAGGACATCATCTCCGCCTGATTCACGAAAAGGGTGTGAGAGCCGCTGTACGCGAACGTGATACCGGCTGGGATGACGAAGTAAGCAAAGTATGAATGCTTGATTCCGCGCCGACCGATACTGCGAGAAGGGAACAGAAATGTCAGACGCCACCACAATCATCGCGGCGATCAACGCGCACTGCGAAACTCTCAGTGATCATGACAAGGATGGCTGGCTGGCTCTTTGGGCCGATGACGCAGTTCTGGAAGACCCCGTGGGAGTGGATACCTACACCGGTATCGAGAGTCTGCGCACGTCGTTCTGGAAGTTGGTCACCGACCTCTCCCCGATGAAGCTGTGGCTTGAGCGCGACGTGATCGTCTGCGGAAACGAAGCCATCGCCATCCTGCATGGCGTGGTGACCCGTGAGGGCTCGCTGCAGCACGTCGGCCCTCTGGTGGATCACTTCACCTTTAACGACGCCGGAAAGATTTCGATGATGCGCGCCTTCTGGAAGTACGCGTGAGGTCAGCGTGAACAGACCGAACGCATACCTGAACAACCCTTACTAGGAGCGCGCAGTGCCTTGGACTCCTGACTTGCGTTCACAAGAGACGCTGCCCGCCATCGTGAATCGCATGGCCAAAGAAGGTCCACACAAGGAATTCCTGCGGACCGTGGACGGCGCATCCGCAACCTGGGACCAGCTCCGAGAAGCGATGATCCTGTGGGCGGCTCGCTTCCTTGCTCTCGACGTGAAGGAGGGCGACGTCGTCGTGACCCTCCTCGACGCCGGGCTCGACTCATTGGCCGCTTGGCTGGGCCTTTCGAGCATCGGCGCCACGGATGCCGCGACGAACCCGGAATTTCGGGGCCGCATGCTGGCGTACGCGATCAACAACTGCCGTCCCACACTTCTCATCGTGGCGGCACAGTACGTGCCGTTCGTGGAGGCCGTCGCGGCAGAACTGCAATCCGTCGAGCGCGTACTAGTTCTCGATGCTGACCGCTGCGACGTCGCGCAGCCGTCGCAGTTGCCTGGCGTGACATCAGTGGAGGCACTTCGAGCGGATATCGCCGAAGCGCACCGGCGGATGCGCAATCCCAAGATGAACGAAATCGCTTGTATTACATATACATCAGGCACCACGGGACCTTCCAAAGCGGTCAAGTTGCCGTGGGGACAGCTACACTCGATCAACCTGGGGACGTTCCCATTCGATGACCTTGACCCATCAGATGTCTTCTATTGCACTACCTCACACGCTCATTTCGGGTCCAAGTCGATCCCCTACCACGCGGCAATGGCCGGCGGCCAGGTTGTCATCAGGTCTCGCTTTGCCCTCAACAGCTTCTGGCAGGATGTTTCCGAGTTCGGCATAACGACTGGCATGCTCGTCGGGTCGATGGCGGATTTGTTGTTGAGGGCTCCCGAAAGCCCCTCGGGCAGAACGTCGCTCAAGAATCTCTTCATGGCTCCGCTCGGTGCATGCTATGAGCAGTTCAGCGAGAGATTCAACACCCGCATTTGCACCGTCTACAACAGTACTGAGGGTGGTGTCGCGATACGGTCAGCATGGAACCCGACGAACGCACGCACCGTAGGTCGCGTCCGGGAGGGCTATCCCGGTTTCGAGGTCCGACTTGTGGACGAACATGATTTTGAGGTTCCCGACGGGATGCCCGGCGAATGCATCGTACGTGCCAACGTGCCATGGGTGATGAACGCCGGCTACCTGAACAACGACGCTGCGACGGTGGCCGCTTGGCGCAACGGGTGGTTCCACACGGGCGATGCGCTCATGCGGACTTCCGACGGCGACTACGTCTTCGTCGACCGGCTGAAGGACGTGATCCGGCGCAGGGGTGAGAACATCTCGTCGTTCGAGGTCGAAGCCGACGTGCTGCGAAATCCGGAAATCCTCGAGTGCGCCGCCGTGGCAGTTCCGGCCGACACCAGCGAAGACGAGATCCTGCTGTTCGCGGTGACGCGCTCCGGATCCTCGATCGGCCCGCCGGACCTGTGCGCCGAGCTGGAGACCCGCATGGCGCGTTTCATGGTGCCACGCTATGTCGAATTCGTGGACGAGCTACCGAAGACTCAGGCGACACAACGCATTATCAAGGCCGACTTGCGCCAACGAGGTCTAGGGCCGCACACGTGGGACAGACAGTGTCAGGGGTTCCGCACTCAAGGCAGTGCGGTGTCCAACTAGAGATGTCAAAGGACAGATTATGACGACTGATAGGACTACTTCGCCAATTGGATGCCCGGCCGGCGAGGCTCGGCTCGAATCCCTTGCGGGCGTGTCTTTCATGGACCCGGCCATCCAGGAGAAACCGTTTGCCTACTACCGCGCTCTTCGCGACGGCGATCCGGTGCACTTCGAGGAGGACCTCGGGATGTACCTGGTGTCGCGACACGAAGACTTGATGGCGGTGCTTCGAGATCCGGTCGTTTTCTCACAAGAACTCGGCTATTACCGGCAGATGGCTCACGGCCACCTTGAGGAGATGAAGAGCATCCTCATCCGCGAGGGTGGCGGGTTCTTCCCGGATGTCGCGAACATCGATCCACCGCGTCACACCCGCGTGCGCCGTCTGCTGTCGCAGGCCTTCAGCAGGCGGCGTATGAAAGCTCTTGAACCGCAATTCGAGCGGCTCGTCGATGAGCTCATCGACGGATTCGTCGAGCTCGGTGAGGCGGATGGCTTGCATGACCTCGCCTTGCCGATGGCGATCGCCTTCAGCATCGAGCAATTGCAGGTCGACGATCTTGAAATGAGCACGATCAAGCGCTGGGGGAGCGCCTATTTGTCGCAGTTCAGTCTCACGAACACACGTGAGGACATGATCCGGGCGGCTCATGAGCTCTGTGAAATGCAGAACTATCTGATCGCACTTGTCCGGAGAAGAATGGACACTCCAGAAGACGACATGCTCTCGGACATCATCAGAGCCGACACGTCGGACGAGGAACCCCTCAGCTTCGAGGAGTTGGTTGCAACCGCCCGGGCGCTTCTCATCAATACCCACGACTCAATGTCAACGGCGTTCACGAACATCCTGTTCAAAGTCGCAACGGACGCCTCGATCTCCCAGCAGTTCTATGAAGCTGCCGACGACGATTCGCAGATGGGGCGCTTCATCGAAGAATTGATGCGTCTTGAACCGCCGGTGCGGGCATTGTCTCGTGTGACAACCAAGCCGGTGACGTTGGGCGAGAAGCAGCTACCGGAGGGCGCGCATCTCCTCATCCTCTTCGCATCGGCGAACGACGATGAGGCGGTCTTCGAGTGTCCGCGTCAGTTCGATTCGGGTCGGACCAACATCCGGAAGAGCCTGACATTCGGAGCTGGCGTTCATCTGTGTCTGGGCATCTCACTGGCCCGTATGCAACTTTTGGTCGCGGCGAGGCAAACAGCGAGGCGGATGGGGGATATCAGCTTGGCTATACCGATCGAAGACATTCGTTACCTACCGAACGCTGCTCTGCTAGCAATGGAACGTCTTCCCCTACTGTTCGCGCCGCAGGACACAGCGGGGCTGCACAGATGACCTGCGATCCCACTAACGTGCCTGCCTCAGATGAGGTGGACATCGCATCGCTGAGAAACAAATACCGAGAAGAGCGGGATCGGCGACTCCGTCCCGATGGCCAAGAGCAATACGCTGCCGCATTCCAGGAGACGGAGGCAGTCGACTTCAGCGACCCGCATATGACACGGTCGTCGCGTCGTGCCGTCAGCGACGTCGTCGATGTCGTTGTACTTGGTGGCGGTTGGGCCGGCGTTCTCGCCGGGTACCACTTGCGAAAGGCCGGTGTGACGAATTTCCGAATCATCGAGCAGGCGGGCGATTTTGGTGGCGTGTGGTACTGGAACAGATACCCTGGCCTGTCCTGTGACAACGACTCCTACTGCTATCTTCCCTTGCTGGAAGAGATGCAGTTCTTTCCCTCGAAGAAATTTGCCGACGGGCTCGAGATCCGCGAGTACTGCCAAAGCGTCGCACGAAGGTTCGAGCTATACGATGGTGCGCTGTTTCACACATGCGTCAATGCATTGCGGTGGGACGAGTCGATCAAACGGTGGCGCGTCACAACGGATCGTGGCGATGATCTGCGAGCGCAGTTCGTCATCATGGCCATGGGTCCGATCAATACACCGAAGGTGCCCCGCGTAGCGGGACTGGAGGATTTCCAGGGCAAGATGTTCCACACTGCCCGATGGGATTACGACTACACCGGCGGGAGCCAGCAAGAACCGGTTCTCGACCGGCTGAGCGACAAGCGAGTGGCGATCGTAGGTACGGGCGCTTCCGCCATTCAAGCAGTTCCGTTCCTGGCCAGATACGCCAAGCAGCTCTACGTGCTCCAGCGCACTGCTTCGACCGTAGACGAGCGCATCAACACTGCTACGGACGAATCTTGGCTTGCGACATTGAAGCCCGGTTGGCAGCGCGAACGTCAGATGAACTTTCACCATGCCGCAATCGACGGTTTGTCGCCGGGCGAACAGGATCAGATCTGCGATATTTGGACAGAGATCAACAGGAACCTCGCGGCTGAGTTCGATGAATCAGGCTGGCCGCAATCGCCTGACGAGTTTCTTGCCACGCGCGAGGTTATGGACTTCCGCGTCATGGAGCGGTTGCGAGCGCGCGTTGATGCTGTGGTGAAGGACAGAGAAACCGCCGCGATTCTCAAGCCCTGGTATCGGCATATGTGCAAGCGGCCTGCTTCGAGCGACGAGTTTTATCCGGCGTTCAATCGGCCGAACGTGCGACTCCTTGACGTCTCTCCCACGCGCGGCGTGGAGCGCATGACGAGCCAGGGCTTCATGCACGAGGCGGCCGAGTACGAGATCGACTGTTTGATATTCGCGAGCGGCTTCGAGGTGACCAGCGACCTTCAACGACGGTGGGGAATCGATAAGATCTCCGGCCGCGGTGGTCAATCCTTCTACGACCACTGGGCACATGAATTCCGGACCCTGCATGGTGTCATGACCCACGGATTCCCTAATCAGTTCTTTGTCGGCTTCTTCCAGGGTGGATTCAATGCCTCAACGACTGAGACATTCAACAACCAGGGCCGCCACATCGCATGGATCGTCAGCCAAGCACTCAGCCGCGGTGCTCGGACGGTAGAGCCGAGTAGGGAAGCGCAAGACGCATACGTTGACCACGTCCGCGAAGTCGCCGTCGACACCTCCGCGTTCATCCGGGAATGCACACCCGGATACTTCAACAATGACGGACAAGAAGTCGCGAACGAAGAGGGTGAGCTGCGGCCACGGTCCTACACCGGTGAAACATACGGCTTGGGGTATTACGCGTTCGAAAAGCTCTTGGAGGACTGGCGTTCCAACAACGATCTGCCGGGTCTGGTGATAGAAGCGTGACTCGCGAATCAGTCACGACATCACGATCCAGACCCGTGGGTCCTCTGCTTCCCCTGTCGGTTGAGAGCGGTAGGAGTCAAGACTGATATGACGCGCATCAAACCTCTACCGGTCCAGGCATATCCCAACGAGATGCGCGCCGCGATGTCAGCTCTGCGTCCCACCGACTCTCGGCGCCAACCCCTGACGACTAAAGACCGCCCAAAGCCGCAGAACCTACTCGGTGTCATGGCTCGTCATCCCACCTTGGCGCAGGCCTATTTCACATTCAACGGTCACCTTCTCCATTCGACGACCCTCAGCATGCGGCAACGTGAACTCCTCATCATGAGGGTCGCCGCAGTTCGACGCTGCAAATCGGAATGGGTGCAACATTTGTTCATCGCCCAAGACGCCGGGCTCAGCGACGAGGAGATCGGCCGCATCGCATACGGACCAGATGCCCCGTTCTGGAGCGAGTTGGAAGCCGCAATGCTGTATGCCGCTGACGAACTGCTTCTTGACGGAACGATCAGCGAACCGGTCTGGCACGCCTTATCCAAGGAGTTCACCGACCAGCAGCTTCTTGACTTAATCTTCACCGTTGGCGGGTACGACACGTTAGCGAAGGCATTCGAATCCCTCCAGCTGGAAATCGAAGAAGACACCGTCGAGCTTACGACGCCCAACAACAAAGCGTTCTGATCCAGCTACATGCAGATTGCAGGCGAATCGCCGGCTTCCAGCCCACGGCAACGGTTTCGGGGAAGTTCGCCATGCGACGGTCCGGCCGAAGATGACCACGATCAGTTGGTTGATCGCGCTGTTCGCACTGCTGCTGGGTCCTTACGTCGCGAGTCTGTAGCCCGACCGCACGACTCCCGTTCAGCGGTGCGGCTCACCGCTGGTGTCCAGATCGATCAGCATGCAACGGAGGACGAGTAGTGGAACCACAGCACGAACTGACGTTCGGCCAGAGAGCAAGAATCGGATTTCAGGGCGCAATCGCGGTCGCCCGCAATCCCAAAGTGTTGATCGCGCTCGTGAAGTACAAACTCTCCGAGCGGAAGCAACGACGGGACAGCCTGACCCCACCAACTCAACTGATCGCACATAGAGAGGCGAACTTCGGTGACAGTCCCTACCACCCGTGACGAGCTCTACTTCGACCCATACGACGTCGAAATCAATGCGGACCCGTATCCGATGTTTCGCCGCCTACGCGAAGAGGCGCCGTTGTACTACAACGCACAGCACGACTTCTACGCGCTGAGCCGGTACGACGACGTCAACAGAGCACTGGTCGACCATGACACTTTCAGTTCGGCACGGGGTGCGATCATCGAGCTGATCAAGGCTGGCTTCGAAATCCCCCCGGGCACTGTCATTTTCGAGGACCCGCCGATCCATGACATGCACCGCAAGCTGCTGGCCAGGATGTTCACCCCCCGTAAGATCAACGAACTCGAGCCCAAGATCCGCGAGTTCTGCGCACAGAGCCTGGACCCACTGGTCGGTTCGGGGCGATTCGACTTCATCACCGACTTCGGCGCGCAGATGCCGATGAAGGTTATCAGCTCGTTGCTCGGCATTCCCGAAGACGACCAAGAGATGATCCGCGACTACGGTAACGCGGTGCTGCGCACCGAGGCCGGTAAGCCGATGAACGCCGCCGACGAAGGCATGCTCACCGGCGGCATCTTCGAGGCATACATCGAATGGCGCGCTGGCCACCCATCCGACGACATCATGACTGAACTGCTCAACGTCGAGTTCGTAGACGAGACTGGTACGGTCCGACAGCTTCGGCGCGAAGAAATCTTGGTCTATCTCAACGTGGTGGCCGGCGCAGGCAATGAAACCACGACCCGGCTCATTGGCTGGGCCGCCAAGGTGCTGGCCGAACATCCCGATCAAAGACGCGAGTTAGTCGAGAACCCCGCGTTGATTCCTAAGGCCATCGAGGAGATCTTGCGTTACGAGCCGCCCGCCCCGCACGTTTCCCGCTATGTCACTCGTGAAATCGACTTGTACGGAGAGACCGTGCCGGAAGGCAGTGTGATGATGCTGCTGATCGGTGCCGCGGTCCGCGATGGGCGCCAGTTCCCGCCAGACGGTGATGTGTTTGACATTCACCGCGAAGCGCGTCAGCACCTGGCGTTCGGTGTCGGTACGCATTATTGCCTCGGCTCGGCCCTCGCCCGGTTGGAGGGGCGGATCGCCCTCGAGGAGATGCTGAAGCGGTTCCCCGAGTGGGACATCGACATGGACAATGCGTCGCTGTCTCCGACGTCGACCGTGCGCGGCTGGGACACCATGCCCGCGATTGTGCGGTGACTAACACCGAGGTCAAATGCCGTAGGTCAGTTTGACGCTGCGATAGCGCTGCTGCAGTTGCCCGGCGCGTACGGCGGTGACCGGACCCCGTGAATTGGTCCATGAGATCTGTACCCGTGTTGTTGGTCCACGGTTGTGAGAGTCGAGGGCAGAGTGATCGTCGGGAGGTCACATGCCCCGTCAGTATTCGGCGTCGGTGCGCCGGCAAATCGTTGCACGGCTGCGATCAGGGGAACCCGTTGCCGCCTTGGCTGCCGAGACCGGCATCTGTCAGGCCACACGGTTCCGATGGAAACGTCAGGCACTCATCGACGCCGGGCTCATCGAGGGCATTCCGAGCGTGGAAGCCGACGAGCTGGCGGCCGCCCACAAGCGCATCGCGCAGCTCGAGGCCGAGCTGGCCCTCACCCGCGATGCGTGCGAATTGTTCGACGAGCAGGCGGTGGTGCCCCCAAAACGCCGACGCGCGATCACTGAAGGACTGATCGCGCGAGGATATTCCGGCCGATCCGCCTGTCGTATAACAGGATTAACGCGATCCTTGCTGCAGTACCATCGGCGACGACCCGTCCCGGATCGTGAAGTGCGACGACTGATCGTGGCCGACACGATCACCGAGATCCACCAACGATCACGCGGCACCTACGGCCGCCGACGGATCCGCGCCGCGCTGCTGGCCGACTACGAGATGAACGTCAACCACAAGCTGGTCAACTCGATCATGTCCGAATACGGCCTGTACGGGCTGCCGCGTCCGGGGCGACGAAAGCCCAACCTGATCGGTGTCGACACCCCAGTCGACCTGGTCAATCGGCGATTCACCGCCACGGCGCCCAACCAACTGTGGTGCACCGACATCACCGAAAACCCCGCCCGCGACGGCAAAATGTACTGCTGCGCGATCCTGGACTGCTTCTCACGGATGATCGTGGCCCGCACCTTCTCCACCACCGCCGACACCGCACTGGTCAACAACGCGGTCAACATGGCTGTCGACAACAGAACCCTAAGTGACCCAACCATTCTGCACGCCGACCACGCACGCAATTTACGTCCTGGAGCTTCGGGGAGAACATGAGGCGCTGCGGCCTGCTCGGCTCATTCGGCACCGTGGGCGACTGCTTCGACAACGCCGCCATGGAGTCGTTCTGGGCCCGGATGCAAGTCGAGCTGCTCAACACCCGCAGATGGGCCACCTCCATCGAATTGGCCGCCGCCATGGCCGATTACATCGACAACTTCTACAACGTCGAACGCCGTCACAGCTACCTCGGTAACATCAGCCCCACAGAGTTCGAAACGCTCTGGACGTCCACCTATTCGATCCCTCAACTCGCATAACAACGGCTCGAAACGGCGGGAACACATCAACGGCAAACGAGAGTCGTTCAATGGGTGCGGTAGTTAGCTTAGCGGGCTGGCTGCTCGTGACCGGCTACAGCCCGCCAGCGGTGGTGTCTCCTTTGTAGAGAATTGGGATGGCTCAGATCCTGTCTCAGCAGACTGGCTCCTCTCCCTTCTACAGGCTGACGAGGTAGAGGCCGAGCGGGAGGCCGAGGACTGCGACCAGCCATGCGCTCGTCGTCGCCTTGAGCCACGTGGGTGCGTGCCGGACCTCCATGAAGTGCCAGATGACTAGTGCGGTCTTAACCGCTGCGATCACCAGCACAACGACGGTGACGGTGACGTTGAGGTGATGCGAAGCGCCACCGTCACGAGCGGTCAGCCACGACGCGACGGTGACCGCGGTGAGCAGTGCCCACACGACGGTCAGGGGGTTACGCAGATACGCCGTCACACCGATCACCTCATCAGGTAGAGCAACGCGAACAGGATGAGCCACAGGATGTCGACCATGTGCCAGTAGGTGGCGCCGGTTTCCGTGAACGAGATTCGGGGGGCCGCCGGTCCGCGCAAGTTGCGGATGACGAAGCACAGGATCACCAGGCCGAGGAGCACGTGGCACAGGTGCAGTCCCGTCATGACGAAGTAGTACATGAAGAACAGATTGGTGCCCGGCGTCAAACCGGCGGTGATCTCCGGAACGTACTCGAACAGCTTGACCAACGGGAAGGCGGCGCCGCAGGCGAGTGCGATGACGAAGAGCCGCAGTGCATCCGCAGTCTTTCCGGCGCGGGCAGTGGACGTGCCGAGCGCGACGAAAAGTGAACTGGTCAGCAGCACGACGGTGTTCACGGCACCGATGTTTAGGCTCAGCCTGGCCTGGCTCTGCAAGAACAGGTCGGGGTTCTGGCCGCGGTAGTACATGTAGACCACGAAGTAGACGCCGAAGATGATCAGGTCGCCGATGACGAAAAACCACATGCTCGGATCGCCGGGTAGGTGTCCCCGCGCCTCGGTGTTGCGTGGCGTCTTGCCGGTGCCGGTAGTGGACTCCTCGGCGAGCTCGGTCATGCGGTGGCCTTCGGCCGGGTCTCGTCGGTCGCGGATGACGACTCGAGCCAGGCGTGTTCGAGTTCGTCGTCGGGCTGGTTCTTGATCGCCCGGTAAATGCACACGTAGACGATGAACTGCCACGACACGTAGAGGGTCATCGCGAGCCAGAACGTCATCAGGCCGTTCCAGGCGAACGGGCCCGACTTGGCGATCCAAACCGGGGCGACGATCAACTCGGACACGTACTGCCAAACGGTGTAGTAGCCCAACCATTTCGGCAGGACGTTGTTCTCGTCGAGCAGGATGGCCAGACCGAAAGCCATCCACATGACGCAGAAGCATCCCAGTGAGCCGATGAACGCCAGATAGCCGAAGTCGAAAAGCATGGTCTGGATCGCTGGGTCGTAACCGGGGCGGAAGGCGCCCAGCCCGAAACAGAACAACGGGAACAGCATGCCGACGATCGCACCGGAAATCGCGCCAACCATCACGGAGTATCGAAAAACTGGACTGACCGACATCCGCTTGATTTGGCTGAGGTAAACCGCGTTAGACACCGGCGCCAGACCGAACGTTTACGTCAGGATGGCGCAAGCGATCAGCAGGTTATGGGAGTGCATGAAGCCGAGGATCTCCGATTGCGGAGCGCTGGGCGACCGTGGCGGCATCATCCAGCTCAGCGGGACGAAGACGACGCCGAAGACGGTGAAGAAGCACGGCACTGACCAGAACGCGATCCACTGGTCCAGCTTCTTAGTCGTGCGCCACGACCGCGAGGGTCCGGTGGTGGGTTCGGGTGCGGCGGCCACGCTCTTGGTCATGCCAGCGGCTCCGGCTCGTCGCCCTGGCGATTGACCACGCTGAGGAGGACGACGAACATCACGACGATGTAGAACGCAAAAATGCTGAGTCGCAAGGTGAATGACACCATGCCGTTCCACGCCAGCGGCCCAGAGGTGTACAGGATCGAGAAAGCGCTAGGCACCAGCAGGGCCGCGACCACGATGTTGAAGTGGGCCACCCAACGAGGAAAGATCGGGTCCGGCCTGCCGTCCAGGTAGACGCTGACGGCCAGGCAGAGGTTCTGGATGATGATCGTGCCGACGGGCGCGATGAAGAAGAACCACGCCATGTCGTTGAGAAGACTGATCAGCTGAGGGTCGCGTTCGGGTCTGAAGGCGGCCATCCCCCAGCAGTAGTCGGCGAGGATGAAGGCCGTCATGCCGACTCCGACGCAGATGATGTAGGCGTAGGTGAAAACACTGCTCGACGTGGCCGTCCGGGAGATCTGCACGGCGGTGACCGCGAACAGCGGAACCAGCGAGCAGGCAATGAGATTGCACAGAATCGCGACCCCGAGGATGCCGGTGACGTTGTCGGCGAAGAATGCCGCGACCTGTTCAGGCGGCAATGTCGGCGACAGCGGCGGGGAGAACACCGGGAATAGGAGGTAGGCCAGCGCGAACAGTGCCGCCGCCGGCGGTGCGGTCCACAACAGGATGCGCTGGCCCTTCGTGTTCATCGGCACTGTTGTCGTCATCGCCACCGTCTTGGGTTCGTGGCCGTCGTCGTCGAAGTTCATCGGCATGCAGCACGCGCCGTTGCCTTTCATAGGTCTAGCAACGCTCACTGACAGATGACAATGAAACTGTGACGTCACATTGATCAGTCGAAACTGCGACATCCCACATAACTTCCAAGTCACATCACCACATCAAGCCGCGGGTGACCCGAGCCTGCGGAATCTGCTCGATCGAGATCAATCCTGCTGGGGCGCAGCAGATCCAGTCGATCACGTTAACGACGCGCGCTGCGGTCGACATGCACCCGGCATCGGTGGGATCAAGTTCCGGGTGGGAGACGTGCGTGTTGAGTTCGACTCTCGGATCTCCCTCGACGACGACACGGTGGACGCCGACTTGGTTGTCGGGCGGAAATGGCCATTCTGGCGCGGCGACAGAGGTGAGCCGATTGATGTGCTCCATAGTTATCACCGGAACGCCGTCCCGCACACCCTCTACAGCGAACCGGGCGGCGGCCATCTGTCCGGGCTCAACAGTCGCCATCTTGCATTCGATTCGTTGATCGGTGTACCACGGCTCGGCTCGTTGACGAACCTCGTCGAGGGCGATTCCCAATTGTTCGGCGAGGTTGCGCACCGGCCCACCCCACATGCTCGTGATGACGCCGGGTAAGAACAACATCGGTGTCTCTTCACCGGGTGTCATCCCGAAACCCATTGACTTGCCGGTGAACTCGTAATCGTCGTAATTTGCATAGTCGAAGATCTCCTGGACGGTAATCGACCTCGCGCGGGTGACGAGGCTCAGCGCACTGTGCACCTCGGTGTCACCCGAGTAGCCGGGATCGATACCGTTTGCGTACAGCGACGCATTTCCCGCCTGGCAGGCCTTCTCCAGTGGTTCCCGCAGCCAGTCGTCGGCCTGGCGAGGAGCTACAAGCCACACCATCGACGTGGCCGCGACATTGATACCCGCGGCGAGAAACTTGGACATCTGCTCAAGGGCTTCCATCGGCCTTGTCTCGCCCTGTGCGGTGTAGACCACACAATCGGGCTTGATCGCGATCAGAGCATCGATGTCGTCGGTCGCGACAACGCCGGTCGGTTCGCTCAGTCCGCACAGTTCGGCGGCGTCCCGCCCGATCTTATTCGGGCTCGCAGCGTGCACGCCGACCAGTTCCAGGTCCGGCCTACCGATGATCGCCCGCAACGAATGCTGTCCGACGTTGCCGGTGGAAAACTGGACTACTCTTCGCATTTCGGTCCGTTCTCGATCAGTAGCCTCGTCATCCGCGGTCTCCTGTGCTGTAGCTGCCCTGCTCCTTGTACGTTCGATTGCTCGCATAGGCCATCAGGCGCACAGCGGTTCGGCGTCCCATCAGATGGCGGAACGCGAAATGCGTGACACGAAGTACGCGCGCGGGGAACAACGTTGGCTTTTTGCCCAACGCGTTCAGTGTCTCGGTGGCGACCTGCTCGGGCTCTTGGACCGGCACGTTGGCGTCATCCGGCTCCGATGCCACGTAGTTCGGCGTCCGTGTCGCTCCCGCGCAACTGACGAGAACGTCGACCCCGTCGTCGCGGAGTTCGGCCCAGAGGCCTTCGGCCAGTACCAGGTTGTAAGCCTTGGTTGCAGAGTAGTTGGCGACCCGCACCATTCCTTGCAGCGCGCCCATCGACGAGAGCAGGATGATCCCGCCTCGACCACGTGCGCGGAACCGCTCGCCGAAGCCGTGGGCGAGCACGAGCGGCCCACGCACGTTGACGTCGATTTCCTTGAGGTGCGTGTCGATGTCGAAGTTCCAGAATGGTCCAACGACGGAGAACGCGGCGTTGTAGACGAGGAGGCCGACGTTGACGTCGACGAGGTCGGCGAGGATGCGGTCGAGATCTCCGCGGTCGGCCAGGTCGGCTCGCATCGCGCGCGTCTGCACGCCGGTCGTGGCGGCGATGTCCTCGGCGATCGTTTGCGCGAGCTCGACTCGCCGTGCGATGAGGACGATGTTGAGCCCCCGTTCGGCGCACCCCCGCGCGAATGCCTCACCGAGCCCTTCGGAAGCCCCTGCGACGACGGCCCACGCACCGTAGCGCTCCGCGAATGTTGCCATGGCTAGCCCTCTTTCGTCGTGATCGGTCGCGTGAACGGGTGCTCTCGCCACATCCGGATGAGCACCCAGATGGGGACGATCAACCAGCCGGCGTTCGTTGCGAACACGAGCGGTAGGTGATCGCTCGCGTACGGCCCGGCGATCTCCTCGCCGAGGATGACGGTGACGGTTGCGAGCATCACGGATGCCCAGATGATCGACCAGTTGCGGATCCAGTCCTTGCCCTTCCAGAACGCATAGAGCGCCGCGATGTAGAAGGGGCCGTAGACGACCTGGTCGATCCAGACGATCGTGGTGTACCAGACGGGCCGCGCATAGAGTAGCGGGTCGTACTTCTCGAAATACCAGTGCAGGAAGTCGATCATGTAGGGCGGAGGCCAGATCGGGTAGGTGAAGTTGCCCGGGTCGCGGATGACGAGCTGCTCGATGTCCGCCTGGTAGGTCACGAAGATGACGTTGATCAGAAAGAAGATCCACAAGGCGATGTCGCCCTTGCGCTCACGGAACGGAATGACCTCGCGTGCGACGACACCGGACATCAGCAGAACTCCATCGGCGTCGACTGCTCCATCTTCTCCCTCGACCAGGGCATCAAGTCCAGGCGCCCTGTAACCCGCCTAGCCTCTGCGAGGACGCTCGCGATCCCCTGACCCACGCCCTTGCCTGCGCCGGTCACGAGTACGGCTTGTCCGCCCAAATCGAACTGCTCCAGCCACCAACACGAACTCCTTGGCAACTCACGTGAACATGTCGGCTTCATCTAACGTGCCCAATTGACCTAAGTCAATGACTAGAATTCGACTTGATGACCTTGGATGGCTTCCGAAAGCAGGCATGGGTGGCACTCGGAACGACGGCCACCCTCGTCCAGGGTCGCCGCCATGGGAGCTTTCAGCAGTTGTACCCAGCAAAGGCGCCATATCGAAGCCGGACTGCCCCTGAAGCGGTCGCGCCAATCCGTTTCGCGATATTGTCGTGGAAATCCACTGCTGAGATTCCCGATGAGTCGAACAAGAGTGCAAAGGACAGGGATGGCCGTAACTGACGGTTCCTCGACACGCGAGACCAAGCGGCTACAGACGCGGGAGCGCCTGTTGGGCGCCGCGATCGCCGAGTTCAAACGCTCGGGTATGGCAGACGCCGACGTCGGAGCGATAGTGATGGCAGCCGGCGTCGCGCACGGGACGTTTTTCTTTCATTTCCCGACGAAGGAACATGTGCTCCTCGAACTCGAGCGGCGAGAAGAACAACGCATCGTCAAGCAGTTCAACCAGTTCTTGAAGATGCGTCGCGGTCTGTCGGACGTGCTCGAGGAAGCCGTGCGGTTGGTGCTGGATTTGGAGCGCCGACTTGGCGACGTGCTGTTCAAGGACTTTCTAGCCCTTCACTTTTCGCAGACCCGCCCCCCTCTGGAGGATGGCAACGACCACCCTGTGATCGTCCTGGTCGCCAAACAGATCGAGCAGGCGCGTGACCGGGGCGATATCGATCCGAAGATCGATCCGATGAACAACGCGGTGTTCTTCTTGCTGGGGCTTTATGCGCTCTTGGTCACCACGCTCGAATGGCCGACACGCCGTGCCCTGGTCGATGACTACGTTTCGAAGACGATGCGCAGCATGGAGCCGCCGAGGACGACCAGACGGGCTCGTCCCGCGTAGCCATGGCCGACGATGGGTGCTTTCTAATCGAGGAGGTCCGGTGAACCGTCGGAGACTGACGACTGTCGTTCCACCCGCTAAAACGAACGCGTCAAGGTCCCCCGCCGACGCGTCCGCCAGCATATCGTTGAACGAGCACATGGAACAGTCCCGGCTGGCCCAGCGCCGGGCAGACAAATGGCTCATCTCCGGCAGCCTTCTGATCGGTACCGCAGCCCTCGGCGTCTTCGGCCTCCCCCTCTTCCTGCGGGGCGTGTGGCTCCTACGCAAGGCACAGCGGGACGGGTTGACGGTTCGGCCGATGTTGGTGACGCTGCTTGGTTACCTGGTCATCATCGACGCCGCGATCAACACCGTCGGGTGGGCGCTCGACCTGGTGGCCAACCATACGATCCTGGCTCGAATCCTGTTGAACGGCTGGGGCGCAATGTTCGACGGCGGATATTTCTGGCACTACAACGAGCTGTGGATCGGCGGTGCTGCCGGCCCGGGCGAGAAAGCCATGGAAGTCGGGATGATCCTCACCGTCTTCACCATGCGGATCGCCGCAGCGATCGGGTTCCTTCAGATGAAGCGTTGGGGGCACCAGTGGATGATCATCACCTGCTGGATGGGTGTGCTCATCTGGTGCCTATACGTGTTCAACATGACCGTGTACGCCGACGTGCGTTTCGCCGGTGTCGTCCTGCCTGTGGTCGGCTGGTGGCTCTACGACATTTTCTACATCACGCCGTTCTTGGCGATTCCCTATCTGCACACGGTGAATCGCGAGATCTTCTCAGATTGACCCGTGTCCTACGAGTTTCTTAGAGGCCGCCGACTTATAGACAAAACAAGCTGCCTCAGCTAACCAAGAATCTGGATTGATAGCGCTGTAACCACCGCGGATCCCACCGTGCGTGCCGGTTCGATCCTCTCGATCACGCGCTAGATGCGGGTGCAGACACGAATCTGTTGTTGACTTAAGTCAGTCGCTGGGTTACAAAGAACCGATGGCGCCACAAGTTGGGCACTCCGTGCGAGAAGCACGGCGGGAGCAGACGCGCCAGCGGATCCTCGGCGCGGCCATCGCCGAGTTCAAGCGCTCAGGAATGGGCGCGGCAGATGTGGCAGCCATCGTTGCCGCCGCTGGGGTGGCCCACGGCACCTTCTACTTCCACTTCCCCACCAAAGAGCACGTGCTGCTCGAGCTGGAGAATCGCGAAGAGGCGCGCATGGCGAACGAATTCGCGAAGTTCTTAGAGGAAGACCACGGCCTCAAGGCCACGTTGACGGAGGTGGTCCACCTCGTCACGGCGCTGGAAAGACGGCTTGGCGCCACGTTGTGCAAGGAACTACTGGCGCTGCACTTCTCGCCATCGCGTCCTTACGCTGACGACTGGACCGATCATCCGGTCGTCGTGCTGTTGGTTCGCGAGCTCGAGCGGGTCCGGGGAGACGTAATGGTCCATCCGGACGTCGACGTTTTCTACAGTGCGACCTTCTTCCTTCTGGGCATCTACGGCGTGCTGACCACCACCGACAGCCCCAGCTCCCGCGTCATCTTGCTGACCGGCTTGATTGCCACGGCAATGCACGGCTTGGGAGTCCGATGACTACTGCGTGCACGGATAAACCGACAAGAAAGAGGTCTGAACATGGACTGGGTCTTCGAGATTCTTCGCTACGTCTTCGCATGGGGCGGGGTCGTCCTGATCATCTGGTTCTGGTATTGGCTCTTCGCCAACATCGGCACCTTCTGATCACAGCCGGGTCACCTCGCCGGGACGCTCGCCATGGTTGAGATGACGGATGCCCATGCAATGGCGCTTGAGCGAAGTTGCTCCTTGACGGCAGTTGCGTTGAGTGGACAACGCCGGGAGGGTGTGCGATTGGTGACCGGCGTCAATCGCGAGTTCGGTGTGAGTTCGGCTCTGGATTTCGTGTACGTGCCTTACCCCCAAACCGAGCGGGACTGGACGCGAACGACCGTGACTTGCGCTGTGGCGGTGCAATGTTCGCCGTCCAAGGAGCGGGTGCTGCAGTACCGACTTCACCAGCTGTCCGTTCGTGAGCTGGTTGCTCTGACCCTCGTCGAGGCCCGCGTCGCCATGGGCTGGATCGCCTCGACCTGGCCTGGGCTCACGGCTGAATTGCAACGCGTCGTCGCAGATTTCGAGACCATGCCGGGTGACCTGACTGCCGACGAGATGCTGAATCGCGCGATAGCTCTGGCGCGTACGAAGATGCCGCTACTCCTACATCCGGTGATGGGCAGGTTGCCTGCGGCGCATACATCGCCGCAACAGTTGTCCGACAAGTTGCGACGTGCCTTGGGCAGAATGCCGTGGACCACGAACCAGAAGCGCAAGCCGGGAGCCCACACCGTGCCCGCAGGTGGTGACGGTGGCGTCCGCAACCCAAATCTCCCCCCGCCCAGTCGTCCCCACGAGAACGACCTCGACATCACCCCGGAGCATCGGCCTGGCATCCCGTATCCGGAATGGAACGAATGGACGACGAGCTTCATACCCAATCACGTTGCCGTGCTTGAACAAAACCATGCCAGACACACCAGTCGACCGCCTGCCACATCGGCCGAGCTGCAGAAGTGGTTCCAGCAGTGCACGCACCGCGCCATGAAGAACCGCCTCGAAGACGGGTCGGATCTGGACGTCGAGCAGTACGTCCGTCACTACATCGACTTGACCACCGGCGAGGCGCTCGAACCTCGGATCTTCCGTGAGCTGCTACCGAGCAGTCGTGACGTCACAACGGCTTTGCTTCTGGATGGCAGTTCTTCATTGGGCGTCCACGGGGGCAAAATCTTCAAGCTCGAGTTAGCCTGCGCCGACGCGCTCTCGCGGGCGATGACGCTGGCGCGCGAACGTCACGGCATCTTTGTATTCACCGGCAACACGCGACATCGTGTGGAAGTCACGTGTCTCAAGGACTTCCCGGACCGGCGGTTCGTTCCGCCAGGCAGTGTCGGCCTGTCGACGGGCGGATACACCAGACTGGGTGCTCCGATCCGGCACTTGACGAATCGGCTGTTCGCGCAGCCATCCGAGCGCCGCTTACTCATCATCATCGGTGACGGCTTGATCTCTGACGAGGGATATGAGGGCCGGTATGCCTGGTCTGACACCGCACATGCCGTCGAGGAGGCCAACGACGCCGGCGTCTCCGTCTACTACATCGGCGTCGGCCCCACTCGAGTCGATCCCCTGCCAGAAGTATTCGGACCCCGCCGCTCCCAACGCATCCGGCGAGTCGAGGATCTGCCCCGGGTCTTGGCGCACGTCCATCGCGAACTCGTCGGCGCATGACCGACCGACCACACGGAGGAGAATTGAGCATCGACACCTATTACTCGAACGGCAACGAAGTGCAGCTGTTTGAGCTGGCTTACCAGCGGCGCCTTCCGGTCATGCTGACGGGTCCTACGGGATGCGGCAAGACCCGGCTCGTGGAACACATGGGGTCACTGTTGGGGCGGCCGGTGGTCACGATCAGCTGTCATGACGATCTCACCAGTTCGGACCTCGTCGGCCGATTCATGGTCACCGGCGGCGATGTCGTATGGACCGACGGACCGCTAACCCGCGCGGTAAAGGCGGGAGCGATTTGCTACCTCGACGAAGTCGTCGAAGCCCGCCACGACTCGCTGGCCATCCTGCACTCACTTACCGATCATCGCCGCGCGCTGTATCTCGATCGCGCCGGCGAAGTCGTACAGGCGCCGGAGACGTTCATGCTCGTGTGCTCCTACAACCCTGCCTATCGCAGCTCGCTCAAGGAGCTCAAGCCATCCTTCCGGCAGCGGTTCGTCACGCTACCTATGCGGTATCTCCCTTCCGACCAAGAAGCCGCGGTGATCGTCGACGAAACGAGCCTCGAATTGGTCAGCGCGCGGCGGCTTGTCAACTGCGCTACCGCTATCAGGACCGCTGACGAGGCGTTTCATTTTGAGCCACCGTCAACGCGGGTCCTGGTCACCGCAGCGGAGCTGATCGTAGCCGGGGCCACGGAGTTGGAAGCGGCCGAGGCGTGCGTCCTGGCTCCGCTTTCCACCGACGGCGCGATTACCGACGGCCTGCGTGAAATCGCCATTGCCAGTCTGGCCGCTACGGACAACTCGAGCGCACCACTCTAGGAAGGAACGGAACATGGTGGATCAAAGGGAAAGAAAGCGCAAGAGAGCGTTGATCATCTTCCAGGTGGTCATCTACGGGTATCTGCTGTTGATGTTCTCCATCCAGTTGTACATGTCTTTCGCGCGTGGGTGGTGGGACCTGTGAACATTCCACTAGTCGAGCGATTTTCACGATCCAAGGTGCCCTCGGCACCGAAAGGCCCTTCCACACCGAACGGCTCCCCCAGTCTCGCGGAGCATGACGAGGAATCGCGGCTCGCGCAGCGCCGCGCCGACAAGTGGATGATCATCGGCGCCGGATTGATGGGCTGTTGGGCGCCTGGGATCTTCGGGTTCCCGATCTTCATGCGGGGCATCTGGCTGCAGCGGCAGGCAGCGCGGAAGGGTCTGTCCATGCGACCCATGATCGTCACCTTGATCGGCTACCTGGTGATGATCGACGGGATGCTCAACACACTGGGCTGGGGCCTGGACTGGCTCGCCAACCACACGCTGATCAACCGGGTGCTGACGGCCGGCTGGGGCTACCTGTTCGACGCCGGATACTTCTGGCACTACAACGAACTCTGGCTCGGCGGTGCCGCAGGGCCGGGTGAGAAGTCCTTCGTATTCGGCTTCATTCTCACCGTATTCGCGATGCGCGTGGCCGCGGCGATCGGCTTCCTCCAGATGAAGCGGTGGGGCCATCAATGGATGATCATCACCTGCTGGATGGGTGTGGTGATCTGGACCACCTACGTGTTCAACATGACGCTTTACGCAGATGTCCGCTACGCAGGCACCATCTTCCCCGTCGTGGGCTGGTGGCTCTACGACATCTTCTACATCACGCCGTTCCTAGCGATTCCCTATCTACACACGGTCAACCGCGAAATCTTCTCCGACTGAACTGGCCTGAAGGAGCACGACAATGACGACCTCCACACCCACCGAGGAAGCGACCCCGGCCGAAGATCTACCACCGGGCACCACGCCGTACTACGCGCGGATGCACAAGTACATCAAGCGCGCGGTCCTGGTCTGCCTGATCGCACTGGTCATCGAAGGCGCCTTCACACTGCCGTTCATGGCGGTGTACTACGGCTACCCGACATTGAGTCTCACCGAGATCTGCAGTGAGCTCCTCAAGGTCCGCTACTCAGATGACACCCTGGAGTGCAAGGTTCCCTACCCGGCGTTTGGGCCGCCCGAAGGCGCCGAGGCCAAGCACACCGCGCAGGACATATGGGGTATCCAACCGGTTCCGAAGTACAAACGCATCGGCTTCCGTGAACTGGTGCGCATTCACGACGAGCGCGTGGCGCGCCAACACGCCGGCCACTAGCCCGGCTGTCGACTCCATGCCGAAGCTGCGGGTAATTCAGTGGGCGACTGGCAATGTCGGCAAACACGCCATCGCCGCTGTACACGACCATCCAGACCTCGAGCTGGTGGGCGCACTGGTGTACAGCGGCGACAAGGCGGGAAGAGACGTCGGCGAGATCGCTGGCATCGGCACTATCGGTGTCACCGCGACGACCGACATCGATGCCGTCCTAGCGTTGAATGCCGATTGCGTGCTGTACATGGCACAGGGCGACTGGAATCCACCGGCAGCGCTTGACGATGTCTGTCGCCTCCTGGCGTCCGGGAAGAATGTGGTGTCCACCGCAGTTACGGCGTGGATCTACCCCGAAAGCGCTGGCGACGACGTGCTCGAGCGGCTCGAAGCCGCATGCGACGAAGGCCGAACGTCGTTCCATGGCACCGGCATTGAGCCCGGCTGGGCTGCGGAGGTGCTACCTCTGACGATGTCTGGCCTGTTCCGGCGCATCGACTCGCTGGTGGTGCAAGAGCTGATGGACTACTCCACGTATGCCGTACCCTTCGTGCTGTTCGACGTCATGGGGTTCGGCAAACAACCCGATGAAAGGGTGCCGATGGACGAACCAGCCATTGGCGCGGTGTCCTTCAAGGGTTCGCTGATGATGCTTGCCAGCGGTCTCGGCGCCTCCATCGAGGACTACGTCTGGGACCGCCAGGTCGCCACTACCGACAAGCCGATCGAAGTCAAGGCGGGGCGCATCGAGGCCGGAACCGTTTCAGCGCAACGATTCTCGTATTCGGCCATCATCGAGGGCCGACGCGCACTAACCATCGAGCACATCACCCGGCTCGGAGCCGACCAGGCGCCGGACTGGCCAGAAGGTCGCGGCTGGAAGGTGAGCGTCGAAGGACTTCCGTCGATGGTACTGGAATCCCGCATCGCCATCCACGGCGAGGACGACACCGACCAAAGCTGCTTGGGCACCGCCATGCACGCCGTCCACGCGATTGCGCCGGTCTGTGCGGCCGCCCCCGGTATCCAGACCTTCCTCGACTTGCCGACGATCGTCGGCCGCGGAGTCCTCACGACAGGGAAACGCCAGTGACGTACCGAGTTGTGCAGTGGACCACACGCAATGTCGGGGCGAAGTCCATCCACGCGATCGTCGAGAATCCGCCGCCCGGCATCGCCACCTACAACAATCTGCCGCTCCTACGATCGGGGGGTGTTCTCAATGTCTGATAAGACGTATCGCGTAATCCAGTGGATGACAGGCGATGTCGGACAGGTCGGGGTGCGCCATTTCGCGGAGAGCCCGGTGTTCGACCTCGTCGGTGTCCTGGTGCACAGCGCGGACAAGGTCGGCAAGGACGCCGGTGAGATCGCAGGCATCGCCCCGATCGGTGTCACCGCGACCTACGACATCGAATCGATCATCGCCGCGGATGCCGACTGCGTGTTCTGCACGCCGATCATCATGGACGTGGACACGGTCTGCCGTCTGCTGCGCTCCGGCAAGAACGTTGTGACCACGAGCGGATTCTTCCATCCGTCGGAGGACTTCCGTGACGGCGGCGACCAGATCCGCGCGGCCTGCCGAGAAGGCGGATCGTCATTCCACGGCGGCGGCATCCATCCGGGCTACGCGGGTGACACTCTGCCCCTGACGCTCGCGCGCGTGGTCAGCAGGATCGATCAGATCCAGGTCTACGAAGTCGTGAACGTCCTCACGGACGCGCCGCTGGACCACATCGACTGGATGGGCTTCGGCAAGGAGAAGGACAAATTCCCCTCCGAGCCAACCATTCTGGGCCTGGGCGTGCCGTTCTTCGCTCAGTCGATGCACATGATCGCCGACGGTCTCGGCGTACGCATCGACGAGGTGACTGCGGAGTTGACGGCCGCCGTGGCGACTGAGGACATTCACCACGAGCTGGGATCGATCGCATGCGGCACTGTCGCCGCCCAGCATCACGAGTGGACAGCCTGGGTCGACGGCAGACCGCTGATCGTGTTTCACGCGATCTACCTGTCCTGCGGTCCCGACAGGATCGAACCGGCGTGGGATTGGGGTAAGACGCGCTACCGCATAGTGATCGAAGGAGATCCACCAACAGAGCTCACCCTTCAAGGCGTCGAGAAAGCGGGCGAAACGATGGCGCACCCGGGCTACAACTGGACCGCGATGGGCGCCATCAACACGATCCCCGACGTCTGTGACGCCGCACCCGGCTGGATCACCCACCACGACCTGGGCCTGGTCCAACGTCGTGGTCTGGTGCGCAAATGAGCCAAGATGGTTCCAAGCTTCACCACGTCGTCTTCGCCGTCGCGGCGGAACGGCACGACGCCGTGGCGCAGATGTTCACCGAACTCGGATTCAAATTCGACAGGGCAGAACTGACCGAACTCGGCGTCACCGTGTCTCTCGGCTGGAACGATGGTCTCGAGCTAATCAGCGCCGTCCCCGGCTCAACCGCGGAAGTCGCGGTGTCGGTCAACGACTTCCTCGACCGACATGGCGACGGCGTATACACCGTAATCCTCCGGGTACCGGACGCGTCGGCGGCCGAGACCATCGCCGAGCGCTACGGTTCGACCACACGTTTCCGGCAGAGCTTCGATGGCGAGGGTTCCTACCTCCACGAGATCGACTTGTCGGTCTTCGGCCTGCCGCTCACCTTCCTAGCGACGAACGTCGAGTAATGCGAATATGACCGAAACATTTGCCTCCCCGGAACTTCCGCACATCCTCTACGAGGATCTGCCCATGACGCACGACCGCGGCGCGGGATGGGCCAAGTTGCGCGACCTCGGGCCAGTTGTTGAGGGAGATAACTGCTTCTTTATCACGCGACGGGAGGAAATTCTTGCCGCACTGCGTGACCCGGAGGTCTTCTCGTCGAAGACCGGATACGACGACATGATCAGTGCGGTTCCCCTCGTACCGCTCGGTTTTGATCCGCCGGAACACACCCGCTATCGCAGGATTCTGCATCCGTTCTTCAGCCCGCAGACCCTCGGATCGGTACTGCCGTCCCTGCAGGCTCAGGCGATAGACATCATCGACCTGGTCGCACAGCGAGATGAGTGCGAGGTGATTGCCGATCTGGCGGTGCCGTATCCATCTCAGGTCTTCCTCACTCTTTTCGGCCTTCCCCTCCAGGACATGGAGCGCCTCATCACGTGGAAGGACGCCGTCATTGAGCTCGGCTTGGTCACGAACCCAGACCTGACGCCAGCTGTGGAGCTGTTCACCTACCTCACGGAAGCAGTTCAAGCACAACGACAAAGCCCGGGTGGCGGAATCCTGTCGCACCTCCTTCACGCCGAAGAGCCGCTTACCGACAGCGAAGCAATCGGTCTGTCACTCGTCTTCGTCCTCGCCGGGCTGGACACCGTCACGTCAACCATCGGTGCGACCATCCTGGAGCTCGCTCGACGGCCCGAGCTGCGCGTCTCGCTGCGGGAAAATCCCGACCAGGTAGCACCCTTCGTCGAGGAGATGATTCGACTTGAACCGCCGGCACCCCTGGTTGGCCGTGTCACCACTCGGCCAGTGACCGTCGCAGGCGTCACGCTGCCTGCTGGCGCGGATGTTCGGCTGTGTATCGGCGCAATAAATCGCGACGGGAGCGACGCATTGTCTGGCAATGACGTCGTGCTGGATGGCAAGGTGCACAAGCACTGGGGCTTTGGCGGCGGTCCGCACCGGTGCCTGGGCGCTCACCTAGCCCGGATGGAAGTGAAGATCGTGGTGGCCCAATGGCTGGAACGGATACCGGAGTTCGAGCTGGCGCCCGACTTCGTTCCCGAAATCAAATGGCCATCCGCTACGTGCACGTTGACGGAATTACCCCTGCGATTTCTCACGCAGTCGACCGCCATGGAGACTTCATGACCGTGCGAACCACTAAGCCGAGCGTCTTCGACGCTGGACTCCCAACGCTCGAATATGACTTCATCGCGACCCCGCAGGACATCTATCCACAGTTTCAATCGGCGCAACAGCTGGCACCGATCGCTTTGGGCCCCATTGGGCCTGAAGTATTATCCTACGATCTGGCCAGGATCGTTCTGGGCGATCCTCGTTTCGGTATTCCGCCGGGCATTCACCTCACCGCTCACGGCGTGACATCAGGCGAACTATGGGACAGGGTGACTCGCAGCATCCTCTGCATGGAGGGCGAGGAGCACCGCCGCTTGCGCAGCCTAGTGTCAAGAGCATTCACGCCTCGCGCAACGGCGGGGATGGACGAAACCATCCACTCCGTTATCAATGAACTCACCGACGCGGTCGAATCAGAGGGGTACTGCGAGTTCGTCGAGCAGATCGCGCGCCCATACCCGATCCCCGTCATCTGTGCGCTACTAGGCGCTCCACGGGCGGACTGGAAGCAGTTCGCGGGGTGGGCCGAAGACATCTTCAAGATTGTTAGCTTCGACGTCAACCTCGCCGAAGAGGAACCCGCGGTGCTGAAAGCGTGGGACGAATTCAACGCCTATGTCGACGACATGATCGCCGACCGTCGGAAGCAGCTGACCAACGATCTTCTCTCCGAACTCATTCGAGCCGAAGTCGACGGCGACCGGCTCAACGCCCAGGAAGTGAGCATGCTGGCCTTCAGCATCCTGCTGGCTGGGACGGATACGACCCGAACTCAGTTGGGGGCGTCGATGCAAGTTCTTTGTGAGCACCCCGACCAGATGGCCGTGCTTCGAGACCATCCCGAGTTCGCGATGAATGCTGTCGAGGAGACGATGCGCCATTCACCTTCGATGTGCAGCACGCTGCGCAGTGTCACCGAGGACGTAACAGTCGGTGAATGCACCTTTCCTGCTGGCACATTCATCCTCGTCAACACGTACGCCGCCAATCGTGACCCGGCCATCTACGATGATCCGACCCGCTTCGACGTCACGCGCGACGACCCGCCGCCGATCCTGACATTCGGTGGGGGGGCCCATTACTGTCTGGGAGCGAACTTGGCCCGTCGGGAACTTAGTGAGGCACTCAGGATCCTGGCGCACAGGATGCTCAACCCGCGCCTTGTCGGCCCCGTTCCGTGGAGGCCATTGCTCGGCATGAGCGGGCCCACAAGTCTGCCAATCGAGTTCGACAGCCCGGTTCAGACGACCATCCGAACTTGACATTTGTCTCGGACCTTCACGTGTCGGGGCATCTCGTATTAGGAGCGACTTATGAGCGATTCGCAGCTGGTGTTTGATCCTGTCTCCGATGAATTCTTCCGTGATCCCTATGCATTGTATCGACGTATGCGCGCCGAAACACCGCTGTACTACAACGAGACCGAAGACTTTTACGCGATCACTCGTCATGACGACGTCGCGGCGGCCTTCAAAGATCACGAATCATTCTCCTCTGCAAGAGGACTCGACCTTGCGATGGTGCGCACCGGCGACGTACCGCACAAGATGATCATCCTCATGGATCCTCCCGATCACCGCGCCATGCGCAGTCTGCTGAAAAAAGCCTTCACCCCCCGGGCCATGCAATCCCAGAAAGCCACAGTTATCGAGGTCGTCGGCCACTACCTGGCGAAGGCAGACCCCGACCGTTTCGACGTGGTCCAGGATTTCTCTGGACCGTTTCCCGTTGAAGTCATCACCAGAATGGCCGGTGTTCCCGCCGAATATCGCCAACAGGTCCGCCACTGGATCGACACCAGCCTGCATCGAGAACCCGGGCAACTCGAGTGGAACGAAACCAACATGAAGGCCAATGTCGACGCCGCCGTCTATTACTACGGCCTCGTTCAAGAACGCCGGGCCAACCCGAAAGACGACATGATCAGTCGATTGATCTCCGCCGAGATCACCCGCGAGGACGGTCAGCCTGGTCGCCTCGATGACGAGGAAATCACCGGCTTCGCAGTTCTTCTCGGCGGCGCCGGCGCCGAGACCGTCACCAAACTGATCGGCAGCGCGGCCGTCGTATTCGCACAAAACCCAGATCAATGGCAAAGACTTCTTCACGACCGGACCAAGATCCCCGATGCGGTTGAGGAGCTGCTGCGCTACGTCGGCCCTGTTCAATACAACGTCCGTTACACGCTGAAAGAAGCCCACCTTCCTAGCGGCACCGTCCCCGCCGGCAAGCCCGTCTTCCTCATGGGTGCCGCCGCCAACCGCGACCCCGAAGTATTCAGCGACCCCGAAACCTTTGATATCGACCGTGACCGTACTAAAGCGCAGAACCTCGGACTCGGCTATGGCATCCACAGCTGTCTTGGCGCTGCCCTCGCACGATTGGAAGCCGCAATCGCGCTGGAGCATCTTCTCGACTTCATGCCCCAATACGAAGTCGAGTGGGACGGTCTGCACAAGGTAACCATGCAAAACGTCGCCGGATACTCCAGTGTGCCGGTACGCGTGATCCGTTGATGCCGTCGGATGTTGGAGCTTGTCCGGTCCGAAAGCGGGTATTTCATTTTGGGAGCCTGTGCCCCATTAGGATGCGTTGCGGCACTTCGTTTTACAACGCGCCTATTCTAGCTGTTGCCTTCGGCCGGAAGCACGCAGTCAACGTATTGCCCTCAGTCGCGTCAATAGAAGGAGCGCTCAATTGACAACAGGACAATCTCATCGAGTATTGGGCAAACGTGTTCTTGTGACCGGAGCCGCCCGTGGGATGGGGCGTAGCCACGCACTGAGGCTCGCCGAGGAGGGTGCGGACCTTGTCCTAGTTGATATCTGCGCGTCGTTGCCGGATATCGATTACCCGTTGGCAATCGAAGCGGATCTTGCTGAAACGGCTTCGCTGGTCGCCGATCTCGGCCGCCGTTGTGTGAGTCGGGTCGTCGATATCCGTGACGATGTAGCAATGCGGCAAGTGGTCGATGACGCTGTCGACGACCTGGGCGGCTTGGACGCAGCGGTAGCCAATGCCGGTGTGTTGACTGTCGGGAGCTGGGACAAGACGACTCAAGAGCAATGGCGAACTGTTGTCGACGTCAACTTGATCGGGACGTGGAACACCTGCGCGGCCGCTATTCCTCACCTGCTAGCTCAGGGCGGTGGCAGCCTCGTGAATATCAGCTCCGCCGGCGCGCTGACGGGCTACCCCCTCCAGGTGCCCTACACCGCGTCCAAGATGGGAGTGGTTGGTTTAACGATCGCGCTGGCCAACGAACTGGCCGCACAGAGCATCCGCGTCAATTCCGTGCATCCCACGGGCGTGGCAACTGGGATGATCCCGCATGCCCTCGGAGACTTGTTGGGCGGGGAGCGAGCCGATCTGGTTCCCACCTTCGTCAACGCAATGCCGACGCCGTGCGTCGAACCGTTAGACGTCAGCAATGCGGTCTTGTATCTCGTCTCTGACGAGGCGCGATTCGTTACCGGTATGCAATTCAAGGTCGACGCCGGAGTAACCATCAAGTAGCGCTGCGGCGGGCTAAGCAGCGGCATCGTATATGCGGGCGCAGGCAACTCGCCACTAAGCAGCGCGGCCTCGCCGACGGAATATCGCTACCGAAGAGTCGGTTCCGGAAGGACGTCCAACACGTGCCGCCTGTGAACTCGCCAAGTCGGCCAGCGTGCTTAGGTTTCGGCCGTACCAAAGCGATGTCTCGGCTTCCGCGTGAGGCGACACCCCACCACGAAGCGCAACGCGCGAATCGACGGCCTTCAGTGCGCTCTGCCGTCCCGGGGCCGATGCTCGACACCCTTCATACTGATGCAGCCCAACAACGAAGCAGTCTGAATCTAGATATGCAGCTAACGGGCAAATCGCCCAGTTCCTGCCCGCGAGCACAGCCGAATGAAGCCCGACGTGTGCCACTCAGGTCAGCGGCCGTGCCGCCGTCCCGCCGGTGAATTGCGCATCCTCTGTAGCGCCGGCAGAAGTTCGCCCTGTGCCTGCCCAATCCAGCCAACGAGCTCGCTAGGCTGCCCGACCCGAGCTGAGAAGGTGCGTGAGCCTAACCGCCGGGGCCATTGGGCCACTTGAGAAGTGAGCCACCATCAACGCGGATCTGTTGTCCGGTGATGTAGCGACTGTCCTCACTGGCCAGGAAGACACCAAGGTTGGCCATGTCTTCTGGTTCGACATACGGTATCGGCATGGCCTGGAACAACGTGAACAGCGGCTCGGCGTCTTCACGGGTCGCTTTCTTTCCCTCGGCGGCGAGGTCCGGACGGAACAAGTTGTACATCCCGTCATTCTGAAGTAGGTGGGTGTTGCAGTTGGTCGGATGAATTGCGTTGACTCGAATCATCTGCGGTGCGAGCGCCAGACTCATCTCCTCTACGTACTCCATAACGATTCGCTTGCTCCACCCGTATCCGGAGCCACCGGGTCCCATGTCCGGACTTGTGGTTGTGCCGCGGATCATGCCTGCGGTCGATCCGGTGACGATGACCGACGAGCCTGCGGAGAGATGGGGAATGCTGACCGCAACGGTATTCATAACCCCGAGCAGATCGACATCGGAAGCGTCGACGAACTGCATGGGGTCGGGCTTGCCCATTGCCATGGGCAGGATGCCGGCATTGGCTACGACTATGTCGAGGCGACCGAGCTCCGCCAGCCCCGCCTCGACAGCGGCCCTCAGCTCGTGTCTCTCCCGCACGTCGGCGACCCGGGTGACCACTCGTCGACCGATTTCCTTAACCGATCGCTCCATGTCGGCGAGATCTTCCGGCGTCGCCAACGGGTATGGGTTGGAGGGAATGTCGCGACAGATGTCGATTCCGATGATATCGGCGCCTTCTCTGGCCATAGCGATCGCGTGTGCTCGGCCCTGTCCTCTCGCCGCACCGGTGATGAACGCGACTTTGCCCTCGAGCTTCCCAGTCATTCAGACCTCCTTAGTTGAGTGCGAACCGCATTCTGTTATTCGACGCTTCCTTGGTTGGCGCAGTACCTACTCAGTCATCGCTTGCGACGATCGCCCCCTCGGGGCAGCTAGCGATGGCTTCCTGCGCCGCCTCTTCAGATCCTGCGGGTACCTCGGAAGGACCGGCCACGGCGTAACCGTCATCGGTCATCTCGAACACTTCAGGGCACAACGTCAGGCACATACCGTGTCCGCGGCAACGATCCTCGTCGACAGTCAGTTTCACCGGACGTCGAACTCCAGGTGCAGCTGCGTCAGCCCACGCAGGATGTAGGTCGGGATGTAGCGGTATCGGCGGGCGCCGGGTGGGCCGTGCTCGGCCTCCGCAATACGGATGTCGGATGTGCGGTCGAGAAGCCGCTCGAGGCCGACGCGAGTCTCTGCACGTGCCAGCGGAGCACCAGGGCAACTATGGATTCCACGTCCGAATGCGAGGTGCTGGCGCGCGTTTTTCCGTTGGGGGTCAAAGATATCCGGATTTTCAAAACGGCGTGGATCACGATTGGCCGCGCCGTTGAGGACCATGACCGTGGTCCCGGCGCCGACATCCGTGTCGCCGATGGTTGTGGGCACTCGGGACAATCGGAAGTCACCCTTCACCGGTGCTTCGAACCGAAGGCACTCCTCGATGAAATTTGCCAGCAGGCTTCGATCCACGCGCAAGCTGGCCTGGACCTCGGGGTCGTCCCCCATGACTTTCAAGGCTGTGCTGAGAAGTCGAACGGTAGTCTCCTGGCCTGCGGAGAAGACGTTGGTAGCCACCCGTACGACGTCTGCGACGTCCGGCAGGGAGCCGTCCGGAAACGTCGCGGTCGCAAGACCGCTCAGAACGTCATCCCGCGGCTCCATTCGACGGTCCTCGATGTACGTCGCGAAGATGTCGTATAAGTACTCGAGCGGAGTCTTGGCCAGAGCCGTGTCTGCATTTCCGAATCCGCTGCCGTGCGTCCCGCGGGCGAGCCTGTCGAGAAGGTCTGGGCGGTCCTCTTCAGGTACACCAAGCAGATCCGCGATGACACGCAGCGTGAAGGGTTGCGCGAAGTCCGCGATGAACTCACCCTTCCCGGCATTCAAGAAGTCGTCGAGGATGTCGTCGGCGAGCTGCCACATCGCATCCTCGTTCTCCTTCAGCCGTTTCGGGGTGATGAGGCGCATCAAAAGCGCGCGGTGATCAGTGTGCGTGGGCGGGTCCAGTGTCGGCAGTTGATCGTTGAACGAGAGTGCGTCGCGGTGCTCCGCGATCAAGTTGGTGATGTCATCGCCGTCCAATGGCACGGGGAAGCCTGGGAATGGGCCGCTCACCGATATGCAGGACGAAAAGGTTGAATCGTCGTTGTACACATCGACCGCTTCCTGCCAACCGGTGACCATCGCGACGCCGTAGCGGGCCTCGCTTGCGACCGGACACTTGTCGCGCAGGGCTGCATAGAACGGATACGGATCCCTGGTTAGTCGACCGTCGCGGAAGAAGTCGACATCCGTCAAGTCCTCAGTCATGTGTTCCTCCATCTCAATCACTGGCCACCATGGTGCAGGCGGGCGGGATCGCTTCCACGAATTGCGCTGTGGCGGCATCGCATCCGTGGCCGTGGTATGCGTTTGGCACGCGGATCAGCTTGGCCCGGCCGGCAAGGCAACCGACTTGATCTCGGTGTATTGATCGAAACCCGCAGTGCCGTTTTGCCGTCCAATGCCGCTCGCTTTGTATCCGCCGAAGGGTGTGTCGGCTCCGTAACCAGCCGTGCCGTTGATGCCGATGAAGCCAGCACGCAGTCGGCGGGCGATCTGCAACGCATGTTCCGTCGATCCCGACATCACGTTGCCCGCGAGACCGTACGGGCTGTCGTTGGCGATTCGGACCGCGTCGTCCTCGTCGACGTACGGGATCACGCACAGCACCGGGCCGAAGATCTCCTCTTGCGCGATGGTCATCGAGTTGTCCACGTCAACGAATAGCGTGGGCTTGATGAAGAAGCCTTTGTCCAAGCCGTCGGGTGTTTCGGACCCACCCACCGCGAGAGTTGCGCCTTCGGCGATTCCCTTGTCGATGTAGCCCCGAATACGGCCGCGTTGGCGGTCCGAGATCACCGGACCGCAGAGCGTGGCCGGGTCCTGTGGATCACCCGGCGCCACACCCCGATAGATGCCCTTGAGAATCTCGATACCCTCGTCGTAGCGCGACCGCGGCAACAACAGGCGGGTGGGGCTCGCGCAGCCTTGGCCAGCGTGCACACATGGAGCTATGCCCATCATGCATCCGAAGTCGAGGTCGGCGTCGTCAAGCACGATCGTGGCTGACTTTCCACCGAGTTCGAGGAACAGGCGCTTCATCGTGGCGGCACCTTTCTCCATGATCCGTTTACCCACAGCGGTCGAACCGGTGAACGAGATGAGGTCGACCTTCGGTGACACCGTCAGTTGCTCGCCGACAAGGTGATCGGACGCCGTAACGACATTGACTACTCCCGCCGGAATATCGGTGCAATCTGCGATGAGCCGGCCCAATCGTGTTGCGTTGAAGGGCGTGTCCGGCGCAGGCTTCAAGACGACCGTGTTGCCGGTTGCGAGCGCCTGGCCCAACTTCTGGATGGTGACCTCGAACGGGAAGTTCCACGGCACGATGGCTCCCACAACACCCACCGCTTCACGCCACACTTGGCGCGTGGTGTTGACCCCGGTCACCGATATGACGGCATCCCCGAGCGATAGCTCCCACGGATAGGTGTCGATCAGGGACGCGGGAAAGCGCAAGGCATCCGCCAATGGTGCATCGAGTTGCGGGCCGTACGTGATTGACCGGGGGCACCCCACCTCGCGGATGAGTTCCTCGCGCAACTCTTCCCGTTCCTGCTCAAGCGCGTCCTGTAGTTGAATCAGACAGCGCTGACGGAGAACACGGTTCGTCGACCAGTCCGTGCTGTCAAAGGCGTCGCGCGCCGCATCGATCGCCGCGGCCATGTCCTCGCAAGAGGCATCCGACACCTCACCGAGTAGTTCCTCGGTGGCCGGATTGATGTTCGCGAACGCACCGCCTCGACCTTCGACCAGTTTCCCATTGACGAGCATCCTGTGCTCGAAGCGCGTTTCATTGGTCATCCGTAGCGCCTCCTCTATCCGTATTCGCACGTCCTTCGGTAATGGTCACGTCTTGTATCGCGCCAAACCTCGCAATCCCCAACAACACTCGGAAGGCGTGATGGAGAACCTTCGATGGCAGTAATCGCGTCATGACCATGACCATTCGTGCATCGGGGCCGACAGCTCGTCGCACGAACGGTGCGCTGCCGTCGAGTTCCCTACTCAGGCGGTCGGCAAAGCGCTGCGGGGATTTAGCCGACAGCTTGATCGCCATCCGTCCACGCTTGTCCATCGTGCTGTGGTGTGCGGCGTAAGGACCTGCCAGATCGCGCACATCCGTCGCGCCCGCATCGGTGATGATCTCGGTGTCGTAGGTTCCCGTCACCAGGATGGTTACCCCGATTCCGAATGCAGCGATCTCGCCTGCCATGGATTCACCCCACCGTTCCAGAGCACCTTTAACCGCGGAATAGGCTGCAGTAGCGGGCATCCCACGTGCACCCGCCTGGCTGGAGACCAATACGATACGGCCCCGACGTGCGGCACGCATCGATGGCAGGAGGGCCCTCGTCAACGCGACCGGGCCGAAGATGTTGGTCGCGAACATTCGCTCCCACACTTCGAGCGGGGTTTCCTCGACCATTCCGGCCGCCGAGATCCCCGCGTTGTGCACCAATCCGTACGGTGCTCCGACCGTTGCGAGAATCGACTCAGCAGCCGCTTGAACAGATGCGGGGTCGGTCAGATCTAGTTGCACTCCGACGAGACGAGTGTCGCCATCCTCGGCACCGGTTACCGCCCGCAGATTTTCGAGACCAGTTCTGACTGAGCGCATCGCGGCGACCACCGTCCAGCCCTCGTCGTAGAGCAGCTTGGCAGATGCGAGACCCAGCCCTCGCGAAGCGCCGGTGATGACGACGCTGCGCGTCGGTGCCATCGTCAGATCTCGCCGAAGCGATCCACGAGGCGGGAATTGACACCATCGGGATCCAGTTCGCGAGCAACAAGGTATCCGCAACCCATCCACGCGCGGCGAGTCCAGTTCCCGAACGAGATCCGAGTACCGGGAGCTCCCGAGGCCGCTGGAACCGACTTGACCCGCTCGAGGGCTTCCTTCACGCCGCGCGGACTGAGCGGCTGTGCATCCTGGATCGCCTGAAGAACGGTCACGGCGACATCGCGGTTCACCACCGGGACGCAGTACTCCGGCCGGCGCCCGTGGAGTTTCTCGAACTCATCGAGGAACTGCTGTCCGACTGGATTGCCCTCGTCGTATTGGTCCACGCCCGTCCAGCCCATGAATGCCTGCCACATGACCGGGTTGATCCAAGCGTTCTCGAATGCGGTGCCGGCGAATCGCGGAGGATCCCAATTGAGCTCCTCGAGTGCAGGATTCACGAAGACCAGACCGAAGCCGAAGCCTGCGTGAACAAGAGCTTGCGCGTTTGCTTCGCGAAGGTTCCGCACAGCCCTACTGACGTCTTGCGCAGTCTGCGCAATCGTCTCAACACCGACGATCCGAATCCCGCGCCGTGCGCAGGCTTTTTGGAAATTAGCGACGTAGGACTCTCCGACCAATGAGGCTTCCATCAGGATTCCCACATCGTTGAGATTGCGTTTCACTAGGAGATCAGTCCAGAAGATGGGTTCGTCGTAATGCGAGCCCATGGGAAATGCGAATATCCACTCGCCGAGCGCGAGGTCGGAGCCGGTGACACTGATCGCCGGAACCCGGAAGCGCTCCTCAATCGCCTCCTTGGCCGCAACGATGTTGTCGCCGATATTCGGCCCGAATACCAGCAGACAGCCCTCCTCCACTAGTTCCTCGTACGCATCGATGACGTTTTTCACCGTGCCCTTGGGCAGTCCCTCCACCTCGCGGTAGACGATCTCGATCCGACGGTCGATGAGCCCCTTGTCGAACGCGTCTTGGAACACCATGTCGAACGGGATTGTGAGGTCGTCGTACATCTCCTTCGGATAGTCGCCGAGAAGGAAGTCCATCAGGTAGCCGATCTTGATCGGTTCGGCCGTGCTCTCGTAGGACATCGAAGCCTCCAGATTGGTGTTTGATTGGTAGTCAGGCTGTTTCGTGCGGGACCAGTACCCGAACCGTGGAGCGGATTCGCAGAGGCTCGAGGCTAACCAATCGGATCGAACTCGATGTGCAGCTTGGTCAGTCCCCTCATGATGAACGTCGGTTCGTAGTCGTACGTGCGCGATTCGGCGCGCCCATGATGTTCTTCGGAGATCCGGATGTTCGCCATCTTGTCGAGCATCCGATCAATCGATATCCGCGCTTCCGTTCGGGCCAAGGGTGCGCCGGGGCAGGAGTGGGGACCGCGCGCGAAGGCGACGTGTTCGCGCACGTTCTTCCGATCGAGTTGAAATTCGTCGGGCCGATCGAATTTTCGGGGATCTCGATTCGCGGCACCGGGCAGCAACATGATGGTCGTACCCGCCTTGATCGGGCAGTCCCCTATCGCCGTGGTGGTCTTGGCGATCCGGAAGTGACTTTTCACCGGGCTTTCCAGTCGCAGAGTTTCTTCCAGGAACACCGGGATGAGTGACCGGTCAGCGCGCAGTCGTTCCTGAACGTCGGGGAATTCGCCGAGATTTCGCACGGCCTGAGACAGGAGCTTCGTCGTCGTTTCCTGTCCCGCGGCGAAGAGGAACGTCGCCAGCTTGACAACCTCGTCGATCTCGGGAACCTCGCCGTCCTCGTATCGAGCCTGGGCCAGCTCCGTCAGGACATCGTCGCGCGGCTGCTGACGCCGGGCGGTGATGTACTCGTTGAACTTGTCGTCGAGGAATTGCAGCGGGTTTAGTGCGGCCACGGCATCTCCCGCGACGACCGAGGTGGCGAGCACCGCATTGAACTCGTCGTGATCCTCCTCCGGAACGCCGAGCAGGTCTGCGATTACGAGCATCGACAGCGGTTTGCCGTAGCTCTCCAGGAATTCGCATCGGCCGTCGGTGACGAATGAAGCGAGTTTCTCGTCGACCAACCGCGAGATGTATTCCTCGTTCTCCCTGAGTCGC
>CAVUVB010000002.1:0-1237497 GCA_963744835.1 uncultured Actinomycetota bacterium
CAGCCCCGTCGCAGATCCGGTGTGCAGCCGCACATCATCTTTGGCCAGGTGTGTGCGACGGGCGATTCCGTCTTTTGCGTCCTGGCCGTAGGTTCGACAGCAGAAACACCTTCGACCTCACAAAGGGGTGAAACCAGAAATGGCCTCAAGAACCGACCGCTTCGCGCCGCCGCTCAATCAGATTGCCTTCTCGGTGGTCGACTTACCGCTCACCGAGCGTTGGTTCCGCGAAGGCTTGGGCCTGCTGCCGGCCGGCGGGAGTCGCGCCGTGATGCGCGGCCAGGTGGCGGCCAATGTGCAGGGCCTACCTCGCGCGGCCTCGACGTGCTGGTGGCTGCTCGGCCGAAATTCCTGGTTTCAGCTGGAACTGTTCCAATTCGAACGGCCGATCGCCAAACTGATGCCAGCGGATTTCCGGCCCTGCGACATCGGCTACACGCGTATCGGAATCTGGGTCGAAGATTTCGACGCCACCCTGAATAGGCTTGCCCTACTTGGCAGTCAACCGCTGACTGCGCCACAGGGCGACGGGGGCAGGCGGCGTGCCTGCGTCCGTAATCCCGACGGGGTCTATGTCGAAATCATGGAGGACGACCCGCTGCCGCAATTCGACCGGCGCGGGCGCATCGATTGCCCGGCCGCGATCCGTTCGGTGACGGCGTCGGTTTCCCAGTTAGCCGATGCGGCAGCGTTTTTCGAAGAAGGTATCGGCCTCAAGGCCAGCGCCGTGGCCCTTCATGCACCCGAGCACGAGGCGTTGTGGGGCCTCGCAGGCGCCACCACAGAAAGCCGACTATTCGATGGCGGCGAGGTGCTGATCGAGGTCGTGCACTACCTCGACCCCGCCGGGAAGCCGCGGCCCGATGACTACCGCGTATCAGACCAGGGCATTCTCAACATCGCCTTCGGTGCGCGCCGCAAGCTGGACTTCGACGCAGTCTATCGACGTGCCCAAGCGTTTGGTGCCAAGTCCAATTGCCGACCCGTTCACCTACCCGGCGCCGGCTCGGTGGTGTACATCAATGACCCGCACGGCTTTTCCGTCGAAATCCTCCGAACGAAAACTGGACTGGCCGACCGGATCTTCGGATTCGAGCCACGACCATTGCACAAGCGCCCGGATCCGGATACGCGCCGGATCCAACACCGGATCAAGATCAACGCACCGGCCGCCAAAGTGTGGGACGCAATCACCGATCAAGACACCATGGCCCGGTGGATCGGGTTCGACCCGGTTACGGTGCGCAAGGAAGGCTGGACACAGCGCCACGGCGCCGGGTCCGAACGCCTGATGCAAGGCCCGCGCGGAGTCGGCCAGGTCGTGGAGCAAGTCATTGCCACTGTCCCGCAGCAAAGCCTGCGCTACCGCGTCATTGAAGGGTCACCGCTGACCTGTCACCAAGGCGAGATCACGCTGAAGGAATCCGGCGCGCAGACCGAGTTGGTTTGGTCCATCCGCTTTCGGCCCAAGGTCGCCGGTACCGGCGCGCTTCTGCAGAAGGTATTGAAGGCCAAGCTGCGAACCATGCTCGACGGACACCTCAAGCCCTACATCGAAAACTCCACGGCTGCTAGTGTTTTCACGACACCGGACTCGGCGAACACCGAAACGACTGTCAGATGAACGCGAATCTACCCGGTCCCCACCATGTCGGCGTGTTGATCATCGGGGCCGGCTTCTCCGGGCTCGGCGCCGCGATCACCCTCCAAAAGGACGGGTACACCAACTTTCTCGTACTCGAGCGGGGAAACAATGTCGGCGGCACCTGGCGGGTGAACACCTATCCCGGCGCGGCCTGCGATGTGCCGTCACACCTGTACTCCTACTCGTTCGCGCCGAACCGTAAGTGGACCCGTTCGTACTCCAAACAGCCCGAAATCGAGGCCTACATCCGCCAGGTTGCCCGAGAGCACCAGGTGCTCGACAGACACCGGTTTGGCTGCGAGGTTCACGAGGTGCGCTGGAACGCCCAGCAAGCGCAGTGGCACGTGAGCACCTCGGCGGGAAGCTTCACGGCGGATTTCGTGGTTTCGGCCGTGGGCCCGCTCACCGAGCCGGCACTGCCGGACATTGAGGGTCTCGAGGAGTTCGAGGGCGAGATCTTCCACTCCGCCCGGTGGAACCACGACGTCGACCTGACCGGGAAACGCGTCGCGGTCATCGGCACCGGGGCCTCGGCCATCCAGATCATTCCCGAACTGGCAAAGACCGTGCGGCAGCTGGACGTGTATCAGCGCACCGCGCCATGGGTCCTTCCCCGTTTCGACCGTGACTACACGACCGCAGAGCGCCTTGCCTTCGCGCACGTTCCGGGCTATCAGCGGTTGATCCGAAGCGCCATGTACTGGAGTAGGGAACTCGTCGGTTTCGCCTTGACCTATGCACCCAAAATGCTTGTGCCGGTGCAGAAACTAGCGAAGCGCCATATCGAGCGCGCGATCGCCGATACCCGGCTGCGCGCCAAAGTCACCCCCCGCTGGCAGATCGGCTGCAAGCGCATGCTGATGTCGAACACCTACTACCCGGCACTGGCACAACCCCACGTCGATGTCGTCACGATGGCATCGCTGCGGTGCGGCCCAACGCCATTGTCGCCACCGATGGCAGCGTGCGTGAGGTCGACGCCATTGTCGTTGCCACGGGCTTTCACGTCACCGACTCACCAACCAACGACCGGATCATCGGCCGCGGCGGACACAGCCTCGCCGGCACCTGGCAACGGGCCGGCGCCCAGGCTTATAAGGGGTCGACCGTGCACGGTTTCCCTAACCTGTTAGTCATGACCGGGCCCGGGACGGGGTCTGGTCACACGTCGGCCGTCTTCATGATCGAGTCGCAGCTGAATTATCTGCGGGATCTGATCCGCACGACGACCGCACGGGGCATCGTGACCATCGAGGTCCGCAAGGACGTGCAACGCGCCTACGACGCCGACATCCAACGAGGTTTGCGAAACTCGGTGTGGGAAGTCGGCGGATGCGCGAGCTGGTACCGAGACAAGTTCGGGAAGATCACCACCATGTGGCCTGGCTTCACGTTCCGCTTACGCCAACAAACCCGCACTTTCGACCTCAATGCCTACCACGCGGTGCACGCCCGCGACCTATCCGCCGTCACCGAGAAGTACGCGGTTTCAGCATGACTTCGTCGGTCAGCACGTCGCCGCCGGCCCCCTCGACGAGGCAACGGCGCATTCCCGGCGAGCAGGGCACCTGGGTGTTCCTGATGGGCGACATGGTCGTCTTCGGTGTTTTTTTCGCGACGTTCATGGTCGAGCGGTCGAAGAACCCCGAGTTGTTCGACGCGGCCCGCAAGACGCTGCACCTAGGCCTCGGCCTGACCAACACGCTGGTGCTGATGCTCAGCTCGCTCTTCGTGGTGATGGCACTCGGCGCGATCCGGGCGCGCGCCCGGTCGGTCGCGGTCTCCGCCGTGGTGGCCGCGATGGTGTGCGGCTTGGCGTTCATCGGGCTGAAGGTCTTCGAGTACTACTCAGCGCTCGCCGCCGGCCACGGCGCCGGCGCGAACCACTTCTACCTCTACTACTTCATACTCACTGGCCTGCATCTCTTCCATGTCTGCGTCGGCATGCTGGTGTTGGGATTCCTGCTAACACAGACGCGGCGAACCGAACTCAGCCTCACCCGGATGGCCGTCGTCGAGGGCGGCGCATGCTTCTGGCACTTGGTGGACTTGCTGTGGATTGTCCTATTCCCGCTGCTGTACCTGGTCAGCTGATGCCCGGATCGTCGGCGTTCCAGTTCGTCTGCAATCGTGCCGGGCTGTCGTGGCTGATTCTGATCGGGGCGACGCTGGTGTCCTTCGCCGTGGGCGCCGAGCATGGCGCCGACTCGGCCATCATCGTCGTCGTGCTGGGCATCGCCGCGATCAAGGTCCGGCTGGTCGGACTGGACTTCATGGAGCTGCGGCGCGCCCCAATCCCGCTGCGCGCATTGTTCGAGGGTTACTGCGTACTGCTATGGGCCGTGCTTTCGGGCCTCTACCTTTTCCTCTGAAGACTTCTGAACCAGCGTGAATCAACGCCGCTCGGCGATCACCTTGCTGAGCTCAGTCGATGCGGCTCCTGGCGCTCGGGGGAGGACAACTTCGGCCCGGCCGCCATCAAGGGCAACCGTCCACCACATCGCCGCCTCTGCGGTAGCGTCCTGCGGGTGGACCTGAGACCGCAGCGCATCGGGGCGTGGTGCGGGATCGTGGCGATCGTGCTGTTCCTCATTTTTTTCGCGCTCATCGCCGGCCTGGTTCCGCCGCTGTCGCCGACCTCCAACGCCCAGGAGATCGCACGGTTCTTCGTCGACCACAAGCTGCGGCTGCGTCTCGGGGTTGCGCTGTCGCTGCTGAGCACCTGTGTCGCGCTGCCCTTTCTTGCCGTCATCTGCCTGCGGGTGCGCCGCGTCGAAGGCAAATGGGGAGTGCTGGCGCTCACCGAACTGTTCGCCGGGGTCCTCTTCGTGCCGGCGTTCATCTTCCCGGTGATGGCAGAAGCCGCCGCGGCATTCCGTCCCGAGCAGCGGCCGCCAGAGATCACCCAGGCGCTCAACGACGTCTTCTGGCTGACGTTCATCGGCATCATCGGCCCGCTTCTGACACAGGCTCTGGTGCTCACCGTGGCAACCTTCGTCGACCGCAACGACCCGCCGACGTTTCCGCGCTGGTTCGGCTACTTCAACATTTGGTTTGTGCTGCTGTCGATGCCGGGTTCTCTGGTCGTGGTGTTCAACGACGGGCCGTTGGCCTGGAACGGGGTATTCGCGTTCTGGATTCCCCTCGGCGCGTTGGTGGCATGGATCGTCACGGTCGCGGTGGCGATGCTGCGCTCGATAGGCGCGGAGGAGGCCGCTACCGCACCCCCAGCGGCGCACCCCTAATGGCTTGGAGGTCTCACGCTGGTCACAAGGCGTTGAGACGGCAAAGCGTTGACTCTTAACGAATCGGCCTCACAACTTGGGGTCGCCTTAGCAACCGAACGAAACTGATTGTTTTCGAAGGCCCGCAAGGGGATCCCCTTACGGGACACCGCCTCGCCACCATTGCCACGGACCGCTGAACGCGCCAGCGCGTCGACATGTCTACATGAACTCAATCAAAGCGTTGCCATCACGGACTACGCTCACCACCAGATCGGGAAGCGCACCGGTCACACGAAATAGGGTGTGCATCGAACCCGAGATGCTTCACCGCCGCCCGTAAACCCCGACGCGAACGACATCGCCGATCGGGCTAAGTACTGGTATGCCCGCGCAAGGCTGAGTCTGGCGGCGATGCACTACCGCGTCGCCGAATGGGCGGGCACCGGAAAGCTACATCCAGACGAAGCAGAACAATTGGAGCTCAAGCTGACCGACATCTACTGGTCACTGCACTTCGGCACGGTTGATGCAGTGTTCAACGAGGACTACCTGGAGTACGAGGAAGAGGCTCACAACACGTACAGCGACGGCCGCTCGGTGATGGTCGAGAGCCGCATTGAGCCCGCGGAGGAGTCGGAGCCGAATTTCGAGCACCCTTACTACATGTACGACGACGGGGCGATGATCTTCCACTCACGCGGCACGATCTGCAACGTCTCGCCGATCCACGCTGGGGATGAGTGGGGCTGGGTTGGAGTCAGCTTCTAATGCGCGGGCTCGTTGTGGTCGGCGACGCCCGCGATAGGTAAGTGCTGCCAAGTGCCGGCGAAGTACCGCAACGTCTCACCATGTGCCGGGCCCTGCGCCCGACGGTAAATGTGTGGAAGACCAGCAGCGCTACCCGGATAGGAACCCGACATGACTCTTTCCCTGGCTGTGGTCAGTTCACCTGACGACACGGCGACCATCCCAGCACCGAAGCCAGACACCACCGGGGTCAAGCTGGAGCCCCGGTGTCACGTGTGCAGAGACGACGACGTGCGCCACCAGGTCAACGATCTCCTGGCCTCCGGTGCGAGCTACGCCATGACTCGTCGCGCTCTGGGCGATGCCGCCGGCGACCTCACGGCCGACTCGATCCGCCGGCACGCCGAACGACACTTCCCAGTGCAGAACGCAGCCCAGGCGACGTACCGGGAGATCCTGGAGCGCCGGGCGAAGGAGAACTCGGTCGACTTCGTCAACGGGGTCGCCACCGCCATCACACCCATGGCGTACTTGGAGACCATGGTGGTGAAAGGCTACGAGTCACTCGTTGACCCGGACAACAAGGTAGATGCAAAAACCGGCATGGTCGCGGCGTGTCGACTCCAAGAGATGATTGATTCCCACGGGGACCAGTTGGACTGGGCCCGAGCCCAAGCGGAGATGGGTCGCATTGTGGAGGTGGTGCGAGAGTTCGTACCTGCAGAGCGGTGGGCCGCTCTGCAGGCGGCGCTACGCGGCGACCAGGGTGTTGATGCGCTTGCGGAACGGGATGCAGACGAGATCGAGATGGTCGAGATCGATGACGGGTTCGATGAGAATGGCCGTTGATGATCAGCGGCAGTTCATTGGCACGCCTTCCGGCACTGCGGTGGAAGCCTCCAGTGCCGATTGGCCTCAGCGCTGTTGTTCTCTGGCCGTAGCTTCCTGGTTGGCGGAGCAGCCAGCAATCCAGCATTTCGGCCCGTGCTCGGTGACGAAGTGCAGCATGCCACCCGAGTCCAGGTAATCGGTCACGACATATTCCTCGTGCCCGTTGGTGCAAAGCGTGCCCGTGTACCGGCGCTTTTGGACGAGGCTCACGCCCCAATCCTACGGGTCAATGACCCGATCGACGGAACAGCGAGCGCGTATTGACTGATTGGCGAGGGCGGACAGAGTTAGGGCAGCCAAGCCCAACCGCCGGAAGTTGTCGGTCTGCAATGGAGGGTTCCATTCACGGTATCGACGGAGTCGCAGGGACCATGCATGCGAAGCCAGGAGGGATTGGTCTGACCCCGTTTGGTTGATCCAGGTCGAGTGAGAGTCTTACCGCCCAAGGTGTGGGCAGGAAGGCTCGATGACGATGACGACGAGGAAGCGACACAGTCCGGAGCAGGTCGTGCGCAAGCTGGCGAGCGCGGATCGGATGCTGGGCGAGGGCAAGGACGTCGCGGACGTGTGCCGCGAACTTGGGGTGTCCGAGCAGACGTATTACCGCTGGCGTAACCAGTTCGGCGGCCTGAAAGCAGATGATGCGAAACGGCTGAGGGAGCTTGAACGGGAGAACCTAACGCTCAAGCGTCTGTTGGCTGAGGCGGAGTTGGAGAAGGCTGCGTTGAAGGAGATCGCGAAGGGAAACTTCTAAGCCCGGAACGCCGGCGGACGGCCGTTCACCACCTCATCGGCGCGATGGGTGTCTCGGAGCGGTTCGCCTGCCGGGTGACCGGGCAAAACCGAACCACGCAGCGCCATCAGCCCGCTGCAGCGACGCCTGCTGACCCCAATGCCGGGCTGCGGATGTGGCTTCGCCAGTACGCGAAAGATCATCCACGGCGCGGGTTTCGGCCTGCCTACCACGACGCGCGCGGCGAGGGCTGGATCGTGAACCATAAGAAGATCCAGCGGCTGTGGCGCGACGAGGGCCTGCGGGTGCCGCAACGCCGACGGCGTAAACGCCTGGGCGCCTCCACCGCAGTAGGCCTACCGACCGCTGATGCGCCCAACAGGGTGTGGGCGGTCGACTTCCAGTTCGACGCCACCACCGACGGCCGCCCGGCCAAGATCATGTCCGTCATCGACGAACACACCCGGGAATGCCTGGGCGGCCTGGTCGACCGATCGATCACCGCCGACGTGCTCATCGACGAACTCGACCGCATTGCTGCCAGCCGCGGCTATCCCGCCGTGCTGCGCTGCGACAACGGCCCCGAACTAGCCTGCGACGCGATGGCCGACTGGGCCGGAGATCGCGTCGGACTGGCCTTGATCCCGCCCGGGCAGCCCTGGCGCAACGGATACGTCGAGTCGTTCAACTCCCGCGTTCGCGATGAATGCCTCAACATCAACATCTTCTGGTCACTGGCCCACGCACGGATCGTCATCGCCGACTGGAAGGAGGAATACAACCACCATCGACGGCACTCCGCCCTGGACTACCAGGCCCCGGCCAGCTACGCAGCCCGCTGCACCCACCGCTGACCTGGTGGTCACGTGTAGGCGACGTGGACTGTCTCGATGTGGCCCTCGAACGGGAACGGAGCCCGCTCGTAGTAGTCCATCGACACCGGTGAGCCGAGACAGACCCCGATGTCGAGGCAGTCGTTGGCGGTGAACAACAGCGGTGCACTGATCGGGACCTGTCCCTGAGCGACCTGCTCGCCACCGACCCGCAGTGTGATGTCGAGCGGTCCGCCGGGCCGCTGCTCGGCGTAGCGCGTCTCCACGACGATGGTGGCCGCCCCGGCCGGGAGTCGCGGTAGACGGCGACAGCTGCCCCAACCTCGTTGCCGCTGAACATGTTGCGGCGAAAAACGTCGGCGACCTTCCCGTACCCCTCTTCGACGTCTCCACCAATGAGACCGGGCCACACGGTGACCCTGAGAACCATTATTGGATGATGTCGTTGCGAGCGGCGAGCCAGCGACCGAGCGCGGGCACGAACCGCCGCGCGTGGTACGCCACGTGAGCTTCCGGCGTCACCGGCACGATCGACTTCTTTTTCGCCACCGCCGCCACGATGCGTTCGGCGACCCTGTCGGGGGTGTAGTGGCGCTTCTCATACAACCGATCGAATTTCTGTTGCTTGTCCGCTTCCGTTCCCGCGCTGACACCTGAGAACTGGGTGTTCGCGACGATGTTGGTGTGCACGATCCCGGGACAGATGGTGCTTACGCCGATACCCGACTTAGCAAACTCGGCGCGCAGGCAGTCGGAGAACATGAACACGGCGGCCTTGCTCGTCGAGTATGCGCTGAAACTTTGCTGCGGCGAGTATGCGGCCATCGAGGCCAGATTCACGATCTGGCCGCCTGTACCGCGTTCGACCATCTTCGCTCCGAACGCGCGACAGCCGTTGACCACGCCGTAGAAGTTGATGTCCATCACTCGTGTGAACGACTTCGACGGGGTTTCCAGGAACACGCCAGCCTGTCCGATGCCCGCATTGTTGATCAGGATGTCTGGCACACCGTGTTTTTCGGCGACTTCATCGGCGTGCGCGTGCATTGCGGCCTCATCGGCGACGTCGAGTTGATAGGGGTGTGCGGTGCCCCCGGCGTCGTCGATCATCGCCGCGGTTTGTTTCGCGGCATCGAGGTTGACATCGGAAAGGACGACCTCGGCGCCGCGCCGCGCGAAGGCGAGCGCCGTTTCTCGTCCGATGCCGCTTCCGCCGCCGGTGATCGCCAGCAGCTTGCCGTGGAAAGTCGAGGGTTTCTTGGTCATTCGAGTCCTTCATTGTCATGTCGGTCGGGGTCGTGGCGCTGTTGACCGAGGCTGATCGGTCGCGCATCAGCCGCGGCCCTGCATCATCCAGAGCTGTTGTATCAGGCGGTAAACGGGTTATGCGCCGGGAGTGGCTTGATCAGCGGAGCAAGCAGCTTGCCGGACTGTTCGGCGGTCAACACGTCCGCCGGGTCGAGCGCAATGATCTCGCGGACCGTCTCGTCGTACTCCCAGACGTCCTCGCCGATCAGCCGGCCCTGGTCGTCATAGGGCCAGATCATGTGCTCGGCGCTCTTTACCAGGTAGGTTGCCGCGGGGTCGACGGGGACGCCGTCGGCCGCAATGATGCTGCCCGGGGTCTGCTGGTACACGGTCGATGTCGAGACGATCATGTGGTCGCTGACCGCGAGCTTCTCGTCATCGGTGTAGAAGACACTCTGTCCCATGCGGGTCCACTCCCGATAAACCTCCTGAACGGCCTCGGCCCCATCAAGCGTGATGACCTTACCGAGCATGTTGAAGTGATAGACCGGTTTCTCGACCGTCATGTCGGGAGCGAAGATCTCCTCCCAGCGGCCGGCCATCTCCAGGTACCGGTGCCGGTTGTAGGCGTGCAGCAGATAGAGGTGGCGCGGATTCTCCGTCGTCTCGATCAGTCGCTCCACGGCGATGTTGGTCTTCGTGATGTCGAAGCGGCTCATTTTCGGTTCCTTACTTTCTGGGGGCGACTCTTACCGCCCTCGGATGGTTGGTGTCAGGCTGACACGAATTGGTCGCGCAACTGGGTCTTCTTGAACTTTCCGGTGGCCGTGCAGGGGATGGCCGCCACGAACTCGAAGCGGTCGGGCAGTTGCCATTTGGCGAACTCCTGCGCAAGGTGCTCGCGTAGCTCTTGAGCCGAGGTCTCGGCGCCGGCGCGAAGTGACACGACCGCGAGTGGACGCTCGCCCCAACGGTCGTCAGGTACGGCGATGACGGCGGCTTGGGCGACCGCCGGGTGGCACATGAGCCGGTTCTCCAGATCAACCGAGGAGATCCACTCGCCGCCGGATTTCACGAGATCCTTTGAGCGGTCGCAGATCCGGATGCAACCGTGCGCATCGATGCGCACCACGTCGCCGGTCTTGAACCAGCCGTCGGCGGTGAAGTTGTCAGCGCCTCGGCCACGGTGATAGCTGGCTGCGACCCACGGCCCGCGGACTTCGAGTTCCCCCGTGGCCGCGTCGTCCCAGGCGATGAATTGCCCCTCGTCATCCCGCGCGCGCGTCTCGAACAGCGGGCTGGCGACGCCCTGCCGGACGCGGTATCCGTACTGCTCGTCGGCAGCGCTCTCGTCGTGGCTGACCGGTAGCCGGCAGACCGACCCGAGGGGCGCAGTCTCGGTCATGCCCCAGGCCTGAATGACGGTGAGGCCATGACGGTCGAACCCCTCGAACATCGACCGTGGCACGGCGGCTCCACCCACCACCAAGCGATCCAGGGCCGACAGGTCCCACCGGCCGGGTTCAGCATCGATCGCTGCCAGCATGGCCATCCACACGGTGGGCACGCCCGCTGTCATCGTTACTCGCTCGGTGGCGCACAGGTCGAGCACGCTCTCGGCGTCCAGGCGTGGACCCGGTAAGACCAGACCCGCTCCGGCGAGCGCCGCGGCGTACGGCAGTCCCCAGGCGTTTGCATGGAACATCGGGACGACCGGAAGGATTGTGTCCCTTGCCGATACGGTCAGCTGATCGGGCAGGGCAGCAACCAACGAGTGCAGCACGAGGGCGCGGTGCGAGTAAACGACGCCTTTGGGTCGGCCGGTCGTGCCCGAGGTGTAGCACATCGCCGCCGCGCGACGTTCGTCGAGCATGGGCCACTCGACCGGTTCACCGCTAGCGACAAGCAACTCGTAATCGAGAGTCCCGGCCGGGGCCGAGCCCGAGTGAGTGACGACGATGACGTTCGCGAAATCGCCTCCGGCCCGGAATGTTTCGAAGACCTCCAGCAGTGACTCGTCGACGACGATCACCTTGTCCTGCGCGTCGTCGACGATATAAGCGAGTTCGTCAGGGAACAGGCGCGGGTTCAGCGTGTGGATGACTGCACCCATCGCGGGAATCGCGAAGTACAGCTCGAGGTGCTCGCTCTGGTTCCACAACAGTGTGGCAACCGGATCTCCCTCGCGGACGCCGAGTTCGGCCAACGCACCGGCAAGCCGCCGGGCCCGGCCGGCGCAGGAGCCGAGTGTTGTGCGAGTGACCGCTCCAGACGGCCGCCGGGACACCACCTCTCGATCGGCGTGAAAGCTCTCAGCGCGCTCGATGATGCTCGTCAGCGTGAGCGGGTAGTCATCCATGCTGCCGCCGCTGAGGATGTGTTCGGTCACGGGCTAGCCAGCTTCTCGATCGACGGGTTTACGGCGGCGTGTTTTTGTGCCAGGTCACGAAGCTCGTCCAGCCCAACCCGGATGGCATCGAGAAGGGGCCACGGGTCATCCAGCTGTTCGCGATCGACGACGATCCCGAACTCGAGGGAGTCTTGGTAGCTGATCACGGTGATGTTTAGGCCGATCCCATCGAGCACCCCGGAGATCGGGAATTGCGCTCGCTGGCGTGCGCCGCCGAGATACAACGGCGCCTTGGGGCCTGGAACGTTCGAGATCGCGAGGTTGACGGGCTGGTCTATACCGCGGATGCCGGCTAGCCGGGACGTCGCGCGGGCTGCCTGGGCCAGCAGGGCTGGCGGGATGAAATGGTTGGCATCCTGCATGAGTGACGCCGGCAGCGCGCGGTGGCGTTCCTTGGCGGCTTTCATCGTCTCGTTGATTCGGCGTAGGCGCTGCACGGGGTCGGTCGTCTCGGTCGGCAGCTCGGCGATCATGACTGAGACCCGGTTGCCGAAGGTTCCCATCTGCTCGGGTGTTCGGACCGACACCGGAATGAAGCCCAGCAGCGGTTCGGCCGGGAGCTCTCCACGCTCGTCCAGCCAGGAGCGCAGGCCGGCCGCGGAGATGGCCAGAACGACATCGTTGACTGTGCATCCGAACGTGTTCTTGATCATCTTGACGTCATCGAGGGACAGCGACTCGAACGCGACCCGGCGGTGCGCCGACAGCCGGGTTTGAAATCGGGTCTGGGGCGCGACGAGGTGATTGCCCTGCAGGGCAGGTCCGCCCCTGCCAGCGGGAAGGAACCGCTTGACCAGTCGACTGCTCCGCGCGATCGCCTTCACACCGGGAAGGTGGCGAATCGTCGGTACGTCGTCGAGGTGAGGCAGTGTGGTGGGTGCTGCGCGCAACGCACGCAACGGCTGGCGCCACATCCCGACCAGACCACGGCCCAGCATCTCCACTTCGGACGGGAAGCGCTCCGCCACGACCGCAGGCGCCGACTTCAGGTCCCGGCCGGTCGCGGTGTCGTCGAGAAGCAGGCTCATAACTTCCGCGCCGGACACGCCATCGACGGCAGCGTGATGCATCTTCGTCATCACCGCCACGGTGCCGTCCTCCAGACCCTGGATGACGTACAGCTCCCACAGCGGGCGCGCCCGATCCAGCTGCCTGCCGATCAGGCGAGATACCAGCTCGGCCAGCTGCCGCTGAGTGCCCGGCGCAGGAAGTGCGGCCTCCCGAACGTGGTACTCGACGTCGAAAGTGCCGTCGTCGACCCAGTACGGGTGGTCGAGGCCGAACGGCACAGGCGCCAGCCGCCAACGGAATGTGGGCAGCAGGTGCATGCGCGCGGTCACCAGTTCACGAACAAGCGCCGCATCCAGCAGCCGTCCCGACGCGGTGTTGGCGTCGAACACCCCCAATATGCTCACGTGTCCTGGGGTGCGGTCGTTTTCCATGGCCAGGAACTGGGCATCGAGGCTTGTTAGTTGTCGCATGAGTCGATCGTCGTTCCCCGTGGCCGCCATCCGCTCGTCTGCTTGCGCCAACATTGGGGGCCGCGGTTGTCGAATATCCACACCGCCGCGAAGTAGCAGCGATAGCGTGCAAACGCATGCAGCCGGCCTGGGTGGGTGCTCAGGGCGAGACCGAGCGACGCCTGTGGTCGACGGTTCTCCAGAAGGCGGCCGTTGAACTCACGGAACGTGCCCGCGAGATCTCCGATGCGGTCACGGTCTACACGAGCGAGCGGCTGCCCGCGCTGCTCGACAGTACCGAGGCGCTGGAAGCTAACCGGGCCAGCACAGAGGCCAATATCCGCGACTTCGCGGAAGTGCTGCGCTCAGGTGCCGATCCCGTGAAGGCGGTCAAACTCGGCTCCGCGACCCTCGCCTACGCCGTCGACGGCGCCCAACACGGCGTGCCGCTGACCACGCTGACACGCAGCTACCGGCTCGGCCACGCCGCGACGTCTCAACACCTCAAGGCGATTCTCGCCCAGCACGTGGCGGACGCAGAAGAACTGAACGCGGCGAACGACCTGTGTTCAGCGTGGATGTTCGCCTACGTCGACACCGCGCTGTGCCTGGCCGAGGAGGTGTACACCACCGAGCGCGAACGGTGGCTGCGCAGCGCCGCCGCGACCCAGGCCGAGACGATCAGCACCATCCTGTCCGGGCAACCCATCGACGTCGACGTGGCCAGCCGATGGCTACGCCACGAACTGCGCCGCGTACACGTCGCAGCCGTCGCCTGGGCGGATACCCACGAGGAGGGCCGCAACACCCTTGCCGTGCTCGAAGCCGCCATCCGCGACATCGCCGCCGCAATCGGTAGCCAGCGACCCCTTGTTCAGCCCCTCGGCATTCTGTCGGTTGCCGCATGGATCAGCACCAATAGCGAAGTGCCGTCCAGAGTCCTGGACGAGCTGCGGTTCCGTAGCGCGACAGCACCCGGTGTCCGTGTCGCGATCGGCGAACCCGCCCGCGGCATAGCAGGATTCCGCGCCAGCCATGTTGAGGCGCTCGAAGCCCAACGGATCGCCCGATTGGCGGGCCGCCGCGAGGGCAGCGTCACCCGCTACAACGACATCGCCCTGCGCTCACTCGCCACGGCAGACCTCGACTACGCCCGCACCTTCGTCGCACGCGAACTGGGCCCACTGGCGGGTGCCGATGACACGACCCGCCGACTCGCCGCGACGGTGCGCACCTACCTAGACGAGAACGGCAGCCGCGGCAGAACCGCGAAACGGCTTAGCATTCACGAGAACACGGTCGCTTACCGGCTCCGGCAAGCCGAGGAGCTGCTGGGAAGGTCAGTGGAAAAGCGCACCCTCGAGTTGCGGGTCGCACTAGCCCTTGCCGAACTCGTCGACGAGGCGCCGCCACACTCGACCGCAGGAGCTGAGTACGACTAGATGGCAGCGGCCAGCGCCTCCAGGGTTTGCGCAGCGGAGTATTTGGGGGCCCACCCCAGGAGGGACTTGGCCTTGCCGGTGTCCATCACTACTGATGTTCGTGCCACGTGAAAGATGCCGGCTTCGGCGGGAAGGAACGGCAGTCGGGCTACCACCGCCGACCCGATGGTAGCGGTAGCGGCGGGCACCCGTACCGGACGTCCGCCCAGCGCCGCCGCGATCTTCGACAGCGATGTCTCGCCGTCCCCTGCGATGTTGTACGCCCCTGGCGGAGCGGGCGTCGTCGCCGCCAATGCGATGGCAGCGGCGACGTCGTCATGATGAACAAGCTGAAGCGGGACACCGGGATCGGGGAACGGCAGCTTCAGAATCGGTATGGCGCGCGTGATTGACCGAAGTGGGGAAGGCAACCGATTCCATGGCATTGAGTCAGCCAGTGCGGTCGCCTTCGGACCGGCGACGATGCACGGACGAAGCACGAACACTTCCAGTGAAGAGCCATCGGTGATTTCGGCGAGTGCGGCTTCGCAGGCCGCCTTCTGCGCGGAGTAGTCGTGCTCCGGTGATCCGCGGGCCGGAACATCTTCGGTGATCGGATCCGGGTTGTCGGAGTAGTAGCCGTAGGCGGCAGCCGATGACGTATAAACCATGCGCGTGACCCGCTCGGCAGCGACGGCCGCCTCGAAGACGATGCGAGTTCCCGCGAGGTTGACCCGCTCACTTTCCGCACGAGAACCCAAGACGATGAATGCGAGATGGACGACGACATCGGCATCGGCGACCAATGAGTCAACGGCGCCCCGGTCCATGATGTCGCCCTGCTGATACGTAGTCTTTGTCCACCCATGCGAGGCCGGATTGAACGGCCGGCGCGCCATCCCGATAATCCGTTCCACGTTGGGGTCCTGCTCCAGGGCCGTCACCGCCGAGATGCCAATCTCGCCAGTCGGTCCAGTCACAGCCACAATGAGTCCCGTCGATTCATCGTCTGCGAAACCGGAAGATGCGGTTGACTGCTCTGTCCGCTGTGCGCGGCCACTCGCCTGCTGTTGTCGCATGAGATTACGCTCGCTGAGCGAGGCCGTGCCGCGCTTGTCTGCTTGCGCCATTAGAAGAGCGGCTGTTTGTCGAATCTCCGCACTCGATTGCCGATGGACCGAAATGTTCCGTACCTCTTATGTTCCCCTACGCAGGCTAAGGGGAGCCTACAGGCAATTTATCCGGGATTCCCCGTCGGCCGCGCCATCATCCCCACCCACACCGGACACGCCGGGTCCGCTGCTAACACATGGGGGCAACACCTAAACACTCACGTTTGAGGTCAGCCGTGTAGTCCTGTCTGGCCGCAGTGTCTTGTTTTTGGCCGACGTCGGTGACGAATTGGGGCGGCACTGGATCGTTGCCGCAGAAACGTCACCTCGAAGCCGCCCGGTGGCACCTGCGCGCGAAGGCACTGAATCAACCGCAACCGCGCTGCCCCTATCGCTCAGGCGATCCATGCCCGAACTCGAAATCGCGCCGGTCTTGGGGTCCAGTCGTAGGAAGCAGCCGCCCTGCTCGATGGCCAGTCCTATCTTTCGCCGAATAGACCGAAGCCGCCTGACCCCGTTTCCGGAACGCCGCCAATGCGAGACGCTAAAAGCAAAGGGGGAACAAGGTTTCCAAGCAGCCGTTCTCGGCTACCAGCCCGGCCAGCTACGCTGCACCCTGCAACCGGAGAACCGACTCTCAAATCTCCTGGACCAGTTCGCGGGGTCCCGTCAGGATGTTAAGGGGCTGGTGCAGAGCCGGATTAGGAATCAGGCCCGGCGTCAGTGCCCACTCATAGCCGTCAGTCCCCTCGATTCGGTCGCAGTAATAAATCGCGCCATCCGGACCGGTGCCAATTGCTCCACCTGGGGGCGGACAGGCCGAGCCGATCTGGCCGGCCGGCGGGTAGGTCGGGCGCGGTGGCGTGGCCACCGTTTGCGACGGGGGCGGCGGGCTACTGGTGACGGGCGGCAGTGACGGAGCACCCGACGGGATTGCGGTAGTCGTGGTCAGCGGCGTAGGGCTGGCGGGGGTCGCCGATGGCGCAGGTGTTTTGGACGTCGAGATCGGCGGCTGGCCGCGGTAAGACCAGGGACGCCAAATCAGCACACTGGCGGCCGCCAAGAACACGATGACCGCGACGGCCGCTAGGACGGGCCATGCACGCGAGCGACGTCCCGCCGCCGTGCCGGCCGGGTCTACGGCGGGGACCGGTGCCTTCTCGGTTGGGGCCCCCGGAGAAAATCGCACACCGGTCTGGACAGCACCAGCTGTGATCGCGCAAGCGAAGTCCTGGCAATGGTCGAAACGATCGTCGGGGCTCTTGGCTAGCGCGCGAGCGAATGCGACATCAAGGGGCGCTAACTCGGGACGGATCGTTGACGGAGCCGGTGCCGGTTGCGTGAGGTGATGGCTGATGACTACGGCCTGGTTGGAATGTGGGAACAGCTGGGACCCGGTGAGCAACTGGTATGCGGTGGCGGCCAACGCATATTGGTCTGCCCGACCGTCGAGGTCCTTGCCCATCAATTGTTCGGGCGCGGAGTAGGCCAACGTTCCGACGGTGAAATTCGTGGCAGTGAGCCCGCTGATGTCACCGACGTTGCGTGCGATCCCGAAGTCAGCCAACAAAATCCGTTGCTGATCGTCATCCTCGTCGACGTGAGTCACCATGATGTTGGCGGGTTTTACGTCGCGGTGGAGCAAACCTTGTTTATGGGCGTAGTCGAGGGCTCCCGCCAGGGCGGTGACGATGCGTTTCACTTGGCCGACTGGCATTCCGGCTCGGTACCGCTCAGTGAGGAGTCGCCCGGCGTCCACGCCGTCGACGTAGTCCATCGAGATCCACAGCTGGCCTTCGTGCTCACCTCGGTCATGCACGCCAACGATGTTGGGGTGATAGAGCTTAGAGGCGAGATCAGCCTCGCGAATGAATCTGGCGCGGTAGTCGGGGTCAGCTGACACGTCTGCTGGGAGCACCTTGAGCGCGTTGTGTCGTGGCAGCCGAGGGTGCTCGGCCAGATACACCTCACCCATCCCGCCGGACCCAAGTAGGCGCACGATCCTGAACCCAGCGAAAGTTTCCCCCATGCTCAATGGCATGAGCCGCATATTACGAACAACACGGGCGCGGCGACCGCAGATTGGTGGTCCGCCGGCCCCGTGCGTCCGCCTTTGTCAAGCCGGTATTCGGCTTGTGTGCAACCGACCAAACCGACCACATCCGTGAAGACGGGGGGCACAGTCTTTAATGCATACGGCGCCGCAAACTCGTCGGGAGTCAACACACCGGAGTCTCGCAGCTGGGCTAGCTTCGATAGCTCGCCGGCAGTCACCACCACAGCAGCCGATTCCCTTGCGTTGGCGACTTTTTGGTCGGCCGGGCCAGAAGGCGTACGTCCAACACCTCGTCGCCGAGGCCTGGCACGGCCTTCGGCCACGCGGCGCCCAAGCCCTCCATTGGGACGACGACCCGGCGAACCCGCGCGCGGACAACATCCGGTGGGGCACCCCCGTGGAGAATGCGGCAGACGCGCAGCGGAACGGACGACGCGGTCAATCAAGGCAACGTCGCTAGTTGGACTTCTTCAACGCATCGAGAGCGGCGCGGACCGACTCGAACATGTCCACTTCTTCGACGGGCACGGTAAACGGGTCCCCCTCCAGGCGATCGTGATGCTCGTACGCGGTGACCGTGTAAGTCACGTCCACGGAGCCAAGGCTCTCGCCTTGCAGCATCAGCACGACGTCATCGTCGTCGCTCGGCCAAACGTCATATGGCCTCAGTTCAGCGAGAGTGATTTTCACGACGAGATCGCGATTGTCGTCGTGTTCCCATTTGACGGGGTTTTGGCTGCCGAAGCTCGGCCTCATCGGTGGTGTCACCCCCAGGTCGTATAGGTCGAAAGGCTTTGTCCAGCCGGGGTTCTCCAGCTTCTCCCACACAAAGTTCTCGATGGGCTCGTAGTCCAGCCCCTTTGCCCCGTGGAACGTTAGTACCAGTTGCACGTTGGTGAAGAAACCCTCGGCGTTGGTGATGCGGAATTTCAGGCCCGGCCATGCCACACCCGCGAGGTATTCCTTGCAGGACTCCCACCGCGCTTCCAGCTCCGCACGGTAGGCCAACACCTCCTCGTTGATCTGTTCGTCCGTCAATGGCTCAGGCGGAGGCTCGGGTTCGTCCTGTCCCGGAGGTCCGAACTGGCTCCCGACTGTCATGTAGGAGCCCAGGTTGTATTTCGGCAACAGGTTGGGGTCGATGTTGATCGCAGGCGTGATGCCGTCGAACTTGATCATGTCGGCGAGGTTCATCCCCGTCGTGATGCCGTCGAACTTCGGCGCAAATTGAGCTGCAAGTTCCTGAATGCTGAGGGGCCTGTTTTCGGCGCGGGCCTCAGCAATCGCCTGTCGCCGGCGCTCCTCGGCCACGCGGGCTTCCTTCTCGGCCTGCTTGCGGGCTTTTTCGGCCTCGGCGCGGGCCTTCTTCTCTTCCTCTGCCCGCACCTTCTCCCATGCTTTGTCCGACTTCTCGCGGACGTCCTTCTCGAACTGGTCCACGAACCACTGCAACAGCTGTTCGTCTCGGGTGAACTCGCGCGCAGCGCCGATCACCTCGGCTGTGACTTTCATCAGCGGGCGACCAACCTTCGGGCCACCGAGCGGCTCCACCAGCTCCTCGATCGTTCGAATAAGGCGTCCCACCTGGTCGTCCCAGCCTTCGTCGGTGATGCGCACCGCGTTGCACTCCGCCAGTGCCGCCAACGATCCCGGAAGATCGGCGGCGGCGGGCATCCGCGTCGCGGCGCCGACCAGGACGGGGATGACTAACACGTCGGACCGGCCGAGGGCGGTCTCGATCTCCACGCGCACAAAGTCTTCGGGATCATCGAGCCGACGCCGTCCCGCCCCGTCCGCGACCGTCAGCCAGGTAGTCCCGATGACAGCTAGTAGAACCTCGCACGAGCCAACCGCCCGCTTGATTGCGAGGGGGAACCGCTCGCCCGGCGGGATGGTGTTGAGGTCCCGAAACACCTGCTCTGCGCCGAAATGGCGGCTCAGCCAGTCCCGTAGGCGGCCTGCATACGGCCCAGTGTCGTCCCTCCGATAGCTGATGAAGATTGCGGCCACTGTTCCGTCCATCCGGATGTGGCCGAAGTCGCCGACTCGCCGTTCGGTCCCTATGGAGGAACTGAAGCGCCAGGTGTTAACGTCAAGATCGCATCGACCAAATGCATATCGACGTAAACCCCGACTGGCGGGCCGAACCCCCATCGTCGGGGTTTCGTCACATCTCGGTAAAAACCCTAGCGCGGGAGCGCGACAATCCTCCGGCATGAAGGCAAGCGTGTGTCGCCCCCGGCTGGCGTAGGCCGTCCAGGAAGTCGCCGTCTGCCAGGTGGCCAAACTTGCCCGGCGACAACCAACCAGATAGATCCTCTGGCAATTACGAGGCGTGTGGGATCGTAGGTTGGGCCGTACGCGTACCTGCAGAATGACGCACTGATTGCCTTTGACCTTCGAAGGGTGCCTGAGTTGCACTGGTGGAGCACCACGCTTCAGTTAGCCGGCGCTACCGTGACGGCGCTGGGCCTGCTCGGAATCTACGTCCGCTCGCGGTACGGTGTCACGCTCGTTCGAATCATTCGACGCGCCGTTACCCATTGGGTGCGGCGTTTGCTGCGGATGCCGCAGACCATTGCTGAACCGGCAGAACCCGCACCCCAGCGATCGATGATCGGACCAATCAGACTCATCTATGGCGGTCTTGCTCCCGTGGAACTCGATGAGGGTAAACCACTTCAAGATCAACTTGCCGACCTTGCCCACTACGTCAACGGGCTTGCCTCGCTGCAGCAACCTACCGACAGTCGGCTGGACGACATGAAAATCGACGTGTTCAAGGTCGGGATGGAAGTTTCCTTGCTGCGGTCTGAGACTCCGGAACGCATCGAGGAGAAGATACGCGCCCTCGAAGCTCGGCTGAACATGACGGAGGTGGTGGATTTGCGCTGGGCGATCATCGGCCTGGTAATCACCGGTGTGGGTGTCGCTCTCGGCTACTAGGCGAAGCCCTCAATCTAATTGTCCCGCCGGACCTTTCCGTACCTCTCGTGGATCACTTGAATCGTGGCATCAGGTAGTCCTCGATCGGCGGTGCTTCAGGTCGCTTCTCTTAGAGACCGGGTGTGGGCGAACGCCTGGGCGATAAGCTCGCCGATTGCCTCAATGGTGGGTGAGACTTTCGGGTCACACGCGTACCCCAGTTGTTCGAAGTTGTCGTCGCTCAAGCCGTTGAGACCCGACACGGCGTGCACTCCCACGTAAGACAAGCTTTAGAGGCTGCGTGCTTTCTCCCACAAACTCCGGGACGAGGAGCTAGTCCTTGAGTTCGACCCGAGTATTCCGCCGATCCCCGGGGGTCAGCAACAAAGGCGGGTGGGCTTACCGGCGGCGCAACCACAGATGAGGACCTGCTGATCCGAGTCAATGGGTACACCAAGCTGACCGAAGAGGGACGAGGTATCTGGCGGCTTCCGCCGGAGGGCCCGTAACCGAGTTCGAGCTGGCTATCCCTGATTCGCTCCCGCGCAGGTCTCGGTGCCGCTTATCGTGTCGCAGGACCAGCTTGCAGGAGAGGACGCTGTGGAGGGGACGCCATTCGGACGCTACCGCCTGCTGGACTTGCTGGGCCGAGGCGGCATGGGAGAGGTCTGGCAGGCCTTCGATACCGTCACCGAGCGGACCGTAGCAATAAAGGTCTTGCCAACACATCTCGCTGACGACAATCTGTTCCAGCAGCGGTTCCGGCGTGAGGCTAAGGCTGCAGCCGGACTCGACGAGCCCCACGTGGTGCCGATCTTTGATTTCGGCGAAATCGAGGGTCGCCTTTACGTGGCTATGCGTTTGATCCAGGGACAGGACTTGCAAGATCTGCTAAGCGAAGGTCCGTTGCAACCCGCCCGTGCGTTTCTAATCATTGAGCAGATCGCCTCTGCGCTGCACGCCGCTCACCAAATCGGTTTGGTGCATCGGGATGTCAAGCCATCCAACATTCTGGTTACCGGAGACGACTTCGCCTACCTGATCGACTTCGGGATCGCACGGGTCGCGGGAGAGACGTCGTTGACTAGTAGCAGCATCACGATCGGCACCTGGGTCTACATGGCTCCAGAGCGTTTCAAGGGTATAGCTGATGGCCGTGCCGATGTCTACGCACTGGCGTGTGTGCTCTACCAGGCGCTTACCAACAAGTTGCCTTTCCCCGGCGAGAGCCTTGAGCAGCGCGCCGCCGCCCACATGTTTGAGCCGCCCCCGCAACCGTCCAAGGTCCAAGACGGCGTTCCTCGGGCGATGGACCAGGTCGTAGCGACCGGAATGGCCAAAGACCCAGACCAGCGGTACCAAACTGCGAAAGACCTAGCCCGGGCTGCACGGGCAGCACTAACCACACGGCAACAGTCCGAGGCTGACACCAGCATGCCTGACACCCAGGCGGCCCCTACCAAATCGGCACGGGCGCGCAATGATGCGAGTGAGGCGAAACCACCACCACTGCAAGATGATTCGGGCGATAAGAACCCGGGGAAGGCTCGATTGATCGCCATCTCGGTTGCAGCGGTGTTGCTACTACTCGGCGTTATTGGGGTGGTGTGGCGGCCATGGCAGCACCCGCAATCGAATACCAACGCATCTGGTAATGCACCGACCTCGTCTACTCATTCGCCGACAGCCGCACCGCCCCCGGTCCCGACTTCTGCTGCGCCAGAGCCTCCCTCTCCAACGAGTGCGCTTGCGGGACCCTCGGTGACCGCGACAACTCCTGCGTCCAATCCCAACGGGCCTGGATGTTCATCGCAGCGACCAGATAAATGTGGTCCATGGACGCCCGAGGAGGCCGCGTTCGCCTGCCGGGCAATCGCCAGTGGAGCCGATTACACCGCAGGACTCAAGAACTTACTGATGAATCGCTTCGGGCTAGACGAAACCAGCGCCTTCTTCCTCGGCAAGGAGGCGTGGTACAGCGTCAGCAGCGGCGGCTACATCCACACGGGAAGCATGGCCGACGGCCCACATCCATTGTGTAACGACGTCATTCCCTGATAGCGCACATCGGCACTGCTGTCGTCTCGAAGCCAACTCGGCATGTACCGGAATGTTGATCCCAACGAAGGCAACGAAATCGCGTTCGGGATCGCTGCCCAGGCAGTGTCATCATGACTATGACCGCCCGTCGGTTCAGGTTGCCTCTCCGAGAAATCGCGAATAGGCCAAGGCCTGGTTGATCAACTCTCCGATTGCCTCAACGCTCGGTGGTGCTTCTGGATTGCAGGCGTAACCGACTTGGTTGAGCGCGTCTTCATCCACACCGTCGAGATCCGTTGTAGCCATGTGGATACCGACGTAAAAACCAGCGGCACACCCGGCAAGATGAGCGGCGACAGAAGACAGCGACACCCCGCAGTCAGTGATCAGGACTTCGATACCACCCTCGAACTTGGCCACCATCGTCACGCACTCTCCGACCCTCTCCAGTCCAAACCCGGTACCGAATCGCGCCGATAGTCCCGCGCAGATGTCGGCGTATCCAAGGTCGTGATCGTCGCTTACAGCCACTCGTCATCGACGCTCTCGTAGATGCCGACGAGGCAGGATTCGATGATGTACTCGCGAATCGCTGCGTTCCCGCGAAAGTCGACGTCCTGCCTCAGGTAGCTGTCTGCATCCAACCCGGCGATCTCGTCCGCCAAATCAGCTGTCAGCTCATCCTCGGTCCAGATCTCGCCGGTCGTGGTGTTGCGGTAGCGGGTCATCCCAGGGCCTCAGCGGACGATGCAGACACTGGCTGCTGCTCCTTCAGCATCTTCAGCGTTCTGAAGAAGGTGCTTCTGCTCACCCCGAACATAGAGATCAGTTCACTCACCGGCTCACCCTGCTGGTACAGGCGCAAGAGGCGTTTCTGTTGTGCCGCATCTAGTTTCATCGGCTTGGTTGCGGCCAGGCCCCGCGCCACTCGCGCCTCGCGGGAGGCCGCCCGGCGTTCCTTCCCCAGCTCCAATTCCAGCTCCGCGATCGTCGCCATGATGCTGACGACGGCACGGCCCGTCGGGGTGCTGGTGTCCACACCTTCCCGGAGTGACCTGACGTGGACACCGCGAGTGGTCAATTCATGCAGAGCGGCGGCGACTTCCCGCACAGATCGTCCGAGTCGATCTACTGCGACGACGACGAGTTGGTCGCCTTCACGGAGCCAGCCGATGCATTCGGTCCAACCCGGGCGATTACTACCGGCACGCCCCGATGCGGTGTCGTTGAATACTCGGTCAGGGATGATCCCTGCAGCCGCAACAGCATCCTGCTGCTGATCGACGGATTGCTGCCCGGTGGAGACCCGGAAGTAGGCGGCGACGCTCACCGCTTGTCCAACGGAAAGAGTCCGATATTTATTCCCGTGTCAGACCGTGGAGAATTCGGATTGTGTTGTGACACTGGGAAATAGGACTGAACGACGTGCTCCGATGCGGCGTCTGCGCCGGGCTGATTGAGAAGACCGAATCTTTAGAAAAGCGACTAGCTCCATGCCGTTTGAATGGACTCAAATCCTGCTCAGCCCGCATTGGTTCCACCCCGGCGACACGCCAATAGCGGCGAATGCTCCGCAGTTATTTCTTTCGGCGCTGTCGCTTTGTCGACTTCTTTGGTTGCTGGCGCTGGCCACGCCGTTGCTCTCGATTGCCTTCGCCCGACGGCCCGAACAGCTTCTGGTAACCCTCGGTGTTCATGCCCATCTCTTCCCGGTACCAATCCGCGAACGCCGCCGAACTCCTCGGCCGCCAGGACATCGAGGTTCTCGAACCTGGCCGGGTCGCCGACATCGTGGCCATGCCCGGCGACCCCATCGCCGATATCGGCCGCACCGCGGAAGTCGACTTCGTCATGCGGTCCGGCCAACTCCATCGGATACCCGACGACCGGCGGGTGCAGTCCCGGCCTATGCCGCGAAACGCCAACACAGATTCGTAGGAATACGTAGGAATTCCTGCATCCGAATGTGCTTGCAGTGCAGCCTATTTACCGACTTTGTTAGGCATTGTGCTCGGCGCCGCCGCAGAGCTGCCCACCCAACCCGACTGCGCAGCCACCATCCGGTTGTCTGACGACAAGTGGGCAGTGGCTAGATCCTCACCCTGGCCAGACACCTGCGCCGCCGAGTGCGCCAAAGCCTCCAGGTCGAGCTGGAATTTTCCGCCAAGCCCGGCGTCCACCACCTCGCAGGAAGAAATGCTGACTATGCAATAACAGCCCGGGAATAGTCGGCGCAAGTCACCGACCGTGGCGGCCGGCATCGCGACGCCGGTGAGCGCAAGCTATTCCGGCTGGTTCAGCTCGAGCAAGTTGCCGAACGGATCGTGCAGGAAGGCCTGGTGCCCGGCGCCGGGGATGAACGGAATCCGGTGCACCTCGACGCCCTGCTCCTGCAGGTCGGTGAAGGCGGCATCGATGTCGTCGACTCGGATCGCGAAGTGGTTTGCACCGAGCGGCTGGGTATCGGACTCCATCAGATGGACCTGCTGGCCGCCGGCGTCGAGCCAGCACCCCGGGCCGAGATCGGGGCGCGGCAGCTGCGTCATGCCGAGCACATCGCGATAGAACGCGAGACCCTTCTGCGCGTCCGCCACGCAGATGGCGACATGGTGCACACCGACTGGCTTCATCGCTCGATTCTGCCTCGTAGGACGGGCCTCGAAGATAGCTCCTGAAGATCGTTAGCGGGCAGGAGCGGATCGGTTGTCCGGGCGCCGAGTTTCCAGCCCCGGTTCAATCGGAAGCGCTCTTGCGTTCATGTCCCGAATAAGTTGCTCCACGCTCTCCTGATGGTTTGCGTATGAGCCAAGTTCCCGCGACGGCCCCAGCGGGTGCTGTAGTGAATACCAAAAATTGTCGATGCGACTATTCATTTTTTCCTACTTCTAGTAGATGTTCATCATAGCACAATTAGGCCTCCTGACCTGCGATTATCTGCCAGCAAATCGGTAGCGCCGCACAGAATCCGACCGCGGGCCGCGCGGGCACTGGCCAGTTGATCAGTGCTAGGCCCGCGCCTTCCCTAGCCCCTCGCGACGGCTCATCTCAAGCCATCCAGCTCGTCGGCGGCGGCGGTGATCATCGCCGCGAACTGGCGGGCGTGGTCGCTGGTGAGTGGCTCGCGGTCGTCGGCCAGGACGTACAGCGACCACTCGACGGTGCCGTCGGTGCTCTGCACGCCGTCGACGTACACGGTGGAGTCGGCGCCGGCCCGGTCTATCGAGCGGCTCGACGCCGACAGTCTGCGGGTCCACGTTCCTGTGTCGTCGACCTCCCAGTGGTCGGCTGACTTGATGCCGGCGGGCAGCGGTACGTGGCCGAATGTGTGCGTGTCGGTGAGGTTCTGCTGTGCTTCCCAGCGCGCCTCTTTGAGCACGCCGTCGAGCATGTCAGCGACCGTCTTGCTTCGGTCGTTTTGCGGGAACGCGAGGTGGGCGCCGGTCATGCAGAGCTGTTCGGCGTGCTCGAAACGTGCGATCTGCTCGGGTGTCAGCTGGCCGGCAAGGTCTCGCCAGGTGGTCGCGTTGTCGTCGTCCGTAGTCATGGGCTGCCTCTAGTGTCGCGATCGCGACCCCGAGGCGTCTATCCCATTGGGCACATATTGGGCATGACGTGCGACGGTCACCTTCAAAACCGCCTCTGACCTGCAACGATACTGGTGCGCGGTACTGGGATTGGACCAGTCATCCATATTGCGGGGCTTGCTCATCGTAAATGCCAATACACTGGCCTTGCTTCACGAGTTGCCGTCGCCAAGCTCCGACTGGACGGCATGCCAACCCCACGCTCGTTGGGTGGCTCGGATGACGAAGCGGCTGACACCAATCGGTGTTGGCAAGAGCGCCTCCCTCGCGGAGGCTCGACGTCTAGGAGCCTCCACCACCATGACTGAGTTAACACAGGCCGAACTGGCCAAGGAGTTAGGCTTCTGGCCTGCCACCGCTAAAGGATGGACGTGGGCGTGGCGACGGTGTGGCCGCTACGACTACCGAAAGTGCCTGACGCACTTAACCAATCCTGACCACCTGGTCGCCAGCGTGCCGTCTCCGACGAATCTGCCGCCCTTGCGGATAGCAGCCCGGTATGCGGCTGGGCGCAAGCATGGCTGAGGATGCTCAGCGCCGCGATCTCTGGGAGGAAGCCGGCTACGGCTCCGCCACGACCCCGCCCGGTGACCTCACATCACCAACCCGAGAGACGTCACCGAGACTTGGCCCCGAACCCCAATCATCGCAGGAGAGATCGGGATACTGGCCCGCCACATGGAGGCACGGTGACGAGCCGTACCGCCACTACTGGCGCGTCCTCTACCCGGTGTACGCGGATCCCAACTCCAAGGCGCACTGGTACCCGAAGTGGAAGACCAGCGAGATGTGCAGGGGGCTCTTCGGGGCAAGGCAGCAGGCCCGCCACGAGTGGATCATCAGTGGTCCCCGTCGTGGCCGCGAGGAACACCTCGCGCACCGCTTCGGCGCTCCACCGCTCAATGTCGGCCACTGTCAACGCCACGGGTCAGGCCGAACTTGCTGCCCCGTCGGCGGCAGCGGCATCGGCCAGTGCATGGCTTTGCACAATTCCTCCCCGGTGATTGCCACCGCCATCGGTGCGCATGCAATCGTCACTGCGGCGATCACCGAGGCAGCGGCCACCGGCTTCACTTGAGCCCCATGTCGTGCAGCGCGGCGATGCAGCCCTTAATCCAGTCGTCCTTACTGCTCGGCGCTTCAATCATCACGTCCGGGGACCTTTCCGCAATGCCTTCTGTTAACCGACGCTGGCTTGAACGACGAGGGTTTCCTCGATGTTGAAGTTGATCCGGTCCTCGCGGTAATCCCGCGTCACGGGGAAGTATTTTCCGTCGCGGCTGGTAATTCGCACTACCTCGAACCCGTTGTTGTATGCGTGCACGGTGGCCTCATCTTCGGGCAGGCCCACATAGTCGTCACTACTCATGCCACTCATCGTGTCACCTTCCAGTCGTTCGGAGCACACAAGCTGTGGAAGCATCCTCGCAGGTAGAAGCCATTTTGAGTTTGCTAGACGGCGTCCTCGCCGGCTCCGCGGCTGTGCGCTAACACAGCAACCCTCAGCGATTGCGACCGCCCCGCTGGACGAGCCAGAGGGTTAACGCGACGGAGGCCACCACGGCGATAATGAGCAGGATCTGGGTTGTCATCGCACTAATCTATCGGCGAGCAAGGAGCAAGCCGCTCGTCGAGCAACTCGTCGACCAGATGACTCGACGGCTCGCCACCATGCTCGCGGATAGACCAACGCACCGCTGCGAGCAGGCGCAGCTCGGGGTCGATGGTCTCCAGGTCGCGCATGTCGCTCAGCGTGAACGCCCAGCCAGCGCGGCGCAACTCACTCGGTTCCAGCCTCCAACGCCTCGGCTCGCTCTCTAGCAGCTTCTTCGGAAGGGAAGGGCGACGCCAGCGTGGTTAGCTTGCCGTCGACTTCCACGGCGAGCCACCAGCCGTCTTCGAGTGCTCCGATCAGATACTCGCGGTTGTCGCTCAAGGCATGCTCGACAGGGCTCAACGAGGCCGCGACAGAGCCTGTGTCTTTCGTGACGACCAGCGACCAACCACCTTCGGTGAGCGCGGTCCACGTCAACGCCACAGGTTGCGGGACAGGCGGCTGGGCCTGCGGCTGTAGCGGCGGCGGCGGCTCTATCCCAGGCGGTGGCCCGGTGTCTTCCGGACGTGGAAATGGAGTCATGTCGATCATTAAACGCCGCTTCGGGGGCACCATAGAGGACTGCCGTAATTGACCTTTCTCGCTTTACCCCACCGGCTCACTACCCGCTTTCGCCGGGCACGTGATTTGGCTCGGCGATAACCTCCACCCACGTACCGGGCGCGTGGTACTCGGTCCACTTTGCCTTGTTGGCGGCCTAGGCGATTGACAGCACCCCACCCTCCAGGAAGTCGTACACGTCGCCTGTGTCGTAGTCGTAAGGCTTGCCCTGCTTCTCGGTGAATCCCACTTTGAATGCCATAACCCGAGAGCCTGCCACTGGCAGCCGCAGTAGGGACAGTTCCCATCGGACCAGGTCTAAGGCGGCGACAACCGCGGGATCGTCGGGGTTGAATGCTTCGGCTTGCAAGGCTTGGCGTTCGTCGTCATCCACACCAGTGTTGGACGTGCGGCCGGTCGTGCGGTTCCGGCGCTATTACCGCGCCGGTGCACAGCGCAAGACTATTCACTCTCGCGGCGCTGAAGGTGGTGCTGGTCAGCACTACCTTCAGCCTCTAGATCACTACGGGATCACGCCTGTCAGCAGCGTCGGCAGGAGCGTCGGAACGTCTGCAGCGAGGTTCGCTTCAAGGTTACCCAATAGCGCACTAAGATCAGCGCTGATCGTTGGAGCTAGAGTCGTCAACTCGGTCGTCAGCGACGCTGGGCCGCTCGCGATGGCCGACATGAGGGTTGTCGGGTCACCCACGAGGCCATTCGCTAACGGCGAGTAGTCGAACGCGTTCCCCAGCTCTGGGCCGAAACTCGCAAGCGGCGTGGTCAACTCGAACTGCGGCGAACCACCGAGAGGGATATCACTCGTCCAGCTGAACAAGTGGGTGTTGAGCGGGCCGAGCAGCGTGAACGTGTCACAAATGATGCAGGTTGTGTTGGTCGGATCGAAGGTATTGGCGTAGCTCTCCGTGTTGGTGAAGCCGCCGAGCAGGGTTTCGATGCCCATGAGGCTGGCGACGCCGGGCCACGGCTGACCCGTCGTGCCGAGGCTCTCCGCTACGAACGTGAAGGGTGGGTTGCTCGGGTCCCACGCCTGGATTCCGAGGCCACCCGAGTTCCCAAGGGTCGCACCGAAGGCGAAATCCCAGGGTAAGACCCCGGTGATGTTGTTGAAGACGTCCTCCACACCAGGAATGTTGAGACCGAGAAGTAGCGGCGGCAGACTCGGCAGGCTCGCGAATAGCGACTCGTAAGGCGGCGCTGCGGCGCTTGCCGCGCTGGCCACATCTGTCGCCGCGCTGGTGGCTGTGTCGCTGCCATAGGCGGCGAGCTGCACCGGTGTGTGCACAGTGCGCCTATCGCCGCGGCGGGGTCGGCTGAACCCCCAAATCCGAATCCCCCGATCATCACCGCTGTGAGTGCCAATAGGCCCGCGCTGACACCTGCGAGCAGCTTTCGAGTTGACATCGCGACCCCATTCCGAGCTGTGCGCTTGCGCAGGACCATAGCCTCATCACGTGAACACTTGGCGAATCAAATGTTACAGTTTGATTTATCGCGGCAGCCGCGATTACGGCATTGCCAGCCGGCCAGAACGATTTTTGTTCTCGACATTTTCCCTATTCGGGTGAAAATGGCACCCGTCTGGCGTCCGGAAACGAGATTTTCACAAAAGGAACCGCCCCGCTGGACCGCCTTCCTTTGGCGGTGTTACTGATAGGCACATCGATCTGGCGGGTTGTCGGTGCCTGATACCGGGTAGTCACCATGCGAGACCACGACACCACGACAGAGGAGGACTGGCCATGAGTGGCTCCGATAAGGCCAGGAACAAGGCACAGCGGTTGAAGGGCGCGGTCAAGGAGGTGGTCGGTCGAGCAACCGGAGACGTCGCACTCGAACGGCAGGGCAGGCAGGACCAGCGCGAGTCTCATCTGAAAGACGCTGGCGAAAAGATCAAAGACGCGGTCCGACCCAGGGGTCGGCGCGGGCGCCAGGCATAAGCCCGGCGTGACTAAGTGCCCGGCTAAACCCTTCCAACGAGCAGGGCGCAGAATTCCGCACCCGGCTTCCCACCGATTCTAGGCGCCGGTAACGGCAAACCATACGCCCAGCAAACATCGTCCTAGAGCGGTTTGGCACGCATCTGGCACACCGCTAATAAGTCGTCCCAAAAACATGCTCTGAGCTGAATAAACGCTTGTGGACGGTATTGGGATTGAATCAGTCAGGGTTTGCCAAACGGCGAGGATGCTTTCCCCTATTCTGCTATCTCCGAACCTTTGTGGTCGCCTGGGGGCAGGCAGACGTCGCTCGCTCGACATCAGCCGGTCGCCGCTCCTTTGTAGAGTTCAACAAGGGTGTAGGAGCCGTGGATTGTTTGGCATGGAACAGGCGCCTTATGTTGCGGCAGTCGATCTGGTTTGGCCCATATCTGGCCCATGTACCCCAGCACGGGTCTGGGATATACCCTTTGAACTGCTTAAATCTTGGTGCGCGGTACTGGGATTGAACCAGTCATCCATATTGCGGGGCTTGCTCATCGTAAATGCCAATACACTGGCCTTGCTTCACGAGTTGCCGTCGCCAAGCTCCGACTGGACGGCATGCCAACCCCACGCTCGTTGGGTGGCTCGGATGACGAAGCGGCTGACACCAATCGGTGTTGGCAAGAGCGCCCCGGCTGTACAGGGGGCCGAAACAAGGATCGGCGATGCCGGATCACCCAGAGCCCCAGGACCCACCGCTCGATGACGCTCTGCGTCGCGATCTCGCGGACAAAGTCGGCTACGGCTCCGCGACGACCCCGCCCGGTGACATCACATCACCAACCCGAGAGACGTCACCGAGACTTGGCCCCGAATCCCCGGCATCGCAGGAGAGATCGGGATACTGGCCCGCCACATGGAGGCACGGTGACGAGCCCTACCGCCACTACTGGCGCGTGCTCTACCCGGAATACGCGGCCCCCAAATCCCGGGCGCACTGGTATGCCAAGTGGAAGACGAGCGAAATGGCCATGGGGCTCTTCGGCGCAAGGCAGCGGGCCCGCCACGGATGGATCGCCAGGGGTCCCCGCCGTGGCCGCGAGGAAGCCCACGCGGCTGCGGTGGTGACCTACCACGCCTCGCCGGTCCGGTCGCGGACGGTGAAGGTGTGCCTTAGCTGCCTTTGGGTCTCGGCAGACCTCGATGCGGAGCACGGTTAACACGATGACCCGGCGGCCAACGACAACTCCCATCGGACAACGTCTATCGCCGCGATTACTGCCTGATCGTCGGGGCCCAGTCCTTCAGCACGGATCGCTTCGCGTTCGATGTCATCCATGCCTGGTTAGAGCACCACAGTCCCGCTGGGTTCCATGGTGCACGGGAACCCCATACTTGATGCCCTGAGGAGTATGTCGCTGGGTGGTCGAGGGGGTGATGATGGCTGACGAGCCGACCGCGAGCGACAGCCCGTCGGGTTTGCGACCGGGGTCGCGGTTCGGGCATTACCGGCTGAAGCGGCTGTTGGGACGGGGCGGGTTCGGCGAGGTTTATGAGGCCGAAGACACCATCATGGACCGTGCCGTGGCGTTGAAACTGCTTGCGGCGGCCTACTCGCAGAACGAGGTTTTTAGGCAGCGGCTCTACCGAGAGGCGCGCAACGCTGGGAAGCTGCATGAGCCGCACGTTGTGCCGATCCACCACTGCGGGGAAATCGAGGGGCAGCTGTATATCGACATGCGGCTCATCGAGGGCACCGATCTGCAGAAAGTGCTGGCCCGAGATGGGCCGCTGAGTCCGGCTCGGGCGGTGGCGATTGTCCGCCAGATCGCCGCAGCACTCGGTGCCGCCCACAGTGTCCAGATGGTCCACCGCGATATCAAACCGGCCAACATTCTGCTCACCGGCGATGACTTCGCCTGCCTGGTCGATTTCGGGTTGGCCAACGCGGCCACCGACGCCCATCTGACTAGCTCCGGCACGACCATCGGGACGTTCGCGTACATGGCGCCCGAGCGATTCAGCAACACCGCGGTTAGCCATCGCGCCGACATCTACGCCCTGGCCTGTGTCCTGTATGAATGCCTGACCGGATCGCCGCCCTATCCGACTGGCGATCTGCCCGCGCTGATCAACGCGCACCTGACCGCGCCCATCCCGCGCCCCAGCCAGCGCCGACCGCAGATCCCGGCCGGGTTCGACGATGTCATCGCAGTAGGTATGGCCAAAAACCCGAAAAACCGCTTTGACAGAGTGACCGACCTAGCCCTCGTGGCCCGCCACGCGTTGCGACCGGCCGGCCAGCGCCAGGCCGACGCCATCGTGGCCAGCACCCAGGTCGCTCGCCAGCCCGATCACCCGCACGCCGCCGCCACCGCGACGCCACCGGCTGGCTCGCGGCCCAAAACCCCGCCCCCATCGGCCAAGCCGGCCACACCCGCATCGCGGCCCTACGGCCAACGCCGGGAATTGAAGGTGGCGCTGACCGCCGCGACCGTCGTGATCCTGGCCGCCGCCGGGCTCACCGGCTACCTCGTGTGGCCACACTCGCCCGCATCCCAAACCCAATCTGCTGGGCGGCAGTCCGGCAGCACCCCGATCGTCCCGGGGTCGCCCAGCTGTGCCCAACCACAAGCGCTGCTGGCAACGATGTCTACCCGCGACAAACTCGCCCAGCTGCTGATGGTCGGGGTGACTGACGCAGCCGAAGCACGTCGCGTCGTAACCACCGACCACGTCGGCGGCATCTTCATCGCCAGTTGGACCGACCTGTCGATGCTGCGCGATGGCGGGCTGACCGCCATCGCGCATTCAGCAGGGCCGCTGGGGCTTGCTGTCAGTGTCGATGAGGAGGGTGGCCGGGTAGAACGGTTGTCATCGCTTATCGGTTCGGCACCGTCGGCCCGCGTGCTGGCGCAAAACGAGACGGCCGAGCAGGTCTACGAGCTGGCTCGGGACCATGGCCAAAAGATGCTCAATCTCGGCATCACCATCGATTTCGCGCCGGTCGTCGACGTCACCGACGCGCCCGACGACACCGTGATCGGTGACCGGTCGTTCAGCGCGGACCCGGCCAAGGTGACCGAGTACGCCGGCGCGTATGCGAAGGGACTGCGCGACGCCGGCGTGCTGCCGGTGCTCAAGCATTTCCCTGGTCACGGTCGCGCGTCCGGGGATTCGCACACGGGTGGGGTCGTCGACCCGCCGCTGGGCGAGCTGAAAACCCTCGACCTCGTGCCCTACCGAACGCTGGTGAAACACAGCCGCCGGTCGGGGTGATGATCGGCCATATGGTGGTGCCCGGTTTGACGGACGGTGGCCCCGCCAGCCTGAGCCCCGCCGCGGTGAAGCTGCTGCGCACCGGAACCGACTACGAGGGGCCGCGGTTTGATGGCCCGGTGTTCACCGACGACCTGTCGACCATGAAGGCGATCACCAACATTTACACCGTGCCCGAGGCGGTGTTGAAGGCTTTGCAGGCCGGTGCCGACACCGCGCTGTGGGTGACCAACACCGAGGTTCCGGCGGTGCTCGACCGGCTGGAGGCGGCGGTGGATCATCATGAGTTGAGCATGGACAATGTAGACGCTTCGGTGCTGCGTATGGCCGCAGTTAAGGGCCCGAATCATTGGCGGTGTCCTTGACAGCCGAAGCATTGCTCACCCCGAATGCGCCCCACTTCACCGCGGGTCACGCTGCCCTTCGCCGGCTCAAGAATCCCGGTGGTGTGGCCGCTTGATGCTCTCACGCGGCACACATCGTTGACGGTGTTTAAGGCCTGCCCGAACCGCCGGGGCCCGTTGCTGGGCACGATTCGGCAGTCTGTCGGATGAGGACTCGGTACCGACGGCCGTTGGTGGTTTCTGATCTCGGCTCAGTGGCCACACTTTGGCCACACTCTGGCCGCAGTTACAGTTAACTCATGTGAACTACGGTGAAGTATTTCCCCAGCTAGATCATATTTCGACGCTGCGTCCAGTTAGCTGAATAGGGTTCGAGTCCCTCCGCCCGCACCCTTTGACGAGTGGTTACAGCACACCGGAGCGTCAACCTGTCACCATTGAGGACGTGACCGCCGCGATTGTTGTCGTGCTGATATTGCTGGGCATCGGCATAGTGGTCGCTCCGCTGCTCCGGCTTAGGGAGTGGCTGCAGAAGTCACTCCCTGGCCCGGAAGTCCAAGAACCGCCCGACGACGACACGTAAGGCCCGCCGCCCCTGCCGGGTTGGTCAGCAGCCCACGTCGATCTTGAACGGTGCTGTCACCGAAACACGTGGATCGTCGAGCTGAGACCCTTCGGCTTCGCCCCTGATGGTGTACGTGTTGTGGGCGAAAACCACCGTCGCGTTGCCGGCTCCGGCATCGGACACCCCGGTGAAGCCCGCGAAATTGTCGATGTTGACCGATTCGAGCTTGGGCTTTTCCGAATCGAGTTTGAGCAACACGTGGACACGGGCCGGCGCGGCGGTGATGTCAGCGGTCAACAACCACTGAATTTGGCTGCAAACGACGGCATGGGAGGTGCGGGTGTTGTTGTCGACGGTGATCCGCGCGGTTTTTTGGGCGACTTTGTTGTCAGGGCTAGAGCATCCCGCGCAGGATGCCGCGACCACTGAAGCGGTGACTACCGCGGTGACGAATCGGCCTCCCACCGGGCACCTCCCTTCCGGGGGCCGCTCGAAGCGTGGCCCTCGTCGCACGCTTTTTCTACCAGCCCTGCGGTGGTTTTCGGAAGGAAATGTGCGCAGCGGAATCAGCTAAGCGAGATCCGGCCCATGAGCAAGTCGATGATGGGCTTGCCGGCTGCGAACGTTCCGGTATTCGACGAATTGACGTGCCCGTAGTCGACAAGGAGGGTGACGCCGTTGACGCCGGCGGCGGCGTCGCTGTTCAGAAACGCCATCACGTTCCCCATCTGCTCCGGCGTGTGGACCTCGGCTCCGGTCGCCTCCCGGTAGTCCTGTGCGAAAGTCAGCCATAGATCAGCATTGGCTCGGGCGAGCGGAGTGTCCGTCGGACCGGGGCAGATCGCGTTGATCCGGATGCCTTTCGCCAGGAACGGAAACGCGTGCGTCGCGACGTAGGCGTTGATCGCCTGCTTGCTGGTGCCGTAATGACCGAAGTTGTCTGCCTCATGGGCTTTGACCCAGGCGTCTGCCGACTCGAAGTCAGGCGTGGCCAAGAACTCCTGAAGCCGCGGTAGATCGGCTTCCCAGCCGATGCCGGCCACCGAGGAGATGAAGCAGATGGCCGAACCGCGGTTCAGCTGGCCGTTACTGATCAGCCGGTCGATTACATGTCGATGGCCGATGAAGTTGATCTTCATCAGGTCCGGACCGTCGGCAATGCCGGCGGCAGAAAACAGAGCATCGACGGGTCCGCCGACCTGCTCGAGCGCGCTGTCGATCGACGCCGGGTCCCGAAGGTCGACCTGGATTCCGCGGCCGAGGTCGGGTCCGACTGGCGCGTAGTCCAGGTTGATGACTTCAGCTCCAAGGGCACCGACGATCTTGGCCGCCGCGGCGCCCATACCGGTGGCACCTCCGACTACCAGCGCCCGCTTGCCGTCGTAGCGGAACTGCTCGATACCAGTCATTTCAATCCTCTCTACGGAGACCAGCACTAAGGCTCGGGAGTACTTTACGGGGAACAGATGTTTGGTACCTGACTGGGTGCCCTACGGTATGGATTTCCGGGCCATCCCGCCGCACCCGGGCTCCTACTTGCGTCTGCCGCGGTCGGCGGCGCCGCGCAGCACGGTGTCGCGGGCGTTGACCAGCGCCGCCTGTTTCCCTTGGGTCCGCACGATGTTCTCCGGTACCCAAATGATGTCCATGACATAGCGCGCCAGCATCGACAAGGACGGGGGATCCTCGATCCGGATGTCGCCCGACTGGATCCCTTCCGACAACAATGCCCTGAGCTGGCGTAATCGCATGGTGAACGCCAGCCCGGGGTTGGGTGTGTCGGGCGGACATTGGCGCATCCACGCGAGTTGGATCTTCCACTCGTCGGGGAACTGGTCCAGCGCATTGATGTTGACCCAACTCAGCGCGTCCAGTTTTTCCACCGGCGTGGCATCCGATCGCAGCACGCTGGCAAATCCACCGCCGGCCTTGATACCGAACGACTCCATGATCGAGGCGAGCAGTTCGTCTTTCGACCCGATCAGGCGATAGACGGTTCCGGTACCCAGGCCCGCGGCGGCGGCGATGTCCCGGATCGTGGTGACCTCGTAGCCTTTCCTGCCGAATTCGGCTCGTGCTACCGCACGGACATGCGCGGCTTTGTCGTTTCCGCCGGACTCGCTCTCGTCGCCCCAGGTTTTGATTGCTGCCTCGGCGGCTGCGAACGCAGCGGAGCCGTGTAATTCCTTGTCGCTATGCGGTCGACTGGCAAGGCCATGCAACATGATGCGGCACAGGACGGCCGCCGTCTGGTCGGGCGCGGCGTTATGCCGGATGATGTCAAGGCCGACGTGCATCATGTTCTGGCAGACACGGTCGGCGAGCGTCGGCAGATCGATGTCGGATCTGATGTAGCCACTCCACCTGCCGGCGCGCAGCGTTTGCAGCATCGCCTGCTGAACCGCCGTGGGCGGCTTTTGCAGCAACTCGACAAGCTCCGGGTTTGCACTTGGCGCCTCATAGAACGACATCTGCAACGCGGCCCGATGCTCAACCGCGCAGCGCGCTATCGCAGACCCTAACTCGAAGATCTTGTCAGCGACCGGCCGCGAGTCGGGCTTGTCCAACCTGTCGTGGGCAATCTCGCCGATGCGCTCCAGATCGGCGTAATACCGCCGAACCAGCTCGACGAGGATCGCTTCTTTCGATTCAAAGTGGTGGTAAAGACTTCCCGGCAAGATGCCCGCCGCGTCAGCGATCTCCTGCAGAGATGTTCGCAAGCCCGACGAGGCGATCAACGACGCCGCGGTTTGCAGGATTTCGGTCCGCCGAGTGCCGTCGTCGTAGGCGCCCTTAAGGTCGTCTGCCAAATTGGGGATGCGTTTGGCAGCAGGCCGTCGCCGCGGCGTCATGCGAGAACGTCCGGGTCGGCCAGCCCGCACCAACGAATCGGCATCGGGCAAGTCTAGGCGTGCGGGGCCCCGCGCGGCTGCAGCCTCGGATGGTTGCTGAAGCCCCACGACACCTCCACAGGTCCCGCCCACGATCAGCGACCGAATATTTGGTCTCACGCTACCAGGTTGGAGTCGGCACGCCGCCTAGCTTCTCCGGTGCACGCCGCCGCTCCTATCAGATCGGCGGGCCGTTCCAGCCGTCGACAGCAACGACCTCGTCAAGCGGGCGCCTGGGAGCGGGCCGGAAGGTGTGACCCTTACGGAGGCGACCGACCGGAAGCAGACAGCCTTGCGCGTAGCTTTCCGGGATCTGCAGCAGTTCTGCGACGGCGTCCTCGCGATGCAAGTGCAGCGTGGTGACGCAGGTGCCGTAGCCGCGGTCATGCAGCGCCAGCTGAAAGTTCCACACCGCCGGGAAGATCGAGCCATACAGGGTGGCTTGGTAAAAAGATTCGTCGCCGGCGATGCGCGGCAGATACGGCTCATAGCAAGGGATTACCAACACCGGAACTTCCGCCATGTTCTCGACCAGCCACTCGGTGGACGACATGAGCTTGGCCTCCGGGCTGCCGGCCGGCATCAGGTCGGCGACCATCTGCCCGCCGACGCGCAGCAGGTAGGCCTCGCGATACAGGCTCGCCAGCTGTTCCCGCAGCCGGGGGTCGGTGACGACCAGCCACCGCCAGGACTGGGAATTTGACCCGTTGGCGGCCTGCAACCCGATGCGTAGGCACTCGCGGATGTCAGCGAGGTTGACTTCGGCACCTAGGTCGAGGGTCTTTCGCGCTGACCTCGTCGCGGTCAGAAGTTGCTCAATGTCCATGACAGCTCGACTTCACCGGGTCGGCCTCATTGCGAAAACACGTTGACGCCGAGCTTTTCGCAGACGGCGAACACTTCCTCGAAGATCGACCCGGGAACGGTGAACGGCTCAGTGGCGGACACCTCGGCAAGATGCGCAGCGACGTCGTCGGCCGTCGGGCTACTGCCCGGCTCGGCGAGCCACCCTTCGCCGAGCCCGACGAAGACCCGGGAGAAGCGGCCCGCGCAGGCCGAGTAGTTCTGATGGCTGAACTCGCAGGCTCGACTGGCCAGGAATACGACGATCGGGACAACCAACTCGGGTTGGATCACTTTCAGAAACCCGGTCTCCTCAAGCGCTTTGGGATCCCCAACGGTTTCGGTGACCATCCGCGAGAAGCCGAACGGCAGCACGGTGTTGGCAAGGATCCCGTGCTCAGCCCCTTCAATCGCAATGACGTTCGTCAACCCCACCAGGCCCGCCTTGGCCGCTGCGTAGTGGGCTTCGAGCGGCTGACCGAACATGCCTCCGGAGGAAGAGATGAAGACAAAGCGCCCGTAGCCGGCCGCCTTCATCACTCGATATGCCGGCTGACTCAGGTAGAAGCCGCCATCCAGGTGCACGCTGAGCATCCGACGCCAGTCGGCCTGCGACAGTTCCTCGAAAGGCACGCTGTTGAAGATGCCCGCGTTGCTCACCACCGCATCGAGGCGACCGAACTCGTCCATAGCGGTGGCGACGATCGCTTCGCCGCCCTCCGGGCTGTCCACCGAATCGTGTGACGCGACGGCGACACCGCCGGCGCGCTCGATCTCGTCGACGACGGCGTCGGCGACGCTGGTATCCGCGCCGTCACCGTGCATGGATCCGCCCAGATCGTTGACCACCACAGCGGCACCGCGCCGAGCCAGCTCCAGCGCATACAACCGCCCGAGTCCTCGGCCGGCTCCCGTCACGATCGCAACTTGATCGGTGAAATCGATCACCCCGGACCTCTTTTCGCTAGGTGTGCACCGAGCTCGGTGAGGTAGCGGTCGGATCCGCCGAGAAAAGCGCTCCAGCTGAGCAGACGTTTCAGGTAGAGGTGCGCGTCGTGCTCCCAGGTATAGCCGATGCCTCCGAATACCTGGATCGCCGTGTCGCCTACTGTGGCCAACTGCCCCGCGAATGCCTTTGCCCGCAAGGCGGACAGGTGTCGCTGGGCCGCATCGGCGTTGTCGGCGGCCCACAGCGCGTGAATCACTCCGCTGCGGGCCAGCTCGACCGTTTCGTACATGTCGACGCACATATGCTGGACTGCCTGAAACGATCCGATAACTTGACCGAATTGCTTTCGCACCTTGGCGTATTCGATGGCGAGGTGCATGACGGCACGCGCCGCACCCAGCGCGTCGGCGGCAGTGGCGATGAGCACGTCATCGACGACTGCTTCGAGGGCTTCTGACGATGGGGTGGCCAGCCGGTGTGCGGGGGACGTCGTCGAGCGCGACCCGAAACTGCTTGCGGGTCTGGTCGATGCCGCGCTCGGGCGTCACCGAGATCCCCGACGAGTCGGTCTTTATCGCGAAAAGCGCTGTGTCGTCTGATTCCTCGGCGAGCACCAGCAGGATGTCGGCGGCCGCGGCGTCGGGCACGCCGGCGATCTCGCCCCGCAGCACGACGTCTGCGGAATCTCGGCCCTGTCCGACCGCGGCGACGGAGGTGTTCCGGAAGTCCATGAAGCCGACGGCCGCGATCGGTGGTGCCGTCGGCGATCCCGGTCAAAAGCTTGGCGGCAGCGCCATCGGCGTCGTCGAGTCGGGTCAGCGTGCGCGTGGCGGCGACGGCGCTCGACAGCCACGGCCCCGGATGCAAAGCGGCGCCGAGTTCTTCGGCAACGACGCCGGCCTCGACCATCGTCATGCCGGCTCCGCCGTAGCTCTCTGCGGACCAAGAGTCCCGTCGTGCCAAGCTCGGCAAGTCCGCGCCAGACATCCTCGGTGCGTACCGGTCGGATCGTCGAGAAGCGGGCGCACGTGGCCCGAAATCGACGCTTTTTCGGCCAGAAAACGTCGCGTGGTGTCGCGCAGCGCCACTTGTTCGTCGGTGAGTTCGAGATTCATTTGCGCGGCAACCCGAGTACGCGCTGCGCGGTGATGTTCTTATTGATCTGGGTGGTGCCGCCGGCAATGGTCAGCGAGCGCGACGTCAGACGGTAGTTCGCCCACGAGGCATTCCTGCCGCCGGTACCCAACACGTCGAAGCCCAGGGCGGCCAGTTCTTGTCCAATTTCACCCCACACGGTCTTGGCGAGACTGGCCGACCCGAGACGCATCACCGCCGTGCAACGTCGCCGATATCGACCGTTGGCAGAGCACCTCGAGATACTTGATGCGAACGGCGATTTCGCCCAGGCGCCGCAGTGTCACGGGGTCTTCGAAGGCGTCGCGCGCGTTGGCGCCTTGCGCCGCGGCAATGTCGATCGACCAGTTCTTCCAGCCGTACTTGCATCTCCGCGTAGAGCCGCGCGGCCCCGGCGCGCTCGTGGCTGAGCGTGGTGGTGGCCACCTGCCAACCCGCATTCAGCGGTCCGAGCAACGCATCGGCCGGCACCCGCACCTCGTGAAAGAAGATCTCGGCGAAGTCGGTGTCGCCGTTGAGAGTGACGAGCGGGCGGACCTCGATGCCGGGCAGCTTCATGTCGACAATCAGACAGGAGATCCCCTGGTGTTTCGGGGCCTCCGGATCAGTACGCACATATAGCTGGCACCACTGTGCCCGGTGCCCGAGCGAGGTCCATATCTTTTGGCCGTTGACGACGAAGTCGTCACCATCTCGCACCGCTCTGGTGCGCAGCGACGGCGAGGTCGGATCCGGCTTCGGGCTCTGACATTCCCTGGCACCAGATGTCGTCGGCGCGCATCATGCGGGGGAGCAGTGTTGTCTTCTGCGATTCGGTGCCGTACTGCATGATGGCCGGAGCAATGTTGTTCATGCCGATGACGTTGAGCGGCAGTGGCGCCCGAGCACGCGTGGTCTCCTCTGTGTAGACCAGCTGTTCGAGCACCGTTGCTCCCCGGCCACCATATTCCCGCGGCCAGGAGACGGCCGCCCACCCGGCGTCGGCCATCGTGCGATTCCAGGCGCGCAGCTTCTCAAATGTCACGTCGTCGTGGCCCGAGGGGCGGCGAGCGGCGATCAGCTCGTCGGTCAGATTCGCGGACAGCCAGTCACGCAGCTCGGAGCGGAAGTGTTCCACCTCCGCTGGATATGAAAAATCCACGTTTTCTAAGCGGTCCTTATCGACCCTGGGCGATTGACTGCGGCCAAGCCGGACTTTACGTTGGAACAGATATTTGGTCAACAAGGTCTGCCCGGGGCTCGGAGCGTCAAGCGTGGCTCAAGGCAGCGTGGAGGGCCTGGCGATGATCGCCTCTGCACTCGCGGGCCGAGCCGTGGCGGTTGCCGAACTGCAACCAGGTGAACCTCCGTGGACGGATGGCCAGACGATTTACGTCGATGCTTCCGCGCCATCCCGCGCGAAACTCGAGGCAATCGCCGTGCAGGCTTCGATGATCGCGGCCGGCAGCTTCGATCCCGACGTCGTGCGTCGCCTGGTCCGCCATCCCCGGCTGGCCAGGCGTTATCTGGCGGTCGAGGGTCATCGCGCTCTGGTCGCCAATGCCGATCTGCTGCCGCGCGCCTTGGCGCCGATGGGCGACCGTGAGATCGCCAGTCGCAGCGATTCACCGGCCGCGTCGCTGAGCATCGCGGCCGGACGGGCGACGGTCGAGGACCCTGCCACCGGGTTCGGTGTGATCCGGGCGGCGAAGGTGCTGGCCGCGTGCTCACGAGCGTCAGCTCAGGAGGACCAAGCCACTCCGCAGCATGTCCCACGAGACAGCAATGCGCAGGGGCAAGAAGAGCTCGACGACGACGCGATCGACGATTCCGACGATCCAGACCTGTTCACCAGTCCGGTGGGCGGGGGCGGCTTCATCGGCAAGTGGTTGAAGAAGATGTTGTCTTCAAAAAGGAAGAGGTCGCGTAGTAGCGGCGGCGGACCGCCCGGCGCGGACAACCCGACCCATCGCACGAACTCCGCGAACCGCGGTGCGTACGCCGTATCGTCGCTCGCGTCAACCTCGAGCGAGAACGTCGACGACGTCGAAGCTAAAGCCGCCGCGGACGGCGTGAAGTATCCGGAGTGGGACGTCGCCCGCAAGAGCTACCGGCCCGCGTGGTGCACGGTGCGGGAGGTCGAGGCGAAGATCAAGGCGTCGGCGACCCAGGAGATCGACGACGCCATCGGCCTGCGGCGCCCGCTCGTCGCGACTTGGAATGGGTCTGCATCGCCGCCACCGCCAGGCTCAGGGCGACGACATCGACATCGACGCCGCAGTCGAAGCACGCGTCGAGCTGCGGGCCGGGTCGGCCCCCGACGAGGCCGTCTACCTCGACAGCCTGCGGCGCCGGCGCGACCTGTCGGTGTTGCTGCTTCTCGACGTGTCGGGCTCGGCGGCCGAGCCCGGAACGGTGGGCCGGACGGTGCACGAACAACAGCGCGCGGCGGTCGCCAACCTGACCGTTGCACTTGCACGACCTGGGTGACCGGGTTGCCCTCTACGCCTATTACTCGCAGGGCCGGGGGGCGGTGAGCATGGTGCCCGTAAAACGGTTTGACGACCACCTCGACGTCCAGGTGATCAGGCGGCTGAACAGCCTGGAACCCGGCGCGCTACTCCCGCCTCGGTGCGGCCATCCGCCACGGCTCGGCCGTCTTGGAGACACGCGGGGGTACCTCACGCCGCCTGTTGGTGGTGCTGTCCGACGGACTCGCGTACGACCATGGATACGAGCGGGCCTACGGTGCCGCGGACGCGCGCCGCGCTCTGACCGAGGCACGCCGCCGGGGCACCGGATGTGTCTGTCTGACCATCGGTGCGGGAACCGACGTGCGGTCGCTGCGCCGAGTTTTCGGCAGCACCGCGCATGCGACGATCGCCCGGCCAGACCAACTCGCGGGTGTGATCGGACCACTGTTTCGGTCCGCGCTGCGCTCCGCGGAGGTCCGCCGGATGGTGGCATGACGAACGCGCGATCCTGCGATCTCCGCCCTGATCTTTTGTCCCAGAATGCAGTTGGCGCGACATGGCCGGGTCAGCACCCGCTGTTCAGCGCACTTGAAACAAACATCTGTTCCGGCTACGCTGCAATCACCGCGGCGCTGCGGATGGCAGAAGGGACGTTATGGCCAACGAGTCCGGGATCGTTAGCCGGAACGGCGTGACTCCCGACGCGGAGGGGGTGCGGCCCTACTACAAGGCGGTCGGCAACGAAGAGGCCATCTTCAAGGCCGCCTACCAGCAGGGTCTGGCGCTCGTCTTGAAGGGGCCGACGGGTTGCGGCAAGACCCGATTCGTCGAGGCAATGGCCCACGACCTCGGCCGGCCGCTGATCACCGTTGCCTGCCACGACGACCTCACCACGGCGGACTTGGTCGGACGATATCTGCTGCGGGGTGACGAGACGGTCTGGGTGGACGGTCCGCTCACCCGGGCGGTGCGCGAGGGCGCTATCTGTTACCTGGACGAAGTGGTGGAGGCCCGACAGGACACCACCGTGGTGCTGCATCCGCTGGCGGACTACCGCCGCCAGTTGCCCATTGAACGTCTCGGCGTCACGCTCGACGTGGAGCCCGGGTTCGGCCTGGTGGTGTCCTACAACCCCGGCTATCAAAGCGTGCTCAAGGACCTGAAGGACTCGACGCGTCAGCGGATGGTCGCCATCGAATTCGGCTTTCCCGCAGCCGATGTAGAAGAAGGCATCGTTGCCCATGAATCGGGCGTGGACGCCGGCACCGCCGCCGAGCTGGTGCGTTTGGCCCACGCGATCCGCCGCCTGGAAACCGGCGGGCTGCGTGAGGTCGCGTCGACCCGCGTGCTCATCGCGGCAGGACGGCTCGTCGTAGAAGGCCTCGCGATCCGAGAGGCGGCCCGGGCGGCGATAGCCGGGCCGCTCACTGACGATGTGGCAGTGGGCAGGTCCCTCAACGAGATGATCGGGATCTATTTGGATGGGTCAGATGGGTCCGACGATTGACGCTGCATACCGCCGCCACTAGGGTCTGAACAAATATTAGGTCAGCCACGAGTTCGTTCGAGTGAGGTCCCTGCCCGGGAGGTCAAATGTCCTACGAAAGCACCGCAGAGCCGTTCAAGGTCGGCTACCTGATGGACTTCACGCTTCCTCCGATGTTCCCCGAGGAGATGAAGGCGGACTTCACCCGATGTTTCGACCTCGTCTTCGAAGAGGCCGTCGAGCAGGGCTTAGTAGACCGGCCCGTCCAGATGATCTACCGCGAGGTTGAGGGGCTGCCCAAGGGCTCGGTCAAGTCAGTCATCGATGCGTTCGGTGAACTCGTCGACGAAGGCTGCCTGGTGGTGTTCGGGCCGCACATCACCGACAACTGCGTGCCCACCCGGGAAGCGATCGAAGAGCGTTTCAAGGTGCCGGCCATCAGCGTCACCGGCACCGACGACTGGTTGGGCGAATGGACATTTTCCTTCCCGCAAGGATCGATGACCGACGAGCCGATCTTCATCGCCGACCTGGTGGCCAAACGCGGCCTCACCGAAATCGGGGTTCTCGTCGAGCAGAACCTGATCGGCGAGAGCTACCTCAAGAACTTACGAAGCGCGTGCCGATGCAAGAACATTCGGATCGTTGCTGAGGCGGCGATCGCGCAGACCGCACAGGATATCAATGAAGCCGTGCGCACCCTTCACGATGCGAAGGCGGAGGCGATCGTGCACCTGGGCTTCGGTTTCGGGATCGTTTTCATCAACCCGGCGTTGGAAGCCGTCGACTGGGATCCGCCGAGATTTACCACTACGGCCTTCCAGAACGCGTGGGTCAACCCCATCATGTGGAACGCGTTCATGGGCTGGATTGGGGTCGACCAATACGACGAAGCGAATCAGATCGGCCAGGATTTTCTCGACCGCTACGCGCAGAAGTACGACGGGCGGCGTCCGGAATATTGTGTGCCGCCGGTCAACCGCGACGTCGCCGCGACGTTGGTGCGGGCGTTCGCTGACGCCCACCCGCTCAGCCCTCGCGGCGTCAAAGAAGCGTTGGAGCGGGTCAAGATGATGCCCGCCGCCTCAGGCGCGCCCGGCACCCGGGTGTCGTTTGGTAAATGGACCCGGCGGGCCTGGATGGGCGCCGGCTACCTGGTGGCACGGACGCTTGATGCCGACGGCATCAACTCGCATCTAGTCGATCGCTTCGGAGAGGAAGGCTGACTCGGATGTCCACAGAACAATCCGCACCACTACAAGCAGACGAGCCCGCCGCGCCGCGCAGCGGCCAAGAACGCAAGGGGTGGGGCGGATGGGTCGCCGGCGCTGCCTTGGCGGCCTTCGCGCTCTTCTTCATCGCCAACTGCCGCACCGCGCTCGACCCGCGCGTCGCCAACGCCAATGTGCACGGCCGGCCGCGCCCGGTCAGGTTCCTCTTTGGGCTGGACTACATCGCGTTCCTGCACATTTCCACCGTGATCATGCTGATCGTGCTGCTGCTGGTGTTCATCCGAGGCTGGCGGCGCAACCCGGGCAGTCCGGTGATGCTGATGTTCCTGTGCACGACGCTGATTGTGTGGCAGGACCCGATCATGAACTGGTCGCCGTTCGCGGTGTACAACCCCGACCTGATTCACTGGCCGGAGTCGTGGCCGTTGGTGTCGTTGTCGCCGACCGTCGAACCCTTCGTGGTGTTCGGCTACGTGATGTTCTATTTCGGCCCGTACTTCCCGGCGGTTTGGATCCTGCGCAAGCTGCAGGCCAAATACGGACCCGAGAGCTTCGTGTCACGGCACCCCTTAGTCAGCCTGGGCCTGCTGACCTGTGCGATCGGCTTCGTCTTCGACGCCTGGCTGGAGATCCAGCTGGTGCACGCCGGCATGTACATCTACTCCCAGGTGATTCCGTGGGGCTCGGTATTCACCGGCACGACATTCCAATTCCCGCTGATCTGGGAGTCGTTCTCGGTGACATTCGTGATGATCCCCGCGGCGATACTCTGCTACCGCGACGACACCGGAAAGTCGGTGGCCGAGAAGCTGACCGCGAAAGCGAAGATCCTCCCCAGCCGTCCGGTACTCGGCACCTTCCTGGTGATGTTCGCGATCATGAACGTGTCGTACTTCGCCTACGGGGGATGGTTCGCGGTCATCAAGGTGAGTCACGCGGCGACCTCCGTCGCCTGCCCGTGGCCCTATCCGGAAGCCAAAGTTTATGACCCGCAAGGGTTTTACGAAAAGGCGGGCGCCCAAGGCCCGTACTCGGTTGGCATCTGGTCGACCTGGGCGAGCGGTGAGCCGAATGGCCGGCCGCATGTCGACCCACCGCCGCCGGGTGTAGGCGCCTGTGCGAGCAAGAATGGCTGAGCCGCGAGCGGTTGTCATCACCGGTGCGTCCCGCGGGCTGGGGTTCGCGTCGGCGGTGCGCCTGTACCGCGAGGGATGGCGCGTGGTCGCGGCCATGCGCACACTTGACCCCGGGCTTCCGCTGCTTCGCCAAGCGACAGGTGCCAGTGCGGACGACGACCGGCTGATCGGTGTCCAACTCGACCTCTTGGATGCCGCGTCGATCTCCGCGGCGGCCAAGACAATCGAAGACGTCGTCGGCACACCCTACGCCCTTGTGCACAACGCCGGGATTTCCGCTGCCGGGATGGTGGAGGAGACCGACATAGGCCTGTGGCAGAACATGTTAGCGACCAGTGTCCTGGGCCCTGTCGCGCTAACCCAGGCTCTGCTGCCGTCGATGCGGGCGGCGGGGGAGGGGCGCATCGTGCTGGTGTCCAGCGCGGCCGGGGTACGCGGTCAACCCGGCACCGCGCCGTACTCGGCGGCCAAGGGAGCCTTAGAGCGGTGGGGTGAGTCGATGGCTGTCGAGATCGCGCCGTTCGGGTTGGGCGTCACCATCCTGGTGGCCGGCACGTACGAAACCGCCATCATCACCGACGCGGGCACCACGGACGATCGCGACTTCGAGGGTCCCTATGCGCGGCTGCACAACACCATGAACACCCGCGGACGGTTCGCAGTCAGTTTCGCCCGACCACCCGAGCGGTTCACCGACGGCGTGGTTAAGGCGCTGGCCGACCAGAAGCCCTTCCGCCGCCGCGGCGTCGGCCCGGATGCCGCGATGCTCTTGGCGTCCAGCAAGATACTTCCGGCTTCCGGCATGCACCACTTATCCCGCGTCGTGCTGGGCATACCCAGGCAAGGCTCGATGCGGGGCGGGGCATACCCGTTGACGACGAGCCAAAAAGCGATGGTGCTTGCCGCGCGCGTGCTTCCCGCACCGGTGTTGCAACGGTTGGCGTCACTGGCCACGAAAATTTCGCCGGCGAAGAACACGCCCGAGAAAGAGGACTGAAGGAGATCTGATGGAACAGCTTTTCGACGACCTGGAGGACTTCGGTTCCTTCGACGATGCGATATCCGGTGACGTGCGTGACCCGTATACCGAATTGGCGCGGCTGCGCCACGAAGAACCGGTGCAGCGGCTCGAAACCTCAGGAGCACTTCCGCACGAGGAATCGCTACCGATGTTCATCGTGTATCGCCACGAGGATGTCCAGCAGATGCTGCGCGACAACGAGACGTTCTCCTCGTCGGCCGTCATCGCCGCGTTCGGCCCGGTGCTGGGTGAAGGGGTCATGCTCGGCATGGACGAGCCAATCCACGGCCGGCTGCGTTCGTTGATACAGAAGGCGTTCACGCAGAAGTCGTTGGCGCGGTGGGAAGACGAGTTAGTCGGCCGAGTGGCAAATGGCCTGATCGACAAGTTCGCACCCAACGGCAAGGCAGACCTGGTCAAGGAATTCACTTTCGACTATCCCAGCCAGATCATTGCCGGTCTGCTGGGTTTGCCGGAGAAGGACTACCCGCAGTTCCAGCGGTGGTCGATCTCGCTGCTGAGTTGGCTGATGAATCCGGAACGCGGCCTTGCGGCCTCAGCTGCGCTGTGCGACTACTTCGCACCGATCCTCGAGGCTCGTCGCGCCGAGCCGAAAGATGATCTGATCAGCGCGCTGGGTGCGGCCGAAATCGACGGGGAGAAGCTGGCGGACGAGGAGATCTTCTCGTTCCTTCGACTGCTGCTGCCCGCCGGAGTGGAGACCACTTATCGGGCGCTGGGAAGCCTGCTTCTAGCTTTGCTATCCGATCCCGCGCAACTAGACGCCATCCGTGCGGACCGGTCGCTGCTGCCGCAAGCCATCGAAGAGGGCGTGCGCTGGGAACCCCCGCTGTTGACCATCACCCGGGTGGCGACGCGTGACACCGAACTCGGTGGGGTGGCGATCCCGGCAGGGGCGACCGTCATGCCGATGCTGGGTTCTGCGAACCGGCAAGAAGATCGCTATCCCGATCCCGACATGTTCAACATCCATCGGCAAGCCAAGGCAAATCTGGGCTGGGGCCACGGCGTACACGTCTGCCTGGGAATGCACCTGGCGCGGCTCGAAATGCGCACCGCCATCAACCTTTTGCTGGACCGGCTGCCGAATCTCCGGCTGGACCCCCACGGAAACGACCCGCACATCCGCGGGCAGGTTTTCCGGTCACCGACTTCCGTCCCAGTGCTGTTCGATGCCCAGTGAAACAGTGCGCACGCCAGCAGTTGATCGCCAATCGGCGACTATCCGGTAAGGCTTTCCATACGGTGATCTAGTCTTGCCATGGGCAACCCACATCCCTGGTGCTCGGTGCAGCGCCGCGTCTACAGAGAGCGACAAACATGACTGAGGCTGTAAAGGTCCGCTTCGAGCCGAAGATGATGATCGACGGCAAGCTCGTCGACGGCCAGGCCGGGACCTTCACCAACATCAACCCGGCAACCGAGGAGTCGATCGGAGAAGTCGCCGATGCCTCGAAGGAGGACATGCACCGGGCCATCGACGCCGCGCGGCGCGCTTTCGACGAGACCGATTGGTCGACCAACCACAAGCTGCGCCAGCGCTGTCTCTTGCAGTTGCACGACGCGATCGAATCGGAGAAGGAGGAACTCCGCGAGGAGCTCATTCTCGAGGTGGGCTCCCCTCGAGCCATCACATTCGGCCCCCAGTTGGACGCCCCACTGGAAGACGGGCTGAAGTACCCTGCCAGGCTGATCGACGAGTACCCGTGGGAGACCGACCTGGGCGACAAGCTGATCAGCCTCACCGGCACGTTGACCACCCGCAAGGTCTGGCGGGAACCGGTCGGCGTGGTCGGTGCCATCGTGCCGTGGAACTTCCCGTTCGAGGTCACCATCAACAAGCTTGGCCAGGCGCTGGGGACCGGCAACACCGTGGTGCTCAAGCCGGCGCCGAACACCCCGTTCAATGCGACTCGCTTAGGTCGGCTGATCGCCGAAAAGACCGATATCCCAGCCGGTGTCGTCAACGTCGTCACCGCATCGGATCACTTCGTAGGTGAGGAGCTGACGCTGTCACCCAAGGTCGACCTGATCTCGTTTACCGGCTCGACGGTGGTCGGCAAGCGGATCATGGAAAAGGGCGCCGCGACCATGAAGCGGCTGTTCCTGGAGCTTGGTGGCAAATCGGCCACCATCGTCCTCGAGGACGCCGACTTCGGGTTGGCTTGCGCGATCGGCATCGCGCCGTGTATGCACGCGGGGCAGGGTTGCGCGAACCCGACCCGGATGCTGCTGCCGCGGTCCCGTTACGACGAAGGCGTGGCGATCCTCAAGAGCATCTACGAGAACGTGATGCCGGGCGACCCGCAGGATCCTGGAACGTTGTGCGGCCCGCTGATTTCAGAAAGGCAGTTCGAGCGGGTAAAGGGTTACATCAAGAAGGGTGTCGACGAGGGTGCCACCGCGCTGGTCGGCGGACCCGATGCGCCCACCGGCTTCGACAAGGGATACTACGTCCGGCCAACACTTTTCACCGACGTCGACAACAAGATGACCATCGCCCAGGAGGAGATCTTCGGTCCGGTGCTGGCCGTCATTCCCTTCGACGACGAGGAGGACGCGATCCGGATCGCCAACGACAGCCCCTACGGGTTGGCCGGCAACGTGATGTCGGGTTCCCTGGAGCATTCACTGGCGGTGGCCCGCCGGATCAAGGCCGGCTTCATGGGCGTCAACGGTGGTGCGCCGTACGGCGCTGACACTCCGTTCGGCGGATACAAGGCCAGCGGCGTTGGCCGCCAGAACGGTGTGGCCGGATTCGACCAGTACACCGAGATCAAATCGTTGGGTTATCCCGCCGGCTAGCTTGATACGACGCAGGGCGCCTGCTGCCCGCCATAGACCCATCCGTGCTGCGCTCGGCTACCTTGTTTCCGTGACCAAGGCCCGGAGGTTGTCGATTCAGTATGCGGCCGGCCTCGCCGGCGCTCACCTGCTGGCTGTCGGCGACGCGGCCGCCATCGTGATTCCGCTGCACGACCGAATAGGCACTGGAGGGTACGCGTACTTCTCAGCGAAGAACGTGGCTATCGCGGTGGTGCTCGTTGGTGTGGGAGCTGTCGCCGTCGCGATGGGCGGCGCCATCAACCTGGCGCCGTCTTTGCGGTGGTTTGTCCGCGGTCAGCAACCGGACCAAGGCCAGCGACGGACTGCGATGAGACTGGTCAGGCGGCAGTCGCTGATCTTGGCGGCAACATGGGCCGCAAGTGGCGTGATCTTCCTCGCGCTGAACCTTGATGGTGGCATCACGCTGGCGGTAGCGACTCTGTTGGCGGTGGTATTCGGCGGAAGTGCGGCGGCAATGATCAGCCTTCTGCTCACCCAACGGTCTATCCGCCCAATCCTGATCGCCGCCAGCCAAGGTTCTGAGGGCGCTGTGGTAGCGCCCCGCGTGCTGACCCGACTTGTGGGCATGTGGTTGATGGGCAGTGGGCTGCCGTGTGCGGCGATCGCGGCTCTGGTTGTCATTCGAGCCAATGGTTGGATCATTCAGAGGACGGCGTCGGTCGAGATGCCCATTTTGGTGGTAACGCTTGCCGCGGTGTTATTGGGACTTCCGACGATGATCCTGACCTCGCGGTCGATTTCTGACCCGATAGGGGAGGTAGTCGACGCGATGGCGCAGGTCGAACAGGGCCGGATCGACACTTCCGTCGGCGTCTACGAACGCTCTGAAATCGGGCGCTTGCAAGGCGGTTTCAATCGAATGGTCGCCGGGATCGCCGAGCGGGACCGGTTGCGGGATCTGTTCGGTCGTCACGTCGGGGAGGATGTGGCCCGCCGCGCCCTGGAAGAGGGAACCTCGCTGTCCGGAGATGTCCGGGAGGCCGCAATACTTTTCATCGACTTGGTGGACTCGACGAAACTGGCGGCGAGTCGACCGCCGGGGGAGGTCGCCGAGGTGCTGAATGACTTTTTCCGAATCGTCGTCGGCGCCGTTGATGAGAGACATGGCTTCATCAACAAATTCCAGGGAGACGCCGCGCTGGCTGTCTTCGGGGTGCCGCTGCCCTCGGAGGACGCGGCATCAGCGGCGTTAGCGACAGCCTGCAATTTGCGAAACCACTTGGGCCGGCTGCCCCTGGTCGACTTCGGAATAGGCGTTTCGGCGGGGCCGGTGTTCGCGGGGAACATCGGTGCCGAAAATCGTTATGAATACACGGTCGTTGGGGATGCAGTCAATGAGGCTGCGCGGCTAGCCGATTTCGCCAAATCGTCAGACCAACGGATAGTTTGTTCAGCCGCTGTGATAGATCGCGCGGACGCATCCGAGCGCCAACACTGGGTGTCAAGTGGCGAGACCGCCCTGCGGGGCCGCTCTGAACCCACCCAGATCTGGATACCGTCGGATAGCCAGTAGGCGAGATCGGTTGCCGGTAAGTCGTTTTTCGATCGCACCAATCCGCTCATTGACGGCCGACTTCTTTCTCGCTATTATCGGAACAAATATTCGGTTCGATGGATCGGGAATCGTGGTCGCGGGGAAGGAATGACCTGTGGCCGTTGATCGCAACCTGGTGTTTAGTGCTGTGGCTAGTCAGCGGCGTCAGATCGCCGATCTGATTGACGATCTGGATGACGAACAGTTGGCCACACCCAGCCTCTGCGCCGGCTGGGATGTCAAAACGGTGGCAGCCCATGTGCTCAGCGTATTCGCAGACGGCTTTTGGGTTTTCATGGGACACGCAACGCGCCGTAGAAGTATGGCCCGCGCGATTGACGAACTTGCGCGTCGCCGAGCCGAACGGCCGACCAGCGAGATCACTGCCACGTTGCGTAGGGACGCCGACTACCCGCTGAGTCCGCCGTTGTTCGGACCGCTTGACCCCCTCGCCGACATCCTGGTGCATAGCGGTGACATCAGGATTCCCCTCGGGTTGCCCTTCCAGCCCGATCCCGAGCTGGGTGCATTGGCACTGAACTTTCTCACCGGGCGGTGGCCATTTGGTTTCGTGCCGCTGGGCCTGCTCCGGGGCATTTCTCTGCACGGTACAGACATTGATCGGTCCTGGGGCAGTGGAGCTGAGATCCATGGACCCGTCGCCGCTCTGATGATGAGCGTTGTCGGCCGAACGGCCCTGCTTCACATGCTCGCCGGGCCAGGAGTACCGCAGCTGCGTCGTCGACTAGCTGGATGACACTCGAAACGTTTCGCGTGACCCAAGGCCTGTCTTGACCAAATCTTTGTTCAGCCCTAGATTAGAACTGTTGACAACGCGAAAAGATATGACGACAGACGGCATGGGCAGCGGCGATTCCGTCGGCTGGGACCCTGAACTCACCAAAAGGCTGATCAACGCAGCAGCCCCTTTGACCAAGCGCTGGTTTCGTCCCGAAGTACGGGGCGTGAAATCATTGCCGTCCAACGGAGGGGCGCTGGTGGTTTCCAACCACTCTGGTGGCATGCTCACTCCCGATGTGCTGATCTTCGCCTCGGCCTTCTACGCGGCTTTTGGCTACCAGCGCCCGCTCTACACCCTCGGTCACGACGGTCTTTTCGTCGGACCGTTGGCTGATTGGATGACCCGCGTCGGTCTCATCCACGCCGGCCAGAAGAACGCCGTTGCGGCGCTGCGGTCAGGCGGCGTCGTTCTGACGTTTCCCGGGGGAGTCTACGACGCGTATCGGCCGACGCTGGCGCAGAATGTCATCGACTTCAACGGTCGCGTCGGCTATGTCAAGACCGCGATCGATGCCGGAGTGCCGATCGTGCCGACGGTGTCGATTGGTGGTCAGGAGAGCCAGCTGTTTCTGAATCGGGGGACCTGGCTGGCAAAAAGACTGGGTCTGGGGCGGCTGCGCTCGGATATTTTGCCGTTGACGATTGGCTTTCCGTTCGGGCTAAGCATGCTGGTGCCGGTCAACGTACCGTTGCCGACGAAAATCGTCACCGAGGTACTGAAACCGATCGACCCCGTCGCGCTGTTCGGGGAGAACCCCGACGTCGACCAGGTTGATGGCCACGTGCGATCGGTGATGCAGACTGCCCTCGACGGATTGGCCCGGCAGCGGCGGCTACCGCTGCTCGGCTGAACGGTTACCCGGCATAGGCTTAATCCGCGTTGGCCGGCGGCATTGCCGTGCGGACCTCGTCCAGGGTGCCGGAAAGCCCAGCCGCACTGCGTATTTCAGCGAACGCGTGGAGCATCGCGTCGGTAACCTCGTGGGTGTCGTCGAGCGTGCGATCATCTGCGATCACCGAGACGTTGAGCTGGTCGACGTAGCTCCACACCGTGATGTTGATTCCACAGCCGGGCGGCAGTGGACCAGCCGAATAGATCTCACTGACCGGCGCGCCGCCGAAGTGGCCGCGCTCGCGTGGGCCTGCCACGTTGGAGATCGGAAGATTGAAGAGCCGGTTGCGACCGCTGCGTTTCGACAACCATCTCAACGCAGGGGGAGCCGCAATGGTCGGCAGATACGCAACTAGCCTGCCGTACATCTCGGGGCCGAATAGTTCGAAGTCTTCTTTTGCGAAGGCATTGGCCAGCGAGGTCAGCCGGACCCGTTCGATCGCGTCGTCGATGTGCACGGGGATCGAGACGGCCATTCCACTGAGCTCGTTGCCGGCGATCCGGGTTGGTGATTTGTCGGTGCTGGCCAAGATTGACGCGACGAGCGGGCGATCGGCCCTACCGTCGTAACGCAGCAATAATTCGCGTACTGCCCCTGCCGCTATCGCCAGCACTACGGTGTTGACGGTAATCTTAAGATGCTTCGCGGTTTCTTTCACCTGGGCGAGCGAAAGTGTCGCGGTCGCGAATTTCCTCGCCGGCGCCACCCTGTGGTTGATGAATGTTGGCGGCGCCTGCAGGGGCCCAGCCAAATCTGGTTGTTCGACACGTTGCCGTGAATGCCGCCTCATCCGCCGGAAACCCGAAACTGCGTCCTTGATTACTGCCGGCAGTGCCGCGATTTGTTGCGCGTGGTCTCGCCCGGCTGCCCGCAGCAGTTCGGCTCTCGGCGGCGGCACGCAGACGGTGGCGCTGGGGTAGTCACCGCGCACGGGTTCTTTTGGATCCATCGCGCTGGCAAGCAGATTCGCCGACGCCACCCCGTCGGCCAAGGCATGATGGATTTTGCCAATGAGCGCGACCTTTTGATCCGCCATGCCTTCGGCGAAGTGAAACTCCCATAATGGGCGGCTGCGGTCTAGCGGGGTACTGGCGACCTGCCCGATGACCTGGTCGAGCTCTCGCCGCCCGCCCGGCGCTGATACTTCCGCTCGCCGTAGATGGTAATCAAGGTCAACGTCGCAATTCTCCAGCCACATCGGATGGTGCAGCCGCCACGGAATGTCGACAAGCTGGTAGCGAAACGGATCGAGCAGAGGTAGCCGTTCGCGGAACGTGCGACGGACGAGCTCGAAGTTGAACTCGCCCGAATAATCCGTGGTGTCGATGACGGCAACCTTCAACGTATGGGTGTGCAGGTTCGGCGTCTCGCTGTACAGCAGCAGCGCATCCATGCCGTTGAGCCGCTTCACAACACCCCGTCCGTCCGTTTCGTCACTTTAGTCGGCTGGCAGCGACATGCGAGCATTATGGCAATGCCCATTCGGGCCAGCCAGGGCCGCAGCTCATGCCGTATGGCTTACAGTTGTCGGGTCGGTCGGGCGCGAATGTCCGAATAGTGATGTCACCCGGAGGCATGTGTCGGCGATGGGGCCTGAACGCAAGACGTGGGCGAGTACCGCGATGTCCATTCCCCGGTACCCGGGTGACATCACTTCCGAGTGGCTCTCGGCTGCACTGAGCAGGGACGACAAGACTGCGCGAGTGTCGGCGGTGGACGTGACCGCCATCGGTACGGGACAGACCGGTGCGACCTATCGGGTATCGGCAAAGTATGCGAGTGATGCGGAAGGCTTGCCTGAGACCTTCGTGATCAAACTGCCTGCGCAAGATGACACGGTGCGCGACAGGGTGATCATCGGCTACCGCAGTGAATGCGCCTTTTACGCCGCAGTCGCTGATCGGGTACGGGTACCGACACCGGAGTGCTTCTACTGCGAGATCAGCGACGACGCGATGAACTATGCCCTGCTGCTCGCCGATCAGGCTCCCGCGGTGCAAGGCGACCAAATCGCGGGCTGCGGTGAGCAGGAGGCGCGGCTGGCCGTCACGGCGCTGGCCGGCCTGCACGGGCCCAGCTGGTGTGATCCGGTCTGGCTGGATTTCGCAGGGATTGCCTTCACCCGTCCCGACGAAGCATCAGCCAAAGGTCTGGGCGAGGTCGCAAGAATGAGCCTCGACATCACCTTGGACAAGCTCGGCGGCCGCATGAGTGCGGCCGACAAGGAGACCTTCGCTGCCGCAATGGGTTTGGTGGCGCCCTGGCTGCTTGCCGAGCAGGATCGGTTTGCCTTGCTGCACGGCGACTATCGTCTCGACAACATGCTGTTTTATCCGGACGCCAGCAGGGTCACGGTGGTGGATTGGCAGACGCTCGGGGTGGGGCTGCCCGCACGTGATCTCGCGTATTTCACCGCAACCAGCCTCAAGCCGGAACTGCGCGCAGCGATCGAGAAAGACCTTGTCGACGAATACCACCGGGCTCTCACCGGCTATGGGGTGACCGGCTATGACCGCGAAACCTGCTGGCGTGATTACCGGCTCGGCATGCTGCAGGCGCTGCTGATCTCAGCGTTGGGATTCGCCTTCGCCGCCGCTACCGACCGCGGTGACGACATGGTGCTCATCATGTTGTCCCGCGGCTGCCGGGCGATCCGTGACCTTGACACATTAGATCTGATCGGATAGTGAACGTTCTACGGGGAGCGTGCGTGGAATGCCGCTTTGTCGGCGTGCCGGTGTACAAACACGCAGCTCGGCGGACTGGTGAATCAGTATTGCGTGGAACCTTGATCGACCGAGATCGCCGCGGCGGTGACGTTTCGTGATTCATCGCTGGCTAACCAGCACACTGCGTCCGCGATGTCTTCGGGCTGGGCCACCCAGTTCGGCAGAAACGGCGTGAGCACGTTCGCCAACTGCGGGTAGGTTTCGGTCGCCCTGGCTACCGCCTCGACCATGTCGCCGCTTCCCATCGCGGTGTCGACCGGGCCGGGGTGCACGCTGTTGACCCGGATCGAGTGCCTGCCCAACTCGGCGGCGAAAGCGCGAGCCATCCCGGTTACGGCGTGCTTACTGGCGGTGTAGTGCACCATGAACGGTTGCATCTTGATGCCGGCTGCAGAGCTGATCAGGATGATGGACCCACCGCGAGCGCCGTCGATGATTTTCTGCGCCCCGGCCATCACCGTGTTCCACGTTCCCGTCACGTTGACGTCCATCACGTCGCGAAACGATTCGGGAGTGATCTCGTTCCATACCTGCGGAGCCGAGATGCCCGCGTTGGCGACGATGATGTCCAGTCGCCCGAGTACGGCCACGGCCTCGTTGACCGCTTCACGCAACCCGTCGAAGTCGCGAATATCGATCGCCGACGGCATAATTCGACGGCCGGTCGCTTCGACGAGCCGAACGGTCTCGGCCAGGTCCTCGGGGGTCGCCGAATCGTAGGACACACATGGCGGAAGCTTGCCCGCGATGTCAACGGCAATGACGTCGGCACCCTCGCGGGCCATCCGGACGGCATGCGCGCGGCCCTGGCCTCGTGCCGCCCCGGTGATAAACGCCACCTTGTCCGTTAGCCGGCCAGTCATGTGCGCTCCATATCGTAAAGGCCACTGTAACGCGCACGATAATAACCTCCCGCTGCGGTGGCGTCGTCGCCGACCGGGTCGTCACCGCCGACGCTGAGCCGCCCTGACCAGATTCGACCCGATGATCAGCCGCTGAATTTCGCTGGTCCCCTCGTATAGCCGCAGCAGACGAACGTCACGATAGATCCGCTCCACCGGCACCTCGCGCATATATCCACTGCCGCCGTGAATCTGGACGGCGAGATCGGCCACCGTGCCGGCCATTTCGGTGCAGAACACCTTCGCCGCCGACGGTGCGATCCGCCGGTCCTGGTCGGTGATCCACAGCCGAGCCGCGTCACGGACGAGGGCACGGCCGGCCATTACTCCGGTCTGCTGGTCGGCGATCATCGCCTGCACGAGCTGGAAGTTGCCGATCGGAGTGCCGCCCTGGGTGGCGGTCGCCGCGTAAGTCACGGATTCGTCCAATGCCCGCTGGGCGGTGCCCACGGCCAGCGCCGCGATGTGGATCCGCCCGCGGGCCAGGGAAGTCATCGCCGCCCGATAGCCGATGTCCTCGCTGCCGCCGACCAGGGCGCTCGCTGGGACGCGCACGTCGATGAAGCGGACGTCGGCGGTCCAGGCACCTTCCTGCCCCATCTTGGCGTCCTTGGTGCCGACCTCCACACCGGTCGCGTCCGCCGGAACCAGGAAAACAGCGATGCCCGGTCCGGCGTCGTCGGCAGGACGGGTCCGGGCGAAGACCACAAATAGATCCGCAACCGGTGCGTTAGTGATGAACCGCTTCTCGCCGGAAATGACCCAATCCGAGCCGTCACGAATGGCCTTGGTGCGCAACCCTGCCGGGTTGGATCCTGCCCCCGGCTCGGTCAACGCGAATGAGGCGACCTTTCCGGACGCCAATGCTTCCAGCCAGCGGCCCTTCTGCTCGTCGGTGCCAAACCCGACCAGGACTTGGCCAGCGATGCCGTTGTTGGTGCCGAACATCGAGCGAAGTGCCAGCGAGGTGTAGCCCAGCTCCATCGCCAGCTCGACATCCTGAGTGATATCGAGCCCGAGGCCGCCCCACTCCTGCGGAATCGCGTACCCGAACAACCCCATCGCCTTTGCTTGGTCCCGGAGATCATCCGGAACCTGGTCGGTGGCAAGAATTTCTTGCTCCCGCGGGACCACGACGGTCCGGACGAACTGCCTGGTCTGCTTGAGGATCTGCTGGAAATCTTCGTCGTTAACGACGGCAGTGGCCATGGATCGGATCTCCTTCCCGGGCCCTGCAGGGTGCCATCAAGGCGCGATCATATATGAAATATGATGTGCGATGATGTCCCGGGTTCGGGTGTATGTGGGAGGACAGGTGATCAGGTGTCGTTGCTGAAAGGCCAGACCGCGGTAATCACTGGCGGTGCCCAGGGACTGGGTTTTGCCATAGCGCAGCGGTTCGTTGCCGAAGGGGCGCGAGTCGTGCTCGGTGACGTCAATCTGGAGGCGACCGAGTCTGCGGCGGCGCAACTCGGCGGCTCGGGAACCGGAGGGGCCGCGGCCCTGGCAGTGCGCTGCGACGTGACCTCCGGCGTCGACGTCGACACGCTGGTCACGACCGCCGTCGACCGGTTCGGCGGGTTGGACATCATGGTCAACAACGCCGGCATCACCCGCGACGCGACGATGCGCAAGATGGCCGAGGAGGAATTCGATCAGGTCATCGCGGTGCATCTGAAGGGGACCTGGAACGGGCTGCGGAAAGCCGCAGCGATCATGCGGGAGAACAAACGCGGCGCGATCGTGAACATGTCGTCGCTGTCCGGAAAGGTCGGGATGGTCGGCCAGACCAACTACTCGGCGGCCAAGGCGGGGATCGTGGGCATGACCAAGGCCGCCGCCAAGGAACTAGCCCATCTCGGTGTGCGGGTCAATGCGATCGCGCCCGGCTTGATCCGGTCCGCGATGACCGAAGCCATGCCGCAACGCATTTGGGACGCAAAAGTCGCGGAGGTACCAATGGGTCGGGCCGGTGAGCCCAGCGAGGTCGCCAACGTCGCGTTGTTCTTAGCCTCGGACCTGTCCTCCTACATGACCGGGACGGTGCTCGACGTGACCGGGGGGCGATTCATGTGAGCACGCGCGAGGCCGTGATCTGTGAGCCGGTCCGAACACCGATCGGCCGCTACGGGGGAATGTTCAAATCGCAGAGCGCCGTTGACTTGGGCGTCGCCGCACTTACCGGGCTTCTCGACCGAACCGGCGTCGCCCCCGAATCGGTGGACGACGTGATTCTCGGCCACTGCTATCCCAGCAGTGAAGCGCCGGCGATCGGGCGGGTCGTCGCACTGGACTCAGGTTTGCCAGTGACAGTTCCCGGCATGCAGGTCGACCGCCGCTGCGGATCGGGCCTACAAGCTGTCATTCAGGCATGTCTGCAGGTGAGCCCAGGCGACAGCGATCTTGTCGTCGCGGGCGGTGCGGAGAGCATGAGCAACGTCGCCTTCTACTCCACCGACATGCGCTGGGGCGGTGCCCGCGGCGGTGTGCGGGTGCACGACGGGCTTGCCCGCGGACGCACCACGGCCGGTGGCCGTCACTACCCGGTGCGCGGCGGGATGTTGGAGACGGCGGAAAATCTGCGGCGACAGTACAGCATCTCGCGACAAGAGCAGGACGAACTCGCGGTGGCGTCGCATCAGCGGGCGGTGGCCGCGCAGAAGGACGGCATTCTGGCCGAGGAGATCATCCCGGTTACCGTGCGCTCCCGTCGAGGCGAGGAGTTGATCGACACCGATGAGCATCCTCGCGCCGACACTACGGTGGAATCGTTGAGCAAGCTCAAACCAGTTCTGGCCGAACATGATCCAGAGGCAACCGTGACAGCCGGAAATGCCAGCGGGCAAAACGATGCGGCGTCGATGTGTCTGGTCACGACACCGGAGAAGGCCGACGAACTGGGCCTGAATCCGCTTGTCCGGCTGGTGTCGTGGGGTGTCGCTGCCGTGGCACCCCACGTGATGGGCATCGGACCGGTACCCGCTACCGAGGTCGCGCTCGCCAAAGCGGAACTGCAATTGAGCGATATCGACCTCATCGAGCTCAATGAAGCATTCGCCGCGCAGGCTCTTGCGGTGATGCGAGAGTGGCGCTTCGACTCCGCCGACAAGGAGCGAACAAACGTACACGGCTCGGGAATATCGCTGGGTCATCCGGTCGGCGCGACCGGCGGCAGAATGCTGGCCACGCTAGCCCGTGAGCTCAATCGGCGCGAGGCGCGCTACGGGCTGGAAACCATGTGCATCGGTGGCGGGCAGGGACTTGCGGCGATCTTTGAACGGGTCGGGTCCTAAGTGAATATGCCGTTGGCCGACCTGACCGTCGTCGAGGTCTCCAGCTTCGTGGCAGCGCCATTGTGCGGCATGACGTTGAGCCAATTAGGTGCGGAGGTGATACGCGTTGACCCCATCGGCGGCGCCTCCGATGTCCACCGCTGGCCACTGGCCGCTAGCGGAACGTCGATCTACTGGACCGGCCTGAACAAGGGAAAGCGTTCGGCCACCATCGATTTGCGCTCGCCCGAGGGACAGCAGTTGGTCCAGCGGCTGATCGTCGAGGGCGACGGTGTCGTGGTAACCAACGCTGCGGGCCTGTCGTGGTTGTCGTTCGAGCAGCTGGCTGCGACACGCGCCGACGTGATCCACGTTCAGCTGCTCGGCCGGCACGATGGCTCTACCGGTGTGGACTACACGGTCAACGCGGCAACCGGATTTCCGTTGGTCACCGGCCCGGCGGACCAGGCCGGCCCGATCAATCACGTGCTGCCGGCCTGGGATGTGAGCTGCGGCCTGTACGCCGCACTCGCCGTTGTCGCCGCGGTGCGTCGCCGCGACCATTCCGGAGTCGGAGCCCACATCAGCATTGCCTTAGAGGATGTCGCGTTGGCCACCGCAGGCAACCTGGGGTGGCTGACCGAGCCTCAGGTGAACGGCACTGAGCGCCAACGCCTGGGCAACGCGATCTATGGCCAGTACGGTCAGGACTTCACCAGTCGGGACGGTATCGCGTTCATGGTCGTCACACTGACCAAGCGTCACTTTCGCGACCTTGTCGAGGTGTCGGGTACCAGTGCCGCGGTGTCGGCGCTCGCCGAGTCGCTCGGCGTTGACTTCACCGACGAGGGCGAGCGCTATCGGTACCGCGAGGTGCTCAGCGGTCTATTCGCGACCTGGTTCGCCGAACACACCGCCGAGGAGATCACCAAGACGCTGTCGGCCACCAGCGTGTTGTTCGAGCGCTACCTGACCTTCGCTCAGGTTGCCGAAGACGAACGAGTCACCGCGAATCCGCTGTTTTCCCGGCTGCACCAAGACGGGCTTGGCGACTATCTCGCGCCGGGGATGCCGACCATATTCGACGGTCGCCATCGCGCGTGCGCGCCTGCGCCCAGACTCGGCGGCGACACCGCCGACATACTCACGGCGCGATTGGGATTGAGCGCAGCCGACATCGAGCGGCTGACCAGCGCGAAAACGATCGCCTGCTGACTTGAGGAGAAAGGCGCCGCATGACCAAACTCGCCCAGACGATCGGGTTGACCGAATTCCAAACCGAGATCATCGCCACGGTAAGGCAATTCGTCGAGAAGGAAGTCATTCCCAACGCGCCCGAACTCGAGCGCACCGACACCTATCCGCAGGCCATCGTGGACCAGTTGCGGGAGATGGGCCTTTTTGGCCTGATGATCCCGGAGGAGTACGGCGGGCTGGGCGAGTCGCTGCTGACCTATGCGTTGTGCGTCGAAGAGTTGGCACGCGGCTGGATGAGCGTCTCGGGGGTGCTCAATACCCACTTCATCGTCGCCTACATGCTGCGCCAGCATGGCACCGACGCGCAGAAGCAGCGCCTGTTGCCACGCATGGCAGTCGGTGAGGTTCGCGGGGCGTTCTCGATGTCCGAGCCGGAGTTGGGCTCGGATGTCGCTGCGATCCGTACCCGGGCCACGCTCAACGCCGACGGCAGCTACACCATCAATGGCCAGAAAATGTGGCTGACCAACGGCGGCAGCTCGACTCTGGTGGCGGCGTTGGTTCGTACCGACGAGGGAGCAGAAACACCGCACCGCAACCTGACTGCATTCCTCATCGAGAAGCCGACCGGCTTCGGTGAGGTGGCACCCGGTCTGGTGATACCCGGCAAGATCGACAAACTGGGCTACAAGGGTATCGACACCACCGAGCTCATTTTCGATGGCTACCTGGCCAGCGCCGACGACATCCTGGGCGGTACCCCGGGTCAGGGTTTCTACCAAATGATGGACGGCATCGAAGTCGGCCGAGTCAACGTGTCGGCCAGAGCCTGCGGAGTGGCTGTGCGCGCCTTTGAACTGGCCGTGCGCTACGCCCAGCAGCGTCATACTTTCGGCAAGCCGATCGTCGAACATCAGGCGATCGCCTTCCAAATCGCCGAAATGGCAACCAAAGTCGAAGCAGCCCATCTGATGATGGTCAACGCGGCTCGGCTGAAGGATTCCGGTGAGCGCAATGATGTCGCTGCGGGCATGGCGAAATATCTTGCCAGCGAGTTCTGCTCGGAGGTCACTCAGCAGAGTTTCCGCATCCACGGTGGCTACGGGTATTCCAAGGAGTATGAAATCGAGCGGTTGATGCGTGACGCGCCGTTTCTGCTCATCGGCGAAGGAACCAGCGAGATACAGAAGTCCATCATCAGCAAGCGGCTGCTGGCCGAGTATCGGATTTAACCGTGAGCGTCCCGGATTTTGCCGCACGGCCTCAGCTCTCCGAAGATGTTGCGCGCTTTGTGCGTAGGCGGATCTTCGACGGTACCTATTCTGCGGGCGAGTACGTCCGGCTGGATCAGCTGGCCGCCGAACTAGGAATCAGCGTCACACCCGTGCGTGAGGCTCTGTTCGAATTGCGTGCCGAAGGGTTACTTGCCCAGCAGCCGCGGCGTGGCTTTGTGGTGTTGCCGGTGACCGGACGGGATCTCGCCGATGTCGCCAACGTACAGGCGCACGTCGGCGGCGAACTCGCCGCTCGGGCCGCCATCAACATCGACCACGACCAACTACGCGAGCTGAAAGAGATTCAGGCTCAGCTTGAGCAGGCCTATGCCGGCCAGGACGGCGAGCGAACGGTCCGTCTCAACCACGAGTTTCATCGCGCCATCAACGTTGCCGCGGACTCGCCCAAGCTGGCTCAATTGATGTCGCAGATCACCCGCTACGCACCGGAGTCAGTGTTTCCCACCATCGCGGGCTGGCCAGACCAGTCGATAAAAGACCATCGCCGGGTACTGGCAGCGTTGGCCAAACACAATGGCGAACTTGCCCGCAAAGCCATGTCGGAGCACCTTGCTGCAGGCGCTGCGCCGTTGATCGAGCACCTGATCGAACACGGCGTGGTCGACGATTGACACACCGACATCATGGTGAGTCAGCCGAGTGAGTGAGCAACTCGCGCAGCTGGGCAACATCGACCTTGCCGGTCGAACGGCGCGGAATCGTGTCATCGGAGTCAACCAGTAGCCACATCGTCGGCACCTTGAACGAGCTAAGCAGCTTGCGGACAGATCGGTGCAGCTGCTCGGCGGTCTTCACGGCAGTGTCACACACCACCACCGCGCCCACTTGATCTCCTTGCACACCGGGGACATTGGTGACGAAGGCGTTCTCGACGCCGGCGATTTCCCGCAGCGCCCGTTCGACCTCGGTGGGATAGACGGTCGCGCCGCTGACTTTGAACATGTCGTCAGATCGGCCGTGATAGAACAGGAAGCCGTCGTCGTCGAGCCGGCCAAGATCGCCGGTGGGGTAGAAGCCGTCGGCGGTGAACACCTCCTCGCGGCTGCGGCGGCATATTCCGCGGAGGGTGTGTGGTCCCCGAATCTGGATCATCCCAATGGTTCCCGCCGAGACGGGATGGCCGGTGTCGGGGTCGGTGATCCGGACTTCCATTCCAGGGAACGGCTTGCCGCAGCTGCCCCAGGCGGAGCGCGGCATATCGGTGTCGGCGGGGTAGCCGCAGTAGGGTCCGAATGATTCGGTCATGCCGAACAGTGTTGCCCGGGCCCCGGGCTCGGCTCGCTGTTCGGGCGGTAGCAGCGCCTCCAGGCTGCCGGGACGCAGCGCGGACAAATCCGTTTGGGCCCGGCGTGGGTGACGCGCCAGGGCCTCGGCCTGATCGGGCCAGCCGCGAAACAGCGTCACCCGCTCACGCTCCAGCAGGCGCAGCGTGCTGTCCGGTTTAGGGATCGCTTCGGTGACCAGGGTGGCACCGGCCACCAGCGCTGAGAGCACACCGCTGCCGAAACCACCCACCCAGAAAAACGGCATCGGCAGATACAGCCGGGTGTCGGAATCGATGCAACGGTTTGCCAAGCCGGATCGTATAGCGCCCAAGGCATTACGGTGGGAGTGCACGACACCCTTGGGCGGGCCACTGCTGCCAGACGTGAACATAATGACCATTGGGTCGCTAGGTGTCACTGTCGCTGTCAGCGCTATGACGATACGGCTGGCGGCGTTGCCTGCGACTGTTTGCAACAACTGGTCGGCGGTCCAAACTTCTCGCAATGCGGGAAGCTGCTCGCGTTGCAATTCATCGAGATAGCGGTGCCCGCGGAACTCCTCGACGCTGATCAGGAACTGCACCGAAGCGGTCCGCAATTGCGCCGCCAATTCCCGGGCCTGCAACAGCGTGCTCAACGGAACAAGTACCGCGCCGATCCGGGTCAGCGCGATCGCGACCTGTACCCAGCGGACACCGTTGGGCATGATCAGCCCCACGCGGGTGCCTTTGACGATGCCGGCTTCGATGAGTGCCGCCGCCAAATCATGTGTGCTGGTGTCCAGGTCGCGGTAGCTGAGCCGACAGGCGGGGTCGACCACCACCGGTTTGGTTCCGTGCTCGGCGCCGCGGAGCCGCACCATCCCATCGATGGTGAGGTCAGGCACCGAACAGCCGCTTCAATTGCTGCACGTCGACCTTGCCGCTGGCCAACAGCGGAAGCTCGGCTGCCGGCATGGCCGCGAACCGCTTAGGGATCTTGTACGCCGAAAGTTCGGCGGCGAGGTCCTGTCGAAGCGTGGCTTCGTCGAATTGCGCGCCGTTCTCCAGCGCGACGACGGCTGCCACCAGCTGCCCGCGCTTGCGATCCGGGATGCCGAACACGTGAGCCACAGCCCCGTCGGTGACCTTGGCGATCGCCTTCTCCACCTCGGCGGGAGAAACGTTGGCGCCGGCGGTTTTGATCATCGAATCCTGGCGGCGGATGAAATAGACGAAACCGTCGCGGTCGCTGGCAACCAAGTCGCCGGTGTGGAACCAGCCGTCGGCGTCGAAACACTCTTCGCGGCTGCGTTTGTAGTACCGCTGCATCAGGCAGGGGCCACGGATACACAGCTCTCCGAGCGCTCCGTCTTCGATCCGCGTGCCCGTGTCGGGATCGACGACCTTGGCTTCTAGGTCCGGTGCGGGCTTGCCGAACGATCCCCGCCGGCGCTCCGGTTGGTCGCTTTCGTCGCCGCTGATCAGCGCGACACTGCCGGCTTCGGTGAGCCCGAGCATGTTGTGCCGCAGCTCCGGATCGGCCGGGCGCGCCTCATGAGCCATGATTGGATAAAGGTTGCCGCGCCGCATCGACGAGAGGTCGCGTCCATCGAAACTGGGGTGCAGCGCCAGGTGCGCGATCGCGGCGGCGAATCCGTTGGTGATGGTCGGTCTCTCGGCCTCGAGCAGATCAAGCGTCTGGCCGCCGTCGTCGGCGTTGGAGCACACCAGCGTCGATCCGGCTACCAGCGTGGCCAGCAACGCAAACCCGAAGCCCCCGATCCAGAAGAACGGTGAGTTGCAGAACAGCTTGTCTGCGGCGGTCAGGCCCCGGATCGCGTTGAGATTCTTCTGGTGGTTGAGCAGCCCGGCGTGGGTGTGCACCACCCCCTTGGGGGCGCTCGTCGTGCCCGAGGTGTAGACGATCGCCAACGGATCCGTGCCGTCGACGTCGCCTTCCATTGCCGTCAAAAGTGCTTCATCGACCGTCTCGGCCAATTGACGGATGCGCCCAACATCGAACACTACGTGACGCAATTGCGGTGTGGCGGCGTGGAATAGCCGATCGTCAGAGTCGAGCTTGGAACCGGCAAGTACCTCGGCCAGCCGCTGCACGTAGTCGTGAGAACGGTAGGAGGCCGCGGCAAGCAGAATCTCGGTATCGCTGTCGACGAGTTGGTCGCGAAGCTCCCGTGCGGTAGCGAAGGTGGAAAACGGGACGACGACGGCGCCGATCCGCGCCGCTGCCAGCATGCCGACGAAAAATGCAATGCCGTTGGGGTAGAGCAGTCCGACATGGCTGCCCTTACCGGCGCCGCGAGCGACGAGCCCACGCGCCAGTCGCGCGGAGCGACGCTGCGCTTCGGCGTAACTGATGCGCTCGGCATCGCAGACCAATAGCGGGTGCTCGCCTCTGCTGCGGGCTTGATCTCGCAGGATTTCGCCGACAGTCGGCGAGTCACTGGGCATGGTCGCCCGGCGCCGCGGAGACAACGTCGGCGAAAAAGCGTCGGATCGCGCCCAGATCGGGCTTTCCCGAAGGTGTTCTCGGTAGTTCCGCGACGATAGCGATATCGGTGGGAACCTCGTAGCGCGCCAGCCGGGTGCGGAGGTAGTCGACGAGCACACCGGCGTCCGCCGACCCGGTTTCTCGCAGTTCCACCATCGCCACCGGTGTCTCGCCGAGGCGCTCGTCGCGCCGGCCCACCACCGCGGCGCCTGCCACGGCGGGATGGTTCTCCAGTGCCACGCGCACGTCGTCGGGCATCACCTTGAAGCCGCCGCGGATGATGGCCTGATCGGCGCGGCCGACGATCCACAGGAAGCCGTCCGCATCAAGGCGAGCCATGTCCGTGGTGCGCATCCATTCCGCGGTGGGGCCCAGCTGGCCCGGTCTGACCTCCAGCAATCCGATCCGGTCGGTTCCGAGCGGTGTGCCGTCCTCGCCGACCACCCGTAATTGAGCCCCGGAGTTGGCGCGCCCGACGCTGCCGTGTTTGGCCCGCCAGTACTTGTGATGGTCGGCAAGCGTCCAGCCGGCCACGCCACCGCCGAATTCGGTTGCGGCGTAGGAGGTCAGCACGGGAATCCCGTATTTTTCGGTGAACGCGTCGGCATCCTCGGCCGATAGCGGTGCGGTACCGGACGTCACGGCACGGATGCTCGCCAGGTCCTCGCGGCGCAGGTCGGAATGCAGCACCATCCGCAATGCCGCAGGCACCAGCGATACTGCGCGTGGGCGATGCTCGCGCACCGCTTCGGCCCAGCGATGCAGCTCGAATCGCTCCAACAATACGAAAGGCCTTGCCTCAGCGACACATTGCAGTACCCGGAAGACGCCGCCGATATGCACCAATGGCGAGTTGACGATCGCGACACCTTGACGCACTTCCCTCGGCGCCGGCGGCCGGGCGTGTTCCGGACCCATCACGCTGTGCGCCAGCATGTCGTAGGTGAGATCCACGCGTTTGGGCGGTCCGGTCGTCCCGCTGGTCAACATTCGCACCGCGACCCCCGGTCGCACATCGTGGTAGGCATGCCCCTCGCCGACCGCCACCACGTTCGGCTCAGACCCAGGACGCTCGATCGACACCACCGTCGTGCCGGCCGGCTTGCTCAGCGCCGCCAGGTCGTCGGGCTCGCCGATGATCAGCGGAAGTGCCAGCTGGTCGACGTCGGCTCTGGTGCGTTCCTCGCCGCGGGCCGGGTTGATGACAACCACTGTCGCTCCGTATTGGAGCACGCCGAGTAGCGCGGCCACCTGCGGCGGCCGATTGCGCAGCAGAATCCCGATCTGCGGTGCTACGCTGCCTCGGCCGATGAGCGAGCCTATCCGGTCGGCCATTTCGGCGAGCTCACTCCACGAGATCCATTGGTGCTCATACTCCATGGCCGGCGCGTCGGGCCGCAGACTTAGAACATCGCCGATGCGCTGGCTGAGCGGGTGTGTCATTACCGGACCCTCGGATCTGGCGGGGGAACATCGCCGCGGGCCGCCAGCTCGGCGGTCCCGATCGGATTGCCCAGCCGGGTATAGATCAGTCCTTGATCCAGTGCCGCTCGGTAGGGCTTGTCGAGCGATTCCCAGATCGCCTTGACGGTTCCCTGAGTCGCCGACGGGGGTTTGGTTGCGATCGTCGCGGCGATCTCGTGCGCGCGGTCCCACAGCCGCTCGGGAGAGACGACTTCGGACACCAAACCGATCCGAAGCGCGGTCTCGGCGCTGACCCGTTCGTCATTACCCATCAAGGCCATCCGCAATGTCTCACCCAGGCCGATCCGGCGCATCAACCCGATCGGCTCCAGCGCGCAGATCAGTCCGGCCGACACGTGGGAGTCGAAAAACGTGGCGTCCGCCGAACAGATGACCACATCGGATTCGTTGACGAAGTAGAAAGCGCCGGCAGTGCAGATACCTTGCACAGCGCACACCACGGGCTTCCACATCTTCTGCCACTTCGGGCTGAGCGCTTCACCGGGATCCTCATGGTTCCAAATATTTTCGGGTTGGCCGTATGGTGTTTTGATGTCAAGGCCCGCACTGAACGCCCGGGTGCCGGCGGCACGCAGCACCACGGCGTTGACCGAGTCGTCTGACTTGACGATCCGCCAGGCTCGGGCCATTTCTTCACACATCGTCCGGTTGAAAGCGTTGAGCTGGTCGGGCCGGTTCAACGTGATGGTGGCGACGCGGTCACCGCTGTCCACATCGAGTTGGATGGTCTCGAAGCTCATCGGCACTGCCACTCCGGTGGACGCTTTTCGACAAACGCCTTGGGTCCCTCGAGGGAATCCTCGGTGTGCAGGTTGCGCTCGCGAAACGCTTCGGCCAGCATTTCGGCTTCGTGCAGCGGTAGATCCAAGCCCTTGAGAATGGCGAGTCGGGTACCCCGGACGGCAAGCGGCGCATTGGAGTTGACGATGTCGGCGATTTCATGGACGCGTTCCAGCAACCGGTCATGCTCGACGATCTCGCTGACCATGCCGAGCTCGTATGCCCGCTGTGCGCTCATCCGCTCATGCTTGCCCATCAAAGCCATGCGCAGCGCAATCGATCGGGGTAGTACCCGAGCCACTCGGACCAGTTCCCGCGCGGCCACCAGTCCGATGCTGACGTGCGGGTCGAAGAAGGTCGCTTTGTCGGACGCGATGACAATGTCTCCAGTAGTGACCCAGTCGAGTCCGGCGCCACAGCACAACCCGTTGATCGCGGCGAGCACCGGCTTGGCCATCCTGCGAAATGGCGGCGTGCCTTCTTGCGGCGCCTCCCACTGTTCATAGGTGGACAGATACGTTCGCTCGTTGATCACTTTGCCGTCGCCAGGGATCGCCTTGACGTCGGCGCCGGTGCAGAACGCTCGCCCGGTGCCGGTGACGATCAGAAGCCATACCGTGTCGTCGTTTTCGGCCTCGCTGTAAGCGCTGCGCAGTTCGGTGATCATGTGCGAGCTCAGCGCGTTGAGAGCATCGGGCCGGTTCAGGGTGATCGTGGCCTTGTGTCCGTCGACTTCGTACTTGATGGTGTCGTATGACCGTGCAGACTTTGCAGACATCAGTGTTCCTTGTTGTGGAGTGGCTGCGGGGTTCAGCGGCCGTGGAACTGTGGTGGGCGTCGTTCCCGGAATGCCGCCAAACCCTCTTTGAAATCTTTTGTTCGGCATGAGAGTTCGATGCCGAAGAGCTCTTGCGTCATCGCCTGGGCCAGCGTGGCGTGCTGAGCGTAATGGATAGCGTGCTTTGCGAGTCCGAGCGCCACCGTGGGTCCGGCGGTCAGTCGTGCCAGCAGTTCCTCGGATTTGTCGTCGAGGTCCGGCGGGTTGACGGCCTGGTGGATCAATCCCCAGTCCGCGGCGTCGGTTCCGCTGACTTTGTCACCGAGCAGCAGCATCTGCTTTGCGCGGGTGAGGCCTACTAGTCGGGGAAGTAGCCAGGTAGCACCCGAATCCGGGCTGAAGCCCCGTGCCGCAAATGGCTCCCAGAATACCGCGTCGGTTGCTGCCACGGTGAAGTCGGCGGCCAGTGTCAGATTGCACCCGAGCCCGGCGGCGAATCCGCGCACACTGCACACGACGGGCAGGTGGATGCTGTGCACCAGTTCGATCACGCGATGAGCGGTGTGGGGTATGCGCCGCACCAGGTCACCGGTGCGGGGGCGGTGGTCGGCATCGCTGTTGGTGGCGACCCAGTCAACGCCCGCGCAGAAGTCATCGCCCGCACCTCGGATATGGATGGCCCGCAGCGTGTCATCGGTAGCGGCGTGGGTCAGTGCGGCGCCGAACGTCTGGATCATGGCAGGACTCAGCGAGTTGCGCCGCGACGGCCGATCAAGCGTGAGCCGCAGAACTGCGCCGTCTCGGCTCGTGGTGACCGAGCCGTCGGCCGCAGCGGAGTCCGCGTCTTGACTCACCGTCGGTTCCGCCCTTTCCTCGCCGATATGGTTACCCCTACAGTAGGCTATACGATTGCTACACTGTATAACTTAGCAAGGAAAGCGCGTCGGCGGAACATCTGCGTCGGGAAGAGGGCGTATGGGCGAACAACAAGCGGGAGCCGATCCCGTGCGGCCCGGCCAGCGGTACGGCGAGGCGCCACTCCCGCAGACCGTCGCCGCCGCCGGCGCCATCCGCCGACTCAGCTCCTTGTTGCTGTCGTTGGAACATCCCCGGCCAACGGTGGACAGGATCGTCGCGCAGATCGACGATTGGGTACGCGAGTTAAGTGCGGTGGCTCCGCCGGACAGCGCACCGCGGATCGGGTCTGAAGACTCCGATGACGGGCCCAACAGTGGCAGCCGACGCGTCTACCTCGACCATGCGACGGACATCGGCGCATTCAACCCGTGCTTTCCGGAGTACGGCTTCGATCACCTCGACGCCGAGGCCGCATCCGGTCGTGTCAGCTTTCCGCTGGTGTACGAAGGGCCGCCGGGATTGGTCCACGGCGGCTTTCTTGCGGTGTTCTTCGATTGCGTGATCCAGCACCAGAACTGTCTTGCCGGACTTTCCGGCAAGACCCGTTCACTGTCGGTGACTTTCCGCCGGCCGACGCCCTTGCTGACCGAGCTGCGCTTTGATATCTCGAGATCCGAGGTAGAGCGCGGAATCACGTCGACGGCCAGGTTGCTGCTCGACGCCGAGGTGCTGTGCATCGGTGAAGTCAGCACATTGGCACTGCCGCCGGACAAATTGACGGGGCACCGGTTCGCTAGACGACGAGCCGAGCAGACTTGACATGACGCTGCAGCGCTTTCGGCAACCACGCATCGCGGAAATCGTCGCGTCGAAACTGCGGGACGATATCTTGTCCGGCCGCCTCAAGGAAGGCGACGTGCTGCCGTCTCAGGAGAGCCTGTTCGGTGAATTCGGCGTCAGCCCACCCGCGTTGCGCGAAGCGATTCACCTCTTGGAGACTGACGGGCTGATCTCGGTGCGTCGTGGCAATGTCGGCGGGGCCGTCGTCCACCTGCCGACCGCCGAGCGGACCGCGCACATGATCAGCATGGTTTTGCAAGCGAGGGCCGCGACGCCGGCGGACGTCAGCGAGGCGCTGATGCATCTCGAACCGATCTGCGCGGGGATGTGCGCCGCACGGGACGACCGGGTGGCCGAAGTTGTGCCATACCTGCAGGATGAAATCGATCTTCAGATCGAGCAATTCGAGGATGTATCGCGGTATGTGCCGAACGCCCGTCGATTTCATGAAATACTGGTCTCCCGATGCGGAAACGAGCCGATGATCCTACTGATCGGCTCGCTGGAGCTGATCTGGTCTGTGCACGAGTCGTCAGTGTGGAGTGACTCCAGTGACCCAACCGAACCGGCGCCGATGGTGGACAAGACGAGACGAGCAGCGCTGCGTGATCATCAGCGTTTGCTGGACGCCATTCGCGAAGGCAATGCCACCAAGGCGGTCCGACTGGCGCAGGATCACCTAGCCGTGGCTCGGCGCAAGACGCTTGCTTTCGGCACGGACAAAACCATTGAGGCGAAACGGATGTCGGATCTAGGTCTGCGACTGGATGTGGGCTCCGCGTATAACGGCCGACCGCGAAGCGGAAAGGAGTCGGGTTGATGACCGTATCGGACAGTTCAGACGATCGCGTTCTCTTCGAGGTCGACCCCGAAAAACGAATCGCTACCATCACTTTCAACAATCCCAAACAACGCAATGCCTATGACGCGACTATGCGTGCCGCCATCGCCAGGTATCTCGACCAGGTCGCCGACGACGACGATCTGACGGTGGTGCTATTGCGAGGGGCTGATGGCGTTTTCAGCACCGGGGCGGACATGAACAACGCGTACGGCTGGTACGGCGAGCAAGGCGCCAACAAGGCGAACCGCCGCCCCAGTCAGCGCCGCCGACTGACCGTGGACCGCAAGTCGTTCAGCTTCTACCACAACCTGATGGGGTTCCCCAAGGTCACCGTGGGGGAGATTAGCGGCTACGCGCTGGGCGGTGGGTTCGAAATGGCTTTGATGACTGACATCTCGGTAATCGCTGGTAATACGAGGATCGGCATGCCAGCCACCCGCTTCCTCGGACCCGCGCTGGGCAGCCTGCACATGTTTTTCCATCGGTTAGGGCCGGTGCTGGCGCGCCGCCTTTTGTTGACCGGCGACATCATCGAGGCCGGTGCCATCGAGCACCTGGGAATCTTCACTGACACTTGCGACCCCGCCCTGGTGCCGGCACGGGCCCGGTACTGGGCGGAGAAGGCCGCGAAAATGCCGGCCGATGGCGTGGTGATCGCGAAAGAGGCATTTCGGCTCGTCGAGCAGAGCCAGGCCTACCAGGGAGAGGAAGTAGCCAGCTACCTATTTCACGCGTACGGAACCAATCTGCAATTCGCACCAGGGGAGTTCAACTTCGTCAAGACTCGAGCGGAGCACGGTACCAAAGAGGCGTTTCGACTGCGCGACGAGCATTTCAACGTACCTGAACCCGAGTCGCCGTAACAGTTCCACACCCATCAACGTGCTGCTTTGGTCCGTCCACGGGAGGCGCTCGACTTCGCCGGTTTGCGTTGCCGGCCAGTCGACTTTGACCGCTGTTCGATCAGCCGACTGGCTTGGTCGAGGATGCAGTCCAGACCGTATTCGAAGTTGTTGTCGTCGGGCGCGCCGATATGATGACCTTTCGCAGTCATTTGGGCCAGCAGCGGTGTGCTTTCGGGATCGATGACCATCGCGTCCTCGATGGTGCGTGCCCCGTTCTCGGTCGCCTCGTTCTTCTCCTGAAGCCGATGCAATACCACCGAACCTCGCACGTGAACCGACACCGCGGAGTAAGTGTCGAAGGCTTCTTCCGGCGATAGTCCCGCCTCAACGAGACCGGCGATCGCCTTCTCGATCTCCTGAACTCCGAGTCGAGCCGCTCTCGGGCTAAGCGCCGACCTGATCAAAATCAGATCGCACAGTATGGGATTGCCCATGAAGGTTTTCCGCATCGAGCGAGCATGATTGCGCAGCGTCTCGCGCCAGTCGTCGGCTTCGACGTACGGAGTCGCGAACACATACTTGCGCAAGGCGCGGTCGGTCATCGCGTTGAGCAGGTCGTCCTTCTTCCGGAAGTACCAGTAAATGCTGGTGACTCCCACGCCCAGATGCTTGCCGAGTAGCGGCATGCTCAGGTTGTCGATCGACACTTCCTCCGCGAGCTCGAACGCGCCGCTGATGATGTCGTCGGGATTGATGGACCCGCGTTCCCGTCGCTGCCGTTTCTCGGCGGTTGCTTGCTTGGCCACTGCGGGCACCTCCATCAAGATCAATGCTGCGCATGCCGTTCCGGCTTTTCGGTCGCCTGCGTCGAATCTACCGGCAGTTGCCCGGTGATCTGCGGTAACGCAGCCGTGTCGCCATCCCCGTTTGCTACTGTAATACCTATCGTAGGCTTTTTGGTACGTGCGGTCGCAGGCGAAGGATCACGAGGCATTTGCCATGAATTTAGGGCTGACAAATGCCGTCGCGGTCGTCGTCGGCGGTGGCCGCGGCATGAGACTAGCCGCCGCGCGCTGCCTGGCCGACGATGGCGCCCGCATCGCGATCATCGCTCGGTCCCGACCCAACTTGGACTGCGCCGCTAACACGTCTTGACATCACGTGGCGGGCAAGCAATTTTGGCTGTTCGCGCGGCATCGCGCGGCGGATGAGGACAGTTGCGGAATGCAGTACCGATAGGTATACAGTATGGATACAAACTTCGCCGGATAAGCGGCGAGTGGCCAGTTAGAGCACACCATTGCCGCTTTTGCGTGTCATAACTGGCCACTGGGCGACAGGAGGATGACGTGAGCATCGCGGACGAAGCCGTCGCCGAAGCGGTGATCTACGAGGTGACCGTGAGCGGTGTCGCAGTCCTGACGTTGAACCGGCCGGATCGACTCAACACCTGGGGCGGTGACATCGCCACCGCGTTTTACGCAGGGTTGGACCGGGCCGAAGAAGACCCGGCCGTTCGGGTGATCCTGCTGACCGGCCGCGGTAAGGCGTTCTGCGCCGGCGCTCAGTTGGGTGCGATGGGCGGCCTCGCTCAGTCGGTTGAGAAGACGGACGAGGGCAAGCTGGCAAGCCTCGTCGGAGACCGGCAACCGTATTATCTAACGACGCTGTGCAAACCGGTCGTCGCGGCCATCAACGGATCCTGCGTCGGTATCGGCCTGACTCAGGCACTGATGTGCGACGTGCGGTTCGCCGCCGTCGGAGCCAAGTTTGCGGCCTCGTTCGCGCGGCGTGGCCTGATCGCCGAATACGGCGTCTCCTGGATACTTCCGCGGTTGACCGGTTGGGGCGTAGCACTCGATTTGATGTTGAGTGGCCGCACGTTCCTTGCCGACGAGGCGGCGGAGCTGGGCCTGGTCAAGGAAGTGGTCCCGCCCGAACAGCTGATGGAGCGCGCCATGGCATACGCCGAAGACATCGCCCAAAACTGCTCGCCGGCATCGATGGCCGTCATCAAACGTCAGACGTACGGTGATGCTATGCGTGAGGTGGTGCAAGCGAATTCGCGGGCCGAAGCTTTACTGCACGAGTCGCTGCAGCGTCCCGATGTCATCGAAGGGATCACCAGCTTCCTCGATAAACGAGCGCCGAGTTTTCCCGGGCTAAGCGCACCTTTGGCCACGAATGACTCTTGCGGTAGCGGGAAGGATGATCATGGGCAACCTGGGCTATAAGGCGATCGACGTCGACAACCACTATTACGAGCCACTGGACGCCTTCACCCGGCATCTGGACAAGAAGTACCGCCGACGCGGCGTGCAGATGTTCAGCGACGGCAGACACACCCAGGCGGTCATCGGGGACCGGGTGAACCGCTTCATCCCCAACCCGACGTTTGACCCGATCATCGTGCCGGGTTGCCTGGATTTGTTGTTCCGCGGCGAGATTCCGGAAGGCGTCGACCCGGCGTCGCTGATGAAGGTCGAGCGGCTCGAGGCGCACCCCGAATACCAGAACCGCGACGCCCGCATCATGGTGATGGACACCCAGGGCATCGAGACCGTGTTCATGCTGCCGACGTTTGCGTGCGGCGTCGAGGAAGCAATCAAGCATGACATCGACGCGACGATGGCGTCGTTGCATGCGTTCAACTTGTGGCTCGATGAGGACTGGGGTTTTGACCGGGCCGATCACCGGATCATCGCTGCGCCGATGATCTCGCTGGCAGACCCCATCAAGGCCCTCGAAGAAGTCGAGTTTGTGTTGGGACGCGGTGCCAAGCTGGTCCTGGTGCGGCCGGCGCCGGTGCCCGGTCTGGTCAAGCCGCGGTCCTTGGGCGACCCGGTCCACGATCCGGTATGGGCCGCGCTGGCCGAGGCGGGGGTTCCGGTGGGCTTCCACTTGAGTGACAGCGGCTACCTGCAGATAGCCGGAATGTGGGGTGGCAGGTCGACTTTCGAGGGGTTCGGTGGGTCGGAGCCGTTGGAGCAGATACTCACCGACGACCGGGCTATCCACGACACGATGGCCTCGATGATCGTGCACGGCGTGTTCACCCGCCATCCGAAACTCAAGGCGGTCAGCATCGAAAACGGTTCATACTTCGTGCACCGGCTGATCAAGCGCATGAAGAAAGCCGCCAACAGTCACCCACGGCTGTTCCCCGAGGATCCGGTGGAGCAGTTGCGTAACAACGTCTGGATCGCTCCCTACTACGAGGACGACCTGGCCATGCTGGCCGATGCCATCGGTGTCGACAAGATTCTGTTCGGATCGGACTGGCCGCACGGCGAAGGCTTACAGGACCCGATGTCGTTTACCGAGGAGTTGGTCGGCTTCAGTGACGCCGACATTCGAAAGGTGATGCGCGACAACGCGCTGACCTTACTCGACGTGAAGGTAGGGACGGCAGCCTAGCCGTCGGGGGATTACCCATGAGCGAGTGGACCCTAGGGGCGGTCCTGGACAAGGTCGCCGAGGTCATTCCGGACCGGCCGATGACGGTCTGCGGCGATCACCGTAGGACGTTCGCCGAGGCGGCGGATCGTACCCGTCGGTTGGCGAATTTCCTTGCCGCCAAGGGCCTAGGCGCTCATCGGGAACGGGCCAGCCTGCAGAACTGGGAGTGCGGACAAGACCGCGTCGCCCTTGTCATGCACAACGACCTCTACCCCGACATGGTGATCGGCTGCCTGAAGGCCCGCGCCGTACCAGTAAATGTCAACTACAACTACACACCGCGTGAGGTCCAAGAACTGCTCGACTACGTGCGCCCGCGCGCTGTTATCTACCACAAGTCCCTCGGGGCGAAGTTCGCCGATGTGTTTCCGCCTGACGGCGCCGACGTGCTGATATCAGTCGAAGACGGCGGTGCGGTGCCGGACCTACCCGGCGCAATATCCTTGGATGACGCGCTGGCGCAAGGCAACACCGACCAGAACATCACGCCGTCGCCTGATGACCTACTCATGATTTGCACTGGCGGCACCACCGGCCGACCCAAGGGTGTGCTGTGGCGCCAGTCCGACATCTACGTGTCGTCGATGGTGGGCGCCGATCACGCGTCCGCCCAGGAAATCCATGACAAGGTGAGCGGAGGGGCCGGATCGCCGTGGTTCGCCGTTTCACCGCTGATGCACGCCGCCGGCATGTGGACGGCGTTCGCGGCGATCATGGCAGGCACCACTGTCGTGTTATACGACACCAGCAAAAAGCTCAATCCACAATTGGTGTGGGAGACGGCTGAGCGCGAGAAGGTCGGAATGATGACGATGGTCGGGGATGCCTACGCCGCGCCCCTGGTTGAGGAGTTGCGGCGGGGTCGATACGACCTTTCATCGCTCAACGCGATCGGAACCGGCGGCGCGGCGACTAATCCGAAATACCAACGGGCGCTGCTGGACTTGCTGCCACACATCACGCTCATCAACGGGTACGGCTCGTCGGAAACCGGCAACATGGGATTCGGGCACAGTCGGGGTGATGCCCGGACCGATAACTTTACGCTGCGCGAGGGCGGACTGGTGCTGTCCGAGGACTACAGCCACGTTCTTCGGCCCGGCGAGCACGAAATCGGCTGGACCGCCCGAGAAGGGCGAATCCCGCTCGGGTACTTCGATGATCCCGACGCTACCCGTAAGACCTTCCCTGTCGTCGACGGCAAGCGGGTGGTGATATCCGGCGACCGCGGCAGTCTCGACGAGGACGGCACATTGCGGCTTTATGGCCGCGATTCGCTGATCGTCAACACCGGCGGTGAGAAGGTGTTCGTCGAGGAGGTCGAGGAAGTACTGCGCGCGCATCCCTCGGTCGCCGATGCGTTAGTGGTGGGCCGCCCGAGTGATCGCTGGGGTGAAGAACTCGTCGCTTTGGTCGAACTGCGCGATGGAGCCGATGCTGCACGCGAGTTGCTGCACGGGCATTGCACTTCACAGCTGGCACGGTTCAAGGCGCCCAAGGAATTCATCTTCGTCGAGCAGGTCCATCGCCTGGGCAATGGCAAGGCGGATTACCGGTGGGCGAAAACTCAAGCGACAGAAAAGGCGCCGATGTCGACATGAACGCAAGCCCCGTCATCGATTGCTTGGTCAATGTGCACTTCGGTGAGACCGAGAAGCAGCCCACGTGGATGCTGAAGGTGCGCGATGACTACTTCAAGGGACCGGAGTCGATGTTCGCACCCGTCGACCTGGCAGAATTGCTGGACGAGATGGACGAGCAAGGTGTGCGCAAAGCCATCCTGATGGATAACCTCGCCAAACCGTCGGTGACCGCGCGTAAGTTCGTCGAGGCCAAGCCGGAGCGGTTCGCGCTGGCGATGGGCGGTGTCAACCTGCTGCGACCGATGCCGTCGCTGCGGGAACTCGGTGCTGTCGTCAACGACCTGCCGGTTGCGTATGCCGCTGTCGGACCCAGCTTCTGGGGCGACGGCCAGTACCCACCGAGTGACGCCGTCTACTATCCGCTCTACACCAAGTGCGCCGAGCTCGGACTACCGCTGTGCATCAATACGGGCATTCCCGGGCCTCCCATCCCCGGAGAGGTGCAGAATCCCATCCATCTCGACCGGGTCTGCGTGCGATTCCCCGAACTCAAGTTGTGCATGATTCACGGCGCGGATCCCTGGTGGGACATCGCGATCCGGTTGCTGATCAAATACACCAACCTGCGCCTGATGACCTCGGCCTGGTCACCGAAGCGGCTGCCGGACAGCCTGCTGCACTACATGCGGACCCGAGGCACCAACAAGGTGATCTTCGCCTCCGACTGGCCGGTGCTGAAAATGCGCCGGGTCGTCCCCGAGGCTCAAGCTCTGGACCTGTCTGCAGACGTCCTGGAGAACTACCTCTACAACAATGCGCACGAATTCTTCTTTAGGGTTCAGGAGGAGCACTGACCATGGACCGCTACGAACTGCGCAGACTCGACTACAGCCTGACCGAGGACCGTCAGGCGCTGCAGGCCGCTTACCGGGATTTCTTCAAGACCCATTGTTCGATCGAGACCGTTCGTGCCGCAGAGGAATCCGGGTTCGACAAAAGCCTGTGGGAGCGGCTATGCGCGATGGGCGCGACCACCATGGCGTTGCCCGACGCTGTCGGGGGAGATGGTGCGACCCTGGTCGATTTGACGTTGGTGGCCGAGGAGATCGGCCGCTCGCTGGCACCCGTACCGTGGATCGACCACGTGTGCGCGGCCCGACTGCTGGCCAGACTGGGCTCAGCGGAATCCGATGTCGTGAACGGCAAGCAGCTTGCGGCGTTTGACCCGCAACACGAAAGCGTCAGCGGGATTCGGCTGATCTCGACTGGATCAATCGCCGATCACATCGTCGTCCGTGACGGTGAGGAAGTAGTGCGGCTGACGTTCGATACCCGCCCGACCAAGGTAGACAACATCGGCCGGTTGCCGATGGCCTGGGTCGATCCGGCAGCCGCCGCCACCCGCACGGTACTGGCAAGCGGATCCGACGCCTTGGCGTACTACCAACGGGCACTGGACGAATGGCGGGTACTAACCGCCGCGGCGTTGACGGGTCTGGTCGAAGAAACCATGACAATCGCGGCGGAGTTCGCCAAGTCCCGCTACACGCTGGGTGTGCCGATCTCGACGCTGCAGGGCATTTCCCATCCACTTGCCAACATCGCGATCACCGTGCAGGGTGGCCGCAATCTGGCCCGGCGCGCTGCGTGGTTCTTGGACAACGAGCCCGACGAACGCCCGGAGTTGGCGCCGTCGGCGTTTGTGTTCATGGCCGAGGAAGCGGCGAAGGCGGCGACTATGGCGGTGCATGTGCAAGGCGGTCTCGGCGTTTCGGCGGAGGCCGCCGCGACCGCGTATCTGGTCCGTGCCCGTGGGTGGGCACTGGCCGGCGGGGACCCGGGCGCCAGCGCCAAATACATTGCCGAGATCGTCGCCGAACGCGAAAGCCATTCAGGGAAGGACACATAAGTGGATTTCTCACGGGTCACGCTTTCCGATGACGATCAGGCCTTTCTCGACCAGGCGCGAGAATTCCTCGGCGCTCAGGTGACAGAAGACGTCAAGCGCCGCGACCGGGAAACCGGCGACAACTTTGACGAAGGTGTGCATTTGGCGCTCGGCAGAGCGGGCTATCTCGAAAGAGAGTGGAAGCCGCAGGCCGAAGGCGGCTTCTCTCGGCTGCGCCGCCGCATCTGGGAACTGGAGAAACGTCGCGCGCATGTGCCCTGGGTGACCTGGGGGACCACCGCCATGGTGGCACGTTCAGTGGCGAAGTTCGGATCGCCGGAACTGCGGGACGAGGTGCTGCCAAGGGTCTTCAGCGGGCACGTCCGGCTGTGCCTGGGCTACACCGAACCCGAAGGGGGCTCCGATATCGCCACCTGCAAGACCCGCGCCGTGCGTGACGGCGACGGATGGATCATCAACGGCTCGAAGATGTTCACTACAGGCGCACACAAGTGCCAATACGTCTTTCTGATCACCAACACCGATCCGGAGGCACCAAAGCACCAGAGCCTGACCATGTTTCTCGTCCCGCTCGATTCCCCGGGCATCGATATCCAGGGCATACGCACCATCGACGGCGATCGCACTAACATCGTCTACTACAGCGACGTACGCGTCGACGACAAATATCGGCTGGGCGAGATCAACGCGGGCTGGACAGTGCTGCGGGAGCCGCTCAACACCGAGCACGGCGCAGTGGCGGCTGCGCCCGACGGGTTGCAGGACGTGTCGATCATGATGCACCAAGCCGGTTTCATGGCCGATGCCCTCGACAAGGCTGCCGGCAAGGTCGCGGAGCGGGATTCAAACGGGCGCAGGCTCATTGACGACCAGGCCGTGGCCTACCGGCTTGGTCGCAGCGCCGCACGGATGGAGGCGGCGTTGAGCGCGCCGAGCATATTCGGTCGGGTAGCGTTGGCCCAGACGATGCGCGACATCTCACCAGACCTGATGGACATCCTCGGCACGGCGTCGACGCTCCCGAGCGGCACCGACGGCGCGGCCGACGACGGCGCCTCCGAGTACATCTACCGCTTCGCGCCGCTGGTCGGTATCTACGGGGGCACCCTTGAGGTGTTCCGCAACATGATCGCGCAATACGTGCTGGGGCTTGGCAAGCCGAATTATTCGCCGCCTAAGCCGAAGAAAGCGGGCTGACTTTTCATCGCACGTGCAATGACGGCGCTCGTCATCGGCGTGTCGTCGCCATGGTTGCACGCTCGGCGAAAACGTCAGGTCGTCAGGACGGTTGCCGCTGCCGTTCCGGGCGCGCCGTACACCTGCGCGAACCCGACCCGCGGCTTTCGGGGGACTTGGCGGTCGGCAGCCTCGCCGCGGAGTTGGCGCACCAGCTCGTGCATCTGCCGCAGCCCTGATGCCCCGATCGGTTCGCCGTTGGCGATCAATCCGCCGTCGGTGTTGACCGGCATTGGGCCGGTGATCTCGGTGGCGCCGTCGGCCAGCAGCTTCTCCTGCTCGCCGTCCGCGCAGAACCCGGCCTCGGCCATGTGGATGACTTCCGCGCCGGCGTCGGTGTCCTGCAATTGGATGACGTCGACGTCCTGAGGCGCCACGCCTGCTTTTTCGAAGGCGGCTTTCGCGGCGTAGACGGTCGGGGACACGTCCTCTTCGACGGGTGCGTAGGTGGTGTTCACCTCGTAGGCGCCGTAGCGACGGGTGCGGATTTCGACCGCGCGGACGTACACCGGTTTGGTAGTGAACCGGTGCGCGATGTCGGCACGGCACATCACCACAGCGGCGGCACCTTCGTCGGGAGCGCAGAACATGTACTGGGTCAGTGGGTAATTCAGCACCGGCGACGCCAGAATGGCCTCTTCAGAGATCGGTTTGCGGCGAAAGGCATTAGGGTTCAGCGCGCCGTTGCGAAAGTTCTTGGCGGCCACCTTGGCCAAGGTCTCAGTCGAGATGCCGTGGTCGTGCAAGTAACGGTTGGCCTTCATCCCGAAGAACTGGGTGGTGAGGTATTGGCCGTTCTGGGCATACCAACTCGGCATCCCGACCAGCGCGGGATCTTCGGTGAAGGCGCCGCGCGGGTGTTTGTCCATGCCGACCGCGATGCCGATGTCGTAGTCACCCAACCGGATACTGTCGGCGCACAATTTGGTGGCGCTGGCCGCTGTCGCACAGGCATTGAACACATCGGTGAACGGAATGCCGGTAAGACCAACCATCCCGACAATCGCGTCCGGGTTGGCCACCGTCCAGCTGCCGCCGACCGCGAATTGGATGTCCTTCCACTCCACGCCGGCATCGCTGAGCGCGAGCCGGATGGCGTCGGCTGCCATCGCCATCGCGGATTTACCCTCGAAGCGGCCGAACGGGTGCAGACCCGCGCCAACGATGGCGACATCATTCATGTGATCGCCCCCGACTCCTTGAGTTCGGCGATGTGGTCCCAGTCCAAGCCGATCTCCATCAGGACGATTTCGGTGTGCTCGGATGCCTGGGGGGCCCGGGTTGTCACCAACGGCTCGTGGTTGAACTGAACGGGTCCGCGCACGACTTTGAACGGCGCTCCGCCTGCAGCGGACTCGACTTCGACGATCATGTCGTTGGCGATTGCCTGCTCGTCGGTCACCAGGTCGATGAGGCTCTGGAAGGGCGCCCACTGGCCTTTCATCGTCTTCAAGTGCTGTCGCCAGTATTCAAACGGCTTGTCCGCGATCGCTTTGGCGATCAGCTCGGCAGCCGCGTCGGCGTTTTGGATCAGCGGCATCACGTCCGCGAAGCGCGGATCGTCGGCTGCCTCGGCGAGGCCGAGATGCTCGAAAGTGTCGCGGATGTAGCCCGTCGGGCTGACGATGCACAAGTTGATCGTGCCGCCGTCAGACGTTAAGTAGTTGCCCAGGAATGGATTCACTGACAGTAACCCGGGTCCGGGCATCGGCGTCCGCATGACCTCGCCGGTCTCCATGCCCTGCGTCACGCTCGCCCCAGCCGCCCACCAGGCCGTGCTCAGCAGCGACACGTCAACCTCGAGGGCTTCGCCGGTACGTTCGCGATGCAGCAGCGCGGCCGAAATACCGCCGGCGATGTTCATGCCGCCGATGGAGTCGCCGAAAGCGGGAATCCCCTGTGACAGTGCGCCGCCCAGTTCTTCCGGTGTCAACGCGTAACCAACCCCGCTGCGAGTCCAGAATGCCGTCCCGTCGTAGCCACCGACTTCGCGCTCGGGGCCTTTGTCGCCGTATGCGCTGCCGCGGGCATACACGATGTTCGGATTCGCCTTGCGGATGTGCTCAACGTCGAATTTGTTTTTCTGCCGCTGGTCGGGCTTGTAGTTGGTGAGGAACACGTCGGAAGTCTTGGCCAGTTCATAGAGCACTTCCTGGCCGCCTGGCGTGGAAACGTCGATGCCGACACTGCGCTTGCCGCGGTTGGGATGCTCGATCAGCGGATGCCGATCGGCGTCGAGTTGGATGCCTCCCATGTTGAGGAAGCCGCGTTGAGTGTCACCGCGCACCGGATGCTCGACCTTGATGACGTCTGCGCCCCAGTCGGCGAGGATGGCGCCGGCCGCCGGGACGAACGTGAACTGCGCAACCTCCAGGACCCTAAAGCCCTCCATCACCTTGACCACGTCAGCCCACTTTCCATCAGACGTTTGAGAACCTCATCAACGCGGGACGTTGCTTGGCGTCGAACGTCACCGGGAGCGCGGTCGGCGAACGGAACGGCTGCCCGAAGATGTGCGGATCATCGTCGGTCACCAGCTTGACGTTGGTCACCCGACTCAGGAGACATTCCAGCGCTACCCGGGTCTCCATGCGTGCCAGGTGAAGACCCAAACAGGTGTGCTCGCCGGCCGCGAAGGAAATGTGCGGCACGCGCTTACGGAAGATGTCGAATTCCTCGGAGCGCTGCCAGCGTTGCTCATCTCGATTGGCCGACCCGATGCACAGGTCAACCGCTGACCGGGCGGGAATCTCGACTCCTGCCAACTCGGTGTCTTCGGTGGTGAACCGCTGCACCGTGGTCAGGGGTGTCTCAAAGCGCAACCCCTCTTCGATCGCCGGAGCGATCAACTCGTGATCGGCTTGAATCGCGTCGAACTGGTCCGGATGGGTGAGCAATAGGAACAGCAGGTTGCCCGATGACCGGTAGGTGGTCTCCAGTCCGGCCGGCAGCAGCAGCCGCAGGAAGGAATAAATGGCTTCGTCGCTGAGCTTTTCACCGTCAATCTCCGCGCTGACCAGATCACCAATGATGTCTTCGGTCGGCTCGGCTTTGCGCTGCTGGATCCGCTCAAGGAAGTAGTCCCTCAATGCCGCCGAGGCCTCGAAGGCGCGCTCATAGTTGACGGCGTAGCCGATCAAATGCTCCGCGCGTCGCCGAAATGTGGGCAGATCGTCGGATGGCAGGCCCAAGAGCTCGGCGATGACGCGGGTGGGGAACTCGAAGGTGAAGTCGCGCACCAGATCGGTTTCGCCCGCGTCGATGAACTCGTCGATCAGCGCGTTGCAGATCGGTCGCACAACCTCGGGTTCCCAGCGCGCGAGCGCCTTTGACTTGAATGCCGCGGACACCAGGTTTCGGTGATCGCGGTGCTTCTTGCCCCGCATCGCCAAGATGGTGGGGCCCATGAACAGGCTGATGGTGTTGTCGTAGTACGCGGAGCTGAACACCTGGCCGTCGCGGAACGCCTTATTCACCGCTTCGAACGACATGGCGGCAAAGGATCTCTTGGGCCTCAGCGATTCCGGGGTTTTTGAGTAGTCCACGACGGTTCCGTGGAACACGCCGGCCTGATTGCGTTTCTGGGCGAAGTACGGGTACGGGTTACGGATGAAGTCGCCGGGCAAGGCGGCGCTGAGAACATCGTCGGCGCCGTCCTGCAGTTGGCTTTCCACAGCTGGTCTCCAGCTTCGTCGAAGGACGGACTCTCGGCCACATGATCGTACTGTAGCTGTTACAGTAGCCTACATCAGCGGGTTCGCCGTCGTAAGGTACCAGGCTAAGAGGATCGTCGGCTCAAGCGCCGCGGGCCGGGTTGCGCCTGACCAATTGCATGCCGAGCTCATCCGGCGGCACCGGATGGCCCGCAGCGCAGCGGATTTCCACTGTCGCTTCGGCGTCACAGCCCAGATGGGTGAGGTGCAATCGGGTGCGCCCCGGCAGGTGGCGTCGGCCCCATTCGAACATCGCCCAGACGACCGGCATGAAATCGATGCCCGCCGCGGTGAGGACGTACTCGTCGCGGGTGCGCTGTCCCTGTTCCCGATACGGCCGCCGGCTCAGCAGTCCCAGGTCGACCAGTTCGGAAAGCCGCGCCGACGTAGCGGCCTTGGTGATACCGACCCGATGCGCGAAATCATCGAAGCGGGTAGTGCCGTAGTACGCCTCGCGCATGATCAGCATCGCGGATTTTGTGCCGACCGCTGCCATGGTCTGCTCGATCGCGCATTCCCCGACCGCCGACCACGCGTCACGGTCGGCCAGCGGGCCCTGCAACAGTGTCACGCAAATCACCTCCGGTCTGGGTTGATTTTAGTATACCTAGGTGGTTGCCTGAGTATGACGAGGAATACCTAGCCTCGGACTCAAGGAGGAGTTATGACCGGTTACCAAGGCCGCGACGCCGTCATTGTCGGTGCGGTACGCACCCCGATCGGCAAAGGCAAGGCCAGCGGCGCGCTGCACGACGTGTTGCCGGCTGACTTGCTGGCGCACAGCCTGCGCGAGCTGGTAGAGCGCACCGGCGTGGATCCGGCGCAGATCGACGACGTGATTGCCGGCGCGGTGACCCAGGTGGGCGACCAGGCTGCCAACATCGCCCGCAATGCGCTGTTAGGCGCCGGCTTCCCGGAGTCGGTCCCCGGCGTCTCGATCGACCGGCAGTGCGGCAGCAGCCAGCAGGCCATCAGCTTCGCCGCGCAGGGTGTACTCGCCGGCGCCTATGACCTCGTCATCGCAAGTGGCGTGGAGTCGATGAGCCGCGTCCCGATGGGTACTCAGCTGCTTCCGGGCAGCAACCCTATGGGCGAGGACATGACGCGCCGTTATCCGGACGGCTTGGTGCCACAGGGCATCAGTGCCGAACTGATCGCCGCGAAGTGGGGCTTCTCGCGCACCCAGCTCGACGAGTTCTCCGCGGGCAGTCATGAAAAGGCCGCTCGCGCCACCAAGGACGGGCTGTTCGACAACGAGCTGATCCCGATTGCCGGTTTGGAGACCGACGAGATCATCCGTCCGGCGACCACGGTAGAGACGCTGGCCGCTTTGCAGCCGGCGTTCTACAGCGACGCGATGAAAGAACGTTTCCCGCAGATCAATTGGTCGATTACGCCGGGCAACTCGTCGCCGCTCTCCGACGGCAGCGCCGCGGTCTTGATCACTACCAGCGACGTCGCCAAGAAGCTGAGTCTGCGTCCGCTGGCCCGCATTCACACCACAACAGTGGTGGGCTCCGACCCGCTCTACATGCTGACCGGCGTCATCCCGGCCACCGAGAAGGTGCTACGACGTGCTGGCCTGACACTAGCCGACATCGACCTGTTCGAGGTCAACGAGGCGTTCGCGCCGGTCGTGTTGGCCTGGGCCAAAGACACCGGGGCGGACCTGGCCAAGACGAACGTCAACGGCGGTGCCATCGCCATCGGACATCCGCTGGGCGCTAGCGGTGCCCGGATCATGACCACACTGGTCAACGCCCTGGAGCAGCGCGGAAAGCGGTATGGTCTGCAGACAATGTGCGAGGGCGGCGGGATGGCCAACGCCACCATCATCGAGCGATTGGGTTAAGCGACTTCGCTGTCCGACACCAGCAAGCGCAGAATGAGCCCCGGACTCGAGGAGGCTCCCCGACGAAGCACCGCAGCCGAGAGGCAGTTGCCGAATCGGCGCACTTCAATGGCCGGCTGACAACCGCCGACTGCGTTCACCGCCTGGCCCACAGTCGGGCCAAGCTCAACGACCAACGGTTTGTGACGACGCAGAGTTCAGACACGCTTGCCTGAGGCACACTCGACGCATGGCCCGCGCAGCGCCAAACGCGTTCACCGATCGTTACCGGACACGGGCGTACGCTGCCGCATTGATCAATGCTTTTGGCGCGCTGCTTGAGTCAACGAGCTTGTACTTCGTCGGCCCATACCCTGAAGCTCGTCAATGTGGTGGGGCCGAACGTGTTGCTGAGCGCGACGTCGGCGGCATCGCGGCCACGCGCGATCAACACCCTGCCGATGCGCGGGGTGTTGTGGCGCGCGTCGAAGGTATGCCATCGCCCCCCGAGGAACACCTCGAACCAGGCAGAGAAATCCATCGGATCGTCCACCGGCGGGACACCGATGTCACCGAGGTATCCCGTGCAGTACCGCGCGGGGATGTTCATGCACCGACAAAAGGCCACGGCAAGATGCGTGAAATCACGACATACGCCGGTCCGGTCCTGAAAAGCTTCGAGCGCCGTGCGGGTCATGCGCGCGTGCTCGTAGCCGAACGTGATATGTCGGTGAACGTAGTCGCAGATTGCCTGCACACGGCCCCATCCCGGTGGTGTATGCGCAAATAGATCCCACGCCGTCTGCGACAGCTGATCGGTCTCGCAATACCGGCTCCCGAGCAGGAAGACAAGGGTGTCCTCGGGCAGGTCCGACACGGGAATTTGTTGCGCCTGCGGAACAATGGCGTCGGGGCGGCCAGTATCGTTGACGAAGGCATCGGCCCACACGCGTGTTCGGCCCGTCGGGGCAATGATGCGGGTGCACCAATTGCCGAAGCTGTCACGGTAGGCCCCTATCGGGACCGGTGGGTCGACCTTGAGATCGTCACGGCCGACAAGATCGGACACGCGTGTGAAGTGGATGTTGAGGTTGAATATGATCGGCGTGGGCTGCGGGCAGTCGTAGATCATTTCGAAACCGACGTGAATTTGCATCATTGGTGTCCGGTATCCGCCAGGTCAGCCGGCATGGCTGGCGACGCAGGCGGTGGAAAGCCTTCCCGCTAGCGCTGTTTGGCGCGGCGCGAACCATAGCGAGCTTAGGCGGCACATGCCGTGGCTAACGAATCGATCAACACGCGCCGCAACGCCGTCCAGCGCCGGCCCGCGGCGAACACGATGCTTTGGTTGAGCTCTAGTTCGATTCCGACGTAGTCGCACTGCGCGAAGCGCAGGCGTAGGTGCGAGGTCAACCCGTCTCCTTTTCCTGCATAGGGGTAATTACGGCGTATGCGAAGTTCGGGAGCCAATGCCGCCAGCGATTGCTTCCAGCGGGCGCACACCTCGGCCTCTCCGCGCCGGCCGGGGTGGTAGAGCAAACCGACGTCGGCCTCGCGCACCCTTCCATCGAGCTCCGCGGTAAAGCTGTGCGACGAAACGTGGATCACGCGATGCCCGCGCGACGCCGCTTGCCCGACGAGACCTTCGACCTGCGCGCGGTAAGGCCGATAATGCTGTTCGACTATCTGCGCGCGGATCTCGGCCGGCGCGGCGCGGCTTACCGCCGAGAAAAGTTGGGGGTGGCCAATCGAGCGGTTGAGATCGATAAGCAGACGGCTAATGGTCGAAGCCACGAGCGGCGCCCGGCAGGCACCGGCAAGCGCCTTCGCCATGACCAACGCCCCGGGGTCGTACCCGCGGTGGGAATTCAGCAGCGCCTTTTGTCCCCGGAACAGCCGTCGATAGGACGCGGGTATCTGATTGCCACCGTGTTCACAGGTGATGATGAAAGTGTCCATCTTGACGACCCCTCACCACCCCAGCTCAGGCAAATGGCGAAACACCTGCCGCACACCTTCGCCCCATTCGTCGCTGAGGGCGGTGAAATAGGGGTCCCCCTCATCGAGTCGTCGCCGGTACTGCACGGCGAGGCTGTCCCGCTCGTAGCAAATCAGGTCGATCGGCATACCGACTGACAAATTGCTGCGCATGGTCGAATTAAAAGACACCAGAACACATTTCGTGGCGTCTGCTAAAGGCGTATGTTGCGTAAGTACTCGGTCGAGGATCGGCTTTCCGTACTTGGTTTCACCAGTCTGAAAGAAGGGCGTGTCGGTCCCTGCTTCGATGAAGTTGCCCTCGGCATAGATCCGGAACAGCCGCATCGGCTCGCCGTCGATCTGTCCACCGACAATGAACGAGGCATTGAATCGGAGCTTGTTCTCTTCCAGGTACTCACCGTCGCGTTTCTCGATATCGCGCATCGCGTCGGCGACCAGCCTTGCGACGTCAAACATCGTCCGGGCACCGAACACATTGGTGGCAGCATCGCCGTCAGCGCAGCGCTGCGTCAATACGCTGATGACGGCCTGGGTTCCGGCCAGATTTCCCGAACTCAGTAGAATGACAACGCGATTACGGGGACGCTCGAATACCGTCATCTTGCAGAACTTGGCGAAGTTATCTACGCCGGCATTGGTGCGAGAGTCCGAGGCGAAAATCATTCCTTTGTCAAGTATTACGCCGATACAGTACGTCACGCGAGGCACCTTCTGGGCAATCGATGCCCGTTCACACTGCCGATCTACCAGAGACTGGTCGCAGACGCTCCGGTGACCTAATCCAACCCGGATCCAATCCGGCCCGATGCCTTCGCGAACTCTCAGCCTACGCCACTCGGCGAGCGGCAGCAGCCGATGAGTCACCACGCGGTTTGCCTGATTCACCGTGCCTGAGCAGGTCCTGCGCGACCGTTAGGCACCCGCACCTCTGACCCGACACCGGCCTGGGCCAAAGACACCGGGGCGGACCTGGCCAAGACGAACGTCAACGGCGGCGCCATCGCGATCGTTCACCCCCTGGGCGCTAGCGGTGTCCGGATCATGACCACACTGGTCAACGCCCAGGAGCAGCGCGGAAAGCGGTATGGTTTGCAGACAATGTGCGAGGGCGGCGGGATGGCCAACGCGACCATCATCGAGCGGCTCGCCTAAAAACCCGACGCAGCGAAGGGTCGCGGGAATTAACGTAGTGCGCGCAGCCGCGGTGCAGCTCAGCCCGGTGCTCTATAGCCGGGAAGCAACGGTCGATCGGGTAACCCGAAAGATCGAGCAACTGGCTCGCCAGGACGTTCGGTTCGCGACCTTTCCGGAGACAGTGATCCCGTACTACCCGTACTTCTCCTTCGTCCAGCGTCCGTTCGAAATGCGTACGGAACACCCGCGACTGATGGAGTAGGCCGTGACGATACCATCGCCGACTACCGAAGCCATCAGTGCGGCGGCCCGCGCCGCCAACATGGTGGTGTCCATCGGCGTCAATGAGCGCGATGGAGGTTCGTTGTACAACACCCAGTTGTTGTGCGACGCGGACGGCACATTGATTCAGCGCAGGCGCAAAATTACGCCGACCTACCACGAGCGGATGGTCTGGGGACAGGGCGACGGCAGCGGATTGCGGGCTGTCGACAGCGCCGTTGGGCGAATCGGACAGTTGGCGTGTTGGGAGCATTACAACCCGCTGGCGCGCTACGCTCTGATCGCCGACGGCGAGCAGATTCATTCGGGCATGTTCCCGGGGGCTTTTGGCGGCGAGTTGTTCGCACAGCAGGCCGAGATCAGCGTGCGCAATCATGCGCTCGAGTCGGGTGCCTTCGTCGTCAATGCGACGGCCTGGCTCGATCCCGATCAGCAGGCACAGATCATGGCTGACACGGGTTGCCCGATCGGCCCGATTTCCGGCGGCTTTTTTACGGCGATCGTCTCGCCGGAGGGCGAGTATTTGGGCGAGCCGCTGCGTTCCGGCGAGGGCGAAGTGATTGCTGACCTCGACTTCTCGCTGATCAACACCCGAAAGATCCTGATGGACGCCAGCGGCCACTACAGCAGACCCGAATTACTGAGCCTGATGGTGGACCGCACCCCGACTGCGCATCTGCATGACAGGCCCAAACTACCCGTAACCGTCGATCTCGAAGAGGCCGAGCATGTCCGCGTCTGAACCGCAGGAAATTGCCTTCGAGGGCGTTCGGGTGCGCTACCACAGCGGAAAGAGCTATGCCGAGCTAGTCGCTACGTTGCTCGCCGACGTCGGCGAGCAACCGGTTTCCCTCGACGACACCGTGAAAGCGTCAAACAGCTGGGAGTCGTATCAGGACCATGTCGAACCCTACGTCGGGCCAAGCGGATTCATGTTGTTCACCCTGTTCGACCATGGCGCCTGGATCACGAAGGCCGGCATCGACCGCAAGGTGTTGCGCGTCATCCTCGGTAACCCGCTGATCGCCATCACGATGTTGCGTCACGACGTGAGCGCGGGTTTGTTCGCACCCGTCGAGGTGCTGCTCGTCGACGAGGACGACGGCAGCAGCCTGACCTACGTCAAACCATCATCGCTGATGGTCGTCGAGAACAACCCGGCGCTGCTGAGCGCCGCTAAGGAGCTCGACGCCAAACTGGCCGCGCTCGCCGCGAAGGTGACAGCATAGCGCCGAGGCGTACTGGAGACACCTGCGTTCGGCTACCACGCCGGCCAAAGCCTTGGGCTCCTTACGGTGTGCCTTCCCAGTGCTTAGCAGCGGGCGTGCCGGCGAACCTCTCAAGCATCAAGCGGGAGAAGGACAGCAGCGCGCTGCGTGGCCGGTGGTTCACTACGACTCGCTGGGTCTGCCCGCCTGCGTTGAAGGTAACCAGGACGACAACGGCGGTGTACTCGCCGCGGACGCGACTTGTGTAGTCCTCCAAGAATCCGTAGTCGCCAACCGGGCCCGCGAACTTGAACTCCTGGTGCTCATACTGCTCGCGCGCGGTGACCAAAATTGAACGCACGGTCTCCGCGCCCCGCGCAACGCCGTCCATCGCGGCGGCCTCCAAGGTGACGTCGTCGGCCAAATTGTCCAGCCACGCCGGGTAGTAGGGCTTGCCCATATATGTCATGCCGTGCCTCCCTCGGAATCCGGCAGCGCGATCGGATGCCATGCATCATCCTCCAAGGGCCGCCCAAGGGGCAGGCGCTTCGCCATCGTCTGATCGGCCCGTTCGTAGCTAGCACCGTCAAGCCGACCCTGGACTCGGCCAAAGGCACCGGGGCGGGCTCTTGCGTCTTTGTACGCGGCTCCGTCAATTGGTACCCGGCCACGTTGCCGCGATCTTAGGATCTGAGCTCAACGCCGACAGGGAGGCCGCGCATGGCCGATGTGAAACTCATCCCGCTCGAAGTACTGCTCGGCCACCCAGAACGGGCGGCGGCGCAGATCTCGCCGGACGGCAAGCGATTGTCATATATCGCGCCACTTGACGGTGTGCTCAACGTCTTCGTCGGCGAGGCCGGAACGGGCAACGAGCGCCCGGTGACTCACGACACCGGGCGCGGGATCCAAGGCTACCTATGGGCGCACGACAACCGGCACCTCATGTATTTGCGGGACAAGGACGGCAGCGAGAACTTTCGCCTCTACGACGTCGACTTGGACACGGGGGTAGAGCGTGACCTCACTCCGTTGGAGGATGTGCAATGCCGGCTCATCGCCCACCGCAAGCGATTTCCCAACGACCTGCTCATCGGCTTGAACAAGGACAATCCACAACTGCACGACGTGTACCACGTGGATCTGACGACCGGAAAGCTGGAGAAGATCGTTGAGAACCCGGGCTTTGTTGGCTGGGTGGTCGACGGCGACCTGAAGGTCCGCGGCGCCGTCGCGACGACGCCCGCTGGCGGCGCGGTGATTTTGGTGCGCGACGACGAGGAGTCCGACTGGCGGCCGCTGCTGGAGGCGCCGCCAGAGGATGCGGAGTCGACGGGGCCCGTTGGGTTCACGAAGGACGGCAAGGGCATGTACATGCAGACGTCCGTCGACTCGAACACCGGACGACTGGTGAAGATGGACATCGCGACGGGTGCTGTCGAGGTGATCGCCGAGGATCCGAACTACGATATCGCCGGGGTGATCATGCACCCCGACACGCGCACGATCCAAGGCATTACGGTGTACCGCGATCGCCTGGAGTACAGCATTTTCGACGACTCGATCCGCGGCGATGTCGAAGCCCTGCAGCGGCTCAATGCAGGCGAATTGCTCATCAGCGACCGAGATCACGACGACATGACCTGGCTCGTGGCGTTCGACGATGACTCCGGACCCGTGAAGTTCTACCGATGGGATCGCGTTGCGAAGACCGCGACGTTCCTGTTCGACCACCGGCCGCAGCTCAACGACTACCCGTTGGTGCCGATGGAGCCTTTCACCTTTACGGCGCGAGACGGTCTGACGATCCACGGCTACCTGTCCTTCCCTGCCGGGGTCGAGCGCGGCAACCTGCCGACCGTCCTAGTCGTTCATGGCGGCCCGTGGGCTCGTGACGGGTGGGGACTGGATCCCGAGGCGCAGTGGCTTGCGAACCGCGGCTACCTCTGCGTGCATGTGAATTTCCGCGGGTCCAGCGGGTATGGCAAGAACTTCCTCAACGCCGGTGACCGCGAGTGGGGCGCCAAAATGCACAACGACTTGCTTGACGCCATCAATCACCTTGTCGCGACAAGGCATTGTCGACAGTGAGCGAGTGGCCATCTACGGTGGATCCTACGGTGGTTACGCCGCGCTGATCGGTGCGACGTTTACCCCTGACGTCTTCAAATGCGCGATCTCGATGGTCGGCCCGTCCAACCTGAACACGCTCATCGACTCGTTTCCCGAATATTGGAAGCCGATGATCGCGATGTGGCACAAGCGGGTTGGCGAGGACAAGGACTTCCTGTGGTCACGTTCGCCGCTGTCGAGAGTTGACGACATCAGGATCCCCATCCTCATCGCCCAAGGCGAGAACGATCCGCGCGTGAAGCGGGCAGAGTCAGAGCAGATCGTTGCAGCCATGAAAGAGCACGGGATTGATCATGAGTACCTGATGTACGAGAACGAAGGCCACGGATTCGTCAAGCCCGAGAATCGCCTCGACTTCTACCACCGGGCCGACCGATTTCTGGCCAAACACCTCGGAGGCCGGGTGGAGTGATTTCGAGGTAGTACCTCTCAGTCCATTTGTTCGACCCATTGAGCTCGCGACGGTCCAGGCTCGAAGGCCTCGGTGAAGTACTGCGTCTCGTGGACCACCTCCACACCCTCGAATTCCATGATGCTGACGACGTAATTCGGATTTCCGTCATACGTCATGATGAGTTCGCTGACCCAGAGATCGCCGCCGCCAAGCGTGCGTCGCACGGTGAAGCGTTTCGTGTTGGGCTGGGCCGCGCGCGACGCCTCGATGTTGGCTCGACCTCGGATGCGCTCGCCCGATTGCGGATAGTCGAGAATTGCATCAGCTCGGTAAATCTGATGCTCCGTCGCAAAGTCGTTGGCATCGGAGGCCGCCCAATGGCGCCGAAGGGCAGCCAGCACGTCGTCATCACTCATGGCTATCTCTCTTCCCTTGTATAGTGCCTCAATGTTCCGCTGTTGAGCGGGCTCGACGCACGCCTAGCGCCCTTGCTCGCTGACCGCCTGCTCGCGCGCCCATCGGTAGTCGGCCTTGCCTGACGGGCTGCGCTCGATGACGGCGCGGAAGACGATCGCCTTCGGAAGTTTGTAGCGCGCCAACGACTGTCCAGCATGATCGATCAGCTCGGCAGCGTCGGCACGCGCGTCTTCGGCGAGCGCGACGACGGCGACAACCTCCTGGCCCCATCGCTCGCTGGGTCGGCCGGTGACGACCACATCGGCCACCGCGGGATGCGACGCGATCGCGGTCTCGACCTCCTCGACGAAGATCTTTTCGCCGCCGGAGTTGATCGTCACCGAATCGCGGCCCAGCAGTTCGATGCGGCCGTCGGCGCGGTGGCGCGCCCGATCACCCGGAACCGCGTACCGCACGCCGTCGATCACCGGGAAGGTTGCGGCGGTCTTGGCCGCGTCGCCCTTGTAGCCCAACGGCACGTAGCCCCGTTGAGCCAGCCAGCCCATGCCGTCGTGACCCGGTTGCAGAATCGAGCCGAGGTCTTCGGCCACCACGAAGGTATCCGGTCCGGCATTGAATGTGCCCGTCGACACCGTTCCCGACGTCGACATGTGGTGCATCTGACTGCCGGTCTCCGACGAGCCGACGCCATCGACGACCAGGGCGTTCGGCAGAACTTCGATCAAGCGTTGCTTGACGAACGGAGTCAGCAGCGCCCCACCGTTGGCGACCACGACCAACGACGACACATCCGCGATGCCCTTCTCGATGGCGGCGACCAGCGGGCGTGCTACCGCATCGCCGACCACCGTCACCGTCGACACCTTCTCTCTCTCGATCGTGCGGACGACGTCGTCGGCATCCAAATGATCGACGACCGAGGGGAAGACGACGGACTGCCCGGTCGTGATTGCCGTCATCACACTCCACTGTGCTGCACCGTGGATCAGTGGCGGCAAGATCATCAACTTGGTGCCGCCGGCTCCAGCCGCTGCGGTGACCGCTGCCACGATTTCATCGAGGGAGCCAAAGGGCTCGCCGGTCATCAGATTTCGGCCGCCGAAGGATGTCATGAAGATGTCGTGCTGGCGCCAAAGCACACCTTTCGGCATTCCGGTCGTGCCACCGGTGTAGAGAACGTATAGATCGTCAGGCGAGTACTGCGCCGGCGGTGACGGCGGCGCCGATTCGATGGCAGTCTCGTAGCCCACGGCGCCGTCGAGTAGGGCGTTGCCGGAGTCGTCGGCGATCTGAATGAGGACTCGCAGTTCTGGAAGGTCTGGCAAGACTTCGGCTACTCGCGGCGCGAACGCGGCATGGTAGATCAGCGCGGTCGCACCCGAATCCGCCAGCAGATACTGCAGTTCGCTCTTGACATAGCGGAAGTTGACGTTGAACGGGGCGACTCGCGCGGCGAAGGCACCGAGTAACGCCTCAACGAACTCGTTTCCGTTGTAGGCATACAGTCCGACGAGATCCTGTCCAACCTCGTGTCCGCCAAGGGCAGACCGCTCAGTGTGGCAGCCCAGCCCACGCGACTGCAGGTAGGCGGCGAGACGGTCCGACCGCTCGAGGATCTCTGCGTAGGTGTAGCGACGTTCGCCCTGGATGATCAACTCGCGGTCCGGGATCGTCCCCGCGACGGCCTTGGCGACAGTCGGCACTGTGAATTGCATTGCTGTATTGGTCATTGCTGAGTCCATACTCCGAGCAGCTCCTCGGTCGTGGTGATGGTCGCGAGCAGCGACAGCGTGTTGTCGATGACCGCGTTGCCATACTCGGCGGGCACGCCGGCAACGGCATCACGCGGCACGATGACGCGGTAGGCAGCATTGACCGCGTCCATCACCAGGTTGGGGATCGCGATGTTCAGTGACACACCGACCACGACGATGGTGGATACTTCGAGGTTCCGCAGCACCGCGTCTAGGTCGGTGCCGCCCATCGGCCCGACGCCGTGCCAACGCCTCAGGATCAGATCCGTTGGCTCAGGACCTAACTCGGGCAACACCGCGGCTCCAGGCGTGCCGGGAGTGATGTCGATGCCGCCGCGGCCGACGGCGAAAATCTTGGCATTGTGGTTGGCGCCGAGCCCATCGGGCCGTCGCTGCACCAAGCAGTGCACGATGCGCACGCCCGCTGCCCGCGCCGTCGGCAACAAGCGTGCGATGTTCGGTAACGCGACGCGACGCGCTTCTTTCGCGAGCACCGCCAGCCCCGCGTTCGGGCCGATGACCGCGCCCTGGCACTCCTGGGCGACGATCGCGGTGTGTGCAGGCGCCGCGAGCTCAGCCAGTTCGATCATGAGGGTACTTCGTAGAACTGAGTCGCCCACTTGCGCAGTGCCATGTAGCCTTTCGCGTCGACCTTGGACAGTGGCGGGTGTTCCACGTACTTCTGGTAGCGCCAGATTTGCAGATCGTCGAACACCGTAGACAAGAACTGCTTTTCGATCAGCTCACGCAGCTTGCCCTGCGGCACGTCGGAGGCGTCGCCGGGAAGTCGAGGCCACCAGATCGAGTAGAACAGGTCGGAGCACTCATCATCGACTGGCGTGCAGGTGAAAATCAGCCGATGGTTCTGGGCGCCCTCGAAGACGCTGATCGCTCCGCCCAGGCCGAACAAGTGGCTGTGGAACCGCAACGCGAGATCGTCGGGGTTGTCGCTGCTCGCGTCCGGCCAACCCGCAACGAATTGCCACTCGTGATCCACGATCTTCCAGTCCAGCACCCGCGGTGTCACCGTGGCATGGTGCACGTACTCGAAATGGGCGCTGTCGGGAGCGTTTTCCGCCACGATCTGCGGATGCACCGGTTCGCGTTCGGCGCGCCGGGAAAACTCCGGATACGCCCGGTAGTAGGCCGCCGGATCGGTCTCGAATTGCGGGAATTTGCCGAAAATGTCCGGCATCTCCCACCGCGGCTCCTTGCCGTCGGGCTGATGCCAGATGAAGACACAATCGTACTGCTCGCGCACCGGGTACACCCGCAGCCGCAGGGCGCGATTGGGCCGATCCGGCTGATAGGGGATGTAGCGATTGGTGCCGTCCGGGCCCCAGCGCCACCCGTGAAACGGGCACTGCACACAATCGCCGACCACCTTCCCGCCGTGGCCGATGTGAGCACCGAGGTGCTTGCAGTGCCCTTCCAGCACATGCAGCTCACCGTGCTCATCGCGGTAGGCCACCAGATCCTCACCGAAATAGCGCAACGGTCGAACCTCACCGACACGAAACTCCGGCGACCACCCGACCATCAACCACCCGGTGACCTTCCAGGTGAACGGGACCAACACGGCGGCGCCTCCTGCAATCCGCTGATACTAAATTCGTTACAGTATAGATTTCAGGTCGAGGAGGCGTAACAGGGTGGCTGACGATCTCGAAGCGATTCGGCAGTTGAAGGCGCGTTACTGCCGCTTTCTCGACTTGAAAGACGTCGAGGGCTGGCGCAGCGTGTTCAGCGCCGATGTGGTGGTCAAGCTGGATATGGCGGTTTCCACCGGCGGGGCCGACCCGATGACGGCGCCACCGGTCGAGGGCGCCGACAACTTCGTGGCAATGGTGATGGGCGGCCTGGAGAACGCCGCCACGGTGCACCACTGCCACACCCCGGAGATCACGCTCATCTCCCCGACGACCGCGACCGGCATCTGGGCGATGGAGGACTGGATCATCTTCAGCGGCGGCCAGGAGTTACACGGTGCCGGTCACTACCACGAAACCTACGAGAAGCAGGACGGTACCTGGCGAATCAAAACCCTGCACCTGACCCGAACCGTCCAGAAGGTCACCGGTAGCGATGGCGACTGAAGCCGACGCATCGTTCGACGCGGTAGTTATCGGCGCCGGATTCTCCGGCCTGTATGTGCTGCATCGGCTGCGGCAGCTCGGGCTTTCGACCCACGTGCTGGAAATGGCCGAAAACGTCGGCGGGACTTGGCTCTACAACCGTTATCCCGGAGCCCGCTGTGACATTGAGAGCATTGAATACTCCTACAGCTTCTACGAGGAGATCCAACAGGAATGGGTGTGGACGGAGACGATGCCGGCCCAGCCCGAGGTAGAGGCTTAACTTGAACTTCGTTGCAGACCGGCTTGATCTTCGCCGCGACATCCAATTCGACACGAAGGTCGTTGCGATGAACTTCGACGACGAGGCCGCGGACTGGGTGGTGACAACCGAAGCCGGCCAGACCTTCCGAGCGCCGTTCGTGGTCGCCGCCACCGGCATCTTGTCGGCACCACTGGAACCCGACATCGCCGGGATAACCACCTTCGCCGGCACCTCAGTGTTCACCAGCCGCTGGCCGAAGGAAGGCATCGACCTTGTCGGAAAGCGAGTCGGCGTCATCGGGACCGGCTCGAGTGGTGTTCAACTTATTCCGGTGGTGGCCCGGGAAGCCGCGCAGCTCTATGTGTTTCAGCGTTCCCCGGCTTATACCCTGCCGTGGCAGGTACGGCCGTTCGCGGCTGGCGAGCTCGACGAGATGAAAGCACAGTATGACGACATCCGAGCGGCCCAACGACCATCGAGGCGCTGCCCACCGCGCAGCAGGAGTGGATCGACCACGCCACCTCGTTGGTCGCGACGACGGTGCTGGTCCACCCGTCGTGCAACTCCTGGTACAACGGTGGCAATGTGCCCGGCAAGAAACGGATGTACATGGGCTATACCGGCGGAATCCCCGAACACCGGCGGCGCTGCGATGAAATCGCGGCCGGCGGATACACCGGTTTCCAGCTGGCGTAGGTGAGCAGCATGTCATTGGCGACACGCAGCCTGGGCCTCACCCGCGACGTGGCCCGCGAGCTCGGCTTGGTGTTACCGCGTACGGTGGCCGGCCTCAACGAATCGACCGGGTGGGTTCCGGCTTCGCCACGCGGTGTGCGTCAGTTCGGCGAGGTCATGCTGGACGAACTTGTGCTGTCGGGCTTTTCGCTGCTGAGCGGAACCCCGGCGGCGGTGCGCGCGCCAAGTGCGTGCAACGCCGCGGCCGAGGAATTAGCGGCGCTGGGCGTTGACGGCGCACACGCCGACCCAGAACCGTTGCGGGTCCGGACGATACGGTCGGGGCGCATTGGCCGGCTGGCATACGAGCGGATGACGTTCGAACATGATCCGGCGCTGCCGAAGACTTTGCAAGCCGACGGCCTTGGCGGCCCGGCGCGGGCAGTAGTTCACCTGTGCCGGCACCGCGACGGACCGAGGCCGTGGCTGATATGGGTGCACGGTGCCGGTCAGGGCGGCACTGAGGACCTGGTGCTATCACGCATCGGACGCATACATCACAAGCTGGGATTCGACGTCGCGATGCCGGTGCAACCTGGTCACGGTTGCCGACGACGCGAATGGCCGGCTTACCCTGACATGGATCCGCTGGGCAACGTCGCGGGCATGATGCGTGCAGTGTCGGAGGTGCGCGCCGTCGTCAAATGGGCACGGCTGCAGGCCAGCACCGTTGTGGTCTCGGGGATTTCGATGGGCACCCCGGTGGCCGCGCTGGTTTCGCATTTGGAAAGGCAGGTCGACGCGGTGGCGCTGTACACTCCGATCCTCGGGCTGAACGCGATGATCGCGCGACACCTGGGCCGCTGGGGTGCGTCGCGCGACGAGTACCGGGAGCTGCTGGCCTCGCCGGCGGTCTCCAAGCTGACCTCGGTGATCGATCCGCTGGCCGTCGACCCAGCACCACCGCCACAGCGGCGGCTCATCGTCGGAGCGTGGCATGACCGGATGGCGATGCGCGAGCCGGCGATCGCGTTGCAGGAACGCTGGGGTGGGCAACTGTACTGGTACGACGGCAGCCACGTAGGTCACATATTTTCCCGGCGCGTGCAACGGGTCACCGAGCGATTCCTCCAAGGAGTTGTCAATTGAGCAAGCGACAGCTAGACGAATTGGGCTACTACCTGCTGGCCGGGGCCGGCGGCGAGGGACCGGCGACCTTGATGGACGAGGCTCGCCGCGGCGAGGAGTTGGGCTTCGGGACCGCGTTCATCTCCGAGCGTTGGAATGTCAAGGAGGCGTCGTCTCTGGTCGGTGCCGCGTGCGCGGTGACTAGCCGGATGCAGATCGCCACGGCCGCAACCAATCACAACACCCGCCATCCGCTGATTACCGGATCCTGGGCGACGACCATGCACCGGCTCTCCGGCGGGCGGTTCACCCTGGGCGTCGGCCGTGGCATCGCCGCGATCTATGGAGCGTTTGGCATACCGGCGGTGACGACTGCACAGATGGAGGATTGGGCCCAGGTCATGCGCCGGCTGTGGCACGGCGAAGTGATCTTTAATCACGACGGTCCGATGGGCAAGTACCCCATCCTGTTTCTCGACCCGGACTTCAACGAAGACATCCGACTGGCGCTGGTGGCTTTCGGGCCCAATACGCTTGCGCTCGGGGGACGTGTTTTCGACGACGTCATTCTGCACACCTACTTCACTCCGGAGACATTGCAGCGCTGCGTTAAAACCGTGAAAGCCGCTGCGGAAAAGGCGGGCCGCGACCCGGGCAGCGTGCGGGTGTGGTCATGCTTCGCCACGGTCGGCGACCATCTTCCCGAACAGTTGCGGCTAAAGAAGACCGTGGCGCGGCTGGCCACCTATCTGCAAGGATACGGCGATCTCATGGTGCAGACCAACAACTGGGACCCCGCTGTGCTGCAACGGTTTCGGGAAGATTCCGTGGTGACGTCGATTGCCGGCGGGATCGATCACAAGGCCAGCCCCGAGCAGATCGAACACATCGCCACGTTAATTCCGGACGAGTGGCTGGAACCGTCGGCGACCGGGTCGGCCGAGCAGTGCGTGGCACGCATTGGTAAAGAATTCGACTACGGGGCCGACGCGGTGATCATGCATGGCGCTACGCCCGACGAACTGGAGCCTGTGGTCGTGGCCTATCGAGCACGCTCCTAACGCCGCGAGTGTGCGCAGACTGCCACGTGGCGGCGGCGTGTCGTGTGCAAACGCACGGTCGCGCTATTAAAACTCAGGGCATGATGACGGTGCGGGACACCGGTTCGGCGGCGGCTTGCCGACTCGACAGGCCCCGCAGTAAGGACGCCAGCAGCGCATCACGTGTCTGGCGGGGATCGATCAGCTCGTCGAAACCCATGCCCTCTGCCGACCGGAACGACGCTTGCAGCTCGGCTTCGCGCAGCTTGGCCGTGAGGTCTTCGCCGGCGTGCGACGCGCGGCTCAGCGCCGCGGCGCTCATGGCGCCCATCGTCGCGCCGGGATAGGCGAAGGTCGCTGACTGGTTGTCGAAGCTCAGCAGCGACATCACCATCGAGCCGAACCCATAGGCCTTGCGCAGGGTGAGGTGCAGCTTCAACGTGGTCGCCGCGGTCTGGGCGGCGAACATCCGCGCGCCCGCCCGTAGCACGCCCGTGCGCTCGGATCGGCTGCCGGGCAGCATGCCGGGGTTGTCCGCGAGGAAGACGATCGGCAGGTGGAACGAATCGGCCACCATGATGAAGTGCGCCGCCTTGTCCGCGGCGTCGGCGTCGATGGAACCGGCCAGCACCTTGGGCTGGTTGGCCACCACCGCGACCGGGTGGCCGCCCAGATGGGCCAGCGCACAGATGATCGCTTTGCCGTACTGCGGCTGGACCTCGAACCAGTCGGGCTGGTCGAAGACCACGTCGAGCACGGCGCGCATGTCGTAGACGCGCCGGTTATCGCGGGAGACGATGTCGAGCAGTTCTGGTGTCTGCCGCGGTTCACTGGTCGCCCCTGTTTCAGCGGCCGGCAGCGGCGACGGGTAGGACCATGCACTCGCCGGAAAATACGAGAGGTAGCGACGAATGTCGTCGAGCACGGTTTCGTCGTCTTCGGCGACGTTGTGGATCACACCGCTGGGCAAGGCGACGTCGGGTCCGCCGAGGTCTTCCTTCGAGATGTCTTCTCCGGTGGACTCTTTGACGACTGGAGGCCCGGCAGTGAAGATGGCGCCCTGGGAGCTCATGATTCGGAAGTCACACACTGGGGCCACCAGTGCGCCGTGCCCTGCCGATGGGCCGAGCACGCCAGCGACAGTCGGGACTCGGCCCGAGCATTGTGCTTGGGCGAGCAGGTCGGTCGGGCTGCGCCCATAATGGCCGCCACCGGGACGAAAGCCGGCGCCTTCCAGCAGCATCACCAGCGGAATTTTGTCGCGAAGCGCCAATTCCGCTATGCGGTAGCGCTTGGAGTTGCCGCCGGGGCCGATGCTGCCGGCCAGCGTGGTGAAGTCCTCCGCGCCGAGCATCACCGGTGAGCCGTTGATCAAGCCGGAGCCCACGACGATCCCGTCGGCGGCGATCTCGCCGCCCACCAGCGTGCCGAGTTCGCGGAATGTGCCCGGATCCAAGAGGTAGTCGATCCGCGCACGTGCGTCGAGCTTGCCCTTGCCGCGGTGTTTCGCGAGCCGGTCCGGACCGCCCATCGCCCGCGTGTGCTGACGGCGACGGTCGAGGTCGTCGAGCGTCTCCTGCCAGTCGGGGGACTTTGTCATGGGCATGTCCTCACTTGTCGGCTGTCACGTACTGAATTGCTTACTGTAGCGTCTGCGAGAGAGAGGCGCCCACCGGCCGCATGACGAGGTGGAGATGGAGCAGCGCTATGCGGATCCGGTTGACGCCCGACGAGGCGTGGGAAGCAGTCGGTGCGGCACATACCGGCATTCTGACAACTCTGCGCCGCGATGGTATGCCGATCGCGTTGCCGGTGTGGTTTGTGGTCGACGATCGCACGGTAGTGATGTCGACTCCGGCCGGCACCAAGAAAATTGCGCGCGTCCGGCATGATCCCCGAGCATCGTTTCTCGTCGAATCGGGCGAGCGCTGGGTCGACCTGCGCGCCGTCCACCTGACCGGACGGGTGGAGATCGTCGAGGATGCCCCTGCCATCTCCCGAATCGAGGCGGCCGTCAACGACAAGTACGCGGCGTTTCGCCCGCCGGTTGCCGGCCTGCCCTCAGCGACCCAGGCGTATTACGCGAGCCAGGTATTTCTGCGCTTCGTGCCGGAGGGCCGAATCCTTTCATGGGACAACGCCCGTATCGCCAAGACCAAGTCGTAACGAAGTGGCCGGTGTGGCAGGTAGCTTTCCGAGTATGACGCGTGGGTGCTCCGAGCGGCGGCGGAGCGCGGGCGGATGAGCGCCACAGGTGCGTTGCGCCTCAAGGTCGACGGGGGCATTTTCGGCGAGCTGGCCCGTGCGCCGGAAGTGGCGACCGCGCTCGAGGAGCAGGGCTACGACGCGTGCTGGACCGGCGAAATCAACCACGATCCGTTTCTGCCGTTGCTGCTGGCCGCCGAACACACATCACGACTCGAACTGGGGACCAGCATCGCGGTGGCGTTCGCGCGCAATCCGATGATCGTCGCCAACCTCGGTTGGGATCTGCAGACCTACTCCCAGGGCCGGTTCATCTTGGGCCTGGGCACTCAAGTCAAGCCGCACATCGAGAAACGGTTCAGCATGCCTTGGAGCCATCCGGTGGCCCGGATGCGCGAATTCGTGCAAGCCCTCCACGCGATCTGGTCGGCCTGGAAAGATGGCACCAGACTGCGATTCGAGGGTGAGTTCTACACGCACAAGCTGATGACGCCGATGTTCACGCCCGAGCCGCAGCCGTTTCCGCCGCCGAAGATTTTCATCGCTGCCGTCGGTGAGGCGATGACCGAGATGTGCGGCGAGGTCTCCGACGGCCTACTGGCCCATGCGTTTACGACGAAGCGCTACCTGCATGAGGTGTCGATGCCCGCGGTGCAACGCGGGCTGGAGCGTTCCGGTCGTGACCGGCAGTCGTTTCAGGTGGCGTGCCCGGTGTTCGTGGTGACCGGCAAGCACGATGCCGAATTGGCGGTCGGTGCGGCCGGCGTTCGCAAGCAGATCGCCTTCTACGGATCAACGCCGGCTTATCGCAAAGTCCTGGAGTTGCACGGTTGGGGTGAAGTGGCGACAGAGCTGCATCGGCTTTCGCAGCAAGGGAAGTGGGATGCGATGGGCTCGCTGATCGACGACGAGATGCTTGACGCCTTCGCCGTGGTTGCGACAGTGGACAAGCTAGCGGCCGCGCTTCGCAGCCGGTGCGACGGCGTGATCGACCGCGTGATGCCGGCCTTTCCCCGCACCATGTCCAAGGCCACGATTACCGCCGTACTTCAAGAGTTGCGCCAGTGAGGAGCTGTCCGTGAGCACGCCGACGATGGATGAAGCTGCCAAGGTCTTTGCCGATCCGCAGGCATACACCGACGAAACGAGATTGCATGCGGCGCTGGCTCATCTGCGCGCCAATGCACCGGTGTCCTGGGTCGAGGTGCCGAACTACCGGCCGTTCTGGGCGATCACCAAGCACGTCGACATCATGGACATCGAACGGGACGACAGGCTATTCACCAATTGGCCGCGCCCGGTTCTGGTGACTGCTGAAAGTGACGAACTGCAGGCTGCCGCGGGGGTGTGCACCCTGATCCACATGGACGATCCGCAACACCGCGTGGTGCGCGCGATCGGCGGGGACTGGTTTCGCCCCAAAGCGATGCGGGCGCTGAAGGTCCGCGCCGATGAGCTGGCCAAGATCTATGTCGATAAGATGATGGCCACCGGCCCCGAGTGCGACTTCGTTCAGCAGGTCGCGGTCAATTACCCGCTCTACGTGATCATGTCGCTGCTGGGCATTCCGGAGTCGGACTTTCCGCGGATGCTCAAGCTCACCCAGGAACTGTTCGGCAGTGATGATGCCGAGTTCAAGCGTGGCAGCACGAAAGAGGACCAGCTGCCGGCGTTGCTCGACATGTTCCAGTACTTCAACGGTGTTACCGCATCGCGCCGTGAGCACCCGACCGAGGATCTCGCATCGGCTATCGCCAACGCCCGCATCGACGGCGAGCCGCTGTCAGACATCGACACGGTGTCCTATTACCTCATCGTGGCCACCGCAGGCCACGACACCACCAGCGCGACAATTTCCGGTGGCCTGCACGCTCTCATCGAGAATCCTGATCAGCTTGAGTGCTTGCGCGACGATCTCGGTCTGATGCCGCTGGCCACCGAGGAGATGATCCGATGGGTTACTCCGGTCAAGGAATTCATGCGAACCGCTGCCAAAGACACCACTGTGCGTGGCGTCCCGATTGCGGCGGGGGAGTCGGTGCTGCTGTCTTACGTGTCGGCCAACCGGGACGAAGACGTTTTCGACGATGCGTTCCGCTTCGACGTCGCCCGTGATCCCAATAAGCATCTGGCCTTCGGGTACGGTGTGCACTTCTGTCTGGGTGCCGCGTTGGCTCGCATGGAGGTCAACAGCTTCTTCACCGAATTGCTGCCGCGGCTGAAATCTATTGAACTGGCGGGAGATCCACAATTCACCGCGACAACATTCGTCGGCGGACTCAAACATCTGCCGGTTCGTTACCAACTCCGATAGCTGGCGGCTACGGATCGTCGTCGTCTCCGTCATTGAGGAGTTTCTCGGGATGATGGAACGTGTTCGTTCTGGGTTGCCCGTAGTCCAGGTGGGGCGGCGGAATCCATTCGGTGTCACCGTGGCAGTTCTTCCTCGTGGTCCAACCTTGTTCGGCGAGTTTATGCTGCGGGCCGCATGCCAGGGTGAGGTCGTCGATATGAGTTTCGTGGCATTTGGCCCACGCCGTTACGTGGTGGACTTCGGTGAGATAGCCCGGCACATCACAGCCCGGTGCTGAGCATCCACGGTCCTTGGCGTAGAGCATAATTCGTTGTGCGGGTGACGCGAGACGTCTGCGGTGATACAGCGCCAGGGCGCGGCCTTTGTCGAAAATCGCCAAATAGTTGTGCGCATGGCTGGCCATCCGAATCACCTCGGACATCGGCAGCAACGATCCACCGCCGGTCAGGGCTCGGCCGGCGCCGGCTTCCAGTTCCGCCAGGGTGGTGGTGACGATGATGCTGGCCGGTAGCCCGTTGTGCTGGCCTAGCTGTCCGGAAGCCAGCATGGCGCGGATCGCGGCGCCCAGCGCGTCGTGGTTGCGTTGCGGCGCCGAGCGACAGTCACTCTGGATGGCGCCTTGGTTGGGCGTACCGTCCAGGCATGGGACCGCGTCGGCTGGGTTGCACATACCCGGAGCGGCCCATCGAGCCAGCAGAGCTTCGACGGCGGCGCGCACTTCAGGAGTCAGGTAGCCCTTAAGCAAGCTCATCCCGTCGGCCTCTTGGTTCCCCAGGATGAGGGCGCGGCGCCGCGCACGATCTTCGTCGGTGAAGCTGCCGTCGGGGTTCAGGCAATCGGCGAACTTGTCGGCCAGCTTGGCGAGCTGCTCGGGCCGAAACTCGCTGGCGTGATGCGCGAGCTTGATTTCGGCACGCTCGCGGGTGGCGACGTCCACGCAGCACGGCAATTGCTGGAAGAAGCGGCGGATCACGCTCACGTGTGTGCCCCCGATCTCACCGTTGCGTTGTGCCGCAGCGGTGGCCGCCAGCCGCGGCGGCAATGGTTCGCCGGTGAGCGATTGTCGTGGGCCCAAGTCATCAGCCTCACGGATTCGACGGGTGGCCTCAGCGCGGGTGATCAGCAGCCGGTTCGCCAATGCGTGCGCGAGCTTGCCGCCCAACTCCACCTCGCTCGCTTGCTGACCCAGTTGGTTGATCAGCGGATGCTCGACGGCCGGCAGCTGGCGGCGGAACGCTTCGCAGCGTCGCAAAATCGCCAGCCGCTCCCGGGTAGTCAGCGCGTCGAAAGACAACTCCAAAGCTCGGTTCAGGTCAGCCTCGAGCGCGTCGAAGACGCCGACGATCTCCTCGCGGCTACTCGCTAACATGTTCGAATACTATGTCGGCCCACCGACAGGAATCCTCAATGCGAGACCACTGAAGCCAAAGTGACACAAGTGGTTTGGTCTCCACCGCTAGCTGTCGTGGGACCGCAATCGGCAACGCTCAATGAGGATCTCCGCCAGCAACCGAGGCTCGCTGATCATCAGGTCGTGGCAGGTGTCGACCGGGATCAGTGTCTGCACACCGCCCAAGGCTGCAATGCTGCGGAATTGGGTGGGTTGAAAAAGCGCGTGATCGCGCAGCGTCAGGATCCATGTCCGCGGAACGTCTTCGGGCAGGTCGCTGCGATCGACCGGCTCGGTGATGATCGTCGCCGCCTCGGCGTGTATCCGTGACAATGTGAAGCGGCGTTGTGCGCGGGTCATCCCGTTGCAGAACAACAACGCGCTGAGCACATTTGGTGTGGTGGCTGGAGGCTGCCGCCGCCGGACCGCCCGACGCACGTACCAGGCCAGCGGCCCGACGAGGGTGTCAACGATCGCTTTTCCCTGTACAGGCAGGCACGATGCCGCCAAGATCATTTCGCGCACGCGCGAGGATCCCAGTTTGGCAACTATCCCAGGCACCGTTAACCCGGCGAGCGAGTGACCGACGACGATCACCTCGCCCAGTCCGGCGTCCTCGATCTGCGCGACCGCGGATCGCGCGCAGTCGGCGATGCTAACAGTAGTCAGATCCCCGGGGGTGGTGCCGTGTCCGGGCATGTCCACGGCCAGCACCCGCAATTCCGGTGCCTGCCGACGCAGTTCGTCGACGGTGAGATCCCAACAGTCCGCCGAGTGCTCGCCTCCGTGGACGAGAACCAGAGCAGGCGAATGCACGCTTGTCCTCCACCCGAATCCTAAAATCGCATCATTATAAAAATGTGTCCTTACGATGCGGGAGCAAGCTTGTGTTAGGTGTTCATCACGCGGCGATCTGCACCGCCGACGTCGAGCGGTCAATGCGGTTCTGGCGAGACGGTTTGGGATTCACTCAACTGTTCGACCACACGTTCCGCGGTGACTGGCCGGAACTCTTCGGCGCTAGTTCCGATCAGCTGCGGTCGATATTCCTGGGTGATCCGCAGACCCCGGACACCGGCATCGTCGAACTGGTGGTCTTCGAGGGTGCCGGCGAAGCGCAGGTCGCAGCGCCCGGCCCCCGGCACGGATTCTTCCTGTTGTCGCTGCAGCGTGACGTTGATGCGACGCTGTCCGGCTTGGCCGGTCTGGGTTTCACGGACGGTGTGCGTCGCATCAGCATGCCGGCACCGGGCGGCGCGACGGTCCCGATGGCGGTCGTCACCGCGCCCGATGGGGTACTCGTCGAGCTGATCGGCCCGGCGCCATGACCGCGCTGGTGACCGGCGGCGGCTCGGGCATCGGGCGCGAGGTCGCTGCTCGGCTGCGTGAGGCGGGCCACGACGTCGTCGTGTGGGATCAGGCCGGCGGCGACGTCGAGTGCGATATCAGCGATCCGGAAGCGGTATCGGCGGCGATGAGCCGCACCGTGCGTGAGCATGGTGCGCCCACCCGGGTGGTGGCCTGCGCCGGCATCGGCGCATCCGGTACGTTGCTAGCGCAGTCGCCCGCGCAGTGGCAGCGAGTGCTGGCGGTAAATCTCACCGGCACATGGCTGACCATCCGGGCGGCGGCTGCGGCGATGATCGACGCGGGAACCTCCGGATCGATCGTCGCAGTTTCCAGCATCAGCGGAACGGTGGCCGATCGCGATATGGGCGCCTACTGCGTGTCCAAAGCCGGAGTGGACATGCTGGTGAAGGTTGCGGCAGCGGAGTGGGGCGGCTACGGCATCCGGGTGAACGCCGTAGGCCCGGGTGTCACCCGGACACCGATGCTAGGCGAACCGGAGCAATTGCCCGGCTGGGTGGAGGGTTTGTGCGAGCGGACCGCATTAGGACGTCTCGGAGAAGCTGCCGATGTGGCCGGCGCCATCGTTGGTGTTCTCGAATTACCTTGGGTGACCGGCCAAGTCGTACACGCCGACGGTGGCCTGGCCCTGCACAGCCCGATCGATGCTTACGGTCAGATGCAGCGACTGCGTGGAGCAGTCAGGCCACCCCGAAATCGATAACACCACGAACGATTTCACCGTTGAGCAGATCTGCGTAGGCGTCGTTGATGTCGTCGAGCCGATAACGTTTGGTGATCATCTCGTCGAGCAGCAGCTGGCCAATCTCATACATCCTGGCCAGCTTGAAGATGTCGGCCTTGGGGTTGCAGGAGCCGAACACGGTGCCCGCCAGGTTTTTGTTCATCAGGATGAAGTCCTGCAGGTCGAACTTGATCGATCGGGTTGTCTGCGCGGTCATACCAGTGAGCACACAGGTTCCGCCTTTGCAGGTGAGCTGCAATGCAGCGCGCACGTCCTCGGCGCTGATCAACGACGGCGAAACCACAACCGCGTCGGCCATCACGCCGTACGTCAGACCACTGACGAGGTCCAGCGCCTCGGCGACGTTGGCGCAGCTGTGGGTAGCGCCAAACCGCAGTGCTGATTTCTGCTTGAATTCGACCGGGTCGACGGCCACGATCTGGGCGGCACCGTTGATCCGGGCGCCCTGAATCGCCCCGGTGCCGATACCGCCGGCACCGATGACGACGACAGTGTCGCCGCCGCGCACATTGGCCCGATTGGCCGCCGAACCGTATCCGGTCGGGATAGCGCATGACAGCAGCGCGCTGGGCAGCAGCGGCAGATGCGGCTCGATCTTCACCAGTGAATTCGTTGCTACTACAGTGTGTTCGGCAAACGCACCGATCTTGGAGATGTGGCCCAGCGGTTTTCCGTCGGCCAAGTGGTGACGAAAGGTGCCGTCGGTGGGCATTCCCGGCGTCAAGGTACCGATTCCGGCGTCGCACAGGTATTCCATGCCGGTTGCGCACCAGCGACACTGGCCGCAGACAGCAACGAATGACATCACCACATGGTCACCGGGTGCGAAATCGGTGACGCCGTCGCCGACGTCGCGCACGATGCCGGAACCCTCGTGGCCGCCGATCGTGGGGAACATGGTGGGCAGGCCCATCGACCGCAGAACCTCATTAGGTGCGGCCATGTCGCCTTTGAGGATGTGGTCGTCGGAGTGGCACAAACCCGCCGCGGCCATCTGGACGAGAACCTCGCCTGCCCGCGGCGGGTCTAGCTCGAATTCCTCGACAGACCAAGGGCCGCCGACATCATGAAGGATCGCGGCCCGGCTCTTCATGACGCCGGGGTGAAGGTAACCGGAAGCTTGTTGGGCGAACGGAAAGTGAGGCCAACGATTTTCGACTCTTCACCGGTACCGTCGTCGGTCATCAGCGCCAAATTCGCAGCACGGTCCAACAGGCTGTTCAGCATCACCCGGGTTTCCATTCGGGCCAGGTGCATTCCAAGACACATGTGGATGCCGCCGGCGAACGAGATGTGCGCTTGTCGCGGGCGGCTGATGTCGAATGTGTTCGCGTCGTGCCAGCGGCTCTCATCACGGTTGGCCGAGCCCATGCATAAGTCGACCTGCGCGTTGGCGGGGATGGTGTGACCACTGACCTCCACTTCTTCGGTGGTGGTGCGCATTACCATGGTCAGCGGTGTCTCGTAGCGCAGTCCCTCTTCGATCGCACCGGGAATCAGTGACCTGTCCTGATAGATCAGCGCCAACTGCTCAGGGTGGGTCAGCAACATGTAGAGCAGGTTGCCCGACGAGCGATACGTGGTCTCCAAACCGGCGGGCAACAGCAGGCGCAAGAAAGCGGTGATCGCTTCGTCGGTGAGCTTCTCGCCGTCTATTTCGGCGGCAACGAGGTCGCCGATGATGTCGTTGGTGGGCTTCCGTCGCCGCTGTTCAACCTGCTCGAGAAAATAGCCGTGCAACTCCGTCGCCGCGTTCAAGCCCGCCACGATGTCGGTCGGGATCGAGATCAGGTCCAGTGAGAGCCGCCGGAACATGTCGAGATCCTCAGGTGGAAGCCCGAGCAGCGTGGAGATAATCCGGGTGGGAAATTCGAAGGTGAGGGCCTTCACCAAGTCGGCGTGCCCGTCGTGTTTGATCTCGTCGACGAGCTGATCGCAGACCGGCCCGATCACCGACGGTTCCCAGCGTTCCAGCGCGCTGGCGCGGAAGGCTTTGGCCACCAAGCTGCGATGGTCGTGATGCTCTTTACCGCCCATCGCCAAGATCATGTGGCCCATCACCAAGCCGATCGTCTTGTCGTAGGCAGCCGAGGTGAAGACCCGGTCGTCGCGGAAGGCCTGAAAGACGCCGTCATAGCCAAACAGAACCCATTCGTCGCCCGGTTTCAGTTCCGGGGGCAGCAGATCGGTGTCCATCAGCGAGCCGTGATACACGGGCTCGGTGCGCCTCTTGTATTCGAAGAACGGGTACGGACTGGTTTCACCGGTCGTGTCGAGTGTGAGGGGTTCGCCGTGCGGCTGGGCGCTGATCGTCACCAGCATCCTCCTGAGCATCGAATTTCGCTATCATAGTATAAATAGCAACCAAGCCCAATGTCTGGTGAAGCCCACCGTGACCGGACATTAGTTAGCTTGCTCGATCTCATCATTCGTGGTTCGCATATCTATCCGCCGACTACGCTGAATTCCCACCGTAACCGTCAGAAAAGGGGAGGCTTATGTCTGCACAGTGCATCGAGCCAGTGGCCGACAATCGGGTGCATCTCGCCTACAAGAACGTTGTCGATCAGCAGCTCTGGGAGCGGCTGGTTAAACGCGTCATCACGGACGAAGACATCCAACGCCCGTTGGCGGAGCGCATCGTCAACCAGGCGCTGGCTTTCCTCTTACTCTGCGCCAGGGAGCCGGACGGAAAGTTCTCGCCCTCGCCGCTGGTCGACATCGGTTGGCACACCTTCATCCTGTACACAAAGGCCTACGCGGACTTCTGCGACCAAGTGGGCGCTCGATTCATCCACCACGCACCCTCCGACGTCGATGGGGTGGACTACGGCGCACGCAACATCGCGCGAACGGTGACCGCTCTACAGACGCACGGCTTCATCGTCGACGAGCCACTCTGGGCGGATAGCCGCCAAAATTGCAGCGACGACGGGGACTGCACCTCGGGTGATGGGTGCGAGGTCGACCCTTGATCGCCGGAGCGCTCAGCTCGTGTAGTTCAGGGTAGTCATCATCCCGGCTTGTTGGTGATAGGCGTTGTGGCAGTGCAGCATCCAGACGCCGGGATTGTCGGCAACCACGGTAACGCTGACCTCGCGCATCGGGAGCACGATGGTGGTGTCTTTCCGGGCGCCGGCGCTGCCATCGGGCTTGATGATCTGAAACGTGTGGCCGTGCAGATGCATGGGATGCCACATCATCGTCGCGTTGGCGAAGGTGAGGGTGGCCCGTTGGCCTTGTTTGATAGTCAGCGGAGAGTTGTCAGGGTACGGCTGCCCGTTGATCTTCCAGTCGTATCGCATCATGCTGCCGGAGAGGTGGGCCTGAAGGCTGATGTCTGGCTTCCCCGTTCCAAGATCCACCTGCGGCGCGGCGGTGAACGTCTGGACGGTGCCGATTCGGCCGTTGAGTTGGGTGGGCTGAAATCCCGGATCGGGTGCGGTCCCGCTGCCAGTGGAAAGCAACGCACGCCCCAAGGCGTTCTTGCCTTCGGCGAGTGCCACCAGGGGGAAGACCCCGTCTCCGGCGGTGACGACCACGTCGTAGCGTTCGGCCATGCCGAGCAGCAGTGCGTCGACGTCGGTGGGCACGACAGGGTAGCCGTCGGTATGGGTGACGGTCATCGAATGGCCTGCCAGGGCGACGCGGAACGCGGTGTCGGCCCCAGCGTTGATAAGCCGTATCCGGATGCGCTGACCAGGCTTGGCGGTGAAAGTGCTCGGCGCTGTCGGGATGCGTCCGTTGATCAGATAGTAGGGGTAGCTGACGTTGCCGGCATCGCCGTCGAGTAAAGCGCTGTGGCCCAGGCCGGTCATGACGCCCTTCTGGCCCATGCTGTGCAGGTTGTCGTAGATCTGCTGAGGGCTTTTGCCGACGCCGGCAGTCCAGTCGTCCAGGATGACGATCCACTCGGCGTCGTAGCGGCCAGGCTCGGCGGGGTCGTCGATGATCACCGGCAGATACAACCCGTAGTCGGTGTCGAGGGCGGTCGTGTGTGGGTGCGCCCAGTAGGTGCCCGGATGCGGCACCGAGAATCGGTAGGTGAATTGTCGGCCCGCCTCGATGTCCGGTGTGGCCGGTTCGACGCCGTCCATGTCGTTGCGCATCGCAACTCCGTGGCAATGCACCGACGTCGGGTGATCGAGACCGTTGGTGACGGCGATGGCCAAGTCGTCACCGGCCGTGGCCCGGATCAGCGGGCCGGGGACGACGTTGTTATAGGCCAGGGCCTGTGCGATGGGCCCCCCCAGATCGATAGTGGTCGGCTTCGCCCTCAGCGATGCGCTAACCGTTCGACCGGTTCGCGGTGGTGTCGAAGAGTGCCGACAAGCAGTCAGACCCAATCCGCCTGCGATCATGCCAGCCATAAACACCCGCCGGCTGAAACAGCCGCACTCACTTGGTATTTCGTTCACAGCTGCCTCAATACTGGCTTTCTTCGCGAACGAGACAACCTGCCGAGAGTGATCTCGAGAGTGGCCGTCACGTTCGCGATCATATTGGTGACGCGTGGTGAGAGGTACCGGATCTTTCACCACATAGAGATCGCAGGTTTACCTTGACGGGGGCCCGCATGACCAGCATTTCACCACGGCTGAAAGATAAGAGCATGACGACCGAGACCAATCGCGCACGACCGCGAGGGCTGAGCCGTATCGACCCGGCGCTGCGCGAGGCGGCGGCCGGCCTCGACATCGTCGAATTCCGGACAGAGTCACTTCCGGCCGAGCGGGAGCGTGCCGATCGGCTGGCTGCCGGGCGCGCGGCAGCTGTCGACACCGGCAGCGTCGCGATCGAAGACCGCGCCATCACCGGTCCGGGCGATGGGCGACTGGGCCTGCGGTTATATCGCGGCCTGGACGAGTCGCCGGCGCCGCTGGCGCTTTACGCCCACGGTGGCGGCTTTGTGACCGGCAACCTCGACACCGACCACGCGCACTGTGTGGACCTGGCCCGCGCGGCAGGCTGCCTGGTCGTGTCGGTCGACTACCGGTTGGCGCCAGAGCACCCTTGCCCGGCCGCGCTCGACGACGTCGCAGCGGCGTTTCACTACGCCGTCGAGAACAGCGCTCGCCTGGGCGTGGATGGCAGCCGCATCGTGGTGATGGGCCGGGATGCGGGCGCAGCCTTGGTCGCCGGATTGGCCCAGCGCATGTTCGACGAAGAGGGTCCGCCAATTCTGGCGCAGCTTCTGCACCAGCCGATGCTGGACTCCGATACCACACCATCGCGACGGGAATTTCAGCGCACGCCTGGCCTCAACGGTCCCGCCGTGAGCCGGGCGTGGGCCCACTACCTCGATCACGGTGCAGCGACGGCACAACACGTGCCCGCCCACCGGGCCAACCTAGAGGGCTTGCCGCCGGCGTTCATCAGTTGCGCGGAAATCGATCCGTGTCGCGACGAAGCCATCGACTACGCGAACCGGCTTCTGCACGCCTATGTGCACACCGAATTGCACGTCGTCGCCGCAACATTTCACGGGTTTGATTCAGCAGTGCCGGAGTGGGTTGTCTCCCGCGAAAGCGCTGCATTGCACGCTCAGGTGCTTCGCCGCTCGTTTGCCCTCTAAATTAGTCGGGTCGAACTTGGTGATCAGCCACGCGCCGTGAACCTTGGTCATCGACACCAGCACACTGCTTGACGCCATCGCCGGATCGGGCCGCTCCTTGCTGGTGGTGACCTGGTTGACGAACACCAGCACGACCGCCGAATCCGGACGCATTTCGGAGGCCGCGGCGCCCACCACCTGAGCCGTGGTAGTCACCGCCTTCTGCTTGGCCGCGGGAGTCACGACCTGCTTGGTGAACTGGTCGTAGTAGTTCAGGAAACCACCGGTGAGGTGGGATTTAGCGGCCGCGAAGTCCTGGTTGAGGGTGTCTGGCTTGTAGGACAGCAGTGCGATGGTGCCGTCGCGGGCGGCGCCAATCGCTGTTTGGGTGGCCGCGTCGTCGGTCTGCTGATCGGGCCGGAATTGCTCGACGTACAGCCATCCCGCTAGACCGCCGGAAACCAGGAGAACCAGTACCAGAACCACTGCGCTGAGCTTGACCCGCCGCCAGGGCGCGACGTTGCCGTCGTCGTCCTGCTGCGTGTCGTCGACGGCCTCTGTGGCCTTGTCGATCTCCACCCCGCTGGTGGGCTCGACGTCGGGCACGCTCTCGACGTCCTGCTGCTCGGCCTTGTCGTCCGCGCTCATATCACAAACTCGAGTTTCGAAATTTTCAGCTGATCACCGTCGCGGAGCACGGACACTCGGAACCGAAAAGCTCGCGGTTCGTCTTTGGCGCCAGCCAAGTTGGTGACGCGTTCGTTGGCCAGGACCAAAACAACAGCGGAGTCTTTACTTATCGACTCGACCGCGGTGGCCGCGACCGATCCTTGGGTGACCGCTTTGGAGTCCTTTACCACCGACGCGAAATCGTCTGCGCGCCGCGCAAAGTCGTCCTTAAACTCACCGGTGGAGCTGTCCAGAATCCGTTGGACGTCTTCTTTGGCCTTGTTGAAGTCCAACGAGGTGAGGTTGATTACGCCTTGTCTGGCGGCAGCGACGAACGCCGCGGATTGTTGCCGTTTCTGCAGCACGTCGTGGTGATGCCACAGCATCCATCCGCTTACCCCGAGCAGGGCGCAGATGGTGACGATGGCGGCAACGGGGAGGAACCTGGACACCCCCTGCACCCGCAATCGGCGGCGGGCGGATTCGGTCGCCGTCGCGACCCGCTTCGGAGTCTTGGCCGGCTCGGTTGGTTCAGGTGTGTCGGCTGCTTCGGGTGCCTCGGGCGTCTCCGCCGTGACGTCGGTGGCTTGGGCAACCTCGGTGGTCTCTTGGTCGGCCGCTTGGTCGTCTGCGGCTCGCGCCTGCACCTCCGCCTCGCGCCGCAACCGGATGGCCCGAGCGCGGGCGCGTGCCGCCGCAGCCAGCGCTTCGGCCTCAGCGGCTTCGGCCTCGGCTTGCTCGGCCAACGCGATCGCGTCGGCCCTCGCCTCGGCGGAATCTTGCGGCCGGCCGCCCACGTCAGGCATGGCGATTAGAGCTTGTCAACGTCATTATCGACTGAACTCCGGTATCTCTTACGGTATTGCTCATTGCTACCATCGGTGGCACCAGTGAATCCCCACTGGACCCGAATCGGACGGATGATCAGGATGCGTCCAGCCTTCATCCGCACCGGCGAAGGACGGCCAGGAAGGTCCCAGCCAACATCATGACTGCCGTCGATTCCCCCGAAAAGATACTCTTCGCCTCCACCACCCAAGCATTTCTCCAAAAAGAGGTGCCGCTGAGCCGGGTGCGGGAGCTGCATGCGGCGGGCATCTCCTTCGACCAGGCCTGGTGGCGGCGGGCCGCTGAACTGGGGTGGACCGCCTTGCTGGTCCCCGAAGAACTGGGCGGTGGGAACGTTTCCGGCGATGGTGTTGCCGATCTGGCGATGGTCGCCGAACAACTGGGAAAGACGGTGGCGCCGGGGCCGCTCTATCCGGTCAGCACTGTGCTGGCCGGACTGGCAGACTGCGCCGAGGCTGCGTCCCACGCGTCCACAATCGAGTCGCTGATCTCCGGCGAGAAGGTGGCAGCCTGGGCCGTCTACGAGCCGGGGCAGGGCTGGGCGCCCGACAAGCCTTCGGTGACCGCCACGGTGACCGATTCCGGCTACCGCCTCGATGGTGTCAAAGACCGCGTGGAGGCGGGCGCCCAAAGCGATTACCTACTTGTGACGGCGCGAGGCGACGACGGCGTGCGCCAGTTCCTGGTGCCTAGCGACGCGTCCGGGGTGCGGATCGAGCCGCAGCAGTCAGTCGATCTGGTCAAGCAATACGCGCGTGTGCATTTCGACGGCGTGGAGGTCGACAACGGTGCGGCGGTCGGCAGCGTCGCTGAGATCGCCGGACTCATCGAGCGCCAAAGCCAAATCGCGCAGATGCTGCAGTGCGCCGAAGTGGTCGGCATTCTGCAGACGGTGTTCGACTTCACCGTCGCTTGGGCATTGGACCGGCACACCTTCGGCCGGCCGCTGGCGTCATATCAGGCACTCAAACACCGATTCGCCGATATGAAGATGTGGTTGGAGGCGTGCCGGGCTACGACGACCGCAGCGGTGACGGCCATTTCTGCGCGTTCGCCGGAGGCCGGGTTGTCGGCCAGCATCGCCAAGTCCTATGTCGGGGAGATGGCTCCTCGAGATCGTCCAAGGCTGCGTGCAAATGCACGGTGGAATCGGTGTCACGTGGGAACACGATCTGCATCTGTTCCTGCGTCGGGTTGCGTTGTACCGGTCCATGTTCGGCACGCCGGAAGAGCACAACGTGCGGGTCTACCAGTGGCAGGAGGCAGGAAACCGAGCCCCGAGGTCCGCCTGATGGGGGAAGCCTCCAAGACCGACATCGCGGGACCTCCTGCCCTTGCAGACTCAGGTGGAATCTATCGATCAGTTTCGTGCCCGGGCGAGAGCCTGGCTGGCGGAGAACATGCCGCCGATCGATCCCGGCTCACCGCCTGCCGCCCATCGTGACGAGGAACGTTGCTGGCAGCGGGCTCGCGAACTGCAAAAGCGGCTCTACGAAGGCGGATTCGCCGGCATCTGCTTTCCCCGCGAGCCTACGGCGGGCTGGGGCTGGACTACGAGTATCAGCGCGCATTCGACGAGGAGAGCCTCAGCTATGAGATGCCGCTGATTCTCAATACGCCGACGTTCACCATCTGCTGCGCGACGCTGCTCGACAGGGGCAGCGAGGAACAGAAACGCCAGCCACATCGCCGCGGCGTTGCGCGGCGACGAGGTACTGGTTCAGCTGTTGTCTGAGCCCAGCGGCGGATCGGATCTCGCCGGTGTGATCACCCGGGCCGAGCGGGATGGCGACCGCTGGGTGATCAACGGCGCAAAGACGTGGAGCACCAGTGCATTCGCCGCAGACTACGGCCTCTGCTTGGCCCGCACCGATTGGGACGTGCCCAAGCATGACGGCCTGACCATGTTCTTGGTGCCGATCAAGCATCCCGGAATCACGTTGCGCCGCATCACTCAGCTGAACGGGTCGACGGAGTTCTGTGAGGAGTTCCTCGACGGTGTCGACGTCGGCGACGACGCTGTCGTCGGCGAGGTTAACGGCGGGTGGGCAGTGGCCTCACAGCCAGCTCTACCACGAGCGTCGCGCGGTGGGCGGGGGTTCAGAGTTCGCCAGCGGGAGCGGCAGTGAGGGTGGCCGGTCGACACCGGTGAACTATCCGGCGTTGGCCGAGATAATCGGTCAGGCGGACAACGAGCGGGTGCAGCAGATAGCCGGGCGAGCGCTGGTGCACCGCGCGGTCAGCGACCAATTGGGCGGTCACGTCTACCGCAGCGTCCGCGATGGCAGCCTGCCGCCTGCCGCCGGAACCCTGCTCCGGCTTTTCCACGCCGAGACGGTGACCTTGGAGATGGACGCCGGACTGGCCATCACCGGGACGGCCGGCGTCGTCGGGGCAGAAGGCGAGGGGCTGCAGACCGGCCTGCGATACCTGTCCCGGCAGACGGTCGCCATCGGCGGTGGCACCACCGAGATGGCCCGAAACGTGATCGGGGAGCGGGTGCTGAACTTTCCCCGCGAGTACGCCGCCGACCGTGGTGTGCCGTTCAGCCAGGTTCGGCACGGGAACAAGACGCGGAGCGACCGCAACTAGCCAGCGGCGCGCCGTAGGTCTATATCGTGCGAGCCAGCCGCTGCGCCAGCAACTCGGCGAACCGCGCCGGATCATCAGGTGCACCGCCCTCAGCGAGAAGTGCGGTGCCATAGAGTAATTCGGCGGTTTCCGAAACCGAGAGCATCGTCCCCGCGGTCTTTGTGCGCCTGGTGCAGGCCGGTGACGAGCGGGTGGTTCGGGTTCAGTTCCAAAGTCCGCTTCCCGACCGGAACGTCTTGGCCGGAAGCCCGGTAGATGCGTGCGAGTGTCGGGGTGATGCCGAAGGCGTCGGTGATCAGGCACGCCGGCGACTCGGTCAGGCGGGTGGATAACCGGACTTCCTTGACGTGCTCGCTCAAGGTCTCCTTCAGCCAGGTCAGCAGATCGGCGAAATCCTTTTCCTGCTCTTTGCGTTCGGCCTCGTGGGCGCTCTTCTCGTCCTCGGTGTCGAGGTCCACGTCGCCCTTGGCCACCGACTGCAACGGTTTGCCCTCGAACTCGGTCACCGACCCCACCCAGATCTCGTCGACGGTGTCGGTAAGCAGCAGCACCTCGTAACCCTTGGCCTTGAATGCTTCGAGGTGCGGAGAGTTCAGAATCTGCTGGCGAGACTCACCGGTGGCGTAGAAGATCTGCTGCTGGCCTTCTTTCATCCGTTCGACGTATTCGGCGAGGGTGGTGAGTTCGTCGTCGCTGTGCGTCGAGGCGAACGACGAGATCTGCAGCAACGTCTCTTGGTTGTCGAAGTCCCTCAGCAGGCCTTCTTTGAGCACCTTGCCGAACTGGCCCCAAAATGTGCGGTAATCCTCCGCCCGCTCGGACTGCAGATCCTTGATCGTCGAGAGCACCTTCTTGGTCAAGCGACGCCGGATCGCGTTGATCTGTCGATCCTGCTGCAACATCTCGCGGGAGACGTTCAGCGACAGATCCTGTGCGTCGACGACTCCTTTGATAAAGCGCAGGTATCTGGGCATGAGCTGGTCGCAATCGCCCATGATGAAGACCCGCTTGACGTACAACTGCACACCGATGGCGGCGTCCGGTTCGAATAGGTCGAATGGCGCGCGCGAGGGGATAAAGAGCAGGGCCTGGTATTCGAAGTTGCCTTCGGCCTTCATCGAAATGACCTCGAGCGGGTCGTCCCAGGCGTGCGCGATGTGTTTGTAGAACTCTTTGTATTCATCGTCGGAGACTTCGTCTTTGGGCTTGGCCCACAACGCCTTCATCGAGTTGAGGGTCTCGGTTTCTATGGTGACGGTCTCTTTGCCGTCTTCCTCCGAGCGCTGCTCGACCTCCATCCGGATGGGCCAGGCGATGAAGTCGGAGTACTTCTTGACCAGCGTCCTGATCTTCCACTCCGAGGTGTAGTCGTGCAGCGCGTCCTCGCCGTCTTCGGGCTTGAGGTGCAGGGTGACCGACGTGCCCTGGGGGGCACCCTCGACCGAGGCGATGGTGTAGGTTCCGTCGCCGCTGGACTCCCACTTGGTGGCCTCGCTCTCGCCGGCCTTGTGCGTGAGCAGTTCGACCTTGTCAGCGACCATGAAGGTTGAGTAGAAGCCGATACCGAACTGACCGATCAGTTCCTCGGAGACGGTTTCACTCTTGGCCTCACGCAACTGCTGACGTAGTTCGGCGGTGCCTGACTTGGCCAGGGTTCCGATCAGGTCGACGACCTCGGCACGGGTCATGCCGATGCCGTTGTCGCGAATGGTCAGGGTTCGGGCGTTCTTGTCCGCCTCGATCTCGATATGCAGATCGGTGGTGTCAACGTCGAGGTCCTTGTTCCGGAACGCCTCGATGCGCAGCTTGTCCAGTGCGTCGGAGGCGTTGGAGATCAACTCCCGTAGAAACGAATCCTTATCGGAGTAGACCGAGTGGACCATCAAGTCCAACAGTTGGCGCGCCTCGGCCTGAAACTCCAACTGCTCGACGCCCGCGGTCATGACATTCCCTTCGAACACATAGCATGCGAATCTACCGGGCCTCGAATTGTCCGGCCGTCACGCCTTGCATAAGGGCCCACCCGGGGCCTACAGGATCGCGCCGCTATCTTTGGCCTTGGCGATGTCGTCCCAGTCGAAGCCGAGTTCCAGCAGAATCTCCTCGGTGTGCTGCCCGTGTTCGGGCGCCCGTCCCGGGCCAGGCGGAGTTTCGTCGAACTGCACTGGCGCCGCAACCATTTCATACTCGACGCCGTCGCCGTCGACATTGGTGATCAGGTAGCCGTTGGGTTTGCTCTGCGGGTCGTTGAGCGTCTCACGCGGTGTGGCCAGCGGCGCCCACACGCCCGGTTCGTCGGCCAGAGCTTGCCGCCAGTGCTCCAGGTCATGCTCGGCGAACTTGGCCGCGATCAGGGCCGCCGCCTCGGCTGCGTTGGCGACCAGATTCGACGACGGGACGAAGCGCTCGTCGGTAGCCAGCTCGGGCAACCCGATCCGCTCGCAGAAGCCGGCCCAGAACTTGTCCGGCTGCAGGAACACCATCTGGATCCACCGGTCATCTTTAGTCTTATACCGGTTGACCAGGGGGTTCATCGCCAACCCCGGTGGCGCCCCCGGTATGCCGTCGATACCGAAGAGGTCGGCCACCGAAATCGACGGCGCGATACTCCACATCGCCTGGGCCAGTAGCGACGAATCCACGATCGTCGGCTCGCCGGTCCGCTCGCGGTGAAACAGCGCTGCGCAGACGCCGCCGGCCAGGGTGATTCCGCCCTGCAGGTCGCCGAAGGCCGGGCCCTGCACGGCGGGATTCTCGGTGCCGAACGGGGTGAGCGTGTAGGCCACTCCGCCGCGAGCCAAATAGGTGGCGGCGTCAAAGCCGCCCCGATCGCGGTCAGGACCCCGGACACCCAGCCCCGTTCCCCGCGCGATGATGATGTTCGGGTTGAACCCACGGATGTCCTCGACTGTCAGGCGTGCCCGCTCCAGTGCCGCCGGAAGCCAGTTGGTGAGCAGTACGTCGGCCTCGGCCAGCAGCCGCCCGAAGAACTCCCGACCGGTGTCGCTCTTGAGATCTAATGCGATGCTTCGTTTTCCGCGATTACTCAGCTCGAGGATGAAGTCGGTATCAGCGCGTGCGGCTTGGCGGGTGAACCCCCCGACGACGAGCGCTCGGCCCGGGTCGCCGCCAACGACACTCTCTACCTTGATGACCTCCGCGCCCCAGTCCACCAGAGCGACACCGGCAGCAGGCACATAGGTCCATGAAGCCAGTTCGACGACCCGGACCCCACTGAGCACGCCTGACATCTGCCCACCCTTTTCGGTGTCTTTTCTATTTTAGGTAGTATAGATACTATAGATTTTTGTCTGTCTGTACTGCAATGACGCAGCGTCGTGGAAGAGATGCGATGGAGTCCAACGCTCATCCGGCCCCAATTCATGGCCGGGTCGGCGCCCCTTTCGGTCACCCTGCGCTTGCTACGAACAAGCCTAGGTTTCAACGTGATTCGTTGTCGTTGAGGGCGCTGCGAAAGGACCGGCGATGGGCAGAGTGACGGGCAAGGTTGCCTTGGTCAGCGGAGCAGCACGCGGTCAGGGTCGCTCGCACGCTCGAATGCTGGCCGCCGAGGGCGCCGACATCATCGCGGTCGACCTCTGCGCAGACATCGAAACCAACGAATACCCGCTGGCCCGCCCGGAGGACCTCGACGAGACCGCCCGATTCGTCGAGAAGGAGGGCCAGCGCGCCTGCACCGAGATCGCCGACGTGCGCGACCGCGCCGCACTGTCGGCGGCGATCGACCGGGGAGTGGCCGAGTTCGGTCACCTCGACATCGTCGTCGCCAACGCCGGCATCTGTCCGCTGACCGCGGGCCTGCCGCCGCAGGCCTTCGCCGATGCCGTCGACGTAGATCTGGTCGGTGTGCTCAACCTTGTGCACGCCAGCCTCAAGCACCTGCAGGCCGGCGCCTCGATCATCGTGATCGGATCCAACGCGGCATTCATGTCGTCGATGAACACCACCGGCATCGACGGCGGTCCCGGCGGAGCGGGATATGCCTTCGCGAAAATAGCTGCCGCGCACTACGTGAACGACTTCGCGCTGGCGCTGGCTCGGTTCTCTATCCGGATGAATGCAGTGCACCCGACCAATGTCAACACCGACATGCTGCACAGTGCGCCGATGTACCGAGCCTTCCGGCCCGACCTGAAGAACCCGACTCGTGAAGATGCCGAACCGGTTTTCCCGCTGGTCCAGGCGATGCCGATTCCCTACGTCGAACCCGAAGACATCAGTGAGGCCGTGCTGTTTCTGGCCTCTGACGCCGCCCGCTACATCACTGGCCAGCAGCTTCGGGTCGACGGCGGAGGTTTTCTCAAGGTGAAGCCGTGGGCAGGCGCGTGAGGATCGGTCAATCAGACAGCATCCCAACCGAAATGGAGAGGTAAGCATGCCCAAAGGGATCATCTACCTGGAGTCGATGCCGGTGTCACCGGACCGCGTGGAGGATTACCACAAGTGGTACAACGACACGCATCTGGCGGAGATCTGCTCGGTGGACGGTATTGTTTCCGCGCGCCGCTTCGCGCCGACCGGCGGAAAAGGACCATTCATCGCGATCTACGAGCTTGACTGCGACGACCTCGACTCGGTGGTCCAACGGCTGGGGGAGCTCGGTGCCAGCGGCAAGATGTCGTCGCTGGAGCTGCTCAATATGGAGACGCCGCCAATTCCCAAGGTCTTTAAGCAGATCGGGTCTTACACAAAGTGAGTCCCACCGCAGAGGCACCTCCGGAGACGCAAAAGCGCCTCTATGCGTTGATGGTGCTGATGAAGGCGGCCGACGACCGGCTCTCCAAGGGAATCGGCACCGGAGAGTTCATGTGCGTCTACTGGCCATCCCGTGGCCAAGAGGCGATCGCGGCCGCGATGGGTGTCTCGCTGCGACCCGACGACCAGCTGGTAACGACCTATCGCGGACTGCATGATCTGATCGGCAAGGGCGTGCCGCTCGAGGAGATTTACGGCGAGATGATGGGACGCACAGTCGGCGCCAGCCGCGGCAAGGGTGGCACCATGCACATCGCCAAACCGGAAGTGGGCGTGATGCTCTCGACCGGGATCGTCGGGGCCGGACCGCCGGTGGCGGTGGGTCTGGCGATGGCCGCCAAGCGCAAGGGGCTCGACCGTGTCACGGTGGTCAGCTTCGGCGATGGCGCCACCAACACCGGCTCGTTTCACGAAGCGGCGAACATGGCCGCGCTGTGGGATCTGCCGATGGTCTTCGTCTGTCAGAACAATCTCTACGCCGAAATGACGCCGACCGCCGACACCATGAAGCTCGAGCAGGTTGCCGACCGAGCGGCCGGCTACGGCATGCCGGGCGTTCGCGTCGACGGTAACGACCCGTTGGCAGTGAAAGCGATACTCGATGAAGCGCTGCAGCGGGCGCGTCGCGGCGACGGCCCCACTTTCATCGAGTGCGTGACATTTCGCTTCCGCGGCCACTATTTCGGTGACCGGATGTCCTACATCCCGAAGGATCAGCTGGCCGCGGCGATGGAAGCCGACCCGGTACCCCGGTTCCGCAGCCACCTTGCCGAAGCCGGGATCTGCGGCGAGGACGAGCTGGACAGTATCGACAAGGAGGCGTCGGCGACGGTGGAAACGGCCCTGAAAACCGTCATGAGCGCGGATTCCCCGTCGATCGATGAACTCGACCACGACGTGTACGCGGCCCCTCTCAAGCACCCGGTCTGAGGAAGCAGCGCGCATGCAGGAGCAAGAGATGACAATGCGGGAGGCGCTGAACCTCGCGCTCGATCAGGCGCTGCAGGCCGACGAGCGGGTGTTTCTGCTCGGTGAGGACATCGCCGACCCCGGCGCCTCCGGCCCGACAGCGGGGTTATCGACAAAATATGGCCACGAAAGGGTTTTGGACACACCGATCTCGGAAGCCGCGATCGTCGGCGCGGCGATCGGTGCCGCGATCGACGGGCTACTGCCGGTGGCCGAGATCATGATCATGGATTTCATCGGCATCGCCGCCGACCAGCTGATCAACAACGCCGCCAAACTGCGATTCATGACCGCCGGGCGCACCACAGCACCGATCACCATCCGCACCCAGGTCTACGCGGGCCTTGCCACCGGCGCCACGCATTCGCAGAGCCTGGAGGCATGGTTCATGCACATCCCGGGGATGAAGGTGATCGTGCCTTCCACCCCACGAGACGGCAAAGGTCTACTGACCGCGGCGATTTTCGATGAAGACCCCTGCCTGTTCGTCGAAACCATTCGCCTGCAGGGCAAAAAGGGGCCGGTTCCTCTCGATCCGAGTTTCTGTATTCCGCTGGGCCAGGCCGACGTCAAGCGAGCGGGCACCGATGTAACACTGATCAGCTACGGACGCAGCGTGCATGAAGCTCTCGCGGCGGCGGACACCTTGGCCGAGCAAGGTGTCAGCGCGGAGGTCGTCGATCTGCGCACGCTGGTTCCACTTGACGTGGACACGATCGTCGGATCTGTGCGTCGTACCCGAAGAGCCGTGATTGCCCACGACGCAGTGCAATTCGCTGGGCCGGGGGCAGAGATCGCCGCGATCCTGCAATCGGAACTGTTCGGCGAATTGCAGGCACCCGTCGAGCGGGTCGGCGCCAGGTTCGTCCCCAATCCCGCCGCTGCTGTACTCGAGGCGCAGGTGTACCCGTCATCGGGTCGCATCATCGAAGCCGCTCAGCGCACCCTGGGGAAGACGAAAGTCCATGGGTGAGTTCATCATCCGTATTCCGCGGGTATCGGTGGCCGTTTCGGAAGCCGAGCTCACCGACTTGCTTGTCGACGCTGGGGAACATGTCGAAGAGGGCACGCCGATCTACGTGATTGCCACCGAGAAGGTGGAACAGGAGATCGAGGCCGGAGCTTCGGGCACCGTGCAATGGACAGGCAAGGTCGGAACCACCTACGACATCGGCGCCGAAATCGGCGTCATCACTTCATAAAGGAAGGTAAAGCCATATGGATCTAAACGAGACCCGCGAAAGAATCATCTTCGAAAAACAAGGAGCTATCGCGAAAATCACGCTGAACTGGCCCGAGAAGGCCAACGCACAGGACCAGAAGCTGGCTGAAGAAGTCGACGCTGCGTTGCTGGATGCCGACCGTGACTACGACATCAAAGTGCTGATTCTCAAGGCCAACGGCAAGGGCTTCTGTTCGGGGCACGCGATCGGCAACAACGCTGTCGACTATCCGGCATTCGTCGAAGGTGCCATGAAGATGGGGCACCCGTGGAAACCGCAGACTGACTTGTTCGTCAAGCCGACGCTCAACCTGTGGGAATTCTCCAAGCCGACCATTGCGCAGGTGCACGGCTATTGCGTGGGAGGCGGCACGCACATGGGCTTGACCACCGACATCGTCATCGCGTCCGAGGATGCCTACTTTTCCTACCCGCCGCTGCAGGGGTTCGGCATGCCCTCAGGTGAATGCTCCATCGAGCCTTGGGTGTTCATGAACTGGCGGCGCGCGGCCTACTACCTTTTTCTGGCCGAGGTCATCGACGCCAAGAGGGCGTTGGAGGTCGGTCTGGTCAACGAGGTCGTTCCGCGCGATCAGTTAGATGCGCGTGTTGACGCCATCGCCCGCCACATCGCCCAGGCCCCGATGACCACGTTGCTGGCAACCAAGGCCAACCTCAAACGAGCGTGGGAGTTGATGGGCATGCGGGTGCACTGGCAAAGCTCCAACGACCTCGTCGCGCTCGCCTCGATCAGCAAGGACGTACAGGAACTGATTCAGCAGGTCTTCAAGGACAAGGTGTTGCCGTCGGAACAAGCCCGACGCCAGGCAGCCGCGGCCGCATCGAGCGACGGCGAAACGGTCACCTAACCCGTCGGTCGAGGTCTGCCAGTGAACATCGCTGATCACGCGATCAGAGCCGCAGAGTCGCCGGCGTTGATCATGTCCGACGGCGGTGTGATCTCGTTCGGCGACCTGCATGCCAGAAGTCAACGGGTCGCCGCGGCGCTGCACCGTGCTGGGCTGCGGCGCGGCGACGGCGTGGCTCTGGTTCTGCGTAACCGCCCTCAGTTCTTCGAAATCACCTGGGGCTGCCAGCTTTCGGGTCTGTACTACACCGCGGTGAACACTCATTTCACTCCCGACGAAGCTGCCTACGTCATCGAGGATTCGGATGCCAAAGCGGTGTTCGTCGAAGCTTCGATGGGTGACCTCGCGGCCCACGTTCGCAGCGTCAATACCGCTGTCGACGTCCACATCGCGGTCGGGGGCGATCTGGCGGACTGGCAATCCTACGATGAGGTCGTGGCGACGACCGGGGATGCGCCGCCGGTGTGCGACGGGTCAGAGATGCTGTACTCGTCGGGCACTACCGGACGACCCAAGGCTGTCCGCCGGCCACTACCGGCCGACGGCAACGGCTCCTGGGCCCAAGCAGTCCTCGAGATGGCGCTCATCCACAAGTACGGCATGAGCCCCGCCAGCGTGTACCTGTCGCCCGCGCCGCTCTACCACGCCGCCGGGGTGAACTACACGATGGCCGCCAACCGGGTTGGGGCCGCATCGATCATCATGCCCAAGTTCGACGCCGAGACCGTGCTACGGCTGATCGAGACTCACGGTGTCACCCACGCCCAGTTCGTGCCGACGATGTTCGTGCGGATGCTCAAGCTGCCAAAGGCGGTCCGGGAGAAATACGACATCTCGAGTCTGCGATGTGTGATCCATGCGGCCGCGCCCTGCCCGGTGGATGTCAAGCAAAAGATGATGGAGTGGTTCGGGCCCATCATCCACGAGTATTACGGGGGTACTGAGGGATTCGCCGGCACCACGATCGGTCCCGAGGAGTGGCTCGCTCACCCCGGTTCGGTGGGCATACCGATGGCCCCCGTGCATGTGGTCGGCGACGACGGGGCCGAGCTTTCCATCGGCGAATCCGGCGAGCTCTACTTCGAAGGCGGACCCGACTTCGAGTACTTCAAGGATCCCGAGAAAACCGCATCGGTGTCCAACGAACACGGTTGGCGCTCGTTGGGAGACATGGGTTATGTCGACGACGACGGCTACCTTTACCTCACCGACCGGTCGACATTCATGATTGTCTCCGGCGGGGTCAACATCTACCCGCAGGAGGCAGAGAACCTCCTGGTTATGCATCCCAAGCTCGTCGATGCGGCGGTGTTCGGCATTCCCAACGACGAATTCGGTGAGGAAGTCAAAGCCGTCGTGCAACCGGTCGACGGCGTCACGCCCGGGCCTGAGCTCGAGGCCGAGCTCATCGCGTACTGCCGAGCGCGGTTGGCCGCATACAAGTGCCCGCGCACCGTCGAGTTCGAATCGGAGTTGCCCAGAGACCCGAACGGCAAGCTGTACAAGAGGCGTATTCGCGAACGCTACTGGCAAGGACGGACGTCGCGGATAGTCTGATGTTGCATGGATGAGAGATGGCTATGGCGCGAACCGATGTGAACTGGACACCACTGCCGGTGCCGTGGGCGGTCGAAGCCCCGGATCGTATCCCGAAGCAGCGCTACTACGATCCCGACTTGTATGCGCTGGAGGCCGAGCTGTTCTGGCCCCGGGTGTGGCAGATGGCTTGCCGACTCGAAGAAATCCCCAAGCCCGGTGACTTCGTCGAGTACGAGATCCTCGACCAGTCGATCATCGTCGTGCGGCTCGACAGCGACACCGTGCGGGCGTACCACAATGCCTGCCGGCATCGTGGAGTAAAGCTGGTGGAAGGCAACGGAAACCGGCGTACCTTCGTCTGCCCGTTCCACGGGTGGTGCTGGGGCATCGACGGACGCAACACGTTTGTGTTGCGACCTGAGGTCTTTACCGAAGAGAACCTACGCCCGGACGATCTGCAGCTCGTCTCGGTGCGGTGCGAGGTGTGGGGCGGCTGCGCATGGATCAACCTCGACGACGACGCCCCGGCGCTGCGCGATTGCCAGGAGCCTTTCGCATCGATCTATGACGCTTGGAAGGTCGAATCGCTACGCGTCGAGTGGTGGCAATCGTGTCGGTTACCGGTGAATTGGAAGCTGGCGACCGCAGCGTTTATGGAGGGCTACCACGTCCCGCAGACCCACCCGCAGTTGCTGCCGTCCGCGCAGCCCGGTAGTCCGCCTTCCGCCGTGCATCCCGTCGTCGCCAGCAGCCTGTACTTCATGCGCACGCTCGGCACCGGCATGGGCGGCATGACCCACGAGAACGACATTCGCATCGCCGAGGGCTTGCAGACCATCCAGCTGCCGACCGACCCCGCCGAGGCGATGACGGCCTGGCGTGGCGCCCTCAACGACGCCGTCGTCAGCTGGCATCGGGCCCGGGGCAGCGACATGCCCGACCTCAACGACCTGATCCGTCGCGGGATCACCGACGCGATCGGCTTCTGCTTCCCGCACCACTTCATCCTGCCCACCTACAGCAGCGCTTCGTCGTACCGGATCCGGCCGCTGGGGCCCGAGGAGACGCTGTTCGAAATCTGGTCGCTCACCCGTTTCCCCTCAGACCTCTCGGCCGGAAAGCCCACACCGCCGGAGCCGATGGCGCCCGACGACCCGCGCTGGCCGCCGATACCCGCGCAGGATTTCTCCAACCTGCCGCGACAGCAGAAAGGACTGCACGCACGCGGCTTCGAATACATGCGGCTGTCCAACCAAATTGAGGGACTGATCTCGAATTTCGAACGCGTCGTCGATGGCTTCCTAGCCGGCCTGCCGTACGAGACCCTGGTGCCGGCGATCCAGAAGACCAACACCACGATTGATGTGCCGGTCGCCGAACTCGGATTCACCTCGAGCGTCGTGGAGGCGCGATGAGCACCCGGTGGGACCGCTCCGTCGACCTGCTCATCGCGGGTAGCGGTGGGGGAGGTATGGTTGCGGCCCTGGCGGCGCTCGACTCCGGGATAGAACCGCTGGTAATCGAAAAGCAAGCTCTGGTGGGTGGTTCCACCGGGCTTTCCGGTGGCATGGTGTGGCTGCCGAACAACCCGTTGATGCGCGCTGATGGAATCCCGGACTCGCACGAGGACGGTCTGGCGTACTTCGACGACGTCGTCGGCGACATCGGCCCGGCCTCATCGCCGGCACGCCGCGAGATGTTCCTTAGCGCGGGCTACGAGATGATCAGCTTCCTGACGCGCAAAGGCGTTCGGCTGGTGCGGTGTCCGGGCTGGAGCGACTACTACCCGAATCATAAGGGCGGCAACGAAGCTGGTCGCGCGATCGAGGGCGTCCCATACGATGCGGCAGCGCTGGGCAATTGGAGTGACAAGGTCCAGCCTTCGATGGCCAAGAGCTACGGCGGGTTTGTCCTCAAGACCAACGAACTACGCGCGGTGCAGTACTTCAACCGATCGCCGCGGGCATTCGCCGTAGCCACGCGGGTGTTCGCACGCACCAGGGCGGCCCGGCTCCGGCGTCGCGAGATGCTCACCAACGGCGCCTCACTCATCGGCCAGATGCTCAAGGCGCTTATCGACCTCCGCGGCGAGCCACCGATCTGGACCAACGCGGCAATGGACGACCTCATCGTCGAAGACGGCCGGGTCGTGGGCGCGCGCGTCTCACATAACGGCGCCTCGATGAACATCGAGGCGCGCAAGGGCGTCCTTCTCGCGGCGGGTGGCTTCAGCCGCAACGCAGACATGCGCCGCCAATACAGCGGCGACCAGCCCAACGAGGCCAAGTGGTCGATCGCCAACGCTGGCGACACCGGCGAGGTGCTGCAGACGGCGATCAGACTCGGGGCGAAAACCGATCTGATGGATGAGGCCTGGTGGCTGCCATCGATTTTCATCGCGGACGGAGGTGACGCGGCGAAGGCACTTGGAAGCGGCCGCCAGCGGCCCGGCGCCATCTACGTCGATGGGACGGGCAGGCGGTTCTGCAACGAGTCGAACTCCTATGTGGAGGTCGGCAAGGCGATGTACGCCAACAAGGCGGTGCCGTGTTGGATGGTCTTTGACGAGGGCTACATCGGCAGATATGTCTCGGGTGCGAACCCCTTCAAGAAACGTCGCCTTCCCGAAGAACTGATCGAGCGGGGCGCGGTGATGCGTGGTGACACCATCGCCGATCTCGCCCGCCAGATCGGTGTCCCAGCCGACGCACTGGAGCAAACCGTAAAGCGGTTCAACGGATTTGCGGTCAAGGGCCTTGACCCCGACTTCGGGCGCGGTCAGTCATCCTACAATGACTGCCTGGGCGATCCCGGCTATCGGCCCAACGCCGCCATCGGGCCGCTCGAGCAGGCACCGTACTACGCCACGAGGGTTCTTCCCGCCGACGTCGGAACATGCGGAGGAGTGATTACCAACGAGCATGCGCAGGTCCTCGACAATGACGACTGCGTGATCGACGGGCTGTACGCGACGGGCAATATCACGGCAACAGTGATGGGCCGAAACTACCTGGGCGCGGGCGGGAGCATCGCTTACACGATGGTGTTCGGTTACGTCGCCGCCCGTCATGCCGCCGGCCGCCGCCTCGCCGGCGAGAAGAGCCAGTGACTTGGCGAGCAGACGCAGAATCGCACGATCCCGCTGGGAAATGGGCGATTCTATGTCTGCTCGCGAGAGGAACGCGCTAGGAACCAGGCTCGTCGCGATCGACGAAATCCCTTGGCTTCAAGCCCGATTGCATGAGCTCGGCCCGTCGCGCCTGCACGTCTGATGCCGCGCCGACCATGTTGGTCAGGATGTGGCTGACCTGGAGATGCACCCGCATTCCCATCAATTCCCAGGCCCGCTTCACGTTGTTCTTCACTGCCATCAAGGTGGTCAACGGAATCTGGGCGATCTTGCGTGCCATTTCTTCGACGGTGTCTTCGAGGTCGTCTCGCGGCACCACCTTGTTGAGTAGCCCCCAGTCGAGGGCTTCCTGTGCGGAGAGCGTCGGCGCCAGCAGCAGCCAGTCCATGGTGCGATGCCAGTTCATCAGCAGCCACGGCTCGATCATGGTGTGCCCGCCGGGCTCCCCGAGGCTCTGCGCAAGCGGCATCTGAAAATAGGCATCCTGCGACGCGACGCAGAAGTCGGTCAGCAGGCCCAAATAGATGCCGCCGCCCATGCAATAGCCGTGGATCTGCGAAATCGTCGGCTTCGGGAACTCCCATAGATACAACGTCGGCCATAAAAACAGGTCGGCGGTGCCCTTGTAGAGATCCTCGAAGGTGTCGCCGAAGTCCGGGTAAGGATTCTCGTCGGGACCCCAGCGGGCCACGTGTCCGCCGCAGAAGCCGTTGCCGTTGGCCTTGATGATCACGACCTTGATCTCGCGGTCGCGATCCGCCTCGTGCAGGCAGTTGTCGACTTCGGTGACCAGCGTTGCGTCTTTGGTGTTGGCTTTGTCGGCGCGGTTGAGGATGATCCGCGCTATCGGCGGCTCGCGCTGGTAGATGACCGCTTCGAGGATGCGCTGCTCCATGTCAGCGACCCTATTACGGGAGCGGTTGGACGGTTACGCGTTGACCGGCTTGGACACCTTCATCAGCTTCATGAGGTTTCCGCCCATGATCTTGGCGATGTCCTCTTCCTCGAAGCCGGTGAGCTCGTCGACGAAGGTGATCGGGTCCTTCAGGCCCTCGGGGTGCGGCCAGTCCGATCCGAACATGACCCGGTCGGTGCCCACCATGTTGACGATCTCGGTGAACCGGTCTTCCCAGAACGGGGTGATGTAGACGCAGCGCTTGAAGGCCTCGATCGGATCCTCGCTGAACGACTGCGGCATCTTCTTATAGACACCCTTGAGGCCCTTGAACAGGTCGGGCACCCAGTCGGCCCCGTTTTCAATCGACAGAATCCGCAGCTCGGGATTACGGGACAGCGCGCCGTGACACACCAGGGCACCCATCGCATCCAGGATCGGCCGATGGCCCATCGCAAAGCTGCGGAACGCGGTCGGCTTGAACGGGAGGAACTCGTCGCCCGGCTCCCACACGTTCGCGAATTCGGAGTAGCCGCTGTCGGAGGCGTGCATCGAGACGGGGATGTCGGCCTTGATGCAGGCCTGCCAGAACGGGTCGAACTCCTCGAGGCCGAACGACCGGCTGCCACGGTAGCCGGGCACCGGTGCCGGGCGGACCAGCACGGTACGGGCGCCGCGCTCCAGGCACCATTCGAGTTCTTCCAGCGCACGCTCGACGATCGGCAGGGTGACCACCGGCGTGGCGAAGATGCGGTCCTTGTAGTTGAACGACCAGGTCTCGTGCATCCATTGGTTGAGCGCGTGAATGACGTCGTGGGTCATCTCCGGGTCGTCCTTCATGCGCTCTTCGACCAGGCTGGCCAGAGTGGGGAACATCAGGGCGTAGTCGATGCCGAGCTCGTCCATGACCTCAAGCCGTGGGCCCGGTTCGCGGAAGGCGGGAATGGCCTTCATCGGCTCGCCCAGGATCTCGCGGTAGCTCTTGCCCTGCGCGCCGTTACGGAAGTAGTCCTCCTGGGCGCCCGGCTTGGCGACCTTCTCGAACGTCGGGTTGGGAATGTACTCGCTGATGTGGCCGCGCACCACGATCTTGGTGCGGCCGCGCACTTGCACGTAGTCGATGACGTTCTTGCGCTTTTCCGGTAGGTACTTGGTCAGCGCTTCCTGCGGCTCGTACATGTGGTTGTCGGCGTCGAACACCGGGAAGGAAAGCTCGCGAGACGGCATGGCGATCTCCTTGCACAAGTCTTGATTCTCAGATGGTGGTAATGACGTTACCACTCCTGCGCAACAAGATGTAATCGGGTTGGGCCCGGGTCAGACATGCGATCAGTCGGGAAGCTTTGGGGTCGCGCCGTTGATGACGGCGAAGTTCACGGTTGCCGTCGCTAGCAGCGCCTCGTCGCCGTCACCGTCGCCGTAGACGTCGATCTGCATCACCATCGCGCGCCGGCCGCTGCGCAGCATCCGCGGCACCGCGAACGCCGAGCCTTGTCGGATCGGACGCAGGTAGCGGATGAACAGGTCGGCGGTCGTCATCGTGGTGCCCTCCTGCAGGTATTCCACCCCGAAGTGTCCGCCCGCAACGTCGACCAGCGTGGCGATCAGCCCACCCTGCAGGGCGCCGGACGTGTTGACCACCTGCGGAGTCACCGGCAAAGTCATCGCGAATTCGCCATCGCGAGCGCCCGGTCGCATTCCGATCTGGCTGAACAACTCACCGAGTGTCGGCGTCGCCAATTGCATGCCGTCTTCTGTGCCGAGGGCACGGATGCAGAAGTCATACAGGTGGGCCGCATCGATCGGCGCACCGGTCAGTTCGGCTCCCAGCCAGTGCAATCGGAGGGCGCCCAAAATGGTTTGCATGACGATCGCCGCGGCGGGCCCGACATCGAGGTTAGCTCGGAAAACTCCCTCGGTGATGCCGCGCTGCACGACGTCGCGAATCAGCTCGTGCAGCGGCGCGAGCACCCGGGCATAGTCCCGGGGCCGGGTCTCGGCCAGATGTTGGTTATAGAGATTCATCGCCCGATTCAGGCTGTCCTGGGTGCTCGACTCAGGCTCAGCGCTGATCCGGTCCATGATCAGCTTGATCGCACCGGTGCTGTCCAGCCCGGTGGTCTCGGCGCGCCACGCCTGCGCCGACTGCGCCATCGTCCGCTCCAATAACGCGATCAGCAATTCGTCCTTACTGCTGAAGTGCTGGTAGAAGGCCCGCAATGACGTCTTGGAGCGGGCGACCACCTCTTGCACGGTGAAGTCGGTGCGCCCGGTCTCACCCAGTATCTCCACCGCAGTCTTGATGAAGCGGGCATCACGCGTCGTCGGTTGGGCTTCGTCGGCTTCGTCGTTCGTGGCCATCCCGCCTCCTCCGGTGCGCGTGATAACGCCGTGAGAATGAGGTTACCGCGCGTTGGGTGGGGACGTGTGGAACGGTGGGCAGATTACTGCGCTGCCGGGACCGGAGATCGCTTACCGCCGCTACTCGAACCGCGTCCTCTTCCACAACACCCAGCCGCATCCAATCGCCGCAACTCCCAGTACAACGCTCAGCGCTGCTATCCAGGGAAGATTCATCGCGAATGGCGGTACTTGTGCTTGTAATCCAAGCCAGAGAAAAAGCATTATCGCCGCGGCGACGATTAAACTGTCCCACCACGGCCGCCTGGTCTGCGTTCTGTTTCCATGCATGGCTCCACGCTGCGCCGCTTCGCACTCCTCCAAACTCAGCCCGTATCGCAAACATTCGCGCGAAATCGCAGCGCGCCTTGACGCTTGCTCACCCGCCGGAGGCGCCGCCGAGCTGATAAATACCGCGCCAACGATCATCAGCAACGTCGCCGCCACAACTAGCCAGCGACCCGCTGGGGTCAGGTGAGCCAGTTCGCCAAAGACCAACGCGCTCCACGCTAACCCCCACAGCTGGTTGGTATTCGACAGCGGAATGCCACGCGCGATACCGATATACTTCGCCGCATATTGCTGAAAGAGATCGCCGATTACCCAGCAGAAGCCGCCGAGAAAGATCCAGAACACCAGATGCCTCGCCGCATTCAGTTCTGCGTTTAACCGCGCTATGCCGCCACCAAACGTAGCGGCGAGCAACGTCATCGTGCCAAGTTCACCGAAGGTAAAAATCGTCACAAATGATAGCGGATTGATTCCACTCAAATATGCTTTGCGAAAGGGCACATACATCGTGCCCCACAGCAGGCTTGCGCCCAAAGCCGCCAAAATACCGTGTATGACGTGCCCATTCGCTGTCGATTTATGCTGCACGGTGACAAATGCCAGAATGATTGCGCTGGTCACGATGCACAGTGCTCCGCTCAGCACCCTCGAACCGACGTGCAGCCCAGCACCACGCAACTCCCGAAAAAGCAGCCAACCCCAGAATATACCGATCAGGCTATTTGTGTTCCAGAGCGGAAAAGCAATCGCTAATCCCACATCGCGAATGGCGAATACCGTCAGGGTATTGGCCACCGCCCACAGCGCGCCGGTGAGGATCGCCCACACTATCAGATGCGGGCGGGCAAACAGGTCGCTGAAAACATAGTTCGTTCCTTTCAGCAGAGTAGGCACTGTCCATCGGGCCGTAAATACGCCCATCACCATCGCGAGCGAAACCGCAAAGGGAGAAAGTCCCGCACTTACCAGCTTCGTCGGGGCCTCAGCTCCTCCGAGCCAGACACCGGCCGCGAGGCCGCACGCTACTCCCAGACTTTGCATAGAAGCCGCCTGCGCACTGCGCGTCACCGCATTTCCCAAACCCTTCTGGGCTGTGCTGCTATGTCTATTGAGGAATTAATGTAGCCAGGCCAGTAGGGCCACGCCCACCGCCAGCGCGCCGACCGGAATCCAGAATTGGACATCGGTCAAGATCGCTTTCAGCATCGCAGTCAGTTTAAACGCTTGTCGTCGTACCGAGCCCGTGCCGTTACCCGCCTCGGGCCTCGATCATCGCCGAGCGGTTGACTTTGGTCGCCGCGGTGCGGGGGATCTCGTCGACGAACTCCACCGTCTTGGGAACCTTGTATGCGGCCAGACGGGTCTTCGCGTAGGCGATGACTTGCCGCTCGGTCAGCGGTGTCGCGGGGTCGGTGAGCTGTACCACGGCGTGCACCCGGCGCCCCCACTCGGGATCGGCGAGCCCGATGACGACGACGTCGGCGATGTCGTGGTGTTCAGCGAGCGCGCATTCCACCTCCGCGGGAAACACATTCGCGCCGCCGGTGATGATCATGTCGTTGCGCCGGTCGGCGATGTAGAGGTAACCATGGACATCCACGTGGCCGAGATCACCGGCCGACCGAAAGCCGTCCGGCGTCGACGGCAACAGGGGCGCGCCACCCAGGTAGCGGTAACCGGCGCTCATCGGCGAGCGCAAATAGACCTCACCGAGCTCACCGGCGCCCAGCGGCCGGCCCTGCGGGTCCAGGATTCGCACTTCGGTGTCTCGGAAGCCGCGGCCGACGCTGCCCGGATGCGCCAGCCACTCGTCGCCACGTAATGCGGTGATGCCCAGACCTTCGGTCATCCCGTAGGCCATCACGACTTGTTCTGGGCTCAGCAAGTCGAACCAGGTGTGCAGCAGCGCGTGCGGCATCACTGCAGCGCCCTGCAAGATCCACGCGATGCTGGAGAAATCCCGTTGCTGGATGTCGGGTAGAGCCGCGATTCGGGCCAGCATGGTTGGCGTAGCGGTGAAGTTGGTGACGCGATACCGTTCGATCGCGTCGACAACCAGTGCAGCGTCAAACTTTTCCAGCACGACCAATTGATCACCGCCCAACAGGTAGGTGAGCGGCGAGAAACCGTTGGTGTGATACATCGGCGCCGGCACCAGGATGGTCTGCGGCTGGGCCGTCGGAGTCCAGACGGCCATGAATGGGAAGGACGACTCCGGAGTCCAGACCCCATGTGCCAGAGTGAGGATCACCTTGGGCAGCCCGGTCGACCCGCTGCTGCATATCCCGTTGGCGTTGGGGGACACCACGACCGGCAACGGCGCTGCGGACTGGTCGGCAGCGTCCGCGGCCAGGGCGTGCCGACTTTGCTCGTCGACGATGACGGCCGGGTCGATCACCGCCAGCACCCGGGACCGCTCCCACTCTGGGAGGTCCCAGCGCATCGGAACCGGGACCGCGCCGATCTTCCAGCAGCCCAGCGCGGCCAGCACAAGATGCTCAGAGTTGGGAATCCCAAGCGCTACAAGCGAACCGATGTCAGCCCCAGCGGCCGCCAAGGTCCGACCCCATTGATTGGCTCGGGCATCGATTTGCGCGAACGTGAGATTCTGCGCTGTGCCATCCGGCGCCAAGATGACCACTGCCAGCTCGTCGCCGCGCTGTCCGGCGAGGGCTTGCAGCTGCGCCCCGAACGGAATCCCGTCGTCGTCCTGACCGGAGGCCGCCCCCTCCGCCAATGCGCCGGCGCTCACACCGGCTCCGCCGCGACCGGGTCGGAGAACAGCGTCTCCAGTGCGCCGTCGCGGATACCGGGCATCAGACGCAGCGCGAGTACCTCGGCGCCGACCGGTAGCCGGATGAGCGGCTGAGTGTGCCGGTCCAGAACACTGACGTCGGACTCGTCGCAAAAACCCAGCGCGCCCAGCAATTGGTGGGCGGTGCGCAGCACCTGTCGCGCAGTATCGCCGGCCTTGAGCCGGAGTATTAACGCATCTGCCGAACGCACCTGCGGCGGTGCCGATTCCGCTCGGCTGATGGTGTACTTGGCGAGTTCGAAAAGCCCGCGCACGGCGACCGACGCATCGGCGACGGTGAACCGGACAGCCTGAAACTCCGCCAGCGGCTTACCGAATTGCATGCGGGCGACAACATGCTGGCGGGTGATCTCCAACGCCTGCTGCACTGCGCCAAGAATCCGCCAGGACCCCAGCGTCAAGTGCGCATCAACGTCGGCTGCCGACACGGTGCCATCGGGCTCGCTCAAGATGGCCGGTACCAGAAACGGCCCCAGCTTGGCGCTGGTCCGGGACGACGGTTGCGGACGGTAGCGGGTGCCGTCGAGGTCGGCGGCGACCCACTCGCCGGCCAGATCTCCATGATCGATCCGCGGTGCTTCGGGATTCACCAGGGCGAGTCGGGCGCCATCGAGCGACAGCAACTCCTCGACGAGCGGGTAGGGGAGCGCCGCTGCGCCCGCCGCCCGGCAGAGCACCGCGGCCGCCAGCAGATCCTCAGAGGAGGATCTGACATCGAGGTCAAACGCGCCGACGTCGGCCAGCGCGACCCGCGCGTCGTCCCGGAGGTGTTCTTCGGTCTCGGCGCGCAGCGCAGCCGGCGGGCCGCCGAACCGGGTAAAGCGTTTGGCGGCGACAGCGGCGAATTCGGTAATGTCTTCTGGCAGAGCGGTCTTCACCGGTGATCTCCCAAAGCTTCGCGTGCAACCAGCATCCGCTGCACTTCGATGGTTCCCGACGCCACAGTGGCCGCCTGGGCATAACGCCAATGGTCTTCGACCGCCCCGTGTAGTCGCGCGGAGGTACCGCTGTCCAGCGCTGACGGCCCAAGCACATCGAACAGCAACTCGGCGACCTGCTGATCGCAGGTGGTAGTTGCGATGCGCGCGGCGCTGGCCGCCGCGCCCGCCGAGGTGTCATCCTGCAGCGACACCGCCCGGTAGGCCATTAGCCGGGCCACCCGCAGGTCGATCAGTGCCCGCACCCAACGGGCCCGGATCGACTCCGGCAACCGGTCCCAGTCGTCGCCGAGTTCGGTCTGCATCCGGTCCAGCAGCGACTCGCACCGCGCGTAGCGGGCGATTCCGACTCGCTCGAAGGCGAGTGCTTCGCGCATCACTCGCCAGCCGTCGCCAACTTCGCCGAGGACCTCGTCGGGGGACACCTCGACGTCGTCGAGGAAGACCTCGTTGAGGTGGTGTGGTCCCAGCATCGAGCGAATCGGCCGCACGGTGATGCCGGGGCGGTCCATCGGAACCAGAAACAGGCTGAGCCGCTTAGGCTTCGGTGCGTGGGGGTCGGTGCACGCCGCCAGCACGCACCACGAAGCCATCTGCGCGTAGGACGTCCAAACTTTCTGGCCGGTGACGCGCCAGCCGTCGCCGTTGGCAACGGCGCGGGTGCGCAGCGACGCGAGATCGGTTCCGGCTTCCGGCTCGGAAAATCCCTGGCACCAAATCACTTCTCCGCCAGCGATCGCCGACAGGTGCCGGGCTTTCTGCTCGGGGGTCCCGTAACGCATCAGCGCGGGCCCGACCCAGTTGATACCCATGTACTGCGCACCGCGGGGTTCATGATGCGCCCACATCTCCTCGCGCAACACGGTCTGCTGCCAAACGGAACCGCCCCCACCACCGTGCTCTTTAGGCCAGGCCAGGGCCAGCAGCCCGTCGGAGGCCAGCAGCTTGCAGAACGACTCGGTGGTCGCGAGGTCTTTCGGGTCGTCGGTGCAGGCACCAAGAAAGCCTTCAGGGATGTGCGCGGAAATCAACTCGCGCAGGCGCTTTCTGAGTTCGACGGCATCGGCGCCGAGGTCGTAGTCCATCGTTACCCCTTCGGCAGTCCGAGCAGTCGCTCGGCGATGATGTTGCGCTGGATTTCGGATGTTCCGCCGTAGATGGTCGCTGCCAACGAATCTTGACGTTCGAAGAGCAGGTCTGCATCCTCGGCCGAACGCGGACCGGCGGCCGCGGCGGCGAGCTCCCAAACCCGCTGCATGGTCAGCGAACCGAGCAATTTCAGGATGTCGGCTTCTGGGCTCGGCCGGTCGGCAAGTTCGTTGTACAGCGTGCGGTAGCCGGTTGCCCGCAGTGCTTCGGCGTCGCCGAGCAGCGAGCCGAGTTCTGCGAACAGCTCGCCGGACGCGTAGTCGTCGTGCGCGGCCTCCGATGCCCGAACGGAATCGAGCCCACGCTGGATCTCAACCCAATTCATGATCCAGATCATCTGACGCTCATGGTTCAACGATGACAACGCGACCTGCCAGCCGCCGTTGCAGGGTCCCAGCAGGTTGGCGATGGGCACCTCGACATCGTCGAGAATGACCTCGCAGAACGTTTCGTCCGAGATCGACGCCATCCGAATGGGTTCGATGGTCACTCCGGGAGACTTCAGATCGAGGATGAGGCAGGAGATTCCGCGGTGCTTGGGCGCGTCGGGATCAGTGCGGGCATATAGCGTGCACCATCGGGAGAGGTGTGCCTGGGTGGTCCAGATCTTGCGTCCCTTGACCCGGAACAGGTCCCCGTCACGCACGGCCCGGGTGCGCAGGCCGGCGAAATCGGATCCGGCTTCCGGCTCCGACATACCGAGTGCCCACCACTCGTCACCGCGCAGCAGCGGGACCAGCAGACGGTCGATCTGCTCTGCGGTGCCGAATTCGCGGATTCCCGGCGCGGCAACGTTGGGGCCGGCAACGTTGGGCAGTTTAGGTGCCGATCGCATCGCCGACTCCAGCCGGATTTCCATCGCATCCCGCAAGCCCAGCGATCGACCGCCGTGCTCGCGCGGCCAGGTTGGCTGTAACCAGCCCGCCTCGAACGCGGCTCGTTGATGGTCGCGCCGAAGCCCGATATCCCAGCGGTATTCGCTATAACGCTCGTAATAGTCGTCGGGTAGAAAGTCCGTCAGCCAAGCGGAGAACTCGGTCACCACATCCGAGACCGTCATGCGGCACCTCCGGCGAAGCGACGGCCCACCGCGTGGTAGAGCGCGCGGCTATCTCCCAGCGCCGAGGCACCTTGCCACGCGTGCCGCAGATACAGGTGCATGTCGTGTTCCCAGGTTTGCGCTAACGCGCCGTGGACCTGAACCGCGGTGCGGGAGCAGCCAACCGCCGCCTCCGCGGCCGCGGCCTTGGCAAGCGCCGCGGCCGTCCAGCCGGCCGACGATGGGGTCGGGCGATCGTCGAGGCGCGCGGCCGCCGCGTAGGTGAGACTGCGGGCGCGCTCCAGGGCGACGTAGTTGTCGGCCAATGCGTGCTTGATCCCCTGGAAAGCCCCGATGGGTTTGCCGAACTGCTGTCGTGCTTTCGCATGCTCTATCGCGCGGGCCAGCGCCGCACCTGCTACGCCGACCAGGTCGGCAGCCGCGGCGACCAGCGGTGTCGCCAGCGCCGATTCCACCTCTACCGGAGCGGTGACGATGGGATCGGTGTCGATGTCGAGGTCAGCGAGCGGTTGGGTGGGATCGGTGCATTCGGCGGGATGCACGGTCACGCCGTCGCCGACCCGGGCGACGGCGGCGACCGGCCCGTCCGACGACGAGGCCAACGTGACGACCAGCTCCGCGCGGGGCAGGCCGGGTACCGCGACCGCATGCCCTTGCAGACGTCCGTGCTGCAGCGTCATCGGCACACCCGGTAGCCGGCAACCGGGCGGATGAACGGCCAGCGCGGCTACGACACCGCCTCCGATATCGCCCAGCACCTCCTCGACCGCGGGGCCGGCGACACGCAACACCCCTGCGGCCAGGCCGACGCTGGACAGCAGTGGAATGGGGGCGATGGCCGCACCGCATTCCTCCAAGGCCATCACGAGTTCGACACGGCCAAAAGAGCCGTCGGTATCGGGCCCGGCGAGTTCAGTCCAGCCGAGGTCGACCACCGTCTTCCACACGGTGCGCCAGCGGTCCGGATCCGTCATCGCTTGCCGGGCGATGGCCGGCGGGCACTCGGTCCGCAAGACGTCGCGCACGCTGTCGCGCAGCGCCAACTGACCGGAGTTCAGTCCGACATCCATAAGGCCCCTAACATAGTAAAAATAGTAAACTAGCGCGACGGACGTCAATCGGTGCGGCGGCCGCTGGGTGGCTTCGTAAGGTGGTCAGCTATGGCCGATTGGTATCTGTTCCTGCCGCAAGTGCGATTGCCGGTAGCCGACATCGTCGAGCGATCGCGCCATGCGGAAGCCAGCGGGTTCAGCGGAGTTGCGTTCATCGACCATCTCGAGGCCCCCGGGCTGCCCAATGAAAGCATCTGGGAGGCAATGGGCGTCGCTACCTGGGTGGCCGCTAAGACCGAGCGGTTGCGGATCGGCCATCTAGTGCTGTGCGACGCGTTTCGCCATCCAGCAGTGCTGGCCAAACAGGCGGTCACCTTGTCTGAGGCCTCGGACGGCAGGTTCGAACTCGGCCTAGGCTCTGGCTCGTGGCCGGCAGAATTCGCCAGATTCGATGTCGGTCAGGAAGATCCGGTGGCGCGAGTAGAGCAACTCGAGCGCCATCTTGGCCTGATCACCCAGTACTGGGGGCAAGGGGGTACGCCGGACGGCAGCCAAACACCACTCCCCGGGCATCCGATACCGCTGATCCTTGGTGGCACGGGGCGCCGGATGATGGAACTTGTTCGCAGATATGCGGATTGGTGGAACATACCAGCCAACCATCTCGATCGGTTGGCGCGGTTGGCCCCTGCCGCTGGGTCGGCGCGGGTGTCGGTTCAGCAGATGGTGGGCTTCGTTCGCAAGGGGAGCGACCCCGACGCGGTGCGCGAGGTGAGCACTCGGCGGTTCGGCAATCTCGGATCAGGCTTGGTGTGCGGCGACGCCGACGAATTGATCGGCCATTTCGCCGGCTTGTCGAACCAGGGCGTCGAACGTTTTTACGTCTGGTTCGCCGATTTTGCCGTCCCGGAATCGCTGCACGAATTCGGCGAAACGGTGATCAAGGCCTTTCCGGGATAGCGCGCTGGTTCATCGGTGCTGCGCGGCCCGGCGGCGAGCTTCAGTAGGCACCACAGGTTCGCGAGCGAACGGGCCGCGTCGCACCGCCTGCAGCCGGATCTCCGGCAAGTCCACCGACGGATCCACGGTGTCGAGCCACGCCACAGCCTCGGCGACATCGGCGACCTGAATCGCGTACATCTCGAACGGAACGTCCTGCAGCATCTCGGTTTCCACCGGGCCGGGCGTCACGATATGGACCGCGATACCGTCGCGGTCGACTTCGAGGGCCAGCGCTCGAGCGAACGCGTTCATCCCGGCCTTGGACGCCGAGTAGGCGGTCCGGGCCATCATCGGCTCGTGCGCCGCAGATGACGAAATGAACACCAGCCGCGAGCGGGCCCGCATCCGCGGCAGCACCGCCGCGGTCACCACGAAGCAGGAATCCAGGTTCGCCGAAATGATCGCCTGCCACTGCTCGAACGTCTGCTTGCGTGCGTAAGTCCCGCCCAGCGTTCCGGCCGCATGCACCACCAAATCGATTGTCTCCAATGGGCTGATCGCCTGCGCAAAGCCGACTGGGTCAGAGGCATCGGCAACGAGGTAACGCGCACCGATCTCTTCGGCCGCTGCGCGGAGCGGATCAACACGTCGTGCTGACAGCACGACGTCGTAACCCAGTTCGCACAGCTTGCGTGCACACGCCTTGCCGATTCCGCCGCTACCGCCGGTGACCAGTGCGGTTCGCACGCGCGTCTGCGATCTACAGATGGCGGCTGTCCCGCGGGCGGGACAGCGCTTGCGGCGACAGCGCGTAGATGCGTTGGTCGGGCCCCGCGGCCAACACGTGGTTCTGCGTGTCGGAAAGATGCCGGGCAGCGATGCGCCGTGCCCGATCGACATCACCGGCCTCGATCATCTCGGCCAACTTCACATGCGTGTTGAGCACGGCGCGACGCTTGGCCAACGACGGGTAAGTACCTTGAGCCGCGCTCTCGTCGGCCCAATGCTGCTCGTGGCTGGTCCACAGCGTCTCCAGGGTGCCAACCACGGCGATGATCGTGCGGTTGCCGCAGCCACGCACGATGAGATCGTGGAATTTCCGGCCGATTTCGGTGAATTCGGGTCCGTCTTCCAGGTGGGTGGCCATCGCGTCGTTGACCTCTTTGAGCTCGGGCACGATGGTGTCGGCGCGGTCGGGACGTTGGGCGGCTAACGCCGCGCAGGCGGGCTCCAGCTCCAGCAGTGCGGTCCCCAAATCGGCGACGACAACCGACTCGCTCTGCAGCAGCAGACCCAACATGTAGGCGGCGCTGGTCTTCGCCGGAGCGTGCACAATGGCACCGCCACGGTTGCCACGCCGGACTGACACCAAGCCTTCGGTTTCCAGAATCCGCAGCGCTTCCCGAAGCGACACCAGGCTGACGTTGAACTGTTCAACGAGCACTTCCTGGCGGGGCAGCAAATCGCCGTCGGCCAATTCGCCGTCGATGATCTGGCGCCGTAACTCGTCGGCGACGATCTCGGCGATCCTCGGCGCCGAGAGACGGCGTCGGGCCGCGGGGCCAATTCCCAGCGCAGTCATCCGATTCCAGCAGCGAGATGGCCGGACAGAGCCGCGGCCGCTGCACCCGCGAACTCCATAACTGCAATCTTAGCAGTAATGGCATAATAGCCCTGCTGGTCGAGCGTCCCGGGTTCATCGGCAAAGTTATTAAGATGACGTAGACAACAACCCGACGAATATCAGACGGATAAAGGGTGAGCGACGGACACGACAGCAGGCCCACACCGGTGCAGGATGTCCGTGTTGTCGAGATCAGTGACCGGATCGCCGGCAGTTACTGCGGGAAACTGTTGGTCGATGCCGGCGCAGAGGTCAGGAAAATCGAACCGCCCCAAGGAGATCCGCTCAGGGGGTTCAGCGCAAGCTGTTCGTCGATGCCGGATGGGACGGATTCACCCATGTTCGGCTACCTCAACGCGGGCAAGCGCAGCCTGACCTGGTCGGGTGCCGGCCCCTGCGCTGATGAGCGCTATCACGACGAACTTGCCGGCGCCGATATCGTCGTGGTGACGGCTTCCCGGCGCCAGGCGGCCGGGCTCGGCATCGATCCGCAACAGTTACTAGCGGATAACCCGCGGGCGATCGTCGTCACGATCTCCGACTTCGGCTGGACTGGTCCCTACACCGACCGTGCCGCCAGCGAATTCACGCTGCAGGCCTGGTCGGGCTTAACCGGCTTCCGCGGCGATCCGGCCGGACCGCCGATTGCGATCGGCGGTGACCTCGGGGAGTACATGGGCGGGGTGTTCGCCGCTTTCGGCGCGCTTGCCCTGCGCCGCCGCGTCGAGCGCGGCGGACCGGGTGAGCACCTCGATTTGTCGATGCTGGAAGCAATCACGCTGATGCAAAGCGGCGAATGGCTGCATTCTCAGCTGTTGCAGGCGCCGCCGGTCTCGCGCACCATCGAGGTGCCCTCGATCGAGCCGGCCAAGGACGGCTACGTCGGGTTCACCATGGTCACCGGGCAGCAATGGCTCGACTTTGCGGCGATGGTCGACTGCGCTGAGCTGACCGAGAACCCCCAGTTGCGTTTTCAAATCGGCCGCTGGGAGTACCGCGACTTCATCCGCGAGCGCATCCGACCCTGGCTGGCCGAACGCACCGTCGCAGAGATCGTCGAACTCGGACAGCTGTTCCGGCTGCCCATCGCCGGCTTGGGCAATGGCGCGACCATCCGGGACATGGCCTACATGACCGAACGTGAGGTGTTCGTGCGCAATCCGGCGGGGTTTCACCAACCCCGTACCCCATGGTTGATGTCACGGTGCCGACCCGCGTCGCTGCGCGGCGCGCCCGCGCTCGGCGAGGCCAACGGCACCGAGACGTGGTCCAAGCGGCAGGCCGGCCCGCCGCCCTCAGCTCCTCAGCTGCCGCTCGAGGGTGTTCGCATCGTCGACTTGACCGCTTTCTGGGCCGGGCCGGCCGCGACCCATCTGCTCGCGGCGTTCGGCGCCGACGTCGTCAAGGTGGAGTCGATCCAGCGGCCCGACGGCATCCGGTATTCGGGCGGCATGCGCCGCGACGTCGACGACTGGTGGGAGTACGGCTGGGTGTTTCATGCGATGAACACCAACAAACGGTCGGTCACCCTGGATTTGGGGTCTGACGAAGGCCGCCGCCTGTTCACCGAGTTAGTCGCCGACGCCGACGTGGTCATCGAGAATTTCTCTGCACGAGTGATGGACCACTTCGGGCTGACCGCGGACGCATTACTGGCGGTCAACCCGCGGTTGGTCATCGCCCGAATGCCGGCGTTCGGCTTGGACGGCCCATGGCGCGACCGGGTTGGTTTCGCGCCCACCATGGAGCAGATCGCCGGTCTGGCCTGGGTGACCGGCTTGCCCGATGGTCCGCCTGTCCCGCCGAGGGGAGCCTGCGATCCGCTGGCCGGCGTTCATGCCGCATTCGCTGTGGTGGCCGCGCTGCAGTTCGCGCAGCGCAGCGGGCAGGGGCAGCTCGTCGAGCTGCCGATGATCGAAACAGTGTTAAACGCCACCGCAATTCAGCCGATGGAAACCGAAGTATTCGGGGTCACGCTGAGCCGCCAGGGCAACCGTGGTCACGGCTGGGCCATCCAGAACCTTTACCGCTGCGCGGGCGACGACGACTGGGTCGCGGTCACCGTGCACACTGACGACCAGTGGCATGCGCTGGTTGGCCTGATAGGACGGCCGTCTTGGGCGCGGGATCGCCGCTTTGACACCGTCGCCGGACGGCGAGAGTCAGCCGACGACATAGACCGTCGGCTGCAGGCCTGGTTCGGTGGTCAAAATCTGCGCCGCGTGGTGGATAACCTTGCCGGCGCGGGCATTCCCGCCGCGCCGGTCGTGTCGCCGTCGTTGGTGACCGACAACCCGCAACTGAGTGACCGCGGGTTTTTCGAGCCGCTGGACCATCCGCGTACCGGTCCCGGCCGCTATCCGCGTCCGCCGTTCGCCCCGCTCGGCGGACGAAGTAGATGGCTGATGCGCCCGCCGCCGACGCTAGGCGAGCACAATGAAGAAGTACTGAGCGATCTGTGCGGGCTCACCGATCAAGACCTCGCACGGTTGGCGTCTACCGGGGTGATCGGCACCCGGCCTAGGGGTCTGTAGCGAATGAGGAATTAGGAGGTGCATTCGATGCGAGTGATCGTCGACGAGACATTATGTGAGGCCAACGGGTTTTGTGAGTCGTTGGCGCCGGACATATTCGAGATCGGGGATTCCGACGTGGTGCACGTCGCGGAAGGCGAGGTTCCGGAGCATTTGGAGATTGATGCGCGCGCCGCGGTCGACCAGTGCCCCAAGACTGCGCTGCGCATCGCCGACTGAACTGCTGCTGCCGACGGGTAGCGGACCGTCGGCCTAGGTAGCAGGGATCGGCAGCATCGAGTACTTCTCTACGCTATGTCGGCCCGCGCCGCGGTCCGATGCTGATGTCGTAGTTACCACCTCGACACAGCAAAGGACCACACGATGCTTTCGAATAACCGGCGACGGAGACTTGGCCGTCCGACCCTAGCAATGATCGCTGCCGGAGCGGCTGGATTGACCGCGGCTGGAATCGCCTGCGCGGGGCCGGCCAGTGCCGGGCAAGGGCAGGACGATCAATACTTCGCGATCATCCAGCAAATCTATCCCAGCGAGAGTCTCGACCGGGCAGACGTGCTGGCCAATGCGCATATCGTTTGCGACAACCTGGCCAACGGGTTCACGTCCGCTGAGCAGGCGGCTGGGTTTGTGAAGGCCAACCCGAGCGACACGCCGGCGCAGGCGCAGGCAGAAACGAATGCGGCGATAGCGATGTACTGCCCTCAGTACCGCTGATTGATGAGGCGCTGGCGGCCGGAACCGTCTCAGCGACCACTAACGGGGCGCACCGCTAACGACTAACAACGGCGGTGCGCCCCGTCGGTCGCCGTATGCCCTTGGCCGCAGCGAATAACAGCCAGGCGTGCCGGCCAGTTCAGCGCGCGGTCACTGAGATGGCCATCTCGTCGTAGATCGACATGTTGGTGGTCAGGTTTGGATAGGCCACTTTGGCCTTGCCAAGGGCAATGTGGTCAGCGCGCAGCAGCAGTTCGTCCAACACCGCACGGAGCTCGGCACGCGCCAGCATCGCGCCCAGGCAGTGGTGTGGCCCGCCGCCGCCGAATGCCACATGCGGATTGGGTTGGCGAGCGATGTCGAAGGTGAACGGCGCCTCGAAGACCTCCTCGTCGCGATTCGCCGACCGCAGCATCGAGACCACCCGATCACCTTTGGGAATGTGCTGACCGTCCATCTCGATGTCGACCTTGGCAGTGCGCGTCCAGTACGCCACCGGTGAAGCCCAGCGCAGCACCTCCTCGACGGCGCCGGACCGCAGTGTCTCTTCTTCGCGATACCGCTCGATCTGCTCCGGATTGGCGACGAATGCCTGAAGCCCGATCGCCAGAGCGTTCTTCGTCGTATCGCTGCCGGCGAACGCCAGCACGAAGAAAAAGAACTCCAACTCGTTGGCGGGCAGACTGAACTGCTCGCCGTCGTCGCCGGTGATCACCGCGGATGCCAAGGTGCTCCAGATGTCGTCCGTCGGATTCCGCCGCTTCTCTGCGGTGAGCTCCATCGCGTAATTGAAGATCCAGGCGAAGAAATCGACATCCTGTTCCCGGTTCTTCTGCGACCCGGGTGATTGCGATTTCAGGATGCGGTCCAAGCAATCGAAGACCCGCGCCCGATCCTCATCCGGTATGCCGATGATGTCGCCGATGACCGTCATCGGCAGCGCATCGGCCACATCCTCGATCCAGTCGCCTTGCCCCTTGGCGAGGAGGTCGTCGATCATCCGCGCCGCGCGGGCCCTGATGCCGTCCTCCAGCTTGGCGATCGCTCGCGGGTTGAATGCGTTGGAGATGAGCTTGCGACGCTTGTTGAGCCCGGGCGGATCCATGTTGATGATGGTCGGGTACGAGGCGAACAGGTCGGCGGGTTGGATAAGCGGTCCGTCGGCGGCGGTGAATGAATCGGCATCGCGATGGAGGCGTACGGCGTGCCGGTGTTTGGTGGCCATCCAGAAATCTCGTTTGACGGTTTTGGCGACTCCCGGGGTCAAGCCGTGGCGGAACAGCGGTTTCGCGCGGCGCAACTCGGCGAACACCTCATCAGGAAAGCCGTTGCGCCAGAGAGCAAAATCGGACAGATCGACTGCTGCAGCCGTCATCGGCAACCTCGATTCACTCGGCCGTCAAACCGCGCAGAGCGCTGTCGCGTTGACCTCACACTACCGTCGGCCTGCAGCGCGCGTTGACGTTCAATGCTTAAAATAGTAAAAATAGACGCGAGTCTTGCAGCGCGCGGAGTGCGTCAAGCCTTCCCGCGCTGCACTTGGCTGGCGCGGGTATGGACGCAAAAGGATGAGTAGTGACGGATACGGTTTCGGACTCCTCCATTGACCCGTCGGAACGCGAGTTCGGGGCGAGCGGCATCGGGTTGTCGCCGTACCGATTTCCAACCGGATGGTTCATCGTTGGTTTCGCCTCAGATCTGGCCGTCGGGGACGTCAAGCGGGCGCATTACTTCGGTCAGGAGTTGGTGCTGTTTCGCACCGAGACGGGCCAGTTGAATGTGCTGGACGCGTACTGCCAGCACCTGGGCGCCAACATGGGCGTCGGCGGAACGGTGGAGGGCGAGAACATCGTCTGCCCGTGGCACGGTTGGCGCTGGCGAGGCGACGGAAGCAATGCGCTGATTCCGTACAGCAAGATCGGCTGCAAGAACAACGTGCACATTCGCACCTATCCGAGCACGGAGTGGTACGGCTTCATCCTGGTCTGGCATGAACGCCACGGTCGATTGCCGTATTGGCAACCGCCGGTGCTGGCTGAGTTGGAGACCGACGAGTACTACCCATTACACCCGCACACCCGGATGGTCAACCGCGTCAAGGTGCATGCGCAGATGATCATCGAGAACGCCGCCGACCCCTATCACGTGCAATACGTCCACAAGGCCGCCAACCCGGCAACCACGGCATCCTTCGAGGTGGCCGGCTATCACCTGCACGCCACGGTCAACGCCCATTTCGGCGGCGGCCGAGCGCAGACCTGGTTGACCCCGAACGGGCCGGTCGACGCCAAAATCATCTACGACAACTATTCGCTTGGGTTAGGCGTTGTTCGCTTTCCCAGCGAGTTGGTGGCCACTATCCAGGTCACCGGGCAGACTCCGGTCGACGAGGACTACACCGATTACTTCTACACCCAGGCGTCGATTCGGGAGCGGGGTGATACCGGCGATGCTCCTACTGGTCGTGCCGCCAAGTTCCTCGCACTGCAACAAGAAGTCATCAAGCAGGACTTCTTCACCTGGGAGAACATGAAGTACTTGGAGAAGCCGAACCTGGCGCCGGAAGAGGCGCATGACTACGCGGCTCTGCGTCGGTGGGCGCACCGCTTCTACCCGGGTGAGGAACGCTCGCCCGACGACTTCGGCTATACGCCCGACGGTGAGCCTGACCCGGCGGCCGCCAAAGTTTAAAGGAAGCCTGATGTCCCGCGTGTCGGCCCACACGGCACCCACTTGCGCGGAAAAGTCCATCGCGCCGGCTGATTTCGGTGTGGAGCGCTTCACCGTCGCGGCGGTGCTCGACCGTCGTGCCGAGCAGTTCCCGGATCGGGTGATGATCTCAACGGCTGGTATCGACGTCACTTTCGAGCAGATGCGGCGACGGTCCTGCGCGGCGGCTAACGCCCTGCTGAAGTTGGGTGTCGGACCGGGCGATTGCGTCGCGTTGTTCACCGCTACCTGCCCAGAATGGATCTACTTCTGGTTGGGTGCGGCACGGATCGGCGCAGTGACCGCAGCTGTCAACGCCGCCAACAAAGGCGACTTCCTGCTACACGCGCTTCAATTGTCGCAGGCTAAAGCCATCATCACCGACACCGAACGGCGCTCGCGGGTAGCTGAGGTGGCTGATCGACTTCCTGAGCTGAGTAGCATCGTGGTTCAAGGTTATTCGCACATCGACGTGCTGAATGACGACGTTGATCGCACCGTGGAAGAGCACCTCGGCGAGGTTGGGGATACCGGGGCACTGTTCTTCACCTCGGGTACGACCGGGGCATCGAAAGCGGTTGCCACCACGTGGCATTACTTGTTCACCACAGCCGCGACGGCCGCGTCGGCGTGGGAATTCGGTTCCGGCGAGGTGCTGTGGACCGCAATGCCGTTGTTCCATCTCAGCGCTGCGCCGTCGATTTTGGCGCCGATGCTGGTGGGCGGGACAACCGTACTGGCGCCGGCCTTTCACCCTGGTGCGGTGTGGGATGAGGTGCGCGCTACTGGTGCCGTCGGCTTCGCCGGTGCGGGGGCAATGGTGTCGATGCTGTTGCGCCAGCCGCCCGATCCTCGCGATGCACAGCTACCACTGCGCTTCATCTCCGCGGCGCCGATCGACGCTGCGGTGTATCACGACATCGAGAAGCGTTACGGGTGCCGGATTGTCACGATGTACGGGATGACCGAAGCCTTTCCGATCGCGCTCAAAGGCGTCGCCGAGAACGGCGTGCCCGGAACGTCGGGCCGGCCCAACCCCAGTTTCGACGTGCGCATCGTCGACCCCGGCGGCGAGCCGCTCCCTAACGGATCGGTGGGGGAGATCGAGTGTCGGCCCCGCTACCCGCACGTCATGAGCGAGGGTTATGTCAGCGCGTCGGCTGACACGCCGGGTCTGCACGTCAACCCACACCCGGAGTGGTTTCGCACCGGGGACCTCGGTGTACTGGACAGCGAGCAGAACCTGACCTACGTGGACCGGGTGAAAGATTCGTTGCGCCGCCGCGGCGAGAACATCTCGTCCGTCGAAGTCGAGACCGTTGTGGTGGGCCATCCGGCGGTGCTCGAGGCTGCGGCTGTGGGTGTGCCCAGTGATCTCGGTGAGGACGACATCCTGCTGGTTGTCACCGTCGGGTCGGACTCCGCACTGGATTGCGCCGAACTGCTGGACTTCTGCTCGGCCCGGATGCCGTACTTTTGTGTACCGCGATACGTGGAGATCGTCGACGAACTCCCGAAGACCATCATCGGCCGGGTCCGCAAGGATATCCTTCGTGCCCGAGGTGTCGGACCCGACGCCTGGGACCGAGAAAGCCACGGATACATCGTCAGTCGGTAAAGACAGGGAGAACCAGATGGCCATGAGCTACCAGCAGCAGTACGTACTGGACGGTGCGGCGGGGCGCGATGCCATCTTGAACCTGACCGCACGGCACAACCGGTGCTATTCCGACGGGGACCGCAGCGGCTGGATCGCAACATTTCGCCACTCTGGTGCCAGCTTCACCCGCGACGGTGAGCAGTTCACCGATCTGCGGGCGGCCTTCAACGGCGGCAACCAACGGCTGGTCACCGTTGATCATGAGATCAACGTAGACGGTGTCAACGCGACCCAGCGTTGCGTCGCACTGCTTTTCACTACCACCGCCGATGGCGCTACCGTATTGCGTGCAACCGGAGCCTACCGGGACCAACTCGTCTATGAGCGGGGCGGCTGGTACTTCACTTCCCGTGAGCTCGAATGGGATTCGGTGTCCAGCGGGCACCCGCTCACGGTGTGACGGAAGCGGCACGTTGGCGACTCCCATCATCTATCCGCTGGCTTTCGGCACTTACCAGGACGCGCTCCGCATGGTCGGGGAAACGAGCGAGCCGAGGACTGCGGGCACGGTGATCAGTGCGGCTCGGATCCAGATGTTCGCCGCCACGGTACGTGACGGCAATGCGTCGTATTGGGATGCCGAGTTCGCCGCCAACACGTGGGGAGGGTTGTTGGCACCGCCGGGGCTGTTGATGGGCTGGCTGACACCGCCGCCGTGGGAGCCGACGGGCTTACCGCCGGTGTCGGCGATCGCCATCAGGGTGCCGCTGCCCGGCACTACTTTCATCAATGCAGCCAACGAGGCCGAGTTTCTGCTGCCCATCCTCGAGGGTGACCGGCTCACCGTCGTCGAGGAGGTCGTATCGGTTTCACCGGAAAAGCAGACCAGGCTTGGTGTCGGCCATTTTGTCGAGACCTTGGATACCTTCACCCGCCAAGATAGTGCGGTGGTGGCCACCAACCGCAACACCCTGTTCCGCTTCACCCCCGGCGCGCCGCAATGACCGCCCCGCAGGACTGGGGCCAGATCAGCGTTCCGGTGGAACTGCCCGTCGTCGAAGACGAGATCAGTTACCAACGGGTGGTGATGAATTCCGGCGCGACGTGGGACTACTTTCCGGGCCACTTCGACCCCACGTATGCCCAAAGCCAAGGCCATCCAGCAATTTTCGTCAACACCATGCATCTCGCCGGTTTCGCCGACCGCATCGCGACCGATTGGGCCGGACCCGAGAGCCGGGTGGTGCGTCGAAAGATGCGGCTGACCGGCTCAATTTATGCCGGAGACACCATGGTGGGCCGAGCACGCGTGGTCGCCAAGCGCTGCGACACCAGCGTGGACCCGCCGCGGTACCTTCTCGATTTCCAGATCGAGGTGATTAACCAACGTGGTGAGCTGTGCTGCCCGGTCGAGCTCACCCTGCAATTGCCGGCTAATTGCGATGGCAGATGAGTTGGGTGAACGGCACCTGGCGGTGTGCCGACGGTTCGGCGACGCTGTTCGCGCGGCGAACGGAAAGTGGGATCGTCCCTCGCCATGCGGCGCATGGGATGCCAGGGGAGTGCTGGAGCACGTCATCGGTTTTCACGACGTGCTGTTGCTGCGACCGATGGGTCTCAAGCCCCACCGGCCACGTGATGATCCACAGCTCCGGTGGGAGCTGACGTACGGCGCGCTGCGGGGGGCGTTCCAGCCCGATAACCGGTCGGATGTTCCCGCGATGATGCCCAACGTGACCCGCGACGTGTTGATCCACACTTGGGACCTCGCCCGAGCAGTGGGCGCCGACGACCGGCTGGACCCGAGTTGGTGCGAGTTGTTTTACACGGCATTGTCAACGGATGCCCTCGCGCTGAGCGGTTCTGGGATGTTCGGTGCTCCCGTCGCAGTCGGCAACCACGCCGACGTGCAGTCGAAACTTCTTGCCCGGCTGGGCCGCGACCCCAGCTGGCAACCGCCGGACGTTTAACCGGGCAACGGCGGCATCGCTCCTGTGCTGATCACCGACTGCAGCTCGACGTACTCGTGCAGGCCCTCCGGGCCGAACTCGCGGCCGATGCCCGATTGCTTGAAACCGCCGAACGGGCTACCGATGTCGAGCGTGTACATGTTGATGCCGTAGGTGCCTGCACGCACGGCCGCGGCGACCTCGAGGCCGTGCGCGACGTCGGCGGTCCACACCGACCCGGCCAGACCATAGTCGCTGTCGTTGGCGATGCGCAGCGCGTCGTCTTCGTCGCGGTAGGTCAGCACGCTCAGCACCGGCCCGAAGATCTCCTCGCGCGCGATGCGCATGTCGTTGGTGGCGTCGGCGAACAGCGTCGGTCGCACGTACCAACCTCGCTCGCTGGGCGGGTCCTCGCCGCCCAGGACGATGCGGGCGCCTTCTTTGCGCCCAGACCGGATGTAGTCCTGCACCCGATGCTGTTGCCGTTGGGCCACCAGGGGTCCGACGTCGGTTGCTTCGTCGGCCGGGTCGCCGACCTGCAGACCCGACATCATGTCGGCCAGTGCGTCGACGACCTCGTCGCGACGCCGTTCGCTGACCAGAATGCGGGTCTGCGCGACGCAGGCCTGGCCGTTGTTCATCAGGCTCGCGCTCTTCAGTCCCTTGACCGTCTTGTCGATATCGGCGTCGTCGAGAATGATCGCCGCCGACTTGCCGCCGAGTTCCAGGCTGACCCGCTTGAGCTGCTCGCCGCACAGCGCAGCGATACGGCGTCCGACAGCACTCGACCCGGTGAACGCGATCTTGTCCACACCGGGATGGCGGACCAGCGCCTCGCCGGCATCCGTCCCCCCGGGGAGCACGGACACCACCCCGTCGGGCAGGTCGAGCTGCTCGATCATCTCGGCCAACCACAAAGCATCCAAAGGTGTTTCGGGTGCGGGTTTGACGATGACGGTGCAACCCGCGATCAGGGCGGGAATCAGCTTGGGCATGATCAGGAATTGCGGCACGTTCCAGGGCACAATCGCCCCGACCACGCCGACGGGAGCTCGGCGCAGGTGTACTTCGCCGAGCACGCCTTGGCGGCGTTCGGCCCAGGGGAAGTCGCGGGCGACCGCCAGTGCGAGATGTATCAGCGACACCGCTGCCGTCGCTTGGCCCAGCCGGCTGAAACTGCGGGGAGAACCCATCTCGTCGGTGATCAGGTCGGCCATCTCGTCGAGGTGGCCGGCGTAGATCGTCGCCAGCTCTTCGACCTTGCGCATGCGCTCGCTCGGGTCGAGGCGGGGCCATGGGCCGTGGTCGAACGCGTGCCGTGCAGCGGCGACCGCGGCGTCGACGTCCGCCGGGGCGGCGGCGGGAGCCTCGCCGACCGGCTCTTCGGAATGCGGGGAGATGACCGTTATCCGATTTCGGCTGGACGGCTCGCGCCAATGTCCGCCGATGAAAAGCCGGTCGTAGCAACGGTGGTCACGGGTTTCCGGCATCGGAGGCACCACCTCTGAAAAGGCGACGGCAACTTCGCTATTGATGCTAACATAGCAAAAAAGCCGGAGCGCCGGCCTCGGGTCGATAGTAAGGCCGATGTGAGCGACGAACTTCGCGTGACAGCGCACACCGACTGGCGCAAATATCCGTTCCGGCTGGTGCACAACGACGGCGCGCTGGATTTCCCTGCCGCCGAAGGCGAACACGCCGACCAGGAGTCCGACACCTGGTTCATCGCCGGCGAGCTGACCGGCACGACGGGCCGCTCGTTCGCGTTCCTGACCATCTTCAACAAGAACCGTCCGGGCGGGACGGTGGTCGCCGACTTCTACACCATGTCGCTATTCGATTGCGATACCGGTGACATACGGCACCTACACCGATTACGACATGCCGCCGGCAAGCATGCGCCCGGATGCGCGACCGAAGTTGTCGATGGCCGCCGGACTATCTCGACATCCACTACGAAAGCAGCGCCGGGACGGCGGCGTGGACGACGTGCCGCGACGACGACGGCGAACTGCAGCCCTACACCTACCGGGTCAGCCTGCTCGGTGTCGATCAGGCAGGTCAGCCGATGGAACTGGACTTGACCGTTACGCCAACCCGCGCGCCGGTGCCGGTCGGCGCGGCCACGCTACAACGGCAAGATCGTCTGCTTCGGCCAGCACGACACCTACTCGTATTTCCAGACCGGGATGGCGATGCGCGGGACGCTGCGCTGGGGCGAGCTGGATGAACAGGTCAGCGGCAGCGCAGGGCACGTCGACCGGCAGTGGTTTCCCAAATACGCCGGCGGCGGGGGAACTGGGGGAGATCCGCGTGCCCGCTCGCACGAATGGCGCACGATCAACCTGGACAACGGCGTCGACCTGAGCATCTGGCGACAGTTCGACCGGAAGGAAGGCAATGCGCTGCAACCATTCTCGGGTGCGACAGTCAGCTATCCCGACCCGGCAATGGCGCCGGAGTGCGCGGAGGACGTCGAGGTCACGGTCAGCAGCTATGTGCGATGGCCGGATTCGATTCGGCCGCTGGTGCGGCCGCTGGCGGCGGCCCGATTCATGCCCGACCGCCACCGGTTACGCAGTGCCGCGCTGCAATTGGATCTCACCGGCGAGCCTCTGGTGGCCGCCCCGGCGCATGGCCTGCCGATCGAATACATGGAAGGGCCGTATCGCTATCGCGGAACGCTGCGTGGAGAACCGGTGAGTGGCTTCGCATTCTACGAGCGATCGCTGGCGCTGTACCGGGATTGGGAGCTGATCGAGGTGCTGGCCGCCACCGTCGAGAATCTCAGGCCGGCCGACGCCCAGTGGTCAGCCTCGTCGACCAGGTCCGGCCGTTGGTGGCATCGGGCCATCGCGCAGAGGCACAAAAGTTGTTGAAGAGGACGGCAGCTGGGTTACCCGCGGGTCAGACGGATTGCCGCGATGTGGTCGATGCGCTGATCGCGGCGTTATCCGCCGACAGCTGACGGCGTTCCGCGGAACCGGGTTCCAGGACGCCCAGGACAGATGGCGATGCTGCAGCCCGGGCTCGTTGCGGCCGAACAACAGGTGATCGCGGGCCCCGGATTCGAGGTTGGCCTGCAGCCCGCTGACGAGCCGGTAGTCCTCGTCACGCACGGTGGCATGGGCATAGTCGAAGACAGCTTGGGCGCCAGCGGCCACGGATTCGTCGGAGATGTCCAGTGGCGTCGAATTCTGGTGCACGGTAATGGATCTGCCTGGCTCGACACCGGGATAGATGCGAAAAAGCTCGCCGTTGGCGATGGTCACCGACAGCACGATGTTGGGAAACAGCGCATAGATCACCACCATGTTCTGGAACGGGTCCCACTGGTCTTCGGGAACGTTCTCCAGCTCCAGGATGGAGTTCAGCGGGAAGATCAACCGGTGATGCGGTCCGAACGAATCGAACACCGTGCAGTTGCTGCGCGCGATTCGCGCAAAGGTCTCCCGGTGGACGGTGGCGAAGTGGTAATTCTCCGAGAAGGTGTCGACCGCCAGTTTCCAGTTGATCGGCGAGTCGAGAACCTTCTCGCCCAGCGGAGACCACCGCCCGATGCCCCACGAGTCGAGTTCTTCGGCCAGCGGACCCAGGTGCGCGGAGATATCCAGTGTGGCGCCGGGATCCAATGCCACCCAGAGGAATCCGGCGAATTCGGTAGCCGGCAGCTCGGTCAGGCCGTCGGACTTCACCTGCACGCCCGGGAAGCCTTCCCGGCCGGGCAGCCCGACCAACCGCCCGGTGTCGTCATACGTCCATGCGTGGTAGGGGCAGGTGAACCGCTTCGCTTTACCGCATCCGGTGACAACTTGCGACTGCCGATGCAGGCAGACGTTGTTGAACGCCTTGACGTCACCGGCCGACGTTCTGGTCAACAGAACGGATCGCCCCATCACGGACTTGGTGCAGTAGGCTCCCGGCTCGGGCAACTCGGATACATAGCCGACCAGCTGTGGGCTGGCCATCAGCATCGCGACGTCACGCTCGTGGCGCTCGATCGACGTGTACTCGCCCGCCTGGACGGTATGTTCGGCCGGCGCAAGGTCAGTCGTCTTGTCGCGTGCCAGCTTCACGGCACGTCGGGTCAAGTCGATGAGTTGGTCGCGTTCCATCGCGGTCCTCCACCGTCGGTCATTCTGCTGCCGGCCCCGCGGCTGACACCCTTCTTGACGGTAACTTTATAAACTTAGCAATAACGTATAGGGGGTATACATCCAAGGTTGTCGCGGCGCATCCTCATTTCAACGCCGTTGCGGGCCGAGAGGAGAAACCTATGGGCCCAGCCCGTCTGAGGAGTCTCGTGGGTTTGTGCGCCGCGCCGCTCACGATCGCGCTGTCGCTTGCCCCAACTGGCTGCGCCGACACTCCTTCGTGGAACGGCGAGTACGCGATCACATTCATGGTTGGTCCAAAGTCCGGTACTAGCATGGCCGTCGGTGACCCAGAGGTGCAGCACACGGATACCTATGGGTTCCGCTCGAGCTGCGCAAGCGGAAAGTGCGTCGCCACGATCATTAGCGGCCCGCCGCCGAGCAATCCGACGGTGCCGCAACCGGTGCAATTCACCTGGGATGGGTCGTCCTGGACGCAAGTCAGCGATTTCCAGTGGGACTGCATGATGCCCGACACCACGATCCAATGGAGTCCGGCACGATCCAATGTGCGCTACACGCCCCAAGCCAACGGAACACTTGCCGGCGTCATGCACACCGACATCTTGAGCGGCCCGTGCCAGGGCTGGATCGAGATGGACATGATGGCCCAGCCTGCATGACGGTATAGCTGGGACCCGGTTCAGCGGTCACTACATCGGTGCGTAGCCAGGGGTAGAAACGGCTGGCCTGTTGCCAGCCACCCGCATTTACCCCAGTGCGCTGGTAATTCGCTGCGGCACAGAGAGTTTCATCTGCCTTCGGCATGCTCTTCCAGGCGTTCGCCAAGCGGGCCGTCAGCCACCGGGGGGTTCCCAGGCGAATCCGCCGGGCGTTTGCACGCAGTTGACGGGTCCGCCCGCGTTCCCTACGGTTGTCGCGCCCCTCTGTTCGGGCCCGCACGGCATCCCGACCGCGGGCCGAGTATCCGGGACGGCGGGCGGCGTCGACGACGTCGGTGTCGACGACGTCGGTGTCGGCGCCCTGGTTGTCTGCGCCTGGGTTGTGGGCGACGCGGTCGCCTCTGGCGGCGATGCCGAGGTCGTTGCCGTGGCGGTGGTGGCCGGTGGCGGCGGTGTGCTCACCGACGGCCTGACCGTCGGGGGCGGCGGTGCAGTCAGTGCTGGCGGCGGGGTGGCTCTCGCCGGTGGCCGGGGCGCGGGCGCCATCGGGGTCACCGAGGACGTGGGTTCGACATTCGTTGGCGTGTCGTGGGATTCAGCTGCCGAGTGCAGGTAGATGACGATCACGATCCCGGCCACCGCCACCACCACGATGGAGAGGATGAGCGCTACTGTGTGTAACAGCCTGCGGCGGCGCGAGGTCATCGGTGCGTCGTCACTCGTAGCAGTGTCGTGGGCTGCCGTGTCTGGCAGGACGTCCGGCGGGGCTATGACATCGTCGACACCGTCGGCACCAGCATCTGCAGCGACTGACACAGCGGGTTGGGTGGGTGTCGCGCCGTTCCTCTCCGACGCGGTGGTGACGGCGGTGGCTCCGGCGTCCGCGAAGTTGAAACTTTTGCTGTCGCCCCTGTCAAGTGCCCTGGCGAAATCCTGACATCGCCGGAACCTGTCGGCTGGTTCTTTGGCGAGAGCGCGGGCAAAGGTCCCGCCGAAGCGGGTGAGTTCCGGTCTGACATCTGCTGGCCGTGGTGGTGATTCGTTGAGGTGCTTGCTGATCACCACGGAGGGGTTGAAGTGCGCAAAAGGAGGCGATCCAGTCAGGAGATGGAACGCAGTGCACGCCAGGGCATATTGATCAGCTCGACCGTCGATCTCCTCGTCCTTTAGCTGTTCGGGCGCCGTATAACTTGCGGTGCCGATAGCTATGTCGGCGCGAGTCAAACTGTTGATGTCGTCGAGGCGCCGGGCGATGCCAAAGCCTGCGAGCAAAATCCGCCGTCGATCGGATGCTGAGCTGGCGATCAGAATGTTGCTCGGATTCACGTAGCGGTGTATCAGGCCTTGATCGTGAGCGTAGTCGAGAGCATCGGCGATCGCGGCGACGATTTCGACCACCATGTCCGGCGGCATGCCGTCGGGATAGGTCTCGCTGAGCAGATGGACCGCGTCGACGCCCTCGACGTAGTCCATCGAAAGCCACAGCCGGCCCTCGAACTCGCCCCGATCGTAGATGCCGACGATGTGCGGGTGCCACAGCGCCGCTGCCAGGTCGGACTCCTGGTTGAACCGGTGGCGATACTCCAGGTCGGCCGACAGATCGTCAGGCATGACCTTGAGCGCGAGGTTGCGCGGCAACCTCGGGTGCTCGGCCAGATAGAGCTCACCGATCTGCCCGCTCCCGAGCAACCGAACGATATGCAATCCGGCGGCCGTTGCTCCTCTGACCAGCGGCATGGGGAGGATCGTACAGACTGGCGCGCAAAGCCACGATCCGGCGGAGTGAGAATGTCCGGGTGAGCGAACCTAGAAGCGACCATAGCGACGCGGCGCTCGCACACCGGCTTCGCCGGATGTCGGGCCGCGACCCCCACGAGGCCCATCGGGCGGCGACGCCGTTGGAGTTGCTGTTCGACTTGACGTTCGTCATCGCCTTCGGCGTGTCCGCATCGGAATTCGCGCACATGTTGATCGCCGGCCACATCGGTGCCGGGCTGGCCGGTTTCTCATTCGCCACTTTCGCCGTCAGCTGGGCGTGGATCAACTTCAGTTGGTTCGCCTCGGCATATGACACCGACGACTGGGTGTACCGCCTGACGACGATGCTGCAAATGGTGGGCGTTTTGGTGCTCACCCTGGGGATCCCGCAGGTGTTTTCCTCGATCGCCGACGGCCGGCATGTCAACAATCGGGCACTCGTCGCCGGATATGTGGTGATGCGCATCGCCATGGTGATCCAGTGGTTACGCGCCGCGAAGCAAGACCCGGAGCGACGGTCCGCCTGCCTGGCATACGCGACCGCGATCACCGTCGCTCAGGTCGGGTGGATAGCCGTTGCCATCGCCAACAATTCGGTGGGCGTCACTTTCATCTTGATCACCGTGATGATTGGCATTGAGTTGATGGGTCCGCTGCTGGCCGAAAAGCGGATGGGCGGGACGCCGTGGCACGCACACCACATCGTCGAGCGGAACGCGCTGCTGACGATCATCGCCCTCGGCGAAGGGGTGGTGGGCACGGTTGCTTCACTGTCGGCGGTGGTCGCTCACCAGGGCTGGACGACCGATGCCGTGCTGGTGGCGATAGCCGGAACCGGGTTGACCTTCGGCATGTGGTGGGTCTATTTCATGGTGCCGGCCGCCGATTTGTTGCACGCTCATCGGGATCGCTCGTTCGGCTACGGCTACTCCCACATCGTGTTGTTCGGTTCAATCGTGGCCACCGGAGCCGGGCTTCACGCGGCCGCGTACTACATCCAACGTCACTCAGAGCTGGGTTCGGTCGCCACGGTCGTAGCAGTAGCGGTGCCCGTCGGCGTCTACATGGTTGTCGTGTTCGGGACCTACCTGCTGTTGGTGCGAACTTGGGACAGATTCTATGCACTCGACGTGCTGATAGGCCTGTCGGTGTTGAGCGTCGCGGTAGGGCTGGCGACCGCAGGAATCAAGACAACGGTGTGCCTGCTGGTTGTGATGGCTGCGCCAGCGGCGATCGTCGCAAGCTTCGAGTTATTCGGGCATCGGCATTTAGCGGACGTGATGGCCAAGCAAAACAGTTAATGTTGATAAAGATGTGATCAGTGGCGTTAATGTGGTTATTGAGGTATTTGTCGTACCCTGTGACCTGTGGCGCACATGTCTCGGCGCGACATGCTGAAACTCGGAGCCGCGACACCTGCCCTGATCGGCCTTGGTGTCGCGGCGGGGCCGCTGTGCGCCCCGTCGGCCTCGGCGGATGGTCGGGGCGTCTTGCTGGATTACGCGGCCGGAGTGATACCCGCCAGCGAGATCAGGGCGGCTGGCGCGTTAGGCGCTATCCGCTATGTATCGGATCGCCGGCCCGGGGGCTCCTGGATGCTGGGCAAGCCGATCCAAATCACCGAAGCACGCGATCTCAACCAGAACGGTCTGAAGATCGTTTCCTGCTACCAGTACGGCAAGCAGAGCTCAGCCGACTGGCTGGGCGGTCAAAGCGCGGGTGTCGCACATGCCCAGCGCGGCTGGCAGCTACACACCGCAGCAGGTGGTCCCGTCGGCGCCCCCATCTACGCCTCGATCGATGACGACCCGTCCTATGAGCAGTACAAGCAACAGGTGGCTCCCTACCTTCGAGGCTGGGAGTCGGTGCTCGGCCACCACCGGGTCGGTGTCTACGCCAACTCCAAGACGATCGACTGGGCGCTGCACGACGGCTTGGGCTCCTACTTCTGGCAGCACAACTGGGGCTCACCGGGGGGATACACCCATCCCGCCGCGAGCTTGCACCAGGTCGAGATCGACAAGCGACATGTCGGCGGCGTCGGGGTTGACATCAACAACATCATCAAGCCGCAATTCGGTCAGTGGGACTGAGCCTACTCGCGGGTAAGTTCCAGCAAACTCATGCTGGCGGCTCTGGCGGCGTGATTTTCGTCAGTCGCGGTGCGTCGTAGTTTCAGGCGTGGACCACGGTAGCCGACCGAGCGCAGATTTTTCATGTAACGATTGCATAACAATACTGCCTTGATCTGCACAGTTATAGCTACTCGACCGTAACCACCCCCATGCAGCAGGTTTGTTCCAGACGCCGTCGGCCGCCGTCGAGCGGAGTGTTACCCAGCGCACCGTTACCCGCGCGTAGAACTCACCAGTAACCGATCTGCGCCGAAAACTCCACGGATTCTTATGACACTCTTATTGCAGCCGACGATGCCCCCTCAGTCGGTTCGCCGAAGCCGGGTCAGTCGAGATGCGCGGTTGGGCGGGGGATCTATCGGGATTTAGACGACATCCGGCAGGGCATCGCGGCTCTGGCACGCAAGGCTTTATAGGGAGATACGCAGACGTGACGATCTACGAGCACCACCGAGTGTCCGCTGACCACGACGCGATTGCCGCGGAGGGCACGCAGGCCACTCATGCTCTGGTCGATCGTCTGACCGCGGGGGAGCCCTACGCGGTCGCGTTCGGCGGGCAAGGCGGTGCGTGGCTGGAGACGCTGGAGGAGCTGGTGTCTTCGTCCGGTATCGAGTCCGAGCTGGCGACGCTGGTTGGCGAAGTGGACCTGCTGCTCGAGCCGGTCGCCAAGGAGCTCGTCGTGGTCCGCCCCATCGGCTTTGAGCCGCTGCGTTGGGTACGCGCGCTGGCTGCGGAGGACCCTGTCCCGTCCGCCAAGCAACTCACGTCGGCCGCGGTCTCGTTACCTGGCGTCCTGCTGACCCAGATCGCAGCGATGCGCACCCTTGCTCGCCAAGGGATGGACCTGCAGGCCACCCCGCCCGTGGCCGCCATTGGGCATTCGCAAGGCGTGCTGGCCGTCGAGGCCCTGAAAGCCGGTGGTGAACGCGATATCGAGCTGCTGGCTCTGGCCCAGCTGATCGGCGCCGCCGGCACGCTGGTGGCCCGCCGACGCGGCATCTCGGTCCTCGGCGATCGGTCACCGATGGTGTCGGTCAGCAACGCCGACCCCGAACGCATCTATCGCCTGCTCGACGAGTTCTCCCAAGACGTCCGCACCGTGCTGCCACCCGTGTTGTCGATCCGCAACGGCCGGCGCTCCGTCGTCATCACCGGAACCCCCGAGCAGCTGTCCCGCTTCGAGCTCTACTGCAAGCAGATCTCGGAGAAGGAGGAGGCCGACCGCAAGAACAAGATCCGCGGCGGCGACATCTTCGCACCGGTCTTCGAACCGGTAGATGTCGAGGTGGGCTTCCACACGCCACGCCTGGCCGACGGTATCGACATCGTTGGCGATTGGGCGGCGAAGGTGGGCCTCGATGTCGGATTGGCCCGCGCGATGGCCGATTCCATTCTGATGCAGCCGGTCGACTGGGTCGACGAGGTCGTCAAGGTCCACGAGGCGGGTGCCCGCTGGATTCTCGACCTGGGGCCCAGCGACATCCTGACCCGGCTGACCGCGCCGGTGATCCGCGGCCTCGGCATCGGGATCGTGCCCGCCGCGACCCGCGGCGGTCAGCGCAACCTCTTCACGATCGGCGCCGTCCCCGAGGTGGCCCGGCCCTGGTCGAGCTACGCCCCGTCGGTGGTCAGCCTGCCCGACGGCAGGATCAAGCTCTCGACGAAATTCACCAGGCTGACCGGCCGGTCCCCGATTTTGTTGGCGGGCATGACCCCGACGACCGTCGACGCCAAGATCGTCGCCGCCGCGGCCAACGCCGGGCACTGGGCCGAACTCGCCGGCGGCGGGCAGGTCACCGAACCGATCTTCAACGATCGGATCGAGGAGCTGTCCGGGCTGCTCGAGCCTGGCCGGACCTACCAGTTCAACGCGTTGTTCCTCGACCCCTATCTATGGAAGCTGCAGGTCGGCGGGAAACGGTTGGTGCAAAAGGCCCGTCAGTCCGGTGCGCCGATCGACGGGCTGGTGGTCAGTGCAGGCATCCCCGAGCTGGAAGAGGCCGTTGAGCTGATCGATGAGCTCAACGAAGTCGGGATCAGTCACGTGGTGTTCAAGCCCGGCACCGTCGAGCAGATCCGCTCGGTCATCCGCATTGCCACCGAGGTTTCGACCAAGCCCATCATCATGCACATCGAGGGCGGACGCGCCGGCGGTCATCATTCCTGGGAAGACCTCGACGATCTGCTGCTGGCGACCTATTCAGAATTGCGGTCGCAGCCCAACATCACCGTCTGCGTCGGCGGTGGCATCGGAACCCCCGAGCGGGCGGCCGAATACCTGTCCGGACGCTGGGCCGAGTCCTACGGCTTCCCGTTGATGCCCGTCGACGGGATTCTGGTCGGCACCGCGGCGATGGCGACCAAAGAGTCCACCACGTCGCCGTCGGTCAAGCGGATGCTGGTCGAAACGCAAGGCACCGACCACTGGATCAGTGCCGGAAAAGCCCAGGGCGGCATGGCTTCCAGCCGCAGCCAGCTCGGCGCCGACATCCACGAAATCGACAACACTGCGTCCCGGTGTGGCCGGTTGCTCGATGAGGTGGCCGGCGATGCCGAGGCGGTCGCCGCGCGCCGCGACGAGCTCATCGCCGCGATGGCCAACACTGCCAAGCCATACTTCGGTGACGTCGGCGAAATGACCTACACGCAGTGGCTGCAGCGTTATGTCGAGCTGACCATCGGCGACGGCAGCAGCACGGCCGACACCGCCGCACCGGGCAGCCCGTGGCTGGCCGACACCTGGCGCGACCGGTTCGAGCAGATGCTGCAGCGGGCCGAGGCGCGGCTGCACCCGCAGGACTACGGCCCGATCGAGACATTGTTCAATGATGCTGCGCTGCTGGAGAATCCGGAGGCGGCGATCGACCTGCTGATCGACCGCTACCCGGACGCAGAGACCGTGCAACTGCACCCGGCCGATGTGTCGTTCTTCGTCACGCTGTGCAAGACGCTGGGCAAGCCGGTCAACTTCGTGCCGGTGATCGACAAGGACGTACGCCGTTGGTGGCGCAGCGATTCGCTGTGGCAGGCCCACGACGCCCGCTACGACGCCGACCAGGTATGCATCATCCCCGGCACCGCCGCCGTCGCCGGCATCACCCGACTCGACGAACCTGTCGGCGAGCTGCTGGACCGCTTCGAGCAAGCGGCGATCGACGAAGCGTTGTCGGCCGGGCAAAAGCCCACGCCGGTGATTGCCCGTCGGCGCGGTCGCCTCGATGTGGCCGGGCCGCTGGCGATCGTGCTCGACGCACCCGATGTGCTGTGGGCCGGCCGCGCCGCCACCAACCCGGTGCACCGCATCGCCGATCCCACCGAATGGCAGGTGCACGACGGGCCGGACGAGCCACGAGCCACCCACTCATCCACCGGGGCGCGGCTAAAAACCGACGGTGAGCAAGTGGTCTTGAGTGTCCCGATCGCGGGCACCTGGATCGACATCCGGTTCAGCCTGCCCGTCAGCACGATTGATGGCGGACTTCCGTTGATCCGCACCAAAGACGCCATCGAAGCCATGCGCTCGGTACTCGCGATCGCTGCCGGAGCTGACGGTCCGGACACGCTACCCCGGGTGCACAACGGGACAGCCACCGTAACCGTGCCGTGGGACCCCGAGCGGGTGGCCGACCACACCGGAGTCACCGCCATCTTCGGCGAGCTGCTGGCACCCGGCCTGACCACCGTTCCCGACGCGTTTGTCGGTCGATGCTGGCCCGCGGTCTTCGCGGCGATCGGCTCTGCGGTCACCAGCACAGGTGTCCCGGTGGTGGAAGGTTTACTGAGCCTGGTGCATCTGGACCACGCCGCCCACCTGGTCAGCAAGCTGCCGACCGTGCCTACCGAATTGACGGTCACGGCAACGGCTTCGGTGGCCACCGATACCGAAATCGGCCGAGTAGTGCCGATCTCGGTGACGGTCGCCGCCGCCGACCGCACCGTGCTTGCCACCCTCGAGGAGCGCTTCGCGATTCGTGGCCGTACCGGTGCCGCCGAACTGACCGACCCGCTTCGGGCCGGTGGCGCGGTCTCCGAAAACGCCACCGACACCCCGCGTCGCCGCCGGCGCGACGTCAGGCTCACCGCGCCGGTCGACATGCGGCCGTTCGCGGTGGTCTCCGGCGACCATAACCCGATTCACACCGATCGGTCCGCTGCACTGTTGGCTGGTCTGGAATCGCCGATCGTGCACGGAATGTGGTTGTCGGCGGCGGCACAACACGTGGTGACGGCCACCGATGGTCAAGCCCGCCCGCCGGCTCGGCTGATCGGCTGGACGGCCCGCTTCTTGGGCATGGTGCGCCCCGGCGACGAGGTGGACTTCCGAGTCGATCGGGTCGGAATCGACCAGGGCGCAGAAGTTTTGGAAGTAGCGGCGCGCATCGGATCCGACTTGGTGATGTCGGCGACGGCGCGGCTGGCTGCGCCCAAGACGGTCTACGCGTTCCCGGGCCAGGGCATCCAGCACAAGGGCATGGGTATGGAAGTCCGGGCCCGCTCCAAGGCTGCCCGCAAGGTGTGGGACAACGCGGACAAGTTCACCCGCGAAACGCTGGGCTTCTCGGTGCTGCACGTGGTGCGCGATAACCCGACGAGCCTGATCGCCAGCGGCGTGCGCTACCAACACCCCGAAGGCGTGCTGTATCTGACCCAGTTCACCCAGGTGGCCATGGCGACAGTGGCGGCGGCCCAAGTCGCCGAGATGCGTGAGCAGGGTGCCTTCGTGGAGGGCGCTATCGCCTGCGGCCACTCCGTGGGCGAGTACACCGCGCTGGCCTGCGTGAGCGACGTCTACGGGCTGGAGGCGTTGCTGGAGACGGTGTTTCAGCGCGGTTCCAAGATGCATGACATCGTGCCGCGCGACGAGCTGGGCCGCTCCAATTACCGGCTGGCCGCGATCCGGCCGTCGCAGATCGATCTCGACGACGCCGATGTGCCGGCATTTGTCGAAGAGGTCTCGCAGCGCACCGGGGAGTTCCTGCAGATCGTGAACTTCAACCTGCGCGGCTCGCAGTACGCGATCGCCGGGACGGTGCGCGGTCTGGAGGCGTTGGAGGCCGAGGTGGAGCAGCGGCGAGAACTCGCCGGCGGTCGGCGGTCATTCATCCTGGTGCCGGGCATTGATGTGCCGTTCCACTCCAAGGTGCTGCGGGTCGGTGTGGCCGAGTTCCGCCGATCGCTGGAGCGAGTTATGCCGCGCGACAAGGATCCCGATCTGATCATCGGGCGCTACATCCCCAACCTGGTGCCCCGGCCGTTTAGCCTCGACCGCGACTTCATCCAGGAAATCCGCGATCTGGTACCGGCCGAGCCGCTCGACGAGATCCTCGCCGACTACGACACCTGGCGCCGCGAGCGGCGTCGGGAGATGGCGCGGACGGTCTTGATCGAGCTACTGGCCTGGCAGTTCGCCAGCCCGGTGCGCTGGATCGAAACCCAAGACCTGCTGTTCACCGAAGAGGCCGCTGGCGGCTTGGGTGTGGAGCGGTTCGTCGAGATCGGCGTGAAGTCGTCGCCGACCGTCGCGGGACTGGCCACCAACACCCTCAAGATGCCCGAATATGCCCACAGCACAGTCGAAGTGCTCAACGCCGAGCGCGACGCCGCGGTGCTGTTCGCCACCGACACCGACCCCGAGCCGGAACCCGACAACGAGGACTTGGCTGAACCCGAGGCGGCCGCGGCGGAGCGCGTCGAGGCGCACCGGCTGCAGCCCCGGCCGCCGCTCCGTCCGGGGCTCCGCGACCAGACGACATCGGGTTCGACGCCGCCGATGCGACGCTCGCGCTGATCGCGCTGTCGGCCAAGATGCGCATCGACCAGATCGAGGAGCTGGACTCCATCGAGTCGATCACCGACGGTGCGTCCTCGCGGCGGAATCAATTACTAGTGGACCTGGGTTCTGAGCTGAACCTGGGTGCCATCGACGGCGCGGCAGAGGCCGACTTGGCCGGGCTGCGATCGCAGGTCACCAAGCTGGCGCGCACCTACAAGCCTTACGGGCCGGTGCTTTCCGACGCGATCAACGACCAGTTGCGGACCGCGCTCGGGCCGTCCGGCAAGCGGCCCGCAGCGATCGCCGACCGGGTGAAAAAGACTTGGGAGCTCGGCGACGGATGGGTTAAACACGTCACGGTCGAGGTTGCGCTCGGAACTCGCGAAGGCACCAGCGTTCGCGGCGGCCCGATGGCGAATCTGCACGAGGGCGCGTTGGCCGACGCCGCCGCCGTCGACAAGGTGATCGACGCCGCGGTCGCGGCGGTGGCCGCGCGCCGCGGGATTGCGGTGGCGCTGCCGTCGTCCGGTGCGGACGGTGGTGCCACCGTCGATGCCGCCGCGCTGGGTGAGTTCACCGAGCAGATCACCGGCCGCGACGGGGTGCTCGCCTCGGCCGCCCGCCTCGTGCTGGGTCAGCTGGGGTTGGACGGCCCGGCCAGCGCGCCGCCGGCCGCCACCGACGCCGAGCTGATCGACCTGGTCACCGCCGAACTCGGCGCGGACTGGCCGCGGTTGGTAGCGCCGGTGTTCGACGCCAAGAAGGCCGTGGTGTTCGACGACCGCTGGGCCAGCGCTCGCGAGGACCTGGTCAAGCTCTGGCTGATCGACGACGACGAGGCCGATGCCGACTGGGCGCTCTTGTCGGGGCGCTTCGAGGGCACCGGGCACGTCGTGGCGACTCAGGCGACCTGGTGGCAGGGCAAGGCGCTGGCCGCCGGGCGTCAAATCCACGCCTCGCTGTACGCCAGGATCGCCGCGGGCGCGGAGAACCCGGACAACGGCCACTACAGCGACGAAGTCGCGGTGGTGACCGGCGCGTCGAAGGGATCGATCGCCGCGTCAGTGGTGGCACGGCTGCTCGACGGCGGTGCCACCGTCATCGCGACCACGTCGAAACTCGACGACGAGCGGCTGGCCTTCTACCGGACGCTGTACCGCGATCACGCGCGCTATGGCGCTGTGCTGTGGGTGGTGGCGGCCAACATGGCGTCTTACTCCGACATCGACGCGCTGGCCGAATGGGTTGGCAGCGAGCAATCCGAAAGCCTTGGCCCGCAGTCGATTCACATCAAGGACGCCCAGACCCCGACACTGCTGTTCCCGTTTGCGGCACCCCGTGTCGCCGGCGACCTGTCCGAGGCCGGTTCGCGCTCGGAGTTGGAAATGAAGGTGTTGCTATGGGCGGTGCAGCGACTGATCGGTGGCCTGTCTCGAATCGGCGCCGAGCGTGACATCGCCTCGCGGCTGCATGTGGTGTTGCCCGGCTCGCCCAACCGCGGCATGTTCGGCGGCGACGGTGCCTACGGCGAAGCCAAGTCGGCGCTGGACGCCGTGGTGACCCGTTGGCAGGCCGAGTCGTCATGGGCGCAGCGAGTCAGCCTGGCGCACGCGCTGATTGGCTGGACCCGTGGCACCGGGCTGATGGGGCACAACGACGCGATTGTCAACGCCGTCGAAGAAGCCGGTGTAACAACGTATTCCACCGACGAGATGGCCGGGATGCTGCTCGGGCTCTGCGACATCGAGTCCAAGGCAGCCGCCGCCAACGCGCCGCTGAAGGTGGACTTGACCGGCGGGCTGGGGGAGGCCGACCTGGACATGGCCGAGCTGGCCGCGAAGGCCCGCGAGGAGGTCACCTCGGAGGCTGCCGTCGAAGAGGCCGAGGCTGAGGGCACCATCGCCGCGCTGCCCTCCCCGCCGCGCGGCTACACTCCGGCCCCGCCGCCGGAGTGGGACGACCTCGATGTCGATCCCGCCGATTTGGTGGTGATCGTCGGCGGTGCCGAACTTGGCCCGTACGGCTCGTCTCGCACCCGCTTCGAGATGGAGGTCGACAACGAACTGTCTGCCGCCGGTGTGCTCGAGCTGGCTTGGACCACCGGGCTGATTCGGTGGGAAGACGACCCGCAACCCGGTTGGTATGACACCGAATCCGGTGATTTGGTCGATGAGGCCGAGCTGGTCGAGCGCTACCACGACGCTGTGGTGGAACGCGTCGGCATCCGGGAGTTTGTTGATGACGGCGCGATCGATCCCGATCACGCCTCGCCGCTGCTGGTGAGCGTGTTCTTGGACAAGGACTTCAGCTTTGTGGTGTCCGGCGAGACGGACGCCCGCGCGTTCGTCGAGTTCGATCCGGAGCACACCGTCGTCCGGCCGGTGCCCGACTCCACCGACTGGCAGGTGATCCGCAAGGCGGGCACCGAAATCCGGGTGCCACGAAAGACGAAGCTGTCACGGGTTGTTGGCGGGCAGCTGCCGACGGGGTTCGACCCGACGGTGTGGGGCATCAGCCCGGACATGGCCACCTCGGTCGATCGGCTCGCGGTGTGGAACATCGTCGCGACCGTCGACGCCTTCCTGACCGCCGGGTTCACCCCGGCTGAGGTGATGCGCTACGTGCACCCGAGTCTGGTCGCCAACACCATGGGCACCGGCATGGGCGGTGGCACCTCGATGCAGACCTTGTACCACGGGAACCTGCTGGGCCGTAACAAGCCGAACGACATCTTCCAGGAGATCTTGCCGAATATCGTTGCCGCGCATGTGGTTCAGTCCTACATCGGCAGTTACGGCGCGATGATCCACCCGGTCGCCGCGTGCGCGACGGCCGCGGTCTCCGTCGAGGAGGGCGTCGACAAGATCCGGCTGGGCAAGGCCGAGCTGGTCGTCGCCGGGGGTATCGACGACCTGACGCTGGAAGGCATCATCGGCTTCGGCGACATGGCGGCCACCGCCGACACCGGCATGATGCGCGGCCGGGGCATCGCGGACTCGAGGTTCTCCCGGCCGAACGACCGGCGCCGGCTGGGCTTCGTGGAGGCCCAGGGTGGTGGAACGATTTTGCTGGCCCGCGGGGACCTCGCGGTCAAGATGGGATTGCCGGTGTTGGCTGTGGTGGGCTTCGCGCAGTCGTTCGGCGACGGCGTGCACACCTCGATCCCGGCTCCGGGCCTGGGCGCACTGGGCGCCGGACGCGGCGGCAAGGATTCTCCACTGGCGCGGTCGTTGGCCAAGGTGGGTGTCGGCGCCGACGACATCGCGGTGATCTCCAAACACGACACCTCGACGCTGGCCAACGACCCCAACGAGACCGAACTGCATGAACGGCTGGCCGATTCGCTCGGCCGCTCGGCCGGCGCCCCGCTGTTCATCGTGTCGCAGAAGAGCCTGACTGGCCACGCCAAGGGTGGCGCGGCGGTCTTCCAGATGATGGGGCTGTGCCAGATCCTGCGCGACGGGGTGATTCCGCCCAATCGCAGCCTGGACTGTGTCGACGACGAGTTGGCCGGCTCCGCGCACTTCGTCTGGATCCGCGACACGCTGCGGCTCGGGGGGAAGTTCCCGCTGAAGGCTGCGATGCTGACCAGCCTCGGGTTCGGTCACGTGTCCGGCCTGGTCGCGCTGGTGCACCCGCAGGCCTTCCTGGCAACACTGGATGCCGAGCAGCGTGCGGATTACCAGCGACGGGCCGACGCTCGTCTGCTGGCTGGTCAGCGCCGACTGGCCTCGGCGATCGCGGGCGGGCGTCCGATGTACGAGCGGCCGGCCGACCGTCGCTTCGATCACGAGCAGTCCGAAAAGCGGCAGGAAGCGGCGATGCTGCTCGACGCGGAGGCGCGGTTAGGCGACGGCGACCTTTACGTCCAGTGACGATCCGATATGTTCGCAAGTAATGAGCATCGTCGGTGTGGGGATAGACCTTGTCTCGATTCCGGATTTCGCCGAGCAGGTCGACCAGCCCGGAACCGTCTTCGCCGAGACGTTCACGCCAGGGGAGCGCCGCGACGCCTCGGACAAGAGTTCGTCGGCGGCGCGCCACCTGGCGGCCCGCTGGGCGGCCAAGGAGGCGGTGATCAAGGCCTGGTCCGGGTCGCGGTTCTCACAGCGGCCTGTGTTGCGCGAAGACATCCACCGTGACATCGAGGTGGTGACCGACATGTGGGGGCGACCACGGGTCCGGCTGACCGGGGCGATCGCCAAGCATTTGGCCGACGTGACGATCCACGTGTCCCTGACCCACGAAGGCGACATCGCCGCCGCCGTGGCCATCCTCGAAACCGACTAAGCGCGAGCGTGCGTTGCTTTGTTCGCGACACGCTGGGGATTGCTGGCATTCTGTGCACGCTCGCGCCGTGTTGAGGCCGTGCCAACCGCTAGCCTCGAGACATGAGCGATCTGGTCGAACGCGTCCGCAAGGTATTGCCGTCAGTACGACGTGATCTCGAGGCGCTGGTCCGCATCGAATCGGTGTGGGCCGACCCGGCCCGTCGCGGCGAGGTGCACCGCAGCGCCCAAGCCACCGCGGACCTGTTGTCGCAGGCGGGTTTCGGCGACGTGCAGATCGTTAGCGAGGGTGGCGCACCAGCCGTGATCGCCCGGCATCCGGCGCCGCCCGGGGCGCCCACCGTGCTGCTCTACGCCCACCACGATGTGCAGCCCGAGGGCGACCACGCCCAGTGGGCGTCACCGCCTTTCCAGCCGACCGAACGCGACGGCCGACTTTACGGGCGCGGCAGCGCCGACGACAAAGCCGGTATTGCAACGCATTTGGCGGCGTTTCGGGCACACGGCGGCGAACCCCCGGTGGGGGTGACGGTGTTCGTCGAAGGTGAGGAGGAGTCCGGCTCGCCGTCGCTGGGACGTCTGCTGGCCGCGCATCGCGATACGTTGGCCGCCGACGTGATCGTCATCGCCGATTCGGACAATTGGAGCACCGAGGTCCCCGCGCTGACGGTATCGCTGCGCGGCCTGGCCGACTGCGTGGTCGAGGTCGCAACCCTTGACCACGGGCTGCACTCCGGCCTGTGGGGTGGGGTGATACCAGACGCGCTGTCCGTGCTGGTTCGGCTGCTGGCCAGCCTGCACGACGACGACGGCAACGTGGCGGTGGCCGGCCTGCACGAAAGCACCGCCGCCGCAGTGGATTACCCCGCAGAGCGGATTCGCACAGAGTCGGGATTGCTGGACGGGGTAACCGCGATCGGTTCGGGGTCGGTGCCGCAGCGACTGTGGGCCAAGCCGGCGATCACCGTGATCGGTATCGACACCACATCGATTGCAGCGTCGTCGAACACGCTGATCCCGCGGGCTCGCGCCAAGGTCAGCATGCGCATCGCGCCCGGCGGTGACGGCGCCGCGCATTTCAAGGCGCTGCGAGCCCATCTGGAACAGCACTCTCCGTGGGGTGCCCAGGTGACGGTGACTCCCGGCGACATCGGTCAGCCCTATGCCATCGACGCCAGCGGTCCGGTCTATGACGCCGCCCGCGCGGCATTGCGGCAAGCCTGGGGCACCGAGCCGGTCGAGATGGGGATGGGCGGCTCCATCCCGTTCATCGCCGAGTTCGCCGCCGCGTTCCCGAAAGCCGCGATCCTGGTCACCGGTGTGGAGGATCCCGCGACGCAGGCGCACAGCGTTAACGAGAGCTTGCACCTGGGTGTGCTAGAACGCGCCGCTACCGCGGAGGCTCTGCTGCTCGCGAATCTGGCTTAGACCGACAGGTCCCGGCGCAGTTTGGCTACGTGTCCGGTGGCCTTGACGTTGTACTGCGCCTTAGGCGACCTTGCCCTTTTCGTCGACCACGAACGTCGAGCGGCTGACGCCTATATACCGTTTCTTAAGGTGTACATATGGCTGGCACCGGTGCCGCCGTTTAGCTGCGTCAACCCAAGCACAATGAGGACAAGCAGATCGCCATTAGCCACCAGCGCGAGAAATGCTTGGCGCTATGCCGCGCCAAGGGTTGGCACAACAAGGTGGAGTACCCGACCCATCATCCCACGCAGTCGAGCGATTCGCGCCGACAGAGGGCCTGCTCTAGCGTGGCGTCATGCTGTTCATTTCGGGGATGTCTGTGTCGCAGGCGCGGCGCGAAGTACTGCGGACCAACTTCTGGCTGGTGCCGAGCTTGGAGGTGATCGCATCGATCCTCTTATTTTGGGTCACCTTGGAGGTAGATCGTGCCGTCTACCACGGCACGCTCACACTCCCGGCATGGGTGGAAGCCGGCAGCGCAGACACAGCACGTGAGATTCTCCTCGCGGTGGCCGCGGCGATCATGACGGTCATCGGGATCAACTTCTCGGTCACGATTGTCACGTTGACGCTGGCATCGACCCAGTTCGGGCCCCGGATGTTGCGCAACTTCATCCGCGATCGCGGTACTCAGCTCACGCTGGGCACGTTTGTGGCAACGGCCGTGTACTGCGTGCTGGTCCTCTTGGCAATCGGCCCTGCAGAGCACGGCGTATTCGTGCCGCACTTTTCCGTCTCGGTCGTATTCCTGCTGGTACTGGTCGATCTGGCCGTGCTCATCTATTTCCTCCACCACATCGCCATCCAGATCCAGCTTCCCTTCGTCATCGCCAGTATTGCCGGTGATTTGGGGCGCTACCTCGGGGTGCGAAAGCCTGACATCCGGATGTCCACCCGAGACGAGCCGGATGACAGTGAAGAAATCGCAGCGCTGGTCGACACCATCAAGTCTTCCGGCGCGATGCTGCGTACCCCGAAAGGCGGCTACCTGCAGGCCATCCGTTACGACACGTTGATTCGTGTCGCGTCGGCCGCCGATGCGGTGGTGCACTTGCCCTATCGCCCGGGGAACTTCTTGGTAGAGGACAGCGAACTAGCCGCAGTGTGGCCGCCCGAGGCTGCCGACCGCATTACCCGCTGCCTGAAACGCGCACAGGTCACCGGGCCGGTCCGCAACCTCGCTCAAGACCCCGCTTTCGGCATCGACCAACTGGTCGAGATCGCCATTCGGGCGCTGTCTCCGGCGGTCAACGACACATACACTGCGCTGACGTGCGTGGACTGGCTCGGCAACACCCTGTGCAAGCTCGCCAAAGTGTGGAAGCCGGCCCAGGCGTACCGCGACCGTACCGGTGCTATCCGGGTCATCTGCGAGCAGGTCACTTACCAAAACTTGGTCCAGCGGTCATTCGACAAGGTCCGCCAGGCCAGTCGTGGAATGCCCGCTCTGCTGATGCGTCAACTCGAAGCACTCAAAGCGATCATGGAGCAGACCACCGACCCCGACCAGGCCCGTCTGCTGATGGACGAAGCCGCCATGATCCAGCGCGCCAACCTCGAGTCGGTGCCCGAAGAGTTCGACCGCGTTGCCGTGGAACGCCGCTTCGGCGCCGTAGCCAGCGTGTATGCCCGGTTGAGCGAGTCTGCCGGCAACTATTTGCAGCCGGAATACGATCTTCACTTGACCGGGATTCCGCATCGCGACTTGGCCTAGGTGGCGAGCCGTAGGACCGCTCTACCGTCGGGACGTCGTGATTCTTTGACTCGCCAACTCAGTTCACGGCGCCGCGGGTCACTTGCGGCCCGGGTACAGGTGAGCCGTTCCCGCGCAAGAGCGCGACCGAACTCAAGCTGCGCCGGGTAAAGGACGGCGCTCGCAGCCACCAGCGTCTCCATGAGTTTGTCGCCGTTGACGCGCGTTGCCATGTCGCGAAAAGGTCCTGTTCTTGCGCGCTGGTCGCGTATACCCAGGCATTAGCAGCCGCGACGAGTTCCGTTACAGCGTCGGTGGTTCGCGCGTCACGCTCCTTGCGCGACGTGCGCCAACTGAATGCAGAGTCCGCGGCCTGCTTGATCGTCACCGCTCGCGACGGTCCCGCCGACGCCAAGGATGGCTGCCCATCCTGGCGTGCAGAACATTAGGTCGACAAGTCGCGGCGCAGTTTGGCCACGTGCCCGGTGGCCTTGACGTTGTACTGCGCCTCGGCGACCTTGCCCTTCTCGTCGACCACAAACGTCGAGCGGATGACGCCTTTGACGGTCTTGCCATACATCTGTTTTTCGCCGTAGGCGCCCCACGCGGCCAACACCTTGCGGTCGGGGTCGGACAGCAGCGGAAACGTCAAGCCCTCAGCGTCGCGAAATTTCGCCAGCTTTTCCGGCTTGTCGGGGGAGATGCCGACCACGTCGAGGCCTGCGTCGTTGAGCTCGGCCAGATTGTCGCGGAAGTCGCAGGCCTGTTTGGTGCAGCCGGGGGTCGATGCAGCCGGGTAGAAGTAGATGATGACGCGCCGGCCACGGTAGTCGGCCAGCGACACTTTCTTCCCGTCGGCGTCGGGCAGCGTGAAGGCGGGCGCTTTGTCGCCAGGCGCCAGGCGTGCGTTGTCGGTCAAAGAAGGTCCCTTTCTCTTCACCGGCACCTCGGGATAGGTGCCGGCTGAACTAGGGTAGGTCGGCAGGTACCAGCCGAAGGCCGAGCCCGGCCTTGGGCGGGAGGACAGGGAGGACGAGAGTGGCGGACCGGGATCCCGACACCATCAAGCAGGAGATCGATCAGGCCCGTGACCAGCTCGCGTCGACTGTCGATTCATTGGCTGTGCGGGCCAATCCGCGCCGGATCGCCGACGACGCCAAAGCACGTGTGATCGGATTCGTTAAGAAGCCGGCCGTAGCGATTTCGCTGGCCGGGATCGCGGCGCTGGCCGCTGCCTTGGCGGTTCGCAAGATCCGCAATCGGTAGCCAGGGCCCCGGCTACAGAATATCGCCGGGCCGCATTCCTTTTCTCTGGGCGGCCTCACGACACGGCGTTGTCGTCGCTGTTGTGCTTGCGGTCCAGCAGATAGCCGAACCCGGACAAGGCGGTGGCCGACCTGTTCCTCGACGACGCTGAGGAGTGTGCCGGGTCGCCTACGCTTTGGCGCGCTAGGTTGGCACGGCGATCGCGGGAAGAGCCCTTGCTTCGCAGGCCTCGACGCGCTGTTCTTGATTCATCGACCCGATGGAGGCGGGGTTGTCTTCCAGGTCGTGCCGCGAACGTGAAAGAGAACATGATGAAGGTTCTGAAATCGGCGATAGTGCTGTTGATGGCGGTACTGGGCCTGATGGCGGGCGCTCCGGCGCTGGCTTTCCCGGCCCCCGACACCCAAGCCGACGTGACCTATCTGCAGTTGCTCGACCAGAACGGGGTGTCCTACCCCAATCCCGAGGCGACGGTCTCCTACGCTCATGACCTCGTGGACCAACTGAGCGCCTCCCCGCAGAACGACGCCAGTGTCGGCTCGATAGTCAACACCGGCGAGGAACGACATTCTCAGCACGACATGGGCGTGATCATCGCTGCCGCAGTGGTCGCCTACAGACCGTCGCTGATCCCGGTGGTTCGGCACTGGGCAGACAGCGCCGCTGGCTTTCCCTGTGGTTCCGCAGCTGAGGGGGTGCTGCGATGAAGAAACTGATGACAACTGCGTCGACCCATCGACATCGGTGAACAAAACCGTCGCCACCCCCGAAGGAGCAGCCGCCGCAGCCGCCGTCACGGCATCGCCCCACCCACGGATTAATGATCCGGCTCATCCGTGGGTCCCAACGCTGGCTGCTATTCGGACCGTCGACGCCCTCGGTGGTCGAGGCCATGCGGAGGCTTAGCCTTGGTTAATGGTCTCCCTTGCCGACTCGTTGTGGCAACGGAACCGGGTCCTGGCCGAGGCGGCGCTGGAGCACCCGTTCGTCCAGCGCATCGCGTCGGGCGAGTTGGCTCGAGCTACGTTCGCCTACTACGTGGGACAGGATGCCGCTTTCCTCGAAACGTTCTGCCGCGCCTACGCCTTGGCTTTGGCGAAGAGCCCGGACCGCGATGGACTGATCGCGTTTAGGGAGCTACTCGACTCCACCGCCGAGGAGCTTCGTCTTCACCGCAGCTACGCGGACCGCTGGGACGTCGACCTTCCCCAAGCGGCAGGCCCCGCTACCGAGGCGTATTCCAACTTCTTGTTGGCGGTCGCTGAGCTGGAGCCGGTTGGCCACATCTTGGCGGCGATGACGCCGTGCATGCGGCTCTACGCCTACCTCGGCCAGCAATTGGCCGCCCAGACAACACCTGAGAGTCCCTATCGCGAGTGGGTGATCACCTACTCCAGCCCGCAGTTCGAGGCCCTGGCCCGACGTGTAGAGGGCCTGCTCGACCGCTACGGCGGTGATCACGACCGCATGGCCGTCCTGTATCACCAGGCGATGGAATTCGAACTGCGGTTCTTCGACGCTGCCAGCCGATGCGAGAGACCCTGACTGCCGATGCGTTGATGAACCGTCACACCGCCGCGTACCCTCGAGTCTCTACCGGGCAGCAGTCCGTGGACCAATTAACCGACGCCATCTTGACCTTGCCGCCACTAACCGAGTGGCCACCGGAAAGTCTTGAAAAGCTCCGTGAGACAGGAGATTTGTTAAGGCTCTTGCCGAGGATCTCAGGCACAAGGGCGAAAGCTACTAGGTGCAGCCAAGGAAGAATTCTAGGAAAGCTACTAGGTGCAGCCGATTCTAGGGGTAGGGGTGGGCAAATTGGGGGCCGCATCGCCTGCAATCGGGAAGGTAGCCGTTGCCGTTGCACCCGGCGTCCCACCCCCCGGGCGGCATTACCGGCATCGGCGGCCCGCCGGGGGAGCCCGGGCACGGCTGTGGGTGGTCGTAACTGCCGCAGGGACTGAACGCGCCGTGCGGTGCGGTATTCACTGGACACAGCTGGGGAAGGTGGAGCGCGGCCAGCGCAGTCTGCGGGTACAACGATGTGTACACCTTTGGAGTGGAAGCGGTGTCTGAGCTGGTGCGCCGTCAGGGTTTCGAACCCCGGACCCGCTGATTAAGAGTCAGCTGCTCTACCAACTGAGCTAACGGCGCTTGGATCCTGCTGGATTGCGGTTGTCGACAATAACAGGCATTCCATCGCGGTGGGAAATCACCGAGGCCCACATTGACCGCCGGTCACGTCAACAACCGCCTACGCCTTAGACTACTCCCCAGTAACACAGCGTTGCGGGGTCGCAAGGGGAAGCAAAGTACGTGGCAGGTCGGGTGATGACGCGTCAGCGCGGGTGGTTGGCCGTGCTGATGGTTCCGTTTGCCGTATTCGGCGCGGGAGCCTGCGGCAGCGGCGCCGGCACGCCACCGCCCAAGGCCATCATGGACAAGGCCACGCCGTTCGAGGACCTGCTCGTCCCCAAGCTCAGTGCCTCGGTGACCGACGGTGCCGTCGGCGTCCCAGTGGACCGCCCAGTGACGGTGACCGCTGACGACGGGGTGCTGGCCTCCGTCGAGGTGGTCAACGAAAACGGGAAGTCGGTCGACGGCCAGCTCAACCCCGACGGCGTGCGCTGGTCGACCACCGAGCCACTGGGTTACAACCGGCAATACACGCTGACCGCCAAAGCCCGTGGGCTCGGTGGCGTGGCTACCCGCCAGATAACTTTCCAGACCCATTCGCCGCAGAACCTGACGATGCCCTACGTCATGCCGCACGACGGCGAGGTGGTGGGCGTCGGCGAGCCGGTGGCGATCCGGTTCGACGAGAACATCGCCAACCGCAGCGCGGCCGAGAAGGCCATCGTCGTGACCACGGATCCACCTGTCGAGGGTGCGTTCTACTGGTTGAACAATCGCGAAGTGCGTTGGCGCCCTGAGCATTTCTGGAAGCCAGGCACCGCGGTGAACATCGCGGTCAACACCTACGGCGTCGATCTGGGTGACGGGCTTTTCGGTGAGGACAACTTGCGCACGCACTTCACCATCGGTGACGAGCTCATCGCGACAGCGGACGACTCCACCAAGATGGTGACCGTGCGAGTCAACGGCGAGGTCGTCAAGACCATGCCTACCTCGATGGGCAAGGACAGCACGCCGACCGCCAACGGCACCTACATCATCGGTGAGCGGTTCGCGCACATGATCATGGACTCGTCGACCTACGGAGTACCGGTCAACTCGCCCAACGGTTATCGCACCGAGGTGGATTTCGCCACCCAGATGTCCTACAGCGGCGTCTTCGTCCACTCCGCGCCCTGGTCGGTGGGTGCTCAGGGCCACACCAACACCAGCCATGGCTGCCTCAATGTCAGTCCCAGCAACGCCCAGTGGTTCTACGACCACACCAAGCGCGGCGACATCGTGCAAGTCGTCAACACCGTCGGACCGCAATTGTCAGGCACGGAAGGTCTTGGCGACTGGAACATTCCGTGGGATCAGTGGCACGCAGGCAACGCCAAAGCGTGATTTTTTTTTGCGCCTAGCTGACGTCGCGTTTGTACATCCTGCTTATGCGATCGGTGATCCAGTCGGCATCAATGATGGCTAGCTCTGCGCAGTTGCGTTCCCCGCAGAGGCATCCGTCACCGGTCGCCCGGTGGTAACGGCCGAGCTTGTCGAATTGCTCCAGTATCCGGTCACGCGACCTGAACGCGGCCAACATTTGCGTCTTCGAACGGTCGGCGTTGTTTAGCGCGGTGTGCAATTTGTCCACCGCGTCACCCCACCGGATGCGGACTTCGTTTTCGTGGTCTTGGGCCATCTTGAGCGCATCGCCCTGATGTTCATTGCACATCCGGCATCGCCATCCACGGATGAGCAGATGCGCGTTGCGGACCGCCGAGGCGAGCCGTTCTGGCCATTCCAGTTCGCAACACTGACATATGACCGTGGTGGATTTGGGTTGATCCATGTCGATCTGCCTCGTGGGTTGGGTTGTGACTTAACCAACGTCGCACAGGGCACTGACAAAAGCCGGGTAGGCATGCCGGAGTGGCTCTTCGCCCTTAGCGAAACAACCGGTTCGTTAGATCGCCACTCAAGGCCGGGCTTAAATGAATGCCCACTGCTGAGTGCCCTGATTCCACACCGGGACGGCCCCCGGCGCCCACGGCGGGGCAGGAGGTGGCGGCGGTATCCATTGCGGCGCGTATGGCGGCGCATATGCCGGCGGAGGTGTCCACCACGCTGGCACCGGTGGTGGCGGCTTGCATTCGTTGGTCCATACATTGCGCGACCAGTTCGGGTCGCAGTCTGCGGAACTGATTCCCGGCGTCGCGACCGCCACTGCGGCGATCGGAACTACCGCGACCGCGATCACGTCAGCGGTCAGACGGTATATGAAGCTTGTCATCGTAGGCCTTCCAGAGAGACCCTTGTTCGACCTTTGCTCGCTTCAGCTTATGCCCTCGACACGCGACACAACTGACCTTTGGGGTGAGTGACGGGACTCGAACCCGCGACATTCAGGATCACAACCTGACGCTCTACCAGCTGAACTACACCCACCATTGCTGCCGGCCGAAGCGACCAGCAGCAGCGTCGATACTAGCCGCTCGGGCGCTCGGCAGACGAATCGATTCCATCTGGCGTGGCCGCTGCACCCCCCAGCTCTTCGGCCACTGCCGCAATGTCGCTGGTGGCAGGCCCCGGCGGTGGCACAAATGCGGTGCGCCGGTAATACTGCAGCTCGCGAATGGACTCATGGATGTCGGCCAGCGCGCGGTGTGCCAGCCCTTTGACCGGCTGCCCGTAGTAAATGCGGGGATACCAGCGACGGCACAGTTCCTTGATCGAGCTCACATCGATCATCCGATAGTGCAGAAACGAGTCCAGGGCAGGCATGTCGCGGGCGATGAATCCACGGTCGGTGGCGATCGAATTGCCGGCCAGCGGTGCAGTCTTGGCCTGTTTGACGTGCTCACGGATGTAGTCGAGCACCATCGTCTCGGCGGCCGCCACGTCGACGGTGGACGCGCGTACCTCCTCGATCAGGCCCGAGCGGGAATGCATCTCGGTCACCACGTCGACCATCGACGACAACGCCGCGTCGTCGGCGTGGATCACCACGTCGACGCCATCGCCGAGAACGTTCAATTCAGCGTCGGTGACCAGGACGGCGATCTCGATCAACTTGTCCGACCGCAGATTGAGTCCGGTCATCTCGCAGTCGATCCACACCAGTTCGTCCCGCACAGCGTTAACCCTAGGCAAAGTTAGCTGCCAGACCTGCAGCCACCCCAGCGGGCGCGACAGCAAGTAAGGTTCTGCCTTGTCGGTACTAGGAGTACTAGGGGAGAGGCGGGCCTCAGATGAGCTCCGATTCGACACCGGGTAGCGCAGCCGCGACGACTCCTGCGCAGCAGATCGCAAAAGGTTACGAAGTCCAGGGCCAGGCCCTGGAGTTGGGCACGGTGGTCGTCGAGGGCACCTCAGACCCGTCCGCGCAGATCCGCATCCCGTTGGCCACCATTAACCGGCACGGTCTGGTTGCCGGAGCGACCGGCACCGGCAAGACCAAGACGCTACAGCTGATCGCTGAACAGCTGTCGGCTGCGGGCGTGCCGGTGCTGATGGCCGACGTCAAGGGTGACCTGTCTGGTCTTTCCCGGCCCGGTCAGAGCAGCGACAAGATCACCGCACGCGCCAAGCAAACCGGCGATAACTGGGCGGCGAACGCGTTCCCGGTGGACTTTCTATCGCTGGGCACCAAGGGTATTGGCGTACCGGTGCGGGCCACGATCGCCAGCTTCGGGCCGGTTCTGCTGTCAAAAGTGTTGGGGCTCAACAGCACTCAAGAGTCGACGCTGGGCCTGATCTTCCACTGGGCTCAGGATCAGCACTATGAGCTGTTGAACTTGGCGGACTTGCGGGAGGTGATTAGCCACCTCACCAGCGACGAAGGCAAGGCCGAGCTGAAATCGCTGGGCGGGGTTTCTGCTCAGACGGCCGGCGTTATCCTGCGTGCCCTGGTCAATTTGGAAGCCGAGGGTGCAGACACCTTTTTCGGCGAGCCAGAACTCGATCCCAACGACCTGCTGCGTGTCGATGACAAAGGCCGCGGGACCATTTCGCTGTTGGAACTCGGTGACCAGGCCGCACGTCCAGTGCTGTTCTCCACCTTCTTGATGTGGGTGCTGTCCAACCTCTTCAAGAATCTCAAAGAGGTCGGCGACATCGACAAACCCAAGCTGGTCTTCTTCTTCGACGAAGCGCATCTATTGTTCACCGACGCGTCGAAGGCGTTCCTGGAACAGGTCGAGCAGACCGTCAAGCTGATCCGCTCCCGGGGAGTTGGAGTGTTCTTCTGCACCCAGTTGCCCACCGACGTGCCCAACGACGTGCTGTCGCAGTTGGGAGCTCGCATCCAACACGCGCTGCGGGCATTCACTCCCGATGACCAGAAGGCATTGACCAAAACCGTTCGTACCTACCCGAAAACCGATGTCTACGACCTGGCTTCGGCATTGACATCGCTGGGTATCGGCGAAGCGGTCGTCACCGTGTTGTCCGAGCGGGGTGCCCCGACACCGGTCGCGTGGACGAAGCTGCGCTCACCGCGCTCATTGATGGCCGCCATCGGTGACGACGCGATCAGCGCCGCAGCCAAATCCAGCCCACTGGAGGCCAAATACGGTAAGACCGTTGACCGGGAATCGGCTTACGAGAAGCTGCAAGCCAAGAAAGCGCAGGCTGCACCGCCCGATCAGCCGACGGGATCGAAGTCTGCACCCGCGACTGCGAAAAAGCCAGGTTGGTTTAAGCGCTTCTTGAACAGCCGAGAGTTCCGGGTCTTCCTTGTCGACCTCTTTAAGGGCTTCTTCACCGGCAGCGGTCGCCGTCGTCGATAGTTCAGCCGCCCATCTTTTTGTAGAAACTACCGACGATCGGCGCGACGATGGCGCGCGGAGCGTATTGGCTGGCCACCGACATCGCCTTGGACGTCACGCCGGGCACGACGCGCATTTTGTTGCGCGCCAGGGCATCTAGCGACTTCTGTGCCGTGTACTCGGTGGAGATCCACAGGAAATCCGGCACCAGCTTCTCTACGATCGAGGCTTCGGCCGGGTCGGGCAGTTCGGTGCGTACCGGCCCGGGGGCCAGCAGTGTGACGTGCACACCGGAGCGGCGCAGTTCTCCGCGCAACGATTCGCTGAACGTGTTCACGAACGCTTTGGTGGCCGCATAGGTCGCGTTGTAGGGAATCGGTGAATTGCCCGCCGCTGAACCGGAAATCAAGATGCCGCCGGCCTTGCGTTCGATCATGCCCGGCAGCACCGCCAGCACGAGGTCGTGGACCGCGATCGCGTTCAACTGCACCTGGGCCTTTTCCGTCGCCGCGTCAAGCGTTGAGACCGGTCCGAAAGTCGCGGTGCCCGCGTTGGCGCACAGGATCGAGATATTGCGGGTGGCCAACTCGTCGGTCAGCTTTGCGCGTTCCGCGGCATCGGCGAGATCGGCCGGGCGCACTTCTACCGCGACCCCGTATTTGTCGATCAGACGGCTGGCCAGGTTAGTGAGCACATCCTCGCGCCGCGCGGTGATGATCAGGTTGTGGCCGCGCGCGGCGAGTTCGGTGGCCAATGCTTCGCCGATGTTTTGCGAGGCTCCGGTGACAACGGCACGAGCGTCGGGGCTGGGCGGGGGTACTGGCATGCGCCCATGGTAAACAAGCCCGTTCATCGCGAACCGCCAGCGCGGTGGCGCTGGCCACGGCAGGTCGGCTACCAGGCATTAAAGCGCCGAGCATGAGCAGTCAGCAGCTAAGGTTCTCCCGTATGCGAGTCGGGATCTGCATCGACGGATTCAAGCTCTACTAGGTGGCGGGCGTGCAGTACCAGCAGATTCGACGACGACGGTTTGTACCGCGAAAGGGAGTTTTCCGTTGAAGACCTATTCGCCCTCACTCAAGTGGGGCCATGAGCTCGTCCCCTCGCTGCTGTGGGTCCTCAAGATCAGCGTCATCAGCGGTCTGGTCCTGTTACTCGTCGCGGTGCTGATTGCGCGATACACCACTTGGGGCAGGCAGTTCTGGCGGATCACCGGCGACTATTTCAAGGGCCGCCAGAGCCTGCCGGTATGGGGGTCATTCGCGATACTGCTGGTGCTGGTCATCACCGAAGTGCGCATCGAGGTGCTGCTCAGCTACTACAGCAACGACCTGTATTCAGCCCTCCAGGCCGCGTTTCAGGGCGCCGGCGCGGACAACGCCGCGGTCCGGAACTCCGGCGTGCACGGCTTCTGGACGGCAATCTGGACGTTCTGCGTGCTCGCGATCGTACATGTCATCCGGATAATGCTGGACCTGTATTTGATGCAGCAGTTCATCATCCGCTGGCGGGTCTGGTTGACGCACCGGCTGACCGGCGACTGGCTGCATGGTATGGCCTACTACCGCAGCCGATTCATCGACCACACTATCGACAACCCGGATCAGCGTATCCAGCAGGACATCGACATCTTCACCACCGGGGTGGGCTGGACGCCCAATCAGCCCTCCTACCAGACGAAGAGCACGCTGGTATTCGGGGCCGTGGCGTCCGTCGTGTCGGTGTTCTCCTTCGCCCGGATCCTGTGGCACCTCTCGGGCAAGCTGACACTCTTCGGCGTGTCCATCCACAAGGCGCTGTTCTGGATCGTGATCGCATACGTGGCGGTGGCTACGGTGGTCGCGTTCCGCATCGGGCATCGGCTGATCCAGCTGAGCTTCCGCAACGAGGTTTACAACGCCGCATTCCGTTACGCACTGGTGCGGCTACGTGACGCGGCCGAGGCGGTCGGTTTCTACCGCGGCGAACGGGCTGAGGAAGCGCAGCTGAACCGCCGATTCGCGGCCATCATCGCCAACTACCGCCGCTACGTGCGCCGCACCATCGGCTTTTTGGGCTGGAACACGGCCGTGAGTCAGGCGATCACGCCGCTGCCCTTCATCCTGCAGGCGCCTCGACTGTTCGCCGGTTCGATCAGGCTCGGCGACGTGACGCAGTCGTCGAAGGCGTTCACCTCGATGCTGGACTCACTGTCGTTCTTCCGCAACGCCTACGAGAGGTTTGCCAGCTACCGCGCGTCGATCCTGCGCCTCAACGGGCTGATCGACGCCAACGACAAGTCCCGTGAGCTACCCGAGTTGACGGCCGCGACCAGTCACGACGGCTCCGTCGAGCTGGTTGACGTGGAGGTGCGGACCCCGTCGGGTGTGCAGCTCATCGAGCCGCTGGCCCTGCGACTGGACCCCGGCGAATCCCTGGTGATCACCGGCAAGTCGGGCAGCGGCAAAACCACACTGCTCCGCAGCCTCGCCCAGCTGTGGCCGTTCGCGTCGGGCACGCTGCGACACCCCGGCGACGGCCACGAGACAATGTTCCTGTCTCAGCTGCCGTATGTCCCATTGGGCGATCTGCGCGAGGTGGTGTCGTATCCCGCTTCCGGCGGCGACATTCCCGACTCCGAACTGCAAAGCGCGTTGACAAAGGTGGCCCTCCCGCACCTGGTCCACCGCCTCGGCGAGACCCAGGACTGGGGCAAGGTGTTATCTCCCGGCGAACAACAACGCATCGGGTTCGCCCGCATCGTGCTCACCAAGCCCAAGGCGGTGTTTCTCGACGAGTCCACCTCGGCGCTCGACGAGGGATTGGAGTTCACGCTGTACGAATTACTACGTAGCGAGTGCCCGGACACGATCGTGGTCAGCGTGAGCCATCGCCACACCGTGGATCAGCACCACCAGCAGCAGTTGCAGCTGCTGGGCGAAGGCGCCTGGCGACTGGGCCCAGTCGAGGAACTGCCCACACCCGTCTAGCGCTATCGCGTCGCCGCGACCCGGCCTACCTATGGCCGGCCAGCAAACATCGGCTGCGGCCCCGGCGGATCTGGCGGAACAGCGGGATGGCAGTGCCCGTTCGAGATATCCTGTCTCCCCGTCAGCTCGCAAAGAGGGGTACTGCCATGGTCCGCCTGATTGCTCAACTGCTTAGACCGTACCGCGGGTTCCTTCTCGCGATCTTGACAGCGAGTCTGGTGATGACGGGAATGACCCTGCTCGCCCCGTGGCCATTCAAGTTCATCATCGATAGCATCGGCGGCCACCATCCCGTCCCGTCCTGGCTGGACGGACCTTTGAACCTGCTGGGCCACGGCGACATCAGGTTGCGTATCGCGGCGCTGGCGGCGGATCATGGTCGTGCTGATCGCTATCGGCAGTGCGATCGCCAATTTTTTCAACATTTACTTCACGGCGAGTATCGGTCAATGGGTTGCCAACGATCTGCGGACACAGACGTACCACCATCTGCAGCGTCTTTCGCTGAGGTACTACCACACTCACCGGGTCGGCTCGATTTTGAGCACCATCACCGACGACGTGTCGACCATCCAGGGTTTCGCCTCGACGAGCACGATCAGCCTGTTTACCGACCTCCTGACGATCGTCGGCATGTTGATCGTGATGTTTGTCCTGCGTTGGGATTTCGCGCTCATCGCGGCCGCGGTGTTGCCCTTCATGATCTTTTTCGTCACACACGTCAGACGGGCCATACAGCATGCAACCAAGGACGTCCGCAAGCACCAGGCCGATTTGGTCGCCGCCGCGCAGGAGGGCCTGGAATCGGTGGAGACCGAGCAGGCATACGTGCACGAGGAAATCGAGGAACGTCAACTTGCGGACATCGGCAAGATGGTGGTCATCGCGGCGCTGAAGGCCCGGCGCATACGTGCCTTACTCACACCCGTACTCACCATTCCGGTGGCCGTGTGCACCGGTTTCATATTCTGGCGAGGCTCATACCTATACGTGCACCACGCGATGGAGCTGGGTGTCCTTCAGGTTTTCAGCGTCTATCTGACAAAGTTCTTCGGACCGGTGCAGGACCTCTCGGGACAAGCCGACACCATCGCCCAAACGGCGGTGGCGGTTCAGCGGATACAAGCGATCCTTGACGCCGACACGATCATCCAGGAGCGCCCGGACGCGATCGATCCGCCGCCGTTTCGAGGGCAGATCGCCTTCGAAAACGTGGCCTTCAGTTACGACGACGAGTCCCCAGTACTACGCGACATCAGTTTCACCGCGGAGCCGGGCGAGCTGGTCGGAATCGTCGGCCACGCCGGCAGCGGCAAGTCCACCGCTATCAGTCTTATCGCGCGGTTCTACGACGCGGACTCGGGCACCATCACGATCGATGGCATGGACATCCGAAACTACAAGGTGCACGGGTTGCGCAGCCAGCTCGGCTTCGTGCTGCAGGACACCGTTCTATTCAGAGGAAGCGTCCACGACAACATCGCGTTTGGTGCGCCGACGTTACCCGGCGAGGAGGTTGTGGAGGCCGCCAAACTCGCCAACGCCGACGAATTCATCACCCGCATGCCGCACGGTTACGACAGCAAGGTCGGCGAACGGGGTATGACGCTTTCCGGCGGGCAGCGCCAACGCATCGGGATTGCCCGCGCTCTGATCCGCGACAACCCGATCCTGATTCTCGACGAACCGACCGCGGCTCTCGACGCGGAGTCCGAACACCTGGTAATCGAAGCCCTCCAACGACTGATGCAGGGCCGCACCGTCCTCTGCATTGCCCATCGACTGAGCACCCTGCACGACGCCGACAAAATCGTGGTGATCAAAGAGGGTGAGGTCGCAGAACAAGGTACCAATCATGAATTGCTGGCCCTCAACGGGCTTTACGCCGAATTTCACCGGATCCAGTACGCGGACGATTCGGCGCAAACCAGCGCGGGCGGCGTGACGCAGGCCTAAGCATCAGGAGCAGTCGGCGGCGATTGACCGCGCCGTTCGTTGAACATCTATCACACGTTCTGACTAGGTACGCCAGTATCTAGTCTCAAAGAAGCGCTGAGTGGCGCCTTCGATTTGTTTCCATTCCGACCAAAACCGGGAGCGGTCAGGTCCGACCCGGTCGGTGGCAAGGCGGCTGAGGCCCAGGTAAGCGTTTTGCACTAGCACACTAAGGTCGGGAAGCAAATCGCAGTCGAGCCGGACCAATTGATCGTGGTGCAACTCGGAATCGACAAAGTCGGCAACGAATCTTTCGATTTCTGCCGAAGTGTTATCACTCGGCGAGATTTCCAAGGCACCTGCGATACGCTCAAGTTGTCCTCTCGGGTCTTCCATCAGCAGGTCATAGTCAGTAACGACATAAGGCTTTTCTGCGATCCGGTTTAAATAGGGAACCATATGAAGAAGCCACAGGCTGTGCGACGTCGAAGCGTCTACTCCGCGCTTCAATAAGGATTCAGCGACACTCAAAGGATTCCGGATAACTACCACATAAGCGTCTTCCACTCTAACGCGTTGGAATACTGAAGACCAGAATGGCAGTAGTCGAACTGTGCGCGGATCCTTGAACCCCCAAAGCGGATGCGATACAAACTCAGCTTGGATGTATTCGATCGCCTTCAGTCGGATGGTCTCAATCGCAGGCTCGTCCCATTGGACGTCCTTAAGCAAAGCGACACTCTTCCACTGAAGACCGAAAACGTTGAGCACACGACTGTTGAAGCCTACGATGTTTCGATCCTCCCAATAGCCAGTGGGGTTATCGGGCTTGGCGTCAAGGAAGTCATCACCCAAGTAAATGCCCAAGGATTTGAGCCCGCGTGTGACGAGACTCGTTCCGGCTCTGTGCATGCCCAGGACCGCTACAACCCGTGACGACGACATTTCAGATGGGTGCCGACCCTTCGTACGACGTTTATGGCCGGAGGCAGGCATTCGCCCGGTGCCGGATTCGACCGTACAGGCCTTTGTTCCGGCTGGCCCATGCATTGCCGGACAACGGCGTCGACGCTCGCTACTGGTGCCGGCGCGACCAGGACCTGCGGTATGGCCCGCTGAGCGTTGCCCGATGGGTCGGTTATGACGAGCAGCGACGTACGTGGGTTCTTGCACGTGTGTTGTCGTGGTGCGTACCGCGAGGTGATGTGGGAGATAATGCACGCTCTACTCGAATCCGGTCTTTACGACCGCAGCGTCGCGATCGACCTGGGTGTACTAGGCGCCGAAGCTGAGCAACAGGTTGTAGAAATGTTGATCAGGCCCTTCCGACGGTTCCGAATCGCTTTCCGTTCCAGCGATCTCGACGAATATGAGTTCCCGACGCTCGGCTTGCTCCAGGACGCGTGTCAGACATGGACCGGCCCGGTGTACTACCTGCACACGAAGGGAGTCTCGCACTCCCCGCATGATCAGTACGCCCGGTACTGGCGCCAACTGATGCTCGACGAGGTGGTGACCAACCACGAGCGTTGTCTGGCCGAGTTGACGGCCGCGGACGCCGTCGGCACCAACTGGGCCGGCGATCATTACTCTGGAAACTTCTGGTGGGCCCGGTCGTCACACATCCGCCGCCTGCCCGACATCCGTGGCCTGCAACGGTTTCCGCGCCCCATCATGCCCCAATACGCCGTCCGTAACATACGCGTGCAGTGTGAGTTCTGGGTGACCATGACCCCCGGTCGTTTCGCCTCTGTCGGCTACTCGGGTCTAAAACTCTACCGAGAACTGGCCTGGACCACCTCGGTCGCGGATATCATTAATGAGCTGCTGATCTCTGGCGCCGGTCGCCACTTCGCCGAGCTCAGCGTCGATGGTTCCAGCCCGTACTTCGGTGCGGTGGTAGCGGATTCGAAAGTCTCGGTCTCGTATCGGTCGAAGGCAGACGCCTGTCCCGAAGAACAGTTTTTAGTCATGGACCCACCTGATGGCGGCTACGACGTCATCTTTGTCGACACCTGGCACGAGCCGACGCACACCCTCGACGTCATCGAGCGTTGCCTGCCCAAATTATCCGCCCACGGAGCACTCGTTGTGCACGACAGCAACCCACCCAGCGCATGGCACCAGCGCCCCGCAGAGGAGTTCGAGCCGGACTCGGATTGGAGCGGTCAAGTCTGGCGAGCGGTTGTTGAGTTCCGGATCCGTCATCCCCGGTGTGAGGTTTTCACCGTCGACACCGACTGGGGCTGCACGGTAATCCGACCGAGCCGCCGAGCCTGTCACGACCCTGGTGCTGTGTCGGTCGATCGGCTCGACTGGGCGGCGTTCGAGCAGGAGCGGAGCAGGCTGCTCAATTTGGTTAATGTCGCCTGGTTTCGCCGGCATCTCTACGCCGATCCCTATCTCGCGGGGCTCGCAAGTCTCGACAGCCGGACTCAGGTCCTGAACATCCTGATTTCGGTCAACGCTCTGGACAGTTACCTTGAAATCGGAGCCGGCGAGAATCTTGCTCAAATCCTCGCTCCCATTCGGCAATCGGTTGGCCTTGACGCCGACGCGACGTATCACATGACGTCCGACGAGTTCTTTGCGTGCGGCCTCGGTCTGGACCGCTACGACCTGATCTCTATAGACGGTCAGCATGAAGAGGATCAGTGCCGGCGCGACCTCGAGAATGCGCTTGCCCGGCTGTCGGATCGTGGCTGGATTGTCGCCTACGACGCCAATCCGCCGACCGAGCGGCATCAACCCAGCCGGGTCGAGCAGACGTTGATGCGCTTCCGCCGCGAGCACCCCGATCTCGAACTCTGCACGCTGAACGTCGATCAAGGCTGTGCGCTGCTGCGCCGACGAGTCGGAAACGCCCAATTGTGTTCAGCCCCCGAGCTGCCAGACGCCTCAGACTGGGTCTCAGCCTCGACCGAAGAGCTTCGCAACCTTCTCTGCTGAGGATCGTGGATCAAGGAAAAGTTACGCGCGTGCCTCGCGGCCACGCGGGATGAGCCTGCGCAGGAAGTAAATTCGCAGCATCGCCGCGGAAAAGGGATTCCGCTTGATCGCCGGACCGCGCGGTGTTCAAAGCGTCGCCACGGCAATCGGCCCATCCGATGCCGAAACGCTGTTCGAGGTAGCGCTCGCTATCGCGTGAAAGGGCGAGCACTTTGCTGCAGAACTCAGCAGAGGGCCTGATAGGCCCGCTAGAGGCCCCTAGCGTCTTGTCCAGCTCGATAATCTGCCTGAGAATGCGCTGGCGTTCCTCAGCCGCGATTCCCAAGCTGTTCATGCGGCGGAGCAATTCGAGGCCCAGCGCGCTCAACGTCTTGTTCCTGTTACCCTCGCTCGTAAGCACAGTTGCATCGACCCCAAGGAAGCGGCGCACCTGCTCAACAATGTCTCCCGATTCGTAGCGGATGATATGAACGGTGCCCTCGCCGAATACGCGCTCCACATCCTGCACGTACTGGTCATATCGTAGCCGTGTCGCGAAATACTCGTGGGTGATGGCACTCTCGGGGGGCTCGCTGGTCGAATTCGGGACTGCGAGGTGGAATGGTTTGTTCTTGACGGCCTGGACATACAGCGACATTGCCCACGCCACAGGCTCGCGGAATACGACCCAGGGCCTCACGTCGAAGCTGTCGTTCAGCGTCGCCAGCACGGATCTACCCGGGACGGAAAAGTCGAACCAATGGTTGAAAAGGCCTTCGGTGGAAAGGATGACACGCGCGGCGCGCGACACTCTCGCGTGTTCCGCAACCGTCGTGACATTTTCGGCGAACCGTTCGAAATCCTCGTCGAGCACGAGTTTGGTAAGCCATTGATGCTTCGGCGGAGCCCCGCGATACAAGTCGACGTCGGGATACAAAATGCCACACGCTAGCAACGCCTCACGCGATGCGTAGCAGGCATATTGCAGCGTCGTGGTTCCTGTCTTCGGCGCACCGACGTGCAAAAGCAATCGGGGCTTCGTCTCGTCCATGCCCTTCCTGTCAGCTGATGCGCTGCGGTCGAGTGTTTAGGTTGGCGCTATGATCAGCCGCGGCGTGGCCCAGCTAAATCGTACGGGTTCAGGACCAACATGCGCTTCCTTCGCGTAGAAAGTTCATAGAATGAACTTGAATATCTCGCCGACGGCGGATGACGATCGTTACGTGGATCAGCATGTCACGTCCGCAAGGCTGGAATCGGGGTCGTGACCACCGCCACGGGCATGCCCAAGACCATCTATTCGGTGTGGCTCCAGGGTCTCGAGGTGGCGCCGGATCTGGTTCGCTTCAATTCCAAAAGGTGGGTGGCGCTGAATCCGGATTATCGGCTGAGGATCCTTGATTGGTCCGATGTACTCGAGCTGTTCGAGGGTTCCGACCTCCCGCTTCGAGATATGCCGCCGCAGACAGTGGCCGACGTGGTCCGCTTGCACTTGCTATGCGAAAACGGTGGCGTGTGGGTCGATCTGACGGTATTGCCGGTCAAGGCACTGTCGCAATGGCTGGACGACGCCCTCGCCAAAGGGGGGTTCTTCGCCTTCGAGCGCCCGGGTTCCGACCGGCCGATCTCGAACTGGTTTTTGGCGGCGACGCCGCAACATCTCATCCTGCGGGAATGGTGGAAACAGGTCGAGCGATTCTGGTCGAAACCTCGACGGCTGATCAGGGGAATCCCCGACGATCCCATTGGCAGCGTCTCCCCGAACGGGTCTGCCGAGAGCGACTGGTTCCCGTACTTCTGGTCTCACTACCTGTTCGATTACCTGCTCGAGTCTCATGCAGAATTCGCAGAGACATGGAGCAGGTGTGCAAAAAGCTCCGCACACTCGCCGCGTCAATTGCAGCCGTTCTTTGCGAAGACCCCCAACCCGTCGGCCGCTGACATACGATCGGTCGCGGGCCGGGCACCGATGCAAAAGCTAAACTGGCGAAGAATCTATCCATTGGATCTACTGGCGGCGTCACTGTCTTAGAGATGCACTGCCCTTCGCGAGCAAAGTTTCTAGGAGGACGAGGAGCTTCCGCTTGACGCCATGTCGATTAGCCTTCGTGATCTGTACCGAGGCAGGGCGGCTGGAGTGTCAATCTCTCGTGCTCGCGCAAAGCATTCGCACGTTCGCGGGAAAATTGAGGAACGCTCCTATCTATAGTTTCCAGCCGCGAGCGGGCTTTGCTATATCACCGTTCACAGCCGCAGAGTTTGCGCGCCTCGGCGTCATTCATCGAAGCGACGTACTTAACGAACGGTACCGCGATTTTCCGCTCGCCAACAAGCCGCTGGTCGCCGCATTCGCGGAGCGCGTGTTTCCCGAGGAATTCCTCGTATTCGTAGACAGTGACAAAGTGTTTTTCCAGGAGCCGGCGCGGCTGCTGCTTGACGCTGGGGTCGATGTGGCCGTGCGTCCGGTCGATGTCAAAAACGTGGGCACCGACGGGAAATCAGACGAAAACCACAGCTACTGGGCTCGGCTGGCAGCCGAGTTCCAGATCTCGTCCTTTTGCCGAGTGACCACGACCGTGGACCGGCAACAGATTCTCGGCTACTGGAATTCTGGTCTCGTTTCAGTGCGGCGCTCCGCCGGCATTTTCACCGCGTGGAAGGAGAACTTTGAAACGGCGTTGTCCCTCGACATGCTGCCACCCAAGCCGTACTTCCTAGATCAGTGCGTATTGGCCGCCACGATCCACGCCCTCGGCGTCGCGGTTGCCGAGCTGCCGCCCAGCTATAACTATCCACTTCATCTACAAGACAGAATTCCTGAGCTATCGCGGATCACATCATTTCGACGTATGACCTCGGCGCACTACCACGTCATGTTCGAAACATCAAACTGGCCGAGCATGCCGAGCGGCTCAAATCCGATGCGCTGGTACTCGCCCCGGGCCCGGTGGTTGGCAAAACAGTTGCAGTACTACCGCAACGCCGGGCTGAGTCCGGTCAGGCATCGCGCATAGCGCAGCTCAGCAGCGCGATCGCCGGCGCTAGTAAGGTGAACACCGGCGATGTTAGACGCTAGATTCAGCGAACAGCTTGATCGTCGCGGCCAGCGGTTCGCTTAGCCAGTCCAGTTCCCGCGGAATTTTCAGCCGCCCCAGGCTCTCGACGTAACGCCGAATGAACGCGCGGTACTCGCCTGAACGTGATGGCAATCGTCCTATGTGCTGGGCTGAACACGGGGTTTTATTCGTTGCACTGATCAAAATGTCGAAGTACGTATCCTGGAATTCTTGCTGATCCGCGTAAGTGGATGCCCGCATATGGTCTTTCATGTTTATGAGGTGGTCTGTAACGGCGATTTTTGAAATACCATAGTTGTTCGTATGATACCGGTGGCGAAAATCCTGGCGTTCACCCACGACTAGGCGTGCCGGATGGCCAGGCCGAACAAAAGTGCCAATATTTTCTGCCAAACGAATGAGCGGAAAAACCGCGACATCGCATCGGCTAAAGTCCACATTGGATAGCAATTCGAACATACCGGGTGCAAACAAATCATCGTCATCGAAGAAGAACACCAACGAGTGCAATCCATTCGTTATCCCCGGCAATTCGTCGATGCGTTCCTCGCTAAGAATTATGGCGTTCCTGACTTGCCGCAAGGTATGCTCGGAAATTTCTTTTAGCACGGCACGGCAACGAAAAAAGTTCACGGGGAATGTTTCGTTCCATATCCTAATGCATCCCACTATGTCTTCGGGAAACCCCCGTACCCTCACTTCTGGTTTGTAGCTGGAAGGATCAATCGGAAGACCAGCTTCGTAGTAACTAGCCAAGCCCTGCCAGTCCGGCGATCGACGGCGAACGAATACGATTTGCTCCAACGACACCTCGACGTCAATCCTTCGATCGTAATCCGCGGCTCGGGCTTTGATCCATCGATGCCGCAGACTTGGCCACGCAGATCCGGCTTTTCCGCGGCGCGGTCCAGATCGCATCTCACCGAACCACTTCGCGCAGCGCAAACTCACCAAGCGGTACTACCGGAGCTTAGCCGCGCCGCTTTCTGGTGATCGTCATCCAGACAATCTAGATGCAACAGGTTAGCTGAGCTGGCACCGATCTGGCGCTCAAGCCTTTCAATTACTATGTCGGCCACAGTTTGGATTTTAAAGCGACATTTCGTGGTCTCCGTTGCCACGAAGGTATCGTGATCGGCAAGTTTGTTGCTCGGACAGCCGCCACCGCAGACCGCAAAGTATGGACATTTCTCTCGGCACAGTTGCACTCCCGCTCTGATATCAGCGCGAGCGCGTTGTAACTGCACATTTTGGGCAAATTGCTCCCACGAATCTGCGTGAACATTTCCCCAGGAAAATCTTCCGTATCTAGGGTGGACTTGCCCAAGCAATTCTGGTGAGAATGTCGTTATATTTCCATCGACATCGATGTTGAGGATCGCGCCCGGTCTGTTATCGGATTTTTTTACCTCAGCGGTGGGTGAAACGGTAAGGGAACGTCGCATAGTGGCGAGTTCCCGGACTTCTATCGACGGATCGCTCTCCTGAAGCTCTGCAATTCTGGACATGAAGTCACGAAACGCGTTCAGATGTTCACCCGGGTTCAGAGAGGACTCTTTATGAACGCCTTCTTCTTCATCTATATTGAACGCCACGCGACTTATCCCATTCGACTGGTAGAATCGCCAAATCGCATCGGGAGCATTTAACGAGTCTTTTGTCAGAACGGAAATGACACTAAAGGGAACTTCGTTTTGACGAAGTTTCGAGATTCCGCGTATTACGCGATTAAACGTCCCTCGGCCGGCGCGATCAACTCGCTGGGAGTCATGGATAGCTTGAGGTCCATCGACACTAACACCTACGTGTACCGACCACCGTTTGAAAAAGGCACACCAGTCTTCGTCAATCAACGTTCCATTTGTTTGAAAAGAATGCCGCACTTCAGGCATCCCGGGCGTCGCAGCAAAGCAATGAAACGCGCGCTCATAAAAAGATCTCGGTACCACGAGAGGTTCACCGGCATGCCAACCGATACTCAGATGCGGATTCGAGACCGGTACATCGCGCAAGAATTTAGCGATTGCCTCGACGGTTTCAAGCGTTATCCGTCTTGTTTCCGCTCGCGTACTAAGGTAGCAGTACGAACAATTGATGTTGCAGAAGGGTGTCGGCTGAATGATGACAAGGCCGACGGGATCAAAGCCCTCTTGCGCGTCAATCACGCACGAAATCCTGAATGATTTCGCTTGTTTAGTACCTGCTACCGTCCTGGCCGGTCAGGGGACTTCAATAATCTCCTCGAAACCAGAACACAATACTTCTGGGGCATCCTTCAAGCCGGCTGTAGTGCGAGCTTCGGAGAACGCTTCCCTGATTCGGCGAATCCGGGTTGCCGTGCTGCTGTCGATTTTCTCTGGTGCTTGGACACTCATTTTGATCTCCCATCGATTCGATCTGGTTCACGAACTATTTGAATACTTCACGCGGTCAAGGGTGGGCTTCACTTGTTCACGGACCGCCGCTAAAGGGAAACTATCCTTGAACCTCCTTAAGTCCGACTCGTGGGGCGCGGGCACCCGGTCGAGGTGTTCGCGTCTGTACCACCTTGAGGACGTCATTGGTAGGTTCGCCGCGGAGAAATGCTTCCGTCACCGCGAACCCCCTACGCAGAGAGAAAGGACAGGCCCCCAATCTTGTACTCGGCATTCCGGTTTTGTCAATGGGTCAAGCCGCGACCACTGGCTCCGCCAAATACTGGGAAAAGTCGTTGCGGCGCTGGTAGTCTGCCGGGCTGTTCGTCGCATGGCGGCGGGTAAGCAGCCGGCGCCGGTGCTGGGCGAGCGGGTGCAGATGTCGCCGGCGGCACCGCGCCGCCAAGGACGCCAGATCCCGGTGCGCACCTGCCGACTGGGACACTGCACGGCCGGGTTCCCTCACTGGGGCCAAAATCGGCCGCGTACGCGATATTGGACGTCGGGGGCCTTCTTGCCCGGTGTGGTCGCGTCATGGATCAAGTTCTCTGTCGGGGCGATGTAGCCTTCGCCTGGCTCAAGGCGCATCCGCACGACCGGATATGACCCGAAGTGTGACATGAATATGCGGTGCAGCCCATCGTGATTCTCGCGAATCCGACTGTCGGGTGGGTACTGCTCAACCGCCAGCGCGGCAATAGTGGCAAGCGGCAAGTTGATGTAGAGGAAGAAGCGCGCCTTTAGCCCGAGATTGATGGAGATTCGGTTCGGCGCATTCGCACGTTCGTGTAGCTTCGCGCGGTACCAGCTGTCCACGTGCAGCCCAATATATTTGCCGGTGTCATTGGTTGTGGTCGTGGGTAAGCCGGTCTCCCTGCAGACGATGCTCCCGCCTTCCATCAGCTGGTACTCCGGTCTGAGGTACATCCGAAAAAATTCCAGCATGGCGTCACAGCCGGTCGTGCACGGGTGCCGGTCCAGCCACGCGCGCAGCTCGTCCCCCGAACTGGAGCTGTGAAGCCGGTCCCGCAGCGCGGCGAAGTGAGCCATCACCTCATCTGGTATCCGCACCAAGGTGATATGCGAACCGATGCTGACCGGAGGCTCAGCGGCAAGCAGCAGCCGTCGCTCCTGGCTGCCGGGTTCGCGCCAGGGATCGCGTGGGACAAACGCGGTGTCGCGATAACCGGACAGCGCCAAGGATCCCACCGGCCGTGTGCCGCTGCTCAATGCCAGCCTGTCAGGGCACGTCCGCAGCAGTCCGTGAGGGTCGTGTAAGCCGACCCCAGAAACGAGTTGCCCGGCAGCAACCGCAGCAGAGTCCGGCCCACAGGCAATTTCCATCGAGACATTTTGACCGACAAAAAGTCGCTTGCACAACGCCTAAGGCGCTCCGCCTGCCGCCAAGCCGCCGCGTCACTCAGCACCTGCGGGGATTTCGCCCCCGCGATTCAGGATTCGGTCTTGACGTCGAACCGCTCAATGTAGAAGTCGTAGTCACTGCGGATGTGCGCGGCGCTGAGGCCAAACTGTTCAGCAGTGTAGCGGTGCTGCCCGTAAGCGCCGGGTTTGTTGCGTTGTTGCCAGATCAGGACCGATCGTTGAACGTCGGCATGCCACGGCACGCCCAGAAAGTCATATACGCGGCGCAGTGTTTCAACAGGTTCATCCACCAACTCGTGGTGGTGTATGTCGAGGAAGCGGTTCTTGCCGAGGCGTTCTCGCGCAGTGATCGCATTGCGCATACCGATGCGCAGATGCTCGGACACCTCTCGGCCTAACCGGTGCATGTCGCGCTGGCCGCCTGAGGCCGGGAAGATCGTGCTTTGCAGACTGGCATACGACGGTACAACTTTGGCCGGATCGCGATGCGTCATGACGAACCGCACATCGGGGTAGGCGTTGACGATCGCCTCCAAATGGAACATGTGGTGCGGCGCCTTGAATAGCCAGAGGTTCGGCGGTCGCCGCGACTGCAGAAGTCTCACTACGCGGCGGTGGTAGTGGTAGGTCGCCGTGAGGTCAGCGCCGCGCCACCACGCGTGGTAGCGGTAGACCGGCCAGGTGTAACCCTGGTCATGACAGGCCATCCCGAGTAACTCGGTGTCTTCCCGGGTGGCGTCCAGCTCATTTAGATGTAGGGCGTTGGCCTCGGGCCCGCGGCGGTCAATATGGTGGGCGAACTGCAGCCGTCGCGGGTCCTCTGCTTCCTGACCTAACACCGGCGGTGGACAGGGCTTAGCCAGCTCCCAGCCACGCAGGCAGCGGAACTGCGGGTCCAGTGACATCATGTTGGCCAACGCCGTGGTGCCAGTCCGTGGCAACGCGGTGATGTCCACCGGGCCGCGCACGGTGAGGTCTTCGAGTTCGGGATGGTCGCGGTACCACTGCTCGACCTCCAAACGGTTGATCAGCCGCCGCCGCAGAATCCTGACGACAAGCTCGTCGGTCGACGGGTCCAGCTCGGCGTCACGTTCGAGGCTGTCCAGCAGCACATCCAACCCTTCGCGGAAGTCTCCGGGGCCGAAGTCGGAGAGACCGACGGCGGCCATCGCTTCGGCTATCAGCGTCGCGCCGGTCGGGTAGCGCCTCCTGGCGACGTTGGAGGCTGACAGCGTCATGAGATCTCCAGAGTCGTTGCCTGCTTACTATGTTGCGTCGCGATACAGGGCTCAATGCGGTCAACGTACATCTGTCGGTCCGCCCTCATCGGCGGGAAGCGACAAATCGTATGGCGGTGGCTAGCGGTCTGATGCGCACTGGGCCGAAGTGAAGGTGCCAGGGATTTCGCATAGAGTCCGCCCTGAAGGAGGAATAGCATGACCCGCCAAGCCCTGAGATCTCGTTGATGCGGGCTGCTGCCGACAGGTGCTTGTCGATCAACGTGGAGCAGCATGTTCGACCAGAACGGCTGAGGTCTGCGGGTAATGCTCGACTCGATCGGTAACGGGGGGAGATCCGAGCGGTCCCGGGTGCTGACGTGGGCACTGTGGGATACCGGTGCTGCCGGCCTCAGCGCGATCGTGGTGACCTTCGTGTTCTCGGTCTATCTGACCGGTGCCGTCGGCAAGGGCTTGCCGGGTGGCATCCCACCGGCGAGTTGGCTCGGTCGCGCACTGGGAGTCGCCGGGTTGATCATTGCGCTTGTGGCGCCGCTCATTGGCGTGTGGGTGGAGGATCCGCATCGGCGGCGCATGTCGCTGACCGCGCTGACCGGCCTGACGGTGGCAGTGGCGGGCGCAATGAGCCTGATCCGCGAGCAACCGGAGTATTTCTGGCTGGGATTGGCGCTGCTCGGGGCTGCCGCGGCGTCCTGCGATCTGGCTACCGTCCCGTACAACGCGATGCTGCGTCAGCTGTCGACTCCGCAGAACTCTGGTCGGCTCTCCGGATTCGGGTTGGCGGCGGGATACGTCGGTAGCGTCATGTTGCTGCTGGTGGTCTATTTCGGTTTCATCTCCGGCAAGGGCGCCACCCGCGGATTGCTGCATCTGCCCGCCGGCGACGGCATGAACGTTCGGTTGGCGATGCTGCTTGCCGCCGGGTGGTTCGCGGCCTTTGCATTACCGCTGGTGCTGACCGCCCACCGGTGGCCTTCCTCGGTCGAGGTCGCCCGATCTGCGCGGAGCGTGCTCGCCGGATATCGCAAGCTGTGGTCGGATTTAGCGGCCGAATGGCGTCGGGATCGCAACCTGGTCTACTTCCTGCTGTCCAGCGCGTTGTTTCGGGACGGGCTGACGGGCGTGTTCACCTTCGGCGGTGTGCTCGGTGTCAACGCATACGGGATCTCACCGGCTGCTGTGCTGATATTTGGCGTGGCCGCGAGTGTGGTGGCGGCGGTGGGCGCTCTGCTCGGCGGGCTGATAGACGACCGCATCGGATCCAAGCCGGTGATCGTTGGATCGCTGGCCAGCATCATCGCAGTCGGACTGACCTTGATGGCGGTATCCGGTCCCCGTTTATTCTGGGTCTTCGGACTGCTGTTGTGCCTGTTTATCGGGCCAACGCTGTCGTCGGCGCGGACGCTGCTGCTGAGAATGTCGGGACACGGCAAGGAAGGCGTGGCATTCGGCCTGTACACGATGACCGGACGCGCGGTGTCCTTCCTTGCGCCGTGGCTGTTCTCCGCCTTCGTCGACGTGTTCGGCGCCGTTCGCGCCGGCATGGGCGGGCTGTGTCTGGTGATGGGCGTCGGGCTGCTGGGCATGCTGATGGTCCGCGCTCCGCGCCGAAGCCCCATCGCCGAGGCGGTGTGAGCCTCAGCTCGCCCCGTTGCAGACGGTCAGGCCAACGCCGGTGCGCTGGTTGACCTCGACCCCGTCCACGGTCATCGTGCACGTAACGTCGTGGCCGATATTGACGATTGCGACGTTGGCCTTAGCGCTGCCCGACGCCGGCAGGCTGACTTGCTTGCTCCACGGCAAGGCGACGTTGAATTCGGTCTGCATCATCCCGTCGTTGTCGACATAGGTGATGCTGATGGCGCGGCCTTCCCCGGCGACCTCGTAGACCACGGTCTGCATGGCGCTCGCGTTGTTGGGCGGGCTGGATTCGGCGCTGCTCGGCTCCGATGTGGGGGCCGAAGGTGGCGGCGCTGTCGATGGGGTCGACGACGGGTTCGAGGAGTTCGGCATCGCCGGCAGTGGAGGGACCGCGGTTTGGTTGCGGGCGGTGCCATTGGCGAGCACCAGGGCGATGACCAGTGCCGTAACCAGCAGCACCGCCGCGGCGGCGACGATCCACAACCAGCGCGGCGCTCTTGGTCGCCCGGGTGCGGGTTCTGATGGTGGCTGATACGGCGGAGGCTGGCCGTGCAGCCAGTACTGCGGCAGCTTGTCGGTCGGGTCCGTCGCGTTGGAGTTGGGCGGATAGCCGGGGTAATAAGGGGGCGGATAGAACGACCGGCCGCTGTAAGCCGGATCGCTGGACTGCGGATAAGGCTGACGCGTTTGTTGGGTTTGGTCGGCTCCTTGTCGAGCTGTACGGGTCTGCTCGGGCCGGCTCGGATTTCTCATGCCCACCTCATGGGTGCAGGGTACCTGCAGCACAACGTCCGCCGCCGCGACTCCAGATGAAAGCTGGGCAATCGCACAACACACGACGGACTATGAGTCAGCTCACTGATTGGCAAAGCGCCGCAGCTGCGTTTGCCGGACCTGCGCGAGCCGCTAAGCGCGTTACTGTCGCGACGCGTCGACGGTCAACGCGGCAACTGTCATCGCCCGCATCACCGCCCGCGATCGCATCGCCATGCCGTCGGCGGGCTTGAGGCTGTGCGGAGTGGAGTTGAGCAGACCGAACACGGCGTGCGCCATCAGCCGGGCATCGGTTTCGGCGAGCGCGGGCTCGAGCTCACGCAGTACAGCTACCCAAACCTCCACGTACTGGCGTTGAGCCCGGCGCACCTGGCGCTGCGCCGCGGCCGGTAGATGGGCAAGGTCGCGATCCTGAATCCGGATGAGATCCGGTTCACCCAGCGCGAAGTCGAGGTGGAAGTCGATCAAGCCGTCCAGCGCCTCGGCGGCGTTGGTCGTGTGTGATCGGACATCTCGTGCGCCGGCCAGCAAGCGAGTGCTGATGCCGACCAGCAACTCGACCAGCAGTGACTCCTTGTTGGGAAAGTGCCGATAGATCGCCGGTCCGCTGACGCCGGCGGCGGCGCCGATGTCTTCCAGCCGCACCGCCAGAAACCCGCGTTCGGCGAACAGCCGCTCGGCTGCGGCGAGCAGCTGCAGGCGCCGGTGCGACTTGCGTCGACTGCGGCGATTCGGCGCGGTTTGGCCCCTGTCGTCGGCCGGCGCAGACACTGCCATCACGGCCTCCCTGGACACTTCGGTTAATCCCCACTAACATAGCACGAGTTAGTGATCATTAACCGAAATTGGCGTGCAACCGATGACCTCTCCGGCGGACAACCGCGACGCGCATCGCGCGCTCGTCTCGCAGCTACGCGACAAATTGGCCACAGCCGCCCTGGGTGGCCCCGAACGTGCCCGTGCCCGCCATGTCGGCCGCGGCAAACTATTGCCGCGTGACCGAGTTGACGGCTTGCTTGATCCCGGCAGTCCGTTGCTCGAAATCGCTCCGCTGGCCGCCGACGGCATGTACGACGACGAATGCCCGGGCGCCGGGATCATCACCGGCATCGGCAGGATCTCCGGTCGTGAATGCGTGATCGTGGCCAACGACGCGACGGTCAAAGGCGGTACTTACTACCCGATTACGGTCAAAAAACACCTGCGCGCTCAAGAGATCGCCGGGCAGAATCGGCTGCCCTGCATCTACCTCGTCGACTCCGGTGGCGCGTTTCTGCCGCGTCAAGACGAGGTGTTTCCCGACCGGGAGCATTTCGGCCGGATCTTCTACAACCAGGCCAGACTCAGCTCCGAGGGCATTCCGCAGATTGCGGCCGTGCTGGGGTCGTGCACGGCAGGCGGCGCCTACGTGCCAGCGATGAGTGACGAGGCGGTGATCGTCCGCAACCAGGGCACGATCTTTCTCGGCGGACCGCCCCTGGTGAAAGCGGCCACCGGAGAGATCGTCTCGGCGGAGGATCTCGGAGGCGGAGAGCTGCACTCCAAGATCTCCGGTGTCACCGATCATCTCGCGCACGACGACCGCGACGCGCTGCGCATCATCCGCCGGATCGTGTCGACACTGGGGCCGCGTGAACCGCGCATCTGGGATGTGCTGCCGACCGTGGATCCGATGGGCGAACAGACCGAGATATACGATGTCGTCCCGGTCGACCCGCGGATTCCCTACGACGTCCACGACGTCGTCTCCCGGCTCGTCGATGGGGGCGAATTCGGGGAATTCAAAGCCGAGTACGGCAGTACGCTGGTCACCGGATTCGCCCACATTCACGGCCACCCGGTCGGCATCGTCGCCAACAACGGCGTGCTGTTCAGCGAATCGGCGCTAAAAGGTGCGCATTTCATCGAGCTGTGCGACAAGCGGATGGTGCCGCTGTTGTTCTTGCAGAACATTTCCGGGTTCATGGTGGGCCGTGACTACGAGGCCGGCGGCATCGCCAAACATGGCGCCAAGATGGTGACCGCGGTGGCGTGCGCACGAGTGCCCAAGCTCACCGTGGTGATCGGCGGGTCCTACGGTGCGGGCAACTACTCGATGTGCGGACGGGCGTATTCGCCACGCTTCCTGTGGATGTGGCCGAACGCCCGGATCTCGGTCATGGGCGGCGAGCAAGCGGCGTCGGTGTTGGCCACCGTGCGCGGGGAGATGACGACCGAGCAGGAGGACGCCTTCAAGGCGCCGATTCGCGCCCAGTACGAACACCAGGGCAATCCGTATTATTCGACGGCCCGGCTGTGGGACGACGGTGTGATCGATCCTGCCGATACCAGAACGGTGGTCGGTCTTGCGCTTTCGGTGGTGGCGAATGCACCGGTCGAACCGGTTTCCTACGGCGTATTCCGGATGTGAGTGTGATGGGCTTTCATACCGTTCTGGTCGCAAACCGAGGTGAAATCGCGGTCCGGGTAATCCGGACCCTGAAGGCGATGGGCATCCGATCGGTGGCCGTCTACAGCGACGTCGACGCCAACTCACGTCACGTCGCCGCGGCGGACCACGCGGTGGCAATCGGCCCGGCGCCCGCGCGGGACAGCTACCTCAACATCCCCGCGGTGGTCGGCGCGGCCGTGCGCACCGGAGCCCAGGCCGTCCACCCGGGCTACGGATTTCTCTCGGAGAACGCCGATTTCGCAGCAGCCCTGGCATCGGCTGGCGTCACCTTCATCGGTCCACCGGTGGGTGCCATCCAAACCATGGGCGACAAGATCGCTGCCAAAGGCACCGTATCGGCATTCGGTGTGCCGGTGGTTCCCGGCATCGCACGGCCCGGACTCACCGACGATGAACTGATCAAGGCCGCTGAGGAGATTGGCTACCCGGTTCTGGTCAAACCGTCTGCCGGCGGTGGTGGCAAGGGCATGCGGATGGTCGAGCGGCCCGCCGACCTGCCCGCCGCACTGGTCAGTGCCCGCAGGGAATCGGCCGCGGCGTTTGGCGACGACACCCTGTTCCTCGAACGATTCGTATTGCGCCCCAGGCATATCGAAGTACAGATCCTGGCCGACAGCTACGGCAATGTGGTGCATCTCGGTGAGCGGGAGTGCAGCCTGCAGCGCCGACACCAGAAGGTGATCGAAGAGGCGCCGTCAGCGCTGCTGGACTTCGCGACCCGCGCCCGGATCGGCGCCGCCGCGTGTGATACCGCCCGAAGCGTGGACTACACCGGCGCGGGCACGGTGGAGTTCATTGTGTCGGCCGACCGGCCCGATGAATTCTTCTTCATGGAAATGAACACTCGGCTACAGGTCGAGCACCCGGTCACCGAAATGGTGACGGGCTGGGATCTGGTCGAATGGCAGATTCGAATCGCCGCAGGGGAGAAGCTGACGATCGGTCAAGATGATGTTGCCCTGCACGGGCATGCGATCGAAGCGCGGGTCTACGCCGAAGATCCGGCGCGCGGCTTCCTGCCCACCGGTGGCGATGTGCTCGCAGTGGTTGAACCTGGTGGGGCGGGGGTGCGGGTCGATTCGGGCCTGTCGACGGGGATGGTGGTCGGCAGCGACTACGACCCCATGCTGGCCAAGGTGGTCGCCCACGGCGCGGATCGGGCGGCCGCGCTACGCACCCTCGATCGGGCGTTGGCGGACACCGCGATACTCGGCGTGGTCACCAACATCGAGTTCGACCGGTTTCTGCTGGCTGATCCCGACGTCGTCGCCGGTCGGCTGGACACCGGGCTTTTGGACCGACGGGCCGGTGATTTCCGCGCCGCGCCGCCGTCGGACGAGCACTTCATCGCTGCCGCGGCCGTGCATTGGTTACGGCTCTTCCCCGGGCCCAGCGCCGACCTGTGGGAGGTGCCGTCCGGGTGGCGCGTCGGCGCCAGAGCACCGGTGAGCATCCGGCTGCGGGCCGGCGAGCGCACCGACCACGTCCATATCACCGGTGCCCCGGACGCCGCCCAAGTCCGCATCGAGGATGGCGAATCCCGCTCGCTGCGAGCTGAATTGGCAGACGATGGGTTAACGGTGACGCTGGACGGACTGCGTAGCGAGTACACCGTGGCGGCGGAGGACAGCAAGATCTGGTTGGCCGGTGGAGGCGTCGTTGCGGTTCTCGAGGAGGTGCGAGAAGCGCCGGTGCGCGCCGAAGACGAGCACAGCGGCGACGCCGAATTGACCAGCCCGATGCCCGGGGCGGTCGTCGCGGTGGGCGTAGAGGAGGGGGCCGACGTGGCGGCGGGCACCGTCGTTCTGACTGTCGAGGCGATGAAGATGGAGCACGCCTTGGCGGCACCCATCGACGGCGTGGTCGAACTTGTTGTCTCGGTTGGCGACCAGGTCAAGGTGGGCCAGCCGCTGGCCCGGATTACCGTGAACACCAAGGCAAAGCCCGCACCAATAGAGGATGGCACATCATGACCGAATTCCTCTCGACGGGAACTCTTCCCGACGAATACCAGCAGTTGGCCAAAACAGTGCGTGATTTCGCGCAAGGCGTCGTCGCACCGGTGGCCGCGCGCCACGACGCCGAGCACTCGTTTCCCTACGAGGTTGTCGCCGGGATGGCCGACATGGGCCTGTTCGGTCTTCCCTTCCCCGAAGAGTGGGGCGGAATGGGTGGCGACTACTTCGCCTTGTGCCTGGCACTAGAGGAACTGGGCAAAGTCGACCAAAGCGTGGCTATCACGCTGGAAGCCGGTGTCTCGCTGGGTGCCATGCCGGTCTACCGGTTCGGCACCGATGCGCAGAAACGGGAATGGCTGCCGCAGTTAGCAAGTGGTCGTGCCCTGGGAGCGTTCGGTCTGACCGAGCCCGGCGGCGGCAGCGATGCGGGTGCGACCAAGACCACCGCGCATCTCGACGACGGCCATTGGGTGATCAACGGGTCCAAGCAGTTCATCACCAACTCCGGCACCGAGATCACCAAGCTGGTCACGGTTACCGCGGTGACCGGTGAGCGGGACGGCAAGAAAGAGATCTCGTCGATCCTGGTGCCGGTACCCACGTCGGGATTCACCGTGGAACCGGCTTACGACAAGGTCGGCTGGAAGGCCTCGGACACCCATCCGCTGAGCTTCGACGACGTGCGGGTGCCCGAGGAGAATCTGCTCGGCGAACGCGGTCGCGGTTATGCCAACTTCCTGCGCATTCTCGACGAGGGCCGCATCGCGATCGCTGCATTGTCCACCGGCGCCGCCCAGGGTTGTGTGGACGAGAGCGTCAAGTACGCGCGCGAGCGTGAGGCGTTCGGTCAACCGATCGGGCGATATCAGTCCATTGCGTTCACCATTGCACGGATGGAGGCTCGTGCTCATACCGCGCGCACTGCCTACTACGACGCGGCGGCGCTGATGCTGGCCGGTAAGCCGTTCAAAAAACAAGCGGCGATCGCCAAGCTGGTGGCCAGCGAGGCGGCGATGGACAATGCCCGTGATGCCACCCAGATCCACGGTGGCTACGGGTTTATCAACGAGTTCACCGTCGCCCGCCACTATCGGGACAGCAAGATCCTGGAGATCGGAGAGGGGACCAGCGAAGTGCAATTGATGGTGATCGCTCGAGAGGTCGGTCTGTGAGCCACGCGAACGGAGAGCAGCCCACCAAGACCGTTGTCCAGCGCGGGTTGTGGTTCGAAGAATTCGAAAGCGGCGTGCGCTATCTGCATCGCCCGGGCCGGACTATCACCGAGGCCGACAATGTGTTGTTCACGACTTTGACGATGAATACCCAAGCCCTGCATCTGGATGCCGCATTTTCCGACGCACTGCCGCCGTTCAATCAGCGGTTGGTGAACTCGATGTTCACCCTGTCGACCCTGGTCGGTTTGTCGGTTGCGCAGCTGACCCAGGGCACCATCGTGGGCAATCTCGGTTTTTCCGAGATCACTTTCCCGAAGCCCCTTTTCCACGGAGACACGCTGTACGCCGAGACCGTGATCACCGAAAAGCGAGAGTCCAAAACCCGGCCGGGGGAGGGCATCGTCACCTTCGCCCATACCGGCCGCAATCAGCACGAGGAAGTCGTCGCCACTGCGACCCGTAAAACGTTGGTACGCATGCGGCCGGACGGGGCGTCCGACTGATGGGTCTACGGGACCCGGGGCCGGCCTGGTTGTTCTGTCCGGCAGACCGTCCGGAGCGCTACCAAAAGGCGGCAGCCGCAGCAGATGTCGTGATCCTTGACCTAGAGGACGGTTGTGCCGCCGTCGACAGGCCCGCAGCGCGCCAAGCGCTCATCGACACTCCGCTTGACCCGACACGAACCGTGGTGCGGATCAATCAGTTCGGCACTGCCGACCAGCGGTTCGATCTCGAGGTCCTGAAAAAGACGCACTACGACACCGTGATGTTGCCGAAATGCGAAGCAGCTGAACAGGTCAGCATGTTAGCGCCGTTGGATGTCATCGTGCTGGTGGAGTCGCCGATGGCCGCGCTTGTGGTCAATGAGACCGTCTGTGTCGACAACGCGATCGCCGCGATGTGGGGTGCTGAAGACTTGTTTGCGGTACTCGGTGGCACTGCAAACCGCTACCCGGACGGGACATACCGCGAGGTTGCCCGTCACGTGCGTTCCCAGTCGCTGTTGGCGGCCAAGGCGCACGGTCGGCTGGCTCTGGACTCGGTTTATCTCGACATCAAAGATCTTGACGGGCTGCGTGCCGAAGTCGATGACGCCGTCGCGGTTGGCTTCGATGCGAAAGTTGCTATCCACCCCAGCCAGGTGGCTGTGATACGGGCCGGATACGCGCCGTCGCCCGACCAGGTGCAGTGGGCGCGACAGGTTCTCGCGGCGGCCGCCGATGAACGCGGTGTATTCGCATTCGACGGCCGAATGGTAGATGCGCCAGTGTTGCGGCGGGCCGAGCGAATTGTCCACCTGGCGGGTGGTGTCAACTCGTAGCGGTTATCTGCGCTGCGCTGCGGCCAGCCGGGCGGCGAACTCCGGTGACCGAATCGAGGCGGCCTGCGGCCCGAGTTCGACGTCCTTGGCGAGTTCGTGCTGTTCGGCATCGACCGATCCGGGATTGGCAGTGGCGCGCATGGTGGCCTTCGTTGCGAGCACGACCTCGCGTGGAGCGGCCGCGGGCCCGGCCGCCAGTTCCAACGCTGCGGCGACCGGGTCGTCGGCAACACTGAGCGCCAGCCCATGCCGCACAGCGGATTGGGCGTCGAAGCGCATACCGAACAGCAAGACCGCGCGGGCGACTTGCGGTCCGACCGCGCGCTGTAGCATCCAGGTCGCCCCTCCGCCGGGATGCAGTCCCAACTTCTGAAAACGCGCATCGAACAACGCGTTTGGCCCGGCGATGCGCACGTCGGTGGCCAGCGCCAAGTTCAGGCCCGCCCCGACGGCTGGGCCGTTGACGGCGGCGATGGTGGGCAGCGTGCATTGACCGACGGCCATAAACCCGTCGTAGATCCGCAGCAGTCCCTGCTCGGCGGCACTGCCCAAGGCGCTCAAGTCGGCGCCCGCGCAGAACGCTTTGCCGGCGCCGGTGACGACCACGGCGTGCACGTCGTGATCGGCCTCGGCGCGTTCCACTGCGGCGCGCAACTGCGCCGACATCTCCTGGGTGACCGCGTTGCGCCGGTCGGGCTCGTTGACGGTGATCAGCGCGACGTGATTGTCGGTGCTGAACAACACCAGATCGGATCGGGACACCACGTCTTAGGGGCAGGTCGCGTCGATCTCAAACGGCAATAACGACGCATTGGGGGTACTCCCACCGATTGGCGGCGGTGCACCCGCGGCTGGATAGGACGGCACGGTGATCATCGGAATTTGACCGGTGATCTTGTAGGACCCCGCAGAGTGCGCGTTCGGGTCACTGGGTCCGTGGTACTGCGCGCTCCCGTTGGTCAACTGGTCGTACGGACTCCACTCGTACGTTGCGCCGCTGGGATCGGTGATCTGCACTTTCGTGACTGCCGTCGGCCGGTGGTTCTCTGCAGGCGAGTCTCCTATCTCCACCCAGGCGGCGCCTTGGTCGTGGCCTATCTCCAGCGTGAACCCGTCAACGGTGGTGGCGCAGGTGATCTGGCCGTTGACGGGAATGTTCTCCCCCTTGAGGGTGATCGTCGCGCTTGCGGCATGAGCCAACGGCGTTCCCAACACCGATGCTGTTGCAGCAGCGAGAACTGCGGCTACGCGCTTCATGTGTCTCCTCAGTTGGTGCTTTTGTAGAGCTGTTGATTGCAGTACCGATCCCGAGCACCCACGCTTCTGCGCGGTCACATTCGCTGTGCTCCGTTGCTCGCAGGGAGGCAGCATATGTCCCACGCGAGCATGATTGCTCGCTTTCAGCGAAGAATTGAGCTCACTCAGCAAAGGCGCGGTGTTTTGCTCATCAAGAACGGTGCCGCGCTACCGGGTCCGCCGCGACCGCATCGACGCTGCCGGCGTGATAACTGCCCGCTGGCACGGCGCCTCCACCGGATGGGCCTGGATAACACCAGCGCGGCACTGACGTGATCGTGCTCATCACTGACTTAGGGAGTGTCAAGTATCAGCCGAAACCGCTGTCAAGCATCAGCCGACGTCATACATAGGCCCAAAGTGCCCCCGGCAGGACTCGAACCTGCGACCACAAGATTAGAAGTCATGTGCTCTGTCCAGCTGAGCTACGGGGGCCCGAAACCACTAAGCGCAGGTCAGTGTATCCAACGGCGCTGAACGCGGACGCTGGGAGCGCAACGCCGAAAGAAATGTCGTTGGCAGGAACAGTGATTCGCTAGTGTGAGGCGCGCCACACACGTACGCTAACCGACGGCTGAGCCGCGTGCACGCGGGCGGCGGCGCGTGTGCTCAACGATGAGGAGTGGCAGGCATGACCGTGGCCATAGATGTCAGAGCGCGATACTCGCATGCTCGCGCCGAAGTACTGCGACAGGGACTGCAGCTCGCCGCCGCTCCGATCGGCGCATACCGCACCGGCTCGCTGCTTCTTCGCGGCTCACCGTGGGTGGTGCGCTTTCTGGCCGAGTGGCTGTCGGCCGAATTTCCTCCGCACGTCGTCACCGGGCATGCCCTGTCCGGCGTGACACCGCTATCGGTCGGTCGTGTTGCGACGAGCTGGGCGGCGCAATGCGCAGACGACATCCTCACCGCCGCGCTGCAGGAGTCCTTCGGGCCCGAATACCGGGAAGAGGCCTGTCATCCGATCAGCGATTTCTCGGTGTGCGGGCGCCGCGGGGGGCTGCTGCGAGCAACCGGTCATCACCGCCGGTACGCGGCGCAGACATCGGATATCGCCTACGGCCCGGACCGTCGTAGCAACCTGCTGGATATCTGGCGCCATCCCGACGTCAAAGCCGGAAGCCGGGCGCCGGTCGTAGTGCAGATCCCGGGTGGCGCCTGGACTGTCAACGGCAGACGGCCTCAGGCATACCCGCTGATGGGCCGGCTGGTCGAACACGGCTGGATTTGCGTCTCCATCGATTACAGCAAGAGCCCGGGCAAGCCCTGGCCCGCACACATCATCGACGTCAAACGCGCGCTGGCCTGGGTCCGCGACAACATCGCCGAGTACGGCGGTGATCCCGACTTCATCGCCGTCACGGGTGGCTCGGCGGGCGGGCACCTGGCCTCGCTGGCTGCGCTCACCGCTAACGACCCGCAACTGCAGCCTGGCTTCGAAGACGCTGACACAACGGTTCAAGCCGCGGCGCCTTCGTACGGTGTCTATGACCTGACCGACCTCGAGAAAATGCACGAAATGATGCTGCCGTTTGTGGAGCATTTCGTTATGCAAGCGCGATATGCCGATCAGCCTGCGCTGTTCGAATCGGCATCGCCGATTTCGCACGTGCACCGGGCGGCGCCGCCATTCTTTGTGCTGCATGGCGAGAACGATTCGCTGATTCCCAGTGTGCAGGCGCAGGCCTTTTGCGCTGCACTCCGCGACTCCGGTGCGCCAACCGTTTGCTACGCCGAGCTTCCCAACGCCCACCACGCCTTTGATCTGTTCGCCACCGTTCGCTCCCAACTGGCCGCCGACGCCATCGCCCACTTTTTCGGTCTCGTTTACGGAAGATATCTGCGGTCGCGATCAACGGTTCTGCGCAGCCGCGCCACACCTGCCAGTTGAATTACTCGACGCTAAACCAGTCGCATATTTCAAATCAGTAGCCCGCCAAAGTATTTCGCGGGCAATCCGGAGCGGATTTTATCTCGTGCGCTGATCCGCACAATCGGCTACCGCCACCGTGCCAACGGGGCTAGCGTTGAAGTGGCCTGCGGTCGAACGCAGCGCCTTGGGCGTCTGGACGCGTCGGGAACGGGAGGCTTGAGTGGCGATTGCAGCGTTGGCGCGTCGAGCAGCGAGCGGGATGGCCGGACAAGGACGCGGCGATGGCTGAGCCGGTCGACGAGGCCGGATTGCCCACCGCGCTAGGGGCCGTTGACTATCTCCTGCACCGCGGGGAGGCCAATCCGCGGACCCGCTCGGGGATCATGGCGCTGGAAATCCTGGATACCACGCCGGATTGGGACCGCTTCCGGGCGCGCTTTGACAACGCGTCCCGACGAGTGCTGCGGCTGCGACAGAAGGTGGTCGTGCCGACCTTGCCGACGGCCTCCCCGCGCTGGGTGGTCGATCCCGACTTCAACGTGGACTATCACGTGCGAAGAATGCGTGTCGCTGAACCAGGCACCCTGAGGCAGTTATTCGATCTGGCCGAGGTGATGCTGCAGTCGCCGCTCGACATCGCCCGACCGTTGTGGACAGCCACCCTGATCGAGGGGCTGGCCGATGGGCAGGCCGCGACGCTGCTGCACCTGAGCCACGCCGTTACCGACGGTGTCGGCAGCGTGGAGATGTTCGCACACATCTACGACCTCGAGCGCGATGCGCCGACCCAGCCCACGCCAACGGAACCCATTCCGCAGGATCTCTCGGCCAACGACTTGATGCGTGAGGGCCTCAATCACCTGCCCGCCAACGTGGTCGGCGGGCTCTTGGGCGCGCTATCAGGAGCCGTATCGATGGTCGGACGTACGGTGCTCAATCCCGGAGCCGTGGTGGCGGGTGCTTTCGGCTATGCCCGCTCGGGGGTGCGGGTAGTCAGCCGAGCTGCCGAACCATCGCCGCTGCTTCGTCGACGCAGCCTGGCAACCCGCAGCGAAGCGCTCGACATTCCGCTCTCCGACCTGCATCGGGCCGCAAAAGCGGGCGGCGGCTCGATCAATGACGCCTACCTGGCCGGTCTCTGCGGTGCATTGGGGCGCTACCACCAGGCACTCGGCGTGCCGATAGCGACTCTGCCGATGGCGGTGCCGGTCAACCTGCGTGCCGAATCCGATCCGGCCGGCGGCAACCGGTTCACCGGTGTCAACCTGGCGGCACCGATCGGTACTGCTGACCCGATAGCGCGAATGAAAAAGATCCGCGCGCAGATGACCCAGCGCCGCGATGAGCCCGCGATGGACATCATCGGCTCCATCGCGCCGGTGTTGAGCGTGTTGCCGACGCCGTTGTTGGAATCGGTGACCGGTTCGGTGGTCGGCTCCGACGTGCAGGCCAGCAACGTTCCGGTCTATCCCGGCGACACCTACCTCGTCGGTGCAAAGATCCTCCGGCAGTACGGCATTGGTCCGTTGCCCGGGGTGGCGATGATGGTCGTGCTGATATCCAGGGGCGGCTACTGCACCATCACCACCCGTTATGACCGCGCCGCGGTTCGCGACGAGGCGTTGTGGGCTCGGTGCCTGCTGGAGGGTTTCGACGAGATCCTCGAGCTGGCCGGTGATCCCGTCCCGCACGCGGTGCCCGCGTCGTTCGCCACCGAGCCATCGGGCTCGTCGAACCGATCGGTGTCGGGTTCATGAGCGCCCCAGAAGAACGCAAGTCTCGGAAATCGACGCGTGATCTCCGATTGCCGGGATCGGTCGCCGAAATCATGGCCAGCCCGCCCGGACCCAAGATCGGTGCGTTCTTCGACTTGGACGGAACCTTGGTGGCCGGCTTCACCGCCGTGATCCTCACCCAGGAGCGCCTCCGGCGCCGCGACATCGGCGTGGGTGAGCTGATCAGCATGATCACGGCCGGGCTGAACCATCAATTCGGGCGCATCGAATTCGAGGACCTGATCAGCAGGGCCTCCGCGGCGCTGCGCGGACGCGCATTGAGTGACCTCGAGGAGATCGGCGAGCGGCTGTTCAACCAGAAGATCGAGTCACGGGTCTACCCCGAGATGCGCGAGCTGGTGCGCGCCCACTTGGCTCGCGGCCACACGGTGGTGCTCAGCTCATCGGCGCTGACCATTCAGGTTGGTCCGGTCGCCCGCTTCCTCGGCATCCTCAACACGCTCACCAACAAGTTCGAGACCGATGATGACGGCATTCTGACCGGAGGTGTGTTGAAGCCGATTCTGTGGGGACCCGGCAAGGCCTCGGCTGTGCAGAAGTTCGCCGCCGAGAACGACATCGACCTCAAGGACAGCTATTTCTACGCCGACGGCGACGAAGACGTCGCGTTGATGTACCTGGTCGGCAACCCGCGGCCGACCAACCCGGAAGGCAAGATGGCCGCCGTCGCCAAGCGTCGCGGCTGGCCGATTTTGCGGTTCACCAGCCGCAGCGGCGGGGGCATCACCGCGCAACTGCGCACGCTCGCCGGGCTCGGTTCGGTGGTTCCTGTCGCCGCCGGCGCGCTGGGGATCGGGCTGTTGACCCGCAGCCGACGCCGTGGTGTCAACTTTTTCACGGCAACCTGGTCGCAGTTGTTGTTGACCGCCAGTGGTGTAGAGCTGAACATTCTGGGTGAGGAGAATCTGACCGCCGAGCGGCCCGCGGTGTTCATCTTCAACCACCGCAACCAGGCCGACCCGGTCATCGTCGGCGCGCTGATCCGCGACAACTGGGTTGCCGTGGGCAAGAAGGAACTTGAAGGCGACCCCATCATGGGCACGCTCGGCAAGGTGCTGGACTCCGTCTTCATCGACCGGGACAACCCCACCGCGGCGGTGGAGTCACTGCATCAGGTCGAGGAGCGCGCCAGACAAGGGCTGTCGATCATGATTGCCCCCGAGGGCACCAGGCTCGACACCACCAGCGTCGGGCCATTTAAGAAGGGGCCATTCCGGATCGCGATGGCGGCGGGAATACCGATCGTCCCGATCGTTATCCGCAACGCCGAGATCATCGCCGCGCGCAACTCCACCACAATGAATCCGGGCACGGTGGATGTGGCTGTGTTCCCGCCGATTTCGGTCAGCGACTGGACGCTCGACGTGTTGTCGGATCGGATCGCCGAGATCCGCCAACTGTATGTGGACACGTTGGCCGACTGGCCGGTCGACGAGCTGCCCGACGCCAGCCCCTACCGCCCGGCCAAGAAGGCCGCGCCGAAAAAGGCGCCGCGGAAATCCGCGAAGCCGGCCAGGGCTGGGGCGGCGGCCAAGGCCGTGAAGAAGACCCAACCTAAGACTCCGGCGAGCAAGGCCACCAAGGCCCAACCAGCCACGCGCACGCCGCGGCCGAGAGGACGAGCGTGACCGCCCCGGCTGCCGACACTGGCAACTTCAGCACGACCGACGACACCTTGGTTTTGGCGTCGGTGTCTTCGCCAGTGGAGTCGGAGCTGCTCGCGGCCTGGTTGGACCAGCAACGGGCGGCGCACCCGGACACCAACCTCGAGGTGCTGCCGTTGCCGACCCGCAATTCGTCGCCTGCGGCGCTGGCACAACTGGTCGAACAGCTGGAGTCGGATGAGGACCGGTCGATCGTGCCGGTCCGGGTTTTCTGGATGCCGCGTGCCGAGGCTTCGGCGCTGAACCGGGTGGCGGCCCTGCTCCCGGGCCGCAACCCCTACCACCCCAGTGAGCGTCAGCAGCGCCGTATCCTGCGCGCCGAACCCTCACGTGCCCGAGTGGTAGCAGGCGAATCGGCCAAGGTGTCCGAACTTCGTCAGCAGTGGCGGGACATCACGGTTGGCGAGAACCCCACGGAATTCGCCCATTTCGTCACCCGCCGAGCGCTGTTGGCGATGGAACGAGCCGAATACCGCATCCTCGGGCCGCAATACAAGTCTCCGCGGCTGGTGCGGCCGGAGATCTTGGCGTCGGCGCGATTTCGTGCCGGCCTAGAGAAGATCCCGGGCGCCACCGTCGAGGAAGCCGGCAAAATGCTCGACGAGCTCGCCACCGGGTGGAGCCGAGTGTCCGTCGACCTGGTCTCCGTGCTGGGCCGGATGCTCAGCCGCGGATTCGATCGGGAAATCGACTACGACGAGTACCAGGTGGCGGCGATGCGCAGCGCGCTGGAAACCCATCCGGCGGTGTTGTTGTTCTCGCACCGGTCCTACATCGACGGCGCGGTGATGCCGGTGGCGATGCAGGAAAACCGCCTGCCCCCGGTGCATGTCTTCGCCGGCGTGAACCTGGCATTCGGAGTCATGGGCCCGCTGATGCGCCGCTCCGGGGTGATCTTTATTCGGCGCAAAATCGGTGACGACGCGCTGTACAAGTACGTGCTCAAGGAGTACGTCGGCTACGTGGTGCAGAAGCGCTTCAACCTGAGCTGGTCCATCGAGGGGACTCGTTCGCGCACCGGGAAGATGCTGCCGCCCAAGCTGGGGCTGATGAGTTATGTGGCCGATGCATATCTGGACGGTCGCAGTGAGGACATTCTGCTGCAAGGTGTTTCGATCAGCTTCGACCAGTTGCACGAAACCGCCGAATACGCCGCCTACGCCCGTGGCGGCGAAAAACGGGCCGAGGGTTTCAGTTGGCTGTACAACTTCATCAAAGCTCAGGGCGAGCGCAACTACGGCAAAATCTACGTGCGTTTCCCCGAGGCCGTCTCGATGCGGGAGTATCTGGGCCCACCGCACGGCGCGATTGCCGAGGACGAGGCCGCCAAACGGCTTGCACTGCAGAAGATGTCCTTCGAAGTTGCGTGGCGAATTCTGCAAGCGACTCCGGTGAATGCCACCGGTCTGGTCTCGGCGCTGTTGCTGACCACCCACGGGGTGGCCTTGACGCTCGGGCAGCTGCACCACACCTTGCAGGACTCGCTGGACTATCTGGAACGCAAACGCACTCCGATGTCCACCAGTGCGCTGCGGCTACGTACGCGCGAAGGCGTCCGCGCGGCGGTCGACGCGCTGTCCAACGGTCATCCGGTCACCCGTGTCGACAGTGGCCGCGAGCCGGTATGGCGCATCGCCCCCGAGGACGAACACACCGCGGCGTTCTACCGCAACTCGGTGATACACGCATTTCTGGAGACCGCGATCGTCGAGCTGGCACTCGCGCATGCCGGCCAGGCCGACGGTGATCGGCTGGAAGCTTTCTGGAATCAGGCCATGCGGCTGCGGGATCTGCTGAAATTCGATTTCTACTTTGCAGATTCGGCCGCATTCCGGGAGAACATTGCCGAAGAGATGGCGTGGCACCAGGATTGGGAAGCTCACGTCGCCGCGGGCGGCGCCGAGATCGACGCGATGCTGTATGCGAAGCGACCGCTGATGTCGGACGCGATGCTGCGGGTGTTCTTCGAGGCCTACGAGATTGTGGCGGATGTGCTGCGCGACGCGCCGGCGGACATCGGTGAGAAGGAACTCACCAAGTTGGCGCTCGGGGTCGGCCGCCAGTACGTCGCGCAGGGCCGGGTGCGCAGCAGCGAGCCGGTGTCCACTCTGCTGTTCGCAACCGCGCGCCAGGTCGTCGCCGATCAGGGCCTGCTGAAGCCCGCGCCGGACCTTGCCGAACGCCGGATTGCGTTTCGCCGCGAATTGCGAGACATCCTCGATGATTTCGACCACGTTGGACAGATCGCCCGCAATCAATTCGTTGCCCGCGAGGCGGAGGCGCGCGGCGCGCGGCTGCAGGATCACTAGCCGGTCGGGGCACGCGCAGGCAGCGTGCCCATACTCTTGATTTATGACGGGTGCTCCGGCCGCGAAGGGCCGAGCTGTGGTCTGGCCGCTGCTCACCGGCGTGGCGGTGCTGGCCGGCTGCACCGCGGCCGGCATCGGGGCGCTGTCGCTGGCTTCCGCGCTGACCGCAACCGGGTTGCCCGATCCGGGTCCGGTGACCACGCTGGGCCTGCCCTTCGTCCGCGCGGCCGGCGAGATCGCCGCCGTAGTGGCGGTGGGCGCGTTTCTCCTCGCGGCATTTCTGGTCCCGCCGCAGAAGAGCGGCGTCCTCGACGTCGACGGCTACCGCGCGGTCCGGATCGGCACGGTCGCAGCGGGCGTGTGGGCGGTATGCGCCGTGCTACTGATCCCGCTGACCATTTCCGACGTCTCCGGACAACCGCTGACCGCCCACCTCAACCCGGCGACGATCTGGTCGCTGGCCAGCCTGATCAACATCGCGACGGCATGGCGGTGGACTGCGTTGTTGGCCGCGACGGTGATGTTGGGAAGCCTGCCGGTGCTGCGCTGGTCGTCGACGCCGCTGTTGTTGGTCGGCTCCTTGGTGACGCTGATACCGCTGGCGTTGACCGGGCACTCCTCTGCCGGCGGCTCGCATGACCTGGCCACCAACAGCCTGCTGATCCACCTGGTCGCGGCGAGCCTATGGGCCGGTGGATTGCTGGCGCTGGGCGCCCACCTGATTCACGGCGGGCAGCACGCCGACCTGGCTGCGCGGCGATTCTCCACCATCGCGTTATGGTGCTTCGTCGCGATGGCGCTCAGTGGTGTCGTCAACGCGCTGGTGCGGACTCTGCCGTCGGACCTGCTAAGCACGGACTACGGGCGGCTGGTGCTGGCCAAGTTCGTCGCGCTGTGCCTGCTCGGCGTCGCCGGCTGGCGTCAGCGCCGCACCGGAGTCGCTGCGCTGCAAGCAGATCCGCATTCGCACGCCCCGCTGATCCGGTTGACCGTGATCGAAGCGCTGATCTTCGGCCTCACGTTCGGCATCGCCGTCGGCCTGGGTCGCACACCGCCACCACCCCTGCCGATCGGCATTCCCTCGATTCCCGACGTGAAAATCGGCTATGACTTTGCCGGACCGCCCACCGTGCTTCGAGTGCTCCTCGAGTGGCGCTTCGACCTGATATTCGGCACCGCCGCCGCCGTGCTCGCTGCGTTGTATTTGGCCGGAGTACGGCGGCTACGCCGCCGCGGCGATGCCTGGCCGGTGGGCCGAACCGTGGCCTGGTTGCTCGGCTGCTTAGCGCTGCTATTCGCCACGTCGTCGGGTCTGGGCCGGTACATGCCGGCGATGTTCAGCATGCACATGGCCGCTCACATGCTGCTGTCCATGCTTGTCCCAATCCTGCTGGTGTTGGGCGGCCCGGTCAGCCTGGCGTTGCGGGCGCTGCCGACAGCCGGTCGCGACGACCCGCCGGGTATGCGGGAATGGCTGCTGGCTGCGCTGCACAGCCGGGTATCGCGGTTCCTCACCCATCCACTGGTCGCCACGGTCCTGTTCATCGCCGGGTTCTACGGGTTGTACCTGGGCGGCTTGTTCGAGGCGGCGGTCGGCAGCCACATGGGCCATGTCGTGATGAACGTGCACTTTTTGTTCAGCGGCTACCTGTTTTATTGGGTGGTGATCGGCGTCGACCCCACGCCGCGACCGATCCCGCCGTTGGCCAAGCTGGCGGTGGTCTTCGCCTCGTTGCCGTTGCATGCGTTTTTCGGGGTCGTGCTGATGAGCACGCAGAAGGTGCTCGGCGAGAGCTTTTACCGGTCGCTGCATCTGAGCTGGCACACCGACCTGCTAGGTGATCAGCGTCTCGGCGGTGGAATCGCCTGGGCAGCAGGGGAAATACCGCTGATCGTCGTGATGCTGGCGTTGCTGGTGCAATGGTCGCGTAGCGACCGGCGAACCGCCACGCGATTGGATCGTGCCGCCCAGCGCGATGACGACGCCGAGCTGGCGGCCTACAACGCGATGCTGGCCGAGCTGGCCCGCCGGGACACATCGCGGCATTAGCCGCCGCGCCACTGGACTAGCAAGAGTCACACCAGCACCAGCGTCGTACCATGACATCCTGCTGCAAAGCGATAGCGCAGGTGATACCACGGGCAACAGATGAAGGCGTGTAGTGCCGGCGACTCGCGCTGATATCGCATGCGCCATCAATGCGAAGAGTGCACTAATCCCGCAACCAGCGACCCAAGGTGCTTTTGGGACTGGTGAGTCGCTTAGGCCGTTCGCTGTCTATCCACAGTCGCGGCTCTATCCACCGGGCCTGTCCTCGCCGAGCCGGCACATCCGAGGTTGTCGGTCTGGCTGCGCTGACTGGAGCCAGCACCGGCGGCGAGGTGCCGTCGCATCGAAGAAAGGAATGTGCAATGTTCGAAACGCCGTTTACTGTTGTCGGGGTCCAGGTGAATGGATTCTCGTCGGATACTCCGAACCTGGAGACGACACCACCGGCATGCGCAAGTCGTGGTTGTAATGCCAAGGCGTGACGCGGCTGCCCGGCGCGTCGACGGGAAAGCTAGATCCCTATCCACACCCACTGCTGATGACCCCCATCCCATACCGGGCGCAGCTGCAGCTGCTGCGCCCAGGGCGGCGGTGGCGGGGGCGGTGGGATGTCCGCCGGTGCGAACGACGGCACATATGCCGGTTTGGGTGTGTACCAGTCGGGCGGTGGCGGTGGCGGTTTGCATTCGTTCGTCGACACATTGCGTGACCAGTTCGGGTCGCACTGCGCCGAACTGACTCCGGGCGCTGCGACGGTGACGGCCGCCATCGGAACCAACGTGATCGCGACGACGTGAGCGACGAAGCGGCCAGCGAAACTTGTCATCGTAGGCCTCCCAGGGGAGCCGTTCTCGACCATTGGTGGCTTCAGCTTATTACGACGATCCCGAGGGGGAGAAGGCCGAGCTGGCACTCGGTGAGAAGCCAACGACGATGACCCGTCAAAACCGACCGTCGTCGGCAACATCGTCAACGATCCGATACGCCGTACGGTTGGCGACCAGCAGGTGATGAAATTCCGAGTCGCGAGCAATTCGCGTCGACGTGGCGCCGACGGCAAATGGGAAGCCGGCAACTCGCTGTTCGTCACCGTGAACTGCTGGGGCCGGCTTGTCTCTGGTGTCGGCGCGTCACTGGGTAAGGGCTCGCCGGTGATTGTCGTCGGGCATGTCCACACCAGCGAGTATGAGGACCGCGACGGAATTAAGCGGTCGACGTTGGAGATGCGCGCCACCGCGGTCGGTCCCGACCTGTCTCGCTGCATTGCACGCGTCGAGAAGGTGGTTTCCTCAGGGGCGGAGCCCCTGGTAGCCCCGACACCCGAGGCTGGGTCCGAAGCCGGAAACGACGGCGCGCGGGTGACCGAGACGGGATTGCCGCTGTCGGCGTAAAAGCACTGCCAAGGCTCTGCCTAGGATGGGTCGCGGGCAACCTCGCGACACCAGAAAGGCAACACCGCGGCATGGCTGAGTTCATCTACACGATGAAAAAGGTCCGCAAGGCGCACGGCGACAAAGTCATCCTCGACGACGTCACGTTGAGCTTCTATCCAGGCGCCAAGATCGGCGTCGTCGGCCCCAACGGGGCAGGTAAGTCGAGCGTCTTGCGGATCATGGCCGGGCTGGACAAGCCGAACAACGGTGAAGCCTTCCTGGCCACCGGTGCCACGGTGGGCATCCTGCTACAGGAGCCGCCGCTGAACGAGGAGAAGACCGTTCGCGGCAATGTCGAGGAAGGGCTCGGCGACATCAAAGTCAAGCTCGACCGCTTCAACGAAGTCGCCGAACTGATGGCCACCGACTATTCCGACGAGTTGATGGACGAAATGGGCCGCTTGCAGGAGGAGCTCGACCACGCCGACGCGTGGGACCTCGACTCGCAGCTCGAGCAGGCTATGGATGCACTGCGGTGTCCGCCGCCTGATGAGCCGGTGACGCATCTGTCCGGCGGCGAGCGCCGCCGAGTGGCGTTGTGCAAGCTACTGCTGTCCAAACCGGACCTGCTGCTTCTCGACGAGCCGACCAACCACCTCGACGCCGAGAGTGTGCAGTGGCTCGAGCAGCACCTGGCCGCTTACTCGGGGGCGGTTCTGGCGGTGACCCACGACCGATATTTCCTGGACAACGTGGCGCAATGGATCCTGGAGCTTGACCGCGGTCGGGCGTACCCGTACGAGGGCAATTACTCCACCTACCTGGAGAAGAAGGCCGAGCGGCTGGCGGTGCAGGGCCGCAAGGACGCGAAACTGCAGAAGCGCCTGCAAGAGGAGCTAGCGTGGGTGCGCTCCGGCGCCAAGGCCCGCCAGGCCAAGGGCAAGGCCCGGCTGCAGCGATACGAGGAGATGGCCGCCGAGGCGGAGAAGACGCGCAAGCTCGACTTCGAGGAGATTCAGATCCCCACCGGCCCGCGGCTGGGCACCCTGGTGGTCGAGGTCGAGCATCTCGACAAGGGGTTTGACGGCCGCACGCTGATCAAGGACCTATCGTTCACGCTGCCCCGTAACGGCATCGTCGGAGTCATTGGGCCCAACGGCGTCGGCAAGACCACGCTGTTCAAGACCATCGTCGGACTCGAGCAGCCCGACAGCGGCACCGTCAGGGTGGGTGAGACGGTCAAGCTGAGCTACGTCGACCAGTCTCGGGCCGGTATCGACCCGAAGAAAACGGTGTGGGAAGTCGTCTCCGATGGACTGGACCACATCCAGGTCGGGCAGAACGAGATTCCGTCGCGGGCCTACGTGTCGGCGTTCGGATTCAAGGGACCCGACCAGCAGAAGCCGGCCGGTGTGCTGTCCGGCGGTGAACGCAACCGGCTCAACCTGGCGCTCACCCTCAAGGAGGGCGGGAACCTGATTCTGCTGGACGAGCCAACTAACGACCTCGACGTCGAGACGCTGGGCTCATTGGAGAATGCGTTGGAGAAGTTTCCCGGCTGCGCGGTGGTGATTTCCCACGACCGCTGGTTCCTTGACCGGACATGCACGCACATCTTGGCGTGGGAGGGCGACGACGACAACGAGGCCAAATGGTTCTGGTTCGAGGGCAACTTCGGTGCCTACGAGGAGAACAAAGTCGAGCGGCTCGGTGTCGAAGCGGCGCGTCCACACAGGGTGACTCACCGAAGGCTCACTCGCGACTAGTGTCTCCGGTACCAGCGCTGGTGAAGGAGCAGTCGGCATGACAAGTCATCGCGGCTTCACCGACCTCCAGGGCACCCTTGACTGGGCACACTTCACCGAGCCTGAGGACATTCCGGACTGGATCTGGAAGGCCTACACCGACGCCTACCAGGGCCCGCACGACGACGAGCCCGCAGCCGACGGACGGACCGCCGGGAGCAGGCCGACCGACGAACCCGCTGCCGCCCCGGCGGTGACGCCGGCGCTGCTGGGCGCCCACTACCGGCTCGGCGGTCACCGGCCGGCCAGGGAAAGCCGAGTCGCGGTCTACCCGGCCGATGATCCGTCCGGGATCGGTCCCGCGCTGCAGGTGGTCACCGACCGCGGTGCGATGCTGATGGATTCGATCACGGTGCTGCTACATCGACTTGGTGTGGCCTACACGGCGATCATGAATCCGGTGTTCGAGGTGCACCGCAACGCAGCCGGCGATCTGCTCAGCGTGGAACCGATGACTTCGGACAGCACCGGTATTGACGAGACCTGGGTCCACGTACAACTTTCGCCGTCGGTCGACCGCGGGTGGCTGCAGGAAGCCAAACGCCTGTTGCCGGGTGTGCTCGCCGATGTGCGCCGGGTCGCAGCCGATTCGACCGCCATGATCGCCGCGCTCGATGGCCTGGTCGACGACGTGAAGACCGACGCGGGTGGTCGCTATCCGGGCGTCGATAGAGACGATGTGGCCGCGCTGTTGCGCTGGCTGGCCGACGGGCATTTCACCCTGCTGGGTTATCAACTCTGCCCGGTGCGCGACGGACGCGTGTTGGGCGATGAAGCCACCACCAGTCTTGGCGTCCTGCGCCGACGCAAAGGTTCGCGCCCACGTCTGACCGACGACACCGAACTGCTGGCGCTGGCGCAGACAGACGTTGCCAGCTACCTGCGCTTCGGCGCTTACCCGTACGTCATTGCGGTTCGCGAAAACGCCGATGACGGCGTCTTCGAGCATCGCCTCATCGGGCTCTTCACGGTCGCCGCCATGAACGCCGATGTTCTAGAGATCCCGATTATTTCACGCAGGGTCCGCGAGGCGCTTCAGTTGGCCGACCTCGACCCCGGCCATCCTGGGCAGCTACTGCTCGATGTCATCCAGACGGTGCCGCGTTCGGAGCTTTTCGCGCTCGATGCCGAGCAGCTGCTGGCGATGGCCAAAGCCGTGGTCGATCTAGGATCCCAGCGCCGGGCATTGCTGTTCTTGCGCGCTGACCGACTCGAGTACTTCGTCTCGTGCTTGGTCTACCTGCCCCGCGACCGCTACACCACGGCCGTGCGCTTGCAGATCGAGGATATTTTGGTCCGCGAGTTCGGCGGCAGCAGTCTCGAATTCACCGCTCGCGTTACTGAAGCGCCTTGGGCACTTCTGCATTTCATGGTTCGGCTGCGTCCCGACGGCGCCACGCAAATCGACACCTCCGAGGCCAACCGAGTCCGCATCCAGGCGTTGCTCACCGAAGCCGCGCGCACTTGGTCCGACCGGCTGCTCGGCGCAGCGGCGGGTGGGCCGGTTGAACCCCTCGAAGCCGAGCACTACGCCGCGGCGTTCTCCGAGGCGTACAAACACGCCGTTACTCCGACCGATGCGATCAACGACATCACCATCGTCCAAGAGCTCAGCGATGATTCAGTCAGGCTGGTGTTGTCCGAACATGACTACGACGGGACCGCCCGGCTGACTTGGTATTTGGGTGGACGATCCGCCTCATTGAGCCAGCTGCTGCCGATGCTGCAGTCGATGGGTGTGGTGGTGCTCGAGGAACGGCCGTTCACCGTCACTCGGCCCGACGGGTTGCTGGTGTGGATCTACCAGTTCAAGATCACCCCACTTCCGACCATCCCGCTGCCGCAGCCAGGCCCCGAGCGGGATGCCACCGCACGACGTTTTGCCGACGCAGTCACCGCGATCTGGGAGGGCCGCGTCGAGATCGACCGTTTCAACGAGCTGGTGATGCGTGCCGACCTGACCTGGCAGCAGGTCGTGCTGCTGCGCAGCTATGCGAAGTACCTACGACAAGCCGGCTTTCCGTACAGTCAGTCCCACATCGAATCGGTGGTCAACGAAAACCCCCGCACCGCACGGGCTTTGGTTGCATTGTTCGAGGCGCTGTTCGATCCCGACGCGTCCGGTTCGCCGAAGAGCCGTGACGCGCAGGCCGCTGCTGCAGCGGTCGCCACCGATATCGACGCGTTGATCAGCTTGGACACCGACCGCGTCCTGCGGGCTTTCGCCTCGCTGATTCAAGCCACCCTACGCACCAATTACTTTTTAAAACATGAGGGTTCAGCGCGCAGCCAAAACGTGCTATCGCTGAAGCTGGACGCGCAGCTGATCGAAGAGCTACCGCTGCCGCGGCCCAAGTTCGAGATCTTTGTGTACTCGCCGCGGGTCGAAGGTGTGCACCTGCGATTCGGCTATGTGGCCCGCGGTGGCCTGCGCTGGTCGGACCGTCGGGAGGATTTCCGCACCGAGATCCTGGGCCTGGTCAAGGCGCAGGCCGTCAAAAACGCCGTCATCGTGCCGGTCGGCGCCAAGGGCGGTTTCGTCGTCAAGCAACCGCCACTGCTCACCGGCGACGCCGCTGCTGACCGCGATGCCACCCGAAACGAAGGCATCGCCTGCTACAAGCTGTTCATCTCGGGATTGCTAGACATCACCGACAACGTCGATCAAACCACCCGCGAGGTCAGCGCGCCGACGGAGGTAGTGCGGCGCGACGGTGACGACGCCTACCTGGTGGTGGCCGCCGACAAAGGCACCGCCACGTTTTCCGACATCGCCAACGACGTCGCCAAGTCCTACGGGTTCTGGCTGGGCGACGCTTTCGCATCCGGCGGATCGGTCGGCTACGACCACAAAGCGATGGGCATCACCGCCAAAGGCACGTGGCAAGCGGTCAAACGGCACTTTCGAGAGATGGGGGTCGACACCCAAACCGAGGACTTCACCGTGGTGGGCATCGGTGACATGAGCGGTGACGTGTTCGGAAACGGCATGTTGCTGTCCAAGCACATTCGACTGGTGGCCGCCTTCGACCACCGCCATATCTTCCTCGACCCCGATCCCGATGCCGCCGCTTCGTGGCAAGAGCGGCGGCGGATGTTCGACCTGCCGCGCTCCAGTTGGGATGACTACGACAACTCGCTGATCAGCGAGGGCGGTGGGGTATACAGCCGCGAACACAAAGCCATCCCGATCAGCGAACAGGTCCGTGCAGCGTTGGCGATCGAAGACGACGTCACCGAAATGGCGCCGCCCAGTCTGGTACGCGCGATCCTGCGGGCGCCGGTGGATCTGCTGTTCAACGGAGGTATCGGAACCTATGTCAAAGCCGAAGCAGAATCCGACGCCGACGTGGGCGACCGCGCCAACGACCCGGTACGGGTCAACGCAAACCAGTTGCGCGCCAAAGTCGTCGGCGAAGGCGGTAATCTCGGTGTCACCGCTCGGGGCCGTGTCGAATTCGACCTGTGCGGCGGTCGGATCAACACCGATGCAATGGACAATTCGGCCGGCGTGGACTGTTCCGATCACGAGGTCAACATCAAGATCCTGATCGACGCCTTGATCACCGCGGGCAAGATCGACCCGGCTGAACGCACTGAGCTGCTTGAGTCGATGACCGACGAGGTCGGCCAACTGGTGCTCGCCGACAACGCCGACCAGAACGACCTGATCGGCACCAGCCGAGCCAATGCCTCCAGCCTGCTGCCCGCGCACGCCGACCAGATCAAATACTTTGTCAGCGAGCGGGGGCTGAGTCGCGAACTCGAGGCGCTGCCATCGGAAAAGGAGATACAGCGTCGATTCGAGGCCGGCCTCGGGCTCACCTCGCCGGAACTAGCGACGTTGATGGCGCACGTCAAGCTGGCGCTCAAAGACGAGTTGTTGGGTACCGATCTGCCCGATCAAAGAGTTTTCGCCAACAGATTGCCGCAATACTTCCCGTCGCCGCTGCGCGACCGGTTCGGTCCGGCCATCCGTTCTCACCAGTTGCGGCGGGAAATCGTCACCACAATGCTGGTCAACGATCTGGTTGACACCGCGGGCATCACCTATGACTACCGGATCGCCGAGGACATCGGGGTGAGCCGCGTCGACGCGGTACGCACCTATGTCGCCACAGACGCCGTCTTCGGGGTGGGAGAACTGTGGCACGGTATCCGTGCGGCCGACCTGCCAATCGCGGTGTCCGACCAGATGACTCTGGACATACGTCGGCTGATCGACCGCGCCGGACGCTGGTTCCTCAATTACCGTCCGCAGCCGTTGGCGGTCGGCGCCGAAATCAACCGATTCGCCAACAAGATGGCAACATTGACGCCGCGTATGTCGGAATGGCTTCGCGGTGCCGACAAGGCAATCGTGGAAAAGCAAGCCGGCGAATTCGTCTCGCAGGGCGCATCCGAAGACCTGGCCTACCGGGTGGCCACCGGCTTGTATCAGTTCAGCTTGCTCGACGTCATCGATATCGCCGATATCGAAGAGCACGACCCCGCCGACGTCGCCGATACCTATTTCGCCCTGATGGACCGCCTGGGCACCGACGGTTTGCTGACCGCGGTGTCCGAACTGCCCCGCAACGACCGCTGGCACGCGTTGGCGCGGTTGGCGATTCGTGACGACATCTACGCATCACTGCGGTCGTTGTGTTTCGATGTGCTCGCCGTCGGTGAGCCGGACGAAAGCGGTGAGGAGAAGATCGCCGAATGGGAACACACCAGCGCGTCGCGGGTTGAGCGCGCGCGGCGGACGCTGACCGAGATCTATGAAAGCGGCCAGAAGGATCTGGCCACACTGTCGGTGGCGGCACGGCAGATTCGCCGGATGACGCGCACCAGCGGGCGAGGGTCCTCCGGGTGACCGCCAGCGACGATGCAGAGCGGAGCGATGAGGAGGAGCGGCGCATAGTGCGAGCAGGATTCCTCGCGCCTGTCTCGGTCCGGTGGTCGGACATCGACATGTACCAACACGTCAACCACGCAACCATGGTCACGATTCTCGAAGAGGCCCGCATCCCGTTCCTGTCGCCCGCTTTCGGCGCCGACATCACCACCGTCGGACTGTTGATCGCCGATGTGCGCGTCACATACAAAGGTCAGCTGCGGCTGGCTGATTCGCCACTGCAAGTCACCATGTGGGTGAAACGCTTGCGGGCAGTCGATTTCACGCTGGGCTACGAAGTTCGGTCGGTCAACGCCGACCCGGAATCGAGACCTGCCGTGATCGCCGAGTCGCAGCTGGCTGCATTCGACATCGCCGAGCAGCGGCTGGTGCGCCTCTCGCCACACCACCGGGAATACCTGCAGCGGTGGCTTCGATAGCGGAGCGGGGATTGTGGCTGGGCCCCGAATCCATGGCCGCCCAGCGCGCAGACCTGACCGCGTTCGTCGAGCGGGCGGTACGGCTCGACGCTGCCGCGGTCATCCGGCTGCGCGCTCGTTCCGGCGGGGGATTCACCGCATGGGCGGCCACTGGTTTCGATGTGCTGGCCAGCCGGGTGGTGGCAGGCACCGTGCGGCCCGACGACTTATCGGTCGGCGCAGACGAATTGGCGCGTGGGCTGGCCGCGGTGGACAGCTCCGGCTACGTCGATCCGGGCTTTCCGATGGATTCCGCGTGGCGGGGTGCCTTGCCGCCGGACTCGGGTTTCATCCACCTCGACGACGTACCGGCCCGCCTGATGCTGGATTTGGCGCAACGCGGCGCCCAACTGGCCAAAGAGCACAGCAGCGCCCAGGGCCCGCCGGTGTCGCTGCTCGACCAAGAGGTGATCCGGGTCAACGCAGCCGATGTCAGCGTGGGTATCCCGATGCGTTGTGTATTCGCCTTGACCGCAATGGGTTTCCTGCCGCAGTCATCCGAGACAGTCGGCGCCGACGAGATCGTGCGCGTCCGGACGCTGCGGGCCTGGTTGCGAATCGATGCGCGGTTCGGTTCGGTGTACCGCCGCCGCGGGGACCCGCTGGTGCTGCGCTGATCGGTTCGCCAGTGCTGCATAGTTGAAATCAGCGCGAGTTTAACTTCGAGTAGGCCCGCTCACGCCGGGTAACGCAACCACAGTGGCAGAACGGATTCCAGGTGATCCATGAACTTCTTGAGGCCCACCCGGTATTGCCCATAGCCGTAAGGGTCTGGTGCGTACTCGGGAAAGGCAATGCCGAGCCCGAACAGGCCGGGAGCAAGGATGCCGTTGGTCGGGTTGTAATCAAGCTGGCCCCACTGCCTCGTCTCCGGCAGCTTTCTGCGTTCAAAACCGACCGTATAAACCGCGCGATCGCACGCGGCAAGCTTCTCGGCGAAATCTGCGCTTGAGGTCCAGCACCTCTCCAGCCGGTCCGGATACACGCCGTCGATATTCTCCCGGGCCCAATCGGCCGCTCGGCCTTTGAGGCCAACATCGTCGAACAGAATCCAGTCATCCAGGTAAATGGCGTATCTGAGCGGACTGCGGTAGAAGTTGATCACTCGTGCGACGGGATGGCTCAAGAGATTCGGCAACGCGATCATCGTCGAATGGGAGGAACCAAACACGGCGACCGTGGCACCTTCCAACGACTGTCCTGCCAGCTTTTCGGGGTCGAGTGCGACTTCTACCGGAATTTCCTTCAGGTGGGGGTAGCAGAGGTTCTTCGGAACTGCCCCGACCGCCAGAATGACATTTTTGGAGGCAAGGTCCCGCTGCTGCGTTTCGATTATCCACTGTCTCTTTGCCAAGGAGAGCGCGGTCGCCGTCGTTTGGAAAACATCGACCCGCTCCCGCAGATGCTGGGTTACCCAAACCAAGGGATCGGCGATCAGCGCCAGATCGCAGGTGTCTTCGGGGTCCAAGTCCTGCAAGGGCATCGGCGGCGCTGCCGAGAACCGAAATGCGGAGGAGCCATTCAAATAGCTGAGGAAGAGACCAACTTGCGTGTTACTCGAAACCAATCGCCACTTTCCGCCGATATCGCCTGCGGCGAAGGCAGGATCGATCCAGGCGATCTTCTCGGGCGCGATTCCCTGATCGAGGAGTTTCCCCACTGCGGCAATCCCCGCGGGTCCCGCCCCGATGACCGTCCACTCGTAGGGAGCCATGGACAACATATAGAGAAGTGGGCGGCGATCCGCCAGTTAGACCAGCCACGCGGCGGCGTTAGGCGGTAGCTTCCCGCTGGGCGCCGGTGCGCTAATCAGCAACAGTTCACCGTCTGGCAGCGGCAATGGCCGGTTGCCGCCGTTCAGCACACAACGCAATCCGCGATCACCTCGGGTGAACAGCAACGCACCACGCGGCGCAGGCAGCCATTCGAAGTGGTCACCTGTGAATTCCACACGGGTACGACGTAATTCGAGCGCACGACGGAAAAACGCCAACGTCGAATCAGGGTCGGCGAGTTGCTTCTCGACGGTCAGCGGCGCCCAGTCTGGCGGCATCGGCAGCCAGGTTTCCGCGCACGTAGAGAAACCGAACGGGGGAGTGTCGCCCTGCCATGGAATCGGGACGCGGCAGCCGTCGCGACCGCGTACGGTGTGCCCGGAGCGTTTCCACCGCGGGTCTTGCAGCACCTCGTCGGGCAAGTTCACGTTCGGCAATCCGAGTTCTTCGCCGTTGTAGATGAACACTGTGCCCGGCAGGGCGAGCATCACCATGGCCATCGCCCGCGCGCGTTGCAGTCCTACCTTGCCGCCGCCGTAACGGGTGACTTCCCGTTCGATGTCATGGTTAGCCAACGTCCAGGTGAGCTTGGCATCGACGAGCGCGGCGGCGGCCAGCGAGTTCTCGATCGCATCTCGGATGTCGGCGCAGTCGAACTCGGTCTGCGCCAGCCGAAAATTGAAACCGAGGTGCAGTTCGTCGGGGCGCAGGTAGTCGGCCCAGCGGACATTGTCTTGGACCCAGACCTCGCCGATCGACACTGCGCCGGGATAGTCGTCGATCACCTCGCGGATAGCGCGGTGGATCGGGTGCACGCCCGGATTGTCGAATCGCGGATCCTCGCCTTTGGCTCTGAGCAACCGGTTGTCGAAGAACTCCATATCCGGCAGCCCCGGCGCTTTGGCCATCCCATGCGCGACGTCGATGCGAAAGCCGTCCACCCCGCGTTCCAGCCAGAACCGCAGCGTCTTCTCCAAGTCGTCGAACACTTCCGGGCTATCCCAGTTCAGATCGGGCTGCTCGACGTCGAACAGGTGCAGGTACCACTGCCCAGGGCTGCCGTCGGGCTCGGTCACCCGCGTCCAACCCGGCCCGCCGAAAACCGAGATCCAGTTGTTGGGTGGCTGCTGCCCGCCGGGGCCGCGCCCGTCGCGGAAAATGTAGCGATCCCGCGCCGAGCTGCGAGGACCGGCGGCCAACGCTTCCTCAAACCACGGATGCGCCGAACTGGTGTGGTTGGGCACCACATCCAGCGTGATCTTGATGCCCCGCTGGTGAGCTTCCGCAATCAGTCGCTCGAGCGCGGCAAGGCCGCCGAACAGCGGGTCGACGTCACGCGGATCCGCCACGTCATAACCGTGGTCGGCCATCGGTGAGACAGCGACCGGGTTGAGCCAGATCGCGTCGATCCCGAGCAGCGTCAGATAGTCGAGCCGCGACGTCACCCCGTCGAGGTCGCCTACGCCGTCGCCGTCGCTGTCGGTGAACGAGCGTGGATACACCTGGTAGAACACCGCGCGCTGCCACCACGGTTGTTGTTCGCCCGAACTCATCAGAACGCCGAATTGACCAGTGAGTGCGCGGCCATCTCCAGGTACTCGAGCAACTCTTTGCGATGCGCGTCGTCAAGCGTCTGAGAGTCGATCGACGCAACCGCGGTGTGCATGCACCGCAGCCAGGCGTCGCGTTCGAACGGGCCGATCGCAAACGGTGCGTGTCGCATCCGCAGCCGGGGATGGCCCCGTCGTTCGGAGTAGGTTCGCGGGCCGCCCCAGTACTGCTCAAGGAACATCCGCAGCCGCTCCTCGGCACCCGCCAAGTCGTCTTCCGGGTACACGCGGCGCAAAATTTCGTCCTCTGCGACCAGTTGGTAAAACCGCGACACGATCGCGTTGAAGGTATCCGCGCCGCCGACGGCCTCGTAAAAAGACTGCTGTAGTTGTTCCATCGCCACCTATTGTGGGCCATGTTCGGGTCCGACCGCTGAACGGGACGTCAACCCTCACCGGATCGTCGGTACCGGCTGTTAACCGGATTGACCAGCTGACACCGGCCAATTTGGCGTGCGATTGATGGGGAATCGTGGTGGACTGTTCGGCGGAGGACGTATGGCGCAGCGCAGAAAACGCCGCAGCCACCGCAATTCCGGTGCCGCGGCAGGCCTGACCGGGCCCGCGATAAGCCCATGCCTGCACAGTGTTTCCAGCGTCCCCGAGCACTCACCCGTTTCGCTTGACACCGGATCGATCTGGAATCGTCGACGAGTGCTGCTGCTGAACTCCACCTACGAGCCGTTGACCGCGTTGCCCGTCCGGCGGGCGATCATCATGCTGATCTGCGGCAAGGCCGACGTCGTGCACGACGATCCGTCCGGTCCCATCATTCACTCGGCGACCAGGTCGATCGCGGTGCCGTCGGTGATCCGGCTGCGAACTTTCGTCCGGGTGCCCTATCGGGCCCGGGTCCCGATGACTCGCGCGGCACTGATGCACCGGGACCGCTTTTGTTGCGCCTACTGCGGGGCCAAGGCCGACACCGTCGACCATGTGGTGCCGCGTAGCCGCGGCGGTGATCACTCCTGGGAGAACTGCGTGGCCTCTTGCTCGACCTGCAACCACCGCAAAGGTGACAAGTTGCTGACCGAGCTCGGCTGGTCGCTGCGAATTGCGCCGACGTCGCCGAAGGGCCAACACTGGCGGCTGCTGTCGACGGTCAAGGAACTCGATCCGTCATGGGCGCGCTACCTCGGCGAAGGCGCGGCCTAACCGTGTTTGTCGTCTGACTGCCCCTACCGCTCGCCGGTGGGATACGGTTTGCGTCGTGAGCATGCTGGAAATCCACCTTTACTTCGTGGGAATCCCGTTGTTGCTGGTGATCGTGCTGGCAGCGCTGATCTGGTCGCACAAGGGACCGCACCCGGCGACCTACAAGTTGTCCGAGCCGTGGACGCATCCGCCGGTCTTGTGGGCTGCCACCGATGAGCAGATCGGCGACGGTCACGGCGCGCATTCCGGTCACGGCGCAGCCGAGTTCAGCGTGGGAGGTGGCGCCAGTGGCAAGTGGTGAGATTGCAACCGTCGCGCACCCCGAGCTGGCCGAGCTACCCAAGGGCTCGGTGATCACCACCAGTGGGCGGATTTCCGGAGTGACCGAACCCGGCGAGGTGTCGGTGCACTACCCGTTCCCGATCAACGACCTCGTGCAACTCGACGACGCGCTGACCTACGGGTCGCGGGCCTCCGGCGCGCGGTTCGCCGTCTACATCGGTGACTTGGGCAGCGACACCGCGGCGCGAGCCCGTGAGATCCTGGCCAAAGTGCCGACGCCGGACAGTGCGGTGTTGATCGCCGTCTCGCCCGACCAGCACGCGATCGAGGTGGTCTACGGGTCGCAGGTGCGCGGCCGGGGAGCCGAGTCGTCGGCGCCCGTGGGCGTTGCCGCGGCCGCGTCGGCGTTCAAGGACGGCCGCCTGATCGACGGCCTGATTAGTGCGATCCGGGTGACTAGCGCCGGGATTTCGCCGGCTTAGCCTCGTAAGGCCGCCCCGCCACCATCGAACTTGCGGGCCTTCAGCGACCGCTCGACACCGGCTCGGCCCTCGAGCACCAGCCGGCGTAGCGCCGGAGGCAGGCCGGAATCGGCGAGAAACTTGTCGGCCGCGGCGAGGCCGTCGTCGCTGATGTCCCACGTGGGGTAGAGGCCGACCACCACGGTCTGGGCGACTTCGCTGGACCGACGCTCCCAGATGCCGGGAATCGCCGCGAAGTAGCGAGCGCCAAATGGTTTCAGCAGCTCGGCCTGCCCGGGCTCGACGAAACCGGCGATGATCGACCGCGCAACGATGTTGGGCAGCGCGTCGTCTTCGATGACCTGGTCCCACGCTTTCTCTTTGACCGCATGCTGCGGCCGTGCCGCCGAGGCCTGGGCGCCGAACCGCTTGCCGGCCGCCGTCGGGTCGCGCTGCACCTCGGCGTCGATGAACGGCGTCTCCGTACCATCAGCGTCGATATCGCCAGCCGCGGCCAGTGCAGTGACGATGCGCCACCGCAGATCGGTGTCGATCGACAGACCGGCCAGTCCCAAGTCGCCGGGATCATGGTCCAGCAGATCGGCAAGGACCGCGACGTGCCGGGTTGACAGCACCGACGAGCACAGCGCGTTGACGAAGGCCAGCTGGTGGTCCGAGCCCCCCTGCGCGCCGCGGGCCAGCTCGAGCAGCCGGTCGGCGAACGCCGGCCAACCTTCGGAACGCGCCCAGGCCGGGTCGGAGTAGGAAGCCAGCGCGGTCTGCGCTTGCTGGAGCAGCCGCTGCGCCACCCCTACTTCTGTTTCGGCGTGAATGCCGCCCGAAACCAGTGCGACGAAATCGCGGGCACGCAACTCGGCGTCGCGGGTCATCTCCCAGGCCGCCGACCACACCAACGTCCGCGGCAGCGGCTCGGCGATGTCGGCGATGCGGTCCAGCGCGGTCTGCAGCGAATCGGAGTCCAGGCGCAGCGAGCAGTAGGTGAAGTCATCGTCATTCACCAGAATCAACTTGCCCCGCGAAATTCCAACCAGTGCAGGCACTTCCGTGCTCGCACCGCTGACGTCAAGCTCTTCGCGATGCGCCCTTACCAAGCGACCAGCTCCGTCGTCGTCGTAGACACCGACCGCCAGGCGATGCACCCGCGTCTCGCCCGCGCCGGGTGCGGCGCCGCTTTGCGTGACCGCAAACCGGCTGAACCGGCCCTCGGCGTCGACGTCGAAATCCGCACGCAGCGTGTTCAAGCCAGTGGTCTTGAGCCACTGACGGCCCCAGTCGGACAGGTCGCGGCCCGAGGCCTTTTCCAGCGCAATCAACAGATCGTCGAACGTGGCGTTGTCGAAGGCATGGGCGCGGAAGTAGTCGCGCAGACCGGCCAGGAAGTGGTCAAGCCCGACGTAGGCCACCAGTTGCTTGAGCACACTGGCGCCTTTGGCGTAGGTGATGCCGTCGAAGTTGACCTCGACGGCGGCCAGGTCAGGAATGTCGGCGGCCACCGGATGCGTCGACGGCAGCTGATCCTGTCGATAGGCCCACGACTTTTCGGTGTTGGCGAAAGTTGTCCAGGCTTGGGTGTATTCGGTTGCCTCGGCTTGGCACAACACCGAGGCGAACGTCGCGAACGACTCGTTGAGCCACAGATCGTCCCACCACCGCATGGTGACCAAGTCGCCGAACCACATGTGGGCCATCTCGTGCAGCACCGTTCCCGCACGTCGCTCATAGGACGCGCGGGTGACCTTGCTGCGAAAGACGTAGTCCTCCAGGAACGTGACCGCGCCCGCATTCTCCATCGCGCCGGCGTTGAACTCCGGTACGAACAACTGGTCGTACTTGCCGAATGCATACGGCACGCCAAAGTGCTTGTGGTAGAAACCGAAACCCTGCTTGGTCTGGGTGAACAGCCGCTCGGCGTCCATGAAGTCCGCGAGCGTGGCCCGGCAGAAGATGCCTAGCGCGATCTCGCCGTGTTCGTCGCGGTAGGTGTCGTCCCAGCGTGCATAGGGTCCGGCGATCAGCGCCACCAGGTAGGTGCTCATCCGCGGCGTGGTGGCGAACGTGTGCACGCCGTCATCGACGCTCACCGTGGCGGCGTTGGAGACCACCTGCCAGTGCTGCGGCGCGGTCACCGACACGTCGAATGTGGCTTTGAGGTCGGGCTGGTCGAAGCAGGCGAACATCCGCTTGGCGTCGGCGGTTTCAAACTGGCTGTACAGGTACACCTCGTTGTCGACGGGGTCGACGAATCGGTGTAGACCCTCGCCGGTGTTGGAGTACCGACAGTCTGCGTCGATCACTACGACGTTGTGCTCGGCCAGGCCGGTCAGCGCAATTCCGGTCGCCTCGTTGTAGCCGGACACGTCGAGATCGCGGCCGTTGAGGGTTGCGCCGTGCACGGTGTCGGCGGCGATGTCGATGACTGTGTCGGCGCCGGCGAGCGCGTTGAACTGCACGGTGGTGGTTGAGCGGAAGGTGCGATCGCCCGGCCCGCCGTTGCCGTCGGTGAGGTCCAAGGCGATCCGGTAACTGTCGACGGTGATCAGCGCGGCGCGTTCGGCGGCCTGGTCACGGGTGAGGTTGGGAAGTGCCACGTGTCCAACTTAAAGCCCGATCGCAGGCTGCGCAGGTGCATGACCGCCGGTCTCCGCGACGGGAACAGCCACGCCGCGGTTAAGGTTGTGCTGGACGGTTAGCCACCGTCGAGGGAGAGGACCCCGCATGCCTGAGAAGTCAGTAGCCGATTTTTGGTTTGATCCGCTGTGCCCGTGGGCGTGGATCACCTCGCGCTGGATCCTGGAGGTGGAGAAGGTCCGCGACATCAAGGTCAATTTCCGGGTGATGAGCCTGGCGGTGCTGAACGAGAACCGCGAGAATCTCCCCGACGAGTACCGCGAACGGTTGGCGAAGGCCTTCGGGCCGGTGCGGGTGGCGATCGCAGCAGAGCAGGCCCACGGCGCCGAGGTGCTCGCGCCGCTGTACACCGCGATGGGCACGCTCATTCACAACAAGGGCAATAAAGACCTAGACGATGTCATCAAGCAGGCGCTGGCAGAGCTGGACTTGCCGGCCGAGCTGGCCGACGCCGCTAACACCGACGCCTACGACGACGCGCTGCGCAAGAGCCATCACGCCGGGATGGACGCGGTCGGCGACGACGTCGGAACACCGACCGTCCACGTCAACGGGGTGGCGTTCTTCGGGCCCGTGCTGTCGAAGATTCCGCGCGGCGAGGAGGCCGGCAAGCTGTGGGACGCCTCGGTGACCTTCGCGGCATATCCGCATTTCTGGGAGCTCAAGCGCACCCGCACCGAGCCGCCCGAATTCGACTAAACGCCGGGGGCGGATGCCGCGGTCTCGTCGGGCACAATGTCGGACATGCGTGTCTACCTCGGCTCCGACCACGCCGGTTACGAGCTCAAGCAGCAGATCATCGAGCATCTGAAAAAATCCGGATACGAGCCGATCGACTGTGGCGCGTTCAGCTATGACGCTGACGACGACTATCCGGCGTTCTGCATTGCCGCCGCCGCGCGCACCGTGGCCGATCCGGGCAGCCTGGGCATTGTGTTGGGCGGATCGGGCAACGGTGAACAGATCGCCGCGAACAAGGTCCCCGGAGTCCGGTGCGCGCTGGCATGGAGCGTAGAAACCGCGTCATTGGCCCGGGAGCACAACAACGCTCAGCTGATCGGCATCGGCGGCCGGATGCATACCGTGCCCGAAGCGCTGGCGATGGTCGACGCGTTTCTGACCACGCCGTGGTCGAATGCCGAACGGCATCAACGACGTATCGACATCCTCGACGAGTACGAGCGCACCCACCAGGCGCCGCCGGTGCCCGGCGGCGACGCTGGGTAGCCGCTGTGCCCGAAGGGCATACCCTGCACCGACTGGCCCGGCTGCACCAGCGCCGGTACGCCGGTGCGCCGGTGGCGGTTTCCAGTCCACAGGGTCGGTTCGCGGCGGCATCCGCTGTCGACGGCCGGGTGTTGCGGCGCGCCACTGCCTGGGGCAAGCATCTATTCCACCACTATGTCGGCGGTTCGACAGTGCACGTGCACCTCGGCCTCTACGGCACGTTCACCGAATGGTCCCGGCCGACCGATGCCGCGGTGCCGGCTCCGGTCGGGCAGGTGCGGATGCGGATGGTCGGTACGGACTACGGCACCGACTTGCGCGGTCCGACGGTGTGCGAGCTCATCGACGACGCGCAGGTCGCCGATGTGGTTTCCCGGCTCGGACCTGACCCACTTCGTCGCGACGCTGACCCGGCGTGGCCGTGGGCGCGGATCACCAAGTCTCGCAGGCCAATCGGCGCGCTGCTGATGGACCAGACGGTGATAGCCGGCGTCGGTAACGTTTACCGCAACGAGTTGCTGTTCCGCCATGGCATCGACCCATACAGACCCGGTCGGGCGGTCGGCGACGCGGAATTCGACGCGGCGTGGAAAGACCTGGTGGATTTGATGAAGCTCGGGTTGCGCCGCGGCAAGATCATCGCGGTACGACCTGAAGATGACTACGGCGCACCGTCGTACGGCCCGGGCCGGCCGCGCACTTATGTGTACCGGCGCGCCGGCGACCCGTGCCGGGTGTGCGCGACCACGATCCGCACCAACGAGCTCGAAGGCCGAAACGTGTTTTGGTGCCCTACCTGCCAGACGTGAAACAACCTGCTGCAGCGTGGCGGGACAAACGAAAGCGGCCGTGCCGGTAATTGCTCATCCGAGCAATAGGGTCCGCTGGGTAGGCGCATAGCTTGTCCCGGTATTTATTGCCGCATGAACAAGTTCGCAACCTCTATTGCCGCGACAGCGGTGATGGCCACCGGTTTGGGGTGGGCCGGTTTGGCCGCCGCGACCGAGGCCAAGCGCAACCCGGGCCGCCCATAAACTGGTGCCCGGGCGATTTCTGGAATGCGGCATGGGGGGCTAACTGGGACTGGAACGCGTGTCACGGCACCTGGCAAGCGCCCCCAAACATCATTTCTGGACCGACCGTCGTTGTCCCTGGACCGAGGGTCGTGGCACCTGCACCGGGTGTGCCACCGCCGGGGCACCCCGGAGGACCTGGAGGTCCTAGCGGACCGGGCCCTGGTGGACCAGGGCCTGGGGGCCCTGGAGGTCCCGGACCTGGGGGACCTGGTGGGCCCCGGTGGACATGAACCGGGTGGGCCTGGTGGACATGAACCGGGCCTGGTGGACATGAACCAGGCGGTCCTGGAGGTCCCGGCGGCCATGAGCCCGGCGGACCTGGCGAACCTGGGGGTCCCGCGCCGGGTGGCCCGGCGCCAGGCGGAGCTGGGCCGGAAGGCCAGGGGCCCGGAGCCCCTGGATCCGAGCCAGGACCGGGCGCACCTGGAGCCGATCCAGGCGGAGCGGCCCCCAGTGCGCCCGGGCCGGAAGCTTCCGGATCCGCACCGGATGCAGGCGGACCCGCACCAGACGCAGGTGGTCCTGGGCCGGATTCGAGCGCCTCGAGCCCACCGGACACCTCTGGGGGAGCCGACAGCTCCAGCGGACCCGACAGCTCCAGCGGATCGGACTCGTCTGGTGGAGGTGACTCATCTAGTGGAGGTGACTCATCCGGCGGAGGTGACTCGTAGCGACGGCGATGGGCCGTGCCGACCGGCCGGACCCTGGTCGCACTAATCCCAGCGCAAGGTGTTTCGGAACTGGAAACTGATCCCTACGTCTACGAGGGCGCTTGGTGTCGTCGGGAACGAAATAGCCTGTTAGGCATATACGTACGAGCAAGGGGTCAGCGCCTGGGGTCGGGGCTGTCGCCAATGTTATTTGGCTTGGAGTCGAATTCATCTGGCGGGCGCGCTCCGCGCTATGTGGATGCCTTCCGTGCCGGCGGTAGCTGCGTATGCGTGATGCAACTCACACGCAAATTTCAGGTTCGGCGAGAGTGTCGATCAAGGTTGGCGGCCAAGACATTTGATACAAAAGTCATATGACTAAGTCTGCACGTTTTGCTGCTGCCGCCGCGTTGGTTGCCGGTTTAGGTTTGGGTGGATTGGCCATCGCGTCCGAGGCTCACGCCCAACCGGGACCCTTCCCGAGCTGGTGCCCAGGCGACTCCTGGGACCCGGGCTGGGGTCAGAACTGGGACTGGGGAGGTTGCCACGATAATTTCCGACCCGGCTGGGGGCCTGGCCCTGGCGGGCCGGGGGACTTTCGGCAACACGATGACTGGGGCCGTCGCTGACCAGCGAGGCAGCTGGCACGTAGTTACGAGCTTTTCCTCGTAGCGGCTTTACGGCGGATTCGTGTCGCCGTAAAGCCGTTTCGTGCGTGCGGGAACGCCGCCGACAGAAGGTGCGGTTGGCCGATCGGTTCTTTAATTACATCCATAGCTTGTGTTGGTATGAAGACGGTATGAAGAGTGCCGCAGGCTTCACCGCAGCAACAGCGGTAGTGGCCGCCGTTCTAGGACTAGCCGGCTTGGGTGTCTCAACGGAAGCTGAAGCTCAGCCAGGTCCGTTCCCGAAGTGGTGTCCAGGCGACTTCTGGGACCCGGGTTGGGGCACCAACTGGGACTGGGGAGCCTGCCACGACAACTGGCGGGGACCAGGTCCTAACCCTCATCCTGACCCTCACTGGGGGCCGGGATGGGGACCTGGTGGACCGCCACCCGGTGGGCCCGGTCGGCCTGGTGGACCAGGCGGACGGGGCCATCACTAACAGCACTGGCGGCGCCGGTCTAGGGATGGCCGGCTTGGGCGCATCCGAAGCTCAAGTCGCGCCCGGCCCGTTCCCGCAGCAGTGGTGCCCGGGCGAGTACTGGGACCCCGGCTGGGGCAATAACTGGGATTGGGGGCGCTGCCACGACAACTGGCAGGGTCCAGGTGGTCCCGGATGGGGCCCCAACGGCGCGTATGGACCGGGATGGGGTCCCGGGGGCCCGGGACCTGGATGGGGCCGGGTGGACCGCCTCCGCCTCCGCCCGGACCTGGATGGTGACCTGACCTCCAAGAGCTGACACCCGAAACCGCACCTGCTGACGCCGCCCGGCTCGGCAGGTGCGGTTATTTGTTAACTCAGTCGAGGCGGGCGCAGCCCCAGCGCGTTTTGACTCCGAGTGCGGCACGAACCAATGAACCCATTCGACGTGTTAGCCCGTAGGTCCTTAAATCACCTGCAGCAGAAGCGAGTTCACGCGTGCAGGGACGTTTAAGGCCTGCTCAGCCTTCTACCGGTGGGCGTTGAGGTCACTGAAGCGACAGCCCCGTGCGCGTCACAGCGCGTCGGCGTCGATGCGCGACAGTACGATGTCGAGTCGCGCTACGCGCCGCTCCAGTACCGCGAGGTCGCGGAGCCGCTGCGCCGCGCCGACGTCGCTGGGCCACAGATAGCGCCACAGCGCATATTCGTTCGGGGGCAAGTGGACGTAGAAGAACCGCGCAAGCACCGGCCGCAGCAGGTAGACGTGGAAGTCGCACTCAAGGAATGGCCGCAGCACATCGATCGGACGCAGCTGCCGATCGCTCCACCACGTCGGCGACAATTCGACCACCATTTCCACATCGGCGGCGAGCTCATCGATGCATGCGACGATGCCAGCGAGCACGCGGTCCTCGGCGCCCTCGACGTCGACCTTGACCAGGCGCGCGGTCGCCAGTTCTTCCCGGGTTACCAACGAACCGAGCGGCGCCGCCCGCACCCGCCCCTGCTCTCGGAGGCCGCGGCGCGCGACAGTCGTAGTGAGGCCGATGTTGTGGCGCGGCCCTGCGAAGAGTGCGAGTTCTTGGTCGCGATCCGACACGGCCCCAGCGATCAATCGGACGTTTGTGAGGTCGTTGCTCGCCAGGGTCTCCCGCAGCGCGGCAATCACGGCGGGGCACGGTTCGATTGCCACCACGGTGCCGCGCGGCCCGACCAAACTGCCTGCCAGTGCGGTCATGCACCCGACGTTGGCACCGACGTCGATGAAGGTGTCGCCCGGCTGGAGCCGGCGGCGCAGAAATGCGGCGACGTCGGGTTCCCACACGCCGAACAGGTATACGTACATTTGGATGAGGTCCGGCAATCGGCATCGCAGGCGGATGCCGTCGTCGGTGGTCCCGTTGACGGTCAGCGGCCCCCATAGGGCGAGGCGTAGGCGCAGCAGCACGAGTAGCGCGCCATACGGCACCAGCAGCAGCACCGCCCGCACGAAGCGCTCGACACCGCCGACCTGCTCCTTGTCGGTGCGCAGCAGCCGCACACACGTGCGGCACAGCGGCAGGATCAGTACCTTGATCATCGCCGCGACCCGCGCATCCGATACCGGATGTGCACGACGCCGACGAACACGCACACGAAGTGGTCGAATTGCACCTTGGCCCCGGCGACGTCGTGCCAGGCCATCAATGGGTACTCGTAAATCGCTTCTGGCTTTCTCATAAGCGCGCACGCCTGGCTCCCGGCAAATTCGGCCCCGGGTGCTGTGGACCAAAGATCATTAGAGCGCAGAGGGCGTGACGGGGCAGAGAAATGCTCGTCGGCGCCGCAAATCTCTGCTGGTGCGCCGGTGCAAACCAAACGGGCGCTCGACCAGTAAGGTATCGAACCGCGATTCTGCCCAATCAGTTGACGCGCAAGGCGGGGTCAATTGTTGCTTACTCCGAGCGCTGCGTATACCTCGTCACTGAGGGCAACGCTGCGCGGATCCGCGTTGGCCTTGGTGGCGTCGAAGCGATTCATCACATAGGCGTAACCGATCCGGTGCTCGAGGTCGACGAAACCGAAAGAACCGCCCAGGCCGCCGTGGCCGAAGATCCGCGGGTTGGGTCCGTTGACGCAGCGCTGGTTGAGCATGTAGCCAAGACCCCAACCATGGTCGGATACGCGCGGGCCGAGGACCAGGTCCGTGTCGAAGCCTCCCCGCGACACGCGGATCGAATCCATGTGCTGCCGGCTGAGCAGTTTCTCCTGGGCGAGCGCGTTGTAGAAGGTTGCCAGTCCCAGCGCTGACACCTGGCCGTTGGTGCCCGGAAATTCAAGCTCGCGCCATAATTCAAGATCGTGGGAGCTGACTTCGTCGTCCGGCGCAAATCCCATCGCCACTGCTAATCCCGCTTTGGGATGTTCGGCCAGCGCGGTGGGGTAGCCGGGAGCGTTGACGTCGGCCAGCAACTGACGGAGGTGCGGCTTGTCCACCCGATCGGCGCAGCGGTGTTGTTCGGCACGGGACAAGCCGATGTGCACCTCCGCGCCCAGCGGCTCGGCGATCTCCGTGCGCAGGTATTGACCGACCGTGCCGCCGGTGACGCGGCGGAAAACCTCGCCGAGGATGAAACCGAACGTGGTCATGTGGTAGCCCTGCGCAGTGTCCGGCTCCCACCACGGTTCGGCGGCGGCTAGCCGTTCGCAGACCAAATCCCAGTCGGTGACCTGCTGCCAGTGCAGGCGTTGGCGCGGCCCGATCACTCCCGACCGATGACTCATCACCATGGCGATGGTGATGGCCTCCTTGCCGGCCTGCCCGAATTCGGGCCAGTAGCGGGCCACTGGCGCATTGAGGTCGAGCTCACCGCGCTCGGCCAGCTGATGGACGCAGGTGCTGGTCAGTCCCTTGGTGCCGGATAGCACGGTGGTCAGCGTGTCCACCTGCCACGGCTGGGTACCGGCGGCGTCGGCCGAACCAGCCCACAGGTTGACGACCAGTTCGCCGTCCACCCAGGCAGCAACCGCTGCACCAACCTCATTGCGCAGCGCAAAGTTCTGCACGAAGGCTTCGCGTACTCTCTCGAAGCGCGATGTGCACGAACCTTGGATATCAACGTCGGCTACGGCGCCTGTGTGCTGAATTGGTCGGCCTCCTCAGCTTGGCCGGGTTCGGCTTGAACAGCCTCCGGTGCCTGTTCTCGGCCTCCGCGGCTTGGTTGGCCTGCTCAGCCACCTCAGCCTAGTCGGCCTTTGTCTCGGGTGCCCGACTCGAGCGGGCGACGGGAATCGAACCCGCGTAGCTAGTTTGGAAGACTAGGGCTCTACCATTGAGCTACGCCCGCGTGCTTTAGTCGAGCGCGACTGTACGTCGCGGCAGACATCAAATCCAAATGATGCCGTCCCGTGACCTGGCCGTGAGGCCGATACGAGGAGAGCGGGGCCGGGCCGTAGGATTTCGAGGTCACCGCGGGGTGTAGCGCAGCTTGGTAGCGCATCCGCTTTGGGAGCGGAAGGCCGCAGGTTCAAATCCTGTCACCCCGACCGGCACACCAGTACAACCGAGGAGCGCACCCGTGAAGAGCACCGTCGAGCAGTTGAGCCCCACTCGGGTTCGCATCAACGTTGAGGTGCCTTTCACCGAGCTGCAGCCTGATTTCGAGAAGGCCTACAAAGAGCTGGCCAAGCAGGTGCGGCTGCCTGGTTTCCGACCGGGCAAGGCACCGGCCAAACTGCTGGAGGCGCGCATCGGCCGCGAGGCGATGCTCGACCAGGTCGTCAACGAGGCGCTGCCCAGCCGCTACGGCCAAGCCGTGACCGAGTCCGACGTGCGCCCGCTGGGCCAGCCTGAGATCGAGGTCACCAAAAAGGAATATGGCCAAGAGCTGATATTCACCGCCGAGGTCGACGTGCGGCCTGAGATCACGCTGCCCGACTTGAGCGCGCTGAAGATCACGGTGGATCCGATCGAGGTCAGCGACTCCGACGTCGACGCCGAGTTGCAGTCGCTGCGTGCCCGATTCGGCACCCTGACCGGGGTCGAGCGCCCCGCCGCGGTCGGCGACTTCGTGTCAATCGATCTCGCGGCCACCATCGACGGCGAAGAGGTGCCCGAGGCGGCCACCGAGGGCCTGTCCCATGAGGTCGGCTCCGGCCAGCTCGTCGACGGTCTCGACGACGCGATCGTCGGCCTGTCGGCCGGGGAGAGCCGGGTGTTCACCACCACGATGGCAGCCGGTCCGCATGCCGGCAAGGAGGCCGAGGTCACCGTCACCGTCGGGTCGATCAAAGAACGCGAGTTACCCGAACCCGACGACGAATTCGCTCAACTGGCAAGCGAGTTCGACACCATCGAGGAGTTGCGCGGCAATCTGGCCGAGCAAGTAAGCCAGGCCAAGCGGGTGCAGCAGGCCGAGGAGATTCGTACCGCCGCGGTGGAGTCCTTGCTCCAACAAATCGACATACCGCTTCCGGAGGCGGTGGTGCAGGCCCAGGTGGACAACACCATGCACACCGCGCTGCATGGCCTCGACCACGACGAAGCCAAGTTCGCCGAAGCGCTCGCCAAACAGGGCAAGTCGCGCGAAGAGTTCGATGCCGAGACCCGCTCGAACGCCGAGAAGGCCGTCAAGACGCAGTTGCTGCTGGATGCTCTGGGCGACGACCTCGACATCCAGGTCAGCCAGGAAGACCTCACCGAACGGCTGGTGCTGGCCTCGCGTCAGTACGGAATCGAGCCGCAGCAGTTGCTTTCCTACCTGCAGCAGAACAATCAGCTGCCGGCCATGTTCGCCGACGTGCGCCGCGGGCTGACCATCGCCGCGGCGGTCGAGGCGGCCACGGTCACCGACACCGACGGCAACGTGATCGACACCGCCGAGTTCTTCGGCAAGCGCGAGACCCCCGATGCACTGGAAGATGAGAACGCGGACGACGACGGTGGGCAAGCCGACACCGCTGAAGCACCTGCAGCTGTCGCGGCGTCCGCGGAATCGTCGGACGACACGAAGTGACGCTGTGAGCGAACGCGGGGCCTTCGGGGAGTGCGTGACGGCCCCGGTTGGTTAGTGTCGGTGCATACAGAACTGAAAGAAAGCAGGTAACTCACCGTGAGCCGTGCGGAAATGCGGGCTAGTTCGCAGGGTCTGAACCTCATCGACTCGGTCTATGAGCGCTTGCTCTCCGAGCGCATCATTTTTCTGGGGTCGCAGGTGGACGACGACGTCGCCAACCGGCTCTGCGCGCAGATCTTGCTGCTCGCGGCTGAAGACTCCCAAAAGGACATCAACATCTACATCAATTCCCCGGGTGGATCGATCAGTGCCGGGATGGCGATCTACGACACCATGGTCCTGGCGCCCTGCGACATCGCCACCTATGGGATGGGCATGGCCGCGTCGATGGGCCAGTTTTTGCTGGCCGCAGGCACCAAGGGCAAGCGCTACGCGTTGCCGCACGCCCGCATTCTGATGCACCAGCCGCTGGGCGGGGTCACCGGTAGCGCCGCCGACATCGCGATCCAGGCCGAGCAGTTCGCCGTCATCAAGCAGGAGATGTTCCGGCTCAACGCCGAATTCACCGGCCAGCCGATCGAGCGCATCGTGGCGGACTCGGATCGCGACCGCTGGTTCACCGCTAAGGAAGCCCTGGAATACGGATTCGTCGACCACATCATCACCCGCGCCGAGACCAACGGAGTAGCACCATCATGAACCCCGACATCCAGCCTCAGGCGCGCTACATCCTGCCGTCGTTCATCGAGCATTCCAGCTGGGGTGTCAAAGAGTCGAACCCCTACAACAAGCTGTTCGAGGAGCGCATCATCTTCCTCGGTGTCCAGGTCGACGACGCGTCGGCCAACGACATCATGGCCCAGCTGCTGGTCCTCGAGTCGCTGGACCCCGACCGCGACATCACCATGTACATCAACTCGCCCGGTGGCGGGTTCACCTCGCTGATGGCGATCTACGACACCATGCAGTACGTGCGTGCTGACATCCAGACCGTGTGCCTGGGGCAGGCCGCTTCGGCAGCGGCGGTGCTGTTGGCCGCCGGAACATCCGGGAAGCGGATGGCGCTGCCCAACGCGCGCGTGCTGATCCACCAGCCGTCGCTGTCCGGGGTGATTCAGGGCCAGTTCTCCGACTTGGAGATCCAGGCCGCCGAGATCGAGCGGATGCGCACGCTGATGGAGACCACCTTGGCCCGGCACACCGGCAAGGACGCTGCGACGATCCGCAAAGACACCGACCGCGACAAGATCCTGACCGCCGAAGAGGCAAAGGACTACGGGATCATCGACACCGTGCTGGAGTACCGGAAGCTTTCGGCGAGCACCGCCTAACGCGTTTCGCCGCTGCGGCAGACGGCGGCGATATCGGCCGGCCTGACCCGGCAGCACCCGCCGATGATGCGGGCGCCGCCCGCAGCCCACTGCGCGGCAAGCTCGGCGGAGAAGCTGCGCGGGCCGGTCCAAGCGCGGCCGTCCCAGTACTCGCCGCTGTTGGGATAGACGATTACCGGTTTGCCCGTTTCTCGCGCCGGTCCAATCGCCGGCAACACGTCGTCGGGTGCGCAGCAATTGACCCCGACCGCGACAATCTCCGGTACCCCGGCCGCCACGGCGAACGCTTCGGCCAGCGGCTGGCCGGCACGGGTACACATGCCGTCGATGGTGTAACTGAGCCAAGCCGGTACGCCGAGCGACCGCACCACGTTCACCAGTGCCTCGGCCTCGTCGATGTCGGGGATGGTTTCCAAGGCCAGCACATCCGCGCCGGCATCTGCCAGCACCTCCAGCCGAGGCCGGTGCCAATCTTCGAGCTGCGCAATGCTGAGTCCATAACGTCCGCGGTACTCCGAGCCGTCGGCGAGCGAGGCGCCGTACGGCCCTACCGAGGCCGCCACCCGACCGCCGGCACGTCCCACCTCGTCGCGTGCACGGTCGGCAAGTTCGACGCTGCGGCGAAGCAACCGGACGGTCTCGTCGCGGCTGATGCCGCGGGCGGCAAACGCCTCGAAGGACGCCTGGTAGCTGGCCGTGGTCGCGATCATCGCCCCGGCGCGAAAGAAAGCCGAGTGCACCGCGCTGATCTCCTGCGAGTTATCTACCAGCAGCCGCGCCGACCACAACGGGTCGGACAGATCGTTTCCGCGTGCCTCGAGTTCGGTTGCCAGACCGCCATCGGCTACCAACGCGGTATCCTCGGGCACTGCGAATCCCATAGAGCTAATGTAGGGTCGCTTCGCACGTCCGCCTCTCGGTCGCATAACGGCCGCGACACGCCAGGGACACGGCTGCGCGTTCCGGCACGCGTCGGGGCGCCTCAGGCGATATGTTCAGGCGGACAGGCATAAATATCACCGACGCGATTCGGCTCTAACGGTCGCATCGCTGTAGAGCAAGCGGGTAGCGTCGGGAAATACACGCGGCATAGCACGATCCAAACGGTGAACAGGAAGTAGGCCCCCAGCACCATGGCGCGCATCGGAGACGGCGGTGACCTCCTGAAGTGCTCGTTCTGCGGAAAGAGCCAGAAGCAGGTCAAGAAGCTAATTGCGGGGCCTGGCGTATACATCTGCGATGAGTGCATCGATCTGTGCAACGAGATCATCGAAGAGGAACTCGCCGACGCCGACGACGTAAAACTCGACGAACTGCCCAAGCCCGCCGAGATCCGGGACTTCCTGGAGGGCTACGTCATCGGCCAAGACACCGCCAAGCGGACTCTTGCCGTCGCTGTCTACAACCACTACAAGCGGATCCAGGCCGGGGAGAAGGGCCGCGACTCGCGGTCAGGCGAACCCGTCGAGCTGACCAAGTCCAACATCTTGATGCTGGGACCCACTGGCTGCGGTAAGACCTACCTGGCTCAGACCTTGGCCAAGATGCTCAACGTCCCGTTTGCGATCGCTGACGCCACCGCGCTCACCGAGGCCGGTTATGTCGGCGAAGACGTGGAAAATATTCTGCTCAAACTTATTCAGGCCGCCGACTACGACGTCAAGCGCGCCGAGACGGGCATCATCTACATCGACGAGGTCGACAAGATTGCCCGCAAGAGCGAAAACCCGTCGATTACCCGCGACGTCTCCGGCGAAGGTGTGCAGCAGGCGCTGCTGAAGATCCTCGAGGGCACCCAGGCTTCGGTGCCGCCGCAGGGTGGCCGCAAGCACCCGCATCAGGAGTTCATCCAGATCGACACGACCAACGTGTTGTTCATCGTGGCCGGTGCGTTCGCCGGCTTGGAGAAGATCGTCTCCGACCGGGTCGGCAAGCGCGGTTTGGGTTTCGGTGCCGAGGTGCGTTCCAAGGCCGAAATCGACACCACCGATCACTTCGCCGAGGTCATGCCCGAGGACTTGATCAAGTACGGGTTGATACCGGAATTCATCGGCCGGCTGCCGGTGGTTGCTTCGGTGACCAACCTCGACATGGAGTCCCTGGTCAAGATTCTGTCCGAGCCGAAGAATGCCCTGGTGAAGCAGTACACGCGGCTCTTCGAGATGGACAACGTGGAGCTCGAATTCAGCCAGGATGCGCTGGAGGCGATCGCCGAGCAGGCGATTCACCGCGGCACCGGGGCCCGCGGCTTGCGCGCGATCATGGAAGAAGTCCTGCTGCCGGTGATGTACGACATTCCCAGCCGCGACGATGTCGCCAAGGTCGTGGTGACCAAGGAGACCGTGCAAGACAACGTGCTGCCGACTATCGTGCCGCGCAAGCCGTCTCGCACTGAGCGCCGCGACAAGAGCGCCTAGTAAAACCCCGAACGTCCGATAGTCGTCGGGCCCGACACCATCACATGGTGGGTGCTGGCTACCTACGCGGCGCTGATCTCCCTGGCCGCGTTCCCCAGGGCGGGCTTGGCGCTCCAGTTGGTTGGCACGCCTGAAACCAGGCTCAACGCCGCAAAACGTGTGGACCTTTCGTGCGATGCGCCCTCCCCCGAATGGGGGAGAAGGGGGTTAGACAATTCGCTAGCAAATGTTACCGGCGCGTAACTTCGATTCTTAGACTTTGTCTGCCAGCAAATGTGACCAACACCACATCTGTCCGGAGATTCGCCGTTAGCGCGTGTCTGACCTCGTATTTTGTTCAAGTAGCGGTAACGTGGCGGTGTATGTCGGCGTAATTGAATACCTAAGAGAAGTGCATAATCGGTACTGCCAGTGACATCAAACGGCGCCGGATTACTCCGCCGATACGTGCCGGTGGCCGCGACTTGCCCGTGCGATCAACACCGATGGAAGGCGGGGACGTGGGTCCGAACAACAACGGAGCCAGGTCAGAATCTGAAGCAGATTCACACCAAGCCGAGACGTCTGCAACCACGCGTCGAAAACTGGAAAATGTCGTCATTCGCTTCGCCGGCGATTCCGGCGATGGCATGCAGCTGACCGGCGACCGGTTTACGTCGGAGGCAGCGCTGTTCGGTAACGACCTGGCCACCCAACCGAGCTACCCGGCCGAGATCCGGGCGCCGCAGGGCACGCTGCCGGGCGTCTCGTCGTTCCAGATTCAGATCGCCGACTATGACATCCTCACCGCCGGTGACCGACCCGACGTGTTGGTCGCGATGAACCCGGCGGCCCTGAAAGCCAACATCACCGACCTGCCCATCGGCGGGCTGGTGATCGCCAACTCCGACGAGTTCACCAAGCGCAACCTGGCCAAAGTCGCCTACCAGGACAACCCGCTGGAAACCGGAGAACTGTCCGACTACAAGGTCGAGGCCGTCCCGATGACCACGCTGACGCTTGGCGCGGTCGAGGTCATCGGCGCTTCGAAGAAAGACGGCCAGCGCGCCAAAAACATGTTCGCGCTGGGTTTGTTGTCGTGGATGTATGGGCGGCCGATCGAAACCAGCGAACGATTCATCAGGGAGAAGTTCGGCCGCAAGCCGGACGTCGCCGAGGCCAACGTGCTGGCCCTGAAGGCTGGGTGGAACTACGGGGAAACCACCGAGGCCTTCGCCGTCACCTACCAGGTTTCGCCGGCGAAGCTGCCCGCCGGTGAGTACCGGCAGATCTCCGGCAACACCGCCTTGGCCTACGGCATCGTGACCGCCGGTCAGCTGGCCGACATTCAGGTTGTCCTCGGCAGTTATCCGATCACGCCGGCATCGGACATCTTGCACGAGCTCTCAAAGCACAAGAACTTCAACGTGACGACCTTCCAGGCCGAAGACGAGATCGGCGGGATTTGCGCCGCGCTGGGCGCTTCTTACGGCGGCGCGCTCGGAGTCACCAGCACCTCGGGACCCGGCCTGTCGCTGAAGGCCGAAGCGCTTGGACTGGCGGTGATGACCGAGCTCCCGTTGATTGTCATCGACGTTCAGCGGGGCGGGCCGTCGACCGGCCTGCCGACCAAGACCGAGCAGGCGGATTTACTTCAGGCGCTCTACGGTCGCAACGGGGAATCGCCGGTTGCAGTGTTGGCGCCGCGGTCGCCGTCCGACTGCTTTGAGACCGCCCTGGAGGCAGTGCGTATCGCGGTGTCGTACCACACCCCAGTAATTCTGTTGTCGGACGGGTCAATTGCCAACGGCTCGGAGCCGTGGCGAATACCCGATGTCAGCACGCTGCCGGCCATCAACCACATCTTCGCCAAGCCAGACGAGCCGTTCCAGCCGTACGCGCGCGATCCGGAAACCCTGGCCCGGCAATTCGCCGTCCCGGGCACGCCGGGCCTTGAACACCGCATCGGTGGGCTGGAAGCCGCCAACGGCACGGGCGACATCTCGTACGAGCCGGCCAACCATGACCTGATGGTGCGGTTGCGCCAGGCCAAGATCGACGGTATCTCCGTTCCCGATCTGGAGGTCGACGATCCGACCGGAGACGCCGAGCTGCTGCTGATCGGGTGGGGCAGCTCTTACGGCCCGATTGGCGAAGCCTGCCGCCGTGCGCGGCGCAACGGCGTCAAGGTCGCGCATGCCCATCTGCGGTATCTCAGACCATTCCCGGCCAACCTGGGCGAGGTGCTGCGGCGGTACCCGCAGGTGGTGGCCCCGGAGATGAACTTGGGTCAGCTCGCGCTGCTGCTGCGCGGCAAGTACTTGGTCGACGTGCAATCGGTCACCAAGGTTCAGGGTGTCGCATTCCTGGCCGACGAGATTGGGCGGCTTATCCGCGCCGCGCTCGGCGGGACGCTGGCCGAGATTGAGCAAGACAAGACAATGGTCGCGAGGTTGGCGGCCGTCACGGTAGGAGCGGGAGCTAACGGATGACTGACGTGATCGGGCGTGGATCTCGGGCTGCCGGACATGCTGTCCAAGAACTACGGTGTGCCCACCACCGACCAACCACAGAAGGCCAAGGACTTCACCAGCGACCAGGAAGTCCGCTGGTGTCCCGGTTGCGGCGATTACGTCATCCTCAACACGATCCGAAACTTCTTGCCCGAGTTGGGCTTGCGTCGCGAGAACATCGTCTTCGTCAGTGGCATCGGTTGCTCGAGTCGGTTCCCGTACTACCTGGAGACCTACGGCCTGCACTCGATCCACGGCCGTGCGCCGGCCATTGCGACGGGTCTGGCGCTGGCCCGTGAGGACCTCTCGGTGTGGGTGGTCACGGGCGACGGGGACGCGTTGTCGATCGGTGGCAACCATCTGATCCACGCACTGCGCCGCAACGTGAACCTGACCATCCTGCTTTTCAACAACCGGATCTACGGCTTGACCAAGGGTCAATACTCGCCGACATCCGAGGTCGGCAAAGTCACCAAGTCGACGCCGATGGGATCGCTCGACCAGCCGTTCAACCCGGTATCGCTGGCGCTCGGCGCGGAGGCGAGCTTCGTCGGCCGCGCACTGGATTCTGACCGCAAGGGCCTGTCCGAGGTACTGCGTGCCGCGGCCGAGCATCGCGGTTCCGCGCTGGTCGAGATCCTGCAGGACTGCCCGATCTTCAACGACGGCTCGTTCGACGCCCTGCGCAAAGAGGGCGCCGAGGAGCGGGTGATCAACATCCGCCACGGTGAGCCGATCATCTTCGGCGCCAGCGGCGAGTACTGCGTGGTGCGGTCCGGCTACGGACTCGAAGTCGCCAAGACCGCCGACGTGAGCGTCGACGAGATCGTGGTGCACGACGCACACGCCGCTGACTCTGCCTACGCGTTCGCGCTCTCGCGGCTCTCTCAGCAGAACCTCGAACACACGGTGATGGGCATCTTCCGTCAGGTCAATCGGCCGACTTACGACGACGCGGCTCGGGCCCAGGTTCGCGCCGCGCGGGCGTCCAACCCGTCCGACCACGCCGCGCTGCAAGCGCTGCTACACGGGCGCGACACCTGGACCGTCAGCTGAGATGACACCTGCGGCTAAGCCGGCTTCGCTAGCCGGCGTGATATTGGCTGGGGGCGCGTCGCTACGGATGGGCCGGGACAAGGCCACCCTTCCCTTTCCGGGGCCGGCCCCGGCTGATCTTGTTGGCTCCGAAGCCGGTTCGCATGCGCCCACCACCATGGTCGAACATGTGGTCAGCGTCGTCGGGCAGCGCTGCCAACCGGTCTTCGTCGTGGCGGCGCCGGGGCAACGGCTGCCGGACCTGCAGGCGCGGGTGGTGCGCGACGATGTGCGCGGACAAGGTGCGTTGCTCGCCACCGGACGCGGGTTGCGCGTGGCCGCCGAGGCCGGCGCGAAACGGGCTTTCGTGTGCAGTGTCGACGCGTCGTTGTTATCCGCCGATTTGATCGACGTGCTCGAAGCGCGGGCCGCCGAAGTAGATGCTGACGTTGTATTGCCATGGGACGGCGCCGACCATTATTTGGCCGCGGTGTACCGCACCGCGCTGGCGGCGCAGGTCGATGCGCTGGTGGCTGCCGGGGAGCGCAATATGCGCGCGTTGGTCGATCGTATCGACGCGCAGCGAATCGTGCTAGCCGAGTCGCCGCTGGTCAAAGCCGGCTCTGAAGCGGGTCGACGCGCCCCGCTGCGGGCCGGGCGCTGAGGCGTCGGCGCGCTCATTCTATTCGGATTAAATTTGGTTATTCGACGCTCGCCGAGATAATTTACTTTAATAAATTTATTTGCCGGATATTTGAATTTAATCAGGCATTGCTGGATATGCAGTCGATTAGTCTTGGTGAAATAGCTCACATAAGCGCTGTGAGTGACATCGAATGGCGCGTAATCCAGCTCTAGAAATCCGTCTGAATTAGGTTGCGGCAGCCCATATTTGGGATTTGAGCGATCGGTACCAGCTAGCGCCGCGGGTCGCTTCACCCGTCGTAACGCGGGGCAGCCGGATGATTGTCGGCAAATCCACCGGACGCATGGGTCGGGATCGCGGCGCTGCGATCGCCGCCGCCTAGTGATTCGTTGAAATCGGTTGATATACAGTCATATTAAGACATGACATGCTAAGCCACGCTCCGGTGCTTGTCGGTTGGCCGACTTCGTGGCTCAGTGCGCATCTGAGACGTCGGACGCCGTGAATGAACCGAAAAGCGTTTCTCTGCATGGATATTCAGGTATTCACTGCTGCGGCTGTTCGACAGCGAAGTCTGTCCGGGCCAAGACCGCGGGGCCGATCTGGCTAACCTCGTGACCCGAATAAGTTCGCGGCGCATGGGGATGGCAAGTAACGCTCCGAAGGGGGTGGGTTTCGCTCCCGCCAATGCGTGGTGCAGCTCACAAAAGATGCGTGATTTGGCTCACGATAATGTCATCGTGCTACACGGGTTGACGGGTGTAAAAAAGCCACGGTTGACCTGGGAAGACAATTAGCTGAGACGCCCGTGATCGGCACGTTACTGGTACGAGATAGCGGCGTGTCTCGAGATGACGAATGCGAGCTTGTCTCGTACGGTCCGATTCGGCCAGAAAAGGCTAAACAAAATCGAATCCACGGACCCGCGTGTGAGCGGGGGCTGCGGACGGCGACGATGCCGCCGTGTAGCCGTCGGGCATGAGCCCGGACGGCGGCTCATGCCCTCGCTGTCGTGCCGGAACGAGACGGCACGACTCGAAGCATCAAACCCACTCGGGCACAGCTGCCCGCCCACATAGCTGGGTCTGCTTCGGCGCGCGCACCCGCGAAAGGAACGATGTTGAAGAACGTCCGCAAGACGCTCACGACGGCTGCGATCACCGGTGTGCTCGCTACTGCCCCGCTTTCCCTGTCCAACGCCATCGCCTTCGCGGCGACGATGCGCCGATGGAACCCGAACACGCCCGCCGCGCCGATCGAGTCCGTCGGATTCATGCCGGCGCCCGACGCGCCGCCCGCTCCGGACGCGCCCGCTCCAGACGCGCCGCCCGCGGCGGACGCTGGGCCTGCGCCCGCTGCGCCTCCGCCGCCGGCCGACCTTCCTCCGCCCCCCGATGCACCGCCGGCCTCCCGGCCCCGCCGGCACCGGATGCGCCGCCCGCACCCGATGCCGGGCCTGCGCCGGACGCGCCCCCGCCGCCCGCACCGGAGCAGGCGCCGGCGCCCGCCCACAGGGCCTACAGCGTGAACTGGGACGCAATCGCTAAGTGCGAGTCCGGTGGCAACTGGTCGATCAGCACCGGTAACGGCTACTCCGGCGGTCTGCAATTCACGCCGAGCACCTGGCGGGCCAACGGTGGCTCGGGATCTGCCAACGGCGCGAGCCGTGACGAGCAGATCCGGGTGGCCGAGAACGTCCTGCACACCCAGGGCATCGGTGCCTGGCCCGTCTGCGGCCGGCGCGGCTGACCAACGCAAACAAACTGACGGCGGTGGCCGGGCTGTAAGAAAGCCCGCCACCGCCGTCAGTGGTCTGAGGCGCCGCTGGGCAACACGAACCCAGCGCCCAGCGACGACGCGCGGCGGGGTGGGGGCACCACCCGCTTGCGGGGACTATAGGTCGAACACCAGCAGGGTGCTGGTCGCGGTCGCCACAATCGCGCCGGACGCGTCGGTGACGACTCCTTCGGTGAAGCCCACCCGCGACCCGGATTTCACGACCGTCCCGGTCGCGGTCAACGGGCCGGCGTCCAGCCGCACCGCCTTGAGGTAGTTCACCTTGATCTCGATCGAGGTGTAGCCCTTGCCGGCAGGAAGCGTGCTGTGCACTGCCAACCCGGCGACGGAATCCAGCAGCGTGCAAACCAGGCCGCCGTGGACGCCGCCGTTCGGGTTGTACACCGACCCGTCCGGGCTGGCAGGTGAACACGACTTTGCCGGGCTCTGCCTCGACGAGTTCGAACTGCATGAGCGCGGCCATCGGGGGTGGCGGAAGCTCGCCGGCGATCATCGCCTTGAGATAGTCGATTCCTGCCATGCGTCAGACCGCGCGCGACGCCGGGGCCGGGTGTCGTGCCACGTCACTGTGCGTGAGCGTTGCGGCCCCCAGAGCTCGTTTTCCGTGTCGTCGTCGACGATGGTCATGGTGTCCTTTCTGCTCGCTGCTTGGCTCTTGCCCAGCGGTAGCGGTCGCGGTCCGGGTCGCCCGGACGGACCGCATGGTCACGTCCCCAGGCCAGCAACGCATCCAGCACCGGCAGCAGCGCGCGGCCCGAATCGGTGAGCTGGTAGTCGAACCGCGGTGGCGCTGCCCGATACGCGACGCCGCTGGATGACCCCGGCCTCATCGAGCGCCTTGAGCCGGGCCGCCACTCGGTCCCTGGGCGCGCCGGTGCCGCGAACGATGTCCTCGAAGCGGCTGTTACCCAGCGTCAGCTCGCGGACGATCAGCAACGCCCATCGTTCGCCGACCAATTCCAGAGCGGCGGCGATGGGACAAGGCCGGCCGGGCAGGTCGGCCAGCGTGACAGCCGGCATGCGGACCAGCATGTCAGCCGAAGTTTGAAAATCAAACTTACTGGCTGACGCGAAGCGCACATCACGACGGCGCTGCGCGCTGTGTTACCAACGACTCGTGACCGCGACGGCATTCGACAACCTCGACGACTATCTAGCACTGCCACGGGTCTCGGGCCTGGCAGTGTCGGCGGACGGGTCGCGGGTGGTGACCACCGTGGCCGAACTCAACGAAAAACGCACCGAATACGTCAGCGCCATCTGGGAAGTCGATCCCGACCGGCGAAAGACCCGCACGCCGACTTACCCGTGGCTCGAACAGTGACTCCTCGCCGGCGTTCACCGTCGACGGCGACCTGCTGTTCGTCTCCTCGCGGCCCACCGCCGAGAACGCCGATGGCACCGACAAACCACCCGCCTCGCTGTGGCGGCTGCCCGCGGGCGGCGGCGAGGCCGATCGAAGTGCTGAGCATGCCCGGTGGTATCAGCGTGGTGCGCACCGCCCGCGGCGCCGACGCCGCAGTAATCGGCGCGCCGCTGTTGCCGTCGGCGCGCGACGTCGACGACGACCGGCGGCTGCGCGATCTGCGCAAGGCCAACAACGTCAGTGCGATCCTGCACTCCGGATACCCGGTGCGCTTCTGGGACAAGGACCTTGGCCCGGATGAACCCCATCTGTTCGACGCGACGGACCTACGTGATCTGACTCCACAGCCCGGCGGGGCGCTGCGCGAAGCCGGATTCGAGACGCCGTATTTGATATCAGCGCCGACGGCCGATTCCTGGTGACGACCTGGCGGATCACCGGGCCCGAGGCCACCGAACGCTCGGTGCTGGTGCGGGTCGACCTGGCGTCCGGGGAACGCCGCGTGATCGCTGACGATCCGGACGCCGACCTCGAACACCCCGCGATCTCGCCAGACGGGTCGGCGATCGCGTTCATCCGGGAAACCATCACCACTCCAGACCTTGCTCCTCGAATGACGCTGCAATGCTTGCGATTCGGCGACCAACCGGTATCGGTGGCCGAAGCATGGGATCGCCGGCCGACCTCGCTGACCTGGTCGAGCGATGGCACCTCGCTGGTCGTCACGGCCGATCAGGGCGGCCGGGCCCCGGTATTCCTCGTCGAGCTGTCGACATCGACGGTCACGCAGCTCACCGACGACGACTTCGCCTACACGGACGTCGTCGCCGCGCCGGGCGGTGTGCTGTATGCCTTGCGCAGCTCGTATGCGGCACCGCCGCATCCGGTGCGGATCGATCCCGGTGGCGCCATCACCGTGCTGCCATGCGTCGACTTGCCAACGCTGCCAGGAACATTGACCGAGGTCACCGCGGCCGCCGCAGATGGGACGGTGGTGCGATCGTGGTTGGTGCTGCCCGGAAGATGCAGCGCCCGCCCCGCTGGTGCTGTGGATCCACGGCGGACCGCTGGGCAGTTGGAACAGCTGGTCATGGCGATGGAACCCGTGGCTGCTGGCCGCGCAGGGCTACGCGGTGCTGCTGCCGGATCCGGCGCTGTCGACCGGCTACGGGCAGGAGTTCATCCAGCGTGGTTGGGGAGCGTGGGGCGGACCGCCGTTCGACGATTTGATGGCCGCCACCGACGCGGCGTGCGCTCACCCGCGCATCGATGCGACCCGGGTCGCCGCGATGGGCGGCTCGTTCGGCGGCTACATGGCCAACTGGATGGCCGGCCACACGAACCGGTTTGCCGCGATCGTGACCCACGCCAGCCTGTGGGCGCTGGACCAATTCAGTCCGACCACCGATCACGCCTACTACTGGCGCCGTGAGATGACGCCGGAGATGACCGCTGCCAACTCACCGCACCATTTCGTCGGCCGGATCGCCACGCCGATGCTGGTCATCCACGGCGACAAGGACTACCGCGTGCCGATCGGCGAGGGCCTGCGGCTGTGGTACGAGCTGCTCGCCAAGTCGGCGCTGCCGGCCGGCGAGGATGGCAGCAGCCCGCACCGGTTCCTGTACTTCCCGTCAGAGGACCACTGGGTGATCGCGCCGCAGCACACCAAGATCTGGTACCAGGTGGTGATCGCGTTTCTGGCCGAGCATGTGCTGGGGGAGAGCGCCGAATTGCCCGAGATGCTCGGAGTACCGTCGCGCCTGTGACCGAGACGCGCGAATACGACATCGTCTTGTACGGGGCAACCGGCTTCGTGGGCAGGCTGACCGCCGAATACCTGGCCCGGGCCGGCGGGAATGCGCGGATCGCGCTGGCCGGCCGGTCGACCGAACGCCTGCTGGCGATCCGCGAAACGCTGGGGGAGTCGGCGCAGACCTGGCCGGTTCTGGTGGCGGACGCCTCCTCGCCGTCGACGCTGGACGCGATGGCCGCGCAGACGCGGGTGGTCGTCACGACCGTCGGGCCGTACAGCCGGTACGGCCTGCCGCTGGTCGCCGCGTGCGCGGCGGCGGGCACCGATTACGCCGACCTGACCGGCGAGCCGCCGTTCGTTCGGGACAGCATCGACCTGTACCACAAGCAGGCGCTCGACACCGGCGCGCGGATCGTGCACGCGTGCGGATTCGACTCGATCCCTTCGGATCTCACGGTGTACGCGCTGTACCGCAGGGCACGCGAGGACGGCGCCGGCGAGCTCGGCCGCACCGACTTCGTGGTTCGCTCCATGTCCGGCGGGGTGTCCGGCGGCACCATCGCCTCGGGGGTAGAAGTGCTGCGCACCGTCTCCAGCGATCCCGATGCCCGTCGTCAGTTCGCGGACCCCTACACGCTGAGCCCGGACCGCGGCGCGGAACCCGAACTCGGCGCTCAGCCCGACCTGCGGTGGCGCCGTGGTCGCCAGATCGCGCCGGAGCTCACCGGTTTGTGGACGGCCGGGTTCGCGATGGCGCCCACCAACACCCGAATTGTTCGACGCAGCAACGCATTACAAGAGTGGGCGTACGGCAGACAGTTCCGCTACAGCGAGCACATGAGTTTGGGATCCTCGGCTGTGGCGCCGGTGGCGTCAGCGGTCGTCAACGGGGTCGGCAACGCGGTGTCCGGGTTGGGTAGCCGCTACTTCCGGCTGTTGCCGCGCCGACTGGTGGAGCGGGTGCTACCGAAGCCGGGCACCGGCCCCAGCGCAGCCGCTCGCCAGCGCGGCTATTACAAAATCGAGACTTACACCACCACGACCAGCGGCGCCCGCTATGTCGCCACCATCGCCCAGCAAGGCGACCCCGGATACCAGGCCACTGCGGTGCTGTTGGGGGAAAGTGGGCTGGCGCTGGCCACCGACCGCGATGAGCTCTCGGAGCTGCGTGGCGTGCTGACCCCCGCGGCCGCGATGGGTGACGCACTGCTGGCGCGGTTGCCGGCAGCCGGGGTGTCGCTGCAGACCGCCCGGCTGACCCTCAGTTGAATCTGCTCTTACGAACTGCTGTCGGACGACTCCGGCTCGGGCTAGTGTTTTCACCTAGTTACACACCATTCCAGTAATCGTTAGGTGGACGGGTCCATGTCTGGCCTTCAAGATCTTCTCGCTCAGATTCCCACGAGTGACATCGCAAGCAAGATCGGCGTCGACGAAGCCGATGTGAACAAAGCGGTTCAGCTGCTGGTGCCGGTGCTGGTCGGCGGGCTGCACGAGAATGCGCAGGACCCCGAGCACGCCAGCAAGATCGAGTCCGCCGCAGACAATCACGCAGCCAGCGGCCTGCTCGACGGCGGGGTGAACCTTGACCATGTCGACGAGCAGGACGGGCAGCAGGCGATCGCGAACATCTTCGGCGGCAACGACGCGGCCCAAGTCGCGAATGCGCTGGCGGGCGGCAGCGGAGGCAACAGCGATCTGCTCAAGCAGCTGTTGCCGATCCTGGCGCCGATCGTGCTGGCCTACATCGGAAAGCAACTAGGCCAGAAGAATGCGCCCGCCACCCAGGAGGCAGCCTCCGGAGGAGGCGCGCTCAACGATGTGCTCGGCGGCATCCTCGGTGGAATGGCCGGCGGCAACAAATCGCTGGGCACTGTCTTGGGCAATGTTCTGGGTAGCAAGGCCGGCGACATCCTCGGCGGATTGCTCGGCAAGAAGTAACCACGCACGCCGCCGCAGATGGGCGGTGTGCGTTGGCCTCTCTGGCGCTTTCTAGAATTGACGGGTGACCGCCAGCCCCGAGCCCGCCGCTGACACGCGGGTCGAAGCCCTGCCCAAGTCGTGGGATCCGGGCGCGGTCGAGCACGACATCTATCAGGGCTGGGTGGACGCCGGTTACTTCACCGCCGACCCGACCAGTCCTAAACCCGGCTTCTCCATGGTGCTGCCACCGCCGAACGTAACTGGCGACCTGCACATGGGCCACGCATTGGAGCACACGCTGATGGACGCGTTGGCGCGCCGCAAGCGGATGCAAGGGTTCGAAGTGTTGTGGCAGCCGGGGATGGACCACGCCGGCATCGCGACGCAAAGCGTCGTGGAAAAACAGCTCGCCGTGGACGGCAAGACCAAGGAGGACGTCGGCCGCGAGCTGTTCATCGACAAGGTGTGGGACTGGAAGCGAAACTCCGGTGGGGCCATCGCAGGCCAGATGCGTCGGCTCGGTGACAGCGTCGACTGGAGCCGCGACCGCTTCACCATGGACGAGGGGCTGTCGCGGGCCGTGCGGACGATCTTCAAGCGTCTGTATGACGCGGGGTTGATCTACCAGGCCGAACGGCTGGTCAACTGGTCGCCGGTACTGGAGACTGCGATCTCGGATCTCGAGGTCCGCTACGAAGACGTCGAAGGCGAACTGGTGTCGTTCCGGTACGGTTCGCTCGACGACGCCGGGCCGCACATCGTCGTCGCCACCACCCGCGTCGAGACGATGCTCGGTGATACCGCGATCGCGGTGCATCCCGACGACGAGCGCTACCGCCATTTGGTGGGAACCACGTTGCCGCATCCATTTGTGGGGCGTCGGCTGGTGGTGGTGGCCGACGAGCATGTGGATCCCGAATTCGGCACCGGAGCAGTCAAAGTCACCCCCGCCCACGACCCGAATGACTTCGAGATCGGGCTGCGACATCAGCTACCAATGCCGTCGATCATGGACGCGAGAGGCCGCATCGTCGATACCGGAACGGAATTCGACGGTATGGACCGATTCGAGGCCCGTGTCGCCGTGCGCGAAGCTCTTGCGGCGCAGGGCAGGATCGTCGAAGAGAAGCGCCCCTACCTACATAGCGTCGGGCACTCCGAGCGCAGCGGTGAGCCGATAGAGCCGCGGCTGTCCCTACAGTGGTGGGTGCGAGTGGAGTCGCTGGCCAAAGCCGCAGGTGACGCGGTCCGCAACGGCGACACCGTGATTCATCCAGCCAGTCTGGAGCCGCGCTGGTTCGCCTGGGTCGACGATATGCACGACTGGTGTATCTCGCGACAGCTGTGGTGGGGCCATCGGATTCCGATTTGGTACGGGCCCAACGGCGAGCAAGTCTGCATCGGCCCAGACGAGACGCCGCCCGAGGGCTGGGAACAGGATCACGACGTTCTCGACACCTGGTTTTCCTCTGCACTGTGGCCATTTTCCACCCTGGGCTGGCCGTCGCACACTGTCGAACTGGAGAAGTTCTATCCAACAACGGTTTTAGTCACTGGATACGACATTCTGTTCTTCTGGGTGGCCCGGATGATGATGTTCGGCACCTTTGTCGGCGACGACGCCGCCATCACGCTGGACGGCCGCCGCGGGCCGCAGGTGCCGTTCACCAACGTGTTCCTGCACGGTCTCATTCGCGACGAGTTCGGTCGCAAAATGAGCAAATCCAGAGGTAACGGCGTGGACCCACTGGAGTGGATGGACATGTTCGGCGCTGACGCCTTGCGGTTCACACTCGCCCGGGGCGCCAGTCCCGGCGGTGACCTGACTCTGGGCGATGACCATGTTCGGGCGTCACGCAACTTCATCACCAAGCTGTTCAACGCCACCCGATTCGCGCTGCTCAACGGCGCGGCGCTGGGTCCGTTGCCGGACTACGGCGAGCTGACCAACGCCGACCGTTGGATCCTGGGGCGGCTGGAAGAGGTTCGCGCCGAAGTTGATTCGGCCTTGGACGAATATGAATTCAGCCGCGCCTGCGAGGCCCTCTATCACTTCACCTGGGATGAATTCTGCGACTGGTATGTCGAACTGGCCAAGACGCAGCTAACCGATGGCCTCTCGCGCACCACCGCCGTGCTGGCCGCAGCCCTGGACACTCTGCTGCGGTTGCTGCATCCGATGATCCCCTTTGTCACCGAGGCGCTGTGGCAGGCGTTGACTACACATGAGTCGCTGATGATCGCCGACTGGCCGAAGTCGTCCGGGATCAACGTCGATCCCGCTGCGACGCAACGAATCACGGACATGCAGAAGTTGGTGACCGAAATCCGCCGGTTCCGCAGCGACCAGGGTTTGGCGGATCGGCAGAAAGTGCCCGCTCGGCTCTCCGGTGTCGACACAGCCGACCTGAACAGCGAATTGGGCGCCGTCACTTCGCTGGCATGGCTGACCGCCCCGGGACCGGAATTCAGTCCGTCGGTTTCGCTGGAAGTGGGGCTTGGCCCTGACTTCACGCACATCGTCGTCGTCGAACTCGACACGTCGGGCACCATTGATGTCGGGGCCGAGCGTCGCCGCCTGGAAAAGGACCTGGCCGCCGCGCAAAAGGAATTGGCCTCTACCACCGCCAAACTGGGTAACGCCGACTTCATGTCGAAAGCACCGGCCGCCGTCGTCGACAAGCAACGAGAGCGTCAGCGGGTGGCCCGCGAGGAAGCCGACCGGATCACGGCCAGGTTGGCCGGGTTGCGGTGACCCTGGAGCCGCCCGACTCAGGATCCACCGGCGTGGTGCCGACCCCCGATGAGATCGCGGCGTTGCTGCAAGTCGAGCACTTGCTCGACCAACGCTGGCCGGAAACCCGGATCGAACCCAGCCTGTCGCGCATCGCTGCGCTGATGGATCTCCTCGGCTCACCCCAACTCGGCTACCCGTCAATCCATATCGCCGGCACCAACGGCAAAACCTCGGTGGCGCGGATGGTCGACGCCCTGCTGACCGGGTTACAGCGGCGCACCGGCCGGACCACCAGCCCGCACCTGCAGTCGGCGGTCGAGCGCATCGCGATCGACGGAAAGCCGATCAGCCCGGCGCAGTATGTGGCCACGTACTCCGAACTCGAGCCGTTCGTGCAAATGATCGACCAGCAGTCGCAAGCCGCCGGCGGCCCGGCGATGAGCAAGTTCGAGGTCCTGACCGCCATGGCATTTGTGGCCTTCGCCGATGCGCCGATCGAGGTCGGGGTGATCGAGGTGGGTCTGGGCGGCCGATGGGATGCCACCAATGTGATCAACGCACCGGTCGCCGTCATCACCCCGATCAGCATCGACCACGTCGAATACCTCGGCGACGACATCGCCGGGATAGCCGGTGAGAAGGCCGGCATCATCGCCAAGGCTCGCGAGGGCGCGCCTGACACCGTGGCTATCATCGGCCGTCAAGTACCCGAGGCGATGGAGGTACTGCTAGCGCAAACGGTGCACGCTGACGCCGCGGTCGCCCGAGAAGACTCGGAGTTTGCGGTCCTGGGCCGCCAGGTCGCGATCGGCGGCCAGGTCCTGCAGCTACAGGGCCTCGGCGGGGTGTACCCCGACGTGTACCTGCCGCTGCATGGCGAACATCAGGCGCACAATGCGGCGGTGGCGCTGGCCGCGGTCGAGGCGTTCTTCGGTGCCGGTGCCCAGCGTCAGCTCGACGTCGACGCGGTTCGGGAAGGGTTCGCCGCCGTCACCAGTCCCGGCCGGCTGGAGCGGATGCGCAGCGCGCCAACGGTGTTCATCGACGCCGCGCACAACCCGGCCGGCGCCGCAGCGCTGGCACACACGCTGAACGAAGAGTTTGATTTCCGGTTCCTGGTCGGAATCATCAGCGTGCTGGCCGACAAGGACGTCGGCGGAATCCTCGCCGCGCTGGAGCCGGCCTTCGATCGGATTGTGGTCACCCACAACGGATCACCGCGAGCCCTCGAGGTCGAGTCGCTGGAGTTGGCCGCGCAGCAATGGTTCGGACCCGACCGGGTGATCCCCGCCGAGAACCTGCGGGACGCCATCGATACCGCGACCGCGTTGGTTGACACCGTCTTTGCCGATGGCGAAGCCGGCGGCGACGCCTTCTCGGGAACCGGCATTGTCATCACCGGCTCGGTGGTCACCGCCGGGGCCGCGCGCACGTTGTTCGGTCGTGATCCGGCTTGACCCGCCCTGACGACGGTGTAGCCGGGCAGCCTACGGACCCGTGGAGAAGCTTTCGTGGGGTGACGGCGGGCACGCTGATCCTGGAGGCGATCGTGATACTGCTGGCGTTGCCGGTGGTCAGCGCGGTCGGTGGCGGGTTGACCCCGGCCGTACTGGGATACCTGCTCGGTTTGGCCGCGTTGCTGGTCGTGCTGGCCGGGCTGCAGGGCCGGCCGTGGGCCATCTGGGTGGACCTGGCCGCACAACTGATACCGATCGCGGGCTTCCTGATCTATCCGGGGATAGGGTTGATCGGGCTGCTGTTCGCCGGGGTCTGGGGGCTGATCGCCTACTTCCGGATCGAGGTTCTGCGCAGGGAACGGCGCGGGCAACTACCAGGCCAGGGTCCGCCGGACTGATCGGCTGTCCGGGTAGCGGGTCGCCGGTTCGGTACGCTGTGCGCTGATGACTGAGCGGACTCTCCTGTTGATCAAGCCCGACGGGGTCGAGCGACGGTTGGTGGGCGAGATCATCGGCCGCGTCGAGCGCAAAGGGCTAACTATTGTGGCTCTGGAACTGCGGATCGTCAGCGACGAGCTGGCTCGCCATCACTACGCCGAGCACGACGGCAAGCCGTTTTTTGCATCCCTGCTGGAGTTCATCACCTCGGGACCACTAGTGGCGGCGATCGTGGAGGGCCCGCGGGCGGTCGTGGCGCTGCGACAACTGGCCGGCGGAACCGATCCGGTCGAGAAGGCCACGCCGGGCACCATTCGGGGCGACTTCGGACTGGAAACGCAGTTCAACCTGGTGCACGGCTCCGATTCGCCCGAGTCGGCAGAGCGTGAGATCGCGCTCTGGTTCTCCGGCAGCTGACAGGGCTCTGGGGGCCGTATCCGCGAGCTCGGCGCACTTGGTCCGGGCCGGCTAGACGGTATGGGATACTAAGTGGCGGGTGAACGTCGCCGGACCGGCGTCCGACGCCCGAATGAAGACTTCGACAAGCGCGACCACCGCGAACCGCGATGCGGCGCCGACTGTCCAGCCGTCATTCACAAACCGGCGCCGAGTGCGTTCGAAATGATCCGCTCGGGGCGAGACCATCACAAGTCCGGGAGAAGTGACCCGGACCCATAGCGAAGCCCTCGCGTGGCCGCGTCGTTGGACGCGCCCGGGGGCTTGAGGAGAATACGTGATAGACGGTGGCCCATCCTCAGAGCTTCCAGAAGACTCGTCGCAGCACGAGGACCTGCCCGATCGCCTGAGGGTTCATTCGCTGGCCCGATCGCTCGGTACGACCAGCAAGCGGGTGCTCGACGCGCTGGCCGAACTCGACGGGCGGGTCCGCAGCGCACATTCGACCGTGGACCGGGTGGATGCGGAAAGGGTGCGCGACCTGCTGGCTAGCACCGCCCCGGCCGTCGAGGCAGTGACCGCGGAGGCCGATGAGCCCGAGTCGCGGCTGATGCTGGAGACGGTGGTTGATCGTCCCGAATACATGCCACTTTTCGTCGCGCCACAGCCGATCCAGAAAGACGACAAGGACGACACCGACGAATCCGCGGATTCCGACGACGATGACGACGACTTCGACAGCGACGACGAAGAGGCCGAGCGCCCGGCGAGTAAGCGGCGTCGCCGTGGCCGTCGCGGTCGTGGCCGTGGCCGAGGTGAGCAGAACGGGGCCGACAAGGGCGACGAGGCCGGCCCCGACGGCGGCAAATCGGACAAGCCGGATGCTGCGTCGGCTGACAACGCCGACGACGACTCCGACGACGACGATTCCGAAAACGGCGAGGACGACAACGGCTCCGGCGAAGGCACCACCAAGCGTCGGCGCCGTCGTCGTCGCCGCAAATCCGGGTCCAGCGATGACACCGAAGACGGCCCCGCACCCGACGACCCGCCGAACACCGTGGTCCACGAGCGGTCCCCGCGAAGCAGCGACAAAACCAATGGCAGCGGCGGCTCCACCAGCACCGAGATCCAGGGCATCGACGGCTCGACCCGGCTGGAGGCCAAACGGCAGCGCCGCCGGGACGGCCGCGACGCCGGACGGCGCCGCCCGCCCGTCCTGACCGAAGCCGAATTCCTGGCCCGCCGCGAGGCGGTCGAGCGGGTGATGGTGGTGCGTGACAAAGTCCGCACCGAACCACCGCACCCGGGCACCCGATACACGCAAATCGCCGTGCTCGAAGACGGCATCGTCGTCGAGCACTTCGTCACCAGCGCGGCCTCGGCCTCTTTGGTGGGCAATATCTATCTGGGCATCGTGCAAAATGTGCTGCCGTCGATGGAGGCGGCCTTCGTCGACATCGGCCGCGGCCGCAACGGCGTGCTCTACGCCGGCGAGGTCAACTGGGAAGCTGCCGGCCTGGGCGGGTCCAACCGCAAGATCGAGCAGGCACTCAAGCCCGGCGACTATGTCGTGGTGCAGGTCAGCAAGGACCCGGTCGGCCACAAGGGCGCCCGGCTGACCACCCAGGTGTCACTGGCCGGTCGCTACCTGGTGTACGTGCCGGGCGCGTCGTCGACCGGCATCAGCCGCAAGCTGCCCGACACCGAACGGCAGCGTCTCAAGGAGATATTGCGCGAAGTCGTGCCATCCGACGCCGGGGTGATCATCCGTACCGCTTCCGAAGGGGTCAAAGAAGAGGACATCCGCGCCGACGTCGACCGGCTGCAGGACCGGTGGGCGCAGATCGCCGCGCGGGCAGCAGAAACCAAGGAGAAAGCGGCCGGCGCCGCGGTAGCGCTCTACGAAGAGCCCGACGTCCTGGTCAAGGTCATTCGCGATTTGTTCAACGAAGACTTCGCCGAGCTGATCGTCTCCGGCGAGGAAGCCTGGACCACCATCAACGAGTACGTGAATTCGGTTGCGCCCGAGCTTGTTTCAAAGCTGAACAAGTACGAAGCCGCAGAGCTTTCCGGGGGGCAGGTGGGCCCTGACGTCTTCGCGGTGCACCGCATCGACGAGCAGCTGGCCAAGGCGATGGACCGCAAGGTCTGGCTGCCCTCGGGTGGCACGCTGGTCATCGATCGAACCGAGGCGATGACGGTGGTGGACGTCAACACCGGCAAGTTCACCGGGTCCGGCGGCAACCTCGAGCAGACCGTCACCAAGAACAATCTCGAAGCGGCCGAGGAGATCGTGCGACAGCTGCGGCTGCGCGACGTCGGCGGCATTGTCGTCATCGACTTCATCGACATGGTGCTCGAGTCCAACCGGGACCTGGTGCTGCGCCGGTTGACCGAGGCACTGGCGCGCGACCGCACCCGTCATCAGGTGTCCGAAGTGACGTCGTTGGGGCTGGTGCAGCTCACCCGCAAGCGGCTGGGAACCGGGCTGATCGAGGCGTTCTCCACGACCTGCCCGCACTGCAGCGGCCGTGGAATCATGCTGCACGCTGATCCCGTCGACTCCGCGCCGGCGGCCGGCCGCAAATCGGAGTCGGGCGGCAGGCGGGGCCGGCGCTCCAAGAAGGGTCGGTCCGACGAGCCGGCGGTGGCCAAAGTGCCCGCTCATGCGCCCGGCGAGCACCCGATGTTTAAGGCGATGGCCGCGGCCAATGGTCGCCATGACGACGACGACGGTGAGATCGACGAGTCTGCGGCCACCGGAGACATCGACGAAGCCATTGATGAAGGCACTGCCGGGCAAGACCGGAAGACCGACGGACGGATTCAACAGCAAGTCGCGCGAGATGCCGCGGAAGAAGACCTCGACGATGGCGACTTCGACGACAGCGACGAAGACGACAGTGACGACGACGATGAGGTCGACTTCGACGACGAAGAAGACCTGGACGACGAGGACCTCGACGACGAGGACGACGACGAGGACGACGAGGATGAGGACCTTGACGATGAGGACCTCGACGACGACTCAGATGGCGATGACTCGGACGAAGCGGTGCAGGCTGGGGGCGAATCGCATGTCTCCGTGGTGACCGCGCCCGCAGGACATTCTGCGCAACCTCGCCGGCGTCGGGCCGCGGTCCGACCGGCCGGTCCACCGACCCATGAGGATTGACCCGGTTTGACCCTTTAGCCGCTGGTCACGTACCCTTGACCAGTTGTCCCCAGGCCCGCTGACCGGGTTTTGGCGGACACTCCCAGACCAGCCCGCGGACCCTGGTAGCGCGGCGCCCGTGAGAACCAGAAGCAGAGGTAGACGTAACCATGGCGACCTACGCAATCGTCAAGACCGGCGGCAAGCAGTACAAAGTTGCCGTGGGTGACGTCGTCAAGGTCGAAAAGCTCGACTCCGAGCCCGGCTCGAAGGTGTCGCTACCGGCCGCGCTGGTCGTCGATGGCGCCACCGTCACCAGCGACGCCGCGGCGCTGGCCAAAGTTGCGGTGACCGGTGAGGTGCTCGAGCACACCAAAGGTCCCAAGATTCGTATCCACAAGTTCAAGAACAAGACCGGCTACCACAAGCGTCAGGGCCACCGTCAGCAACTGACGGTCCTGAAGGTCACCGGCATCAAGTAGCAGAGGCGACGAACAGATGGCACACAAAAAAGGCGCTTCCAGCTCACGCAACGGTCGTGATTCCAATGCTCAGCGGCTGGGCGTCAAGCGGTTCGGCGGCCAGATCGTCAAGGCCGGCGAAATCATCGTCCGCCAGCGCGGCACGCACTTCCACCCAGGGGTCAACGTCGGCCGCGGTGGCGACGACACGTTGTTCGCCAAAGCGGCCGGCGCCGTGCAGTTCGGCGTCAAGCGCGGACGCAAGACGATTAGTATCGTCTCGGCCGCGACGACCTCTGACTGAGACCGACTGAGCGCCGCGAGCGTGGAGCTGCGCTAGCTTCACCCTCGTGATGGATTGCCCGTCTCTCCCCAGCTGCGCGGGGGGCCGACCTCGGGCCGCTCCACGGCCCGCATCGTCGCCGGGCGGAAAGTAAGAGGAACCCCGATGCCTCGGTTTGTCGACCGCGTCGTCATCCACACCCGGGCGGGCTCCGGCGGTAACGGCTGCGCCTCGGTGCACCGCGAGAAATTCAAGCCGCTCGGCGGACCCGACGGCGGTAACGGCGGCCGCGGCGGCAGCGTTGTGCTGGTCGTCGACCCGCAGGTGCACACCTTGCTGGACTTCCATTTCCGGCCGCATATCGGCGCGGCGTCGGGCAAGCAGGGGATGGGCGGCAACCGCGACGGGGCCGCCGGTGCCGATCTGGAAGTGAAGGTCCCCGATGGGACGGTCGTCCTCGACGACGACGGCCGCTTGCTCGCCGACCTGGTCGGTGCGGGCACCCGCTTCGAAGCCGCGGCCGGAGGTCGCGGCGGGCTGGGCAACGCCGCGCTGGCCTCGCGGGCCCGCAAGGCGCCGGGATTCGCCCTGCTCGGTGAAAAAGGGGAGTCGCGCGATCTCACGCTCGAACTGAAGACCGTCGCTGACGTCGGATTGATCGGATTCCCGTCGGCCGGCAAATCCTCACTGGTGTCCACGATCTCGGCGGCTAAGCCGAAGATCGCCGACTACCCTTTCACCACACTCGCTCCCAACCTGGGCGTGGTCTCGGCGGGGGAGCGCACCTTCACCGTCGCCGACGTGCCTGGCCTGATCCCGGGTGCGTCGCAAGGTCGCGGGCTGGGCCTGGACTTCCTGCGGCACATCGAGCGGTGTGCAGTGCTGGTGCACGTCGTCGACTGCGCGACCGCCGAGCCGGGCCGCGACCCGGTGTCTGACATCGACGCGCTGGAAGCCGAACTGGCCGCGTATACGCCTACGCTGCAAGGTGACTCGGCGCTGGGTGATCTTGTAGAGCGGCCGCGGGCGGTGGTGCTCAACAAGATCGACGTGCCGGAGGCCCGCGAGCTGGCCGAATTCGTTCGCGACGATATCGCCGCGCGTGGCTGGCCGGTCTTCCTGGTGTCGGCGGTTGCCCGAGAAGGTTTGCAGCCGTTGATATTCGGCCTTGCTGACATGGTGTCGCAGTATCACGCCGCACAGCCGGTACTGGTGCCGCGACGGCCGGTGATCCGCCCGATCCCGGTCGACGACGCCGGCTTCACGGTGGAATCCGACGGGCAGGGTGGATTCGTGGTTCGCGGCCGGCGACCCGAACGCTGGATCGCCCAGACCGCCTTTGACAACGACGAGGCGGTCGGCTACCTCGGTGACCGGCTGGCCCGGCTGGGCGTCGAGGATGAACTGGTGAAGCTCGGTGCGCGACCGGGATGCGCGGTCACCATCGGCGAGGTCACCTTCGACTGGGAGCCGCAGACGCCGTCCGGCATCGACACCGTGATGACCCGACGAGGTACCGACGCGCGCCTGGAAGGCAATGATCGCGTCGGCGCTGACGAACGCAAGGCGGCCCGCCGCCGGCGCCGCGAGCACGGTAGCGAGTCATGAGCACTGCGGCCCGCGAGGCCATTCGCACCGCCCGAAGTGTGGTGGTCAAGGTCGGCACCACAGCGTTGACCACTCCAACCGGCATGTTCGATGCCAGCAGGCTGGCCGGGCTCGCCGACGCCATCGAGGCGCGGATGAAAGCGGGCTCCGACGTCGTCATCGTCTCCTCCGGCGCGATCGCGGCCGGCATCGAGCCGCTCGGCCTGACCAAGCGGCCGGCCGACCTGGCCACCAAACAGGCCGCGGCCAGCGTCGGACAGGTCGCGCTGGTGAACGTCTGGAGCGCCGCATTCGCTCGCTACCAGCGCAGCGTCGGGCAGGTATTGCTCAGCGCGCACGACATTTCGATGCGGGTGCAGCACACCAACGCCCAGCGCACCCTGGACCGGCTGCGGGCGCTGCACGCGGTGCCGATCGTCAACGAAAACGACACGGTGGCCACCAACGAAATCCGGTTCGGCGATAACGACCGGCTCTCGGCCCTGGTGGCGCACCTGGTCGGCGCCGACGCGTTGGTGCTGCTGAGCGATATCGACGGGCTCTACGATTCCGACCCGCGCAAGGTCCCTGGAACTCGCTTCATTCCCGAAGTGTCCGGGCCGGCCGATCTCGACGGCGTCATTGCCGGACAGAGCAGCCATCTGGGCACCGGCGGGATGGCGTCGAAGGTGTCGTCGGCGCTGCTGGCCGCCGACGCCGGCGTGCCGGTGCTGCTGGCCGCTGCTGTCGACGCGGCGACCGCGCTGGCGGATGCCTCGGTGGGCACCGTGTTCGCCGCGCGGCCCAATCGGATGTCGGCGCGGCGGTTTTGGGTGCGGTATGCCGCAGAGTCCGCCGGTTCGCTGACCCTGGACGAGGGTGCGGTGCGCGCCGTGTTGGGCCAACGCCGCTCACTGTTGCCCGCGGGTATCACCGGGCTGTCCGGCCGTTTTCACGGCGGCGACGTTGTCGACTTGAATGGGCCGGACGCGACCCTGGTGGCCCGCGGTGTGGTTGCCTATGACGCCGCCGAATTGGCCACCATGTTGGGCAGGTCGACCTCAGAGCTGCCGGCAGAGCTGCGTCGCCCCGCTGTGCATGCCGACGATCTGGTGGCCGTTTAGGGCGTCGTTATCGGCACGAGATACAGGGCACCCCAGACGATTTCGGTTAAAGTACCCGCTAATTCGACGTCGTAGCTGGCCGGTTGGGTTGGCAGATTCTGTTGACAGGCCCGCTCGACCATCCAGCTGAGCACACTGGCGGTCGTCGCCGCAGGCAGTCCGCGTCGGATTGAGCCGTCGGCTTGGCCGTCCTCGATGACCTGCGTCAGTCGCGCGGAGATCCCGGTCAGCAGATCGCGGTAAGTCGCTGCCACCAACGGGTCGTAGCCCGCCATTTCGTTCAGCGCGACGAGCACCGGTTGGTGGCGTCGGTAGCTGGTAATGATGGCGGTCATCGCGGCGCGGACGTCGTCGGGGTTATGCCGCCACGCCACGCTCCACCAGCGTTCGGCGCCGTCGGCGAGGTCGGCGAAAACCTGGCCGGCCAGTCGGCGCAGCAGGTCGCCCTTGTCCTCGAAGTAGATGTAGAAGCTGGCACGGGAAATCCCGGCCTCGGTGGAGAGCCGATCCACGCTGAGTTCGGTGAAGCTCGCGCCGTCGCGCATCAGCCGTTCGGTGGCGTCGAGCAGCCGACGCTCGATCTGCTCACGCCGCTCCTGCCGGTTGGCTTGCGGCCTGCGCGTGACTGACGGCATGGCTGCTCCTTTCGCACCGCTGGTCAGAGCGTAGCCGAAACCTCGACATCTTGACTAGACATGATGTCTAGACATAAGGTCAGATATATCCCGATTTGTGACCGACGTCATGGCCGATGGAGGACCGATGACAGCGACGACCGCCACCGCCCGCGCCTACGACCCGATCGACCTGTCGTCGCGCGGCTTTTGGTCCGCGAGCGCCCAAGAGCGGGAACGGTCGTTTGCGGTGCTGCGGGCCGAGCGTCCGGTGAGCTGGCATCCGCCGGTCGAAGACGCCACGATGAACGACCCTGATGACCCTGGCTATTGGGCGATCACCCGACGCGCCGACATCGCTGAGGTCAGCCGTAACAACGAGGTTTTCCTGTCCGGGAAGGGCGTCATGTTCGAGAACTTTCCGGAGGAACTTCTCGAAGCGGCGCAGTCTTTCCTGGCCATGGACCCGCCGCGGCAAACCTACCTTCGCAAACTCGCCAGCGCCGCATTCACCCCGCGGCAGGTCAGGCGCATCGAGGATTCGATTAAGGCGAACGCCAATACCATCGTCGAGGAGCTCAAAGCCGCAGGCAGCGGTGCCGATTTTGTCGACCTCTGCGCCAAGGAGCTGCCCATTCGCACGCTCTCGGACATGGTGGGCATCCCTGAGTCAGAGCGGCAACGCCTGGCGCACGCGGCAGATGCCATGGTCTCGTCGGGCGACCCGGAGTACCTCAATGGTCGCCACCCGCTGGAGGTGTTGTTCGAGGCGCAGACGTATGTGCATCAGGTAGCCGGGATGCTCGCCGCAGAGCGTCGCGAGCATCCGGGTGACGACCTGTTCAGCAGTCTGGTGAACGCAGAGGTCGACGGCGACCGGCTGACCGACGCTGACATCGCGGCGTTCTTTGTGCTGCTCACCGTGGCCGGCAACGACACCACCCGCCAGACGATCAGCCACGGGCTGAAGGCGCTGACTGACTATCCCGATCAACGTGCCTGGCTGCTAGACGATTTCGACAATCGCATCGGGCCAGCAATCGAGGAGTTGATTCGCTGGGCTACGCCGGTGATGACCTTTCGCCGCACCGCCGCAACGGATTTCGAGCTCAACGGCCAAATGATCCGTGGCGGGGAGAAGGTGGTGATGTTCTATTCATCCGGCAACTGGGACACCGAAGCCTTCGAGCATCCGGAGCGCTTGGATCTGAGCCGAAGCCCCAACCCACATCTCGGTTTCGGCGGTGGCGGCGTGCACTTCTGCCTGGGCGCCCACGTGGGCAGAGCGCAACTGCGGGCGATCTTCGGCGAGTTGCTGCGTCAGCTGCCGGACATCCAAGCAGGCAAGCCCGCCTACGTGCCCGGCAACTTCATCCACGGCATCCGCAGCATGCCCTGCACGTTCTGATTTCTGCCCGCGAATGTGCGCTTGTGTCACGCTTTTCTGCGAACTCCGTGACACAACCCCACACTCGGCGAGTAGACCGGCGAGAGCTCCTCGGCCAGCAGTGTCAGCAACTCCGAGCAGCCGCCGTCGAGCTTCACGGTGGCCAGGTCGTCGCCGCGGGTGGGCCCGCGGTTGACGATAGCCACCGGGATGCCCAGCGCCGCGGCGTGCCGCACGAACCGGTAGCCCGAGAAGACCGTCAACGACGATCCGGCCACCAGCAGCGCGTCAGCCGTACCGACAAGTGAAAATGCTCGTTCAACAACAGCTTTAGGCACGCTCTCGCCGAAATACACAATGTCGGGCTTGAGCATGCCGCCACACGATGGACAGTCCAGGTAGCGGAAGCACGCAGTTTCGGTGACAACGGCGTCAGCGTCGGGAGCAACCGCCAGCCCACCCACGGCCTCGGCCCGCTCGACGAATCCCGGATTGAGCGCATCGAGTCTTTCGCCGAGCGCCGCGCGGCCCAACGAGTCGCCGCAGCCCAGGCAGATCACCCGCGCATAGGTGCCATGCAGATTGATCACGTTGTGGCTGCCGGCCTTGGTGTGCAATAGGTCGACGTTCTGGGTGATGACACCGTTCACAAGGTCGTCGCGCTCCAGTGCGGCCACAGCGCGGTGCCCGGCGTTGGGCAGGGTTGCGTCCATGTGCCGCCATCCAACCTGGTTGCGCGCCCAATACCGCTGCCGGAATACCGGATCTGAGGTGAACTGCCGGATCGTCATGGGATTGCTTGGTGGCGAATCAGGGCCCCGGTAATCCGGGATACCGGAGTCGGTGGAAATCCCCGCACCGGTCAACACCGTGATACGGCGGCCGGCCAACAGGGTGACCAGTTCCGGAGATTCCGCGCAGGCCGTCACTTATTCGAGGGTACGGGCTAGCCGAGACACCGGCTGGGCGACAATGGAAGGACGATGGATTTCTACAACGCCTATAGCCAGGGCTTTGTCCGCGTCGCCGCGTGCACTCACCATGCCGCCATCGGCAACCCCGCGGCCAACGCCGCGTCGGTGCAGCGGCTGGCCCGCCAGTGCCACGACGACGGTGTAGCGCTGGCCATATTCCCGGAGTTGACGCTGTCCGGTTACTCCATCGAGGACATCCTGCTGCAAGACGTGTTGCTGGACGGCGTCGAGGACGCCCTGCTTGATGTCGTCGCCGCGTCCAGCGACCTGCTGCCGGTCCTGGTGGTCGGCGCCCCGCTGCGCTACCGGCACCGCGTCTACAACGCCGCCGTCGTGATCCACCGCGGCGCCGTGCTTGGTGTGGCGCCCAAGTCGTACCTGCCCACCTACCGGGAGTTCTACGAGCGCCGCCAGATCGCCCCCGGCGACGATGAGCACGGCATGATCCGCGTCGGAGACAGCGAGGCGCCGTTCGGTCCGGACCTGTTGTTCGCCGCATCCGACCTACCCGACTTCGTGCTGCACGTCGAAATCTGTGAGGACATGTTCGTGCCGGTTCCGCCGAGTGCGGAAGCGGCCCTGGCCGGCGCGACGGTGCTGGCCAACCTATCTGGCAGCCCGATCACGATCGGCCGCGCCGAAGACCGGGCGCTGCTGGCCCGGTCGGCGTCACTGCGCTGCCTGGCCGCCTACGTCTATGCCGCTGCGGGGGAGGGCGAGTCGACCACCGACCTGGCCTGGGACGGTCAGACCATGATCTGGGAAAACGGTGTCCTGCTCGCCCAATCCGAGCGGTTCCCCAAAGGAGAGCGACGTAGCATCGCCGACCTGGACACCGAGCTGCTTCGCTCCGAACGGCTGCGGGTGGGGACGTTCGACGACAACCGCCGCAACCACCGCAGCGCGGCGGAGTCGTTCCGGCGAGTCGAGTTTCGCCTAGATCCACCGTCCGGCGACATCGGACTGCGGCGCAAGGTCGAGCGGTTCCCGTTCGTGCCTGCCGACCCGAACCGGCTGCAGCAAGACTGCTATGAGGCATACAACATTCAGGTCGCCGGGCTCGAACAGCGATTGCGGGCATTGAACTACCCGAAGGTCGTCATCGGGATTTCGGGTGGACTGGACTCGACGCACGCGCTGATCGTCGCAGCGCGCGCGATGGACCGGGAACACCAGCCGCGCAGCGACATTCTGACGTTCACGCTGCCCGGCTTCGCCACCGGCGAGCGCACCAAACGCAATGCGTTCGAGCTGGCCCGCGCGCTGGGCGTCACGTTCGAGGAAATCGATATCCGCGACGCTGCCGAGCTGATGCTCAAGGAGATCGGTCATCCGTTCTCGCGCGGCGACAAGGTCTACGACGTCACCTTCGAGAACGTCCAGGCCGGCCTGCGCACCGACTACCTATTCCGGCTGGCCAACCAACGCGGCGGAATCGTGCTGGGCACCGGTGACCTATCCGAGCTGGGACTGGGCTGGTCGACATACGGGGTCGGCGACCAAATGGCGCATTACAACGTCAATGCCGGTGTGCCCAAGACGCTGATCCAACATCTGATTCGCTGGGTCATTTCGTCTGGGCAATTTGAGTCGCAGGTGGGCGAGGTGCTGCAGTCGGTGCTGGACACCGAGATCACTCCGGAGCTGGTCCCAACAGGCGAGGAGGAAGAACTACAGAGCAGCGAGGCGAAGGTCGGCCCCTTTGCGCTGCAGGACTTTTCACTGTTCCATGCGCTGCGCTCCGGATTCCGGCCGTCGAAGATCGCGTTTCTGGCGTGGCATGCCTGGAGCGACCCAGAGCAGGGCAACTGGCCGGCGGGGTTTCCCGAGGACAAACGACCGTTCTACTCGCTCAAGGAAATCCGGCATTGGCTGCAGGTCTTCGTGCAGCGGTTTTATTCCTTCAGCCAGTTCAAGCGCTCGGCGCTGCCCAACGGGCCCAAGGTGTCGCACGGCGGTGCACTGTCGCCGCGCGGGGACTGGCGCGCACCGTCGGACATGTCGGCGCAGGCGTGGCTCGACGAGATCGAGCGCGACGTTCCCGAGAAGTAGCACTGCCGCTATCGGGCGGAGGATCGTCGGCGACTTCGATGTCGCCGGCCGCGGCCGCCGCGCGCAGTTGGTGGAAGTCGTCGAGCGACTTGTCGGCGTATGCGTAGGACCAGGCCGCGACCGCGTCGTGCACGGTGTCACTGGTGCCAACGTATCCGCGCAGGATCGATGCATTCGCGCTCTGCGAGTGCGCCCGTGCCAGCAGGACCGCACAAGCACTGACGTACTCACGGAATGTACAAGGCGACATACCTTCGGTGTCGACAGTGCCCTTCATGTCGTGGAATTGGCGGACGTAGTAGTCGCGGCCGTCCTTGCGTGTCGTCCCGAGGAACACATCCGACATCGCCTGCAGAATTCGCTGGCCATCGATGACGCGCACGCCCTGGCCCTTAGCCTCAACGGCCTCGGTCAGGCGTGGCTGGCTGGCGCCAACCGCCGTACTCTTCGAGCACTGATCGAGTGGCCTCTTTGATCTGCATAATCATGCGGTGTGTCGTTGGGGCCGACCAAGATGACCAAGTAACACCGGGTACCGACGCTGCCGACGCCAACTACTCGCAGCGCGACATCGGTGACGCGGAAGTGCGACAGCAGCAGCGCGACGTCAGCCGGGACTGCGGCCAGATACTCCTCAATCGACTCGACCAGGGGGGCTTCGGTCTCCTGGTCGACGTGCTGGAGAACCGGCGGTGATTCGCGCAGGCGCGGCGTTCCCTCGGGCCCGATTTCCATGATCTGTTTGAAGACACGCGCCGACGTTCGCGTACGCGCCCGGGATATCGTTTTCTGAATCAGAGCCTGCAAGCCCTTGGATACCTTCCCGGTATAGTGCTCTGGTTCCACCCGAAGGTAGTAGCGGTCCAGAACGTTCATCTCCTCGAGCATCGCCTGCAGACTGGTTTGGTAGCCCACGAGTGCCTCGTTCGACGCAACGGCGAATGGCCTTGCCCGGGTAGCCCGGCATGGCGGCCCCCGATGATCGCGCTGGTGATCAGGCGTTTGACGTCCCACTCGCGCGGGTGCGACAGCGGCCTCGTCAAAGTCATTCAGGTCGAAGACTATTGAGCGGTGCGGAGCGGCGTACAGGCCGAAATTCGAGACGTGAGCATCACCGCAGCACATGACTTCGATCCCAGCTCGACGGGCTTGCAGCGAGGTCGGCGGCCATGACCGCCGCCGAACCTCGGTAAAACGAGAACGGGTCGGCGAGCATCCGGGCGAAACGCAGCGGGACGAGTTCGGGTAGTCGGCTCGGCGTTTTGAGCGACGAGAATCTCAGTGGCCGTTCGCGAAGACGGGAGTCAGCTGTGCGAGAGTGCGCCGTGGGGCGGTCTTTCGCAGCGCCCGACCGCGTGCCACATCCTCGCCTGGGACTTCGAGATCGATCAGGCGTTCACGCAACACCCGTTGCGGCATCTGATTAGCGTACTCAGCCCATGTCGATGGGCACGGCGCACCGCCGTAACGCATACCGACAGAGTCGTTGAACTCAGCGCAGCCCGGCGCTGCTGCGGCGTGTCGCGGGCTCACCCGAACGGCGTGACCGATGGATGCCGGACACCAATGGCGCCGTGAGGCTGAGGTTCCAGATCGCCTACCGCCCCGGTCAATTCCGCCCGGTCGAACAGAAACGAACCCGACTCAGCCGCGGTCGCGCCGTGCTCACCACGCGAGCACTCTGATACATCTTCGGCTACCAGTTCGTCAGGATGAAATGGTTGATAGCGAGGGCGCCGATGACGTTGGCGGCCAGCCACCAGCGGTGGGATTGCCGGGGCAGCAGTGCCGGCGCCGCGGTCAACCACACCATGAACGGCAGCCAGATGCGTTCGGTTTCGGCTTTGCTGAGCATGCTCAGATCGGCGCACAGGATTGCGGTCGTTGCGGCCAGCACCAGCAGATGCAGACCGGAGCGTCGGCGAATCGCCGCGATATCGAAGACCCGGCCCAAGCCGGCGACGCTGCCCAGACCGATCGCACACGCGACCGACGCCAGGTTCGCCCAGCTCCAGTACTGGAACGGCCGGTTCATCGCGATGCCCTGCCAATAGCGTTGCTGGACAAGGGTATAGCCGTCGAACCACCAGAATCCCGCCACCGCGAACGCCACCACCACCGCCACCGCGGCGGGCACCGCGGCCGCCAACGCGGCCAGCGCCGCCCGGCGGTTGCGCACAGCAATGAGCACCGCCAGCGCGGGCAGCCCCATCAACATCAGCCCGTAGTTCAGGAAGATCGCCCAGCCGAGCAGCAGTCCGGCACCGGCCGCAACGGGAATCGGCCAGCGCACAGTGCGGCTCGCTGCGAGCGCCAGCAGGGCAATACCCCAGGCGGCGACGCCGGCGAAGTAAGCATCCGCGGAGACGGCGATCCAGATCGCGGTCGGCGCGACCGCGACGAACGGTGCGGCCATCCGTGCGGTCGGCTCATCGGACACGGCGCGCACCGCGACGATCACGGCGGTCGCCGCGCTCGAGCCGACCAGCAGGCAGAACGCTCCCGCCCACGCACCGCCGCTCAGGCCGATGCGGTCGAGCCAGACGAACGTCAGCAGCGCACCGGGCGGATGGCCGGACACATGGGTGATCCACGAATTCGGCTGGTAGTCAAGGATGCGGCCCGAGAAGGTCCGCAGCATCTCCGGGATATCGGTGATCGTCGGCACCTGGCGCAGATACTCATGGCGGGCGACCAGTCGCCCCGCGAACCCGAGTCTGCCAGCCGTCGATCATCGCCAGCGAAAACGCCCAGCCGCACGACGTGGCCCAGGTGACGAGTGTGAGGACCCGCCACGACAATCGCTGCGCGAGGCTGGGGCCCCACAGCACAGCCGCGATACCGATGGCGGCGGCCGCGATGCTGCCCCAGCCGACATGGGCTTTCCACCAGCCGAAAATCGGTGCGGTGTCAGCTAAGTCGTGGATCTGCTGCGGCGTGCTGTGGATCAACGGGGTGACGATGCCCAAGCTCAGATGCGGCACCACGAAAGCCGCCACGACCAGTGCGAAGCCCAGCGGCACCGCGACGGCTTCGCGGCGTCCGATCTTCACGACAAACCAGCCTATGGTCAGCTCTGGCCCGCGCCACGACAAGTGCGTCGGTCTGCGGACGGCTACTGCGTTTGCGTGTTCGCGTTGTCAACGTCGCATCGGTGAGCGTCGGTGTTTCCCCGCCGCCCGGCGACGGCAAGCCGGACGGCGTAGGCCAGCGCGCTGAGACCGTACAGGGCGGCGACCAGCAGTAGCCAGCGCGCCAAAGAAGGGTTGCTGGTTCTGGCCGGTGGCCGCGAGGTAGCTGAATTGTCCCTGTTGGATGATTCCGGGAAAAAACAGCAGCAGCGACAGCCCCGCCGCCAGGCGTCGGGACACGGAGATAATTCAGCGGCGACACCCGCGGTGATGGCGCGGCCGCCCATCGACCTCGCAGGGCGGCGAGGGCGCCCGTGACGGAGCGGTCGGCGAGGGCGTAGAGCGGAAACAGGACCAGGTCGTGAGCGATGATCGCGGCAAGAAACCAGACCGCGATTGACTGCCACCACACCTTGGGGTTCCACAGCGCTTGCGGGCCGAGCGTAGACACGACATAGCCCGCCAATGCCCACGCGGCGACCGTGCCCAACAGATGTAACGGGTTGCTGCCGTAGAAGGCGGTGAACCGGGTGATGAGTGCGCGCATATCAGGGCTGTCCGAATTCGATGGACCGCACCCATTTGGTGTTGTGCACACCCGGCAGCGCGGGCACGATGATCCGCGCCGGGATAGCCGTGATCAACAGACAGGTCGACGCCGTTGACCCGAAGGGCCAGCAGCGAGTCGGGATTGCCCACCTGGTTGGCCTGCAGGACGGCATGATTGAACGCACCGGCCCGCTCCAGCGAGCGCACTGTGGCTCGGGCGGGGTTGGGAATCCTGGCCAGGGCGGCCAGATCGCGGAGGCGAACTCCGCTCCAGGTTTGGGTGGTCGACCATCCTTCGACGCAGGCGATCGGCAGTTCAGCGGCGTGTTGCGGCATCGCTTCGAGGGCGGCCCGGTCCAGCCGCATCTGCCCCGATGGACTCCGCACGGTGAGCCGCCAATTGGCGCCGGTGTCGGTGGGGTTGATTGCGGCGGCCGCAGCGGTCCTGTTGATCTGGAAATCGTTGGGGCCTTCGCCGCGGCTACGTCCCCGCGGCAACAACAGCGCCGCACGGCGGGTGAAACCGCCGAGCGTCTGGCCGCCGGTGAGCACCGCGACGAACAATGCGCCGCCCCCGACCAGCGCCAGCGCGCCGCGGCGACTCACGGTCGGCGGTGCGGGATCAGGGGCGACCAGCCCGTTGTCGTCCAGCGGTTCGGGACGGGTGTCGGCCCGCGAGGTGCGCAGCACTGCGCGAAACGACAGAGAGCGCAGGCCGGTCACCATCTTCGGGAATTTGATCAGCACGTGGATGACGAAACCCGCGATGAAAATCCACGCTCCGTAGTAGTGCGCGGTGTAGAAGCTGAAGCCGAAGATGTAGTCGTATTGGATGTTGAGCACCCCGGTCGCGAGCTCAAAGAGGATGCCGCCCACCAGCATCAACAACGACAGCCGCTCCACAAGCTGCGCGATCGATCGCAACGGTGGCCACGCGAACAGCCGGGGAATGACCGACCAGAGTTTGGCCAGCACCACCGGGATGATGATCAGCCCCAACCCGACGTGCATACCTTGCGTGAGGCGGTAAAGCCACGAGGGCCGGCTCGGCCAATCGAAGGTGGGCAGTTTGAGCCATCCGACCCCATTGGGGATGGCCTGACCGAATTGAGGACCGTACGCGATGTAGGACAGCAGCCCGGTCAGGATCACCACCGGCAGCACGATGAGCAGTACCGAGCCGAACACCGATGTCAGCCAGGGCCCTCGCAACGGGCTTCGCCACCGCTGCAGCAGGCTCATCCCGGGCGGGCGGTAGCGCTCCAGCGTGCGCCACAACCGTGCAGGAAACCCGTGGACCGGCTCGGTCGCGTCGTGCGCCCGGTCGGGGCTCCGCGAATCGTCACGGCCTTCAGCAAAACGCGACACCATCGTGGTTAGGCTACCGATTCACGCCGCCACGAGCTGCGGCTGTCAGCGCTGCAATCACCCGGTCGTGAATGGCGACAACATGACTCACAACGAACCCGGCAGCGGATGCGATGTTTCCGAGCGTGCCTGCCCCCACCCGCGACCACGGAAACCAATGCCCCAGGTGTTGTTCGGTCTCCCAGCGCAGCATCTCGAAACAGAACACAGTTGCGGGGGAATCGATCTCGACAATAACAGTGCCGCCACGCGCAAGGAGGTTCGCGGCCCGCCTCAATGTCCGTACCGGGTTGCCGCCGATACCGATGTTGCCGTCGGTGAGGAGGACTTGTTCCCAGCTGCCCTCGGCTGGCAACGGTGCGAACAGGTCGCGGCGGATTGCGGTTCCGCCGCGTCGACGTGTCATCTCCACAGCGGCGGTCGAACTGTCGATCCCGAGTGCGGGCAATCCGCGCTGTCGCAGAGAAGCAGTGAATCGCCCGGGGCCACATCCCAAATCCAGAGTCGGGCGCGAAGAGCAATGTCTGAGGACATGCTCATCGGCGAGCCGACCCTGTGGTCCCATCCAGCGCGCCATCGGCAATTCACGGCGGTGTCCGTGATGATTGCGGGCCCAGCATGAGCTGCCCGCCGCGGCGGACCGATAGATCAGGTCCGCCGACCTCACTACAGCCGCCTCGCTGGCATCAGAGGTCATCGCCGCTCCCGACCCCTGCGACGCACAGGGGCGCGAGGTTTCGCCCTTGGCTTAGTTCGGAACACAGTTTGACGATGTCCATCTCTACCACCCATTCGGCTCATCGGTGCATTTAATTCGTATTCGGTGCTGATTGCGGTGGGGATTGCCAGGGGTGACCTCGAAGACTCGAGGCCTTTGGGCCGGACGCCGAGTTGGCTGTCACCATGGAATCGTGAGCACCGCGGTTGACGGGCATCGAGTGGACTCGGCCATCGGCATGATGATCGGTGAACGTGTAAATTGCTGACGCCAGTGGTAGATCATCATCAGGGTCGGGCACTGCGGGAACAGTGGGGGAGGTGAACTCGCGCTGTTCACTGGTGTGTGTGCTGGCGATCGGGCTGCTGGTCGCCGGCTGCAGCAGCGATACGTCCTCGCCAGCACCTTCCACGACCTCGGTCCCTGCCCGCGCCGCCACTCGTGCGGCTGAGCCGGCGACGGCCGGAGCGCCGGCCGTTCCGCCGGCCGGCAAGGTGGTCCCGATCGGCAACGCACCTGAAGGCATCGTCATCGGAACGTCGGGAATCGGAGCCGTCGCCGTGCGGAACCCCGACGGCGTCGAGCTGGTCGATGCCGCAACCGGTGCGGTCCGTCAGACGGTTCCGACGGTGGGAGCGGCCCGGCACTTGAGCCTGGCTGGACCCGACGGTCCTGTACTGGTGCCACTGGAGGGTTCTAACGAACTGTGCGAGCTGACTATCGCTGACGGTCGGGTAACTTCCACTACGACGGGTGTGGGACGACAACCGCACGACGCGGCTCAGACGGCCGGGGGCACGATCGTCGTCACCAATGAGCTCGGCGGGGGCGTGGTGTTCGTGCGCGACGGCAAGGTCGTCGCGTCCATTCCCGTCGGCCCCGTGCAGCCAGGCGGTGTCGCGGCGGTAGGCAATTACGCCGCGGTGGCTGACGTGCAGGGAAACGGGGTGTGGGTGTACGACGGCTCGACTCACCGGCAGATGGCGCAGGGCCCGGTCGGGGTGAAACTGACTCACGCGGTTGCAATGTCCGGCGATCTGGCGGCTTTCGCGGACACCGACGGCGGCGCAGTCTTCGTCGAACGCATCGATCCGCAGCTCGCCCAGGTCGCCAGGATCGATGCGCCAGGCAAACCCTACGGGCTGGCCTACGACGCGGCGCACCGTCGCCTGTATGTCACACTGACCGCGTCCAACCTGATGCGGCTGATCGACATCTCGGATGCGGACGAAGCCGCGGATAATCGGCGATGTGCCGACCGTGCGACAGCCCAATTCGGTTGCCGTCGACCCAGTTTCGGGCAGCGTGTTGGTGACGGGCAGTGACCCCGACGGCGGCAGCGGCTTGCAGATCGTCACCCCGGATCTGCTGCCGGCAGGCTGAGCGAATTCCCATAGGCCGTCGCGCGGACGTGTCGGCCCGATTCGAAAGGAACAGAGAGCTGTTCGAGAGCCTGGAACGCGGCGCGACTGTCAGGAGAGTAGTGAGGGTGTTGCTGACCGGGGCGGCCGGTTTCATCGGTTCGCGGGTGGGCGCGGCGCTGCGCGCCGCCGGTCACGACGTGGTCGGTGTCGACCTTTTGCTGCCCGCCGCGCACGGACCCGACCCGCAGTTACCGCCGGGCTGCCACCAGGTCGACGTCCGAGACGGCCAGGCGCTGGCGCCGCTGCTGGCCGGTGTCGACCTGGTGTGTCATCAGGCCGCGATGGTGGGGGCCGGGGTGGACGCCGCCGACGCGCCCGCCTACGGCGGTCACAACGACTTCGCCACCACGGTGCTGCTGGCGCAGATGTTCGCCGCCGGGGTCCGGCGTCTGGTGCTGGCGTCGTCGATGGTGGTGTACGGGCAGGGCCGCTACGCCTGCCCCGAGCACGGACCGGTCGACCCGCTACCGCGGCGGCGCGCTGACCTGGACGCCGGGATCTTCGAGCATCGGTGCCCGCTCGGCGGCGAGGAGCTGCAGTGGCGGCTCGTCGACGAGGACGCCGCCCTGCGCCCGCGCAGCCTGTACGCGGCCAGCAAGACCGCGCAGGAGCACTACGCGCTGGCATGGTCGGAGTCGACGGGCGGCTCGGTGGTGGCATTGCGCTACCACAACGTCTACGGTCCCGGAATGCCGCGTGATACCCCGTATTCCGGGGTAGCGGCGATCTTCCGCTCGTCACTCGAAAAAGGCGAACCCCCAAGGGTTTTCGAAGACGGAGGTCAGATGCGCGATTTCGTCCACGTCGACGATGTGGCCGCCGCGAATGTCGCGGCTGCGTGCTCACGGCCGACCGATGACGGCTTCACCGCAGGTCGGTCAACGTCTGCTCGGGGCGGCCCGATCTCGATCCTCGAGGTGGCCGCCGCACTGTGCGATGCTCGCGACGGCGCGCTGTCCCCGGTCGATCACCGGGGAATACCGCAGCGGCGACGTGCGCCACATCGTCGCCGACCCAGCCCGGGCCGCCGAGGTGCTGGGTTTCCGCGCGGCCGTCGATCCGCGCGAGGGACTGCGGCAATTCGCGTTCGCGCCGCTGCGCTAAAAGATGCCTTAGGGTCGGATCACATGCCCGACCCCGGCGATCTCGTCACTGTGGTGCTGCCCTGCCTCAACGAGGAAGAGTCGTTGCCTGCGGTGCTGGCGGCGATTCCCGCCGGCTATCGGGCGCTGGTGGTCGACAACAACAGCACCGATGACACCGCCGGGGTGGCCGGCCGTCACGGCGCTGCGGTGGTCGTCGAACCGCGGCCAGGGTACGGCTCGGCGGTGCACGCCGGCGTGGTCGCCGCGACGACCCCGATCGTGGCGGTCATCGACGCCGACGGCTCGATGGATGCCGGTGACCTGCCCCGGTTGGTTGCAGCACTCGACCAGGGTGCCGATCTGGTGATCGGCCGGCGGCGGCCGGTGCCCGGGCTGCACTGGCCGTGGGTCGCCCGGGTGGGCACCGTGGTGATGAGCTGGCGGCTGCGCACCCGCCATGGCCTGCCGGTGCACGACATCGCGCCGATGCGGGTGGCCCGGCGGGAGGCGCTGCTGAATCTGGGTGTGGTCGATCGACGGTCGGGCTATCCGCTGGAACTGCTGGTTCGCGCCGCGGCTGCCGGCTGGCGGGTGGTCGAGCTCGACGTCAGCTACGGCCCCCGCACGGGCGGTAAATCCAAGGTCAGCGGTTCCTTCGGGGCAGCATCACCGCGATCCTGGACTTTTGGAAGGTGATCTCATGAGCGTCCTGCCGGTGACCCTGCTGGTGGTCGCGAAGGCTCCGGAGCCCGGCCGCGCCAAGACGCGGCTCGCCGCGACCGTCGGCGACCGGGTCGCCGCAGAGATCGCCGCCGCGGCGCTGCTGGACACGCTTGGACGCGGTGGCCGCTGCGCCGGTCGCGGCGCGGGTGGTCGCGCTCACCGGCGACCTGGACGCCGCCGCCGGCGCCGCCGACATCCGTCGTCGACTCGAGTCCTTCACGGTGATCGGGCAGCGCGGCGACGACTTCGCGCGACCGGCTCGCCAACGCGCACGCCGACGCCGAGCGCTAACGGCCGGAGGGCGTCCCGTGTTGCAGATCGGGATGGACACCCCACAGGTGACCGCCGAGCTCTTGGCCAGTTGCGCGCGCCAGCTGCTGGAGACGCAGGCGGTGCTCGGGCCGGCCTGCGACGGCGGTTGGTGGGTGCTCGGGCTACAGACGCCGGCGACAGCCGAATGCCTGCGGAGCGTCCCAATGTCCCAGCCCGACACCGGAGAGCTCACATTGAAGGCGTTGCACGACAATCGGTATTGACGTGACCCGGTGGAGCTGCTGACTGACTTCGACATCGTCGACGATGTCGCCGCGGTGCGCGATGCCTGCGATCCGGCCAGTCGCTTCGCTCGGGTCACCCATGCGGCCGGGCTCTGAGCAGGGCTCCGCCGATCGCGATCAGCTTGGGCGGTAGGCGGCTAAGGGCGTTCGTAGGTCCCGGTCAGCACACCGCGGGCGAGCACGTGTCCGGCCATCTGCTTCAGCAGCGCCTTGGCGGTGGTCACGTGGTCCGGGATCGCCTCGTCGAGCGCGAACACGTGGAACCGGTAGCGGTGCGGGCCGTGGCCGGGAATCGGGCGCGGGCCCGCATATCCCCGGTGTCCCAAAGTCGCCTGGGATGAAACGCATTCCGTCGGTGCCCGGCTGCAACGCGCCGGCGTCGACCTCCTGCCACGCCGGGCTCGATCACCGCGACGGTGTGCAGCAGCGGGCGCGGCAACGGAACGTCGACGTCGTCGATGATCAGCACCAGCTGCCGGGTTTCTGGCGGCAGCCCGGTCCAGCGCAGCTGCGGTGAAGCATTGTCACCAACGCCCTTTCCGGCGCTCGACCGCCGGCATCACGCCGCCATCGCTGAACGCGGTGCTGGTGACCGTGATGTCATGGGGCGCCGTGAAACCCGCGCCGGCAAGCGGGCTTCGATGCTCGCCGGCGCGCACATTGCGCAGCAGCCTGCCGACGGCGCCCATCATGCGCCGCTTCCCGCGCCGCGGATCGCCACCGTGCTGGACCGCAGCACGTCGCCCAATTCGGCGGGCAGATAACCCTGCGCCGCCAGCCGCGGCAATACGCCGCCGCTGGCGATGATGTCGAGAATGAGATCGGGCAGCTTGGGCACCGACCCCGCCGCCCCGGTCGTCTCGTTACGCCAGTCGCCGGAGCGTGAGGTCGAAGGTGCCGGTGTCGCCCTCGCTGAACACGGTGGTGGCGTCGGGAATCGTCATCGCGGGCAGGCCCGGCGTTGACGGCGTTGCGGAAGAACAGCGAATTGAATTCCTCGGCGATCAACCCGGCAACACCGAGTTCGGTGAACAGCGCCGCGACCGGCCGCGACGATCCCAGCCCGAAGTTCTTGCCGGCCACCACGATGTCTCCGGGAGAAACCTGGTCGGTCCAACCGGGGCGCACTTCGTAGAAGATGTGCTTGGCGGCTTCCGGGGGATCCATCTTCATCGCGAAGGCCGGGTACATGGCGTCGGTGTTGAGGTCATCGCCGAACACCCAAACCTTGCCGGTAATGGTGAGCGTCATGGGGTCACACTCTTTGGGTCGGTGATGTAGCCGGTGATCGCTGATGCGGCAACGGTTGCCGGTGAAGCCATGAAGATCTGCGCCTCGGGGCTGCCCATGCGACCGGTGAAGTTCCGGGTGCTCGACGTCAGGCACACTTCGCCGGGTCCTACCACGCCCATGTGGTACCCGAAGCACGCGCCGCAGGTGGAGTTGGTGATCACCGCGCCCGCGTCGGCGATGTCCTGCAGGTAGCCGAGCCGCATCGCCTCGCGATAGACAGCCTGTGACGCCGGAGTCACCAGCAGCCGAACGCCGGCAGCAACCGTCTTGCCGCGCAACACGTCCGCGGCGATTTCGAGGTCTTCGAGTTGGCCATTGGCACACGACCCGATGAAAGCCTGATCGATTTTCTGCCTGCCCAATTGGGAGACTGGCAAGCCGTTGCGGCTCACGGTGCCGGGCCGGGCCACGTAGGGTTGCAGCGCGGCCAGGTCCACATGCCGCACCTCGCGGTAAGCCGCGTCGAGATCCGGTGCCGCAGCGTCATATCCGGTGACGCCGTGCTCGTCTAGGAACGATGTCAGCACCTCGTCGGGCTCGAAGGTGCTGAAATCTGCCGACACCTCGGCACCCTGGGTCGCGATGGTGCGACGGTCGTGCATCGGGATGCTCGCCAGCCCCGGGCCGCCGAACTCCAGGTTCAGGTTCGCGGCGTCGCCATACTCGTTGGCGATGTGCAAAAAGATGTCCTTGCCGCTGACGGTGTCGGGCTTGACGCCCTCGAGTTGGTAGCGGATCGTCGGCGCGACCTGAAACCAGGTGCTGCCGGTACACATGATCGAGTACACCTCGGCGGGGCCCAGACCGCGGGCGGCCGTGTTATAGGCGCCGGCCGCGCAGGTGTGAGAGTCGGTGCAGGCCAGTACTTCTCCGGGGCGGGCCAGTCCGTTCTCGGCGATGACCTGATGGCAAATACCGTGTCTGCCTACGTCGTAGAAGCGCTCGATGCCGAACTCGGCGGCGAACTTTCGGGCATGCGGGCCACCAGCCGCGTCTTTGATGGTCGGCGCGGGAACCGCGTGGTCCATGACGATCGCCAGCTTGTCGGGGTCGTTGATGCGAAGCGGCTCGATCCACATCGTCGCGAATTGCAGATCGATCAGCACGGTCATGTCGACGTCGACGACGACGGTCTCGCCCGGGGACACGCTGTCCACGCCGGCCTTGCGGGCGAAGATCTTCTCGATGATGGTCATGCCCATGAGTTGTCCTCCTTACGCGCGTATTTGGCGTCGAGTTCGAGCCACTCGGCCATCCCGACCAGGTTGAAAAAGTCGGCGGGCCGGGTGGGCAGGTAGTCCGCGACGTTGCCGCCGTTCAGCTCACACAGGCCCTCCAGCGTGCCGAGCACTGCGCGGGCGAGCAGGTTGCCGGGATGAATGGCGATGGCGTAACCCAATTCTTGCAGTCGCGTGGCCGATTCCAGCGGTGTCAGGCCGCCGAGCACCAGATTGATCAGCAGTGGTGCCTCGACTTCGTGTGCGATGCGTTCGATTTCCTCGATGCTTTGCGGGGCTTCGACGAAGATAATGTCCGCACCTGCCTGGGTGTACCGGTTCGCCCGCTCGATCGCGGCCTCCAGTCCGAGCGGGGCGCGCGCGTCGGTCCGCGCGACGACGAGCAGGTTCTCGTCATCGCGGGTGTCGAGCGCGGCGGCCAACGTTTGTTCGAACTCGGCAGCGTCGATCACGTGCTTGTCGGTCAGGTGCCCGCAGCGTTTGGGGAATGCCTGGTCTTCCAATTGGATTGCGGCGACGCCTGCCTGCTCGTAGAGACCGACGGTGCGCACCACGTTCATCGGCGCGCCGTAACCGGTGTCGGCGTCGGCGATCAGCGGGACGTTGCCGAGCACGCCGACCATCATCCGGGCCCGGTCGGCCATTTCGGTGGCGGTGACCAGTCCGATATCCGGCAGCCCGAATCCGGACGCCGCGACGCCGGCGCCGGTCATGTATGCCGTCGCCTGACCAGTGCGCTGCGCCAGATGTGCTGTTATACCGTCGAAAACGCCTGGAGCGATAATGAGTTCGCCGCCATCGAGCAAGGCGCGCAATTTTTGTCGAGCCAGTGTGGTGGCCATCTGTTGTCCTTTCAGTCGAGCGCGCCGGCGACCGGCGGGGCGAGTAGATCGATGAGGTCAGCGACGTCGTCGAGGTCCTCGAGGCCGACTACCGCACGTTCGATGGCGTCGGCGCGCTCGCGGTTGGTGACGCGGTCTGCGAGGGCATGGAATTTGGTGACGAGCTCGTCATTGGTGACCGGATCCCCCGGCGCGCCATGGGGTGCGACGACGCGGACTTGGTGCACGCTGCCGTCGTGGGTGGTCACCGCGAGGTCGGTGCGGAACCGTTCGGTGAGGTCGGCCTCGGCGAGGGATTCATCGAGGTGGACGTCGGTGACGTCGATCAGCGACCAGATGTCGTCGGCGTCCAGGCGTGCAGAGGTGAACTGCTCGGGCAGCGCATTACCGTCGAGCAGTGTCGCGGCGGTCGCATAGCCGATGTTCATCTGAGCGCCGATCGCGGTCAGCGGCCGCTCGGGCTTCCACCAGCCATGCTTGTAGATAGTCTCGCCCGCGGTAATCTCGATCTTCGAGATGTCTTCGGGAGCAACAGAGTTCCGCAGCTGCCGGGCCGCGTCGACGGCTCCGTGCAACCCGCCCATAACCGCATACGACTTAACCATGATGATGCTGGTCTCCCACCGGTCACCCAGTTGGTCGGTCAACAATGACGCGTCGGGGTTGTGACCCTCACCGAAAACGCTCAGAAATCCGCCGTATTCACGCTCGAATACCCGTTTGATGCCGGTGTAATTCGCCGCGGCCAGGCCGGCAGCGTAGAAGCCGTTGCGTGCGGCGAACCCGTGGTGCATGCGCTTGCTCATCGCCTCGTACTGCGCGGCCATCAACCCCGCCGACTGGGTGGCCGCCAGGCCCAGGGCATCCTCCAATTGCGCCGGCGACAGGCCGCGCAGTTTGCCGGATGCCATTGCCGCGGAGTGAGTGCCGAAGACCGGTCCCGAGTGCCAGCCGCGGTCGAGCATCTGCGCGCCGTGCAGCGTGTAGCCGACGCGAGGGCCGACCTCGAAACCGGTGATCGCCGCGAGCAGAAATTCGACGCCGGTTGTGGCTCCCGACTGCGCGGTCACCGTCGACAGCAGCGCGGGAATCACCAGCGAGCAGCTGTGCACCGGTGCGATGGGGTGGAAGTCGTCGAGCTCGAATCCCTGGATGAAGGTGCCGTTGAGCACCGCCGCCGCCGGCCCGCTGGTGGACTGTCCGGTGCCGATCACCACGACGTCGCCCTTGTTCTCTAGATCCAGGACAGCGCTGGTGGCGACCCGCGACCAGGGCAGTTGCGAACCGATGAGGGCGCAACCGACGCCGTCGAGCAGCAGGTGTTTGGCCCGCTCGACAACGTCTTGCGGCACGTCGTCGAGCGTGAGGTTCGCCACCCAGGTGGCCAGCTTTCCGGTCGGTCCGTCCGGATCGGTGGCGGCGGTCGGCTGTACCGCGGTCATTGTCGGCCCTCCATCCATGTTGTATGCTTGTTATACTGTTATAACAAATGCTGATCGATGCGGCAAGGGAGTGTGAAAGCATTGGTCCTCATGCAGGAGACCAGCGGTGTGGCCGGGCCGGTGACCGCCGGCGCCGGGGTGCCGCTGCATCATCAGCTCTTTTTGGTGCTGCACGACGAGATCGCTCGCGGTGCGCTGGCTCCCGGCCAGGCGCTGCCCACCGAGCAGGCACTCTGCGATCAGTTCGGGGTGTCCCGAATCACGGTGCGCCGAGCCCTGGCCGACCTGGCCGAGCAGGGCTACATCGAACGCCGGCAAGGGGTCGGATCATTCGTCCGTCAACGCGGCCGATCCGATGAGGCGCCGCCGGTCGGCTCCTACATGGACGGCCTTCGGCAGGCGCAATTCCAGACGTCGATCGATGTGGTGGAGCATGACACGCGAGTGCCCCCGGCCTCGATCGGCGACGCGCTTGGGGTAACCGGCGAGATGCTGCACATTCTGCGAGTGCGACGCGAGCGCAGAACGCACGAGCCGTTGATGGTCACCGAAGCCTGGCTGCCAACCGATCTCGCTGATACGTTGACCACCTCCGCGCTGCGGCGCACACCCCTCTACGAATTGCTCGCCACCGCCGGTGTCGTCGTCGATCGGATGCAGCATGAGATCACCGCGGAGATCGCGGGCCCGCGTAACGCGCGTCTGCTCAACACCGCGATCGGTTCGGCGCTGCTTCGCGTCAACCGTCTTGCGTTCGTGGCCGGTTCGCCGCATCACTACGTCTCGATCCTGCTCTCGCCCAACCGGAGTCGCGTGCTGATGAGCCACACCGCCGCCGAACTCCAAACCGGCGACGGCCTGGCGATCGCTCACGACGTGCGGCGCGGCTCAAGCTAACGGAGCAGCCCAACTCCGGGGATGAACCGACCGACACTGCCCGTGTACCGACGATAGGCCTCATCGTGTCTGCCCAGCAGGTACGGTTCCTCGACTCGGCGCACCTGCAGCTCGAGCGCGACAACGCGAGGGTCAACCCGGCGAATGTCACGAAATTCGGTGTTAGCAGTGCGATCCCGAGATCAAATGTGAGCATCGCGGTGTAGATGGGGTTACGCACCCGCCCGAACATGCCGCTGTGCACCAGCGGGGTCATTTCGCTTTCGTCCACACCGACGCGCCAGGAGTCTCCCATGTCGAGCTGCGCCCAGACCGTCAGCACGATCCCGAGCACCGCCAACGCGATTCCCGCGATCTGAATCCAGTCGGCTTGCAGGACGGGCAAGGGAGTGATGACGCCCGACAGCTGCAGCAGCGGGCCGACGACCGCGACGACCAGCGCGAGACGAACCCAAGCCCGGCAATCCATTCCACCGAGCCAATCCTGCCGCTGATGCCGCGAAACCCGGTCGATCCCGTTCGCCGACGTTGAAGCCAAGCGCGCCAGACAAATCCGAGCAGACCGAACACCGCGAGCAGCGCCAGTCCGATAACCGCCGCCACCGTAGGCGACATCGTCACAGCCGTCCGTCGACGCGCAAATCGGGATGCACCCAGTTCGGGGACCGGCGTTCCCGAAACGCGACGAAGCCCTCGACGGCCTCGGCGCTCTCGATGCTGGCCTCCATACCGATGCGGTCGTAGAGCCCCAGGTAGTTATCCAGGCTGGACTTGACGACCCGCCGGGCCCCGGGCGCGGTGCGGCAACATTGCGCCAGCAGTTCGCGGGCGGCAGCCATCAGCTCGTCGTGCGGCACCATCCGCGCGACCATGCCCCATTCGACGGCCTCCGATGCCGTCAGCGTTCGCCCGGTCAGCATCAGATCGCGGGTGCGGATCGGGCCCACGATGCGCGCCAGCATTTGGCTGTAATAGGTGTCGGCGATACCGCGGTAGAGCTCCGGAACGCGAAACGTCGACCGCTCGCTGACCACCGCGACGTCGCTACACATCGCGATCTGCAGCCCGCCGCCCTGACATAGGCCGTTGACCGCCGACACCACCGGCTTGGCCGACTTGCGCAGCGTGTCGAACGGTGTCACATCCATCGACAACGCCGATCCGAAATCCATCCAGTCGTCGGCCCCGCCACCGCCCAAGTCGCCGCCCGGCGCGAACACATCGCCGGTTCCGGTGATGAGCAACCCCGCCAGATCCGCGTCGGCGTTGACTCGCGCTACCGCGTAGCGGATGCCGAAGTACATCGCCGCTGTCATCGCGTTGCGGGCTTCGGGGCGGTCCAGCGTCACGATCGCGAACGGGCCCTCGCGGCGAAAAGTCAGGTAGGGGGTTCCCAACCAATCACCGTCGGGCGGACGTGGGCTGGCATTATCTGGCGGGCCTGCGTGGGTTGTCGGCATTGCGGCTCTCCTTTGCGACGCGATCGATCCCTGCCTGGTATTGCATCAGCCTGGCAGAGTCGCTTCATCGATCGCCTGGGCATACGGTGCGCAGTCCCCGGCGCCAGACACTAACGTCGCCAGTGCGCCGGCGGTACAGGCGCGGCGCAGTGCGTGTTCGCGATCGGTGGACCAACTGGCAGCCAGCACGCCGGCGAACACGTCGCCGGCGCCCGACGTGTCGACCGCCTGCACAGCCGGCGGCGCCACGGTGAACTCCTCACCGTCGCCGGTGTAGCTAGCCCCGCGGGCACCGCGAGTGATCACTCGATGGGGTACCGGCCAAACCCACTGAGCGGCTTCGCCTTCGTTGACAACCACCACATCGGTGAGCTCGGCGAGCTTGGCCAGCTCGGCCGGGTCCCCGCCGGACGGCGATGCGTTGACGATGACGGTCGCTCCGGCCGAACGGGCTTCGCGGGCAGCCGCTGTCGCGGTAGCGACCGGAATCTCCAACTGCAGCAACAGCACTTCGCAGTCGGCGACGAACTGACGTGACGCGGTGGAGTCCAGCGTCAGGTGGCCGTTGGCGCCGGGCGCGACGACGATGAGGTTCTCGCCGTTGGAGTCGACCACGACGACTGCGTTTCCGCTGGGACCGGGCAGCGTGATGAGTCCGTCGATGCCCACTCCGTTGGCGGTCAGGTGCTCGCGCAGCGGCGCCGCAGCCGGGTCGTCGCCCACGGCGCCGACGAACTGCACCTGTGCTCCGGCGCGTGCCGCGGCCACTGCCTGGTTGGCGCCTTTTCCGCCGGGTGTCGACCGGGTCGCCGTCGCCAGTACGGTCTCGCCCGGCTGCGGCATGGTGTCGACGTCGAATCCCATGTCCATATTCACGCTGCCCACCACGCATACGCGTGTCATTACGCCGACGGTATGGAGTCGCACTCGGTTTCACAACGGCGCGTTGATAACGGTTTTCGGCAAATCCGATTTCAGCAGGCCATTCGCGCTACGCTGCTGCGTGATCTGGGCTTTGTCCGCCCGTCAGCGAAAGGAAGTCGATTGACGCCCCGGCGCTCAACTGATCCGGTACCGCAAGACGAAACGGTTCCGGCCGGCAAGGGTAGGCGTCGCCCGCGGGCGCTGGCCCGGTTCAGCATCCAGTCCAAGATCATGGTGATGCTGCTGGTGTCCAGCCTTGCGTCATTGGCGGTGATCTGCGTCGTCGAGTACGTCTCCGGCCGTCACGCCCTGTTGCCAGCCGCCGCTGAACGAATGACCCAGCTCGCGTGAGGCACAGAAGCGGGCAATGGAGATGCTGTTCGCGGACCTGACGAACTCGCTGATTGTGTACAGCAGCGGGTCGACCGCCGTCGAGGCGGTGCAGGCGTTCACCGACGGCTTCGACCAACTGGCCAACGCGCTCGATCGACCCCGGCCAGCAGCATTCGCTGGTGAACTTCTACAACGACAAGTTGATCAAACCGATCCAGCGGGCAACCGGCGAAAAGCTGAGTATCGATGCGGTGCTGCCCAGACAACAACGCGCAGAAGTATCTTCAACTCCACTACACCGTGCCGTCGTACGGCGCCTCAACCCCGCCCGAAGACGCGGGTGACGGCAGCGCATGGTCAGCCGCAAATGCCCGCTTCAACAACTACTTTCGCGAGATCGCGACCCGCTTCGAATACCGGGATGCCATGCTGCTCGACACTCAGGGCAACCTGGTCTACAGCGTGAACAAAGGTCCCGTGCTGGGCACCAACATCCTGACCGGTCCGTATCGCGAGTCCAACCTGCGCGGCGCATACGAAAAGGCGATGGCGGCCGACTCGGTGGACTTCGTGTGGATCACCGACTTCCAGCCGTTCCAGGCCTGCACTCGGGGTGCCCATCGCATGGCTGGTGTCGCCGATCATTTCGGCGGGCAAGACGGCGGGGGTGCTGGCGCTGCCGTTGCCGATCTCGAAAGTCAACCGGATCATGACTGCCGACAAGCACTGGAAAGCCGCCGGCATGGGGGGGACCGCGGAGACGTATCTGGCCGGCCCGGACAACCTGATGCGTTCGGATTCGCGGTTGTTCCTGCAGGACCCCAATAAATACCGGCGCGAGGCCATCGCGGCAGGGACCCCGCCCGACATCGTCGACCAGGCGATCAGGTGGCACGGCACGACGCTGGTCCAGCCCGTGGAGACCGCAGCTGTTCGCGCCGCCCAGCGCGGGCAGACCGGAACGATTATCGATACCGGCTACTTAGGAGACAAGGAACTCGCGGCCTACGCCCCGATCGACATGCCGAATTCGGATCTGCGCTGGTCGATCTTGGCGACTAGGGACAGCGCCGAAGCCTACGACCGGATCGGGTCATTCACCCGGACACTGATATTGACCACGGCGGTATTGGTTTTCATCATCTGCGTGGCCGCGATGCTGCGTTGCCCAGATATTCGTGCGGCCAGTCCGGCGGCTCCAAGCCGGCGCGCAGGAGATCAGCGCGGGCAATTACGACGTCACCATACCGGTGACGTCGCGTGACGAGATCGGCGATCTCACCGTCGCTTTCAACGAGATGAGCCGGAATCTAGCAGATCAAAGAAGAACTGCTCACCGAGCAGCGCAAGGAAAACGACCGTTTGCTGCTGTCGTTGATGCCCGAGCCGATCGTGCGGCGCTACCGCGAGGGCGAACAGACCATCGCGCAAGAGCATCAGGACGTCGCTGTCATCTTCGCCGACATCGTCGGCCTCGACGAGATGCTCCAACGAGCTTTCCGGTAACGAACTTGTCGGGATTCTCGACGAGCTGGTCCGGGAACTCGATTCGGCGGCGGAAGCCCTTGGTGTTGAGCCGGTTCGCACCGTGCACAACGGTTACCTCGCCAGCTGCGGGTTGAATGTTCCGCGGTTGGACAGCGTGCCCCGAACCATCGACTTCGCCGTGGAGATGCAACGCATCATCGAGCGATTCAATAGCCGGACGGGCCACCACCTCAGCATTCGGGCCGGCGTTAACACCGGTAACGTCATCAGTGGACTTATCGGCCGAACCAGTGTCATTTATGACATGTGGGGTGCCGCGGTCAATCTGGCCCACCAGATGCCTAGCGGTGCAACGGAATCGGGGATCTACGTCACCTCGGAGGTATACGAGGTGATGCGCGACATTCGGCAGTTCACGCCCGCAGGCAGCATCACGGTCGGCGGCTCGGAGCAGCCGATCTGGCGATTGGCGGAGCGCAAGTGAAAATCATGGACGCAGACTGGTTTTACTGGGCCGTCGGGCTAACTCTCGGACTGCCCGTCATGCTGATCGGCCTTACCGAATTGCACCAGGCGCTCGCGCGCAGGCAGAGCGCTCTGGCCCGACCGGTCAACTTGCTGCGCAGCTATCTGGTGCCGCTGACAGCGCTATTGGTGCTGTTGGTTAAGGTCGCGCAGGTTCAGGCGCAGGTCACTTCGGTGCGGATACTCGCCACGGTATTCGGCTTCTTAGTGCTGGTGCTGGTGTTGTCCGGGCTGAACGCCACGATGTTTGAAGGGGCCCCGCAGGGCTCTTGGCGCGAGCGCGTCCCGACGATATTTCGTGACGTGACCAGGCTTTTGCTGATCGCCGTCGGACTGGCCCTGATCTTCTCCTACGTCTGGGGAGTGCGTGTCGCTGGGCTGTTCACCGCGCTCGGCGTTACGTCGGTGGTCATCGGCCTGATGCTGCAGAATTCGGTCGGCCAGATCGTGTCGGGCCTGTTCATGTTGTTCGAGCAGCCCTTCCGGATCGGCGACTGGCTCGACACCCCGACGGCGCGGGGCCGCATCGTGGAAGCGAACTGGCGCGCCGTCCACATCCAAACCGACCGCGGATTGCAGATCACCCCGAATTCGGTGCTCGCCGCCACCTCGTTCACGAATCTCAGCCGTCCGCCCGGCGCACACCAGTTGGCGATAACCACCACTTTTTCTCCTGTCGACCCGCCCGACCGGGTGCGACAACTGCTGGCGCGGGTCGCCAGCACGCTGCCGCAATGCAAGCCCGACATCACACCGACCGCGGTGACCGACCGGTGGCGGCGAGTACCGCGTCACCATCGGGTTGAAGTCGCGCCGCCGACGACGGCGCGGCGCGAGCGACGTTCCTGAGGTGGATTTGGTACGCGGCGCGGCGTGAGGGTCTCCACCTCGACGGCGCCGACGACGACTTCTCCACGCCCGCCCGGGTGCAGATGGCGATGCGAACTGTCGTGGCACCAGCATTGCGGTTGAGCCACGCGGATCAACAATCCCTAGCCCGCACGCGAGAATCGTTCGATACGGCGCCGACGAAGTCGTCCAATTTGCCGGGGAAGTGCCCACCGCGATGACATTTCTGATCACCGGTTGCGTCCGGCTGACTACCACCGCCGAAGACGGTTCTGTCCTGTCACTCAGCGTGCTGGAACAAGGTTCGTTCCTCGGGCTGACCACACTGACTCGTCAACCAAATATGGCCTCGGCGTATGCGCTGGAAGAGGTGACTGCGCTGGAGATCGATCGCGAGCACATCGAAGGTCTCGTCATGCGCTCGCCTTTACTGCTTCAGGAGCTGGGCCGCATTATCGAAGACCGGCGAAAGGAATCGTCCTGGGCCAGATACTCTGAGCGCCTTGGCAGCCCGGGGGCGTAAGCGTGCCGGCCGAGAAGATGTGGGATTGACCATGCCGGTAGGCGGCCACTACTTCGCCGCAGACGCAGACTCACAAGACGAACTCGCGCGGCTGCGGCTGCTGGAGGAACGAGTGCGATCCGCATACCCGCCGCTACCTCGACGCCATCGGCACCGGTCCGGGATGGCGTTGCCTGGAAGTCGGTGCGGGCGCGGGTGCGATGGTGCGCTGGCTGGCTGAGCGCGTCGGCTCAACCGGCCATGTGACCGCGGCAGACATCGACCCGAGGTATCTCGATGATCTGTGCCTGCCCAATGTCGAAGTGCGCCAGTGCGACATCACCGTCGACGAGGTTGAGCTCGAGTCCTACGACCTGGTCCACTGCCGGTTTGTGCTGATGCATTTGGATGATCCCGCAGATGCGCTGCGGCGCATGACCAGCGCACTGCGTCCGGGCGGTTGGCTGGTCGCCGCGGACCCCGACAACGACGTCGCGGGATCGGTCGATCCCGATCATCCGCTGTCTCAACTGTTCGACTCGTGCTATCGCAAACGCGTTGAGTTCGCCTCGGCGACAAACATTGCCGATTTCCGGTTCGGCAAGGTGTTGCTGCGGTACATGGAGGCACTCGGGCTGGTGGAAGTGGGCAACGAGGGCATCGCGCGTGTTGTGCATGGCGGCGACCCTTTCTCGCGCATGTGGATCAAAACCTGGCAGCGGATCGACGATGCGGTCATCGATCGCGGCGTCCTCAGCGAAAGCGAGGTGCGCAAGATGCGGCAGGCCTATGAGGACCCGACCTTCACCTACCGGACTCAGTTGACCCAATCCGTATGGGGACGCAAGCCGTCAGTGAACTGATCGGCTATTTGTACTTGAAGTGGTGCTCGTCCTAGGGCCAGTTTCTCGGCACTATCCGTGTAGCGCTTTTCGAGGTCAGCAATCAGTCCTTCGTCACTCAAATCGAGCGGCCGGGAATTCTCCCAGTCATGCTGGGCCACCTCGTGCAAGCGTTCGGTGCAATCATCGTCGCGGACCTCGATGGCGAGCTCACGGCGGGTATCGAAGCTGCCGGGGGCCAGGTTGATCGACCCGACGATGCCCCGGATGCCGTCAGCCAGAATCATTTTGGCGTGCAGTTTGAGGTGCTTGAGCTTGTGGATCTTGACTCCGACGTCGTCCAAGATACGCAGGCCGCCGACTCCCTCAATGAGCTTGTCCTTCTTGAGGGTATGCGGTGGGCGAGCCATGATATGGATTTTCACCCCTCGTCGCGCGGCCCGCACCAGGTGCTCGATGATGATCGTATCCTGGTAGCGCTCATTCTGAATGAACAGGAAATGCCTTGCATCGTCGATGAATTCCGCGATTCGATCCCGCCCGTTGGTCGGACACCAGATCAGGTGTGACCCTGCTTCAGGGGCAAAACTCTGTCGGCTCCAATCGGCCTCGAAACAGTCGGTGATCTCCCTAACTTCGGCGTCGCGTGAGGTCACCACGGCGTAGTCTCGGGTCTCGGTGAAGTTCTCGGTTGCCCAGTTCAACGACTTGACGAAGGCATGCGAGTCATCGACCACCATGGACTTCTCATGGGTGAGGTCGAAAGCGGGACTGCTGTCGAGAACCTCAATGCCCCCTTCGGTCAGCTGGGCGCGGGCCTCATCGTTGTCTTCTTCACCGCTGCGCCGCGCGGGATTCAGCATGACCTGAACTTTGACACCGCGCTCTTTCGCGGCGATCACTGCTTTCAACAACTCCGGATCAGAGAACACGAACATCTTGATTCGCAGCGACTTCGTTGCCCCGTTGATCGCGTCGAGCACAGGCCGGGCGGAGTCGTCGGGGAGAACGATGATCGAGCGGGACATATAACCTCCAGCGGAAATGTCTGAGAACGAGACCTACGCCGAGGTTTCCTCGTACTGGATGCGATGCAGCCCAGCATAGACCCCGCCCAGCGCCAGTAGCTGCTCGTGGCTGCCGTTCTCCACGACCACGCCGTCTTTGAGGACGATGATGTTGTCGGCGTCGCGGATGGTGCTGAGCCGGTGCGCGATGGTAATTACCGTCCGGCCCTTCATCAAGCGTTCGAGGGCCTCGACCACCAGCTGCTCGGCTTCGGTGTCAAGTGCGGCGGTCGGCTCGTCGAGAATCAGGATCGGGTTGTCCCGAATGATGGCGCGGGCAATACCGATCCGTTGCCGCTGGCCGCCGGAGAGCGTCAGCCCTCTCTCACCGACCGTGCTGTCGTAACCATGTGGCATGCGCGTGATGAACTCGTGCGCGTTGGCCAGTTTCGCCGCCTGAACGATTTCATCCTCAGTGGCGCGGGGATTTCCATACGCGATGTTCTCGCGGATAGTTCCGCGGAACAGCACGGTCTCCTGCAGGACGAAGCCGATGTGCTTGCGCAGTTCGTGAAGCTTATAGTCTCGGATGTCCACGCCGTCGATCTTGATGCTGCCCCCGTTTCCGTCGTAGAACCGGGGGATAAGGCTCACGACCGTGGACTTACCGCTGCCGGTGGGGCCGACGAAGCCGACCATTTGACCGGGCTCGATCGTGAAACAGACATCGCGCAATACCGGGTCGTCGGCCTCATAACCAAAGGAGACATGCTCGAATTCGATCTCGCCGCGCAATGACTCCGGCTCGACACCGTCGGGGCGCTCCGGAATAACCGCGTCGGCATCAAGAATTGCCCGCACCCGCTCCACTCCCACCGACGTCTGGGCGATCGTGTTGGTCATGGTGGCGAGGTCCTGTACCGGCTTGAAGAACATGCCCATATAGCTCAGGAAGACGGTGAGGGTGCCTACCTCCATGGCATGGCCCAATACCAGCGATGTACCGCGCCACAGCACCACACCGGTGCACAACGCGACCACGACGGAGACGGTCGGGGCGAGCAGCGCCTTTATCCGCCGGGCCCGCAGTGCCGCCTCGATCGTCTGTTTGCCGACCCGACTCAGTTCCGCCTCCTGCAGGTCCTCCCTCTCGTAGGCTTGCACGACCCGGACCGCTTCCAGTCCCTGCTGAACCGTGCTGATGATGTCGGCTTGGCGGAGTCGCACTTCGTGGGTGGCTTTTTTCACGGCTTTCCTGACCCGCGACACGAAAAACAGCAGGAAAGGCGTGACCACGACGGCGATCAGCGCGAAATCCGGCCTGATCGCGAACATCAACGCCCAGCATGCCCACGATCGTGAGTGCGTCCATGAACATGTCGGTGGTGGAACCGGAGGCGAAGTCCTGGATGGTGTCAATATCGTCATCGATGGTGCTGACAATTGCGCCGACCTGGTGGGTGTCGTAGTAACTAAGGGAAAGCCGCTGCAGGTGGTGGTAGGTCCGAGTGCGCAGATCATAGGCAACCCACTGGCCCACCGTCTCGGTGAAGTAGTTCGCGATGTACGACGCCACGCCATTCAGAATGGCAATGAGGATAAAAAAGATCGCCGCCAGTTCCGCAATGTGAGCTCTATTGCTGCCGCCCAGCACCGGTAGCAGGTCTGTCATCCAATGTGGAAGCGGGTTTTTTGTGATGACGACGTTGTCGAGGATGATTTTCAGTGGCCACGGGGCGGCCAGGCTCATCGCGGTTTGTACCAGCATGGCCGAAATAATGATGGCGATGACCCCGCGATAAGGCCGGATCAAGGTGAGAATCAGGCGGGTCATAGCAGCTTCCTATGTAAGCAGGACCGGCGAGTCCCGCGGATGTCGAACGGGACTGCCGCCCCCGGATGCCACCGTCATCTCAGCCAACGTTTTTGCGGCACCTGAGGTGGACGTCCGTTCGCGATGAAACTACCAGCGCAAAGGACGTTCTCGCGCTGGTTTTGGCCAAAATCGGTGCTGGTGGGCACACCGCCACCGACCGGAAACAACCGCAGACAGTGAAGTGTTTGCGTCGTTTTCGCCAAACTGCGGCTCGCGCCGGCCCTACCCTTTAGGGGCAGCGTATGCAGTGCCTAGCGCGGAGGTTCAATGCACGGCTCCAGAATTGCGACATGGGCGGCGATTGCATTGCGCCTGGCTGTCTCAATCGTTTTCGCCTCGGTTGCCGCAGTCGGGCTAGTCGGATTCGCCGGCGCAGAACCCACGGCCACTCAAGTGATCACGCTGGTGCCTGTCGGCCCGAATGGGGAGCCGATCAACGGCTACCGAGTAGCGCCTTCGCAAAGCAACGTCAATAACGTCGTCGACTGCACCACAGCGTCTCCGGCCGCGGTAGCCGACGACATTTACTCTTGCTCGCCCAGCGCGGCCGGCGCCAACGTGTGCTGGCCGTCAACGCCCGGATCCCTGCTGTGCGTGGACGATCCTTGGGATATGGAGCTTCATCAGATGAGCTACCCCGATCAACTGCCGCATGTTCAGCCCGTTGCCCAACCACAACCCCTTGCGCTGCTTCTCGACGACAACACCCGATGCCTCTTGCGCAACGGCGGTGCTTGGGGCGGACGCCAAGACGGCTATGTCGGGGCCTACGGTTGCGGCGCGGTCAACTCAAACCTCGCCGTCCTCGTGCAGCCCAGCCAGGGGGCCACCGCTGCAATCGACCGCTCCATGCCGGTGTGGACGGTCAAAGTCGGCCCACTCGGATCCCCCACGGCGGACTTTCCGCCGCCGCAGACCCACCCGGTGGCCACCGCATGGTTCGCCGGCGACTTCGTGCCGGTCTGATCTCCCTCGACCGGCGTTGACCGCAGCGACCAGGCCCTGACTCGTCGATACCGCAACCACGGCCAGCGATGACAGCCTAAGCTGCGTGCCCAGGGGTCGTCGCCGAGCAAACACTTTCCCACCGCTGGGGGTGCAGCCACCTCGACCCTCGAGCGGCCGGGCGGTAATGGGAAAGGCCAGCATGAGCGGACTGTCGCGGCGGCGGTTTGGGAAGCTCGCTGGCGGTGTGGGAGTCCTTGGACTCGGTGGCACGGTGCCGGACGCGCGCACCCAGCCGATTAGGTTGACCCAGGCTGATCTAAACCGGATCATCGGCAACCACGCCCGGACGCTGCTCGAAAATCTTCACTCCAAGAGCAACCAACCGGGGGCTAACTACGGGGTTGCGGTGACTTTCGCTTATCCGAACCAGCAATTCAATCCCTATTACATGTATGGCACGGTTGCCGACCAGACCCCGCCCACCCCGAGAACACTTTTCGCCATCGGCTCGATCACCAAGACATTCACCACCGCGCTGTTCGCCAACGGGGTGGTGACAAATCCGGGCTGTTTTGATTGGGATGTGGGCCTGGAACGCTACCTATCCGGATACCTCGGCAGCACCGGCAATCTCAGCCAGACGATGCAACAGATCACTCCGCGAATGCTCGCCCAGCACACCTCGGGTTTACCCGCTCCGTCCGGTAGCCCGCAAGACGGCGTCGGCTTATTCGAAACCAGCCCTTCAGCCCCTCCGCCTGGGCTGCTGAACTTCTGGCGGACTCACAACGGTCCGCAACCGGGCAGCTGCTGGCGCTATTCGGACATGGCATTCATCACCCTGGGCTTCACTGCGGCGTCGGCGTACGGCTGCGCGGCCGGGGGGAATCCTCCACCGCCACAGGCGTATTCGGCTCTGTTGCAGAGCCAGATCACTGGGCCGTTGAACATGCCCGACACCGTGACAAACGTGCCCAGCGGCGCTCCGGTGGCGCAGGCCTATCCCAACGGCGGCCAGATGGTGTCTTCTAGCGCGGCCTCCGATATCAAGTCATCGGCCACGGACATGTATACCTGGCTGCTGGCGCATCTGGGGGCGGCCAACGGATCGACACCATTGATGCAAGCGCTCTCGTCGACCACTCAGTCGTCCCCGCTGTCGCTCAACCAGTGTGGCGAATCCCAGCAAGGACCCGCGGAAATGGGGCTGGCCTGGCAGGTCTCGCCCGGGCCGCCGCGGATCGTCTGGAAGGACGGGCTGACATCGTTGGGGGGCTGTTCGTGTTGGATCGGTATGACGATGGCCGGCCCGACTCAACAGCCGCTGGGCATAGCGGTTTTGGTCAACACCTACTGGAACAAAGGCCAGCCGAACCTCATCGCCGACAACGCCGGACTGGCAATGCTCAAAGAGATCTCAGCCGCGAGCTAGCGCATCGCGCTGCGGGCCCGAACCAGCAAATCCCGGCTTGCCGCGCGCTGGCATCCCGACGTCGAAGAGGGCCGTCTGAACGCGGCCGGAGCAAGCTCGATACCCTGGATTAATGAGCGTGCATGCCCCGTCGGCTCCCGACTTGTGCCAACAGGTGCATGACGCAGCGCGCCGGGCCCGGGTCGCCGCCCGGGTGCTGGCCTCATTGCCGACTGTCGCCAAGGACCACGCGCTGGGTGTCGCCGCGGAGGCAATCGTGGCGAACACCGACCAGGTGCTGGCGGCTAACCGGGAAGATCTCGATGCGGCGCAGGAGGCCGGCACGCCGACCGCGATGCTCGACCGGTTGGCGCTGAACCCGCAGCGTATCGATGGAATCGCCGCCGGGTTGCGCCAGGTCGCCGGACTGCCCGACCCGGTCGGTGAGGTGCTACGTGGCTACACCTTGCCCAATGGCCTGCATCTGCGCCAGCAGCGGGTTCCGCTGGGCGTGATCGGGATGGTTTACGAGGGTCGGCCGAACGTCACCGTGGACGCGTTCGGTTTGGCGCTCAAGTCCGGCAACGCCGCGCTGCTGCGTGGTAGCGCGTCGGCGGCCAAGTCCAACGAGGCGCTGGTCTCGGTGTTGCGTGCCGCGCTGCGTCAGCGAGGACCTGCCTGCCGACGCCGTCCAGCTGCTCTCGGCCGCCGACCGCTCGACCGTCACCCATCTGATCCAGGCCCGCGGCCTGGTCGACGTGGTGATCCCGCGCGGGGGAGCAGGGCTGATCGACGCGGTGGTGCGCGACGCGCAAGTGCCGACCATCGAGACCGGTGTCGGCAACTGCCACGTCTACGTGCACGATGCCGCCGACCTCGAGATGGCCGAACGGATCCTGCTGAATTCCAAGACCCGTCGCCCCAGCGTGTGCAACGCCGCCGAGACGCTGCTGGTCGACGCCGCGATCGCCGGGGAGGCCGTTCCGCGGCTGGTCGCTGCGCTGCAAGACGCCGGCGTGACCGTGCATCTCGACCCCGACGAGGCTCACTTGCGCCGCGAATACTTGGCGATGGAGATCGCGGTCGCGGTTGTCGACGGCGTCGACGAGGCGATTGCCCACATCAACGAATACGGCACCGGACATACCGAGGCCATCGTGACCACCAACATGGCTGCCGCCCAACGGTTTACTGAAGGTGTCGATTCAGCCGCGGTGATGGTCAACGCGTCGACATCTTTACCGATGGTGAACAGTTCGGGTTCGGCGCCGAGATCGGAATCTCCACCCAGAAACTGCACGCCCGCGGCCCGATGGGACTGCCGGAATTGACCTCGACCAAGTGGATCGTCTGGGGAGACGGTCAGATCCGCCCGGCCTGACATTGCTGAGGAGAACCCAAAAGTGAGTGTGCCCGCGCGGCCTGTGCCGCTATTCGCCGATATCGACGACGTCGGTCGGCGGCTGGCCGAAACTGGCTACCTGCCCGATACCGCCACCGCGACCGCCGTTTTCCTCGCCGACCGGCTCGGCAAGCCGCTGCTGGTGGAAGGACCGGCCGGGGTCGGTAAGACCGAGTTGGCCCGCGCCGTCGCGCAGGCCACCGGTTCTGGTCTGGTCCGGCTGCAGTGCTACGAGGGCGTCGACGAGGCCCGCGCGCTCTACGAATGGAACCACGCCAAGCAGATACTTCGTATTCAGGCCGGGAACGCTGCCGGACAAGATGACTGGGACCAGACCAAGACCGACGTGTTCACCGAGGAGTTCTTGCTCTCGCGCCCGCTGCTGACCGCAATCCGGCGCACCGAGCCCACCGTGCTGCTGGTCGACGAAACCGACAAGGCCGACATCGAAATCGAGGGTCTGCTACTGGAAGTGCTCTCGGACTTTGCGGTGACGGTCCCCGAACTGGGCACCATCACCGCCGAGCGGGCGCCGTTCGTGGTGCTCACCTCCAACGCCACCCGAGAGCTGTCCGAGGCGCTCAAACGGCGTTGCCTGTTTCTGCACATCGACTTCCCCAGCCCTGAGCTGGAACGCCGGATCCTGTTGTCCCGCGTCCCGGAACTGCCCGGACACATCGCCGACGAACTGGTGCGCATCATCGGAGTGCTGCGCGGAATGCAACTCAAGAAGCTGCCGTCGGTGGCCGAGACCATCGACTGGGGGCGTACGGTGTTGGCGCTCGGCTTGGACACCATCGACGACGCGACCATCGCCGCCACGTTGGGGGTTGTGCTGAAGCATCAATCCGATCAGCAGCGCGCCACCGGCGAACTCCGGCTGAACTGAGGCGCACCGATGGCCGTCCGCCGCGTTCGCCCCAGCCAGCCGTTGGCCCCGCACGGCTTGCCGGGTCACCTGGTGGGGTTCGTGGAAGCACTTCGTGGGCAAGGTATTTCGGTTGGCCCGTCGGAAACGGTGGATGCCGGCAAGGTGATGGCGGTCCTTGGTCTTGGTGACCGGGAGGTGCTTCGCGAAGGACTGGCGTGCGCGGTGTTGCGCAGGCCCGAGCACCGCGAGACCTACGACGCGATGTTCGACCTGTGGTGGCCGCGCCGCGCTGGGTGCGCGGGCGGTGGTGACCGAAGAGGCCGAGGCCGATCCCGATGTCCAGTTGCCGCCCGACGACGTCGAGGGGATGCGGCAAATGCTGCTGGATCTGCTCACCGCCAACGCCGACCTCGCCGACATGGATGAGCGGCTAGTGGCGATGATCGCGCAAATCGTCGACGCCTACGGCAAGTACAACTCCAGCCGCGGCCCGTCGTACTCGTCGTATCAGGCGCTCAAGGCGATGGCGTTGGACGAGCTGGAGGGCAAGCTGTTGGCCGGTCTGCTCGCTCCCTACGGCGACGAGCCCACGCCGACTCAGGAGCAGATCGCCAAAGCGCTAGCCGCGCAGCGGATCACCCAGCTGCGGAAGATGGTCGACGCCGAGACCAAGCGGCGCACCGCCGAGCAACTCGGCCGCGACCACGTCCAGATGTACGGCATCCCGCAGCTATCCGAGAACGTCGAATTCCTGCGCGCCTCGGGTGATCAGCTGCGTGCGATGCGCCGAGTGGTGCAGCCACTGGCCCGTACCCTGGCCACCCGGTTGGCCGCCCGTCGCCGCCGTGCCCGCGCCGGCGCGATCGACCTGCGCAAGACGCTGCGCAAGTCGATGTCCACCGGCGGCGTCCCGATCGACTTGGTGCTGCGTAAGCCGCGGCCGGCGCGCCCCGAACTGGTGGTGTTGTGCGACGTGTCCGGGTCGGTCGCCGGGTTCAGCCACTTCACGCTGTTGTTGGTGCATGCGTTGCGTCAACAGTTTTCCCGCGTTCGGGTGTTCGCCTTCATCGACACCGCCGATGAGGTGACCCACATGTTCGGCCCGGACGCCGACCTGGCCGTGGCGATCCAGCGGATCACCCGGGAAGCCGGTGTCTACACCCGCGACGGCCACAGCGACTACGGCAACGCGTTCATCTCGTTCATCCAGGCGCATCCCAACGTGCTCTCACCGCGCAGCTCGTTGCTGGTGCTCGGTGACGGCCGTACCAACTACCGCGACCCGGCCACCGACGTGCTGGCCCACATGGTGACCGCGAGCCGGCACGCGCACTGGCTCAACCCCGAGCCCAAACACCTGTGGGGCAGCGGCGACTCGGCGGTGCCCCGCTACCAAGAGGTGATCACGATGCACGAATGCCGGTCCGCCAAGCAGCTGGCGGCGGTGATCGACCAGCTGCTGCCGGTCTAATATGCGCGCCGAGATGGGGGTACCACCCGCTTGCGGGGGACACGCTGGAGTGGCGCCGGTCGACCGCCGTCACCCTGGAGTGACGCTCGGGTAAATCGGGTTCTTCCCGCTGCTCCAGTAAGCTGGCAAACCATGCAAAAGCGGCGGCTGGGAGTGATGGGTGGGACATTCGATCCCATCCACAACGGCCACCTGGTCGCGGCCAGCGAAGTGGCTGACCTCGTTCGATCTCGACGAAGTGGTTTTTGTGCCGACCGGCCAGCCCTGGCAGAAGGAGCGCCAGGTCAGCGCCGGCGAAGACCGCTACCTGATGACGGTCATCGCCACCGCGGCCAACCCTCGCTTCTCGGTGAGCCGGGTCGACATCGATCGCGGCGGACCCACCTACACCAAGGACACCTTGCGGGATCTGCACACCCTCAACCCCGACTCCGACCTGTACTTCATCACCGGCGCCGACGCGCTCGCCTCCATCCTGTCTTGGCAGGACTTGGAGCAAATGTTCGCGTTGGCGCGGTTCGTCGGGGTCAGCCGGCCCGGCTACGAACTAGGCCGCGAACACCTCACCGACGTTCTCGACGGGCTGCCTGATGACGCGTTGACATTGGTCGAAATCCCGGCGCTGGCAATTTCGTCCACCGACTGCCGTCGGCGTGCCGCAGAAGGACGCCCGCTCTGGTACCTGATGCCCGACGGCGTCTTGCAGTACATCTCCAAGCGCGAGCTCTACCGCAAACCCGGGGATGAGCAGTGACGGCCACCCCGGAGGCGATCGAGATGGCCACTGTGGCCGCGCGCGCGGCCGCGTCGAAGCTCGCCGATGATGTCGTCGTCATCGACGTCTCGGGTCAGCTGTTCATCACCGATTGCTTCGTCATCGCCTCGGCGTCCAACGAGCGACAGGTCAACGCCATCGTCGACGAGGTCGAGGAGAAGATGCGCCGGGCCGGATACAAGCCTGCGCGCCGCGAGGGCGCCCGCGAAGGCCGCTGGACCTTGCTGGACTATCTCGACATCGTCGTGCACATCCAGCATCAAGACGAACGCAATTTCTATGCGCTGGATCGGCTTTGGGGTGACTGCCCGATAGTGGCGGTGGATTTGTCGGACAACCCGAGAACTCAGCGAGCCGGCCATGACAACCCGTCGCCTGGTGATGCTGCGGCACGGGCAAACCGATTTCAATCTCGGCAGCCGAATGCAGGGCCAGCTGGACACCGAGCTCACTGAACTGGGCCGCGCCCAGGCGGTCGGCGCCGCCGAGGCGCTCGCCAAACGCCAGCCGCTGCTGGTCGTGTCGTCGGATCTGCGACGCGCCTACGACACCGCGGTCGCGCTGGGGGAGCGCACCGGCTTGCCGGTGCAGGTCGACGAACCGGTTACGCGAGACCCACCTCGGCGACTGGCAGGGCATGACGCACGCCGAGATCGACGCCGCCGCGCCGGGCGCCCGGCTGGCCTGGCGCGAGGACGCCACCTGGGCGCCGCATGGCGGGGAAAGCAGGGTCGACGTGGCTGCGCGCAGCCTGCCGTTGATCGCCGAACTGGTCGCGGTGAACCCGAATGGGGTGCCGCGGACGAGTTCAGCGAGCCGGCCCGCCCGGTGGTGCTGGTCGCCCACGGCGGCCTGATCGCGGCCCTGACCGCTGCGCTGCTGCGGCTGCCGGTGGCCAACTGGCCCGCGCTGGGCGGCATGGGCAATGCCAGCTGGACGCAGTTGTCCGGGCATTCGGTAGGTTCGGACGGTTCGGATCCCGACGACCTCGAGGGCATTCGGTGGCGCCTCGACGTGTGGAACGCTTCGGCACAGGTCGCTGGCGATGTCCTCTGAGCAACGGCCGCGTCCGGCGCTGCTGATCTTCGCCGATTCACTGGCCTACTACGGACCGACCGGCGGACTACCCGCAGACGATCCGCGCATCTGGCCCAACATCGTTGCCGCGCAGCTAGATTGGGATCTGGAGCTGATCGGCCGCATCGGCTGGACATGTCGCGATGTCTGGTGGGCGGCCACTCAGGACCCGCGGGCCTGGGCGGCGCTGCCGCGGGCCGGGGCGGTGATCTTCGCGACGGGCGGAATGGATTCGCTGCCGTCGCCGCTGCCGACCGCGTTGCGTGAGCTCATCCGCTATGTGCGACCGCCGTGGCTGCGGCGGTGGGTCCGCGACGGCTACGGTTGGGTGCAGCCGCGACTGTCGCCGGTTGCCCGAGCCGCACTGCCGCCGCACCTGTCCGCCGAATACCTCGAACAGACCCGCAACGCAATCGATTTCAATCGGCCCGGCATCCCGATCGTGGCGTCGCTGCCGTCAGTGCACATCGCCCCGACGTATGGAAATGCCCATCACGGCCGAGCCGGCACGGTCGCGGCGATCACTCAATGGGCTCAGCAGCACGACATCCCGCTGGTTGACCTGAAATCGGCGGTCGGCGAACACGTTATGAGCGGTCGCGGAAACCCCGACGGTATCCACTGGAACTTCGAAGCTCATCAAGCGGTCGCGGAATTGATGATCAAGGCGCTGGCCGAGGCTGGCATGGCGACCCGAGAAACCGCGCGGCTGAGTTCATGCCTGTCGTGGTAGTCACCGACTCGTCGGCGCGCCTTCCCGAGGAACTCCGCCGGCAGTGGGGAATTCGCCAGGTTCCTTTGCACGTCTTGCTCGACGACACCGACTTACGCGACGGCGTGGACGAGGTTCCGGACAACATCCACGACTTCGGGCAGGCCACCACCGCCGCGGCGACACCGGCAGAACTGAGCGAGGCATATCGGCAGGCGCTGGAAGACAGCGGTGGCGACGGGGTAGTGGCCGTGCACATTTCGGCGGCATTGTCGGGAACCTTCGGTGCCGCCGAGACCACTGCGGCCGAGATCGGTCCGGCGGTGCGGGTCGTCGATTCGAAGTCGGCGGCGATGAATACCGGTTTTGTCGCGTTGGCCGCCGCGCGGTCAGCGGCCAGTGGTGCCGATCTGGACACGGTTGCACAAGCCGCGGCCGCGGCGGTGGGCCGCAACCACGGGTTTATCGTCGTGCACCGGTTGGACAACCTGCGCCGAAGCGGGCGTATCGGCGGTGCCGGCGCCTGGCTGGGAACCAAGCTGTCACTCAAGCCGCTGCTGCGCATCGATGACGGCAAACTCGTTCTGGCGCAACGAGTGCGCACCGCCAGCAAGGCCGTTGCGGCGATGATCGACCGGGTGTGTGAGGTCGTCGGAGAGCATTCGGCCGCGATCGCGGTGCATCACGTCGCCAACCCCGACGGCGCCGCCGAGGTGGTCGCCGCGCTGGCTGAGCGGTTGCCAGCGGGTGAGCCAGCGATCGTGGCCGACTTGGGCCCGGTGCTGGCGTTGCACGTCGGCGCCGGCGCGCTCGCGGTGTGTGTCGAAGTGGCCGACGAAGGGCCGGACTAGATCACGATCTCTGCACCGCCAGCGGCGCGGTGTTGTCCTCTTCGGCGGGTGCCGGCGGTGGTTTCGGTTTGGCGTAATCACCGCGGGGGTGGACAACCTGCGGCCACCAGAACCAGCGGCCCAGCATGGTCGCCAGGGAGGGCATGAACAGCGTGCGCACCACCAGGGTGTCGAGCAGCAGCCCGATGCAGACCGTCGAGCCGAACTGGCCCAGCACCGTCAGCTCGCTGCCCAGCATCGCCGCCATGGTGAAGGCGAACACCAGACCCGCCGATGTCACCACCGCGCCGGTGCCGGCCATGGACCGGATATATCCGGTCTTGAGTCCGGCGTGGATCTCTTCTCGGAACCGTGAGACCAGCAGCAGGTTGTAGTCGGAGCCGACGGCCAACAGAATGATGACCGACAGCGCCGCGACGATCCAGTGGATGTTCATGCCAAACAGGTCCTGCCAGATCAGCACCGACAATCCGAAGGACGCTGCGATCGAGCTGCTCGCGGTCCCGACGATGACCAGGGCCGCCACCACGCTGCGGGTGAGCAGCAGCATGATCATGAAGATCAGCGTCAGCGCCGAAACCACCGCGATCATCAGGTCATACTTCTCACCGTCGGCCATATCGCGGAAGGTCGCCGCGGTTCCGCCGAGATACACCCTGGCGTCAGACAGCGAAGACTGCTTGAGTCCCTCCTGGGCGGCGGTTCGCTCGGCGGACACCCGGGCGATTCCCTCGGGCGTCATCGGATCACCCTGGTGAGTGATGAAGAAACGCACCGACTTTCCGTCGGGCGAGAAGAACATCTTTACGCCGCGAATGAATTCCGGGTTGCCGAACGCCTCCGGCGGCAGGTAGAACATGTCGTCGTTCTGCGCGGTATCGAAGCTTTGGCCCATGACAATCCCCGTATTGCTCATCGCCTCTATCTGATCGATCATCGCCATAAAGGTGCTGTGCAAGGTCAGCGTTATTGCTTTCGTCGCCTTCAGCGATGCGATCTGCGGCGGCAACAGCTCGGCCAGTTGCGGCTGCAGTGTGTCGATGGAGTCAAAGTCTTTCGCGAGATTGTGGAACCTTTCATCGAGCTGGTCGATACCGTCCAACGAATCCCATAGCGACCTCAGCGAGAAACACATCGGAATGTCGTAGCAGTGTTTATCCCAATAGAAGTAACTACGGATGGGGCGCCAGAAGTCGTCGAAATCCGCGATGTGGTCCCGCAAACTGTCGGTGATCTCTGTCAACTCGTGTGTGTCGACATCGGTGCGGTGGGTAGCCGCCACGAGGCGTTTCTGAACGTCATAGGTTTCCTGCAACGTATCGATCGTTTTCTGCAGATCATCGGCCAACTTCAGGATGTCGTTCATTCGCTCTTTCAGAAAGGCCATGTTCCCGATGGTTGTCTGGCTTTGAATGCTGTTCTGAAACGGGATCGAGCTGTGCTGAATCGGAATCCCCAAGGGTCTGGTGATGTCCTGGATCATCGCGATGCCGACGGTGCGGATCTCGTTTTTGGCGACCTTGTCCAACACCAGCATGTCGGCCGGATTGCGCATGTCGTGGTCGGCCTCGATCATCAGCATGTCCGGATTCATGCGTGCCTCGGAGAAGTGCCGATCGGCCGCGGCATACCCGATGTTGGACGGCGCTGATTCGGGCAGGTAGTGCCTGTCGTTGTAACTCGTCTTGAACCCCGGCAACGCGACCATGCCGACCAGAACGACCGCCGCGCTCACCGCGAAAATCGGTGCGGGCCAACGCACTACCGCCGTGCCGACCCGCCGCCACAGCCGACCGCGGGACTGGCCCTTCTTCTCGAACAGGCCGAAACGGCTGCCCACGAAAACCACCGCCGGACCCAGCGTCAGCCCGGCCGCGACCACGACGATCATGCCGATAGCCACCGGTGGGCCCATGGTGTTGAACCAGGGCAGCCGCGCGAAGCTCAAGCAGTACGTCGCGCCGGCGATCGTCAGGCCTGACCCCAGCACAACGGGCGCGACTCCACGAAATGTCGTGTAGTAGGCGGTCTCACGGTCTTCGCCGGCCGCGCGCGCTTCCTGATACCGGCCGATGACGAAGATCCCGTAGTCCGTCCCGGCGGCGATGGCCAGCATGGTCAGGATGTTCGCCGCAAACGTAGTGAGTCCGAACGCGTTGTTGTAGCCCAGCACCGCGACGATTCCCCGTGCGCATGCCAGCGCGACAAAGGTCATGAACAGCTGGATCAGCGTGGTGACGATCGAGCGGTAGACCAGCAGCAGCATGATCGCGATCGCGCCGAGGGTGAACAGCGTGATCTTGGCCAGGCTGGCATTGCCGATGACGTGCATGTCGTCGGACAGTGCCGCCGGGCCGGTCACATAAGCCTTGACCCCCGGCGGCGCGTGTTCGTTGTCGACAACTTTGCGGACGGCCTCGACTGATTTGTTCGCCTGAGTGGTGCCTTGGTTACCGGCGATGTTGACCTGGACATAGGCGGCCCTGGCGTCGGCGCTCTGCGCACCCGCCGCAGTGAACCGGTCCCCCCAGAAGTCCTGGATGTGCTGGACGTGCGCACGGTCTTGGCGCAGTTTGCGGACGATGTCGTCGTAGTAGTGGTGCGCGGCGCCGCCGAGTGGCTGCTGGCTTTCCACCACAACCATCACCGTGCTGTTGGAATTGAATTCCTTGAAGTTGTTTCCCATCCGCATCATCGCCTTCATCGACGGCGCGTCCAGGGGAGCCATCGGCGCCGAGTGCGCCTCGCCGACGACTTCCAGGCTCGGGACGGCGACGTTGACGATGACGGTCAGCGCGACCCAGCCCAGGATGATGGGAATTGCGAAGATGCGAATGAAGTGCGGGATGAACGGCCGGTGGGGGTGCTTAGGCTCGGGTGTCGTGGTGTCGGCCGTGTCGGAGCGCCGCTCCTCAGTATCGCTTCGCGTTGGGTCGTCGCTGGCGCGGCTCATGCGGACTTCACCAGGCAGTAGGTTTGCGCGTGGACTCCGTCTGCGCTCTGATGCTCGCGGAGAACGCCATCGACAGTGATCCGGCAGCTGATGTGGTGGGCATCGGTTTGGGCCATGATGTTGGCGCTGACCGCGGGCAGCGTGGTGGAAAGGGTGTACGACCACGGCAGCGGCGCGCCGTTGACTTGGTGCGTGTTGGCGTCGGCGTCCCAGTAATTGAGATTCGCGGTGCTGCCGGGCGGCCCGTCGATCTCGTACTTCACCACTTTGGGGTTGAACTGCACGATCTTGATCCCGGCCCCAGCGTTCGCATTAAGGTCCTGCGAGCCGAATATTTTGTGCAGGCGCGACACCACAAGTCCGGAAACCGACAGCACGACCACCAGAAGCAACGCTATCCACCAGCGCCTGAGCAAACCGCCAATCGACATTGCTCGCACTCGGTCTCCTCCCGCCGGCTCATCCGCGGTCTTCTCCGCGAACAGATCAAGCCGCAGATCCATTCCGTCCGCCACCGTTGACGTCGTAGCTCTGCCGAATCATCTGGTGTCCGTAGTCATCGTCGCCGATGAATAGAACCTTCGCTCGGCTAACTATGCTAGACGGTAGGGCACGTCCGCGTTCCGCTAGGTTCGATTCGGTTTCCGGGCGTTTCGTGCTGCCCTGCCGCACGCCCGGTGACCGGCGGCAGGTCGGCCAACGTCAAGATCCCAGGCCTGGCCGCGACCACCGCCGGCACCGCATTGGTGACCGGCATCGCGGTGTAAATCATGCCCAGGCCCATGAACCCCGGCTCGGTCCAATCCTTCGGCGGCAAGCAATGGATCACCGTGCGCATGTTAGGCAGACCGAACACCTGAATGACGTGGCCGTGCTCGAGCGGCTTCGGCGGCACCACCTGGTCGCCCATGATCCAGTTGAATCCGACGCTGACGACGTTGCGGTCGCCGACCCAGCCGCGGTGGTAGCCGTAGACGCCGCCGACGGTGCCGGCCGGGATCTTCATAAACCCCAGGTCGGAGTCGCCGGTGGCCGCGGTGAACGTGACGTCGAAGGTGATCTTGTCCAGCTTCGCGCCTATCGCAGTCGGCCATCATCGCGGCCGACTCGGCGAAGACCTCGCTTTCCCGTCGCACGTTCTCTGCCAGTCCCGGGGTATCCGGGTCCTGCGAGAAACCCATTGCGGTCTGGGTCTCCGCGGATTCGTAGGTCGAGCAGTCCACCGATTCGGTGATGCGGATCTCGTCGACGCGTTCGCAGGACCCGCTGAGCGCCATGCCGACCAGGTTCGTCATACCGGGGTGCGCACCGCTGCCGAATATGGTCGACCCGCCCCGGTCGCAGGCGTCGGCAATGCGTTGCCGGTCCTCTTCTGTTTGCTTACCGCCGGTGATCCAGGCCGCGCTCGAGCACACATTGACGCCCGATTCGAGTAGCCGTACCAACTCATCGACATTGGGCCACAACGGATTATAGCAACAGGCGTCGGGCCGAAGTGCCAGCAGCGCATCGATGTCGTTGGTGGCCCGCACACCGGTTGGCTCCGGCCAGCCGGAAAGCTCGGCGGCGTCCACACCGACTTTGTCCTGCCCGTGCGCGTATACCCCGACCAGCTCCATGTCGGGTCTGCCGATGATCGCGTGCAGCGATCGTCTTCCGATGTTCCCGGTGGTCCACTGGATCATCCGAAGCGGACGGTTTGTGCTGGCAATGCTCATCGGAGGCTCCTCGGTGGATAGGTGCAACGACATTATCGTTTGCCCGTCGGGCACAGCCCCCACCCCAGACGCCAAGCACCCCCGCCGACTCGTGCAGAGGACCGCCGGGAGCTCACCCATCACTATTGATTTCTGCTTCAATTCGGTGCCGAAGGTGCGCAGATCGCGAAACCAAGCGAGCTAAGTGTAGGGAAAACCCTTATATCTTTTTTAGCCTGTGCGCCTAATGATCGGATGACGACGACTACCCGCGCGAAAAGGTTCACAGCCATGACCCGACGACTCGCCGCCACAGTTGCCATCATCGCCGCCGTACTCGGTGCCACCGGGAGCTTGATGATGCCTGTCGCCGCCGCGGAGTCCGTGGTGCTTGACCGTGACCTGCAGCAGTCGGGGTGCAGTGGAGATGCATTTTGTCAGAAGCCCGTGGTGCTGCAGTTCACCAACACCACGCCGAGCGTCGCGGCCACGGTGACAAATATCGTTGGCAATGTTGTGCAATGCCCTAAAATCGCAGTGACTGCCGTCTTTGATGGCGGCAACACCCACTATTTTTTCCCTGTATCCAATGGGGCGCCGATACCATTGACTCCCGGAAGCCACTCAGTTGCCCTGGACGGCGTGTGTCAAGCCGACGGCCAATTCACGTTCGACCACTGGGGAGCACACATTCAGCTCACTGAGGCGGGTACCCAGGCGCCAGCAGGAGCGCCGGCTGGGGCAGCGCCGCCGACGAACGCTGTCACATTGAATTTCAAGAAAAACGGTTTCCAAATAAACGCGGTCATCGTCAACAACTCGGCCGTAGCCGGCCAGTGTGAGTATGACGCCGTGAACACCAACGGGATCATCCCCGAAAGGAAGGATAGCTTTCCCATTGGAGCCAACGCTACGGTGACACGCACCTACCCGGCTCCTCCGCCCCTCGCGGAATTCCACGCGACTGTGACGTGCATCGGTGACTTCAACGGCACAAGTGACGAATTCGGCAACACTTCGGCGGATGTGACCGGCTAACGAGCAGCTTTTCAAGGGCTGACCCGCCTATGGCAGTTGTGATCTCCAGCAGGGCCTCGGCATCATTTTCCACCGAAGCCATTTGGTTCCGCTGGAACCCTCAGCCGCGCTGAGCGCACTCGCTGAGGTCGTCGCCAATGGAACTGGGCAGGCAACCGTCGTCAAAGCCAACTGGCAGCGTGCCGCGAAGGTGCTAGGCAGTTCGCGTCCACCGATTCTCGACCTCGCGTTGCCGAGTGCTGTCACGGAGGCAACCGGCGACAGTGAGTTGCTCCGGCAACTGCAGGAGATACCGGTGGCGCAGCGCGCGCCGGCTTCATTACCGAATTCCTGCAGCGCGAGGTGCAGGGTTTCCTGCGGCTCGCGCAACCGCCCGCCGCAACCAGTCGGTTCCTGGACCTGGGCACAGACTCACTGATGGCCGTCGAACTCCGCAACCGACTGCACAGCCAGTTCGGTGGCGCGTTCACGATCAACGCGACTGCGGTATTCGACTATCCGACGATCGGCGGACTCTGCGAATATCTCGCAGCTCAGCTGCCCGATTCGAATCACCGTCGAGCGAGGCGGAATCCGTTGCGCCGCAGGAGGAGAGTCCGGAAGGCGACGTAGAGCCGGAGGAGAGCTCGGCGTCCGTTGTAGAGCCGGAGGCGGGCTCGGATTCCGCTGGGGCGCCAGAGCCGAATTGATCTCCTCGGCGAGTTCAGCCATGTGGCTACTTGACCTACAGCGTCACGACGTCGTAGTCGCCGACCTGATCGATCAGGACGTGCAGCTGATCTTGAGACGATCCGAAGGTGTGCTCGATCGCGGTCAGCCGCGCCGCGTAATGGCCAACTGGGTATTCGGCGGTCATCCCGATGCCACCGTGCAACTGGATCGCCTCCTGGCCGATATGGCGACCCGACCGGCCGATCTGCAGCTTGACCCGCGCGGCGATTAGCGGGTCGAGATTGCCATCGGCGATCGACATTGCCGCGTAGAGATTCATACTGCGGGCCAGTTCCAGCGAGACATACATATCGGCCGCGCGTTGAGTCAGGGTCTGGAAGGTGTTGAGGGTGACCCCGAACTGCTTGCGCGTCTTGAGGTAATCGGTCGTCAACCGAAGCGCCTCTTCCATCGCGCCGACCGCCTCGGCACACAGCGCGGACTGGATACGGACCGCTGCGTTGCGGATCGCGGGTGACGCGTCCGCCGCCTCTCCGAGCGGCTCGCCCGGCGCCTGGTCCAGGTCGACCTGAGCTCCGCGCTGACCGTCGAACGTGCGGTACGGGTGCCGGGTGACGGCCTCACCGTCGACCAGGAACAAACCGATTCCGCCGTCGGGCAGCTTCGCGCTGACCACCAAAGTGTCCGCGCTATCTCCGGCAAGCACCGGATTCTTCGAACCGGTCAGCGCCCACGAATCGCCTTGCTGCACAGCGGTTGTCGCGATACCTTCGGTGAAAGGCGCGCGCGGGCCGGGTTCCAGATGTGCGAACGCCAGCAACCGCTGCCCTTCAGCGACCTCGTCGAGCAGCTGCTTTTGGGCGTCGCTGCCGACCTCGGCGATGATTGCCCCTGGACCCAGCGCCGCATGCACGAATGGGTTCGGGTGCCAGCCGGCGCCCGACTTCGGTGAGCACGGTCACCACTTCGATCTGTCCCGCCTCATCGGGATCGAATCCCAGCCCCAGAATCCCGGTTTCGGCCAGCTGAGTCCAGACCTCACGGCTCCAGCCCAGGTCGGAGGCGATGACCTTGTTGCGGCTCTCGGGGTCATAGCTGCGGGACAATAAGTCACGGGTGGTGTCGCGCAGCAGCACCTGTTCGTCGCTCAACTGAAAGTCCATGGCTCTACCTCACTTCTGTCTTACAAGCCGAGAATGGTCGACGCGATGATGGTGCGCTGTACTTCGTTGCTGCCGCCGTAAATCGACGTCTTGCGGTAATTTAGGTAGCGCGGCGCGCTGTGCTGCGCCCACCCCGGCGACGCAATGTCGTCGCCGGCGTCGAACGGCAGCGCATCCGGGCCAGCCACTTCGATGAGCAGTTCAGTCGCGATCTGCTGCAGCTGGCTGCCGCGCAGTTTGAGCACCGACGACGCCGGGTTGGGCTTACCGGCCGACGAGCCGGACGCGACCCGCATCTGGGTGAGTTCTAATGCCAGGACGTCGTTTTCGGCTTCGGCGAGCCGGGCGGCGAAAAGCGGATCGCCGAGCAAGCCTGTGTCGGCGGCACGTTTTTTCGCATCGGCCAGACGAACTTTGGTGCGGCCCACCTGGGCGATGCCGGTGCGCTCGTTGCCCAACAGGAATTTCGCGTACGTCCAACCCTGATTTTCTTCTCCGACAAGCTGATCGGCCGGTACCCGGACATCCTCGAAGAACACCTCGTTGACCTCGACGCTGCCATCGATCAACTTGATCGGGCGCATGGTGATCCCGGGGGTGTCCAGATCGATCAGCAGAAACGAGATACCGGCCTGCTTTTTCGGCGCTTGCGGGTCGGTGCGGACCAGGCAGAAAATCCAGTCGGCGTATTGACCCAGCGTCGTCCAGGTCTTCTGCCCATTGACGACATAGCTGTCGCCGTCACGCAAGGCGGTGGTGCGCAGCGACGCCAAATCCGAACCGGCTTCGGGCTCGGAGAACCCTTGGCACCACCAGATGTCCAGGTTGGCCGTCGGCGGCAGGAAGCGTTGCTTGATCTCTTGCGAGCCGAACTCGGCGATCACCGGTCCGACCATTTTGGCGTTGAAGTTCAGCGGTTCCGGTACGCAGGCCAGCTGCATCTCGTCCAGCCAGATCTGGTGCTGAGCCGGTGTCCAGTCCTTGCCGCCCCACTCGACGGGCCAGCCGGGTACCGCGAGCCCGTGATCATTGAGGATCTTGTGGCTGGTGGCGATGTCGTCGCGGTCGACCCCTTCGCCCAACCGGGTCCGCTCGCGGATCTCCGCCGGAATCTTGGTGGTGAAAATGGTGCGCAGCTCGTCACGGAAGGCGGCTTCATCCGGCGTCAATGCCAATTGCATGGCAGTCTCCTCTGTTGGATCCGACGGTCCTGCCCTGCACGTTATCTGTATTCGCGGTGGCCGAGTCCAGCGGCTGGCCTCACAGCGACGCGGCAAGCGCCGCCAACGTTTGGGCGGACGTGTATCGCGGCGTCCACCCCAGTTCTGTTTTCGCCTTGCCGGTGTCCATCACCATCGAAGTGCGCGCGGCGTGCAGCCACTCGGCGGCCGAGGGAACGATCGGCAATCGGGCAATCACGGCCGAGGCCGCGGTTGCCGCAACGGCCGGTACCCGCACGGGCCGGCCGCCGAGCGCTGCGGCCACATCGGAGACCGACACCACACCGTCGCCGGCGAGGTTGTAGGCGCCCGGAGGGGCCGATCCCGTTGCGGCGAGCGCGATGGCGGCAGCAACATCGTCGTGGTGTACCAGCTGAACCGGAACGCCGGGATCGGGAACAGGAGGTTTGAGAATCCCCGGCAATCGGCTCCCGGGGTTCCACGGCAGCGCGTCGACCACCGCATGCGCATGCGGACCCGCGACAACGCACGGCCGAAGGACGAAAACCTCCAGCGGCGACTCCGCAGTGAGTTCGGCGAGTAGCGCCTCGCAGGCGGCCTTCTGCTCGGAGTAGTAATGCTCCGGCGAACCTCGCGGCGGTACATCTTCGGTAAGCGGAACCCGGTTGTCGGAATGGTAGCCGTAGGCGGCCACCGACGAGCTGTACACCAGCCTGCGCGGCCGTCGGTCCGACGCGCCCGCCGCGCAGGCTTCGAAGACATTACGGGTGCCATTCAGATTGACCCGCTCACTGCCTTCGCGCGAACCCATAATGACGAATGCCAAATGGACCACTACGTCGGCGTTGGCGACCAATGACTCCACCGCGTCACGGTCGAGTATGTCGCCTTGGCGATAGGTGGTTTTCGCCCATCCCTGGGACGAGGGATCGAAAGGCCGCCGTGCCATTCCGATGATGCGGTCGACGTTCGCATCTTGCTCGAGTGCCGCCACGGCCGCGGTTCCGATGTCTCCAGTCGGCCCGGTCACGGCAACGGTGAGTCCCATGGGATCGTCAGCCGTGGCGGCCCGAGCGGCGACGCCACCAGACGATGCCGACCACGGTGACGCCGGCAACTGAGGCAACTATGGCCAAAGACGGCCTGGCCGCGGCCCTAGACATGTGCACCCATCACCGCCGGCCGACCGGGATCGAAACCACTCGGCTGGCCGCGGCTTTGAGAGAGTGCTAATCCCATATCGGCTCGGCTACCCGCATGGCTGGCCGCCAAACCTGATCGCGATTGTGCACAGTCGGCAGTCAGTCCACAGCCGGTCTGGGGAGGCCGCGTGACTGCGTTGATGCGACGGTCAGCACACCTACGGTCGGCGCATGCGAACAGAACTGCCCGCCGAGCGGCTACACCGACGGCTCGGCGCTGAACCGGACAGCGACGCCGACGACACCGATCCCGACGCTGACCCGAATTCTCTGCTGCCGCGGTGGCTTCCGGACGACTCGGTGCGCGACGGTGCCGGCTGGCTCGCGAAGGCGCGGGCCGACCCGGGCCGCGCCGGCGCCATCGCATTGGCCGCGATCGCCGCCATCGCGGTGCTGGTCACCGTTTTCACGCTGATGCGTGATGCACCCGCGCCGGTGGTGTCAGCGAAACTCCCACCGGTCGAGCGGGCGTCATCCGGCAGCCGCGGCCCGAGTCCAACCCCGTCAGCCAGGCCGAGCCAACCTGCGGTGGTGAGCGTGGTGGGTCTGGTCCACACGCCCGGCCTGGTCACTCTGGCGCCGGGCGCGCGGATCGCCGATGCGCTGAAGGCGGCGGGCGGCACGATGGATGGCGCCGACACCGTCGGGTTGAATATGGCCCGCCAGGTTGATGACGGCGAGCAGATCGTCGTCGGGATCGCGCCTGCCAAAGGACAGCCGAGCGTGTTGGGCAGCTCGGTGAGTTCCGGTTCGACCGCCCCCGCGCCGGGCAAAACGGCTGGTCCAGCCAGACCCGGACGGGCCGAGGTGATCAACCTGAACACCGCGACCGAGCAGCAGTTGGACGCCCTGCCCGGGGTCGGGCCGGTGACGGCGGCCGCCATCGTGGCCTGGCGGCAAGCCAACGGCAAATTCACCAGCATCGACCAGCTCGCCGAGGTTGACGGCATCGGCCCGGCGCGTTTGGAAAAGCTGCGCCCGTTGGTCCGTATCTGAGACCGGTGCAGCAGCCGGACAGCGGCGACTCCACGGCGGCGCGGCTAGACGTCCGTCTGGTGCCAGCCGCGTTGACCGGTTGGGCAGTTACCGCAGCGGGAATCGTGTGGCCGATCGGCCACGTCGTCGGGGCGGTGTGCACATCAGGAAGTCTGTTCGGCGCTGCGCTGTGGCGCGCCGGAGATCCGGCGTCACGAATGCGGGCCATCGGCATCGGCCTAGTGGCCGTCGGTGTCGTCGGGGCGGGGTTTGGGTTCGCGATCGCGTTGCGCGCCAACGCAGTCGCTCGCCACCCCATCACCGCAGCGTTCGGGACGGCTGCGCAGGTGGCGCTCACGCCCAGCGAAAGCGCGCTGTCGGTGGGTCCAGGGCGTTCGGGCCGGCTGATGTTTCGCGCGAGGCTGCAGGAACTGGGAGAGGACAAGATCTCTGGACGCGTCGTCGTTTTCGCGCCAGCGCGCGACTTCAGCGCAGTGATGGTCGGTCAGCCGGTGCGCTTCCGCGCGCGGATAACCCGCCCCTCCCGCCATGACCTGACGGTGGCGGTAGTGACTGCTGTTGGTCCGCCGACGATGGGTCATGTCGGACCGCTGTATCGGGCTGCCCATGCTGTCCGCGCCGGGTTTGCTGCCAGAGCTCGTCAAGTGCTTCCGGCAGACCAAGCGGCGATGCTGCCCGGGTTGGTGCTCGGTGACACCTCGACGGTCACCGCGGTGACCAGCCGAGAATTCCGTGCTGCAGGGTTAACGCACCTCACCGCGGTATCCGGGGCCAATGTCACGATCGTGTGCGGAGCGGTGCTGTTCTCGGCGCGGCTGATCGGTCCGCGCGCGGCGGTGGTATTGGCTGGTGCCGCGTTGGTGGTGTTCGTGATCGTGGTGCAGCCCACGGCCAGTGTGCTGCGCGCGGCGGTGATGGGTGCGATAGCGCTGTTGGGTGTGTTGTCTGCGCGTCGGCGGCAAGCGATTCCGGCTTTGGCGGGCACGGTGCTGCTGTTAATGGTCATCGCTCCTCAGCTGGCCGTCGACGTGGGCTTCGCGTTGTCGGTAGTGGCGACGGCCGCCCTGGTCGTCCTTGCGCCGCTATGGTCGCGGCGTCTGGTGGCTGCGGGTTGTCCCAAGCCGCTGGCGGATGCCGCCTGCGTGGCGTGGGCTGCGCAGTTGGTGACGGCTCCGCTGATCGCCGGCATCTCGGGCCGGCTGAGTCTGGTGGCCGCTGCAGCTAATTTCGCGGTAGCGGCGCTGATCGCGCCAATCACCGTGCTGGGCAGTGCGGCTGCCGCACTGTGCTTGTGCTGGCCGGCCGGGGCACACCTGTTGATCCGGTTCACCGGTCCCGAACTGTGGTGGCTGCTGCGGGTCGCACATTGGGCGGCCAGCGTGCCCGCCGCCTGCTGTGCCGGTGCCGTCCGGGTGGCCCGGTGTCTTGGTGGTCGGTGCGGCGTCGGTGCTAATTGTGGTGCTGTGGCGGTGGCGATGGTTTCGAGCGGGGATGGCGGTCGCGGTCGCCGGGCTGCTTGCCTGGTCGTTGTCGGGGCTGGTGGTAGGGGCCGCCGGGTCTGTCGGGCGCACGTGACACGATCGAATGGTGAGCCAGCCGGTTTCCGCGTTGCATCTCGTCTTGGGAGAAGAGGAGTTGCTGGTCGAGCGCGCTGTCGCGGCGGTGCTGCGGGCGGCGCGGCAGCGCGCCGGTACCGAGGATGTCCCGGTCAGCCGGGTGCGGGCCGGTGAGGTCGGTGTCTACGAGCTGGCCGAATTGTTGAGCCCGTCGCTGTTCGCGGACGAGCGTGTCGTCGTGCTGGAAGCCGCCGGTGAGGCAGGCAAGGACGCGGCCGAGCTGATTGCCAATGCCGCCGCGGACATCCCGCCGGGCACCGAGCTCGTGGTCGTGCATTCCGGCGGCGGGCGCGCCAAGGCGTTGGCCAGTCAGCTGCGGGCGCTCGGCGCGCAGGTACATCCATGTGCGCGGATCGCCAAGGCTAGTGAACGCTCCGACTTCGTCCGCAAGGAGTTTCGCGCGCTGCGGATCAAGGTCGACGACGACACGGTCACTGCGCTGCTGGATGCGGTGGGCTCCGATGTACGCGAACTCGCTTCGGCCTGTTCACAATTGGTTGCCGACACAGGCGGTAGCGTCGATGCTGATGCAGTGCGGCGCTATCACAGTGGCAAGGCCGAGGTGAAGGGCTTCGACATCGCCGACAAGGCCGTGGTCGGTGACATCGAAGGGGCCGTCGAGAGCCTGCGGTGGGCGATGTTGCGCGGCGAGCCGCACGTGGTGTTGGCTGACGCCCTGGCCGAGGCGGTGCACAGCCATCGGTCGGGTGGGGTCGGTCTCAGGTGATCCCTACCGGCTGGCTGCCGAGCTTGGGATGCCGCCCTGGCGGGTGCAGAAGGCGCAGAAACAGGCCCGACGTTGGTCGCGCGAGATGGTGGCGACTGCGATGAGATTAGTGGCGTCGCTGAACGCCGATGTCAAAGGCGCGGCAGCCGACGCCGACTACGCGCTGGAAGCAGCGGTGAAAAAGGTCGCCGAGTTGGCCGCGGGCGACGATGCGGGGCGGGGGCGCTAGCTCAGAGCTTATTCAGGGTGTGCGCCAACGCTGACTTCTTGTTTGCCGCCTGGTTCTTGTGGATGACGCCCTTGCTGACGGCCTTATCGAGCTTGCGGCTGGTGGATACCAGCAGTTCGGCGGCTTTTTCTTTCTCGCCGGCGGCGGCGGCTTCGCGAAACGCGCGGACAGCCGTGCGAAGCGACGACTTCACCGACTTGTTGCGCAGTCGGGCGCGCTCATTGGTGCGGATGCGCTTTTGCTGCGACTTGATGTTTGCCACGCGGTATTCCTTCGCAAATCTCAGCGGCTTGTGGTCTGAAAGTCTTGCCCCAGCGGCTCAGCGCTTAGGCGGCGACTGTTCAGGGTATCAGTCCGCCGCCCGCTCTCCCAAAATGGAGGGGCCGGGCCTGCGGAAATGGCGCATGTGTTGCAGCATGGGACGATGGCCACCCGAACCCTGGCCGCTGAGACGAAGCGGCAACCGCGCAGCCAGTCACAGTTATCAACCCACTACGAGCGCATCTTCGACGGGTACAACGCGAGGGGCAGTTACGCGGATGCCTTCGATGAGATGTTCGACGGACAGGGCAATGTGCGCGGCCCCTATAAGGGCATTTACGCCGAGCTAGCGCCGTCGGATGCCTCCGACCTCGAGGCGCGAGCCGAGGCACTGAGCCGTGCCTTCAGCGACCAGGGCATCACGTTTTCCCTGTCCGGCCAGGAACGGCCGTTTCCGCTGGACCTGGTCCCGCGGGTGATCTCGGCCGCCGAGTGGACTCGGTTGGAGCGCGGCATCACCCAGCGCGTGAAGGCCCTGGAGTGTTACCTCGACGATGTCTACGGCGAACAGCAAATTCTGCATGACGGCGTCATCCCGCGTCGGCTGGTCACCTCCTGCGAGCACTTCTACCGCCAGGCCGCCGGGATCGTCCCGCCCAACGGGGTACGCATACACGTCGCCGGTATCGACCTCATCCGCGACGAGCGCGGCAACTTCCGGGTGCTGGAGGACAACCTGCGCTCGCCATCGGGAGTCTCGTACGTGGTGGAAAACCGGCGGACCATGGCGCGGGTCTTCCCGAACCTGTTCGCCACCCACCGGGTACGCACGGTCGACGACTACGCGGCGCACCTGTTGCGCGCGCTGCGCAACTCGGCGGCCACCAACGAACCCGACCCGACGGTTGTAGTGCTGACTCCCGGGGTGTTCAACTCCGCCTACTTCGAGCATTCGCTGCTGGCCCGTCAGATGGGCGTCGAGCTCGTCGAAGGCCGCGACCTGTTCTGCCGCGACAACCAGGTGTACATGCGCACCACCGAAGGGGAGCGCCAGGTCGACGTCATCTACCGGCGCATCGACGACGCGTTTCTCGACCCAATGCAGTTCCGCCCCGACTCCGTCCTCGGCGTTGCCGGCCTGCTCAACGCCGCTCGTGCGGGCAACGTCGTCATCTCCAGCGCCGTCGGCAATGGGGTGGGCGACGACAAACTCGTCTACACCTACGTGCCGACGATCATCGAGTACTACCTCGGCGAAAAACCATTGCTCGCCAACGTGGACACGTACCGATGCTGGCTGGACAGACGAGCGCGAAGAAGTGCTGGATCGCATCAGCGAATTGGTGATCAAACCCGTCGAAGGGTCCGGCGGTTACGGCATTGTCTTCGGGCCGGAGGCCTCCGGTAAAGAACTGTCCGCCATCAGCAAGAAAATCCGCGACGACCCCCGCGGCTGGATCGCCCAGCCGATGATGCAACTGTCCACCGTCCCGACTCAGGTCGACGACGAGCTGGCGCCCCGTTACGTCGACCTGCGGCCGTTCGCGGTCAACGATGGCGACAACGTCTGGGTGTTGCCCGGCGGCCTGACCCGGGTGGCACTGGTGGAGGGATCGCGGGTGGTCAACTCCAGCCAGGGTGGCGGGTCCAAGGACACCTGGGTGCTGGCGCCTCGTGCCTCGGTAGCCGACCGCGAGCTCGGTGCCGCCCAGATCGTGCGGGCGCTGCCCAAGCCGGTTACGTCGGACGGCGAAGCGGACGGCGACAAGCCGACCCAGCAGCAAAAACAATCGCAGGCGCGCCCGGGGCAGGAACAGCAACAGCAGCCGGATCAACAGCAACAGGGGGTGATCTAGGAGATGCTGGCCCGCAACGCCGAAGCGCTGTACTGGATCGGTCGCTACGTCGAGCGCGCCGACGACACGGCCCGCATCCTGGACGTGACCGTGCACCAACTGCTGGAGGATTCCAGCGTCGACCCCGATCGAACTTCCCGAGTGCTGTTGAACGTGTTGGACATTGAGGCGCCGGAGACTCAGTTGGACGTCTGGTCGCTGACCGACCTGGTGGCATTTCGCCGCAACACCGCAGGCGGCTGCTCCATCGTCGACGCGATCTCGGCCGCGCGGGAAAACGCGAGGTCCGCCCGCGAGGTGACGTCCACCGAGACCTGGGAGTGCCTCAACACCACGTTCAACGCGCTGGGTGAGCGCGAACGTGCCGCCAAACGCCTTGGTCCGCATGAATTCTTATCGTTCATCGAGGGGCGCGCCGCGATGTTCGCCGGGCTCGCCGACTCGACGCTGTCACGCGACGACGGGTATCGCTTCATGATGCTGGGCCGTGCGATCGAGCGGGTCGACATGACGGTGCGGATGTTGTTGTCGCGGGTGGGGGACAGCGCGTCGTCGCCGGCGTGGGTGACGGTGCTGCGCTCGGCGGGCGCGCACGACACCTATTTGCGCACCTATCGCGGGGTGCTGGACGCCAACCGGGTCGTCGAGTTCATCCTGCTCGACCGGCTGTTTCCGCGGTCGGTCTTCTACTCGTTGAAGATGGCCGAGCACAACCTCGACGAACTGCTGCATCGTTCGCATAGCCGGGTCGGTTCCACCGCCGAAGCGCAGCGGCTGCTCGGGCGAGCCCGCAGTGAACTCGAATTCATCCGGCCGGGCGTGCTGCTTGAATAGCTGGAGATGCGGCTGGCCGCCTTGCAGAAATCATGCTATGACGTCGGAGAAGCGTTGGCAGTACAGTACTTCCACGCTGTACCGTGGGTTGCGTGGTCGGACGCCGCGCAGCGTGAACCGTTGCCGACGCGGCAGGGGAAGAGCTGATGTGGCGAATGCGGGTTCTGCACGCCACCGGATACGCCTATCCTTCGCCGGCGACGGCCTCCTACAACGAAGCCCGGCTCACGCCGCGATCCGACTCGCGGCAAAACGTCATTCTCAACCGTGTCGAAACCGTTCCGGCCACACGGTCATACCGCTACATCGACTACTGGGGCACCGCGGTGACGGCATTCGACTTGCATGCGCCGCACACCGAGCTGACCGTCACCTCCTCGTCGGTGGTGGAGACCGATCGAGCGGAGCCAGCCGACAGAAAAGCTCAGCTGGGCCGACTTGCGCACCGAATCGGTGGTCGATCAGTTCGACGAGGTGCTTCGGCCCACCGATTACACGCCGGCAAGCAAACGTATTGCGGCCGTTGGCAAGCGGATCGCCAAGTATCACGAACCTGCCGAAGCCGTCGTCGCGGCCGCGGAGTGGGTACGCAGCGAACTGGACTACGTTCGCGGCACCACCGGTGTCCATTCGTCGGGTTTGGACGCATTGCGTGAGGGCAAAGGCGTCTGTCAAGATTTCGTGCATTTGTCACTAATTGTGCTGCGCAGCATGGGTATTCCCGCACGTTATGTGTCGGGTTATCACCACCCCAGCCGTAACGCGACGATTGGGAAGACCGTCGAGGGGCAGAGTCATTCCTGGATCCAGGCATGGACCGGGAGCTGGTGGGAACTCGACCCCACCAACGACAGCGAGATCACCGAGCAGTACATCAGTGTCGGCGTCGGCCGGGACTACTCCGATGTGTCCCCGCTGAAGGGCATTTACTCCGGACAGGGCGCCACCGACTTGGACGTCCTCGTCGAAGTCACCCGATTGGCATAGTTTCTTGGCGACGCCGAAAGTCGACTGGCAAACCGTCCTATTGTTCACGCTATGGACGATTCGCCCGGAGGTGCAGCAGCCGATCGACGGCACTACGGGCCGCGGCTGGCGCTCGTCGCCTCGGTCTGCATTGCGCTGCTTTTCGGTGGTGTGGCGATCGGAGTCGGCGCTCGGCGGCGTGATGCCGCTGCCGTACGGACCGGTCGCCGCGGTCCAGCAATACGTCCGCGCGCAGCCATTGGCGGTTCAGGTTCTCGCCGTGGCAGTGTTCGCCTCGTCGGTGCCGCTGGCCGTCTATGCGGCGACGGCCAGTGCCCAGTTGCGCCAGCTCGGGGTTGGCGCCCCGGCAGCGACGATCGCTTTGGCGGGCGGGCTCTTGGCGGCCGGCGCCCTGGGTCTGACCGGTTTAGTGGGTTGGACATTGTCGCGGCCCGGAGGTCAGCGGCGACACCGCGTTGGTTCGGGCGCTGTATTTCCTGGTGTTTCTGATCGGCGGCCCGGGGCACATCGTGGCGCTGGGTCTTCTTGTCGCGGGCATGGCGGTGCCCTGCCTCATTCTTGGCCTGTTGCCGCGGCCGCTGGCCTTGGTCGGCTTGGCGATCGCCGGGCTTTGCGGAATTGACGACGCTGGTGCTGATCTGGCCGATGCTGGGGCCGATCCTGCCGGTCGCAAGGGTTTCGGCGCTGGCGTGGCTGGTGGTGGCTGGCGCGCGGTTACCTCTGCGGCGCAACGAATTCGGGTGATGAGTCACCGCGCGGCGTCCACCTCGACCCGGTGCAGGTCGTCGCCGAGCTCGATCCGCCCGTCGAATTCGGTGGCGGCCAGCGCACGCCACTGCTCCTCCTGGCCGGGCGCGATAGTCGGCACGTAGTGGGTCAGCACCAACGTGCCCACCCCGGCACGCCTGGCGGTGGCGGCCGCCTCTTGCACCGACGAGTGGTAATCGCAGACGTCCTTAATCCGCTGTATGTGGCAGCGGCGATATCAGGTCCTTGCGGATGACGGTGTGCACCAGAGCGTCTGCGCCGGCGGCCAGTTCATCGAGGCTCTCACACGGGACGGTGTCACCCGCCAGCACAACCGAGGCGCCACCAGCTTCGATTCGGAACCCGATCGTCGGCGCAACCGGCCGGTGGTCGGTGGGTGCCACCCGGATTGACACGCCGTCGCGGTCCCACACTGGGCCCTGGGTGTATTCGTGGACCTCGACCGGCGGCGGGGCGGTCAGGTCGTCGTGGTGAGCGATCCGGTAGCTGATGTCGGGGCCGAAGGCTTTCAGCGTCGCCTCGACCACCGCGGCGGTCCCGGGCGGTCCGATGATGGGCAGCGGCGCAGGATCGGGTGCGAACGTGGTGATCCAGCGGGTGATCAGCACGTCGCCGAGATCGGCGATGTGGTCGCTGTGCAGGTGGGTGAGCAGCAGAGCCGACAAAGCAGTTGGCGGCCGAGACCGATCGCCGCTGCGCGCTGCAGCACGCCGCGCCCGCAATCCACCAGGAAAGCCTGCCCGCCGGCCCGCACCAGGGTGGACGGTCCGGCGCGATTCGGGTCGGGGATGGGGCTGCCGGTGCCGAGCAGCGTGATTTCGATCATGACGCCAGGTATGCCACAGAACCTGGCCGGCTACTGTTCAATTCGCTAAATCAGCTGGCTTGCAACGCTTCTCTGTGATTACCGTGCGAGCCGATGCGCCGTGAGGCTGCGGTCGCGTGCCGCCGCAGCGACGGTCCCCTTTGCCTTGCGGCCGTGCTCGTGACCAGGACGTTGGCCGGATTTTTACAAGCGGCTTTCACGATGACCGATCTCGCCGTAGCCTGGTGTGAACCGGATCACAATCGGCGGGAGGCCTTGATGCGGATTGCAGATGTGTTGCGGAGCAAGGGCGGCTCAGTGATGACGATCGACCCCGACGCGACGGTGACTGAACTGCTGGCCGGGCTCGCCGGCCACAACATCGGTGCCATGGTGGTGGTCGGGCCCGACGGTGTCGCCGGCATCGTCTCCGAGCGTGACATCGTGCGCCAGCTGCATCGCCCACGGGGCCGAGGTGCTCTCGCAAGCCGGTCTCGGAAATCATGACGGCGGTGGTCTCGACGTGTAGCAAGTCCGACACGGTGGACAGCCTGACCATGCTGATGACCGAGAACCGGGTGCGCCATGTCCCGGTAGTCGAGAACGGAGAGTTGATCGGCATCGTCAGCATCGGCGACGTCGTGAAAACGCGGATGGAGGAGCTGGAGGCCGAGCACGAGCAGCTGCAGTCCTACATCACCCAGGGCTGACAGCCAGGCGCGCTGGATCGACGCGTCGTAACTCAGCTCCAGGAGTAGTCGCTCCGTAGGCGGGCAGCCACGATGTCGAAGACGGCGGCGTTCCAGGATCGCGCCCTCGCGCCGGATGCCCTCTTCGGGGACGTCGAGCACCCGGTCCAGCCGCACCCAACTGGGTCTGCCGTCCTCATCCCAGCTGCCGCTGCCGATTCCTACCCAGTCCCGGTCGGCGGCGTGTCTCTGCTGGCTGGACATCATCAACCCGAGCAGGACGTCGCGGTCGCGGCCCACGACCAGCACCGGGCGGTCCTTGCCGCGGGTGGGGTCGTCCTCATAGGTCACCCACGTCCACACGATTTCGCCAGGGTCGGCCCGACCGTCCAGATTGGGGGAGTAGACGAGCTTGCGGGCCCGGTACGCGGTGGGCGCGCTGTTGCTGGTCACCGGGCGGCCCGCGGTGATCTCAGCCGGCGCTTCGGAAGCGCTGCCGCTGATCACATCAAGACCGATCTTGATGCCTCGCTGCACGGTCGGCGAGTTCTGCAGCTGCCGGATGAATTTCGGCGCGTCATTGAACACCAGGTTCTCCGCGAACCGCTGCAACGTTTCCCACGGGCTCTTCCGCGCGGAAGGCATACGGGCAGCATAGGCGAGCTATCTGGGTGTCATGGCGTCGTCGCGCCTTACGCACCCGCGAGCGGCTTCGCCCCGACCGCTACGACGATCAGTTGGTGACACCGAGACGGTTGTTTCCTCCGCGCCAACGATTGATCCAGACTTCTACTCCACACAGGATGAGTTAAGCCTCTGCTTATCCGCGACTTATTCGCTTCACATACTGACCGGCGTTTCGGAGGGAGTGTCAACATGAGTCACCAGGCCGAGCACGCGCGATTAAGCAACCGCCGGATCGGGGTCGGTCTAGCACTGGTCTGGATTTGCCCGATGCGGCCCACACCGGTCGACGAAATCAATCTCTTGGGTCAACCCGGAGAAATACTGTTTTCATTCCTGTCACGGGAGATTTATTTAGCGGGTTGTGAGCTGACTCGCTCGCCGTCGCGCAGCGCAGCCAGCGAGCGAAGGCCGTTCGATCGCGTGACACGATTGTGTCTTCGCGACCGTCACTCGATACCCTGGAGACGCCTAAGCCCGGCTTCACCAGGAGATTCCCATCAGCAGCTTCGCCGACCAAACCTTCACTGCGCCGGCGCAGATTCGGAATTTTTGCATCATCGCCCACATCGACCACGGCAAGTCCACGCTGGCTGATCGGATGCTGCAGCTCACCGGCGTCGTCGACGAGCGGTCGATGCGCGCTCAGTACCTCGACCGGATGGATATCGAGCGCGAACGTGGGATCACGATCAAGGCGCAGAACGTGCGCCTGCCGTGGCGGGTGGGCGACACCGATCACGTTCTGCATTTGATCGACACCCCGGGCCATGTCGACTTCACCTATGAGGTGTCGCGAGCCCTGGCCGCCTGCGAGGGCGCGGTGCTGTTGGTCGACGCCGCGCAAGGCATCGAGGCCCAGACGCTGGCCAACCTGTACCTGGCGCTAGACCGCGACCTGGCGATCATCCCGGTGCTCAACAAGATCGACCTGCCCGCCGCTGACCCTGAGCGGTACGCCGCCGAGATCGCGCACATCATCGGCTGCGAACCCGACGACGTGCTGCGGGTCTCCGGCAAGACCGGCGAAGGCGTGCCAGCGCTGCTCGACGAAGTCGTCAAGCAAGTGCCGCCGCCCAAAGGGGACCCAGAGGCGCCCACCCGTGCCATGATTTTCGACTCGGTGTACGACATCTACCGCGGCGTGGTCACCTATGTCCGCGTGGTGGACGGCAAGATCACCCCGCGCGAGCGCATCGCGATGATGTCCACCGGCGCCACTCACGAGCTGCTAGAGGTGGGCATCGTTTCGCCAGAGCCGAAGGCCAGCAGAGGTCTGGGTGTGGGGGAGGTCGGTTATCTGATCACCGGTGTGAAGGATGTCCGCCAGTCCAAGGTCGGTGACACCGTCACGACCGCGCGCCACGGCGCCACCGAGGCACTGACCGGCTACCGCGAACCCAAGCCGATGGTGTACTCGGGTTTGTATCCCGTCGACGGCTCGGAGTACCCCAACCTGCGCGACGCACTGGAGCGGCTGCAGCTCAACGACGCCGCACTTACCTACGAGCCGGAGACATCGGTGGCGCTGGGCTTCGGGTTCCGTTGCGGATTCCTGGGTCTGCTGCACATGGAAATCTCCCGGGAGCGCCTGGAACGCGAGTTCGACCTCGACCTGATTTCGACCTCGCCGAACGTGGTCTACCGGGTCGTCAAAGACGACGGCACAGAGGTTCGAGTGACCAACCCGTCGGACTGGCCGTCGGGCAAGATCGCCGCCGTCTACGAGCCCGTCGTCAAAACCACCATCATCGCGCCCAGCGAATTCATCGGCACCATCATGGAACTCTGCCAATCGCGGCGTGGCGAGCTCGGCGGGATGGACTACCTGTCACCCGAACGTGTCGAACTGCGCTACACCATGCCGCTGGGCGAGATCATCTTCGACTTCTTCGATTCGCTGAAATCGCGCACCCGCGGATACGCCAGCCTCGATTACGAGGAGGCCGGTGAGCAGGAAGCCTCGCTGGTCAAGGTCGACATCTTGCTGCAGGGTGAGGCCGTCGACGCGTTCAGCGCGATTGTGCACAAGGATGCCGCCGCGGCCTACGGCAACAAGATGACCACCAAGCTCAAAGAGCTCATTCCGCGTCAGCAGTTCGAGGTGCCAGTGCAAGCGGCGATCGGATCCAAAATCATTGCACGGGAAAACATCCGCGCGATCCGTAAGGACGTGTTGTCCAAGTGCTACGGCGGTGACATCACCCGCAAGCGAAAACTGCTGGAGAAGCAGAAGGAAGGCAAGAAACGGATGAAGACCATCGGCCGGGTCGACGTGCCGCAGGAAGCCTTCGTCGCTGCGCTGTCTGCGGACGCGGCGGGCGATAAGGGTAAGAAGTAACAAGGCACTGCCGACGAGACGAAGGCCTCTGGTGACGACGGAAACCCGTACGCGCATTCGGGCGGACATGTGCCCCGGCGTGTGGCGCCCATGGCAGGCCGACGACGGGCTGCTTGTGCGCATCCGCCTGGTGGGAGGTCGGCTACCCACGGGCGCACTGCAACGCTTGTCCGAGGTCAGCCAACGTCACGCGGACGGCCGTCTGTACCTGACCGGGCGAACAAATCTGCAACTGCGCGGACTGTCCAGCGACGGGCGCCGGCCGACGCCCCATTTGACCGAGGCCGCTTTGGCGGCGATCGAGTCGACCGGCCTGCTGCCGTCGCGTGCCCATGAACTCGCACGGAATGTGCTCGTATCGCCGCAGACGGGCCTGGCCGGTGGACGCGCTGATTTTCGTGCCGTGGCATCGCAGCTCGACACCTTGATATGTGCAGACGCCGAACTTGGCCTGCTGCCGGGTCGTTTCCTGTTCACCCTCGACGACGGCCGCGGCGACTTGTTCGACCGGCTCACCGGAGCGGGGAAGCGCGGGACTGACCTGGGTTGTGTGGGGCTCGGCGACGGTGAGGTCCAGCTGCGCGTCGGCGATCATTGGGGAGCCGTCACACCAATGGGTGACGCCGCCGGTCGCTTGGTTGATCTGGCGACGCAATTCCTCGATGTTCGCGGGATGGGCGCTGATGCGCCGTGGCACGTCCGCGAGCTGGCCCGGCCGCTTCGACCGCCCGCGCCTGCCGATCCCCGGCTCCCCGCTCCAGCGCCACCGCTTCCCTACGGCGCGGTTCCCGGTGGCACCCACGTGCCCGCCGAAGACGGTGTGCTGACACTCCCTGTGGTCCAGTCGCTACTCGAACGCGCGGCAGACGTCGCACATGTCGTCGTCACCCCCTGGCGCGGCATCCTCGTCCCTGACGCCCCGGAGGTAACCAGGTGACACGTCCCCAGACGCACGATGCCCGGCGGCCGACGCGACGCTACGACTACATCGCCGACGGCCCGGCCATCTACGCGGACTCGTTCGCCACCATCCGCCGCGAAGCCGACCTATCGCGCGTTCCGGCCGAAGCAGAGAAGCTGGCTTTGCGGATGATCCACGGCACCGGTCAACCAGATCTCGTCGGCGACCTCGTGATCCATCCTGAGCTCGTACCGGCCGCTCGCTCTGCGCTGCAATCCGGCGCGCCCATCCTCTGCGATGCGCACATGGTCGCCACCGGCATCACCGCGGGCCGGCTCCCCGCCGCCAACGAGGTGCACTGTTTCCTGCACGACCCGATCGTGCCCGCTCTCGCCCGGCGGTGGAACACCACCCGCACTGCGGCCGCCGTCTCTTTGTGGGAGCCCCTGATCGACGGCGCAGTCGTTGCCGTCGGCAATGCTCCGACCGCACTGTTCCACCTGCTGGAGATGCTCCGCGACGGCGCGCCCCGGCCCGCCGCCATCGTCGGCTGCCCGGTGGGGTTCGTCGGCGCCGCGGAATCCAAGGAGGCACTCGTCTCGCTATCCCGCGCGCACGGAATCGACATCCCGTTCGTGACCGTGCGGGGGCGGCGCGGGGGATCGGCGATGACCTCGTCGGCAATTAACGCGCTGGCCTCGGAGGCCGAGTGACAACCGCCCACGGGGCCGGCCGATTCTACGGAGTCGGCCTAGGCCCGGGGGATCCCGAGTTGATCACCCGTAAGGCGGCCCGGGTCATCGGCGAGGCCGGCGTCGTCGCCTACCATGCGGGCGTCAACAAGCAGTCCTACGCGCGGACCATCGCGGCGGACCTGATTCCCGCGGATGTCATCGAGGAGGAATTGCGCTATCCCCTTACCACCGGCACGACGGACCATCCCGGCGGATACGCCGGAGCGCTGGCCGGCTTCTATGAGCAATCGGCCGCCCGGCTGGCCGCGCATTTGGACGCCGGGCGCACGGTTGCCCTTCTCGCCGAAGGGGATCCGCTGTTCTACGGCTCCTTTATGTACATGCACGACCGGCTCAGCATCCGCTTCGCCACCGAAGTCATACCCGGGATACCGGCTTTCACCGCCGCGACGGCGGCCACCGCCTCTCCGCTGGTCCGCCAGACCGACGTGCTGACCGTGCTGCCGGGTACGTTGCCCGAAGCCGAACTCGCACGGCGCCTGGCCGACACCGACGGTGCGATCATCATGAAGCTCGGCCGTACCTTCCCGGCCGTCCGTCGTGCGCTGGCATCTGCGGGACGCCTCGATCATGCGCTCTACGTCGAACGGGCGAGTCACCCGCAGCAGCGCTGGATGCCGGTCGCCGACGTCGATGAGTCCACCGTGCCGTACTTGTCCCTGATCGTCGTCAACGGCGACTCGGTCAATGGTCAGCGTTCCCGAGTCAAGGCTGAAAATCAAAGCCGTACAGCCACGTCCGACGCGACTGGCGTCGCTGAACTCCTCGTCATCGGCTTGGGGCCCGGCCCAGAAAGCTGGACGACGCCGGAGGCGGCGGCCGCGCTTGCCGAGGTGCAGCACGTCGTCGGCTACGGCCCGTACCTGGCACGCGTGCCGCAGCGGAAAGGGCTGCGGCGGCACGCATCTGGCAATACCGTCGAAGTCGACCGCGCACGCTTTGCGCTCGAGTTGGCCCTTCGCGGCGAGAAGGTCGCCGTTGTCTCCGGTGGCGACGCAGGGGTATTCGGCATGGCATCAGCAGTGTTCGAAGCCGCCGATGACGACCGTTTCGCCGCGGTTCCCATTCGGGTGCTACCCGCCGTCTCGGCAATTCACGCCGTCGCAGCACGGGCCGGCGCGCCCATCGGGGCGGACTTCGCGGTCATGAGCCTGTCCGACCGGCTCAAGCCGTGGTCGCTGATCGAGGAACGACTGCGTGCCGTCGCCGAAGCCGATCTCGTTCTGGCCATCTACAACCCGGCATCGCGGGCCCGTCCCGACCAGATCGCCGTTGCGCGCAAGATCCTGCTCGAACACCGTTGCGCCGACACGGTTGTGATCGTCGGGCGTGACGTCGGCCGAGCAGGGGAATCGTTGACTGTGACGACGCTGGGCAACCTCGATACCGACACCATCGACATGAAATGTCTTCTGCTGGTGGGTGCGTCGTCGACCCGAGTCACGCCGGCCGGCCGGGTGTGGACGCCGCGGTGGGTACGGTGACCGCCGCCCGGTTCGCGGTGCAGTTCGTCGGTGCCGGACCTGGTGCCGCTGACTTGCTGACCCTACGCGCGTCGCGCATGCTCGCCGCGGCTGACACCGTGCTATACCCCGGGAGCTATCTCGATCCCGAGGTGCTGGAAAGCTGTTCTCCGATGGCTGATCTGGTCGATACCCAAAACTTGGATCTCGACGACATCTTCGCCCGCACCCTCGAAGCGCATCGTGCCGGCAGGCGGGTCGTCCGTCTGGTGTCGGGTGACCCCACCCTCTACAGCGCCGTATCGGAACAGACGCGGCGACTCGACTCCGCCGGAGTGCCGTGGGACATCACACCGGGAGTGCCGGCATACGCGGCCGCGGCGGCGCGAGTCGGTCGCGAACTCACCGTCCCGTTGGTCGCACAATCCGTCGTGCTGACGCGGACCCAAGCGCGGTCGACCGCGATGCCGGATACCGAGTCGCTCGCTGCATTCGCAGCCACTCGGGCAACTCTGGTGCTGCACTTGGCAATTACCCGCACTCGCGCGCTGATGGACGAACTTGAGCCGGCCTACGGCGCAGACTGCCCGGTGGTGGTGGTGTACCGGGCCACCCAGCCGCAGGAGCGCGTCCTTCGCGGCACCGTCGCCGACATCGCCGACCAGGTCGAGGCGGCTGGGCTGCGCCGAGCGGCCGTGATTCTCGTCGGCGATGTGCTCGGCGAACACGCGGATCTGCGCGCGGGCGAAAGCCATCTGTACGACCCGCTACGAGATCGATCGGTCACCCGGTGATGCTGAGGTCAGCCGTCAGGCGGCTTGGTGAAGGCCCACTGGGTCACCGCCCGCGCCGGCGTCCAGCCCGTGAACGACCCGACCGGCGCGGCATGCTCGATGTGAGTGCGAGTGAGTTCACCGCCATGCTCGCCGTACGCCGCGGCGAGAAGCGCCTCCGTCTCGACAGTCACCCCATGCACCACGATCCGACCGCCGCGGCGCAGCGCGTCGAGGCACCACTGGAGTACGCCGAATCGAGTCGCGCCGCCGCCGATGAAGACGGCGTCGGGAGTGGTCAGTTCGCTCAGCGCCTCCGGAGCCGCTCCCTGGATCACTCGCAGCGCGGGCACTCCCAGCGTTCGCGCATTGCGTCTGATCCGTTCGGCGCGACCGGCATCCGCCTCCACTGCGATGGCCCGGCATGTGGGGTGACTTCGCATCCATTCGATGCCCACCGAACCCGCGCCCGCGCCGACGTCCCACAGCAGCTGCCCCGGTGCGGGCAACAAACGAGCCAGCGCGGCCGCACGCAGATCCCGCTTCGTGAGTTGACCGTCCTGCTCGAAGGCGTCATCGGGCAACCCGGTCGCCCAGCCAGCGAGCAGCGGGCCAGTCAATTGCAGCGCAACGATGTTCAGCCGCGGCGCTTCACCCGAGAAGTCCTCGGCCGTCATCTCCACGATCGTCTCGTGGGCGCTGCCGAGGTCGCCCATAACTACGAACCGACTCGGCCCGTATCCCCGTGCGACGAGCAAAGCGGCAAGGGACGAAGGGGTTGTCTCGTCAGACGACAGCACCAGCACCCGGCGCCCGGGCGCCAGTTCACGCAACATCGCGTGCACGTCCCGGCCCACGACACTGACGACCGCGGTAGATTCCGCGGACCAACCGAGCCGAGACCGCGCCAGCGCCGCCGACGACACGTGCGGGATGACGGTCACCCGGTCGGCGCCCAAGGTTTCGACCAGCAAGGTGCCGATGCCGCTCAACATCGGGTCGCCGGAGGCCAGCGCGACGACGCGCCGACCAGCACACTGCCGCAACACATCGGGCAGCGCCGTGCGCAGCGGGGACGGCCACGGTTGCCGGGCCTGACCGTCCGCGACGGGGAGAAGCGCCAGCTGACGGGGCCCGCCCAGCACGACCTCGGCCGACAAAATCACGGCTTGCGTCGGCGCCGTCAGCCCGTCCCACCCGTCGGCGCCGATACCCACGACAACCAGATGCAGGTCAGGGGTCGCCACGGCGGCGATGCTAGCGTAAGGCTTGCGAGGCGCCCCGCGAACCGTCGTCCCACCAAGGGCAGTCGGCTCAGTCGGGGGATCCGAGGGAAGCCGGTGAGATTCCGGCACAGGCCCGCTACGGTGATCCGTCCCGCCGCCCGATCAGGGGGCGAGCGAACGGTTAGTCCGAGTACCAGCCTCGCCTGCCCCAACGTCAGTTGGCAAACACGAGCGGAGCCTCACCATGCACCCGACTGATCAGCTGTACCCGTTTCCCGCAGTCCTCGGCGGCGATCCCGACGCCCCCGGCGGGCTCGACGACATGGCCTTAGCGCTCATTCTCAGCGTCATCGACCCTGGCATCGGCGGCGTGCTCGTGCGCGGCGAGAAGGGCACCGCGAAGTCGACGATGGTGCGTGCGCTCACCCGGATACTGCCGCCCATCGACGTCATCGCCGGGGATCGCTTCTCCACGGACCCGGCCGAACCGAACCCGTTCTCACCGGACGGCCCGTTCCAACCCCACGCACCTGTGGAAACTCGACCGGTGCGACTGGTCGAGCTGCCCGTCGGCGCGACGGAGGATCGCGTCGCAGGTTCGATCGATCTCCAACAGGCGCTGAGCGACGGCGCCGTCCACTTCGAGCCGGGTCTGCTGGCAAATGCGCATCGCGGGATCCTGTACGTCGACGAAGTCAACCTGCTGCACGACCATCTCGTCGATCTCCTCCTCGACGCGGCCGCCATGGGGACCGTCAGCGTGGAGCGCGACGGCATATCGGTCACCCACTCGGCGAAGTTCGTGCTCGTCGGGACGATGAATCCCGAGGAGGGCGAGCTGCGGCCCCAGCTGCTCGACCGCTTCGGTCTGACCGTCGAGGTTGCCGCACCGCGGGACCCGGCACAGCGCGCCGAGGTCGTGCGCCGACGACTGTCGTTCGACGCGGACCCGCAGGCTTTCCGAACTCAATACGCGAATGCCGAAGAGCGGCTTCGTATCCGAATTCAACGGGCCCAGTCGATCCTGGCCCGAGTCCAGCTCACTGACGCGGTACTGCTCAAGATCGCCGAAGTCTGCTCGGCGGCCGGTGTAGACGGCATGCGAGCCGACATCGTCATGGCGCGGGCCGCTGCCGGCCACGCTGCGTGGCACGGCCGCGAGGAGCCGAACGTCGAAGATCTGCGCGCCGCTGCCAGACTCGCTCTCCCACACCGCCGTCGGCGCAATCCATTCGACGCCCCCGGCCTCGACGATGACGAACTCGACGAACTCTTACCTCCTGACACCGACAACGGGCCCGATCCCGACACCGATCCCGACGGTCCCGATGGCGGCCACGACTGCGACGGCACTCCGGAACCGCTGCCGCCAGGGGCCGGCGGCCAGCCGAATTCGGGCCCTGGACCAGCAGACGGCGCCCCGGTCGGTGTCGGCGAGCCATACCGGACAAAGCTTTTCACCGTCCGCGGGGTGGGGGACGGGCATGCCGGTCGTCGCAGCCGCGCCCGCACGACGACAGGTCGCCGCACCGGGGGCAGTCCGCTGTCGAGCACCGGCTCCGGCATTCATCTCGTCGAGACCGTGCGGGCTGCCGCACCGCACCAGGCCGCTCGCGGCCGCAGCAGCGGTCGGCTCCTTTTGCGGCCCACCGATCTGCGCCGGGCCGTCCGCGAGGGACGCGAAGCCAACCTGGTGGTGTTCGTCGTCGACACCTCGGGATCCATGGCTGCCCGCGAACGGATGCGTCAGGTCAAGACGGCCATCCTGTCGCTCTTGCTCGACGCCTACCGGCGACGTGACCGGGTCGGCGTCGTGACCTTCCGGGGCCGCGCCGCCGAGATCGCCCTTCCGCCAACCGGTTCGATCGACATTGCAGCCACACGGCTGGACAACCTCCCCGCCGGAGGCGGAACTCCGCTCGCCGAAGGGCTGATGAAGGCCGCCGAGGTGGTGCGGCGCGAACGCCTGCGCGACCCGAGCCGACGGCCGCTCCTCGTCATCGTCACCGACGGTCGCGCGACGGCGGGACCTGACGCCGTCGAACGGTCCCGGCAGGCCGCGGCGTATCTAGCGCACGAAGGTATCGGCTGCATCGTCGTCGACTGCGAAAGCGGGCGGATGCGAATGGGTTTGGCCGCGACATTGGCTCAGCACCTGAACGCCGACCACGTGCCGCTCGGTCACGTGAACGCCCAAGCGCTGGCCGACATCGTCCGCAGCGCAACTCCCGGAGCGGCCTGATGCCACAGGGTCAGGTTCTCGTCGTGCCCGACGATCGGCTCACGACGCGCCAGCGCCGCAACCGACCTCTGCTGATCGTGCACACCGGTGACGGCAAGGGAAAGTCGACCGCCGCCTTCGGATTGGCGCTGCGCGGCTGGAACCAAGGGTTCCGCATCGGGGTGTTCCAGTTCGTCAAGTCGGCCAAATGGCGCATCGGTGAGCAGACCGTCCTGGAGCGCCTCGGCGCACTGCACACCGAGACGGGAGAGGGCGGCCCGGTCGAGTGGCACAAGATGGGGTCGGGCTGGTCGTGGAGCCGGAAGGCGGGCACCGAGATCGACCATGCGCAGGCAGCGGCGGCCGGTTGGGCCGAGATCAAGCGACGCCTCGCCGCTGAAACCCACGACCTCTACGTGCTCGACGAGTTCACCTACCCGATCAACTGGGGCTGGGTCGACATCGACGACGTCACCGAAACCCTCGCCTCCCGACCCGGTCACCAACACGTCGTGGTGACCGGTCGCAATGCCGATCCACGGCTGATCGACATCGCCGACCTCGTCACCGAGATGACCAAGGTGAAGCACCCGATGGACGCCGGTCAGAAGGGCCAGCGAGGGATCGAGTGGTAGCTACCGAGCTTCCCCGCCTCGTCGTCGCCGCACCGGCGTCCGGGCATGGAAAGACCACTGTCACAACCGGATTGATGGCCGCCCTGGCCGAGTCGGGGGTTGACGGTATCCGGCCACAAGGTGGGGCCCGATTTCATCGATCCTGGTTATCACGCCCTGGCTACCGGACGGCCGGGCCGCAACCTCGACCCGTTCCTCGTCGGCGAACACCGCATCGTCCCGCTGTTACTGCACGGCGCGAAGTCGGCGGACGTCGCCGTCATCGAAGGCGTCATGGGCCTGTTCGACGGCCGCCTCGGCACCGCCGGGGAAGCATCCACCGCCCACGTCGCCGCCCTGACGGCGTCCCCGGTGCTGCTCGTCGTCGACATCTCGCATGCGTCGCGCACCCATGCGGCAGTCGTCGCCGGCCTGGCGGCATTCGACCCCTCGGTGCGCATCGCGGGCGTGATCCTGAACAAGGCGGGTACCGCGCGGCATGCCGACGAGGTCCGCGACGCGCTTGCCCCGACCGGCATTCCGGTGCTCGGCGTCCTGCCCCGCGACGAAGGTGTGGAGACGCCGTCACGTCACCTGGGTTTGGTGCCTGCCGCCGAGCACGCCGAGTCGGCCAGCGCCTTGGCGCGCATGGCAGGCGTCATCGCAGCGCACGTCGACCTCGACGCCGTGCTCCACCTCGCTGGTGATGCCGAGCCGCTGCAGGGTACGGCGTGGGACCCGGCGCAAGAAATTCACGCCCCGACCAGAGCCCGGCCCGTCGTCGCGATGGCGGGCGGTCGCGCGTTCACCTTTCGCTACGCCGAAACCGAAGAGCTCCTGCGGGCCGCCGGATGCGACGTGGTCGAATTCGACCCGCTCGCCGGCCCGGCCCTTCCCGCGGGAACCGCCGGCCTCTACCTCGGCGGCGGTTTCCCCGAAGTGCACGCCGCCGAACTCGCCGAGAACCGTTGTCTGATAGCCGAATTACGCGCAGCCGTCAACGCGGGCGTCCCCACGGTCGCCGAATGCGCGGGGCTGCTATACCTATGCCGCACCCTCGACGGCGCACCCATGGTCGGAGCGGTGCCTGCTGAGGCAGCAATGACCAAGCAGCTGACCCTCGGCTACCGAACCGCCACCAGCCCGGTCGACTCCCTGCTCGCCCAAGCGGGTGCCGAGGTCACGGGACACGAATTCCACCGTACGACAGTCGCCTTGGCTGCCGGCCACGCGGCATGGCATCTGCCCGCGGGACCCGACGGTGTCGCCACGCCGACGCTGCACGCCGCCTACCTGCACACGCATTGGGCCGGCCACCCCGCCCTCGCTCAGCGGTTCGCCGAGGCCGTCCACCGGCACGCCGGCTGTGCACATCCGGTGAGGTCTCCCCTGTAACCGGTCACGGTCGCGGCGAGTTACATTGTCCGCGTAACCATTCGACGACATCGTCAACGTCTGACACCATCGGTACCCCAGGCGGGACGGCGGGCCGGCGCACGATGACGACCGGGACGCCTAACTCGTCGGCGGCCTGCATCTTCGGCCAGGTGTACTCACCACCGGAATCCTTGGTGACCAGCACGTCGGCCCCGTGCTCGCGCAGCAGCGCCAACTCGCCCGGCAGGGCATAGGGTCCGCGGTCGTTGATCAGCCGCCACGCCGGTGGCAGCACGAACTCCGGCTCATCGACGACGCGTGCGAGCACCGCCAGCTGACCGAGCGCCCCGACGAAGGCCCCTAACTGCTGGCGGCCCACGGTGAGTAGCGGTCGGGTGCCCAGCGTTCGCGCGTGCTCGGCCGCGTCGCGATGTGTATTCACCCAGTGCCATGACGGCCTGCTCCGCTCGACCCAGCCGGGACGCTGCAATCGCAGCAGTGGTCGCGCTTCGTCGGCGCAGGCGGCTGCGGCGTTGGCGGAGATCGTTGCCGCGAAGGGGTGGGTGGCATCGATCACGGCGTCGAAATCGGCCAACGCCCGTCGCAGCCCTTCGATCCCGCCGAATCCGCCGATTCGCACTGCCCCGACCGGCATTCGCGGCCGGGCGACCCGGCCGGCCAGTGAGCTCGTCACCTCGACCCCGTCGTTTACCAGCTTCGCGGCGAGGGCGCGGGCTTCCGACGTCCCGCCCAGCAGCAGCACCCGCAGGGACGTCACGGCTTCCTCAGCAGGAAGAGATCCATTACCCAGCCTGCCTCGGTGCGGGCTTGTGCGCGTGCGTCGGCGATGTGCTCGACGATGTCGCCGAGTCGCCCCGCGGCCAGGCGTTCACCGGCGGCGCCGAGATTGGCGCCCCACCACACCGCCCAGTCGTCCAGGCCGGTGAGGTCGAGTCGGTGCGGCGACGGATTGAGCATGGCGACGATGTTGTCCTGCCCGGCGGCGACGGCCTCCTGCAGCCTGCGGCCGGTGGTGACGTGGACGGGGCGACCAACCTCGTGCAGGACGATGCGGTGCCGCGCGGCGAGCAGTTGCGGAGCGCTGATTCCCGGCAGTACGTCGAATTCGACTGGTACGCCGAGTGTTTTGATCCTCTCCACGACGCGGATTGTCGAGTCGTAGAGCGATGGGTCGCCCAAGACCAGGAACGCCGCGGTGCCGCCGCGCTCGCGGAGCGCGTCGGCGTAGGCGGCAGCGCGAGCGTCGTGCCAGTCGGCGACCGCGCCTTCGTAGCCCTCGGTGGTCAGCCCCGCCGAGCGGTCGCGCTGGGGGTCGCTGACCTCCACGACCTGTACCGCACCGCGGGTGTGCGCATCGACGATCGCGCGCCGCAACGCCAGCAATCCATCGTCGCCGTGGTCGGCGCCCTTGTCTGCGGCCAGCACGTAGTCGACCGACCGCAGCGCTTCGGCCACTTCCGGCGTCACGTGCTGGGGTCCCATGCCAACGCCGAGGATGCGTACCCGCACCGGCTCAGTCACCCGGCGCGACCCTCGATGTCGCCCTCCACCTCGAGGTAGGCCTGCCGCAACGCGGCCATCGTCTCCGGTGACGGGTCGGCCCACAGGCCGCGGTCGGCCGCTTCCTGCAGGCGCTCGACCATGCCATGCAGTGCCCACGGGTTGGACTGGTCGAGGAACTCCCGCGTCGTCGGGTCGAGGACGTAGGACTCCGCGAGCTTCTCGTACATCCAGTCGTGCACGACACCCGCGGTGGCGTCGAAGCCGAAGAGATAATCGACGGTGGCGGCAAGTTCGAAGGCGCCCTTGTACCCGTGCCTGCGCATCGCAGAGATCCAGCGCGGGTTGACCACCCGGGCGCGGAAGACCCGTGCGGTCTCCTCGGCCAGCGTGCGGGTGCGCACCGCGTCGGGCGTGGTCGAGTCGCCGACATAGGCCTTGGGGTCGGTCCCCGTCAAGGCGCGCACGGTCGCGACCATGCCACCGTGGTACTGGAAGTAGTCATCGCTGTCGGCGATGTCGTGTTCGCGCGTGTCGATGTTCTTGGCCGCCACCTTGATTCGTGCGTAGTTGGTGCGCATGTCGTCGGCGGCAGCGGCGCCGTCCAGTCCGCGACCGTAGGCGAACCCACCCCAGGCGGTGTAGACCTCGGCGAGGTCTTTGTCGTCGCGCCAGGTGCCCGCTTCGACGACCTGCAGGATGCCCGCGCCGTACGAGCCCGGCTTGGAGCCGAAAACGCGTGTGGTGGCGCGCCTTTCGTCACCATGGTCGGCGAGGTCGGCGCGGGCGTGCGCGGCCACGTAGTTGTCTTCGTCCGGCTCGTCGAGCAGCGCCACCATCCGCACCGCGTCGTCGAGCATCATCACCACGTGCGGGAAGGCATCGCGGAAGAATCCGGAGATGCGGACGGTCACGTCGATGCGGGGCCGGCCGAGCTCGGAGAGCGGGATGATTTCCAGCCGACTCACGCGACGGGACGCCTCGTCCCAGTCCGGCCGTACGCCGAGCAGCGCCAGCACCTCAGCGACGTCGTCGCCAGAGGTGCGCATCGCGCTGGTGCCCCAGACCGACAGCCCGACCGACTCGGGGTAGGTCTCGGTGTCGTCGAGGTAGCGCTGCAGCAGCGACTCCGCCATCGCGTGCCCGGTCTGCCAGGCCAACCGCGACGGCACCGCACGGGGGTCCACGGTGTAGAAGTTGCGGCCCGTGGGCAGCACGTTGACCAGGCCCCGCAGCGGCGACCCCGAGGGACCCGGGCGCACGAAGCCACCCGCGAGCGCCTGCATCACGGCGTCGAGTTCGCTTGCGGTGCCCGCCAGACGCGGTATCACCTCCGTTGCCGCGAACCGCAGAGATGTGCGCACGTCGGGCGCTTCGTGCAGGGCGTCGACAGCGTCGGCGTCCCACCCGGCGGCCTCCATGGCCTCGACCAGTGCGCGTGCGCGGGTCTCAATCTCATCGACCGCGGCGATTTCAGCGCCCTCCTTCAACCCGAGGGCGGTGCGTAATCCGGAGACGGCGTGGTCTCGACCACCCCACACTTGGGCGGCGCGCAGGATCGCGAGGACCAGGTTGACGCGCGCCGCTCCTTCGGGTGCCGCACCGAGCACGTGCAACCCGTCGCGGATCTGGGCATCCTTGATCTCGCAGAGCCAACCATCGACGTGCAGCAGGAAGTCGTCGAACTCGTCGTCGCCGGGCCGGTCATCGAGTCCGAGATCACGGTGCATCTCCGCGGCGCGCATCAGGTTCCAGATTTCGCCGCGGATGGCTGGCAGCTTGGCCGGGTCCATCGCCGCGATGTTCCCGTATTCGTCGAGTAGTTGTTCGAGCCGTGCGATGTCGCCGTAACTCTCGGCGCGCGCCATCGGCGGGATCAGGTGGTCGACGACGGTGGCGTGGGCGCGCCGTTTCGCCTGCGCACCCTCGCCGGGATCGTTGACCAGGAACGGGTAGACCAGCGGGAGGTTGCCCAGCACGGCGTCAGTGGCACACGCCGCCGACAGCGCAGCGTTCTTGCCCGGTAACCATTCCATCGAGCCGTGCTTGCCGAGGTGCACCACCGCGTGGGCGCCGAAACCGTGTTCCAGCCACCGATACGCCGCCAGATAGTGATGGCTTGGCGGTAGGTCGGAGTCGTGGTAGATCGCCACCGGGTTCTCGCCGAATCCGCGCGGCGGCTGGATCATCAGCACGACGTTGCCCGACCGCAAAGCGGCGAGCACGAGATCGCCGTCGTCGTTGACGAACAGTCGTCCCGGTGCCGGGCCCCACGCGTCGGCCATCGCGTCGCGCAGTTGCGCGGGAAGGTCGGCGGTCCACCCGGCGTACTGCGCCGGAGTTACCTTCACCTGCGCACCGGCGACCTGTTCGGTCGTGAGCCATTGTTCGTCCTGGCCGCCCGCGTCGATGAGCGTGTGCATCAACCGGTCGCCGGCTCGGGTCTCATTCTCGATTCCGAGCACACCGAAGCCGTCGCCGACGTCGTAGCCATCGTGCGCGAGGCGTCGGAGTAGCCGCACCGCGGAGGCCGGGGTGTCGAGCCCCACGGCGTTGCCGACCCGAGAGTGCTTGGTGGGATAGGCCGACAGCACCAGCGCGAGCTTCTTCTGTCCGTTGGGCACCCGGCGCAACATGGCGTGCTTGACCGCGATGGCGGCGACCCGCGCGCAGCGTTCCGGATCAGCCACGTAGTGCGGAAGGCCGTCGGCGTCGACCTCCTTGAAGGAATACGGCGCGGTGATGATGCGCCCGTCGAATTCGGGGATCGCGATCTGCGTCGCGGAGTCCAGCGGGGTGACGCCGTCGTCGTTTGATTCCCATTCGGCGCGCGAGGAAGTCAGGCAAAGCCCTTGCAGCACCGGGATGTTCATCGCGGCGATGCGTTCGATGTCCCACGAGGCATCGTCCTCACCCGCGCCGGCGGAAGCCGACTTAGAGCCGCCGGCAGCCAGCATGCTGACCACAACGGTATCCAGGGTTGCGAGCGCGTCGAACAGTTCGTCGGGCGCGCTACGCAGGGAGGACGCGAAGATCGGGACGCCGACCGCGGTGCCGGTCGCTTCGATCGCGTCGGCGAGTGCGTGCGCGAAGCCGGAATTGCCGCTGACCTCGTGGGCCCGGTAATACAGCACGCCGATCCGTGGATCGACGTCGGCGGTACCATCAGAACCGCGCTCGGCGTATCCCCACTCGGGGATCACCACCGGCTCGTCGAAACCCTGCCCGGTGAGCAACACGGTGTCGCACAGAAAAGCATGCAACTGGGCGAGGTTCGCCGGACCACCCTCGGCGAGGTACGAGTGTGCTTGCGCCGCAAGCCCGATGGGCACCGTCGACTGTTCCATCAGTTCGGCGCTGGGCATACGTTCGCCGCCGAGCACCACCAGCGGCAACCCGGTGGCGTGCAGTCCGCTGAGTCCGTCGGCGACATCCGCCGAGGAACCGAGCACCCGAAGCACCACCACCTCGGCACCGTCGAGCACGGTCTCGATGGATTGACGCGCAGGGTTGCCCAAGTTGTAGGCCGCGAGTGAGGCGCGGGCGGAGAGCAGGTCGGTATCGGACGTGGACAGCAACGCGATGCGATGGACGCGCTGCGTTGCATCATCGATATTCATAGGGTTCCTTCTCGGGGTTCTCGCCCCGTCCGGCGGAGTGCCTCGTGGCTAGTGTCTGGTGCGGGCCCGCTGGCTGGACACCAAGACCCTCATAGTGGCGGAACCGCCCCGGACTTTCACCGGGTTCCCATCGCCACGAGACGTGCGCGGGTCAGTTTAGTGGAATGCTGTGGTGGCCGCCCCGGCCTGCTGGCTTAGAGCTCGTAAGAATCATCGGCATCATGATGGGCCGAACTGCCCGGCGTCTACCGCTGCGCGTACTTAGGCGCATGCTCAGGAAGCGGACCCAATCGTCACCAGGTATCCGGACAGCCGTCGCCAATGACGGTAGGTTGTTACTCTCGCAAGGCTGCTGGAGGCTTGCGGTTCGGGCCATCCGCACGGACGTGCTGTCCAAGTGCTACGGCGGTGACATCACCCGCAAGCGCAAACTGCTGGAGAAGCAGAAGGAAGGCAAGAAACGGATGAAGACCATCGGGCGGGTTGACGTGCCGCAGGAAGCCTTCGTCGCTGCGCTGTCTGCGGACGCGGCTGGCGATAAGCCCAACAAGTAGTGCCCGGTCGTGCGTTTTGGGCGGTTGGTGCTCCCGCTGTTGGTCATATTCTTTGCCGCGGCCTGTAGCCGGGTAGTGGACGGTAGTGTCCGGCCGGCGCGAGGGCTCACACCGCGCCCGCTGACCGGACAAAGCGTCAGACAAGTGCTGCTCGACGGTTCCGAGCTTTGGAACATGATCGGTCAGCACTTCAAGACCCGAGCCGAGTTCCCACCTCGTTTCGGCGGTCGCGATCTGCTTTCCCAGTTGGACACCTCACCGAGTGAATGCGCGGAGGTGGTTTTCGAGCTGGACAAAAGTGGCTATGAGGCCGCCGATATCGGCAACGTGGCGCAAGAAAGCTGGTGGACGGCTGGCGTCCGAGGCGTGAAGGTAATCCACGTATCCGAGGCGGTGGTAGCCCTCCCCACGGCGGCCGCCGCCGATGCGCTCTTCGCGAAGTTCACCCAGGAATGGAACCGATGCAACGACGCCACGGTCCACCTCAACTTCCCGAGTGGTGGTGACCCTACGGCCGCTATCAGCGATGTGCGAGCGGCCGATTCCGTTCTTGCCGCCACCGTGGAATCCTTCCATACGCTTATCAGCGCTCGGGCCGTCGGTGTCCGGCTGAATTGCCTTGTGGAAGTCGATGTCGCCTTCTTTCACCATCCCGACGGCACCGCCGTCGACATCGCGCATCGAATGATGAACAAGGTCAGCGGTCTGAGCTGACCGGATACAGGTAGGAAGTAATCATGCGGACGGTTGGATCGGCGACGACGTTGGCAGTGGTCGCCGCGGTCGCGGTGGGCTGTGGTGGGGTTGTCGATGGCACGGCGATACCCGCGCCGAATCTGAAGCCGCGGCCTCTCACCGGCAACACTGTCAGGCAGGTGCCTCTCGACGACGTGGCTCTGTCGCGGATGCTCGGCCAGCCCTTCGTAGCCCGTATGCCGCCTGCGTTCGGCGGCCCGGACAAGCTCTACAGCCAGCTTCCGCCGGCCCCATGCCTAGGCGTTACGGCGATGCTGCAGAAAAGCGTCTACGAGTCAGCCGAGGTCAACCAAGTCGCTTCGGAGTCGTGGTGGAACAACGGGGATCCGGCGCAAGTAATCAGCGTGATGGAGGGTGTGGTCACGTTGCCCACCGCCGCGCAAGCCGAGGCGCTGTTCGCGAAATTCTCCGAGCAGTGGCAGCGATGCAACGGCGCGACGACAACGGAACAAAGCGGCCCGATAAGCACGACGAACGCCATCAGCGACATCCGTATTACCAATACCGTTGTCGCGGCGACTAATACCGCGACTTCAGTTTTGCCCAACATGCCGCCGCTTCGGCCTACCCCCCAGGCGCGTGCGATCGGTGTCCGGCTGAACTGCCTTGTGGAGGTCGAGGTGGTGTTCTTTGGCGATCGACGCCCGTCGGATCCAGGTTCGGCCAACCCGGACACCAGCGGCGTAGACATCGCTCGCGCGATGATGGATAAAGTCAGCGCGTTGAGCTGACCGGCCTTACACGGGCGCGTTGGCGGGTTGGAAGACCCCGGTGCTGTCGGCTTCTTCCTCGGCCCGGATCACGTGCACCACAGCGTTGATCAGCGCCAGGTGGGTGAAAGCTTGTGGGAAGTTGCCCAGATGCCGGCCCGTGGCCGGCTCGATCTCCTCGGCGTAGAGATGCAGCGGGCTAGCGAACGACAGTAGCCGCTCACACAGATGTTTGGCTCGGCTCACCTCGCCGATCTCGACTAGAGCAGACACCAGCCAGAACGAGCAGATGGTGAATGTGCCCTCCTCGCCGATAAGTCCGTCATCGGTCTCCTCGACCCGGTACCGCAGCACCAGACCCTGTTCGGTGAGTTCGTCGGCAATGGCGAGCACGGTAGCGCGCACCCGCGGATCGCCCGGCGGCAGGAACCGAGTCAACACGACTTGCAGTAGCGAGGCGTCCAGCGCGTCGCTGCCGTAGCGCTGGGTGAATACCCCTCGAGAGTTCACCCCGTGTTCCAGGATGTCGGCTTTGATCTCGTCGGCAACCGTGCGCCACTGCTGTGCGTAGTCCTTTTCACCTTGTCGCTCCGCCAGTTTCGCTCCGCGGTCGGCCGCCACCCAACACATGATCTTCGACGACGTGAAGTGCTGCGGTTCCCCACGCACCTCCCAGATGCCGCGGTCGGGCTCACGCCAGTGCTTGATGGCCTCTTCCACCTGGTTCTTCAGCACCGGCCAGAGTGTGTCCGGAACCTGCTCACGTGACTTGGCGTGCAGGTAGAACGAATCGAGGATGGCGCCCCAGATGTCGTGCTGGTTCTGGTTATAAGCGCCGTTGCCGATGCGTACCGGGCTGGCATGGTCGTAGCCGGACAGATGGGACAGTTCCTCTTCGACAAGCCGGCGTTCCCCGCCGACGCCGTACATCACCTGCAGCGGTTGACTTTCGCCGTTATTGGCCCCAGACACGTCGGCGATGAACGAGAAGAAATCGTCGGCTTCCCGGTCGAGCCCCAGGGTGTACAGGCCCCACAAAGCGAACGTCGAGTCCCGCACCCAGGCATAGCGGTAGTCCCAGTTCCGTTCGCCTTGCGGCGTTTCGGGAAGCGAGGTGGTGCTGGCGGCCAAGAGTGCCCCGGTGGGCGAGTATGTCAAGCCTTTGAGGGTGAGTGCGCTGCGTTGCAAATACGCCCGCCACGGGTGGTCGGGGAAGTTGCCGATATTGATCCACTGGCGCCAACACTCGGCGGTGTTCCACATTTTGTCGGCGGCTTCTTCAAAGGTCTGCGGCGCCGGATGCTTGGACCAACTCAAGGCAACGAAGGCGTTGTCGCCTTCTTTCATTCGGGTGCGCGCCCGTGCTTCTCTGCCTTCCAAACCAATCCGCAGGTTGGTGGTCAACCGCAGGGTCGGATGGGCGTCGGGATCTTTGTGGGCCAACGCAATCGCTTCGCCGTAGCCGGTGGCCGAGTATTCCCAGGTGGCGCCGATGCGGTGATAGTCGAACGCCGGCTCGCAACTCATCAAAAGTTCGATGGTTCCACTGACGCAACGTATGGTGCGCAGCAGGATGTGCTCGGCGTCCCAATCCATCGGGGTCCGGCGATGCGTGTGCGACCGCCGTTCGATGTCATGCCAAGGTCCCATCACCAGCGCGTCGCGCACGATCAGCCAGCCAGTGTGGGTTTGCCAGGTGGTCTCCATGATCAGGCTGCCCGGCAAGTAGCGTCGCGCCGACGGAACCGACACGCCATAGGGCCCCAGCCGGAAATGGCCGGCCCTGCGGTCCAAGATCGCACCGAACACACTCGGCGAATCCGGGCGCGGTACGCATAGCCACTCCACCGAGCCCGCCGGCGAAATCAGACAGGTCGTCTCGCAGTCGGACAGAAACGCATAATCGGCAATCGGCGGGAACGGGTTCCGTCCCGCCCCGCTCGAGGGAAACGCTGCCGGCGGCGCGACGCTCAAGGTTGCGGACTCGGCCTCCGCTGCGGCCTTATCGGCAGGCTGCGCGTGAAGAACCATGCCGACATCATCATCCGCCGACCTGCCTGGCGTCTAGCGCTGGACGTGCTGGCACTCATCGGGTATCGGGGGCACAGCCGGATCTGGCATGTTGGTTTCATGGGCAGCGCGGAATAGGGTGAGCCCGGTGGACGGGATCCTTGGTTGGTGGGACGGCGTCGAGTTATGGCTGTCCGGGCTGGGGTTCGTCTTGCAAACCATCGTGGTGATGCCGGTGGTACTGGCGTTGGCCTACCTCATCGCGGTTGTGCTGGACACGCTGCTGGGGCGCGGTATCCGGCTGATGAGGCGCGTTCGTCACGGCGACGAAGAACCCTGATGACCAGAAATACCGGCATGCCGCGGTCGCAGGTGACGTTGGTACTGGTCATCTTGGTGGTGCTGGTAATCGTCGCCTGGTTGTTGAGCCACTGACCTGCATCGGCCGAGCTGCGAGCATGGCCGCTTCTGTTAGGCTTCCGCCATGCACGCAGTCTCTGGCAACCGCGAGTGCCACGTCTTGGCGCTCATTGCCGTGGGCGATTGCGCTGTGGCTGACGTGCACTGTTGTCCCTGACCTCCTACCCGCGCGCGGTCGGGTGTCGGTGGATTTCGGCAACTGCTGACTCGCCCATCTCCGTAGCGACGGGACGAGACGAGTTGTCCGGTAAACCCACCACCGAAAGGTCGATCATTGCTCGACGTCGTGAGGGGTGCCGCGCGATGGCGGCATGCCCTCGGGTTGACTGTTGCCGCCAGCGTCATCGCGGCGTGCCACGGCGGCGCCAGCGACGTCGTCGGCGGTGGCGGATTGACCAACGCGCACACCAGTATCACGCTGGTGGCCTTCTCGGTTCCCGAACCGGGCTGGAGCGCGGTGATTCCCGCGTTCAATGCTTCGCCAGAGGGCAAGGGCGTGCAGGTGATTACTTCTTACGGCGCATCGGGTGACCAATCGCGCGGCGTCGTCGATGGCAAACCGGCCGATGTCGTCAACTTTTCCGTCGAACCCGATATCACCCGACTTGTCAAGGCCGGCAAAGTCTCCAGCGACTGGGACAAGGACGCCACCAAGGGCATCCCGTTCGGATCGGTGGTGACCCTGGTGGTGCGGCCCGGAAATCCCAAGCACATCAAGGACTGGGACGACCTGCTGCGGCCAGGCGTGGAAGTTATCACGCCCAGCCCGCTGAGTTCGGGCTCAGCCAAGTGGAATTTGCTTGCCCCGTACGCCGTCAAGAGCGCAGGTGGTCGCAATCCGCAAGCGGGCATTGACTTCATCAACAAGCTGGTGAGCCAGCATGTCAAACTGCGGCCCGGGTCGGGACGTGAGGCCACCGACGTGTTCGTCCAAGGCAGCGGTGACGTTTTGATCAGTTACGAGAACGAAGCAATCGTCACTGCGCGCCAAGGCAAGCCAGTCGTACAGGTCCATCCGCCACAAACGTTCAAGATTCAGAACCCCGTCGCGGTGGTGGCAGGCAGCCCTCACTTGGACGCCGCCACCGCGTTCAAGAACTTCCAATACACCGAGCAGGCCCAAAAACTCTGGGCGGCTGCGGGATTCCGGCCGGTCGATCCGGCCGTGGCTGCAGAAGTCCGCAGCCAGTTCCCCGCGCCAGCCAAGCTGTGGACGATAGCTGACCTCGGCGGCTGGAGTACCGCGGACGCCCAACTCTTCGACAAGAAGTCCGGCAGCATCACCAAGATCTACATGCAGGCCACCGGATGACGACGGCAGTGACGTCCGAGGCGGGGCTGACCAGACCCAACCGTGTCGGTCGCGCGCTGGTTCGCAAGGGTTTCGCGCGGCGGCACGTCATTGCGGGTTGGCGTGGCGATGGTGTGGCTGTCGGTGATCGTCCTGCTGCCGTTGGCCGCGATCGCCTGGCAGTCTGTCGGCGGCGGCTGGCAGGCGTTTTGGCTCGCGGTCACCTCAAATGCCGCACTCGAGTCTTTCCGGGTGACCCTGACCATCTCCGCGGGCGTCACGGTCCTCAACATGATTTTCGGCCTGTTAGTCGCATGGGTATTGGTACGCGACGATTTCCCGGGCAAGCGCCTCATCGACGTCGTCATTGATCTGCCTTTCGCGTTGCCGACAATTGTCGCCAGCCTGGTGATGCTGGCCTTGTACGGCACCAACAGCCCGGTCGGCCTGCACTTACAGCACACCGCATGGGGTGTGGGCGTGGCGCTGGCGTTCGTCACGCTGCCCTTCGTAGTGCGAGCCGTCCAGCCTGTGCTGCTTGAAATCGATCACGAGACCGAGGAGGCGGCCGCGTCGCTGGGCGCCAAGAACGCGACAATCTTCACAACTGTCGTGCTGCCCTCGCTGACTCCGGTTTTATTGACGGGTGCGGGGCTAACGTTCGCGCGGGCCATCGGTGAATTTGGGTCGGTGGTGCTGATCGGTGGGGCGGTGCCCGGCAAAACCGAGGTGTCCTCCCAATGGATCCGGACCTTGATCGAAAACGATGACCGTACCGGCGCCGCTGCAATATCGATTGTGCTGCTGGTTATCTCGTTTGCCGTGTTGTTCGTTTTGCGCATCGTCGGATCGCGCGCGGCTAAACGCGAGGAGTTGTCGGCATGACGACTATCGGCCCCGGTCCGCTATCTCATCCGCTTTGTTGCGTTGGCTTATGTGTTGGTGCTGCTCGTCGTGCCCGTTGGACTGATCTTATGGCGGACCTTCGCGCCCGGTTTCGGCCAGTTCTTTGCGTGGGTCAGCACGCCGGCGGCGGTGTCGGCGCTGAACTTGTCGTTGCTGGTGGTGGCGATCGTGGTGCCGCTCAACGTGATCTTCGGTGTCCCGACCGCACTGATGCTGGCGCGCAACCGGTTCCGCGGCAAGGGGGTACTGCAGGCGATCATCGATCTGCCGTTCGCGGTCTCGCCGGTCGTTGTCGGCGTGGCGTTGATCGTGTTGTGGGGATCGGCAGGGCTGCTGGGCTTCGTCGAGAAAGACTTCGGGTTCAAGATCATCTTCGGCTTGCCCGGCATCGTGCTCGCCAGCGTCTTCGCCACGCTGCCGTTCGTGGTGCGTGAGGTCGAGCCGGTGCTGCACGAAGTGGGTATCGAGCAGGAGCAGGCGGCGGCAACGCTGGGTTCCAATTGGTGGCAGACGTTTTGGCGATCACGCTGCCGTCGATCCGGTGGGGTCTTACCTACGGGATCGTGTTGACCATCGCCCGTACGCTCGGTGAATATGGCGCGGTCATCATGGTGTCGTCGAACTTGCCCGGGCAATCCCAGACATTGACACTGCTGGTAGCCGACCGCTACAACCGGGGCGCTGAGTACGGTGCCTATGCCCTTTCGACGCTGTTGATGGCGGTGTCGGTTCTGGTCCTGGTCGTTCAGGTGATTTTCGATGCTCGCCGTAACCGAGCCACCAAACAGGCCTGAAGGAGGCGCTAAGGTGACGAACGCGATCGTCGTGCGGGGCGCAAACAAGCGCTACGGTGATTTCGTCGCATTGGACAATGTCGATTTCGATGTGCCCGCCGGATCGCTGACGGCATTGCTGGGGCCCAGCGGTTCAGGCAAGTCGACGCTGCTGCGCGCGATCGCCGGACTCGATCAGCCGGACAGCGGGACCATCACGATCAACGGCCGCGATGTCACCCGGGTACCTCCGCAGCGGCGCGATATCGGCTTCGTCTTCCAGCATTACGCGGCCTTCAAACATTTGACCGTCCGGGACAACGTCGCCTTCGGTCTGAAGATCCGCCGCCGGCCCAAGGCCGAGATCACCGAGAAGGTCGACCATCTGCTGGAAGATGGTGGGGCTCAGCGGTTTTCACACCGCTACCCGAGCCAGCTCTCTGGCGGCCAGCGCCAGCGCATGGCGCTGGCACGCGCGCTGGCGGTCGACCCGCAAGTGCTGCTGCTCGACGAGCCATTCGGTGCGCTGGACGCCAAGGTCCGCGAGGATCTGCGGGCCTGGCTACGTCGGCTGCACGACGAAGTGCATGTCACCACGGTGCTGGTCACCCACGACCAAGCTGAGGCGCTCGATGTGGCCGACCGGATTGCCGTGCTGCGCGACTGGCCGCATCGAGCAGGTGGGATCGCCGACCGCCGTATACGACACCCCAGCGAACGCCTTCGTGATGTCCTTTCTGGGCGCGGTGTCCTCGCTGAACGGGACCCTGGTTCGTCCGCACGACATCCGGGTCGGACGCAGGCCCGACATGAAGATCGCTGCCGACGATGGCACCGGCGAGTCCACCGGGGTCGTCCGCGCCACCATCGACCGCCTGGTGATGCTCGGATTCGAGGTGCGGGTGGAGCTGACCAATGCGGCCACCGGCCGACCGTTTATAGCGCAAATCACCCGGGGCGATACCGAAGCGCTGGGCCTGAAGGAGGGGGAAACTGTCTACGTGCGCGCCACTCGGGTTCCGCCGATTCCGGAAGAACCACCGTCGCGCGGCGCCGTTGGGGCCCACGCCGATAAGGATGGGGCGAAGCTCGGTTCGGCTTGATGACGGGACGCACAGCTATTTGTGGTTCCACTACCCGGGCTGCGGATAAAGTTGGGAGAACTCGCCGTAATTGAGGCGACCTTTGTATTCGTCGACGGACAAGACCAGAAGATCCACCGGACTCCTCAGGTGATCGACATATTGATGACCAGCCCCTGGGGTATCGACCATCGGCGCTATCAAATCGAGCATCTCTACCAGCTTGGCGTCATCGAACCGCCATACGACAGTTTGCGGACCCAGTTCGATATCAGCGGCACCCTCTTGGCGTACCACGTGATGCTTTATCGCGTCGAATTCGAAGGTCGCAGCACCGCCTTCGTGCGCCGACCGCACCGCGGCCTGAAACAGGCGCATCCCGTCTCGATCCGCGTTCACGAGGATCGCTGGGTCGCCAATATCCTCGAAAGGTTGCACGCGAAGTTTGGCCATAGCTCAGGCGGCGATGCGTTCGTTTCCCGCCGCATCGAAACGATCCAGCACCGTCTCGGCCACCAGAAGGTGTGCGCCCAGCGGTGCTGCCATCGGAATTCCCTCCGCTGCAGCGTATTTAGCAACTCGATCGGTCAGGCGCCCGGGTGCCAGGAACCACGGCGCGATCACCACGCGGCGTGCGCCGCGGCGGCGCAGCCGGTCGGCGGCCTCGGCCGGCGACGGCCCGGAACCGGTGGCGAACGCCGTCGTCGCGCCTGCCCATCGACTCCCTGCCATCAGCCTTGCGCGCGACACGAGCGGTGCGCGCATTAGCCACCGCATGCGTCGAGCCGATCGCGGCCACTACCACGCCCAGTTCAGGGTCGAGCGGGCTGACTCCCAGCTCGGCCAGCCGCGCGTGCAGCACGGACACCAGGCGGTCATCCTCGCCGAGCACGTCGGCTTGTCGCACGGCGACACCGCAACTCGCGATCTGTCGGGGGATGTCGATGCGAGCGTGGTAGGCGTCGGCCAACAGTAACGGGGTGACCACCGCACCCGGTGTGAGCACGTCAGCCAGCCGTGGTGTGTTCAGCTCGCAGAACGCGACACGCACGCGAAGACCGGGCCGCATGAAGCGAATCTGATTGGCGACGGCCCGGGCATTGGCCGCCGATCGTGGATCTGCGCTGCCGTGCGCGACCAGCACCAGGGTCGTCACGACGCGTGCAACCCGCATTCGGTCTTCGACAGCCCCTGCCAACGTCCGCTGCGCGGATCGGCGCCCTCGGCCACCTTCGCGGTGCACGGGGCGCAGCCAATCGACGGATAACCTTCGTAGACAAGCGGGTTGACCAAGACATCGTTTTCGTCGATGTAGGTCTGCATATCCTCGTCGGTCCACTCGGCCAGCGGGTTGATCTTGACCAGGTGGAACGCTTCGTCGTAACTGACCAGCTGGGCGTTGGCCCGAGTCGGTGCCTCGACACGGCGCAGGCCGGTCACCCACGCGGAGTAGCCGCGCAGCGCCTTGGACAGCGGGGCGACCTTGCGTAGCCGGCAGCACTCGTTGGGTTGGCGGGCGAACAGGTCCTTGCCCAGTAGTCTGGTCCTGCTCTGCGACCGTGTGCTCGGGCGTGACGTTGAGCACCCGGATGTCGTAGACCGCCTCGACCGCGTCACGCGTGCCGATGGTCTCAACGAAGTGATATCCGGTGTCCAAGAACAGCACTGGCACACCGGGACGAACCTTGGCCGCGAGATCGACCAGCACCGCGTCCTGCATATTCGAGGCCACCACGTAGTTGCACGTCGCCGAGGGCCGAGGTCCCCGGACGCCGCCGAAATGTTCGTCGGTCCAGTGCAACAGGTCGGTGGCGCTCGCCCCTTCGAGCTCCGCGGCGCCTCGCTCCGCCAGCTCCCGTAGTTCTGCTTCGGTCAAACCGTTCGCCTTCTCACTCATCGCAGGTCCCCCTCCTCGGCACGCAGCGCCCACGTCGCGAAGCGCTCGCCGGCATCACGCTGCTTGATGAAGTTGCGCACCACACGGTCGATGTAATCGCCGAGCTCGTCGCTGGTGACCTTGTGCTGGCGCAGTTTTCGTCCGAAACCACTGTCGAGGCCCAAGCTGCCGCCCAGGTGCACTTGGAATCCCTCGACCGAGCCGCCGTGGCCGTCATCGACCATCTGGCCCTTGAAACCAATGTCGGCAATCTGGATGCGCGCACACGAGTTGGGGCAGCCGTTGATGTTGACCGTGACCGGCACATCCAATTGAGCGTTGATGTCCTCGAGCCGGCGCTCCAGCTCGGGCACCAGCGCCTGGGAACGCACACGAGTCTCGGCGAACGACAGCTTGCAGTATTCAATGCCAGTGCAGGCCATGAGGTTTCGGCGCCAATGCGACGGCCGCGACGGCAGCCCCAGGCCGTCCAAGCCTGCGATCAACTCGTCGAGCTTGTCGTCGGGAACATCGAGGATGACCAGCTTCTGGTAGGGGGTAAACCGGATCCGCTGCGGATCCGGCGCGCTCGGCCAGATCGGCCACCGCAGCCAGGATGGTGCCGGACACCCGGCCGGCGATCGGTGCCACGCCGACGGCGTTGAGCCCATTCTTGAGTCGTTGCACGCCGACATGGTCAATCGGGTGCTTCACGGGTTCGGGTGCCGGACCGTCGATGAGTTTGCGTTTGAGATATTCCGTTTCGAGCACCTCGCGGAACTTCTCGATGCCCCAGTCCTTGATCAGGTACTTCAGCCGCGCCTTCGACCGCAGCCGTCGATAGCCGTAGTCACGAAACACCGAGGTGACGGCTTCCCAGACGTCGGGTACCTCTTCCAGCGGCACCCACGCGCCAACCCGTTGGGCCAGCATCGGGTTCGTGGACAGACCGCCGCCCACCCACAAATCCAACCCGGGACCGTGCTCGGGATGGTTGACGCCGATGAACGCGATGTCGTTGACCTCGTGCACGACGTCCTGCAGACCCGAAATTGCCGTCTTGTACTTGCGGGGCAGGTTGGAGAACTCCGGATTGCCGATGTAGCGGCGCACGATCTCCTCGATCGCCCAGGTCGGGTCGAGGACCTCGTCGACCGACTCGCCGGCCAACGGGGAGCCCAGCACCACCCGCGGGCAGTCGCCGCACGCTTCGGTGGTCTGTAGCCCCACCGCGGCCAGTCGCTCCCAGATCTCGGGCACATTTTCGATCTCGATCCAGTGGTACTGAACGTTTTCGCGGTCAGAGATGTCGGCGGTGTCCCGAGCGAACTCGATGGAAATCTGGCCGAGTGTGCGCAGCGCTGCGGTGGACAGTGCCCCGCCGTCGCAACGCACTCGCATCATGAAGTATCTGGCCTCGAGCAGGTCGATGTTCTCGTCGCCGGTCCAGCTGCCGTCGTAACCCTGTTCGCGCTGGGTATAGAGCCCCGCCCAGCGCATTCGGCCACGCAGGTCGTTCTTGTCGATGCTGTCGAAGCCGGTTTTGGCGTACTGGTTGATGATGCGGTCGCGCACGTTGAGCGCGTCGTCATCTTTCTTGAATTGCTCGTTAGGGTTCAGCGGCTCGCGGTAACCAAGCGCCCACTGGCCTTCGCTGCGGCCTTTGGTCGGGCGGGGGGACGTCATTCGGCAGTCTCCTTTTGCGGAGTAGCCGGCTTGGACCGCGCAAGTCACCGGTTGCTGTCCCGGCGGCGCAGATCCGGCGGCCAGCTGGAAATACAGGTGGGCAGGTCTACGACATCAAGGCAGACAGCGACAGCTGCAGACACGCTTGAGATCGATGTGCCGACGAGCCACCAGCGCGATGCGGAACTGGCTGGGGCGGGCGGCGGCGGTCACTCGGCCATTGTGCCACGGATGTCGCCGAGCGTCGCTACCAGGGTTGAATTTTTCTCACAGTGAGCAAAACTACGCGCTGACCCTGGGACGTGGCGCAAACATCCCCGAGAATTGGCTGGACGTCGCTCGTTTGCTTCGGCGGCGACCCCAGAAACCGGCGTAGTGCGCGCTGAACTGCGGTTTTGGCCCGCGAAAGCGGCTTTGCCTGGTCGCCAGCGGTGGAGGTTGTGCCCCGACTCGGGAATATTGAGATGACATGACGGCCGAGCTACCCGACGTGCACCTGAGCCCAGGCGGGCCGTTCGGCATCTACGTGCACGTGCCGTTCTGCATAACCCGCTGCGGCTACTGCGACTTCAACACCTATACCCCGGCCGAATTGGGCGGGGTCAACCCCGACGCATGGCTGCTGGTGCTGCGGACCGGAACTCGCATTGGCGGCTGCGCGGCTGGGCGCACCGACCGTGCAGACCGTGTTCGTCGGGGGTGGGACGCCGTCGCTGCTGGGCGGGGAGCGACTGGCTGCTGTGCTGCAGTCGGTGCGCGACAATTTCGAACTGGCCGCCGATGCCGAGGTCACGACCGAAGCCAACCCCGAATCGATCGTGGCCGGAGATGTTCGCGACGCTGCGATCGGCCGGGTTCAACCGAGGGTGTCGCTGGGCATGCAGTCGGTGTCGCCGCGGGTGCTGGGCACCCTCGACCGTGTGCACTCGCCGGGTCGCTCGGCGGCCGCCGCCGGCGAGGCGTTGCGGCAGGATTCGAACACGTCAGCCTCGACCTCATCTACGGCACGCCCGGGGAAACCGACGACGACGTACTGCGTTCGGTCGATGCAGCGGTCGACACCGGCGTCGATCACGTATCGGCCTACGCCCTGGTCGTAGAGGACGGCACCGCGCTGGCGCGACGAGTTCGGCGCGGCGAGCTGGCCGCTCCCGACGACGACGTGCTCGCGCATCGTTACGAGCTGGTGGACGAGCAGCTGTCGGCGGCCGGATTCGAGTGGTACGAGGTGTCCAACTGGAGCCGTCCGGGCGGGCAGTGCCGACACAACATCGGCTACTGGGACGGCGGCCAGTGGTGGGGCGCCGGCCCGGGGGCGCACAGTTATGTCGGCTCAACCCGTTGGTGGAATGTCAAGCACCCCAACGCTTATGCGCAGATGCTCTGGCGGCCCCGACGTTGCCGGTCGCCGGTTTCGAGCAGCTCGATGCGCGGCACCGCCACACCGAGGACGTGTTGCTGCGGATCCGGCTTCGCCAGGGTCTGCCGCTGGACCTGCTCGATGACGCGCGAGCGCGAGCGCGCCGCGGTTGCCGTCGAGGACGGCTTGCTGATCCCCGAGGGCGAGCGCCTGGTGCTCACCGACCGCGGACGGCTGCTGGCTGACGGCGTCGTCCGCACGCTGCTGGGTTAAGCAGCGTGTCGCATCAACGCGATGCCAACACTGACTTCGAGTTCACTGATCGTCACTGTCGGCGCGCGCGGCGGTGCCGCCGAACGGTAGTGCTCGCCGGTTGGGGTGGTGAATTCGGCTGTGTGTCTGCCGGTTTCGTCAATCTCCGCGCTGACCCGCCAGCCGGCGGCCTCTTTGACATAGTTGCAGCGTTCGCAGGATCCCAGCCCGTTGGCAACTGCGGTTGGGCCGCCGCGGGCATGCGGTGTGGCATGGTCGCGGTGTCGGATTGGCGCGTCGCAGTAGGGCGTACGACATCGTTGATCGCGCAGCCCGATGAATGTGGCGAGCCCGCGCGGAAAGCGCCGGGCCCGTGACTCCATTGCCACCAGCGCGCCGGATTCTGGATGAGTGTAGATCCGGCGCAGCGTCGCGCGTGACCGCGAGTCCGTGCCCGCGGCCATCACTAATCCGCGGGCGACTTCGGCGGGAATTGGGCCGTAGCCGCAGATGTCCGCCGGGGCGGTGTCGCTGCTCAGCAGAGTGCGGTCCGACAGAACGAGATTGACTGCGATTGGTGTCGGCGTCGCTGCGCTGCGACCAGTGACACTTTCGACGAGAGTGTCGGCCATCACCTGGCCGCGGGACCGGCCGTCAAATGTGGTGTCGGCCGTACGGCGAAGTGCCGCATACACCGATACGCCTTGGGCGACGGGCAGCAGCGCGGTCAACCAGGTCATGGTGTCGGGAGCAGGCCGGATGGATACCGTGCGCTCGGTTTCGGCTTTGGCGGCCCTTTCGACGACGGCGTGCGGGTCCAGTCGGTAGGCAATCGACCTGGCTGCGGCAGCCACTCGGGCATCCCCCATCCCGTCCAGGCCGGCGGGATCGCCGCACAGCTCGGCGTCCAGCGCTTGCCGGTCTTCGATGTCTAGACAGGCGCTTTCCCGCACGATAAGGGTGGCTCGCCACTCCGACAGCTGCCCTTGCTCCAAAGCGGCCAATGTATGCGGCATCTCGTTTACCAGCGCCTTGGCGAACCCGAGATGCCGACCGCCGCGGGCTGGTGAGTCCCTTCGGGCCAGGGCGATTTCGCTTGCCACGCCGCGACCTCGACTTGCGGCGGGCACGCCGGCGGCGGCTTCTGCCGACCGTCGTGCGGCATCCAGCGCGGCTGCTGCTCGGGCCTGGCCCGCCGCAGCGGCGGATTTGAGCCTTTCCAGCTCGGCAATGTGCTCGATCAGCACCGATTCCTCGGAAGCCGGGTCGACCGCCGCTATTGTATCGAACATACGTTCGACTATACACGACTCCACCGCCCGCGTTGACTCGTCAGAAATGCGCGCGAAAGGGTGATTCGTTGCCTCATTGAAAATGCGCGCGTACGCCCAGTGGATGGTGTTGACGTTGGCAGAGCGCAGAGCAATCAGCGGGGCGGCTGCGATCCGCTACCAGCTGGCGAGCAAGCGCGGTAAGAGTCGGATTCTTGACGAGTTGTGCGCCAATACGGGGTGGCATCGAAACCACGCGCGTAAGGCGCTCGCAGCGGCGCTGCAGCCCAAGATCGTTGCCCCGCGCAGTCCGCGGCCGGTGAAGTACGGGCCCGATGTCATCGCGGCGCTGACGGTCTGCTGGGCAGTGCTCGGAATGCCGGCCGGCAAACGGCTCGCGCCCATGCTGGGCGAACTGGTGGCAGTGCTGCGTCATTTCGGAGAGCTGTCCATCGACGAGGGCACCGCCGAGCTGCTGGCGTCGATGTCGGCAGCCACCATCGATCGCCGCCTGGCTGATCAGCGAGCTAAATACCGGCTCGCGGGACGTGGGGGAACAACGCCGGGATCGCTGCTCAAAAGCCAGATCCCGGTGCGCACCTGGGCCGAGTGGGACGACGCTCGACCGGGGTTCGTCGAGATCGACCTGGTCTGGCATGACGGCGGCAACCGGGGTGCAGGCCATGCATTTACCTTGACGGTTACCGACATCGCCACCGGCTGGACCGAGAATCACTCAGTGCCGGACAAGACCGCCACATGCATACTGGCAGCACTCAATGACATCGCCCGTAAGTTGCCGTTCTCGATCCTGGGTGTGGACTTTCGACAACGGATCGGAATTCATCAACGACCACCTGCTGGGATGGTGCCAAGGCCGCCAGATCACCTTCACACGGGCCAGGCCGGGCAATAAGAACGACGGTTGTCACGTCGAGCAGAAGAACTGGGCGGTGGTGCGCACCGTTGTCGGCTACCACCGCTACGACACCGCTGCAGAACTATTGCTACTCAACGAGATCTGGCAGTTGCAATCCAGGCTGACCAACTACTTCTACCCGCAGCAGAAACTGATCTCCAAGGTTCGCGCAGGGGCCAAAGTGTCCAAAAAACACGACACCGCCACCACCCCATTTCATCGCGCGATCGATCACCCCACCATGACCGTGGAACGCATCGTGGCGCTAACCCGGACCTACTCGCTGATCAACCCCGCCGCCACCCAACGCCAGATCCAAGCCCTAACCGCCCAGCTGTTCACCCTCACCACCAGCAAAGCCGCACCCGGTGCCACAGCTCCAATCAACAAGCGCGCACGTTTACGTGAGGCAACGAATCCCCCTTCGCGCGCATCTTGACGTGAGGCAACAGGCTGACTCAAACTTTTTGGCATTGTCGCAAGTTGTGGATAATCCGCCGCGCGGTCGCCGTTGTCGCCGCCGTTCGGACTTGTGGCCGCCTCCGGTTGCCGACGCAACCGATGGTCCGCCTCTCCCGCCGATGTTGACCTAGTGCCGGTCCAAAAAGTCCTGAGTAAATAATGGTGCCGACTGGCTAAAGAACACTGCAGCCGATGCGCCGACCACTCGTACCGGCGGTCATCCGCGATTTCCTGCCGGCCGCGCCCTCGCGGTTCGCCGCACCGGTGGCGAGCCAAGTGCGGTAGGAATTAGGCGGGTGGGGCGGGTGGCGCGGGTGGCGGTGAGCTGGCCGGTCCGGGCGCAGCCGCATTTCCATGTAGGCACTGCTGATATTCCTGAGTACCTGGGACGTTATCAGCGCCGCAGTTGCAATCATGAACTTGCGCGGGGGTGGGAAGCGAATTGCAAAAGTCGCTAACAGCCGAGGCCGATGGTGCGGTCCACATAACGCCAGCGGCCAAGGCTGCCGCTGCACCACCGACCGTGGCCATCAATACTCTCGTCTTCATGTTGGGATTCCTTTTCTCTGGAAGATGACGGCACTCCGCCGCTGGCTGCGCTAGTCGAATAGTAGGGTTTCAAGGAGAAAGTCGCAGACGTCATGTGCTTGCGGCACAGCCACGTCAAACTTCTTACGGGGTCCGGGGTTGGAAGCACACAACGCTGCGGGCGCCCCGGCCGGCGGCCATGTCGGTGAACGCGGTCTCGACGTCGTCGAGGCCGATCCGCCGCGTCACCAACGCCTCGAGGTCGAGCAGTCCGCGGCGGGCGAGTTCGGCCAACACCGGAATATCGCGCGGCGGGTCGCTCGCGCCGTACACGCTGCCCTGAATTGTCTTGCCGTCGGCCATCAATGAGAGCGCGGGAAACGTCACCGACTCCTCGATTCCGGCGGCGCCCACTAGGGTGACCTTGCCGCCGCGGCGGGTGGCGTCGTACGCCGCGCGGATCGTGGCGGGCTTGCCCACCACTTCGATGCCGTGATCGACGCCGGCGCCGCCGGTGAGATCGCGCACGGCGGCGGCCAGGTCGACCTCGCTGGCATCGATCGTGTCGGTCGCGCCGTTGGCGCTCGCCGCGGGAAGTTGGGCGGCCACCCGGTCGGCGGCGATGATCGGCGCCGCGCCGGCCAGCCGAGCCCCTTGGATCGCGGCCAAACCTACACCGCCGCAACCGATTACCAGCACACTCTCGCCCGGGCGGACGGCGGCCGTGCGCATCACCGCGCCGACGCCGGTGGTGACACCGCAGCCCAGCAGCGCGGCATGATCGAGCGGCAGCGACTCGTCGACCGGCACGACCGCCGCGGCCGGCAGCAGTGTCTGCTTCGGCCAGCGACCCGACGCCCATTCCCGGCCAAACCGGGCCGGCGGCGCTTTCGGCGTAGGGACCGCCGTAGACGTGGTCGTAGGCATGCACGCACAGCTGCGACTCGCCACGCAGGCAATGCGGGCAGGATCGGCAGGCCACCAGCCACGTCAGGACGACGTGCTGACCCGGGCCGACGTTGGTGACGTCGTCGCCCACCTCCGTGACGACTCCGGCGCCCTCGTGACCGAGCGTGCCTGGCAGCAGCATCGGTATGGACCCGTCGCGCAGCGACAGGTCGCTGTGGCACACGCCGCTGGCTGCCAGCTGCACTCGGACCTCGTGGCGACCGAGCGGCCGCAGCGCGAGCTCCTCCACCGCGGTGGGCTGCACCGACCTCGCCGCAGCACCGCCGCCCTCATGCGAAGCGCTCCTGTGATCCACGTCATACCGACTTACGATGGCGGGACGACCGCATCAGGTCAAGGAGGCAAGCACGATGACCGCAACATCCGCCGAAGCTGATCCGCGACCCTCACGATCGGCGGCCAGCCGCAGGCCGGGTGCAGCCGCGAGCTATCCGGTGCACAACCCGGCCCGGCCGGCCGAGATCGTCGGGTATGCGCCGGCCGCCGACCTCGACCAACTCGACGCCGCAGTGCAAGCGGCGCGGCGGGCCGCGGCCGGGTGGCGCGCACTCGACGTCGCCGAGCGGGTCGCCGCGGTCGCCTCGGCCGCCACTACGGCCGGCGCGCCAGCTCGCCGACAGCGATGGCTGCGCAGCTGTACACCCGCGAGCACGGCAAGGTGCTCGCCGAGGCGCGCTTCGAAATCGACACCGCGCCGGCGTTGGCCGCGATCCTCGGCGTCGATCGCCGAGCAGGCGCTGGCGCCCGAACGGATCGACCCGCCGTCGGCCTACCCACGGCTGCAGCGTGAGCCGTACGGCGTGGCGGCGCTGGTGCTGCCGTTCAACTGGCCGCTGGCGCTGACCATGACCAAGCTGTCGTCGGCGCTGGCCGCCGGCAACACCGCCGTGGTCAAGGTGCCGCCGACCTGTCCGCTGGCGGCCCTGCAGTTCGGCGCGGCGTTCGCCGCGGCGCTGCCGCCCGGCGTGGTGAACGTGCTCGCGGGCCCGGGCAGCGAATTGGCGCAGGCGCTGATCACCCACCCCGGCATCGACGTCATCTCGCTGACCGGCGGGGTGGCCACCGGACGCGCCGTGATGGCGGCGGCCGCGCCGCGGCTGACCCCGGTGCTGCTCGAACTCGGCGGCAACGACCCGGCGATCATCGCCCCCGACATCGCGATCACCGACGAGCTTGTCGAGCAGCTGTTCACCGCGACCTACACCACCTGCGGTCAGGTGTGCATGGCGATCAAACGCTTGTACGCGCCGGCCGACAGGGTCGACGAGCTGGCCGACGCGGTGCTGGCGCGCTGCCGACGCGAGGTGGTCGGTGACGGGCTCGCCGACGAGGTCACGCTGGGGCCGATGCACACCGCCGCCGGCCGGGACCGGGTGGTGGCGCTGGTGGCCGACGCCGCGGCCCGCGGCGCGACGGTCCGAACCGCCGGCGTCCTCCGCGAGGCCGACGCCGACGCCGGCGGGTACTTCGTGCTGCCGACCGTCGTGACGGATCTGTCCGACGATGCGCCGCTGGCCACCGAGGAGCAGTTCGGCCCGGTGCTGCCGATCTTCGGCTACCGCATCTCGACGACGCGGTCACCGCGGCCAACGCGAGCGACTTCGGGCTCACCGCGTCGATCTGGACCGGTGATGACGCGCTGGCCGACCGGGTCGCCGCCCAACTGGTCGCCGGCACGGTCAGCGTCAACTGCCACGGCATGGCCGCGCAGGACCCGCGGTTGCCGTTCGGCGGCGTCGGCCAGTCCGGCCTCGGCCGTGAACTCGGGGCGGACGGGCATCCGGGCGTTCACCCAGCCGCGGGCGTTCGTGCGGCAGCCGGCCCCGTAATAACTGCGGATCATCGCCCAACGCTGACGGTTTGGTGCCAGGCTGACCGGCATGACAGACACCGAAGGGTACGTCGACCAGGCGGTGGCGGGTCTCGCGGAGCCGCAGCCGATGTATAAGGCGTTGCGTGAGTCGACCCCGGTGTTCCGGGCGCCGCAGGCGGTCGTGCTCAGCCGGCTGGCCGACATCGAGATGGCGCTCAAGCACACCGAGCTGTTCTCGTCGAACATGGATGCCGTCGATCTGGGCAACGTTCGGCCGTTGATCCCGCTGCAGATCGACCCGCCCGAGCATGCGAAGTACCGCCGCATCCTCGATCCGCTGTTCACCCCGCGGGAGATGGCCCGGCGCGAACCACGCGTCACCGAGCTGGTGAACGAGATGATCGACAGCTTCGCCGATCGCGGCGAATGCGACTTCCACGAGGAGTTCGCCGTACCTCTGCCGTGCACGGTGTTTCTGCAGCTGCTCGGGCCTGCCGCTGGAAGACCTCGACCAATTCCTGGAGTGGAAGGACGGCGTGATCCGCCCGGAGGGCGACGCCGGCTACGACCGCCGCCACGAGGCACGGCGCCTGCTGCGCAACAGATCTATGACTACTTCGAGCGCGCGATCGACGACCACATCGCCAGCCCACGCGACGACGTGCTGTCCGCGATGATCGCGGCGAACATCGCGGGACAACCGTTGTCGCGGGAGGAGCTGCTCGACATCTGCTTCCTGTTCCTGATCGCCGGCCTGGACACGGTGACCGATTCACTCGACTGCTTCTTCGTCTACCTGGCTCGACACCCCGACCATCGTCATCAGCTCGTCGAGCAACCCGACGTGCTGCCCAGCGCCATCGAGGAGCTGTTGCGCTGGGAGACACCGGTGCCCGGCGTCGTGCGGGTCGCCATGGAAGACGTCGAGGTGGCGGCTGCCCGATCAGCAAGGGGGAGCGGGTCAGCCCGCTACTGGGCGCGGCGAACACCGACCCCGCCGAGTTCCCCGACCCCGAACTGGTGGACTTCCGTCGCAACCCGAACCGGCATCGCGCGTTCGGCGGAGGTCCGCACCGCTGCCTCGGTTCGCACCTGGCCCGCATGGAGCTGCGGGTGGCGTTGCGCGAATTCCACCGCCGCATACCCGATTACGAGATCAAGCCCGGCACCCAGCTGACCTACACCGCCGCGCTGCGGTCGGTGGAGTCGCTGCCGTTGACCTTCCCGGTACCGCAGCCGTGACCCGTGTCTGCGTCGACGCGGACCGCTGCGAGGGGCACGGGCGCTGCTACACGTTGGCGCCGCGACGTCTTCGATGCCGACGAGGTTGGGCACGCCGTCGTGCTCGTCGAGAACGTCTCCGGTGAGCTCGAGGCGCAGGCTGCGGACGCCGAGAAGAACTGCCCCGAAGGCGCGATCACGTTGTCGCGCTGATTCTCGGTAGGCGATTGACAGCCGCCGAAAACCGACGATAGTCGTCAGGTATGGCGCTGCTGCCGGATCCTGCTCCCCGCGAGCGACAGCACGTGCTGATCTCGGTTGACGACCACGTCATCGAGCCACCCGACATGTTCGACGGCCGGCTGCCGGCCGCGCTGGCCGACCGAGCGCCGCGGATCGTGGAGACCGACGACGGCCGGCAGGTGTGGCGCTACGAGGACCGCGACTATCCCAACATCGGGCTCAACGCGGTGGTCGGGCGGCCGCGCGAGGAGTGGAGCATGGAGGCGGCCCGCTTCGACGAGATGCGCCGCGGCTGCTGGGACATCAAGGCCCGGATCGCCGACATGGACCTGGCCGGCATCTGGGCGTCGCTGAATTTCCCGTCGTTGATCGCCGGGTTCGCCGGGACCGTGTTCTGGAAAAGCGACGACCCGGAACTGGGGCTGGCCGTGCTGCGGGCCTGGAACGACTGGCATCTGGAGGTGTGGGCCGGCAGCTTCCCGGATCGGATCATTCCGCTGCAGCTGCCGTGGCTGGCCGACCCGCAGCTGGCGGCCGAAGAGTTGCGCCGCAACGCCGCGCGGGGTTTCAAGGCGGTGAGCTTCCCGGAGCTGCCTGCCCAGTGCGGGATTCCCAGTCTGCACAGCGGCGTGTGGGACCCGTTTTTCGCCGCCTGCGAGGAGACGGACACCGTCGTATGCCTGCACACCGGATCCGCCCAGTGGGCGCCGATTCCCGCGCCGGACACCCCGTTCGAGACCATCACCACGTTGTTTCCGGTCAACGGCCTGGTCGCCTGCGCCGACATGCTGTGGTCGGGCATCCCGGTCCGCTTCCCGCGGACTGAACATCGCCTTGGCCGAGGGTGGGCTCGGCTGGGCGGCGATGCTGGCGGATCGGGCGGATTACGTTCTCGCGCACTCTGCTTCGGGTCGCGAGGGTGGAGCCTGGAAGGGTGATCTGCTGCCCAGCGAGGTGCTGCGGCGCAACTTCTGGTTCTGCTCGATCGACGACCCGTCGGCGTTCGGTGCGCTGGACGCGATTGGCGCTGAGCGAATTCTCGTCGAAAGCGACTACCCGCACGCCGACTCGACGTGGCCGGACACCCAGCAGGTCGTCGCGCGCAATGTCGCGGGCCTGTCCGCACAGGACGCCGCCCGGATCACCCACCGCAATGCCGCCGAGCTTTTCCGCCACCCGCTGCCGGACGACGGGTGGCTGACCAACGCGTAGGAGGCCGCTCGTGCTCGACCTGCTGATCCGTGACGCCGAGATCGTTGACGGCACAGGTGCGCCCGCGCGCCACGGCGACGTCGGTATCAGCGACGGACGGATCGCCGCGGTCGGCGAAATCGATGAGCTGGCCGCGAAAACCGTTGACGCTCAAGGGCAGACGCTAGCGCCCGGCTTCGTCGACCTGCACACCCACTACGACGCGCAGCTGTTCTGGGACCCGACCGCGAGTCCGTCGGTGCAGCACGGCGTCACCACCGTTTTCGGCGGCAATTGCGGATTCACGCTGGCGCCGGTGGCAGCCGACCAACAGGACTACCTCACCCGGATGCTGGCGCGGGTCGAGGGCATGCCGCTCGACGCGTTGCGGGCCGGGCTGGACTGGCAGTGGTCGTCGTTCGGCGACTGGCTGAAACGGTTCGACGGCCGCATCGCCGTCAATGCCGGCTTCCTGGTGGGGCATTCGGCGCTTCGGCTGGCGGCGATGGGGCGAGGACGCGGTCGGCGGTCAGGCGACGCCCGAGCAGGTCGACCGGATGGTCGACGCTGCTGCATGAGGCGCTTGGCCGACGGCGCGCTCGGGTTCTCCACGTCCCAGTCGCAGACCCACAACGACGGCTCCGGCCAGCCGGTGCCGTCCCGCAGCGCGTCCCGCGACGAGCTGCTGGCATTGGCGACCGGGCGTCCGCGACCATCCGGGCACCACGCTCGAGGCGATCATTCCCGGCTGCCTGCAAGGCTTTTCCGACGACGAGGTCGCGCTGCTCACCGACATGTCGGTGGCCGCCGACCGCCCGCTCAACTGGAATCTGCTCGGCGTCTCGGCGGCCAACCCGGCCGGACACGAGCGGCAGTTGCGCGCCTCCGAGGTCGCCGCCGAACGCGGCGGCCGGGTCGTCGCGCTGACCCTGCCGCACGCCATGAAGATCCGGCTGTCGTTCCTCACCGGCTTCGTGCTCGACGGGCTGCCCGGCTGGCGCGACACCATGCACCTGCCGGTGCCCGAGCGGCTGGCCGCGCTCGCCGATCCGGAGGTACGCCGCCGGCTGAACGACGGCGCCCAGTCGAAGGAGGCCGGCATGCTGCGCGGCCTGGCGAACTGGGAGCGGTTGATCATCGTCGAGACCTTCGCCCCGCAGAACGCCGACGCGACCGGCCGCAGTGTCGGCGAGGTTGCCGCCGCCCGCGGTGGGTGAGCCGTTCGACACCCTGCTCGACATCGTGATCGCCGATGAGCTGCGCACCGGACTCACGCCGGCGCCGTTCGGCGACGACGCCGCCGACTGGCGGCTGCGCGCCGAGGTGTGGCGCTCGCCGCATGCCGTCATCGGCGGCTCGGACGCCGGCGCCCACCTCGACATGATGTGCGGCGCGATCTACACGACATCGCTACTCGGCCACGGTGTCCGCGAGCACCAGGTGGTGACGCTCGAGGAGGCGGTCCGGCTGCTCACCGATGTGCCGGCCCGGCTCTACGGGCTGGCCGAACGGGGCCGGATCACGCCGGGCTGGCACGCCGACTTGGTGTTGTTCGATCCGGCCACCGTCGACCACGGGCCGGAGCGCACCCGCTACGACTTGCCCGCAGGTGCACCACGGTTGGTCGCCGACGCCCGCGGCATCTCCTCGGTGCTGGTCGGCGGCGTCGAGGTGTGCCGCGACGGCGTCGCCACCGGCGCGCTGCCCGGCACCGTGCTGCGGTCCGGCCGCGACACTCACACGGTGCCGGCCTCGTGACTCCGGCCGATCGGCGAATTCGACCCGGCCGAACTGCAGGGCGGGCTGCTGATGCAGGTCGAGAACGTGCACGAGCGGCTACGCGAGGCGCGGTCACGGAACCGGGTGATGGTCGGCAGCCCGTTCGCCGAAACCGCAAGCCAGACAATGGGATCCGCCGGGGTGACGGTGCTCGGATACGACGAATGTCAGACCGTGCTGACCCACCCCGACACGTTCTCCTCGTCGATTTACGACAAGATCATGGGCCCGGTCATGGGCCGCACCATGCTCGAACTCGAAGGCGCCGACCACCGGGCCAGCCGGGCCCTGGTGTCCCCGTCGTTCCGCACCGCGCTGCTCGACCGCTGGCGCAGTGAGCTGGTGGAGGTGGTGGTGCACGAACTCATCGACAGCTTCGCGCCGCGCGGGCGGGCCGAGCTGGCCCGCGATTTCACCTTCGCGTTCCCGGTACAGGTCATCGCGCGGATCATGGGTTTACCGCGGCAGGACTACCCGCGCTTCCAGCGGCTATCGATCGAGTTGCTCAACGTGGTCTACAACTGGGACTGCGGAATCGCCGCATCCGCGGCGCTGAAGGCGTACTTCACCGAGATCCTGGCCGAGCGGCGGCGCAATCCGCAGGACGACCTGATCACCATGCTGTCGCAGTCCGAGATCGAGGGGACGCGGCTCACCGACGACGAGATCTTCGCGTTCCTGCTGCTGATCCTGCCCGCGGGAGTGGAGACGACCTACCGCGCGTCGGGCAACCTGCTGGTCGCCTTGCTCACCGAGCCGGAGCAGCTCGATGCGCTGCGGGCCGATCGCGGCATGCTGCGCGGCGCCTTCGAGGAGGCGTTGCGCTGGGAGCCGCCGATCACCACGGTGATGCGGGTGGCGGCCCGCGACTGCGAACTCGGCGGGGTCGCGATTCCGGCCGGAACGAACGTCAGCGTCAGCGTCGCCGCCGCCAACCGGGACCCGAAGCGTTACGCGGACCCGGATCGCTTCGATCCCGCCCGGAAGAACATCGCGCACCTGACGTTCGGCGGCGGCCCGCACCTCTGCCTGGGCATGCATCTGGCGCGGATGGAGGCGACGGTCGCGATCAACGCGCTCGTGGACCGGCTACCGGATCTGCGGTTGGACCCGAGCGCCCCGGCGCCGCATGTCACCGGCATGGCGTTTCGATCCCCGGCGGCGCTGCCCGTCGAATTCAGCCGCTGCTGAGGCTCTCGGTCAGGTGAACCCTATTTCTTGTTGCCGACCAGCGACGGGCCGCACCACGGGCTCCTTGACCCGATGCGTCACCGACGCCCACGCCGATGGCGAGTAGTGCGTCGTGACTTCCTCGAACCCGTCGATCCGGGAGACGCTGAGCACGCCGGTTTCTTGATTGATCGTGAGCTTGTCGCCCTCGGCTGCGTGGACCTCTTCTCCGTCAAGGAGCCGGATGATGAACACGATGCTGTCCTCTCGTCAGAGCGCGGCGGCTGACCTGGGATGGCGATATGATCGACCGCGCTGCAATGACGACCAGATCCATATGTTGAGGGACCGCGGACGTGAACGAGTTCGAAAAGTTCCATGACAACGCAGCTACGGTCACGGCTTACCAAAACTGCTGGTGAGCGGCTACCGGAACCGCTGCGAAGGTGGGCATTCGCCGAGGGAAGGGCCCCCCGCGGTTGATAGGTTAGGCTACATTTACTAAGCGTGACCGAAGTCGGTGTCGAAACCAGTGCGGTAGGCGCCCCACCATCATTGTCATTCCCCTTGCCGATCGACATCGCTCCGGCGGATCTGGCGGCCGAGTTGGCCGCGACGTTGCCCGAGCGCGACGGCGAGGAATACCTGGTCTACGAGCACGACGGTCAGTGGGTGCTGGCCATCGGCGTGCTGGCCATGGTCGAGTTGGACTGCGACGAGCTGCGCATCATCCGCGACGGTGTCACGCAGCGACAGACATGGTCCGGCCGGCCTGGACCAGTGCTTGGCGAGGCCGTCGACCGGCTACTGCTGGAAACCGAGCAGGCCTTCGGCTGGATCACCTTCGAATTTGGTGCTTATCGCTTCGGCCTGCAGGATCGTCTGGCGCCGCAAGCCCCGTTGGCACGGGTGTTCTGGCCCCGAACCCGCATCGTGATCACCGACGACACCGTCCGATCTGTTCGACGCCGAGGACCGCCACCGCGAAATGGTGTGCCGGTTGCTCAGCGAGGGTCTGCCGGCCGCGCCACCGGCATCCGCGATCGACGTCGCGCGCCGACACCACCGATTACCGCGCGCGGGTGGGCGCGGCCATCGACGAGATCGCCGCCGGCCGCTACCACAAAGTGATCCTGTCCCGGTGCCTCGACGTGCCGTTCCCGCTGGACTTCCCGTCGACCTATCGCCTAGCGCGGCAGCGCAACACCCCGTCCCGGTCTTTCTTGTTGCGGCTCGGTGGTGTTTCGGGCCCTGGGCTACAGCCCGGAAGTGGTGGCAGCGGTGCACGACGACGGCGTCGTGGTCACCGAACCGCTGGCCGGCACCCGGGCGCTGGGTCGCGGCGCGGCGCGCGACCGTCAAGCCCGCGACGATCTGGAATCGGACAGCAAAGAGATTGTCGAGCATGCGATGTCGGTGCGTAGCTCGCTGCTGCGAGATCACCGAGGTCGCCGAACCCGGCAGCGCAGCGGTCATCGATTTCATGGCGGTGCGCGAGCGCGGCAGCGTGCAACACCTCGGCTCGACGGTCACCGGGCGGCTGGATGCGTCCAAGGACCGGATGGACGCGCTGGAGACGCTGTTTCCCGCGGTCACCGCCTCGGGCATTCCCAAGGCGGCCAGCGTGGACGCCATCCTGCGCCTCGATGAAGGCCCACGTGAGCTGTATTCCGGTGCGGTAGTGATGTTTTCGGCTGACGGTGGACTCGACGCGGCGCTAACATTGCGAGCGCCTACGAACGCGACGGGCGAACGTGGCTGCGGGCCGGGGCGGGCATCATCGCCGCCTCGGATCCCGACCGCGAATTCGAGGAGACCTGCGAGAAGCTGGCCACGTTGGCGCCGCACCTGGTCGCGCACCGCCGTTAAGTCCGGCGAGCAGACGCAAAATCGCCCGACACGCCATGCGTGCGGGCGATTTTGCGTCTGCTCGCCGGCCAAGGAGCGCGTTAGCCGACTTCGGCGTCCGGCGAACGCTCCAGATAGTCGGCCAGAATGCTGCTGACCATCGACTCGATGGTCGACTCGATCGACGACGCCAGGGTCGCGGTGACGGATGCGACAGCTTGGGTGCGAAACCGGACCAGCATGGTGATCAGCTCGGCGATTTCGGTGTCGGCGGGCAGGGCTTCGCGCGGTTTGATCCGGTCGGCGACGTGTTCGGCGCCGGCGCGAACCAGCATCTCGCTGATCTGGTCGACCAGCGGGACGATGTGCTCGTGCAAGTCGATCAGCTTGTCCATGCTCATGCCGTAGCCGCGGATTTCGTTGAACGCCTCGATCAGTTTCGGGCGGGTGATGGTGGCCTGCGGGCCGTCGACGCGGATCACCTGCAGCCCCACCAGCCGATCGAACGCCTTGGCGTCGTTGATGAGTCGTTGCGCCTCGGCCAGCGGCATGGTCGCGGACTTCTCGGTGGTCCACGTACCTACGATCGCGCATTCCAGGCCGAGTACGTCGCCGAGATTCTTGCCTTCCTCCCACGCGCTGAGCATTTCCCGGACGTGCGCGATGTTGTATCCGCGATCGAGCATCGAGGTGATCAGCCGCAACCGAGTCAGATGGGTGTCGTTGAACAGCGCGATCCGACCGACCCGCAACGGTGGCGGTAATAGACCGCGATCGCGGTAAACGCGGACGTTGCGGGTCGTGGTGCCGGCCACCCGGGCCAGGTCGTCGATGCGGTATTCCCCGGAGGCCGCGCCGTGCGGGCTGGCGGACCGCCGCGTCGAAAAGTTGCGACACAGCGTTTTCGATGACTTCTCGGGAGTGCCGTCGAACGCGCTTGGGCGCGCGGCGCAGGTTGGCCAGCACACCAGCGATGGTGCCGGTCTCTGCTCGTGAAGGTCGGTCGGGCGCCATTGTTCAGCCGGCGGCTCGAGCGACCGCCCGGTAGTCGGCGAACCGGAAGTCCCGCATCTGTCGAAGATACTGGGTGGCGAACCCGGGGTACATCGCCGCGTTGAAACCGTCCTTGGTCAGATACCAGCTGCGGCAACCGGACATCCACGTCGTCTTGGCGAGCCGCTGCTGGATGCGCTCGTTGTAGCGGCGTTGGACGTCGTGACGAACGTCGAGGTAACGCAAGTCGTTTTCGAGGATGGTGGTGACACCCCGCACGGCGTAGTCGAGCTGGCCCTCGACATAAACCAGCAGCGAATTGTGGCCCGGCCCGGAATTGGGACCGGTCATGAAGAACAAATTCGGATACCCGTGCGCGCTGGCGCTCTTGTAAGCCTGTGCGCCGTCGGCCCATTCGGCGTTCAGTGAGCGTCCGCCGAGTCCGGTGACCGGAAACGGCGGACCGGTCAAATGCACGTCATAACCGGTGGCGAAGACGATGCAGTCCAGGTGGTGCTCGACGCCGTCGCTGGTGCGGATGCCTACCGGACTCAATGTCGCTATGGGCCAGTCGATGAGCTTACAGTTGTCGCGCTGCAGGGCCGGGTAGTAGTCGCTGGAAACCAGCATGCGTTTGCAGCCTGGGACGAAGTCGGGAGTCAGCTGGCGGCGCAGCCACGGGTCTTTGACCTGCTGGCGCAGGTGTAGGCGGCCCAGCCGGGTGACCAGCGTGGTCAACGGAGTGTTCCACACCAGTGCTGTGGCGCTGGCCTCATGGCCCCAGAACAGGGCTTGACGCGCAAGCTGTTGAACCGCTGGCACTTTGGTGAATGCCGTGCGGACAGCAGGGGGAGTGGCGATGTCCAGGCGGGGCAGCACCCAGCCGGGGGTACGTTGAAACACCTTGACGAAGTCGGCTTGTTTGACCAGTTCGGGGATGATCTGGATGGCGCTGGCACCCGTGCCGATGACCGCGACCCGCTTGCCGGTGAAGTCGTAGTCGTGGTCCCAGCGGGCGCTATGGATCTTGTGCCCCTGGTAGGAATTGATACCGCGGATGTCGGGGAAGCTGGAGTCGGGGAGCGGCCCGGACGCCAGTATGACGCTGCGGGCCAGAAAACGCTTGCCGGTGGCCGTGGTTGCCGTCCACACGCCGACGTCGTCGTCGAACTTCAGGCCGGTGACCTCCTGGCCGAACCGGATGTGTCGGCGGATGCCGAATCGGGTGGCCATGTCTTCGATGTGCCGGCAGATTTCCTCGGCCGGGGAGTAGGTTCGCGACCACGTCGGGTTCTTGACGAACGAAAACGAATACAGCAGCGACGGGATGTCACAGCTGGCGCCCGGATAGCTGGTGTCCCGCCAGGTTCCGCCCACCCGGTCGCTGCGCTCCAGGATGACGATGTCCTCAATGTCGGCCTGTGCCAACTTGATCGCGGCTCCCAGTCCGCTGAAGCCGGCTCCGACAATCAGCGTCGCGTAGGTGTGTGCGTTCGCCATGATCACGCAGCGGGCTGGTAGGTGAGTTCCTCGAACCAGCTGGGTACTGGCCGCAGCAGGGGCCTGGGATAGCGATCCGACAGCCACACCATGGAATTGGCCAGCAAGTGATACGGGTGACGTGGGTTGACCACCATCGCGGCATGTCGTTTGAGGACTTGATAGGTGGGCACCCGCCAGGTGTGTTCGCCCCGCTCGCCGAGCTGCTTGAACCGCTTGACCGCGTTGTAGAGCCGCTCGGGCTCCATGCCCATGTCGTCGAGCTCGTTGCGCACCCGGTTGAGCAGCGGCAGATACATCAACGCGCCCATGATCAGCCCAGGTGAGGCGACGCTGCCCACGAAATCGATGGCAAGTCTCCGAGCCTTCGCGTGGCCGATCATGTTGAGGACCTCGAAATCCACTGCGAGGTGCCGCGATTCGTCGTTATTGATCTTTTCGAAGACCTGGTGGCAGACTGGGTCGTCGACCTCGTCGAGCAGGAACTTTAGCAGTGCCCCGTCCAGTGCGACCTCCAGCATCGGAATGACGGTGCCCAGGATCGACAACGACATACCGTCGGCGTAGCTATCCAGCCATTGCATGGCCAGCCGGATGTTCACGTTCGGCTCCGGCATTTCGCCGTCGTCGAGCATGCCCCAGCGCTTCATCAACGCCAGCTCGGCATTGGCGTGGCGTTGTTCCTCGGCGTGGAAATACCGGTAGATCTCGGCCAGCGTCGCATTGGGCGCCTTTTTGGCCAACGCCGAAAATCCGCGAGCGCCGATATTTTCGATCCAGCACAGATCGGCCATGAACGCCTTCAACTTCGGCCGAAATTCGTCATCGATGGTCTCGGCGCCGGGTGCTGTCCAATCGATATCGGCAAGGGCCCATTGGCGATCCTTGATTTTGGTCAGCATCGTTTCCATATCTACAGCCACCGGATCCTCCTTCGGATTTGGTGCGATCAGAGCGGCGCGGCCCGAGCCGCCAGACCTACCGCGCGGGTGTAAACGCCCGGGACGACGCGTTTAATATTCCGCGCGATCTTGGCGTCGAGTTGCGGCATGCAATACAAGTCGCCGCGATCATGAGCGTCGAGGCAACTGCGTGCGACCTTTTCCGGTGTGTATCCAATCCAGCGGGTCACCTGTGTCACGAGTCGGCTCGCCTCGGCCGACATCCGGCCGGCGTCAACGATGTTGGTCTTGACGAAGGTTGGGCAAAGAACCGTGACTTTTACCCCGCTGCCGGATAATTCGGCAGCCAAGGTCTCCGACAGCGACACCACACCGGCCTTGCTGACGTTGTAGGCAGCCATCCTGGGGAGTGCTCCGAACGCGGCGGCCGAGGCGACATTGATAATGCCCCTTGGGGCATTGGACAGTTCGGCAGAGCGCAGAATGGGGGCGAACACATGGCAGCCGTGGATGGGCCCCCAGAGGTTGACACCCAACGTCCAGTGCCAGTCGTCCAGCGGAAGGTGTCCGATGTGGGCACCGCCCGAGCCGACGCCGGCGTTGTTGATCACCAGCGTGGGCGCATCGCCGAACCACGATCCGGATTGAGCAGCCAGTTCGCGGACGTCGTCGAATTGGGATACGTCGCAGGGGATCGCGACGGCCTCACCGCCGTGGTCGATGATTTCACTCACCGTTTTCTTGGCGGCGGTTTCATCGATGTCGCTGCATACCACCCGGCCGCCACGACGGGAGAGTTCGGCGGCAAACGCTGCCCCGATTCCGCTGCCCGCACCGGTGACCACCGCAAGCGCTTTATGGCTGACTTTGTTCGACCTGCGCAACCGCCCGAGCATGCTCAGATTGCCTTCGTCGTCGCTGGCACAGCGTCCGTCATGCGAGCTAGTCAACACAGAATGGTGACATTAGTCAATGGCAAGGTTGGGTTTGTCTAGGGTGCATCGCTTGTGAGCGGCGACAGAGCCCACGCCGAGGCGACCGGCGGCTTTCTCGACCTGGCCGGCGCCTACGGCGACGACAGTTACGCCGGTGCCACCAACGGCGACGCCCTCACCGCCATCGCCAACGGCACCTACAGCGACGCCGAAGCCGGAAACGGTTATCTCGATGCCGCCTTCGCTAACGGCACTCACGCAGACGCCTTCGCGGCCGGTGAGGTGTTAGCGGAAGTGGCGACTTCGCATCGGCCACCGGGACCGAAGCCGACGCTTTCGCCGGTCCCGGCGACGGCGACTCCGCCACCGCCTTCGGAGAGAACACCTCTGCCTTCGGACTCGGGGCAACTTTAATAACGCGACGATCTTCGACCCGCCACAGGAGGGAGCGTCTTCGCTGACTACGGCAATGACAACGACGGTGTCGTATTTGGCGACAGCGAAGGCAGATCCTGCCCAGTTTGTTCACGACTTCGGTATAACGCTCACGGCTGTAATTGGCGGGCTATCGCCTCCTTGTCGACCTTGCCGACCGCGGTGGTCGGCAAAGCGGGCATCTGAGCCAGCACGTCGGGCCGAGCGTGCGCGGCCACTCCGCGTTGATCGAGGTAGTCGTTCAACTCCGTCAACGTCATCGGAGTGCCGGCAAACACAACGGCCGCGCAGATCTTCTCGCCGAGATATGGGTCCGGCAGCGCTACCGCCGCTGCAGACGAGATCGCGGGGTGAGCGCGCAGGTGCTCTTCGAGATCGCCTGCGGCGATGGTCTCCCCGCCGCGGTGGATAACGTCTTTTATCCGGCCGGTGACCTCTAAGTAGCCGTCGGCGTGTTGGCGGACGAGGTCGCCGCTGCGGTAAAAGCCATCCGGGTCGAAGCTGCGTGCGTTGTCGCTCTCGGCGCCAAAGTAGCCGTTGAGTGTGTACGGGCCCCGCGCCAGCAGTTCGCCTTCCGCACCCGCGGAGACCGGCCGCCCGTCCTCGTCGACGATGCGCAGTTCGTCATCGGCCGACAGTGGCCGACCCTGGGTTTTCTCGACCACCTCTGGCGGATCGCCTGGTCGCGTGTAACACAGCAACCCTTCGGCCATCCCGAATACCTGCTGCAGGCCCGGCGTCAGTGTTTCGCGGATTCGGCGGGCATCGTCGGGTTCCAGCTTCGCGCCGCCAACTTGCAACAGCCGCAACGAGGTTGGCGTCACCGACTCCCAGTCGGTGGCCTGGGCCCACAGATTGGCCAACGCCGGAACCAGCGCGGTGACGGTGACACCGTGTCGGGCGATGGCAGCGAATGCCGCCTCTGGACTGGCGTCGGTGGTGAACACTGTGGCAGCGCCTACCGTCATGGCACCCAGTAGGCCCGGACAGGCCAGCGGAAAATTGTGCGCGGCCGGCAACGCCGCCAGGTAAACGTCGTCGCCGGTCAGCCCGCAGACCTCGGCGCTGGCGGTGGCGTTGTAGACGTAGTCGTCGTGGGTGCGGGGGATGAGCTTGGGCGTGCCGGTTGTGCCGCCGGAGACCAGCAGTAGTGCCGGGGACCCGGGATCTGACGTGTGCGGTGCGGCCGGCCGGGCTGGATTTGCGCACATTTGCGACCACGACACAAATGGCCCGGGGTCGCCGTCAACGATGACATAGCGCAGCCCCGGATGATCTTGCAGCAGTCCCTGCGCCATGGCGCGGTAGTCGAATCCCTTTGCGGTATCGGGTATTAGTAGAGCGTTGGCCTGGCTGACGGCGGCGAAGTGGGCCACCTCGGCGGCGCGGTGGCCGGGTAGGCACATCACCGGGATCGCGCCGGCGCGCAGCAACGCGAACAACGCCACCGCGAACTGGCAGCCATTCGGCAGTTGCAGCAACACCCGGTCACCGGGTCCTATGCCCAGATCTGCCAGCCCGGCCGCCGCGTGGTCGGCGCGCTCGTTGAGTTCGGCGTAGCTCAGGCGCTGCGGCGGGTGATCCGTTGGCCCGACATCGAGCACTGCGACGCCGTTGGGCCAGCGATGCGCTGCGTCGGACAGCAACGAGTCCACCGGCCGTCCAGTCCAGTAACCCGCGGCCCGGTAGCGCGCGGCACGGTCCGGTGGAAACGGCACAAATCCTGCCAGCTCAGCTGATGGCATTCCCTTCCTCCCGCGAGGAGACCCTAGCGGCCCAAGGGCCCCGGAAGTAAAGTAGCCAGAAATTTAGGCTAGCCTCCACTAACTAGTAGGAGGGTTGGTGTGTTAACTGATGGGGTTGGGGCTTCCGTCGCTGGCAGCCCACGTGCCATCCGCGCGGAGGTCGCCGAGCTGCTCGGCGTCAGCGCCGATGCCGTCGACCCCGATGGCAACCTCGTCAGCCAGGGTCTCGATTCGATTCGGATGATGGCCCTCGCGGGCCGATGGCGTCGCCACGGTATCGCCGTGGACTTCGCCGCGCTCGCCGCCGCGCCGACGATCGAGGACTGGTCACGGCTGGTGTCCGCGGCCGAGGTGACCGCGCCGAAACCGGTCAACGCGGCTGCTGGGGCAGCCACTGCCGGCCGACCCGAAGACGCATTTCCGCTCGCCCCGATGCAGCACGCCATGTGGGTAGGGCGTCACGACGATCAACCGCTCGGTGGTGTGGCAGGGCATCTTTATGTCGAGTTCGACGGCGGGGAAATCGATTCCGACCGGTTACGCAAGGCCGCTGCCGAGTTGGCGGTGCGGCATCCGATGCTGCGGGTGCAGTTTATGTCCGATGGCACCCAGCGGATCGATCCGGTTCAGGAACGGCCGGACTACCCGATCACGGTTCACGATCTTCGCGGCCTTGCCGCGGATGTCGTCGATGAGCGGCTCGCCGGCCTTCGGGAAACTAAGTCCCACCAGCAACTTGACGGACAGGTCCTGGAGCTGACGCTGTCCTTGCTGCCCGGCGAGCGTTCGCGCCTGCACGTCGACCTCGACATGCAAGCCGCTGACGCGATGAGCTACCGCACCCTGATGGCCGACTTGGCGGGGCTCTACCGGGGTCGACTACTACCGGAGTTGCGCTACACCTACCGGCAATACCGCCACGAGATGGTGCGGCGAGAATCGGGGCCGCAGCCCGACCGCGAAGCCGACCGGGACTGGTGGGCGCAGCGCCTTCTTGAGCTCCCCGACCCGCCCAAACTTCCATATCAAAGCCGAAAACCGCTTTCCCGCAACAGCACTTCGGTGCTGGCGGTGGTTCGATCCGCACACCCGGGACGCAATTTTCGCCCGTGCCCGGTCCCGCGGTGTCACCCCCGCCATGATATTCGCCGCGGCGTTCGCCCACACCGTGGCGTGCTGGTCCGGCAGCTCGCGGTTCCTGCTGAACGTGCCGCTGTTTGGCCGCGAAGCCCTGCATCCCGATGTGGACAGCCTGGTCGGGGACTTCACCTCGTCGGTGCTGCTCGACATCGACCTGACCGGCACCACCAGCGCGGCCAGGCGGGCCCACGTCGTGCAAGACGCGATGCGAACCGCGGCAGCGCGCTCCAGTTATCCCGGGTTGTCGGTGCTGCGCGACCTTGGCCGCTACCGCGGCACCCCGGTGCTGGCGCCGGTGGTGTTCACCAGCGCGCTCGGGCTCGGCGAGCTGTTCAGCGCCGATGTCACCAAGGCGTTCGGCACGCCCGGCTGGATCATCTCGCAAGGGCCCCAAGTCTCGCTGGATGCACAGGTCACCGAATTCGACGGTGGCGTTCTGGTGAATTGGGACATCCGCGAGGACGTTTTCGCCGCCGGTGTTATCGACGCCATGTTCGCCCACCACATCGACGAACTGCTGCGGCTTGCCTCTGCTGATGACGCGTGGGACGCGGCTGGCCCGCCGTCGCTGCCGGCGGCGCAGCGCGCGGTGCGTGACGCCGTCAACGGCCGTCGCGCCGAACCCAGCGCAGAGGCACTGCACGACGGCTTTTTCCGCCGCGCCCAACAGCATCCGGACGCGCCGGCAGTGTTTGCGAGTTCCGGCGATCTCAGCTACCGGCAGCTGCGCGAGCAGGCGTTGACGTTGGCTGCGGCGTTGCGCGCGAACGGGATCGGCGCCGGCGACACCATCGCCGTGATGGGCCCGAAGACCGCCGAGCAGGTGCCGGCGCTGTTGGGGATCCTGGCTGCGGGTGCTGTCTATCTACCGATCGGCATCGACCAACCCCGCGAGCGCGCGGAGCGCATCCTGCAGACCGGTGCGGTGAGTCTGGCCTTGGTGTGCGGCGGGCAGCAGCTCTCGTTGCCGGTGCCCGCGCTCACGATTGCCGACGTGCTCAGCGGCGCGCCCACCGGTGCCGACATCCAGCCCGCGACCATCGATCCAGCCGAGCTCGCCTACGTGTTGTTCACCTCAGGCTCAACCGGAGAACCCAAGGGTGTCGAGGTCACCCACGACGCCGCAATGAACACCGTCGAATTCATCGCCCGGCACTTCGAGATCGGCGCAGGCGACCGCTGTTTGGCGCTGTCGACGCTGGAAGGCGACATCTCGGTGATGGACATCTTCGTCACCTTGCGCACCGGTGGGGCGATCGTGGTGGTCGACGAAGAGCAGCGCCGCGATCCCGACGCCTGGGCCCGGCTCATCGAAAGCCACCAAGTAACCGTGTTGCACTTCATGCCGGGCTGGCTGGAGATGCTGGTTGAGGTCACGAAAAACTCAGCGGGAAGACTGTCGTCGGTTCGGGTCGTTCCCACCGGTGGCGATTGGGTGCGGCCCGAGGTGGCTCGCCGCCTGCGAGCGGATGCACCTAACCTGCGCTTCGCCGGGCTGGGTGGTGCGACGGAAACCGCGGTGCACAACACCATTTTCGAGATCGGCGAGCTCACCGACCTGCCGGCGGACTGGACTGCGCTGCCCTATGGCACTCCGCTGCCCAACAATGCCTGCCGAGTGGTCAACGACAGGGGCGGCGACTGCCCCGATTGGGTTGTCGGCGAGCTGTGGGTGTCAGGACGCGGCCTCGCGCGGGGCTATCGCGGACGACCCGACCTCACCGCCGAACGCTTCGTCGTGCACGACGGCAGGATGTGGTACCGCACCGGCGATCTGGTGAGATATTTGCCTGACGGCACGCTGGAATTCGTCGGACGCGCCGACGACCGCATTAAAGTCAGCGGCTATCGCGTCGAGCTCGGCGAGGTCGAGGCCGCGCTCCGGCAGGTACCCGGTGTCATAACAGCAGTCGCCGCCCTGGTGCCGACGTCCGGCGGCGCCGACGTGCTGGCTGCTGCCGTCCGAGCTGATGACGCCGAACTGACCGCAGCGGGCATGCGAGAAGCCGTGACCAAATATCTTCCTGTGCACATGATCCCGCGTCACGTGTCACTGGTCGACCAGATCCCGTTCACGCTCGGAGGCAAGATCGACAGACGCGCGGTCGCCGCGCAGTTGGCCGCCGCAACCACCGCTTTCGCCGAGCCCGACCACCGAATCCCGTCGACACCGGTGGAGGCAGCACTCGCCGCGATCGTGGGCGATGTGCTCGGCGTCGACACCGTCGGTGCCGACGATGATTTCTTCGCCCTCGGCGGGGATTCGGTGCTGGCGACTCAGGTCGTCGCGCGCATTCGGGCGTGGCTGGACACCCCGGACGCGATCGTTGCCGACATCTTCGCCACCCGAACGGTTTCGGCACTTGCCGGCTTGCTTGGCCGTCGTGAACATGACAGGGGGCGACTCGAACAGATTGCCGAACTATGTCTGGAGGTTATCCACATGGAGGCTCACGACGTAGTGTCAGCGATCGCAAAACCTGAAGTAGTGCAATGACTTTCAATGACCTGATAGCGGTGCCGACGACCTTCGCGCCCTGGATCAAGCTGGTGCCCCAGCGAGACGGCCCGCGGCGCTCGGGCGCAACGGTGGTGTTCCCGCACGCCGGGGCAGCCGCCGCAAGTTACCGCGGGTTGGCGACCGCTCTGGCCTCAGGCGGGGACACCTACATCGTGCAATATCCGCAGCGCGCAGACCGGCTGAGCGACCCTGCGCCGGATACTGTTTACCATCTTGCTCTCGGCTTGTTCGAGGCCGGACCGTGGCGCCGGGTGGCTCCGCTGCGGCTTTTCGGCCACAGCATGGGAGCTGTGGTGGCTTTCGAGTTCGCGCGGATCGCACAATTTCACGACGCGGCGGTGCAGCGGCTGTGGGTGTCCGCTGGTCCGGCGCCCTGCACCGTCTCCGGCATGCCGGTTCTCCCAACCAGCGACGACGGAATGCTGGCCGACATCGCCGATTTGGGTGGCACCGATCCAGCGCTACTTGCCGACGAGGAGTTCGCCGAACTGCTCACCACTGCAATGCGGGCGGATTACCAAGCGATCAACCGCTATGACTGTGCTCCCGGTGTCCGCATTCGTGCTGACATCCACGTACTCGGCGCACGCGAGGATCACCGCGTGGATGCCGAGGCATTGCGGCTGTGGGAAAACCACACCGCCGGCGCCTTCGAATTGTCGTTGTACGACGGCGGGCATTTCTATCTCAACGAACACATCGACGACGTCGCCGCGCGGGTGAATGCCGATGCCTGACGACACGTTCGGTGCCGCCGAGCCGGTGGTGATCGTCGGCATGGCCCTCGAAGCGCCCGGCGGCATCGACACCGCTGCCGGGTACTGGGAGCTGTTGTCCCAGGGCCGGGAGGCGTTGAGTCCGTTTCCGACCGACCGCGGTTGGCAGATTCGCGAGCTGTTCGCAGGTTCGCGACGCAGCGGCTTCAAAGAGATCAACGACTGTGGTGGATTTCTCTCTGGTGCGACGACATTCGATCCGGAATTCTTCGGTATCTCGCCACGAGAGGCTGTCGCGATGGATCCGCAACAGCGTGTCGCGCTTCGGGTGTCCTGGCGTGCTCTGGAGAACAGCGGGATCAATCCCGACGACCTGGCCGGGCACGACGTGGGTTGCTACATCGGTGCCTCCGCCACCGGGTACGGACCCCAGATGGCCAATTTCTCCCCGCACAGCGGCCATCTGCTCGCCGGTACCGCGCTCAGCGTGATATCCGGCCGGATCGCCTACACGCTGGGGTTGGCCGGCCCAGCGCTGACCATCGACTCGTCGTGCGCGTCCGCGCTGGCCGCGTTCCACGTCGCCGTGCGCGCACTACAGAGCGGCGACTGCGACCTGGCGTTGGCCGGCGGAGTCAACGTGCTGGGCTCGCCAGGGTTCTTCGTCGAATTCTCCAAACAACACGCCCTCTCCGATGACGGCCACTGCCGCTCCTACAGTGCGCAGGCCAGCGGGACTGTCTGGGCCGAGGGTGCGGCACTGTTTGTGCTGCAACGTAAATCGTCGGCCATCCGCGCGGGCCGGCAGATTGTGGCAGAGGTGCGCGCGACCGCGGTCAACCAGGACGGCCGCAGCGCCGGCCTCAGCGCACCCAGCGGTGACGCGCAGGTCCGGCTGTTCCGCCGTGCCATCACCCAGGCCGGGATCGAGCCCGACGAGGTTGGCATGGTCGAGGGGCACGGCACCGGAACCAAGCTCGGCGATCGCACCGAGCTGCGCTCGCTGGCGCAAACCTACGGTGCCACCGCACCGGGGCGCGGCGCGCTGCTGGGTTCGGTGAAATCCAACGTGGGCCATGCTCTGGCCGCCGGCGGAGCACTGGGTCTAGCCAAGATCCTGGTCGCCGCCGAGCACACCGCCATACCCCCTACCTTGCACGCGGCGGAAGCAAGTCATGAGATCGACTGGGAAAGCCAGGGTTTGCGCCTTGCGAAGACCTTGACACCGTGGCCTGCGGTCGGCGGACAACGGATCGCGGCCACGTCGGCATTCGGCGTCGCCGGAACGAATGCGCACGTGATCGTCTCCCTTCCCGAGGTCGCCTGATGTTCGCGCATCCGTTGTCGGACGGCCGCGTGCCGGTCTTGCTCTCGGCGCATGACGAAAAGCTGATCGGTCAGGATGCCCAGGCGATTCTGGAGTACTTGGACCGGACCGGAGAGCGCAACGATCCGACCGATCCCACTGTGGCGGTCGCCTCCACCCTGCTGCGGCTACGGCGGGTGCGGCGGCACCGTGCGCTGGTACGGGCCGCGGACCGCACCGAACTCGTCGCCGGCCTGTCCGCGCTGGCCCACGACGAAGAACACCCGCTGATAGTCCGGTCCTCGAAAAGCAGTGGCCTGCATGTCGCGTTCGTGTTTCCCGGCCAGGGCAACCAGTGGGAATCGATGGGAGCCGACGCCTACCACCGGTTGCCGGCATACCGGGCGGAGGCTGACCGATGCGCCCAGGCGTTCGCCTCCGCCGGGCTGCCCGCGCCGCTGCCCTACCTGTTGGGGGAGGTGACGCAGGACTGGTCGCAGACCCAGATTCAGGGAGCACAGTTCATTCACGCGGTGGCTCTGGCCCAGCAGTGGCGGCTTTGCGGTGTTCTTCCCGACATCACTATTGGGCATAGTCTCGGCGAGGTCGCGGCGGCGTATGTGGCCGGAAAGATCACGCTGCCTGATGCGGTCGCCCTGGTCGGGGCGCGCGCCACGGTCGTCGACCGGTTGGCGGGTGACTACGCCATGGCCGTGCTCGGTTCAGGTGTCGATGCGGCCCAGGCCGTGATCGGCGAAACGGCAGGCTGGCTGGAAGTTTCGGCGGTCAACGGACCGTCGTCCACGGTGGTGTCCGGTGACCGTCGGGCAGTGCTCGCCGCCGTGCAGCTGGCACAACAACGTGGCATGTTCACCCATCAACTGTCCGTCGACTACCCGGGCCACACCAGCGTTTTGAGGCCGTTACGCAGCCACTTGACCACCCTGCTACCCAGGTCGGTATTCCAGGACGGACCGGTGAGATTCGTCGGCTCGGCCTTTGGTGCCGAGGTGAACAGCGACACGGACTTCTTTGACCACTGGTATGAAAGCCTCTGTAGCACGGTGCGTTTTGATCGGGCGGTAGCGGCCGCCCAAGACTGCGGGGCCGACACATTCGTCGAGCTGTCCGCGCATCCGTCGTTGTTGTATCCGCTCGTCGAACTGGTCGACGACGAGTCGGCTGTGATCGTCGGCTCTGGGCATCGCGACGGGCCCATCACCGATCTGCTGTCGACGAATATCGCCACCGTCGCCACCGCGGATCCCGGCTACCAATGGGCAGATGCGATCCCCGGGGGTACCCAACCCCCGCTGCGCGGATTTCCGAATGCACCGATGCGGGCGGTGCACTTGTGGGCTGCGCCGGAACCCCGGGCGACCACCGCGCCTGACCCGAAGAGTGCGCTGACGATCGCCGTCGAGGATTGGCAGCCAGCGCTGTCGGCGACCGCGGCGAACGGGTCGCAGTGCGGCATCGCGATCATCGGCAATGCCACAGGGGTACTGGCGCAGCGACTGACCGAAGCCGTTGGGGCACATGGGGGCTGCGAGGCGGTATCCCCGAACGAGGCGGACATCGTGGCGGTGATCGCACCCGCGCTCGAGCAGCTCGACGTGACGGCCGCCGTCGAACAGATTGCCGACCGCCCCGACGTGGGCCTGCCCGACTACGCCGCGATCATCGGTCCACACTGCCGAACGGTCTGGTTGGTTACCGCCGGGGGCGAACGGGTTCATCCGGACGACCCGGACGTCATGCCCGCCCAGGCGGCGCTGGCCGCGATGCACCGCAGCGTTGGCTTCGAATTCGGCGACCAGACATTTGGAAACCTGGACTTACCGTCACGAGATGTCGATGCCCGAACTGCCTCCGCTTTTGTCGACGCACTGCGCGGCGACGCCAGCGTCATGGCGCTTCGTACCAATGGTGTTGGTGGCTCACGATCTTATGTCCGGACATTCCGCAGTGATGCCGCAGCCAACCGGCCGCTGGACGCCGCCGCGTTGGAGAACGTGGTGATCACCGGCGGCAGTGGAGCCATCGGCCTGCGGTATGCGCAGCACTGCATCGAGAACGGTGCACCAACGGTTATCCTGTTGAGCCGCAACGGCCCGGATCCCGCGATGCTGGCTGAGCTGACCGCGCGACACGGCACCGAGGTGCACGCCCCGCTGTGCGACATCACTGACCGGGACGCGTTGTCAGCCGTCGCCGCCCGCTACGGTGGCTCCGGCGCATCACTGCTCATTCACACCGCGGGCATCGCCACCACTCGTCGACGTGCCGAACTCAACGGCGCGGATGTGGCGGCAGTGTGCGCGGCGAAAGTCGCAGGATTGGCGCTGATGACCGAGGTCTGGCCGCTACAGCCTAAATGCCGAATCTTGGCCTGCTCGTCGGTGTTCGGGGTGTGGGGTGGTCACGGTCATGCCGCATACGCGGCGTCCAACCGGATGCTCGACGTGTTGGCCGCCCAACTGCGTGCCAAGGGGCTGGACTGCACGGCGCTGCGATGGGGATTGTGGCGGGGCGCCGGTGTCGTCGAGGCCGGCGAGCTCGCCCGCACCGAGCGCTCCGGTCTGATCGCGATGGAACCCGACTTGGCTTTGGACGCCAGTCTGGGCAGCTATACCGACGATCCGCTGATTTTCGCAGCGGACGTCGACCGGCTCCGGGTCTTCTTCGAAAGCCAGGCAATTCCGCTGCCTTTCGATACCCCGATAGACGCCGAAACATTTACCGACGGCGGCGACTCCGGAACCAAACCACTTGTCGACGTGGTCTGCGCCGAGCTGGCCGCGACGTTGCACTTAGGTGATCCGATGTTGATTGACCCGCGTGCGTCGCTGATTGACCTCGGTTTGGATTCCCTGCTGGCGCTCGATCTGCGCAAGCGGCTGCGCCGGGCGGTGGGCTGTTCGGCTCCGGTGGCGCAGATGCTCGGCGGAATCACCGTCAACGAACTAATTGAAGCGGTGCGCTCCGGCTCGAACAGTCGGACAGAAGAACCGGCGGCGAGAAAGGTTGGAATCCACGCGTGACTGAGATCACCGGCTCCGCGAGCCGACTCGATGAACAACGCCTGGAGTTGTTGCGCCGCAAGATCGCCGAGCGTGGCCTGATCCGGCCGGACGGCGCTGTGGACACGGCCGCGAATGGGGCGGCTCCGGCAATGTCCGATGGGCAACGGCGAATGTGGTTCGTCCAGTCGGTCGACCCCGACAGCGCACTGCTCAACATCTGCGTGTCGTATCGGCTGACCGGCAGCGTTGATGTCGCACGATTGCGCCACGCCGTGGGAGCCGTCGCCTTGCGACATCCGGTATTGCGTACGGTCTACCAGACCGACGGTGACGGTGACCCGCAGCCGGTGACGAGTGAACATCTGCGGCCCGGCTGGGCCGAGCACGACCTGTCCGGGCTTGGCGAACAGGCGCGCCGGCTACGACTGGAAGTGCTCGCACAGCGTGAGTTTCGGCGGCCCTTCGACTTGACGAAGGATTCACCGCTGCGGATCACGGCGGTGCGGGTGGGCGCCGACGAGCTGATGCTATTGCTCACCGCACACCACATCGCCTGGGACGATGGGTCGTGGGCGCCGTTCTTCAACGACCTGACCCGGGCCTACAGCGATCCAGACGGCACCGCCGCGCCGGCATCCATCCCCCTAGCGGCCAACTCCGTTAGCAGCCTTGATGACGACCTGGCCTATTGGCGCTCGCTGATCACGGATCTGCCCGAGCCGCTTGAGCTTCCGGGGCCTAACGGCTCGGCGGTGCCGAGCACCTGGCGCGCCCAGCGCGCCGTGGCGCGGTTGCCGGCGGACACCGTTGAGCGTGCCGCCGCCCTCGCCAGGGAGACCGGCGCCACCCCGTACATGGTGTTGATGGCCGCATTCGCCGTCCTGGTGTACCGCTACACCCACGCAAGCGACTTCCTGGTCGCAACCCCGGTGCTGAACCGCGACGCCGGCGCCGAGGATGCCATCGGCTACTACGGCAACACCTTGGTGCTGCGGATGCAGCCGCAACCGCGGCAGACCTTCCGGGAACTTTTGCTGCAGACCCGCGACAGCGCCGTCGGCGCCTTCGCCCACTCCCGCGTCGACCTGGAATGGCTGGTCCGCGCCTCCAATCCGGATCGCAGGCACGGCGCCGAGCGAATGACCAGGATCAGCTTTGGATTACGCGAGCCCGACGGCGGCGGCTTCTGCCCGCCCGGCGTGCGATGCGAGCGTGCCGAGCTGCGCGGTCACTTCAGCCAGCTGCCACTGAGCCTGATGATCGAACTAGCCGGCGCGGGAGCGGTGATCGAAGCCGAGTACCTGGTCGAGGTTCTGGATCGCGCGCTGGTGGACCAGCTGCTGCGGCACTACGCCGTCCTGTTGGACAACGCGCTGTCCCACCCCGATACCATCCTGTCGGCTTGCGGACTGATGAGCGAGGCAGACGCCGAGTGGCTGCGCGCTGTGTCGTCCGGCGAAGACTTCACAACTCCACTCGCCACCCTGCCTGGATTGGTCAGTCAGCGGGTGGCCCAATCACCGAGTGCGGTCGCGGTGGTCTACGAAGGCCGCCATTACAGCTATCGTGAGATCAATGAAGAAGCAAACCGGGTGGCGCACTGGCTGATCGAGCAGGGCATCGGCACCGAGGACCGAGTCGCGGTGCTGCTTGACAAGTCACCCGAACTGGTCACCACGGCGCTGGGCATTCTCAAAGCCGGCGCAGTCTATCTGCCGATCGACCCGACCTACCCGGATGACCGACTAGCGTTCATCCTTGCAGACGCAGCAGCCGATTTGGTTCTCCGCGAGCCGGTTACCGGTTTGGCGGAGTATTCGGCCGCCGACCCGACCGTCGATGACCTGATCCGCCCATTACACCCGAACAACACCGCCTACCTGATCTACACCTCGGGTTCGACCGGGTTGCCCAAGGGCGTTCCGGTCCCGCACGCGCCGATTGCCGAATACTTCGTCTGGTTCGGCGACGAATATCGGGTCGACGAAACCGACCGGCTGCTGCAAGTGGCGTCATCCAGCTTCGACGTCTCCATCGGCGAGATCTTCGGGACACTGATTTGTGGGGCACGGCTGGTGATTCCGCGGCCAGACGGGCTGCGTGACATCGGATACCTGACCGAGCTGTTGCAGCGCGAAGGCATCACCTCGATGCATTTCGTTCCGTCACTGCTGGGGCTGTTCCTGTCGCTGCCCGGTGTCAACCAGTGGCGCACGCTACGCCGAGTGCCCATCGGCGGCGAGCCGCTACCGGGCGAGATCGCCGACAAGTTCCACGCCACCTTCGATGCGCTGCTTTACAATTTCTACGGCCCGACCGAAACCGTGGTCAATGCCACCAGCTATCCGGTGGAAGGCGCACAGGGTGCCCGGACGGTGCCGATCGGCCGACCCAAGATCAACACCCAGGTCCATCTTCTCGACGACGCGCTGCAGCCGGTACCAGCAGGGGTGATCGGCGAAATCTACATCGGTGGAACACATGTCGCGCAGGGCTATCATCGCCGGCCGGGTCTGAGCGCCGAACGCTTCGTCGCCGATCCGTTCACCCCGGGTGGGCGGTTGTACCGGTCGGGTGATTTGGCGCGCCGCAACGCTGACGGCGATATCGAGTTCGTCGGCCGCGCCGACGAGCAGGTAAAGATCCGCGGCTTCCGCATCGAGTTGGGCGAGATCGCGGCCGCCATCTCGGTAGACCCCAGCGTGGGGCAAGCCGTCGTGGTAGCCGCCGATCTACCGCATGTGGGTAAGAGTCTGGTGGGCTACCTGACCCCGGCCGATGGCGCCGGCTGCGAAACTGTCGACCTTGAGCGGATCCGTGCCCGAGTGGCAGCGGCGCTGCCCGACTACATGGTTCCGGCAGCCTACGTGGTGCTCGACGAAATCCCGATCACCGCGCACGGCAAGATTGATCGGGATTCCCTGCCCCAGCCACAGATCGTGGCGAGCGCAGAATACCGCGACCCGGCCACGTTGACCGAACGCCGGATCGCCGGGCTGTTTTCCGAGCTGCTCGGCCATGCTCGGGTGGGTGTCGACGACTCGTTCTTCGACCTGGGCGGGCACTCGCTGCTGGCCACCAAGCTCGTCACTGCAATCCGGTCGGAATGTGGTGTCGAAGTTGGCATCCGGGATGTTTTCGAATCGGCAACGGTCGGCCGACTCGCGGAGCGGGTCGACCAGCTGCGCTGTGGCCAGTCCGTGCAATCGCGGCCCAAGCTGATCGCGACCGCCCACGACGAGCCGTCCCCCGCAGGCGGGAGGTACCCCCAGCCGCTGTCGGCTTCGCAACTGCGCACCTGGTTCGCCTACAAGGTCGACGGACCCAGTCCGGTCAACAACATTCCGTTCGCTGCGAGGCTAACCGGACCATGGGACGTCGAGGCGCTGATCGCCGCGGTCGCCGACGTCGTCGCCCGCCACGAAATCCTGCGCACCAGCTACCTCGAAGTCGACGGTGTTCCTTATCAGGTGGTTGCCCCCGGCGACGAGATCCCGGTGCGCCGCGCCACCGGCCCGGATCAGGCCTGGCTGCACTCTGCACTCGCCCTCGAGCGTCGGCATTGCTTCGAGTTGGACCGCGAGCCGCCGATTCGAGTCGCGCTGCTGCGCATCGCAAATGCGGGCCAACAGCAGGTCCAAGAGCAGGTGTTGTCGTTGGTGGTGCATCACATTGCAGCCGACCATTGGTCGGCCGGGGTATTGTTCGCAGACTTGATGACCGCTTACCGTGCGCGTCGCGCCGACAAGGGCCCGTCCTGGGCACCGCTTCCGGTGCAGTACGCCGACTACGCGGCGTGGCAGGGCGCATTCCTTTCGGACGCATCCGGTGCGGAGTCATCGGTCGCCGGTGCGCAGCGAGAGTATTGGATTCGGCAGCTGGAAGGGCTGCCGGAGGACACCGGGTTGCGGCCCGACTTTCCCCGGCCGCCGGTGCCCCGCGGAGATGGCGAATCCGTCGAGTTCGATATCGGATCCGCTACCCGCGCCACGCTCGCCGAACGGTGCCGCGAGCTAGGTGTGACCGAGTTCATGCTGCTGCAAGCCGCCGTCGCCGTAGCGCTGCACAAGGCCGGCGGGGGAGTGGACATCCCGCTGGGTACCCCGGTCGCGGGTCGCACCGAAGCCGAATTAGACCAGCTGGTCGGCTTTTTCGTGAACATCCTGGTACTGCGCAACGACTTGCACGGCAATCCGACGCTGCGTGAGGTGTGCAGCCGGGCACGGGAAATGGCGTTGGCCGCCTACACACACCAAGATCTGCCCTTCGACCGAGTCGTCGACAGCGTCAACCCGGTGCGTTCGCTGTCGCGCAACCCGCTGTTCCAGGTTGTCGTGCACGTCCGCGATCACCTGCCCGCCACCCGGGTAGTCGATCCGGTTGGGCCGGGCGGCCAGGACACCGTGTGCACCACCCTGGAACCACCCTTCGACATGGCGCACGCCGATCTGAGCGTCAACTTCTTCGGCCAGATCGGGGATGCCGGCTATAACGGCAACATTATCTTCCGCACCGAGCTGTACCGCGATCGACCATCGAGCGGTTGGCCGGCTGGCTGACTCAGGTGGTCAATGCATTCGCCGACAATCTCGATCAGACCTTGCGCGACGTTGCGTTGATTGATGCCGAAGAGCACCACCGGATTCTGGACACCTGGAGTCGTGGCGATCAGCCGCGCACCGGATCGACCACGCACCATTCCGGAGTTGCTGGAGCCCAGTCGGCAATGGGGATTCGACCGGATTGCGGTTCGTTGTGGCCAAGACCAGATCGATTATCCTGCGCTGCATTGCCGTTCGGACAACTTGGCGACACTGCTCGCACGTCACCGGGTGGGACCGGGTTCGATGGTCGGGCTGTCGACGCGGCGCAGCATCGACCTGGTTGTTGCGCTGATGGCCATCATGAAGGTGGGGGCTGCATACTTCCCGATCGATCCCGGTTACCCGATGGCGCGTAAGCAATTCATGCTCGACGACGTCAAGCCGCCTGTCGTGGTGGCTACCGCCGAAGCCGTTGACACCATGCCGGAAACAACGGGGGTCAAGCTCCTTTCACTCGATGATCCCGAGGTCCGCGCCGCGGTGGGAAACCCGGACGTTCTCGACCCGCAGCCTCAGACGTTGCCGCGGCCGCATCCCGATGACCCGATGTTCCTGGTTTTCACCTCTGGATCGACGGGGAAGCCCAAGGGAGCGGTGGGCACCCATCGGTCAATGGCGGCGCGGCTGGATTGGCAGCTGCGGCATTACCCCCCGCGGGCCAATGACATTCGGTTGGCACAGGCCTCGATCACGTTCCTCGAGGGCGCGATGGAGATGCTCGCCGGCCTGGCCGCGGGGGCCACCATGATTCTGGCCGACGACGCCGAACACCGCGATCCCGAAGCGTTGGGGGCACTGATGCAACGCCATTCGGTCGCGCAGGTGACCGCGGTACCCAGTTTGGTTTCCGCACTGGTGGACAGCAGGCCAGCCGCGGTGCGTGCACTGTCCCGGCTGGTCTGCGGTGGAGAACCGGTGAGCACCTCGCTATTACAGCGGCTGGTGACGGTGTGCGCCGACGGCGCTGCAGGTGATGTCGAGCTGCTGAACAACATCGGCTCCACCGAGACCTCCGGCGCGGTGGCACGAGGGCGGCTGAGCTTACCGACGCCGCTGGTTGGTAAGCCGGTCGCCGGATCCGAGGCGTATCTGCTCGATGATGGCCTGCGGCCGGTACCCGTCGGCGTGGTGGGCGAGTTGTACTACGCCGGCGACCAGCTGGCCCGGGGTTATTGGAAGCGGCCTGGTCTGACCGCCACTCGATTCGTGCCCCATCCTTACGCCAGCACGCCGGGTGCGCGGCTATATCGCAGCGGCGACCTGGCCCGCTGGACCGAGGACGGCCAACTCGAATTCGTCGGGCGTGCCGATCACCAGGTCAAGGTTCGCGGCTTCCGAGTCGAGTTGGCCGAAGTCGAGGCTACGCTGGCGGCGGCCGACGGTGTCAGTGTCGCGGCAGCTCGCACCTGGGAGGTGCAGGGCAGCACCACGTTGGCCGGATATGTTGTGCCGCAACGGCCGATCACCGATGAGGCGCAGAAGGCAGCATTCGCGGGGTCGGTGCGGGCCGCGGCGGCCGCCACGCTACCCGGCTACATGATGCCGTCATCGCTGACCGTGCTCGACGCACTGCCTAAAACCGAATCGGGAAAACTGAACCGGCCCGGGCTACCGCGACCGGCGGTCAGCACCAGCGGGCAGACGGAACCTCCGCGCACCGACACCGAACGCACGCTGGCAGGAGTTTTCGCCGACCTGCTGGCGACCTCCGACGTCGGCCGCTTCGACGACTTCTTCACCCTGGGCGGTGACAGCATTCTGTCGGTGCAGCTGGCCGCGCGGGCACGAGCGGCCGGTCTGGCGGTCAACCCGCGGATGGTGTTTGAGCACCCGACCGTGCAGCAGACTGGCCGCTGCTTTGGATTCACTCGGCGAGGATGCTTCGCTGATCGACCAGGGTCGCCGAGCCTCCCGACGCCAGCTTCGAGCCGATGAGCACCTCCGGATTGTCAGCGGCCGATTTGGCTGCGGTAACGCGGCTTTGGTCGACCTCACGCGACGGTGCGAGATGACAGCCACCGAAACCGGCGCTGCCGCAGGTATGGCGCCGGACATCGAGGACGTGATGGCGCTCAGCCCACTCCAAGAGGGCTTGTATTCGCTGACGATGCTTTCGGAGCTCGCCGATTCCGCTAATGATGAACCTGCTGATGATCCGTACGTCATCGGGATGGCCGCAGACATCGCCGGTGCGCTGGACGCCGACCTGCTCCGCGACTGTGCGGCGAAGATGTTGGCGCGGCACCCGAACCTGCGGGCCAGCTTCTTCAGCCAGGGGATTCCGCGGCCGGTACAGATCGTGCCGTCGCGGGTCGACCTGCCGTGGAGACACATCAGCGCCGCACCCGGGGACGTCGAGTCCCTAGAGGCCGCGGAGCGTCGACGACCGTTCGACCTCGAACACACACCCGCGATTCGCTTCCTGCTCATCGAATTACCCGGCGGACAGTGGCGGTTGGTGATTACCGCCCACCACATCGTGATCGACGGGTGGTCGTTGCCGGTGTTCGTCAACGAGATGATGATCTTGTACCGGGCCCGCGGAGATCTCGCTGCGCTACCCGTGGCCCCGCGGCCATACCGCGATTACATCGGCTGGCTGGCGAGCCGCGATCAGGCTGTCAGCCATCAGGTCTGGCGCCAGCATCTGGCGGACCTGCCTGGGCCGATGTTGCTGTCGGCGGCCCTGGGCGGTGCACGGACGGGGTCCACCGAGCTCCCGCGCCGCACCGAACTGCGCATCGGTGCTCAGGCCACCGCATGGCTGGTCGACGGTGCCCGGTCGCGCGGTGTCACTGTCAACACGTTGCTACAGATGGCCTGGGCGCTGGTGCTGTCGCGGCTGACGGATCGCGACGATGTGGTTTTCGGGGTAACCGTCTCGGGCAGGCCGGCCGAGCTGGCGGGCGTCGAAACCATGATCGGCCTCTTCATCAACACCGTGCCGTTACGGGTGCGGCTGGACGGCGCCGTCGGCGTCGGTGAGCAATGCCGTGCCGTGCAGCGTGACGCCGCGATGCTGCGGGAGCACAGCTATCTTGGACATGCCCAACTGCGGGCGCTGGGCGGTGTCGGCGAAATGTTCGACACCTTGCTGGTTTACGAGAACTTCCCGTTGAACGGATTGGCCGCCGGCGCCGAATTAATCAGTGCCGGACTGACCTTCCGACCTGCCGCACTGGAGAGCCTGACACATTTCCCTGTCGTGCTCGCAGCCCACATAGCCGAGCGTGAAATGGTCCTGCAGGTGGAAGTGATCGACGGCGTGCTGGGTGCCACGACCGCTGAGACACTGGGCCGCAGGCTGCTGGCCACCGCCGAGCGGCTGTTGCAGATGTGGGAGCGCCCGCTGCGTGAGGTCAGCGTCCTGCTCGACCACGAAGCGGCGCCACTGCGCGCCGACGACGCGGCGACACCACCGCCGGGGCTCAGCATTCACGCGCGGTTCGCCGCGGTCGCACAGAGGATGCCCGACCAGCTCGCGGTCAGCTGGGCTGGAGGCGCACTGAGCTACCGCGAGCTGGACACCGCGGCTGACCGACTGGCAAGCGAGCTTGCCGATATGCTGGCAAATGGAGGATCCGGTGCCGAAACCCCGGTCGCCATCAAGCTTTTACGCAGTCCCGCAGTACGTCATCGCGATGCTAGCTATCCTCAAGGCCGGCGCCATGTGCGTACCTCTGGAACCCGGAATGCCCCCGGAACGGGTGGACTCGATCCTGCGCCAGAGCGGCACGACGATCATCGTCGACGAGCGGCTGCTTCCCCAGCTTGTCGACGCGGCCGAAGGCCAGATCGGTGAGTATCGCCCGGTCGACGTGGCGCCCGAGCAGGCAGCCTACGTCGTCTTCACATCCGGGACGACGGGAGAACCCAAGGGCGTCATCGGAACTCACGCTGCGGTGGGTGCCTACGCCGACGACCATCTGGACAGCGTGCTGCGCCCTGCCGCCGCGAGGCTGGGCCGGCCGCTGCGGATCGCGCACGGATGGTCCTTCGCATTCGATGCCGCCTGGCAGCCGCTGGTTGCGCTGCTGGATGGTCATGCCGTGCACGTCGTCGACGAGCAGACTCAGACCGACGCCGAAGCGCTTGTTCGGATCATCGCTGAGCAGCGTGTCGACATGATCGACACCACCCCGTCGATGTTTGCTCAGCTCAAGGCATTTGGCCTGCTGTCCGAAGTACCGCTGGCAGTGCTGGCGTTGGGCGGCGAATCGGTCGGTAGCGCGGCGTGGGCGCTCATCCGCGACGAGTGCACCCGCACGTCGATGTCGGCATTCAACTGCTACGGCCCGACCGAAGCCACGGTCGAGGCGGTGGTGGCGGCCATCGCCGAACACGACGAACCCTCGATTGGGCGGCCGACCCGACATACCCGCGGCTACGTGCTCGACTCCGGATTGCGCCCGGTGCCGTGCGGAGCGACCGGCGAGCTGTATCTGGCCGGGAGCCAACTGACCCGCGGCTATCTGGGCCGCCCTGCGGAGACCGGCCGCCGCTTCGTCGCCGACCCGTTCGTCGACGGTGAGCGGATGTACCGCACCGGTGACCTGGTGCGGCGCCAGCCCGACGGCTCGCTCCAGTACATGGGACGCGCGGATGCTCAGGTGAAGATCCGCGGCCACCGAGTCGAACTCGGTGAGATCGCCGCCGTCCTCGAGTCCCATCCGGGCATCCGGCGTGCGGGTGTGTTCGTGCACGAGCGGCATGGAGTTGCGCGGCTGACTGCCTATGTCGCGGCAACTGATCCCGCGAGCGTGCAGCTGTCAACAGCTGAGCTGCGCCGCATGCTGAGTTCCCGTTTGCCGCGGTACATGATCCCGCAGCGCATCGTCGTCCTCGACGAAATACCTTTGACCCCCAATGGCAAGCTGGATGAAAACGCACTGACCGCTGCGGATTTAGCAGCCGATCCGGTTGGCGGGGAGCCGGGCGAGTGCGAAGCCGCGACGCCCACCGAATTGGCGTTTGCCGAGTTACTCGCGCAGACGCTCAAGATTTCGCGCGTCGACGTCAATGCGGACCTGCTCGAGCTGGGGCTGGACAGCATAGCGGCGCTTTCGGTGGTGCAGGCCGCTCGCCGGCGCGGTATCGCGTTGCGCGCCCGGCTGGTACTGGAATGCGGCAGTATCCGGGAACTCGCGGCCTCGGTCGACTTTGACGCCGCCGCGTCCGTTCCCGACGTGCACGCCGAGAGCGACCCGATACCCCTGCTGCCTAACGCGCATTGGCTCTACGAGTACGGCAAGCCCCGCAGGCTCGCGCAGGCCGAAGCGATCCGGCTGCCGGAAGGGGTGACGGGAGAGGATCTACGGACAGCGTTGGCGACCATCGTCGACGGCCACGAGGTCCTGCGCACCAAGTTGGACCGCGCCACCATGACCCTGGTGCCGCACCGGCAGGGCGACTTCCTCACCGAGGTTTCGGTGTCCGACGATCTGCAGGGGGTCCTCGGGGCGTCGACCGGGCGGGCGATAGACAGCCTCGACCCGGAACGCGGACGGCTGCTGGCGGCGATGTGGTTGCGCCCACCGCACGGCCAAAGCGTACTGGTGCTGGCCGCTCACGTGTTGGCGATGGATCCGGTGTCGTGGCAGGTGGTTCTCGGCGAACTGGACGCGGCCCTACATGCGCTCATTGCCGGAAAGTTGCCCGCCCCGATTCGCGAGTACACCAGCTACCGACATTGGATCCAGGCGCTGACCAGCCGAGCGGAATCCCTTGACAGCGCTCCGTTCTGGGCATCACAGCTCGCTGGCGACGATCCTGATCTGGGGGCACGACGACTAAACCCGGGCAGCGACCGTGCCGGCGATCTGCTGGTCCGAACGACAATGCTTGATCTGGACACCACCGGCCGGTTGCTGGAGTGCGGTGTGCCGATCTTCCAGGTGCTGATCGCCGCGGCGGCGCGGATGGTCACACAGTGGCGGCGGGGCCGTGGTCAGCCGACCCCGTCACCATTGCTGGCATTGGAAACCCATGGACGTGCCGATGCGCTGTTCGACGGCAATCTCGCAGTCGAAGCGGAACTCATCGACACCACCGAGACAGTGGGTCTGTTCAGCGCGATCTACCCGTTGCGGGTGGACACCGAAGACCCCCGGCAAGTGGGACAGCGATTGTCGGCAATCCCCGGGGACGGCATCGACTATGGGCTCCTTCGGCATCTGCGGCCCGACACCGGGGGGCAACTGGCCGACTTGCCCGAACCGCAGCTGCTGCTGAACTACCTGGGCCGTGCTGATATCGGCGGCACCAGCGGTCTGTGGCTCGACCGTGGCCTGCTGTCCGGTGTGTCGCCGGTACCCGAACCCGAGCTTGCGGTGCGCTACGAGCTGAGCATCGTGGCCACGGTGCTGGGAACCAGTGATCACCAGGTTCTGGTGACGCAATGGCGAGGGTTGCCCGACATTTTGAGTGACTCGGATATGACTGCGTTGCAGACGCTTTGGAACGCAAGCGCTCAAGGAGATGGCGACATGACCACACTTGCGGTGCTTGGCGCCGGGGTGAAGGCGGTGGCGGTGGCCGCCAAAGCGTTCGTGCTGAGCGAGATGGGTGTCGAGGCACCCGAGGTGGTTGCCGTCGAGCGGGTCGGAGTGGGGGCCAACTGGCAGGCCAGCGGCGGCTGGACCGACGGTGCGCAACGGTTGGGCACGAACCCGGAAAAAGACGTCGGCTTCCCATACCGCTCGTCGTTGGTGCCGCGTCGCAACGCCGAACTCGACGAGCGGATGACCCGCTACAGCTGGCAGTCGTATCTGATCGGCACCGGCCAGTTCGCCCAATGGATCGACCGCGGCCGACCTGCGCCCACTCACCGGCGGTGGAGCCAGTACCTGCGCTGGGTGGCCGAGCGGATCGACATGACAGTGGTCTACGGCGACGTCGACCGTCTTGCCGTCGACGGCGACCGCTGGGCCTTGCACAGCGACGAAACCACCGTGCACGCCGACGGTTTGATGATCACCGGGCCGGGCCAGGCCGAACGCTCGCTGTTGCCCGGCAATCCGCGGGTGCTCTCGATCGCGCAATTCTGGCATCGCGCCGGCCAGCACGAACGGATCAGCGCCGAGCGCGTGGCCGTCATCGGTGGCGGCGAGACCGCCGCGGCGATGCTCAACGAGCTTTTCCGGCATCGGGTTTCGACTATCACCGTGATCTCGCCACAGGTAACGCTATTCACCCGCGGCGAGAGCTTCTTTGAGAACACGCTGTTCTCCGACCCCACCGACTGGACGGCGCTGACGCTGGACGAGCGGCGGGATGCGATCGCGCGTACCGACCGCGGGGTGTTCTCTGCGAACGTGCAGGACGCCCTGCTGGCCGACGACCGTATCCGCCATCTGCGCGGACGGGTTGCTCATGCGGTGGGTCGCGACGAACAGATCCGGTTGACGCTGTCCACCAATCGAGGCAGCGAAAACCTTGAGACAGTGCACGGCTTCGACCTGGTTATCGACGGATCAGGTGCCGATCCGCTGTGGTTCACCACGTTGTTCAGCCAGGACGCGCTTGACCTGCTCGAGCTGGGGTTGAGTGGTCCGCTGACCGGGGATCGGGTGCAGGAGGCAATCGGACACGACCTCGCCGTCGTCGACGTCGCACCGAAGTTGTTCTTGCCCAACCTCGCCGGACTCAACCAGGGTCCCGGCTTCCCCAACCTCAGCTGTTTGGGCCTGCTGTCCGATCGGGTGTTGGGTGCCGAGCTGGGCACCAGTGCCAATCCCTCGACCAGGAGAAATGATGAGCACCAATCCCTTCGATGACGATACCGGCAGTTTCCGCGGGACATCGGACCACTGATGGCACGCGGGTTTCAGGGGGCCATGCTTCGAGGTTTCGGCGCTCGCGACCACACCGCGACTGTCGTCGAAACTATCCGGATTGCACCACATTTCGTCCGGATACAGATGGTGTCACCGACGTTGTTCGAAGATGCCCAGGCCGAACCGGCTGCCTGGCTGCGGTTTTGGTTCCCTGACCCGGACGGATCGAATTCTGAGTTCCAGCGGGCCTACACGATTTCCGAGGCCGACGTCGCCGCCGGCCGGTTCGCGGTCGACGTGGTGCTGCACGACGCCGCGGGCCCGGCATCGCTGTGGGCGCAGACTGTGGAACCTGGCACGACGATCGCCGTCATGTCGTTGATGGGTTCGTCGCGCTTCGATGTGCCCGACGAGCAGCCGGCCGGCTACCTGCTGATTGGCGACTCGGCGTCGATCCCCGGGATGAACGGGATCGTCGGTGTCGTTCCTGACGATGTCCCAATCGAGATGTATCTCGAGCAGCACGACGACAATGACACCCTGATTCCGATCGCGCAGCATCCTCGGCTACGGGTGCACTGGGTGAGCCGCCGGGATGACAAATCGCTCGCCGCGGCGATCGAGAACCGGGACTGGTCGGACTGGTACGCGTGGGCAACACCGGAGGCCACCACACTCAAGCACGTTCGAGCACGGCTGCGCGACGAATTCGGGTTTCCCAAGTCCGAGATACACGCCCAGGCCTATTGGAGCGCCGGGCGCGCGATGGGCACGCGCCGCGGCGGCGAACCGCATGCCGTCGGCCTTACCGACCCAGCGGCACAGCCTGCCAGCCACGTGGAAGTCGTTGCGGCACAGACCGCGCCAGTCGCCGCGCCTGTCACGATGTCGGCTCGCGGCAGTTGGCGTGCTCAGGCCGCCGGCCGGTTGCTCGCGCCATTGCGCTGGCCGCTGATCGTCTCCGGTGCGCTGCAGGCCGTGATTACGCTGTTGCAGCTGGCGCCGTTCGTCTTACTGGTCGAGTTGGCTCGCCTGTTGGTATCCGGCGCCGGCGCATCCCGATTGTGGACGGTCGGAATCGCGGCCGTGACCGTGCTGGGGGCGGGCACCGTTGTCGGCGCGGCTCTTACGTTATGGCTGCACGTCGTCGACGCGCGGTTCGCCAGCGACTTGCGCTCACGGTTGCTGAGCAAGCTGTCGCGGTTGCCGCTGGGTTGGTTCACCGCCCGTGGGTCGGGGTCGATCAAGCAACTGATCCAAGACGACACGCTGTCGCTGCATTACCTGGTTACCCATGCTATTCCGGATGCGGTCGGCGCAGTCGTCGCGCCGGTGGCAGTGCTGGCGTATCTGTTCGCCGTCGACTGGCGGGTGGCGTTGGTGTTGTTCGTGCCCGTGCTGTTCTATCTGGTTCTGACCTCGGCGATAACGATTCAGTCGGGCCCGCGCATCCCACAATCGCAGCGTTGGGCCGAGAAGATGAGTGCGGAGGCCGGCGCTTACCTCGAGGGTCAACCGGTGATTCGCGTCTTCGGCGGAGCCGCCGCATCGAGTTTTCGGCGACGCCTCGACTCCTACATCGGATTCCTCGTCGAGTGGCAGCGCCCGCTCGCGGGCAAGAAGACGATGATGGACCTGGCCACCCGTCCCTCGACGTTTTTGTGGCTGATCGCCGGGGCTGGCACCTTGCTGGTCGTCAGCAACCGGATGGACCCGGTGAACTTGTTGCCGTTCTTGTTGTTGGGCACTACCTTCGGTGCCCGACTGCTCGGGATTGCCTACGGGCTGGGTGGCATCCGCGCCGGCTTGTTGGCCGCCCGCCGCCTGCAGATCGCGCTCGATGAGGCCGAACTCGGCGTGCGTGAAGAGGTGCACGAAAAGCCTAGTGGCGACGTGTCGGGGACGGTGGTGTTCGACCACGTTAGCTTTGGCTACCGCCCGGGCGTTCCGGTGATCCATGACGTTTCGCTGACGCTGCGGCCGGGTACGGTTACCGCGCTGGTTGGCCCGTCGGGATCTGGAAAGTCGACGCTGGCCGCGCTGCTGGCCCGATTCCATGATGTCCAAAGCGGCTCGATATGCGTGGGGGGACAAGATATTCGGTCGTTGACCGCCGACGGTCTCTACACTCGGGTCGGTTTCGTCCTGCAGGAAACTCAGCTTGTGCACGGCACTGTCGCTGAGAACATCGCGCTGGCGGTGCCCGATGCCACCGTGGCGCAAATTCAGGCCGCGGCCCGCGAGGCACAGATCCACGATCGAATTCTGCGACTGCCAGACGGCTACGACACCGTGCTGGGTGGCGGCAGCGGGCTCTCCGGCGGGGAACGACAACGACTGACGATCGCCCGGGCGATCCTCGCGAACACGCCGGTCTTGATCCTCGACGAGGCCACGGCGTTTGCCGATCCGGAATCGGAATACCTGGTGCAGCAAGCGCTCAACCGGCTGACCCGGGAGCGCACCGTGCTGGTGATCGCCCATCGATTGCACACTATCGTCGGAGCCGACCAGATCGTCGTGCTCGATCACGGACGGGTCGCGGAACGCGGCACCCACGAGCAGTTGCTGGCCTCCGACGGGCGTTATCGACGGCTGTGGGAAAGCGGCCGTCATGGCCCGGTCGCCGTCACGGCTGCAAGGGAGACGGCGCGATGATCCGCACCTGGATAGGTCTGGTACCACAGGGTCGCCGCGGCAAGGTGTTTGGCTACGCGGTGCTCGCGCTGGTTTCGGTCCTCGTACGGGCAGCCGCCACCGTGCTGCTGGTTCCATTGGTGGGGGCGCTGTTCGCCAATGCGCCGCAGCGGGCGCTGATGTGGCTGGGCTGGCTGACCGCGGCGACGGTGACTGGATGGATGATCGACACCGCCACTGCGCGAATCGGTTTCGATCTGGGTTTCGCCGTGCTGGACCACACCCAGCACGACGTTGCGAATCAGCTCCCCGATGTCCGGTTGGACTGGTTTGGCGCCGACAACACCGCAACGGCGCGGCAGGCGATCGCGGCGACGGGGCCGGAACTCGTTGGCTTAGTGGTGAACTTGCTGACGCCGCTGGTTACCGCAATCTTGTTGCCGGCAGCCATTGCGGTGGCCTTACTGCCGATCTCCTGGCAGCTTGGTGCGGCGGCTATGGGTGGCGTGCCACTGCTGCTCGGGGCGTTGTGGGCTTCCGCACGGCTGACGCGTCGGGCGGATGCCGCTGCGGGCAAGGCCAATAGCGCGCTGACCGAGCGAATCATCGAGTTCGCCCGGACTCAGCAGGCCTTGCGGGCTGCGCGGCGCGTCGAGCCGGCGAGAAGCCTGGTCGGCCAGGCACTGACCGCGCAGCACGGCGCAACCATGCGATTACTGCTCATGCAGATCCCTGGGCAGCTGTTGTTCAGCCTGGCCAGCCAGCTGGCTCTCATCCTGTTGGCAGGTGCCACTGCCGCGCTGACCGTGGCAGGCACGCTAACCGTGCCGGAGGCAATCGCGCTGATCGTCGTCGTCGCCCGCTATCTCGAGCCGTTCACCACCATCAGCGAGCTGGCGCCGGCGCTGGAGAGCACCCGGTCCACGCTCGACCGCATTCGTGCGGTGCTTACCGCGCCGGTCATGGACGCCGGAACCGAAACGCTGAGCACCCACTCCGGGGCGCCGCGAATCGAGTTCGACGACGTCGCGTTCCGCTACGACGGCGCAAGCACACCCGTACTCGACGGGGTCAGCTTCTCGCTGCAGCCGGGAACCACGACGGCGATCGTCGGACCATCCGGCTCAGGCAAGAGCACCATCCTGGCGCTGATCGCCGGTTTGTACCAACCGACCCGCGGCCGTGTCCGGTTCGACGGCGTCGACGCCGCCACACTCGATGCCGAAGCTCGGCGCGGCGCAAGCAGCGTGGTGTTCCAACACCCGTATCTGTTCCACGGGACTATCCGCGAGAACGTGTATGCCGGAGACCCCGGTGCCGGCGACGATCAGTTCACCCGGGCTATCGGACTGGCGCGAGTCGACGAGCTCACCGACAGACTGCCCGATGGTGTCGAGACAATCGTCGGCGAAGCCGGTTCCGCGCTGTCGGGCGGTGAACGACAACGGGTCAGTATCGCGCGCGCTTTGCTCAAACCCGCGCCGATACTACTGGTTGACGAGGCAACCAGCGCTCTGGACACCGAAAACGAGGCGGCCGTGGTCGACGCGCTCACGGTGGATCCGCAATCGCGCACCCGGGTGATCGTCGCCCACCGGTTGGCCAGCATTCGGCATGCCGACCGGGTGCTCTTTCTCGACGACGGTCAAGTGGTCGAGGATGGCCCGGTCGACGAGTTGCTTACCGAGGGCGGACGTTTCAGCGAATTCTGGCGACAGCAGCACGACGCCACCGAGTGGCGGATCCTCAACGGCTAACGATCAGCTAATGCAGCAGGTCGTTCGACGCGGAGTTGGGCTGATTGCATGGCCCTGCCGATTCTGCCAGCCCAGCTCGGGCACCTTCATTCATAGCTAACGCACAGGTGAACCTAATCCGACACACCAGTATCATCGTCAACACTGATAACACGCGTCGACTCGCGACAGCCCGTCTCAATGGGATCTGATAGGGGGAACTGCAATGACCGTGAAATCTTTGGCCGCCGGCATGGCGGCGGTGGCCGCAATCGGAGCCGCAGCCGCCGCGGTGACTGCCGTAGCGGCCGGCACTGCATCAACCGACACCGTATTCCAGGTGAAGCAGGTGGTGCTCAGCGCACCGCTGCCCCAAGACCAGACCGGAAACCTGCCGACGGCTGACCAGCTGACAAATGTCCTCAACAGCCTTGCCGATCCCAGCGTCCCGTTCGCGAACAAGTCGGGATTGGTCGAAGGAGGTATCAGCTCGGGCCAGGCCGCATTGGCCGATCACGAAATGAAAAAAGCCGCAAAGAACGGCGAGCTGCCGCTGGCATTCAGCGTCTCGAATATCCTGCTGGCCGGGGCTAACGGGGCCAGCGCCGCAGTCGCGATCTCTGGGCCGAAGCTGCAACCGCCGGTCACCGAGAACCTGACGTTCGTTAATCAGGGCAACTGGATGCTGTCGCGCGACTCGGCGATGACGTTGGTAGAAGCGGCCTCCGGGGACTGACGCGCTCGAAATTGGCTGCACCAGGGAACACGAATAAGATGTGGCCCGCACGAAGCCACCAACGCCCAATTCGGAGGAACAGTCATGACCGTGAAATTGCTCGTCACCGGGGCGGCCGCCGTCGCCGTAATTGGAGCTGCCGCGACGGGTGCGACGGCACTTGCTTCCGGGGGCAACGCGGTATTCCAGGTGCGGCCTGTTGTGCTCAGCGCACCGCTCGACCCGCCACCGCCTCCGCCGCCGGGCGCGCCACCTCTGCCGAGCCCGGACCAGCTGGCGAACCTGTGCAATCAGGTCACTGATCCCGGCGTGTCCTACCAGACGAAGTTCGGCCTGGTCGAGAACGGCATCAGTGACGACGAGGGCCATGTGGCCGACCACGACCTGAGAAAGGCCTACCGGGACGGGAACTTCCCGGAGCAGTTCAACGTCACGAACATTCAGCCGGTCGCTCCTAACGCGGTCAGCGCGGACGTCGCCATCACGGGTCCCAAGTTCGCCGGCCCGGTCACGAAGAACCTCGCGTTTATCGATCAAGGTGGCACCTGGGTGATGCAGCACGACTCCGCGATCGCGCTGGTGCAGGCGGCCTCGGCCACCGGTTAGCTGGTAACTGTTCGCAAGTCGATCCGCGTGATGCGCTCGGGATCGGCCAGCACGTCGATCGCAGCGATACGCCCACCGCGGACCACAAAGCCCATCACAGCGGTCGCTCGGTCGGCGACGAAGATCACCGCGCCGGCCGCACCGTTGACGATGGCGGGGCGGACCTCGCGTTCCGGCGCCGCGTAGCCTCGGGCCAGCCCGGCGACGGCGGGTGCTCCGCGCACCGAGCGCAGCCCGGCCGGGCCAGGGCCAAAGTCGCCGCGCAACGACACGTCGGGGTCCAGCACGGCGACCAGTCGGTCGAGGTCACCGGCACGCCCGGCGGCGAAGAAGGCGTCGACGACGGCCTGCTGGGCCGCCAGGTCGGTGTCCGGGTTGGGCGCGGCATCGTGGATGCGGCGCCGTGCTCGACTGGCCAGCTTGCGGGTAGCCTCCGGGGATCGCTCGACGATCGGCGCAATCTGTTCGAACGGCACGGCGAACACGTCGTGCAGCACGAACGCCAAGCGCTCCGCCGGCGGCAAGGTATCCAGCACCACGAACAGCGCCAAACCCACCGCGTCGGCCAGCATCGCCTGGTGCTCGGGATCAACCTCGCCGACCCCATCGACGATGGGGTCCGGCACTCGGGCGACGAGTTCTTCGGGGCGCCGGGCTCGGCGGGTGCGCAGCGTGTTCAGGCAGATCCGTGCCACCACAGTGGTCAGCCAGCCCTCGAGGTTGGCGATCTCACCGGTGTCGCGGCGGTCAACTCCGGTCAGCCGCAGCCAGGCCTCCTGCACGGCATCCTCTGCGTCGTCGACCGAGCCCAGCATGCGATAGGCCACGGCTCCCAGATGCGACCTGGCCGCCTGGAAACGTACTGCTAGGTCCGCGTTGCCTGTCACCGTCCACCGGCGTCCGGCAGCGCACACACCCTGCCGTCGCTCAAACCCGACGACCCGATGCCCAACGCCAGGTTGAACCGGCCCCGAAGATTGCCGAGCGTGATGATGTGGGTCAGTCCGACGAGTTGAGCATTGTCGAAATGCGCGCGCAGACCGTCGAATATTTCGTCGCTGACCTGGACCGGTGTGCGGCTGATCGCGGCGGCGTACTCGAGGATGAGCTTGTCGAGGTCAGAGAAGCAGGTCGCGGTTTGGTAGTCGGACAGCGCCAGCAGTTCCTCGTCGGTGAGTCCCCAGCCGCGCGCGATTTGCGAACCGAGGTCGATGCAGTACTCGCAGCGCACCGTCGTCGCCGACTTGAGCTCGGCGAGCGCGCGATGCCGGGGACTGAGGATGTCCATTTTCGACTCCGCCATTTCCAACCGGCCATAGGCGTTGAGCAGCTTGGGGATATAGGCATACATCCGCAGCGGCTCGAGCATCGTCGCGGTCTCCAGTCCGGTCATCTGCTTGAAGCGCCGCTTGGTGAAGAAGTAAGCGATCTTCGCACCGAGTCCGGCGTCGCGGTCGGACACTCCGGCAAGTCGTGGCATGGCGGTCCTCCTGAAAAAGTCTCGGGGTGGTCCTATCTACTTCGACACCGGCCGCCGCAAGAACGTGACCAAGCGCTGTTCTCGCGCGGCGAGCCGCCGCGCCCGGCTCCGCCGCGCTTGCGATCCCCGCTAAGCATGCTGGGTGACCGCGTCCACATCGTCCAAATCGAGCAGCCGCGCATGCAGCACGATGCGGTTTCGCAGGGCCGCGCGCACCGCGCGATGTAAGCCGTCCTCGAGGTAGAGGATGCCCTTCCACTTCACCGCGTGCGGGAAAAGGTCCCCGTAGAAGGTGGAATCCTCGGACAGCAGGCGATCCAGCTGCAGCACGGTCGTGGTGGTGATCAACTCGTCGAGTCGGATCTGCCGCGGAGGAATCCGCGACCAGTCCCGATAGGAGAGGCCGTGTTCGGGGTACGGTTTGCCCTCTCGCACGCCCTTGAAGATCATCCGCCGACCGTCTCCGGTGCGTCGCGGCGACTCGACGTGGGCATGCAGCAAAGGCTAGCGCGCCGACGATGTCCGCCGCGTAGCGGCGGGAGGAGAAGGCGCGCCATCGGCTAGCGCGCCGACGATGTCCGCCGCGTAGCGGCGGGAGGAGAAGGCGCGCCATCGGCTAGCGCGCCGACGATGTCCGCCGCGTAGCGGCGGGAGGAGAAGGCGCGCCATCGGCTAGCGCGCCGACGATGTCCGCCGCGTAGCGGCGGGAGGAGAAGGCGCGCCATCGGCCGACGCGCGGAAATGGCCGGTGGGCTGTGGGTGCTAGCAGCGGTCACAGCTGGTGATCACCGTAAAATGGACCCGGTAGAAAGGCGGATTGCAGATGGACTGGAATGTCTAGTGCCGACGAGCGCCGCCTTGAGGTGTTGCGCGCCATCGTCGCCGACTTCGTCGCCACCAAGGAACCAATCGGCTCGAAGTCGCTAGTGGAACGGCACAACCTGGGCGTCTCGTCCGCCACGGTTCGCAACGACATGGCGGTGTTGGAGGCCGAGGGCTACATCGCCCAGCCGCACACCAGCTCCGGACGGATCCCGACGGAGAAGGGCTACCGCGAGTTCGTCGACCGCCTCGACGACGTCAAGCCGCTGTCGGTGGTTGAGCGACGCGCCATCCTGAGTTTCCTGGAATCCGGTGTCGACCTCGACGATGTGCTGCGCCGCGCCGTGCGGCTGCTGGCGCAGCTGACCCGGCAGGTGGCCGTGGTGCAGTACCCGACGCTGTCCACGTCGACCGTGCGGCACCTCGAAGTCATCCCGCTGAGCCCCGCCCGGCTGCTGATGGTCGTCATCACCGACTCCGGCCGCGTCGACCAACGCATCGTCGAGCTTGGCGATGTCATCGACGACCACCAGTTGGCCCAGTTGCGGGAGATGCTCGGACAAGCGCTGGAAGGCAAGAAGCTCTCGGCGGCGTCGGTCGCGGTCGCCGATCTTGCCGCCCAGCTCGATGTACGGGGCGGGCAGTCCACCAGCCTCAGCGACGCCGTCGGACGCTCGGCGACGGTGCTACTCGAGTCGCTGGTCGAGCACACCGAGGAGCGTTTGCTGCTGGGCGGCACGGCCAACCTGACCCGCAACACCGCCGACTTCGGCGGTTCGCTGCGGTCGGTGCTGGAGGCACTCGAGGAGCAGGTGGTGGTGCTGCGCCTGCTGGCCGCCCAGCAGGAAGCCGGCAAAGTGACCGTGCGCATCGGGCACGAAACCGAGGCTGAGCAGATGGTGGGTACATCGGTGGTGTCCACCGCCTACGGCACCATCGATACCGTCTACGGCGGCATGGGTGTGCTCGGGCCCACCAGAATGGACTATCCGGGAACTATCGCTAGTGTCGCTGCGGTTGCTTTGTATATCGGCGAAGTGCTGGGTGGGCGATGAACGCGGACTCATTGCAGAATCTGGGGAGGGCCGTGGTGATGCGGCCTGAAAAGGCCTAGCAGAGGCTTTAAGAAAGGTCAGGCGTGGCACGCGACTATTACGGACTGCTCGGCGTGAGCCGGGACGCGAGCGATTCGGAGATCAAACGCGCCTATCGCAAGCTGGCGCGTGAACTGCATCCCGATATCAACCCCGACGAGGTCGCCCAGGCGAAATTCAAGGAGATCAGCGTCGCCTACGAGGTGCTTTCCGACCCGGAGAAGCGACGCATCGTCGACATGGGCGGCGACCCGCTGGCGAACGCGGCATCTTCCGCCAATGGTTTCGGCGGCTTTGGTGGCTTGGGTGACGTATTCGAGGCGTTCTTCGGTGGGGGCTCGACTTCGCGCGGGCCGATCGGACGGGTTCGCCCGGGTTCGGACTCGCTGCTGCGGATGCGGCTGGATCTCACCGAGTGCGCGACCGGGGTCAGCAAGCAGGTCACCGTGGACACTGCGGCGCTGTGCGACCGGTGTCAGGGCCGCGGCACCAACGGCAATTCGGCACCAGTGGCCTGCGACACCTGTGGTGGTCGCGGGGAGGTGCAAACTGTGCAGCGGTCCTTACTCGGTCAGGTGATGACGGCGCGACCGTGCCCAACCTGCCGAGGTGTCGGCGAAGTCATCCTCGACCCGTGCTACCAATGCGGCGGCGACGGACGGGTGCGGGCACGCCGGGAAATCACCGTGAAGATCCCCGCCGGTGTAGGCAACGGCATGCGGGTCCGCCTCGCTGCTCAAGGCGAGGTCGGGCCGGGGGGAGGACCGGCGGGCGACCTCTACGTCGAGGTTCACGAACAGCCCCACGACATCTTCGTGCGCGACGGCGATGATTTGCACTGCACGATCTCGGTGCCGATGGTGGATGCGGCCCTTGGTACCACGGTGACGTTGGACGCGATTCTCGACGGCCTCACCGAGGTCACCATCCCGGCGGGAACCCAGCCGGGGTCGGTGACGACCCGGCGCGGCCACGGGATGCCGCACCTGCGTTCTGGCGTGCGTGGTGACCTGCACGTGCATGTCGAAGTGGTGGTGCCCGATCGACTCGACCACCGCGACAGCGAACTGCTCCGCGAGTTCAAGAGCCGACGCAGCCGTGACGCGGCCGAAGTCCGGTCGACGCACGCCGGCGCCACCGGCGGGTTGTTCAGCCGGCTGCGCGAGACCTTTACGGGGCGCTGACCGGCTGCCGATGCCCGGCCTGTTTTATATCGACGCGCTGCCCGAGAGCGGTGAGCTGGCCATCGTCGAGGGTAATGACGGGTTTCACGCCGCCACCGTGCGGCGCATCCGCCCTGGGGAGCAGCTGGTGCTCGGCGACGGCGTCGGGGGTCTGGCCCACTGCGTCGTCGAGCAGACCGGCCCCGACGGGCTGCGGGCCCGGGTGTTAGACCGCTGGCAGGAACCGCGTCCGCAACCGTCGGTCACGGTCATCCAGGCGCTGCCCAAGGCCGAGCGCTCCGAGCTGGCGATCGAGCTGGCCACCGAAGCCGGCGCCGATGCGTTGGTGGCGTGGCAGGCCGCGCGTTGCGTGGCTCGTTGGGAGGGGGCCCGCGTCGACAAGGGCCTGCGGCGCTGGCGCTCGGTCGCTCGCGCGGCGGCACAGCAATCCCGTCGCGCGCATATTCCGTCGGTTGACGGCGTGCTGTCCACCGCCGCGCTGGCTCAGCGGATAGGCGCTGAGGTGGCTTCGGGCGGCGTGGCGCTGGCGCTGCATGAGTCAGCCACCGGTCGGCTAACGGATCTGGCTTTGGGACAAGCGAAGTCGGTGATGTTGGTGGTGGGCCCGGAGGGCGGGATTGCTCCCGACGAGCTCGACGCGGTGACCGGCGCGGGCGCCGTGGCAGTCCGGCTGGGCCCGACCGTGCTGCGCACTTCAACCTCGGCCGCGGTCGCGTTGGGCGGGTTGGGTGTGTTGACGCCGCGATGGGACCGCTGATTCTCATCCGCCACGCCGCCCCAGATGCGACGCTCGACCGGAGGCCGAGAGGAGCGTGTGGGATGAGCGATATTGCCGACGATCTAAGCGCGATCTTCGACGTGCACCTCGCCGACGAGTTCGTCGCCAAGGACGTGGCCGCGACGATGGCGACGATGACCGCCGACCCATATGTCAACCACGTGCCGACCATGATGGGCGGTGCCGGCGTCGAGGCGTTGACCGAGTTCTACGACAAGTACTTCATCGGCCACTGGCCCACCGATACGGAGATCATCCCGGTTTCTCGCACAGTCGGGGAGCAGCGCCTCGTCGACGAGATGATCATGTCGTTCACCCACGACATCCCGATGCCGGCGTTTCTTCCGGGTGTGGCGCCGACCGGGCGCGCGGTGAGGCTGCCGGTGGTGGTCGTCGTGGGCTTCGAGGCGGACAAGGTCGCCCACGAACGGATCTACTGGGATCAGGCGTCGCTGCTGGTACAGGTCGGGCTGCTGGACGAGAAATTGCTGCCGGTCACCGGCGTGGCCCAGGCGGAGAAGGTTCTCGACAGAGATTTGCCGGCTAACACGATGCTGCTGCGATGACCGCAGCGTCGGTCACACGGGGTCGGCCGGTCAGCTAACTCGCAAGTCTCATGCACCCCAGGAGCCCCTCGCCGAGGGGCGCACGCTGTCTCCAAGGTGATATCGCATGCGACATCATTCCGAAACCATTCCCGCTTGCTGTGCCGGTTCGGCCCGCCGCCCTTGCGGCGGTGACAGATCCTGTTCACGCAGCGGCTAACCATTGGGTCCGTTGACCGCCTAGCGGTAGACTTAACCGTCCCAGCAAACCACTGCCGCACCGCAGAAAGCAGGCATTAGAAACCACGTGACGCCTCGCGAAACCAACGCTGCTGATTCGCCGACATCCCAGGTTCGCAGCAGCATCGATGTTCCGCCCGACCTCGTTGTGGGCCTGCTCGGTTCCGCTGACGAAAATCTGCGTGCACTCGAGCGCATCCTGGCCGCAGACCTGCATGTCCGCGGCAACGCGGTGACCCTCTCCGGTGAGCCCGCCGACGTCGCGCTGGCCGAACGGGTGCTCTCCGAACTCGTCGCGATTGTCGACGGCGGCCAACCGTTGACTCCCGAGGTGGTGCGCCACAGTGTGGCCATGCTGGTTGGCACCGGCAACGAGTCGCCGGCCGAGGTGCTGACCCTAGACATTCTGTCGCGTCGCGGCAAGACGATTCGGCCCAAAACCCTTAATCAGAAGCGCTATGTCGACGCCATCGATGCCCATACCATCGTTTTCGGGATCGGCCCGGCGGGTACCGGCAAGACCTACTTGGCGATGGCCAAGGCGGTCAACGCGCTGCAGACCAAGGAAGTCACCCGCATCATCCTAACCCGGCCGGCGGTGGAAGCTGGTGAGCGGCTTGGCTTTCTGCCCGGCACGCTGAGCGAGAAGATCGATCCGTATCTACGTCCGCTTTACGACGCGCTGCACGACATGATGGATCCCGAGCTGATTCCGAAGCTGATGGCGTCCGGGGTCATCGAGGTCGCGCCGCTGGCATACATGCGTGGTCGGACGTTAAATGACGCATTCATTATCCTCGACGAAGCACAGAACACCACCGCTGAGCAGATGAAGATGTTTCTCACCCGACTGGGATTCGGCTCCAAAGTGGTTGTCACCGGCGATATCACGCAGATCGATCTGCCGGGCGGCAACAGGTCGGGACTAAAGGCCGCGGTAAACATCCTCGAAGACATCGATGACATCCACATCGCTGAATTGACCAGCGCTGACGTGGTCCGGCATCGGCTGGTCGCTGAAATCGTGGACGCTTACGCCAAATACGAAGCGCCTGAGTTGACGATGAATCGAGCGGCGCGGCGGGCGTCGGGCGTCCGTCATCGCCGGTGACAGTGCCGTGAGCATCGAGGTCGCCAACGAATCGGGATATGACGTCTCCGAATACGAACTGATAAGCGTCGCAAGGTTTGTCATTGCCCGGATGGAAGTCAATCCGGCCGCCGAGTTGTCAATGGTGCTGTTGGACACTGCGGCGATGGCGGATCTGCACATGCGTTGGATGGACTTGCCCGGGCCGACCGACGTGATGAGCTTTCCAATGGACGAGCTCGAGCCGGGTGGCCGCCCCGACGCCCCGGAGCCGGGACCGGCAATGCTCGGCGACATCGTGTTATGCCCCGAATTCGCCGCCGAGCAGGCCGCCGCCGCAGGCCATTCGTTGGGCCACGAGCTGGCGTTGCTGACAATCCATGGTGTACTGCACCTACTCGGCTACGACCACGCCGAGGCGGACGAGGAAAAAGAGATGTTCGCTCTGCAGCGCAGTCTGCTCGAGGAGTGGGTCGCCGACCAAGTCGAGGCCTACCACCACGATCGGCAAACCGAGAGAGACCAGAGCCTCCTAGACAAATCAAGGTATTTCGACAATTGAACGGCTTAGCCCCGATGTTCGGCGCGATCGTGCTGATCGGTCTGGGCGGCTTGTTTGCGGCGATCGACGCTGCGATCAGCACGGTGTCAGTAGCGCGGGTGCATGAACTAGTCCGTGACGAGCGACCGGGCGCAGCGCGGCTGGCCAAGGTAATGGCCGACCGGCCGCGCCACATCAACTTGGTGGTGTTGCTGCGGATAATCTGTGAGGTCACCGCAACCGCGCTGCTGGTGGTGCATCTCCGGCGCAACCTGGGCCACGGTTGGGGGCTCTTGGCCGCCGCCGCGATCATGGTGGTGATCAGTTTCGTCGTCATTGGTGTCGGGCCGCGCACCCTCGGCCGTCAGAACGCCTACAGCATCTCGTTGGTGGCAGCCCTACCGCTGCAAGTGATCTCGGTCTTGCTGACGCCGCTCAGCCGACTACTGGTGGTGCTGGGGAACATGCTGACCCCGGGCCGGGGCTTCCGCAACGGGCCGTTCGCCTCCGAGATCGAGTTGCGCGAAGTCGTCGATCTCGCCCAGCAGCGCGGTGTGGTCGCCGCCGACGAGCGCCGGATGATCCAGTCGGTGTTCGAACTCGGCGATACACCGGCGCGCGAAGTGATGGTGCCGCGCACCGAGATGATCTGGATCGAAAGTGACAAATCGGCCAGCCAAGCGATATCGCTGGCGGTGCGCAGTGGGCATTCACGCATTCCGGTGATCGGCGAGAATGTCGACGACATCGTCGGTGTTGTGTATCTGAAAGACGTTGTGCAGCAATCGAACGCCCCAGTTGCGCAGGTGATGCGTCCTGCGGTGTTCGTGCCGGACTCCAAGCCCTTGGACTCGCTGCTGCGGGAAATGCAGCGCGACCGCAACCATATGGCGTTGCTGGTCGACGAATACGGTGCGATAGCCGGGCTGGTGACGATCGAAGATGTGCTCGAAGAGATCGTCGGTGAGATCGCCGACGAGTACGACGCCGCCGAGGTTGCGCCGGTAGAAGACCTGGGCGACAACCGGTTCCGGGTATCGGCGCGACTACCGATCGAAGACGTCGGCGAACTATACGGCGTGGAGTTCGATGAGGGCCTCGACGTCGACACGGTCGGTGGTCTGTTGGCCTTGGAGCTGGGCCGCGTCCCGCTGCCAGGCGCCGAGGTGATATCACACGGACTGCGGCTGCATGCCGAGGGCGGCCCCGACCACCGCGGTCGGGTCCGGATCGGCACTGTGCTGCTGAGCCGCGCCGGCGACGAAGGTCAGGAGGTCAATCATGACGGGTGAGTCACTCGACGCTGAGGACGCCAAGCTGGTAGTGCTGGCTCGCTCGGCAATGGCGCGTGCCGAGGCCGGCAGCGGCGCAGCCGTGCGTGACATCGACGGCCGGACCTACGCTGGCGCACCGGTGAACCTGTCGGCGTTGCAGTTGACCGCGTTGCAGACGGCGGTAGCCGCGGCGGTGTCCAGCGGGGCCGTCGGGCTGGAGGCCGCGGTGCTGGTGGCCGGCTCGGCCGACGACACCGGCATCGCCGCCGTCCATGAAATATCGGCGACAGCGGCTGTTTACATCACCGACGGCGCAGGCAACGTCGTCTAATGATTGAATTCCGCTCTGGCTTCGTCTGTTTGGTTGGGCGACCGAACACCGGGAAATCGACGCTGACCAACGCGCTGGTCGGCTCGAAGGTGGCGATCACGTCGAGCCGTCCGCAGACCACGCGGCACACGATTCGCGGCATTGTGCATCGCAAAGACTTTCAGATCATTCTGGTCGACACTCCCGGGCTGCATCGGCCGCGCACCCTGCTGGGCAAGCGGCTCAACGACCTGGTCCGCGACACTTACGCGCAAGTCGACGCCGTCGCACTGTGCATACCCGCCGACGAGGCGATCGGTCCGGGGGACAGGTGGATTGTTGAGCAGATCCGTTCCGTCGCGCCGACGACCGCACTGATCGTCGTCGTCACCAAGATCGACAAGGTGCCCAAAGACAAGCTGGCGGTCCAGTTGGCCGCGGTCGGCGAACTCGTCGGCCTCACCGACGGCCGTCAAGCCGAGATCGTTCCGGTTTCGGCGGTCACCGGTGAGCAGATTGACCTGCTGATCGACGTGCTGGCCGAGGCGTTGCCGCCTGGGCCGGCGTATTACCCCGACGGTGAGCTGACCGATGAACCCGAGGAGGTTCTGATGGCCGAGTTCATCCGGGAGGCTGCCCTGGAGGGTGTGCGCGACGAGTTGCCGCATTCATTGGCAGTGGTTATCGACGAGGTCAATCCACGCGAGGGGCGCGAAGACCTGATCGATGTGCACGCCGTTCTCTACGTCGAGCGCGACAGCCAGAAGGGCATCGTGATCGGCAAGGGTGGAGTACGGCTGCGTGAGGTGGGCACCGCCGCGCGCAGCCAGATCGAGAAGCTGCTGGGCACCAAGGTCTACCTCGACCTGCGTGTCAAGGTCGCCAAGAACTGGCAACGCGACCCCAAACAGCTTGGTCGGCTTGGCTTTTAAGCCAGCTACCCGCTGCCGGTAAGTTGTCTCGGCTCGACGTCGTAGGGGCCCATCTGGGCTGCGGTGAACTCGTAGGGGCTGTTCTTGTCGCGCATGGCGAGGTTGGGCAGCACTAAGCCGCCCACCGTGCTGGCCACCGCACAACCCAGGCCATTGGCCCAGTCCCGGGCCCTGATCGGGTCTTCCCTGTTGAGTGCGTTGACGTAGGCGATACCGATCGGCACATGCAGGAGCAGAGCGGTCAGAAATCCCGGACCGTAGCGCGCCTCGGAGCGGCGCGGAAGAACAATCCCGTGCAGCACCGCCTGGCTCCAGCCCAGTATGACCGCCGCCAAGCTCAGCCATTTGGGCCGCCGAAAGATCACCGGCCCAACATAAAAGGGATAGGCCAGCGCGGTGTTGATCACCATCGCCGTCTGCGGATTCAGCGGATAGTTGCGCGGGCTGTCGCTTTTGAACATGCCGCGATTGAACTGGCCGGGGAAGTAGCCCGGGTCGACGTACTCCTCGTATTGGTGGGCCAGCAAAGCCAATAGGTTCGCCGCCGAGAGCAGCCGTGTCCTGCTTAGCCGCCCGCTCGCCAGCGTGATGAGGCCACCGAGTGCTAACGCGATGACGGCTCCGATACGCGGCCACTGCCGGCGATAGACGTCCAATAGCCCATCCCCCACGAGACCTCCTTTATCGCAACGCCGGTCCGCTGGAGACCGGAGGAGTATCCCTGCCCGTATTCCACCAAACCTCCGGCTCCTTGGCGGCCCAGCCGCTGACCGCCTCCAATTCGGCGGCCAGCGAGACCAGCAGCGGCTCGCTGTTGGCAGGTCCCATCAGCTGCACGCCGATCGGCAGGCCCTCGGAGGTAAATCCGGCCGGGACGTTGATCGACGGCCACCCCAACACATTCCACGGCCAGGTCACCGGGCAAGCGGCGATCATCACCCGATCGGTGCCCAAACCGCCCAACTTGTCAAACGTGTGCACCAACGGCGGCGGCTGCGCGGTGGTCGGCGCCAACACGATGTCCACGATGCGGAAAATTGAGCCCACCCGGTGCTGATCGGCGGCCTCGTGCGAGCGGGCGGCACGCAGGATCGACTCCGAGAGCACCCGCCCCATCCGCACATTGGACATCGTGCGTTGGTCCAGCTCCACGCCGCTGCCCAACCGCTCGACCCACTCGAGCAGCCCAGACGTGGACCTCGATAGAAAGTTCCACGACAGCCGCAGGCCGTAGTCGGGGTTGCCGGAAACCACGCTGTGGCCGAGCAGTCGCAGTTGATCGGCCACCGATTCCAGCGCCGACTTGATCTCCGGATGCAGGCGGGCCGAAATCCCGGTGAACGGAAACCGGGTTGACATCGCGATGCGCAGCGGCCCAGGAGCGGTGCCGACGCGGTCGGACAACGTCACCGGCCGCGGCTTGTGCAGATCGCCGTCGGCATTGCCGGACGCGGCATCGAGCACCAACGCCGCATCAGCGACGGTACGGGCCAGCACACCGTTGACCGTGATGCCGTTGAACGCCTCCGGCAACGGCCATGTCGAGATACGGCCTCGCTGCGGTTTGATGCCCACCAGGTGCGTCCAGGCCGCCGGGATGCGAACGCTGCCCGCCCCGTCGGAGCCGATCGCGGCGGTGACCAGGCCGGCAGCCACGGCGGCGGCGCTGCCTCCCGAGGACCCGCCCGGTGTGTGCCGACGCGACCAGGGATTGCGGGTATGCCCGAATCCGGGTCCGCTGGTGAACGGCCACTGGCCCAGTTCGCATGCGTTGGTTTTGCCGACGATCACCGCGCCAGCCACCTTCAGCCGGCGCACCACCTCGGCGTCCTGGGTGGCGGGCCGAACGAATCCGTAGGTGCCGAAGGCGGTTGGTACTCCAGCGACGTCGACATCGTCCTTGACCGCGATCGGGACACCGAGCAGCGGCGCCAGGTCCCCGGCGGCGCGTCGCCGGTCGGCCTCGGCAGCATCGGCCAGCGCCGTCTCGGTGAGCACCAGGCGAAAGGCGTTCAACGTCGATTGGCTCCGGTCGATGGCGTGCAGCGAGCGGCGGACCAGCTCATCAGAGGTCACCTCACCGCTGGCCAGCTGGTAGAGCTGGTCAGTCAGGGTCGGGAACCGGCGATAGGCAGCGTCACTCATCGGTATTGACATTATCGGCGCGTGCTCGAGGTCCCGTCGCAGCGCGGTGACAAACTGGTATCCATGCGGCTGTACCGGGACCGTGCGGTGGTGCTGCGCCAGCACAAGCTCGGCGAAGCCGACCGGATCGTCACCCTGCTCACCCGCGACCATGGACTGGTCCGCGCGGTGGCCAAAGGTGTGCGTCGTACCCGCAGCAAGTTCGGCGCACGGCTGGAGCCGTTCGCGCATATCGACGTGCAGCTGCATCCTGGCCGCAACCTGGACATCGTCACCCAGGTCGTCTCGCTTGACGCGTTCGCCACCGACATCGTCAGCGACTACGGTCGATACACCTGCGCGTGCGCGATGCTGGAAACCGCCGAGCGCCTCGCCGGTGAGGAACGGGCACCGGCTCCGGCGTTGCACCAACTCACGGTCGGTGCGCTGCGGGCGGTGGCCGACGCTCGCCGACCCCGCGAGCTGGTGCTGGACGCTTATCTGCTGCGTGCCATGAGCATCGCCGGGTGGGCCCCCGCACTGACCGAATGCGCCCGCTGCGGCACACCGGGGCCCGCATCGGGCATTTCACATCGCCGCAGGCGGCAGCGTCTGCGGGTACTGCCGCCCGGCCGGTGCGACGACTCCGCCGCTGGGCGTGCTGGATCTGATGTCGGCGCTGCGCGACGGCGATTGGGAGGCCGCGCAGGCCGCACCGCAGTCTGCCCGCAGCCAGGCCAGCGGATTGGTGGCCGCCCACCTGCAATGGCATCTGGAACGGCAGCTGCGAACGTTGCCGCTGGTCGAGCGGACAGGCCGGGTCGATCATGGCTACCCAAGTCTTTCGGGCCTCGCCGACCGTCGCATAGCTCTGGTCAGGCAGGATGTGCCGCATGGGGACGAGCCGGGTGAGCCGCTCAGAGCGGAGGGCTGAGCGCAAACGGAGGGTCCCCGACTTCCCACAGCTGGATCCCGCGCCCGACAACTACCCGACGTTTCCCGACAAGTCGACGTGGCCAGTGGTGTTTCCCACGTTGCCGCCGTCACCTGATGGTGGCCCGCGCCGGCCCCCGCAGCACATCTCCAAGGCGGCCGCGCCGCGGATCGCCGCCGACCAGCTGCCCAACCATGTCGCCATTGTCATGGACGGCAATGGACGCTGGGCCACTCAGCGCGGACTGGCCCGGGTCGAAGGCCACAAGATGGGCGAGGCGGTGGTCATCGACATCGCCTGTGGCGCAATAGAAATAGGCATCAAGTGGCTGAGCCTCTATGCCTTCTCCACGGAGAACTGGAAGCGCTCCGCCGAAGAAGTCCGTTTCCTGATGGGGTTTAACCGTGACGTGGTGCGACGCCGTCGGGAGAACCTTAAGGAGATGGGCGTGAAGATCCGCTGGGTGGGCTCGCGTCCACGCCTGTGGCGCAGCGTCATCAACGAGTTGGCGATCGCAGAGGAGATGACCATACACAATGACGTCATCACGGTGAACTACTGCGTCAACTATGGTGGTCGCACCGAAATTGCCGAAGCTGCAAGGGATATCGCGCGCGAGGCCGCCGCGGGCAGACTGAACCCCGAGCGAGTCACCGAGGCGACTGTCGCCCGCCACCTGCACCGGCCCGACATTCCCGACGTCGATCTGTTACTGCGGACCTCGGGCGAGCAGCGGACCAGCAATTTCATGCTGTGGCAGGCGGCCTATGCCGAGTACATCTTCCAAGACAAACTCTGGCCCGACTACGATCGCCGCGATCTGTGGGCGGCCTGCGAGGAATACGCGTCGCGGCATCGACGATTCGGGACGGCCTGATGCCTTCATTGCAGGAGCGGTTGCTCACGGTGCTCGGCGAAGTGCTTCCCGTCGAGGAGGAACCCGACGGTGCGCTGACCGTGCGTCACGCCGGCACAATCGCTTCGTTGCGGGTGGTGAGCATCACCGAAGACCTCGACCTGGTGTCACTGACCCAATTTTTGGCGTGGGATCTGGTGTTGACCAAAAAGGTTCGTGAGAAGGTGGCTGAGCAGGCGGACAACACTCAGCTGGGATCGGTGGCGCTGGTGGAGAAGGCCGGCGAAGCGACCGCCAAACGCAACTCGGGCAAGATCGCAGACGTGATGCTGCGCTACAACTTTCCGGGCGGTGGCCTGAGCGACGACGCGCTGCGCACGCTGATTCTGATGGTGCTCGACAAGGGCGCCGAGATCCGCAGCACGCTGACGGGCTGAACCTCAGCCCTGGCAGTCCGAGCAGATCCCGAAGATCTCGATGGTGTGGCTGACATCGGAGAACCCATGTCTGGCGGCCACCTCGGCAGCCCACGTCTCGACCTCGTGGTCGCCTACCTCGACGGTCGACCCGCAGCTGCGGCACACCAGATGGTGATGATGGTGTTCTGAACAGCGCCGGTAAACCGACTCCCCGGTGTCGGTGCGCAGCGTGTCGAGCAGGCCGGCCGTGGCCATCGACTGCAGCGTCCGGTAGACGGTAGTAAGGCCGATGTTCTCGCCGCGCCGCCGCAATTCGTCGTGCAGCTCTTGGGCCGAGCGAAACTCGTCGAGCGTGTCCAGCAACATCGAGATCGCCGCCCGTTGCCGGGTGGATCGCACACCGGGGCTACTCACTGCTTGTCCTCGCCGGCGTGCGCGACGGCGTCGATCACGATATGCGCCAAGTGGTGATCGGCCAGCCGGTAGAGCACTTCGCGACCGGACCTCTCCCCGGAGACCACACCCGCGGCCTTGAGGATCTTCAGGTGCTGGCTGACCAGCGGCTGCGGCACGCCCAGCGCATCGACCAGTTCGTGCACGCAGCGCTGCGATTCGCGTAGTTGCAGCACAATGGCGATCCGCACCGGCGCGGCCAGCGCGCGCAGCAGCTCACCGGCGGCCTCGAGAATTTCTCGCGGCGGCGGCGCAGGGAGCTCGGCGAAGTCAGCATCGCCGTGCTCGTGGCGTTCCACCAAACCGGAGCCGATATCGTCGTCTCGCTCGGTTGATGTTGCGGGGGACATGACCGCCACTTTCGGGCCGGGCTGCGGGAATCTCTGGGGGTCATTGCCGGCACTTTCCACTGTCACATGCATGACCACGCATGTCAAAGAGCTTGTGGTCGATCGCTACGATGACGTGATGCTCACCGGCTGATGGCCGGCCAGATCGTTCCCGGATCGAAAGACAGGAGTGCATCACCTCGTGGCGTCCGTCATCGACACCGTCGTCAACCTCGCTAAGCGGCGCGGCCTGGTCTACCCGTCCGGCGAGATCTACGGCGGCACCAAATCGGCATGGGACTACGGGCCGCTGGGGGTGGAACTCAAGGAGAACATCAAACGGCAGTGGTGGCGCTCGGTCGTCACCGGCCGCGACGACGTCGTCGGCCTGGACTCCTCGATCATCCTGCCGCGCGAGGTGTGGGTCGCCTCCGGCCACGTCGAGGTGTTCCACGACCCGCTGGTCGAGTGCGCTGATCACGCACAAGCGTTATCGCGCCGATCACCTGCATGGAGGCGTACGAGGCCAAGCACGGCCATCCGCCGACCCGAACGGCCTGGCCGATGAGCGGGATCCCGGAAACCGGCGAGCCCAAGGGCCAGTGGACCGAGCCGCGCGAGTTCAACATGATGCTCAAGACCTATCTCGGTCCGATCGAGACCGAGGAGGGCCTGCACTATCTGCGGCCGGAAACCGCGCAGGGGATTTTCGTCAACTTCGCCAACGTGGTGACGACCGCGCGCCGCAAGCCGCCGTTCGGCATCGGCCAGATCGGCAAGAGCTTCCGCAACGAGATCACCCCGGGCAACTTCATCTTCCGCACCCGTGAGTTCGAGCAGATGGAGATGGAGTTCTTCGTCGAGCCCTCGACCGCCAGAGAGTGGCATCAGTACTGGATCGACACCCGGTTGGGCTGGTACGTCGACCTCGGCATCGATCGCGAGAACCTACGGTTGTATGAGCACCCCAAGGACAAGCTGTCGCATTACTCCGACCGCACTGTCGACATCGAGTACAAGTTCGGCTTCTCCGGCAACCCGTGGGGCGAACTCGAGGGCGTGGCCAATCGGACCGACTTCGACCTCTCCACGCACGCAAAGCATTCCGGTGTCGACCTGTCCTTCTACGACCAGGTCAACGACACCCGCTACGTGCCGTACGTGATCGAACCGGCGGCGGGTCTGACGCGATCGTTCATGGCGTTTTTGGTCGACGCCTACCACGAGGACGAGGCGCCCAACGCCAAGGGCGGCGTGGACAAGCGCACCGTGCTGCGGCTGGATCCGCGGCTGGCGCCGGTGAAAGCCGCCGTGCTGCCGCTGTCCCGGCACGCCGACCTCAGCCCCAAGGCCCGCGATCTGGCCGCCGCGTTGCGCAAATACTGGAACGTCGAGTTCGACGACGCCGGTGCGATCGGACGGCGTTACCGGCGCCAGGACGAGATCGGCACCCCCTATTGCGTGACGGTGGATTTCGACTCGCTCGACGACCACGCCGTGACTATCCGCGAGCGGGACGCGATGACCCAGGAGCGGGTGGCCATCGACGCGGTGGTCGATTATCTGGGGCCGCGCCTGCGGGGCTGCTAGCCCGCCGAATGGTTGCCGGCCACGTCGTCAAAACTGCTGAAAGAATTTTCGCCAACTTCATGCTATTATTGCTCATACGACCAATATCATTAGCTGACGCGGACGATACGACGCCAGCACCTCAAGACTTGGCGCGGCAGCACACTAGGGCGTGGTGAGCTGCCGCGCCCTCCTGTCGGAAAGGCCTTGTGCCGCACGATGCCTCAGAACCGTCCGCCGCCGCCCATGAAGCCGCCGTCGAACGAACCCGACGAACCGCCGAACGACGTCGGGCCCCAGCCGCCGCCGCCAAGCCTCCTCCGCCGAGCATGTCGCCGATGATGATGCCGCCCATCATCGCGCCCATGTGGTTGCCGCCGCCGTAGCGTCCGGTGTAGGCGAGCTGGGCGGACTGGACATCGTCGTTGGCCAGTGACTGAGCCTGAGCGGCCAGTGTCGCCGCGGTATTGGCATGGGTGATCGCTTCGCTGACGTCGGTCGACGCGTTTGTCTCGAGGCGGCTTCCAGGTGCCGGCTGGCCTCGGCGAGACGGGTCCGCGCCTCGGGTCCGATGCTGCCGCGGCGGGTGTCGATGTATTCGGAGACGGCGTGAATCCGCGACTGCGCCGTGAACAATGCTTGCTCGAAAGTGCGGTTGAGTCGCTCGGCGGTGGCCTGCTCTTCGGCGACGGTGGCCAGCAGCCGATTCAGGTCGGCGTCGGCCTTGGTCAATTGGGTGAACGCGCCGAGCGGGTCGGCCGAACCACTTGCGCGGGCAGCGTCGAGGGCTTTGTTCGCCGCGGCCTGGCGGGCACTGGCCAATTCGCGGATGTGCGCCGCTTTGGTTTTCTGCGCGCTGCTGCATCTGCGTGTCGGCGTGCTCGATCCCGGTCTGGATATCGGCGATCAGCGACGGCAGGGTGGCGACCGCGTGGCGGATGTCGTTGGCGGCGCTGTCCACTGCGTCGAGCAACGCACGCGCTTGTCCCAGCGCCGACTCGGCGGCCTGTACCGCGTCGACCAGACCGCTTTGCTCGCCGCTGACCGGCTTAGCCGCCAGATCACGCGCGCGGCTGAGGTTTTGGTCGGCGAATGCCAGCCGGTCCTTGGCGGTCGTGACGTTGGTGGCCACCGAAGTCAGCGCCGAAGGATCGAATTCGTTGTGCAGCTCAGTCATTCGCTGTTCGGCCGGGGCGATGCGCGCCGTCAGCTCGACCATCTGTTGAGTCAGGCCGTCGAGCCGCGCTGGTGCGTTGACCACCAGGTCGCGCATTTGTTCGAAGGCCTCCCGCTGCGACTCCAGCTCACGATCGGCCCGCGCCGCCGAGACGATCACCTGTGTCAACAGCTCGCGCCGCTGCGCGCGAGTCTCGGGTATCGCGTCGTCAAGTTGTTGGCGGACGGTGAACGCCTGTGCCAGAGCGGCTTTGGCGTTGTTCGACGGCACGAGCTGAACGGCTCGGTTCGCTGTTCGCCGAACTCCTCGATCGTCAGCGCCAGCTCGTTGGCGCTGGTGCGAACCGCGTTGTCGACGTCGACGACTTTCCATCGTGACAGGTCGTCGAGCGCACCCAGCGACAGCGCCGCCAGTGCGTCGGGGTCGGTGGCGTCGACGCGGCGCGCGGCAGCCAGTTCGGCTGCGCGCCGACGACGGCGCCGGTAACGCATGACCACGAGCAAAACCAGCAGCACGCGACCACGATCACACCGAGCGCGATCAGCAGCGGCGCCGCACGATCGACGACGCCTGTCGCCGGTCGAGCCCGTTGGCCGCCGCGACCGCAGCACCACTCCAGTCGCCGCGGCGCAGCGCCGGTTCGATCTGGTTGCGCCGCAGATCATCGACCTGACTCGAGCTGATGGTCTGCACCCGGTTGGGCACCAGGAACGCGTAGGAACGGTCGACGGTGGCGACGGCGAGCAGCGCGTCGAAGTCGCCCAAGTCGCTTGCGGAGCGCGTGTTCTGCGCCCAGCTCACCGCCGGCTGCCCGGAGAAGTCGTCGACGAAAACCACCCACAGCTGGATGTGGCGGTCGGAGTAGAGCTTGCCGGTGGCCGACTGGATCGCGGCGCGACCCGAGCCGTTCAACACCCCGGCGTCGTCGGTGATGTAGGTGGACAGCCGGAAGGGCGGCTGCGCGGTGGCGGACGGCGCCACCAGTAGTGCGGTGATCAGCGTCGCCATCAATACGGCGAGCGAGCGGACTGTGCTCATGCTCGATAATCTAATCCGCTCCGCGGCATAGCCAAGTGGTGCTGGCAGACTGTGGGTCGATGAGTCAGCAAGACCCCTATGACGATTTCGACCGCCAGCGGGTGGTTCCCGAAACGCCGAAGACCGCGGGCTTGCCGGGCACCGAGGGCCAGCACCGCACCGACTTCGCCCGGGATCGCGCCAGGGTTCTGCACAGCGCCGCGCTGCGCCGCCTTGCCGACAAGACACAGGTCGTCGGGCCGAGGGAAAGCGATACCCCGCGCACGCGACTGACCCATTCGCTGGAGGTCGCCCAGATCGGGCGGGGGATGGCGATCGGGCTGGGCTGCGACCCCGACCTTGTCGACATGGCCGGTTTGGCCCACGACATCGGGCACCCGCCGTACGGCCACAACGGGGAACAGGCGCTCGATGAGCTCGCCGCGGCGCACGGCGGCTTCGAGGGTAATGCGCAGAACTTCCGGATCCTGACCAGCCTGGAGCCCAAAGTCCTTGATCAGCAAGGGCATAGCGTGGGACTGAACCTGACCCGGGCGGGGCTGGATGCGGTCACCAAATATCCCTGGACGCGGGGTCCGGATCGACGCAAGTTCGGCTTCTACGACTTCGACCGCGACGCCGCCGCCTGGGTGCGCGAATACGCGCCCGCAGATCGGGCCTGTCTGGAAGCCCAAGTGATGGACTGGGCCGACGATGTCGCCTATTCGGTGCATGACGTGGAGGACGGCGTCGTCGCCGGCCGGATCGACTTGCGGGTGCTCGCCGACGATGACGACGCCGCCGCGCTGGCCAAGGTGGGCGAGCGCGACTTCGCCCGGGTGCGCGCCGCCGACCTGGTCGCGGCCGCGCATCGGCTGTCCGGGCTGCCGGTAGTCGCCGCGGTCGGCAAGTACGACGCCACGCTGGCGGCCTCGGTCGCGCTCAAGCAGCTGACCAGCGAGCTGGTGGGCCGGTTCGCCTCGGCGGCGATCGCGGCCACCCGGGCGAGCCGCCGGTCCCGGGCACCTCGCCCGCTACCAAACCGACTTGCAGGTGCCCGAGGTGGTGCGCGCCGAGGTTGCGGTGCTCAAGACCCTGGCGTTGCAGTTCATCATGTCCGATCCGCGTCATCAGGAGCGTCAGCGCTCGCAGCGCGAACGAATCCACCGGGTGGCGCACTGGCTGCTGGCCGGAGCGCCCAGAACCCTCGACCCGGTGTTCGTGCCGGCGTTCAACACCGCCGCCGACGACGGCGAGCGGCTGCGGGTCATCGTCGACCAGATCGCTTCATTCACCGAGGGACGCCTGGAACGCATCGAGACCGCCGGCACCTGACAGACTAAGGTCTGATGGTCGGCCTTTCCCGCGCGAGCGGGGGGACCCCCACCTCGGGCCTTACGGCCCGCATCGTCGCCCGACTAGGTCTGATGGTCGGCCTTCTCTCGGGCCTCACGGCCCGCATCGTCGCCCGACTAGGCTGCAGGTCATGGCCAAGTCCACCACCGTTGTTGTTGTCGCCACGTTCGTCGGCTGTCGTCGCGCTCAGCGGCTGCAGCTCCAGCACCAGCCCGTCGAGCACCCGCCGTCCTCGTACGAGCGCTCCATCCGGCGCCCAAACCCTCAGCGCCGAACTGCACACCGCTGACGGTCGGTCGGTGGCCACCGCCACCTTCGAATTCGCCAACGGCTATGCCACTGTCACGGTGAAGACGACCGCGAACGGCATCCTGGCGCCGGGCTTCCACGGCACTGCACATCCACGCGATCGGCAAATGCGAGCCCAACTCGGCTGACCCGATGGGCGGTCCGCCCGGCGACTTCATGTCGGCCGGCATGCACTACCAGGCGCCGGGGCACACCGGGGAGCCCCCCAGCGGTGACCTGTCGTCGCTGGAGGTCCGCAAGGACGGCGCCGGCTACCTGGTGACCACCACAGACGCGTTCACCAGGGACGACCTGCTGGCGGGCAGCAAGACAGCCCTGATGATGCACGGCGCGGAACACGGTCCCGACGCCGAGAAGCGCTTCGCGTGCGGCGTGATCGGCACCGGTTAGCTGCCAACACAGTTCATCTTCGGGCATCGTCGCCGGGCCGCGCTCTACACTGAGCCGATGGCCGGCCGGATCTCCGATCGCGATATCGCCGCCATCCGCGAACGAGTCCACATCGACGAGGTCGTCGGCGACTACGTCCAACTGCGTCGCGCCGGCGCCGACTCGCTCAAGGGCCTGTGCCCGTTTCACGACGAGAAGTCGCCGTCGTTCCATGTCCGGCCCAACCACGGTCACTTCCATTGCTTCGGCTGCGGCGAGGGCGGCGACGTGTACGCGTTCGTCCAGAAGATCGAACACGTCAGCTTCGTCGAGGCGGTCGAAGCTGCTGGCCGACCGGATCGGCTACACGATCACCTACACCGGCGCGGCCACCAGTGTGCAGCGTGACCGCGGCAGTCGCAGCCGGCTGCTCGCGCGCCAATGCCGAGGCGCTGGCGTTCTACGCGGCAGGCGCTGGAATCCGCGGAGGCGCAGCCGGCGCGCCAGTACCTGACCGAGCGGAACTTCGACGCCGACGCGGCCCGTCACTTCGGCTGCGGGTTCGCGCCGTCGGGCTGGGACTCGCTGACAAAACATTTGCTGCGCAAAGGGTTTTGAGTTCAAGGAGCTGGAGGCCGCAGGGCTGTCGCGAGAAGGTCGCCGCGGCCCGATCGACCGGTTCCACCGCAGGTTGCTGTGGCCGATCCGCACATCGGCCGGCGAGGTGATCGGGTTCGGGGCACGCCGGCTGTTCGACGACGACCCGATGGAAGCCAAGTACGTCAACACCCCCGAGACGCCGCTGTACAAGAAGTCCGCGGTGCTGTTCGGTATCGACCTGGCCAAGCGCGACATCGCCAAGGGGCATCAGGCCGTCGTCGTCGAGGGCTACACCGACGTGATGGCGATGCACTTGGCCGGGGTGACGACCGCGGTCGCGTCCTGCGGCACCGCGTTCGGCGACGAGCACCTGGCGATGCTGCGCCGATTGATGATGGACGACAACTTCTTTCGCGGTGAACTGATCTACGTGTTCGACGGGGACGAAGCGGGCCAGGCGGCGGCGCTCAAGGCGTTCGGCGGCGAACAGCATCTGGCGGGCCAGTCCTTCGTCGCGGTCGCCGCCGACGGCATGGACCCCTGCGATCTGCGGCTGGCGTCCGGCGACGGCGCGCTGCGCGATCTGGTGGCGCGGCGAACTCCGTTGTTCGAGTTCGCGATTCGCGCGGCGCTCAGCGAGATGGACTTGGACAGCGCCGAGGGCCGGGTGGCCGCGCTGCGCCGGTGCGTACCGATGGTCGCTCAGATCAAAGACCCCACGCTGCGCGACGAGTACGCGCGCCAACTGGCGGGCTGGGTCGGCTGGTCGGATGTGGCGCAGGTCATCGGCCGGGTGCGCGAAGAGGCGAAGAGCCCCACAGCCAGAGCCGTGCCAAGCCCCGTCGTGCCGCCGCAGCCGCAGGCCGACACCGGCGCGCCCGAATTCGCCGCCATTCGTCCCGACCCGCACGACCCCACGCTGTGGCCGCAGCGCGAGGCGCTCAAGTCGGCGTTGCAGTACCCGGCGCTGGCCGGGCCGGTGTTCGACGCGCTGACCGTGGAAAGCTTCACCCATCCCGGCTACGCCGCGGTGTGCACGGCGATCGGGGCGGCCGGCGGCACCGGGACCGGCATCGGCGGGGCCGAGTGGCTCGATGCGGTGCGCCAAAAGGCGCCGTCGCCGGCGGCCGCCGGGCTGATCAACGAGCTCGGGGTCGGAGAACATCCGGGTCGACGACGACGACAAGCTGCCGCGCTACATCGCCGGGGTGCTGGCCCGCCTGCAAGAGGTCTGGGTCGGCCGACAGATCGCGGAGGTCAAGTCGAAACTGCAGCGGATGTCACCGGTCGAGCAGGGCGATGAGTACCACGCCCTGTTCGGCGACCTGGTGGCGATGGAGGCCTATCGGCGCAGCCTGCTGCAGCAGGCCAGCGGCGACGACCTCACCGCCTGAGCACCCGCCGATCAGGGAGCGCGGGTGGGGGTCCCCGCGGAGCTGGGGAGTGCCCCCAGCGCCCGGCTTAGCCGCGCCTGCGATCGCCTGGTTTTTGCGGCTCGACGACACTGGTCTCGTTGTCGATCTCGGTCAACGTCACCATCCGCGCGTCGGGCGACACCCGATTCGCGATCTTGCGCCGCCCGCCTTCGATGACCGACTTGGCGGCGGGGCTGCTGGTCAGGGCGCGGTAGGTGCCGACGATCTGCTCGTAGCGGCGCCGCCCGGCCTTCGCGCCCAACACATAGCCCAGTCCCAGCACGACGACATACCGGATCAAAGCGGTCCCTCCCGACATTGGTGCTCTTGACTCCATCCTGCCCCATCTCGGCGGACGAGCCTCTCCGGGGCGGGCGATCGGTCTGGTTGGGCGTCGGCACGCCGGTACGCTAGAGTCATCCCGCGATCCGCGCCCACCAGGCGCGCGGAACGGGCAGTCCCCTGTAGCTCAATTGGCAGAGCGTTCGGCTGTTAACCGAAGGGTTCCTGGTTCGAGTCCAGGCGGGGGAGCAGGTGTTCTTACTGGCCTAGCGGCTTGAAGAGGCCGAGACCGGGGATAGGCGGCTGATGGTGGTGTGCACGCTCGACTTGCTCAGGTAATCCGGGCAGTAAGTGCTCGAGGCGAGCGCCGCGAACTTCATGGCGCCGCCGCTGTTCAATCCGGGGTTGCGCATGGACAGCTCGTTGACGACGTCCTTTTCCGATCGCCCCGAGATCATCATGTTGCAGGCCATCCTGCCGGCCGCGACGGCGTCCGGCCCGCTGCGATAGGTCATGCCCGCTTTGTTCAGCGTGTCCAGAAAGTGCGCATCAGCAGCAGGATCGTCGGGGACGGGGCCCGGGCTAGGATCGGGGTCGGCCAGCGCCGGTACGGCCAGGCCAGGCAACGGTGGCGGCGACGGTGGCAAGCAGGAGGGGCAGTCGTCGCATCGGTCCATCATCGTCCAGATCGGCGCGATTGTCCTGTCGAGCTGCCTTCACGGGGTTCCAGCTGTGTGTTTCGATTGGGCCTGTGACGCCAGTTGGGTCGCCATCTGAAAGCTCGATCACCTGGGCCGACGGTGCATTAGTTGCCATCGACCAGCGGGCATTGCCGCACGAGCTGTGCCAGCTGCGGATCGCACGCGTCGACGAGCTGATCGACGCCGTCAAGACCCTCGCCATTCGAGGTGCACCGGCACTCGGGGTCGCGGGCGCGTTCGGTGTGGCGCTGGCGGCATTCGCACACGCGGGTGATGTCAAGAAGGTAAGGCAGGAGGCGGCGCGGATCGCGTCGGCGCGGCCCACCGCGGTGAACTTGGCCTGGGGTGTGCAACGTGCACTGGCCAAGCTGCCCGAGGGACCTCACGCGGTGCTCGCGGAGGCCCAGGAGATGCTGGCGGAGGATGCTCGCGTCAACCGAGGCTGTGCCACCCACGCCGCGGATCTCGTGTCGCGATTGTGTCCCGATCGACCGCTGCGCATTCTCACCCACTGCAACACCGGGCGGCTGGCAACCACGGCATTCGGCACCGCGATCGGCGCACTGCGGGTTCTGCACGACCGCGGCAAGGTCGCCGACGTTCTGGTCGACGAGACCCGACCGCTGCTGCAAGGGGCTCGGCTGACCGCATGGGAGCTGGCCGAGGCTGGTATCCCGCATCGGCTGACGATCGACTCCGCCGCGGCGTGGGCAATGGCCACTGGGCAGGTCGACTGTGTCATCGTGGGCGCAGACCGCATCACCGCCGACGGCTCGGTCGCCAACAAGATTGGCACCTACCCGTTGGCGCTGGCGGCACACCGCCACGGCATCCCGTTCATCGTCGTCGCTCCTGAGTCGACTCGCGACCTCGCTACGGCGAGTGGACCCGAGATCGTGGTGGAGCAGCGGGCCGCGGTCGAGATCACCCATGTCGGCGGTGTCGCCACCGCCCCCGAGCGCACCGCGGTCTTCAACCCCGCCTTCGACGTCACTCCACCGGAACTGGTCACCGCCGTCGTCACCGAGAACGGCCCGGTCAGACAGCTCAGCGACGCGAATACCCTTGGGGTGCGGCGGATCGCCGATATCGCCCGCGGCCTGTACGCACGCGGTTGGATGCCGGGCACCGCGGGCAACATTTCGGTGCGCGCGGGGGAGAATGCTGTGATCACCGGTAGCGGACTGTCCAAGGGAGAGCTCGCCGCCAGCGACATGGTGACGGTGAAGGTGGCTGACTCCCAACCGGTTTCGGGTGACCGCCGCCCGTCGGCGGAGACCGCCATCCACACTGCGATCTACCGTGCCGCCGATGCCGATGCCGTCGTCCATGTACACCCGCCACACGCGACCACCCAATCGATCGGTGCATCGCAGGCGCTGACGTTCAGCGGCTACGAACTGATCAAAGGATTGGGCGGGACGGAAACAATGAGCATCCCGGTTTTCGCCAATCACTCCGACGTCTCGCGCATCGGCGCCGACATCGAGCGCTACTTGGCGACGCACCCGGACGCCCCACCGGTATTGTTCATCGCCGGCCACGGCATCACCGCCTGGGGCACCGACCTCGCCGCGGCCCGTGACCGGGTGGAGTGCCTGGAGGCGATGTGCGAATTGGCCACGCTGAGCGGTCGCCGCGAGATCGAACCGGACCGGGAGAAAACCAAATGACACTGCTGCAAGTGATGGCCGAACGCGACGCCGCCGAAGTGCGGCTAGCCACTAGCGACCCCGGCCTGATCGGGACCGAACTCGCCAAGCGGAACATCGTTTTCGACCGGTGGCCGACCACGCCCGATCTCGACGTGCACCGGTCGTCCGCGCAGATCCTGACCGAATACGCCGACCGTGTCGACGCTCTCAACAGCGATGGCCGCTACCAGTACATCGACGTCGCTGCGTTGCAGCCCGACGACAACGACCCCGGTTGGCACGAAGTGGCCGCCGCCGCCCGCTCGAAATTCCTTGCCGAGCACCGCCACGCCGAGGACGAGGTGCGCTTCTTCGTTGCCGGCCGCGGCTGCTTCTATCTACATCTCAAACCGGAGGTGCTGGCAGTGGTATGCGAGGGCGGCGACCTACTGTCGGTGCCAGCAGGCACCCGGCATTGGTTTGACATGGGCGCTCGTCCCGACTTCGTGGCAATCCGGTTCTTCGAAGAAAAGGATGGCTGGATCGGCGACTTCACCGGCGATCTCATCGGTGAACGTTTCCCGACCCTCGATCAGCTCGTCGCGGCGTGATCGCCGCGATCGTCATCGACATCGAGGGCACCACTAGCCCGACCCGCTCAGTGCGTGAGGGGCTCTACGAGTACACCAGGGCGCATCTTGGGCAGTGGCTGGCTGACAATCCAGGTGGTGCCGCGGACTCGGTGATCGCCGAAACCCGAGCACTGGCCGGGCAGCCGGACGCCACTACCGTCGAAGTGGCGGAAATCCTCTGCGGCTGGCTGGATTCCGACGTCAAGGCCGAACCGTTGAAAACCGCGCAAGGACTGATCTGCGCGGAAGGCTTCCACCTTGGCGAGTTGCACGGGGAGTTTTTTCCCGACGTCCCGGTTGCGCTGGCGGTCTGGGACGATTTGGGTATATCGCTGCACGTATTCTCGTCGGGTTCGATTCGCAACCAACAGGATTGGTTCGCCAACGCTCGCGGCGGCGAGCTGGCGTCGCTGATCAGCGGCTGGTTCGATCTCACCACCGGCGGTCCCAAGCGCGAGAGCTCGTCCTATCAAACGATCTCTAACGCAATGGGGCTGGCCTCGGACCAAATCCTCTTTTTGTCCGATCATCCTGACGAACTCGATGCCGCGGCCGCCGCGGGTTGGTCGGTGCTCGGTGTCGACCGCCCCGGGGAACCAAATGCTCCGCGGCCCCCGCATCGTTGGATCCGCTCGTTCGATGAAGTCGACCTGCCGGCGCGATAAGCAAACGCGCGGCGAAACGGCTCAGATCGAGAAGTCCTCGCCGTGCCAGACGCCCGCTTCGGGCGGCCGGATGACGCGGCCGGTCTGTGGGGTGTCGGCCTGAGCTTCCAACCTGGCGACCCTGGTGAGTAACGACTGCAGGCTGACGCCCACCAGGTCAGGCATCATCGAGTCGTCTTCGCTGCCTCGGCCAGGGCGGCTGACGATTTGCCCGGGAACCCCAACCACCACCGAGCTCGACGGCACTTCCTTGACCACGACGGCGTTGGCACCGATCCGGCTGTCGTCGCCGATTTTGATCGGGCCGAGCACCTTTGCTCCGGCGCCGATGATCACCCGGTCACCGACGGTGGGATGGCGTTTGCCGGTCTCCGCGCCGGTGCCGCCGAGCGTGACGCCGTGATAGATCGTGACGTCGTCGCCCACCTCGGCGGTTTCGCCGATCACGACGCCGGTCGCATGGTCGATGAATAGGCCGCTACCGAGAACAGCGCCGGGGTGGATCTCGACGCCCGTCAGGATCCGGGTGAATTCGGCGAACACCCGCGCGGCCAGCCGGGCGCCTCGGTTCCACAACCACTGGCTGATCCGATGGCCCCAGATGGCGTGCACGCCCGGGTAGGCGAAGATCACCTGCGGCGTGGTGGGCGCGGCCGGATCTCGCTCCTTGGCCGCCCGGATGTCCTGGCGTATCGCCGTCAGCATGGGCTACTCGGTCGCGTCCGCGAATAGCGGTGTGCTCAGATACCGTTCGCCGAAGTCGGGGAGCACGACGACGATGAGCTTGCCGGCGTTCTCCGGACGCCGGGCCACCTGCAGCGCGGCCACCACGGCCGCACCCGAGGAGATGCCCGCCAGCAGCCCCTCTTCGCGGGCCAGCCGCCGGGCCAGGTTGATGGCGTCGTCGTTGCCGACGGTCACGATCTCGTCGACCAGATCCAAGTCAAGAACTGGCGGGATGAAGCCGGCCCCGATGCCCTGGATCGGGTGAGGCCCCTTCTGGCCGCCGGACAGCACCGGAGACGCGGCCGGCTCGACGGCCACGAACTGCACCTCGGGCTTGCGTTCCTTGATGACCTGGGCGACGCCGGTGATGGTGCCGCCGGTGCCAACTCCCGACACGAAGATGTCGATCTTGCCGTCGGTGTCGCGCCACACCTCCTCGGCCGTGGTTTTGCGGTGGATCGCCGGGTTAGCCGGGTTCTCGAACTGCTGTGGCACGAAGTAGCGCTGGTCTGACTTGGCCAGTTCCTCGGCCTTGGCGATGGCGCCCGGCATTCCCTCGGGGCCCGGCGTGAGGACTCAGTTCAGCGCCGTAGGCGAGCAACAACTTCCGCCGTTCGACACTCATGGTTTCGGGCATGGTCAGCACAAGTCGATAGCCGCGTGCCGCGGCCACCTGCGCCAGCGCGATGCCGGTGTTGCCGCTGGTCGGTTCGAGGATGATGGTGTCCGGTCTGATTAGGCCGGCTTCCTCGGCCGCGTCGATCAGGGCCACCCCAATACGGTCTTTCACGCTTGCTGCCGGATTGAACGATTCCAGCTTGGCGACAACATCCGCGTCTACGCCGTCGGTGACCCGGTTCAACCGGACCAGGGGCGTGTTTCCGATCAGTTGGGTGATGTTTTCAGCGATACTCACAAGTGCAATCCCAGCCGATGTCGAAGTGGATTGCAACGTCAGCGGGTATCGCCAGGGCGACAGGAGTGAATCGATGCGGCGCCCCCTCTAACGCCACTCCGGTCAGCACCCGGGCGGCGTGGTCGTGCGCCGTCGTTGCTGTCAAGGTGGTCGTCGATGTGCCCCGCGCCGGTCGAACGTAGAAGTCTGTACCCGGTAAAAGCGTCCCGTCGATCGCTGCGCCATCCGCGTCGACCAATGCGTGAGCATCGGTTGCCCTGAAGCTCAGCGGAATTCGAACTTGAAATGGGCCCAGTAGGCCACCTTCGGCGACGGCGTGCGTGGTGATTAGTTGCGGTTCGCCGGTTTCGCGCAGCGCCGCGCTCGCCCCGGCAAGCAGGTAGTGATAGAGGTGTACCACCCGGTCCGCGTTGCGGTAGTGCCGTGTGCCGGTTAGCCAGAAAGCGACATGACCGATCCCGGGTGCACCGTTCTGTGCCGCAGTGATAAGTCGGTAGAAGCGGAAGCCGCGCCCACGGCGGCCGTGGCTACTCGACGATAGTGTGCTGCCCACACCCAGCGCGCGTTGATAGCGGCCGCTGACTGAATCGCCTGGATCGGTGGTCAGCTGTGAACCGGAAACATCATGCCAGTCAACGCCGTTGGCCGACTTCTGCAATCGCAGGCTGACGGGATCATCCGACGTGGTCCACACCGAATAGCCGCCGAGTTGAGGTTGGCCGTCGAATTCATAGGTGATGACCGGCCCGGGACCCCTCTTCACCGTGACAGGGACGTTCAGCGGCTGAGTGTCCAGAGCCAGACCGTTGGTGAGGTACCAGATCGCGGCTTGGGTCGCCGCAATGGCTTCGTGCTCGCTGATGTTGGCTGCCCCCAACGGAAAGCCGGCCGCGCGGAGTTGCCGGCTCAGTTCCGCGGTTGTGGTGAGCGGGAAGGAATGGCGCAGGATCCAGCCGATCTGGGCCTCGCGTCCGCGACCGCGCAAGTGAGGCAGTGCTGACCAGGTCCCCAGCCGATAGCGCGACGGAAGGTGCGGCGAGATACCGGTGAAGTCCAGCGAGTAGGCGTCCAGGTTGGGGTTGAGCCTGATCAGATCGGTGCGCGCGGTGGTGCCATCGGCGAACACGATCCTGTCCACCGTGTGCGAGTAGGTCCCGCCCCGGTAGCGGGTCATCCGAGGTAGCTCGTTGGCCGGTCGGACGACGACGCGCCGACGGGTCGTCACCTGCGTCGGCGCAGTGTATGGATAACACGGTCATGGTGGTGGTTGATCTTCCTGGAAGAGTGCGATCGCGCGCGATTTGGTCTCGCCGCAAGCTCTGGCAGGGCGCCCGCTTGCGGGATAAACGCGCGACGATTCGAACGTCAGATGGGCGTCAGGAAATCAACAACAACAACAACAGCCCACGGCAAGCCAGCGCGAGCGGACAAAGCGCAGCTGTGGAGCCTGTTGCATGCGCTCCACTATAGGGCATGATTTCGGCCGAGCCTATTTTGGTCGTTTGAACCCCTCGCGTTGAAAAAATCTCGGTGAGTTTTACACTTGCCTAGGCTCGACGCGGCGCTCTCGGTCGGCCGCTATTGGCCCGACCCGTTCCATTATTCGGCAAATGACGGAAGGACCACGATGACCTCGGCTCAAAACGAGTCTCAGGCGCTTGGCGATCTCGGTGCCCGGCAGCTCGCGAACGCGACAAAGACTGTTCCGCAGCTCGCGACGATCACCCCGCGCTGGTTGCTGCATCTGCTCAGCTGGGTGCCGGTGGAAGCGGGCATCTACCGGGTCAACCGGGTGGTCAACCCCGAGCAGGTCGCGATCCACGCCGACGAGGGCGCCGGCACGGAGGAGCCGCTGCCGGAGACCTACGTCGATTACGAGACCAGCCCGCGCGAGTACACGCTGCGGACGATCTCCACGTTGCTCGACGTCCACACCCGCGTCTCCGACCTGTACTCCAGCCCGCACGATCAGATCGCCCAGCAGTTGCGGCTGACCATCGAGACAATCAAGGAGCGTCAAGAATCCGAACTGGTCAACAGCCCCGAGTATGGGTTGCTCGCCCAGGCGACTCCGGAGCAGACCATCCAAACGCTGGGCGGGGCTCCCACGCCCGACGACCTTGACGCACTGATTACCAGGGTCTGGAAGACACCGAGCTTTTTCCTGACGCACCCGCTGGGCATCGCGGCGTTCGGCCGGGAGGCCACCTTTCGCGGAGTGCCGCCGGTCGTGGTCAGCTTGTTTGGGGCACAGTTCATCACCTGGCGTGGCATTCCGCTTATTCCGTCGGACAAGGTGCCGGTGGAGAAGGGCAAGACCAAGTTCATCCTGGTACGCACCGGCGAGGAGCGTCAGGGCGTGGTGGGCCTGTTCCAGCCGGGTCTGGTCGGCGAGCAGGCGCCGGGGCTGTCGGTGCGGTTCACCGGCATCAACGAATCGGCGATCGCGAGGTATCTGGTCACCCTCTACACGTCATTGGCTGTCCTCACCGACGACGCGCTGGCCGTGCTCGACGACGTCGCTGTAGACCAGTTCCATGCCTACAAGTGAGTACCGAGCGGTAGACGCCGAAAGCGACTTGCCCATCAGCGCTGCGGAAATCGCCGCGCTGGCTAATCAGCTGTATGCCGTCAGCGTCCGCCCGGGATTCGACAGTCCGCCGCAGTCGGCACCGGTCGCGCCGCGCGGCAACGTGCCGGACACGACAGCGGCCGCTTCGGCCGGACAGACCGCGGCAGGGGCCGCGGATGTCTACCCCGCGCCGCTCCCGCTGGTGGGTGCGGGGGACATCTACGTCCCGGCTCCGACGTCTCCGCAACCCGAAACCCCACCGCAAACGGTGCCGGTCGCCCCGCGCGGCAGTGTGCCTGACACGACGGCCGCGCCGTCGGCCGCCGAAACAACCGGCGGCATCGCCGATCCCTACCTGCCGACCGGCGATTTGAGCACCTTCGCCGTGCCGACCGAGGGCATCGTCCCGACGGTGCCCGGTGTGTTGGCCGGAACGGTGCCGACCGTTCCGGTGGCCCCGCGTGGCTCGGCGCCCTACTGGTTGCCAGGGGCGCCGTCGGTTGTCGACCTGGACTGGTCCGACACCATTCCCACCGGGTTGACTGTGCCGGATGCGCCGGCCGACGACGGACACAACTACTACTTCCTGACCGCAGCCGACCCGGTGCCACAGTTGCCGGACGAACACGAGGTGTTCGACGTCAACGCGATCCGGGCGGACTTTCCGATCCTGAAGGAGACCGTCAACGGAAAGCCGCTGATCTGGTTCGACAACGCGGCGACCACCCAGAAGCCGCAGGTGGTCATCGATCGGCTGTCGCACTTCTACGCCCACGAGAACTCCAACATCCACCGCGCCGCTCACGAATTGGCGGCCCGGGCCACCGACGCCTACGAGGACGCCCGCGACACGGTGGCCCAATTCATCGGCGCGCCAACGGCCGAAGACATCGTCTTCGTGCGCGGCACCACCGAGGCGATCAACCTGGTGGCGCACGCCTGGGGCGGTAAGCACCTGCAACCCGGCGACGAGATCGTCATCACTCACCTCGAGCACCACGCCAATATCGTTCCTTGGCAACTGATTTCACAGAAAACGGGAGCGGTCCTGAAGTGGGCGCCGATCGACGACGCGGGCAACCTGCTGCTGTCGGAGTTCGAGGAGCTGCTGGGACCGCGGACCAAGCTGGTCGCCGCCAGCCAGGTCTCCAATGCGCTGGGCACGGTGGTCCCGGTCGACAAAGTCGTCGAGTTGGGTCACCGCTACGGTGCGCGGGTGCTGATCGACGGCGCCCAGTCCATCCAGCACATGCCGGTCAACGTCTCCGAACTCGGCGCCGACTTCTTCGTGTTCTCCGGACACAAGATCTACGGTCCGACCGGAATCGGCGCGCTCTATGGCACCAAGGAAGCGCTCACCGAGACACCGCCGTGGCAGGGCGGTGGCCACATGATCGCCGACGTCACGACGGAACGTTCGCTCTATCAGGGGCCGCCGACCAAGTTCGAGGCCGGCACCGGCAACATCGCCGACGCCGTCGGGCTTGCCGAGGCGCTGCGCTACGTCCAACGGTTGGACATCGAGCGCATCGCGGCCTATGAGCATGCGTTGCTCGAGTACGCGACGCCGCGGCTGGCGGACATTCCCGGCGTCCGCCTTGTCGGCACTGCAACCGAGAAGGCCAGCGTCTTGTCGTTCGTGCTGGCCGGCCACGAGCCACTCGAGGTGGGCAAGGCGCTCAACGCCGAAGGTATCGCGGTGCGCGCGGGCCACCACTGCGCCCAGCCGACACTGCGGCGCCTGGGGCTGGAGGCGACGGTTCGCCCGTCGTTCGCCTTCTACAACACCTTCGAGGAGATTGACGTCCTGCTCAACGCGGTACGCCGGATCGCCGAGGGCGGCACGAACGTCGGCTGAGCCCCGAGTATTCGGCTCAGCTTGAGTTAAAGGATTGCCCAGCACCCCTGGGCTGATCGCTGGGCGAATTTCCGCTGGTCAGATTTCTTCTGGTTGATCCGAACCCTCGCATAAATAGCGCCAGGTCCGTAAGTTTCCGACGTGGTCTGTGTGTGCAGTCAACCAGCGGCGTCGGCGTCGCGCGGCAGCACACCTCCGTACCTGCAGATAGCCGGGTGACCCAAAGCTTTCCCCTTAGGACAGAGGAGTGCGATGAGCCGTATCGATTATCGGCAGAACGAGCAAACCCAATGAGTGCCCGGGCCATAGCGAAACCGTTGACTCCGCAAGACGCCGTTTCCCTGCTCATCCTGGGATTACTAGGACCGGCGGTGCCGCATCCGGTGGCCCGGCGTGAGGCTGCTCGAGCAAATTCGGCGGAAGGGGTAAGCCGGTGGCCTCAATCTCTGAAGCGCTGACCAAGTCAGGGGCCGCTTGGTCGAAGCCCGCCGTCGCCGTCGGTGATTTCGTCGTTCTGGCCGGCGAAACTTTCGCCGCCATGTTTCGCCGACCTTTCGCCTGGCGTGAGCTGATCGATCAGATCTGGTTCGTGGCCAGGGTGTCGATCGTTCCCACGATTGTGTTGTCGATTCCCTACACCATCCTCATCGTCTTCACGTTGAACATCGTGCTGATTGAGGTCGGCGCCGGCGACCTGTCCGGTGCCGGTGCCGCGCTCGCCTCGATCACCCAGGTGGGTCCGGTCGTCACGGCAATCGTCGTTTCCGGCGCGGCCGCCACCGCGATGTGCGCCGACCTGGGTGCCAGGACGATTCGCGAGGAGCTTGATGCGATGAAGGTCATCGGCATCAATCCCATCCAGGCCTTGGTGGTGCCGCGCGTGATCGCAGCCACATTCGTTGCCTTAATGCTTTATTCGGTGGTCGCGGTGGTAGGACTCTCGGGCAGCTATTTCTTCGTAGTTTTCGTTCAGCACGTCACGCCGGGGGCATTCGTGTTCGGTATGACATTGCTCACCGGCCTTCCGCAGGTGATCGTATCTCTGGTTAAGGCAACGCTTTTCGGTCTTTCAGCCGGTTTGATCGCGTGCTACAAGGGGATTTCCGTCGGTGGCGGCCCGACAGCTGTCGGCAACGCCGTCAACGAGACCGTGGTGTTCGCATTCATGGCTCTCTTCCTCATCAACATTTTGTGCACTGCGTTCGGCGTGAAGGTGGCGCCGAACCAATGAGCGGAAAGATCAAGCTGGGGGCACTCCCCGGTTCAACGGGGACCCTCACCACGCACGTGTGGGGGAAGCGGCGCCAATGACGCTCGAACGCGAAGTGACGGATGAAGACAAGCCGCAGCGGACTAGGCCGAAATCTGCCAAGTCCGAGCAGGGCAGCCCGACCATGCGCAAGTTTGCTTCCAGGACGCGCAACAGGGCAGAACCAGAAGACGAGCCTTCGCGCCTCGGCGAAACTTTCGACAAACTGATCGGCAGTATCCGCACTCTTGGTGAGCAGACGGCCTTCTACGGCAACGCACTCGGGGCCACCCTCGACGCCGTCCGGCGCTATCCCGGTGAGGTGCTGCGGCTGATCGCCGTCATGGGGATGGGCACCGGGGCGCTGGCCGTCATCGGTGGGACGGTGGTCATTGTCGGGTTTCTGACGCTGACCACTGGTGCATTGATCGCCGTGCAGGGTTACAACACCCTGTCCAACGTCGGGATCGAGGCCCTCACCGGTTTCCTAGGGGCGTTTCTGAATGTCCGATTCATCGCACCGGCAACCGCGGGCGTGGCGCTGGCCGCCACCATCGGTGCCGGCGCGACCGCGCAACTGGGCGCCATGCGCATCAATGAGGAGATCGATGCGCTGGAGTCGATGGCCATCCGACCGATCACCTACCTAGCATCGACCCGCATTGTGGCGGGGGTCCTGGCGGTCATCCCGATCTATACCGTCGCCGTATTGATGTCGTTTCTGGCGACCCGATTCGGCACGACGATCATCTACGGGCAGTCGCGTGGCGTTTACGACCACTACTTCTCGTCGTTTCTGCACCCGACCGACCTGTTGTGGTCGTTCACGGAGGCGCTGGCGATGGCGGCCGCCGTGATGGCTGTGCACACCTACTACGGCTACACGGCGACCGGCGGTCCGGCCGGCGTGGGTGAAGCAGTCGGTCGCGCGACGCGCACTTCGATCACCGCGGGGGTTTTCATTCTGCTGACCATCACGCTGTCGGTGTACGGGCAGTCCGGCAACTTCCATCTCTCGGGGTGACGGCGATGAGCAACGAGCCCCGGCGGGGGGAATCGATCCGATCTGGTGGGCACCGGTGCTGATTCTGGTGATCGCGGCAATAAGCACGCTGACCGCAATGATGTTCTCCGGGACGCTGCGGAAAACCATTCCGCTCACTGTCATTTCCGACCGAGCCGGCCTGGTGATGGAGAACGGCGCGAAGGTCAAGTTGCGCGGCGTCCAGATCGGCGAGGTCGCAGCCGTGGATGCCTATGCCGATCCGGCCGGCACCAACCTGTCGAAGCTGCGACTGAAGATTACCCCGAATGACTTCCGTTACCTGCCAAGCAATATCGAGGCGGAGATCAAGTCCAGCACCGCTTTCGGTGCGAAGTATGTCGATCTCATCGTTCCTTCTGCAGGGCCCAGCCCGCAACGATTAGCACCGGGCGCCGTGTTGCACTCCCGCAACGTGACCGTCGAGGTCAACACCGTGTTCGAGAACCTGCAGGCAATAGTCCACGCCATCGACCCGGCGAAGCTGAACGGTGTGCTGTCGGCCGTGGCGGAAGGCGTGCGCGGCAAGGGTGATCGCCTCGGTGAGGCGATCACCGATGGGAACAGGGCACTGCTCACCGTGAACCCGAGGATGCCGACCATTCGGCGAGACTGGCAGTTATTCGGCCAGACCGCTCAGGCGTATTCGGATGCGGCGCAGGACATCCTGTCGATCCTGGATTCATTTTCGACGACCAGCGTGACGATCACCAAAAATTCCAAGGCGCTCGACGAGCTGCTCCTTTCGGCTATCGGGTTTGCCCAATCGGGTATCAACACGATCGGCGGAAATCAGCAGAATCTGGTCAGCGCGATCAACCTTGTGGCGCCAACCTTCGCGCTCCTGAACACATACTCGCCGAGCTACACCTGCCTGTTCCAGGGCGCTCAGTGGTTCTTGGACCACGGTGGCAAAGCTGCACTGGGCGGCAACGGCAAATCCGTCATCATGGACGCGGCGCTGCTGTTCGGCGATGATCCGTACCGCTATCCCGATAACCTGCCGATCGTCGCGGCCAAGGGCGGTCCCGGTGGCAAGCCGAGTTGCGGCTCGCTACCGGATGTGAGCAAGAACTTCCCGGTCAAGTACCTGGTCACAGACACCGGGTTCGGCACTGGCCTGGATATCCGGCCCAACCCCGGCATTGGCTTCCCCGGTTTCAACAACTATTTCCCGGTCACCAAGGGAACGCCGGAACCGCCGAGGATCCGCTACCCTGGCCCTCCGGCGCCGGGCCCGTGGCCGGCCTACCCCGGACAACCCCCGTACGGCGCACCGGACTATGCGGGGGCTGGCACGCCGCCGGCACCGCCCCCACCGCCCGCACCCTGACCGCCGAATGACCAAGGAAGAGCAATGAGAAGCAGGACCTTTCGCGCCATGACGCGCGTGGTGTTGTTCACCGTTGTCTGCCTTGCGTTCGTATTCGTTCTGGTGACGGTGTTCGGCCAGTTCCGGTTTGACACACGCGCCTCCTACAGCGCGGTCTTCTCGAATGTCTCGGGCCTCAAAGGCGGAAACTTCGTCCGCGTCGCCGGCGTCGAAGTGGGAAAGGTCAAAGACCTCAAGCTGCAGAACGACGGGACCGTTCGTGCCGACTTTGCCATCGACAGGGGGCTGACGCTGACTTACGGCACCAAGGCCGCGGTGCGCTACGAGAACCTCATCGGCGAGCGTTACCTGTCCCTGGAGGACGGACCGGGCTCGACGCGAAAGTTGCAGCCGGGAGCGACGATTCCGTTGGCCCGGACGTCCCCCGCACTTGATGTCGATGCTCTCATCGGCGGCTTCCGACCCCTGTTTCGCGCGTTGGACCCTGACCAGGTCAACGCGCTATCCGGTGAGCTGCTCAGGGTGTTCCAGGGCCAGGGTGGCACCATCTCGTCCGTGTTGGCCCAGACTTCTGCGCTGACCACCACGCTGGCCGACCGTGACAAGCTCATCGGCGAGGTGATCACCAACCTGAACATCGTGCTGCACACCTTCGGCACTCGTGACAAACAGTTCTCCGAGGGTTTGGACAAGCTGTCCCAACTTGTCGGGGCACTGGCCGACCGCAAGACTGATATCACCACAGGGGTGGCATACATCAATGCGGCGACGGCATCCGTCGCCGACCTTCTGACTGCTGCTCGCCAACCGATCAAGGACACCGTTGTGCAAACCGACCGGTTCTCGGGGCAAATCGAGGCCGATCACGACTTCGTTGACGACCTGGTCAAGACCCTTCCGAACGCCTACCAGGTGCTGGCCCGCAACGGCCTCTACGGTGACTACTTCGGCTTCTATCTCTGTGATGCGATTCTCAAGCTCAACGGAAAGAACGGCCAGCCCGTCTTCATCAAACTCGTGAGTCAAGTTACGGGACGGTGCTTGCCCAAATGACCACGATTGCAGGTTCTTTCAGCACTTTGAGAAACAAGCTGAAGCGACGCAACATCAAACCGCTTGCTGAGCGCAACCGGATCACGGTTGGCGCGGTCGGGATACTGATCGTGGTCGCCTTGGTGATCGCAGTCTTTTCCTACGACAAGATCCCGTTCATTAACGGAAAGTCTGCCTACTCGGCCTATTTCAACGAGGCCGGGGGTATCAAGTCGGGCAGTGACGTGCGGGTTTCAGGCCTGACCGTCGGGCGGGTCTCCGGCGTCAAGTTGGAGGGGACCAAGGTGCTGGTGACCTTCACGGTCGACGACGACGTCGCCCTGGGGGACCGCACCGAAGCCTCGATAAAGACCGAGACCGTGCTCGGTACGAAAATGCTCGAAATAACCCCACGCGGGGACGGCAAGCTCAGTGGCGCCATCCCGGTCGAGCGAACCCACTCTCCCTACGACCTACCGACTGCGCTGGGCGACCTGACCAGCACCATCAGCGCTTTGGACACCACAAAGCTGTCCTCGGCGCTCACCACATTGGCCGATACCTTCAAGGACACTCCACCCGACCTGAAGGTCGCGCTAGAGGGCGTGGCACAGTTCTCCAGCACCCTTGACGACCGCGACGCGAAACTCCGCAACCTGCTAGCCAACGCGAACAAAGTGACCACGGTGCTGGCCAAGCGCAGCGATCAGATCGCCAGCCTCGTCGTCGACGCAAACGCGTTACTGGCCGAACTTCTGACACAACGCAATTCCGTCGACGCGTTGATGACCAACGTCGCGGCAGCGGCACGGCAGATATCTGCGGTCATCGGTGACAACCGAACGCAGCTCAAACCTGCTCTCGACAAACTCAACGGTGTGCTGGGAATCCTGGACAACCGCAAGCAGGAATTGCAGCGTACTTTGTGGCTGCTTCGGCGATACGCAATTTCTTTCGGCGAAGTGCTGGGATCCGGACCGTTCTTCAAAGCCTCGTTGGTCAACCTGCTACCGGGCCAATTCGCCCAGCCGTTCATCGACGCCGCGTTCTCCGATCTCGGGCTTGATCCCAACGTCCTGCTGCCGTCGCAGCTCGTTGACCCGGGCAACGGCCAGCCGGGCTTGCCGCAGCTGCCGTTGCCCTATCCGCGAACCGGGCAAGGTGGCGAGCCGAGACGGACGCTGCCCGATGCGATCACGGGCAACCCAGACGAGCATTCGTGCGGTGTGCCCGGCGTGGCATTGCCCGGCCCGGGGTGCTACCCCTACCGGCCGCCGCCGCCTGCCCCCCCGCCAGGTGGACCGCCACCAGGGCCTCCTGCGGATCTACAGCCACCGCCGAAGCCAACACCGGTGTATGTGCCTGCGCCTAACGAAGTACCTGCGAACGGGGGCCACTGATGGCGTTCGCCAATGTCGGCGCTTGGGTAGTGAACCGTCGACGCGCCGTGCAGATCGCGACCGCGATCAGCCTGGTCGTCAGCCTCGCCGTCGGGATCAGCATGATGGTGACACCGTGGTGGAAACGCGCGATCAGAAACACTTACGTCGCCTACTTCACCAACACCAACGGTGTCTACACCGGTGACGAAATCCGGATCCTCGGCGTCCGCGTGGGAACAGTGGAGCAGATCGATCCGCAGCCCAACGCGGCGAAGGTCACCCTCACGGTCGACTCGCAGTACCCGCTGCCTGCCGACGCCCGCGCTGTGATCTTGTCGCCGTCGCTTGTTACCGCGCGGGCGATTCAGCTCGTTCCCGCCTACTCCGGCGGCCCGAAACTCGCTGACGGCGGGACCATTCCCCTGGACCGCACCGCGGTTCCCGTCGAGTGGGACGACCTGCGCCGGCAGTTGGAGAAGCTTACCGACTCCCTGCAGCCCGTAACCCCTGGCGGGACAAGCCCACTGGGCGAATTCATCAATACCACGGCGTCTAACCTGCGCGGTGAGGGTGACACCGCGCGGGATACCGTCATCAAACTTTCGCAAGCGGTTTCAGCGCTGGGCGACCACAGCACAGACATTTTCAGCACGGTGCGCAACCTGCAGTTGCTGGTATCCGCGCTGACCTCGAGCAGTGATCTGCTGGCCGCGTTCAACCAAAACCTGGCCAGCGTCACAACCGTGATGACCAATACGCCCAACGAGTGGGGCCAGGCGGTGCAGGGCTTAGACGGGGCGGTTAACGACCTGCGCGGCTTCGTCGCCGACAACCGAGAAGCCATCGGCACCACCTTCGACCATCTCAGCGCGATCACCACGGCGCTAAACGACAGCCGCGGCGATGCCAAGCAAGTCCTGCATGTCGCGCCCACGGTGATCCAGAACTTCATGAACATCTATCAACCGGCGCAGAGCGCGGTCACCGGCATTCTGGCGCCGGTGAACTTCGCCGACACCGTCCAGTTCCTCTGCGGTGCAATCGAGTCCGCAGCGCGGGTGGGGGCCAAGCAATCCGCGAGAATGTGTGAGCAGTATCTGGCTCCGATCATGAAGAACCGCCAATACAATTTCCCGCCGATCGGTATCAACCCGTTCGTGGGAGCATCGGCACGCCCCAACGAGATCACCTACAGCGAAGACAAGCTCAATCCGCACGTGCCACCGCCGGGCGCCCCGGCCGCCAACGACGCAAGCGCGACGCCGACGTCGCCCCAAGCGCTGGCAACGGGCAGCACACCGCCGGCGCCGACCACCGTTCGGTCCGCCGACCCCAGCCAAGGGCTGCAAGGTTTGATGGTGCCTGCGGCCGCACCGGCGCCCCCGGAAGGCACACCTTGAGGCGGATATTGGCTGCGGCGCTTATCGTTTCGTGCTTGTGCACGATGACGGGATGTGGATGGAAGGGTCTCAATTCACTCAGCCTGCCGGGAACCCAAGGCCACACTAAGGGCGCGTACACCATTCAGGCACAGTTGCCCGATGTCGTCGTCATTCAGCCGAACACCCGGGTACGTGTGGCCGACGTCAACGTCGGCAACGTCACCAAGATCGAGGTACAGGACTGGCATGCCCTGGTCACCATGACTATCGACGGTGATATCCATCTGCCCGCGAACAGCACCGCCAAAGTCGGCCAGACCAGCCTCTTGGGTTCCATGCATATCGAATTGGCGCCGCCGACCGACGAGCCGCCGAGGGGCGAACTCAAGAACGGCTCACTGATTCCGTTATCCAGAGCCGCTACTTACCCCACTACCGAGCAAACCCTTGCGGCGGTGTCGATTTTGCTCAATGGCGGCGGCCTGGGGCATATTCAGGAGATCACTCAGGCGTTCGCCAAGGCGTTGGCCGGCCGCGAAACAGAGATGCGCAGCCTGCTGACTCAACTCGATGTCTTCGTTACCCAAGTGCGCGCTCAGACCGACGACATCATCGCGGCAACCGAGAGTCTCAACTCGTTGGCTGGGCAGGTGGCAGCCAAGGATCAAACGGTCGACAAGGCGCTGACCACCATCCCGCAGGCGCTGGCCGTGCTATCGGATTCGCGAAAGAAACTGACCGACGCGATCGACGCGGTTGGCAAGTTCAGCGCCATTGCCGCCTCGACGGTCAATCAGACCAAAGAATCGCTGATAAACAACTTCCGCAACCTCGCCCCGCCCCTGCGGGAACTGGCCAACGCCGGGCCGGCCCTCACCAGAGGTCTGGACTTCCTCTCGACGTACCCGTGGGTGAAAAGTACCGTCCCCAACTGGTTTCGGGGTGACTTTGCCAACATCACGCTGGTCATCGATCTGACCTTGAGCCGCATTGACGCCGGGATATTCACCGGCACGAGGTGGGAAGGAAACCTCACCGAGCTAGAACTGCAGTGGGGTCGCACCATTGGGCAGATGCCGAGTCCCTACACCGCGGCCAACCCATTGATTGCGCCCTACCACTTCGGGGGCTACTAGGATGGCGCGTACCAGTGCGCTGCGCCTGTCCCGTCGGATCTGGACACAATTGGCGATCCTTGCGACCATCACAGTCATCGCCATCGGTGTGATGGCGTTTGGCTTCGTTAAACTACCCGCGCTGTTGGGAATTGGGCGATACAAGGTTACAGTCGACCTCCCCACGTCCGGCGGTTTGTATCCCACGTCGGTGGTGAACTATCGCGGCAGCGAAGTCGGCAGCGTCACATCGGTCGATGTTACTCGTGACGGGGTTCAAGCAATTCTTTCACTCGATTCGGGCATCGCAATTCCGTCCGATGTGACGGCCGCAGTGCATAGCCGTTCGGCGGTCGGCGAACAGTTCCTCGAGCTGACTCCGCGCTCGGACACCGGCCCGAAGCTGCGCAACGGCGATGTCATTCCGGTCGGCAGCGTGAAGGTTCCTGTCGACATCGGATTCCTGCTCGACGCCACCAACCGTGCGCTGCAGGCGATCCCGCAAGACAATCTGCATACAGTCGTCGACGAAGCGTCCAAGGCTGTTGCGGGACTCGGGCCGGAGCTGTCTCGTCTTGTCGACGGATCGACGGCGCTGGCGATCGACGCAGGCAAGACCAGCGATCCGATCGCCAAATTGATCGACCAGTCTCCACCCGTGCTCAACTCTCAAGTGCGGACGTCGGATTCGATCGCGACCTGGGCGCGGCGGGTGAACTCAATTACCAGTCAGCTCAAGGCGCAGGACACGGCCTTCGCGGATCTGCTCAACGTGGGTGGGCCGGCGCTGGATGAAGGCACAGCGCTGTTCGACCGCATCGCCCCGACTTTGCCGGTGCTGCTGGCCAACCTGGTCAGTCTCGGAAAGATCGCGGTGGACTACCACAACGATCTTGAGCAGTTGCTGGTTCTCTTTCCGCAGGGGACCGCCGTGATGTCGGCGATCGCCATGCCCGACTCCGACGTCAAGCAGGATTACCGGGGCGTGTATCTCGACTTCAACTTGAACCTCAACCTGCCGCCACCCTGCAACACCGGATTCCTGCCGATCCAGGAGCAGCGGATCCCGGTCAGGCAGGACTATCCCGACCGGCCCGCCGGTGAGCTGTACTGCCGCATCCCGCAGGACTCCGACATGAATGTCCGCGGCGTACGTAACACTCCCTGCGAGACGAAGCCAGGGAAGCGCGCCCCGACGGTCGAGATGTGCGAGAGCGACGAACAGTACGTCCCACTCAACAACGGCCTCAACTGGAAGGGCGACCCCAACGCGACAACCACCGGTCAGGCCGTGCCGCAGTACTCACCGGGCACCGATCTGCGCCGCGTACCGCCGTTGAGTACCCTGCCTCGGTCACCCGGCTCGGCGGCATCGGGGCCCGCTCCGCCGATCGCCGTCGTCCCCTACGATCCGGCCACCGGTAGCTATGTCGGCCCCGATGGCCGCACCTACACCCAGTCCGACTTGGCCCAAGGCACGAAAGGCAAGACATGGCAGAGCATCGTGATGCCGCCGAGCAGATAGACGAACAGACGCCGCCCGACGAGGTAATCGACATCGACGAGCACGAAGCTGATGGCGCCTTAACGAGAAGCGCTGAAACACCTGCACTGCAGCGATTTTCAGACACCCGCGCACTGATCGCGGTGGGACTTGTCATCATCGCGGCCTTGGCCGGGGTGGGGGGTTGGCTCGGATACCGCGTCTACCAGGACCGCCAGGCGCAAGCGCAGCGCAATCTATACGTCCAAGTCGCCCGTCAGACTGCGGTCAACCTCACCACGATCGACTCCGCCCGAGCCGACGCCGACATCAAGCGGATCCTGGATTCGGCGACCGGCGGCTTTTACGACGATTTCCAGAAGAGATCGCAGCCATTCGTCGATGTCGTCAAGAAGGTGCAGTCGAAGTCGCAGGGCACAGTGACCGAAGCGGCGCTGTTATCCGAATCTAAAGACCAGGCGCAAGTACTAGTCGCGGTAGAGGTGAAGACGACGATCGCCGGAGCGCCAGAACAAGAACCGCACAGGTGGCGGATGCGGTTGAGTGTTCAGAACACTGGGGATGGCCCCAAGGTCTCGAATGTTGACTTCGTGCCGTGAGCAGCCGAACAGCGGTCACAGCACAGGAGGAAGGCTTTGCAATGGACGTTGGCAATGATGCCGGCACCGATTCATCGCCGCCGGAACTGATCGACGAAAATCCGACCACCGACACCGAGGCGGACGTCGACGCCGATACGCGAATCGACGACGAAGCTGAGGCGGCTGACGAGGCCGATCTGGTGGGCGCCGACGACGCACCAGCCGAACGCCGAGCCCGATTCTCCCGGGCCCGTATCGTGGCTTGCGCGGTGTTGCCCACGGTGGCGTTGGCCCTCGCCCTGGGAGACGGTTACCTGAAGTGGCTCGATGGCTCGGCGCGCGCATCGCGAACGGCAGCCGAGCAGTCGGTTAAAGCCGCTACCGACAGCACCATCGCGATCCTGTCATACCGCCCAGACAGCGTGGAGCGGGACCTCAAGGGAGCCGCTGACCGCCTCACCGGCGGCTTCCGTCAGCAATACACACAACTTGTCAACGATGTCGTTGCTCCCGGCTCCAAGCAGCAGCACATTTCGGCGATAGCGACGGTGCCGGCGGCGGCTTCAGTATCGGCGAGCGAAAACCACGCGGTGGTCTTAGTTTTCATCGATCAGACCACCACCATAGGCAACGATGCGCCCACCCAGACCACTTCCAGTGTGCGCATCACCCTCGAAAGGGTCGATGGCCGATGGCTAATCTCGCAGTTCGATCCCGTGTGAGTATCCCAAAACTGCTTGAACGATGGACAAGTGAGGCGAACGTGAAAAGTCTGTCGATGCGGCTTCGGGTGCTTTGCGCTGTCGTGCTCGCGGCCGGGTCGTGGGCCGCCACCGCGATGTCCGGTTCGACCGGCACGACCAAAGCGGCTGGCTTCGAAAGCCTGATGGTGCCATCCGCGGCGATGGGCCGCGATATTCCGGTGGCCTTCCTGTCTGGCGGACCGCACGCGGTCTATCTGCTCGACGCGTTCAACGCTGCCCCGGATGTGAGCAACTGGGTGACGGCGGGTAATGGAGTCAACACCTTTGCCGGCAAAGGGATTTCGGTGGTAGTACCTGCTGGCGGCGCGTACAGCATGTACACCAATTGGGAGCAGGATGGTAGCAAGCAGTGGGACACGTTCCTGTCCACCGAGTTGCCCGACTGGTTGGCCGCCAACAAGGCCCTGGCCCCCGGCGGCCATGGCGTCGTCGGCGCCTCGCAGGGTGGATACGGGGCGGCGGCGCTGGCGACCTTCCACCCCGACCGGTTCCGTTACGCCGGATCGCTTTCGGGATTCCTGACTCCCGAACGTACCGGGGTGGACGGGACCATCACCGCCGCGCTCAAGCAGGGTGGGGCCGACAGCGACCACATGTGGGGGTTACCCCAGCTGGGGCGCTGGAAGTGGCATTCCCCGAACCAGAACGTTCAGCTGCTGGTGGACAACAACACCCGGCTGTGGGTCTACAGCCCCGGCAGCGGAGCCCCGACTGACCAAGGCGCCATGGCCGGCTATGGGGACATCGCGCAAGGCACCAACGCAACGTTCTACTCGCACTACCGGGATGCCGGCGGCCACAACGGCCACTTCGACTTGGGCCGGGGCGGAGGCAACGACTGGCCGACATGGGGGCAACAGCTGGCTGCCATGTCCGCGGACCTCGCAGCCAATATCCGCTAGAGCTTGGAGCGCCCCATGATTGACAGGAAAACGCGTCGCCCACTCGTACGGATTATCTCGTTACTGTCGGGGGCCGGCGCCGGGTTAATCGCGTCGAGCTCGGTTGCCGTTGCACCGGCCGCTCCCGGGGTTCCCGGGGACAACGCACGGCTGAACAACGGCATCGTGGTGAACGTCGACACGATCAAGAAGAAGGCCGGCTGCACGACCGACCTGCACATCAACCCGCAGCTGGTGTCCGCCGCGCAGCAGCACACGGTCGACGTGCTCAACAACCGGAACCTCGACGGCGATATCGGCTCGGACGGGTCGACGGTACAGGACCGGGCCCGGGGCGCGGGTTATAACGGCACGGTCGCCGAGACGGTGGCCATCAACCAGTCACTGGCAATCAATGACCTTGACGTCATGGGCAATTGGTTCTACCGCCCCGACTACTACGCGATCATGTCCAACTGTGCCAACGCTCAAATCGGTGTGTGGTCGGAGAACAGCTTCGATCGAAGTGTGCTCGTCGCGGTTTACGGGCAGCCGGCGTAGCTTATGGTCACCTGCTGAAGGAAACTCTAGTGTTTCGCGTGCAACCCGATAGACTCCCGGCACATGATTGGGCCACCGGGACGTCAGCCATGAAATGCGGTGTGTCGGTAGTCGCCCTCATCGTCGCCGGGACGCTCGCTGGCAGCGCGGTGGCGCTAGCGCCGCGGGCGCATGCCGTCCCGGCGCCCGAGGTGGAGTATCTGTACGACATCACGGTGCGGCGCCAATACAGCTTTGCGAATGCGGCCGATGCCATCAACTACGCCCACGGAATCTGCGACAAGGTCAGCAACGGCGCCAGCTACGCCCAGGTAATGGGTGATGTGAAAAATGACGTGCGGCCCAACGACGAGTACGCCGCGAATTACCTGGTCTCTTACGCGGTCAACATCTTTTGTCCTGCCCAGCTTTGGCAGCTGCGCAACTCCGCGGCCAACTACGTGCCGCCGCCTCAGTAATTACCCGCCGGTATTTCCCAGGTCGGGTGCATATGCGGGCGGCGGGTAGACGCCCCTGAGGAGCCATGCGTACGCTGCGATGCCATATTCCAACTCGTCGCTGGCATCGTAGTCCGGGTTCGGATTCATGTGACTGACCCTTCGTCGCAGTTCCCCGTCAAAAGCCTGCCGCGGTGAAGCATATCGCGTTTGGCTGCCACGAAGCTGGTCAGCCGACGGTCCACCGAGCTCGGTCGGTCGAAACTCCGAAGAAGTCTTCATGCTGCCCGGCAGTTCTGGAAGCCTTTTCTTTCCAATGATTTCAACGTTCGCCCAACACTGCAGACCTAGGCTGTTTTGGTGGTGTCGGGCGAAGTGTCGAGTTGAGCCAAAATCGTTCTTGCGTCCGACGTCGCACCGCGGTTGTACGGCAACTTCGAAAGCGCGGTCGCCATCGCGCAGGTGTTCGATACGGCAGCATAGGTCAAGCCGGCGCCGATCGCCGCGGCCAGCCATTTCAATCGCGGTACAGCGACGCTGCCGACAACAGAAGAAAGCACAACCGATCCTGCTACCAGTCGCACCTGCCGTTCCAGCTCCCACCGTTGGACGCCGCGGTCGACGTCGAAGCCTCGCCCCTCCCAATCGGTGATTCCCTTTTCCAGGACACGACCGCCGGTCAGGCCTGCGTTCTGCAACAGTTGTGCGGCCTTAGCTGACCGTTGGCCCGAGCGGCATACCAGAACCACGTCGTGGTCGTCGTCGAGTTGCTGAACCACCTCGGGGCCGTGCCCATCCAGCACGTCGAGCGGTATGTTATACGACCCCTGGATATGCGCGGTCTCGAACTCGGCCGGGGTCCGTACATCGAGAACTCGCAGAGGCGCAGACGATGCGAGTAGGTCGCGGAGTTCTGTCGAAGAAATAGCGCTGGTGGCGGTCGGTGCGTTTATGATCTGCTCCAGTCATGTCGGCCGTGATCAGGATTCATCTCGCAACGACTACCCGGCGCGTCCGGCAACCAGGCAGTTTTGATCGAGATGATTTTTTGAGCGGATTACTCTCTCAACGCGCTCGGCTGGCGCGCGAACTGTCGGACTTCACGATGTGATGCCCAGCTTCTCAGCGTTGTCGAACTCATCATCGATGAGCACGACGTCGAGATCGTACCGGTCGAGCAATGCGGCGGCGACCGAAGCACGATAACCGCTCGCGCAGTGGATCCACAGCTCGCGGTCCGCGGGGATATCGGCGATTCGTTCGGGCAGCTCGTGCAGCGCGACGTTGACCGCATCGCGAACATGGCCACTGTCGAATTCGCCCGTCTGGCGAACATCGAGGACGACGAGATCATCATCGTCAAGCACATCCGCGAGGTCGCCGAAGTCTGCCACACGGTATCTGCGCAGCTCGGACCCATCGGCCAGCGCGCGGATGTCGCCGCTGGCGCTGCCGGTGAGCCGCTCGACACCGATGCGAGCGAGTTCGCGCTGCGCTTCGGCAATCTGTTTGGTGTCGTCGCTGATCAGAGTCAACGGGGCACCCCACGTGTACAGCCAGCCGAGGTAGTTGACGAAGGAATCGGACAGCTCGAATCCGTATGATCCAGCCAGGTGTCCGGCCGCGAACGCGGTCCGCTTACGCAGGTCCACGACCCATTCGCCGGCGTCGATTCGGTTGCGAAGCTCGGCGGGGTCGACCGGTGTTGGTGGAGACAGATCCGCTGCTGCTGGGCCGGCTCTGTTGATCACACCCATATGCGCGTAATAGGCAGGGAAGTCCGACAGTCCGGCGAGCAGTTCGTCGATGTATTCCTGTTCGTTCTGGGTCAGCGCCGGGTTGTCGGCACGCTGCTCTTCGATGGTAGAAGCGTCGCCCGTGGGGGAGGTGGCTGAGCAAAAGCTGCCGAAGCCGTGGGTGGGATAGATCTGGGTCTTAGCGGGTAACTCGTCGGCTAGGCGCCGGACTGAACGGTATTGCAAGCGGCTGAGTTCGGCGGTGTGTTCGTCACCTAGCAGGTCGGTTCTTCCGGTGCTCCCGATGAGCAGCGATCCGCCGGTGAACACCGCGACGGTCTGACCGGAGTCTTCGCGCAGCACATAGCTCACGTGGTGATGGGTGTGTCCGGGTGTGAGCAGGACTTCCAAGTGGATCCCGCCGGTATCGATCCGATCGCCCTCGCTCACCGCATGGCACGGAAAGGCCACATCCTCTCCTGCGGGCAGAACGTATTCGGCGCCAACAACGCCGGCCAGCGCTAACCCGCCGGTCACATAATCACTGTGGATGTGGGTCTCCAGCACGTGGGTGATCCGCAGATCGCCGGCCAACTCCAGCACCCGATCGATGTCGCGTTGCGGGTCGATGGCGACGGCGACCTCACCGTCGCTGACCAGGTAGCTGCGATCGCCCAACCCTGAGGTTTCGATAACCGATACGTCCAGCATCCTGCTCCCGCCTTTTGATCGATGCACGTCGACCCGCAGTGTGGCCCGGAAATTGTTACCCATATCCTTGCGGATTGTTAGGCACGACAGCCGATTCCGACTGCCTGGTCACCTGCAGATGCCAATCTCCGCCCAGTGCATGGCTATTTCTGTGGGGCTGGCCCGACGTGCAGCACTCCTGGGCTCAATGTAATCGGGAATCGATGAGCACGCGGATTGCCGACAACCGCGGCCGATGTGTGACATTGACAACGGTAGCCAATCATGGCAGGGCGGCATTTGCCTCGGGTTGAAAGAAGCACCGCTGGCTCTTTTGCAGTTGGCGAACTCTCTGCGGCTGCATCGCTCTCACTAAGCTTGCGGCGTGCACCGATTGATCGCGGTACTGATGTGTATCGGTCTGATCGCGGCATCCTGCGGCTGGAAGCCGCCGGGCATGGCGTCGCTAAAGCCGGGTAACTGCACCGAGGCCGACGGGCCGACAGCGGATACCGTACGCGGAGCCATCGCCACCCTCCCCGTCGCGACGCCCGGTTCAGGCTGGATCGAGGGCGCGCGTGGGCATCCCCACAACTGTCGGCTGTATTGGGTGCAGGTCAAACCCGGCAACGCGACCGCCTCGAGTGCGGAGCAGTTGCTGTTCTTCGACCACAACGTCTCGTTGGGGACCCCTACGGCTAATCCCAAGCCATATACCACCGTCATGTACTCCACCGATGACGCGGTCAGGGTGCAGTACCAGTGGCAGGTCGCCGGCGATTCCCCGTGCTGTCCGACCGGCATCGGCACGGCGCAGTATCGGATCGGCTCCGGCGGAAAGCTCGAAGCGAGCGGAACGATCCCGAATCAGTAGCTCACCCGGGCAGGTTCTCCGGGTGCAGCATCTCGGCGTATCGCAGGGGCTCGGGGATACCGAACCCGTCGACCAGGGTTTCGGCATACGGCCGCAGCAGCCGGCACCGGTCGTTGATACCGCGAGTGACCGCCTTGGCGCGTTCGGTGGACAGATAACGATGCTCGACGTACCACGCCTTGTCCTCTTCGATCGCCGACAGCGCGTAAAGATCACAGACCAGGCCGAGTACTTCGCGTGCTTCCTCGTCTTCACACCCCTCGATTCCCGCGACGAACGCCTCCAGCACCACCCGGTCGATATGGGCCTGTGCGGCGTGCAGGACGTGATCCTGCACGGCGTTGAAGGCGTCGAACGCCGACATTTCTTTGGACTTACCTTGTAGCCGGCGCGCCACCGAGGCGATCAGGTATTCCTCGCGGTCCTCGAACATCGTGACCTGGGTGCCGCGGTTGAACAGGCTGCCTTCTTCTTCGTTGTCCTGGCGGGCATCGACGATGGTCTGGATGATCGTCTCGGCCGCAGTGCGTTTCAGCACTCGCTCACCGGCGAAGTTGGCCGCGAAGCGCACCCATTCCACCGGGCTCATGCTCTTGATGTCGTCGGCGTAGGCGGTCAGCAGCTCCTTGGCCACCAATTGGGTCAACACGTGGTTGTCGCCCTCGAAAGTGGTGAACACGTCGGTGTCGGCCCGTAACGCGATCAACCGGTTCTCGGCCATGTAGCCCGCCCCTCCGCACGCCTCCCGCGCTTCTTGGATAGCTCGGGACGCGTGCCAGGTGTTGGCTGCCTTCAGACCCGCGGCCCGCGACTCCAACTCGCGCTGCTCTTCGGCGTCGGGGGCGTCGGCGGTCTGCAGATCGTGGCACTTGGCCACCAGCTCGTTCTGCGCGAACTGCAACGCGTAGGACTTCGCAATCAACGGGAACAACCGGCGCTGATGCACCAGATAGTCCATGATCAGCACTTCGGCTTCGTCATCAGGTGCGTTAAATTGCCTGCGCTGCAACGCATATCGGGTAGCGATGTCCAGCGCCACGCGTGCGGCGTTGCCTGCACTGCCCCCGACGCAGATTCGTCCGCGGATCAGGGTGCCGATCATGGTAAAGAAACGGCGGTTGGGGTTTTCGATCGCTGAGCTGTAGGTTCCGTCCTCTGCGACATCGCCGTACTTGTTCAGCAGGTTCACTCGTGGGACCCGAACGTGGTCGAACACGATGCGACCGTTGTCCACACCCGGCAATCCACCCTTGTACTGACAGTCCGACGTCGTCACCCCCGGCAGGTCGTTACCGTCGGCGTCGCGAATCGGCACCATAAAGCAGTGCACGCCATGGTTGACCGGTTCGCCGTCCTCGGTGGTGATCAGCTGTGCGAATACCGCTGCGATAGTGGCGGTTTCGGCGGCACCACCGATGTAGTCCTTGCGCGCGGTCGGAGTGGCCGAATGGATGACGAATTCCTGGGTCGAACCGTCGTAGGTTGCGGTCGTCTCCAGGGATTGGACGTCGCTGCCGTGTCCGGTCTCGGTCATCGCGAAGCAGCCGCGCAGTTCGAGGTTGATGATCTTTTTCACGTACGCCTCGTGGTGGCGTTCGGTGCCCAGGTTCTCGACGGCGCCGCCGAACAGGCCCCACTGCACGCCGGCCTTGACCATCAGGGACAGATCCGACATGGCGAGCATCTCGATCGTCGTGATCGCCGCCCCGACGTTGCCGTTTCCTCCGTGCTCCTTGCGGAAGCCGTCCTCGGCCGCGCCTGCGGCAGCCATGATGCTCATTTGCTCCGCCACCTTGGCCCGGGCGATGACCGTGTTCGGTGTGTAGTGCGGCCGGAAGACCTCGCCGGTCAGCCGCTCCCGCATCTCGTTCTTCACGTCGCGCCAACGGCCGTCCAGGGTGTTGCGCAAATGTTCCGCAGTGGTGGTCATACCTGACGGTAACCCGACGCCCGAAGCGCCGGGGTAACCTCCGCGAGGTCAATCGACACTTTGACGACCCGGCAGCTAAATGAACGTCCCGTTAACCCAAGGTGGCTATAGTCTGCCGGGCGGTCGCGGCCAGGCGACCCAAGGGAAGGTATGCCATGGGCAGGATTTCCCGCGTCTTCAGCAAGCAGGGCGCGGTCGACGTCGAGGCTGTTGCGGCCGCGCTGCAGCCGAGATTCGCCCTAGCCGCCGGACCGGAAAAGACCGTCTGTCACACCTGGCTGGACACCTTCGATTGGCGGCTGCACTCCGCGGGCATCTCCCTCGACTACCTCGACGACGGTCCGCTGACGATGTCGCTCGCGGATGGCACCCGGTTGCAAGGCCCGCTGCCCGCCAAAAAATGGCCGGCCCAGGTACACGATCTGCCGGCCGGGCGGTTGCGTGACGCGTTGGTCCCGATTGTCATGCCGCGGGCGTTGTTGCCGGTTGTCGCAGTGCGTCGCGCTGCGCGGGAGAGCCGGGTGCTCAACGACGACGAGAAAACTATCGCCCGGCTGCTGACCGAAAGCGCCGATGACGGCATCAGCCAGGTGCAGGTACAGCCGCTGCGAGGCTACGAGGCCGCCGGCGACCAGGTCGCGCGGATGCTGGCCCGTGTCGAGGGGCTCACCGCGGTGACGGTGACTCCCTACGACCTGGCGCTGACGTGTGCGAGTCGTGGTCCCCGCGACTACGAGGACAATTTCGCGCCGCATATGCGGTCGGAAACACCTGCAGCGGTGGCGATTGCGAGCGTGCTGACACATTTCGCGGCGGTCATCAATGACAACGTGGCGGGCACAATCGCGGCAATCGACACCGAATTTTTGCATGACCTGCGGGTAGCGGTGCGGCGCAGCCGCTCGATTCTCAAGCTCGCCAGTGATGTGCTGCCCGCGAACATCACCGAGCAGTTCCAACCGGAGTTCAAGTGGCTGGGTGATCTGACCACTCCAGTGCGCGATCTCGATGTGTACCTGCTCAAGCTGGACAGCATGGCGGCCGGGTTGGCGTCGGCCGATCCGCATGATCTCGACCCGTTCCGGTCATTTTTGGTTCGGCATCGCGCTGCCGAACGCCGCCGCCTGGTGCGCGGGCTCCGGTCGCGGCGCTTCGAACAGCTGATGGACGGTTGGCGCAGCGCGCTGGCGCAGGTGGTCGCCGAAGCCGACAGCGGGCCGTCGGTGGCGAAGCTGGCCCGGCAGCGACTTGAGCGGGCGTTCCGGACCGTGGTGCGGCGCGGCCAAAAGATCGCCCCTGACTCACCCAGCGACGAGGTGCACTCGCTGCGCAAGCGGTGCAAGGAACTGCGGTATCTGCTCGAGGTGTTCCGGCCGCTGTGCGCCGATACCTCCCACCGCCCATTGGTCAAAGAGCTCAAGGCGCTGCAAGATACGCTCGGCGACTTCCAGGACGGCGAGGTGCAGCGAGAGGCGGTCCGCGAATTCGCCGCGGTGATGATGAACGAGGGCGCCGCACCGGCAGCAACCGTACTGGCGATGGGGGAGCTGGCCGCCCAGCTCGACGCCCACCAACTGGCCGCACGAGCCGCGCTGGTGGGCCGGCTGCAGCCATTCCTGGCCAATGAGAACCGTGCTCGATTGAAGGCGCTGGTGCGGCGGTGAAGATCTATGCGACGTACAACATCAAGGGCGGCGTGGGCAAGACCTCGGCCGCGGTGAACCTCGCACATCTGGCGGCGCGCAGCGGCTACAACGCACTGCTATGGGATCTCGACCCGCAGGGCGCGGCCACCTACCTGTTCCGGGTGCGGCCTAAAGTCAAGGGCGGCAGCCGCGCGCTGGTGACCGGCGCCCGATCTCTTGGCGATGCGATCAAGGCCACCGATTTTGACGGGCTCGACTTGCTGCCAGCGGATTTCAGGTATCGCAATATGGATTTGCAGCTAGACGACGTGAAGCGGCCGACTCGTAGGATCCGCCAGCTGCTGCAATCGCTTGCGGACGACTACGATGTGGTCTTCCTCGATTGCCCACCGAGCATTTCGTTGTTGTCGGAGAACGTCCTGCATGCGGTCGATACGCTGCTGGTGCCGATGATCCCCGCCACGTTGTCGGTGCGTACTTTCGATCAACTAGTGAGCTTTGTCGGGGAATTCGAGGGCAGCCAACCGCAGGTGTGCGCGTTCTTCTCGATGGTGGACCGGCGCAAGCGCCTGCACCGCGACGTGGTGGAGCAGTTGTCGGCCGAGCGTTCGGGAATCTTGAGCACCGCGATCCCCTCCATGTCGATCATCGAGCAGATGGCCGAACAACGGGCGCCGGTGACGGCGTTCGCTCCGCTCAGCGGTGCAGCCCGATGCTACAAAGCACTGTGGGCCGAGGTGAACGGAGTAGGAATCGGTTGAGCGATAAGCACTTTGCCGCTGAAGCTGATGATCAGGGAGATACGCAGCAGTGCCAGGATATCTAGCCGCTGCGACGATTGTGCTGCTGATCGGCACGGTGTTGACCAGAGTCTTGGTGCTGAGCAGGACGGGCACACGCGCAATGCATTTCGGCAGCATTGACAAGAAAGATTTTCTGATCCCTCCAGTCGCGCTGTTCTACTTCTACACCGTTTTTGCGGCCGCGTTCGGCTGGCCGCTTGTTAGCGGCGAAAGGTTTTTTCGGTCCCAAGCGCTGCCCTGGATTGGGGTCGCGCTCTGTTTTGCGGGTTTGCTCACGCTGTGGGTGAGCCTGATTTCCTTCGGTAGAAGCTTCCGGGTTGGCATCGACGTCGACCATCCTGACCAGCTGGTGACCACCGGAATCTTTGCGCGCAGCCGCAACCCGATATACGTGGGGTTTTTTCTTGTTTTGACGGGCCAATTCTTGGTGTTTCCCAACTGGATTCCCTTGGTCTACCTGTTGGCTGGTAGCTGGCTTTTCCACCGTCAAGTATTGCGTGAGGAAGAGTTCATGCGGCGGCAATACGGCCAGGAGTACGAAGCGTATTGTCGACGGGTCAGGCGGTATCTCTAGGCTTGACGATTGTCGTTATCCGGCAACAGCATTGAGCTGATCAACGCTGGGCATGCTGGCGTGCCGGCCGTCGCAGCCGCCACCGCAGCCACCCGGTGGCGACCACGCCGAAAGCGAGCAGCATTCCCATGTCGAATAGCCACCGCCCCGCCGAGTGTTTCCACGAATCGTCCGTCGACGCGAGCAGGTTGACTGCGTGCACGTCGACGGTGGACGCCGAGGCGGCGAAACCCCACCTGGACGGCACCAACCAGGAGACCTGTTCCAGACCGAACTTGCCGGCCAGCGGGAACATGGCGCCGGCAAACACCACGGAGATCAGCACGATCAGCACCGCCGCGAGCAGGACCTGTTCGGAGTACTTCGCCAGCTCCGACAACGCCAGCGCGACCATTGCCAAGACGATCGCGGTGGCGGACAGCGTCACGAATAGCTCGACGGCAGCTCCGAAAGTGGAACCGCCGAGTAGGGCGGCGCCATGGGTGGGGGCACCTTTGCCGACAACGGCGGCGGTGGTGATGATGCCGGTCTGGATGATGGCGACCAGGCTGTAGACGATGATCTTGCCGGCCAGAAAAGCGGACGCCGACAAACCGTTGGCTTGTTCGCGGCGGAAGATGCGCCGTTCGCCGAAGAGGTCGCGGATGCCCAACGCCGTACCCATGACGACGGCACCGATGTTGAGCACCGCGAGGATCTCGACGGCTTCGTCGGGGCTGGTGCCGTAAGGGTTGGCCGGGCCCAAGCCGGCGTGGCCGGGCACCAGCAGCGTGATCGCGCCGAAAAGCACCGGCAGGATGGTCAGGAAGATGAAATACCGCTGGTCACCGACCATGACCCAGCCCTGTCGACGGGCAGCGATAGCGATTTGGCGCCAAAGGCTCAGCCGTGCTGCCGGGCCGGGTTTCTCAGCGGGGGACTGCGATGTTGAGTCGACAGGCGGGAGCTCCTGCTGGCGGGCCAGATACGCGTCGTGTGCCGCATACGGGTCCGCGTTCACCCGCGCGAAGATCTCCGCCCAGTCGGTCGTGCCCAGCTCATCGCCGATCTGCGCGGGCGCGCCGGCGAAGGCCGGGGTGCCGGTGGCGGTGAGCAGCAAAACCTGGTCGTAGATGTCGAGGTCGGCCGGCGACGTGGTTGCCACCACGACGACGCGTCCGTCGTCGGCGAATCGCCGCAGCGTCGCCGCCATTTCGTGTTCGGCTGCCGGATCGAATCCAGTCGTCGGCTGGTCGAGGACGAGTAGTGACGGACTGGTCAGCAGTTCTATGGCCACCGACGCGCGCTTGCGCTGCTCAACGGTCAGGTTGCCGACCTGAATGGTGCGCAGCTGGCTCAACTTCATTTCGTCGAGCACCGAACGCACGATCTGGCGGCGCTGTTCGGCGGAAGCGCCGGGCGGTAGACGCAATTCGGCGGCGTAACTCAACGCTTGCTGGACGGTGAGTGCAGGATGCAGGAGGTCGTAGCGCGGCACCATTCCAATGTGTGGCCGCAGATGATCGGCCGCGACGTCGTCACCATCGAAACGGACTGTGCCGACGCCGGGTTGAACCGCGCCCCCCAGCACGTCGACCAGCGCGGATGTGCTCGCCTCCGAGAGCCCGACGACGGCGGTCAACTTTCCCGGCTCGGCGGTGAAGGACAGATCCGCGAGGGCCTGCTGGCCGTCGACGGTGACCCGCAACTGACGTGCCTCCAGCGGAGCGGCCTTGCCAGTAGGTCGCGATGGTGGGGCTTCAACAACGCTGGTCTCTGGAGTATCCGGGGTATCCGGCCGGCGCAGTTGGGTGGTGGGCGTCGCCTCGTGCGGCCGGGGTTCGGGCGCGGGAGTGATCGGCGCAGCCGGCGGGGCCTCAACGACGCTGGTCTCTGGAGTATCCGGGGTATCCGGCCGGCGCAGTTGGGTGGTGGGCGTCGCCTCGTGCGGCCGGGGTTCGGGTCCCGGAGTCTCGGGCATGGGCGGCGGGGCCTCGTGCGGGCGAAGTTCGGACCGGTCCGGTCGAAGCTTTTGCATCGCCCCGGTCAGCCGCGCGACCAACGCGGGCCGCTTGCGCTGTGCGGCGGGCCAGTCTGATGGGGGTTGTGTCTGAGCTGGCGACGGTGGCAGCGAGGGCGGCCACGGCGGTGGGATCGGGCCCGGCGAGGCGGCTACGGGTGGTGGCGCTGGCGCAGGACCAACGGGTCGAGGTGCCGGCTGCGGCGGCAGGACAGGAGGGGGCGGGGCCGGCGGTCGCCTGGGCTGATCGAATCGCGGTGGTGGTTGAGCTGCAGGCGGCCAACTGGGGCGGTCGGGTGGGCGATGCGCGACGGGTGGCGGGGGCGGTGGCGGGTGCTGCATCCGTGGGGGCGGTGCACCCCTGGGCGGCGGAGGCGGCGCAAACCTCGGCTGCGGGGGCGGCGGGACGCCGAGTTGGAACACCAATCGGGGCCCGCGCTGCGGATCGCCGAGAGTGATCGCCCGACCGTCATGGATGAAGACCGTGGACATCCGCACGCCGTCGACGTAAATCCCGCCTTCGCTCCGATCGACGGCGATCCACTGCCTGCCGTTGTGATGCAGCACCGCATGGGTGGGCGAAGCGGAGGTGCCCACCCCGTCGAGGCGGATGTCCGCTCGGCTGTCGCGGCCGATGGTCACGTCCCGGCCAACGGGAAAGGTGTACCGGTGAGGTCCGAACCAGACAATCAGTGGGGAAGCGAACGCCTCCGTCGGCATAGCCACCACCTTCCGCGCCAGTCATGTTGAGTCGAGTGAGCGTCGAGTGAGCTTTGGTCTACCCGCCATCATGCGCCGAGACTCCTCGACGCGGCGCGTCACGCCGCTGCCGGCCGCTATCGAGCTGCGCCGGGGCGTGGGGCCGGTGCGGAATCGTCCAGTAATCGGCGCAGCACCGCCACGGCATCCACCAATGTCTGGCGGTCCGCGCCCGCCAACCTGCCAAGTTGCGGCTCGATCGCCGCGGCCCGGTCGGCCCGGACGCGGGTGATTGTGCGCACACCCTCGGGGGTGATCCGGATGCGAACCGCGCGAGCGTCGCAGGGGTCGACGGTCCGGGCGACCAGCCCTGCGTCTTCGAGGCGTCGCACTTGGGTGGTCATCGTCGGCTGTGAGCAGTGGTCCACGGCCGCCAGATCGCAGATCCGTGCCTCACCGTGAGCCTCGATGGTGGATAACAAACGGGCCTGGGCGGCCGGCAACTGCATCTGGATGCGCTGGGTGGCATAACGGTTGAGCCGGGCGACCACGGCAAGCAGATCCGCGCCCAGACCGGCGCTGGCCCGCTCGGCCGCGCCACGATCGGCTGTGGCGGATGACGTCATCCCTCTATACTTGCATAGCTAGGCTATCTAGACCACAATGCAGGGAATTTCGATGCTGGAAATTGAAGTGACCCGCGCCGGTGTGCGCACCGGGAACACCCCGTGAATACTGGCAGAATCAATGAAATGAGCGCGACTCGCTCGGCGACCAACCCCCGAGGGACTGGACCGTTGCGACCCGGCGAACTCGCGCAGTCGTCGGTCATGGCGGCATTGTGTGCCGCGACCGCGATCATCGCCGTCGTCGTCCCGTTTGCGGGGGGATTGGCACTGCTGGGGACGGTCCCAATGGGGCTGCTGGCCTACCGCTACCGCATTCGCGTGTTGATCGCCGCGACGGTCGCCGCCGGGATGATCGCCTTTCTGATTGCGGGTCTCGGCGGTCTGATGACGGTTGTCAACAGTGCCTATGTCGGCGGGCTCACCGGAATCGTCAAACGCAGGCGCCGCGGCACCCGCACGGTTACCGTCGCCTCCTTCGTCGCGGGAACACTTTTCGGCGCGGTGACCGTCGCCGCGTTAGCGGTGCTGGCGCGGCTCCGGCACCTGATCTTCGCGGCCATCACCGCCAACGTCGATGGGATTGCGGCCGTCTTGCGTGAGATCGGGCGCTTCGCGATTGAGCGCTCTTTCCCATTCAGCAGACCGCTAGGGCTGGGGTTTGAGACGGCCGCCGACCGGCTCAAGTGGCTCCTCGGCGAGGCGCTGCATTACTGGCCATGGCTCATGCTCGCCAACGGCATCGTCTCGATCATGTTCGTGTCCGTGATCGGTTGGTGGGCGCTGTCGCGCGTGCTCGAGCGCATGCGCGGTGTCCCCGACGTGCACAAACTGGACCCGCCACTCGACAGCGCGCCGATCGCGCCCGTCCCAGTTCGGTTGGACCAGGTGCGCTTTCGCTACCCGCACACCGACCACGACGCGCTGCGTGCCGTCAGCTTGGACATACACCCCGGCGAGCACCTGGCGATCACCGGCGCCAACGGCTCGGGCAAGACGACGTTGATGCTGCTGCTGGCCGGTCGACAACCGACGTCCGGCACCATCGAACGCCCGGGGGCGGTGGGGCTAGGCAAGCTCAGCGGTACCGCCGTGGTCATGCAGCATCCCGAAAGTCAGGTGCTGGGCACCCGGGTTGCCGACGATGTGGTGTGGGGTCTGCCACCCGGGACCACCATCGACGTCGGCCGGCTGCTTAGCGAAGTCGGCCTCGACGCGCACGCGGATCGTGACACCGGCAGCCTGTCGGGCGGTGAACTACAGCGCCTGGCGGTGGCCGCGGCGCTGGCCCGGGAGCCGGCGCTGCTCATCGCTGACGAGGTCACCAGCATGGTTGATCAGCAGGGGCGAGAAGCTCTCCTTGGCGTGCTGTCCGGCTTGAAGCAGCGGCACCGCACGGCACTGATTCACATCACGCACTACAACAACGAAGCCGATTCCGCCGACCGCACAATTAATCTCAGCGATTCCGGTGATAACACCGACATGGTCGAGACCACGGCCGCACCGGTGGCATCCGCAGTGGCGGACCAGGGCTCCGGTGCCCCGGTGCTCGAACTCGCCGGTGTCGGGCACGAATACGGCAGTGGGACCCCATGGGCGAAAGCGGCCCTCAGCGATGTCAGCGTCGTGGTGCATCAGGGGGACGGCTTACTGATCCACGGCGGCAACGGCTCAGGTAAGTCGACGCTGGCGTGGATCATGGCCGGGTTGACGGTGCCGACCACCGGCACCTGTCTGCTTGACGGCCGCCCCACCTATGACCAGGTTGGCGCGGTGGCGCTGTCATTCCAGGCGGCCCGGCTGCAGTTGATGCGCAGCCGGGTCGACTTGGAAGTAGCTTCAGCCGCTGGGTTTTCACCCGAGGACAATGACCGCGTGGCGACCGCGCTGGCCGTTGTCGGACTGGACAGCGCGTTGGCGAAGCGGCGCATCGACCAGCTCAGCGGTGGTCAGATGCGTCGCGTAGTGCTCGCTGGCCTGCTGGCGCGCTCGCCGCGGGCGTTGATCCTCGACGAGCCGCTCGCGGGCCTGGACGCCGCCACCCAACGCGGTCTGCTGCGGCTGCTCGAGGAAGTGCGCCGCGAGAAAGGGCTGACCGTGGTGGTCATTTCTCACGACTTCGCCGGGTTGGAGGAGTTGTGCCCACGCACCCTGCATCTGAGTAATGATGGTGTGCTGGAACCGGCTTCGACGGCAGTAGGAGGCCGGTAGTGACCACGGCGCCACCGAATGAATCCGCGACCCGTCGCCCGGCTCGCCCGGTGGTGCTGCTGCGTCCGGTACCCGGGAGGTCGGCAGTACACGACTTGTGGGCCGGCACCAAACTCTTGGTGGTCTTCGGTATTTCGGTGTTGCTGACGTTTTATCCGGGATGGATTGCCATCGGCCTGGTCGCCGTGCTGGTGCTGACAGCGGGCCGGATCGCACACATTCCGCGTGGCGCGCTGCCGTCCGTGCCGCGCTGGCTATGGATGTTGATGGCCATCGGCGGCCTCACCGCGGCATTTGCCGGCGGCAATCCGGTGATCGACGTGGCCGGGGTGCCGCTCGGATTGGGCGGTCTGTTGAACTTCCTGCGCATCACGACGTTGTCGATCGTGTTGCTGGGACTGGGAGCGATGGTGTCGTGGACCACCAATGTCGGCGAAATAGCCCCGGCGGTGGCCACATTGGGTCGACCACTACGGCTCTTGCGGATCCCGATCGATGAGTGGGCCGTCGCATTGGCGCTCGCGCTGCGGGCCTTCCCGATGCTGATCGACGAATTTCGGGTGCTCTATGCGGCGCGCGGGTTGCGGCCCAAACCGATGGCGCCCACTCGCAGGGCTCGTCGCAAGCGTCGCGCGTTGGAACTGATCGACCTGATCGCTGCGGCCATCACCGTGACATTGCGGCGCGCCGACGAGATGGGTGATGCGATCACGGCGCGGGGTGGCACCGGTCAGATCTCGGCTGCGCCGGCGCGGCCGAAACTGGCTGACTGGCTGACACTGTCGATCACCGTAGCGGTGTGCGTCGCGGCGATAGCGCTCGAGGTGCCGTTGGGCGGCTAGCGGCGCCTAGCGGCGTTGGCCGCCTCCTGAGCCTGGTGCAGGGTGGTCGCCACATCGCTGCGGCCGAGGAACATTTCGTCGAAGTACGGTTTGAGCGCTTGATCGCCGGCGCCGAAGCCGGCTCCGCCCGGCGCGGCGATGCGTGGTCCGGTCAGTACCGCGAAGAATGGCAAGACGTCGACGCCCTTTCGCTCCCAAAAGTCGAAGTACGCCCATTGGGCCGATTGCACCGCGGGAATGGCGCTGCCGTGCCGGCCGACGTATTGGTTGCCCTCGTCGCTGCCCATCCACGCCAGTACCTGGCGCACCGCGGCAGGGTGCAGGGACGCCGAATTGCCAGCTGCGGCAATCCCGTTGGTGACGCTGACTCGACCCTTGGGGCCTGTGGGCAACATCGCCACACCCCAGCGGAAGTTGGCCTGCTGGGCCACTGCGGCCAGGTTGTAGGTGCCCGACTGGAACAGCGCCATGTTGCCTGCCAGGAATTGGTTCCGGGAGAAATCACCGTTGTCGTTGGTGTCCGAGGCCGGTGGCGCGACGTGGTCGTGGTTGATCAGGCTGACCAGGTAGCTGAACGCCTCGATGGCGCCGGGGTTGTCGAACGCAAAGTGATCACCGGCCTGAAAAACGCCGCCGGCCGACCCGATGTAGTTCAGGTAGATGCCCTGCGCATCGTTGGCCGCGTTGTAAGCCCACTGCCGGATGCGTCCCGGGTCGAAACCCGGTGTGGCCGCCGTGCGTCCGTCGGCGTCAACGGCCAGCCGGGCCAGCAGCGGGCGCAGCGTGTCGCTGCTATCCGGGCTCCACCGCAGCGTATTCAAAACGGCGGGGTCGACACCAGCGGCGGCGAGCAGATCCGCGTTGTAATACAACGCGATTCCGGCGTCGGTCAGCTGCGGAACCGCCCACAGCTTCCCGCCGCGGGTGAACTGTTCGACCACTGCCGGCTCCCACGCAGCTGCGGCCGCCGTGGCCAAGGTTTTCCCGATGTCCATCAGCCGGCCGCTGTCGGCGTATCCGGAGAGATAGGCGTTGGAGACCCAAAAGATGTCGTCGGCGCTACCGCCTGCGACATCGGTACGCAGCGTATTGAAGTAGGTGGAGTACGAGACCACGTCGGTGCGGACTTCGATGTCAGGATGAGCCTGGCTGAACGCCGCGAACGATTGCCGGTACCCCGCAGCGACCTGTTCATCCCAGAGCCGGACGGTCACAACGGTTTTGCCGCCTCGCGGCCTCGCGGAGATGTCCAGCAGCATCGCCGTTGCGGCCAGCAACGCCGCCATTAACACAACCGCCAGCGCGGCCAGCGTGGAGAACCGGGGGCGCAGGCTCATTTGAGTCCCGTGACGACGATCGAGCGAACGATGTGTCGCTGGAAAACCATGAACAACACCAGCAGCGGCACGATCGCCACGGTGGTCGCCGCCATCACCAGCGTCCATTGGGCGTTGTACCGGGACTGCAGCGCGGCCGTCGCCACCGTCAGCACCTGCCACTTGCTGCCGCTGGTAATCACCAACGGCCACATGAAGTGGTGCCATTGCGCCACCACGGTGATCAGCGCGAGGGTGACCAGCACGGCTCGACTGGACGGCATCACCACATGCACGATCACGTCCAACGTGTTGGCGCCGTCGAGGCGTGCAGCGTTGATTAGGTCATCGGGGATCGCGCGAAAGTGCTGGCGCAGCAGGAAAATTCCATACGGTGAGCCGAACATAAATGGCAACACCAACGCCCAGAACGTGTTGCGCAACCCCAGCTGCGCCATCATCAAATACAGCGGCACCACCGTCACCGTGCCGGGCACCATCAACGTCGCGATATATACCCAGAACAGCACGTCCCGCCCGGGAAAATGCAACCGGGCAAACGCGTACGCGGCGAACACCGAAAAGGTCAACTGCCCGAGTAGAATCACCGCGGTCATCAACGCTGTTACCGCCAACGCCCGACCGAAGCCGGTGCCGCCCAAATTGGCGTAATTAACCAGCGTTGGTGGCCGCGGCCACGCCAGCGGTCGCGTCGTCGTGAACTGGTGCGCGGACGTCAAGGAGGTCAAGAGGTCGAGCACGAACGGCGCGAGCGTAATCAAGGCGCCCAGCGCCAGGGCGGTGTAAACCACCGCCGACGAAAGCCATCTAGATGACGTCATAGCTGATCCGCCGACGGAAATAGAGATGCTGGAAAACGGTGATGCTGACCAGGATGACGAACAACACCACCGCCATCACTGACGCGCGGCCGATCGCCGCCGCCCCGAACGCCTCGGCATAGATGCGGTGTGCGACCAAATCGGTGCGGCCTTCCGGCCCGCCGCCGGTCAGCGCGTAGACGGTGTCGAAAACCTGGGCCGCGCTGACGACTCCGGTGACCAGCACGAAAAACATGGTGGGCCGCAGCATCGGCAGCGTGATACGCCAGAACCGCTGCCAGGCGGTGGCCCCGTCGGTGCGCGCCGCGGAGTGGATATCGCTCGGGATGGCCAGAATTCCGGCGAGGAAGAACAGCGCGACGTAGCCGACGTTGGTCCACACGATGACCGCCGAGACCACCGGCAGCGCCAGCCCGGGATCGGTGAGCCATTCAATGTGATGCCCGAGCACGGTGGCAACCGCGCCGTCGGTGGGCGCGAGGATCCAGCGCCACAACACCGCGATTGCCAGCGGGGTGGAGATCCACGGCAGCACGTACAGCGTGCGGAACATCCCGCCGCCGGGCAGACCGCGGGCCAACAATGCTGCCACCGCCAGCCCGAGCACGGTTTGCGTCGGAACCACGATCGCCACGAACACCAACGTCACCAGCAGCGAGTTGCCGAACGCCGAATCGGCGAGCACCGAGCGCCAATTCTCGCCTCCGACATACTGGATCGGCCCCAGTAGGTCCCAGCGGTGCAGACTTAGCCACAACACCACCAGGATCGGCAGCAGCAGGAACGCGACCACCCCGAACAAGCTGGGGGCGAGCAGCGCATACCCCAGCGCGGTCGACCGGCGCGCCGTGTTCATGGCGCCGCTCCTCCTCATCGCTTCGCTCTGCATCGTCGCCGACGCGGTGGCCATGAAGGTATTAAAGCTGGTCGCTACGGTTGAGTCGTGAAACCGGACCGCGGGATCGATGCCGACTTTCTCGCTTTGCCCCGCCACGAGCTGGCTGACGCGGCGCTCTCGGCGGCGACGCAAGCCGGTGCCAGTCATGCCGACCTGCGAATTCACCGGCTCACCACCGAAATCGTCCAGCTGCGCGACGGCGAGCTGGAAACCGCGGTGATCAGCCGTGAGCTGGGCGTGGCTGTCCGCGTGGTCGTCGACGGCACCTGGGGCTTCGCTTCACACGCCGAGTTGTCGCCGACGGTCGCGGCCGATACTGCTCGACGCGCGGTGTCCGTGGCCACCGCGCTGGCCGTACTGAACACCGACCCGGTCGAGCTGGCGCCCGAGCCGGTGTACGCCGACGCCACCTGGGTCTCCAGTTACCGGATCGACCCGTTCGCGGTGACCACCGCCGACAAGGTGGCCGTGCTCGGGGAATACTCCGACCGGCTGCAGGCCGCTGACGGGGTAGACCACGTCGCGGCTCGCCTGAACTCCGTCAAGGAGCAGACGTTCTACGCTGACACCTTCGGTTCGTCGATCACCCAACAGCGGGTGCGGATAATGCCCGTTCTGGAGGCGACTGCCGTCGACACGGGCGGGTGCGGGTTTGACTCGATGCGCACGCTGGCGCCGCCGATGGGCCGTGGCTGGGAAATGGTGGCCGGCGACGACATCTGGAACTGGACCGACGAGCTGGCGCAGTTGCCGTCGTTGCTTGCCGAAAAGGTCAAGGCGCCCAGTGTGATACCAGGGCGTAAGGACCTGGTGATCGACCCAACGAACCTATGGCTGACCATTCACGAATCCATCGGCCACGCCACCGAATACGACCGTGCCATCGGCTATGAGTCCGCCTATGCCGGTACGTCGTTCGCCACCCCCGACAAGCTCGGCAGTTTGCGCTACGGCTCGCCGGTGATGAACGTGACGGCCGACCGGACCGTCCAATTCGGTTTGGCCACCGTCGGTTACGACGACGAAGCGGTGGCTGCTCAGAGCTGGGATCTGGTGCGCGACGGGATCTTCGTGGGCTATCAACTGGACCGGGTATTCGCGGCGAGGCTGGGCCAGCCGCGCTCCAACGGCTGCTCATATGCCGACTCGCCGCATCATGTGCCGATCCAGCGGATGGCCAATGTCTCGCTGCACCCCAGTCCGGAGGACCTGACCACCGATCACCTGATCTCCCGTGTTGACGACGGCATCTACATCGTCGGCGACCGATCCTGGTCAATCGACATGCAGCGCTACAACTTCCAGTTCACCGGACAGCGGTTCTACCGTATCCATAACGGCCGCCTCGAGGGTCAGCTGCGCGATGTCGCCTATCAGGCCACCACCACCGACTTCTGGAATTCGATGGAAGCCGTCGGCGGGCCGTCGACGTGGCGGCTGGGTGGGGCGTTCAACTGCGGCAAGGCCCAGCCCGGTCAAGTGGCCGCGGTCAGCCATGGCTGCCCGTCGGCGCTGTTCCGCGGCGTCAATGTGTTCAATACCCGCACCGAGGCCAGCCGATGATCAGCGCGCAGCAGGTCGTTGACATCGCGTTGGACGCCGCGGCGCGGCGGGGGCGCGCGGATGAGACGATCGTGCTGGTCACCGACCGCCTAGCGGCGTCGCTGCGGTGGGCGAATAGCTCGATGACGACCAATGGCGTGTCGACTGCGCGCAGCACCACCGTGATTTCCATTGTGCGGCAGGGCAATACCGCGCGAGTGGGCTCGTTGACGTCTTCCGAGGCGGACCCGTCGGGGATCGCGGAATTGGTTGCGGCTTCGCAGGCGGCTGCCATCTCGGCGCTGGTGGCCTGCGACGCCGCGCCGCTGTTGAGCGGCAATGGTTCCCCGGCCGACTGGGATGCTCCGACGCCGGGCACCGGTCCCGAGGTGTTCGCCGACGTCACCCGGGGGTTGGGTCGGGCGTTCCGGGGCAGCGACCAGTTGTACGGTTTTGCGCGGCACGCGTTGGAGACGGTCTATCTGGCGACATCGGGCGGGTTGCGCCGCCGCTACACCCTGCCGACCGGTTCGGTGGAGATCAACGCCAAACGCGACGCTGCCAGCGCCTGGGTGGCCGTGGGCACACCCGATTTCGCCGATGTGCCAACGGATTTGCTGCTCGAACAATTGTCGACGCGGCTGGGCTGGGCTGGGCGCAGCGTCGAGCTGCCCGTGGGCCGCTACGAGACGATCTTGCCGCCGTCGGCGGTGGCCGACATGATGGTCTACCTGGCCTGGTCGATGGCCGGTCGCGGCGCGCAGGAGGGCCGCACCGCGTTAAGTTCACCCGACGGCGGAACCCGGGTGGGGGAGCAGCTGACCGATCTGCCGCTGACGCTGTATTCGGATCCGACGGTGCCCGGATTGCGGTGCACCCCTTTTGTGGCGACCGCCAGTTCGTCAGAGACGGTGTCGGTTTTCGACAACGGCATGGACATCCAACGAGTGGACTGGATCCGCGACGGGGTGATCAACGCGCTTGCCTACCCGCGGGCCGCGGCCGCCGAGTTCGAGGCCCCCGTGGCGGTAGCCGCTGACAATGTGGTGATGACCGGCGGCAGCGCCGACTTGGCAGACATGATCGCGGCGACCGAGCACGGGCTGCTGCTGACCACGCTGTGGTACATCCGCGAGGTCGAGCCCACGACGCTGCTGCTGACCGGGCTGACTCGCGACGGCGTCTACCTCGTCGAAGACGGCGAGGTGACTGCCGCGGTCAACAACTTCCGGTTCAACGAGAGCCCGCTGGATCTGCTCCGGAGGTGCAGCCAGGCCGGCGTCAGCGAGCGGACTTTGCCGCGGGAGTGGGGCGATTGGGTCACCCGGACGGCGATGCCGTCGCTGCGGATTCCCGACTTTCACATGTCGTCGGTGAGCCAAGCGACATAATGCGTAGGTGCGTGACTTCGACTCCTGCGAGCTGACCCGGCTGGTTGCGTTGTCGCCCGGCGATGGCCGCATCACCGGACTGGTGCGCCGAGTGTGCGCGGAGACGCTGTCGTTGCCCGCATTGCCGTGTGCGGTCACGGTAGGCGGGCCGGGATCGGATGTCGAGGCGGTGATCGCGTCGTTCGCCGAGCAGTTCAGCGCCGACGTGACGATGATCGGAGTCAAGCAGCGATCGAAACTGTTTGCGGCGCTGGGGGACAGCACGTTTGGCGTCGTGGTGCAGCTGTACATCGCCGACTTCGTCCCGCGGGTGCGCGCCGGGCTGGAGGCGCTCGGCTTCGGTCAACAATATTTGGGGTGGGTGGATCATCAGATCGTGTGGGATCACAGCACCGATCCCTCCGACGCCGTCTTCAACGACTTTCTGCCGACGGTGGCACGGCTTCGTGGGCTGGATGCGCTGACGTCGGAGGTGGTCCGGCTGCGCGGCGCGACTCAACACAACTGCCGGCTGTGCAAGTCGCTGCGCGAGACCACCGCGCTGGACGCCGGCGGGTCGGAGACGCTCTATGGCGACATCGAGCACTTCGAGGCCTCGGCGCTGCTGACCGATCGCCAAAAGGCGGCGCTGCGGTACGTGGACACGCTGATCTGGTCGCCGCGCCATATCGACCGCGGCATTGCCGCCGGGATGCGCGCGCACTTCTCCGACGACGACGCCGTCGAGCTGACTCTCGACGTCATGCGCAACGCCAGCAACAAGGTCGCGGTGGCGTTGGGCGGCGACGCCCCGCGGGTAGAAAATGGCACCGAGCGGTATCTGCTCGACGCCGATGGTCAGACAGTGTTCAGCTAACCGTAATCTGCGCAATCCCTCCGAGCGAGCGACGACGGGTGCCCCCGTGTTGGAATGCCATGACCCGTCGCGACAAGTGAAAGTTGGACCATCGCAGCCATGGCAACAGCAAAGGAAGCTCAACAAGACGCGGCCGCATCTCTGTATGGCGCGATCATTGCGGAGCTGGATAAGCACGAGGCCGACCACACTTTGACGCCGGACGTTCTGGAGGTCTTGGCGCGCGCGTATGCGGCTGTGTCAAGCAACGTCCCGGAGCAGGGACCACTGGGTCAGTAAGTCTTTCGCGCCGACCCCTCCCGGGGTGGGGCGCCCACAGCGTCATCGGCTCGCTCGCTGGTGGCGAGGTCCTTCCCCAACACCTGCGGCAGCCCAGTATCCTGAGCGGTCAGATAAACCAGGGGCGGTAGCTCAGTTGGTTAGAGCCGCGGACTCATAATCCGTTGGTCGCGGGTTCGAGCCCCGCCCGCCCCACCGTAAGAGTGTATGACGTCGGTAGATGCTTGACGGCTTGGCTTCGGGTGATGCCTGACAGTGTGTCGGCTGATGCTCGACAGTGGTTTCGGCTGATCCTTGACACTCCTTCGATGAGCGAGTTGAGCGTGGCGGAACAGAAGTATCAGGCCGTGTTGGCGTCCTGCCCAAGTCCATGCTTCAGGCAGCTGCTCCTGCGGTCAGGTCGTCCCTAGGGGGCGGAGGCCTCACGTTTCGGCGATCTCACAGTCGCGCGGACCCGGTACCCCGAGTTCAGCAACGCGACAACGCAATGCGAGCCGATGAAGCCAGAACCACCCGTTACCAGAACGTCCGTGTCAGCCATGAGTCACACCGTCCAAACCGGTCGTTGCCCGGAGCAGGAGCTAGAGGCATTCAACGTTGAATACCCTTCCGGCCCATCGGTACACCGAGCCACGCGGATAACGATCAACCTGTCTCGGAAGGTCAACTCGAACGCGACCTTCTCGCACTGTGAGGCTCAGGCGCTACCGGGTGAGCCGCGGCAAGCTGGTCCGGACGGTGGGACATCGCCGGGAAGCAGCGCGTCGTTCAACCAATGGATCAGGAGGTAATGGGTGAGCCATCCAACGAAAATCCCGCTGTTCGAACGCTTCTTTCACTCGGCCGCGGGCATCAAGGTCGATAAAAACGACCTGCGGCGCTTCCGAGATTTCGTCGACGAGCAGATCGACAGCATCGCCATCGCCGGACGCGACGCGGCCAAGTGGAACGGACGCGACGTCATCGTGCCCCAAGACCTTCCGATCACCAAAGGCGTTCAAGAACGAATGCGCGAGTTCGACAAGCTCGATGAGGCTGAGGAGGTCCGGGACCTGTTGCGCCAGGTTGTGCGACGTCCACCGGCGGACGTGACCTTCAGTGAGGACACCGAACGGATGTTGCCGGAGCTCTTCGGCGGGTTGAGCATCGCGCTGGCAAGGTCGTTCCGCTTGATAGACCCGAAGGCAGCAAACCCGTCGACACCGCACTGGGAGCGGGCCCGCGATATCTTCAGGTTGATCTTTTGAGTTGCTCGGTCATAAGCAAGCCAGCCGATGCAGGCGGCGCTGCCAACGTTTGGAGCCCAAGTCGCCTGCCAGAACTGAGATTCGAAATCGCCTACCCGTACTCCAAGCGGCCAAACACGGACCGTGGGTTCTCGCCTCGGCGGGACTGCTCAACGGACGCACACTCACCTCGTGGCCCGGTATCCGCGATGATTAGTGAACTCCGGCGCTACCTGGCTCGACCGCGACGTCATCAAGGACGGAAACCTTGTCGCCAGCCGCGGGCCCCACGACATGGCATCGTTCATCCCCGCCATCCTCGACCACTTCGCGGAAACCGCGCCGGAAGCACCAGCGGCGGCGGGCCAGGTGTCTGATCCGCAACTGGACTCACCTGTCGGTTGGGCAGTCGCCGCGCTGCGCTGGGCTCCCAGGCCATCCATACCGGGCGCCCTTGCAGGTCTGATGGCAGGCGCGCACTTGTCACCAAAATCACCGCTGCACAAAGTCTTCTCCTGAGTCGACCAGCCGCTCACAAGGACGCACGTTCCAGCCGGAGCCAGGGGATCAGTCGTGTCGTCATCCCGTTGGTGTCATGGGGCAGCCAAGCAGGAGGAAGGTAGGAATGATCGCCTGCCGGCTCGAGCAACGTTGAGCGCCGCGCACGGTGGTCGAGCAGCAAACATCATGCTTGCGCCGCCGCAGCACGGGTACTCGTCTGAGCACGATGACAGAAATGTCCTACAGAAGCACGGACGACATCGACCCTTGTGTGCGCGTTTACGGGACGCGGGTCCACAATCTGCGGGGTGTCGACGTCGTAGCGCCGCGTGATGCGCTGGTCGCGTTCACCGGGATCTCCGGATCCGGCAAATCGTCGTTGGCCTTCGGGACCATCTATGCCGAGGCCCAGCGCCGCTACTTCGAATCGGTCGCTCCGTACGCCCGTCGCCTGCTGTTGCCAACCGGCGCGCCAAAGGTAGATGACATCACCGGGCTACCGCCCGCCGTCGCATTGCAGCAGCGCCGGGGTTCGGCGACGTCGCGGTCGACGGTCGGCACCGTCACCACCCTGTCGAATCTGCTGAGGATGCTGTTCTCCCGCGCCGGAACCTACCCGCCGGGGGCCACAGAACGACTGGACTCCGATGCGTTCTCCCCGAACACCGCGGTCGGGGCGTGCCCCGAATGCCACGGGCTGGGACGAATCCATCGGGTGACCGAAGAGACACTGGTACCAGACCCGTCGCTGACCATCCGCGAAGGCGCCGTTGCCGCATGGCCGGGTGCGTGGCAGGGCCAAAACCTACGCGACATCCTCGTCACGCTGGGGTACGACATCGACAAGCCATGGCGGAAACTTCCTAAGCGTCAACGCAATTGGATTCTGTTCACCGACGAGCAGCCAACAGTCGAAATCGATCCGGGCCAGCACCCCGTGCAGGCCGATTATTACTACAACGGCACGTTCTCCAGCGCCGAACGCCACGTCCGCCACACGTTGGCCAACTCCCATAGCGCGATGATGCGTCGCCGCGTACTGCAATTCGTCGACAGCGTCGAGTGCCCACTGTGCGGCGGTTCCGGGCTGCGGCCGGAGGCGCTGAAGGTGACATTCGCCGGGCGCACCATCGCCGACTACGTGGCGATGCCGTTGGCCGACCTTGCTGATACGTTGCGCCCGACGGCTTCTCGGACCGATGCCGCCGCCGCTTACGAGTCAACGAAATCCGGTGAGCTGACGGAAGTGGCGACCATGATCGCCGCCGACCTCGTCGCGCGCCTGCAGGTACTCATCGATCTCGGCCTCGGCTATCTCACGCTCAGTCGCCGCACTCCGACGGTGTCACCCGGCGAACTGCAGCGGTTGCGGCTGGCCACTCAACTGCGCGCCGGCTTGTTCGGCGTGCTCTATGTGCTCGACGAGCCGTCGGCTGGACTGCACCCCGCCGACGCCGAACCGCTACTCGACGTGCTTGATCGCCTGCGGCGCGCGGGCAATTCGTTATTCGTGGTCGAGCACGACATGGACGTGGTACGCCGTGCCGATTGGATCGTCGACGTCGGACCTGGGGCGGGGGAGCTTGGCGGGGACGTGCTCTACAGCGGGCCGGTGCCGGGTCTCGCCGACATCGAGGGGTCGGTCACTCGTAGGTACCTTTTCGAGGGGGCCGGGCCGCCGTCTCGTCAACCCCGCACGCAGTCCGGGCGGCTGCGGCTGCGCGGGATCTGCTTCCACAATTTGAGAGACCTCGACGTGGACCTGCCACTTGGTGTGTACACCGCCGTCACCGGAGTGTCCGGTTCAGGCAAGTCGACGCTCGTCGTCAAGGTCCTCGGCGATGTCGTGAACAGCCATCTCGGCACGGGACGCGCTGCCGAGCCGGCCGAATCCGACGACGACGAAGCCGACACCGGGATCGTCGATCTCGATCACGACGCGAGCGTCGGTGTGACGGCAGCGGGGGTCGAGGAGATCAACCGGCTGGTATCAGTCGACCAGCGCCCGATCGGACGCACGCCGCGCTCGACGCTGGCGACCTACACCGGCTTGTTCGACGCCGTGCGCCGCGAATTCGCTGCGACCCCGAAGGCGCGTCGCCGCGGTTGGACAGCGGGCAGGTTTTCGTTCAACGTGGCCGAAGGTCGCTGCCCCACCTGTCAGGGGGAGGGGTTCGTGTCGGTCGAATTGTTGTTCCTGCCAGGCACATACGCCACATGCCCGGCGTGTCAAGGAGCGCGTTACTCCGACGAGACACTCGAGGTGCGCTATCGCGACCGTACGATCGCCGACGTGCTCGCGATGACCGTCGATGAGGCCTCGGAGTTTCTTGCCGACATCGCCAACGCAGCGCGGAGCCTGACCACGCTGCGAGAGGTCGGACTGGGATATCTCCGTCTCGGACAGCCCGCGACCGAGCTGTCAGGTGGCGAGGCGCAGCGGATCAAGCTCGCCTCCGAACTGCAGAGACCCCGGCGAGGGCATACCCTCTACGTCCTCGACGAGCCGACCACCGGGCTTCACCCCGCCGATGTGGATCTGCTCGATCGTCAACTGCACCGCCTGGTCGACGCGGGCAATACCGTGGTGGTGGCCGAACACGATATGCGGATGGTCGCGGGTGCGGACTGGGTGATCGACCTGGGACCGGGAGCCGGCAGCGACGGCGGTCGGGTCGTTGCGGCGGGCCCGCCTAAGAAGGTGGCACGTGCGAAACACAGCCGCACGGCGCCGTATCTGGCAAAGCGGTTGGCGCCGTCTGCTACTCGATGAAGAAGTTGTCGTTCTTGATCACATCGACGGCCGCCAAGTCGACTCTCGCGAAGCACGCGCCATCATCACACCAGCGCTACACCATCCCTGACAAGAGATAGCTAACAGCTGCGGGCTCGTCTCGTCGCGGCGGGAACGCGGCGTCCGGGGGCGTTTCTAGGGCGTATCGTGGCCGAACCGCACCCGTACCGACAACGCCCGCTTATGACTGCCTGCAGGCGATTTAAGGCCGCTCAACTAACTATCTCGCCTGGTCGCCAAGGCCGAAAATAGGGACTCATAATCCGTTGGTCGCGGGTTCGAGCCCGGCCCGCCCCACGAAGTAAGTCCTGGAAGAGGCGATATTGGCGGATAGTCGGCGGGGCCACGCACCTGGATTTACCGGCGCTTTACCGGCGTGCGGCGGGGTACCCATCGCGCGAACTAAAACACCGGGGCGGGGGTGCGGTGGCCAGGCGACAGCAGAGATAGCGACCGCTGAACACAAGATCGCCGACCTCCAGGCCCGCCAGTTCCTCGGCTCGTAGGCCTGTGTACGCGGCGAACAACGTCAGCAGCTCTACGCGGGCGCATATCAACGTGCACCGGGCCAAGAAGCGCCGGGCAGGGGAGTGGGTGGCGGACACGCTCAAGAGCGCCAAGAGTCGGCGCACCGTGCCGCTGCCGGGTTGGCTCGCGGAGCGGATGCGCGAATACCTCGCGCAGACTCACCCGCGCGCTGATGAGCCGATCGCACCGCTCTGGCCGAATCGCGCACTCGGCGAGGTTAGACGGCGAGGGTGTCGGGCGGTCGCACCGCCGGAGTTCTCGGAGCCTGTCGACCCCGGCGCGTACTACAAGAACCTGTTGCGCCCAGCCTTGGAGGATGTCGGGTTACCGGCGAACCGACCGGTGACGAAAGATGCGCCCGCCGTGCACGGGGTCCGCATGCACGACCTGCGCCACACGTTCGTTCACGCTGCAACTCTCTTCGGGCGTTCACTTTATGCAGGTGTCAAAGTAGCTGGGGCACAGCACTACACCCTCACGCTGGATGTGTACGGCGATTACATCCCCGAGGACGACGGCGGTGCGGTCAACCCTCTACCCGAACCAACCACCTCGGCGAAGCAAGCCGAGACGCCGGACAATGTTGTGAATTTGTTTGGGCGGCAGTCTGTTTAGCCGCCGTTTGGTAAGGGCCTTCCAAGCGATCATTTCGAACAACACTGTGCCGCTGGTTGCGTAGATAGGTTGTGTGACTGATGAGTGTTGCCTGGGTCGCCCGCCGATTGCATACGACATCGATGATGAGATGGTCAGTCGCCGCTGTTCATTGCTCGCAGAGGAATTTGTTGAGCGAGTGCCAATTGCCCAATCCCTGGGGGACGTCGGGTTCGCTCATCGGGGGATTGCTTATAAAATTTCCTGTCGCTGTGCCGTCCGGCTGGATGGTGCCGAAATAACCGCTGAGCCAGCCGTTACTCCAATTGACGCTCAAAGTAAATTTATTGCCGTCGTGGTAGCCCCCATCGTTCATGTAGGCGCTGCCGTTCATGTCGGGCTTGCCGCCTCCACCCTGCGTGGCTTGCGGGCCCAACGTCTGTCCGGACGAGGCCACCCACACGGTGTAGCCGTTGTCTTCGGCCAGCACAACTTCGGATTGGTCGCTGTACCATTTCTGGTCCTTGCAGACCGCGTCGGCGCGAGCCGGGGCAGCAGCCTGCACCAGCATGGCGGTGACGACGGCGCTTAGCGCCGCGATCGCCGAAAAGGACTTGCTTGTGATTGCCATTGTCTGTCCTTTCTCGTCACCACATTTGCGACAGCTGCACACTTGCCGATCCGGTCGGTCTGTTGGATCCTAGCGTCGGGCGGGCATGCTCGTCTGGCTATCGCACCCCGTTGGTTCCGAGTCGCCACGGCGCAGCCGAAGACCGGATCCGTTTTGCGGTTTGAACCAGGAGGTCCCGTGTCGACGCCCTGGTTACTCGACCGCCCGGACTCCACCGACCGTGGATCCCCCGCCCTTAAAGGCAAGTCACCGCCGTGCAGGTCTTCGGCCTCGACCCAATTACTGCTCCCGGTACGTCGCGCCCACTCATGCCTAGGTAACAGCGTTTTACCGGCGTTTTACCGGCGACCGAGGGCGATATGGAGCCGTACTTGCCCCGTACCGTGTCTGTACCCGCAACGACTAAAAACCTTCCCGCACAGGCGAAATAGCTCGATTCAGCTAATCGTTCCCGCTGGTCGCCGAGGTACCGGCTAGGAACTCATAATCCATATCGGGTGCCGGCGGTGGAGGCCACGCTGTCGGAGTTGCGCAGGTCGCCGCTTGCGGGCTGCGAACCCCGGCGACGTTGGTGTGGATGGGCTCACCGACGGCCGGGGGCACACCGATCGCTATCCGAGGCCAGCTGCACATCCGGACGGCCATGGGGCTGGTCGTTCATCCATGTGGACCAGATCCCCACCGAGTACGGACCCTGCTGGCCGTTCTTCTCGTAGAAACCCTGGGGGTCGTAGACCTTGGCGTCCGGATATGGCCAGGGGCACGCCACCGAGGTGGCGGTCTTCGACCATTTGATGGCCGTGAACGCAGCCCCGTACACCAAGTAGGCGGCGTTGACGATCACGAGCATCATCAGGAACGAGCCCAGGGCCGGTCGGCTGGGGAACAGGCGAACGCGCTGGGCTAACTTCTCGGCCACGGTGCGCCCGGTGTCGTCGCGGTAGACCAACACGCCCGCCGGGATCATCACGAGGGTAACCAAACTTGATTCCCACAGCAGCGGGAATTGGTGTGGCGTGCCAGCGAAGATCGACCCGAACGGAATAACATGCGAGTAGATGTACATCCCGGTGCGCACCAGCGTGACTTCCAGGATCATGTCGATGACGAACCCGACGACAAAGATCAGCACGCCCAAACTGAGCAGGGGGTGCCGCCACGCGAACGAGTCGACGGGCCGGCGCGCCTGAATGCGGCGCAGGATCCAAACCGCCGGGAAGTAAGGCCCGAATTGGAACATCACGTAGCCGCTGACGACAAACGGCTCAATCGTGGGTGAGAGTGAGACCAGCGGCCACGATTCGGGAAAGTGCCACAGCCGCGGGTTGTACACCGCATACGGCGCCCAGTTCATGATCGGGTCCTGCCAGACGATGATGGTGGTCACCAATCCCATCAGCAGCACAGGATGGGCGCCATAACGACGCCAACCCCAGACGAAAGCCACGACGAGGCCGACGACGGCGACGATCGTGAACACCTGAAGGAGGCCGAGCCAGTGAGCGAAGCCGAATAGTGGCGCCACTGGTCGCGGCGCCCCGGTCACCTCCGGATTACCCACCCGCGCATCGGGGTAATTGCGGGCGTTCCACGCGATCGCCACTACCGCGCTGACGCCGAGGATGGCGAAGAGCCACGCCCACACGGACCCGGCTGTCGAACGCTTCGGCACGGTTTCCGGCGTTGCGGACGGCGCTTTGGTTCTCTCGGTAGTCATCTGCTATTCCTCACCAAATCGACCACAAGTTTGAGTTGCACCAGGCACGAACGACGTCAGACCAATTCCTTTGTAGCGAGAGATGATTCGCTCGTACTCTCGCCTATTACGCGCTAACGGTGTGTCAGTGAACCGACTCGGCAACCACCGGTATGCAAGCCGCAGCAGCCTGGTAAACACGGTGAACTCGAGGTCGTGGCGCCGGGTCCAGGCCATCGGCACAATCTCGCGCACACGCGGGTGCATGATGCCGAACCCCAGCACCATCACAATGTGTCCCGCCACTGGTCCGAGCAACGTCCATAGCGGCGCCGTGACAACCGGGACGGATGCAGGCCGTCGCGGCCGCAGCGTGGCGTCCATGACAATGTCGAGACTCGCCGTGTGCTTTAACTTTTCGGCGACGATCCGGTCGTAGTACGCGCAGAGCTCGTCGTAGCTCTCCGCAAGCTGTCGTGCGCGGCCAGGCATCTGCAGGTCCTCGCACAGCGCCCGGAAGCGGTCCCAGATCACCTGGTTCTCCGCTGCGCCGAGCCGTTCACCCGTGATCGCGACGAAGGCCCCTCGGTGCATGAAGAATATGCTGATCAGATTCCAGTTCCACGGCTCAGGGCTCAAGGCGCTGTAGCGTTCCCCGTCGGGCCCAATGCCTTTCACGTCGCGGTGCAGTTGCACCAGCCGCTGCATTTCCTCCCGACGGTCAACGCAATTGGCTAGAAACGCGAGTTGATCCGAGGCAGCGGTGCGGCGTGCCCTCCCGAACGGGTCGGCGCGGATTCGGGCCGTGTCCACGAGTGCCGCCGAGACCGCTGGCAACATCATCTCGTCGAACAGGGCAGGCGCGAAAAGGGCGAGGAACCGTGAACCGGCTATTCGCTCGAATCGATCCGCCACAGATTCGACAGCGGTGTCCAGAGATTCGGTTGACGCAACTGTCTGCTCCACCGACGCGTCTGGCGATTCGACCGGCACGTTCAGCGATTCGACCGACATGGCCCTCCTTCGCCCCTGCAATTCTGGTGCATGACGACACCAGAAGGTAATGTGGTGTCAGATTGCACCAGAAATATCGATCGGTCAAGGGGCGACTTGGGCACAATCCAGTCAATGGCAGCCGCGACTCGCAGCTACGGTGGGGTGACCGCCGAGCAACGTCGCGCCATCCGTCGCGCAGCACTGATCGAGGCGGCGCTTGATCTGTTCGCCGAGGACGGTGCGCGGGCAGTGTCGAAGCGTGCGGTGTGCGCACGTGCACGGCTCAACGACAGGTACTTTTACGAGCATTTCGCCGACTCGGATGCGTTGCTCGGAGCGATTACGCGCGACCTCACCGCCGAGGGACTCGAGGCGGTGAACGCCGCCACGCGTAGCGTCGCATCCGATATCCGGGTGCAAGTCCGCGCTACCGCTAACGCGGCTCTTGCTTTCCTGACTGCCGACCCGCGCCGCGGCCAGCTACTTCTGCGATCTCACACCTCCGAAGTGCTGCAGCGCGCCCGCGTGGACAGCACCCGCGCAATTTCCACTGCGATGTCCGCGATGCTCAGGCAGCCGCTCGGTGCTTCTACAGCCAGCCAGCTTGACACCGATATGGCTGCATTTGCGCTCGTCAGCGGTGCCATGGAAGTGATCGCTGGTTGGCTACGCGGCGACTTCGACACCACCCGCGAACACGTCGCCGACATTGTCGCCGGGTTGCTCTTGGCCACCGCTGATGTCTCCACTGCATTGCCTGGAACAACAGACATGGCCATACCCTCCGAATGTCACATACAGCCGGTATGTGGAGAGTGAAAAACTGTCGTCGCTTGCCCGAGGTGGAGGTTCGTTTATGTCTAATCCTGTCGACGTCGTCCGCAAGTTCTGCGCGCTGATGGAGCAGCGCAACGCGGAGGCTTTGAGGCCATTGCTCGCCGACGACGCGGTGTATCAGAACGTAGGGATGCCCGCGTGTATCGGAGTAGGAGCCATTGTCGAAAACATGGGAGCGCAGTTCTCGATGTTCCCCGACGCTTACGCATTCGAGATCGTGAACATCGCCGGCGACGGTCCGGTCGTTCTCACCGAACGACTTGACTACATCCAGGCACCCGACGGAACCAAACCAGCTGTACCTGTCATGGGCACATTCGTCGTTGACGACAACGGCAAGATCGCCCGCTGGACCGACTATTTCGACGTGTCGTTGACGGTCAAGCTGTTGCAAGGCGAAGACATCAGCGCGCTGGTTCCTGCCGCCTCTGAACGCTAGATGGGCCGTTAGCCCGCCGACCGGCATCCGAACGGACATCAGGCGCCTCTTCGGCAATGATCAGTTCGGTGCTTTACAGACTCTGTCTGGCGTAGTGGAGTCTGGTGTACCCAACGCCAGCAATCTCGATAACGTCGAAACCGAGTGCGCTACTGCAATACGCCCACCGACACGCGGAGAAGACTTGATCGACAGCGCCCAGCACCAGAGCATCATCGACGCCCTCAATACGTGGGACCGACCGGCGACAGACAAACGTGTCGCCGAGGCCATCGGCCTGCGCGAGGAGTTCGTCAACCGATTCCCAATATCGGCCTGGCCGGAGATGCCGGTTGAGAACTACGCCCTCGGGCAGGGCGACAACGACGTGGTGTCGTACTGGCTTGAGTTCAAGTCGAAGCCGGTCGCCAGCATGAGCGGCGGCTCGGCGCACAAGCACCTGATCTTCAAACGCGCAGCTGAAGACGTGTGGCAGTACCCCAAGGAGTACGCCTCCATCGAGGCAGCATGGGGTGCGGTGCGGGGTGGCTTCGTCGAGATCCTTGACCTGGCGTCGCAAGGCCGATTCGACGACACCGACGACGTCAAGGTGCTCACCGGGGCGCAAGCCGTCCGAGCCAAGCTGCTTTACCTGTACTTCCCGGACGATCCGATGCGGCGAAGAAGATCAGCCCCGCCGACATCTACCAATCCTTCGTGTACGCGTACTCAGTCGGCGCCCAATCAGACCCTCCCCGAGCCGGACTGATATACCCCTCGACGACTTCGATATCTGGCCCCGCCCTCTTCATCAAGCCGCTCGCTGGCGCGAAGCCGGCGCGTATCCGAGGGGCCGGGATTGACGTCACCGAAGTGCTCGACGCAATCGCCGAGCCCTGGCACGACCTTCTGCATGCACGGGTCCGCAACATGATTGATGAAGTCACAGATCTGGGCGAGACTTTGCCGATCAGCGTCGCGACAGACTGGAGGTCGGCGAGGGGCGTGGTGCAGGATTCGTTGCGAGGCTCGTCAATACTGACCAAATCGGCGACGGGGCCGGAGGAAGCCGGGCGGTGCCAAGGACTCAAAAGCCGCGCTTGGCGGCCCGCACCGCGGCGATGACATCGTCATCCCCGCCGAAGTCGACGCGGACGGCGTTGCGGCCGAACGCGAACAGCAGCAGCTCCACCGGTTCGCCCGTCACCGTGACCGGCGAACCGCTCCCGACCGCCACCACTGTCCGACCGTCGGGGGTGCGCAGCGTCAGCCGCGCGCGCACCGCGGTCATCGACTTCGACATCCCGGCCCGGCTGATCATCGCGACGCGCCGCTTCACCGCCGCGCCGGTGCCCGCATCGAGTTTCCTTGGTTCCCAGCTACTCTGCGCACGGCGGACGTCCTCATGGTGGACGAACATCTCGTGGATGCTCGCCACCGGGTCGAGAACCTTGAACAGGGAGAGCACCGGAGGACCCGACGCGAACCGTTCGACCAGGTCCTCCCACGTCGTCGAGGTGGCCAGTCGGGTCTGCACGCGTGCGGTGTAGGACGCCAGTGGCCCGAACAAGAGTCCAGGCAACGCGTCGGGGCGGCGTTCGCGCACCACGAGGTGCGCGACCAGGTCGCGGGTCGTCCAGCCCTCGCACAGGGTGGGGGCATCCGGTCCAACCGCGCGGAGGGTTTCGACTAGGGCGGCACGTTCGTGTTGGGCTACCGACATGCCCACACGATAGGCCCACGGTGTAAGCGTTTACCCAACTCAGACGACCAGTTCCGTCCTCATTTGTGCTCAGTGGAGTCGATCGGCCGAACGGTGAAAAGTTCGCCGCTCAACTCGGGCCACTTACTGGTCGAGTCTTGCCGGATCGTGAGTTCGCCTAGGCTGCAACGTTCGTCAGCCGGGCTGATCTGAGTGAAGCCGGTCTTCGTGTGGATAATGGCTGGGGTCGCGAAGAGGGGACCGACTGGGTGGTCAAGAGCACGGCGGAGTTCTTCGTCAGTGACACCCGGGAGCTTGGGCGCGAGCACCGACAACAGCGCGTCTGAGTACCGGTCGCTGTGGAAGGCTGCAATCGTTCCATCTACTAGCTTCTCGCTGTACGGGATCGCGTTGTGGGGACCGCGGTTGGTTGCATGCACGGTAAGCCGAAGTCCGAAGTTCATGCGGGGCCCAAACGCGCACCCCGAGATAGAGACGAGCCCCTCCGCGTTGGCGTCGCGAAGCGCGAACCAGACCGGTCGCGCAGATCCATCGTCCGGCAGTCGGCGGGGGAGGCGGCCCCAGCGTGCAAGTGTCTGGTCCGGCTCCCACTTGGTCCACTCCGCGCCGACCTGATAGCGGTAGTAGTGTAGGTGGCCGCCAATCAGGTCGATGGGAATCGGCGGCGCTGGGGGAGCAGTGGTACCTCGCTCGAAGCTCAACGAGGTGACTCCGCGGGGCATTGACTCGAGCAAGTTGGTGAAAAGGCTGTTCTCCGTGTCCGCGATACGCGGTTCAGTACTGTCGTAGTACCCAGCGAACGGCGCGCCCACTGGGATCGTTAGCCGTGACAACGCCTCCTTCAACTCGGCTTTGAGCACCTTCTGCCAGTCATGCCGCTCCTGACCATCGAACTGAATGCGGTATCCGGACCAAACCTCGACTGTGGTGGCAGCGGCACGAACGAAGAACGGTTTCATGAGGTCCTCCAATGGCGTTGCACCGCAGGCTATGCGTTACCCCTGACACAATGAAAGGCGAACTACAAGAGTTGCTCACTGGAGTGTTCGAGGGCGTCCTTCGTAGCAAGTTGGCGGCACTCGTGCATGGGTCGGCGTGTCGGCGGCGGTCGCGCCTAAGCTAGCTTAGCTAACACGGGCCCGGCGCATCTCACCCCGGCGTCACCCCGGCGACCGGGGACGATTTGTAGCCGTACAGGAGCCGTACCGGGACCGTACCGGCGACGGCCAGATTCGTTGTCTCACAGGGAATATGGGGTAATCAGTTAACCGTTGCTCCTGGTCGTGCGCGCGCCGAATAGGGACTCGGATTACGAACCCGCGTCACAATCTGAAGTAGCGCTACGCAAAAATTTCCCTGCGTTTACCGCACATGGTGCCTCGATCTCATCCAGCGCAGCGTCTACAGGCAGAAAATCAACGCCCCACATCGGAATCGCTCGGAGCGCTGCACTTCTCGCCGCGCCACATCGCCTCATGCAGCGCGCGTTCCGTGTTGCTCAGTGCCTCGCGTACGCGGGCCAGTCAACTGTGGTGCTAAATGGAGAACCTGACATTCGGCCTCGGTTTACCCATCGCCCCAACGCCCACGCCCGGCGTCGCGCTTTCAGAAGCACCCGCTTATTCGCCGGCCTCCAACGCAGACATTTACCGGCGGCGGTGGTGGTGGCGGGGGCGGAAAGTCCCCCGGCAGCGGCGCATAGTCGGCCGGCGGCGGGACATAGGTGTTGACCGTATCGGCAACGTTGGTGCACCCGCTGACTGAAATACGCCTGCCGACGTTGGCGCAGACGTCGGCGTTGGCCACGCCGGAGGGCTGCACGACGGCATATATCTCAGGAATCGACGTGAGAGCCAACACCGCTATCGCCGCGGCAGTCCAAGACCGGACGCACAGGTCCATCGCGATCTCCTTCCCGTCACGGCCGGGGCTTTCTTTTGGCCGATAAGTGAACTGAGGGCCGAGTATATTCCCCTGCCGGCGCGCTGAGGCCAGGATGCGTACAGATTACGCTCAGCGAAGTGTCGTCGCTCTGGCGACATGGTTGCGTATTCGGCCCGATCGCTTAGGGAGTGGCGCCGTCCTGCCCAAGTAAAGGAGTCCACTGGCAACGCTGCCTGATGTCGGTCAGCGGCTGGCGGATGCCCTCTAGGTCGGCTTGCTCTTGCGGGTTGGCGTTGAAGTAGTTCTGCACGTCGTCGCGGACCTGATCTTTCGGCTGATCCTGAAGGCCGGTGTAGAACCCGTTCACGTCCGGGTGAGTGAACAGGTAGGCCTGGAGCGCCGTCGCAACACCGGCCGCGACACCGGCTACGTCGGCAGCGGTGCAGTTGGGCGGCCGAGGCGGGGGATCAGCCGCGGCGCTGCCTGCGGTCGCACATAACAGGGTGCCGGTAACCGCGCCAGCGCCGATCGCGCCGACGACCACCCGGCGCGAAAAGATTTCTGAGAGGGACATGACTGGCTCCTTGATCCGGTGTTCAACGTGGCGCAACCGAATGGCGGTCGTCGCCCGGCTCTAGCTAAGCAGATAACCGCTTTTATGCGATACCGCGGATTAGTTCTCAGAAAGCGCAGCCCATCAGCGGACATCGGCACTAGATAACGTCCATCACTGGTCCACTCCCGTCGATTAGACGTGGCGAATACACTCCTGGACGAACGCTTCCGGTTAGCTGACGTTTGAACACATCGTCGCACCGGTGCGTTGGTCTTCACCAACATGATGCCCTTCTCGGGGCCCTCCTCCGGCCGTATGCCAGGCTCGAATCCTTACCGGACACCGAGGCTCAAGCAGGTCTTTAGCCGGTAGCTGTTGGTACTGCAAGAGCAGAGGATCCCCGTCCCAGCACCTGGCGTCATTTCGCGTTGTTGCGCCCTTGCCATGACCACGAAGTCTTTCCGGCCGACCGAAGCGGCTGCACGAGGACGGTGGTTAGTCGTCTGGCTCGTCAGAGCTGGTTTGGGTGGAACATGGAAACGCCGCCGCTGAGGGCAAGCACCGGCGGATAATCTCTGCCATGAACATGCCTGCTGCCGAGTTGATAGTGCGGGTTGGCTTAGCCGCCGTGCTTGGGCTCGCGATCGGTATCGAACGCCAATGGCGATCCCGAATGGCCGGTCTGCAAACCATGGCGCTGGTCAGCATGGGTTCGGCACTGTATGTGATTCTGGGCGCTTACGGCTTCCACCGCGACGTTGACCCGACTCGGGTCGTTGCCCAAATCGTCACCGGAGTGGGCTTTCTCGGTGCGGGCGTGATCATGAAGCAGGGCTCATCGGTGGTCGGGCTGAACACCGCAGCCACATTGTGGGCCACAGCCGCGGTGGGCGCCCTTGCCGGAGCGTGGGCTTGGCGTGAAGCCGTCGCCGGAGCCGCGATCATCATCGCCGCCAACGGCTTTCTTTACCCGCTGGCGGTGCGGATGGACCGGGTTCACTTCCAGGCCGGACGCGAAGTGCCGCCCGTCGACTACATCCTCGAAGTGGTGTGCCAACGCGATGCGGCGCCAGCTGTGAGGACCATGCTCAATGATGTGGTTTCAGGAGCCGCATGGCGGCTGAAGTCGCTCGGTCGGCGTGACGCCGAGACACCTCAGCAAATCGTGTTGAGCGCCGAGGTTTCGGCCGTCAAACGGGATGATGCGCACCTGGAGAACGCGGTGCGCGTGTTGAGCGCAGAACCGACCGTGCGTCTAGTCCGGTGGTCGATTAAGGACGAAGCCGCTGCCGACTGGGTCGGCCGCGAATTGCGCTGAGACACCGCGAATATTTAACAGTTCGTTCGGCGAAGCTCGGCACAGGTTCGGAGTAGATTCGGTGACGCCTTGGCTGCCTCGTGGGCGCCGCGCCGCCGCCCGCGCAGCCTCCAGAACAGGAGTAGTCATGTCGGATACGGTTAGAGACGGCAACACCGATTTGATCGGTAGCGTGGTGGCGGCGAAGCTGCCGGGCGGAGCGACGCTGCCGTTTCCGCCGACCCCGTCGGCGAGCGTTCCCGGGCGGACGTTACAGGAATCCACTTACGCGCAGCGCGTCACTCCACCTCGGCTGCACGAGGACTCACCGAACATTGTGATCGTTTTGATCGACGATGCGGGACCGGGTCTGCCGACGACGTTCGGCGGGGAGGTGCGTACCGCGACGATGGATCGGATCTGCGCCGAAGGGGTCAGCTACAACCGGTTCCATACCACCGCGATGTGTTCGCCGACGCGAGCGTCGTTGCTGACCGGACGCAATCATCACGAGATCGGCAATGGGCAGATCGCCGAGTTGGCCAACGACTGGGACGGTTACGCCGGCAAGATCCCGCGCAGCAGCGCGCTGGTGGCCGAGGTGCTCAAAGACTACGGATACAGCACCGGCGCCTGGGGCAAGTGGCACAACACTCCCGCCGAGGACACCACGGCGGCCGGCCCGTTCGAAGACTGGCCCACCGGGCTGGGCTTCGAGTATTTCTACGGATTTCTGGCTGGGGAAGCCTCGCACTATGAACCACATCTGGTGCGAAACACCACGATTGTGGCGCCGTCGAAGACGCCTGAGGAGGGCTATCATCTCTCGGAGGATTTGGCTGACGACGCGATCACCTGGCTTCGCAACCATAAGGCGCTGCAGGCTGACAGACCGTTTCTGATGTATTGGGCCAGCGGCTGCCTGCACGGGCCACACCACATCATGAAGGAATGGGCCGACCGCTACGCCGGAAAGTTCGACGACGGCTGGGATGCCTACCGGCAAAGGGTCTTCGAGCGAGCCAAGGACAAGGGCTGGATCCCACAAGATTGTGAGCTCACCGAGCGTGACGAGCGGATGAAGGCGTGGGCCGACATCCCCGAAGACGAAAAGCCGTTTCAACGCCGGCTGATGGAGGTGGCTGCCGGGTTCGCCGAACATTGTGACGTGCAGGTCGGCCGGATCGTCGATGAGCTGGATCGGCTGGGCTACGGAGAGAACACCCTGTTCCTCTACATCTGGGGTGACAACGGGTCATCAGCCGAGGGACAGGACGGCACCATTGCCGAACTGCTTGCGCAGAACGGCATCCCGACCACCCCGCGGATGCACATCGATGCGCTGGAGCAACTCGGCGGTCTCGACGTGCTGGGTTCACCGAAGACCGACAATCAGTACCACTCGGGGTGGGGCTGGGCCGGCAGCACGCCTTACAAGGGCGTGAAATTGCTCGCCTCACATTTGGGCGGCACTCGCAATCCGCTCGCCATCCGCTGGCCCAAAAAGGTCGCGCCGGATCCTGTGCCGCGGGAACACTTCCTGCATTGCAACGACGTGGTACCGACCATCTACGACGCCGTGGGCGTCGAGCCCCCGCTGATCGTCCACGGTGTGCCCCAAATTCCAATAGCCGGAGCAAGTTTCGCCCGCACGCTCACCGACCCCTCGGCGCCCGGCGGTAAGAGAACCCAATACTTCGAAATCATGGGCAGCCGGGGCATCTATCACGACGGCTGGATGGCCTCAACGTTCGGCCCGCGGGTGCCCTGGCTCCCGGGATTGCCACCCGGAATCCACGATTGGACACCCGACAATGACCGCTGGGAGCTCTATCACATCGACAAAGACTGGTCCCAGGCCCACGACCTCGCGGGCGAGATGCCGGACAAGCTGGCGCAGATGCGCGAGCTGTTCGCGATCGAAGCGGCCCGCAACTCCGTGCTGCCGATCGGCGGTGGCATGTGGGTGCCGATTTTCCATCCCGAACTGCGCATCACGCCGCCGTATCGGGAGTGGGACTTTCCCGGTGAGATCACCCGTATGCCTGAGTTCTGTGCACCCGCACTGGGCAACAAGAACAACACCGTCACCATTGAAGCCGAACTGCCCGCCGACGCCAACGGAGTTCTCTATGCTCTCGGCGGCTTTGCCGGCGGGGTCACCTGCTACCTCGACGACGGGTACTTGTGCTACGAGTACAACTGTTTCATAATCTCCCGCACCAAGATTCGCTCGACCGCCAAACTGCCGCCCGGTCGAACCACGATCGTCGTGGAAACCCGCTATGCCGAACCGCGTCCCGCTGGACCGCTCGAGATCACCATTCACGTGGGGCAGGAGATCGTCGCAACGGGGCGTGTGCCGGTCAGCGCGCCGCTGCTCTTCACTGCCAACGACTGTTTCGACATCGGCGTCTGCCTCGGTTCACCCGTGTCGGAAGACTACTACGACAAAGCGCCCTTCCGCTTCGACGGCCAAATCGATCGCGTCCACGTGGCATACACCTGACACCAAACTGACGACGTCAGGCTGAAGCCACGTACGCCTCGGTGGCGGCGAAGAGGTCGTCGGCGCGCACCGCGTGGTACGCGTTAATGTCGAAGCTGCGAGTCTGGTGGCGGAAGCGGAACGTGAAGCCTGGCCACATGGTGGTGATCTTCCCAAAGTTGTCCCGGTACCAGCTCGAGCAACCACCGACTTCCCACACCGATTTTCGCAAGCCGCGTTGGATACCGGCGCTGTAGGCACTCTGCATTTCCTCGCGAACTTCGACCGTCGCGATACCACGTGCGGTCGTCGTGCGGATCAGATCCCGCAGATAATTCAGCTGCGACTCGATCATGAACACCGCAGACGTGTGACCAGACCCTGTCCCGGGCCCGGTCATGACGAACAGGTTGGGGAAGCCATGCACGGTCGACCCCTTGTACGCCTGCGCGCCGGCCCGGCGCCAGGTATCGGCGAGGCTGTGGCCGCCACGGCCGATGATGCGCTCGTTGGTCGGTGAGTCGGTGACGTGGAAGCCGGTGGCTACGACGATGGCGTCGACCTCACGCACGCTGCCGTCGGAGGTGACGATTGCGTTTGGACGCACCGCGGCGATGGGATCGGTGACGACGTCGACGTGCGGTTGCGCCAGTGCGGGGTAGTAGGTGTTCGACATCAGCATGCGCTTACAGCCGATCTGCCAGCGAGGGGTGACTTTGGCGCGCAGCTGGGGATCGGCGATCGCGCGCTCGATGTGGCGCTTGGCCAGTTTCTGCACCGGCACAAGCATTTTGGGTGCGTAGGTCAATGCGAAACCGACGAATTCCTTGCTCCAGTACATGGCGCTTCGTATCATCCGTTGGTAGCCCGGAACGTGTGCGAAGGCTAGGCGGTCTGCGGTCGTGTAGTCGCGGTCGAACCGGGGAAGCACCCACGGGGCGGTGCGCTGATACACGTCCAGCTGCCGCACCGTTTTAGTCAGCTCGGGGATGATCTGGATGGCCGAGGCTCCGGTGCCGATAACCGCGACGCGTTTGCCGGTCAGGTCGACGTCATGCTTCCACCGGGCGGAGTGAAAGATCTCACCCTCGAACTCCTCGAGACCATCGACGTTCGGCAATGCCGGCTCGGTGAGCGGTCCCACGGCCGAGACCACGAACTTTGCCGTGAAGTTTCCCTGCGAGGTGCTCACCTGCCAGCCCGCCTGCTGTGCGTTCCAGCGCACCTCGTCAACCTCGCAGCCAAACCGGTGTCTGTCGAGCACCCGGTGTTGGCGGGCGACCTGCCGGATGTAGGCCTCGATTTCCGGCTGTTTGGAGTACGAACGGGTCCACTTACGGTTCGGGGCGAACGAGTACGAGTACAGGTGTGAAGGCACATCGCAGGCCGCGCCGGGATAGGTGTTCACCCGCCAAGTGCCGCCAACGTTGTTTCCCCGCTCGAGGACGAGGAAGTCGGTGTACCCACCCTTTTGGAGGGTGATCGCGGCCCCGAGGCCGGAGAATCCGGCCCCGATGATCAACACGCCGACATGGTGGGCGCCGGAAGAATTAGCGCTCATTTGATAGCCGTTTCTGTGTGCGCCGATGCTCGTGTCACGGAAATATCAGCGGGCCGCGGACTTTTCGACGTAGGGCTTGAGGTGTTTGTCCAGCATGGTGCGCAGCTTCGCCTGCAACACTTTCTGCAGGAGCGCGCCGGTGCTAGCGACCTTGGGCCGAAAGCGAATGGCCCAGTGCAACTCGGTGTGACCGTCTGATCGCTTCAGCGTGATCTCGCCTTGATGACTGGTCAGCGGCGATCCTTCAATGACGCGGTAGCGCACGCTTTGCTGCGGGCTCGTGGCAATCACTTGCTCCACGACCTGGCCCACTCCGCACGGGCCTTGCATCAGGCGTTCGGAACCGGCGCCGTGGCGCTGTGTCGAGCCTTCTTTGCGCACCGTAACCGGATCGAAACCGATCCACCGGGCCATGTTGTCTTGATCAGTGATTGCCTCCCAAACCTTCTCGGCAGTCGCATTGATCTCGATCCGGTCCTCGATCCGGCGCGTATCCGGATTTGGGCGCTCGTGCAAGGGCCGCGGATGGAATCCGAAGATCCGGTCAGCCAGTCCGGGCGTCGTTTGTAGGATCTCGACGGAAAAGCCTTGCGGAGCATTGACGTAGACCACGGAGCCAGCGCCAGCTAGGTGGACTGGCCGGCAATTAGGCCGGGCGCCAAACGCTTTGGCACGTCGATAGACCGCAGTGAAGTCCGCCTTGCGGCGCGCACCAAATGCGATGTTCAGAATGCCCTGGTCGGACAACCGGTAGTCATGAGGCCGCGGCTTGCCAACGGGATCGAGGTATTGCACTACCTCGATCAGCACCTCGCCGCCGTCAAACAACCTGCTCTCCGTCGTAGCACCCGCCAGACCCCATGAAGCCTCGTGCTCCGGCGTGTGCAGCCTCGCGGAGCTGGCCTTGAGGCCAATACCGTGCTCGAAAAACGCTGCCGCATGGACCAAGTGGCGGACCGACAACGTCACCGAGCGGATGGCCGCCGGACAATCGACACGGCCGCGGCTGTTGAATTGCGGCAACGGATCGTCTTCCATGATTTCGACGTAGACGCCGTCGGGATTGCGCACACAGGCCCGCCGGCCACCTCGCTCGCCCAAGGGACCCGTCAGGGGCTGACTGCCAAGTCCGGCAAGCCTTTTCAGTGTCGCGTCGAAATCTTCGACCCAGATTCCGATGCGAGTGTAGCCGATGTCGCAGGGCCGGAAGTCCGCGGGCATCAGTTTGGCGAGCGGACGGTCGAATTGGAACAGTTCGAGCTGAAACCAGGAATTTCGGCCCAGCAGCCACCAGCAGGTCGAGGCCGCGCGGGGCAGGCCCTGCACGTTGGCCGCCAGCGGGCCGCGCATCAACCAGCGGCTACCGCCGGAAGGTAGCAGGCCGAAGGCTTCGCGAAACCAACGTTCGGTGAGTCGCAGATCGACGACCGAGAAGGCGATCTGATTCAGCGGCGGCGTGAAACCGCCAGCTCCAGGGGTCATTTCGGTTCAACCCCTGTGATCGCCGCGGAGTGGGGTGTGCCGTCGAGCCCGGCGAGGAAGTCGAGCAACGCGGCATTGACTTCCTTTGGCCGCTCGATGGGAAGCCAGTGGCCGGCACCTTCGAGTACGACGTTGCCTCGCAGGTTGGGTGCGTTCTGTTCCAAGTTGGCGAGGGGAACGGCGAGCAGCACGTTCATGGGATCCAGGCTGCCGATCATGAAGTGGGACGGCTGCGTGACCTTGGTCTGCTGCAGATGGCGGGTGAGCCCGATGCCGCGGTCGATGCTGCGATACCAGTTGATCGGACCGCGGAACCCGTCGCGGTAATCCTCGACGTATCGGTCGAGGTCTTCCTCGGTGAGCCAGCTCGGCAGCGGATCGGGGTCGACCAAGCCGTCGAGCATCTTTGCGGTGGCCGGTTTGGGGCGCATGAACCCGAACGCCGGCGCGTCACCGCTGACGGCGTAGTACGCCATGCGAAGCGACTTGCGCACGTCGGCGTCCAGTTCGGCCTCGGCCACACCGGGCTGCTGGAAGTAGACGGTGTAGACGAAGTTGTCGCCGAAATTCTCTTGGCGCGTCAGGGCGCCGACGGGCGTCCCAATAGTTGGTGGCACGCTCAGCGCGAACACCGCGCTGACCCGTTGCGGATACAGCAATGCGATGTACCAGCCGACGATCGCGCCCCAGTCGTGGGTAACCAGGGTAAACGTCTCGTGTCCCAGTGCGTCGGCGATACCGACCGCATCCGCGGACAGCTGCAGAAGATCGTAGGCTTCAACTTCTGCTGGTTTGTCGCTTCCGCCATAGCCTCGTTGATCGGGCACGGCAACCTGATAGCCGGCGGCGACCAGATCGTCGATCTGGTGGCGCCACAGGTATCCGCTCTGCGGAAAGCCGTGCAACAGAAGCAGTAACGGGCCGCTGCCTTCCACGACCACTTTTAGTGTGATGCCGTTGGTGTCGATCATGCGGACATTGCGTTGTTTCATCGGTGCCTCCTGATGGCGTTCTGAGCTCTGGGACGGTCTATTTGGCGAGGACGTCGGATGTGCGGGCGGCAAACCAGCGCGCGACCGGTGGCGCGACGCGGGTCAGCGCGTACATGAAGTGGGCTTCGGGCGCGATCGGGGCGACCGCGCGGTTGCGGCCGGCGGCGCGCAAGATGTTGGCCGCGGCCCGTTCGGCTGTGTAGCCGCGGCGCTCATAAAGGCGAGCGACCCGAGCGGCGCGCTGCTCGGCGTCGGCGCCGCGCATGACGCTGGTGCGGGTGATCGCGGTATTGATCAGGCCCGGGCAGATGGTGGTCACCCCGATCTTGTGTCGGCGCATCTCGATGCGCAGGGCCTCGGAGAAGCCGAACACGGCGAACTTGGTGACCGAGTAGGCGAACATCGCCGGAATGGCGGCGTAGCCGGCCGAGGAGGCCACGTTGACGACTTGGCCCCCGGTGCCGCGTTCGATCATGCGCGGGATGAACCGCTCGCAGCCGTGCACCACCCCCATCAGGTTGACCGCGAGCTGGCGGTCCCAGTCCTCGGGTGCGGTGTCGAAGAATCCGGCCCCTACGCCGATGCCGGCGTTGTTGATCAGCAGATCCACCGTGTCGAACCGGGCATGCACGGCGTCGGCGAATTCGTCCATCTCCTCGGTGTCGGTGACGTCGACGGTCTGGGCGAGCACCTCGGCGCCCAGCTCCCGGGCTGCTTCAGCGGTCTCCTTCAGACCAGCCTCGTTCAGATCGCAGATGGCCAGCCGAGCGCCGCGGCGCGCGCACAACAAGGCCATGGCGCGGCCCATGCCGCTGCCCGCGCCGGTGATCAGCACGACGCGGTTGCTCAGGTTCTTGACGTTCATCGGTGACTCCAATCGGTGGTGGTTTTCGCGGCCCGGCGGGACGCGGAGGGCGACAGGCGGCGGCCCAGGAAGTCGAGCTGGTCGGCCAGGATGCGCTGATGAGCTGGCTCGGTGTAGACGTCCACGTGGTCGATGGGGTACTCCCGAAGTTCCCCCCGCACACCGGCGTTCGCGGCCGCCCGTCGGGCACTAGCCAGTGGGGTGATGCTGTCGTGTATGCCGGCCTGCACCAGAAGGGGGCAGCAAATGCGTGAGGCGAACCTGACGGGCCGGTTGAACGCCACCTCAAGCGCGGTGCGCGCGCACACCTCGTTGCGCCAGCTCGGACCCGCGATCTCGGCGTAGGTCTGCTCTGCGCCGGGCACGGCGATGATCGCACTAGAGCCGGGCTCACCGACCATCGGAACAATGTGGGGTCGGCGCCTCGTCAACACGCGAAGGGTGTCGCGCAGACCATGGCTGGCCGTGCGGAGCAGCTGAGCCGGCCCGGCGTTGCGGGCCAGCTGCGCCAGCGCGGCGATGCCATCCATCGCCGGAGTCAACGGGATCACCGCCGCGACGCGCCCGTCCTCGGCGGCGACGCGAACAACGTGGCCACCGGAGTACGAAATGCCCCACAGCACAATGCGTTCGGGGTCGACACCGGGCAGCTGGCGGGCAGCGGCGATCGCGGCGCGGTAGTCCCGGCGCTGGCGTGCCGCCGACACCAGCTGGCGCGGCGACCCGCTCGACCCGCCGAACCCGCGGTAGTCGAACAACACCACGTCTAATCCGGCGGCGGCGAAGCCGCGCGCATAGTCGATCAAGGCGCTGGTGTCGCGAGTGCCCGCGAACCCGGGCGCCATTACCACGCACGGCACGCCCCGCACGCCGGCGAACGCTTCGCCGCTAGCGTCGAAATGCCAAGCGGCGCAACGGTCGCCGGCACTGGTAAAGCTGATCTCGTCCATACCGGTCCTAGTCCGAAGGTGTTTTCTGACGCAGAACCTACGGCGCGGGCGCGCCGGACGGAATCGCCGAACGCACACTTCCAGCGCCAAGCAGTGTGCGGCAGCACACCGTATCTGCGACCGGGCTGTGCCACGCTGGCCGCAATGCTCAATGACCTGACCCGACGCCGTGGTGTCGATCAAGTAGATCGGTTAACAAATGCGACAACTGACGTCACTCGATGCGCTGTTTCTGGCGGCCGAAAACGACCGCACCCAGGGGCACGTGAGCGCATTGGGGGTGTATGACGCGGTCACAGCGTCGGGCCGACCGCTCGATGCGGTGCTGATTCGCGAGCTGGTGACCGAGCGGATCCATCTGCTGCCCCCGTTGCGGTGGCGACTGGCCGGCGTGCCGTTCGGTCTCGACCATCCGTACTGGGTTGACGAAGGCGCTGTCGACGTCGATCACCACATCCGCGACGCCGCGCTTCCCTCGCCGGGCGATCAGCGCCAGCTGGCCGAGGAGGTGGCTCATCTGATCGCTAGTCACCTGGACCGGGCGCGCCCGCTGTGGGAGATGTATGTGATCCACGGGCTGCAGGACGGCGCGGTGGCGGTGTTGACAAAGATGCATCACGCTGCGGTAGACGGGGTTTCGGGCGCTGAGGTCATGCGCGTCCTGCTCGACGACGCCGCGACCGCTCGGCAGCTGGGGCCCGCACCCGCCGTTCTGACTCATCGCTTCCCATCCGAGGTGGAGATGCTGGGACGCGGAGTTGTCGGGATGTTGCGTCAGCCTATTCGCGTATTTCGCGCCTTGCCGACCACGTTGCCTCACCTCGACGACGTACCGACGATCCGCCACGTGCCTGGGGTGAAAGTGATCGCCCGCGGCACCCGACTGATCAAGCGACTCGTGCCCGCCGCGGGTGACCGGGCCCTCCCGCAGGGCAACGACCTCATCGCGCCCCGGACCCCATTTCAAACCGGGGTGTCGGCGCATCGCCGGGTCGCGTTCGGGTCGCTGCCCTTTGACGACGTCAAGACGATCAAGAAGACCTTCGGCTGCACCGTCAATGACGTTGTCGTGGCTCTTTGCGCCGCCGGTCTGCGCTCCTGGCTCGCCGAGCGGCGTGAGCTACCGACCGAACCCCTGCTGGGCGTTATCCCGGTATCGGTACGGACCCGCGAACAGATGGGGACCTTCGGCAACCAGGTCTCGGCCATGACCGTCGAACTGCCCACGAACGTGGCCGACCCCGGCCAGCGGCTGCACCGGGTCAGCGAGACTATGAGCGCCGCCAAAAACCGACACCGCGCATTGCCGGCGTCCCTCACGCGGGACGCCATCGACCTCATTCCACCTGCCCTGTTCTCCCTCGCGGCGCGCGCGATGTCTCAGGCGACCCGACTCCCGGGTATCAACCATCCGGTCAACCTGATGATCTCCAACGTCCCCGGTCCTTCGGCGCCGGTGTACCTCGCCGGAGCACGGCAGCGGGCGCAGTTCCCGATCTCCGGGGTGAAGGACGGGATCGGCCTGAACATCACGGTATTCAGTTACGAGGATTCCCTGGGATTCGGCATCGTCGTCGACCGCGAGCAGGTCGACGACCCGTGGCCCATCCTCGACGCCCTGCGGGCCGGCCTGCACGAGCTTCGTGACCTCGCCACCGTCCACCCCTCGGACGCATCGCTCGGTTAGCTGATAGGTGACCGGGGCCGTGGTGTGCGGTGGCACACTGAACCCATGACGGCGGTTGCGCCGACAGCGAGAACGTATGAATTGATCGCCGCGATAGCGGATCGATTGGCCCTGGAGGTCGAAGAGACCGTCGCGGCCATGGACGCTGCGGTGATCGAGGTCGTCCCAGGGTTCGGCGCAGACGCCGCGATCGCGACCGAGCTCACCGCGACCAACCGCGGCAACTGGCAACGATTCCTGGCGGTGGCGCGCCAGGCGCAATCCCCGCTATCACAAGCGGTCCCACCCGAAGCGCTGGACGCGGCTCGTACCGTCGTGCGCCGAGGCATCGACCTGGACAGAATCTATGAGGGTTATCGGCGCGGCCAGCAGGTTGGGCTCGAGCGTTGGCTGGCCTGCGCATATGAGATTGTCGAGCCGGGGCCCGAGCTGATCGGTGTCACCGAGCTGTCGCTGTCACTCGCGTTCCGCTTTATCGACCAGACACTCGGTCGCGTGTTGGCGGAGGCTCAGCGCGAACGCGAAGAAATCATCGGCGGTGTGCTGGCGCGTCGCACCGAGACCATCCGATTGATCCTCGACGGCGCCCCGATCGATCCCACCGCCGCGAGCCGCAGACTCGGCTACGAGCTCGACCGTCGACATACCGCGGCCGTGGTGTGGACGGAGTCAGCCGTCGCGCCCCACGGCGCACTCGAGTCGGCCGCGGTGCTGCTCGCCCAGGCCGCGGGATCCCAACGGCCGCTGACCCTTCCGGCGGGGGCGACGACGCTGTGGGCGTGGATCGGCACGCCCGGCGAACCGGCCATCGAGGATCTTCGCTCGGCGGTCGCGCGATCAGTCGACGGCGTGCGCATCGCCGTCGGCCCAACCCGCCGGGGCATCGAAGGGTTTCGCGCCACCCACGAGGCCGCGCTGACCGTGCACAGGCTGCTGCTGGGCAACCCGGCAAGCGGCCGTTTCGGCTCCTATCGGGAGCTTGAAGTCACGGCACTCGCCGCCCACGATCCGCGCGCGGCGAGCGAGTTCATCGCGACCACCCTCGGCCCGCTCGCCGAGGACAGCCCCGCCGCGGCACGACTGCGAGAAACGCTGCGTGTTTACCTTGAGGAAGCCGACAACGCTCCGAGGGCTGCAGCCCGGCTATACACCCACCGCAACACGGTTCTAAAGAGGATCGCACGCGCGGCAGAACTGCTCGGTTATCCGCCCGGCGAGCGACGACTCGCCGTCGAGCTAGCCCTGGAGCTGCGGCGCCACCTACCGCCGCCCGGCGGCTAGCTAACATGCCGCGGCGTCTTCTCACCCCGGCGTCTAGGGGCGATTTGTAGCCGTACCGAGGGCGTACCGGAACGGTACTAGCAACGACCACAAGTACTGTCTTACAGGCTGTTTCAGCGCATTTAGTTACCGTTTCCCCTGGTCGCAGACTCGTTGAATAGGGACTCATAATCCGTTGGTCGCGGGTTCGAGCCCCGCTCGCCCACAACTAAAAACCACGAGTCAGGGCCAGTTTGTGATCGGCTGGATTTCGCTGAGCAGCTGGAGCCAACACCGCCGCCGTGGTGGCATTAGGGCTTGTAGGGCTGGAATTGGGCCGCGCTGATCACTGGATGCGACAGAAGGAGCGTCAGGACGATGAGAACCATGCGGTCCGTCGTCGCCGACACGTTAGGCGAACCGTCCGAAGTTCTCGCCTTGACCCAGCACAACCGGAATGATCTGGATCAGCCGTCCGCAAATCCGTTGGTTGCCGGTTCGCGCCCCTTCCGCCCCACGAGTGGCCTGCTGCTCCTGCCGTTCGCTGTGAACGTGATCATTGATGCGCGTGGACGGCACGGCCCCTAGACAGGCGCGACGACCCGAAACACCGGGTACTGGTCGACAATCCGCTCGAATTCGCTCAGTGGCGCCCGGCGGTCGATCGGAAAGAATGGGCGCGCGCCGGCTCCAGCCTCGAGATAACGGCGCAAGATCGCGGCACGGTTATCGGAGAAGTCCTCGACTAAGGACACGTTCTGGTGCTTGCCCTGCAGCAAAACAGCATGATTGTCGGCGCGCAGGTTGCGCACCCAGTTCGTCCTGTCGCCCAGCATGGCCACCAGATAACGCTCACCCTGGTAGGCGACAACAACTACGGGAAACGAGATCTTTCGCCCGGTCTTTCGTCCTCGAACCTCGATTGTGGCAGCTTGACTTGGCCCGATGCCCGTCGCAAAGGCGATACCGAGCAAGCGGCTTAAGACGCGTGCCGAGCGATTTGGACGCCCGCTGCGGAACTGCCACCTCTGGAACACGCTCACGGCGCCGCGCCGCATCACACGGGCCTTCCGCTAACAGATACGACGGGGCTCGCATTGGCGATATCTCGGCCTCGCAGCCGCTCCCGCCGTCTTGCCTCAATCATGATGTGCCTTCTAGTTTTGGTGAGGGCTGGGCGCGATGGTGTGCGGGCATGTCGTGTCAGGCCCGGGTGGGAAAGGCGTTGCCGAACATTGGCAGCCCGCTTAGGGATTCCCCGGCGGTGGCTTCGTCTTGGATGACATCCCAGTGTTCGGCAAGCACGCCGTCTTGGATCCGAACGATGTCCGCCACGATCCAGTCAGCAGGTTGGCCGACATTGCAGAAGCGACCGTGCAGCATCACGTAATCGCCGTTGGTGGTGATCACCGCATTCTCGTAGCGCATGTCGGGTGGTGAGGCCTTGACAAGCTCGAAAAGCCCCTCGCGTCCCGGCGGAATGTGAGCGCTGTGCTGAATGTAGTCGGCTGACCAGAAGCGTTGTGCAGCAGCGTAATCCCGCTTGTTGAACAGCGTGTCGAACGCCTCCAGCACGAGCGCCTTGTGGCGCTGCTCGGTCTCGTTCATGGCTTTGCCTCCTGTAATTGGTTCATCTGCTTGCGACGAGGTCGAACTCATTGCCTTCGGGAGCCAGGAAGCTGATCCACCGGTTGTTGTTCTCGACCAGCGAGCGGGTCTGCTGGGCGCCCAAACTGGTCAGTCGGTCGGCCTCGGCCAGAAGATCGGCGGCCCGGAGGTCGAAATGCACTCGGTTCTTGACCGTTTTGCCCTCAGGCACCTTGTGAAACATCAAGAGGACTCCGAGCCCGCTGTCGGCGTCCGCGGCGATTACCGCGAAGTCCTTGGTGGCGCCTTCGTTGACGCTCCAGTGCAGGGCCTGTGCCCAGAACTGTGCGAGCGGGGCAGCGTCATGGGCGTCGAAGCTGATGGCCAGTACCGAAATGGTCATGACGTCGCCTAAGGATTGTGATGGGTTTCGGCGCCCCTGCGGCCGCCGTCGACGGGCACGTTGGCTCCGGTGATGTAGGACGCGCGAGGGGACGCCAAGAATCCGACCACCTCGGCCACCTCCTGCGGTTCACCAGCCCGACCCAGCACGGTGGTCTCACCGAGGGAATCGAACAGTTCTCGTTCGGCTGCGTTCGTGTAAACGGGTCCCGGCGAGATGGCGTTGACGCGGACGCCGGCGGGTCCGTATTCGGTGGCCCAGGAGCGGGCGAAGGATGCCAGTGCCGCCTTAGTGGCACCGTAGGCCGCCGTGTTGGGTTGACCGACGATCCCGGCCCTGCTCGCGATGTTGATGATCACACCGTCGCCGCGGGCCGCCATTTTCGGGGCCAGCACCGACACCAAGAGGTAAGGGGCTTGCACATTGGCGGCGGACAACTGATCCAACGTCTTGACGGGCAGCTTTGCCGAAGGGCCAAACCAGGCAAACCCGGCGTTGTTGACCAAGATGTCGACGTCGCCGACCTCCTCGGCCAGCCGCAGCGCCTCCATCGGTTCAGTCAAGTCCGCACCCACGAACCGAGCTGTGCCTCCGCCGTTTTCGATCGCGGCAACCACCGCAGCGCCCCGGCTGCCGTCACGACCGTGCACTATCACCGTGGCGCCCTGCGCGGCCAACTGCACCGCCGCCGCCTGACCGATTCCCGATGTCGCGCCGGTCACCAGCGCGACCTTTGCCTTCCAGATCCCGAACCGCGGTGGGGCTTGTCATGACCACTCCTGGAGTGTTTGTACTGATCCTGTCTGATCTTCCAGAGATGAATTTAGACTGATCGGTCTGAATATGCAAGGTCGTGATTGCGGGCTTTCTTGTGAGCTGTGTCATTGCCGCGACTTTCTCAGCACAAAATTCGCACCATCGGGATACCGCGTCCGCCTGAAGCGCGCCGAGATTCGAGAGGTCGGGCCAGCCGAACGTACAGGCCGCGTTTGGGGTTCCCTCCCAGAGGGAGTCGTCTGCGGTAGGTCGTAGTTGTCATTTTTCAGACAAATCTGTCTGATACACTGCCCACATGCCGGAGCAGACAGCGAAACGGCCGTCCCCGCGAGAACGGCTGCTGGCCGCGTGCGATGAGCTCTTCTATCGCGACGGGGTGCACTCCACAGGAATTGACGCCGTCATCGAGAAGGCAGGCGTGGCAAAAGGTTCGCTGTACTACATCTTCGGCGGCAAAGACGAGCTGGTTGCTGCTTACTTGCGTGGGCGCCTGGAGAGATGGCGGCAGCTCGTGGAGGCGGCGCAGGCCGGCGTCGACGACCCGGACGCGAAGATCCTTGCGGTTTTCGATGCGATCGCCGACTATGTGTCGCTTCCCGAGTATCGGGGCTGCCCTTTCCACAACGCCGCCGCCGAAGCACCGGCGGGGGAGGCCCAGCAGCTGGCGATTAAGGAGTACCGCAGCTGGTTGCGCCGTTCGTTTCGTCAACTGGCCGCTGAAACAGGCGTATCCGACTCCGAAGCGCTGGCCGATGCGCTGATCGTGCTGTATGACGGGGCGCTGGCCACCACCGGCACAGACGAGCCCGCGCGCACCGCCGCAATGACGGCCAAACGCATCGCGCGGCTCACCCTGGCAGCCGCTCGAGCCTGCAGCTCGGCCTGACGCGAGCGCAGATGTTAATTGTTGGGCCTGCATCCGAATAAGGAGATTGCACATGACCGTGTCCGCCAACGCCCCTTCAGGGGGACCCACGATTCCCGAGTCACAGACTCCTGATCGGGACTATCCCCAGACGGTGGGGCAGCGAGGCCTTGTGGAGCCAGCCCCCCGCCGGGTGCGCGGCTACTTCGACGGCGCACTCGTATTCGACACGACCCGCGCCCATTACGTCTGGGAGATTGCCTACTACCCACAGTATTACGTGCCTGCGGCTGACGTCCGTATGGAGCATCTGCAAGACGAAACCCACGTCCAGAAACTACAGTTTGGCTCTTCGCGGCTGTATTCGTTGACTTCGCCTGAGCGCGTACGGAAGTCGGCGGCCCGCCTGTACGACTCAGGTCCGGTCGCAGGCAGCGTCCGGTTCGAATGGGACGCACTCGACTGGTTCGAGGAGGACGAACCGATCATCGGTCATCCCCGCAATCCCTACGTCCGTGTCGACGCGCTGCGCTCTCACCGCCACGTCAGGGTCGAACTCGACGGCGTCGTGCTGGCCGAGACACACAGCCCGGTCCTGCTTTTCGAGACAGGACTGCCGACTCGCTACTACATCGACCGCACCGACGTGGCGTTCTCGCACTTGGCGACAAGCGAAACCCAAACCATATGTCCCTACAAAGGAATCACCTCGCAGTACTGGAACGTCAGAGTCGGAGAGACGGTGCATCCCGACCTTGCGTGGACATACGACTATCCACTGCGCGAGGTCACGCCTATCGCCGGGATGATCGCTTTCTACAACGAGAAGCTCGACATCTTTTTCGATGGCACCTCGTTATCGCGGCCCCACACCCATTTCACCTAGGGGCAGGGGCTCATCCCAAGTCAGCCGATTATCCGTTGGTCGCGGGTTCGAGCCCCGCCCCACCTTAGAAGGCCTGGTCAAGGCGATATTGGCGGATAGTAGGCGGGGCCACGCACCTGGATTTACCGGCGCTTTACCAGCGTGCGGCGGGGTACCCATCGCCGCGTACACAGGCCTACGAGCCGAGGAAGTGGCGGGCCTGGAGGTCGGCGATCTTGTGTTCAGCTCTACGCGGGCGCATATCAACGTGCACCGGGCCAAGAAGCGCCGGGCAGGGGAGTGGGTGGCGGACACGCTCAAGAGCGCCAAGAGTCGGCGCACCGTGCCGTTGCCGGGTTGGCTCGCGGAGCGGATGCGCGAATCCCTCGCGCAGACTCACCCGTGCGCTGACGAGCCGATCGCACCGCTCTGGCCGAATCGCGCACTCGGCGGGGTGAGACGGCGAGGGTGTCGGGCGGTCGCACCGCTGGAGTTCTCGGAGCCTGTCGACCCCGGCGCGTACTACAAGAACCTGTTGCGCCCAGCCTTGGAGGATGTCGGGTTACCGGCGAACCGACCGGTGACGAAAGATGCGCCCGCCGTGCGCGGGGTCCGCATGCACGACCTGCGCCACCCGTTCGTTCACGCTCCAACTCTCTTCGGGCGTTCACTTTATGCAGGTGTCAAAGTGGCTCGGGCACAGCACGTACACCCTCACGCTGGATGTGTACGGCGATTACATCCCCGAGGACGACGGCGGTGCGGTCAACCCTCTACCCGAACCAACCACCTCGGCGAAGCAAGCCGAGACGCCGGACAACGTTGTGAATTTGTTTGGGCGGCAGTCTGTTAGCCGCCGTTTGGTAAAGGTCTCAAGCGATCATTTCGAACAACACTGTGCCGCTGGTTGCGTAGATAGGTTGTGTGACTGATGAGTGTTGCCTGGGTCGCCCGCCGATTGCATACGACATCGATGATGAGATGGTCAGTCGCCGCTGTTCATTGCTCGCAGAGGAATTTGTTGAGCGAGTGCAATTGGGCGTCTCCCTGGGGGACGTCGGGTAAGTTCCGCGGAGGGTCGCTTTGCACCCCACCTGTCGCTGTGCCGTCCGGCTGGATAATGCCATAATAATTGCTGTACCAGCCGTTACTCCAACTGACGGCGAAATTAAATCTATTGCCGTCGTGGTAAGGCGCCCCCGGCCCCAAACCGACAGTGCCGTTCATGTCGGGCTGGCCGCCTCCAGCCTGCGTGGCTTGCGGGCCCAAAGAATGGCCGGGCGCGGCCACCCACACGGTGTAGCCGTTGTCTTCGGCCAGCACAACGTCGGATTGGTCGCTGTACCATTTCTGGTCCTTGCAGAACGCGTCAGCGCGAGCCGGGGCAGCAGCCTGCACCAGCATGGCGGTGACGATGGCGCTTAGCGCCGCGATCGCCGAAAAGGACTTGCTTGTGATTGCCATTGTCTGTCCTTTCTCGTCACCACATTTGCGACAGCTGCACACTGTGTTGGATCCTAGCGTCGGCCGGGCATGCTCGTCTGGCTATCGCACCCCGTTGGTTCCGAGTCGCCCCGGCGCAGCCGAAGACCGGATCCGTTTTGCGGTTGGGTTGTCGGTGTCTCAGAGTCTGCGGCTTATCGAGGGTGGGACTCGGTTTTCGGTCTAGCCCGTCTTTACCAGTTGGAAGTGAATTGTCATACCGTTAGGCGGGTCCTCGGGGCATGCAACGGGGTAGGTGACGAAAGTTGTGCCCGCCAGCGTCTCGGCGTTGATCGTCATATGGTGCGTATCGTCGGTAGTAGTGGTGCCATCGTCACAGGTACCGGTGCCTTTAAATGGATCGACCGTCCATGTGCCATCGGCAAGATGCGCGTCTGAACTCGCACCTTTGCTGGTGGTCATGCGGGCGCATCCGGAGCCGCACGGGGTGAATGTCAATATGTAGTCGGGAGTGCCGTCGCTCGAAGCTGTGGCGGTGTAGGCGCCGTCGAGGTCCTCCGCCCACGCGGAGCCTGCGAAGGCGATTGCAGATCCAGCCGAGAAAATCACAGCGGTAGCGAGTCGTCGAAAACTAATCATGCGTGCCTCAATCCTTAATTGATACCCAACTTGGGCGAAGTCAACGAACGCGAGTATCACACCTACAATCGAGCGCTTTCATCGAATTAGCCAACTGGCGCGTTAGGGGCTTAAAAACCAGCCATGTATTCGGACCGAAATCCGGCCGCGACCATCCGCAGAACATGTCATGGCGTGCTAAGCGCCCCTGACCTTTGGGCAACTGGGCGCTAAGAGTTGAAACTGGGTCGCGAACGGCGCGCGACATCACGCGAAGCGCGCCGGGCGCGCAATCAGCCACGGGATCGAGTGGCGCGAGGTCATCCGCGACCAGTTCGGCTTGCCGGTGCCCAGGCAGTCACATCGTCCCGATGGCCCAGCGGCGACGCGGATCCGGCGCGAGACCTACGCCAGCCGCGACGAGGCCGAAGCGCGACGCGATGAGCTGAACGCCCGCACGACGCATGACCGGCACCGCGTCGCTGGCTGATCAGCGCAAGGCCGGTGAGGTCGTGGACTCAGGGCGGCCGCTGCGCTGTCGGCTGGTTGATGCACACGCCGCATATCGATGCGCATGTCACACATCGACGTGGAGTCTCGTCTAGCACTTGAAGACGAAACGAGTGGAGGACAGCACATGATTCCTATCGGAACCCAGGCACGGGTGTACCTGATCACGATCACGGCACTGATAGGACTGCTCACCGCTGGGATAGGGGTCTATTGTCTGATCGATCCCCACTCGTTCGCCGAGTTCGTCGGGTTCCCCGCACATGAGCACTTCGTACACGATGTCGGCGCGTTCCAGGTAGGTCTTGGCGTCATGCTGCTGCTCGCGCTGATCTGGTCGGATGCGTTGGCCACCGCACTTGCCGGATACGTCGTGGCGAACACGGTGCATACCGTGAACCACGTCGTGGACCTCGACCTCGGCGGTTCGGCCCTCCAAGCGTGGGCGCTAGGCGCGGCGTCAGTGGCGTTGGTCATCGCGTTCGTGTTGCGCTTACGTCAGCTCGGCCACGTCCTGGGCAACGTCAGCGTAGCGACCGACCCGCTGTTGATACCGTTCGTTCGGCAAAAGACGATCAGGCTCACCACATTTCGCAAGGACGGAACCGCTGGATCCAGTCCCGTCAGCATCGCGGTGGATGGAGACCGTGCGTACTTCCGCACTTACGAGCGAGCCATCAAGGCACGCCGAATACGGCGCAACCCGAACGTCGAATTCGGTTCGGCGACGATGTCAGGCACACCGGTCGGGCCGATGCTGCCGGCGCAGGCGCGTTTGCTGGAGGGAGCCGAGTACCGACAAGCAGCACGGCTGCTGCGGCGCAAGTATCCCGTCCTTCATGGCGTGGTGGTCCCGTCGGTACACCGCCTGATGCGGTCCAAGTACGGACGGACGATGCATGCCGCGTTGATTCCGTCACCGTTGTCCGAACACGACGCAGCGTCCGAATTTGTCGCCACCGTCATCGACGAAGTTCGCTAGTTATCGCAGCCCGCCAGCGCACCCTTCTCGCGGCGTGTGCCCAACCGGCATCGTCAGCGTGGCATGCCAACAGGTATCCGTCGGGTGCACCGCGCCGGCACCCGCTGTGACGCCGGGAGCTCTGGGCGTTCCTTTTACGGCGGTTTCGGCTGATCCTTGACACTCACCTCATGAAGAGGGGGCGTGGCTTAACAACTGTAAAGAGCGGTGATAGCCGTGGCGTCAGAGCCTGGTCAGCTTGCTGATCGTTTGAATCTCGGTGTCCCGGTAAGGCCGTCCATCGGGTTGGACCAGGTCTTGAAACCAGGGTTTCGGAACCGTCGTGTACGGGTGCTCCCAGGAGTCCCATGGAAAGTAGGTCTGGGTCTTACCAGCGACAAAACCCCAATTGATCGCACCAACGTTGTGTCGCTTCGCAACTGGCAGGACCCCGTCAACGGTACTGCCCAGCGTCCGAGCCAGGTACTCCGTGCAGAGGATCGGCCGCCCCAATGGGGACAGTTCCGCGATCCGGGCCTCAAAGGCCGCTGGTTCGTCATAGCAGTGAAAGCTGACCACGTCGGAGTTGTCCAGTTGGAGGTTAGCGATTTCGCTGCGCCGCTGGGGATCTCCCCACTGGCCGTCCCACACGCCACTAGTTAACGGTTGACTCGGATCAACCGAACGTGCCCATCCGAACGCCAGCGAGAGCAGGTCGGCCACACGCTCCAGCTTGTCTTTCCTTTCGACCTTGCGATACACGCGGGCGGGATTGTCCGGCTCATTCCACAGGTCCCAACCCAACACGCGATCATCCGTGCGGAATTGGTTCAACACACCCGTGACATAGTCGAGCAGGGTGCGACGGTAGTCGAGGTCGTCGAGGTGTTCGGCGCCCGGGCTTTGCACCCAACCGGAGTTGTGGACACCAGGCTTCGGCGCACGCTGCCGTCCCGGTTTGGGAAACGGATCCCAACATGAGTCGAAAAAGACAAAGAGTGGTTTGATGCGGTGGCGGGCCGCAATGCTGACAAACTGCGCGAGACGGCTTTGGAAGCCTCGATGGTCTTGGGCCCAGAGCTGATCGTGCAGGAAGACCCGCACAGTGTTGAGCCCGTGTAACTGGGCCCAGCCGAGCTCGCTATCGATGCGCCGGGGGTCAAAGGTGTCGGCCTGAAACATCTCGAGCTGGTTGATGGCGTTCGAGGTGATGTAGTTGGCGCCGACGGGCCAACCTTGCGCCTGATACCAGCGGTTGGCCCGATCAGGCGACCATCGGCTTTGCTCGGCAACGGCGCGGGGTGTCTTGGTCAATGCAGGGCCTGCCGCCAACAGCACTGGGAGCGTTAGCACCGTTCGACGCCTCACGCAGTGACGATAATCCTCCGAGTGAGGTAGGAGGCTGGAAAACTCGGCAGACATCCTTATCACAGTCCGATCCGGTGACGAGTCGCGGAAGCGGTCAGCCAAGTTCAGGCGTGTCGCCCGCCCCGGCTTAGCAAACCGGTTCATCCTGGCGTCGTCCCGGCGCCGGCACGCACACATGATGTACGCCAGTCATCAGGGGCATTGACTTATTCTCGAAAGCGCGGCGGGCCGCACCTTCGGAAGCTCTGACTGAAGCCCGAAGCGCTGGTCAAGCCATCATTTGCGGCTCGCGTGGTTGCGTCGGACGTGTGCCCGTAGATGTCACCGTTAATGCTGATCGAGCTGTTCGAGCAGATCGGCCACGGCCTTGATGTGCACGCGCCGGCTTCCAGCCAGGCCACGGCCTCGGAGTGTCGCAAGGTGTGCACGCGCCGGCCTCCAGACCGAAACCGCACGCATCACGCGAAACGTTAACTTAACATTAGGTCGTGGCTTCACAAATTTATCGAATTCAGTTTCCGCCGTCTAATTCAGAGCGACTTGCCCAAGACGAAGTGTTGTTCAAGGTGTTCGAAAACGGTGAGCCCCGTCGGCTTCGGTTTCACGACTACGCCGAGATCTACAAACGGCCGGGTTTGTATGAGGAACTTTTCTACGGGAGGCTGCGATGCAATTCTCCGGGTAAGGTGATGGAGCTACTGCAGCGGGCTTTGCAAACCGTCCGCGAGCCCGTCACCGAATTGCGGGTTCTCGACCTGGGGGCGGGCAACGGGATGATGGGCGACGTGCTGAAGCGCGACGGCGTCGCCCGGCTCGTCGGGGTGGACATCGTCCCGGAGGCACGCGATGCCGCGTATCGAGACCGGCCAACGGTCTATGACGCCTACTATGTGGCGGATCTCGGCGATGCCGAGACGGCCTTGCGCGACGAACTGGCCGAGTGGAATTTTGACTGCCTCACATGTGTTGCGGCGCTGGGCTTCGGCGACATCCCGCCACGCGCTTTTTTCAACGCGATACGGCTTGTGCAGACCCGCGGGTGGCTGGCTTTCAATATCAAGCAGTCATTTCTGGACCCGGCCGAGCAGACCGGCTTTGCGCAACTGGTACGGGCGCTGATTTTCTCGAAATACCTCGACATCTACCATCTCGAGTTGTACCGGCACCGCCTCTCCATGGAGGGCACGCAATTGTTCTATTACGCCCTGGTCGGCCGTTTGACTGCACCGCTTCCGGACGACTTCCTGCATAGCCGCGGCATCGAAGAATAAGGCGTTGCAGCGGACTGAACTCGTCGCGGGGTGCTTCGGCGGCTCGGCGCGGCGTTGCGGGTAAAGCCGTTCGGCGCGGGTGATGGCCTACATGCGTGAGCTGGCCTGCAGTGCGACACTGCGTTTGGGCGCCAGCGCCGTCGCAGGAGCGGCGGGGGTCGGGGCAGTTTGCGCCGGTCAGCGGAATTTAAGCGGCATCGTGAAATTGCCGAAAACAAGGCAGGGCTGACTTAAGGCCACGTGGTTTGCCCTCATTCGGCTTGACTGGAACCTCAACGATGACCCTTGAAGAGTTGTCCTCGCTAGGCCTCAAAATCCGTTTCCGGGTGTGGTGGCTTTCAAGGCCACGCTGCTGCGCGGTGCCGAGTGCGACACCTGGCAGTTCCCAGACCACCGCGCAGACCGGCCGATACCCCCAGGGAGTGGTGTGCCCATATATCGGATCCCGGATAGGCCATCACCGAGCGTGGCTGAGCAGAGGTATCAGGCGGTGATCAGCGATGGATTGTCGGTGTCGCAGGTGGCCGAAAAGGTAGGGGTGTTGCGGCAGACGCTGCACAACTGGTTGGCCGTTACGAGGCCCACGGCCTAGCCCTCTCCGGCGCGTAGGATCCCTATATGAGAAGGGCTTTCGTCGTTGCATTCGCGGTCGGGTTGATCGTCGCAGTGTTCGGTCTGATCTGGGCGCTCCAGGGATTCGGAGTGCTTGGTGGGAGCCCGATGAGCAACACCACGACCTGGTCCATCGTTGGTCCGATCACGGTGCTGATTGGCATCGTGATTGCGGTATTCAGTTGGCGGAAACTCTCGTCGAAATAGTGCTTCATGTCTCCGCCACGGTGAAGTCCACCGTGTGCCAACCGGTAGCGCCGTCGGGGACGGTACCAACCCGATCTGCAGTCTGGGCAGCTCCGGTGTTGTCGGTGGCGCGCACGGTGATGGTGTGTTTCCCAGGGCTTTTCGCCTGCCAGGGGAAGCTCCATAACCGCCACGTCTCGTTCGAATAGCTCGCGCCCAGTTCGGCGGGCTGCCATCCGCCGATCGCCGATGCGGACCTCCACGGCTCGCACGCCACGATTCTGTGCCCACGCGACGCCGCCGAAGATCACGGGACCCATCGGCACTTTCTGACCGCTTTTCGGCACGTCGATCCGCGACTCGGTCTTGATGGGTGCACGCGGTGCCCAGCCCATCCGCGTCCAGTACGCCTCTGCTCGGTCGAAGCGGGTCAGCTCCATGTCGACGACCCACTTGGTGGCCGACACGTACCCATAGAGCCCGGGTACTACCAGCCGGGCCGGGTAGCCATGGTCGATCGGCAGCGGCTGGCCGTTGAGGCCGACCGCGAGGAGCGCGTTGCGGGCATCGGTGACCGCCTCTACTGGCGTGCCGGCGGTGAAGCCGTCGATCGAAGTCGAGAGCACCATATCGGCGTCCGCGTGCACACGGGCGGCCGCCAATAGATCAGCCACCCGGTAGCCTGTCCAGACGCCCGTCGAAATCAGTGTGCCTCCTACAGGATTCGACACGCAGGTTAACGTCGTCACCATTTCGACGACGTCGAAGTGGGCAAGGTCGTCGAAGCTGTAGGTGGCTTCGCGGTCCACCATGCCGTGGATGCGCAGCCGCCAGTCGCCGTGGCTGAGCTGCGGAACAGTGAGTGCAGTGTCTACCCGGTAGAAGTCGGCGCTGGGGGTGACAAAGCTCGGTAACGCAACGCCGCTCGGTTGCACATCGGCAGGTATTGGTGGTGCCGATATGCGTGGTCGGGGAAGCGTGAAGCTGTTGCGGTCACCGGCCACCGAATGCACCAACCGCGAAGTGACCGCACCCACCACGCCACTCGTTACTCCCAGTCCGAGCAATCCGAAGATGACCAGCCTGCGCCTGCCGGCATCCGGCCCGTCGTGGTCGGCTCTGTCTTCTGGGTCTCGCCGTCCGGGCCAGAGCCTATGTGTGAGCAAGCGTAGGGCCGCCACTCCGCAGACGGCGCCCGCGACGGTTGGGATCGTGTCGAGTGCTGTCGCCCGCTCCCGCGACAGCACCGCGATGCATCCGAGGACGCCCGCCGCGGCGATCACGGCGCTGCCGGCCGGGCGGCGCTGAGTCTCGAGGCTCCCGGCGATTGCCGCGATGGTGGCGATCACCACGAGCACAACGACGGCCAGGAAGAGTTTGTCCAGAGAGCCTAGGGTCTGAATCGCCCACTCTTTGATGGGCCCTGGTGTCAGATCGACGGCCACCGAGCCGATCGCAGCACGCGCATCAGCCCGGGCTCCGAAGGGGATGCCCACCAACTGGGCTACCCCGAGCGAGACGGACGCAGCGGCAACCCCGGCAATCATCCGCTCATTCGACGGGGCGACAGCCATCGGAGCTACTGTACTCGCGTTCCTCTCGACGACCACAAACACCTTGCCGTGCAGGCGAATCGACGACATCGGCATACTGCTGTCGACCCGCGGCACGGCACTGGCGATCTAGCCTTTCCTTCTAATGAACCGCGTTGCGGGCCAGATCGACGGCGTACTGACTCACGAAAGTGCCCGCCGGCGGATCACCTTTGTCGCAAGTTCCATCGGACTCACCGGGACGTTTGATCCACAAGTAGGCGTCGGCGTGCGCGCCCCCCGTCGCCGCGGTAGGCGGGGCGCCCAGTGCTCGGCCGCTCGGGTTACACCAGTCGAGCTTGGAGGCGGGCGCCGGTCCGGCACCATTGCGCGATGTGTCGATCACATAATGCGAACCGTTGGTGAGCGCCGAAATCGCCTCGCCGTAACCGATTTCGTCCTCGGTGGTGAAGAAGTTCGAAATGTTGAGGCTGAAACCCCGCGCGCGGTCGATGCCGACCTTGTTGAGCCTGGCGGCCATGTCCTCGGGCCTATGCCAGCGTATGTGACCACCATCGACGTACACGGCCGCGGCCGGGTTGCGCGTCAGCGTGTCGACAGCGTAGTGAATCAAGTCGTAGCGTTCTTGGCGCTGGTCAGCCGACAGGCAGTCGGCCATGGCGAGTGCATCGGGTTCGACGATGATCGCCGCCCGCGACGCGCCCACTTGGGATGCGATGCCGTCGATCCAGGCACGGTAGTCGCCCGCGGTCGCCAAGCCGCCCGCAGCGAAGCTGCCGCAGTCGCGGTGGGGGATTCCGTAGAGCGCCAGAATCGGGATGGCGCCGGCAGCCTGCGCGTCGCCGGTGTACTTGGCGACCGTTCCTGCCGAAGAGCCCGGAACGATCCAGTAGGCCTGGGGCGTGTTGGCAATGGCCGTCAACTCGGGACTCGGTGGATCGGCATGCTGAGCGGCGCGCAGGGCCGCCGAGGTGGGGTTGACGTAGAAGGGCACGTCGGCCAACGGGTTGACCGCATCGGCCAAGCGCACCGCCGGGGCGGGACCGACATGCACTGGGTCGGCAAGACACCCCATGCCGAAAACGACCGCAACCGTAAGGAAGGGGGCGATCCACCGCGCGACTGCACCAGCAGCTGAGAATGTCACCTTAGGGAAATTAGTGCTCCAGAACACTGAGCGCCAATCGCCGACGGCACGGCCCTCTATCGATGGTTCGGCGCGAAGAACTGCCAGATGGTGTCGGTAGCGTTAAGTGCCGTCGACGGTGCTGGGATGTCGCCGACCCATTGCGCGAGCGGGCTTGGGTCACCGCCGGGCCACTGGTGGCCCGCTCCCTTCACCGAGATCAATTCCACGGTGCGTCCGTCGGTGCACCCGGCCGTCTGGGTCGTCACGTCCCCGGCGGTAGTCGAGGTGGGTTGCCCGCACCCATCGATCCCACGCCACGTCGCGTTGACGGCCTCCACCGAGGGACCGTCGACGCGCGCCTTCCCTTCGGCCGAGAACGCCTTGCCCGGCCCGCCGTTGTAGGGGACTCTGTCGTCGGCGGTGCCATGTATCTGCAGCACCGATGTCGGCCGTGCCCCCGAACAGTCGGTCAGCAGCGTGCCCGCCACGGGCGCGATCGCCGCGAACGTGTCGGTCTGACAGCCCAGGCGAAGCGCCATCATGGCCCCGTTCGACATGCCGGTTGCATAGACGCGCGCCCGATCGATCGGGATCTCTTGCTCGATGGCGCCGACCATGGCGGTGATGAAGCCGACGTCGTCGGTATTGGTGCGCTGCGGCTGGCCACAGCAGCTCCCGGCGTTCCAGGCGCGCATGAGTCCGTCAGGGTAAGCGACCACGAAATGCTCGGCGTCGGCTTCGCTGTCCCAGTGGTAGGAGCGTTCGGCCTGCGCTCCGGTTCCAAAGCCGCCGTGCAACATCACTACCAGTGGCGCACCGTCGCTCAGCCCCGATGGACGGTACAGATGGAAGGTTCGGCTGAGCCCGCCGACGCCGATGGTCTGTGTGGACTGCCCGACCGGAATCGACTGCGCACCCGGTATTCCGAGTGCGTGTCCGCCACCGATGCACCCGCCGAGCACCACGACCAAGGCTCCGAGGAGACACACGACAAGTGCCCGCAAGTATCGAGATCGCATGTCCCCATCGTGGCAGTCCTACCAATATTTGACAAGTAGCTTGTCAATCGCGTCGAAAGTGGCACACTGGTAGGCCATGCGATCTGGTCGAGATGCCAAGTGGGAGCCCACGGTGCCGGCACTGGTGAATCTGGTGGCCGCGTCCGGAGCGCCGCGCTTGAGGGCGGCTTTCGCGGCCGCCGGTCTCGACGGGATCCGGCCTGCGCAAGCGGTTGCCCTGGTGCCGCTGACGGCCGGCGGGTTGCACGCGTCAGATCTGGCTGATCGGCTCAAGGTCAGCCGACAGGCGGTGGCTCAGGCGGTGGCCGCCCTGGAACGGCACGACTACGTCGTTCGAGAGCCTCACCCCTCTGATGCCCGTGCGCGGATCATCGAGCTGACGCCCCGCGGTCGCCAGGCACTGCGCGTGCTGCGTTCCACCGCGCTCGCTGTGGAGAAGCGTTGGCGCGATGTACTGGGAGAGAAGCGATTTGGAGAGCTGCGCGAGACGTTGTTGGCGTTGCTCTCGGTCGAAACGTCACAGTGAAGCTTTCCGCCCATCGAGTTCGTCGAACTTGGCGAGCGCGGCGTCGAGGTCTGCCTGCTGGCGCGGTAGAGCGCGAGCATCAGCCGGCCCCAACGCCTCTCCCGCAGGGGTGCGTCGCTGACCGCGGCCTCGAGCTCGCCGATGATCTCCGCAGCGTGGCCCGTCGCGAGCAGCGCGTCGGCCCGATCTTGCACAAGCGCGGCATGACCCTCGATCCAGCGAGTCATCTCGGATCTTCCCCGCTGCCCGTCGGGCAATTCGGGGATACCCCGCCAGAGGTCAAGCGCCTCCTCGAAGCGAGCCACCGCTTGGCTGGTGTCACCAGGGGCAGCGGCAACGCGTCCCCGTCGGGCCGCCGATTTATAACGCGAGGCGTCAACCTCAATTTCAGCGAGGGTCCAACCCATTCCCTCGGTTAACACGAAGCCGTCCCCCAGAGTGCGACGCAGCGAGGAGATGTGGGTCTGCAGACCTTGGCGGCGGTGCGCGGGGCATCGTCGCCCCAGAGGAGCTCAATCAGCGTTTCGGCCGATACGACCGAACCGCCGTGCAGACCGAGCATCGTGAGGACGGCTCGCGGTTTGGCGCCCGGAATGACCGGTGCGCCGTCCTGCCGGCCTGGAGAGGTCCCGTAAAGCTGAAGAACTAGCCGAGGTCGCCGGGCGGTGGCGGTAATGGCCCACAGTATCCCGCGTGGCGTTTTACGCCCTCCACAGTCCCGCACTCATATCTGTTCCAGTCCAAATTCTCCCGTCGGGTGTCGGGCGACACACAGACGGTGTCCTCGTTGAAGGCCTGCCGCCAGACGAAGCCCTGAATGCAACTCTGCGGCCCGTAGGCGCCGTTAGGATCACGCCGGCTCGCTGCTTCGGCATTCTCCTGCGCAGTGCGATCGCGGTCCTCCGGCCGGACACAGATAGCATCTCCGGGGTAGGCCGCCCGCCAAACCAGGCCCGACACGCATGTTGGGTCAGGCTCTGGGTGCGGATCGGCCCGCACTTGCGCCGCACCGACGATGGCTGCCAACGCGGTCACCGCGACGACGGGTAACGTCGCCAGGATCGGGGTGTTAACGCTTTTTCCCATGATGACTCCTCGATTCGCCGCTGGGCTGCCAACAACGCTTAATTCGACTCCGGCGCAAGCCAAGTCGAGCCTTACAGAGCCGACCGCCGGGAACGAGCCTGATGTGAGGGCAGGCCCATCGTCACTTCTCACAGACTGCCGGTCACGTCCTGATCGAAGTGGCCGTCTTCCTTCGCGAAAGGCTCTGCTTTGCATACGATGGCGATGTGGTAGGTGGCACCCACTGGCGGCGATGGGAAGTCAAGGCTCGTGGTGGAACCCGCACCTGGGGCCTGATTAAGGTGGAAATCGCGATGCACCGGTGGCAGTAGCGGACTTTTCGGCTCGGCGTCGTAGCTGCAGTCGGTGTTGTCTTGCGAGACGTTCTGAACATTCACAATTGTCTTGATCGGGTTCTGCTCGATGTTCACCACGATCGCGTTGGCCGGCGTCGTCTGGGCCGCCGGGGCGTTGGGATTCGCCGGCTTACCGGTTTGGGCGATCTTGCTGATGTGGACCTCGCCGCCCCAGGAGGTCAGGTCGGTGCTACAAGTCGGAGCCACGTTGAGGGTGTGATTACCGGGAGCCAACTGCACCGGGGTGCTCAACGGAATATCGGTGACACCGTCAGCATTGAGCTTCACATTGAAATCAGGGCACGGGTTGTTGTTCTTGGTGAAGCTGACCTCTACGGCGTTTGCCTCGGAGGGCTGGGTGAAGGGCACCGAGACGCCCGCGCACGCCGACGGCTGACCCCCACACTGGCTGCCGCCGACAAACTGGTCAATCGTTCCGCTATCAGCGGCGGCGGCGCCGGGGAAAGCCAGCGTGACACATCCCGTCACCCCGGCAATGAAAGTGAATCGGATCGCGGCCGTCAGAATGCGAGTCGGTGTCTCGGTCATGGCAGCTCCTTTTCGACGCGATTTCTGCGTATCTCGTGATGCTATGGAGCTAAGAGGCGTGATGAATCAGGGTTTTCCCTACAATTTGGCTGTATTACGGGTGGCGGAGTCGTCCGGTAACTGTCCTGCGGTGTTTGTCTCGTTGAGCACCCTCGCTGTCGGCCGGTGCGGCCGCGCCACCCGAGCATCCTGTGGCACGCAGCGTCCCGCTGACACTCAGGTCAGGCGGTCGAAAGCCGACGAAACTGTAGTGAAATCCCTGATGCGCCGGCGCGACCCTTCTCCATAGCGTTGGACTGACACCCTCTCAGCGAAGGCGCAGTTCCCGGGCATGTACACCGACCTAGTTCTCGATACATCGTCAGCGGCCGCTGGAATTCCTTGGTTTCGCGGTCCGGCTGCCGGCACAAACCGACGAAGGAAGCCATGATGTCGATGACTTCGAAATTGGTCGCAGTTTTGTCCCTGTTGGTGGCGGCCGGCGCCGTAGCGGTCGCGGCTCCGCCCGGAGCATCGGCACTGCCCGGAACCTCCAACGTCCTTTTCGAGGTCACCGGAACGGACAGCGTGTACACCATCGACACCGACCCCAGCGCCCAGCGCGTTTACGATGCGCAACTTCACTGGCAGCAAGCCACAACCATCGGTCCCGACGTGCACTTGCTTCAAGTGGTCGCGGTGGGCAAGGACACACCTACTCCGGGATGCCGAATTACGGTGGACGGCGCAGTGGTCGCCGAAAAGGCGCTCGGCGGCGACTCGCACTGCATCTTCAACCGTTGATCCAGCCGCGTGCTGACTAGGTGGAAACGATGATGAAGAGCATGACACTGCCGGGGGCGCTGTGGTGCTGCGTGGCGGTTGCCGTTTGGGCGTAAGTGGTCCCGTCCTAGCTCAGGCGGACGATGGATGCCCCAACGACCTGGTACCGCGCAACGCCGGCCCAGGTGATCAGGTCTGCGTTACCAAGCAAATTGCGGCCGAGGTCGCACAGGAGAACTCGAACGCAGCCAACCTGCGTGAGCCCAACGGCGGCGCCTACGGCCCCGAGACCTGCAAGCCGGGCTATGTCTGGCGTGAGGCCTTCGCTGGTGATGCCGTGTGTGTCACTCCGGACCAACGCCAGCAAACATGGAACCAGAACGCGGCAGCACCACCGGCGGAACCGCCGAGAGCAGGACCGCCGGGGCCCCAGCCGGCGTCGGCACCGCAAGCGCCGGCACCAGAAGCTCCAGCGCAGCCCCAACCGCAACCTCAGCCGCAAGCTCCCGGCTGCGATCCCAGGGTCGACGTATGTGTCCACTGACGTTGACCAGGACTTCGAGTGTCGTCATCGTAATCGCCGCCGCGGCGATGGCGGCGGGGTGCGCGAGCTCCGGCAGCCTTGGCATCGCCCTCCCCGACGCCGCTGATGCCGAATGACCACGGATACGTGCGCGTCGACACAATGTCGGGAGCAACCGGTTGTTCGATCACGACCGAGCTGGTCGCGTGCCAAACGTCTTCAGACAACTGGCGCAACGCGGACGGACGGGTGTACCACACCGTCAGCGTCAGCGCGGGCGGCGAGTTCCACTGGGTCGATGCTGACCTCGGAGAACTGCAGGGTCGGGTCCCGCTGGGTGATCAGACCTATAGCGCACAGGGCTGGACGATCGTTGCCAGCCCGCAAGATACAAAATTCACCAACGACCCCAGCGGCCACGGCATGTCCGTCAGCGACCAACGCGTGACGGCGTTCTGAAACACGCACGCTGACCCAACAACTGAAGACCTCAGAGCAGCCAAAGTGTAGGGGGTTCCCTGATTCAAATGCGGAGCCGCGGCCGTAACGTTTTACCCGACACGCAACGCAAAGGGCGTTCGGGCTTCGCTAACCAGAATGCGAGGAGCCATCATGCCGACATACCGCGAGCGTTGCAGGCCCGGTCCTGATGGGTGCTCGGCACGCATCAGCTGGAGTAACGGCGTGCCGGGAAGGCTTGCGCTCTTGGGCGCTGCCGTGATATTCGGCTGTACGGTCGCGGGCTGTCAATCCCAAAGCAGCTCGAGCAACGCGCCGCAAACCGGCGCGTCCGAGGGAGCAGCGCCGGCCGCAAAGCCGATCGATGCGTGCTCGATGGTTGCGCCGCAGGATGTTTCGTCGCTGCTGGGAGTCTCCGCGCCGGGCAAGTCGACTGGCGCCGATCCTCAAATGGGCAACTGCACATGGACGAACTCTGCGACGGAAGAGTCGATATCCTTGACGATCAGCAATCCCGGCACTGCGCCCAATAACACCTTGCCCCCGCCCGAAGCGGGCTTCCCTGACCCGACAACACCCGGACCTGATGGCACGCGTCTAATGGGCGGCGGCATGGTCGAGTTCGCTGCCGGCAACAGGACCAACACCATTCAGGTTGCGGTACTGAGGCTCTCGTCAGACCAAGCGAATTCGGCTGCCATCAATCTCGCGCGAAAGATCGCGCCACAGGTGCCGCAGTAGATCAGCGATGGGGGCTACCCGACCACACGCCCACGTTAACGATCCGAACTCGTATCGGAAATCAGGGGATTTCCCCCAATTTGGGAGATGTCGAGGTTTGGGGTGGATTGCCAGGCTCGGTAGAGCTCGGTGCGTGAGCGGACGTTGAGCTTGCGATAGATGCGGCTGAGGTTGACTTCGACCGTTTTGGGGCTGATGAACAGTGCTGCGGCGATGTCGCGATTGGTCATTCCTGACACGGCCAGTTCGGCGACGCGTTGTTCAGACGGGGTCAATCCTTGGCTGCGTCGTCTGCCTGACATGCCTCGTGCCAGTTCGGCTCTGGCGCGCTCGGCCCACAGCTGGGTGCCGAGTTGCTCGAAGGTGTGCAACGCCTCACGAATCGTGGCGGCGCTGGCCTCGCGCTGGCGTTGGCGGCGCTGGAGCTGTCCGAGCAGCAGCTGGGTGCGGGCCCGTTCGAAGGGCATCGGTAGGCGCTGGTGTTGGGTCATCGCGAGTTCGGCCATGTCGGTGGCGGCGGCGAGGTCGCCGCGGGCCGCCAGCAGCATCGCGCGCGACCGCAGCGCTGTGGCCAGCATCCAGGCGCGGTCGAGGCGGCGGCCGTTGCGTTCGAGGGTGTCGATCAGCGACGCGGCGTCGTCGAGGCGGCCCACACCGATCATGGCTTCGACGGCTTCAGGAACATAGGATGCGGCGATGATCTCGGTAGCGTCGGGCCAGGTCTGGACGCACGGGCAGCAGCGGCTCGACGGCATCCAGCGCGGCCTGATAATCACCGCAGGAGACTTCCACGAACGCACGCAAGGTGACTGGCCATTCGCCCATTCGCATGGAGCCGCACCGATGCGCGGCGGCGATCGCCTCAGCCAGGTCGCGACGCGCCTCGCCGACGCGACCGGTGTAAGCGGCGGCCGCACCGCGAATCGTGAGTGCGATGAACATGGGGAAGTCGCCGCCGAGTTGGGATGCCCGCTCGATGGTCTCGTCAGCGGCGATGCCTACGCTGGCCAGGTCGCCACGCCAAATATCAATCAGTGCAAGCGAAAAGGCAACAAACACGAACTCGCCTTCGTCACCGAGCGTGATGCATCGTTGACCCGCCGCCGCCAGTGCTTCGCGGGCCGGGTCCAGGTCGCCGGTCCAGGCCCGCAGCAGTGTCATCTGCACACTGGGTCGAAACGCCAACGGAACCCGCTGGTCTTCCTCCTCGAGGTCGACGGCACGTTGGAGCGCGGCCTCGTCGAAACCGCGCCCGCTCAGAAAGCCCAATATTCCACGCATCCCCAGCGCCAGGCTGAGCAAGCTCGGGACACCCACTCGCTCGGCCTCCCTCACCGCCAGTTGCACGCACTCGTCGGCGCGCTCGGGTTGGGCGGCGTTAAGCAATGCATAGGAGAGCATGATCAGCATCCGCACCCGCAGTGCGTGGTCGGCGCCGGTATCAGGCAGCGCGCATTCGAGCAGTTCCGCTGCCTCGAAGAACCCGTCATCGTAGAGGCGGACGAGGGCGAGTTGGTGGAGTGCCTCGGCGCGAAGCGGACCTGCCGGCAGGTCGTCGACCACGGCTTGGAGCAGCTCACGGGCACGCCCGGGATCGCTGGCGGCAAAGTAGTGGGTTGCGCACTGGATGCGGCGGGCTGGATCCTCGGCGCCCAAACCGATTGCCAGCTCGAGTAGTTCGGCGGCCGCAGCCGGCGCTCCTCGGGCGCGGGCGATCTCGGCCGCTGTATCGAGGGCCTCGATGGTCGCCGGTTCGCCCGTGGCATCCGACAACGCCAGATGCCGAGCGCGCAGTTCGGGTTCGACGACCAGCTCAGCAAGCCGTCGGTGCATGGCCCGGCGCAGCCTCGGCGATGCCTCGCTATAGACGCCGTGGGCCAACACCGGGTGGGTGAACGAAACCCGGTTGCCCTCAACGGCCACCACCGCCTGGGCTTCGGCCTCACCGAGTAGCTCTACCAGACGATCCGGCGTGGTGTGGATTGCTTGCGCCACGATCTGCACCGTGGGATTAGGCAGGCTGGCTATCGCGAGCAACGCATCCTCAGCGCCCGCAGCTATCCGGCCGACCCTCGAGCTCACCAGGTCGCTGAGGCTACTAGGTAGGCGCGATTCCCTTGTCATGCTGTCGCTGACGATCTCGCAGGCCAGTTCTAATGCGAAAAATGGGTTGCCTCTGGCGATCTGGTGAATACGCAACAGCGTCGGCCGCGCCACCGAAGTCCCCAACCGCAGCTTCAACACCTGATGCAACTCTCCAACTGTCAGCGGCTGCAACCGCAGTCGGCGCACCGCATCAGGCTGAGCAAGCTGCACCCGGGCCGCCACCTCAGGGCTACGGGTGGTACACACCAACCCCACACCGGGCGGCAATCGCCGCGCAGCAAAGGCCACCACATTTGCACTAGAGGTATCCACCCACTGCACATCATCGATAGCCACCAACACCGGACCCCCGGCCTGGGCTGCCAGCCGATCCAGCACCGCCACAAACGCCGCCGCCACCGCACGTGCATCGATACGGGCCGCTCGGTCGCGCCGACGCAACAACGCCGCATCCAAGCCTTGCTGTTGCGGGGCGGGCAGATCAGCCCACACCGACTCATCAACCTCACCGAGCAGATCGGCCAACGCCGCATAGGCCAACACCGACTCAGCCACCGCCGCCCGGCTGGCCAGCACCACAACCCCCCGCTCACGAGCCCGGCCCACCACATCAAGCCACAATGTCGTTTTACCGATACCCGGATCGCCCTCAATCACCAACGCCGAGGGCGCAGCCGTCACAGCATCCAGAAACTCGATGACGGCCTGCTCCTCGGCACGCCGACTTACCGCCCGCATCACCATGCCCCTGCCGCGTCCCACCCTCAGCCGAGGTCGATTACAGGCAATGATCCTGCAGTTTGGGTCATCTTGCTCTCTTCCAGGAGTGGCAGCAATCAACCGTTGCGTTGCTGCGGGTGCCGAGCCACCGCCGTGCAGTGGGACCCCGATTGCTGGTCGATGACATAATAGCGGTACGGTTTCGACTAACGATGGGGTTTGCTGAAATAGGCACGTGGGAAGGCGACTTGTTAGGCTCAGTGACTTTTCGCGTCAGCGTAGGTCGCGCAGCTCACCGCTGACTTGAGTTCGGTCACGTCGTCGAAATTCAGGCGTTCTGGCCGAATCGGCCAAAAGGAAAGTCGCGGATTGCTCTGCTAATCCGAAGATGTCGAGGCTTGGGTGGATTGCCAGGCTCGGTAGAGCTCGGTGCGTGAGCGGACGTTGAGCTTGCGATAGATGCGGCTGAGGTTGACTTCGACCGTTTTGGGGCTGATGAACAGTGCTGCGGCGATGTCGCGGTTGGTCATTCCTGACACGGCCAGTTCGGCGACGCGTTGTTCAGACGGGGTCAATCCTTGGCTGCGTCGTCTGCCTGACATGCCTCGTGCCAGTTCGGCTCTGGCGCGCTCGGCCCACAGCTGGGTGCCGAGTTGCTCGAAGGTGTGCAACGCCTCACGAATCGTGGCGGCGCTGGCCTCGCGCTGGCGTTGGCGGCGCTGGAGCTGTCCGAGCAGCAGCTGGGTGCGGGCCCGTTCGAAGGGCATCGGTAGGCGCTGGTGTTGGGTCATCGCGAGTTCGGCCATGTCGGTGGCGGCGGCGAGGTCGCCGCGGGCCGCCAGCAGCATCGCGCGCGACCGCAGCGCTGTGGCCAGCATCCAGGCGCGGTCGAGGCGGCGGCCGTTGCGTTCGAGGGTGTCGATCAGCGACGCGGCGTCGTCGAGGCGGCCCACACCGATCATGGCTTCGACGGCTTCAGGAACATAGGATGCGGCGATGATCTCGGTAGCGTCGGGCCAGGTCTGGACGACGGGCAGCAGCGGCTCGACGGCATCCAGCGCGGCCTGATAATCACCGCAGGAGACTTCCACGAACGCACGCAAGGTAACTGGCCATTCGCCCAGCCGTGCGGAGCCGCACCGTTGCGCGGCGGCGATCGCCTCAACCAGGTCGCGACGCGTGTCGTCGACGCGACCGACATAGGCGGAGGCAGCGGCCCGCAACGTGAGCGCGATGAACATCGGGAAATCGCCGCCGAGTTGGGATGCCCGCTCGATGGTTTCGTCGGCGGTCAATGCCGCGCTCGCCAGGTCCCCCCGCCAAATATCAATCAGCGCCAGATGAAAGGCGACAAAAATCAACTCGCCTTCCTCCCCAACGCTGATACATCGTTGACCTACTGCCAGCATCGCTTTGCGGGCGGGGTCGAGTTCGCCGGTCCAGGCCCGCAGCAGTGTCATCTGCACACTGGGGCGAAACGCCAGTGCAAGGGGCTGGTCTTCCTCTTCGAGGTCGACGGCACGTTGGAGCGCGGCCTCATCGAAACCACGCCCGCTCATGAAGTCCAACATCGCGCGCATTCCCAGAGCTGGACTGAGCAGGCGCGAAATGCCTAATCGCTCGGACTCGTCAACCGCCTGCTGCACACGGGCGTAGGCCTGCTCGATTTGTCCGGAGTTCAGCAGAGCGAACGTCAAGCTGATCAAGATCCGCACCCGCAATGCCTCGTCGGAGTCACTGTCGAGCACCCCGCGTTCGAGCAGCTCGGCCGCCTCGTAAAAACTATCGCCGTAGAGCCGGACCAAGCCGAGCTGATGCAGCGCCTCGGCGCGAAGCGGACCTGCCGGCAGGTCGTCGACCACGGCTTGGAGCAGCTGACGCGCACGACCGGGATCGCTGGCGGCAAAGTAGTGGGTTGCGCACTGGATGCGGCGAGCTGGATCCTCGGCGCCCAGACCCATTGCGAGCTCGAGTAGTTCGGCGGCCGCAGCCGGCGCTCCTCGGGCGCGGGCGATCTCGGCCGCAGCATCCAGGGCCTCGATGGTCGCTGATTCGCCGCTAGCATCGGACAACGCCAGATGCCGAGCGCGCAGTTCGGGTTCGACGACCAGCTCAGCAAGCCGCCGGTGCATGGCCCGGCGCAGCCTCGGCGATGCCTCGCTATAGACGCCGTGGGCCAACACCGGGTGGGTGAACGAAACCCGGTTGCCCTCAATGGCCACCACCGCCTGGGCTTCGGCCTCACCGAGCACTTCCACCACGCGCTCAGCGCTGCTGTGGGTGGCTTCAGCCAGCATGTGCACAGTGGGATCGGGCACGCTGGCCATCGCCAACAGCACCTCTTGGGCATCAGCACCGACTCGACTGATGCGCGAACTGACCAACTCATTAAGGCTGCTGGGCAGACTCAAATCGCTCAAACCAGTGTCGGTGCCGATCTCGCGGGCGAGTTCCAGAGCGAAAAATGGGTTACCCCCCGCGATCTGGTGAATACGCAACAGCATCGGCCGCGCCACCGAAGCCCCCAACCGCAGCCTCAACACCTGATGCAACTCTCCAACAGTCAACGGCTGCAACCGCAATCGGCGCACCGCATCAGGCTGAGCAAGCTGCACCCCTGCCGCCACCTCAGGGCTACGGGTGGTACACACCAACCCCACACCGGGCGGCAATCGCCGCGCAGCAAAGGCCACCACATTTGCACTAGAGGTATCCACCCACTGCACATCATCGATAGCCACCAACACCGGACCCCCGGCCTGGGCTGCCAGCCGATCCAGCACCGCCACAAACGCCGCCGCCACCGCACGAGCATCGCTACGGGCCGCTCGGTCGCGCCGACGCAACAACGCCGCATCCAAGCCTTGCTGTTGCGGGGCAGGCAGATCAGCCCAGATCGATTCATCAACCGCATCGAGCAGATCGGCCAACGCCGCATAGGCCAACACCGACTCAGCCGCCGCCGCCCGGCTGGCCAGCACCACAACCCCCCGCTCACGAGCGCGGCCCACCACATCAAGCCACAATGTTGTCTTACCGATGCCCGGATCGCCCTCAACCACCAACGCCGAGGGCGCACCAGGCATAGCATCTAAAAACTCGACGACGGCCTGCTCTTCAGCCCGCCGACTTACCGCCCGCACCGCCATTCTCTACCGCGTCCCGCCCCTCAGCCCCCGGGGTCGTGCACACCAGGTCGCTTCGGCGCCGCGTATCCACGCCGATATGGGGCGGCAGTCCCGTCGACCCGGTCGTCGTTATGGTAGCTGTACGGTTGTCAGCAAGCAGGAGATCAGTAATCCGGAGTGCATGGCCATGTAATGGCGGAGCTGATCCGTTCGGGAGGTGCGCCGGCGTCGGTGCATAGTTGTGCAACGGTTTCTGCTGATTCGGCGGCGAAGACACCGAACGCATAGTCATCTGCGGGTACAGCCAGCGCTATCAGCAATCGAATCCGCGTACCGCGTGCCAGGGTGGAAGCCGCACCTTCGTTGAGACGCCCGGCTGTTTCGCTGAGACAACGCGCGGACGCCCGAGGTCCGTACCACTCGACAAGGAAGCGCTCCAGACCCGCTTCGGCGATATCCATGGCCCCACGTTATAGATCCGAGCCCGACCGGCAATCAGGGATTTCCCTACAATTTCAGTTGCAGCGAAAAGGAGCCGGCCGAGCTACTACGGGGTTTGGGCTTGGCGTGATATTTCTTATGCGGTTGGCCGCCTGGTTGCACGCGGTAGGGCCGCGCTTGCCTGCTCCGCCGTCAGGCGGATCCGAAGCGACGAATGCCCATCCTGTCTGGATGACGATCTCTGGTTCTGCCGAAAGGGTCCTGGCACTGAGCAGGCTTTCGCCATCGCAGTTCTCTTCCACTAGGACCTCGTGATCGTCAATAGGCACCCTGCGGGTGAGGATCCCAAGCCCGACCTTATCGGCCAAACCACTGGCACTGATTATTTCGCACAACCGGTCAGCACCTCGGGCTGTGCTTTTAGGCAACGCCAGGTCTCAACGACCAGCGGATCCGACGAGAACTCGAGGGCCACGAACGTCGCCCGTTCAGGATCGACTTTGAATCGAGATGGAGCGGTCGCTCCCAGCTCGTCGGATGGTCGCGGCGACGTGATAAGCGCGGGTCGTCCGGAGGGGTCAAGTCCGCAGCGTTCAACCATGGAGTACCCGTCATCGAGCTCCCAGTGTTTGTGGAGGAGGAAGCCGCCCAGCGAGCCGTGCTCGAACGGTGTCGCCAGACACGCCTGCGAGCCATCGCGGATTAATTCATCAAGTTCTGCTTCAAGGGGTCTAAGCGCTGCATCAGCAGCCACCACATCGTAGTTCGTTGTATTCACCGGCACTGCAAGGCCGATTCATAACAGAAAACATGGGACCCTCCTCCGCTCGTCAGCCGGACGCTACGGGGGAGAGCGGTGCGCTTCAATAAGGGGTTTCACTACATTTTCGGTTGCCGTCCATCCGTCACCTGGCTGGTCCGCAGGCGTGTCGGCAACGCTGAGATTTGCTGTCCCGCAGGCGGTATGGAGCAAATCAGCGACCTGTTTCGCCTGTTCGCCTGCGCTGACACGTCGGAAAGGGGTGGTTCGAATGGCCCGCTGGGGTCAATTCGGTGTCGGCGCGAGTTGCTGACCACCGCTGTGGATGGGCCGCGGGCGTACTCGTTGCGGCCAATGCGCCATCGGACCGGCCCTCGCGGGTTGGATTTCGCCACGACCTAACATTTGTTCTCCATGGCCGTATAGAGTTCTACACCGGAAAGAACACTATTCTCAACCGCGATGGCTTCGCGCTGTGTGGCCCGCGTCGGCGCAGGAAGTGGGTGTTTATGACATCGGTTACGGGGATTTCTGGGTCTTCCGCATATCCCGCCGAGGCCGATCTCCCGCTGATCCCCGCCTCGCGCCCTGCCCACTGCCCGCTTCATCCGCCTGCAGAATTCACCAGCTGGCGCGAGGAGCCCGGTCTGCGCCGGGTGATGTACCAGGGACGACCGACGTGGGCGGTGAGCCGCTACCACGACATCAGAGCAGCGCTGGTTGATCCACGCCTCTCCGCTGACACCATTCCTGACCTACTCAAACAGAGCGGCGAGGAGAATACGTCGGTCATGTTCGCGCGGGCCGACGACCCTGAGCACCATCGGTTGCGCCGAATGATGGCGGGGGACTTCACTTTCAGGCGCTGCGAAACAATGCGGCCCCACATACAGGATCTCGTCGATCAGTTTCTCGACGAGATGATCAGCAAAGGACCCCCAGCTGACCTCGTCGCTGACTTCGCTTTGCCGGTGCCGTCGCTGGTGATCGCCATGCTGTTGGGGGTGCCGTCAGACGACCTAGGACCGTTCCAGCAGTACACCACGGTCGGACTGGACACCAGATCGTCTGACGACCAAAAGGGACAGGCCTTTGCCCAGATGTACAGCTACATCGCGCAGTTGGTGGAACGCAAAGGTCGTGAACCCGGCGACGATCTGATCAGCCGTTTGGTTACCGAATACGTGGCCAGCGGTCAGCTCAACCGTGAGACGGCCACACTATCGGGGATGACGATGTTGGTCGCCGGGCATGAAACCACCGCGAACATGATTTCGTTGGGCACCGTCGCCCTGCTGGAGCATCACGATGTCTTTGAGCGGCTCGGCGAAACCGACGACCACGTCATGATCGCCAACATTGTAGAAGAGCTCATGCGGTATCTCACCATCGTCCACACCCAGGTGGACCGGATCGCGACCGAAGACCTCACTCTTGGCGGCCAGTTGATCCGCGCAGGGGATTTCCTGGTGATGAACCTGCCCGCCGGAAACTGGGACACCGAATTCACCGCTAACCCAGAGACATTCGATATCAACCGAAACACTAGAGGGCACTTGGGTTTCGGTTACGGTGTGCACCAATGCATCGGACAAAACCTGGCTCGCGTCGAGATGCAAGTCGCATTCGGGACGTTGGCCCGCCGCCTGCCTGGATTGCGGTTGGCAGTCCCACCGGATGAGTTGAAATTCAAGGACCAAGCAAGTATTTACGGCATGAAAGAGCTGCCCGTCAGCTGGTGATGTGATACCAGCTCGACGGCTGTGCTCATCGCCTGTCGTGTGCTTCAGAAAGGATGACGCTGCAACACTCTGACGTATCGCGCGATCGGTGATGAATGCCAGAATCGACTCGCGACGACGACGGGTCGTCGAGGGATTTCGACCGCAACCCACGAGTATCCGGAGAGCAGGTTCTTGTCATGACCGAACTGAGATTTGACGGCAGAGTTGCGATCGTCACCGGCGCCGGCGGGGGACTGGGCAAGTCGCACGCGACACTGCTGGCCGCGCGGGGAGCGCGGGTGGTCGTCAACGACGTCGGCGGTTCGGTGACCGGTGAGGGTTCGGACGCTGGTCCCGCCCACCAGTTGGTCAGCGAGATCAAGGCCAGCGGTGGTGAGGCCGTCGCCGACGTCAACAGCGTCGCCACCCCCGAGGGCGGTGCGGCACTTGTCAAGACCGCGATGGACAGCTTCGGACGGCTCGACATCGTCGTGAACAACGCGGGAATCCTGCGCGACGCGACCTTCGATGCGATGACGATGGATCTGCTGGACCCTGTTCTCGACGTCCATCTCAAGGGGGCCTTCAACGTAACCAGGCCCGCATTCGTGATCATGCGCGAGCTGGGCTATGGCCGGGTGGTCAGCACCTGCTCGGCGTCCGGCATCCTGGGCTCGCCGCACAAAAGCAACTACGCCGCAGCGAAGACGGGTCTGATCGGCTTCACGCGGGTCGTCGCGGCCGAAGGAGCCGCGCACAACATCAAGGCCAACGCCTTGAGCCCGATCGCCTACACCCGAATGCTGGCCCATTCGCTAGAAGGGCCAGAAGCCGACGAGCAGTTCGGGCCGCAGACTGAGGAAGTGAAACAACAACTGACCAAGATGTTCACCGAAACGCTTGCCCCGGCGCTGGTCTCACCGGTAGTGGCCTTCCTCGCGCATGAGAACTGCCCGGTGTCGGGTGAGATCTATACCGCGGGCGGAGGTCAGGTTTCACGCTTCTTCATCGGCAGAACTAAGGGATATTTCAATCGGGATTTGTCCATTGAAGAAGTGGCTGACCACTTCGCTGAGATCCGTGACGAGACCGATTACGCGGTGATGAACGATCCCGCTGAGGAGGTCGGCCAAGTCTTGACCGCGGTCACCGGCACCAGCACGACGGTCAAATAGCTCGGTCTGCTCTGAATCGGGTCGTCAGCGATTGACAACCCAACGCCAACGAAACAAGCTGTGCCAGAACCATATTCTCAGAAGGGCGCATAGATGGCCAGTAAATGGACAGCGGCTGACGTGCCGGACCAGCGGGGTGCGTTGCCGTAATCACCGGCGCTAACACCGGTATTGGCTTTCATACTGCGAAGTTCTTGCCGGCAAGGGTGCGTCCGTCGTACTGGCAGTCCGCAATCTCGACAAGGGCGAATGCGCCGCAGCACAGATCACCGCGCGCAGACCGCATGCCGAGATCACGGTGCAACGACTGGACCTGGGTTCGCTGGAGTCGGTGCGCGCCGCCGCCGATCAACTGCGCACCGCTCATCAGAAGATCGATCTGCTGATCAACAACGCTGGGGTGATGTTCACGCCCAAAGGTCTCACCGCCGATGGCTTCGAGTTACATTTCGGCACAAATCATCTTGGCCATTTCGCGCTTACCGGTCTGCTGCTCGACCGACTGATGAAAGCGGAGGGATCGCGCGTGGTCACCATGAGCAGCTTGGTCCACCGCATGTGTAGGGCGATCGACTTCGACGACCCGCAATGGGAAGGCCGCTATAAGCGGGTCGCCGCATACTCGCAGTCCAAGCTGGCAAACCTGTTGTTTACTCATGAGCTACAACGCCGGCTAGCCCGGCGTACCGCGACGACGATCGCGGTGGCGCCCATCCCGGTGGATCCTTCACCCAACAATTTCACCAGACGCCAGTACTCATCCGACCACTAGTGAACCTAGGTCACATGAGGCCGCGATTCCCAAGCCGGCTCCGACAGCTGCGCCGTGTACGGCGGCGATCACGGGTATCGGTGCGTCGTAGATGGCCCAAAAGGCCTCGCGAACCTGCTTCATCCGTCCCGGAGCATTTTCGGGATTCATGCTCTGAAATTCAGCGATATCGTTGCCCGCGCAGAAATGCTTGCCCCGCCCGGCGAGAATGGCTACGCGCACATCGGGGAAGTAGGAGGCAAGGTTGCCGAACAAATCCTGAATCTCGAGTACATTTCCGAGTTTACGGCGCTGACTGGCGCCCGATTCAGCCACACGATTACAGTCGTAGCTTCGTTCTGCCACTCGATGAACTTGAACTGCCTCATTGCTCGGTCTTCCTCTTCTGCGGATCGGTAGTCGCGACGTATGCAGCGTTCCATTCGATGGTGATTCACATATGCCTGCATCGGCGATTTCGTTGCACGGCGAAGCTAGGGTGAAGATGACGGCAGTAGAGGCTACCGCGGTAAGTACCTATATTTCACCAGGAGCAACATGCATTTCGAGCTCACCGCGAAGGCGCTATCTTGACTGCCGGACCCCTGTCGGGAGTCCGCATTGTGGACTTTACGGCTAACATGTCAGGCCCGCTCGCGACGATGATTCTCGGAGACCAAGGAGCGGACGTCATCAAGGTCGAGCCGCTTACTGGGGACATCATCCGGTTCATCGGAACGCGAAACCACAATGTTTCGGCTTATTTCGCCAACCTCAACAGGTCCAAGCGATCGATTGCCCTTGATCTCACCGACGGCCGCAGTCGACGTGTTATCGAAGCGCTGCTTGATTCGGCCGACGTCATGATCCACAACTTCCGGCCGGGTTTGGACGAATCCTTCGGCCTTGATGCGCAGACGGTCCGACGTGGCCGCCCCCGACTCATCTATGCAGCGATCAATGGGTTCGGCAGCGCCGGTCCGTACGGCAACCAGCCGGCCTACGACCACGTGGTCCAGGCGTTGTCGGGGATGGTTGCGCTGCAGGGTGTCGACAGCGACCAACCGAGCATGGTCCGGCACGGGATCGTCGACAAGACAACAGGACTCAGCACGGCTCAGAGCATTACTGCTGCGCTGTTTCAGCGCGCCACGACCGGCGAAGGGCAGCAGCTCGAGATCCAGATGCTCAATGTGGCAACCGCATTCATGTGGCCTGACGGTATGATCGCACACACCGTCGTCGGCGCCGAGCAGGGCGAGTCGACGGTCGCAAAATCTTTCCGGCTGACCAGAACCCAGGATGGCCACCTCGCTTTCATTCTGGTTACGGCAGCACGGATGAAGCGGCTGGCGATAGGCCTTGGTGTCGAGGACGCCGACAAGCTTCCCGACGGTGGACCGGTGAGCGCCGGGGCGTCGGTCATGCGGGAAGCCGCCCGCCGGTTCTCGTCGATGTCAACCGCATCCGCGGTGGAGTTGCTGCGCTCGTTGGACATACCGGCGGCACCCGTGGTGGCGCTTGACGAGCTCGTGTCTCATCCTCAAATCGAAGCCGGCGGCCATGTCGACGAGTTCGACCATCCCGTCCTTGGTCGAATTCATCAAGCCAATCCAGCGGTGCGGTTCGGTAGCGAACGAGCAGGACTGCTTCGCCCCGCTCCGGTGATTGGTCAACATAGTGCGGAGGTCATGCGCGAGCTCGGGTTCTCCGGTGCTGATATCGACGCCCTGCTGGAGGCCGGAGTATTGGGAGGGCCGCACGGGGACGGCAGCTGACCCCGGTCGCCGAACTTCCTCGCACCGACTGCGGCAACGTGCAAAAGTTCAAACTTCGCGAGCTAGCTGTATTGACCACGGACGTTGGTGACGGCGTGGTCAATACAGCTAGCCAAAGGTTTGCGCCACTTGGGGGTCAGTTGCCACTGTTAGGAGGGCTTCGGCGACGATTGAGCTGGGTTTGCGATCGAGGACGATCACGCCGACCCACGGCCCGGCTTCGAGTTGAACCATCGGCCGGACTACCAAGCCCTCTGGCACCCCGAATGCGTGCAGCCAGGTGTGCGCGACGATGCTGGCCAGCTGCAGGCTAGCCAGGTGTGCTTACAGTGCGGCGATGGTGTTGGCTTCGACGACTGGGATGAATTCAGCGCCATCAGCTGCGGTGTTGGTCTCGATGATTCGGCGGTTTCGCATCGCGGTGGTGAGCGCGCACAGAGGGAGTTGCGCCGCTTGGGCCCATTGCACCTCAGAGTGCTCCATTAGTGGATGTGTCGCTGGTGCCATCAGGTAATAGCGCTCCTGGTACAGCTTGACGCGGCGGGTGCCCGGCGGTGTTTCGTCGTCGAGGTAGGTAAGGCCGGCGTCGAGTTCGAAATCGGCTAACTTCTTGGCGATTCGCGCGAGGACAACGCCTCGACTCGCACTGTGGCGCCTGGATAACGCGCCAAGAACCGGCCGGTCACCAGGGGGCTGGCGGGCTCCGCAGTCGGAATCGCTCCGATGCGTGCTGTCGCGGTGAGGCCACCGCGCGCCCGTGCGATATCGGCAAGGAGCTCGTCGCGCTCGGCCAGGATTCGGCACGCCCAAGTGACGACGCGTTCTCCCTCTGGGGTGAAGCCTTCGAACCGATGACCGCGTAAGACGATCACCGCGTCGAGTTCGTGTTCGAGTTTGCGAATCGCGGCTGAGAGTGTCGGCTGACTTACGTGGGAGGCGGTGGCGGCGCGACGGAAGTGGCGCTCGCGCGCGAGCGCAGTGAGGTACTCCAACTGCTGCATCATCACTTCACCAGGCATCGGCGCCTCCGAACTCCGCTAATAGCTTCTGGCTATCAAACCATCACAGATCTCAAAGGCCAAACATCTTGCCCTCCGCATTGGCCGGTTGCTAGCGTCGAGTGGAATCATCGCCGACACAACGACTTTCATACACTCCAAGCGCCAGGCCAGAACGAGGCCAGCGTGCTCCATCCGACAACCTTGCGTCTTGGTCAGCCCGTCACGTGGATGACCGAGGAGCGCAGCCATAGCCAATCGCTATCAGTGGGCGGTTGAGCCGACTTCCGCTGTAATAGAAGGGAACACCCGTCATGGCCAAGGTAGTTTGCGTGCTCTACGACGATCCCGTCGAAGGTTACCCGAGCACCTACCCGCGAGCCGACCTACCCCACCTCGACCACTACCCAGGCGGCCAAACGCTGCCGACTCCGTCGGCGATCGACTTCACTCCCGGAGTGTTGCTCGGCAGCGTCTCGGGTGAGCTTGGTCTACGTCCATACCTGGAAGGTCTGGGGCACGAATTGGTCGTCACCTCCGACAAGGATGGTGAGAACTCGGAATTCGACCGGCATTTGGCCGATGCCGAGATCGTCATCTCACAGCCGTTCTGGCCGGCATACCTCACCGCCGAACGTATCGCGCGGGCGCCCAAACTCAAGCTCGCGTTGACCGCGGGAATCGGATCCGACCACGTCGACCTGGACGCCGCCATCAAGGCCGGTATCACGGTGGCCGAAGTGACTTTCTGCAACAGCATCAGCGTCGCCGAGCACGTCGTGATGATGATTCTGTCCCAGGTCCGCAACTACCTGCCCTCTCATGAGTGGGTGACCAAGGGCGGCTGGAATATCGCCGACTGCGTCCAGCGCTCCTACGACCTCGAGGGAATGCAGGTGGGCACCGTCGCCGCCGGCCGGATCGGCTTGGCGGTGATGCGGCGGTTGGCGCCGTTCGATGTCCATCTGCACTACACCGACAAGCACCGGCTGCCGGCCGAGGTCGAGGCGCAGCTCCACGCCACCTACCACCCCACGGCGCAGGAGATGGTGCCGCACCTCGACGTGGTCACGATCAATGCCCCGCTGCACCCGGAGACGCGCGGCTTGTTCAACGACGAGTTGCTCTCGACGATGAAACGCGGCGCTTACCTGATCAATACGGCGCGGGCTCTGATCTGCGACCGCGATGCCGTGGTGCGGGCGCTGGAGAGTGGTCAGCTCGCCGGATACGCCGGCGACGTGTGGTACCCGCAGCCCGCGCCCGCGGATCATCCGTGGCGCACGATGCCGTACCAGGGGATGACGCCGCATATCTCGGGTTCGTCGCTATCCGCGCAGGCGCGCTACGCGGCGGGCACCAGAGAAATCCTCGAGTCTTACTTCTCCGGGCAACCCATCCGCGAGGAGTACCTGATCGTCGACGGTGGCGCGCTTGCCGGCGCAGGAGCACATTCCTACACGGCTGGCCGCTGACCCGCATTCTCCAGGTAGGCAGCCAACGCGTTGGTGAGACCTCGCCGGGCTTCATCGAGATCGGCATAAGAGCCGAGCTGCCGCTCGGAGACAAGCCCACGCATCGCACCGGGGATGAGGGCAGCCACCTCGCGAACTCGCTGCGGGTCGACACCGAGACCGGCGAAGGCGCGTTGGCAGGTTTCCTGCCAGCTCTTACCCCACGAGAACAGTTCGGCGGCGGTCCGCGGATAAAGACGTTCCAAGTCACGGTGGTCCCGGGGGAGCGCCGCCCGCAGATTCTCGATTGCGCGGGAATCGTCTGAGGCCAGTCCGTGGTAGAGGGTGTCGATGATCGCACCGACGCGCTCACGCAGAGGTGCATCGGACTCGACACTGCTCAACGCCGAGAACGCAGAAAACACAGCATCGCGGCGCTCGGCCGTTCGATGCAGGACGGCTGCCCAGAACCCATCGACGTCACCGAACTGGTACTGGACCGCGCCCCAGGTAGCGCCGCTCTCCTTGGCGATTCGGGTTGCCGACACCGCGCTCGGGTCGCCGGATGCGAGCGAACGCACTGCGGCGTCCAGCATCGCCTCGCGGGTTGCCAGGCCCCGCTTGTTACTACGCCGTTGCCGCACGTCCGCTCGGGTCATTACCTGAATGGTAGCGGCTCTCGGGCAGTTTCATAGTGCCCACTAGGATTATTTCGTGGACGGCACTATGATTCCTGACGTCGCCCTGATACCGCAGGAAGGACGAGCTGACATGGCTAAACCGCCGCTGTCGATGAAACCGACCGGCTGGTTCCAAGTCGCATGGTGCGACGAGATCGGCGTCGGTGCCGTCCACACGATGAAGTACTTCGACCAGGAGATGGTTGCCTGGCGGGCCGACTCCGGCCAGCTCACCGTGATGAACGCGTACTGCGAACACCTGGGCGCGCACTTGGGCTACGGGGGCAAAGTCGTCGGTGAGGTATTGCAGTGCCCGTTCCACGGCTGGCAGTGGAGCCAGCAGGGCCGCAACGTCTGCATCCCCTATCAGGATCGCCCCAATCGCGGTAGGCGGATCCGCACCTATCCGGTGGTGGAGCGCAACGAGTCCGTTTACATCTGGCACGACGTCGAGGGTCGTGAGCCCTACTTCGACGCGCCGGACGTGTTCGCCGGCTTCAATGACGGCAGCAGCGCGGAAGGCTACTACCCGCAGCAGAGGTTGTTCCGGGAGCGCTTGGAACTGCATCCGCAGTACGTGCTCGAAAACGGCGTCGACTTCGCGCATTTCAAGTACGTGCACGACACACCCATCGTGCCGGTGTTCACCCGCCACGACTTCGACGAACCGGTGTCTTTTGTCGACTTCACCATCACCTTTGAAGGCGACGACAACCAGAAAATCGAGGACATCGAAAGTCGCGTGGAGGCCATCAACGGAGGTCTGGGAATTGCGGTGACCAAGAGTTGGGGGATGGTTGACAACCGCACCATCTCCGCGATCACGCCAGTCGACGAGTTCACCTCCGATGTGCGGTTCATGGTCTACATCGGCCGGACACCGGCTAAGGATCCGGAGCGGGCCGAGACCAAGGCGCGCGAATTCGGCCAAGAAGTGATCCGGCAGTTCGAGCAGGACGTGCACATTTGGGGGCATCAGCGCTACTCCGACCCGCCCGCACTGGCGGCTGCCGAGTACGAGGGGTTCACCGCAATCCGCAAGTGGGCCAAGCAGTTCTATCCCGACGGCATTGGTGGCAGTGCCGCCGAAGTCTATGCCGCATCGCAGAAAGGCTGAACCGAATGAATGCACCCGCTCGAGCAATCCGCGTGTTCCAGGTTGCCACTGGCAATGTCGGCTCGGAAATGATCAAACGGATCGCCGAACAGCCTGACCTCGAGCTCATCGGTGTGCACTGCTACTCGCCGGAAAAGATCGGCAAGGACGCCGGTGAGTTGGCCGGACTTGCCCCCAACGGGGTGAAGGCAACTGGCAGCATCGAGGAGATCATCGCGGCCAAGCCGGATGTGCTGACGTTTCACGGGGTGTTCCCCGATGAGGATCTTTACGTCAAAGTGCTTGAGGCAGGGATAAATATCGTCACCACTGCAGACTGGATCACCGGCTGGCACCGCGACCACAATCACCCGCACCCGTCGGGCAAGCCGGTGACCCAGCTGTTGGCTGAGGCTTGTGAGAAGGGCGGCGCAACTTTCTATGGCACCGGAATGAACCCGGGGCTCAATCAGATTGTTGGCGTGGTGTGTTCCGCTGACGTTGCCGAGATCGAGAACATCACCACCATCGAGTCGGTGGATGTGTCATGCCATCACTCCAAGGACACCTGGATAGAGGTCGGTTATGGCCTGCCGGTGGACGATCCGGAAATACCGGCAAAACTCGAGAAATACACTCGCGTCTTCGCCGACAGCGTGCTGATGATGGCCGACTGCTTCGATCTGCGTCTCGACGAGGTCAAGTTCAGCTGTGAGTTGGGCGCGTGCACCAAGGACGTGGATTTGGGCTGGTACACGCTGCCCAGGGGCTCGCTGGGCGGCAACTACATCAAGTACCAGGGCATGGTGGGCGGGGTCCCACGGGTCGAGACACACCTGGAGTGGCAGATGACCCCGCACACCGACCCGAGCTGGAACATCAAGGGCTGCTACATCACTCGGATCACCGGTGACCCGTGCGTCTACAACAAACACATGATCTTCCCCAAGCCGGGCGTGGACCTGTCGAACCCGGAGAACTTCGCCTCCATCGGCATGACCGTGACCGGGATGCCCGCACTTAGCGCGATCAAGTCGGTGGTGGCAGCGCGCCCTGGACTCATCACCAGCGCCGACCTGCCGCTGCGCGGGTTCGCAGGACGCTTCAAGGGCTAGACCTGCGGGGCAGTGGGCCGGCGCCGTCGCGCAACGCCGCGTTCAGACTAAGTAACTATGCTTAGCGCATCGACCGGAGGCGCCGGATTGCGGTTCATCACGGCACGGATAGACGACCGTTGAATTGGGTGGACAACATGGCTATGACGTGGGAATTGCCGTGGCTGCTGGGCAACGACGCACCGGAGCCGACGGCATGACCGCTATCAATCCTTCAGAGGACCATACCGAGGCAATCACGCTGGGCCTGCACGATGCGACACCGCCGCACCTGGTGGATGCGATGGCCAAAGATGTGGAGCTCGAATTAGGGTGGGGCCGATTGATATTCGGCCAGACATTTGCCAATGCCGAGACGCTGGCCGAGACCCTGCGACGGGAAGCGCCGGGACGGCGTGACATCTGCATTTACGCGCGCGAATCCCACGTTGTGGTGGCTGGGGCGCCGACTGAGCTCTTCATCGACCCCAGCCACACCTATCGACTGCGCTTCACCAGCGACTCAGCCGAGGAAAGCCTGGCCGCGTCGCCGATCGGCGTGACAGTGCGGACGCTGAACGATCCGGTCGATGCCGACGCCATGAACCGGGTATTTGTGCGCTGTGGGATGGTTCCGGCGCCGGTCGAGACCATCTGGGACAACCACCAACATGCCGACGCGGTGACCTACTTGATCGCGGTACGCGACAACGACGGTGCGGTCGTGGGCACCGTGACCGGCGTCGACCATCAATTGCTCTTCAAAGACCCCGAGCACGGATCCAGCCTGTGGACCCTGGCGGTCGACCCGGCCGCCGCACTGCCGGGCATAGGCGTCGCGCTGACCAAGACGCTGGCTGAGCACTTTCGTAGCACGGGCCGCGCCTACATGGACTTGTCGGTCGCGCACGACAATGCAGCGGCAATCTCGCTGTACGAGAAGCTTGGTTTTCGCCGCGTTCCGGTGCTTGCGATCAAACGCAAGAACGCGATCAACGAGCCGCTGTTCACCCCGTCGCCGGAGACCGTCGACGACCTCAATCCCTATGCCCGGATCATCGCCGACGAGGCGATGCGCCGGGGTATCCGGGTCGAGGTCCTGGACGCCGAGACCGGCGAGATGCGGCTGACGCATGGGGGGCGCAGCGTGATCACCCGCGAAGCGCTCTCCGAGCTCACCACCGCGATCGCCATGTGCCGATGTGACGACAAACGCTTGACTCGGCGCCTGGTCTCTGAGGCCGGCATCACTGTGCCTCGCGCCCGCCTGGCCACCTTCGACAACGACGACTTCGGCTTCCTGAAAGAGGTCGGCGAGGTGGTTGTGAAACCGACTCGCGGAGAGCAAGGCAAAGGCATCACCGTAGGTGTCACCGTCGAACAGGGTCCTGACGAGCTCAACGCAGCCCTGGCACGGGCGCGAGAGCAGCACCCTGAGGTACTCATCGAGCAGCGGGTGATGGGCTCCGATCTCCGGCTGGTGGTGATCGACGGTCGGGTAGTGGCCGCCGCGTTGAGGTTGCCCCCGGAAGTCCTCGGCACCGGCAAGCACACCGTGCGGGACCTGATCGTGGCCGAGAGCCGGCGACGCTCGGCAGCCACCGGTGGTGAGTCGCGCATCCCGCTCGACGAGATAACTGAGGCGACGGTGGTGGAAGCCGGCTGGATGCTGGACGACGTCTTGCCCCAGGGAACTCGGCTCCGCGTTCGCTGCACTGCCAACCTGCACCAAGGCGGCACGATCCACGATGTCACCCCCGAGGTGAACCCCGAACTCTGCGAGGTCGCGGTGACTGCCGCGGATGCGATCGGTATCGGGGTTACGGGCATCGACCTGCTGGTGCCCGACGTCACCGGCACGGAGTACGCCTTCATTGAGGCCAACGAGCGACCGGGCTTGGCCAACCACGAACCGCAACCCACCGCTGCGGCGTTCATTAATTACCTATTTCCCGGCCAGCCCGGGCAGCCGCCGGCTTGGACTCCCGAGGAGTCCCGACCTTAACGCGGCAGATCAGCGCCGGCCGAGCCGCTCGCGGATCGTGTCGGCGAGGAAGCGCCTCGTCGATACCGGTCGGAAAGCGCGGGCCGCATCGGTGAGTGCGTTGCGGGCATCTGAGCTCAGCTCGATTTCGGCGGCGGCGACGTTGAACTCCAGCTGCTCAACACTGGACGCCCCTGGAATGGCGACCACGCCCGGCATGCTGATCAGCCAGGCCAGCGCCACCTGGGCCGGCTTGGCGTCGACTTCCTCGGCGACATCGCGCAACGTCTGTAGAAGCGGCTCGATCCGGCGCAGGTTTTCGGTGCCGAACAGCGGATTCACTGCGCGGACGCCGCCGGGCCGGTGATCGACGCCGTACTTGCCGCCCAGCAGTCCCTGCGCCAACGGGCTGTAGGCAATCACGATGCGCTTCTCCCGCTCGGCGAACGGAACGAGGTCCTCGAGGGCAGCTGGATGGGCAAGTGAGAAGTGCACTTGGTTGCTGATGACCGGCCGTCCCAGCGCAGCATCGGCCTTCTGCCAACGCGACAGCGAATAGTTCGACACACCGGCGGCGCCGATGGCGCCGCTATCGAGCAGGCTGCGCAGCCCCGGCATGATCACCGAATCGGGAACCACCGGGTTGGGCTGGTGGATTTGGTAGAGCGGGATGTGGTCCAGCTGTAGTCGCCGCGCGCTGGCGCGCTCGCGCTGCTTGATGACCGGCGGGAATGGCGCAATCGGCATAATTTTGGTAGCCACTGCGACCTCGGTGCGCTCATCGCCGAGCGCCTCACCAAGGATGCGTTCGCTTTTTCCCAGCCCGTATACCTCGGCGGTGTCGAACAATGTCACACCCAGAGCACGGGCGCGACCGACGATGTCACGGGCGGCACCCGTGGCATAGCTGTCTCCGTAGCCCCACTCACGTGACCCGAACTGCCAGGTGCCCAGCCCGATCCGGCTGACTTCGCCAACGCCGTCGACGCCCAGGTACTTCATCATCTGCTCACCGTACTGGGATGATCGATCATGCCCACACCCCAGGTGGGCTCGCCGGCCTGCGGGCTATCAGCTGCAGCTAGGCGGCGCGGGACCGCGCATGAGCGGCTTTACTCAGTGCGCCGTGCTTTTCCAGCAACTCGAGGACCTGTTCGCGGTGGACGTCGCCCTTTTCGCAAAGCCGGCATAGCTCGCTGACGGCCGTTTGTAAGGCATCAAGACGTTCTGAGACCTGGGTAAGAGTAAAGAGAAACTCGTCGTACTCTTGGTCGCCCATCTCATCCACGGCGAAAGAGATCATGCCCATCTGATCACACTCCCGGATTTAGCTGGAGCGCGGCGCGCCCACGCTCTTGCGTGGCCAGTATTAGCCCCCCATGGGTGTGTCTAAACTCACAAAAGCCCTGGTAGCCGACTATCCGGACAGAATCTCTAGGGTTCCGGAGCCATCGTCCAAGACTTTTCGGCTCGGCTTCTCCGCGGGCGGGAGATGCTGTGGGCCCAGCCGGGAGTTAGTCGACCGAGTTGGTGCCGATACGCTGTGCCTGCAGCGGGCTCGTTACAAGAGAGGGCAGATATGTCAAGGACAGTGGTGGTTGGCGCCTCAAGCGGTCTCGGGCGTTGCATTGGTGTCGGCCTGGCGAAGCGCGGTGCTCAGGTCGCGCTGCTCGCCCGACGCCGCGCGCGTATCGAGGCTGCGGCGAAGGACGCGGGCCCGGGCGCGGTCGCCATCGAATGCGATGTCACCGACGAGAGATCGTGCCGATCGGCCGTCAACGAAGCCGCCGAGGCGCTCGGCGGCATCGACCACCTGGTCTACTCGCCGGCGGTGGGGCCGCTTGTCCGCATGGTCGACACCAATGCCGAAACATGGCGGCACATCTTCGATACCAATGTCATCGGCGCGGCGCTGGCGACGGCAGCGGCAGTGCCACACCTGACGGCCGCGGGGGGCAAGGCGGTCTTCTCTCGTCCGACGCAGGCACTTTCGGACCGCCCTGGCCGGGCCTCGGTGCGTACGGCGTCAGCAAGGCAGCGCTGGAAAGACTCGTGGATGCGTGGCGAGCCGAACACCCCGAGATCGGGTTCACCTGCTTGATCGTCGGGGAATGCGCGGGTGGCGAGGGCGACGGCCAAACCGGGATGAACATCGGCTGGGACGTCGACCTCGCCATGAAAGCCGTTCCCCTTTGGTCTTCGCGTGGCTGCATGCCTGGCAAGTTGATGCCTGTCGAAGACCTCATCGAAGTGGTGCATACCATCCTGCGCACCGATGCCGCGACCTCAATGCCGGTTGTGGTTGCCAGAGGGGCGCCCGCTGGCACGGCGGCGTTTCCGGGTTCTCTTGGCAGTTGAGGGCAACCGCGTCCTTTACAGTTGCGCTGATAACCACGACCGAAGGAGACGCGGATGGCGTGGTTCCTCGCCCTCCAGGGCACATCCCACGCACCACATCAATCGTTGGTCTACGAGCTTCAAGACTCGGCGGATGTGGAGAAGATCTCGCAGGAACTCATCAGTTCCGCGACGCTGGATCGGGTCGTACCCATTCCTGCGGTGCTGTCGCAGAACAAGCGTCGACACCAAAAGGTCACGCTGTATGTTCGCCCCGCAGCGTGGGGACTGTGGGCGTTCTACGAGCTGTCCGACGAAGACCGGCGTCAGCTTTTGAAGGACAACCCGGTGATCAATGCGCTTGCCCAAGCGCAGCAGCAGCGCGGCCAGGCCACGCCGGCGGGACAGCCGGGTTCGATGACGGTACAGGTGAATCCGCTCACCGGCCAGATTGGACCTGCCAAACCGTAACGCTATGCGGTGTTCTGAGAATCACCGCACTCGTCGGCCGCCGATGCGGCCCCAAGAGTTGTCAGCATGCCTATTGCTGCCCGCTGCCAAGTGAACATCTCGGCGCGGCGTCTCGCGCTGGCCCGGCGGTGACCCTCGGGCAGGCTGACAATCGCGCTGACCGCTCGTGCGATGGCCATCGGGTCGTTGTCGGCCAAGGCACCGCAGTCGGCAGTGATGATCTCGCCCAGTGCCGACGTGCGCGAAACAACGGCCGGCGTCCCGCATGCCAGCGATTCCAGGGCGGCAAGCCCGAAGGTTTCGTGCGGTCCTGGCGCCAGCGCGACATCGGCGGAAGCCAGGAGCTCGGCTACGACCCGCCGATCGGAAATGAAACCGGTGAAGTCGATCGGCAACCGAGCGGCCTGCCGCTGCAGCCTGGCCCGCAACGGGCCGTCACCCGCGATGACGAGTCGGACCTCGATACCGGCGCCGCACAATGCGGCAACCGCATCGATGCTGCGGTCGACCCGTTTTTCTACCGACAGGCGGCCGCAGTGCACCAGCAAGATCTGCGTCGGCGCAGCCCAGCGCTGTCGTACCAGAGCGGAGCGCCGGCACGGATGGAACGTCTCCAGGTCGACGCCCAGCGGGATGGTCACAGTGTTCGTCGCGCCGATGCGATCGAATTCTTCGCGCGCAAACCCGGTCGTGCACACCACGGTGTCGTAGTTGGCGGCGGTGCGCCGGTTGGCGAAGTCGGCGAACCTTCGCGCGGTTCGCCGCGGAAGTACTTGACCAGCAAGGCGATCAAGGCGTTCGTGGGAAATCATCACGGTGGTGGCGCCGTGCTCGCGACCCCAGCGGCCCAGTGACCTCAGCGTGAGCCGGTCAGAGACCTCCAAGGTGTCCGGCTCTAGCGCTTCCAGCATCGCACGCACGGGCGCCGGAAACACCGCACGGTAACCGCCGGTGAACGGAATCAATCTGGCAGGCACGGTGATTCGCATTACACCGGTCGACAGCCGGGTGTGCGCGCCGCGCCGACCCGGGACGATCAGAAACACCTCGTGTCCGGCGGCACAGTACTCCGCGCCCAGCCGGTCCACCGCGGTGCGAAGGCCGCCAGAGCGAGGTCCGTAGAAGTTGGCGACCTGCACGACGCGCATATAGCCAGAAGAACTGGTGCTCGTGTGCGGTCAACGATCTAACACCGACGGTTGGCTGAACAAGCCATGAACTCCGAGGGCCAAAGACGCCGAGCGGCTCGGCCCGGTGCCCAATTCGCTGGTTTGCTGGTGCGCCTTTTGACGATCCGCCGCCGATCACGGCGGCGTGCCTTTACACACTGTGTCCCGGATGTATTCCGCAAACCATCGCCGACACTTTGGAATCTTTGAGCAGAGTCTAAGTTTGGCTTAATTCCTCGGTAATGCCCGCTGAAGCCCGCGGTACGCTTGGCGCACTCGGCAACACCGTAGGGCCATGGCGCCGCGGCGATCGGTCGGGATTACGGCGGGGACGGGGATGAAGAGATGCGTCATTTCACGGCCGCATTCGCCGTTGTTGGTTTCTGCATTCTCAGCGCCGGCTGCGGTGGTAGCAACCAAGGCAGTGCCCCGTCGACGACTACCAGCCGAGCGCTAATTCCGCGCCCCGTCGTCGAGCGTGAGCTCGATGCGTTGCTGCTCAGCCCTGAACAGATCAACCCGATCTTGGGCGCGAAGGACATGGCGGTTACGAGAAGGCACGACGCGATGTCGGACGACAGCGCCACAATGCAGCCAAAGGAATGCCTGGCCATCGACGGCTCCGCGCAAGCCCAGGTCTACGCCGGCAGTGGCTTCACCGCCGTGCGTGATCAGGCCCTCAACGATGGCGATAACTTCAAGCATTACGCCGAGCAGGCGGTGGTGTTATTTCCCACCGCCAAACAAGCCAAAGTCTTCTTCGTCGCGTCGGGCCTACGTTGGCCGACCTGCCACCAGTACACCCATATCCAGTCCGGAACGCAGTGGACCGCCGGGCCGATCGCGGATAGCAACGGGACACTGAGCACAATTGCAACGCAACAGGATCCCAGGCCCGGCGGTTGGGCCTGCGGTCGGGCGCTGACGATCAAGAACAACGTCATCGTCGATGTCAACACCTGCAGCCCCAACCCGCAGAACTCAGCCGTCGACATCGCCAACCAGATCGCCGCCAAAGTGCCGACGCGGTAAGGCCGTTTGCGTCGTCACCCGGTGTCGGCAGGGTCGAGAAGTCGCACCTCCTCGAGGTCCATTGCCGACTGCAGCTCACGCAGGACAATGTCGTCGATCCGATTTTGGTCTCGAAGTTCGGTGATGGCTCGGCGCTTGTGTTCCAGTACGCCGAGCCGAACCCGCCTCAGCAGCTCATTCCGCTCAGCTACATCGTTGGGCCCGCCAGCGTCGCCGCCGGCTTCAACGAGTGCCGCGTGTTCCTCGTACTCCTTTCGCAGGCGGCTCAACAGATCCACGCCGACGCCGACCTCACCGGCGACCACGGGCAGGGCTTCCAGGGCAGCTTGGGCGCCGCGACAGCGAGCAAGTTGCAGTTCGTCAGCATGACCTGTGTCTTCGGGCATCCGAGCCCATCGAACGACGTCGGGCAGCGTGCTTCCTTGGATGAGGACGGTCACCAGAATCACGATGCACACCACGAAGATGATCAGGCTGCGGTCCGGAAACGGTGCGCCGCTGTGCGTAGTCAGCGGGACCGCCAATGCCGCGGCAAGCGACACGGCGCCGCGGAATCCGCCCCAGCCGGACACCACGCGCTGGCGCCACTCGACGCGACGGGTGCGCTGTATGGCGCGCCGGTCCACCATACGAAGCAAAGTGGTGATTATTTCAATGCAGGCAAATCGCGTCGCCACGATGACACCGGTGACGGCAAGGGCCACTACTGCCGCGTGGCGGACGCCCCCGTCGACGCCTGCAATACCGCGCACCGCGTTGGGCATTTGCACGCCGACGAACACCCATAGCGAGCCGTTGATCAGGAATGTCGCGAGGTCCCAGAATGCATATGTCTGAATCCGTGAGCGGGCCCGGATGACGTACGGCGAGGCGTAGGCGAGCATGAGTGCCGAGACCAGAACCGCGACCACGCCGCTGCAGTGAATGGTTTGGGCGAGCAAGAAGGCGGCGAACGGCGTCAGCAGGCTCAGGGCTCCCTCCTCCTGCGGCGCGTCGATTCGACGGCGCACCTGGGTCACCGCGATGCCGACTAGCAGCCCGGCGCAGATACCACCGAGGTAAGAGCCGATAAAACGGGCCGTCAACGCGGCTGGGCTGACCGGGGCGCCGCCGACCGCAACGGAGACACTCACGGCGAAGAGCACGAGCGCGGTCCCGTCGTTGATGATGCTTTCCGCCTTCAACACGGTCACCGCGCGGCGTGGTAACTGTTTCGCCAGGCCGGCCACGGCGGCGGCGTCGGTGGGAGAGAGCACCGCACCAAGGACCGAAGCGGCGTGGGACTCCATCCCGAGCGCCCGTGCCGTCCAGGTCACTGCTACCGCAGTGGCGATCACCAGGCCCACACTGAGAAAAACGATGACGCGTAGGTTCTTACGGATCTCGCGAAAGCTGGTGTTCAGGCCTTCCCAATACAGGATCGCCGGCAAGAACAACAGCAGCACGATCTCCCCGTCGAGCCGCACGCTGCTGAACCGGGGGATCAACCCCAGCAGTGCGCCGAGCAGGATGAGCAAGACCGGGGGACCCACCCGATAGCGCCGGCCTATTACCGTGCCCACGATCACGGTGGCAAACAGTGCGACGATTACGACAAGCCCGAACACCAGCACATCATCCTGTAGGAACCGCCAACTTTCACATCGTCGGGTCTGGGGGCCCGATGCTTGGGCACGGTTCGGGTCGCCGGCAGGAGCGTCGGGGTTGGAAGAGCACTGGTCGAATGGGGCTGTGACTGCCGCTTTACCACGGGGTTGGGCGGCACATCCGCCGCGACGGCCACAGCATCGGCCGAATACAAGCAAGTGACGGTCTTATCGCCGATGTCGTCCGGTCGATGGACATCGCCGCGGCGGTGGATCCGGAACGCCTACGCGACATCATGTCCGAGTTGTTGCGCTGCTCAACCGACGTGGTGCGCCGCTACGGCGGCACCGTCGACAATTTCACCGGCGACGGAGTGATGGCGCTGTTCGGCGCTCCTACCGCTCTGGAAGATCACGCTGTTCGTGCGTGCCTGGCGGCCTTGGATATTCACCGCGAAGCCGGGCGTCTGGCGCAGGAGGTCCAACGTCGCGACGGCATCACGTTGGACCTGCGGGTCGGCTTGAATTCTGGCCGCGTGATTGCCGGCGCAGTCGGCTCGGGGCCGTTGAGCTACACCGCGATTGGCGAGCAGGTGGGAATGGCGCAACGGATGGAGTCCGCGGCGCCCCCTGGCGGCGTGATGCTCAGCGAATCCACGCCCAGGCTGGTCGAGCGTTCGGCTGTGCTCGCTGATCCCGAGCTGGTCCGGATCAAAGGGCGCGATGACCCGGTCGCTGCGCGGCGGCTGCTTCGCGTTGAGCCTCAGCGGCCCGATCGCGTCGAGGCACGTCTGGTCGGCCGACGCTGGGAAACGACCGCCCTTGACGGGATGTTGCAGCGAGTACTTCAGGGACGCGGAGCGGTGGTGACTCTCACTGGTCCGGCAGGCATCCGCAAGAGTCGCATCGCCCGTTCGCGGCCATCGCGGCCCGCCGGGGCGTGGACGTCTTCACCGCGCTGGCCGAGTCGCAGGCGACCGACATACCGTTCACGGTCGTGAAGCGGCTTCTGCACTCCCTCACCGGAATACGCGACCTAGACGCGGAGTCGGCACGAGCCACATTGGATACCGAGGCCCTCGAATGTGACGAGCAGGATCGACTGCTACTCGACGACCTGCTGGGAATTCGTGATCCCGCCATCGCGCTGCCCGCCGTCGATCCAGATGCCCGTCAACGCCGCTTGAGTGCGTTGATTACCCACATCGTGCGACGGCGAGTTCGCCCCGCGCTCTACATCATCGGGGATACCCAATGGATGGACCCGGTCAGTGAGTCAATGCTGGCCGAGCTGCTCACGGTGATACCGAAGACGCGATCGATGCTGCTCATCACCTACCGTCCGGAGTATCGCGGCGCGTTGGCCGGAGTGCCGCACGCACAATCTCTTGCGCTTGGAGAGCTCAGCGACTCGGAGTCGGCGGCGCTGATGGCCGAGCTGCTCGGCACGGATCCATCGGTCGCCGAGGTCGCCGCGATGATTGCTACCCGGGCAGCCGGCAATCCGTTATCTGCCGAAGAAATGGTCCGCGACTTGCACGGCCGCGGAGTACTGCAGGGCCAGCCCGGGGCGTATCAGTGCACGACGCCGATCACCGACGTCAGCGTGCCGGCCACGGTGCAGGCCGCGATCGCCGCGCGCATCGACCGACTGCCTGCTGCAGCGAAGAAGACATTGGGTGCCGCCGTGGCGATCGGCGAGCGGTTCACCGCCGACCTGCTGGTGAGCCTGGACATCGAGCCTCTGCTTGACGACCTGGTCGAGGCCGAGTTCATCGACGAGGTAATCCACCGCCGACTCCAATACGGGCTGGCGGGCCTCGCGCCGCCCGGCGAGGACAACTTTCATCAGCCGCTGATTCGCGCCGTGGCCTATGAGGCCCAGCTGAAATCCGAACGGGACGCGCTGCATCGTCGGCTCGCCGGGGTGATCGAAGCACGCAATCCCGGCGCCGTCGACGCCTATGCGGCGCTGATCGCCGAGCATCTGGAAGCCGCCGGCGACCTGCGGGACGCCTACCGATGGCACATGCGGGCGGGGGCGTGGTCAGGACAACGCGACATCGCTGCGGCGCGGCTCAGTTGGCAGCGGGCCCGTCAGGTCGGCGACCGGCTGCCCGCGGACGAGCCCAAGGCGATGGCGATGCAGATCGCTCCCCGTTCGGCGCTGTGCGCGACCGCCTGGCTGGTCGGCGGCAGTGTCAGCGACACCGGTTTCGACGAACTGCAGGAGTTGTCCCGCCAAGCCGGGGACGACAGGTCGTTGGCGATCGGAATGCTCGGGCTGTTGATGGCCCGAACGCTGCACAACGAGTTCCGGGAAGCTGCGAAGCTGGCCACCGACTACATCGCGCTGCTGGAATCCATCGGCGACCCGACGTTGCTCATCGGTCAGGCCGCGATCCTGGCCAAAACCGAAGCCGGCGAGATGCGTGAAGCACTGCGGATCAGCGAGCGAGTGATCGAGATGGCGGCCGGAGACCCGACGCGCGGAAGCCTGGTGGTCGGGTCACCGTTGGCGTTGGCGATGGCGATGCGAGGTGTCATCAAGTGTTGCTTGGGGATGGCCGGCTGGCGAGAAGAGGCTGACAAGGCGGTCGGTATGGCACGCCAAGCCGATGCGATCAGCTACGTCATGGCGATCACGTACAAATACGTCCCAGTGCAGTTCGGGGCCATCACGCTGGACGACCGGTCGCTCGAGGACACCGCGGAGGCGTTAGGGATCGCCGAGGAGTCCGGTGACAACTTCACCGTCGGCTTCGCGCGCTATACCCGGGGCTTGGTGCTGATCCATCACGGCGGCGCCGAGAGCGAGCAGGGGTTTGCGCAATTGGCCGCGGTCCGCGAGCTGAGCACACAACAACGACTGAGCATGACGATGCTGCCGGCGATCGACACATACTTGGCCCGTCGCAAAGCGCGCGACGGTGACCTCGACGGCGCAATTGAATTGTCCCGCACGGTGGTTGACGGGTTGTACACGACCGGCGGAATGTTTCTCTTGAGCATGGCAGTGGTGGAGTTCGTGGAGCTGTTGCTGCGCCGCAGCGAGAACAACGATCTATCCGAAGCCGGTGCGGCGGTCGAGCGGTTGACCGCGGTCCGGACCGACGATGGGTTCGTGCTGCACGAGCTGCCGCTGCTGCGGCTGCGTGCGCTACTCGCACGTGCTGAAGGAGACGAGGCCCGATATCGGGAATACGCGAAACACTATCGCGACTTGGCTGATTCGCTCGGCTTCGAAGGACACATGGCACTAGCCGCCGCAATGTAGTTTCGTACCAAGACGATCACAGATACATACCGATCTCGGCGGTGATCTGGCGTAGCCGGATGCGTGCGCAAATCATGGCACAGTGCTCCCTAGTGGATCACGCTCGCGAAATATCCATATTGGCGCCCATATTTGTCCTTTGGTGGACGACGGATATTCGCATGCGCAACAGGAAGGTATGCACAGCATGACGGCGGACGTGCACGGTGGTCGCATCCTCGACACCGCGAAGGGAATTCTCATCGGCCTTCGTCGGTGTCGGTCAGAGGTAGCTTTTCACGAGTTGCTCAACGCGGCACAACGGCACAGGATGCCGGTGTTCGCGATGGCCTGGGCACTTGTGCATCTCGCGGATGGTGGCGAAATCGCGGGGAACACCTCTGCCGAAGCCGACTCGGCGGCCCGTAACGAATGGGGCGAGTTCTTCCGTGAGCCGGCTTTGTCGATGGGATGAGACCGAGTTGGTCGCGGTTCGATTCAACGGCGAGCGGATCCGGTTAGAGGTTGACCGTTAGTTGCATGCAGCAGGCAGATGACGGTACTCGGAGTCGGGTTATCGGAGGTTCGGTCCTGGTTGGAGTCGATGAGGTACGTGACGGTCAATGAGCTGCCGTCAACCGATCTGCCGGTGTATTGGGAAAACCCGGCAGCGCATAGCCGATCAGCGACGTCGGCGATGGCGGCATCGACTGCCATCGGCCCGCGAAGATAAACTTCTGCCGCATGAGCAGTCGCACAGTCGACAACGGTGACCGTGACCAAGCTGGGGTCGGTCGGCGGAAGCTGCGCCAGACAGTCACCGACCTGTAGGTCAATCCACTTCTCGGTCCGCGCACTTCGTGTTGGGGGTGCAGCGACGACGGCCGGTGAGGTGCTCGCCGCTGCGGTCGACGTTGGATTTGTCGGCGTCTGATCCCATTTGGGATTGTTCGCCGCGCACCCCGACAACACAGTAAGCAGTGCCAGCGAAGCGGCCAAGCAACGCATGGCTTGTAAACCGTTAAAGATGGCTCGCGGCGAAACTCGCGCCCTGATCGACCATTCCGTCGTCCGCATAGGAACCATGCGCGGCCCAGTCGCCTCCGTCGGAACAGATGGGGTCATCGGTGGCGCACACCTCAAGAGTCTTGGGCTGATACAGCGGGCCGATAACGACCTGGGGCTGGCCGACGGTATGCATGAACCGGTTTGACGGTGCGCCGAACAGCGTGACCGCAGCAACATGGTTGGCCACATCGGCTGGCATGGGTTTCGGTACGTCAGCGGGATCGACGCCATCCGGTATCGCAGCCGACGTGACGAATCCCATCACCGCCGCACCTTGCGAGTAGCCGCCGAGCACCATCTTCGTCTTCGGACAGCTGGCCGCCAGGGACTCAACATGATTGCCCGCGTCCTTAATGCCGTCGAGTGCAGTATGGAAGTCGGTGCTGGCCGGGTAATCGATCGGGTAAACCCCGAACGACTTCGAGCCGACTTTCGACTGCAGAGAATCGACGAATGCCTGTCCGATTGCTCCGACACCCGGTGCCTCAGTGGTACCCCGGGCGAACACCGCCTCCACGTCGGGGCAAGGTTCTGCGGACGCCGATGGAACGAAGACGCCGAGAACCGCCCACGTCATCGCAACGGCAACGGCGAGGAATCTAGCGACGAAATGTGCACACACGTCTCGATATTGCCATACGGCAGTGGGTTCGGCGCGGGACCCTCAACCCGGTGTGGGTTCAGAAACGCACCAGCGAGAACGGATATGTGACCGTGCCACCCGGTGCGCCTCCGCAGCCGGCGTTGAATGTGGACTCCACGGAACCCTCCAGCGTCACCCATCCCACGAATAGGTGTCATGGGAGGGAAGAAAATACACCGTGCAGCGGACACCGTCGGACTGGTCGATCGCCATGGTGTAGCGACCATTGGCCAGGCGTGCGTCTGTGTTGTAGGGCACCGCTTGCCCGTTGGGTCGCGGTGTGCCTTGTATATGAAGGCAGTCGGGGATTGGGGGCACGCATGGCCTGGCCATCCAGAGCTACGAGTGGCCGGGATCCCTGGGAGTATGCACCTCGTAATGCCGGGAATCATCGCCCCGGCAGCCGGTGCGAGGCTGTCGCGGCCGCCGTGAACGCAAAACCCAGTGCCCATATTCTCCGGGCCTTCACGGTCTTCACGGCTTCCCTCCGTTCATTGCCGCTGACTACAAGGTTCCGCCTGCGCAGATTTCTGCGGAATGAGCCGGAGTCACCCCGGCGGCGTCCAGGCGATGGGCAGCGTCTTGATGCCGTGGATGAACGCCGACAGCAGCCGTGCGGGCTCCTCGGTGGCGACGACATCGGGTATCTCGCGCTGTAGTTCTTCGAACATGACGCGGATCTCGCGACGGGCCAAGTTGGCGCCCAAGCAGAAGTGCGCGCCGCCGCCGCCGAAGCCGACATGCGGATTCGGGTTGCGGGTAACGTCGAACGTCCACGGGTCGGCGAACTTCGACTCGTCGCGATTGGCTGAGCAGTACCACAGGGTGGCCTTGTCCCCGGCTGCCATCTTCGTCCCGCTCAGTTCGAAGTCGCGGGTGAGGGTGCGTCGCATGTAGATCACCGGCGACGCCCACCGGACAATCTCCTCGACCGCCGAGTGCGATACGCCGTCGAAGTCGGCCCACCATTTCCGCCGCTGCTCGGGGTAACGCGTCATTGCGAGCAGACCGTGGCTGATCGCATTGCGAGTTGTCTCGTTGCCTGCGACCGCCAGCAGAATGAAAAATGACGCGACCTCGGCCGAGGTTAACCGCTCGCCGTCGACCTCGGCTTCCACCAGGCTTGTCGTCAGATCGTCGTGATGATTCACGCGACGATCTTCGGCTAACGCGTTGGCGTAGGCGCCGATCTCCATCGAAACCCGAACGAAGTCATCGAATTCGGTAGTCAGATCGGGGTCCCCGAAGCCGAGGATTACGTTGGTCCATCCGAAGATCTGCTGATGGTCTTCCTCGGGGATCCCCATCATGTCGCAGATGACCTGCAACGGCAGCGGCCCGGCCAGTTCGCTGACCGCCTCGCCGGTGCCGTCGGGGTGAGACGCGATCATCGCCGCGACCAGCCGGTGGGCCCGCTCGCGCACCGATGCCTCGATCCGGGCCACCACTTTTGGGGTAAAAGCCCTGCTGACGATCGAGCGCAACCGCTGATGCCGCGGATCGTCGAGCACGATCATTGAGCCGAAGTACTCGGATACCTCCGGCGTTTGGTCGTTGATGGTGATGTTCGGGCTGGAACTGAAGATCTCGGGGTGGCGGCTCGCATAGAAGACGTCATCGAGTCCGGTCAACGCCCAATGCCCGGCGCCTTCCTGAAACCCTTCTTGGACGGGCTCAGGCCAGAACGAGATTGGCGCTTCACGGCGCAGCGTGGCAAACGCCCCGTCGCGCAGATCGTCGTCGAGTGCCCAAAAGTCCCACGTGCCTAGGTCGATATCGGCGAGCGGAACCTCGGGCGGCGGCGTGCCGTTCACTCGAGTCTCAATGCCCATGTCGACCGTCCTCGTCGTTGAGCGGGCTACCAGCGCGAGCCTAAACCGCCCCGTCGCCTACCGTGAAGGCGAGTCAAGGAACTGCTGAACAACGTTGGTCAGAATGCGGCCGCCCTTGGTGTTGAGGTGAACGCCGTCGATGTGAAATTCCCAGCCGTTTCTCGCTGCGATCTGATCGGAACTGCGTCGAAGAACCATCCCGCGGAGCAGGTAGTCGCGGTAGAAGCCAGCGAAGGAGAAACGGCTAAACGGCTTGGCGATCGCGCAGCGCTCGAGTTCGTCGCGGAAGTGTTCGTAAAAAGGGATGTAGTACGTGCCGCTGCTGCGCGAGACGTCGCCGATGATGTCGTTGTAGGCGGCAACCAGCTCGTTGAGCCGAGACTGAATTGGATCATTCGATTGAAGGGCTTCTCCGACCGGCGCGAGCGAACTCAGCGCGATCGTGGCGCGGGATTTCTGCTGCAGTCGGTGGATGATGAGTTCGAGGTTGCGTTTGAACGTCGTCGCCGAGGGTTGTTCAGATAAGCCCTTCCAGACTCGGCTGAATCGTCGGACATTGTCGAAAACGCTCGCCAAGATGTCGTTTAGACCGATCAGCACAATGACCCGGTCCGGCGCCTCGCGCAGCACCGGATCCAGCCGATCGGCCAGGTTGAAGGACAGATCGCCGCCAACGCCGAAGTTGACGAATCGGAACCGGCTGTTTTGCGGTCGCGCGGCAAGTTCGTCGATCCAGTTGTAGGTTCCCTTGGCCGCAGTGGTACTGGAGCCCAGGCAGGCGACGGTTTCTGACGTCTCTTCGTGCTGGCCGCGCACCCCGTCATATTACGCTTGGCGTAGTACGTCACACGTACTAGAGTCAACGGCATGGCGCATGATTCCGGAGCGGCCCGCAAGATGGGCAGAAAAAACGATCCGGGTGTGCTGATCATGACCAGCTTGGCGTCCGGAGCGAAGCATGGCTACGCGCTGGCGCGCGATATCGAGAGATTCGCCGGAGTGACACTGGGGCCAGGGACGCTTTACGGGGCTATCACCGCGCTCGAGGAGCACGGCCTGATCGAACCGGCGGGCCATGACCAGCGGCGGCGGCCGTATCGGCTCACCGCAGCCGGCCGTGCCGAACTGGCCAATGCGGTACGTAGCCTGGGGGCGATTGCCGCGGAGGGGGCTCGCCGGCTCGGGATTTCATTGCATGCTCCCCGCCCCGGGTGGGCACAATGAATCCCCATGACGCCAGGAGCATCCTGCAGTGGTACCCGGCGGCCTGGCGCCGCCGGTACGGCGAGGAGTTGGTGGCTATGCTCGACGACACCTATGGCGACGACAAGCTTCCACGGCGCGCCCGGCTATCGCTGGTGCGATCGGGCTTGATGGAGCGAATCCGACTTGTGCGCAAGCACTCTCGGACATACCTCGGTTATAGCATCGCCTGCGCCGTCGTTTGGGCTGTGATTCTGGCGGCGGTGTGGACTCACGCAGGCGATGCCACTCGGCACACCTTTGCTGTGTTCTTCGGCGGATGGGCGATCGGCTGGCTGTCGGCGAGCATCGCACGGGTCGTCTATCCGCCGCCGAAACCGCGCACGCCGATCGACACCGCTCTCTGAGGTAGTGCCGGTCGAGCCGTCAGTTGGAGCAGACGGTACGGGCAGGCGCCCCGTTTGAGGTCGCCTGGCTGACCACATTGCCGTCGACCACGATCGTGCACGTGATCGAGCCAGGGCTCTGCGCACTGATCACGAAGACTTCACCTCCGAACCCGGTGAACTGCGTCTGCCATGGCAACGGCACGTGCGCCTGCAGGATCTGCCCGGTGTCGCTCTGATACGAGATGTAGTCCGCCACAGGGGCGCTGCCGCTCAACTGGTAGGTCACCTGGGGCACGTGGCCGACGGCGTTTGCCACGCCGCAGATCCCCGCTGTGGTCGAGAATGCGGTCAGTACCGCAAACAGGATCAGCGGCACCGCGCGGTGCTTGACTCGGCGGGGCGTTGGGGGTTGGCGAGTCATGGTCATCTCCGCGATGGTGTCACTCCGGCCAACCGCGTGGGTACGTTTTGACGTCTTTTCCCACCACCCAACTGCCGGGTCGGGATGCGGTTGAACCGATGCCATGCAACCGTCGTAGAGGTTAATGGATGCCTCTGGAATGCCGCGTCGGTGACCACCAAGGGACTGATCGATGACTCAACGAGCCACGCCTCCCAGTAGGCGCGACGTACTACGCGGTGTCGGCATCGTCGGAGCCTTCCTGGTAGCCGACTTGGGTGCGTTCTTGTACGCGAACAGCTGGATCGATCCGGCCCGGCTGAGGCCGCAGGTCTTCCTGGACGGTTTCGCCAAGGTGTTCGGCCGGCAACCGGGGTTCCGTAAGAACCACGCCAAGGGTGTTTGCGTTGCCGGCTGGTTCGACAGCAACGGCAACGGCCGCGCCTTGTCGAAGGCGACGGTGTTTCGGCCGGGGCGCACGCCCGTGGTCGGCCGGTTCTCGCTGGCCGGCGGCAATCCGCACGCGGCTGACACGCCGGCGGCGGTGCGCGGGCTGGGCCTGGCGTTCGGATTCCCGGGTGAGCAGCAGTGGCGCATGGCCACGCTGAATCTTCCTGTTTTCCTTGATAACTCGCCGCAGGGGTTTTACGACCGGCTGATCGCTTCGGCTGTTGTCCCGGGCACCGGCAAGCCCGATCCGACGGCGATGACGCGGTTCCTGGCCGCCCACCCGGAAACGGCACGCGCTATGGGCATCTTCAAGCAGCATCCGCCGACACCCGGTTTCGCCGACAGCACCTATTGCGGGTTGAATGCGTTCTACTTCGTCAACGAGTCGAACATGCGAGTGCCGGTGCGCTGGTCGCTGAGCCCGCTGCAGCAGGCGCTGCCGCCGGCGTCCGGGGCGAATGGGCTTTTCGACGCGCTGGTCCGGCAGTTGCGGGCCGGCCCGCTGCGCTGGCGACTGATCCTCACCGTCGGCGCGGCAGCGGATCCGACCCGCGACGCGACGCTGCCGTGGCCTGCTGATCGCCGCAGCGTCGACGCCGGGCTGCTGACGCTTGACTCGGTGCAGACCGACCGCCGCGGCAATGCGCGCGATATCAACTTCGATCCGTTGGTGCTGCCGGACGGCATCGAGCCCTCCGACGACCCGCTGCTCAGTGCGCGGTCTGCCGTCTACGCCGCGTCCTACCGGCGCCGCACCGGCGAGATGGCGAGCCCGCCCGCGGTGCAGGTCGACCGGGTTGCGCTGTGAACGACGCGTCCGAACAGGGCCGGTATACCCGGCTCACCCGGGTCTTGCATTGGGTCACGGCGGTCCTGGTGTTCTGCGCCCTGTTCATCGGTTTCGTCATGGTCAACTCGGTGAGCTCATACGCCGGGCTGGTCATGGTGCACAAGACGCTGGGCGTGACCATTCTGGCGGTGATGGCGCTGCGAGTGGTCAACCGGTTGACGCATCGAGGCCCCGCGTTGCCACCCAATGTCGGCGCGCTGGAACGCAAGCTCGTCGCGATGTCTGAAGTGTCGCTGTATGCGTTTCTGCTTATTCAGCCGCTGCTGGGTTGGGCCATGGTTTCGGCCGGCGGGGGACCGGTCGTCTTGCTCGGATCCATCCGGCTTCCTCGTATCGCGCCTTTTAACGCGGAATTGTTTTGGGTTCTGCGCCAAGCGCATTCGGTCGTTGCGTATGCGCTGATGGCCGCGATCGCTGCGCACATCTCCGCGATTGTGCTGCACACGGTGACGTTGCACGATCGAATGATCGACAGGATGACATTCGGTGTGGGCAGCAAGACCCGCGCCCGGTCTGGCCCGAACGAGGGGCGGCCCGCTTAGGGTGAACCGGGGCTCGTCGATGAAGAAGGTGGCGGATGGCTAAGCGGATCGTGATCTGGGGTACCGGCTTCGTCGGCAGGATGGTGATCGCCGAGATCGTCAAACATCCGCAGTTCGAATTGGTAGGCGTGGGCGTCAACAACCCGCAAAAGGTCGGCCGAGACGTCGGTGAGATCTGCGGGTTGGCCGAACCGATCGGCCTGACCGCAACCGACGATGTGGACGCGCTGATCGCGCTGAAGCCCGATGCGTTGGTGCATTACGGCCCGACTGCGGCCCACGCCGACGACAACATCGCGTTGATGACGCGGTTCCTGCGGGCGGGCGTCGACGTGTGCTCGACCGCGATGACGCCGTGGGTCTGGCCGACGATGCATCTGAACCCGCCTAACTGGATCCAGCCGATCACCGAGGCCTGCGAGCTCGGCGAGTCGTCGTGTTTCACCACCGGCATCGACCCCGGCTTCGCCAACGACCTGTTCCCGATGACGCTGATGGGCGTGTGCTCCGAGGTGCGCACGGTACGGGCCTCCGAACTGCTGGACTACACCAACTACGAAGGTGACTACGAAAACGAGATGGGCATCGGGCGCGAGCCGGAGTTCCGCCCGATCTTGGAGAACCGTGACGTGCTGATCTTCGCGTGGGGCGCCACCGTCCCGATGATCGCGCACGCGGCCGGCATCATGCTCGACGAGATCACCACCACCTGGGACAAGTGGGTGACGCCTACCGAACGCAAGACAGCCAAAGGGATCATCCCGCCCGGACACGTCGCCGCGGTCCGATTCACCATCAATGGTGTCTACCAAGGCCAGACTCGCATCCAGCTCGAGCACGTCAACCGCATCGGGCTGGACGCCGCCCCGGACTGGCCGGCCGGCACCAAGGACGATGTATACCGGGTGGACATCGAGGGGACCCCCAGCATCTCCCAGGAGACAGCGTTTCGGTTCACCGACGGATCCGGACGTGACGCGGCCGCTGCTGGATGTTTGGCTACCGGGATGCGGGCGCTCAACGCGGTCCCGGCCGTCAACGAACTCTCCCCGGGCTGGGTCACCCCGCTCGATCTGCCGCTGATCGCGGGAGTGGGCACGATCCGCTGACGCTCGAGCTGCTGACCGGTGCCTGTGGGGCAGAATCGGAGCGACCGATAAATTGGGAACCGATGCGCAAAAGTTTGCGTAGGTAGCCCGAGTGCGGATTGGACGATATGGCTGACGGAGAACGGTCGGCGTTAGGTCTCTCGGTGGGCGCCACCAACTTGGCAGCGGTGACCGCCGACCGCGCCGTGACCCGCAGGCCGGTTTTGACGCTGTATCGGCAACGCTCGGCCGAAGTCGGTATGCCGTCGGAGAATCCGAAGCTCAACGAGCCCGGGCTGGTGATCACCGACTTCGTCGATGAGATCGGCAATCCGGCCGGCATCGTGGCGGCCGACGGCACTTCATACCGCAGCGAGACGTTGATCGCTGACGCGCTGCGATCCCTGGCTTACACGGCGACGGATGGGCGAGCACTGCCGGACGCGGTCGCAGTCACCCATCCCGCACACTGGGCCCCGGCGGCAGTCGAATCAGTGCGGGTTGCACTGACCCGGGTTTCCGAATGGACTGGTGGACGGTTGGTGCTGATACCGGACTACGCGGCAACGTTGATCGCCCTGGAGGCCAACCCGGGGATCCCGAGCCGCGGAATCATCGCCGTGTGCGATTTCGGGGGCACCGGAACCAGCCTGACCCTGGTCGACGCCGCCAACGGATACCAACCGGTCGGCGCTACCGTGCGGCACCCGGAATTCTCCGGCGACCTTATCGACCAGGCGCTGCTGACCCACGTGATCGACGATCTGTCGTCGGCGGGATCGTTCGACACATCGACAACCCCGGCGATCGGTTCGCTGGCTGGGCTGCGGGCCGCCTGCCGCCACGCCAAAGAAGAACTGTCATCGGTCATCGCAACGACGCTGAGCGCCGATGTGCCCGGATATCGCGGCGACATCCGGCTCACCCGAGAAGAACTCGACGACGCTATCCGTCAATCTTTGGATGGCTTCATGACTGTCGTCGAAGAAACACTGCAGCGCAGTGGAATTCGCGCCGCAGACTTGGTGGCGGCTGCATCCGCGGGTGGGGTGGCCAGCCTGCCAGCGGTCACAACGGCCCTGTCCGAACATCTACGCGTGCCGGTCATCACGACCCCGCGACCACACCTGACGGCCGCCATTGGTGCAGCGTTCCGGGCCGCTCGCGGCCCGGCCGACGGCGCGGCGGCCCTGGCCCCGACGGCGGTCGGACCGGTCACCGATGCCACCACGATGTCGGATATGGCCCTGCCATCCGAGCGCACGCCGGCGTTGGCTTGGTCGGAGGCCGGTGACGACTCCGGCATCATGCCGATCCGTCCCGGTGAATACCCGGAACAGGGCACCGACGCCCCGCTGACGGCGGCGCGCCGGCCCGCCGTTTTGGATCGAGACACCCGATCGGGCGTGACCGACACGGCTACCGACGTCTGGTATCGCCGGCCAATTGTGGTCATGGTCGGCACGGCGCTGGCGGTTTTGGCCGTCGGCGCCGCGGTCATGATCATCCTGCGTCACACGAGCGGCAGCTCGCCCAGCAATCCGACGCCCAGCGTGAGCACAGCACCTGCGCCGTCGGGTGCATCCGACACCCAGGCGCCGGGGAACAGCTCCACGTCATCGACCGAATCTGATACCGGGACACCCCCGTCGACGACCACAACAACAACCACTACGCAAGCACCCACGACAACTACCCAGACGCCCACCTCCACCCAGGCGCCCACCACCTCGCAGGCGCCGGGACGATCTTTCCCGGGGCGCCCGGGCGGCCGACGGGGCTTCGGCGGACCGGAACCGGGCTTCGGTTAACCGCGGATCAGGCGTTTGCCGACTCGTCTTGCGACGTGTCTTCGTCCTGGTCGTCCGACTCGTCCTGGTCGTGCGACTCGTCCTGGCCGTGCGACTCGTCCTCGTTCTCGTCTTGGGCCTGGTCCGTGCCCCGGTCCTCGGCTTGGGACTCGTCCTTGTCCTTGTCTTGGGGCTTGTCTTTGCCCTCGTCTTGTGACTTGTCTTTGTCCTCGTCTTGTCCGTATTTCGGGTTGCCCTCGTCGTCGAGCCACTCGTTGATCGCGGTGCCGGTGATGGTCCGATCGGTGCCGGGCAGCACCGCCGTCTTCTTGTCGTCGTCGTATTCTGCCCGCATTTTTTTGACCTTCTCCTTGCCCTCCTCGCTCAGCTCGGGGGTTTCGGATGAACTGTCGTCCTCGCGGTTTTCGCTGCTGGTCTGCTCGTCGTCGCTGTTTTCGCTGCTTGGTCTGCTCGTCGTCGCTGTTTTCGCTGGTGGTCTGCTCGTCGTCGCTGTTTTCGCTGGTGGTCTGCTCGTCGTCGCTGTTTTCGCTGGTGTTTTCGGCATCTTCTTTGCCGCTCACAGAAATTCCCTCCAGTAGGTACGGCCGATTTGCTCGTTCTCGACGACTACCCGTTGTGACGACGGTCTCAAACCGGGCTACCAGTGACGCCGGTGCAGCGACAGGTCGACGAAGACCTCGGACAAAAACGCACCAGGAATCAATTCGGTTGCGGATAGCTGACCCCGGCCAACTGCTCGGAGAGCTCCCAGAGCCGCTGGCTGTCGGCATCGTCACGAGCACCCGCGGGCACTTTGGCGGCTGTTACGCCACCGCCGAAGGCCTCATAGATGCCGCGGGGCGCATAGAACGCACCGCCCTGCGCCTCCGGGGAAGTTGCGGCAAAGAGCGCGGGAAGGATCCCTTCGTCGATCTCCTGCCACAAGAACGGTGCCAGCCGCCACGACAGTGTGTAGAGCCGCTGCATCGGCGACGGTTTCGCTCGGCCACGCGACGGTCCGCTGATCTGCAGGTTGGTCTTGGTCAAGCCGGGGTGGGCGGCAGTGGACAAAATGCCCCAGCCGGCCGCTGTGCTGCGGCGGTCCAACTCGCGAGCGAACATCAGGACCGCCAACTTCGACTGCGCATAGGCCTGCATCGGTTTATACGACTTCTCGAATTGCGGATCGTCGAAATGGATGCTGCCCTGACGGGCAGCCAAGCTGCTCAGCGAAACAACCCGGGGACGGTCCGCGGCACGAAGTAGCGGCAGCAGGTGCGCGGTGAGTGCGAAATGCCCGAGATGATTGCTGCCGAACTGCAATTCGAATCCGTCGGTGGTGCTGTCGCGCTCCGGCGGAGTCATCACACCGGCATTGTTGATCAATATGTCGATCGGGCGGCTGTCGGCGTTGAGCTGCTCACCCAGGGCGGCCACGCTGGCCAGCGACGAGAGGTCGAGCGGCTGGATGGTCAGTTTTGCCTCCGGAACCGTCGCGCGAATCTTGTCGATTGCGGCCTCACCCTTTTCCCGATTGCGGATCGCCATGACGACGTCGGCGCCGGCCGCGGACAGCCGGCGGGCCAATCCGAATCCCAGCCCGCTGTTGGATCCGGTAACGACGGCCAGCTTTCCGGACAGATCGGGCACGTCGGCGGCGAGATCGGTAGCCATGCGTATCGCTCCTTGTTGCTGTGGGCCAGTCCCAGTGTCCTCTTTACCCTGCCGTCGGCGAATTCGACCGGCATCCTGAACGGCATGGCCCTGCGCATGCCGCCGCGCGTTCCTGGTAGGGCAGCCGCGTTGGTCGTCGGCGCGCTGCCCGCGCTCGCATTGCCCGCGCCGTCATGGTGGTGGCTGGCCTGGTTCGGCCTCGTCCCGCTGCTGTTGGTGGTGCGCGCCGCGCCCACGCCGCGGGAAGCGTCCCTGCGGGCATGGTGCGGCATCAGCGGGTTTGTCCTGGTGAACCAGTACTGGCTGGCGGCCAGCGTTGGTCCGACGCTGGCGGTATTGGCGATCGGGCTCGGTGCGCTCTGGCTGCCTTATGGGTGGCTTACGCATTTGCTGTTGTCCGCGTCGCTCACGATTAGGCGCGCGGTAGCCGCCCTGGTCGTTTTGCCCAGCGCCTGGGTGGCGGCTGAAGTCGTGCGGTCGTGGCCCGGGCTGGGCGGACCGTGGACGTCGCTGGGTACCTCGCAATCCAACCAGCCCGTCACGCTGGCATCGGCGTCGTTGGGTGGTGTGTGGCTGACGAGTTTCCTTGTAGTAGCGGTCAATTCCGCGATCGTCTGCGCGATTCTGCTCCGCGAGGTTTCCGGTCGGCTCGTCGCGGTGGCATCTGCGGCGGCATGCGCGGCGCTCGGGCCAGCCTGGTACCTGCTTTGCCCGACGCCAACGGGCGATCCCGTGGTCCGCGTTGCATTGGTACAGCCAGGCGATATTGCCGACTCCAACGCCCGCCAAGCCGCCAGTGCGGCGCTGACGGCGAAGGTTGCGGGTCAGCGGGTCGACTTGGTGGTGTGGGGAGAAAGCAGTGTCGGACAAGACCTCACCAGCCATTCCGGGGTCTTGGCGCGACTGTCGCAATTGTCACGGCGGGTGGGCGCGGATCTGCTGGTCAACGTCGACGCGCGGACAGCCAGCGGCGGCATCCACAAGTCGGCGGTGCTCGTCGGCGAGCACGGAATCTTGGGCAGCTACCAGAAAAGCCGCCTGGTGCCATTCGGCGAATACGTGCCGCTGCGACCGGTTTTCGGTTGGATCACCCGCCACACCGCGGCCGCCGCCGAGGACCGGCTGCGTGGTAGCGGGCCGGCGCTGCTACGAGTCAGCAGTTCGCACCCGCTCGACATCGGACCACTGATCAGCTATGAGGCGACTTTCTCCGATTTAGCCCGTCGCGAGGCGCAGCTCGGCGCCCAGCTGCTCGTCTATCAGAGTTCCACCTCGTCATTCCAAGGCAGTTGGGCGCAGCCGCAGCTCGCCGCCCAGCCCGCAGTGCACGCCGCAGAAGTGGGTCGCCCGGCCGTGCACGCCGGATTGTCCGGCGACAGTTCGGCTTTTGACACCCGTGGCCGCCGGCTGGCGTGGTGTTCGTCGAGCTTCCGAGGCGTGGTCGTGGTCAGTGTGCCCCTTGCATCGAACGTCACGCTCTACCAACGCCTCGGCGACTGGGTGCCGGTGACCGCATTTGTGATCCTTTGCGGTTTCGTCGGCTTTGTATTGTTTCGCTGGCACCGCTCCGGCAGCGGTGACACACTCCGTGAATGAGTAGCAGAAGGCTCCCAAAGATCTCGCTGGCGCTCTCCATCGTGGCGATGGTTGTGGGGGCCATCGGCTTCATTGTCTTGCCGATGCTCAACGCGTTTGTGCTGGATAAGTTCGACGCCTACGGTGACGTGGCCATCCCCGGGTCGGCCAGCCTGCACTTACCGGCCGGCAAGCTCAGCGTCAGCTTTCGCACCGAAGTCATTTCCGGTCCTCGTGGCGGGGGGTTGCCGGTGCCGAAACTCGGAATAGACATCGAGCCACCACCGGGCGTTGCGGATCCGACGGTGACTGAAAGCTACGGCACGACAACGACAATCAACAACGACTCGCATCGTCGGGTGTGGGTCTTGAGGTTCCGGCCGACGGCATGTACAAGATCACGACCGAAGGTGAGGTCAACGGATTCATCAGTCCGAGCTTGGCGTTTGGTCAGGAAAGCTCCTACGACTGGTCGGTATGGCCGTTCGTCGGGCTGTTCGCCATCGGTCTGCCGGGACTGATCGGCTCGACGTTGTGGTTGGCCCGGGCCCGGCGGGTGATCCGACCGTTCGCGAGCGCCGAGCAGGCCATCCCGTTGTACGCCCCCACCGATGCGGAAGTGTCGGTCGCCGCTCCGGAGCAATCGCTCGCATCGCCTGTGCCGACCGACGAGTCCGTCAAATTGCAGCAACTGCAAACACTTTCATCGCTGCGCGAGTCCGGTGCGTTGACCGAGGCGGAGTTCGAGACCGAAAAACGCAGGATCCTCGACGGCCGTTAATGGTTTTCAGTGACTCTTCAGTGTCCTCGGGCCACCCAATCGTCGTAGTGGATGATCTCGTCACCGACGGTGGTGGTGTCTCCGTGGCCGGTGTAGACGACGGTGTCGGCCGGCAGGGTGCCGAGTCGGCCCGAGATCGACTCCAGGATCGTCGGAAAGTCGGAAAACGAACGGCCGGTGGCACCGGGTCCACCGGAGAACAGGGTGTCTCCGCTGAATACGGCGCTCAGCTCGGGGGCATACCAGCACACCGACCCGGGGGAGTGACCGGGAGTGTGCAGCGCGCGCAGCTCGATGCCGGCGACGCTCAGCGAATCGCCATCGGAGACCGCCCGAAAGTCCTTATCCGGATGGGTCATCCGCCACAGCACGTCATCGCCGGGATGAAGCAGCACCGGCGCGTCAAGCGTCTTGCCGAGTTCGGGAGCCACAGTCACGTGGTCGTTGTGGCCGTGGGTGCACACCACCGCCACCACATTGCGACCACCGACCGCCGCCACGATCGGTTCCGCGGTGTGCGCGGCGTCGAACACCACGACGTCGGAGTCGTCGCCGAGAATCCAGATGTTGTTGTCGACTTCCCAACTGCCGCCGTCGAGTTCGAAGGTGCCGTGCGTGACGATACGGTCGATGGCAGCCATCACAGCATCACCACCGAGCGCAGCACCTTGCCGGAGTGCATGTTGTGGAACGCTTCTTCGATGTCGTCGAGGCCGATCCGTTCGGAGACGAACTTCTCCAGCGGCAGGCGGCCCTGCAGGTAGAGGTCGATCAGGGTGGGGAAGTCGCGTTCGGGCAGGCAGTCGCCGTACCAGGACGACTTCAGCGCGCCGCCGTGGGAGAAAAAGTCCACCAGCGGCATGTCGATGCGCATATCCGGCGTCGGAACACCTACCAGCACAACGGTTCCGGCGAGATCACGAGCATAGAATGCCTGCTGCCAGGTTTCCGGCCGTCCGACGGCGTCGATCACCACATTGGCGCCGAAACCGTCGGTGAGGTCCTGGATGGTCTTGACGACGTCGAATTCGCGGGCGTTGACGGTGTGGGTGGCGCCGAACTTGCGGGCCCACTCGAGTTTGGTGTTATCGGTGTCGACGGCAATGATCCGCCTGGCGCCGACCAGCGCCGCCCCGGCGATCGCGGCGTCGCCCACGCCACCGCAACCGATCACCGCGACTGTGTCGTCGCGGGTGACGCCACCGGTGTTGATCGCCGCGCCCAGACCGGCCATCACCCCGCAGCCCAGCAGGCCGGCCACGGCAGGGTCGGCCTCGGGATCAACCAAGGTGGCTTGCCCGGCAGCCACCAGCGTCTTGTCGGCAAAAGCCCCGATGCCCAACGCCGGCGTCAGCGCGGTGCCGTCGGTGAGCGTCATTTTCTGCTTCGCGTTTAAGGTGTCGAAGCAATACTGCGGTCTGCCACGTTTGCAGGCGCGGCATTGACCGCAGACGGCGCGCCAATTCAGAATCACGAAGTCTCCGGGTTCCACCGCGGTGACTCCCGCGCCCACCGACTCGACGGTGCCCGCCGCTTCATGGCCGAGCAGGAACGGGTAGTCGTCGTTGATGCCGCCCTCCCGGTAGGTCAAGTCGGTATGGCAGACCCCGCAGGCCGTCACGTCCACCACCACCTCACCGGGCCCGGGATCGGGGACGACGATGTCGACCAGCTCGACCGGCTCGCCCTTCTTTCGTGAAATCACGCCGCGCACTAACTGACTCATGGTCGCCAACCTAGTGCTTGGTCGGTAGGCTCCTGCGCGATGCCCGCACTCGACGCGCTCGACGACTGGCCGGTTGCCGCGGCGGCCGCCGCGGTGGTCGGGCCGTCGGGAGTGCTGGCCAGCCACGGCGACACCGGACAGCGTTTCGAACTGGCATCGGTGACCAAGCTTCTGGTGGCGCGGGCGGCGCAGATCGCCATCGAGGAAGGCGCCGTCGAACTGGATACCGCTGCCGGGCCGCCGGGATCGACGGTTCGGCATCTGCTGGCCCACGCGTCGGGCCTGGCGATGCAGTCCAACGACACGCTGGCTTGGCCCGGCACCCGCCGGGTGTATTCCAACTACGGCTTCGCCGTGCTGGCCGAGACGATGCAGCGGGCATCCGGGATCGAGTTCGGCCGTTACCTGGCCGAGGCGGTGTTCGAACCGCTGGGAATGACCGCCACCCGGCTGGACGGCGGCGCGCAGGCCGCCGGTTTCGGGGCGGCCTCGACGGTCGCGGACCTGGCTGCCTTCGCCGCTGACCTGTTGAGTCCGGCGACGGTGTCGGCGCAGCTGCACGCCGAAGCCATCACGGTGCAGTTTCCCGGCCTGGACGGGGTATTGCCTGGATACGGGGTGCAGCGGCCCAACGACTGGGGGCTGGGTTTCGAGATCAGGGATGCCAAATCACCACACTGGACCGGCGCGAACAACTCGGCGCGCAGCTACGGCCATTTCGGTCAAACGGGCACGTTCATCTGGGCTGATCCGGAGGCCAAGCTGGCGCTGGTCGTGCTCACCGACCGCGATTTCGGTGAATGGGCGCTGCCGCTCTGGCCGGCGTTGTCCGACCAGGTGCTATCCGAGTACAACTCGGACTAGCGCAACATGGGTCTCACAAGGCACAATAGACACGCAAGGCACACTAATATCATTAATGCTGCTCGTCGGGTTCACCAGGCCGTTGGGGAAGACGTCCCTCGTGGAGCCGAAGGAGCAACAGATGCGTGCGACGAATCAGTTCGCCGACATGACAACCGGCGTGGTGTACATCCATGCCTCGCCCGCCGCGGTGTGTCCGCACGTCGAATGGGCGCTGGCCGCTACTTTTGGGACGCTGGCCGCCAAGCCCAACCTGAAGTGGACCCCGCAACCGGCAATGCCCGGACAGCTGCGCGCGGTGACCAATTGGGTCGGTCCGGTGGGCACCGGCGCCCGGCTGGCCAACGCCTTGCGCTCGTGGTCGGTGTTGAGGTTTGAAGTCACCGAAGACCCCAGCGCCGGCGTCGACGGGCAGCGGTTCAGCCACACGCCCCAGCTGGGACTGTGGAGCGGAGCGATGAGCGCCAACGGCGACGTGATGATCGGGGAGATGCGGCTGCGGGCGATGATGGCCGCCGGCGCCGACGCGCTGGCCGCCGAATTGGATTCGGCGCTCGGTACGGCCTGGGACGAGGCACTCGAGGCGTACCGCGACGGCGGTGACGGCGCCGAGGTGTCTTGGCTCAGCCGGGGAGTCGGTTAGTCACCACCGTCAAACCGGCCGCAGGATCTGCAGAGCGCCGGGCACCGCGGAGATCTCGGCGGGCAGCGCGCAAGCGTAGTCGCCGTCGGCGTAGACATTAATAACCGCGCTGCCGGGTGATTCCACCTCGATCGACCTCGCTCGCGCCGTCGTCACCTCGTCGAGATCGACGTGGGTGCCCTGATAAACGGTGGGAAACAGCCGGATCAGTCGGCTCCGCGAAGCCGAGTACACCATGGTGATGTCGAGTTGGCCGTCAGTGTGATCTGCGTTGGGGCAGATCCGCATTCCGCCGCCGTAGCTGCGGGTGTTGCCGAACGCGGCCAGGGTGAGGTCAGTGACGATCTCCTCGCGTCCGTCCAGCACCAACCGGAACGGCAACAGCCTCAGCTGCGATAGCTCGGCGAGCATCGCCAGGTTGTAGCGCATCCGACCGCGCGGCCAGCGCATCCGGTTGGCCCGATCGGTTACCAGCGAATCGAATCCTGCGGCAGCAACGGTGCCGAACCACTTGGTCATTCCTTTGCGGTCCCGAATCCTGCCCAGATCCACAATTTCGGTCCAGCCGTCGGCGACAATGTCGGCGGCGGCGGCAGGATCCTTTGTGGGCAGCCCGAATTCGCGGGCGTGATCGTTGCCGGTGCCGGCCGGAACGATGCCCAGCGGAATATCGGTACCGGCCAAGGATTGCAGCGCATCGGAAATCACTCCGTCACCACCGACGACGACCAGTGCGTCGGTGCCCTTTTCGACCGCAGCATCTAGCAGGCGACGTGCATGCTCGGCGTCGCTGCCGACGATGGCCACCGCGTCGATACCACGCTGTTGCAGCCGCTGGATCGCCTTTTCCGCGGCGTGTGGCGCGTTTCCGTGTCCCGATGCCGGATTGGTCAGCACAGTCACCCGGCCGATTTCACGGCGGGTCATATGGCGCCGCTCCTCGCCCCCGCAAGCGGGTGGGGGTCCCCCCAGCCGAGCAGCGGGGAGGGGGCGGGCCCCCACATCGCTTTATCGCTCTGCATCGTCGCGCCGCGTGATCACGGGATGAGCTTGCCGGGATTGAGAATTCCCGCCGGATCCAGTGTCGATTTGACCGCTCGCAACACCTGTACGCCTAAATCGCCCACCTCGTCGCGCATCCAGGGACGGTGATCGGCGCCGACCGCGTGGTGGTGGGTGATCGTTCCGCCGGTGGCCACGATCGCATCGCAGGCAGCGGTCTTGGCGGCACGCCATTGCTCGATCGGGTTGCCGCGTTGGCCGGCGACGACGGTGAAGTACAGCGAGGCGCCGGTGGCATACACATGCGAAATGTGGCACAGCACAAGCGCCGGTGTGCCGGATTCGGCCAGCGCGGTCGTCAGCGCGTCGGTGACGGCGGCCTTGAGCGCGGGGATGTTCGACCAGTCGGTGGCGGTCTCGAGGGTCTCGCAGAGTGCGCCTGCGGCCAGCAGTGAGTCGCGCTGGTAGGGCGCACTGAACCGGCCACGCTCCCAGGCTCGCGCGGGGGCTTCGCCCAGCGACGTACCGCCTGCGGCTGCCATCAGCTCCCGGGTTTCGGCGTGCCTGCTTTCGGTATGCGCGGTTGTACCCTCGAACACGGTGATCGCCAGGCAGCCGCCGGTGATCTGGGTCTCGCCGATGGCCTCGGTGGTGGCCAGATTGATGCCGGTCTCGGCCTCGTCGGACAGCCGGATCACGGTCGGCCCGGTGCCGGTCTGGGTGACGGCCCGCAATGCTGCTGCGCCGGTGGCGAAGTCGGCGAATGACCACGCCTCGTAGCGGGTGGCCTGCGGCAGCGGGTGGACTCGCACCCGCACCCGGGTGATGATGCCGAAGACCCCCTCCGACCCGATCAGCAGCTGTCGCAGATCTGGACCGGCCGCCGACTTCTGCGCGCGGCCCAAGTCCAGCACGCCGGCAGGCGTAATGGCACGCAGCCCGTGGATCATGTCGTCGAACCTGCCGTATCCCGCCGAGTCCTGACCCGAGGATCGGGTCGCCGCAAAACCGCCGAGGCTGGCGAACTCAAAGCTCTGCGGAAAATGCCCGAGCGAAAACCCGTGCTCGCCGAGCAGTCGTTCGGCCTGCGGCCCGGTGACGCCGGCGCCGAACTCGGCCTCACCGGACACCTCGTCGAAAGCCAGCAGTTGGTCGAAGCGCCGCAGATCCAGCGACACCACGGCGCTGAAGTCGCCGCGGATGGGATCGAGTCCGCCGACCACGCTGGTGCCGCCGCCGAACGGCACAACAGCGATGTCGTGCTGCGAGCAGTACTGCAGGATCGCGGCGACCTCGTCGTCGGCGCCAGGCAACAGCACCGCGTCAGGCGCCTCTTGCACGCCGGAGTCCTTGCGCCGCAGCAGATCCAGGGTGGACTTGCCGCCGGCATGCAGCAGTCGGTCGCGATCGTCGACGCGGCAGTACTCGGACCCCACAATGGCGGCCAACGCCGTCGCGGTGATCGTCGGGCAGCTGCGAGGGGCGCAGCTTCACCTGATCTGCGTCGAGTTCGGTCCGCGGGCGAATCCGTCACCCCCAAGGCCTGCTTCAACAGCGAGCGGAGGCCCTCCGAGAGCGGCTTGGCCTCGCGCGGATCACCCCAGGCATTCCACTTCATCGGCGGTAGCAACTGCTCAGGCATGCGTTACAGTATTACACATGCTGTCAATCAGTAACGCTCCGGTGGAGATGGCCGACCGGATCCTGACGGCCGCCGCGAGCTGTGTGATCGATTTCGGGGTCGAGCGCGTGACGCTGGCCGAGATCGCGCGGCGGGCGGGCGTGAGCCGTCCGACCGTCTATCGGCGTTGGCCGGACACCCGTTCAGTGCTGGCAGCCCTACTGACCAGGCACATCACCGCCGCGTTGGGTGAGGTACCGGCGCGCGGAAGCGGCCGTGAGGCGCTGGTCGACCGGGTGGTGGCGGTGGCCGAACGCCTACGGGGCGACGAGCTGGTGATGGCGGTGCTGCGGTCGGAGATCGCGCTGGTCTACATCGCCCAGCGGCTCGGCAGCAGCCAGCAGATGCTGATCGACGCGCTCGCCGACAATCTGGGTACGGCCCAACGCGACGGCAGCGTGCGACCCGGCGACCCGCGCCGGCTCGCGGCGATGGTGCTGCTGATCACCCAGTCGACCATTCAATCCGCCGAGATCGTCCGCCCGATCCTGGACGCTGATGCGCTGGCCGTCGAACTCGCCTACTCGCTGAACGGATACTTGTCATGATGTCGACTGCCCTCAACGCAGCCCGCCGGTACGCCGATCTGACCTCGTTGGCCGATGGCGAGCCGACCGACGTCGTCGTGATCGGCGGCGGCATCACCGGCGCCGGCATCGCGCTGGACGCAGCGTCGCGAGGTCTGCGAGTCGCGTTGGTGGAGAAGCACGATCTGGCGTTCGGCACCAGCCGGTGGAGCTCAAAGTTGGTACACGGTGGCCTGCGCTATCTGGCGAGCGGCAATGTCGGCATCGCCAGACGCAGTGCCGTCGAGCGTGGAATCCTGATGACGCGCAACGCTCCTCATCTGGTTCGGGCAATGCCGCAGCTCGTCCCATTGTTGCCGTCGATGGGCCGGTTGGAGCGGGCCTTGGTGCGGGCCGGGTTCCTTGCCGGCGACGTGTTGCGTACGACGGCAGGCACACCGGCGTCGATTCTGCCTGGCTCATGCCGGATTCCGGCGCAACGCGTCATCGATATGGCTCCCGCCGTTCAGCGCTACGGTCTCGACGGTGGTCTGCTCGCCTACGACGGGCAGCTGATCGACGACGCCCGACTGGTTGCCGCCGTCGCGCGCACCGCGGCGCAGCAGGGTGCCCGGATCCTGACCTACACGGCCGCATCCGAGGTCACCGGGATGTCGCTGCGGTTGACCGACCAGCGCACCGGCGAATCGTTCGATACGACGGCGCGCGCCGTCATCAACGCCACCGGGGTATGGGCCGGTGAAATCGACCCGTCGTTAAAGCTCCGTCCCAGCCGCGGCACTCACCTCGTCTTCGATTCCACAGCTCTCGGCAATCCCACGGCGGCGCTGACGATTCCGATACCCGGCGAGCTCAACCGCTTCGTGTTCGCCATGCCCGAACAGCTCGGGCGCGTCTACCTTGGACTGACCGACGAGGAAGCGCCCGGGCCGATTCCCGATGTGCCACAACCGACCTCGGCGGAGGTGAGGTTTCTGCTCGATGTGGTGAACACTGCGCTGGGTATAGCACTGGAAAGTGCCGATGTGATCGGCGCCTACGCGGGGCTGCGGCCGCTGATCGACACCGGAGCAGGTCGCACCGCCGACGTTTCGCGCAATCACGCCGTTGTCGAGTCGTCGTCCGGGGTGATCAGCGTGGTCGGCGGCAAGCTGACTGAGTATCGGCACATGGCCGAGGACGTCCTGGACCGGACTATCGAATGGCGGGAGCTGGCGGCCGGAGAATGCCGGACCCGAAACCTGCCGTTGGTGGGCGCGCCGGCGAATCCCGGGCTCGATCGTGGCGCCCATGGCCGGCTTGCCGGAGTCGCTGGTCCTGCGCTACGGGGCAGAGGCGGCCCACGTCATCGCTGCGGCCACATGCGATCGGCCCGCCGACCCGGTGGCCGACGGGATCGACGTGACCAGGGCGGAATTCGAATACGCCATCAGCCACGAGGGTGCGCTGACCGTCGACGACATCGTCGACCGTCGCACTCGGATCGGTTTGGTGACCGCCGATCGGCAGCGTGTAGTCGGCGTGGCGCAGGAAATGCTGGGGTAAAAGTGATAGTAACTACTATATAGTAGTAACTGCTACTTTTGATTTCTCCGCGGGAAGGCGGTGACCAGCATGAACCTGGTCAGCACACCACGGGTTCCGGTACTGATCGTCGGGGCGGGCGCCGGTGGGCTCGCCGCATCGGTTCTGCTGGCCAAACACGGGGTCGGCTCGCTGGTGGTCGAAAAGCGGCGCGAGGTGTTCATCTATCCGAAGGCCCGCAACCTGAGCTTTCGCAGCCTGGAGATTCTTCGTGGTCTGGGCTTGGACGAAAAGGTGCATGCTGTCGCCGATCGCGTTTCAGACATGGTCGTCAAGCCAACGCTGAATAGCGCGGACGAAAAGCTGGCCATTGACATCGACGCAGTGTTCGCCGGCCTTAATCAGCTGAGCCCCGAGCCCTCCGTGCAGTACTGCCCGCAGAGCAGCCTCGAGCCGATGCTGCTCGCCGAAACCCGGCAACGTGGCAGCGAAGTGCGCTACGGAACAGAATTATGCTCTTTCGAGCAAGACGACAGCGGCGTCACGGCGGTGCTGCGTGATCTGGATTCCGATGAGTACCAGGCGATCCGCGCCGACTATCTCGTCGCCGCCGACGGAGTGCACAGCCCGATTCGTAACCAGCTTGGCGTCGCCACCGCGGGATACGGTGCGCTACCCATTTATGTGGTCTTCTTCTACTTCCGCGGACCGTGGCGGAGGTTCGTCTCGCACCTGAGCGATGGCGATGGCATCCAGGTCAAAAACCCTGACGTGGACGGCATATTCCTGGTTGCCAAGGACGACCTCGGGATGTTCATTACCACCTACTTCCCGGGCAAAGGGGAGACGGCGGAGCAATTCACGCCGGAGTATTGCCGCGACGTATTGATCAAGGCTATCGGTGAGCCGATCGAGCTTGAGATCATCGAAGCCGCGGCGTGGCAGCCCTACGAGCAGGTGGCTGACCAATTCCAGTGCGGGCGAGTCTTTCTCGTCGGGGACTGCGGGCACACCATGCCGCCGTTCAAGGCCGGGGGAGCCAACACGGCCATCCAAAGCGCACACAACCTGGCCTGGAAGCTCGCCGCAGTTTTGAAGGGGTCAGCCGATCCGGCGCTGCTGAGCACTTTCCACGCCGAGCGGCACCCCGTCGGCCGGTTTGCCGCGCATCAGTCGCTGACCGGGCCAACGGTGGCTTTGATCGACTTGGACGACCAGGGTCCGGGATTGCCGCCGGAAGAAGAAGCGTCGATGTTTTCCCTGCTGATCGGCTACCAGTACCGGTCAGCTGCGGTGGTGGCCGACCAGCCGGCTCCCGCGGATCCGGATGCCGTGTCTCTGGTGGACGAATTGCGTGGCCAACCTGGTACCCGGGTGCCGCATGTGTGGCTGCAACACGGCGACCGGCAAGTATCCACGCTCGACCTGCTCGGGGCCGGCTTCACCCTGCTGACAGCCGAGGACGGCGCGCGCATGGGCCGAGGCCGCCGCGGAGGCGTCGGCCGCCCTCGGTGTCCCGATCGCGGTCCACCAGATCGGGCGCAGCGGCGATGCCGTCGATCCCGACGGCGCCTGGCCGCAAGCCACCGGACTCGCACCCGGCGGGGCTCTGTTGGTGCGTCCAGACGACTTCGTCGGGTGGCGCGCAGACGAGCTTCCGGCTGACCCCGAAAAGCAACTTCATCAAGCGCTTTCGGCCATCCTCGCCCGGGACTGACCTGGACGCCGAATTCGCCTCAGCTGACTGTTGACCAAATTGGTATTTTGGTCATACGGTAACGTCGGTGTCGCATCGAAGGGACCGATGATGGCGGAACGTTCTGGTGTCGATCGGCGAGAAAGGGCCGATCGGATTCTGGATACCGCCCGGGACTTGCTGCTGTCGTGGGGCTATCGGCGGGTGACCATCGATGAATTGGCCCGGCGGGCCGGTGTCGGGAAGGGCACGATCTACCTGCACTGGCGGTCCCGCGAGGAGGTGTTCCACGCGGTCAGCGCGCGCGAGGCGGCGGCGATGGCGGACGCGATTGTTGCCGCAGTCCGCGCTGATCCGGCCGAGGTTGCGCTGCATCGTTACCTACGACGGTTGTTCGTCGAGGCGATGAATCGTCCCGTGCTGCGTGCGCTCTACACCCGCGACGCCGACACCCTTGGCACCTTCCTCGCTGCCGCACACCATCAGCGGCTGGAGGAAAGCAAGTTGGGTGTCAACCGCGATTATCTGGGCGTACTGGCTGCGGAGTCCATGCTGCGGCCGGACCTGCGCCTGACGGATCTCGACTACACCTTGCCCACCATGGTGTTTGGATTCTTTGCGGCGGAACCGTTTCAGCCGCCGGCTATCAAATTGACCTTGGAACAGAAGGCCGATCAGCTCGCTCAGACGATCCGCCGAGCTTTCGAGCCAACCAATGCACCGAGTAGCGAGACGGTGAAACGCGCTGCGGCAAAAGCTCTTCCGATTCTTGAACGACTGGCCCGCGACCACCGGGCGGCAACCTACGGAGGCGATCACGATGACTGAGCTGGCAACTGCGATCGTACGCCCGCGGGGGCGGTATGGAGTTGACGGGGACTATCGGTTGATTCCTGCGCCGGTCGTCTTTGCCGGCTATCTGCTGTTATGCCTTGCCGCAGCGGTTTTGGCTGTCCTGTGGCTGGTAGCCGGACGAACGCTGTCGGGGCTGGGGGCCGCCGTCGCTGCTGTCCTGTTGGTCGCCGCCGGGGTCAGCGTACTGCGGTTCAGTCGGCGAGGAAAGTTCGAAGTGTGGGCACGCCTGCTGACCGGGATAGGCCTGCGGGGCGACGAAAGGGTGCTCGACCTCGGCTGCGGACGTGGTGCGGTGTTGTTGACGGCAGCCAAGATGGTACCGCGCGGAACTGCTGTGGGGGCGGATATCTGGCGGGCCGACCAGACCGGCAACTCCATGCAGGCGGCCCTGGCGAACGCCGATGCCGAGGGTGTCGCTGACCGAGTCGAACTACACACCCAGGATATGACCAATCTTCAATTTCCTTCGGAGTCCTTCGACGTCGTCGTGAGCAACCTCGCGATTCACAATCTGCCGGACAACGACGCGCGGCGGTCGGCGATTGACGAAGCCGTGCGCGTGCTGCGCCCCGGCGGTCACGTCGTGATCGCTGATCTCGGATTCACTCGCCTTTATGCCAACAGGTTTCGGCAATGCGGCATGGTCGACGTCCGGCGCCAAGATCTTGGCTGGCGCGCCTGGTGGGGACTGCCGTTCTTCCGCACCCACGCCGTCAGCGCGACCAAGGCCCGGCCGACGCCGTGAGCACGAAGTCGGTATCCCGGGTGGTGGCGTTGGAAGAGGCGTTTCTTCACCCACGCGTGTGGGACCTGTTTCCCGAACCGCTGCAACGCAAATACCAGCCCGTCCGGGCCCGGCTCAGCGACGTCGGAGCCGAGCGCATCCGTCTTATGGACGCTGCGGGGATCGATCTGCAGGTGCTCTCCCACGTCCAGCCCGGTGTCCAAGTGCTCGCCGATGAGCAAGCCGAGTTGGCGGTCGCGGTCAGCCGCGAGGTCAACGACTGGTTGGCAGAGGCGGTCGCCGCGCACCCTTCCCGGTTCGCAGCCTTTGCCATGCTGCCGACCCAGTCACCAGCTCACGCCGCTACGGAGCTGGAGCGCGCCGTTGGCGACCTCGGCTTCAAAGGCGCGCTGATCAACGGGCACACCAACGGGCGTTACCTTGACGACCCGTCGTTCGACGTGCTGCTCGGTCGGGCCGAATCATTAGGTGTTCCCATCTACATTCATCCCACTGACCCGCCGCAGGCGGTGGTGGATCGCTACTACGCGCCTTTCGACTCCGCGCTGGTACCTACCTGGGGCTGGCCGGTGGAAACCGGAACGCATTTACTCAGGTTGATCTGCGCTGGGGTCTTCGATCGTCATCCGAAACTGAAGGTCATCGTCGGGCACATGGGAGAACTGCTGCCGTTCTGCTTCACCAGGCTCAACGTCGGACTGACGATGGCCGGTTGGTTGCTTGCCAACCAGGACGAGGCACACCCGCCGATGCGAAACAACGTCGGCTATTACTTGCGAGAAAATGTCTGCATCACCAGCAGCGGAGTGTTCGACGTTCCGGTGTTCGACTGTGCCCGAGCGATGTTGGGGCTCGACAACCTGATGTTCTCCGTCGACTATCCATTCCAGGACAACTTCGCCGCGATGGAATTCCTCGACCACTGCGAGCTTTCCCGCGAGGATAGAGAGCGCTTCGCACACCGGACCGCGGAAAAACTGCTGAAGCTTGATGATCGGCCACGCGACATGGGCTTCGCGAGTGCTACCGTCGGCGATGCTTGGTACCGATTGCGCAGCCGCGCCACGTCGAGAATCGGCCGGGCGCTCATCTCAGCCCTCGTGAAGTGACGTGCCAGTTTCCGCGAGCGTAACGGTGCTGCGAATTCGCACACCATAAACCGCAGTGGCGTTACGCTCGCGCGAGAAGCTGTGCCCTACAGCGGAATGTTCTTGTGGCGTCCGCGCCGTGCCGGCGCCTCGGCCAGCGCCTCGGTGAGCTTGCTGCGGGTGTGCGCCGGGTCGATCTTCTCGTCCACCACACCGATGTCGATGGCGTTGTCCACGCCGCCGGCGATCCGCTCGTGTTCGGCGGCCAGCTCGTCGTGCAGCGCCTCGCGCTCGTGGTCGGGCGCGGCAGCCAGCTTCTTCTTGTGCAGGATGCCGACGGCCGCCTTGGCGCCCATCACCGCGACCTCGGCGTCGGGCCAGGCGAACACCTTGGTGGCGTTCAACGAACGTGAGTTCATCGCAATGTAGGCCCCGCCGTAAGTCTTCCGGGTCACCAGGGTGACCCGCGGCACGGTGGCCTCGCCGAATGCGTGCAGCAGCTTGGCGCCGCGGCGCACCACACCGCCCCATTCTTGGTCGACACCCGGCAGGTAGCCAGGAACGTCGACGATCACGATCAGCGGAATACCGAACGCGTCGCAGAGCCGCACAAAACGCGCTGCCTTCTCGGCACTTTCGGAGTGCAAGCAGCCGCCGAGCCGCAACGGGTTGTTGGCCAGCACACCCACTGTGCGACCGGAAAGCCGGCCCAAGCCGACCACCATCGACGGCGCCCACTTGGCCTGGAACTCGTCAAACGGCGCGTCGTCGTCGAGGATCGCTGTCACGATGGGATGCACGTCGTAGGCCCGACGCGGCGACTCGGGCAACAGCGCGTGAATGTCGGTGTCGCCAGCCTCGGCCTTGCCCCGGTCGAAATGCCCTTGCTGGCAGAATAATCCGACCAGCCGGCGACCCCGCTCGTAGGCGTCGGACTCGTCGTCGGCCACGATGTGGCACACTCCGGATTTCTTGTGGTGGGTGTCCGGGCCGCCCAGCGCGGCCATGTCCACGTCTTCGCCGGTGACGCTGCGCACGACGTCGGGCCCGGTGACGAACACCCTGCCCTCCGGCGCCATCACGACGACATCGGTCAACGCCGGCCCGTAGGCCGCGCCGCCGGCGGCGAAGCCGACCACCACCGAGATCTGCGGGATGTAGCCGGAGGCTCGGATCATCGCCTCGAACACCAGCCCCACCGCGTGCAGCGATCGCACGCCCTCGGCCAACCGCGCCCCGCCGGAGTGCCAGATGCCCACGATCGGGCTCTGCTCTTCGATGGCGGTGTCGTAGGCATTGACGATGTGGGTGCAGCCCTCCAGCCCCATGGCACCACCCATCACGGTGCCGTCGGTGCAGAAGGCGACGGTGCGCACGCCGTTCACGGTTCCGGCGGCGGCCAACACACCCGAGCGGTCGCGCTCGTGCAGCAGCTCCACGGTGCCGTCGTCGAATAACCTGCTGAGGCGCAGCAGCGGATCGCGCGGATCGAGCGACTCGTCAACCGCCGCCGGGGCTAGGGTCGTCATCGCAGTTCTCCTGTGTCAGTGCGTGCTTCGATTAGTAACGGCCAAAGGTGATCGCCACGTTGTGCCCGCCGAATCCGAACGAGTTGTTGATCGCGTACTGATAGTCGCCCGCCCGCGGCTGGCCCGCCACCACGTCCAGGTCTATCTCCGGGTCCAGGTTCACCAGGTTCAGGGTGGGCGGAACGACCTGGTCGCGCAGTGCCAGCACGGTCAAGATCGATTCCACCGCGCCGACCGCGCCGACCGAGTGGCCGAGCGCGGACTTCGGTGCGTACACCGCCGCGTTTCCGCCGTGCGCGCCGAGGGCATTGTTGATGGCTTTGCCTTCGGCCACGTCGCCGACCGAGGTGCCGGTGGCATGGGCGTTGACGTGGTCGATGTCGGCCGGGGTGAGGCCGGCAAGCTGGACCGCCCGCGTCATCGCATGTCCGGCGCGCTCGCCGTTGGGGTCCGGCGCCACCATATGGAACCCGTCCGAGGTGATGCTGGCCCCCATGATCCTGGCCAAGATATTGGCGCCCCGGGCTTTGGCGTGGTCCTCGGTCTCGATCACCATCAGCGCGCCGGCCTCGCCGAACACAAAGCCGTCGCGGTCTTTGTCGAACGGGCGGCACGCACCGGCCGGGTCGTCGTTGTTGGTTGACATCACGATGCGCATCTGGGCGAACCCGGCGATGGGCACCGCCTCGATCCTGGTCTCGACGCCACCGCAGATCGCAACATCGGCCTCACCGAGCGCGATCTGTTGCCAGGCATGGGCGATGGCCTCCGAACCGGACGCGCACGCTGACACCGCGGTCATCACCCCGGCCTTGGCCTTGCGCTGGAGCCCAATTGCCGCGGCCGCGCCGTTGGGCATGTACATCTGAATAGCCAACGGGGAGACGGCTTTCATGCCACGGGCACGCATGCCGTCGTAGGCGAAAATCAACTCTTCGCTGGAACCCAGGCCGGTGCCGACGGACACCAGCAGACGGTTGGTATCCACCTCGGGCGAACCCGCGTTTTCCCACACTCGCCGGTTCAGCACCGTGGCCATCTTCTGCAGATAACCCATCCGGCGGTTCTCGACGCGGTCCAACTGGCTGTCGAACTCCTCGAGCAGATGCCCACCGATGCGGACCGGCAGGTTGTACTCCTCGACGAAAGGGTCGTCGAGCGTACGAATCCCACTTTGCCCGTCCAGCAGCAACTTCCAGGTGGTCTCCGCATCAGTTGCGAGGGCGGTCGTCAAGGCGATGCCGGTGACGACGATGTTGGGGAAACCGTTCCCCGTAGCCAACGATGACGATGTTGACATGGCTCTCGCGAACATTCCTTTCCTGCTTGTCCCGCTCCTCCTCGGGCCGTTGCGGCCCGCATCGTCGCCGGACGTCCGGTTCAGTACCGTCCGAAGACCAGCGCGACGTTGTGCCCGCCGAATCCGAACGAGTTGTTTATGGCGTACTGGTAGTCGCCATAACGTGGCTCGCCCGCGACGACGTCGAGGTCGATCTCGGGATCTGGTGTGTGATAGTTAAGTGTCGGCGGTATCACGCCATCTCGCAGCGTGAGCACCGTCAGCACCGATTCCAGGGAACCCACCGCCCCGATCGAGTGGCCCAGCGCCGACTTTGGTGCATAGACCGCGGCGTGCTGGCAACCGGCCTCCCGCAGCGCGTTAGCTTCTGCGGTGTCACCGATCGGTGTGGCGGTCGCGTGCGCGTTGACGTGATCAATGTCCTTGGGGGACAAGCCCGCAAGCTCCAGCGAGCGCGTCATCGCCCGCCCGGCCCGAACACCGTCCGGCGCCGGCGCCACCATGTGGAAGGCGTCCGACGTGATGCCGGCACCCATCAACCGGGCCAGCGGTTTGGCTCCGCGGTCCTTGGCATGTTCCTCGGTCTCGATGACCATCAGTGCACCGGCCTCGCCGAACACGAAGCCGTCACGGTCCTTATCGAACGGACGCGACGCCCCTTCGGGGTCGTCGTTGCGGGTCGACATGGCCCGCATCATCGAGAACGCCGCAATGGGCAGGGCCTCAATGGGGCCCTCGACACCGCCGCACACGGCGATGTCCGCATCGCCCATGACGATTTGCCGCCACGCGTGTGCGATGGCCTCCGAGCCAGACGAACAGGCCGACACCGGGGTCATGACTCCGGCGCGAGCCCCGAGCTGCAGCCCCACCGTCGCCGCGGCGCCGTTGGGCATGATCATCTGCACGGCCAGGGGCGACACCTTGCGGGGGCCGCCCTCGTTCATCAGGTCGTAGCTCTCGACAATCCGCTCGGCACCGCCAAGACCCGTGCCGACAACGACGGCGAACCGGTCGGGGTCGACTTCGGGGCTACCTGCGTCCTCCCAGAGCTGACCGCTGAGCAGCTTGGCAAGCCGCTGGACATAGGACATTCGGCGCAAGTCCAGTCGACTCATGTGCTCGTCGATAGACTCCTTGAGGTGCCCACCGATCTTGACGGGCAGGTCCCACTTGGTGACGAATTCGTCTTCGAGCACGCGGATGCCGCTCTCCCCGGCCAGCAAACCCTTCCACGTGCTCTCGATGTCCGGCGCGATCGAGGTCGTCGCCGTGACGGCGGTTACCACAACGTTGGGGAAACCGCCGTTAGCAGTGGAAGGTCTGGTCACTGGTGGTCGGCTTCTATCCTGGATTTGACGCTGGCGACCGCGTCGGGGTTCTCGGACTCCAGCTTGGCGCGCAGCGCCTGAGCGGCCTCGGGGTTCTCTTCCTCGAGCTTCTGGATGTAGTTGACGACGTCACCGACGGTGCGCAACCCTGCGAGGTCCTCGTCGGGGATCTTGACGCCGTACTTGTCCTCGGTCTGCACCGCGATCTCCACCATCGACAACGAGTCGATGTCCAGGTCGTCGACGAACGACTTCTCCGGGGTGATCTCCGAGGGCTCGATACCGGTGACCTCTTCGATGATCTCAGCGATCCCGGCGATGATTTCTTCCTGGCTGACGGCCACGTTGGTTTCCCTTCGTAATGTGTTGTTGTACTGCTGATTTGATGTGCTATATGCGGTTGTACGGGCAGACGAGTTTGGCTTTGCCTTGGGTGGCACCGGGTTGGGTGGCACCCGGGGGTTTACAGCGCTGTCAAACTGTCCAGGTCTGCGGGGGTCTTGACGGCGTGCGTCGGTGTCCCGCGAAGTTCACGCTTGGCGATGGCGGTAAGAGTGCCGGCGGGTGGGAACTCGACGAGCGCCGTGACATTCTGCTGACGCAAGGTCTCGGTGCACAAATCCCAACGCACTGGGCGAGTCAACTGTGCGACGAGCTTTTCTCTCGCATCGCTAGCCGACGATACCGGTTTGCCGTCGCGGTTGGACAACAGAACAGCGGTCGGCTCCGCGGTCGCGACGTTCTGCACGGCTGCGGCGTAGCCGTCGAGCGCGGACGCCATGAATTCGGTGTGGAAGGCTCCAGCGACGTCCAGCGCACGCACCCGGGCCTTGGCCGGTGGGTCTTCGGCGAGCTTGTCCAGCGCGCTCAGCCGACCGGCTGCGACGATCTGACCGGCGGCATTGCGGTTGGCGGCGATCAGGTCGAGTGCCTCGAGGCGGGCGAGCACTTCGGTCTCGTCACCGCCGAGAACGGCGGACATCCCGGTCGGCTCGTTGGCGCAGGCCTTGGCCATCTCAGCACCGCGGGTTGCAGCCAACGCGACGGCGTCATCAGCGGAAATCACACCGGCAATGGCATAGGCGGCGATTTCACCAACCGAGTGGCCGGCCGCGACGACGTTTGTGCCGGCGTCGGCGAGAACGCCGCGGCGGGTCAGCTCCTGGTGGGCAAGCAGGGTGGCCGCGACCACCAGTGGCTGGGTCACAGCGGTATCGGTGATCTCCTCAGCCGAAGCGGTGGTGCCCAATTGGGTGAGGTCGAGGCCGCTGGCCGTCGACCACGACGCCAGCTGGTCCGCGGCGCCGGGCAGCTCCAGCCACGGCGTAAGCATTCCGGGGGTCTGCGATCCCTGTCCGGGGGCAAGCAACGCAATCACGTCTTTAAGAGAACACTGTGAAGAGGGATTTCCGCGGTGTATCAGATTATGAACCTTGTCTTAGGTTTTTGTGGAAACCCCACAAAACAGCACGGGATGCGACTTGATCGATATCGGGCCGCAATCTGTCACCCGGTGCGCATTGTGCCCGAGGGTGCGACCAGGTCCTTTTCGACGGGCGGCGTGACGGGCGTCACGATGTCGCTGGTAACGCTGGACTGCTGCGCCTGATAAGCGAGGTGACCAACGGTGGCGGCCACCCGAAGCACATAGGCGTCGCGCGGCTGGGTCGGATCGCGGCCGGTGAAGTCAGCGATACGGCGGAGTCGGTAGCGCACGGTGTTTGGATGAACGAACAACTTGCGGGCGCAGGCTTCGATAGCGCCGCCGCAATCGAGGTACGCGTCCAGCGTCTCGGTAAGTGTCGGACCCGCGTCGCCAAGTGGCCGCATCACGTCGGTGTGCAAGGCGGCGATGGCTGACGCATCGCCCATCAGAGCCCGCTCGGGCAGCAGTTCACGCGCCAGCACCGGCCGCGGCGCGCCCCGCCAGCCGGCCACGGCATTCATCCCGGAGATGGCCTCACTGGCGCTGTGATAGGCCGCGGTCAGCATCGGCGCCGTCGGCCCGATCACCACTGGACCATCGGAGAACGCGTCCAGCAGATCGCCGAGTACCTTCTCGGTCGGTGTCAACTGGCCGGACACGATCGCCACCAGGTAAGTGCCGTGCACGTCGGTGAGCGCGGCACGGCCATGGCGGGCCGCGATGTCCCGGACCTCTTGGCTGGCTTTTGACTATCAACGCTTTCCCGGCCCGGCCCCGGAGTTCCCACCACCACCGTCGCCGGAGCGGTGGTGTCCCAGTTCAGTGCGGCCGCGCGGGACAACAGCTCGGGGCCGGTGTCGCCTCGCACCACCGCGTCCACCACGCTGGCCTCCATTCGGCTGTCCCAGCTGCCACGCGCCTCGGCGGCGTCGGCGTAGGCGGTGGCGGCACTAAAGGCCAGGTCGCGGCTGTACTTGAGAATGCCCACCATCAGTGCGGTCAATTGTTCTTCGGAGCGGGCCAGCAAGGGGGCAACCTCTTCGAAGAACTCCATGGTCACCCGCACCATGTCCACCGAGTGGCGCAATGGCATCCGTCGGGTCAGATCCTGGGGCATCAGTTCGAATGCCCGCGCGGTGTAGTTGACATTGCTGTCCGGGTTGTTCATCCACTCCACGAAGTTAACGACGGCGGTCTGCACCACCAGGGCCACGCTGGCCCGCTGGGAGGCTTCCAACTCGGCGAAGAACGGCAGCCGATCGTGCATTGCCGTCACCGCCTCGGTGGAAAACCGACCGGAATACTGCTTCAACCGCCGCAGCAGTGACTCCGGAACGCTGTCCAGCAGCTCAAGCGTCGATCGCGGCAGCGCAGATTGATTGTCAGTCACGCCTAAAAGCTACGCCATTTTTCTGGATGGTTCCGCCAAAGACGCGCTGGATGTGCATCGACGGGCGCGGCGCGAGTGTGCGGCTGGCCGCACACTCGACGGGCCGTTATGCGCCGGGGCCGGGGTCGGACGTCTGCTCCGGCGCTGCCTGCACGTCATCGATCCGGTACTGGCGTGCCGCCGCGGTGGGTACCGACGAGTCGATCTGGCCGTCGCGTGCCAGCGCCTCCAAAACGGCGACGACCTGAGATTCGGCGTCGGTGTTGAAGTAGCGGCGCGCGGCCGGTCGGGTGTCGGAAAAGCCGAACCCGTCGGTGCCCAGCGTGACGTAGGTACCCGGAACCCAGGGCCGGATCTGTTCGGGGACCGCGCGCATCCAGTCCGACACGGCGATGATTGGACCAGAGCACTCCGAAAGTGTCTGGGTGACGTAGGCCTGACCCGCCGCACGGTCCGGGTGCCGCAGCCTCTCCTTTTCCATCGCGACGCCGTCGCGGTTCAGCTCGCTCCAACTGGTTACCGACCAGACATCGGCGGCGACATCCCATTCGGCGGCTAGCATCTCGGCGGCTTTTAGCGCTGAGGGCATCGCCACCCCGGAAGCCAGGATGTGGGCGGTGTTGGTGCGGCTTTCCGCGGCGGCCCGATACCGGTAGATGCCCCGCAGCACGCCTTCGGGGTCGAAATTCTCCGGCTCCGGCGGTTGCACATACGGCTCGTTGTAGATAGTGATGTAGAAGAAGACGTTCTCCGGGTTTTCCCCGAACATCCGGGCCAGCCCGCTTTCGATGATGTAGGCGATCTCGTAAGCGAAGGCGGGGTCATAGGCCACCACTGCCGGATTCGTATTGGCCAGCGCCAGTGATTGGCCGTCGGCGTGCTGCAGGCCCTCGCCGGTGAGCGTGGTCCGTCCGGCGGTGGCGCCCAGCAGGAACCCGCGGGCCATCTGGTCAGCGGCAGCCCACAGGCCATCACCGGTGCGTTGGAACCCGAACATCGAATAGAAGATGTAGATCGGGATCATCGGCTCGTTGTGTGTCGCATATGACGTGCCGGCCGCGATGAATGAGCCTACCGACCCGGCTTCGTTGATGCCCTCGTGCAGGATCTGCCCGACTTCGCTTTCCTTGTAGGCCAGCATCAGTTCGGCGTCGACGGCCGTGTAGAGCTGGCCGTTGCGGTTGTAGATCTTCAGCGACGGGAACCAGGAGTCCATTCCGAAGGTTCGAGCCTCGTCGGGAATGATCGGCACGATCCGTGGGCCAACCTCTTTGTCCCGCAACACTTCTTTGAATGTGCGCACGGTCGCCATGGTGGTGGCGACTTCTTGGCTTCCGGATCCCTTCTTCAGCGACTTGTAGGTGTCGCGACCGGGCAGCGTCAGCGCCTTGGTCTTGGTGCGGCGCTCGGGAACGAAGCCGCCGAGGGTGCGGCGCCGGTCGAGCAGGTAGCGGATCTCGGGGGCGTCGGAGCCGGGGTGGTAGTACGGCGGCAGGTAGGGATCGGCTTCCAGCTGGGCGTCGCTGATCGGAATCCGCATCGAGTCCCGGAAATACTTGAGGTCTTCCAGCGCAAGCTTTTTCATCTGATGGGTGGCGTTGCGCCCCTGGAAGTGCGCGCCCAGCGAGTAGCCCTTAATGGTCTTGGCCAGGATTAGCGTCGGCTGCCCTTTGTGGTCGACGGCGGCACGGTAGGCGGCATATACCTTGCGGTAGTCGTGGCCGCCTCGCTTGAGGTTCCAGATCTCTTGGTCGCTCATGTTCTCGACGAGCGCCTTGGTGCGTGGGTCACGCCCGAAGAAGTGATCCCGCACGTAGCCGCCGTCGTTGGCCTTATAGGTCTGGTAATCACCGTCGGGAGTGGTGTTCATTAGGTTCACCAACGCGCCGTCGCGGTCGGCGTGCAGCAGGGCGTCCCATTCGCGCCCCCACACCACCTTGATGACGTTCCAGCCGGCTCCCCGGAAGAACGACTCCAGTTCCTGGATGATCTTGCCGTTGCCGCGCACCGGGCCGTCGAGGCGCTGCAGATTGCAGTTGATCACGAAGGTCAGGTTGTCCAGGCCTTCCAGCGCGCCAACGTGCGCCAGCCCGCGGCTTTCCGGCTCGTCCATCTCACCATCACCCAAAAAGCACCACACGTGCTGGTCGGAGGTGTCCTTGATACCGCGGTCATGCAGATAGTGGTTGAACCGGGCTTGGTAGATGGCGTTCAGCGGGCCAAGACCCATCGACACGGTGGGGAATTCCCAGAAGTCGGGCATCAGCCGGGGGTGCGGGTAGGAAGGCAACCCGCCCCCGGGGTGGCTGTGCTCCTGACGGAAGCCGTCAAGTTGCTCTTCGTTGAGTCGCCCTTCCAAGAAGGCGCGGGCGTAGATACCGGGCGACGCGTGACCCTGGATGAACACGTGATCCCCGCCGCCGGGGTGCGATTTGCCGCGGAAGAAGTGGTTGAAACCGACCTCGTAGAGCGCCGCCGACGACGCATAGGTCGAGATGTGGCCGCCGACACCCACACCCGGCCGTTGGGCGCGGTGCACCATGATGGCGGCATTCCACCTGATCCATGCCCGGTAGCGACGTTCGACGTCCTCATCGCCTGGGAACCACGGTTCCATCTCGGTGGGGATGGTGTTGACGTAGTCGGTGGACGTCAGTGCCGGAATGGAGACCCGCTGTTCGCCCGCGCGTTCCAGCAGTCGCAGCATGAGGTAGCGGGCCCTGGCCGGCCCAGATCGCTCCAGCAGCTCATCGAAGGACTCCAGCCACTCCGAGGTCTCCTCGGGGTCGATGTCGGGCAGGTAGGACGCCACACCCTCGCGGATCACCCGAACACGGTCGGGTTCGCTTGCGCTGCTTGGGTTTTTCGCCAGATCGTGGCGGACGAATTCGGTAGTCAACTCACCACTCCTTGTTTGACTCCTTGTTTGACGGCTCATCCGCTTGTGGCTGATCCCGCCGTCGCCGATTGAGGTCCTCGGTCCTGCGTCGGTGCTCTGTCGGTTGGGGGCCCGGTCGGGCCACTCCTATCGTGCCGCACTGTCCTTCTCGCCGCGTAGTCCCCGTCGAAGCTGGCACGAGACAGTAATCAACGACCCGGTAACGTCACGACTGTGCTGATCGGATGGCGTGCCGGCATGCAGCCCGGATCTGCAGGAAAGCTGCCTGACGCGTCGGCCCGGCGGCGTCGTATCGGGGCACGGGCAATCGGCTGCACCGCGACGATTCTGATCGCCATCGTCGGGTGTACCACTGTCACGGAGGGCACGCCGACCGTCGACACAGCAATGGCCCCCGCCTACCGGGCCTCGGTGTCCTTATCGATCTCGGAGTCGGCGGCGACGTCGAGTATCCGGGAGACGCAGCGTCAGCGGTCATTGACCACACGGGCCATCGTCAGCGCGTGTGAATCATTTGCCACCAGCAGTAAAGACGCCGTCGACAAGGTGAACGACTTTGTCGCGGCGTACAACGCGGGCGGCGACACCAGGTCCGCCGAAGGGCCTGCCATCGATGCGCTCAACCACAGCGCCGACGTTGTCGCCGGCAGCGTCAGTGGTCCGCTATCGCAAGACCTGCGCGAGCAGCTCACTGCCTACAGCGACGCGGCCCGCCAGGTGGCGGACGCCATTCGCACGCACGCGGCGACCGGAGATTTCAACCAGCGCGTCAATCAGCTCAACGACACCAAGACCAAAGTCGTCAAACTGTGCCTGGCGTCGTGATGAGTCGGCAGATGTGTAACACCGCGTGCTGTGCGACGATAAGTGCCATCGCACGGCATGTTGACGCTCGAGAGCCTGGCAACTGACCCGGCTTGGATCCGACAAGGAGGTCCCACCGTGGTGGCGGCGGATGACGCCCCGAGCAACGCCCGCAAACTGGGCATCCAACCAGGGCAGGTTGTCCAGGAGTGGGGTTGGGACGAGGACACCGACGACGATATCCGCGCCGACGTGGAGGATGCGTGCGGTGGCGAGTTGCTCGACGAAGACAGCGACGAGGTGATCGACGTCGTATTGCTCTGGTGGCGCGACGGCGACGGCGACCTGGTGGACACCTTGATGGATGCGATCGCGCCGCTGGCCGACGACGGTGTGATCTGGGTGCTGACGCCCAAGACCGGCCGGCCCGGCCACGTGCTGCCTGCTGAGATCGCGGAGTCAGCGCCCACCGCCGGACTGATGCCGACCTCGTCGGTGAACCTTGGCGACTGGAGCGCCAGCCGGTTGGTGCAGCCGAAGTCGCGGGCCGGGCGCCGCTGATGCTGGCGGTCGGTTCTACCGCACCGGACTTCACACTCCACGATCAGAACCGGCAGCCGGTCACCCTGTCCGATTACCGCGGCGCGAAAAACGTGCTGTTGGTGTTCTTCCCGCTGGCGTTCACCGGAATCTGTCAAGGCGAGCTCGATCAGCTGCGTGATCATCTGCCCGACTTCGAGAACGATGACCGTGCAACGCTGGCCATCTCGGTGGGGCCGCCGCCGACCCACAAGGTGTGGGCTGCCGAAAGCGGATTCCTGTTTCCGGTCCTCTCGGATTTCTGGCCGCACGGCGCCGTCAGCCAGGCGTACGGGGTGTTCAATGACGACGCCGGATTCTCCAACCGCGGCACTTTCGTGGTGGACCGGTCCGGGATGATCCGGTTCGCCGAGATGAAACAGCCCGGTGAAATCCGCGACCGACAGCTTTGGACCGACGCTCTCGCCCAGCTGACGGGCTGAACCGTTCCCTGCGTTTTGGGCGCGTGGCGGTGCGGGCGGTATCTTGGCGCGGCACGGGCGCGTAGCTCAGTGGTAGAGCTCTGGTTTTACACACCAGCGGTCGGCGGTTCGATACCGTCCGCGCCCACCAATCAGATCAAGGCACCAGGACAACCTTGCCGACGTTCTCCCGAGCGGCCAGGATCCGGTGTGCTTCCGGTGCGTCGGCGAACGGCACGGCGGCATGAACCACCGGAGCCGCGGTGCCGTCCGACAACGCTGCCGACAATGGTGCTATCCAAGGCTCGAGCGTGCCGCGGTCGTCCCACAGCCGCAGCATGTTGAGGCCGATGACGGTCTTGGATTCGTTCATCTGCGTCATCAGACTGAACCCGCGCAGCATCGCCAGCACCTGTGGTGCTGCCCGGCGAAGCGACCGCTTTTCGCCTTGTTGCAATGACGAGAGGCCGTAGGCCACCAGCCGCCCGCCCGGCCGCAACAAGTCGAACGATCGCCGCAACGACGTGCCGCCCAGCGGATCCAGCACGATGTCGTAGGGCCCCAGGCCCTTCCACCAGCGGTCGCGGCGGTAGTCGATGGCACGGTCGATGCCCAGCGCCGTGAGCTGGCTGTGCTTGCCCGGCGACGCGGTGCCGTGCACGACCGCGCCCGCGGCCTTGGCCAGCTGGATCGCCGCGATGCCGACGCCACCGGCCGCGGCGTGCACCAGAACGTGCTCACCGGCTTGCAGCGAGCCGTAGCCGTGCAGCGCCGCCCACGCCGTCGCATAGTTGACCGGGATCGCGGCGCCCTGCTCGAAGCTCATCGACTCCGGAAGCGGGACAGTGTCTTCCGCTGACGCGTTGACAAGCTCGGCGTACCCGCCAAAACGGGTCCCGGCCAGGACCCGCTCACCCACCCGCGCCGGATCGACGCCGTCGCCAACGGCCTCGATCGTGCCGGCCACCTCGTAGCCGACCACGCTTGGCACCTTCGGCGCATCGGGATACAGGCCGACGCGAGCGAGGTGGTCAGCGAAGTTCACTCCGGCCGCGCGCACCCCGATACGTACCTGGCCGGCCGCGGGGGGCGGGGGATCGGGTCGGTCCTGGACTTTGAGCACCGACGGGGCTCCGTGCTTGGTGATGACGACCGCGCGCATGAGCAGCCCGGCTTACAGGTGACTTGCGACGAAAGTTGCCGCCTGACCTGGCATTCCGGAATGCGCATAAGAAAGGTGCGCCGAGGAAAACATCTCGTCGTGGGTCGGCACCGTCAGGGGTGCGCCTGGAGTGCAGATCGGATCGCCGGGCGCACACAGGTCAATGGCCTTTGGCCCGTACCACGGGCTGACCGTGCTTACCGGCGCGCCCAGATATCTGTCCGACGGATTCCCGAAGAGGGCGAGCGCAGCAACGTGATTGGCCACGTCCTCCGGCACCGTCGCCGGGACAAAGCCGGCAACCGGGAATTGGGCGATGGTGATCAGATCGGTCACGATCGCGCCTTGGGAATATCCACCGAGCACCAGCTTGGTGTTGGGACAGTTCGCGGCCATGGACTCGACGTGAGCACTGGCATCACTGGCGCCGGCGTTGGCAGATGGCGCGAAATCGTCCGACGCGGGGTAGTTGACCGGGTAAACCCCGACGGACCGACCACCAACTTGTGAGCGCAGGGCATCGATAAATTCTTGTCCTACCACGCCGACACCGGGCGGTTCGGTGGTGGCGCGGGCGAACGTCACCTCGACGTCGGGGCATGAAGCAGCGGACGCGGGTGCGATGTTAATTGGTGCGCTCAGCAGCGCCACCCAGCTGGTCACTAACGCCGCGGCGGCCAGGAAATGCACGATTTGGCGCGCGCTCACGTTGTCATGCTGTCACACCGCGACGTGAATGTGGCACGTCTCTTGTAGTCAGTCAGCCCGGCGGCGCGAAGAACTCGAGCGGAATGCCGTCGGGGTCGCGAAAGCTCAATCCCGAGCCGTAGGGCGCGTCCACGATCCCGCCGTGCTGTACGTGGAGCTCGTTGAGTCGGGCCATCCACGTCTCCAGCTCGGCACGGTTGGCACAGTCGAACCCGACGTGGTCGAGGCCCACCCGGAACTCGCTGAATCGCTCGTCGGGGGCGGAACGTTCGTGCTGGTGGATTCCGAATACGGTGCCGCCGTCGAGCAGCCACGCCTGATGCCGGAACCCGGCGGCGGTGTGCTCGTCGAGCACCGGGTCGGCGCCGAACAGCGCCCGATACCACGGGCCGCTGATTTTGATGTCGCGCACGGTGATCGCGACGTGGGTGAGTCCGGGGAACGTCATGGGTTTGCTCCTTTCTGGGTTCAGTGTGATCTACGTCGCAAACTCGGGTCGATGAGGCGAGCGCCACATTTACTTTGGCTGACTAATTAGCAATGCTTGGTATATGACTTCACAGCTGACGCCCGAACACACGACGTCCCTTCCGGCGGAGACCGAGGAAACCCGCGAACTCCCGCTGCTTCTGCAGCCGTGGTTTTTGATGGCGGTGCTGAGCATGGTCGCTATCGTGGTGGTCGTCCTAACCGGTTAGCAGTTACACGATCCGTTTACCGCGCCGGGCACGAAACCGCATGTCCCACAGGTAAAAACGGTAGCCGACAATCCACGCCTGGTGCGGAATGAGCCGGTCGGCCAGCCGCAGCGCGGCCAGCAGCCACTCGAACCGACGCTGCTGGGATTGTGCCCAGTCCAGCTGCATCATCGAGCGGAACTCCGGGGCCAAAAAGCCAATAGTTGCGAAGAGGTTGAACCGCCCAGCCAGCGCATGCAACGGCCGAGGCAGAAACGCCATCGTCGCCACTCCATGAAGATGCTTGCGCACCGGAGGGTCGATGTGCAGGTCTTCCAGCGAGCGCTTCCAGTAGTCGTCGAACGCGACCCGGTCTGGTGGCCACATGCCCTCGCGCACCTGGAGGGTTGTTCCTAGCCGCTTGGCGTCTTGGTACACCGCGTCCGCGGTGGCCTCGTCCAGTGGGCCGTACAAAAACTCGTGCTGGTCGACGAAATAGCGGTACAGGCAGGCGGCCACCCACAGCTGCAGCGCAGGATCGAATGCGTTGTAGGACACCGGGCTCGACGGCGTCGACCGTACCTGCCGGTGAGCGGTGTCGACGGCAGCGCGGATCAGTTCGCGGTCCGATTCGGTGCCGGTGGTCGCGACGGCCAAATATGTACCGGTGGTACGCGCCCGTTTGAACGGATGCTTGTACACGTTGCCGCTGTCGACCGGGCTTTCCAGCACTCCGTAGCCGACACCTGGTAGCGACAGTTGCATGATCACGTTCGCGGCGGGCAACAACAGTGCGGCGGGGTTCAGCAGATCGGCGACCCGGCTAGCGTGCCGCTTCATTGCGGCCCCTGCCCACCAGAAAGCTCACCCGAAGGCGCCATCAACCGAGTAGACCACGTGTGAGACGCTGCCGGAGTGTTTGGGGCGACGCGGCACAGCCGGGTCGTCGGTGTGCTGGCCGGCTACCTGGCCGACCTTCTGCTGGGCGACCCGCGGGCGGCTCACCCGGTCGCCGGATTCGGTGCTGCGGCCTCCGCGGCAGAGCGGCTCACCTACCGCGACAACCGGATCGCTGGCGCCGTCCACGTCGGTGTATTCGTCGGCGCGGTGAGCCTGCTTGGTGGCGCGGTGCAGCGCCAGGCAGGCCGCCGGGCTCCGCTGTGGTCCGTCGCTGCGACCGCGGCAGCCACCTGGACGGCGCTGGGCGGAACCACCTTGGTGCGCACCGGCCTGGCGATGGCCGACCTGCTGGCCCGCGACGACGTCGAGAGCGCCAGACGGCTGTTGCCGTCGCTGTGCGGCCGGGATCCGGCGCGGCTCGACGCCGCGGGACTGACCCGGGCCACGGTGGAGTCGGTAGCCGAGAACACCTCTGACGCACACGTCGCGCCGCTACTGTGGGCGGCCGCGGGCGGCGTGCCCGCAGTACTCGGATACCGTGCGGTGAACACGCTCGACTCGATGATCGGTCACCGCTCGGCCCGCTATGCCCGGTTCGGATGGGCCGCAGCATGTTTGGACGATGCTGCCAACTATGTCGCCGCGCGGGTGACCGCAGCGTTGGTGGCGGTGTGCGCGCCGATCGTCGGGGCCTCGCCGTCCGGCGCCATACGTGCCTGGCGCCGCGACGCCGACCGGCATCCCAGCCCCAACGCGGGCATCGTCGAGGCGGCCTTCGCCGGTGCGCTGGGCGTGCGACTGGGCGGGCCAACTCAATACCATTACGAGCTGCAGATCCGGCCGGTGCTCGGCGACGGGCCGCCCCCATCGGCTGCCGACCTGCGCCGTGCGGTGCTGCTCTCCCAGACGGTGCAGGCGGCAACGGCCGTACTGGTCGCGCTTAGCGCCGCCGTCCGTAGCGGTCGGCGAGCTTCTCCTCGACAGTCACCGGCTTAGTGGGCTGCGTGAGCGTCGTTGATGCGGCGGGGCTTTCCCCGGCAACGGCGCGGGCCGCCGCTTTTTCAGCGCGGCGGGCCCGGACTTCGGCGTATACGAAATAGCCGAGCAGAATCGGCGCGAAGACGCCGAAGGTGATCCACTGGATGCCGTAGGACAGGAACGGTCCTGCATCGAGGTGAGGTACCCCGATCACGCCGAGCCCGCCGGGCTGGTTGTCGACCAACTGCAGGTATGACCCTGCCAACGGCACCCCGGTCAGTGCCGCTATCTGGCGGATGTCTATCGAATACACCTGTCGCACACCGCCACTGGTGAAGGACTCCTTGTCCAGCACCGGCGGTTCAGAATCGCGCAGGCGGGCGGTGATGGTCACCGTCTGGCGGGGCGGCGGGGGGATCGGCGGCACCGGCGAGCCCTGCTCGGGGCGTACGTAGCCGCGGTCGACCAACACGGTCGGGCCGCCGTCGACGACGAAAGGCAGCAGCACCTCGAGCGCCGGGTCACCGTCGGCAACCCGCAACCGGACCAGCAGCTGTTTATCGGGCAGGTAGTGTCCCGTCGCCGTCACTCTGCGCCACTGCGCGTCGGGGGCCGACGAGTCTTGGGCAGGCAACAGGGTTTTCAGCGGCACCGGCGCGGTCGTCAGGGATTGTGCGATCTGGTTGTTCTCGCGCGACGTCTTGGTGTTCTTTCCCAGCTGCCAGGGCGCGAGCACACTGAAACACAGGTAGGTGAACGCGATCACCACCACCGCCAGCGCCACCCAGCCCGGTCGCAGCAAAAAGGCCAGCCGACGCATCAGCCGAGTCCGTCCCGGGCAAGGCGCTCGTCGACCCAGGTGTGCAGGCCGGGCAGGGAAGCTTCGATGGCGTCGAAGACCGCCTCGAAGTCGTCGTGGTCGCCGTAATAAGGGTCGTCGACGTCGAGAACATAAGCGCCGGACCGAGGGTCGAAGGATCGCAGCATCCGGATCCGGTCGGTCGCGACGCCCAGTTGCTGGAGTAGCCAGACGTGGTTGCGGGCCAGCGCGACCACCAGGTCGGCTTCGAGGTGTTCGATGTCGATCTGCGTGGCGCTGTGGTCGGTGGGATAGCCATGCGCACGCAGCACGCGGTTGGCCCGCTCGTCGGCGGCCTTGCCGATGTGCCAGCCGGCGGTTCCCGCACTGGTCACCCGCACGGTGTCGTGCAGACCGCGTTGGCAGATCTGGTGGGCGAACATCTTCTCGGCCATCGGCGACCGGCAGATGTTGCCGGTGCACACGAACGTGATGTGTAGCCTGCGCTCAGACTCAGACACCCAACGCCCTCCGCAGCTCGGCGATCGTCGTGACATGCGAAGTAACGCTGGTCCCGCTGGTCACCGCGGCTTCGGTGAAGTCGTCTTGGCCGTAACCCCAACCGACAACCACGGCGTCGATGCCGTGTGCGGCCGCGCCTTCGACGTCGTGCAGGCGGTCGCCGACCATGAGCACGCGTTCCGGGAGCGGCTGCAGTTGTGCCAATGCGTGCGCGAGCACGTCGGCCTTAGTCGCGCGGGTGCCGTCGAGGCTGGCTCCGGCGACGACCTCAAAGTGCTCGTCGAGCCCGAAATGGGCCAGGATGCGCCGTGCAGTGGGCTCCGCCTTCGAGGTGGCGACGGCCAGCCGGACGCCGGCTGTCCGCAGGTCGGCCAGCAAGGGCGCGATGCCGTCGAAGAGGCTGTTCATCGCCCATCCGCGGGAGGTGTAGTCGGCGCGGTAGGCCGCGATTGCGGCTTCGGTGTGCTGGCCCAGCCCCATCGCGGACAGCGTGTGGTGCATCGGCGGGCCGACGATCCGGCTGGTCAGGTCGCCCTCGGGCACGTCAACGCCGATCTGGCCGAGCGCGTGGCGAAAGCTGGACACAATGCCGTCCGCGGAGTCGGTCAGCGTGCCGTCGAGATCGAAGATCACCAGCTCTGGCTGAGCTGCTGAGACCGTGCCTGTCACATCCCTATTGTCCAAGATGGCGCCACCTGCTGTTGACGGTGTCCCTGTACCTGGCCTCGCCGCGGGGCCGTTAGTGTTTCAGATGTGGCGAGTCTGGATCCGAGTGCGTCGATTCCGCTCGCGGCGGCGCGCTACCACGGCGATAAGGCCGCCGAACCCGGCATGCTGGATTTCGCTGTCAATGTCCGTCACGCACACCCGCCGCAATGGCTGATAGCGCGGCTGGCCGCACGGTTGCCCGACCTGGCGTGCTACCCGAGCGGCGAGGACGAGCGCGCCGCGATCCAGGCCGTCGCCGCCCGTCACAACCGTGCCCGCAATGAGGTCGCACTGTTGGCAGGGGCCGCCGAAGGATTCGCATTGCTTGCCAACTTGCGCCCGACACTGGCGGCGGTGATCGCGCCATCATTCACTGAACCGGATATTGCCCTGCGGGCGGCCGGGGTCCGCGTGCGGCACGTCGTGCTTGACCCGCCGTTCGGCCTGGCTGGCGCACGAGTGCCCGACGAAGCCGATCTCGTCGTGGTGGGCAACCCCACCAACCCGACCGCGGTCTTGCACGCCCGTGACCAGATCCTTGCGTTGCGCCGACCCGGCCGAATCCTGGTGGTCGACGAGGCGTTCGCCGATTCGGTTCCCGGCGAACCGGAATCGCTGGCCGATGAGCCGCTGCCCGACGTGCTGATCCTGCGCAGCCTGACCAAGACGTGGTCGCTGGCCGGCCTGCGGGTGGGCTACGCGCTGGGTGCGCCCGAAGTGTTGGCTCGGTTGACCGCTCAGCGCACGCACTGGCCGGTGGGCACACTGCAGCTGACGGCCATCGCCGCCTGTTGTGCACCCGACGCCGTGGCAGAGGCCGAGGCAGACGCAGGGCGGCTAGCGGCACTGCGCAGCGACATGGTGTCCGGTCTGCGATCGGCCGGTGTCGACCCTGTCGATGGCAGCGCGCCGTTCGTCTTGTTCACCGTCGGCTGTGACCCAGGGGAAGCCGAGTTGATCCGAAAGCATCTGCACACCAAGGGAATTGCGGTTCGGCGATGCGACACATTCACCGGCTTGGACGGCCGATATCTGCGCGCCGCGGTACGCCCGGAATGGCCGGCGTTGGCCGAGGCGATCGCCGACATCGCGGCGAGCGGGGTGCTCCGATGACCGTGCGGCTGGCCGGTGTCATCGATGTGCTCGACAAGGCCTACCCGCCCCAGCTTGCCCAGTCGTGGGACTCGGTCGGCCTGGTCTGCGGCGACCCTGCCGATGCGGTCAGCTCGGTGACCATCGCGGTGGACGCCACCGCGGCGGTGATCGACGAAGTTCCCGATGGTGGTCTGCTGCTGGCCCACCATCCGCTGCTGTTGCGCGGAGTGGACACGGTGGCGGCCAGCACCGCAAAGGGTGCGTTGGTCCATCGCCTGATTCGTTCCAGCCGTTCCCTGTTCACTGCGCACACCAATGCCGACTCGGCATCGCCGGGCGTGTCTGACGCGTTGGCGCACGCGCTCGGGCTGACCGTCGACGCCGTTTTGGATCCCGCTTCGCACAACGCCGCAATGGCAGACCTGGATAAGTGGGTGATCTTCGTGCCGCCGGAGAACGCGGAGGCGGTGCGGACGGCCGTTTTCGCCGCCGGTGCCGGCAGAATCGGCGACTACTCCCATTGCAGTTGGAGCGTCACCGGCACCGGCCAGTTCCTGCCGCAGGACGGGGCTTCCCCGGCGATCGGCAGCATCGGCGCCGAGGAGCGGGTGGTCGAGGACCGGGTCGAAGTCGTCGCACCCGCGCGGGTGCGACGCGCGGTGCTCTCCGCCATGCGCGCCGCGCACCCCTACGAGGAGCCGGCATTCGACATCGTTGCGTTGGCCCCGCCGCCCACTGACGTCGGGCTGGGCCGAATCGGCACCCTGGAAGAGCCAGAGTCGTTGAGCGCGTTCGTCTCCCGGGTCAGGGCGGGTCTGCCACAAACATCGTGGGGAGTGCGCGCCGCAGGTGACCCGGAGATGGCCGTGTCGCGCGTCGCGGTATGCGGAGGCGCCGGAGACTCGCTGCTGGACACCGTCGCAGGAGCCGGTGTGGATGCCTACGTCACAGCTGACTTGCGTCATCACCCGGCCGATGAACACAGCCGCGCTTCCACGGTGGCACTGATCGATGTCGCGCACTGGGCCAGCGAATACCCGTGGTGTGAACAGGCCGCCGGTGTGCTGCGGTCGGCTTTCGGCGATGCCCTGTCGGTGCGTGTGTGCCCTATCCGAACCGATCCGTGGAACGTCGACAACGACACGGGGAGTGGACCGTCATGAAAGCCGCAGTCGCGCAACAGCGCTCGCTGCTCGAAGTTATGCAGCTCGATGCCGAGTTGTCCAGGCTGGCACACCGCGCCAGCAAACTGCCCGAGCGCCAAGACTGCGAGCGAATGCAAACCGATCAGGTGGCGGCCAATGACCGGCTGGGAGCCCTGAAAATTGCGTTGGAAGACCTTGACGCTCAGATATCGCGCTTCGAATCAGAGATCGACGCGGTGCGCCAGCGCGAGGACCGGGACCGTTCGCTGCTGCAATCGGTGGCAGACGCCAAGCAATTGTCTGATCTGCAGCACGAGTTGGAGACTCTGCAACGCCGCCAGTCCAGCCTGGAGGATTCGCTGCTAGAGGTGATGGAGCACCGCGAGCAGCTGCAAGCGCAACAGAGCGCCGAGACGGCCGCGATCGAGGCGCTGCAAGCTGACCTGGCCGCTGCTCAGCAGGCGCTTGACGGTGCGCTCGCCGAGATCGACCACGACCGCAGCCTTCACTCATCGCGGCGCGACGAACTCACTGCGGCCTTGGATCCCGATCTGATTGCGCTCTACGAACGACAGCGTGCCGGCGGCGGTCCCGGTGCGGGGCAGCTGCAGGGCCGTCGCTGCGGGGCCTGTCGGATCGAGATCGACCGCGGCGAGTTATCCCGGATCTCAGCGGCCGCAGACGACGATGTGCTGCGGTGCCCCGAGTGCGGAGCAATCTTGTTGCGGGTCAAGGGCGTCAACCAGTGAAAGTCGTTGTCGAAGCAGACGGAGGGTCGCGCGGCAATCCGGGTCCGGCAGGCTACGGCTCGGTGGTCTGGACCGCCGACCGGTCGACCGTGCTGGCCGAGAGCAAACAGGCGATTGGCCGTGCCACCAACAACGTCGCCGAATACCGTGGTCTGATCGCGGGTTTGGAGGAGGCGTCGAAGCTGAAGGCCACCGAGGTCGCGGTGTCAATGGATTCCAAACTGGTCGTCGAGCAGATGTCCGGACGCTGGCGCGTCAAGCATCCCGACCTCGCGGAACTCAACGTTAGGGCACGCGCACTGGCGTCGGGGTTCGAGCGGGTAAGCTACCGGTGGGTTCCGCGGGCGGAGAATTCCTACGCTGATCGGTTGGCCAACGAGGCGATGGACGCAGCCGCCGCGGCGGAAGAGCCCGCGCAAGAAGACAACTCAGCCACGACGGCCAAATCAAGCGAGGCCCCGGCGCCGCCGGGCTGGACCGGCGCGCGCGGTACCGCCACCCGGCTGCTGTTGCTGCGGCACGGCCAGACCGAACTGTCGGTGCAGCGGCGTTACTCGGGACGCGGCAACCCGACGCTGACCGAGCTTGGACAGCAGCAGGCCGACGCGGCAGCGCGGTATCTGGGACAGCGTGGCGGCATCGCGGCGGTGGTCAGCTCACCGCTGCAACGCTGCTACGACACCGCGACGGCGGCTGCCAAAGCGCTGGGTTTGGACGTGGCCGTCGACGAGGCTCTCATTGAGACCGATTTCGGCCGGTGGGAAGGCCTGACGTTCGCCGAGGCCGCCGAGCATGATCCCGAATTGCACCGACGTTGGCTGCGCGACACCAGCACGGAGCCCCCGGGTGGGGAGAGCTTCGACCACGTGAACCAGCGCGTGCTCCGCGCGCGGGACCGGGTCGTCGCCGAATACGGCGGCACCACGGTGCTGGTGGTGTCACACGTGACCCCGATCAAGATGCTGCTGCGACAGGCGCTCGACGCCGGGCCCGGCATCCTTTACCGGCTACACCTCGACCTCGCGTCATTGAGCATCGCCGAGTTCTACCCGGACGGCGCCTCGTCGGTACGGCTAGTGAACCAAACGGCCTACCTGTAGTTAGAGATCGCGAGCATCCGGGTAGCTTTCATTGGTGGAGTGGGTGACGTCGCATGCGCTGGCGATCGGATCAGCCCTGCTTGCGGCGATCTGGGCCGCGGTGGGCATTGTCGTTCGGCAGCGTGCAATCCAAGACGAGGCGGCCAACCGGGAGGACTCGGGAGCGATTGTGACCTCGTGGGTTCGCCAACCATCCTGGTGGGCGGGCACCCTGGCCGCGATCGGCGGGTATGTATTCCAAGCACTTGCGTTGGCGCACGGATCGTTGTTGCTCGTGCAACCACTGCTGGTGTCGTCGTTATTGTTCGTGCTGCCGCTGGGTGCGAGGTTCTCCCATCAGCATGTGCGGGCACGCGATTGGTGTTGGGCGTTGATGCTGACCGCGGCCCTTACCGTTTTCGTCCTGGTCGGGCAGCCCCGCGAAGGCCACTACCGACCTCCGGTACCCGCGTGGAGCGTGGCGCTGGCCTGCTCGGTTCCGGTGGTGATCGTGTGCGTGGTGGCAGCTCGTCGGACCTCCGGTCGAGTCCGCGCCATGCTGTTGGCCACCGCCGTTGCGGTGTTGCTCGGCATGATCGCGGTTTTGACGAAAGTCAGTACTCACCGCTTGGCCGTGCACGGGTGGCACGGACTGCTAACGGTGCCGGCACCTTATCTGCTGGTCGTGCTGGCCATCACAGTTACGGTGTTGCAGCAGTCAGCGTTTCATGCCGGCGCGTTGCAAGCGTCCGTGCCGATCATGCTGGTTGGCGAGCCCGTGGTCGCGGTGGCGTTGGGCGTTGTGATCCTCGGTGAGCATCTGGTCGTGCGCGGTGCCGGAGCTCTGATACTGACAGTGGCAGTGGCCGCGATGACAGCGGCGACGATCGCGCTCGGCCGCGATTCGGGTGCTGGCCCAACGCAAGTCGTCGATAGCGCGGATTCAGTGCGAGATCGGGAATCCGACGTGAGGTCACCAGCGTAGGCGCGGCCTGCGTCTGCCCGTCGTTCAAGCGGCGTCGTGAAAGATCAGTCCCAGCGCGTAGCGCTCGCCCGAACGCACGACCGAAAGGCCATGGCGGACCGCTGCGGCCGACCAGCCGCGAGCCGATGGCACCGGCCGGTCGCGCGTGGTGAAGAGGTAGCCGTGTCCCTGCGGCAGTTGGGTAGCGGTGCCGCGCGACTGGGCCCGCGCCCGCTGCTCGACGAGCATGAACTCCCCGCCCGTGTACTCGGTGTCCGGTTCGCTCAGGTTGATCACCACCTGAAGCGGAAAAACCAAATCCCCGTACAAGTCTCGATGAAGGGCGTTCCAATCATTGGTGTGATATTTGAGCACCAGGGCGGTTGGTCTGGTTTGGCCGGCGGCATGGCACGTCTTGAGCCACTCGTCGAGGCTATCCGGCCAGGGAGCGTCGCGGCCGAGCTTGGCCCACCAATCCCGCGCGATCGGTAAGAGCCGCGGGTACAGCGCCTGCTTGAGGTCCTCGATCGGGTCCGGATAGGGAGCGCGGAAGTATCTATATTGCCCCGAGCCGTAGCGCCGAGGCCCCATATCGATGGTGGCCCGGAACAGTTCGTCCCGCGTGTAGAGCTTGCGGAGTCGTTGAGCCTCGGTGGGCGTCAGGAGCCGGGGCAGCAGCGCACCGCCGAACTCACCGACCGCGGCGGCAACGGCATTCCAGTCGCCAGTGTCGACGCGCTTCGCGGATCGGCTCGGTGGCATCAATGTCCTCCCTACCTTGTAGACGATAAGCATGCCTTGGGCGTGAGACCCAATTCTTGTCGGACGGCTCTGGCATAGTCGAATGTATGTTCGATTCATTGTCTGGGCGGGTGTCGCCGCCGGAGGTGATTGCCCGGCTTGACGCGCTGTTCGAGCGGCGCCACCCGGCAACGACGCCGGAGTCTGCGGCCGTGGTGGAGCGGATTGCGGCGGCGGGGCGGGCGGAGAACCGGGCCGCCGGGGCGCGGTTGGCGGCCATTGGCGAGCTGGATGTGTTGCGGTTGCGTTCGGTTGGTGAGCGCGAGGATTGGTGCAGCGACACCCAGGAGGCGGTCAGCGCGGAGGTGGCCGCGGCGTTGGGGATCACGTCGGGGTTGGCCGATAGCTACCTGGAGTATGCGCGGGCGATGCGGCTGCGGCTGCCGCGGGCGGGGGCGCTGCTGGTGGCCGGTGATATCGACTATCGGATGTTTCAGACCATCGTGTATCGCACCGATTTGATCACCGATGCCCAGGTGCTGGCCGCGGTGGATGCCACGCTGGCCGCCAAGGCCGCACGGTGGCCGGCGATGACCCGTGGTCGGCTTTCCGCGGCGGTGGATCGCATCGTGGCGCGTGCTGATCGTGACGCGGTGCGCCGCCGCCGCGACAAGCAGGCCGAACGGGAGTTGTCGATCTGGGATTCCGGTGAGGGTTTGACCGAGGTGTTTGGCCGGCTTTTGACCACCGACGCCCATGTGGTGGATGCCCGCCTGGATGCGCTGGCCGCCACGGTGTGTGCAGGTGATCCGCGCACCCGCAATCAGCGCCGCGCCGATGCGATGGGCGCACTGGCCGCCGGCGCGGAGCGGCTGGGGTGTGGCTGCGGGCACCCCGACTGCCCGGCCGCGGGGACCCCGCCGCCGACCCCGGTGGTGGTGCATGTGATCGCCGAGCAGGCCACCGTGGCGGGCAGCGGTAGCTGCCCGGGTTCGATGATCGGCGCCGACGCGCTCATCCCGGCCGAGCTGATCGCCGATTTGGCGGGCTCGGCGCGGCTGTGCCCGTTGGTGCATCCGCGCGACCGCGCGCCGGAGAACGGCTACACCCCCTCGCCGGGGTTGGCTGACTTCGTGCGCTGCCGCGATCTGACCTGTCGGTTCCCGGGTTGTGATCGCCCCGCGGTGGTCTGCGATGTTGACCACACCATCCCGTATGCCGAGGGTGGCCCCACCCACGCATCGAACCTTAAATGCCTATGCCGCCAACATCATTTGATCAAAACCTTCTGGGGCTGGCACGACCAACAACTGCCCGACGGCACCCTGATCTGGACCGCGCCCTCAGCACACACCTATGTGACCACCCCGGGCAGCGCGCTGCTGTTTCCCGCCCTGTGCACAGCCACCGGCGAATTCGCCCCGCCCGCATCCGCCGACTCACCCTGTGCTGACCGCACCGCCATGATGCCCAAACGCCGACGCACCCGCGCCCAAAACCGAGCAGCCCGCATCAACGCCGAACGCAAACAAAATCGCAAGGCCCGCCAAGCCGCCCAGTCGGGTCCCGCACCACCCAAGGACTCCGACCCACCACCGTTCTGATGTGGAACGGTCTGTCAAGTGGGTGATTGAAAGTTGGTTGAGCAGGGCTGGTTTGGGTTTTGGTTTCGCCCGGTCCATGCATTGGGGTGGCAGCGACTTGCGGGGTCAAGGCGCAGCGCCCGCAGGGCGAAAGCCCGAGGACGAACGGCCTTGACGTGAGCGAGGTCGCTGCCGCCATGCTGGGTAGGGGCAGGGGACGTGGGTGTGAGGGGTGACGCGTCGAAGCGGCGTGGATCGGAAGACCGCCACTCTGATGTACGCGGATCGAGCCCAGCAAGTAGGTCATTGGCAGGCTGGTGCCCCTTGCTGGTCGGGACAGCGATTGGCGCTGGCGCCACAAAACGGACGGGGGTCTTGTTCCTGCGACGGCGGGTGCTTCGACGCGTCACGGGCTTGGATGCAGCGGTCACGTTCCGATCGTCGTGGCGCTGGCCGGTCATGATTAGGCCGTCATTTCGGCCCAGCACAAGCCGGCAAGCTCACGCGCGATGGCGGTGGCGACAACCGATTTGACGTTCTTGCCGGCGGCCAGCGTGCGGAATCGTCGACACAACCGCAGTTGCGCGGCCCAAGACCGGGTCACGGTGTCGGCGGGCAGGTCTTGCTGGCGTTGACGTAGTCGCGGCCCGATCCACGGCCGGTGTTGATAAGCCCATGCCGATTCGATGAGCTGGGTTCGCATCACGGTGCTGCCAGCCTTGGTGATATGACCGCGGCGGATCGTTTCGCCCGAGGATCGCTCGCTGGGCACCAGCCCGGTGCATCCCATGAATGCCTGGGCTCGCCCGAAGCGGCGCCAGTCCCCGACCTCACTGGCGACGGTCAGTGCGCCCAGATGTGCGATGCCGCGATAGGCGCCCAGCCGGTGGGTGGCCTCGGCGAATGGACCCGAATTGACCCAGTCGGCGAGTTCGGCCTCGATCGCGCGTAGGGCGACGTCGCGTTCGGTTGCCACGGCGCGGTAGTGATCCAGCGTGGCCTGTAAAGCTCGATCATCCATCCGCACGCTTTGCAGCCAGTGCTGGTGGGTGACTGTCCAAGCCTCGCCGCGATAAATCCGATTGTGCCGCAACAGAAATTGCACCCAACCGCTGCCGCGCACGCTTACGGTCATCGAGCAGATCCGCTCGCGCCCGACACAGATCACGCACTGCCTCCTCGGCGCCGGTGGGCACATGGACCCACACCAACTCGCCCGCCCGAAATAACCGGGCCAGCCGACGCGCGTCCCGGCGATCGGTCTTGACCCGATCACCCGGCAACTGAGGCACCAGCGAGGGTGCCACCACCTGACACGACACCCCCATCGAGCGCAGCAGACGTGCCAACCAAAACCCGGTCGGACCCGCCTCGTAACACACCCCCAGCAACCCAGGATCGGGAAAACGGCCGATTAGCCGGCGGACCGACTCCTCATCACTAAAGATCCGATCCACCACCACCGCGTCCGACTCGGCGGGCAACACCCCCACCACGTCCGCATTCTTCGACACATCCAGACCTAGAAATACCAGGCCCGACTGAGCAACACTGGCAACGGCCGGCTCCTTTCCGCAAGTGGCTCTGTCTCCGCCACGATCGTGGGACAACCCACGTCGCAGCGGAATCCACAGGGCCGGCCGTTCCATACTTACTAAGAAACTATTCGGTCTCAGATGGACTTACACGCGGCGTCGACGCTCGCTGGCCTGGGCATTCCGCAGCGAGTACGGTAATTGGCGCGGACGAGTTGGCTGGGCGGCCGCGGCTCGTGCTCATGCAGTAACGAGTCGAGGAAAGTCCGGACTTCACAGAGCAGGGTGATTGCTAACGGCAATCCGAGGTGACTCGCGGGAAAGTGCCACAGAAAATAGACCGCCATGATGGTAAGGGTGAAACGGTGCGGTAAGAGCGCACCAGCATTCCGGGTGACCGGAGTGGCTAGGCAAACCCCACCCGAAGCAAGGCCAAGAAGACCGCACCGCGGTGTGGTCGCGCAGGCGTTTGAGGGCTGCTCGCCCGAGCCTGCGGGTAGGCCGCTTGAGGCACCCGGTGACGGTGTGTCCAGATGGATGGTCGCCGCCGCGCCACATGTTGGCGCGGAACAGAATCCGGCTTACAGGCCAACTCGCCCGCCCTAGCCTTCTGAACTGCGTGTTTAGCTAGTTTGTGTCGCCTCAGTCCGCAGTTGGTCCGCAGGAAATCCAAGCACCGAGTCAATCGCGTCCCGCGTCCGGTCGTCAGAATCGGGCCACAGATGGCTGTAGGTGTCCAGCGTCTCGACCGCGCTGGCGTGGCCGAGACGCGACTGGACCGTCTTCACACTCTCCCCGTGACGGATCAACAGGCTTGCGTAGTAGTGGCGCAAGGCGTGGAAGCCAGTCCCGGCCGGAAGCCCAGCCGCCTTGACCGCAGTGCGCCACTTGTGTCCGAACACCGACCGCGTGATCGGCTTCCCCGACAGAGTGAACACCAGGCCGTCAGGGCCCGGCGTCACAGCCTCCACAGGGTTCGCGGTAACCGCCGCCGACGGGCCGGTGAAGGTACCGACCACGGGCGCCGAGGAGCTCGAGCTCTTCGGAATCACCAGCTCGGGAACGGCGACTGTCAGCTCCTCTTCGCTAGCTGACAGTGAAACTTCCCGCGTGCCAGTGTGTTTCCTTCTTCTTTCCACGCTCGGCGCGCGGGCAGCGGGCCCGGGACGGGCGGGTGGTTCGTTCACAGCGCTCGCCCGTCCCGGTTTCCCCAGCCCCAGAGATGAGGTGAACCATGGCTGACGAAGACGACACGATCTCCGGCCGCAGGCGTTCGCCGTCATCGCTCTCGGTGGGGGCGGTCGAGAGTCCGCGCGCATGCGGATCTTGCGGCGCCGCCGCTCAAGGTGACCGGCCCCAGGCCTTCCTCCTCCAAGGGGGCTGGGGCCGGCTGACTCACCACCCCGGTCAGGTCTCAGCGCGGACGGTCATCTGTCCTGAACCAAAGACCAAAGACTGTTTAGGAAGTCGAGACCGTCGCCAACACGGAGCCACGCAGTCTCGCTCAGGGCTCATTAAACCGCTGCCACCGCGTTGTCACCAGAGTGGGCAGCCCAAACGTCTATGTTGTTGGACGGCAAGCGATAATCCACTCGTCGAGCAGCTCATCGGCCACGTCGATGCGCGCGTCCGGCGCAGAGCGGCTAGCAGCCGGAGTTCGGAGTCGATGGTCTCCCGGTCGCCCACGGCGCCGAAGCGTCGTGGTAGTGCCGGGGCGCGCACGCCACCTAGTATGCCTAGCTACGACATTGGAGTGAGCCGCGATGGCCGTTGTCGCCGATCTGTGCCGAGAGCGCGGCTTGGCCGCGGCGACGCACCCGACTCCGGGGAAGCTCCCTTATTCGATAGTCACCACAAACGGCAACTCGACCGCCTCTTCGTTTACCACCGCCAGCAGGTTTTTCTTGAAAAACCCGGCGTCAACGAGTGCCAGCTGCGGCGCTCCTGTGGACGCGGTTACGGTGTAAAGGTAAGTGCCTTGGCCGGCGGAATTAAGCTTCGGGCCGATGCAGAAGTTCAGTCCCCCTCCTCCTGGCGCCGAGAACATGAACTTGAGAAGCCCTTCCGGCCCTGCTTCCCCACTGGCCTGCATAAGCAAATTTGCCCCTTTCGCCGCCACAGTGCCGCTCAGCGTAATACTGATGGTTCTTTCTCCTGATCGTGAAGCCGCTCGATTTTATAGTCGCAGAACCACGCCATCGAACCCGGCGCAATCGCCGTAGCCGGGAATGTCGCGCCAGCGTTCAGCTGTCACGATTGATAGAGCGGGACATGATCTTTTCAATGCTGTGGCGATGCCACGGGGCGGCCCAGCATAGTCGGCTACTCGATAGCCGTATTTCCAGTTAGTAATTGACTAGGCACCTAAACTTCTCAGACCTCTACTCGGTAAGCCCGGTCAAAGATTTCGGTCAGCTCGTGGCGCTCGTCGAGCAGTTCGTCGACCTGACGACTCGAAGGCCTTCAACTACCTGCGTTGCCACTTCTGGGGTCTAATGGCCCGGACAGTAGTGTGTAACTGATAACGAAACGAAGCTCGCCGCCCCGGCTGGGGTGAAGCCGGGCATGGAGGCGACATTATTCGCGGCGCTATCCCGAGTACCGCCTTGATTGAGAAATTGGCAGACCGTGTGGGCATTGCTGATTAGATTAGCGGGAGGCCCGATGATGCCGAGGTTGTTCACCTGCTGAACAAAGTCGTCGTCGTTGTTATCGGCATGAGCAACACCTATCGATAACAACACCAGGGGCACGGCCATGGCCGAAGCCGTTAGTTGCCTCCCACTGTTCCCCCCGAGCACCGCAATTATGCTCTTCATGGACTTCCCTTCCACGGGTAGCGCCGAGCTTCCGTTACCGACACAGTGTCGCACTTTGCGATGAAGATCGTATGAGTTCCGGCAAGTTACCTTGACTTCCATTTCGCAATTCGGTACGGGTCGGACGCGAATCCAACTGCGCGAGCCGGCGTGAATCGCTAACATTCTCTCCATGGCAGGGCAGGACGCCCGTGGATGAGGTTGCGTTCGGACGCTACCGGCTGATCGAGCTGATCGGCGAGGCGGCATGGGTGAGGTGTGGCGTGCCCACGACAGCGTCACCGACAGGGTCGTTGCCATCAAAGTCTTGACCGCCAAGCTGTCGAAGGACGAGGACTTTTCAGCGGCGTTTCCGTCGAGAAGCTCATGCCGCGCTCGCCGAGCAGCGACAGCAGCCGGTAGCGTCCGAATTCCACCGCGTCCATGGCAGGGCCTTCCGCCTTAGTACGGGCCGGCGATGAAGCCAATTTGCCGGATTCTCGTCGGTGCGGCACCCGATGCGCTTAGGAGGGTCGTGACCCTTGCGGGCGGTTTGCCGACGCTTTCGCGTGAACGCAGCCAGTACGCAGCAGACTTAGCGGCAGCTTTCGGCAACCAACACACCCACCGCCCGACCTGGTGTTTCTTGGGCAGTCAACGCAGCTTGATCCTGCAAACGGCCAGATAACAGAATCCGGCTTACAGGCCAACTCGCCCGCCCTGTCGGCTCAACTCGATAACTTGCGCATAGCCTTAAAGAGCTTGCGCAGCAGCGGTTCCAGTTCCTGGCGGGATGTGCGCGCCAAGTCGGCGTCCTGCTGGTGAAGCAGCCCGTAGGTGAACGCGTCTTCGCTCGCGGCGAGCGCGGCGTCGGCTTGCTCGATCAGGTGCGCGCGGCTGACCACACTGTCCTGGTAATCACCGAGCAACGACTGCACTGCTTTCGCCCGCTTCGACACCTTTTTCGCGCCCATCGCCCCCGCGGTGTAGCGAAGCCGCTTGGCGCGCTTGCGGATTTTATGTATCGCGTCGTCGCGATCCTCGTCAGTGGCCCGCCTCGCCTTCTTGACGGCCTTACGCACTTTCTTGCTGGCGGCCGCGATGGTCTTCGGGTCAGATCCTTGGTCGGCGGGCGGAGGTTTCGCGACCACTGCCTCCAGCGCGACCAGCAGACGGAAGTAACGCGACGAGCGCATCGCAGCCAACGAATGCCGCAGCCCGGTCTGATAGCGATGCTCGGCGCCGTCGATCAGCCGTTCCCGCAGGGGTCCTCGGACCAGCTTCGGCGGCAATTTATCGAGGGCGGTGCGGTAACGCTTGCCCAGTACTTCGGCGTCGCGGGCCTCGCCCAACACATTCGCCAGCTCGCGCAGTTCGTCGAGGATCGGCGTGTCATCGGAGAGTCCGAACGATTCCGGCGAGGCCTGCAGCAGGCTGCGGATCTTGCGCGTGGTCACCCGCATCTGGTGCACGGCGTCGTCAGCCTCCGCGCGCACGGCCCGGTCCCACACCAGTAGCTCGTCGAGCAACTCAGCCACCGCCCGATGTAGCGGGTCGGTCGCAGGCGGGTCCTTCGACGTCGTGCCGAGCACCCGCGCCAGCTTGGAGCCGTGCCCGGCCGGCGTCGCGCCGGCGTCGAGCAACCGGTCGCTCAGCGTGTCCATCAGCTCGGTGTCCGCTTCGGGCCCGACCAGTTCGAGTTCCCACTCGCGCCACCGCTGCTCGGACGGGGCGGGATCGGCGGTTCGCCCCGCGGTGACCTGATCGTCGCAGAACTCAGCTAGCACCGCGTCGTCGGCGCCATAGAGCAGGTGGACCTCGCGCGTGGTGCTAATTCGCGCGACCGGGACCAGCGGGCGGTCCCGGACAATTGCCAGCACCACATCGACCAGCTCGGTTGGCACATCGTGTTGACCGTCCTCATCCAGAGGTGCCCGGACCTCGGTGCGGGCGTCAGGTCCCGCCGGCAATTTCAAATGCCAACCGGCGTCTTCACCGCCGGTGCGTCGACGCAACGTGATTCGGTTTGCGGCGAGATCACCTGCCGGGGTGTCGAAGTACACGGCGTCCAGGACCTGTGCCGGAGGCTTATCTACTCGAACGATCTTGGCGAGATTGGCGAATGATGGCGACCGCGCCGGCTCGACGACGTCGAACTTGCGCTCGACCTCCAAGTGACGCGTTGTGCCCTGAGCGCTGGCTGGCATCCTAGAAGCTGTGCTCGTCAGCGGGGAATGTCCCGCCAGCGACTTCCTCCGCGTACTGGGTGGCTGCGCGCCGCAATTCGCCCGCGACGTCACCGAAGCGCTTGACGAAGCGGGCTGTCTTGCCGCTGGTGAGCCCGGCCATGTCCTGCCAGACCAGTACCTGGGCGTCGCAGTTGGGACCTGCTCCGATTCCGACGGTCGGGATGGTCAGCTTGCCAGTGATCTGGGTGGCCAACTCGGCCGGCACCATCTCCATCACGACGGAAAACGCACCGGCCTCGGCAACGGCGATCGCGTCGGAGATGGTCTGCTCGGCGGCATCACCGCGGCCCTGCACTCGGAAGCCGCCGAGTGTGTTGACGCTCTGCGGGGTGAAGCCGATGTGCGCCATCGCCGGGATACCGGCGGCGCTCAGCGTGGCGATCTGCTCGGCTACTCGTTCGCCGCCTTCCAGCTTGATCGCGTGCGCGCCGGCTTCCTTCATGAACCGGGTCGCGGCGCTCAACGCGGCGGCGGGGCCGGCCTCGTAGCTGCCGAATGGCAAGTCGGCGACCACCAGCGCGTGCGGTGCACCGCGCACCACGCCGCGCACCAACGGGATCAGCTCGTCGATCGAGACCGGCACGGTGGTGTCGTAGCCGTAGACGACGTTGGCGGCCGAGTCGCCGACCAGCAGCACCGGGATGCCGGCCTCATCGAAGATCCGGGCAGTGGAGTAGTCGTAAGCCGTCAGCATGGCCCACTTGTGGCCTTCGGCTTTCATCTTCTGCAGGTGATGGACGCGGACCTTGGTCCGTGGCGTGGCGTCGCCGTAAACCGCGTGCTCAGACATCATTGTCCCTAGTTGTGGTCGGGTCGATCCTCGTGGCCCAGCAGGGTCCCCGGGTTCGTCTGACCTTGTAAGTCTGCCACCTGCCGCCGCGTAAGTGCACATCAAGTTCAGTGGACTTCCTCACACCGGTACCCATCGCGACGATTCCACCGCCACCGTGCAGTCCCGGACATACCATCGGGCGCATGCAGCGGCTCAGTGGACTCGACGCCAGTTTTCTGTATTTGGAGACCCAGTCGCAGCCGTTGCATGTCTGTTCGATCCTGGAGCTCGACACATCAACGATGCCGGGCGGCTACACCTTCGATCGGCTGCGCGACGAGTTGGCGCTTCGGATCAAGGCAATGCCGCAATTCCGCGAGAAGCTGGTCGACAGCCCGCTGAACCTGGATCATCCGGTCTGGGCGGATGACAACAACTTCGACGTGAGTCGGCATCTGCATCGCATCGGGCTGCCGCCACCGGGCGGGCGGATGGAGTTATCCGAGATCTGTGGTCATATCGCCGGTTTGCCGCTGGACCGCACCCGGCCGCTGTGGGAGATGTGGGTGATCGAGGGTGTCGCGGGCACCGACCCCCAGCAAGGTGGGCGTCTGGCGGTGATGACCAAAGTGCACCACGCTTGCGTCGACGGTGTGACCGGCGCGAATTTGATGTCGCAGCTGTGCAGCACCGAAGCCGACGCGCCGGCTCCCGAACCGGTACAGGGGGTCGGTGACGCCAACCAGATCCAGCTCGCGGTCACCGGCCTGGCCAAGTTCGCCTTCCGCCCGCTGCAATTGGTCAACGTGTTGCCCAATACCGTGTCGTCGGTGCTCAAGACGGTGCTGAGGGCGCGTAGCGGCCTGACGATGGCGCCGCCGTTCGCCGCGCCACCGACTGCGTTCAATGCCAGCATCACCCCACACCGCAATATCGCTTACGCGCAGCTGGATTTCGAGGACATCAAGACCGTCAAGAATCATTTCAAAGTCAAGGTCAACGACGTGGTGATGGCGCTGGTGTCCGGTGTACTGCGGCAGTTTCTGCTCGACCGTGGCGAACTGCCGGATTCGTCGTTGGTGGCCATGGTGCCGGTCTCGGTGCATGGACGGTCTGATCGGCCTGGGCGCAACCAGGTTTCCGGAATGTTCTCCACGTTGGAAACGCAGATCGCCGACCCGGCGGAACGCCTCAAGTCCATTGCCGAAGCGAATTCGATTGCCAAGGAACATAGTTCGGCAATCAGCGCCACACTGCTACAAGACTGGTCGCAGTTCGCCGCGCCGGCGGTATTCGGTATGGCGATGCGGGCCTACGCCCGCACCAGTCTGACCAAGAGCCGGCCGGTGCACAACCTGGTGGTCTCCAACGTGCCGGGTCCGCAGACGCCGCTGTATTTCCTGGGAAACGAGGTGCAGGCGATGTATCCGCTGGGGCCTGTCTTCCACGGCTCGGGTCTGAACATCACCGTGATGTCGTTGAACGGCACATTGGACGTGGGTCTGATCGCCTGCCCGGAGCTGGTGCCGGACTTGTGGGAGCTGGCCGATGACTTCGGCGTCGGGATGGAAGAACTGCTGTTGGCGACCCGTTAGACGCCCGGTTCCCGTGCGGCAACCGCGGCCTTGCGTCGGCGCATGGCAGCATATATGAGCATGGGGACCACTCGCGGCGACAAGATCGCGCGCACCATGCTGATGTGGACCGCAGCGGCGGTAGTCGTAGCCATGGTGGCCGGCTGCACCCACGTCATCAATGGGCGTGCGGTGCTGGCCGGGCCGAAAATCGGTCAGCCTGTGAAGTGGGGGCCATGTCGCATCTCCAGCAGTACCTCGGAGGTAAGGCTCCCCGGTGGCGCGCAATGCGGCAAACTCGCCGTGCCCGTCGACTATGACCACCCCAATGGTGACACCACGACGGTGGCCCTGATCAGATTTCCAGCGACTCAGCACAAAATCGGGTCGCTGATCGTCAACCCCGGCGGTCCCGGCGAGTCCGGCATCGAGGCAGCGCTGGGACTCATGCAGTCGTTGTCGCCGCAGGTTCGAGAACGGTTCGACCTGGTCGGCTTTGATCCCCGCGGGGTGGCGGCGTCGCGGGTGGCGATCTGGTGCAACTCCGACGCCGACAACGACCGGCTGCGCACCGAGACCGATGCTGACTACAGCCCGGCCGGGGTGGCCCACATCGAGGACGAGACCAAGGCGTTCGTCGCCCGTTGCGTGCAGAAGATGGGCAAGAAATTCCTGGAGAACGTCGGAACCGTCAACGTCGCCCGCGATCTGGACGCCATCCGCGAAGCGCTAGGCGACCGCAAACTGACGTTCCTGGGCTACTCGTACGGAACCCGAATCGGCTCCGCCTATGCGGAGGCCTTTCCCAAGAAGGTCCGGGCGATGATCCTCGACGGTGCCATCGACCCGAATGCCAACACCATCGAAGCAGACCTGCGGCAGGCCAAAGGTTTTCAGGACGCATTCAACGACTACGCGAAAGACTGCGCCAAGTCGCGGAGCTGTCCGCTGGGCACCAATCCGGCCAAATCCGTTGACGTCTATCACAGTTTGGTCGACCCGCTGGTCGACAAGAACGATCCGACGATCGGCAAACCGGCACGTACCAAAGATCCACGGGGATTGAGCTACAGCGACGCCATCATTGGCACCATCATGGCGCTGTATTCGCCGACCTTCTGGCACCACCTGACACAGGGGCTGACCGAGCTGAGCCGCCACCGTGGCGACACCCTGCTCGAGCTGGCTGACTTGTACATGCGCCGTGACAAGCGCGGTCACTACACCGACGCGACCGACGCCCGGGTGGCGATCAACTGTGTCGATGATCCGCCGGTCAAAAGTCGGGCCAAGGTCATCGACGAAGACCGCCGGTCGCGCCAAGTTGCGCCGTTCATGAGCTACGGGAAGTTCACTGGCCACGCGCCGTTAGGCACCTGCGCATTTTGGCCAGTACCGCCGACCAGTAAGCCGCACACCATCTCCGCTCCCGGTTTGCCGCCGACGCTGGTGGTGTCGACCACCCGTGACCCGGCGACGCCGTATAAAGCCGGCGTCGACCTGGCGAATCAGCTGCACGGCGCCCTACTCACTTTCGACGGCACCCAGCACACGGTGGTGTTCCAGGGCAACAGCTGTGTCGACAATTACGCGACGGCGTACCTCGTTCGCGGCACTGTACCCGCGGAGGGCACGAAATGTTAACAACGGACCGGACATAACGAGACCAAGGTGTGACCTTTGGGATCACGGCCCGTGGCCGACGCATGCGACGATTGACAGCCATGTGGCGCATGAGACGGATGTTCTCTGCGCTTCTTTCTTTGCTATTGCCGATAGTGGCCGCCGTGGCAACCAGTCCGGTAACCGGCGCGACGCCGGAGTCCGATGCCGGCCCAACACCTAGCCCGTCACCACCGGCGGCGTCGCAGCTGACCTGGGGGAGTTGCGGCCGCTTACTCGGTGACTCGGACAAGGTTCCCAGCGCGCAGTGCACGAACGTCCCGGTCCCCGTCGACTACGACAAACCCGGTGGAGCTCAAGCGCAGCTCGCGGTGATCCGCATCCCCGCGACTGGTCAGCGGATCGGCTCGCTACTGATCAACCCAGGTGGACCTGGAGCCTCGGCGGTCGACACCGTCGCCTCGATGGGAGCGGATCTGGCCGGCTCCGAGATCGCCAGCCGCTTCGATCTGGTCGGATTCGACCCTCGCGGCGTCGGCCATTCCACACCGGCGTTGCGCTGCCAAACCGACGCGGAATTCGACGCCTACCGGCGCGAACCGATGGTCGATTACAGCCAGCCGGGCGTGGCACACATCGAACAGGTATACCAGCAGCTGGCCCAGCGTTGCGTAGACCGCAATGGCCCGGCGTTCCTGGAGAACGTCGGGACGGTCTCCGTGGCACGTGACATGGATATGGTGCGGCAGGCGCTAGGCGACGACCAGGTCAACTACCTCGGCTTCAGCTACGGCACCGAATTGGGGACCGCCTACGTCGAGCAGTTCGGCGATCATGTGCGGGCCATGGTGCTCGACGGCGCCATCGACCCCAGCGTGGGCCCGATTGAGCAGAACATCAACCAGGAGGCCGGGTTTCAGACCGCGTTCAACGACTACGCGGCAGACTGCGCCCACTCGACGGATTGCCCGCTGGGCACCGACTCGACGCAATGGGTCAACCGCTACCACGAACTGGTCGACCCGCTGGTGAACAAGCCCGCGCATACCTCGGATCCACGCGGACTGAGCTACGCAGACGCAACCACCGGCACCATCAACGCCCTTTACACCCCGCAGTTGTGGAAATTCCTGACCAGCGGTCTGCTTGGTCTCAGGCGCCGGAGCGATCCCGGGGACTTGCTGATGCTGGCCGACGAATACTACGGACGCGACGAAGACGGGCATTACGACAACTCCCAGGACGCGTTTAATGCGGTGCGCTGCGTCGACGCACCCTCACCAACCGATCCGGCGGCCTGGGTGGACGCCGACCGTCAGATCCGTCAGGTGGCGCCATTCGTGTCCTACGGGCAGTTCACCGGGTATGCGCCCCGCGATCTGTGCGCGCTGTGGCCGGTGCCGGCGACGTCGGCGCCACACCCGGCCGCACCCGTCGCGCCGGGCAAGGTCGTCGTTGTCTCCACCACCCACGACCCGGCCACGCCCTATGAAGCCGGCGTCAACCTGGCCCGCCAGCTCGGCGCGCCGCTGATCACCTTCGACGGCACTCAGCACACGGTGGTGTTCAGCGGCAACCAGTGTGTCGACAACGCGGTGACGGCCTACTTCGTCAACGGGATCGCACCGGGAAACTTACGTTGTTAGCCGCGGTGGTAACACAGAAGTAACTGTCAATGCATATTGTTCCCGGTATGGACCGACAGAAGGAGTTCGTGCTCCGCACGCTGGAGGAAAGGGACATCCGTTTCGTCCGGCTGTGGTTCACCGATGTACTCGGCTACCTCAAGTCGGTCGCGATCGCGCCCGCAGAGCTCGAAGGCGCCTTCGAGGAAGGCATCGGCTTCGACGGATCCTCCATTGAGGGTTTTGCCCGCGTCTCGGAATCCGACACCGTAGCTCATCCCGATCCGTCGACCTTCCAGGTGCTGCCCTGGGTCGGCCGCAACGGCCACCACCACTCGGCGCGGATGTTCTGCGACATCACGATGCCGGACGGCTCGCCGTCGTGGGCCGATCCGCGGTACGTGCTCCGGCGACAACTGGGCAAAGCCAACGACCTCGGCTTCTCCTGCTACGTACATCCCGAAATCGAATTTTTCCTGCTCGAGCCGGGGCCCGAGGACGGCTCGACACCTATCCCTGCCGACAACGCCGGCTATTTCGACCAGGCGGTGCACACCGCCTCCGACTTCCGTCGGCATGCGATCGACTCGCTGGAGTTCATGGGAATCTCGGTGGAGTTCAGCCACCACGAAGGCGCGCCGGGTCAGCAGGAGATCGATCTGCGGTTCGCAGACGCGTTGTCGATGGCCGACAACGTGATGACTTTCCGCTATGTCATCAAAGAGGTCGCGCTGGAGGAGGGGTTGCGGGCGACGTTCATGCCCAAACCGTTCGGACCCTACCCCGGCTCGGCCATGCATACTCACATGAGCCTGTTCGAGGGTGAGGTCAACGCGTTCCACAGCCCCGACGACCCGTTGCAGCTCTCCGATGTCGCCAAGTCGTTCATCGCGGGGATACTCGAGCACGCCAGCGAGATCAGCGCGGTGACCAATCAATGGGTCAACTCTTATAAGCGGCTGGTGCTGGGCGGTGAGGCGCCCACCGCCGCGTCGTGGGGGGCTGCCAACCGGTCGGCCTTGGTCCGCATCCCGATGTACAGCCCACACAAGACCTCCTCGCGACGTATCGAGGTGCGTAGCCCTGACTCGGCGTGCAACCCCTACCTGGCGTTCGCGGTGCTGCTGGCCGCCGGGCTGCGCGGCGTGGAGAAGGGCTACGTCTTGGGCCCCCAAGCAGAGGACAACGTGTGGAACCTCACGCCCGAGGAACGCCGCGCGATGGGCTACCGCGAGCTACCGTCCAGCCTGGATGAGGCCCTTCGCGCGATGGAAAGTTCTGAGCTCGTCGCAGAAGCTCTGGGGGAGCACGTTTTCGACTTCTTCCTGCGCAACAAGCGCACCGAGTGGGCGAACTACCGCCGCCACGTCACGCCGTTCGAGCTGAAGACTTATCTTTCCTTGTAATTCGGGTAAACCGCTCGCTGAAGCGCGCAGCCACGTATCAGGAAATCTGCGCTACCGTCATGGTCGTGAGTCGACCCGTGACGCAGCGTCCAAAAGTGCCGAGCGTCGGCAGGCTCGGCCTGGTTGATGCGCGCGCCAGCGACAACTTGGCACAGCTGGGCTGGAATTCGGAGAGCCACGTCGAGCTGCTGTGGTCACTGTCGCGCGCACCGGACGCCGACGCAGCTCTGTGCGCGATTGTCCGGCTGGCCGAAGCGCTCGGCGACGACTGGAGCGAGCTCAACGCGGCCCTGCTGACCGACCGCGGGCTGCGCGGTCGGCTGTTCGCTGTGCTCGGATCTTCGCTGGCGTTGGGCGATCACCTGATCGCCAATCCTCAGTCGTGGCGGCTGCTGCAGGGCGCTGGAGGAGTGAAGCTGCCATCTGCCGAGCAGCTGCGTGTCGCGTTTACCAATTGTGTGGCCGAAACCTCCGATGGCCCAAGCTCGGTCGCGTTGCGGTTACGCATCCTCTACCGCGACCGGGTGCTGGTGCTGGCCGCCATGGATCTGGCGCCCACCGTCGAGAACGAGCCGGTGCTGTCCTTCAGCGCGGTCGGCGCCCACCTGGCCGACATCGCCGACGCCGCATTGGCGGCTGCGTTGACCGTGGCCGAGGCCACCGTCTGCGGTGACGACACACCGCCCCGGCTGGCAGTCATCGCGATGGGCAAATGCGGGGCGCGCGAACTGAACTATGTCAGCGACGTCGACGTGATCTTTGTCGCCGAGCACGCCGACGCGGTGTCTACCCGCATAGCCGGCGAGATGATGCGGTTTGCGTCGGACGCGTTCTTCCAGGTCGATGCCGGGCTGCGTCCGGAGGGCCGGCACGGCGAACTGGTCCGCACGATCGACTCGCACGTCGCCTACTACCAGAAGTGGGCCAAGACCTGGGAGTTTCAGGCGCTGCTGAAAGCCCGGCCCGCCGTAGGCGACGCGGAACTGGGCAAGCAGTACATCGCCGCGTTGATGCCGATGGTGTGGACCGCTTGTGAGCGCGAACATTTCGTGAGCGAAGTTCAGGCGATGCGCAGGCGGGTCGAGCAGCTGGTGCCCGCCGATGTCCGGAGCCGCGAGATCAAACTCGGGAGCGGCGGGCTGCGCGATGTCGAGTTCGCGGTGCAGTTGCTGCAACTGGTACATGGTCGCACCGACGAGTCGCTGCACGTGGCCTCCACGGTCGACGCGCTGGCCGCCCTGGGGACGGGCGGCTACGTCGGGCGCGATGACACCGCGAATCTGACCGCCTCCTACGAGTTCCTGCGGTTACTCGAACACCGGCTGCAGTTGCAGCGACTCAAACGCACACACATGTTGCCGGCCTTCGACGACGACGAAGCGCTGCGCTGGCTGGCGCGCGCGGCCCACGTCCGACCCGACGGCAGCCACGATGCGCTGGGTGTGCTGCGCGAAGAGCTGAAGCGTCACAACCGGCGGGTGTCCCGGCTGCACGCCAAGCTGTTCTATCAGCCGCTGCTGGAATCGCTTGCGCCGGAAGGCCTGCAGCTTTCCCCCGGCATGACACCGTCGGCCGCCGAGCTTCAGCTGGCCGCGCTCGGCTACGACGCGCCGCAGAGCGCGCTGACCCACCTGTCCGCTCTGATCAACCAGAGCGGCCGGCGCGGTCGGGTGCAATCGGTGCTGCTGCCCAGGCTGCTGGACTGGCTATCCGATACGCCCGATCCGGATGGTGGGCTACTGGCTTACCGGCGGATCAGTGAGGCGATGGTTGAGCACCGCTGGTATCTGTCCACGTTGCGGGACAAGCCGGCGGTCGCCAAGCGGCTCATGCATGTGCTGGGCACCTCGGCCTACGTGCCGGACCTGCTGATGCGCGCACCGGAGATCATCCAGCAATACGGTGACGGGCCGGCGGGGCCGAAGCTGCTCGACGTCGACCCCGAGACGGTGGCCGGCGCGTTGGTGGCTTCCGCGGCCCGACAAACCGACCCGGTGCGAGCGATTGCCGTCGCGCGGTCCCTGCGCCGGCGTGAGCTGGCCCGCATCGCGTCGGCCGATCTGCTCGGCATGCTCGGCGTCACGGAGGTGTGCGCCGCGCTCACCTCGGTGTGGGTGGCGGTGCTGCAGGCCGCGCTGAACGCGGTGATCCGGGCCAACATTGGCGATCGCAGCGACGCTCCGGCAGCCATTGCGGTCATCGGGATGGGCCGGCTGGGCGGTCGCGAGTTGGGCTACGGATCCGACGCCGACGTGTTGTTCGTCTGCGATCCGGTCGAGGGCGTCGAGGATTCGGAGGCGGTGCGCTGGGCGATATCGGTCGCCGAGCAGGTTCGGGCGCTATTGGGTACCGCCAGCGCCGATCCGCCGTTGGAGGTCGACGCCAACCTGCGGCCCGAAGGCCGCAGCGGTCCGCTGGTGCGCACGCTGGCGTCGTATGCCGCCTACTACGAGCAGTGGGCGCAGCCCTGGGAGGTCCAGGCCCTGCTGCGGGCGCATGCCGTGGCCGGTGATGCCGATCTCGGGCAACGATTCCTGCTGATGGCTGACAAGACGCGTTATCCCGCCGGCGGGGTGTCGGCAGACGCCGTGCGCGAAATCCGCCGCCTCAAGGCCCGCATAGATGCCGAGCGGCTGCCGCGCGGCGCCGATCCCACCACCCACACCAAGCTGGGACGTGGGGGACTGGCCGACATCGAATGGACCGTGCAGCTGCTCCAGCTGCGATACGCCAACGAAATCGACTCCCTGCACAACACCTCGACGTTGGAAAGCCTGGACGCCAGCGCCGCGGCCGACCTGATCTCCGCCGAGGACGCGGAGCTGCTGCGGCAGGCCTGGCTGACCGCGACTCGGGCCCGCAATGCGCTCGTGCTGGTTCGGGGTAAGCCGACCGATCAACTGCCCGGACCGGGACGTCTGCTCAACACCGTCGCGGTTGCCGCCGGCTGGGCAAAAAACGGCGATGGCGGCGCGTTCCTGGACAACTATCTGCGGGTGACGCGGCGGGCAAAAGCCGTCGTGCACAGAATCTTCGAGGAGTGAACCACCCGGCCACGATGCGCCCCGCACCTGGCGTGTTAGTAAAGATGCACAGGCCGGCTAACTCCTAAGCCGGCCGCTAGCGCCAGAGGCGGGTTTGAAGTGGAGATCCCTTACCAGGTCATGAGCGCCGACGAGCATGACCGGCTGGCGGCGTTGTACGGCCCGCTGACCGACGACGTGCGCGAGCTCATCGCCGCCACCATCCGCACCGAGGCCGACCCAGACGCCATCAGCACCGCGCGCACCGCGATCCAGGCGGCAACGGATGCCTTGCGCACCAAGCAGCGTGACGACGACACGCAGGTGGTGCGCTACGCCGTTTCAGGGCGCCCCGTCGTCTGGAGCAACGCGGTGATCGGGCTGCGCAACCCGATCGCCCCGCCGCTGACCATCCACCACGACGGCGACGGTACCCAGTGCTGGAGCGAGTTCACCCTGGACGCGGCCTACGAGGGACCACCCGGACTGGTGCATGGTGGCGTGTGTGCTCTGGTGCTCGACCACGTACTCGGCGAGGCAGCCAGTGAAGGCCTGACCAAACCGCTTTTCACCGGAACCATTACTGTGCGGTACGTACGTGGCACCCCGTTGGGCAGGCTTCGCGCCGAAGCCGCCGTCGAGCGCACTGAAGGAGTCAAATCCTTTGTGTCCGGCCATCTTTCCGACGCGCAAGGGATCACAGCCGAAGCGGAAGGAATCTTCATCAAGCCGGCGTGGGCGCGGGACGTCGGATGAAGTTCTATATCAGCAGCGCATACCTGAATACCCGCGAGATCGTTGAGGTCGCTAAGGCTGCCGACGACCTCGGCTACGACGGCATCGGGATCCCCGACCACATCGTCAACCTGGAAACCCTGAGCACCCCTTACCCCTACACCAAGGACGGCCAGCGGCGCTGGCAGCCCTTCACCGAATGGCCTGACCCGTGGGTGCTGGTCGGGGCGCTCGCCCAAGTCACGACGCGGCTGCAGTTCGTCACCACGGTCTACATCCCCGCCATGCGCAACCCGTATTCGGCGGCCAAAGCCATCGGCACCGCGGCCTATCTCGCCGACGGCCGAGTGGAGCTCGGTGTTGGCGTCGGCTGGTGTGCCGACGAGTTCGCCCTGATGGAGCAGCGCTTCGGCGACCGGGGTAGACGTACCGACGAGATGCTCGAGCTGATGGCAGCGCTGTGGTCACCGGACTGGACGGAGTTCGACGGTGAGTTCTACCAGACGCCGAGGCTGGAGATGCAGCCGACGCCGCCACGGATACCGGTCTACATCGGCGGGCTCAGCGAGACCGCACTGCGCCGCGCAGCCCGCCACGACGGCTGGATCGGTGACCTGATCACAACCGATCGGGCCATCGCGGCGGCAGCCCGGTTGCGTGAACTTCGCACCGAAAACGGTTTGTCGATAAACGGTTTCACCATCCTTACCCCGCTCACCGATGCCATCACCGTCGCCGATTATCAGCGCGCCGAGACCGCCGGCATCACCGGGATCCTCACCATGCCGTGGATGTTCTATGCCGGGCCGAACGCCACACTGTCAGAGAAGGTTGACGGCATGAAAAGGTTCCGCAAAGACCTCGCGCTCGACGCTTGATCTCCAGTCGAGCAAAACAAAGCGTTCCGTCGCTGGCTCATTTGGCCTAACCTGACGAGGGTGGAGTTACACCGAACCCCCGAATTGGTGCCAGTAGAGGCATTGCGCTCAGGTGACCCGATAACCGACGTCCACGGTGGCGGCCAGCATTACACAGTCCTCGAGTCGAAGGCTTTCGACGAGAGCTGCGTGGTTCTTGAGCTCGAGTCGAAGGCCAACGATCAGCTTCGCGTGATCGAGATGTCCTTCCCGACCGGCTACTACATGGGCAGGTCGCCTCGGCGCATTCTGTGACGCGGACGCGTCTGGGTATCACCGAAGGACCTGGTGACCCGCGGCAATCGTCGTTGCCTGCATGATGAGAGCCATGTCGGAAATAAGGTCGTACCGCATCGAGGTTCCCAATGCCGTCGTCGACGACCTGAAGGATCGTTTGGCACGCACCCGGTGGCCGGAAGCCGAGACCGTCAACGACTGGAGCCAGGGCATTCCGCTGACGTACACGCAGGATCTGGCAGCTTACTGGGCCGACGGCTACGACTGGCGCTCTCGGGAAGCCGCGCTTAACCGGTTCGATCACTATCTCACCGAGATCGACGGGCTGGACATCCATTTCATCCACCAACGCTCGCCGCATGACGATGCCCTGCCGCTGCTGATCACCCACGGGTGGCCGGGTTCGGTGGTGGAGTTTCATAAGGTGATCGAGCCGCTGGTCAACCCCTCGTCGGGCCGTGCCGAGGATGCCTTTCACGTGATCTGCCCGTCGCTGCCCGGGTACGGATTCTCCGGTCGGCCGACCCACTCGGGGTGGGGAGTGGAAAAGATCGCCGAAGCGTGGGAGACGCTCATTGGCAGGCTCGGATACGACAGGTACGGCGCTCAGGGCGGTGACTGGGGCGCCGCGGTGACAACCCAAATCGGCCGCAACCGCGGTCACTGCGTGGGCATCCACCTGAACATGCCGATCGGCAGGCCGACCAAGGAAGCGCTGGCGAATCCGACCGAGGAAGAACAACGGGCGCTTGCCGCCTTGGCCGAGCACCGCCGCTCCGGCACCGGATATTCCAAGCAGCAATCCACCCGCCCGCAGACGCTTGGTTATGGACTTGCTGACTCGCCGGTGGGACAGCTCGCTTGGATCGTTGAGAAGTTCTGGGCGTGGATGGACTGTGGTGGGCATCCCGAGAACGTGCTGAGTCGCGACGAGCTACTCGACAACGTCATGGTCTATTGGGTCAACGGCAGCGGTGCATCTTCGGCTCGTTTGTACTGGGAAAGCTTTAGGGCGTGGGGCAACTTTAATCGGGTCGAATTACCCACGGGCGTAGCCGATTTCCCGGGCGAAGTTCTCGGTGCAGTACGCGCGTGGTGCGAGCCGGTCTACAACATCACGCACTGGTCGGAGATGCCGCGCGGTGGGCACTTCGCTGCGTTCGAGCAGCCGGAGCTGTTCGTCGACGACGTCCGCGATTTCTTTGCGACGGTCCGGTAGGTACTCGGGTCAGCGTCGCAGCAGCCGGCGGTTTGTTCGCCAGCCCGTCCGCCGAGGCGCGCCGGCTGAACGCCAGCGGCCGCGCCGGGCATCCAGGGCGTAAACGCCGCCGCCGGCGAAGATCAACAGGAAGAAGGCAAAGCAGTACATCACCGCGGCCTCGCCCCCGTTGCTGGCCGGAAAAAATCCGTGCGGCAGGTGCACGGTGAAATACGCGAACGCCATTTCGCCGCATGCCAAGAAAGCGGCGATCCGGGTGAACAAGCCGGCGGTGATCAGCACGCCGGTGATTGTTTCGATCCAGCCCGCGTAGTACTCGGGCCAGTGGCCCACCGGCACATGATCAGGCGCTGGCCAGCCGATCAACTTGGACAGACCGTCGCACAGAAACAGCAGACCGAACACCACCCGGAAAACCGTCAGGGCGATCGGCCAATACGAATTGAGTCGTGCTTCCAGATTATGCGCCATGCGCCGACGATACGTGCTTAGAGCTGGGCCCAGACGGATTTTGTCTTCATGTACATCTCGATGCCCTCTTTGCCGAACTCGTGCCCCCAGCCGGATTGCTTGTGGCCGCCGAAAGGCACATCGTGGTCAAAGACCAACTGGCAGTTGACCTGCACGCTGCCGGCTTGCAACCGCTTGACGATCCGGTGGGCGCGCCGCACGTTTTCTGTCCAGGCGGTGGCCGCCAGGCCGTAAGTGGTGTCGTTGGCCATCGCCACGGCCTCGTCCTCGTCGTCGAACGGCAGGATGCTGACCACCGGCCCGAAGATCTCCTGCTGGTAGAGACGCATGGCCGGGTCGACGTTGGTCAGCACGGTCGGGTGCACAAAGTAGCCCTTGCGGTCCAGGCGGTAGCCGCCGGTGACTACGTCGACACCATCGCTGCGGCCCTCGTCGATGAAGCCCATGACCCGGGTCAGCTGCTTCTGGCTGATCAGTGGCCCGCTGACACAGCCTTCCTCGCTGGGTGCGCCCAGCTTGAACGTATTCGCCATCATCGCAATGCCTTCCACCACCCGGTCGTAGACGCCGCGCTGCACGAAGATCCGCGAACCGCATACGCAGCCCTGACCGGAGTGCACGAAGATACCCAGCGAGGCCATCAAGATGGCCTTGTCCAGATCGGCGTCGTCAAAGATCAGCACCGGCGACTTTCCGCCGAGTTCGAGCGTGACCTTCTTCAGGTTGCCGGCCGATGCCCGAACGATCTCCTTGCCGACCTCTGTCGATCCGGTGAAGGCAACCTTCTCGACGTCGGGATGAGCGGTGATCGCCGCGCCCGCGGTGTGGCCGTAACCGGTCAGCAGGTTCACGACGCCCTCGGGTACACCGGCTTCGTGGACCAGCCTGTCGAGCAGCAGCGCTGAAAGTGGCGTCTCCTCAGCGGGTTTGACGAGCATGCTGCAACCGGCCGCGAGCGCCGGCGCGAGCTTGGCGCTGGCATTGAAGATCGGGCCATTCCACGGGAAGATCAGGCCGACCACGCCGTAGGGTTCCTTCAGCGTGTAGGCGTGCATGTCGACGAAGGAGTCCGTCGCGATGCCGTCGGTCTTTACGTCGTAGGCGACGCCGTTCAGCTTCGAACACCAGCCGGCGTAGTAGCGGAAGAACTCCGAACACGTCGACATCTGCAGCGTTGCCTGCATCAGCGGCATGCCCGTGTTGAGCGAATCGAGCTGAGCAAATTCGTCGGCATGTTCGTCGATTAGATCCGCGATGCGCCACATGATCTTGGCCCGCTGCCGGCCCGGCAACTGCGCCCAGACGCCGGCCTCGAAGGAATCCTTGGCCCGCGCGACGGCCTCGTTGACCGCCTCCTCTCCGCAGTCGGTGAATTCGGTGATGTGTTCTTCGGTCGCGGGATCGATGACCGCAATGACGTCACCCGAGCCGGGTCGCTTGCGGATGTCGTCTAATACTGCCTGCAGCGTCATCTCGTCCCTTCCTGCCCGCGCAGCGGTCGCCGCGCTCATGCTGAGCACCTGCTTAGCATTGCCGGCGCGGCATGGTCAAGGGTCGGGGGAGCGAAACGAGCCGGGAGATGATGGTGACATGACCACCGAGATCCGCGTTCTCGACAGCGAAGACGACCTGATCGTCGCGGCTAACCTCTTTCGCGCCGCGATGGTCGGGTTTCCACCGCTGTCGAACTTGGCGCCCGGCCAGATCACCACGCTGCTCGAACCCGGCCGCAGCATTGGAGCATTCGTTGAGGGTGAGCTCGTTGGTACCGCGGACGCCACGACGAGCGGCCTCACGCTACCCGGGGGCGCCACAGTGGCCCACGCGGCCGTCAGCCACGTCGGGGTGCTGCCGTCGTTCACTCGAAAGGGCATCGCCACCCAGCTAATGCGTCATCAGTTGCGCGACTTCGCCGCACGGGGCGAGGTGGTCGCGACATTGCGGGCGTCGGAGGCGACGATCTATGAACGGTACGGCTTTGGGGTAGCGAGTTCGTCGCAAACCGTAGAGGTCCAAACGGCACGGGCGGCGCTACGTCCAGGCGTCGGCTCGGGCGGTCCGGTGCGACTGCTCGATACCACCGAAGCCTGGGATGTGCTGGCCCGCATCTACGCCGCGAATCGACCGTCGCGGCCGGGCACCATCGATCGCCCGCCGGTTTGGTGGCAGGGCGTGCGGCTGCGTACCGAAATGTCCTCAGGGCCTTCGTATGTCGTGGTGCACGGGCGTCCAGGATCCGAGTCGGGATTTGCCCGCTACCGTCCCGTCGCCACCGAGTCGTGGTTCATCAGCGATCAGCGCACCATTGTGGTCGAAGATTTCTTCGCTCCCACCATGCCGGCATATCTCGGTCTGCTGCGTTTCCTACTCGAACTCGATCTCATTGACCGCGTGGTGTTTTGGATGCTGCCGGTCGACGACCCGCTGCCCTGGCTGCTGGTCGATCGGCGGGCCATGCGAGTAACCGCGGTGCATGACGAGACGTGGCTGCGCGTTATCGACGCTCACAAAGCCCTGACAGCACGCCGCTACCTGGGCGACGGCACGGTCACTATCGCCATCCACGACTCGGCATTGCCCGACAATTCAGCCAGCCTCACCATCGCCGGTGACGGTGCGCAACCAACGGGGCGGCCCGCCGAAGTTCACGTCGACGTCGAAGGACTCGCCGCCGTCTTGCTGGGTGGATCCACCTGGCGCAGTCTCGCCGTTGCCGGGCTGGCCCGCGCCGACGATCCGGCGGCCCTTGCGACGGCCGATCGGCTGTTTGCCGTGCCCGACGCACCGCACGCCGGGTTTTTCTTCTAGCTACGCCTCAATCGTCTTTGGCGTGGCCGGGCACACCGGGAGTGGGATCGTTGGCAGGATCAGCCAGCGGGTCCGGCCCTTTGGCGTCATCCGGCAATGCGTGATCGGGTACGCCCGGATGCGGGTCACCTGACGGATCTACCTCAAACTTCTCGCCACCCATCGGCATCCCCTCTCGTTTATACGTCGTAGTAGAGCGCGAATTCGTAGGGGTGCGGCCGGATCTGGACCGGCAGGATCTCGTTCTCGCGCTTGAAGCTGATCCACGTGTCGATCAAGTCGGGCGTGAAAACGCCTCCCTCGGTGAGGTATTCGTGGTCTGCCTCAAGACGGTCGATCACCGCGGACAGCTGGGTGGGAGCCTGCGGGATGTTGGCGGCTTCTTCCGGCGGCAGCTCGTAGAGGTCCTTGTCGACCGGAGTCTGCGGCTCGATCTTGTTCTTGATGCCGTCCAGCCCGGCCATCAGCATGGCCGAGAACGCCAGGTACGGGTTGCCCGACGAGTCCGGGCAACGGAACTCCAGCCGCTTGGCCTTGGGGTTGCTGCCGGTGATCGGGATACGCACGCACGCCGACCGGTTGCGCTGGCTGTACACCAGGTTGATCGGAGCTTCGAAGCCGGGCACCAACCGCTTGTAGGAGTTCACCGTGGGGTTGGTGAAGGCCAGCAACGAGGGCGCGTGATGCAGCAGTCCGCCGATGTAGTGGCGGGCGGTGTCGGAAAGGCCGGCGTAACCGGTCTCCTCGTACATCAGCGGGCCGCCGTCTTTCCACAACGACTGGTGGGTGTGCATACCGGAGCCGTTGTCGCCGAACAGCGGCTTGGGCATGAAGGTGACCGTCTTACCCTCCTGCCACGCGGTTTGCTTGACGATGTACTTGTACAGCTGCATGTCGTCGGCGGCGTGCAACAGCGTGTTGAACTTGTAGTTGATCTCGGCCTGACCGCCGCTGCCCACCTCGTGGTGGCCCTTCTCCAGGCTGAAGCCGGCTTTGATCAGGTTCTGCAGCATCTTGTTGCGCAAATCGACGTAATGGTCGACAGGAGCAACCGGGAAGTAGCCGCCCTTGGGCCGGACCTTGTAACCGCGGTTCGGGCTGCCGTCAATCTCGGTCGGCTCACCGGTGTTCCACCAACCGGAGATCGCGTCCACTTCATAGAACGAGCCGTTGGTGCGCGAGTCGAAGCTGACCGAGTCGAAGATGTAGAACTCGGCCTCGGCACCGAAGTACGCGGTGTCGGCGATGCCGGTGCTGATCAGATAGTTCTCCGCCTTGCGGGCGACATTGCGCGGGTCGCGCGAGTACGGCTCCAGGGTGAACGGGTCGTGCACGAAGAAGTTGAGGTTCAGCGTCTTGGCTTCATTGAACAGGTCGATCTGCGCGGTGTCGGGATCAGGTAACAGCAGCATGTCCGATTCGTGGATCGACTGGAACCCGCGAATCGATGAGCCGTCGAAGGCCAGGCCTTCGTCGAACACGCTTTCGTCGAAGAAGGAGACCGGAATCGTGAAGTGCTGCATGATGCCCGGCAGGTCGCAGAACCGCACGTCGACGAATTCGACCTGCTCGTCTTTGGCGAGTTTGATGATGTCATCGGCCGTTTTTTCGGACACCGAAGCGCTCTCCTTTTTTGCGAGCTTCGAATCTACTGCGGTCATTGAAGCGCTCTCCTTTACTGGCCGGCCAACTGGTCGCCCGACCAGACGCTATGGATGCGATATTGCCCGAGGGTCAACCCTACGTTGCGCCGACGTTACGTGACAGCGCTGTTTGCCGCCGAGCCTGGGCAGGCCTCACCTTATCGTGGAGGCATGGCTCGCAGTATCGGATCTTGGTTATCCGGTCCCTCCGGTGACGATGTCGGCCGGCCCGATTCTGAGCGCACGCAGCCATACCCGGGCGAGGCACTCGGCTTGCCCGAGCGCGGGCCGCGTTCGCTGGCCACGACCGGCCGGCGGTTGGCGGCGCTGCTCGTCGATTGGTTGCTCGCCTACGGCATCGCCGCTCTCGGTATGACGTTCGGGCTGATCTCTCAGAGACTGCTGTCGTGGGCGGTTTTGGCGATTTGGTTGATCCTGGGGGTGCTGGCCGTCCGGTTCTTCGAGTTCACTCCGGGCCAGTTCGCCTTGGGCCTGCGGGTGGTATCCATCGACAAACGGCTGCACGTCGGAGTAGGTCGTGCCGTGGTACGTGGGGTGCTGATTACGTTCGTCATACCCGCCTTGTTCGTCGACGTCGACGGCCGCGGAGTGCAGGATCGGGTGACCGCGACCGCCGTCGTGCGGCGCTGACGGGCTTACCGGGCTACCGACGGCGCACGGTGCGCTGGACACCGCGCATCTTGGCGGTGCCGGGCAGCGGGCCCTTTGGCATGGCGGCCGTCCCGGCCCGGGAACCCAACGCGCTCAGTCGCGATTCCAACGAATCCAGCTGCTTGACAGTGATGTTGGCCGGCAGCCGGGTGAGATGGCGTTCCAGCTTGGCCAGCGGAACCTCGCCGTCGCCGTTGCCGACGATGACGTCGTAGATCGGGACATCGCCGACCAGCCGCGCGGTGCGTTTCTTCTCCTGGGCGAGCAGCGGCTTGAGCCGCGACGGCGACCCCTCGGCCACCAGGATGACCCCGGGTCGGCCGATCACCCGGTGCACGGCATCGAAATGGCCGGTGGCCGCCACCCCGTGGGTGACGCGCCACTTGCCGCGCAGGTTGTCCAGCGCCCAGGCAGCCGCTCCGGCTTGCCCCTCGGCCTTGCCGTAGACCGACCGCTGCGCGCGCCGACCGAAAATGATGAACGCCACCAACGCGCCCAGTACGACCCCGAGCGGGATCATCGTGATCATGGTGAACCCGCGGGCCCACACCCCGACGGCCACCGACACCGCCACGATCAGCACGAACGCGCCGATCATGTAGGGCAGCAGCCGCTTGTCCTCTCGGCGCTGCATGTTAAACGCCTGCCAGAGCTGACTGCGGCGCTCTTTGGCGGCTGCTTTGCGGGCCGCTTTCGCCTCCGCTCTGGCGGCCTTGGTCGCCTTGGCATCACGGGGTTTGGCCATAATCGCCAAGGATACGGAAGTCGGGCTCAGCGCGAGAGCGCGGTGCGCTCTCGCCGTCTCATGCTGGCCTGCTGATAAAGCCGCCCGGCCCGGTATGACGAGCGCACCAGCGGACCCGCCAGCACTCCGGCGAAACCCAGCTTTTCGGCGTAGGCGCAATACTCGTCGAACTCCTCGGGCGTGACCCAGCGCTCGACCGGATGATGTCTCGTTGACGGGCGCAGATATTGGGTGATGGTGACGATGTCAGTGCCCGCGTCCTGCAGATCGGCCAGCGCGGCGCGTACCTCGTGAGGTGTCTCGCCCAGCCCGAGGATGAGATTGCTCTTGGTGACCAGCCCGAACTCCCGCGCCGCGGTAAGTACCCCGAGGCTTCTTTGGTAGGAGAAGGCCGGGCGAATTCGCTTGAAGATGCGTGGCACAGTTTCGACGTTGTGGGCCAACACTTCCGGGCGGGCCTCGAAGACCTCTCGCAGCCGGTTGGGATTGCCGTTGAAGTCCGGGATCAGCAGCTCGACACCGGTGGAGGGGTTGAGCGTTTTGATCGCGCGGACGGTTTCGGCATACAGCCATGCGCCGCCGTCGGGCAGGTCGTCGCGGGCCACTCCGGTGACGGTGGAGTACCGCAGGCTCATCGTCTGCACGCTCTCGGCCACCCGTCGTGGTTCGTCGCGGTCCAAAGCGGCGGGCTTGCCGGTGTCTATTTGGCAGAAGTCGCAACGACGGGTGCACACCTCGCCGCCGATCAGGAAGGTGGCCTCGCGATCTTCCCAGCATTCGTAGATGTTGGGGCAGCCGGCCTCTTCGCAGACCGTGTGTAGGCCCTCGCGCCGGACCAGGCTTTTCAGCTCGGTGTACTCCGGGCCCATCCGTAGCCGAGTCTTAATCCACCGCGGCTTGCGCTCGATCGGGGTCTGCGCGTTGCGCACTTCCAGGCGGAGCAGCTTCCTGCCTTCGGGCGCGACGGTCACGTTGCTGATGCTACGCGGGCTCCGGTGGGCTGCCAGTGAACCGCGAGCCGGCCGTCGAGGGCATCGCACACCGCTTCGGCGACCGCCGGCCGGACGTCGTCGACACCAACGGCGTGGCCCAATTCTGCGGTGATCGACGTCACCCCGGCGTCGGTGATGCCGCACGGCACAATCTGTCTGAACGCGTTCAGGTCGCAGTCACAATTGAGCGCAAACCCGTGCAGCGTCGTCGCCCGTGACACCCGCACCCCGATCGCGGCGACCTTGCGCGTTGGCTGGCCGTCGCCCGCCGGTGCCCACACCCCGGACCGACCGTCGATGCGGCACACCTGCAGACCCAGGTCGGTGCAGACTTTGATCAGCGATTCCTCAATCCGCCGAACATAATTGACCACATCGAGCGGTTCGGCCAGTCGGATGATCGGGTAGCCGACGAGCTGCCCCGGACCGTGCCAGGTGATCTTGCCGCCGCGGTCGGTGTCGATGACGGGCGTGCCGTTGGTGGGTCGTTCGTGTGCCTCGGTGCGCCGTCCGGCGGTGTAGACCGACGGGTGTTCCAGCAATAGCAGCGCGTCGCTACCGCCGGCCACGCGGGCATCGGCCAACTCCCGCTGCAGCTGCCATGCCACCCGGTAGTCGACCGTGCCCATTTGTCGGATGTCAACAGGGCTGGTGCTCGACCGAATAGAGCTCACAGGGCTGAGGCTACAGCGACAACCTGGCAGCGCCTAGGCGACGTCGAGGCTCGCCGTGGCGTACCGCAGTGCCTCACCAACGGTCTTGTGGTGGAAGTCGAAACCGGTGCGCTCCAGTACCGCCGGGATGGCGCGTTGCCCGCTCAGCAGGCCCTCGTCGGCGAACTCGCCGAGCGCGGCGCGCACCGCAAACTTCGGCATCATCAGCGCGGTAGGCCGATTCACCGCGCGGCCCAGCGCGGCGGTGAATTCGGCATTGGTGACGGGCGCGGGGCCGGTGAGGTTCACCGGTCCGGAGAGCCGAGTATCGGAGATGGCGTACTGCAGAGCCCGCACCTCGTCTTCCAGGCTTATCCACGACATGTACTGGCGGCCGTTACCCAGACGGGCGCCCAGGCCCACCGAGAACACTGGCCGCAACCGGCGCAGCGCGCCGCCCGAGGAGGCCAGTACGACGCCGGTCCGGGCCAGCACCACACGGGTTCCGGCTTGCCGTGCGGGCACGCTGGCCGCCTCCCAGTCCTGACACAGTTGGGCCAGGAAACCCGTTCCCGCCAAGTCGGTTTCGTCAACCGCGCGATCCTTGGTGTCGCCGTAGTAGCCGACTGCACTGGCATTGACCAGCACACCGACACCGGCTTCGGCGACCGCCGCGGACAGCACCTCGGTCGGCGCGATGCGGCTGTCCCGCAGGTTTTGTTTGAACGCCCCCGACCACCGCCGCTGCCCGACGTTGGTGCCGCACAGGTTCACCACGGCGTCGACTCCACTCAACGCGCCGGCGTCGAATTCGCCGCTATCCGGATCCCAATGCAGCTCATCGGCATTCGCTGGCGTTCGTCGCACGATTCGCAGTACCCGATGGTCGGCTATGCGCAACGCGGTTACCAGTGCCGAGCCGATCAGCCCGGACGAGCCCGCGATTGCGATGACGGCCTTAGCCACGCTTCAAGCCCTGCCTACAGTCCCAGGTCGGCCTCGAACGCGCCTTCTTCGAGCCGATGTTTGACGGTGGTCAGGAATCGGCCGGCGTCGGCGCCGTCGATCAGCCGGTGGTCGTAGGTCAGCGGGAGGTAGCAGATCGATCGCACCCCGATGGATTCGTTACCGGTGTCGTCGACGACGACCCTCGGCCGTTTGACGATGGCCCCGGTGCCCAACATGGCCGCCTGCGGGGGAACCAGGATGGGGGTGTCGATCAGGGCGCCTTGGCTGCCGATGTTGGTGATGGTGAAGGTTCCGCCGGAGAGCTCGTCGGGTCGTAGGTTGCCCGATCGGGCCCGGGCGGCAATGTCGGCGATCGCGCGCGCAAGCCCGGCCAGCGACAGATCACCGGCGTTGTGGATGACGGGGGAGAGCAGGCCCTGCTCGGTGTCGACCGCGAAACCGAGGTGCTCGGCGTCGTAGTAGGTGATCTCCTTGGTGTCTTCGTTGTAGCTGGCATTGATGTTGGGATGCGCTTTGAGCGCATCGATCACGGCGCGGCTGATAAACGGCAGAAAGGTCAGGTTCACACCTTCGCGTTCGGCGAACGCGGCCTTGGCCCTTTCCCGTAACGCCACGATCCGGGTCATGTCGACCTCGTGAACCTGGGTGAGTTGTGCAGTGGCCTGCAGCGATTCCCGGGTCTTGTTGGCCGTGATCTGGCGGATCCGGCTGGCCTTCTGCGTGGTTCCCCGCAGGTGTGCCAGCGCGGGCGCGGGGGTGGCGGCGCTCGGTTTCGTGGCGGCCGGGGCCGGCGCGGGCGGCCCGGGTTGGGCTTTCTTCGTGGCTTCTTCCTTCTGCTGGGCCGCCGCCAGCACATCCTGTTTGCGGATGCGTCCGCCTATCCCGGTGCCACTCACCTCGCTCAGATCAATGTTGTTCTCGGCGGCCAGTTTCCGCACCAGCGGCGTCACATAGGGGCCGCTTGCCGGGCTGGTTGTCGGAGCAGCCTCGGCTTGGGGCTCGGGCTTGGCTTGCGGCGTGGGTGCCGGTTCGGGTTGCGGCTCTGGTGCGGGTTTCGCCGCGGGCTCGGGCTGCGGTTCCGGTGTCGGCTCGGGTTGGCGGGCCGGCGGGGCTTGAGGCTCGGGTGCGGGCTTGGCCGCAGGGGCGGTGTCGCCGGTCCCGATCCGGGCCAGTTCGCCACCGACCGCCACGGTGACGTCCTCCTCGGCGGTGATGCTGATCAGCGTGCCCGCCACCGGTGACGGGATTTCGGTGTCGACTTTGTCGGTGGACACTTCCACCAGCGGCTCGTCGACGTCGACCGAGTCACCGACCGTCTTTAGCCAGCGGGTGACCGTGCCTTCGGTGACGGACTCACCGAGTTCGGGCATCAGCACCGGGTGAGAGGTGCCGGTTCCGCCGTGTTCGCCGGCTGTCGGTGCGGCGGCCGATTCCGGCTCGGCCGGCGGTTGCGGTTCCGGCTCCGGTTGGGCTTCTGATGCGGCCTCGGCGGCGGGTTGCTGAGCGTCCGCTTCGGTGCTCTCACTGCCTTCCGTACCGCTTTCCGCGCTACCTTCTGAGGCGTCGCCGATGACGGCCAGCTCGCCGCCGACCTCGACCGTGTCGTCCTCCTGGGCAACGATCTTGGTCAGCACCCCCGCAGCCGGCGAAGGGATCTCGGTGTCGACTTTGTCGGTGGACACTTCCAACAGGGGCTCGTCGACTTCGACGGTGTCGCCTTCTTGCTTGAGCCAGCGGGTTACGGTTCCCTCGGTCACGCTCTCACCGAGTGCCGGCATCTGAACTGAGAAGGCCATCTCTGTCGACTCCTCGATGGATCGGTCGGTGGGTAGCGGGTCGACCTCTGGCTTACCACAGCGGCGTGTACACCGAAGCTGCACCCGAGTGGACTACCCGAACCATCCTGTCACTGCGGCGCGACCGGCACACAACCAGCTATCTGCCGCATCGTCGGTTCGTCTCCAACGTGTCGACGGACCCGGTGACCGAATAGGTGCCGTCCAAGAAATTGGATTCAGATTCCAGAGACTCGGATGTATAAGGTTTCCACGACATCACTTTGAGGCAATTTGTTTTGAAGTTCGAAAAACCGGATATCGTGCTTTCTGTGTACCCAGACGACAGCGGCAAAGAGCTCGCCACGGTCCTGTCCTACCTGACGGGCCGCTCTCTCAGCAGGGAAGAAATTTGGACGGCGATGGAACTGCCGCGGTCCACGTATTACGACCAGCTGGACAAGGGAACCTTGATCACCGCGGACAACCTGCGCGTTGCTGCAGCCAATCTCGGTATCAATCGGGCCGAGCTGTTGACTCGCTACCGGTTCATCGATCCCGAAGAGGTCACCGCACTGGCCGAAGAGATACGTGGCGGCGCCCCCCTGCCCCATGGTTCGGCCAATGGACAGCTGAAGACCGCCGTGCACCCGACTCGAATCGCGGAGTGGCGACTGCGGCAAGACGCACCACCGCTGTAAACACACGTTGCTGAGGGAATCGCCGTGGCTCTCACCGCTCTCATCACCATCACGCTGGCATCGATAGCGTGGAGTCTCTGGATACGGCGAGTTACCTGGCATTGTCGGTGGGAGGTGGCCGCCACCCTCAACATCGCGCTGCAGGGCTGTGCGGTCGCCCTGATGTCCCCACTAAGTGCCGAGACGCTGGGAGTCGCGCTGCACCGGATCACCGGTGAGTGGAACCTGCAGAACTACGTCGGGCACGACTGCTACATCGTCGCGGCCTCGGCGATCGTCTACAACGCGGTCGGTCGGCTTGCTGACGACGACGCCCTGCAGGCGTCGTTCAAGCAGTACGTGGAGCGGCCGGCCACCCTGTGTATTCCGCTGTTGCTGGCGACTTTCTCGCTCAGCTATGGCAGCAAGACCTACGCGCGCGACTTTTTCGAGCTACCCACCGACTTCTGGCTGACCGTGTACTGGGTCTTGCTGTGCGGCACCCTCGCTTACCTGCTGACCTTCGGGTCACGTGCGCTGCTGGTGCTGCGGCAAGGACCCGCGGTCGAGGAACATCGCCAATCTCTACCTGGTCGCCTCGGCCAGCGGGATCGCCGCCTGCGTGGTGCGGATCATCACCGCGTTGATTCCGCCGTTCCAGGGGCCGCTGGGTGCGGGGCTGGTCTGGTTCTTCGCCTGCCTGTGCGGCGCTGGTTTTGCCTTGACCTCTGCGCAATCTTGGCGGCAGAAGATCAGGTGGTTCCAGCGGCCGGTGCTGCAGCGCTAGCTGGCCGGCTTTAAAGCCGGATAGTCATCTCCTATCCCACGAGGCTTGGTTCCGGCTGGCCACGGGTATTCGCATCAAAAGCTGAACGCGATGCGAAGGAACTGCTCCCAATGCCAACGACACGAGATGTGGCCGCGCCCTGTGAGCGGGTCTGGGACGTACTGGCCGATGGCTGGACCTATACACATTGGGTGGTCGGCAACAGCCGCACCCGCGCGGTCGACACGAACTGGCCCGAACCGGGCGCCGCAATTCGGCACTCGATCGGCGTTTGGCCTGCGGTGATTCAGGACCAGACAGTCGTTGAAAGCGCCGAGCCCCCTCATGAACTCGTTCTGCACGCCGGCATGGGATCCTGGGGGCCGCACGGATAACGATCCGCCTGACGGATCGTCCGGGCGGGTGCCGAATCGAGATGATCGAGGTGCCTGTCGAGGGAATAGTTGGCCTGGTTCCCGATCGGGCGGCACTGATCGCGATTCACCCGCGCAACCGCGAGTGCTTGTGGCGGCTGGCGGCCCTTGCAGAACGCCTCGAGCCCAGTCAGGTGGAGTAGCGGATAGACATGCCGGGGAGATCAGTTCGATGCGGTAGTCGTTGGATCCGGTCCAAACGGCCTCGCAGCCGCGGATCACCCTGGCGGAAGCCGGCCACGGAGTTCTGATTCTAGAAGGCTCGGACACTGCAGGCGGCGGTGCTCGATCCGGCCACGTCACCGAAGATGAGTCGCTACATCGACATCTGTTCAGTCAATACATCCGCTGGCGATGGCCTCGCCCGCCTTCCGACGTTGGCCACTGCAAGATCATGGTCTCGAGTGGATATTTGCGCCGATCGAGGCTGGCCCATCCCCTTGACGACGGGACCGCGGTCGCACTGCATCGCGACGTAAGCAAGACGGCCGCGGGCATGGGCCGGGACGACATCCGCATACCAGGATTTGCTAGCCCCGCTGGTGTCCACCGGCCTGGAAGCACTTATCGACAGCATCCTTGACCCTTTTCCACCCAAGCATCCGCTAATTGTTGCCAAGTTCGGCCCGACTTGGAGCCGCCTCAATTGCCGGTTTTTCGAAGCGACACTTTGACGACGAGAGGGCGCCCGCGCTGCTCGCCGGCATGGCCGCGCACTCTTTTCTGCCACTCAACCTCATCGGCACTGCCGCTGTCGGGCTCATGTTCGCTGTCAGCGCTCACCTGACTGGCTGGCCGATGCCACGCGGCGGTTCGCAAAAACTGGCCGACGCGCTATTGGGATATTTCCAGCACCTTGGCGGCGAGATTCGACTCGGTCACTGGGTTCGGAAGCTCTCGGACGTGCCCGCACACCGGGTTCTCATGCTTGATGTGTCACCGACTCAAGCGGTGACAATACTCGGCGATAGTTTGCCGAGGTGGTATCGGCGCGTTTACGCGAAGTACCGGTACGGCCCGGGCCTCTGCAAGGTGGATTACCTTCTGGACGGCCCGATCCCATGGCGTGCCGACGAGTGCAAGAACGCAGCAACCGTCCATCTCGGCGGTACCCTCCAGCAGGTCGCTGCTGGCGAGCTGGCAGTGAACAAAGGGCAGCATCCGCCGCGGCCGTTTGTTCTTCTTGCTAATCAGAGCCAGTTCGACCCGACGCGCGCTCCCGACGGAAAAGAAACATTATGGACCTACTGCCATGTGCCGAACGGATCTACCGCGGACATGTCGGAAGCCATCGCTGATCAGATCGAGCGGTTCGCGCCGGGATTCAAGAACAGGATCGTGAAAAAAGTTACGACCAACGCGAGGGAACAGGAAGCGCACAACCCGAACATGTGTGGCGGAGTCATCAACGGCGGTTTGCAGGACCCACTGAGGTACGTTGTGAACTTGTCTTTGAGGCTGCGGCCTTACCGGCTACCGCGCCGGTGCACCTACCTATGCTCGTCCTTCACACCGCCCGGCCCCGGAGTCCACGGAATGCCCGGATACTTGGCTGCACGTGGCGCTCTGCGGACCGACCTAAGCTGAATGTCGCGCCGAATGGCCAGTTATGACACGGGTTTTCGCGATTAGCGTGCTGTAAGTGGCCACTCGGCACCAGCTAGCCGTTCTCGGCGATGTCCTCGAGCACGGCGAACATGGTGCGGGTCGGAACGCCGGTGCCGCCTTTAGGCGTATAGCCCCAGGGACTGCCGATGTTGTAGGCCGGCCCGGCGACGTCGATGTGCGCCCACTCCACGCCCTCGGCGACGAACTCGCGCAAGAACACACCGGCCACCAGCATCCCGGCGAAGCGCTGTCCACTGATGTTGGCCAGGTCAGCCACCGTCGACTTCAAGTCGTCTTTGAGCTCGTCGGGCAGCGGCATGGACCAGCCGTTCTCCCCGACCCGCTGCGATACGGTGGCCACCCGGTCGCGAAACTCGTCGCTGCCCATCACCCCGGGCGTGCGTGAACCTAGCGCCACCGTCTGCGCACCGGTCAGCGTCGACGTCTCGATCAGGTAGTCCGGGTTGTCTTCGCAGGCCCGGACGATGGCGTCGGCGAGGATCAGCCGGCCTTCGGCGTCGGTGTTGAGCACCTCGACGGTGGTCCCACCGTACTGGGTCAGCACGTCACCTGGGCGCTGCGCGGTTGCCGATGGCATGTTCTCGGCCATCGGCACGGTGGCGATCACGTCGATCGGCAGCTCCAGCTGCGCGGCCAGCGTCACGGTCGCGATGACCGCGGCGGCACCGCCCATATCCCCGGTCATGTAGTGCATCGATGCCGCCGGCTTGATCGAAATGCCGCCAGTGTCGAACGTGACCCCCTTGCCGACCAGGGCAACTTTTTTGGCCTGTTTCGGTTTCTTGGCCAGCCGCGACCCGCGGTGGGTCAACCGCACCAAGCGGGGCGGTCGCGACGAGCCCTTACCGACTCCGACCACCCCGCCGTAGCCGCCTTTTTGCAGTGCCTTGTCGTCGAGGACCTCGACATCCAGGCCGACCGATCCACCCAAAGCCTTTGCCCTATCCGCGAATTCACCCGGAAACAGGTGGCTGGGCGGGGTGTTGACGAAGTCGCGGGCGGTGGCTACGGCCGTCGCGACCGCCGTAGCGTGGGCCACTTGCGCTTTGGCGTCCTTGGCGCTGGACAGCACGGTGATCTTGCGCAGGCCGGGGTCTTTCGGCGCCGTCTTGTCGGTGCGGAACGCGGTGAATCGGTAGCTGCCTAGAATCAGCCCTTCCAAGGCTGCCTGCAAGTCCAGGGCGGTAAGCGTGGTGATGGCGGCCTCGGCGCTGCCCAGCGCACGCGCGGCGGCGCCGGCCGCTCGGCGGATCACGTCGGCGCGCCACTCGTCGCGGCGCTTACCCAGACCTATCGTCAGCACGCTGGCCACCGGCAGCGACTTCACCACCAGCCGGTTCACCTGCTCACTGGCACCGGTGGCGTTCAGTGCGCGCAGGCCCGCCTCGATTTCGGCGACCGCGTCTTTCGGCAGAAACGGCTCGGCGACGACGGCGGCGCCTGGCTGATCCTCGGTGCCTTCTGGACCGGTCGAGACCACCGGGACGATCAACACCGCCGATCCCGCGCCGCGACGCGGCAATGAGGAGGCGACGGCGACATCAGGGGCGAGGTAACCAGGTTGTGTGCTCACAAGCGTCAACCCTATCGATCGGTGGTCATTGGTCGCGGCCGAGGTCGTAAGCCGTGACCGGTTCGTCGAAACCCTTGAGTATCAACGGATCCTGCATGATTGCCGGCCAGTCGGACAGGTGCTCGTGGACTTCGGCTGCGGCCAGGATCTGTCCCGGTGCTGCCGCCGCGACGAGTCGGGCCGCCAGGTTTACCGCATTGCCGAAGTAATCGCCATTCAAGGCCAGGATCTGGCCGTATCCGAGACCGGCGCGAACCTGCAGTCCGGCCTCGTGTGCCCGCGGATGGTCGACGAGGTCGATCGCCGCTTTCGCCAGCCGCTCCGGGTTCGAGCTCACCCACATCACCGCGTCGCCGAGGAACTTCACCACCCGCCCGCCGTCGGCGTGCACCACGTCGCTGACGGTGGCGCCGAACTCGGTCAGCATTGTCGACAACTCCGCGGTGGTGAGCATTTGGGTCAGCGCAGTGAAGCCGGACAGATCCGCAAAACCGACGCCGCACTCCACACTCGCCGAGGGGCCACTGACCATGCCCTCGATGAATGTTCGGGTACTGACCAGGTGGTGGCGGTGGACGGCGTCGATCATTGCCCCGAGGCGGGGGACGAACTCCGCGGACTCACGGTAAGCCTGCGCGGTGGTTAGTTCGTCCCCGGTGTGGCCGAGCCACATCTTGGGATTACTGGTCCGGATCATCGACGAGATGGCCTCGGCTAGCCGGGCGACGGTTGCACCGAGAACTCGCAGGAAGCCATCCGCGGCGTCCTCGCCCATCTGTGCCCTCATCGCCACCCAACTCGCCAGGCTATCGACATCGGCCTGACTCAAGGCCGGGGTATCCGGATCTGCGACGGTCAGCCCGAGCATGGCCCATGCGTGTTCGACGTCCGCCAATGCCACACCGATCGAATCTGCGGCGGTCCGCAGGGTGTAGATCGGGGGACCGGACCAAAGCAGGGCGTCACCGGCGAGGCCGAACAGGCGCCCGTGCCGCTCCGCGTCGGCCATCTCGTCCGTGGTGAAACCGAGTCCCGTCAAGTACTCGATCAGCGGCGCCCGCTCGGCTGCGTCGGCGATTCCAGCAGCCCGAAGCGCTTCGAAATCCAACGAATCGACCACCTGGCCAAGTCTGCCAGTCACGGCTCCGATTAGGGTCGATTGCTGTGAGTCGCGCCGGCGACGATGCAGTGGGGGTCCCGCCCGCTTGCGGGGGACGCAGCGATGAGGAGGAGCGGCGCCAATGAGTGACGAACTTTTGCACGGACCCCTGGAGGAGCGCCACCGTGACCGGGGCGCGAGCTTCGCCGAGTTCGGCGGCTGGTTGATGCCGGTGTCGTATGCCGGCACGGTCAGCGAACACAACGCAACCCGCAGCAATGTCGGCCTCTTTGACGTGAGCCACCTGGGGAAGGCGTTGGTCCGCGGACCCGGCGCCGCGCAGTTCGTCAACTCCGCGCTTACCAACGACCTCGACCGCATCGAACCGGGTAAGGCGCAATATACGTTGTGCTGCAACGATTCTGGTGGTGTTGTCGACGACCTGATTGCGTACTTTGTCGGACCCGACGAGATCTTCCTGGTGCCCAACGCCGCCAACACCGCCGCGGTGGTCGCCGCGCTGCAAAGCGCTGCGCCCGCAGAGCTGACGATCAGCGACCAGCATCGGTCTTTTGCGGTGCTGGCCGTGCAGGGACCGCGCTCGACCGACGTGCTGGCCGAATTGGGCCTGCCGACCGACATGGACTACATGGGCTACGCCGACGCGGAGTTGGAAGGTGTGCCGGTGCGGGTTTGCCGCAGCGGGTATACCGGGGAACACGGCTACGAGCTGCTGCCACCGTGGGACTCGGCCGGTGTGGTGTTCGACGCGCTGCTGGCCGCGGTCACCCGGGCCGACGGGCAGTTGGCCGGTCTCGGGGCGCGCGACACGCTGCGCACCGAGATGGGTTATCCGTTGCACGGTCACGAACTTTCGGCTGACATTTCGCCGCTGCAGGCCCGGTGCGGTTGGGCGATCGGCTGGAAGAAGGACGCGTTCTTCGGTCGCGACGCGCTGCTGGCCGAAAAACAGGCGGGTCCGCGGCGGTTGTTGCGTGGCCTGCGCGCGGTGGGCCGCGGGGTGCTGCGGCCGGAGCTGACGGTGCTCGACGGCGACACCAAGGTCGGCGTCACCACGTCGGGCACATTCTCTCCGACGTTGAAGACCGGCATTGCGCTGGCGCTGATCGACAGCGACGCGGACGTCCAGGACGGTCAGCACGTCACCGTCGATGTCCGAGGCCGCGCAATCGAATGCGAAGTGGTGCGCCCACCGTTTGTCGAACCAAAAACCCGGTAGCGGCCGGTTATACAATCGTATGATGACCGGCGGCGTCCCCGAGTTCATGGTTTCGCGCACCGCGAACCCGACGACCGACGAGGCACGCGAAGCGATATTGGCCGATCCCGGCTTCGGTCGATATCACACCGACCACATGGTGTCGATCGATTACACCGATGGGCAGGGTTGGCATGATGCCCGGGTCGTCGGCTACGGCCCGATCGAGCTGGATCCATCGGCGATCGTGCTGCACTACGCGCAGGAGGTCTTCGAAGGGCTCAAGGCCTACCGGTGGCCGGACGGGTCGATCGTGTCGTTTCGCGCCGAGGCCAATGCCGCACGCATGCGCTCCTCGGCGCGGCGGATCGCGATCCCCGAATTGCCCGACGAGCTGTTCATCGAGTCGCTGCGGCAACTGATCGCCGTTGATAAAGCTTGGGTTCCGCCAGCCGGCGGAGAAGAGTCGTTGTATCTGCGGCCGTTCATTTTTGCCACCGAGCCAGGGCTAGGTGTGCGCCCGGCGAAGCAGTATCGCTATCTGGTGATCGCCTCACCGTCGGGCGCGTACTTCAAGCACGGCATCAAACCGGTCAGCGTTTGGGTGTCAACGGAATACGTGCGCGCCAGCCCGGGCGGTACCGGTGCGGCGAAGTTCGGCGGCAACTACGCCGCGTCGCTGGTGGCGCAGGCCGAAGCCGCCGAGAACGGTTGCGAACAAGTGGTCTGGCTGGACGCCGTCGAACGTCGCTACATCGAAGAGATGGGCGGGATGAACATCTTCTTCGTGTTCGGCAGCGGGGGATCGGCCCGGCTGGTCACCCCTGAGTTGTCCGGCTCGCTTCTGCCGGGCATCACCCGGGATTCACTGCTGCAGTTGGCAACTGACGCCGGCTTTGCCATCGAGGAACGCAAGATCGATATCGATGAGTGGCAGAAAAAGACCGCCGCCGGTGAGATCACCGAGGTGTTCGCCTGTGGCACTGCCGCAATCATCACCCCGATCTCGCAAGTGAAGTACGGCGAGAGCGAATTCACGATCGGTGACGGCGAATCCGGCGAGGTGACGATGGCGCTGCGTGACACGCTGACCGGTATTCAGCGCGGAACCTTCGCCGACACCCACGGCTGGATGTCACGACTGGGCTGAAAGCGGGCGACGAGGCCCCCGCGTCGTTCATAATCACCGATATCCGGGATGGAACTGGCGAACCTGGCGAGTGAAAGGTGACCCCATGCTCTATCTGGCAGGACGCGGCAACGAGGTCGTCGAGCAGTTCGGTGGTCACTTCTTCAAGGACTTCAACGACGCGATCTTGATCGGCACGGCCTTCACCCTCGCCGCTGCGGGTTGGCTGCTTTTCTCGCAGGTTCTGCCGACCTGGACCCTGTTGGCCAGGTCCCTTCCGCGGGAAAGCTTGCACCATGGAGTCATCAATCTTTACTGGCAGGCCTTGATCACGTTGTCCGGAATTCTCTTTCGAGGCTTTCAGACCCGATCGCTTCACAAGGCAGCACGACTGCGCATCGAGATCGAACTTCTCAACCCTATTCCGGAGCGTCCGCGGCGGCTTAAATACCATTATGAAGAGGAATATGCCGAGGCCCGAGAACAATGGAAAAAGGACAAGAAGGAATGGCAAAACGATAAGAAAAAGCTCCTGCATGCACTTGTGTATGAAGAAGAAGCGGACCGGTCAATCGACGTTGATACTTGCTCACCCCTGATCGATAATGACGGCATCGACCGCTACTTCAATGCATTGATATCGCAACGTCAATTCGCGAATGAACCCAACTTCCTCGCCAAGGTGACAATCAGATCAGGTTTTGTGGCGCCACTGCATCTCCTCAGCGGGGTCCTCGCGCGGTATGAGGAAGACTGGCAGCCGATCGTGGAAGAATACGGGCGGTCCGTGATTCGCCCCGGCGATGCGTTTCGGTACAGCCAGGCGCGCCGGGTTCAGGCGTTCATCTTCGATTGCTGGCTGCTATGGGGACCGAGTATTCCGATCTGTACCTGCCCGGAGTGGCACGGGGAAGTGGCGCTGCAGTACGGCTTTGGCGATGAAAACAATTCACTGGTATTGCGGGCAACGTCCCCGGAAATTCTTCGCACGCTCGGCGGACCCAACAATGCGCATACGGGCGTGGAAAAGCCCATGCAGCTCGACGGGTTCGCTTTGCAGACGCGGGTATCTGGCAAACTGAAGTGGGGCCCGACGCTCGGCGACACTGGCTTTTGCCCCGCGCAGCGCGCTATCTGGCACGACAAACGGCTCGTCCTGGATATCACCGAGGAGGTGCACGGCATTCGCCGCTCCGGCGGTACCGAGGAACAGGTATTCGCACTCTATTACTCGGCCTATCTGTGGATCATCTTTGTGATGTGCGAGATAAAAGACGGTAAGCCCGGCGAACCCCTTAACCCCCGGCACCAGTGGCGAGATCTGATTCCGTTCTTCATCCACGGCAATATCGCAGACGCCGACTCCTTCGACTTCAATGCCAGCCAACTCGCACGCATCGCTCTCAACGGAGCATTGGAGTTGTTGCGTGCGGACAAAGAGCTCACTCTGCGATTCGGATGCGCCATTGACGAAACCGCCTGCGGTTATGAGGAGCTGTATTCAATATCCGCAAAGACGATTCGGCAGAGAATGCTTGAGTTTATTGCGGAGGACCGCGGAGAAGACAAGTCGGTGCTGGAACGACTGGACCTCGAATTCGAGCAGACGCAGCCGTTCAAGGACGGTGATTACTCGGCGTGCGCGTTGCCTGGAATCATTACTGATTACTATAACGAGGGCAAGGTTATGCCGAGGTTGCACGAGTTACGTTCCACTCGCAAGAGCGATATGGACCTGCTCGAGCACTTTTACCACGAATGCTTCATCCCCGAGTTTCCCAATCCCGACGAACGTGAGACTTTAGAGCACATCAAAGAGTATTTACGGCGCAAGGAGACCGGGTGGTACGGTAAAAACAATTTTCATGTCGTCGTCATGCTCGACGGAGACACGCCGATCGGCGGATCCATATCTGACTACCTGGTCGAACCGAACGCCGGAGTGATCGAGTACCTCGTTATCTCGCCGGATCATCGAGGGACGGGGCTGGGCGGTCAGCTCATCGAACATGCCGAACGTCTATTGCACGACGATTCACAGCGGAGCCGCGGCCGTCGGCTCGACTGGATCCTCAGCGAGATGGACGATCCCTACGTCACGCCGGCGCCCACGAACCGCTTTGATCCCTTTGTACGCCCACGGATTTGGCATAAATGGGGATACAAGCTGCTTGATTTTCCCTACGTTCAGCCAGCCCTCTCAGCCGACAAGAAGCCAGTGACTAATTTGTTGATGTCGGCGAAGCCTTGCTCCAGTCGATTCGTCGATTCGGTTCGGGCGGCCGACCTGCGCACGCTCATCCGCGAGTATCTGCGCTGGACGATGCGAATCGACGTGCCCGATGACAACAAAGAGTTCGACGCGATGTGGCAGTTCCTGGAACGCAAGGGCTCAATTCGGTTGGTGAGCTTGAGCGACTACCTCGGCTGGAAAACCGAGACGCGCCTATACATTAACGAGGTGGTCAACGAGCAAGACTCAAAGCTCGGCGACGCGATCACGGTGTACGACCAGGTTTTCCGGGACCGCGATACGGCCATCGACAGCGGTGAGTTCCGGAAGGCGTTCGAGCCGGATGGTTTGTATTACCGGTCAAGCTACCGTTACCACCTGTGGACCGTCAGCAGAGACGCGGACGGGAAATGCGAAGGGATGGCTTCGTTTTTGACGATGCCCAGCGCCGGTTTCGGCGGCTACGTCGGCTTTTTCGATACGCTTCGTGGCTCCGGAAAGCTCCGCCACCTCGGCGCTCGCATGGAGGAGCGAATGGTACGCGACGGCACTCAGGCCCGCGGCTGGTACATCGAGTGCGGCGGTGAGGAGGAACGCGACATCTTCCTGAAGTTGGGTTTCCGGGAGCTCGACGTAAACTACCTTCAGCCCTCGGTACCGGGTCGAAACATCGAGGCACCGGACCGCTTCCTGCATCTGCTGTACAAACAGTTCGGGCGCGTGTACCCGGACGGCGAGCAGCCGCAGATCAAGGCGTCGGAGTTTCTTCAGGCGGTGCGGGAGATCTACGAATCGATCTACGACATTCCGAATCCCAACGAGTGCACCGCGTTTAACACACTCGAGGAGTCCGTGAAGCGCGACGAGTTCGTCCCGTTCAAGCCCGCGCCTTCCGCATAACGGCAGGGCCACCCGAAATGAGCGACGCCGCGGCGGTGCCTGCCGAGCACGACGCTCTCGGCCCGAGTCAGGCCCGGTTGCGCTACGGCGCCATCGGATTCGGCAGCAATCTCATGGTGGGTCTTGCCGCCAGCGCGCCGGCCTACGGCCTGGCATCGACCATCGGGCTGATCGTGGCGATCGGGGGCATGGGAACCCACATGCCGTCGGTAATCATCGTGTCGTTCCTGCCGATGCTGTTCATCGCGCTGGCGTACCGCCACCTCAACGCCGTCGATCCCGACTGTGGCACCACGTTTTCCTGGATGGCCCGGGCCATGGGCGCGAGCTGGGGCTGGCTCGGCGGATGGATCTCCATCTTGTCGGGGATCGTCGTCAATGCCAGCCAGGCGCAAATTGCGGGCAGCTACACCTTCGAACTCTTCGGGCTGCACGTCGCGGCGAAATCCACCCTCGCTGTCACCGTGCTCGGTGTCCTCTTCATTGCGTTGCTGACCTACGTCTGCTGGAAGGGCATCGAGATCTCGGCGCGCACCCAGGAAGTGCTGGTGGGCCTCGAGCTGGCTGCCCTCACGTTATTCGCCGTGGTCGCTCTAATCCGGATCTACACAACACATCCCAAAGGGTCTATCACCGTCGCTGCCGACTGGTTCAATCCCGCCGGGCTCGGAATCCAGCCGATGTTGGTCGGCATGCTGCTCGGCGTGTTCCTCTACTGGGGTTGGGATACCGGGGTCTCGGTGAACGAAGAAACGAAGAATCCGCGCTCCGCGCCTGGCACCGCTGCCGTCCTTGCGAACTTTGTGTTGATCGGAGTCTTCTTGCTCGTTTCCGTTGCCGCACAGGCATATGCCGGGCCGGACAAACTGGCCAAGCACGCGGACGATATCTTCGCCGGCAGCCTGAGCTACCACGTGCTGGGCCCGCTGCACTTCCTACTCACGATCGCTGTGCTGACCTCCGCCACCGCGGCCACCCAAACCACCATCATGCCCTGCGCTCGCACCGCGCTGTCGATGGCGCGTCGGGGCGCATTGCCGGCCCGATACGGCAAGATCGACGAAAAGAGCCAGGTGCCGGGATACGCCACGATTGTGACCGGAGTGCTATCTGCCGTCTGCTACATCGCCCTGGTCAGCATCTCCACCAACGTGCTCGCCGATGTTGTGGTCGGCGTCGGATTCCTGGTCTCGCTGTACTACGGGTTCACGGGCATCGCCTGCGCCATCTTCTTTCGTCGAGAGCTGCACAAATCGATCGCCAATCTCCTCACGATGGGTGTCTTGCCGGTGCTGGGGGCCGTGATCCTTTTCGTCGTGTTCGCGCGCGGGATGGTCTATTACACCGACCGCAAGCACGTTTCGTCGGAACTCATCTGGGGAGTCGGCATCCCCGACTGGATCGTCATCTTGCTCGGTGTCGTGGGCGTTGTACTGATGCTCGTTGCACGGGCCAAACTTCCTGACTTCTTCCGTCGCGAGCGCCGCGTGGTCGCCGGCGAGCCTTTCCCCACCGCTTCAGTGGAGGCGAGCTGCGCTTAGCCGAGCGGGATTTGGAAGGCAGTTACCCCCTGTGCTGCTGCCGGTTGCTGCGAGTTGGTTTGGCTGTGGGCTGTTGGTAACGATTTCGGCTAATGGTGTGATTTGGCGGTGTTGTGGCGGGTTTGGTCGTAAGCTCAGCGCGCGAATTGCGGTCTCTCGCCGATTAGCCGGAGGTTATGGAATGGCCACTTCAAGTAGTCCCACGCCTGGTGGGTCGCGTCGTCCGGTGGCGGTGCTGGGGACGTTGATGCCGCATATGCATCCAGGGCGTCATCATGTGTATCGCGATGTTGTCGCGTTGGCGTTGTTGGCGGCGTTGGTTGCGGCCGGGCTGGGATCATTGTCGGTGGCACTGGTGTTGACGGCGGTGGCGTTGCCGGCGGCGGTGCTGGTGTATATCCATGATCACCGGTTGTGGCATGACGAGCCGGTCACACTGATTGCGGTGGCGTTTGGGCTTTCGCTGCTGCTGGGTGTGGGTGTGGGATTGCTGGAAGCCCATCTCAACAAGTTGGTGGTGTTGGGAGGCACGAGTTATCACTTACCGCCGGTTTCGCGGATCCTGCAGTTGGGCGTGGTGGTGCCGGTCGTGGCGTTGGTGGCGGTGGTGATTGCCCCGCTTTTGGTGAGCGCGCGTGCGGCGTTTGCGCATCCGTTTGATGTGGTGGTGGCTGCTTCGCTGAGTGGCGCGGCGTTGTCGTTGGGGCTCAGTGTGGTGGTGCAGCATGGGGCGTTTAATCATGTGCAGATGACCGCGGGGGACCCTGCGCATGTCGGGTTCATTGCGTTGACGTTGGGGTTCTTGCAGCCGATTGTGTTGGCCACCGCGGCGATAGTGACGGTGTTGGGGGTACGCCGGTTGGGGGTTAACCCGGTGACCGGTGTGGTTGAGGGTTTGGTGTTGGTGGTGGCCTATGAGTTGGCGACCACGTTGTTGGTGCCGTATGGGACGCGCGGGATTGTGTTGACAGCGTTGGCGGCGTTTGTGTTGGTCGGCGCGGGGTTGGTGGCTGCGCGTAATGGGTTGCATGCAGCGATAACTGCCGATTCTGGCGCGCAAGCAGATACGGCGGCACACCCCGATGCTGTGGAGCACCGGTTGCATGGCGGGGTGGTGGCCGTGATCATCGCGGTAGTGGTGCTGGTTGCTGCGCTGATCAGTCTTGCGGTGGATTGGAGTGGTCCTGCCACCCATCCCAGGCCACCGCGCCCGGGTGGGCTCGTTTCGCACCCATCGGCGACCGGCCTCCTTCACCCCACGATCGGTCAGCCCGGTCAGAGCCGGTGGGGCAACCTGACTTTGGCCTCGAGCCACACCCCGCTGGCGATTGGGTCGGCCGCCGCCATCAACTTGTACAAGTCAGTTTCGATCACGCCAGCGGCCGGCTGGACAGTCGTCAAACAAGACCCAGGGGACGTCATCCTTGGCAACAGCGATCGCAGCGTGGCTCTGGGCGCTATCGCCGGTCAAGCGGATGCGTCGAATATCAATGCGGAATCAACGACCCTCATCAGCGCTGCCATCCAGGGCGGTGGATTGACCAATGTACAGCAGACTCCCGCGGGGCCGGTGGTGACGATACAGGGCAACAACTTCCAGCAGAAGTACGTGGTCGAGTACACCGCCAATGGCCAAACCGCCCAGGGTACGGCGCAGGTCGAGGGGGTATGGGTGACGCTGTTTAACTCCTCGACCCAAACGGCGGGCTTCGTCGACGTCTACTCGCCCAGCGATGCCGCGCTGGGAGGCGCAACAAACGACTTCGTCAGCATGCTCCAATCGATGCAGTAACGGCCCGTTCATCCGGGTGGATCGACCTCGGCATACCGCTGCGCGAACTCGTCGGCGGGAACGGGCCATTGTTCACCATTGGTGCCCCGTACCACCCAGTCGCCGTCGGAGGCTGTGGTCGGGCCTTCCAAAGTTTGAACGGTTTCGCCCGCGTGCGCCGGCCGAGCGGAAACCGTTCCGCGCCTTCGCCATTGGTTGCCGCTGACATTCTCGTAGCTGGCCTGGAAAATGTCCTTGCGCACCGACCAAGTCTCGCCGTCCGCCCGGACCTCCCAGTCGCCGGCGTCGGCCTGCATGGTTTCACCCGACCGTGACGTCCACGTCCACGCTGCGCTCTGCTGTTCGGCGGTAACCGTTCCCTTGCGGGTGAACCGATGCCACACCGGATGCGACCGGTAGCCGAGCTGGCGAAGACTCCACAGGGTAGCCGCCAGACTTTCGACGGCAGAGTTGAGCATCTCCTCGTCGGCTTCGACAACATGCCAGTCGACGAGCTTGTTGTGGATCTTGCGGGCATCGTCGCGGGCCGGGCCGTACTTCCAGTGGTTGCGGCGATAGTAGCGACACCAGTCCTCGTGTTCGGCCTTTGCCATTTTCATCGCGGAATCCTCGTCGAAGCCCATGCGCGCTAGTCGTTGCAGTGCCGTCAATCCGACCATGTCGTTCGCGCCGAGCGGTGTGGGCGGATCGCCCCACGTGTTCCAGGTGTGTTCGGCGATCCGCTCGACCATCCACAGCGCATTGCGGACAAGGCGGCGATTCGACTCGCGGTAGAACTCGTCAAGCTGAGCCCACGGCAACCTGGCCGGGGGAGGGTTTGGATCCGGGCCGACCGAGGCGACGTAGCGCTGATGAATTAACTTCGCTGCCCGTTCCCAGACATCCTGGGCTTGTCCCTCGGGAATGTCGAGCGACAAGCGGTACGTCCGCAGACGACCGACGATGGATACTGGGTCGTCGGTCAATTGGGCGTCGTTGTCCCAGATATAGATGGGCATGGTGGAGAAACGCGCAGCCAGCCGGGTACCCGTCGACCGTGCATCGGACGGTCCGCGAGCCCGGTCGTCGAGGAATATCACGGCATTGTTTGCCCCGCCGCTCTCGCCGATAAGGCGCATCAAGGTCGACGCAACCGGTGCCTGCGATATGGCATTGATGGTCGGCCCAGTCGACACGAACCCGACTTGCCGGCGGTGGAACTCGTGATCCCGCAGGTATTCGTCGGCGTCCTCGCCGACCAGGGTGAGTGCGGGCAGCGGAATCTCGTCCGGTTCGGAGTAGTAGTCGTGTTCCAGCTTGCGGCGCGTCATGTCCGAGCACAGCGCCAGCGTCAATTCCGATGTACCGCAGACAAATACATGGTCAACGGTGGCTGTGGTGATAATGCTTTCCAGTAGCCAGCGAGCGGTCACCTCGTATTTGCCCACAGCATCGGCTGCCCATCGAGTGTCGGATCCACCGAGTTGCTCGGCACGCCATGCCTCGGCTTGCCACGGATCGTCGATACGCACGGTAAGTGGTAGCCGTTGTTTATGACCAAGCGCTGATAGCCTGCGCGTGATCGTATCCAGCCGCGACTGGTTGGTCAGTGGATCGGCCGACATGAGGTAGAGCCGGTCGAGATGGCGCCACAGGGACAGCGACTGCAGCGTCTCCGGTGCGCTGAAGTCGACCGACACCACCCGGCCACCGTGGAGTCTGGCCTCCTTTACGCCGGGTTCGTCGGGACCGCCGGTGATGACGACCAGGGTGCTGCGCCGGTTCAACGTTGTCCTGGCGATCGCGCTGAGCATGGACCGGCTTTCGTCATCGATACCGATGACAGCGGTGACTGAGCCGGCGAGGCTTGCCCGCAGCCGGTCCACTTCCGTCCGGAACAGTGCGATCACCGCGCCTGCCAGAGCGGTGAAAATCGCGCCGAGCCCCGCGAATCGGGCGATCCACAAAGCATCCGGGGTGGGAGTGGGGCAGACGCGCCCGCTTAGCGAGAAATCGCCTACGCTGCCCTTGACCAATTCGACGGTCCACAGTAATGGCTGGAAGACGACCGGATGGGTGGCATCATGGCAGCTCCAAAACGAGCTGAGGCCCAGCACGGTGCTTGTCGCGGCGAGGCCGGCAACGACCGCGAACGGAACGTTGCCAGAACCGCGAGCCCCGTGTGCACGAAAGGTCAAGACGCACAGCGTGACGATCACCGTGAGCACTATCGCGGTCGTTTTCGCCGAGCCCGGATGGCCGAACCATCTCAACCAGGTCGGCAACCGGTCGGCGGCCGAGGGACGCGCCGCCAGGACGCACAGCCATCCGAGGAGCAGCAGGGCAACAGCCAAGAGCGCGGCTCGCAACGAGCGGGAAGGTGCGACGTTGCGTGCCATTCGACCTCGTTTCCTGCATGGGGCGCAGTAAAGATGATGGCATCGAAGCCGATTGCTCGGGTTGGAATGCGGGGCGATTACTCGGCGTCGACGACCGCGCTGCCGGCTGTTGCGGCGGATGCCGACCCGGCGGGAGTGCGAATGATCTGCAGACCAACCGAGGCGAGCATGTCAGGCATCGCTCTGATAAATACGGCGTCGAGTTCGGCGATGTCGGGATAAAGCTCGTTCAGCCGCTCCCATGACAGCAGATACGGCGTTTCCTTTCGTTCGACATTCTTCTTATCGGCCAGCGTCCAGCCATCGGCCTCGCGTTCGCGGTTCCAACGCGCATGTTCGTCGATTGCCAGGAGCCTGATCTCCGCGTCGGTGAAGCTGAAATCCTTGGCTTCCCAGTCACGTAACGGTGCGATGGCGCAACCAACCGTGCGTAAGTGGATCGGCATGTGGCGTGCCTGGTCGCGGCTAGAGTCCTTGCGGGATTCGTCCAGCTCCTGCCACGTTGGCGCCGTCTCGCCTTTGGCGATTGCTTCTTGGCGCCAACGCTCATGAATGGCGTGCGCGATCGGCTCGAACGATCCGCCGCGTACGAGTTCCGTCGTGCAGGTGCGCTCCATGCTCGGGAAAACGTCGATGTTCGACAACGCGCCGGCCTCTTTGACGTCATCCAGCAGCCCGGCGACCCCGTGCAGCCGCGACAGCGCGGCCACCACCGGGACACTCGGGTCCAGTTCGTGGCGGAGCTTCAGTGCCGTCTCGAACGCGTTCGAGTCACGGTAGGACGTGACGTAGGCGCGGCTGATCGGTGGTGTTTCCGCGTCAAGGTGATGTGTCGGCAAGTGGGCGATATCACGTGCGGTAGCAGAGAAAGTGACGAATTTGCATACCTTTTCCAGCGCGGGGTGCTGACCGAGCAAGGCATCGACACGATCCTTAGGGTGGTGGTCGAGAACGGTGACCACTAGCGGGTCGCGGCTTTCCCCGCGCTTCTCGTACCACATGCGCGCCGCGTGGTACACCAGCCATTCACCCAGCGGGTCGAGGTGCGCGACCACGATGTGCGGCTGGCCGGCACTGACGTCAATCGGGAAGTCCTCCAACATCAATCGTGCGCCGATTTCATCGATGTTGAAAAAGTCGACCGATAATTCTGGATCCCCGCGTTGGGCCTCCTGGATTCGTAGCAGCCGGCAGAACTCGGGGTTGGTGATCAGAGCAAGACAACGCAGCTTCGACTGGCTGGCGAATTCCCTTACGGTAGCGACGATCTGTGTGTTCATTGCGTCATCTGGCGTGAGGGCAAGTAACCGACTTGCCCGGTGAGCCCCAGCCTCCTGTAGCGTGCGTCGCCGCTGCGCATCACCGACAATCACCGGAACACCCAGGCTTCGGCACAATTCGATGTTCGGGTTGGTGGCGTCCAGCTCGATGACCACGACGGGGGTCCGCTCGTCATGTAGGTGACGGACGAACGCAATGCCGACATACCCACCGAGCCCACAGATCACGACGTGCTTGCGCATCAGCGGGATCCGCATTTCCTGCACGCGATCACGAAATAGCGATCCCAGCGCGCTCAGCCCCGCCCATCCGGCTACGACGGGGGCAAGAAAGCGGGCAATATTCAACGCTGGAGGTAGATTTGGTTCCTCGTACGAATCGAATAAGAAGTTTTTGAAACTCCAATAGATGACGTCGGCCAAGTCCGGGTGGTGTTCGTGGGAAACCAAGTCCGGGTGGTGTTCGTTGGAAACCTCACCGAAGTACTGCCAATATCCCACACAACCCAGCCCAAACGCGAGTAGACCGGCGATGGCGAGTATCCACCAACGGTAATCAGACAGGTAGCGCGCAACCCGGCGACCGAAAGTCCCAATGATGGTGCCGATTCTAGCCGCAGACCGTGCGGTTTCGTGCCTTTCTACAGGGTGCGTGCCGCTAGAACCGGACCAATCCGGCCAGCAGCACCGCGGTCATCGTCGTGGTCAATTCGATCGCCGCGCCGAGCACGTCACCGGTGATGCCGCCGAAACGGCGCACGCAGCGACCGACCAGCGCCGCGCCGCCGGCGAGCGCCACCAGCACCGCCACCGGCCCTTGCCACGGTTGCCGACCTGCTGCCAGGGAGCCCGCGAGCAGCACGGCGATCCAGGCCGCGACCACCGGCGCGGACTGGGTACCGGCGACCCGGGCACCCAAAGTGCTGCCCTGCGCCGCGGGCACTGACCGGCGGCAGGCCAGCACCGCCGCTACCCGCCCGGCGGAAACCGCGACCACGATGGCGGCCGCGCCCAGCGCCGAAAAAGCCAGTCCCTGCAGAGTGATTGTCAGCACGACCGCGGCCACGCCGAACGGTCCGGTCGACCCGTCCCGCATCACTTGCAGCGCCCGGTCCGGCGGCCCATAGCAGCCCAGCCCGTCAGCGGTGTCGGCCACGCCGTCGATATGCAGGCCGCGGGTCGCTGCCAGCAGCGCGGTCACCGCGAGCAGTCCGGTGAGCGGGTTGCCCGACCCGAATGCCAGTGCGCTCGCCCAAGTCACGACCGCGCCTACCGCACCAAGCACCGCGCCCACCACCGGTAACGCTGTCATCGCACCGCCGGCCAACGGCCGGTCCGATGTGCCGGGCACCGGGACGACCGTCCCGAACGCGAAAGCCGTTGCCAGCGAGCTGATCACGGTGCGCGGTGGGAAATATTTGCGGCGGCGAAGCTGGCCATTGACGACAGCGCGGCCACCGCGGCCCGCAGCACCGGCAGCGCCAGCGCCGCGCCGGTGCCCTCGCCCAGCCGCATGCGCAGGTCCAGGATCGGATCCAGGCCCAGCTGGGCCAGGGCCAGCGCGTGCGCCGGTTCGGTCGAGAGGTGACCTGCCTGCCACCACAGTCGGGCACCCGGAGCCAGACGCTCGGCGACCAGCGCGGCAGCCGTCACCGCGATGCCGTCCAACAGCAGCGGGGTGCGCCGGACGGCGGCCTGCGCACAGAAGCCGGCTAGCCCCGCCAGGTCAGCGCCGCCGCAACACCGCAGTAGCGCTACCGGGTCGGAGGACACCGGCTGGGCCCGAAACAGCGCATCGCGCACCACGGCGGTTTTACGGGCCCACCCGGCGTCGTCGATCCCCGTCCCGTAGCCGACTGCCGCGACCGGCTCGATACCGGTCAGTGCCGCGACCAGAACCGTTGCCGCAGTGGTGTTTCCGATACCCATATCGCCGGCGATGAGCAGGTCAGCACCGGCGTCGACCTCCTGATCGGCGATCTGCCGGCCAGCATCGATCGCGTCGAAGGTCTGCTGGTCGGTCAATGCGTCTTGGGTGGCGATGTCACCGCTGCCGCGCCGCACTTTGTGCGCGCCGATCTGCGGCGACAGCGGGTCGGCGTCCACCGCGAGGTCGGCGATGCGCACCGTTGCCCCGGCGACCTCGGCCAGCGCGTTGATCGCCGCGCCGCCGGCGGCGATGTTGGCCACCATCTGGCTGGTGACCTCCGGAGGGTAGGCCGATACTCCCGACCGGACGGCACCGTGGTCACCGGCGAACACCACCACCCGGGCGTGCTCGAATTGCCTTGGTGGGCAACGGCCTTGGCACGATGCAACCCAGACCGACAGATCTTCCAGGCGGCCCAGCGCACCCGGCGGCTTGGTCAGCGTGTCCTGGCGGGCCCGGGCTGCCGCTGCGGCTTGGGTATCGGGTGGGACTACCGGCGGAAACATTGTCAGCTCCTTGCCGGTTTGATCGGCAGCGGATGCCCGGCTACCACCAGCGTCACCCGGTCGCACAAGACGGCCAGTCGCTGGTTAAGTGTGCCCAGCTCATCGGCGAATCGACGGCCCGACTCGGTAGCCGGCAGCACGGTCAGCCCGACCTCGGGGCTGACCAGCACCAACGACGAACAGAATTCGGCGACCGCGGCCAGCAGGTCGTCGACGTCGACCGACACCGATCCGCCTTCCCAGCCGTGACGGTCCAGCGTGGCGGTCAGCCAGCCGCCGATATCGTCGACGAGCGTCGGGGTCTCCGGAAACTGCCGCAATTGCGTTGCGATGTCCTCGGTTTCCAACGTGGACCAGTGCGGCGGCCTGCGGTCGCGGTGCTCGGCGATCCGCTGCAACCACGCCGCATCGCCATCGGCGGTCTGCCCGGTCGCCAGGTAATGCACGGGTTGGCCCGCCGTCAGGGACTCGGCGATGGCGGCTTCCGCCCACCGGGACTTGCCCGACCGGATCCCGCCGAGCACCAGGGTCCGCACGGCAGATCAGACAGCTTTCCCGCGACGTTTAATCGACACTGCTGCCGTGCTTGACTTGGGGCCTAGGCGCCCGCATGCGGCGCATCTGGGAGGCGCGACTGACAGCGTAAAGGCCTAGTTTCCAACGGCTCTCGGTGTCTTCGGGAAACTTTTCGTCCACCCGCCTGGCGACCTTGCGGCCGAGGATGACCCCGTCGAGCAGCATCACGATCATCAGCAGCATCATCGCCGGGGACATGTACAGCTGCAGCTGCGGCACGGCGAACATGACGAACATCAACCCCAGCGCCGACGGCATAAACAGCCCGAGCACATTGCGACGGGCGTCCACCAGGTCGCGGACATAACGGCGTACCGGGCCCTGATCGCGCGCCAACAGGTAGCGCTCGTCGCCGGCCATCATGCGCTCCCGGCGATCCGCCATCTGGGCGCGACGCGTTGCACTGTTTGCCTTGCGTTCCTCACGGCTGAGTTTCGGGCCTGCCAACGTCTTTCGCCGTGCGCGTGCCTCCCCGGCCGTCATCGGCGCCGGAGCGATAGGGCCCTTGCGCTTGGCAGCCGCGCTGCGCCGGGGCGTGGGGCGGCCCTTGGGGGCAGTCGTCTGCGAACCACGCGATGACCCGGATTCGGCTGACAGCACGGATTCGCCAGCTTCTTCGGCCTGCGCGCCCAGGTCACCGTCGGTGCTCTCGTTTTTCTTACGGCCCAGCAACTTCACGTTCGCCAGGTTACTTCGCAACGGATGTTGTCCGGTACCTGCCCGGAGAGAGGGGTGCGCCTGTGCCCGGCTGGCCCTACGCTTGCTGAGATGACCGGGTTGGCGCCGGACGTCGGAGCTGGCGTGCCTGGTGCGGCCGGTGTGCCGATGCTGCGTCTGCTGATAGCCCCCGATTGCTACGGCGACAGCCTGACCGCGGTCGAGGCCGCCGCCGCGATCGCGGCGGGCTGGAATCGGGTGCGCCCCCGCGACCACTTCACCGTCGCGCCGCAGTCCGACGGCGGACCGGGTTTCGTCGACGTCCTGGCCGGCCGGCTCGGCGAGCGGCGGTGCCTGGCGGTCTGCGGCCCGCTCAACGACGACGTCCAGGCCGAGTGGGTGCTGGAACCCGAGTCCGGGACCGCGTACCTGGAATCGGCGCAGGCGTGCGGATTGGCCCTGCTTGGCGGCCCGCCGACACCGCAGACCGCGCTGGCCGCCCACAGCAGGGGAGTCGGCCAGCTTATGGCGGCGGCGCTCGGAGCGGGCGTCGGGCGCATCGTGGTCGGCCTGGGCGGCAGCGCCAGCACCGACGGCGGCCGCGGTCTGATCGACGAACTCGGGGGACTTGAGGCGGCTCGGCAGCGGCTCGCCGAAGTGGAGCTGATCGCCGCCTCAGACGTCGAATACCCGCTGCTGGGGCCGTGGGGGGCCGCGGAGATTTTCGGGCCGCAGAAGGGAGCGGATTCGGCCACCATTGCCGCACTCGAAAGCCGTCTCACCGACTGGGCCAGCGAACTGGACACGGCCGCCGGTCGGCCGGTCAGCGCGCAGGCGGGCGCCGGGGCCGCCGGGGGGATCGGCGCGGCGCTGCTCGCACTGGGCGGCAGGTGCGAATCGGGCGCGTCGATCATCGCCGAGCACACCCGGCTGGCTGACGACATTGCCGCCGCCGATCTGGTGATCACCGGTGAAGGCCGGTTCGACGACCAATCGCTGCACGGCAAGGTGGTCGGCGAACTGGCCGAGGCGGCGCGGTCACGGAAGATACCGGTGGTGGTGCTGGCCGGCCAGGTGGAACTCGACCGACCAGCGCTGCGATCAGCGGGCATCCTGGCCGCCTTCGCGGTCGCCGACTACGCCGGTTCGGCGCGGCTGGCCATCGCTGATGCCGCCAACCAGCTGATGGGCCTGGCGTCACTGGTGGCGACGCGACTCGGGAATAGAGGCTCAACAAGGTATCTTTGATAAGGGGACCCGAGAACCATTTGGGCATGTAGGCACGTATAGGGAGAAGCAATGACTGTTCAGGACGAGTCAGCCGCCGCAGGGACAGCTGCCCCAAGCCACGGCGTGATCTTGACCGACGCCGCAGCAGCCAAGGCTAAATCACTGCTGGAGCAGGAGGGACGCGACGATTTGGCGTTGCGTATCGCGGTCCAGCCGGGTGGATGCGCAGGCCTGCGCTACAACCTGTTCTTCGACGACCGCTCGCTCGACGGAGACCTGACCGTGGAGTTCGGCGGCGTGACGTTGACCGTGGACCGAATGAGCGCGCCCTATGTGCAGGGCGCCTCGATCGACTTCGTAGACACCATTGAGAAGCAGGGTTTTACCATCGACAACCCGAACGCCACCGGCTCGTGCGCCTGCGGCGACTCGTTTAACTGACGGGTTCGTACAACCGACTGGCTCGTTTAACTGACTAATAAGTTCCGCCAGTCCGCAGCACGTAGGAGCACACCAGAACTTGGTTGTGTTGCAGCAGCAACTGCGCAATTCCCTGCACGTTATCGCGCGCGGTTCCGCCGCTGGCAGACTGCACGCGCATGCTGAACAACACCTGGGCCTGGTATTTCGACCAGTACACGATCTTGTCGATCGAGGTCACCTGCGCCTCGGAGAACTGCTTGCGGAATGCGTCGCTACTGAGTTTGGCCAGAGCCTGATCGGCGCGTCGGTCCCGCACGGCGTCGTAGATGCCACACAGGGTGTTGCGCGCGATGGTATTGGTGTCGCGGTGCTCGAGTGCGTCCAGGTATCCCTGGATCGCCGCGGTGGCCGTGGCGTCGGAGAACGCGCCGGACGCAGTCGCTGCGCCGGTGTGCGACTCATGCACGATCGCGGCGACTAGTGCCGCGATCACGACCACGGCCGCCAAAGCACCCGCGAGCAGCCGTCTGCGGCCGCGTTTGGGGTACGGCACTGGTGGCGGCAGCGGTCCCGGATAGGCGGCCGATGGGGGTGCTGCTTCGCCGGCCGGGTCCGGCGGCGGCCCGGGGTAGGACGGCGGGGTGGGGAAGCTCTGGCTGGGATGAGTGTCGGTGAACTGCGGTCCGAAGGCGCCGAGGCGGTGGTTCGGCGAGTACGGACCGGGCATAGGCGGGTCTCCTCGGGTAGCGGGCTGGACCACCTTGGACGACTCACGTCGCCGCCAGGCTCTGCTACGGAGGCTAGCGGGCCACGGCCCACGGTGCACCGGCGGCTACGACCGCGGGTAAGCTTAGCTAGCCAAGCTTATGAATGAAGGGTGGATTCTTCGTGACGATTGCGGTGACCGGTTCAATCGCGACGGACAATCTGATGCGGTTTCCCGGCCGGTTTTCCGAGCACTTGTTGGCCGAGCATCTGCAGAAGGTTTCGTTGAGCTTTTTGGTCGACGATCTAGTGATTCATCGTGGCGGTGTGGCGGGGAACATCGCCTTTGCCATCGGTGTGCTGGGCGGTGACGTGGCACTGGTCGGTGCGGCGGGCGACGACTTCGCCGATTACCGCGACTGGCTACAGAGCCACGGCGTCAACTGCGACCACGTGCTGATCTCCGATACCGCGCACACCGCGCGTTTCGTCTGCACCACCGATCTCGACATGGCCCAGATCGCGTCGTTCTACCCCGGCGCCATGTCGGAGGCCCGGCACATCAAGCTCGCCGACCTCGTGTCGTCGGTGGGTAAACCCGATCTGGTCATCGTCGGAGCCAACGACCCCGACGCCATGGTGGTGCATACCGAGGAGTGTCGCAGCCTTGGCCTGCCTTTCGCGGCCGACCCGTCCCAGCAGTTGCCCCGCCTCTCCGGAGAGGAGATCGACAAACTCATTGACGGTGCCGCCTACCTGTTCACCAACGATTACGAGTGGGAGCTGTTGCTCTCCAAGACCGGCTGGTCTGAGGCCGACGTGTTGGAAAAGGTTGACTTGCGGGTGACGACGCTGGGCGCCAAGGGCGTCGACATCGTCGATCGTGACGGCACGACCACGCATGTTGATGTGGTGCCCGAGAACAGCCAGGAAGACCCCACCGGTGTGGGTGATGCATTCCGTGCCGGTTTTCTGACCGGCCGCACCGCCGGCCTGAGCCTGGAGCGTTCGGCGCAGCTGGGCTCGCTGGTTGCCGTGCTGGTGCTGGAGTCGACTGGGACTCAGGAATGGAAGTGGGACCGCGAGGTGGCTCAGACTCGGCTGGCCGGAGCCTACGGCGACGATGCGGCCGCCGAGATCGCGGCCGTGCTCACCTGAGTTCGGCGAGCAGACGCAGAATCGCACTGCGACCAGTCGATTCGTGCGATTCTGCGTCTGCTCGCGGTTAGAACTCGCGACTAGAGCTGTACTGGGTACTGTGGCTCGCTGATCTGCGGCACTACGCTGTGCTCGACGAAGATCGCGTGCCATAGCATGAAGATCAACAGTGTCCACAGTCTGCGACTGTGATCTGCTGTGCCGCAACGGTGTTCGTCGAGCATGCGACGGACCGCGACGAGGTCGACCAGTTGATCGGCCGCTGAGGAGTCCACCATCTGGTAAGCCCACTCCAGCAGCTCGCCAGCGCGCAACCAGTGCCGGATCGGTACGGGGAAGCCCAGTTTCGGGCGGTTGAGCACATGCGGCGGGACGACCGGCTCCAGCGCCCGCCGCAGCGCGAACTTCGTGGTGGTACGGGTGATCTTGGCCTGCACCGGCAATCGGGACGCGACCGCGAACACCTCGGAATCCAGAAATGGGACCCGCAGTTCCAGCGAGTTGGCCATCGTCATCTTGTCGGCTTTGACCAGAATGTCGCCGCGTAACCAGGTGAACAGGTCGATGTGCTGCATGCGCGACACCGGGTCCCAGTCCACCGATTCGGCGTACACCGGGGCGGTGACGTCGGTGTGCGTCCAGTCCGGCCGAAACCCGGTCAGCACGTCTTGTAGCTGCGCGTCAGAGAAACTGCGGGCGTTGCCGTAGTAACGCTGCTCCAGCGTCAGCGATCCGCGGTGCAGCAGGCTCTTGCCGCGCATGCCATCCGGCAACGGTTTGGACAACGTGCCCATCGAGCGTCTTAGCGGCCCGGGCAGATAGCCGAAAGGCTTGAGCGACAGCGGCTCCCGATAGATGGTATAGCCGCCGAAAAGCTCGTCGGCGCCCTCACCGGAGAGCACCACCTTGACGTGCTTTCGCGCCTCGCGCGCGACGAAGAACAGCGGCACCAGTGCCGGGTCGGCCACCGGCTCGTCGAGGTACCACACGATCTCGGGTAACGCGGCGACGAACTCGCCCGGGCTGACCACCTTGGCGACGTGCCGCGCACCGATCGCCTCCGCCGAGGCCACGGCGACGTCGATCTCAGAGAATCCCTCACGCTCGAAGCCGGTGGTGAACGTGATCAGCCGAGGGTTGTGCCGGATGGCCAGCGCCGCGATCGCGGTCGAATCGATCCCCCCTGACAGGAAGGCGCCGACGGTGACGTCGGCGCGCATGTGCTTGGCCACCGAGTCCTCCAGCACCGCGGTGATCTCGTCGTAGCGGGACTGCTCGGTGTCGCGGGAGATCGGGGTGGTGTCGAAACGCGGGACGAAGTAGCGAGTGATCTCCGGTGCGGCCGTGCCCGGCCGAATCCGGGCATAACAGCCGGACTCCAGCCGGCGCACCCCGCGGTGCAGCGTCTCGGGCTCCGGCACATACTGCAGCACCGTGTAGTGCTGCACGGCGCGCTCGTCGATAGCGGTGTCGAACCCCACCAGTTCGGCCAGCTCCAGCAGACACTTCTTTTCGCTGGCCACCGCCGTGCCACCAGTTCCGGTCGCAACGAACAGCGGTTTGATGCCGAAAGGATCGCGGGCGCAGAACAATTCACCCGCGACGGTGTCCCACAGCGCGAAGGCGAACATCCCCCGAAGCCGCTGCAGGGCATCGGCGCCCCAATAGTGGTAGGCCGCGACGATCGCCTCACCATCGCCATCGGTGGCGAAGACGGCGCCGTGACCCTCGGCGAGCTCGGCACGCAACTCCAGGTAGTTGTAGATCTCGCCGTTGAACACCAACTCATACCGGCCGGGGCTTTCCGGCGGGCCCCAACGCAGGGGTTGATGCGAATGCGCGATGTCGATGATGGACAGCCGGTTGAAACCGAACACGACGGCCCCGGCCGGATCCGCCCAGGTGCCCGGCTCGTCGGGGCCGCGGTGGCGCATCAGGTGCGATGCGCGGGCGACCGCATCGGCCACGGGTGCTAGACGTGGGCGGGCGAAACCCGCCGAATCACCACCGGCCGCGGCGCTCACGAAGGCCAGCAGTCCACACATTGCGTCCCAAGTATGCCGCAAAGCGGCGGCCGGGCCAGGGCAGGCGCGGGGGCTCCGGCACGGCTTGGCTGGGTGGCGTGGTCTACGCTGCGTAGTATTCGACATGCTTGCTGTCGGTTCAGCTTGTGATTCAGGAGGCGCCACCGTGATACCTCGCGGACCAGGCCGTTCGCCGGGCTCGTTTGCAAGCCGTTCCCTGATTCCCGTGGGCTCCCGTTGGCTTCGTTTGCCGGTGCTGGCCGGCCTGCTGGGTGTGCTGGCCGTCACGCTGAGCGGATGCAGTTGGTCGGAGGTCCTGGGCCTGGGCTGGCCGCGCGGCATCACCCCGGAGGCCGATTGGAACCGGCAGCTGTGGATCGGCGCGGTGATCGCCTCGCTGGTGGTCGGTGTCATTGTCTGGGGCCTGATTTTCTGGTCCAGCGCGTTTCACCGTCACAAAGCCACCGATACCGAGCTGCCCCGCCAGTTCGGCTACAACATGCCGCTGGAGCTGGTGCTGACCGTCACACCCTTCCTGATCATCTCGGTGCTGTTCTATTTCACCGTGGTGGTGCAGGAGAAGATGTTGCACCTGGCGTCGGACCCAGAGGTCGTCATCGACGTCACGTCGTTCCAGTGGAACTGGAAGTTCGGCTACCAGAAGGTCAACTTCAAAGACGGCACGATCAAGAATTACGACGGCTCTGACCCGGCCCGTAAAGCAGCGATGGTCTCCAAGCCCAAGGGCAAAGACAAGCACGGTGAGGAAATCGTCGGCCCCGTGCGCGGCCTGAACCCCGAGGACCGTACCTACCTCAACTTCGACAGGGTCGAGACGGTGGGCACCAGCACCGAGATCCCGATACTGGTGCTGCCCGCGGGCAAGCGCATCGAGTTCCAGCTGGCTTCGGCTGATGTCATTCATGCGTTCTGGGTGCCGGAATTCTTGTTCAAACGCGACGTGATGCCCGACCCCGCAGCGAACCACTCCGTCAACGTCTTCCAGGTCGCTGAGATCACCAGGACCGGTGCGTTCGTCGGTCGCTGCGCCGAAATGTGCGGCACCTATCACTCGATGATGAACTTCGAGGTCCGGGTGGTGCAGCCCAACGATTTCAAGGCCTACCTGCAGCAGCGGATCGCCGGAAGGACGAACGCTCAGGCTCTGCAGGCGATCAACCAACCTCCGCTGGCGGTCACCACTCACCCGTTCGAGACGCGCCGCGGCGAGCACGCGCCCCAAGCGAGTAAGTAGGACACCATGCACATCGAAGCCAGGCTGTTCGAGTTCATCGCCGCGTTCTTCGTGCTGTGCGCGGTGCTGTACGGCGCGCTGACCACAATATTTGCCACCGGCGGTGTGGAGTGGGCCGGCACTACCGCGCTGGCGCTGACCGGTTGCATGGCGTTGATCGTGGCAACGTTCTTCCGCTTCGTGGCCCGCCGCCTAGACACCCGTCCCGAGGACTATGAGGGCGCTGAGATCAGTGACGGAGCGGGCGAGCTGGGTTTCTTCAGTCCGCACAGCTGGTGGCCGATTCTGATTGCGCTGTCGGGCTCGGTGGCCGCGGTCGGCATCGCGTTGTGGCTGCCGTGGTTGATCGCCACCGGCGTGGTGTTTGTGCTGAGTTCGGCGGCCGGGTTGGTCTTCGAGTACTACCTCGGTCCCGAGAAGCACTAGTCAGTGCCGGCTGGGTTGCTTCAAGGTCACAATCCGGGCGTCAGCTTGATCCGTGACCGGGTCGCCGAGAATGCCGTGCGAGTACCGGTTGGGTAGGGTTTCGCCAGGCACAATGAGGAACAACGCAGCGCGCGCTCGACAGCCCGGTCGCGGTGCTGCGCACGCCAGTGAAGTAGTCGAACAGGACAGGCAGAAATGAGCGGGCCGAATCCACCAGGGCCGGATTCCGAAGAACTGGAACCCGGCGTCGAGCCCAGCGAAGGTGACCACGAATTCGGGAAGGGCAGTGGCGAATTCGCCGAAGAGCCGATGGCGGCCGCAGACGGCGAGACGGGCCAAACCGACATTCATTCCCGGGCCTACTCGGCTCCGGAGTCCGAGCACTTCAGCAGCGGGCCGTATGTGCCCGTCGACCTGGATCTCTACGACTACGACAGCTACGAAGAACGAGTCGACGACGAGGCCGCGAGCCCGCGCTGGCCGTGGGTGGTGGGCATCGCCGCGATCGTCGCGGCGATCGCGCTGGTGGTGTCGGTATCGCTGCTGTTCGCCCGCACGGACACCAATCAGCTGGCCACACCCGGCACCGCGCCCGCGTCGACGCCGCCGATGCAGGACGAGATCATCCCCACCACACCGCCACGCAAAGCAGCACCTCCGCCCCCGCCGACCAGCGTGGCGCCGCCACCTCCGCCGCCGACCAGCGAAGCGCCACCGCCGCCTCCGCCCCCGCCGACCAGCGAAGCGCCGCCGCCACCGCCCGCGCCGGCCCCGGCGCCGGCACCGGCCCCGCCCCCTGCGGCCGCGCCGCCACCGGCTCCGCCCCCTCCCGCCGCACCTCGGCAGGTCACGTACTCGGTGACGGGCACTAAGGCGCCGTTCGACCAGATCACGATCACCTACACCGACGCGTCTGGAATGCGACGGATTCTGAACAACGCGTACATCCCGTGGACCATTACCCTCACACCGATCTCGCAGTCCGACGTCGGCTCGATCGAGGCATCCAGCTTGCTGCGGTTGAGCAAGCTCAACTGCTCGATCACCAACAGCGACGGCACAGTGTTGTCGCGCAATGAAAACAACCAACCGCAGACGAGCTGTTGATGGTCGACCGGTACTCCCAAATCTGGGGCCGGCGGGGCAACGTCGCACCGACCACCGCCGATAGGGTTCTGATTGGGGTGTGTGCGGGCATCTGGCTGACGTTGGTCGGGATGAGCGTGGCCGCCCTCGTCGCGCTGATGGATCTCGGTCGGGGCTTCCATGAAGTCAACGGGAACCCGCACACCTCTTCGGTGCTCTACGCCATCATCATCATCTCCGCGCTGATCATCCTCGCGGCGATCCCGATGCTGCTGCGCGCCCGGCGCACCATCCGGGACGGGCCAGGAGCCCGATCGAGGGGGGCGGCGGCACGCGGCGTGAGTGGGCAGCCAGCCAGGGCTGGCCACGCGCCTGCGCGGACCGTGAGCGGGCGGGACCACGCCGAGCGGTTGACCACGCAACGGCCGGCATTGCCGGACGCGACGGTCGACCGCGTCTGGCTGCGCGGCACCCTTGCGCTGATGAGCACGATGGGGGCGGCTTTGCTCGCGGTTTCGGCGGCAACCTACTCGATGGCCATCGGCCACGACGGCTTCTCGTGGACCGGTTACGTCATCGCCGGGCTGGTCACGCTGGCCATGCCGGTTATTCCGTGGCAGCACGTGCGGCAGCTACGCCGCATGCTTGCCGCACAACCGGGGCTTGCTGGCTAGTGGTGGCCGTTCTGGCCGTTCGGTGAGCCATTGCTGCCGTTGCCGTCTTGGTGCTCTCGCAGGGCGGTGAGAGCGCGTTGTTCGGCGGCGTGACTCGCTTCTGATAGCGCGGTGTCTTCGGAGACCGGGTCGGGGAACAGGAAGCTGCCCGAACCGGGGGAGCCGCCCGAGCCGAGTTTGTTCATCTTGGTGGGCACCGGGGCGCCCTGGTATTCCAGTGCCAGCGGGTGGCCGTGGTCGTCGACGGGGCCGAGCGGTTGATGCAGTTCGATGTAGGCGCCGTGCGGCAGCCGCTTGATGATGCCGGTTTCGATGCCGTGCTCGAGCACCGCGCGGTCGCTGCGCTGCAAGCCAATACACCATCGGTAGGTGATGAAGTAGATGAACGGCGGAAGCACCACCGCTGAGATGCGCCCGATCCAGGTTGTCGCGTTCAGCGAGATGTCGAACTTCAGTGCGATCACGTCGTTCATCGCGCTCAGGGTGAGCACCATGTAGAAGGCGATCGCCATCGCGCCGACCGCGGTGCGCACCGGCGCGTCACGCGGGCGCTGGAGCAGGTTGTGGTGCGCGTAGTCGCCGGTGAACCGCTTCTCCAGGAACGGATAGATGATGAGTAGGACGAAAACCAGGCCCATGATCAGCGCGACGCCGACCGCACCGGGAATCGTGTGATGCCAGAAGTAAAACTCCCACGCCGGCCAGATACGGGCCAGCCCCTCGGTCCACATCATGTAGAAGTCCGGCTGGCTGCCCGCCGAGACATGAGAGGGCTTGTAGGGCCCCAGATTCCAGATGGGGTTGATCTGCAGCAGGCCGCCCATTAGGCCCAAAATCCCGGTGGTCAGCGCGAAGAAGGCTCCGGATTTCACGGCGAACACCGGCATCACCCGCACCCCGACGACGTTGTGCTCGGTGCGCCCGGGCCCGGGGAACTGGGTGTGCTTCTGGAACCACACGAAAGCCAGATGCAGCCCGATCAACGCCAGGATGATCCCGGGGAGCAGCAGGATGTGCAAGCCATACATCCGCGGGATGATGTAGCCCGCCGCGGTGCAGTCGTCTCCCACACCGCCGCAAGGGAAGTCCCCGCCGAATAGCGCCCAGTGCAGCCAGGTGCCGATCACCGGCATTCCCAACGTGATCGACGACAGTGCGGCGCGCAGCCCGATACCGGAGAGTAGGTCGTCGGGCAGCGAGTAGCCGAAGTATCCCTCGAACATGGCCAGGATCAGCAGCAGCGAACCGATCACCCAGTTGGCTTCGCGGGGTCGGCGAAACGCGCCGGTGAAAAAGATGCGGGCCAGGTGCACCATGATCGCGGCGGCGAACATCAGCGCGGCCCAGTGGTGCACCTGGCGGACGAACAACCCGCCGCGCACCTCGAAGCTGATGTCGAGGGCCGATGCGTAGGCCTTCGACATCTCCACGCCGCGCAGCGGCTGATACACGCCGTTGTAGACGACGTCGTTCATCGAGGGGTCGAAGAACAGCGTCAGGTACACGCCGGTCAGTAGCAGCACGATGAAGCTGTACATCGCGATCTCACCGAGCAGGAACGACCAGTGCGTCGGGAAGACCTTGTTGAGCTGACGGCGCACCGCAGCCGACGGGTGATAGCGCGTGTCGATGTCCTGAGCCTGGCGTGCGAGGACGTCGCCGATCTTCGGTGGTTTGGGCGGACTCAGTTTCGGACTCATGTTGTGCGCTCCCAAAATGCCGGTCCGACAGGCTCGATGAAGTCGCCGTTGGCGACCAGATACCCGTCGGCGTCAATGGTGATCGGTAGCTGCGCCAACGCGCGCGCCGCCGGGCCGAAGATCGGTTTTGCGTAGGTCAACGCGTCGAACTGCGACTGGTGACACGGGCACAGGATGCGGTAGGACTGCTCCTCGTAGAGCGATGAGGGGCAACCCAGGTGCGAGCAGACCTTCGTGAAAGCGAACAGCTCGCCGAAGTTGAAGCTCTCCTGGCCTTTTCGCTTCACCACCCGCGACATGTCCGGGGGCTTGATGCGGATCAGCATCACCGGGTTGCGGACGCCGGTCAGGATCGCTGTCAGCTTTTCGTGGGATTCCTGCGTGGTGCCGTCGCCGTCGGAGTCGCGCCACGGGAAAACGGTCTCCATGCCACCGGCGTCGAGGTCCTCGGGACGCATCTTGATAAACGGCGCGCCCAGATGCTCGCCGGTGGCACGGGCCAAATAGATGGTCTCGCCGTGAAAGCGCGGCGTCCAACCCGATGTCCACAGCACGGCTCTCTTGCCGTTCTCCGTCTGCACCACCGGTTTCCACGGATTCTTGATCAGGCCTCCGGCGAACGCCACCAGCGTGCCAAGCCCGAAGGTGCCCAGACCGATGCCAAGCGACAGGCCAATCAGCTTGCGGCGCTGCAGGGTTGAGCCCTCGAATGCGTCGGTCAGATTGGCGACCACCGTCTTGCGGTGGATCTCGGGCGAGTCGCCGTCGTGGCGCTCCTGGATCGAAATCTCTTCGGGGATAAACCTTTTCTGAAACAGCACCGCGCCGATCGCGATGAACGTGACCGACAGCCCGAACGTCAAACCGTAGAGCGGGGTGGCCAGCGAGAACACGTAGGCGCCCGGGGACCCCTCCGGCTTGTACTCCCACGGCCAGAACAAGAACACCAGCAGCAGCGCAAACCCGAAAAAGCCGCCGAGCAAGAACCAAAGAGCAACTCGGCGCTCGGTGCGCGTCTCGGCCTTGGTGCCCGGCACCGGCCAACGCGGATCCTTAAAAACGGTTTCCACGCCGTCCAGCCGACCGCCGAGTTCGACGAGCTCCTCGCGGGACATGGCGCCTAGTTCAGCCTCGGTGGGTTCTCCGGGGACACCCTTCTGGCCGGGGGTGTCAGTGCCCTTGACGCCGTCGGTCATGATCGCGCCCCAATCCAGAGTGCTGCGCCGATAACGGCGACCATCCCGATGATCCACATCGCCATGCCCTCAGGAGCGGGCCCGAAGCCGCCCAGGCCATAGCCGCCCGGAGGGTGTTCGTCGGTAACGGTTTTCACGTAGGCGATGATGTCTTTCTTGGCATCGAAGGACAGCTGACGGTCGGAGAACTTCGGCATGTTCTGCGGGCCGGTCAGCATCGCGGTCAGAATCTGCTGCTCGTTGGCCAGCCTCAGGGGCGGCGCGTATTTACCCGACGACAACGCCCCGCCCTTGCCGGTGAAGTTGTGGCATGAGGAGCAGTTCAGCCGGAACAGGTCACCGCCGCGGCCCAGGTCATCGCCGCGCAGCGATCGCATCGCGAGGCTGCCGTCCGGGTTGCGCACTACGGTCGGACCGCCGCCGTTGGCCTGCACGTAGGCGCCGAGCGCGTCGACCTGCGAGGCATCAAAAATCGGTTCCTTGCGCTCCGCCTGCGCCTCTCCACGGACGGCGGGCATCCGGCCGCTGGACACCTGGAAGTAGACCGCCGCATCGCCGACACCGATCAGGCTCGGGCCGCGGTCGGCAACGCCCTGCAGGTTGGCGCCGTGGCAGGACACGCAGGAGGTGTCGAAGAGCTGCTTGCCGGTGCGCAGCAACGCAGAGGACGACTCGTCAGCAACAGCAAGTTGCGGCCGTGGGGTCAAGATGGCGGCCAGGCCGCCGGCCACCGAAAGTGCCACCAGCAGCAGCAATCCCGCCGACAACCGGCGACGCAAACGGCGCCGCGCTCGGCCACTCAGCGATCGGTTCAACCCCAGTCTCTTCAACCGAGCACTCCTGTTCTTACCCGCGCTGGTCATCGGATGAAATAAATCGTGGCGAACAGGGCGATCCAGACGATGTCGACGAAATGCCAGTAGTAGGAGACGACGATCGACGCGGTCGCCTGCGCCGGGGTGAACTTGCTCATCGTGGTGCGGGCCAGCAGGAAGATGAACGCGATCAGGCCGCCGATGACGTGCAATCCGTGGAACCCGGTGGCCAGGTAGAACACGCTGCCGTAGGCGCTGCCCGGGATAGTCGTGCCGTGACTGCTCAGGTGGTAGTACTCGTAGGCCTGCCCCAAGACGAAAAACAGGCCCATGAAGAAGGTGATCACATACCAGCGGCGCAGCCCGAACACGTCGCCGCGTTCGGCGGCGAATACGCCCATCTGGCAGGTGAACGACGAGGCGATCAGCACCATCGTCACCGGGACAGCTTGGTACAGGTTCAGCTCAGTGGGTGGCGGAGGCCAGTTGCCACCGGCCTGAGCGCGCGCGGTGAAGTACATCGCGAACAGCCCAGCAAAGAACATCAATTCGCTGGAAAGCCAGACTATGGTCCCGACGCTGACCATGTTGGGGCGGTTGAGCGAATGTACGCGCGCCGTGATTGCAGTACCCGAGGTCCCTACCGCACTCGTCACATCCGCAAGTATGACGCTTTGTAGTTGTCGAACTCCACTCGGGGCGGCAATTGGTGACCCACCGAATCGCCATGGGACTTGCATGGCGACCCGGCTGCGCCCGGCTGCGCCGCGCTTGCGATCGCCATGGGGCTTGCATGGCGACCCGGCTGCGCCCGGCTGCGCCGCGCTTGCGATCGCCATGGGGCTTGCATGGCGACCCGGCTGCGCCCGGCTGCGCCGCGCTTGCGATCGCCATGGGACTTGCATGGCGACCCGGCTGCGCCCGGCTGCGCCGCGCTTGCGATCGCCATGGGACTTGCATGGCGACCCGGCTGCGCCCGGCTGCGCCGCGCTTGCGATCGCCATGGGACCATCGGCGGCGTGGCGGTGTCATCTTCCGGGTCAGGTGCGCGGCCCCCGGTCGCCGCGCCGTCGTGGCGGCGGCTGCTGGCGGTTTTGACCGCGGGCCAGAACCTGCCCCGCGGACAGGCCGGCTGGGCCATGGAGCAGATCATGACCGGATTAGCGACGCCGGCCCAGATCGCGGCCTTCGCCGTGGCGCTGACGATGAAGGTGCCGACCGCGGCGGAGGTCACCGAGTTGGCCGACGTGATGCTGGAGCACGCTCAGCGGCTGCCGACCGGGCAGATCGGAACCGACACCGTCGATGTGGTCGGCACCGGCGGTGACGGCGTCAACACCGTCAACCTGTCCACCATGGCGGCGATCGTGGCGGCAGCCAGCGGCGTGCCTGTGGTCAAGCACGGCAACCGAGCGGCGTCGTCGCTGGCCGGCGGCGCCGACACCCTCGAAGCGCTCGGGGTGCGCATCGATCTGGGTCCCGACGACGTCGCGCGCAGTGTCGCCGAAGTCGGGATCGGTTTCTGCTTCGCGCCGCAGTTCCATCCGTCGTACCGGCACGCCTCGGCGGTGCGGCGTGAGATCGGCGTGCCGACGGTATTCAATCTGCTTGGGCCGCTTACAAATCCGGGGCGCCCGCGAGCCGGGCTGATCGGCTGTGCGTTCGCCGACCTGGGTGAGGTGATGGCCGGAGTGTTCGCCGCGAGGCAATCCAGCGTGCTGGTGGTACACGGCGACGACGGGCTCGACGAGCTGACCACCACCACGACCAGCACGATGTGGCGGGTGCAGGCCGGCACGGTGGAAAAGCTGACATTCGATCCCGCCGGGTTCGGGTTCGCCCGGGCCGAGCTCAACGAGTTGATGGGCGGCGATGCAACGGCCAACGCCGCGGAGGCACGCTCGGTACTGGCCGGTGCCAAGGGCCCGGTGCGCGACGCGGTGGTCCTCAACGCTGCGGGCGCGATCGTCGCCCACGCCGGGCTATCCAGCCGCGCCGAGTGGCTGCCTGCGTGGGAGGACGGCCTGAGCCGCGCCGCCGACGCGATCGACAGCGGCGCGGCCGAACAGCTGCTCGCGCGATGGGTGCGGTTCGGTCAGCAGCTCTGAGTCCCGGCTGGTGACGGCCTGTTCGGCGGCTACCCGCGCCGAGCGAGCCGACGCGGCCCACTCGGCCCACGGGCCCGCCGACCGCAACGGCGAACACCACCCCGTCGCCGCCTCGTCGCCGCCGGTGACAACCACGATGCGCACACCCGGTGCGGCCAGCCACCTTGCGATCAGTGCCGTCTCCTCGACCAGCGCGCCGCCCAACGGAGCGGACTGCGGCAGGATCGCCTGCGCGCCCGCCTGGATGGTGTCGACGACGGGCATCGGCGGCACGCCGCGGCGGGCGGTGCCGGCCGCGGCGAGCTGCCCGTAGCGGATGACCGCTAGCTGCCAGCCGCCGTCACCATCAGGGGCGGCGGCCACCAGCTCCGGCAGCGCGGCCAGCGCACGCAGGCGCTGGCCGCGCCACAGCACCTCGACGGCGGCCACCGTGTAATCACGCAACCGGGCGGCGCTCTCATAGCGCTGACGATCAGCCAAGTCGTTGATCTGCCCGATCGCCGCAGCCAGCGCGGAGTTGTCCAGGCCATCGATCAACGCCGCGGCGCAATCGGCCGCCGCGGCGTACTGGGCGGCGGTCACGTCACGGGCAGCCGGACACGGCGACACCACCCGCTGCGGGCAGGCCGGGCCGTGCAGCGCCGAACGGGCCAGCCGCTTGGTGCAGGTGCGGACACCCGTGAACCGCGCCAGCAGCGCGGCGGTGTCGGTCGCGTCGGTGCGGGAGCGAAACGGCCCGACCGCGCGGTGGTGGCGCGGCGCTCGGATGACCGAGAACCGCGGAAAGGCTTCGTCGCTCAGTACCACCCACCACCAGCGGTGCGGGAATCTCGACCGGCGGTTGTACGGCGGGGCGTGCGCGGCCAGCATCCGCAGCTCGCGGACACCGGCTTCGAGCGGATGCGCGCACTCGACGTGCTCCACCGCGCTGGCCAGCGTCACCATCTCCTTGATCCGGCCGCGCGGATCTGAGCCGTTGAAGTACTGACTTACTCTGCGCCGCAGATCAATTGCGGTGCCGACATAGAGCACCTCAGCTGCTGGACCGCGGAACAGGTACACCCCGGGCCGGTGCGGCAGCCCCTCGGCCAGCACACGTTTGCGTCGCTGCGCCGGCGTCACGTCGGGCAGATATGAGCGCAGGTCGGCGAACGTGTGCACACCTTGGTTGCCTACCCGTTCAATCAGCGCGTGCAGCACATCGACGGTGGCCCGGGCGTCGTCGAGGGCCCGGTGGGTGGGCTCGCTGGCGACCGCGAACAGCTGCGCCAGCGCCGCCAACCGCACGCTCGGTGCTTCCTCGCGGCTGAGCACCCGGCGGGCCAGCCGGACCGTGCACAGCACTTGCGGTCGCGGCCATCTGATGCCGCACCGGTCGGCGGCGGCCCGCAAAAAGCCGACGTCGAACCGCGCGTTGTGCGCCACCAGCACCGAGCCGCGGGCGAATTCCAAAAACATCGGCAGCACCGCCTCGATGGTCGGCGCATCGCACACCATCGCCGTGGTGATGCCGGTCAGCCGAACGATCTGCGGCGGGATGCTGCGCTGCGGGTCGATTAGGGTGGCGAACTCGCCCAGTACCGCACCGCCGCGTACCTTGACCGCCCCGATTTCGGTGATGGCGTCGGCGACCGTTCCGTCGGCGGCGGTTATCCGCCCCCCGGTGGTCTCCAGGTCGACGACGACGAACGTGGTCTCGCGCAGCGAGATGTCGACAGCCCCGTCGACGTCGGGGAGGCTCAGCTGCTCGACAGCGGGCGCGCCCATGGTCGCAGACGTTAAACAGTCGCACCGACATGGGCGGGATTGCCCGCGGCGCGTCGGTGACGAACGTGGCGGCGAAAGTTGTCGGTACCGGCGGTTAGCGTGACGTCAAGCCGACCACGAAGACCGAGAGGACCAGCCAGATGGCGCACACTAGCGAGCCTGAACGGGCGGCGGCAGTCCCGCCGGAGCCGGAAGAACCAGTGGTAATCGACTGCGACGACTGCGCGGTGCGCGGTGCCGGATGCCGCGACTGTGTCGTCAGCGTGATACTGGGGGTACCGGAAACTTTGCTGGAGGACGAGCGCGCCGCATTGGAGGTGCTCGCCGAAGCGGGTCTGGCACCCAGACTGCGGCTGGTCCCGCTCCATCGTCACCGGCCCGGGGTCGCCTAAACCCGCTAGGGTGAAATCTGGCTATTTTCTTAATAACTCAGAGTTGGACAACCCCGATGCCATTTCGTAACCTATCTGAGACCTAAAGCAGACTCGGTGGTCACTCCGACGGGTTTTAAGGAAGCAAAATCTTGGGCTTGGGGCTTAGCGCCGAACGCTGGTACGCGCGCATTGCCAGACGCTCCGCTATCGCAGGGGTAGCGAGCTTCATCGCGCTATCGGGGTTTGCTGTCGGCAATGTGCTGGCTGACCCGGCCAATGATGGGATGGCAAAGCTCGGCGAGCTGTCGCGACAGGCTGAGCAGACCACCGAAGCGATGCACAGCGCCCAGCTCGACCTCAATAACAAGCTGGCCGCGCAGCGCGCAGCCGAGAAGAAACACGCCGACGACGTGGCCGCCGTCGATGCCGCGAAGGCGCGATTGGCAACCTTCCAGGCCGGGGTCGACAAGTTTGCGGCAGCGATGTACATGGGCGGCCGCACCGACAGCATGAGCGCCATTCTGAGCGCCGCGTCGCCGCAACACCTGATCGACAAATTGACCGTCCAGCGGGTGATCTCAGCTGAAATGCACACGCAGATGGCCAACTACCGTGCGACCCGCGAGCAGACCGCCCTGGCCGAGAAGGAATCCGCGAAATCGGCGGCCGACGCGAAGACCGCGGCCGAACAAGCCGCCGCGGTACGGGCAAGCCTGCAGTCCAAGCAGAGTCAGCTCCAGCTGCAGATCGCCATCGTCAAATCGCAGTACCTCGCGCTGAGCCCCAACCAGCGCACCGAGCTGGCCACGCCCGGGCCCGTCCCGCCGCCAGCCGCCATGGCAGCGGCACCTCCCGGTCCGGAGGCATTGCCGCCTGGCGGGGGTGCACCCGGCGGTCCTGGGTTTGGCGCCGGACCCGGCAGTGGTCAAGGGGCGATCGCTGTGCAGGCCGCGTTGACCCAGGTCGGCGCGCCTTACTCCTGGGGTGGCGCCGCGCCCGGCGGGTTCGACTGCTCCGGGTTGGTGATGTGGGCGTTCCAGCAGGCCGGTATCGCGCTGCCGCACTCCAGCCAGGCGCTGGCCCACGGCGGGCAACCGGTTGCGCTGTCCGACCTGCAGCCGGGTGACGTGCTGACCTTCTATTCCGATGCATCGCACGCCGGCCTCTACATCGGTGACGGCCTCATGGTCCATTCGTCCACCTACGGCGTGCCGGTGCGGGTGGTGCCGATGAACTCGTCCGGCCCGATCTACGACGCCCGCCGCTACTGACGTCGGCGCCAGCCGAATCTCGCGCCGTCGCCGCTGGCTGCTGGCCTGCGCATTGGCCGCCGAACTCGTCTTCGCCGCCATCGAAGTGGTGGGGCCGCGGCGCACGACAGGTCACCCGGCCTCACCTGCGGTGGTCGATACCGTCGTCGCCGCCGACCGAACCGTGCGGATGGTCAATCTCGACGGCCCGCGCTCAGCGGCCCTGCTAAACCGGATCGGGGCGGACATGGCCGGCGCGGTCGTCACGGTGGATGCGTTCTGGGGCACCGACTGGCCACCCGACATCACCGTGGTGGCCACCGGCTCACAGCGGCAGTTCGAGACCCAGGCCGGTGGTGGCCCCGCGGCGAAGTGGGCCGATATCGCGGCGGTGGCCGTCGCCGACCGGGTGGATCCCGTCCGGCGCGCCGCGATCGGCCAGCGGATCGTATTTGCCCCCGGTGCCGTCGACATGAGCGAGCGGGCGTTGCGAATCGTGTTGAGCCACGAGCTTTTCCACTATGCCACGCGCGCCGACACCGCACCGGATGCGCCCCAGTGGCTGACCGAAGGTGTGGCCGACTACGTCGCCCGGCCGCATACCGGGCTACCCGAGGTGACAACACCGCCGACCGCGCTGCCGTCAGACGTCGACCTCGCTGCGCCGGGGCCGCCGCGTTCGCAAGGCTACGACCGGGCATGGTGGTTCGCGCGCTTCGTAGCCGACACCCGCGGGACGGCGACGTTGCGCGCGCTCTATCAGGCCGCATGTGGTGTCGGGCATGCCGACCTGCCCACTGCCTTGCATGCCGTGCTGGGCGCCGACGTGGCGGGTGTGCTCGCCGACTGGCAGCAGTGGCTGGCCCGTCAGCCCTAGGTTCGGGTTAGCCTACGCAGATGTCCCGGGTTCTGCTGGTAACCAACGACTTTCCACCTCGGAGCGGTGGCATTCAGTCCTATCTTGGCGAGTTGATTTCTCGATTGGCCGCGACCGGGGAGCACACCGTGACGGTGTACGCGCCGCAGTGGAAGGACGCTGACGCTTTTGATGCCCAAACCGCCGGATATCAGGTGGTGCGTCATCCCGGCACGCTGATGCTGCCGGTGCCCAGCGTTGACGTTGAGATGCGCCGGCTGATTGCCGAGCACGGCATCGACACCGTGTGGTTCGGCGCGGCGGCGCCCCTGGGGCTGTTGGCCCATCGTGCCCGGCAAGCCGGCGCGTCCCGCGTGCTGGCCAGCACCCACGGCCACGAGGTGGGTTGGTCGATGCTTCCGGTGGCACGCTCGGTGCTGCGCCGCATCGGTGAAGGCAGCGACGTCGTCACCTTCGTCAGCCGCTACACCCGAGCGCGGTTCGCTTCGGCGTTCGGGCCGGAGGCCGCGTTGGAGTACCTGCCGCCCGGGGTGGACACCGACCAGTTCCGTCCCGATCCGGTAAGCCGTGCCGAATTGCGCGCGCGCTACGGTCTGGGCCAGCGCCCCACGGTGTTGTGCCTGTCACGCCTGGTACCGCGCAAGGGCCAGGACATGCTGATCCGGGCGTTGCCGTCAATCCGGCGGCGGGTGGACGGGGCCGCGCTGGTCATCGCCGGTGGCGGTCCTTACGCCGACGAGCTGCGCCAACTCGCCGAGCGCCTCGGCGTGATCCAAGACGTGACATTCACCGGCGGGGTGGCTGCTGCCGAGCTGCCGGCTTACCACGCGCTGGCCGACGTCTTCGCCATGCCTTGCCGCACCCGCGGCGCGGGACTGGATGTCGAGGGGCTCGGCATCGTATTCCTGGAGGCCTCGGCCACCGGTGTGCCGGTAATCGCCGGACGCTCTGGCGGTGCGCCAGAAACCGTGCGGCACAACAAGACTGGGGTGGTGGTAGACGGGCGTTCGGTGCACCAGGTCGCCGATGCCGTCGCCGAACTGCTGGCCGACCCGGATCGGGCCGCCGCGATGGGCGCCGCCGGGCGGGAATGGGCCACCGCGCAGTGGCAATGGGACACGTTGGCGGCGCGGCTGGCCGAGCTGGTGCGCGGGTGACCGGGCAAGGCCCGGCGAATCACCGCTGTTTGTAGATCGCTTCGATATCGTCGGCGAACTTCTCGGCCACCACCTTGCGCTTGACTTTCATCGTCGGGGTGAGCTCCCCGGTGTCCTCGGTGAAGTCGACCGGCAGAATGCGGAATTTGCGGATCGACTCCGCATGCGACACCGCCGAGTTGGCCTGTTTGACCGCCGCGTCCACCTCGGCGAGCAGGTCGGGGTCGGTGGCCAGATCGGCAACCGACGCGCCGGCGGACTTGCCGTTGCGCTGCTTCCAGCCGTCGAACGCCTCGGGGTCGATGGTGATCAGCGCGCCGACGAACGGCCGGGCATCCCCGACGACCATCGCCTGGCTGATCAGCGGGTGCGCCCTCAGCTGGTCCTCCAGGACTGCAGGGGCGACGTTCTTGCCGCCCGCCGTGACGATGATTTCCTTCTTGCGGCCGGTGATCGTCAAGAAGCCGTCGTCGTCGACCGCGCCCAGGTCACCGGTCTTGAACCAGCCGTCGGCTATTGCCTCGTCGGTGGCCTGCTCGTTGTGCCAGTAGCCGTCGAACACCACGCCGCCGCGCACCAACAGCTCACCGTCGTCGGCGATGCGCATGCTGTTGCCCGGCAACAACTTTCCGACGGTACCGACCTTCAGGGCACCGACCTGGTTGACGGTGATCGCCGCGCTGGTCTCGGTCAGCCCGTAGCCTTCGTAGACGGTCAGGCCGACGCCGCGGTAGAAGTGGCCCAGTCGCGCGCCCAGCGGCGCGCCGCCCGATACGGATGCCCGGCAGTCACCACCGAGCGCCGCGCGCAGCTTGTGATACACCAGCCGGTCGAACAGCGCGTGTTTGGCCCGCAGCAGCAGACCCGGGCCACCGCGATCGCTGGCCTCGCTCCAGTCGACTGCGGTCTGCGCGGCGATCTCGAAGATCCGGCCCTTGCCGTCGCTGGCGGCGTTCTGGGCGGCGGTGTTGTACACCTTTTCGAACACCCGCGGCACCGACACCACGACCGTCGGCTTGAACACCGCGAACATCGGCAACAGGTTCTTGATGTCGCTGGTGAACCCGACGACCACCTTGTTATGGAGGGCGCACAAAGTCAGTGACCGGGCCAGCACGTGCGCCAACGGGAGGAACACCAGCAGTCGCTCACCCTTGCGCAGCAGGGTGGGGAGTACCTCCTTGGCGCCCCGGGTCTCATACACCAGGTTGGAATGGGTCAGCTGGCAGCCTTTGGGGCGCCCGGTGGTACCCGAGGTGTAGATCAGCGTCGCCGGATCTTCGCTGCGCAGCGCCTCGAGGCGGGCGGTCAGCTCGGCCGGGTCGACCGATGCGCCCTCCTGCTCGAGTTGCTCGAGTGCTTTAAGACCCTCACCGTCGATATGCAGGACGCGGCGTAGCTCGGGCAGCTCACCGGCGAGCTCGGCGACCATCGTCGCGTGCGCGCCGGTTTCGGCGAACACCAGCACTGCCCCCGAGTCGGCCAGCACCCAGCGCACCTGCTCGGCCGACGACGTCTCGTATATCGGGACGGTGACCGCGCCGACCGCCAGGATCGCCAGATCGAGGATCGCCCACTCGTAGCGGGTCGCCGAGAAGATGACCACCCGGTCGCCGGCCTGGACTCCTTCGGCGATCAAACCCAATGCCGCCGAACGAATTTGGGCGCCTGCGGCGGCACAGGTGACGTCTCTCCAGTTGCCGTCGACCAGGCGTTGGAAGATCACGGTGTCGGGGTCGTCGCGCTCGTGGGAGAACACTGCGGCGACGATGTTGTCGTGCTCGCCTACCGTGAACGGGGCGATAGCACTGAATTCACGCACTCTTCTGACCTCGCTTGAGTTGTCCCAGGATGACCGGGCTGGATTCAGACTAATCCTGGAGCGCAGGCCAATCGTGGGTGATGGTATCCGGCCATCACGGCCATATGTGAAGCTAGGGACCGTGCACAGCGTTCAAGTTGCCGACCAGACGTTTGTCGCTGCCGACCCCGTACGCGTCGGCGCGGCTGTCGGCGATCCGGCCAGCTGGCGGCGGTGGTGGCCCGATCTGCGGCTGCAGGTCATCGAAGATCGCGCCGAGAAGGGAGTCCGATGGGCGGTGACCGGACGGCTCACCGGCACCATGGAAATTTGGTTGGAACCCTCGCTGGACGGCGTGATGCTGCATTACTTCCTGCATGCCGAGCCGTCCGGGGTGACCGCGTGGCAACTGGCCAGGATGAATCTGGCCAGAATGACCCACCGGCGCCGGGTGGCGGGTAAGAGAATGGCTTTCGAGGTGAAGGCCGCGCTGGAGCGCTCCCGTCCGGTCGGAGTTGCCCCGGTGCTTGACCAGGTCTGAGTTAAAGCGGGAGAGTACCGTTTTGCAGTGGGCTGGCGGTACGTCCGAAAGGCGCAGCCAAAGCCAGTAAGCGCGGGAGCACACCCGCTGTCGGCGGCGGCACCAACCCGCGTAAGGGGAAAGAAGGAAGCGAGCAGGTGGCGGAGAAGACGGCGCAGACGATCCACATCGACGCGGACCCCAGCACGGTGATGAAGGTGATCGCCGACATCGGTTCCTATCCCGACTGGGTGTCGGAGTACAAGGAGGCCGAAGTACTCGAGGCCGACTCCGACGGCTATCCGAAGGTCGCGCGGCTGGTGCTGGATGCCACCATCCTCAAAGACACGCTGGTGCTGGCCTACGAGTGGCCGAAAGACCGCGGTTCGGTGCGCTGGTCGCTGGTTTCCAGCTCGCTGCTCAAAGCCCTCGACGGGGTATATCGGTTGGCGCCCAAGGGGTCTGGCACCGACGTGACCTACGAGCTTACCGTCGATCTGGCTATGCCGATGATCGGGTTGCTCAAGCGCAAGGCCGAGCGGCGGTTGACCGACAGCGCGTTGAAGGATCTGAAGAAACGAGTCGAGGCTGAGTGAGTCGGCAGCGCCCGCGCTGGCCCGGATCAGTCTCTTCGTCGGCAAGGGTGGGGTAGGGAAGTCAACTTTGGCGGCCGCGACCGCCGTGCGTGACGCGCGCGCCGGTGACCGGGTGCTGGTGGTATCCACCGACCAGGCGCACTCGCTTGGTGACGTGCTCGGCGTGGTGATCTCGCCGACCGGCCGGCGCGATCCGGTCCGGGTGCTCGCCGACCTCGAAACCGGGGCAGCCGACGTGAGCGGCGGCTTTCTCGATGCGCTGGCGATGGATACCCTGGCGCTGCTGGAGGCGCGCTGGCGCGGTGTGGTCGACACGCTGGGACGGCGCTTTCCCGAGTCAGAGCTGGGCGAGATTGCGCCGGAAGAACTTTCGGCACTGCCCGGAATCCAGGAAGTGCTCGGCCTGCATGAGGTCGGCCAACTGGCCGCGGCCGGACAGTGGGACCACATCGTGGTCGACTGCGCTTCCACCGCCGACGCATTGCGGATGCTCACCCTTCCCGCCACGTTTGCGCTGTACGTCGAGCGCGCCTGGCCGCGGCATCGCAGGCTTTCCACCGCCGCCGACGACGCCCGGTCGACGGCCGTGGTGGAACTGCTGGAGCGCGTCAGCGCCAGCGTCGACAAACTCAGCGCGCTACTGAGCGATGGTGCGCGAGTCGGCGCACACCTGGTTCTCACCGCCGAGCGGGTGGTGGCGGCCGAAGCGGTCCGGACCCTGGGCTCGTTGGCGTTGATGGGCGTGCGTGTCGAGGAATTAATCGTCAACCAGATTCTGGTGCAAGACGATTCATACGAGTACCGCAATCTGCCCGCTCATCCTGCCTTCGACTGGTATTCCGAGCGAATCAGGGAGCAACGCGCCGTGCTCGATGAACTGGATGCCGCCATCGGTGATGTGGCGCTGGTCCTCACCCCGCATTTGGCCGGCGAGCCGATCGGCGCCAAGGCGCTGGCCGAGCTGCTGGACAGCGCGCGTCGCCGCGACGGCTCGGCGCCGCCGGGGCCCGTGCGTCCGGTGGTGGACCTCGAATCGGGTTCCGGACTGCAGTCGGTCTACCGATTGCGGCTAGAGTTGCCGCAGATCGATTCCGGCGCGCTTACTCTTGGCCGAGTCGGCGACGACCTGATCGTCGGCGCCGGCGGGATGCGGCGCAGAGTTCGGTTGGCGTCCGTCCTGCGGCGATGCATAGTGCTGGACGCGCATCTTCGAGGTAGTGACCTGACAGTGCGTTTTCGACCCGATCCGGAGGTGTGGCCGAAATGAACCGCGCCGGCGACGATGCAGTGGGGGCACCGCCCGCTTGCGCGGGACGTAGCGATGCGGAGGAGCGGCGCAGATGACTTCCGGCCACCCGGAGATCGGTCCCGAGTTGCGCAAGCTTGCCCAGAGCGTTCTCAACGGGATCGACCCAGCTGTCCGGTTGGCGGCCGGGCGAGCATTGGGTGCGGGCGCAGGCACCGGCAAGTGCCAGCAGGTGTGGTGTCCGGTGTGCGCGCTGGCCGCGGTAGTCACCGGGGAGGAACACCCGCTGCTGACCGTCATCGCCGAGCACAGCGTCGCGCTGCTGACGGTGATCCGGACCCTTGTCGATCAAGTCGAACAAGTCGACGAGTCGGGGCCGCCGCCTGACGGCCCGCCCGGCGGCGGTGCCGGAGCCGATACGGCAGCCGACGCCGGCGCGCCGAGCCGCTATCAGCCCATCGCCGTCACCATCGAGGAATAGCCACGACGGGGTGGTTAACAGCAGCCGGCTCTCCGTCGAAGAGTAAGCAGGTCGTAGGCGCCGATGTGGTCTGCTGCACATTGGATCGGTACTCTTGGCGCAGAACACCATCGGGCACGGAAGAGAGGGGAGGGGCCATGTGGTACTGGCTTTTCAAGTACATCTTCATGGGCCCGGTGCTTGCCCTCCTCGGTCGCCCGAAAATCGAAGGACTGGAATACGTCCCGCAGTCAGGCCCGGCGATTCTGGCCAGCAACCACCTGGCGGTCGCCGACAGTTTCTATCTGCCGCTGGTCGTGCGGCGCCGGATCACGTTCCTGGCGAAGGCCGAGTACTTCACCGGTACCGGGCTCAAGGGCTGGTTCACCCGCTGGTTTTACAGCACCACCGGCCAGGTGCCCATCGACCGTAGCGACGCCGACGCCGCTGAGGCCGCGCTGAACACCGCCGAACGGATACTCGGCGAAGGCAAGCTGCTGGGCATGTACCCCGAGGGCACCCGCTCGCCGGACGGCAGGCTGTACAAGGGTAAGACCGGGCTGGCTCGTCTGGCGTTGCACACCGGAGTCCCGGTGATACCAGTGGCGATGATCGGCACCAACGTCGTCAACCCGCCCGGCAGCAAGCTATGGCGGTTTGGCCGGGTCACCGTCCGGTTTGGCAAGCCGATGGACTTCTCCCGGTTCGACGGGCTGGCCGGCAACCGTTTCATCGAACGAGCGGTCATCGACGAGGTGATCTACGAGCTGATGGGGCTTTCCGGTCAGGAATACGTTGACATCTATGCGGCCACCGTCAAGAACAGCGGCAATGGGTCGGCGTCGGCGGAACAATCATCGTCGCGAATCCCGGAGACGGCGGCGGGCTGACCACGCGCGTGGCCTAATGCCCTGGGTAGCATCGCCGTGTGATGGCGAGGTCGGTACGGTCGTCAGCCAAACCGTGGATCGTCGTGGCCACGGCCACGCTCATGGCCGTCATGATCACCTGGGTCTACGAACGGATCCGCGATGTCTATCCGGTGGACTTGGCGGTCTACCGCTACGGATCGGCAGCGGCCTGGCGCGGTGTGGACCTTTACGCTGCCAACCTGCACGGGCAGCACCTGGCCGCTGAGGGGCTACCGTTCACCTACACGCCCTTCGCCGCGCTGGTGTTGTGGCCAACCAACCTCGGCAACCAGCAGGTCGGAATCTGGGCCTGGAATATCGCTTCCATGCTGGCGTTGTTGGCGGTGCTGGCGATGGCCACACCGGCCGATGTGCGTCACCGCGCCATCGCGGTTTTCATCGCCGGCGCTGCGTCAACCGGGACGATCATGGCCACCGCGCATTTCGAATTTGGCCAGATAAATCTGTTCTTGATGCTTCTGGTGATCGCTGACCTATGCCGGCGCCCACCTGGTAGGGACACCGCGATCGCGCGGTGGGTGCCCCGCGGAATCCTGATCGGGATTGCGGCAGCGATCAAACTCACGCCCGGACTGTTCATCGTCTACCTTGCCGTGGTCAGGCAGTGGCGGATGTTCTGGTGGAGCGTGGCCGGCTTTCTTGGCGCGTTCGTCGCGGCGTTCGCGGTGCGCCCGTCGTTGACCATCGCGTTCCTCACCCATGGTCTTTGGCGGCTATCCGACAAGGTTGCCCTGGGGTCGAAGTTCGCCACCTCCGGTAACAATTCGATCCAGGGGGTGCTCGCCGCGGTCGGTGATTGGACCAAGCCGTTGGCTCTTTTACTCACCGCGCTGGCAACGGTCGTGGGCTTGTTGTTAGCGCGGCGGGCGGCAACTCGGTGCGGACTGCTCGGCGGCGGTGTGATTGTCGGGTTGACAGCCACGCTGATTTCGCCGATCAGTTGGGAGCACCACTGGGTCTACCTATTCCCGGCCGCGATGTTTATCTGGTTCCGGCGCGGCTGGTGGGCCCGACTGGTGGTCCTCGGTGGCGCCGCCCTCACCATTTTTTACACCCCCGAAATCGGAGATCGCCTGATCACAAATCCCTCATCGGCGCACGCTGCCCTGGGGTGGCTGCTCCGCGAGATGCTCATGCTGCTCGCCATCATCGCCATCGCGGTTATTGCCTACGGGAAACCACGGCCCAGTCGTGTTCGCAGCGGAACTGAACATGCTCCCGTCGACCAGCTGCTGAGCGAGGCGGCTTGGGAAACCGGCGATCGGGTCAGGCGCTGATCAGTGCCCCGTCCCTTCGTGGGGTCAGCAGGAATGCGAGCAGGTAGAGCACCCCGACGACGATGAGCAGGTTGCGGTAGCCGGTCACCAGAGCACCATATTCCAGGCAGCCCCCCAGGATCGCGCCGAGCAGGTTGATGGCGAACGCGGACTGCACGCCATCGGTGGCGGCGAAGCGCTTGGCGAAGGCGATGTTGGCCAAATACACCGGCAAGAACCCCATCAGACAGGCCACGATCAGTCGCGGCCAGAACGGCCAGCCCAGCAGCCAGGCCGGGTCGATCACGTAGGCCAGCACCAACGAGGCGACGATCGCCACCCACACCACGGGCAGCGGTGGTGTGCGGAATGCCCGGGTGGTCTCGACGGCCGCCAGAACGATCACCAGCACCCCACTGAAGACCAGCGCGTTCACCAGCCAGGTGGTACCGAACAACAGCGCGAAGGTGGCGATGTTCTTGGTCTCCAGCAGCAGGAACGCGGCGCCCATGAAGAACAGGTCAACGTAGGGCCGCATCGACCGGAACGACCCGCCCAGTAGCCGGACTGCAACGAGCGAGATCAGCATGATCCCGCCCAATGCCCACAGATACATCATCGGGATCGCGCCGCCCTTGTAGTACAAGAACGGTCGATCGTCGGTGGCCGGCGCCACCACCTGGCCGGACGGCGCGTACTTCGCGGCGCACTTCTGGTTGGCCGGATCAACGGCGACGGTGACGACCGCCTGGCGGTCCGCCGTTTGGTCGACACACGGCTGATGACCGAAAGCAGCGGCCACGGTCCCGGCAAGCCGATCGATCAGCCAGTACTCGCGATAGTAGTTGTACATCGCGAAGACACCGGTCGGCTTGAGGTGGTCGTGAGCGGTCCGCAAAGCCTGATCGGTGAACAGGAACGATTCCAGACGGATTTGCGAGGCGCCGTTGACCAAAGCCAGCGAGTCCGGCAGCGCGAACAGGATCAAGTCGTACTTGGCGTCGGTCGATTGCAGGAAAGCCCGCCCGTCATTGATGTGCACACTGACGCGCGGATCGGAGTAGGGGTGATCGGAATTCCGCTGGGCGCCGATCTGCACGATTCGCGGGTCGATGTCGACCGCGTCGACGTGCTTGGCTCCTTTGGACAACGCGATCGCCACATCGGACCCCGACCCGGCCCCGATGATCAGCACGTTGTTCAGGCTGAGGGTCTTCGTCCGCTGGTAAGGCGTCCGGTACCGCGGATCAGACATGAGCTTCCACTCCACCGGACCCATATTCTGATGTGGAATACCGTTGACCGCGATCTGCACCAGCGGCGCGCCCTTCCACGTCCCGATATCAGTGGTCTGCACCTTATAATACGGCGACCACGAGATACCGGGGGTCATCGACTCCGCCAGCAGCACCAGGATCAGCCCCGCGCCCGAGATCGCCGTTACCACCTTGAGTCCGGGCCTATTCAGCGCCACCAGGACGACGGCGGCGATGACCCCCCAGGCCACCGACGGTGCCCGCAGGAAGGACAGCAGAGTGAAGGTGCCGATGCCGAGCAGCGAGCCGATCAGATCCCAGCGGTAGGACGTCAGCGGATTCAGCTGTCCGAAGCAGCGGCCGACCACCTCGGCTGGTCCGGCAAGCACGACCGCCACGGTCATGAAAACCGCGGGCAGCACGATCCAGGGCGGTGGACCGCTGGGGGCCAACGAGGTGAAGTAGATGATGTCGCTGCCGGTGCGGTTCAATTTGACCGGGAACAGGTGCACGCCGATCACCAGCAGCATCAGCAGCCCGCTCGACGTTGGCAGCATCGACCAGTTCTTCCGGGAGATCAAAAAGCCCAGGCCGATACCCAAAAACGAGCCCAGCAGCACGAAGTTGGTGAAATACGACAGGTGCACCACGTTCGACCCGAGCCAGCGGATCAGCGCCAGCTCGATGAACAGCATCACCGAGCTGCCCAGCACCAGCCGGACGACGACGGGGCGATCACTTTGTTTGGCCGCCGGTGCCGCATCGGTGGTGGCAGGCGAGGGCTGAATCGAGGTCCGGACGTCGGGTAGGGACCTCACCTTGGCATCATGACATGCCGTGACGGCCGTCGCGCTCCGAACGAGTCGTGCGCATCGCAGAGGTTAAGTCGCACGGTCAGGACCTTGGCATTGGCGAGCGTCCCGCGCGCCGCGCGGTGTGGCAGGCGTCCGCGGATGCGGAATCGGCGTAGGTTTTGTTAGGTGCTCGAATGGTTGCAACACGACATCATCGGACGCGGCCGACTGCCGTTGCTGTGCTGTCTGACCGCCTTCATTCTGACCTTTTTCGTGACCCGCACCTTCGTGCGGGTCATCCGTCGTCGCGCGGCCCGTGGCGTGCCGCCACAGTGGTGGCAGCCGCGGAACATTCACATCGGTAAGCTGCACATTCACCATGTCGTGGTCGGGGTTCTGCTGGTGATGGTCTCCGGCCTGACGTTGGTGACGTTGTCCATCAATGGGCATCAACCCGAATTCACCGCGGGTGCCATTGCCTTCGGCATCGGAGCCGCGCTGGTGCTCGACGAGTACGCGTTGATCCTGCACCTGTCCGACGTCTACTGGGAGGAAGACGGGCGGACGTCGGTCGACGCGGTGTTCGCCGCGGTGGCGGTGGGTGGACTGCTGGTCTTGGGACTGCACCCGCTGATGTTCTTCATCAGCCTTTGGCAAGACACCACTCACTCGGTGCTACTCCGCGCTGGCGTGGTGTTTGCGATGGTGCTGACTTTGCCGCTGGCAGTGCTGGTTGTGCTCAAGGGCAAGGTATGGACCGGCCTGATCGGCATGTTCTTCGTCCCGCTGTTGTTCGTCGGGGCGATCCGGCTGTCCCGACCGCAAGCGCCGTGGGCTCGCTGGCTTTACATCCGCCAGCTGGACAAGATGGCGCGTGCGCTGCAGCGCGAACGGACGCTGCGCCGACCGGTCGTGCGGGCCAAGCTGTGGGTGCAGTACACGATCGCCGGTACGCCGCGCCGCCCCCACCCCCAGGTAGTCGATGCGCAGCTGGACCGCGAAGTGCATCCGGCACCACCGCCGCCGCTGCCGCCGGAGCGCGCCTTCGCCAGCGGCGCAGGCATCAGGTGACGGCGGCCTAGGCTACATTGCCGCCGTGCGGTACTTCTACGACACCGAGTTCATCGATGACGGCCGCACCATTGACCTGATCTCGATCGGGGTGGTCGCCGACGACGGCCGCGAGTACTACGCGGTCTCGACCGAATTCGACCCCGAACGGGCCGGAAGCTGGGTGCGCGCCAACGTGCTGCCCAAATTACCGCCGCCGGCCTCGCAGCTATGGCGCTCGCGCGCCCGGATCCGCGCGGACCTGGAGACGTTCTTTGACATCGACAGCGACGAGCAGATCGAACTGTGGGCCTGGGTTGGCGCCTACGACCATGTGGCGCTGTGCCAGTTGTGGGGTCCGATGACCCACCTCCCGCCAGCGATGCCGCGGTTCACCCGGGAGATGCGCCAGCTCTGGGAGGACCGCGGGCGCCCGCGGTTGCCGCGCCGGCCGCCGGATGTGCACGACGCGCTGGTCGACGCCCGAGACCAGCTGCGGCGATTCCGCATCATCACCTCCGACGGCGAGGCCGGCTAGCCGGGCTTATCAGCATTCGCCCTGATTAACGGGCTGTGCTGCCCGGTTACCATAGACGGGTGAACTGGACCGTTGACGTACCCATCGAGCAGCTGCCGCCGCTGCCCCCGCTGCCGGCGGATCTTCGGGCCCGGCTGGACGCCGCACTGGCCAAGCCTGCCGCACAGCAGCCGAGCTGGACGCCCGAGCAGGTCGAGCCGATGAGAACGGTTCTGGAAAGCGTGCCACCGGTGACCGTGCCATGGGAGGTCGTAAGGCTGCAGGACATGCTGGCTCAGGTTGCCCGCGGTGAGGCGTTCATGCTGCAGGGCGGCGACTGTGCGGAGACGTTCGTCGACAACACCGAGCCCCACATCAGAGGCAACATCCGCACCTTGCTGCAGATGGCGGTGGTGTTGACCTATGGCGCCAGCGTGCCGGTGGTCAAGGTGGCCCGCATCGCCGGCCAGTACGCCAAACCGCGGTCGGCGGACACCGACGCGCTCGGGCTGCGCTCCTACCGCGGCGACATGGTCAACGGATTCGCCCCGGACGCCGCCGCGCGCGAGCACGACCCGTCACGGCTGGTCCGGGCCTACGCCAACGCCGGCGCCGCGATGAACCTGGTGCGTGCCCTGACCTCGTCGGGGCTGGCTTCGCTGCATCTGGTACACGACTGGAACCGGGAATTCGTCCGGACGTCGCCGGCCGGCGCGCGCTACGAGGCGCTTGCTTCCGAGATCGATCGTGGCCTGAAGTTCATGAGCGCATGCGGGGTGGCCGACCGTAACCTGCAGACCGCTGAAATCTATGCCAGCCATGAGGCTTTGGTGCTCGACTACGAACGCGCCATGCTGCGGCTGTCCCACCAGGAGGACGGCGAGCCGCAACTGTATGACCTGTCAGCCCACTACCTGTGGATCGGCGACCGGACCAGGCAACTCGACGGCGCGCACATCGGGCTCGCGGAGGTGATCGCCAACCCAATCGGCGTCAAGATCGGGCCGACGACCACACCGGAACAGGCCGTCGAATACGTTGAGCGCCTCGACCCGCACAACAAGCCGGGCCGGCTGACCTTGGTGAGTCGGCTGGGCAACAACAGGGTGCGCGACCTGCTGCCGCCGATCATCGAGAAGGTTCAGGCCACCGGTCATCGGGTGATTTGGCAGTGCGATCCCATGCACGGCAACACCCACGAGTCGTCTACCGGCTACAAGACGCGGCATTTCGACCGCATTGTCGACGAGGTGCAGGGCTTCTTCGAGGTACACCGGGCGCTGGGCAGCTATCCCGGAGGGATCCACGTCGAGATCACCGGAGAGGACGTCACCGAATGTCTGGGCGGGGCGCAGGACATTTCAGACACCGACCTGAGCGGCCGCTACGAGACGGCATGCGATCCTAGGCTGAATACCCAGCAGTCACTGGAGCTGGCGTTTCTGGTCGCCGAGATGTTACGCGACTGAGCACGCTCGCGTCGAACCGTCACAGCAATCCACTCAGGTTGCTACCGATGGTCCATGCCGCCGCGGCAATCATCCCGGTGACCGACAGCACGATCGCTACCCAGATCAGCACCATTCGTCGGGCATGCTCACGTGCAAACGCGAACTCGGCCAAGTCGATACCGGCGAATTGTCCTGATACTTTGCGGTATTCGTCATCGGTCCGCGCTGCTGGTTTTGCAGGCCAGTCCTCGGGACCCCGGGTCAGCTGACGGGTGGGGTGATGCACCGGTGCGCGCGTGGGCGGACGGTCGTGCTGCGCTGTGGTGTGCTGCTGGTCGAGTTGGCTGCGGTACAGCACCGCTGAGCGGTGCTGAGCAGAGTTGCGTGGCGCAGGCACCCGAAAGTCCGGCAGTGCCAACTCGTCGACGATCGCATCCAACTCGGCGCCCATGTGCTGCGCGTCCGTGTAGCGGTCGGCGGGATCGCGCGCGGTCGCGCGCCCCACCAGCTGATCGAACTGATCGGGAACACCGTCGATCACCGTGCTGGGTCGCGGCACGTCGTTATCCAAACGCTGATATGCAACCGACAACGGCGAGTCGCCGGAAAATGGCGTGTGCCCGGTCAATAGCTCGTAGGCCACGATGCCCACTGCATAAACATCGCTGCGCGGGCTGGCGGTTCCGTCTTGGACCTGTTCGGGCGAAAGGTAGGCGGCGGTACCGAGAATGACACTGGCGGAGGTGATTCCGGCCGCAGCTACGGCGCGCACCAACCCGAAGTCGACGATTTTGACCTCACCCTGATCGGATATCAACACGTTCTCGGGTTTGACGTCGCGGTGCACCAAGCCCGCGTGGTGCGCGGCGGCCAGCCCGCCCAGCACCGGGCGGAGCACCGCGGCAACGGCGTACGGCGGCATCGGACCGCGCTCGGCCAACAGCTCGCGCAGTGTGCCGCCCTCGACGAGCTCCATCACCAGGAAAGGGTGGCGGGCATCCATGCCTTGGTCGTAGACCGCAACGAGTCCGGGGTCCTTGAGCCGGGCGACGCTACGGGCCTCGAGCTGGAAGCGGGTCAGGAATTGCTGGTCGCCGGCGTAACGGGAATCCATCACCTTCAGCGCGACCGGTCGGTCCAACCGCGTGTCGAGACCCCGATACACCGTCGAGGTCCCGCCGGTGGCGATCTTGGTCGCGACCCGATACCGCCCGTCCAGCAACGTTCCCTCCAGGGGATCACCGGTCGCCGAGGCAGTCACGAGCCTTATCGTAGGCGGCACCGCGGGTTCGGCTTGAAACCTCTACTCAGCGCGCCCAAATAGCGGCATGCCCGGCCGTACACTGTGTCGGTGAGCAGGATTCCGGCCGGCGACGACGTTCTGGACCCCAACGAACCGACCTACGATCTGCCCGGCGTCGCCGAGCTGCTCGGCGTACCGGTGACCAAAGTCCAGCAGCGGCTGCGGGAAGGTCATCTGGTCGGGGTTCGGCGTGCCGGTGATGTGGTGGTACCTCAGATCTTCTTCACCGATACCGGCGAGGTCGTCAAGAGCCTGCCAGGGTTGCTGATGGTTTTGCACGACGGCGGCTATCACGACACCGAGATCGTGCGCTGGCTGTTCACTCCCGACCCGTCGCTGACGGTCACCCGGGACGGCACCCGCGACGCCCTCAGCAATGCCCGTCCGGTCGACGCGTTACACGCGCACCAGGCTCGCGAAGTGCTGCGCCGCGCGCAGGCCATGGCCTATTGAGTGTCACCTCAGCCAGGCTCGGCGGCGTCACCGACCCGCGCCGGCTCCGGCGCTTGCGACAGCGCGTACCAAGCAATCGCCGCGCACGTCGTCGCCACCAAGACGTGGATCCACGAGTACATGCCATGGGAGCCATCGGGTTTGAAGATCACCATGATCCAAGTGGAGAATGCGGCGATCGCCGCGACCGCAGGCCGTGACTGGGCCAGCGGAGCCACCACCGCCAGCGGCCAGGTGTAGTACCACGGCAGCGCAGCGGGAACGAACAACACGACGACGAGCATCGACCAGGCGATGCCGGCGAGGGCTTGGCGGTCGTCGTGGCGGAATCGCCACCACAGCAACGGCAGCGACACCGCGATGATCACGATCCCGGCGGCACGGGTGACGCGCAAGACACCGTAGAAGTTCACCGTGGCGAACAATCCGCCGATGGCATGGATCAGGTTCGCTGTCGCCGTTGGGATCGTCAGCCAGTTGATGATCTTCACCGAACCGGCCAACGCGGTCAGCCAGCCCAGTCCCACCCCGGCCACACCGGATAGCACCGCAAACACGGCGACAAAGATCAGCACGGATGCCGCGCCAGCCGCCGCAAAGGCGCCTACCGGCCGGTATCCGTGCCGATCGCGCAGACGGCGCATCCACACCCAGACCAAAAACGGCAGCGCGATGCCGGCGGTGGCCTTGACCGCGACCGCGACGGCGACCAGCGTAATGCCCGCAATATGGTGACGCTCGAAGGTCAATGCGATGCCCGCGGCCATCAGGCCCACCATCAACATCTCGTTGTGCACTCCGCCCATCAAATGAATGATCACCAACGGGTTGAGCACACAGATCCACTGTGCGATGGGCACGTTGGCGCCCAGATGGCGGGCCAGCCGGGGTGTCGCCCAGATCAGCAATACCAGTCCGGGCAGCATGCACAGGCGCAGCAACATGGTTCCGGCGATCACGTGATTGCCGACCAGCATCGTGACCAGCCTGGCGATCATGATGAATGCCGGCCCGTAGGGCGCGGTGGTGATGGTCCAGATGGGACTCACGTTGTCCAGCAATGGGTTCGGATTATCAACTGGCGCGGCAGCATACGGGTCCAGGCCATCGCGCAGCATCGCGCCCTGAGCCAGATACGAGTAAGTGTCGCGGCTGAAGACCGGCACTGACAGCATGAGCGGTGTCAGCCAAAAGACGGTAGTGGCCACCATGGTGGGTTCGCTCGCATCGCCGGCCAGAACACGTCGGCCCAGCCACAGCCATGCGGTCAGCATCAACGCGACGCCTGCCCACAGCAACACCGACGACAACACCAGCCCGTGACCGTAACGCAACCAGGACAGGTGCAACGAATCCAGCAGGGGGTCATGGTGTTTGGTGCTGCCTGCGCCGAGACCCCCCACGGTGATCAGCGTCGCACCCAGGCAACCCAGCCGTGCTGGTCGTGCCTCGGCCGCATGAAAGAATTCCCGCAGTCGCGAAAAATGTTGCGCACCAGCGGTGGCCGAGCCGCTTGTCGGGGTAGACGCACGCGTGGTCATGGGCGTTAGGCGGACCGGTTGGCGGCCAGTTTGGCCAGCTCGGACAACCCGGCCTTGGCTGCCGCATGGATCGGCGCGTCGGCCAGCGCGGCCAGCGCGCGCCGGGTCAGCGCCTCGATTTGGTCTTCGGCCGCGGACAACGCGCCGACGCGTTCGATTGCCCCGCGTAGTTCGCGCACCTGCGCGTCGCTCAAGTCGGTGCCGATCCAACCCCGTAATAGCCTGGCGGCAGCCGCGTCTGACTTGTCGGCCAGTTCCATCGCCGTCGCCAGCAGCACCGTGCGCTTGCCGGACCGCAGGTCGTCTCCGGAGGGCTTGCCGGTAACCGCCGGATCCCCGAACACCCCCAGCACGTCGTCGCGCAGCTGGAATGCGACGCCCAGATCGGTGCCGATCTGGTGGAACAGCGCCTCCACGTCGGGCCGATCGGCAGCGGCGGCCACCCCCAACTGCAGCGGTCGCGACACCGTGTAGGAGGCGGTTTTGTAGGTATTGACCGTCATGGCCGAGGCGATCGACTCGGCGGCGCTGGCCTCGGCCACGATGTCCAGGTATTGGCCGCCGAGCAGCTCGGTGCGGATGTCGGCCCAGACTCGCTGGACCCGTTTGCGTGCATCGTCTGCTAGATCGACGCCGGCGACGATATCGTCGGCCCACGCCAGTGCCAGATCGCCGAGCAGGATGGCCGCCGATATACCGAATTGGTCCGCCGGTCCCCGCCACCCTCGGTCGCGGTGCAACGCGGCGAACTGTATGTGCGTGGTCGGACGGCCCCGGCGGGTTGCCGAGCAGTCGATCACATCGTCATGGATCAGCGCCGAGGCATGCAGCAGCTCCAGCGCGGAGAACAACAGCAGCACTTGGGCTCCGATGTCTTCGGCGTCTTTGCTCGACACCGACCGCCAGCCCCAGTAGGCGAAGGCCGGGCGAAGCCGCTTCCCGCCGCTGAGCACGAACTCCTCCAGTCCGGCGGTCAGGGCGTCGTAGTCGCTTCCGATGTAGGCGGCCTCACCGCGGCGGTCGTGCAGGTACCTCCGCAGCTGATCGGTGATGGCGTCGGTCAACTCGACGGTTGCCGCTGCTTCGACGCTCAGCGCGACACCCCTTCCCGGTTCGATGCGCCCATGGGCGCCGTTGGCGCTCTGGCCCGCCAGTCTATTCGGCGCGGCGCTGTCCAGCGGGTTTTGCCTGACTCGGGCCGACCGGAGTCGCCGGCGCCGGCCCGAACTGCTTCGACAGCCTCACTATTTCGCACCTATGCTGTCGGAGTTGTTCGATCAGCGTTCGATTGAAAAAGAAGGAAGAGCCCGTTGCCCTTGAACACCATCGCGGTCGAGCTGGTACCGCCGAACGTGGACCGTGGGGCCCAGCAAGCAATCGAAGACGCCCGCAAGGTGGTGGCGCTGTCCGCGGAATTCGGCCTCGACGGGCAGATCGGGCACCTGATGATGCCGGGATTGATCCAGGAAGAGGATGATCGGCCCGTCGAGATGAAGCCGAAGCTCGATGTGCTGGATTTCTGGTCGATCGTCAAACCGGAGTTGGCTGGGTTGCGTGGATTGTGCAGCCAGGTCACCGCTTTCTCCGATGAGCAGGCGTTGCGCCAGCGGCTGGGCGATCTCATCGGCGCTGGGATCGATGGGATCGTATTTGTCGGCGTACCTCGCACCATGGCCGATGGTGAAGGCTCCGGCGTCGCGCCGACCGACGCCCTGTCGATCTATAGCGAGCTGGTGGACAACCGCGGCGTGATACTGATTCCCACCCGGGAGGGCGAAGAGGGCCGGTTCAATTTCAAGTGCGACCGGGGTGCGACTTTCGCTCAGACCCAGCTGTTGTACTCCGACGCAATTGTGGGTTTCCTGACCGAGTTCGCCAAGCGGACGGACCATCGGCCGGAGATCCTGTTGTCGTTCGGCTTCGTACCGAAGATCGAGAATCGGGTCGGTTTTATCAACTGGCTCATTCAGGATCCGGGCAACGCCGCCGTGGCTGATGAGCAGGCGTTCGTCAAGACGTTGGCCGCAGGCGAACCTGCTCAGAAGCGCAAGCTGATGCTCGATTTATACAAGCGGGTGATCGACGGTGTCGTCGACCTGGGCTATCCGCTGAGCATCCATCTCGAGGCCACCTATGGCAATTCTGCGCCGGCATTCGAGACGTTCGCCGAGGTGCTCGATTACTGGTCGCCGACGGGCTGAAGCTCAGGGCTCAGTCCAGCGGCGGATCACTTGGCTCGGCAAACCGCCGCGAGCGGTCGCGGCTGTTCCAGGCCAGTATCCCGATCAGGGCCGCGACGCCGAGAGACGAAAGGCCCAGCCATAATGCCGCGCCGCGGAACGAGCGGGTACTCGGATCGGTGTAGCGGGCCTGAGCGGTAATCGTGCTCACGATGCCCGGCTTGAGTTTCCACTGCACCGTCTCGGGGTCCACGCGGTCGCCGTTCGTTGAGGTCACCGTGCCGGGAAAGGCGACGGACAGTTGCACGTCGGCGTCGGGATCGGTCAGCGACGTCAAGTCCGCCCGGCCGTCCAGGATCACCAGGTCGCCGGCTCGGCGCAGCGACAGGTTTACCCCCTGCGCATCGGAGCTCATGTGTGCCAGCTCCGGCAGCTCGGCGAAGGTCAAGTCGGAGAACACTGCCTCTGAGCCCACATAGCCGTCGTTGTCGTACTTGGAGATCGCCACTTTCTGGCTGAACGGCAGGTTGGGATCCAGTTGCGGTCCTTGGTCGGTGGTGTTGCGTGGTTTGGCCGCCGCGATGATCTCCCCGGACACCAGATCGTCAGGGGAGATGGTGATCGACGCCTTGATCCGGACGCATCCCGCCAGCACCGGTATCACCAGCAGCAGCGTCGTCACCGCCACCAAGCGGCGACGACGCGCGGTGAAACCCTGGGTAACGGGCTGGATACTGCTGACGCGCACCAGGTCATCGTGCCAGACCTCGATTGCGCTTCGGCCGTCGGCGCGCGCGTGCGCGGTTACAGCGGAAGCTTGCGACCCAGGATCGCGAACGCTCGCGGGTCGCCGGTGAAGTGATATCCGCGGATGATGTCGATGAAGCCCAGCCGCCGGTACAACCGCCACGCGCGGTTGGCTTCGCCGTTGATCTCCGGTGTCGACAACAGCACGTTGGCTTCGCCGCGATCGGCCAGCAATCGTCGCGCCAACGCCTCGCCGAGGCCTCGGCCCTGAGCCCGCGGATGAATATGCAGCTCGGTCAGCTCGAAGTAGCTGGCCATCAACCTCGCGATCTCGGGGCTGGGGAAGCCGCCGCGCTGTAATCCGACCACGACTTGTTGCTGCCACCACTGATCGGGTGCGCCGCAGTAGCCATAGGCCACGCCGAGCAGCGGCGCGTCGTCCAGCTCGGCCGCCGACGGCGTCGCCTCGACCGGAGCGTCGACCTCCACGGCGGCCACCGCCTGCCAGCCACGTCGCCGGGTGTGCTCGAGCCACATGGCGGCCCGCTGGCTCTCGGTGCCCGGCGGATATCGCATTGCGTCGACGTACACACCCAGCGCGTCTGAAAGACGGCGCGCCATGTCTCGCGGCGGCAGGTTGATGAGGAATGTCGCCAACTCGCGGTCTCCTCGTCGGTCGTCCTTCTGCGATGCTCTCATCCCATTATCGGGCGCGGTGGCGGTGCGCGGACCGCCGACCGGTCGCGGTTACAATCAGCGAGCGAACCAGTGGTAAGGCGCTGATTGACCTCGTATCATTCTCATTAGTTGCCCACCCAACGGGCGGCCACGTGCTATCGGTATTAACGTGACAGGTTTTCGGCAAGGAGGGACGAATGCCACTCTCCGATCATGAGCAGCGCATGCTCGACCAGATCGAGAGCGCTCTCTATGCCGAGGATCCCAAATTCGCCTCCAGTGTCCGTGGTGGAGGGTTGCGCGCTCCGACTGCCCGGCGCCGGTTGCAGGGTGCGGCGCTGTTTTTCATCGGTCTCGGGATGCTGGTCTCCGGGGTGGCGTTTCACGCCACCTGGATCGGAACCCTTCCGATTCTCAGCATTGTCGGCTTCGTCGTGATGTTCGGCGGCGTGGTCTTTGCCATCACCGGTCCGCGGCTGTCCGGCCGTGGCGAGCGTCCAGGACCCTCGGCGAGCACGCGCCCGCGCCGCGGCAAGGGTGCCGGCGGCTCCTTCACCAGCCGGATGGAAGACCGATTCCGCCGCCGCTTCGAGGAATAGCGTCGAAGTAGAAAGCGACACACAGGGCAGCCGTTTGGCTGCCCTTTTTCTGCTGTCTGAGCGCTGAGCCTCGCCAGCTCGCAACACCTTGACCCACTGCGCCCCACTTTGAAACATCACTGCAGTTCAACAGGCCTAACCCAGAGCTTTCTGTCGCCCCCAACGGCGTAGACCGAATCGCCTGGGTGGCCGAGAACCTGCTGAAACGAAGCCAATCCGTGATGTTCTTGCCGTTAAATGGGACGAAGTGGGGAAGTGTGGGGTATGGTGGCGAAAGTCGTAGGGGAGCCGGGTGGAGGTGGCCAGATGTTTCTCGGCACCTACACACCCAAGCTCGATGACAAGGGGCGGCTCACGCTGCCCGCGAAGTTTCGCGACGCGCTGGCAGGAGGGTTAATGGTCACCAAGAGCCAAGACCACAGCCTGGCTGTCTATCCCCGCGAGGAATTCGAGCAACTTGCCCGCCGGGCCAGTAAGGCGTCCCGAAGCAACCCGGACGCGAGAGCTTTCCTGCGCAACCTGGCCGCCGCCACGGATGAACAACACCCCGACGCTCAAGGCCGGATCACCTTGTCGGCCGACCACCGCCGCTACGCGAACCTGTCGAAGGACTGCGTGGTGATCGGATCGGTTGACTACTTGGAAATTTGGGACGCACAGGCCTGGCAGGAATACCAACAGACCCACGAAGAGAACTTCTCCGCGGCCAGCGATGAAGCACTCGGCGACATTATCTGAGGCGCGTGCCGCTGCATCGTGGCCTCTGCCCGAACCGACCCTGACGTACTTCCCCAACGCCAGGTTCGTGCTCTCGGACAGGGACCTCGGTGCAGGGGCCGCTACCACCGGGCGATCGCAAGCGCGGCGAAGCCGGGCGCTGGGGGTACTCCCCTGCGAAGCGGGGACCCCACCCGCTTGCGGGGGACGGGTCGACCGCTGCGTCGAATCCCGGGAAGGTGTTGTCGTGCCTGACGCCACTGGTGGTTTCGGTCATGTGCCCGTGCTGCTCGACCGCTGCCTTGCATTGCTTACCCCTGCGCTGACGCGCCACCATCCAGACGGATCGGGGGCGGTGCTGCTCGACGCGACCATAGGCGCCGGCGGGCATGCCGAGCGTTTCCTGACCGAGCTGCCCGGACTGCGGCTCATCGGGATCGACCGCGACCCGAGCGCACTGGACATAGCCCGCACACGGTTGGCGCGGTTCGCTGACCGATTCACACTGGTGCAAACACGGTATGACGGCATCGACGCTGCTCTAGATGAATCAGGCTTTCCAACAACGGAATCCGTGGACGGGATACTCTTCGATCTCGGGGTCTCGTCCATGCAGCTGGACCGCAGCGAGCGTGGTTTCTCCTACGCGCACGATGCGCCGTTGGACATGCGGATGGACCCCACGTCCGCGCTGACCGCCGCCGAAATCGTCAACGACTACGACCAGTCCGCGCTGACCGACATTTTGCGCCGGTTCGGCGAGGAGCGGTTTGCCCGCCGCATCGCCGAACATATCGTCCATCGCCGTGAGCGCACGCCGTTCACGTCGACCGGCGAGCTGGTAGAGGTTATCTACCAAGCTGTTCCAGCGCCCGCCCGGCGCACTGGCGGACACCCCGCCAAGCGGACTTTCCAGGCGCTGCGCATTGCGGTCAACGGCGAGCTGGATGCGTTGCGCAGCGCACTGCCTGCCGCGCTGGACGCACTTGCTACCGACGGACGCATCGTGGTGCTGGCCTATCAGTCGCTGGAGGACCGGATCGTCAAACGGGTGTTCGCCGCGGCGACCACCTCCAGCACACCATCGGATCTGCCGGTCGAACTCCCCGGCCACGCGCGGCGATTCACCTCATTGACGCGCGGTGCCGAACGCGCCGGGGACGCCGAGGTCCAACAGAACCCGCGCAGCGCAGCAGTGCGACTGCGGGCCGTGCAGCGGATACGGCGGGAGCAAAACACATCGAGGAGGGGAGGCTCATGAAAGGCAACCGCGAAGCGCCGCCGCCGCGCGCCGGTGATCGCCGCCGCGGGCAGAACAGCGCCTCCCGGAAGACCGGGCGCCGCCCCGCCGACCAGGCGCCTGCGCGGCGCAATCGGCGCACTCGTCTGAGCCCCGGCAAAGCATCGGCGCCGGTCCGCGAGCCACGGGCGTCGCGCTCGGCGCCGCAGACCGCTCCGACGGCTCGGCCCATCGAGCGGCCCGCCCGACCCAAGAACGCCAGCCAAGCCAAGGCGCGAGCCAAGGCGCGGAAAGCCAAGGCACCCAAAGTCGTCCGTCCTCCGCTGCGGGAGCGTCTGCTCGACCGGCTGGCGTCGATCGACCTACGGCCGCGCACATTGGCGGCCAAGGTGCCGTTCGTCGTGCTGATCATCGGTTCCCTCGGCGCCGGGCTGGGCGTCACGTTGTGGCTGTCCACCGACGCGGCCGAGCGTTCCTACCAGCTTGGTAGTGCTCGTCAGCGGACCCAGTTGTTGCAGCAGCAAAAAGAAGCGCTCGAGCGCGACGTGCTGCAGGCGCAGTCCGCGCCGGAATTGGCCGAGGCTGCCCGCGGCCTAGGCATGATTCCCACCAGGGACACCGCGCACTTGATCCAGGATCCTGCGGGCAACTGGGTGGTGGTCGGTAGCCCGAAACCCGCCCAGGGCGTTCCGCCGCCGCCGCTGAACTCCAAGCTGCCGGACGAAAAGCCGGCACCGCCTCCAGCGCCGGCGAATTCGGTTGAGGTGCCGACGCGGGTATTACCCGACACCGGCGCACCGGGCGTCGCGGCATCGCCCGGACCCCAGGTCATGGTCCGTGCCCCCGACGGCGCCACCACGTTGGGACCCGAGCATTTGCCGACACCACCCGGCTCGCCCCAGTTGCCGGCTGCCGGACCGGGGCTCGGGCCGCAGGTCACTTCGCCTGCGCCGGGGGTCGCGCCGGTGTTGCCCCCGCCACCCGCTGCACCCGCCCCCGTGGTAGCGCCGACCGTGCCGGCGCCTGCGGCTCCGGTGGCGCCGGTGGTGCCCCCGCCGGTAACTGGGCCCGCGCCGGTAACTGGGCCCGCGCCGGTAACCGGGCCCGCGCCGCTGGCCGGACCTGTGATTCCGCCTGGCCTGCAGCCGGTGCCTGCGCCGCCGCAGGAAACTGCGCCACCCGTGGGCGTACCGCACCACGCGACCCCGCCCGCCGCGCCACTGATTGGCGAGCAGTTCGGCCCACTGACCGTCACAACGCCTGGCGTTGCACGGTGAGCCGCGCAGACCGGTCGGGCAGCCGATCGCCTCGGCCGATGCAACGTCGGGGCAGTTCCCGGAAGCCGATGCGGGCAACGAATCTCGACGGCGCAAAGTCCAAGAAGCTCAAGAAGTCCAAGGCGCAGGCGCGGGACAAGGGGAGTTCCTCCGTTCACTCGGCACGGGACCGCCGGACCCGGCAGGCGGTGGAGGTGGGCACGCGCGGCGCGTCGTTCGGCTTCCGGCACAGAGCGGGCAATGTGGTGATCTTCTTGGCGCTATTGGTTGCTGCCGGTCAACTGTTCTATCTGCAGGTGCCGCGCGCTTCCGGACTGCGTGCCGAGGCCGCCGGACAGCTCAAGGTCACCGACGTCGAAAAAGCGGTGCGCGGCAGCATCATCGACCGCAACAACGACCAACTCGCCTTCACCATCGAGGCACGTGCGCTGACCTTCCAGCCGCGCAGGATCGGAAAACAACTGGCGGAGGCCAAGCAGAAGAACGCCAACGCCCCCGATCCGCAGCAGCGACTGAACGACATCGCCAAAGAGGTGGCGCTGCGGCTGAACAACAAGCCAAACAAAGCCACCGTGCTGAAGAAACTGCGCAGCGACGAGACGTTCGTCTACCTGGCCCGCGCCGTCGACCCGGCCATCGCCACCGCCATCACCACCAAATATCCCGAGATCGGCGCCGAACGCCAAGACCTGCGCCAATATCCCGGCGGATCACTGGCAGCCAATATCGTCGGCGGGATCGACTGGGACGGTCACGGTCTGCTCGGGCTGGAGGACTCGATGGACGCCGAGCTGGCCGGCACCGACGGCTCCATCACCTACGACCGCGGCTCCGACGGCGTGGTGATTCCGGGCAGCTACCGCAATCAGCACAAGGCGGTCAACGGCTCGACCGTCCAACTCACCATCGACGACGACATTCAGTTCTATGTCCAGCAGCAGATACAGCAGGCCAAGAACCTGTCCGGGGCGCGCGACGCCTCGGCGGTCGTGCTCGACGCCAAGACCGGCGAAGTGCTGGCCATGGCCAACGACAACACCTTCGACCCGTCTCAGGACCTGGGGCGTCAGGGCGAGAAGCAAATGGGCAACCTCGCGGTCACCTCGCCGTTCGAGCCGGGGTCGGTCAACAAGATCGTCACCGCCTCGTCGGTGATCGACTACGGGCTGACCAATCCCGACGAGGTACTACAGGTGCCGGGCTCGATCAACATGGGCGGGGTGACGGTGCACGACGCCTGGAACCACGGCGTGGCGCCCTACACCACCACCGGCGTGTTCGGGAAATCGTCGAACGTGGGCACCTTGATGCTGGCCCAACGCGTTGGCCCGGACCGCTACTTCGACATGCTCCGCAAGTTCGGGCTGGGCCAGCGCACCGGCGTCGGCTTGCCGGGTGAGAGCGCCGGGCTGGTGCCGCCGCGCGACCAATGGTCGGGCAGCACCTTCTCCAACCTGCCTATCGGGCAGGGTCTTTCGATGACTCTGCTGCAGATGACCGGGATGTACCAAGCGATCGCCAACGACGGGCTGCGGATGCCACCGCGGATCATCAAGGCCACCGTCGCGCCAGACGGCACCCGCACCGAAGAGCCGCGACCAGCAGGGGTTCGGGTGGTGTCGCCGGAGACCGCGCGGACCGTGCGCAACATGCTGCGCGCCGTCGTGCAACGTGATCCGATGGGCTACCAACAGGGCACCGGGCCGGCGGCGGCCGTCGACGGCTACCAGATTTCCGGCAAAACCGGGACGGCGCAGCAGATCAACCCGGCGTGCGGCTGCTACTTCGACAACGTCTACTGGATCACCTTCGCCGGTATGGCCACCACCGATGACCCGCGCTACGTCGTCGGCATCATGATGGACAACCCGGAGCGCAACGCGGACGGCTCGCCGGGGCACTCGGCGGCCCCGCTGTTCCACAACATCGCCGGGTGGCTGCTGCAACGCGAAAACGTCCCACTGTCACCTGACCCCGGGCCACCGCTGACCTTGCAAGCGCTGTAGAAGGGTGTCAAATTACCCGCCAACGGCTACTTCCCCTGGGTGACAGCTAAACCTGGCGTGGTGGTCGTCGTTCCCGCGCATAACGAGTTCTCGGTGTTGACTCGGTGTTTGAGCGCCATCCGGACGGCCACGACCGCTGTCGCTGTGCCCACATCTGTGGTGGTGGTCCTCGATGCATGCGATGACGACAGCGAAACTCTCGCCGGCCAATTTGGGCCGGATGTCCACTTTGTGCCGATCGAGGAGCGCAACGTCGGCGCGGCGCGCGCCGCCGGTTTCCGCTACGCCAAGTCAGCGCTTGGCAGCGCGGGAAAGCGGACGTGGTACGCGACCACCGATGCCGACACCGAAGTCAGCAGCGATTGGTTAGTGCGTCAGCTTGGCAGTGCTGCCGACATGGTGTTGGGACTGGTGCGAGTCGGCCAGTGGCGCAATCACTCCGAGGAGGTCGCCAGCCTGTACGAAGACCGCTACCGCGCCGAGGCGTCGGGTCACCACCACATTCACGGTGCCAACATGGGATTCAGCTCCGACGCGTATTGGCGAGTCGGCGAGTTCGCCGCGCTGGCCAGCGGCGAGGACGTAGACCTGGTCGAACGGTTCGAAGCCGCAGGATGTCGAATCCACTGGGACGAAACGTTGTGGGTGACCACATCTGACCGCCGCAACGCTCGGGCGCCGGGCGGCTTCGCCGATCACCTCGCCGAGGTGTCACAGGATGTGGCGGGTGACTCCGACGGGGCAGACAGGGCCGATGAGGCGTCATGACGGCGGCTTTGGTACTTGACTGGCTTCGAGCCGGTCACCTGCAGTTACCGCTGCCGGGCTCGGGCCGAACCGCGCAGCGCTGGCGCCGGCTTTCCGAGTTGACCGAAGTTGACGTGGTCGCCGGGCGGTTGGCCGAGGCCCACACCGACGCGGTCGCCATCTTGGCCGAACTCGGTGGTGGGGCAGCGCGGTCTGATGAGCTGTGGGGAGTCTGGGCCGCCGAACCCCCCGACGCGGTCGTGACGGCCCGCGGCGCCGGAGACGCGCTGGTCCTTGATGGCACGAAGGCGTGGTGTTCGGGTGCCGGGCTGTGCACGCACGCGTTGGTGACCGCCCACCTCACCGACGGACAGCGTGGCCTGTTCGCGGTGGACCTGCGCGAGAAGGCGGTGCAGCCGCTGGAAACCACCTGGCGTAACCCCGGGATGGCCGACAGCGACACCAGATCGGTCCAATTCAGCTGCGCACCAGCGCATCCCGTCGGGCAGCCCGGCGACTACCTGAGCCGCCCAGGCTTTTGGTTCGGCGCCATCGGCGTAGCGGCGTGCTGGTTGGGTGGTGCCCGAGCGGTGAGCGCGCCGCTGTATCTGCGCGCTGCAAGCAGCTCGGCCGACGATCACCTGCTGGCCCACCTGGGCGCGGTCGACGCAGCGATCACCGCAGCGGAGGCCACCCTCGCGGTGGCCGCCGAGCACGTCGACGCCGATCCGCACAACCGGTCGGGATCGGCGGAGCTGATAGCCAGACGCGCCCGCGCGGTGGTGGAAAAAGCGGTCGACGAGGCGCTGCAGCGAACGGATCGCGCGCTCGGTCCTGGGCCGCTGTGTCTCGACGAGAAACACGCTCGCGCCGTTGCCGATCTGACCGTGTATGTCAGGCAAAGCCACGCCGAGCGGGACCTAGCCGCCCTCGGTGCGCTGGCAGCCGAGGGTCATGGCGATGGGTGAGATCGCGTCCGGAACCGGCGCGCGGTTTGCGGACAGCCCAATCGCCGACGGCGGCACCCCTATCGAGTCCTGGACCGACTGGGACCACAGCTTTGCGCCGTTGAATCTCGGCGACTGCCAGGGTATGACGGTCATCGCGCCGCATCCCGATGACGAGACGCTCGGGCTGGGGGCGAGTGTCGCCACGCTGTGCGCGGCGGGCATCGACGTGCAAGTGGTGTCGGTTTCCGACGGCGGGGCCGCCTATCCGGGGCTGAGCGGCGCGGGACGGGCGCAGCTGGAAACCGTGCGCTGGGCCGAGGTTCGCCGATCGATGGAGCTGCTGGGTGCCGTCGAGCCGATCAGGCTGGGGATGCCCGACGGTGAGCTGGCCCGCCACGAGCATCGGCTGACAGATCGTATCGCCGCGCTGCTCGCCGAGGGCCCGCCCAACCGGTGGTGTGCGGCCACCTGGCGCGGGGACGGCCACCCGGACCACGAGGCGGTCGGGCGGGCCGCAGCCGCCGCCGCGGCCGAAACCGGCGCAGTGCTCGTCGAATACCCGGTGTGGATGTGGCACTGGGCCAGACCGGGCGACCCGGCGGTACCGTGGCACCGCGTCCGCCGAGTGAGCCTGGCCGACGAAGCGTTGCACATGAAAAGGCTTGCTGCTCAGTGCTTTGCCAGTCAGACGCAGCCGACCGAACATGCCGGCCCGGTTCTGCCGCCGGCGGTGCTGGACCGGCTGCTAACAGTGGGGGAGGTGGTGTTCGTCTGAGCAGGCTGTCCGATGACTACTTCGGTCAGATGTACTCGGATTCGGCCGATCCCTGGGAGCTGGGCACCCGTTGGTACGAGCAGCGCAAGTACGCGATCACGCTCGGGATGCTGCCGAAGCAGCGCTACGCGCACGCGTTCGAGCCCGGCTGCTCCATCGGGGTGTTGACCGCGCTGTTGGCCGAGCGCTGCACCCTGGTGACCGCCACCGACGTCGCCGCGGCGGCGCTCGAAAGCGCGCACCGGCAACTCAGCGATTCGGGTCGGCGCGATCAGGTGACCTTGTTGCGTCAGTCGGTGGACGACCCGTGGCCGCCGGGTCCGTTTGACCTCCTGGTGCTCTCCGAAGTTGGCTACTACCTGACACCCGCCGCGCTGCGCAGTGTCCTAGACCGGGAATGCCCCCGGTTGGCTGCCGGCGCAACGGTGATCACTGCGCACTGGCGCCACCCGGTGGACGACTACCTGATGTCGGGAGATGACGTGAACGAGGTTGTCGCCGCCACCACCGGATTGCAATTGATCGGCAGCTATCGCGACGCCGACGTCGCGATCGATGTATTCGACAATAACGACGGCGCGTCCGTGGCCGCTCGCACCGGCGTGCCAATCTCCTAGCGCGGAATTGGGCGCCGGTTACGGATCAGACCCTCGCCCCCGTCATAGTCGTCGTCGGCGTTGTAGGTCAGAACACCGACTGCAGCGCCGTCAGCCTCATACCAGACGGTGAAGCCGTCATCGTGGTCGACGAACCGGGCGCGCGCAAACCCGTCTCCCCACGCGTGGTACTTCAACGTTGCCTCGCCGATGGTGGTCCAAAAGCCCGGCACACCGTCCCATTCGGCGGTCCCACCCGCCGCGGCGGCGCCTGCGACCTCGCCCTGGTCAACCGCGTCCTGCCAGTGTTCCACAGCCACCGGCCGGCCAGCGGTGCTGTTGTGCGCCAGCGCGACATCCCCTGCGGCATAGACGTTTTGAGCCGACGTCCGCATCTGCGCGTCGACGACGATTCGTCCATCGCTGGTCTTGATGCCGGCCGCATCGGCCAGCGCCGACTGCGGTTCGACACCGGTGGCCGCAAGGATGAGGTCACAGTCGATCGTGACCCCATTGTCGAGGTGGACCGCTCCATCGCTAAGGCCGCTGACGGATACCGATCCGACGTAACGCGCTCCGGCTGCGCCGAGCAGGCGCGTGATGCGCTCGCCGGCGTCCTCGCCCAAACGCTTGGCCTGGGGGACCGGATCAGGAGCGACGAGCGTGGTGGCCACCCCACGCATCGCCAAAGACGCCGCCGCTTCACAGCCGATAAACCCCGCTCCGATGACCACGGCGGAATCAGCTTTCGCCGCGGCGCTTCGCAGTGACTTCGCGTCGGCCAGCGACCGCAGTTGCAGCGCCTTCTGGGCGCCGGGCACCGGAAACGGTGAGGGTTTCGCCCCGCAGGCCAGTACCAACCATCGATAGGGGTAGCTCTTACCTGCCGCCGTCACGTGTTGATTCCCAACGTCAATTGCCTCCACACCGCCGGTTCGCACCAGCTCGATCGACCTTTCGTCAAACCATCGGCCAGGGTGCAGCTCGGCATCGGCGGCCTCGGCGTCGCCGCGCAAGAACTCTTTGCTGAGCGGCGGTCGCGCGTACGGCAGATCGGGGTCGTCAGTCAAAATGCGAACGGTGTCATCTGAATTACGTTGGCGGAAGGCCTCGGCTGCGCTCACGCCTGCCGGACCGCTGCCGACAATGATCAATCCCGTGGAGGTCACGTCTGCCCGACTACCCGGGTTGCAGTCGGTTTACGCGGAGCCGGACACACTGCGGCCGTTTTGGGACCGGCCGCTGGGTAGTGTCATGGCCGATTACACAGTCCGATTACGCAGGATGGAGTGATGACGGTGCCCACTGCGCTGCGCCCCGCCGCAGGCGCGGGCGTGCCGCTGCCGACACTGGCCGCTCAGGTCGGCGCCGTGTCGGCCGAGGGCCCACATCAGCCTGGGGTGATCCCCGATTTGCGAATCACCGGTGTGACCCTGCGAGCCCAGGACGTGCGGTCGGGTGACCTGTTCGCCGCGCTGAGCGGCGCGACGACCCATGGCGCCCGGTATGTAGCTGACGCAATCGAACGCGGCGCCGCGGCGGTGCTTACCGATGCGGCCGGCCTCGCCGAAGTCGCCGACCAGCCGCCGGGGTCTGCGGCGGTGCCGGTGCTGGTTCATCCCGAACCTCGAAGGGTGCTGGGCGAACTCGCCGCAACCGTGTACGGGCGTCCTTCGCAGCGCCTCACTGTCGTCGGCATCACCGGCACATCGGGCAAGACGACGACGACCTACCTCGTCGAGGCCGGCCTGCGGGCGGCCGGGCGGACGGTGGGACTGATCGGCACCATCGGCCTGCGCATCAACGGTGACGACGTCCCCAGTGCACTGACCACGCCTGAGGCGCCCGCCTTGCAGGCCCTGCTCGCGGTGATGGTCGAGCGCGGTCTCGACACCGTGGTGATGGAGGTATCCAGCCATGCGCTGACGCTCGGTCGCGTCGACGGCATCCAGTTCGCGGTGGGCGCTTTCACCAACCTGTCCCGCGACCACCTCGACTTCCACCCGACCATGGACGACTACTTCGAGGCCAAAGCCCGCTTGTTCGACCCGGCTTCGCCGTTGCGTGCCCGCCGCGCTGTGGTGTGCGTCGACGACGACGCCGGCCGAGCGATGGCCAACCGCGCGGAGGCGGCGATCACCGTGAGCACTCAGGGCCGGCCCGCGGACTGGCGCGCCGAAGACGTGACGGCCGACGTCGGCGGGCAACGCTTTATCGCGGTGGACCCGGCCGGTGTGCACCACCCTGTTGGCATCCCGCTGCCGGGAGATTACAACATCGCCAATTGTCTTGTCGCACTGGCGATTCTTGACGCCATCGGAGTTTCTCCCGAGCAGGCGTCAACCGGGCTGCGGCACACCCGCGTCCCCGGGCGGCTCGAGCAGATCGATTGCGGCCAAAACTTCCTCGCGCTGGTCGACTACGCGCATAAACCGGGCGCGTTGCGCTCGGTGCTGCGATCACTGCGTCGCCCGGACAGCCGGCTGGCCGTGGTGTTCGGCGCCGGTGGCGACCGTGACACGGGGAAACGCGCGCCGATGGGCCGGATCGCCGCCGAGCTGGCCGATCTGGTGATCGTGACCGACGACAACCCCCGCAGCGAGGATCCCGCGGCGATCCGCCGCGAGATCCTGGCCGGTGCCGCCGAGGCCGGCGGGCTTGCACGGGTGGTCGAGATCGGTGACCGGCGGGCGGCGATCGACCATGCCGTCGCGTGGGCGGCTCCCGGCGACATCGTGCTGATCACCGGCAAAGGCCACGAGACCGGGCAGACCCGCAACCGGGAGACCCACCCGTTCGACGACCGGGTCGAGCTGGCAGCCGCCCTCGAGGCACGCGCGTGACCGCCGACAACGATGCAGTGGGGGCACCGCCCGCTTGCGGGGGACGCAGCGTTGTGGGGGCATCTCCCGCTTGCGGGGGCGAGGAGCGGCGCTGGTGATCGACCTCACCGTGGCGCAGATCGCGGCGATCGTCGGCGGCGAGCTGGCCGACATCTCGACGCAGGCTGCCGCGGAGCTGCACGTCACCGGGACCGTCGAATTCGACTCCCGCAAAGTCGCACCCGGCGGGTTGTTCCTGGCACTGCCCGGGGCCCGTTCCGACGGGCACGACCACGCCGCGTCGGCCGTGGTCGCCGGGGCGGTCGCGGTGTTGGCGGCCCGGCCGGTGGGGGTGCCCGCGATCATCGTTCGTCCCGACCCGCAAGCCACGCAGCGCGGAGCCATCACTGGCGGACTGGCCGGTGTGCTCGAGCACGACAGCGACGGGTCGGGCGCGGCGGTGTTGGCGGCGCTGGCCAAACTGGCCAGCGCGGTGGCTGCCGAGCTGGTAGCGGGCGGCCTGACGATCGTCGCGATCACCGGCTCCTCGGGCAAGACCTCGACGAAGGACCTGCTGGCCGCGGTGCTCGAGCCGCTCGGCGAGGTGGTGGCGCCGCCGGGGTCGTTCAACAACGAGTTGGGCCACCCGTGGACCGTACTGCGGGCCACCGAAGCCACCGACTACTTGATTCTGGAGCTCTCCGCACGCCATCTCGGCAACATCGCCGCGCTGGCGGCCATCGCGCCGCCGGCCGTCGGAGTAGTGCTCAATGTCGGGACCGCCCATCTGGGCGAATTCGGTTCTCGCGAGGCCATAGCGAAAACTAAATCCGAACTGCCGCAATCTATTCCACGATCCGGAGTTGTCGTCCTCAACGTCGACGACATGGCGGTGGCCGCGATGGCCGACGTGACCGCGGCCCGGGTGGTACGGGTCAGCCGGCACAGCCAGACCGCCGCGGGGCCCGCCGACGTGTGGTCCGGGCCGGTCACGCTCGACGAGCTGGCCCGGCCGCAGTTCACCCTGCACTCGGCGGTGGGCGCCGCCCCGGTCGCCCTGGCCGTGCACGGCGACCATCAGGTGAGCAATGCGCTGTGCGCGGCCGCGGTGGCGTTGGAATGCGGCGCGAGCGCTGACCAGGTAGCCGCAGCGCTGGCCGACGCCGGGCCGGTGTCGGGCCACCGGATGCGGGTGAGCACTCGAGCCGACGGGGTGACCGTGATCGACGATGCCTACAACGCCAACCCGGATTCGATGCGCGCGGGGCTGCAGGCGTTGTCCTGGATTTCCCGCAGCGGCCAGGCCGGCCGTCGTCGCAGCTGGGCGGTGTTGGGCGAGATGGCCGAACTCGGCGAGGACGCGATATCCGAACATGACCGCATCGGTCGGTTGGCGGTGCGCTTAGATGTGTCTCGACTCGTTGTCGTGGGAATGGGGAGGTCTATGAGCGCCATGCACCACGGCGCGGTCATGGAAGGGGCACGGGGCTCAGAAGGTGAAAGAGGGGCCGCGATCGTCGCCGATGCCGACGCCGCTCTGGCCCTGCTGCGGGCCGAATTGCAGTCCGGGGATGTGGTGCTGGTCAAGGCTTCCAACGCGGCGGGCCTGGGCACCCTCGCCGACGCACTGGTCGCCGAGGGCAATGCCCGATGATCGACATCCTCATCGCCGTCGGCATCTCGCTGGCGGTGTCGATCGTGTTGACCCCGATGCTGATCCGGCTGTTCACCAGCCAGGGCTTCGGTCACGAGATCCGCGAAGACGGCCCGCCCAGCCACAAGACGAAGCGCGGAACGCCGTCGATGGGCGGGGTGGCGATCCTGGCCGGTATCTGGGCGGGTTACCTGGGCACCCACCTGGCCGGTCTGGCATTCAACGGTCAGGGGCCGTCGGCGTCGGGTCTGCTGGTGCTGTTATTGGCCACCACGCTGGGCGCCGTCGGATTCATCGACGACCTGATCAAGATTCGGCGCGCACGCAATCTGGGTTTGAACAAGACGGCCAAGACAGTCGGGCAGATCAGTGCCGCCGTGCTATTCGGCGTGCTGGTGCTGCAGTTCGGCAATGAGGACCGCCTCACACCAGGCAGCGCCAACGTGTCCTATGTGCGTGAAATCGCCACGGTCGCGTTGGCTCCCGCGCTTTTCGTACTGTTCTGCGTGGCCATCGTCTACTCGTGGTCGAACGCGGTGAATTTCACTGACGGCCTCGACGGGCTGGCCGGCGGCGCCATGGCCATGGTTTGCGCCGCCTACGTGCTGATCACCTTCTGGCAGTACCGCAATGCCTGCGCGAGCGCCCCCACGCTGGGTTGCTACAACGTGCGCGACCCGCTGGACCTGGCGATCATCGCGGCCGCGACCGCCGGCGCGTGCGTCGGCTTTCTGTGGTGGAATGCCGCGCCGGCCAAGATCTTCATGGGCGACACCGGATCGCTGGCCTTGGGCGGGATCATCGCCGGGATATCGGTGACCAGCCGCACCGAGATCCTCGCGGTCGTGCTCGGCTCGCTGTTCGTCGCGGAGATCACCTCGGTCGTGGTGCAGATCCTGGCTTTCCGCACCACCGGTCGTCGGGTGTTTCGGATGGCGCCGTTTCACCACCATTTCGAGCTGGCCGGCTGGGCCGAAACCACCGTGATCATCCGGTTCTGGCTGCTCACGGCGATCAGCTGCGGCCTGGGCGTGGCGCTGTTCTATAGCGAGTGGCTGGCCGCGACCGGCGGCGGTTGAGATGAGCCGCACCGGCGACGATGCGATGTCGGGGCTGAAGCCCGGCATGCCCGTGCTGGTCGCGGGTGGCGGGGTGACCGGGCGATCGGTGCTGGCGGCGCTGCGCCCACTGGGTGTGGCGGCAACGCTGTGCGACGACGATCCGACCACGCGCCAGCAGTTCGCCGCCTCCGGGGTCGCCACCGTCAGTTCGTCGACTGCTGCGCAGCAGATCGCCGACTACGCCCTGGTCGTCACCAGTCCCGGTTTCCCGCCGACCGCGCCGGTGCCGACGGCCGCTGCGGCGGCCGGCGTCCCGGTCTGGGGCGACATTGAGCTGGCCTGGCGGCTCGACGCGTCCGGCCACTACGGGCCGCCGCGCCGCTGGCTCGCGGTCACCGGCACCAACGGCAAGACCACGACCACCTCGATGCTGCAGGCCATGCTCACGGCCGCAGACCTGCGCAGTCTGTTGTGCGGCAACATCGGTAGCCCGGTGCTGGATGCGCTGCGCGAACCAGCCGACCTGCTGGCCGTCGAGCTGTCCAGCTTCCAGCTGCATTGGGCACCGTCGGTGCGGCCGGAAGCTGGCGCGGTGCTCAACATCGCCGAAGATCACCTGGACTGGCATTCCACTCTCGCCGACTACACCGCCGCCAAGGCTCGCGTGCTGACCGGCCGGGTGGCGGTGGTCGGACTGGATGACCCGGGTGCGGCGGCGCTGCTGCCGGCCGCTCCGGCGCCGGTACGAGTCGGCTTCCGACTCGGCCAACCCGCGGCCGGGGAACTCGGGGTGCGTGACGGCATGCTGGTCGACCGGGCTTTTTCCGATGCCGTTCCGGACGGCACAGCCCTGGTGGCGGTCTCGTCGATCCCGGTGCCCGGCCCGGTGGGGGTGCTCGACGCATTGGCGGCCGCCGCTGTGGCGCGCAGCATCGGAGTGCCTGCCGAGGCGATCGCGGATGGGCTGGCCGCATTTCGGGTGGGCCGTCACCGTGCCGAGTTGGTCGCCGTCGTCGACGAGATCAGCTACGTCGACGACTCCAAGGCCACCAACCCGCACGCCGCCGAGGCATCTGTGCTGGCCTACCCGCGGGTGGTGTGGATCGCCGGTGGTTTGCTCAAGGGCGCATCGGTGCAGAAGATGGTGGCCAGGATCGCATCGCGGCTGGTCGGGGCGGTGTTGATCGGCCGTGATGCGGCCATGGTTGCCGACGCGTTATCACGACACGCACCGGATGTCCCCGTCGTACCGGTTGTGACAGGCGAGGATGTTGATATGTATGCGACTGCTGAGTCTCCTGTTACGCATGTGGCAAAAGTGGTTCCCCGGTCGGACGAGACTGCCGGCATTCGCGTCATGAACGCTGCCGTGGCTGCCGCGCGAGACCTTGCTCGCCCGGGCGACACGGTGCTGCTAGCACCGGCCGGCGCGTCATTTGACCAGTTCACCGGCTATGGCGATCGCGGCGACGCGTTCGCGGCCGCCGTGCGCGCGATGTCTTCTCGGCCTCGGTAGGCGGGTGAATAACGCGTTGACCCGGCTGCTACGCCGGGGAACCAAGGGTGAACAACCGGCCGAGAGCACGTCGGAGGCGCCGGAGCAGACGAGTGCGCCGGAGTCGGAGGAGAGCCCGACTCCGACTCCGGCGACCGCCAAGACCGCCGCCGCAGCCGCACCGGGACCGCGCACCCGGTTTGGTGCCTGGCTGGGCCGGCCGATGACGTCATTTCACCTGATTATCGCCATTTCTGCGCTGCTGACCACGCTGGGTCTGATCATGGTGCTCTCCGCGTCCGGCGTCCGCTCCTATGACGACGACGGATCGGCGTGGGTCATCTTCGGCAGGCAGGTGCTCTGGACGATCATCGGGCTGGTCGCCTTTTACCTGGCGTTGCGATTGCCGGTGCGGCTCATGCGGCGGATGGCGTTCTCCGGTTTCGGGCTGACCATCGTGATGCTGGTGCTGGTGCTGGTCCCGGGAATCGGCAAGGAAGCCAACGGCTCCCGCGGGTGGTTTGTGATCGCGGGCTTCTCGATGCAGCCCTCCGAGCTGACCAAGATCGCGCTCGCGATCTGGGGTGCTCACCTGTTGGCCGCCCGACGCATGGAGCGAGCCTCGCTGCGCGAGATGCTGATCCCGCTGGTGCCGGCGGCGGTGATCGCGCTAGCTCTTATCGTCGCGCAGCCCGACCTGGGGCAGACCGTGTCGATGGGCATCATCCTGCTGGGTCTGTTCTGGTACGCCGGCCTGCCGCTGCGGGTGTTCCTGAGTTCGCTGTTCGCAGCGATCGTGGCCGCGGCGATCTTGGCGGTATCCGCGGGTTACCGATCCGACCGGGTGCGGTCGTGGCTGAATCCTGGCCAGGACCCGCAGGACTCGGGGTATCAGGCCAGGCAGGCCAAGTTCGCGCTGGCCAACGGCGGTATCTTCGGCGACGGTCTGGGTCAGGGCACCGCCAAGTGGAACTATCTGCCCAACGCCCACAACGACTTCATCTTCGCGATCATCGGCGAGGAACTCGGCCTTGTCGGCGCCGTGGGGTTGCTGGCCCTGTTCGGGCTGTTCGCCTACACCGGGATGCGCATCGCCCGCCGCTCCGCCGACCCGTTCCTTCGACTGCTGGCCGCGACTACCACGATGTGGGTGATCGGCCAGTCGTTCATCAACGTCGGTTACGTGATCGGCCTGCTGCCGGTCACCGGTATCCAGCTGCCGCTCATCTCTGCGGGTGGAACATCTTCGGCTACAACACTTTTGATGATCGGCATGATGGCAAATGCGGCTCGCCATGAACCCGAGGCCGTCGCCGCGCTGCGAGCCGGGCGCGACGACAGGATGAACCGGCTGCTGCGACTGCCGTTGCCCGAGCCGTACGCGCCGACCCGGGTCGAGGCGCTGCGGGACCGGTTGCGGAGCCGGCCCAAGCCGGCCCGGCCGTCCGGAGCTCGTGCCGCGCGTCCGAAAAGACCGCCCGCGGTGGACCGGCGGGCCACTAGGGCAGGGCATCATGGAAGGGCACAGCGGTACACCGGCCAGCGTCATGCACACGCTGGACGCAAACGCATAATGGAAGGTCAGCGCCACGGGTGAACGACTCGGTCAATCAGCCAGCCGCGGGTTCTTCGTTGTCGGTGGTGCTCGCGGGCGGCGGGACGGCCGGCCACGTCGAGCCCGCAATGGCTGTTGCCGACGCCCTGGTCGCGCTGGATCCGCAGGTCCGGATCACCGCGCTGGGCACCCCGCGCGGATTGGAAACCCGGCTTGTGCCAGAACGAGGGTACCGACTCGAGCTGATCACCCCGGTGCCGTTGCCCCGCAAGCCCAGCGGTGACCTGGCTCGCCTCCCGCTACGAATATTTCGCGCCGTCCGGCAGACCCGCGCCGTGCTGGACAAAGTCGACGCCGACGTGGTCGTCGGCTTCGGCGGATACGTGTCGCTGCCCGCCTACCTCGCCGCCCGGTGCAGACGGCGTATCCCGGTAGTGATCCACGAAGCCAACGCGAGCGCCGGGCTGGCCAACCGGGTCGGCGCCCGCAGCGCGCGGCGAGTGCTCTCGGCGGTTCCCGATCCCGGTCTGCCGCATGCCGAAGTAGTCGGCGTGCCGGTGCGGGCAGCCATCACCTCGCTGGACCGGCCGGCACTGCGCGCAGAGGCCCGCGCGCACTTCGGTTTCGCCGACGACGCCCGGGTGCTGCTGGTGTTCGGCGGTTCGCAGGGCGCCGCCTCTATCAACCGGGCGGTCGCGGCGGCCGCGGGCGATCTGGCGATCGCGGGCGTGGCCGTGCTGCACGCCTACGGTGCCAAAAACACCATCGACCTGCGCACCCCGGAGCCAGGCGATCCGCCGTACGTCGCGGTGCCCTATCTGAGCCGGATGGACCTGGCCTACGCCGCCGCCGACCTGGCGATCTGTCGATCCGGAGCGATGACGGTCGCCGAAGTCACCGCCGTCGGCCTGCCCGCGCTCTACGTGCCGCTGCCGATCGGCAACGGCGAGCAGCGGCTCAACGCACTGCCAGTGGTCAACGCGGGCGGCGGCATGGTGGTCGCCGACGCCGACCTGACGCCGGACTTCGTCGCCAATCAAGTCGGCGCGCTACTCAACGACGCCCCGCGGCTCGCGGCGATGACGGCGGGCGCCGCGTTAGTGGGGCACCCGGAGGCCGCGCAGCAGGTCGCTTGCGTCGCGCTTGACGTGGCCAAACAGGCGCGCCAAGCGCGTAACGGTCGGCGTGGCGGGGGAGAGTGGCGCTGATGATCCCGTCGCTGCCCCCCGAGCTGCAGCGGGTCCACATGGTCGGCATCGGGGGAGCGGGCATGTCGGGTATCGCCCGCATCCTGCTGGACCGGGGTGGGATGGTGTCGGGATCAGATGCCAAGGAGTCGCGCGGCGTGCGCGCGCTGCGCGCACGCGGTGCGCTGATCAAGATCGGCCATGACGCGTCGTCGCTGGATCTACTGCCGGGTGGCGCGACTGCGGTGATCACCACCCACGCCGCGATCCCGAAGACCAACCCCGAACTGGTCGAGGCCCGGCGACGCGGCATCCCGGTGGTGCTGCGGCCGGAGGTGCTGGCCAAGTTGATGGCCGGGCGCACCACGCTGATGGTCACCGGCACGCACGGCAAAACGACGACCACGTCGATGCTCATCGTGGCGCTACAGCATTGCGGCCGGGACCCGTCCTTCGCGGTCGGCGGTGAGTTGGGCGAGGCCGGCACCAACGCCCACCATGGCAGCGGCGACTACTTCGTCGCCGAGGCCGACGAGAGTGACGGCTCGCTGCTGGAGTACACCCCGAATGTCGCGGTGGTTACCAATATCGAGTCCGACCATCTCGACTTCTTCGGCAGCCCCGACGCCTACATCGCGGTGTTCGACTCGTTCGTGGAGCGCATTGCCCCGGGTGGAGCACTCGTCGTCTGTATGGACGACCCGGGAGCGGCTGCGCTGGCGGAACGCACTGCGGCGCTGGGGATCCGGGTACTGCGGTACGGCTCTGGGTCGCAGCAGGGGCCCGCGTTGGCCGGGACGCTGTTGTCGTGGGAGCAGCAGGGGACCGGGGCGGTCGCGCACGTCAAGCTGGACGGCGAAATCCACCCGTGGGTGATGCGGCTGGCGGTGCCCGGACGGCACATGGCGCTCAACGCGCTGGGCGCGCTGCTGACCGCGATCGAGATCGGCGCTCCTGCCGACTGCGTGCTGGACGGGTTGGCCGGTTTCGAAGGGGTGCGTCGGCGCTTCGAGCTGATCGGCACCGCGGGTTCGGTGCGGGTGTTCGACGACTACGCCCATCACCCGACCGAGATCAGCGCCACGCTGGACGCGGTCCGCACGCTGCTGGAGCAGAGCGGTGCCGGCCGGTCGCTGGTGGTGTTTCAGCCGCATTTGTATTCGCGGACAAAAGCTTTCGCCGCTGAATTCGGTCACGCGCTCGACGGTGCCGACAGGGCTTTCGTCCTCGACGTCTATGGCGCCCGCGAGCAACCCCTCGCCGGCGTGAGCGGGGCAAGCGTGGCCGAGCACGTCAGCGTGCCGGTGCAGTATCTGCCCGATTTCTCTTCGGTCGCCGTCGCGGTGGCCGAGACTGCCGAACCTGGCGACGTCATCATCACGATGGGCGCAGGCGACGTCACGATGCTCGGGCCCGAGATCGTGACCGCGCTGCGGGTGCGGGCCAACCGCAGCGCACCGGGCCGGCCGGGGGTGTTGTGGTGACCGAACCGAACGGCGGGGTGCCGGTCGAAACGGGCGGCGACACCGTGGAAGGAACGACTGCTGACGAACCGATCGCTGAAAGCGCCGCAGAGCAGGAAGTCGAGGGTCCGCGACGGCGGGCGCGCCGGGAACGTGCCGAGCGTCGCGAAGCGCAGGCCCGTGCGACGGCGATCGAGCAGGCCCGCCGCGAGGCCAAACGCCGGGCCCGCGGACGCGCGGGGGACACGCCCAAAGCCGTTCCGCGTGGTGCAGTTCGCGGCTTGAAACTGGTGCTTGCGATCATGGCGCTGGCCGTATTCACCGTCGCGCTCGGGCTGGTCCTCTACTTCACTCCGGTGATGTCGGCACGCAGCGTCATCGTCACCGGGATAGGGGCGGTGACCCGCGAAGAGGTGCTCGACGCGGCACAGGTCCGGCTGGGAACGCCGCTGTTGCAGATCGACACCGACGGGGTCGCCGACCGGGTGGCGGCGATTCGCCGGGTGGCCAGCGCGCGGGTGCAACGCCAATACCCGTCGGCGCTGCGGATCACGATTGTCGAGCGAGTTCCCGTGGTGGTCAAGGACTTTCCCGACGGTCCGCATCTGTTCGACCGCGACGGCGTCGACTTCGCGACCGCGCCGCCGCCACCGGCGTTGCCCTATCTCGACGTCGACAACCCCGGTCCGACCGACCCGGCGACCAAGGCCGCGCTGGCGGTGCTGCTCGCGCTGCGTCCGGAAATCGCCGCACAGGTGGGCCGGATCGCCGCGCCGTCGGTCGCGTCGATCACCTTGACACTCACCGACGGGCGCACGGTGATCTGGGGGACCAACGATCGCACCGAGGAGAAGGCTGACAAGCTGGCGGCCTTGTTGACCCAGCCCGGGCACGTCTATGACGTGTCGAGCCCGGACCTGCCCACCGTCAAGTAGGCGACCCGCCCGCCGCCGAGCGCCGCTCCAGCCTGACGCTCGACGTCTGACGCCGCTCCAGCGTGACGTTCGCCGAATGCCATGCAGAGCCGGAAAAAAATTGGCCGAAATTCGCCCGCTGATCCTCGGCGCGCCTGCGTCGATCGGGCGCGCGGCGGCAATACCGTTCTGTTTGCGCGGTACAACTTGACATAACTCTAACCCTTTACTTGAGGTTTAGGTTTGCCAGGCGGTTACCCACCAGGCCGGGTCCCACCAGGGAGGAAGACACCATGATGACCCCCCCGCACAACTATTTGGCTGTCATCAAAGTCGTGGGGATCGGCGGCGGCGGCGTCAACGCCGTCAACCGGATGATCGAGCAGGGACTCAAGGGCGTGGAGTTCATCGCGATCAACACCGACGCCCAAGCGCTGCTGATGAGCGACGCCGACGTCAAGCTCGACGTCGGGCGCGACTCAACCCGCGGGCTGGGCGCCGGCGCCGACCCTGAGGTCGGGCGCCGGGCCGCCGAGGACGCCAAGGACGAGATCGAGGAGCTGCTGCGCGGGGCCGACATGGTGTTCGTCACCGCCGGCGAAGGCGGCGGCACCGGCACCGGTGGGGCGCCCGTCGTCGCCAGCATCGCACGCAAGCTGGGCGCGCTGACGGTCGGCGTCGTCACCCGACCGTTCTCGTTCGAGGGCAATCGGCGTGGCAACCAGGCCGAGGCCGGCATCTCGGCGCTGCGAGAAAGCTGTGACACCCTGATCGTGATCCCCAACGACCGGCTGCTGCAGATGGGCGACGCCGCAGTGTCGCTGATGGACGCCTTCCGCAGCGCCGACGAGGTGCTGCTCAACGGCGTGCAGGGCATCACCGACCTGATCACCACCCCGGGCCTGATCAACGTCGACTTCGCCGACGTCAAGGGCATCATGTCGGGCGCGGGCACGGCGCTGATGGGCATTGGTTCGGCCCGCGGCGACGGCCGCGCGCTCAAGGCGGCCGAGATCGCGATCAACTCGCCGCTGCTGGAAGCCTCCATGGAGGGCGCACAGGGTGTGCTGATGTCCATCGCCGGCGGCAGCGACCTGGGGCTGTTCGAAATCAACGAGGCGGCTTCGCTGGTGCAGGACGCCGCTCACCAGGACGCCAACATCATCTTCGGCACCGTCATCGACGACTCGCTGGGCGACGAAGTGCGGGTCACGGTGATCGCGGCAGGCTTCGACGCGGCCGGGCCGGGCCGAAAGCCGATCGTCGGCAGCGGCAAGCATGAGTTCGAGACCGGAAAGGCCGGCAAGGTCAGCTCGACGTTGTTCGAGCCCGCCGGCGCTGACAGCGTGCCGCTGCACACCAACGGCGCAACCTTGAACATCGGCGGCGAGGACGACGAGGACGTCGACGTGCCGCCGTTCATGCGGCGCTAGCCCGGCGACGATGGGGGCCGCGGCATGCCGTCGGGGCGAGTCGACCGTGGGCGAGCCGGATACTGGTCAGGTGAGCGTTCGCATCCGGCGAGTGACGACAACGCGCGCGGGCGGCGTGTCGGCCCCACCGTTCGACACCTTCAACCTGGGTGACCATGTCGGTGATGACCCGGCCGCGGTGGCGGCTAACCGGGCGCGGCTGGCCGCGGCCATCGGGCTGGGCGCCGATCGGCTGGTGTGGATGAACCAGGTGCACAGCGACCGGGTCGAGGTGGTCGACGCTGCGCGCGAGACCCCTGTTGCCGACACCGATGCCCTGGTGACGAACACACCACGGCTGGCTCTCACCGTGGTGAGCGCCGACTGCGTGCCGGTGCTGCTGGCCGACGCGCGCGCCGGCGTCGTCGGCGCCGTACACGCCGGTCGCGTCGGAGCGCGCGACGGCGTGGTGGCCCGGGCGGTGGAAGCGATGCTGACCGTTGGCGCCCACGTTCAAGACATCTCTGCGCTGCTGGGCCCCGCGGTCAGTGGCCGCAATTACGAAGTGCCCGCGGGCATGGCCGACGAGGTGGAGGCGACGCTGCCGGGCAGTCGCACCACGACCTCGGCCGGCACCCCAGCGCTGGACCTTCGCGCTGGAATCACCCGCCAGCTCAAAACTTTGGGAGTCAACGCCATCGACGTCGACCCGCGATGCACAGTCGACGATGTCAACCTGTTCAGTCATCGCCGCGACGCCCCGACCGGGCGGCTGGCGTCGGTGGTGTGGATGGAATGAGTGCCGTGGCGGTAAACCTTTCGTCCCATCCGGAGCGGGAATCCGAATTGGTCGGTGCTTTGGCCGCGCTACGCTCACGGCTCGCGGCGGCTGCCGAAGCGACAAGCCGCAAAGTCGACGAAATTGAACTTCTGCCCATTACCAAATTCTTTCCAGCAACCGATGTGGCGATTTTGTCGCGATTGGGTTGCACCGCCTTCGGTGAATCCCGCGAGCAGGAGGCGGTGGCGAAGGTGGGCGACGTCGCACGGTTGCTGGGCGGCTATGCCAGCGGTCTGTCCTCCGCCCCGGTCGTGCGCTGGCACATGGTGGGTCAGATCCAGCGCAACAAAGCCCGCTCGCTGGCCGAATGGGCGCACACCGCCCATTCGGTCAGCAGTACCCGGGTGGTACGCGCGCTCGACCGCGCCGTGTCGGCGGAGCTGGGTGAGGGCCGCCGGGAGAATCCGCTGCGGGTATACGTCCAGATCAGCCTGGACGGCGACGTGTCCCGCGGTGGCGTCGACGTTTCGGACGCGAAAGCGGTCGATGAAATCTGCGAGCAGGTCGCGACCTCGGAATCCCTGGAACTGGTCGGGCTGATGGGCATCCCGCCGCTGGACTGGGATCCGGATACGGCGTTCGCGCGCTTGCAGTCGGAGCACCACCGGATACGCCAGTCGCACCCGGACGCGGCCGGATTGTCGGCCGGGATGTCAGAAGACCTCGAAGCCGCGGTCAAACATGGTTCGACATGTGTGCGTGTCGGTACCGCGTTATTGGGCCGCAGACCGTTACGGTCACCTGAATAGTCACTCCAGTCACATCTTCATCACAGACACCGGAACTCCCAGAGCCTAGAAGGGGTCACGCGATGAGCACACTGCACAAGGTCAAGGCCTACTTCGGTATGGCTCCGATGGAGGACTACGACGACGAGTACTACGACGACCACCCTGGAACCCGCGGCGGCGGCTATCCGCGGCAGCGGTTCGCCGAGGACGGGTATGGCCGCTACGACGGACGCGACTACGACGATCCCCGCGGCGAGACCGGCGACTATGCCTCGAGCAGCTATCGCGGCAGCTACCCGGACGAACAGCGGTTCCGGTCGCATGAATACGACCGCGGCGAGTTGGCCCGGCCGCGATTCGGGTCGTTGCGCGGCTCGACCCGTGGCGCCCTGGCGATGGACCCGCGCCGGATGGCGATGCTGTTCGACGAGGGCAGCGCGCTGTCGAAGATCACCACGCTGCGACCCAAGGACTACAGCGAGGCCCGCACCATTGGGGAGCGGTTCCGCGACGGAACGCCGGTCATCATGGACCTGGTGTCGATGGACAACGCCGACGCGAAGCGACTGGTCGACTTCGCGGCAGGATTGGCCTTCGCGCTGCGCGGTTCCTTCGACAAGGTCGCGACCAAGGTGTTTCTGCTCTCACCCGCCGATGTCGACGTGTCGCCCGAGGAGCGCCGGCGCATCGCCGAGACCGGCTTTTACGCCTACCAGTAGCCCCCGCTAGTCGCTGCCCGCTCGGATCCTGCCGAGCCCGCACCGGCGCCGGGCGTGTGTACAGGCCGTTCCGAGTCGGTAGGCTGTCGATGCCGTGCTGGCCGCAGCCGGGGCTGTCATCAATGTCACATCCTCATCACTAAGGTCGGGCTCTAGTTGACGCTGTTCGTGCACATCATCGGTTTTGCGCTGTTCATTTTCTGGCTGCTGCTCATCGCTCGGGTCGTCGTCGAGTTCGTCCGATCGTTTAGCCGCGACTGGCACCCTCGCGGTGCCACGGTCGTGGTCCTCGAGATCATCCTGTCGGTCACCGATCCGCCGGTGAAGCTGCTGCGCAGGCTGATACCGCAGCTCACCGTCGGTGCCGTCCGCTTCGATCTGTCCATCATGCTGCTGTTACTGCTGGCGTTCGTCGGGATGACGCTGGCCCTCGACTACCACGCGTGACTGATCTCGGCGCGACGGCAGGGTTGGCGCCACCCAGTTGGCTCGCTAGGGTTTGCGGGATCCTGATTTCGAACTCTTAAGGCGCCGATTTGTCGCCTCTTAAACTGTGAAATTCGGTCTTATTTATTGACCGAATCCGCAACCGGCGGGTCTGGTGTGACAGGATGGGCGGCAGTTGCTGTATGGCTACCACACCGTTCATGCGCCGACCTACACTTTCCTGGTCGGTATGACCGTTCAGACTCAAGGGGGCTAAGAATGCCACTTACACCCGCCGACGTCCACAATGTGGCGTTCAGTAAGCCGCCGATCGGCAAACGAGGTTACAACGAAGACGAGGTCGACGCCTTCCTCGACCTGGTGGAAAACGAGCTGACCCGGCTGATCGAGGAGAACTCCGATCTGCGTCAGCGGGTCAACGAGCTGGACCAGGAGCTGGCTGGTGCCCGGGCCGGCGGTGGCACCAGCGCGCAAGCCACCCAAGCCATTCCGGTGTATGAGCCCGAGCCCGAGCCCGTCAAGCCGCCGCCCAGCCCGCTGCCGCTCCGGTCGCCGCCCCCGCCGCCGCTTCGCTCGGCGAGGAGCAGGCGATGAAGGCCGCCAGGGTCCTGAGCTTGGCGCAAGACACCGCCGACCGGCTGACCGGCACGGCCAAGGCGGAGTCGGACAAGCTGATGGCCGACGCCCGGGCCAATGCCGACCAGATCGTCAGCGATGCTCGTCGCGAAGCGGAGACCACGGTCGCTGAGGCCCGGCAGCGCGCCGACGCGATGCTGGCCGATGCGCAAACCCGCTCTGAAGCCCAGCTGCGCCAGGCCCAGGAGAAGGCCGACGCATTGCAGGCCGACGCTGAGCGCAAGCACTCCGAGATCATGGGGACGATCAACCAACAGCGCACCGTGCTCGAGGGTCGCCTCGAACAGCTGCGCACCTTCGAACGCGAGTACCGCACGCGACTGAAGACCTACTTGGAGTCCCAGCTCGAAGAGCTCGGCCAGCGTGGATCGGCGGCGCCGGTCGATTCCAGCGCAACCAATGAATCCGGCGGGTTTAACCAGTTCAATCGCGGTAATAACTAAGTCGGCCGGAGGTACCGGCACCGGCGGTCGGTATCCTGCAAAGTTGGCAGTGTTGCCCCGTCGGCTGGAGGTTTGCCAATGCTGATTATCGCGCTGGGATTAGCGGTGATAGGCCTTGCCGCGTTGGTGTTTGCGGTCGTCACCGGCAATGAGCTGATCGCCTGGGTGTGCATTGGCGCCAGCGTGCTTGGCGTGGTGCTGCTCATCATCGATGCGCTGCAGGAACGTCAGCGTCGCGAGGCCGGGGGAGCCGGCAACGAGCCTGCCGAAGCGGATGGTGAAAGCCCGGACGACAGTGCGAGCGCCTACGCCGACTATCCCGAAGACGAACCTGACGAGGGACACGACGCGGCAGCTCCGGCGGATTCGGAAAGCAACGCGGATGCGGCTGACGAAACCGTCAGCGACGACCACAAGGCTCGTTAGAGGGCGTTACTCCGCTGACGTCGGGGTGGCCAGCAGCTCGCGGACTTCATCGTCCGTGACCTGATGGAAGTCGACGAAAACCTGCCCCACCGCCTCGAAGTCGGTTGGCATGGTGGCGCATACGACGTCATCGGCCTCCTGCGCGAGCTGCTGGCACACCGACAGCGGCCCCACCGGGACAGCGACGACGATCGATTCCGGGGCACTGGCCCGCAGTGCGCGCACCGCGGCCAGCATGCTCGCTCCGGTGGCGAGCCCGTCATCAACCACGATCACCGTTTTGGCGTGCGGGTCGGCGACCGCGCGCCCGCCACGGTAGGCCTGTTCGCGGCGGCTGAGTTCGGCCGTCTCGCGGGCGATGACACCGCGTACCTGCCCGTCGCTGACGCGAAGGCTGGACACCACGTTGTCGTTCATCACGACGACGCCCCCGCTGGCCAACGCGCCCATCGCTAACTCGGACCACTGCGGGACGCCCAGCTTTCGCACCAGAAACACATCCAACTCGGCATGCAAGGCCGCGGCGACCTCCCAGCCGACCGGCACCCCGCCGCGGGCCAGCCCGAGGACCAGCAGCCCGTCCTTGCCGCGATAGGCCCCCAGCTCCTCGGCGAGCACACGACCGGCTTCCCGACGATCACGGAAGGTGCGTCGGGGTGTTCGCCGCAGAAAGCCACTTGTTCGATTCATGCGTCGGACTCGCCGTCGTCTGTCCTACTTGCTAAATCGCAGCTTACGACTGGTGTCGTCGTAGCGAGCCTGGTTGGCTCCTATCGTGGGCTTCCCGCGTGAGCGTTCTGGGAAACCCGGTGCTCGGCCTCCCTTGGCCCCTTCAATCGTGGCACATAAAATGCCATAATTTATGGCATGACGACGTCCGTGGATGAGCTCATTCAGGCCGCCACCGATGCCCGGCGGATTGCCCAGAAGGCCGTCGAACTGGCCGTTCGCGAGGCCCGCGCCGCGGACTGGTCCTGGGATCAGATCTCGGCCGCCTTCGGCGGAAAGCCGAACGGGGAGACGCTGCGGCGTAACTTCGGCTCCGGCGAATAGGATTGTATCGATCGGTTGCCAAGCACTTTGTCCAACTTGGTGATTCGGTCGTGCGGGCAGCGGCGCTGGAGCCGCCCGTCGGGCGACTCGCTACACAGGCAGTGGGTGTCCGAGGGGGTGAATCGCAAGGGTGTCCGAGGGGGGACTTGAACCCCCACGCCCATTAGTAGGGCACTAGCACCTCAAGCTAGCGCGTCTGCCATTCCGCCACTCGGACCTAGGCCAATCAATTGGCAGCTAAGGCTATCGGATTGGCCTGCTCGTCCCCAAACGGGTAGACCGAGGCGTGGACGCACGCCGAGCGACGCGCGTCGGCCTGCAATGGTAGGAAAGGTGACTGTGACGGTGCCAACCGAAACTCTCGTCGACGACGTGGTGGACGTCGTCAGCAAGCTGATCCGGTTCGACACCACCAACACCGGCGATCTGGAAACCACCAAGCGGCGAGGCCGAATGTGCCCACTGGGTCGCCGAGCAATTGGAAGAGGTCGGCTACCAGGTCGAATATGTGGAGTCCGGCGCGCCGGGGCGGGGCAATGTGTTTGCCCGCCTCAAGGGAGCGGACAGCTCCCGCGGCGCGCTGCTGATCCACGGCCATCTTGATGTGGTGCCCGCGGAGCCGGCCGAGTGGAGCGTGCACCCGTTCTCCGGCGCGATCGAGGACGGCTATGTCTGGGGCCGCGGTGCGGTCGACATGAAGGACATGGTCGGCATGATGATCGTGACAGCCCGGCAATTCCGTCGGGCCGGCGTGGTGCCGCCGCGCGACCTGGTGTTCGCCTTCGTCGCCGACGAGGAGAACGGCGGCAAGTACGGAGCGCAGTGGCTGGTCGACAACCGGCCCGACCTGTTCGACGGCGTGACCGAAGCGGTCGGCGAGGTCGGCGGGTTCTCGCTGACCGTGCCGCGCCGCGACGGCGGTGAGCGTCGGCTCTATCTCATCGAGACCGCTGAAAAGGGCCTGCACTGGATGCGGCTGACGGCGCGCGGCCGGCCCGGACACGGTTCGATGACCCATGACCACAACGCGGTCACCTGGATCGCCGAGGCGGTCGCGCGGCTGGGCCGCCACCAGTTCCCGCTGGTCGTGACCGATAGCCGTGCTGCAGTTCCTGACGGCTGTCGGCGAAGAGACCGGGCACACCTTCGACACCGATTCGCCGGATCTGGAAGGGACTATCGACAAGCTCGGTCCGATCGCCCGCATCGTCAAGGCCACCCTGCGCGACACGGCCAACCCCACGATGCTCAAGGCCGGCTACAAGGCCAACGTGGTACCGGCGACTGCGGAGGCCGTGGTGGACTGCCGGGTGCTTCCCGGTCGGCAAGCGGCGTTCGAGGCGGAGGTCGACGAGCTGATCGGTCCCGACGTGACCCGCGAATGGATCACCAACTTGCCGTCGTATGAGACCAGTTTCGACGGTGACCTGGTCGACGTGATGAACGCTGCGCTGCTGGCCGTGGATCCCGACGCCAGGACCGTTCCTTACATGCTTTCCGGCGGCACTGACGCAAAAGCCTTCGCGCGCTTGGGTATTCGTTGCTTCGGCTTCACCCCGTTGCGGCTGCCGCCGGATCTGGATTTCGCCGCATTGTTCCACGGCGTGGATGAACGGGTACCCGTGGACGCGCTGAGGTTCGGCACCGAAGTGCTGACACACTTCTTGACACACTGTTAGCCGCAAGTTGAGCCAATCACACGAGAGGGGATCGACCATGATCGCACCACCCGACCCGTACGCAGCGCTGCCGAAACTGCCGTCGTTTCATTTGGAGTCGGCGTCGATCACCGACGGGCAGCCGCTGGCGACCCCGCAGATCAGCGGAATCATGGGTGCCGGCGGCGAAGACGTCAGCCCGCAGCTGAGCTGGTCTGGTTTCCCCGACGAGACCAAGAGTTTCGCGGTCACCGTGTACGACCCCGATGCGCCGACGCTGTCTGGGTTTCTGGCACTGGGCGGTGGCCAACCTGCCCGCCTCGGTCACCGAGTTGCCCGACGGCGCCGGCGAAGGCAGCGAACTACCGGGCGACGCGCTGACCCTGGTCAACGACGCCGGTCATGCGCCGCTACATCGGCGCGGCGCCGCCCCCGGGGCACGGCCCACACCGCTACTACGTCGCCGTCCACGCGGTCGATGTCGAGAAACTCGACCTCACCGAGGACGCCAGCCCCGCGTTCCTGGGTTTCAACCTGTTCCAGCACGCGATCGCCCGAGCGGTCATCTACGGAACCTACGAGCAGCGCTGAACGTCAGTGGCGGGTCGCCGATCCGACCGCATCGCTCAGCGAGGAATACCCTCCTTCGCGCAGCCGAAGAGCGATGCCGTCGTGAATGTGCTTGGCCCACAAGCCACCGCCATAGATGAACCCGGTGTAGCCCTGCAGCAACGACGCCCCGGCGGTGATGCGGTCCCAGGCGTCGTCGACGGTCTCGATGCCGCCGACGCTGATCAACGTCAGCCGGTCACCGACCCGGCCGTAGAGTCGCCGCAGCACCTCGGCGGCCCGCTGCGCCAGCGGCGGCCCGGAGATGCCGCCGCTGCCCAGGCGCTCGACGCCGGGGGTGCGCAGCCCGTCGCGCGACACCGTGGTGTTGGTGGCGACGATGCCGGCTAAGCCCAACTCGACTGTCAGGTCGGCGATCTCGTCGATGTCGGTGTCGGCCAGATCTGGCGCGATCTTCACCAGCACCGGCGTCGAGGTCTCGGCGAGCACCGCCGACAGGATGTCCGCGCAGCGACTCGACCGCCTGCAGATCGCGTAGCCCGGGAGTGTTCGGCGAACTGACGTTGACCACCAGGTATGCGGCCAGCGGCCCGACCAGCCGGGCACTGGCCCGGTAGTCGTCGGCGGCGTGCTCGGGCGGGGTGGATTTGGTCTTGCCGATATTGACCCCGATCGGCACATCGGCGCTGCTGCCGTGCCAGTCTGGACGCCAGGTCGAGCGGCGCCGTGATTGTTGAAGCCCAGCCGGTTGAGCAGGGCGCGATCGGCGGGCAGCCGGAACAGCCGCGGCGCCGGGTTGCCTGGTTGGGGGTGGGCGGTGACGGTGCCGACCTCCGCGTAGCCGAATCCCAGCGCGCCCCAGGCCTTCAGCCCGATGCCGTCCTTGTCGAAGCCCGGCGGCCAGGCCCAGCGGACCGGGGAAGCGCACCCCGAACACCGTGCTGGCCAGCACCGGGTCGGTCGGCGCCAGTCGTCGCGCTCAGTCGCCGCCGAACCGGCGCCGCGGTGGTGACGCCACGCAGCGCCGCGAACACCAGCTCGTGGCTGCGTTCGGGCGGCACCAGGAAAAGCAACCGGCGCAGCGCACCGTATAGCTGATGACGGTCGTCGCGCGGGGCGCTCACCGTCACAGTTCCGGCTGGTCGGGCCGGACGTTCTCGATCCTGTCGATACGAGACTTCTTGCGGCGCAACAATACTCGCCTACTTCCGTCGGTATAGAGCCGCACCCGGGTCAGCTCCCAGCCGCGGTACTCCGCTTCGATGGACAATCGGGTCGAGGCGCTGAGCCTGGTCACCTCCGGCGGCAGGCGCAACGGCACCCACTCGTATTCGTCGGACATCTCGGTGTCCCAACCCGCCGGCAACCGGCCGCGCCGCGCCGTCGTCAATGTGGCCCCGCCGCCGCATGCTCGATGACCTGAACGCCCCCGCCCGACACCCGACACCACATACAACGTGCCCGCAGCATCGTCGAAGGCCAGCGTGTTGGGTTGCCGCACGGTTGGGTACCGAACCTTTTCTACAGGGTATTCCGGTTGACAGATCGTAACCAATGACCAAATTCGCCGAGGTCTGCGACACCCAGGTCAGCCCATCGGACCCGGCCAGGCCATACGGCGACTGATCGCTACCGGGTAGGCCTGACGCAGGATCAGCGGGTCGACGCCGAACACCAGCAGCTGGCCGCCCCGGGTGTCGGCCACCAGCAACCGGCCCGCCGGATCGGCCGCCATGGTGGTGGCGCCCAGGCCGGCGCGCAATGCCTGCCCGACTTTGCCGTCGGGACCGATGGTGGTGACCGATGTTTGACTACGGTCCAACACGGCGACGGTATTTCCCTGCGCCGCAAGGGAATCGACGTGGCCCGCGAATACCTTCGTTCGGCCGCTCACGGCGGTGGCTCCGGCCGCGAGCGTGTACACCGTGCCGTCCGCGGCGCCCAACGCCAGGGTGCCGTCGGCGCGCCGGGTGATCGCGGTGAAGTCGACGTTCGCGGCGTTGCTGAGGTCAACGCGGACGGCTCGTCCGGCCGACAAATCGACCATGAAATAGCCGCCATGGCTGGACAGATACGCGGTGCCGCTGCCGTCACCGGTTAGCCCGGTTGCCGGGCCGGGCAGTTCGATGACGCGCGCCGAGCTTTGCTGGGAGCCAATCATTGCGACCCGGGCGGGCGCCGTGGATGCCTCCCGGACGTCAAGATCACCAGCTGGTCGGTGCGGCTGTCGAATATCGCCGCCTGCGCGCGTCCGTCCAGCGGACGTATGACGCCGGCCGCAGTCTGCGATTGCGGCGGAGATTGCCCCGGTTGCGCCGGCTCGATCGTGGGCGGGGCGGTGTCGAGCGTCTTCGACGAACATCCCGCCGCCAATGCCAGCACAAACAGCAAGCCAGCGGCCCGCCGGCGAACGCTGTGTCCACTGTGTTTGCGGTGTTGCGGCACGGGGTAACTCTCAGGTATCCAGGGGGCGGCCAGTCTGCAAGGGAGGTAGTCGGAGTGAAGTCCGACCTTAGGGAACATTGTCGGCCATGTCCTGGCCGCGGCGCGAAAGCCCGGGGTCGACGGCTAGGTGTGGTCGCGCTATGAGCGTCGCCGACGACCGCTCGATTGGTCTGATCCCGAGTTTGCTATTGAGGACATGTGGGTGGGGGTCTTCTCGGCCAAGGTGTTGGCCAGCGGGTTCGGGCAGGTCGGTGACGGCCGCAGTTTCGCTTTCCGTGTCGAAGGTCAGTGGCTTCTGGTAGAGATTTACCGGCGAGGCTGAGCGGCCCGGTTCCGCAACCCGAAGATGTCGTCGACACGGTGCGACGCAACGTCCGCGGTGTCGACATCACCGACGAGCGCAGCCTGGCCGCGGTGGTGCGTGACGCGGTTGACCACGTCGAACCGGCTTCCAACCCCGGTCCCTTCCAGTAGCCCTCCGGCGCAACCGGTACGGTCGTCGTCGTGACTGCGGCGCCGGCGATGTCTTGGTGGCAGGTCGTCGTTTTGGCCGTGGTGCAGGGCCTAACCGAGTTCTTGCCGGTGTCGTCGTCGGGCCACCTGGCGATCGTCTCGCGGATCTTCTTCGCCGCGGACGCCGGCGCGTCGTTCACCGCGGTTTCCCAGCTGGGCACCGAGATCGCCGTGTTGGTCTATTTCGCCCGAGACATCGTGCGGATCGTCAAAGCATGGTTCACAGGACTGGTCGGGGGTCGTCACGCCGCCGCGCACCGGAATGCCGACTACCGGCTGGGTTGGTACGTCATCATCGGGACGATCCCGATCTGCGTCCTCGGTCTGTTGTTCAAGGACGAAATCCGTTCGGGCATGCGCAACCTGTGGGTGATCGCGACGGCGCTGGTGGTGTTTTCGGCGGTGATCGCCCTGGCCGAGCGGCTCGGCCGACAGCGGCGCCACATCGACGAGCTGACCTGGCGCGATGCCGTCGTCGTCGGCGTTGCCCAGACGCTGGCGTTGGTCCCGGGGGTGTCCCGGTCGGGGGCAACCATCAGCGCCGGGCTGTTTCTTGGTCAGGAGCGTGAGTTGGCTGCTCGGTTCGGTTTTCTGCTGGCCATTCCGGCGGTGTTCGCCTCTGGGTTGTTCTCGCTGCCGGACGCCTTCCACCCGGTACTGGAGGGGATGAGTGCGACCGGCCCGCAGCTGCTAGTGGCTACCGTGATCGCGTTCGCCGTCGGCCTCACCGCGGTGGCGTGGTTGCTGCGATTCCTGGTGCGGCACAGCATGTATTGGTTCGTCGGCTACCGGGTATTGGTCGGCGCCGGCGTGCTGATCCTGTTGGCCTCGGGCGTGGTGAGCGCGACGTGACCACCGCCGACGACGATGCGGTGGGGGCACGCCCCCTCGCCGCTCCGCGGCTGGGGGTACCCCCATCCGCTTGCGGGGGACGGAGCGATGCTGTGGGGGTACCACGCGCTTGCGGGGGAGAGCGGCGCATATGACCGTCATCTTGTTGCGGCATGGCCGGTCGACATCGAACACTGCGCATGTCTTGGCCGGTCGTTCCGAGGGTGTCGACCTCGACGACAAAGGTCGCCAGCAAGCCGCGGAGCTGGTCGATCGGATCGGTGACCTGCCGATCCGGGCGGTGGTGTCTTCACCCATGCTGCGGTGCCGGCGCACGATTGAGCCGCTCGCCGAAGCGCTCGGCGTCGAGCCGCTCATCGACGACCGATTCGCCGAAGTCGACTACGGCGAATGGACCGGCCGCAAGCTCGGCGAACTGGTCAACGAGCCGCTGTGGGCGGTGGTCCAGGCGCATCCCAGCGCGGCCGTGTTCCCCGGCGGTGAAGGGCTGGCGCAGGTTCAGACGCGGGCCGTCGCTGCCGTGCGCGAGCACGACGCACGATTGGCCGAACAGCACGGTGGTGACGCACTCTGGCTGGCCTGCACCCACGGCGACATCATCAAGGCCGTCGTCGCCGATGCGCTCGGCATTCATCTGGACGGCTTTCAGCGTGTTTCGGCCGACCCGGCCTCGATGAGTGTGATCCGCTACACCCGGTTGCGCCCGTTTGTGCTGCACGTCAACCACACCGGCGCGCGGCTGACGTCCGCGTTGGCGGCTGCTCCGCCGACAGACGGTGAGCAGCCGCCCGGCGATGCGGTCGTCGGTGGCTCCACCGACTGAGCGAGTCGGGCCGAGAATTTACGACAGAGCCGCAACTGCCGGTATTTTGGAGTTGCCATGTCTCGCGCGATCCACGTTTTCCGCTCACCCGACCGATTCGTCGCCGGGACAGTTGGCCAGCCCGGAAACCGCACCTTCTACCTGCAGGCAGTGCACGACGCCCGGGTGGTGTCGGTGGTGTTGGAGAAGCAGCAGGTGGCGGTGCTCGCCGAGCGCATCGGTGCGCTGCTGCTCGAAGTCAACCGCCGATTCGGTACACCGGTTCCGCCGGAGACCACCGAGGTCGAAGATCTCAGCCCGCTGATCACGCCAGTCGACGCGGAATTTCGGGTCGGCACCATGGGTTTGGGTTGGGATTCCGAGGCACAGACCGTGGTGGTCGAATTGCTGGCCGTCAGCGACACCGAGTTCGACGCATCCGTCGTGCTCGACGACACCGAGGAGGGTCCCGACGCCGTGCGGGTGTTCCTGACCCCGGAGTCGGCGCGGGAGTTCGCAACCCGTTCCAACCGTGTCATTTCCGCGGGCCGTCCGCCATGCCCGCTGTGCGATGAACCGTTGGACCCCGAGGGACACATCTGTGCGCGCACGAACGGCTACCGGCGCAGCGCGTTGCTCGGGTCTGACGATGACGCCGAGGACTGACGATCGCGAGGTCCTGCGGCGCGGTGAGCTGACGGTCCTGGGACGCATTCGTTCGGCCAGCAATGCCACCTTCTTGTGCGAATCGACGCTGGCCGACCACAGCGTGCACTGCGTGTACAAGCCGATTACCGGCGAAGCGCCGCTATGGGACTTTCCCGACGGCACACTGGCCGGCCGAGAGCTCGGCGCGTATCTGGTGTCAGAGCAGTTGCGCTGGAACATTGTGCCCTACACCATCATTCGCTATGGGCCCGCCGGTTCGGGGATGCTGCAGCTGTGGGTGGACCAACCCGGTGACGAAGCCGGTTCAGACCCTGGTCCAGGACTAGACCCCGTCGACCTGGTTCCGGCTGACCGGTTGCCGCCCGGCTATTTGCCGGTGTTGCGGGCATATGACTATGCCGGCGAGCCTGTTTCGCTGGTTCATGCCGACGACATTCGACTGTGGCGCATGGCGGTGTTCGACGTGTTGATCAACAACGCCGATCGTAAGGGGGGCCACGTGCTGCGGGGTGTCGACGGCGCCATCTACGGAGTCGACCACGGCGTCTGCCTACACGTCGAGGACAAGTTGCGCACGGTGCTTTGGGGGTGGGCCGGCAAACCCATCGACGACAACACTCTGGAAAAGGTGAGCCGACTGGTCGAGGCGCTGGCCGGCTCGCTCGGCGATGCGCTGGCCGAGCACATCACCAGCGCCGAGATCGCGGCGTTGCATCTGCGCGCTCGGGCGCTGCTGGAAAACCCGGTGATGCCCGGCCCGGATCGGCACCGTCCGATTCCCTGGCCGGCGTTTTAGCGCCGGTGGTACCGTGTGGTACCAACCGCTCTTACTGTCGGGAGGCATCGTGTCCGCCAAGGACCACCCGAACAGCGTCCCGGGCGTGCCGATGGTGTTTCCGCCACTGGTACATCGCCTACAAGTCAAGTACGTGAACCCTGGGGTGAAGAAGGTCGCTCGGTTTTTGCCGTCGTTCGCGGTGATCGAACACCGCGGGCGTAAATCGGGTAAGGCCTATGAGACCGTCGTCAATGCCCACCGCAAGGGCACCACTCTCGCCGTCATCTTGGGTCACGGCAAGGCTGACTGGGTCAAGAACGTACTGGCCGCAGGCGAGGCCGACATGCATCTCTTTCGACGGGACGTGCACATCGTCAATCCGCGGGTGGTGCCTGCCGGTACGGACGACCCAAGCCTCCCACCGGTCGCGAGGCGCGCGGCGCACCGGATGGGCGTTTTCGTCGCCGAGATCGCTTGACTTTCCGGTCCATTCCTCAGTGCGCATTTTGACGTAGCCTCCGGTGCTATGGCGCGCTCATTCGACGTATCGGTGGACTCGCCAGCCAGCGTCGAACAAATCCTTTGTCGCATTCGGTGAAGCCGAATACTGGGAGGCGAGGCTCACCGCGTTTGACGACGGCGCCGGAACGCTGGACGAGTTGACCGTCGACGCAGATCAAACAGTGGACGTGGGCTTCAGGGTCGACCTCTTTCGCGACCGATTACCCGAGGTGATTACCAGATCGCGCCAAGTGAGCTGGCGCTCGTGCAAAACCAGAAGTGGAGTCGGATCGGTGACGACCGGGTGCGCGGAGAGGTACAAGTCGACGTTTCCGGGGTGCCCGTGACCGCGCGCGGGCAGGCGTTGCTCGCGCCGGCGCCGCAGGGTTCGCGGCTGACGATGACCACAACCATCGCGGTCAAAATCCCGGTCGTCGGCGGCGCCATCGAGAGCGCTATCGCCAACCGAGTAGGTGAAGACATCACCAGGTACCACCGCTTCACCAGCGAATGGATTGCCGAAAACCACTGACACGGCGCAGTTTGTGGTAGGTCGGCGATACTGGACACCGATGAGACCCGACCTGAGCGACGCCGCGCTGGCCGCCGACCTGGCCGAGGACGCTGGAAAGCTGTTGCTGGCGGTGCGCGACGTGGTCGGGTTCGGCCACCCGTGGCTGCTCGGTGATGAGGGCGACAGCCAAGCCAATTCGCTCCTGTTGCGTCGGCTACACGCCGAGCGGCCGGGGGACGCGGTGCTCAGCGAAGAGGCTTACGACGATCTGACCCGGCTGCGGGCCGACCGGGTCTGGATCGTTGACCCGCTGGACGGCACCAACGAATTCTCCGAGCGTGGACGCGGCGACTGGGCTGTGCACGTGGCGTTGTGGCAGCGTGACGGCGGCGCAGGCGGTGCGATCACCGACGCCGCGGTCGCCTTGCCCGCGATGGGGGAACTCTACCGCAGCGACCGCGTGAGCACGCCGGTCACCGAGCATTCCGGGCCGATTCGCATCACCGCCAGCTCCAACCGTCCGCCGGCGGTGCTGTATCGCCTCGCCGAGCGGTTGGACATCCAGGCCGTCCGGATCGGTTCGGCCGGCGCAAAAGCGATGTCACTGGTGCGCGGCGACGCCGACGCCTACATCCACGCCGGCGGCCAGTGGGAGTGGGATTCGGCGGCTCCGGCGGGGGTGATCCTGGCGGCCGGTATGCACGCATCGCGACTGGACGGCTCGGAGCTGGTGTACAACCGTCCCGACCCGTATCTGCCCGACTTCCTGATGTGTCGCCCGGAACTCGCCGACCTGCTGCTGGGTGCCATCCGACTGGCGAGCTAGCCAGACGATTTACAGTCGACGGTATGCAGTCCTGGCCTTCGGCACCCTTACCGGCGCTGCCGGGACATGGCCCGGAGCTACGGCTGTATGACACCTCCGACCGCCAAGTGCGTCCGTTGGCAGCCGGGCCGACGGCCACGATGTATGTGTGCGGGATCACGCCGTATGACGCCACCCACCTCGGTCACGCCGCCACCTATCTCGCGTTCGATCTGGTGCAGCGGCTGTGGCTGGACCTCGGACACGATGTGCACTACGTGCAGAACGTCACCGACGTCGACGATCCGCTGTTCGAGCGGGCCAACCGCGACGGTATCGACTGGCACGACTTGGCGGCCCGTGAGGTCGCGCTGTTCTGCGACGACATGACGGCGCTGCGGGTGCTGCCGCCACGCGAATACGTCGCCGCGACCGAGGCGGTGGCCGAGGTCGTCGAACTGGTGGAAAAGATGCTGGCCTCCGGAGCGGCCTATGTCGTCGACGATCCCGACTACCCCGACGTGTACTTCCGCGCCGACGCCACGCTGCAGTTCGGTTACGAATCCGGTTATGACCGCGACACCATGCTGACGCTGTTCGGCGAGCGCGGCGGCGACCCGGACCGGCTGGGCAAGACCGACCAACTCGACGCGCTGTTGTGGCGCGCCGCGCGGCCCGGAGAGCCCAGCTGGCCGTCGCCGTTCGGCCCCGGCCGACCCGGTTGGCACGTCGAGTGCGCGGCGATCGCGCTCAGCCGCATCGGCAGCGGCCTCGACATCCAGGGCGGTGGCAGCGACTTGATCTTTCCGCATCACGAGTTCACCGCCGCCCACGCCGAATCCGTCAGCGGCGAGCGACGGTTCGCCCGCCACTATGTGCATGCGGGAATGATCGGCTTGGACGGGCACAAGATGTCCAAGAGCCGCGGCAACCTGGTTTTGGTGTCGCGGTTACGCACAGAGGGCGTTGACCCGGCGGCTATCCGGTTGGGTCTGCTGGCCGGCCACTACCGGGCTGACCGCGATTGGGGCGCTGACGTGCTGGAGTCGGCGAACGCCCGGCTGCATCGGTGGCGCACCGCGACCACGCTGCCCGCCGCGCCAGACGCCGCCGACACCATCGCCCGGGTGCGCCGCTATCTCGCCGACGATCTTGATACACCCAAAGCGCTTGCCGCACTTGATGGTTGGACTACCGATGCACTCGAATACGGCGGCCACGACGCCGAGGCGCCGCGGACGGTGGCAACGGCGGTGGATGCGCTGCTAGGAGTGGACCTGTAATCACCGCGCAAAGAGGAGGTAGGTTGCGGCCATGACGTCAGTGAACTCACAAGTCGTGTTCATCACCGGTGCCGGTCACGGAATCGGGGCCGAATTGGCTCGTCGGTTGCACGCCAAAGGCGCGAAATTGCTGCTGACCGACCTGGACGAGGCGGCATTGGCGGGGAAGTCCGCCGAGCTGGGCGGCGACGACCGAGTGCTGACCGTAGTTGCTGACGTGCGTGATCTCGCCGCGATGCAGGCCGCAGCCGACCAGGGCGTCAAAAAGTTCGGCGGTATCGACGTCGTTGTCGCCAACGCCGGAATCGCCAGTTACGGCTCCGTGCTGAAGATCGACCCCGAGGCGGTCAAACGGGTGTTGGACGTCAACCTGTTGGGTGTATTTCACACCGTGCGTGCCGCGTTGCCGTCAGTGATCGACCGTCGCGGCTACGTGTTGATCGTCTCCTCACTTGCGCGTTCACGGCGGCGCCGGGAATGGCGCCCTACGACATGTCCAAGGCAGGCAACGAGCATCTCGCGAACGCGCTGCGACTCGAGGTCGCGCACCTCGGTGTCGCCGTCGGTTCGGCACACATGTCCTGGATCGACACCGCGTTGGTCCGCGACCCCCAAGCCGACCTGCCCTCATTCCGCGAGCAATTGGCGAAGTTCCCGTGGCCGTTGAGCAAGACCACCTCGGTGGAGAAATGCGCCACAGCCTTCATCGCCGGCATCGAGGGCCGCAAGGAACGCGTGTACTGCCCGAGCTGGGTGGGCGTGTTCCGTTGGCTGAAGCCGTTTCTGTCGACGCCATTCGGCGAATCTCTGGCCCACCGGAATACTGCCGTCCAGTTGCCCCGAATGGACGCCGAAGTCGCCGCACTGGGCCGGTCCACCAGCGCCAGCAACGAGGCGTTGGAGAAGCGGTAAGGCTCCGCTGGCGCCCCAAGCCGGGCCGGCGGCGGCGTAGGTAGCGCTCGAACTCGGCGGCCAAGCGCGTCGCCGTCGATCTTGCCCAGCGCCTCGTTCATGTCGACCTCGGCATCACCGCGTTGCTCCAATGACTGCACGTACTCGGAGATTTCGTCGTCCTCGGCGGTCATCTCTGTGACCGCCTGCTCCCACTCCTCGGCCTGCGCCGGCAGGTCGGCTAGCGGTACCTCGATGTCGAGCGCATCCTCGACGCGTTGCAGCAGCGCCACCGTCGCCTTCGGATTAGGTAGCTGCGACCCGAAGTGCGGCACGGCCGCCCAGAACGTCACGGCCGGTATCCCGGCCGCCACGCAAGCGTCCTGCAACACTCCGGCGATGCCAGTCGGGCCCTCATAGCGAGTTTGCTGTAGGCCGAAGGGTCGCGCCAACTCGTCGGTCGTAAGCCGGGCGCCAGCGGCGAGCGGCTCGGGATGGCCGTTGGTGGCCCGCGATAACGAGGTCCGCCAGGCGTTGGCGGCCCTCGATGGCGACGCGGAGTTTCGGGGCGTCGCGTTGGTCGGTGATAGCGGGGTCGGTTGCTCGATCCGTTGTCGTCAACGTTGGTGTACCAACTTGCGGCCAGTGGCAGTGCACGGGTGATCGTGACGATCCGGTCGAGCGACAATGTGTCCGACGCGGTGATCGCGCTGTGGAAAGAGCGGCTGTTGCTGAGTCTGCGCGTCGAAGCGTTCACCCGGGAGCAGACCGGGGAGCTCGCCCGCGCCGTGCTCGGCGGCGCTGTCATGCCCGGCTGATCAGCGAGCTACATCATCGGGCTGCGGGCAGCCCGCTGCTGTTGCGCGGCTTGCTGAGCGCCGGTCGGGAAAGTGGTGTGCTGGTGCGCACGGAAGACGGTTGGCAGCTTCGAGGTGCGCTGCGGGCAGACCGCCGACTCCACGATCTGCTTGAGTTTCGGCTGCGATCCTTTGCGCCGGAGGAATTGGAGGCGGTCGAGGTTTTGGCCGGTGCGGAGGTGCTGGACAGGTAGATCCTGCGCGGGCTTTGCGATGCCGACGCGGTGGTAAGCCTTGAGCGCCGTGGCGTGATCCGGTTGGTCGCCGATGGATCACAGACCGTGGCGCGATTGTTTCACCCCATCTTCGGTGAAGTGGCTATGCAACGAGCTGGGGTGGTGTGCTCGCGGCAGCTCAATGGCATGCTGGCACAACATCTTGGAAGCACCTGCGGGGCCGGAAGAGCAGCGCTCGAGGTTGCCCGACGTGCGCACCCAGAACCATCTGGCGTCCAACCCGCGTTGCAAGTTCTTTGCGAATAGCACCACCGCTTCGCCCGGTCCGGTGGTGGTAAACAACGAGATTAGGGCGCGGGCCAACCTAGACGGACGGCCTCGGGAGCTCGGTTGTGACCGCGTCGTCGTCGCGGTCCTCCTCCCTTAGCAGCAAGGACCGTACCAGCGGACGCGGTCCTGACGACCGAAGCATTGACTGGCAGGGCGTGGGCGCACTATTTGCGGCCACCAGAACCAACGTCCGAGCAGCGCGGCGATAGACGGCGTCATGAACGAGCGCACGATCAAGGTGTCGAACAACAGGCCCAGGCCGATGGTGGTACCGACCTGACCGATAATCCGCAAATCGCTGACCACCATCGCGGCACATCGTGAAAGCGAACACCAGGCCCGCGTTCGTCACGACCTTGCCGGTACCGCCCATTGCGCGGATGATACCGGTGTTTATACCGGCGGCTATTTCCTCTTTCATCCGGGACACCAGCAGCAAATTGTAGTCAGACCCCACCGCCAAAAGGATGATCACCGACAGCGGAAGCACCATCCAGTGCAATTTGATGCCCAGAATATACTGCCAGATCAGCACCGACAGCCCAAACGATGCGCCCAACGAAAGTGCCACCGTACCCACGATCACCAATGCCGCCACAAAACTTCGGGTGATGATGAGCATGATGATGAAGATAAGGCAGAGCGCACCGACTCCCGCGATCAGTAGATCGTATTTGGAGCCGTCTCGGAAGTCTTTAAAGGTCGACGCGGTGCCGGCGATATAGATCTTGGCGTCCTCCAGAGGTGTCGTCTTGAGTGCCTCCTCGGCCGCCGTCCTTATCTGATCGATACGCGCTATGCCCTCGGCGTCGCGGGATCGCCCTTATGCGAAATGATGAATCGGGCCGCTTTCCCGTCCGGAGACAGGAAGGAATTCATCGCGCGCTGGAAGTCCGGGTTCTGGAAAACCTCCGGAGGCAGATAGAAGGAGTCGTCGTTCTTGGCGGCGTCGAACGCCTGTCCCATGGCGGTGGCGTTCTGGCCCGTTTCGTCCATCTCGCTGAAGAGCCCGGACATGGTGCTGTGCATCGTCAGCATCATGCGTCCGCATGTGTTCCATGCGTCGCGATAATCGGCGGGAACTGCTCGAGAAGCTGCGGCAGCAGCACGTCCATTTTGTCCAGATCCTTTACAACATCATGGAGTTTATCGCTTTCCTCATCGACACCGTCGATGGCTCTCAAATATCTGACCTCAACGACCAGCATATTGGGATATCGTAGCAGTGCTTTTCCCAGTAGAAATAGCTCCGGACCGGTCTCCAGAAATCTTCAAAATCCGCAATGTGACCGCGTAACTCATCCACAATGGCAGTCATTTCTTTTGTCTCGCCGATCGAGTGGTGAGTAATGGCGGTGAGCTGCTGCTGCAGTTGCGTACATGCGCTTCATCAGCGCGATTTGTGTCGGTCATCAAATCGGCCTGCTTGAGCATGTCATTATGCGCGGGCTTTCATATACTTCATATTTTGTAGCATGGCTCGCGTTTTGCATGCTGATCAGAAACGGTATCGAAGTGTGTTCAATCGGTGTTCCCTCGGGCCGGGTTATGCCCTGCACCCGAGAAATTCCTGGAACCCGGAAGATTCCCTTGGCTAGTTTGTGCAGCACGAGAAAATCTGCCGGATTGCGCATATCGTGATTTGATTCGATCATCAGAATTTCGGGCATCATTCGCGCTTGGGAGAAATGACGGTCAGCGGCCGCATACCCCAAATTGGCTGGAATGTCTTTGGGTATATAGAGCCGGTCGTTGTAGCTCGTTTTATAGCCCGGCAGTGTCACTAGACCGATCAGCGCGATAGCGCAAGTGGCAGCCAGAATGGGCGCGGGCCAGCGGACAATCGCCGTGCCGACCCGGCGCCATCGACGGACCCCGATCCTGCGCTTGGGGTCGAATAGCCCAAAGCGACTTCCGACGGCCAGAACCGCCGGAACCAGCGTGAGCGCGATCGCGACCGAGACGAGCATGCCCACCGCGCACGGCACGCCGATGGTCTGGAAGATGGGCATCCGGGTAAAACTCAGGCACAACATTGCTCCGGCGATCGTCAAACCGGAACCCAAGACAACGGGAGCGACCCCGCGGTAGGTGGTGTAGTAGGCCGTTTCCGGGTCCTCGCCGGCCTGACGCGCCTCTTGATAGCGACCGAAGAAGAATATCCCGTAATCGGTTCCGGCCGCCATCGCGAGGGCCACCAGCAGATTAATGGCAAACGTCGAGAGTGACAACAATATTGTTATCGCCGAGAAACGCGACGATTCCCCGGGCCGCCAATAATTCGATCCCAACCGTGACCAACAACAGAACCACGGTGATGACCGAACGGTAGACCAAGAAGCAGTACCGCGAAGATTATCACGGCGCCTATCACGGTCATCTTCAGAATGGATCTGTCACCACTGTGCTGCATATCCGCAACGAGCGCTGCCGGGCCGGTGGCATAAACCTTCGACACCGGGAGGCGGCGGCGTCCGCGCTACGATATTCCGGACCGCCGCCACGGATTCCTGCCCCAAGGTCGTACCTTGGTTGCCGGCCAGATTCAATTGCACATATGCGGCCTTACCATCGGCGCTTTGCGCGCCCGCCGCCGTGAGTCGATCTCCCCATAAATCCTGCACATGCTCGACATGCTTCGGGTCGTCTCTTAACTGCACGAACCAATCCGGCATAGTACGCGTGGGCATCGTCCCCGAGCGGCTGCTGCCCCTCCAGCACGATCATCGCGAAACTGTCCGAATCGGATTCTTTGAAGATCCTTGCCCATGCGCATCATGGCCTGCACCGACGGCGCGTCTTTGGGACTCAGTGGTACGGAATGCTCTTGGCCGACCTGCTCCAGCGATGGAACTGCCAGATGTCACAATCAGAGTCAGCGCCACCCAAGCCAGGATGATGAACAGCGAAAGCCTGCGGATCGTCCGCGCTATGAAGGGGACCTGAGGGCGTTCGGTGCTCATGCGGCCTTCAACAGGCAGAAGGTGAACGGCGTTCACTTCGTGCGACAATCGTCTCGGCTTTGACCACACCGTCCACCACGATGCGGCAGCCAACGCTGTCGCTATCGCCCTGCGCCACGATGGTCCCCACGGTCGCCGGCCCCGTCCTGAACTGGAAATCCGCCACTTACCGCGGCTGTCTCAGCAACAAGGCACGTACCAACGGACGGGGTCCTGACGGCCGAAGTAATGCACTGGCGGGGCGGGGGCGCACTCGTTGCGGCCACCAGAACCAGCGTCCCAGCAGCGCGGCGATGGACGGCGTCATGAACGCGCGCACGACCAACGTGTCGAACAGCAGACCCAGCCCGATCGTCGTGCCCACCTGACCGATGGTGCGCAGATCGCTGACCACCATGGACAGCCATGGTGAACGCGAACACCAGGCCCGCGTTCGTCACGACCTTGCCGGTACCGCCCATCGCACGAATGATGCCCGTGTTTATACCGGCGCCTATTTCCTCTTTCATCCGGGAGACCAGCAGCAAATTGTAGTCAGACCCACCGCCAAAAGGACGATCACCGACATCACGAGCACTACCCAGTGTATTTGTATGCCGAGCAATATCCTGCCAGACCAGCACGGACAGCCCGAAGGACGCGCCCAGCGAAAGCAATACCGTACCTACGATAACCAGGGCGGCAATAAAACTTCGCGTCATGATCAGCATGATGATGAAAATGAGGCAGAGCGCAGCGACTCCCGCGATCATGAGATCGTATTTGGAGCCGTCCACCAGGTCTTTCACCATCGCTGCAGGTGCCGGTGAGGTAGATCTTGGCGTCTTCTAGCGGAGTTCCCTTGAGCGCCTCCTCGGCCGCAGTCTTTAATTGCGGTCGACCCGTGCGACGCCCTCGGGCGACGCGGGATCGTCCCTTTGCGAAATGAGCATACGGACGGCCTTCCCGTCCGGTGACAGGAACACGTTCATGACTCGTTTGAAGTCCGCGTTCTTGAAAACATCCGGAGGAAAGTAGAAAGAATCGTCGTTTTTGGAGGCGTCGAAAGCCTTCCCCATGGCTGTCGCGTTATCGCTATTCTGCGTCCATCTCGCCGAGGATCCCGGACATGGTGCTGTGCATGGTAAGCATCATGGTCCGCATGCTCTGCATGGTCGCGATCATCGGCGGGAACTGGGCGAGCAGCTGCGGCAGGAGCACGTCTAGCTGATCGAGGTCTGTTACCAGATCATGCAGCTTATCGCTAATCTCGTCAACACCGTCGAGTGAATCGAATATGGATCTCAGCGACCAGCAGATGGGAATATCGTAGCAGTGCTTTTCCCAGTAGAAGTAACTGCGGATCGGTCTGCAAGAAATCCTCGAAATCCGCAATGTGATCTCGCAACTCGTCCGTGATCGCCTGCATTTCATGCGTTTCGCCGACCATGTGATGAGTCGTGTCGGTGAGCTGTTGTATCAGGCCATACATGTGCTGCATGATGTTGATCGTTTCCGTCAGCTCGTCGGCCTGCTTGCGCATGTCCTTCATGCGCTCTTTCTGAAACGGCATGATTGTTGCAGCTGGCCGGCCTTTTGCATGCTGAGCATAAACGGTATCGACGTGTGCGTCGAGCGGGGTTCCCTCGGGCCGAGTTACGGCCTGCACCCTGGAAACTCCTGGAACCGCGAGGACGGCCTTGGCTAGTTTGTTCAATACCAGAAAATCCGCCGGATTGCGCAGATCGTGATCGGCCTCGACCAACAGGATCTCGGGCGACGATCATTGCGCGACTGAGGAAAATGTCGCTGCGCGGCCGCATACCCCAGATTGGCGGGGATATTTTTGGGGATATACTTCTGGTCGTTGTAGCTGGGTATTGTATCCCGGCAGCGTCAACAGCCCGATAAGCGCGACTGCTAATGTCGCGACGAGAATGGGCGCGGGCCACCGAACGATCGCCGTGCCTACCCGCCGCCATCCACGAACCTTGATCTTCCGCTTAGGGTCGAACAGACCGAAACGGCTTCCGACAGTAAGGACTGCCGGAACCAGCGTGAGCGCGACCGCGACCGCGACCAATATGCCCACCGCGCAAGGGACGGCCAGGGCCTGGAAAATGGGCAGCCGGGTAAAGCTGAGGCAGAAAATCGCTCCGGCGATCGTCAAACCGGAGGCCAAGACAACCTTGGCGACCCCGCGGTAGGTGGTGTAGTAAGCCGTTTCCCGATCCTCGCCGGCCTGACGCGCCTCTTGATACCGCCCAGTGAAGAATATCCCGTAGTCCGTTCCAGCCGCGATCCCGACGGATACCAGCAGATTAACGGCGAAGGTAGTAAGACCAACAATCTCGTGATCGCCGAGGAATGCGACGATTCCTCGGGCCACCTGCAATTCGATACCGACCATCAGCAACAAAAGAATTACGGTGATAACCGAACGGTAGACGAGAAGCAACATGATGAAGATCACCGCGAGGCTCACCACCGTGAATCAGTGATGATCGATCTTGTCGCCACTCTGGCTCATATCCGCAACGATCGCCGCGGGGCCGGTGACATACGCCTTGACCCCCGGCGGCGGCGGCGTCCGCCCCACGATGTGCCGGACGGCTTCGACCGATTCGTTCCCCAAGGTCGCGCCCGGCTTACCGGCGAGATTCAGTTGAACATATGCGGCCTTACCATCGGCGCTTTGCGCGGCGCCCGCCGTGAGTGGATCGCCCCAGAAATTCTGGATGTGCTGCACATGCTTCGGATCGTCTTCCAACTGACGAATCAAACGATCGTAGTACTGGTGAGCATCGTCGCCGAGGGGTTGCTGACCCTCCAAGACGATCATCGCCGCACTGCCGGAATTCGATTCCTTGAAGTCCTGACTCATGCGCTTCATCGCCTGTGAACGACGGCGCATCTTGGGCACTCAGCGATACTGAATGCTCTTTCTCGACCTGCTCCAGTGGGGGGACGCCGATATTCACGATGACGGCGATCGCCAACCACGCCAAGATGATCGGCACCGAAAATCGATGGATCGTCCGCGCTACGAATGGTGGCGCGGTGTGTTCGTTGCCCGCGTGTTCGTCGCTCATGCGGCCTTCAGCAGGCAGAAGGTAAAGGCGTGCACTTCGTGCGTGATCTTCTCGGCTTTGACCACACCGTCCACCACGATGCGGCAGCCGATGCTGTCACTATCGCCCTGCGCCACGATACTTCCCAAGGCCGACGCCGCGGTGATCGCGAACTCCAACGACCACGGCAGGCGCGCCCCATCAACACGCTGCGGGTCACCATTGACGTCGAAATAGCTGATGTCGGCCACGGTGCCCGGGGGTCCGAAGACCTCGTACGTCAGGTGCTTGGGGTTGAAAGGTTTGGTGTCGTCGGTTCTGGTGTCGGCATACGAGGGGCGTTTCTCAGAGCCGAAGATGCCGTGCAGCCGCGACACAGTCAATCCCCCCGCACCGATCACGACCAGGATGACCAGCGGAATCCACAGCCGCCTCAGAACCCCGAAAATCGTAACTCCCCTCCACCTGTTTCCATGCCCGGCGTCATGTCGGCCCGCTGGGACATGCGACTACACATCGGCCGCGACACGTTAGACTGCACCTCGGATGCGGTGGGCGTCGTCGGCTAGCCGTGGTCACCTCAAACGTGCGGCGGCTCGCGAAGCGCGAGCCGATCTTGACGAGTAAACCATGCCAATGGCCTCCATGTCGGCTCCTTCCCAACGCGATTGGGATCGTAACGCATACCACGTGCGTAAAGAGTAGTAATGATGCTCCGCATCCACCGTGGTATCGGCATGTACCCGATCGGTGCGCAGCAGTTTGGCGCCGGCGGCCTTGACCAACAACGCCTCATCAGCGCCGCGACCGCGTCGTCCCACACCGGACGGTGATCTTCATCAACGTCGTGGAGTGCGGCACTCGCGTGCCGAACGGAATCGGGCAAAACCGCTGCCAAGAAATCGAATCAGCCACCTCCCGACACAGTGACTCAAAGCCCACCCGGTAGCGAAACTTCAAAAACATCAACCGCAAATTAGGTCTCCATCGGGATCGACGGACGACCGATCCAGGCATCGAAATAGGCGGCGAACGGCGCGAAGAACACCGCATCATCCAGCAGCGCATCCACCCGCGCCAACTCCGTGGGCAACACGAACCGCTCCGATGGCAAGATTGCATCCCACAACGTCGGCTGGTCGTTTACAGTTCTAAACACGATGGCCTCAATCCCCTTCCGCAACAGGGCATTAAGGCCATCGCCCCAGCTCAGCGCCATTCAACCCGGGATCGACGCGCCGACTTTTTCAGGTCCTAGTAGCGCGCCCTGGAGACCGGTGTCGCGTCGGTGACGTTGACCGCTGTCGCCAACCGCGCCGGGGTCCGCTATTCACCGGTGCGCCGCTATCCACCGACCCGCAAAGAGGTGCTCCTGCATCTCGCAGCCGAAGGTTGGTTCCGGTGGTCGAACACCGTGTGCGCGGCGTTGCGCGAGCCCGATCTTATGTCGCCATCGCGGCTCGCCGAGACGAGCGCGCCGTTGGTAGCCTGGTGCACCTGCAGAGCACCAGGCAGGTGTCGTCGCCACGGTTCTGGCCACCGCGTCAACGGTAGGGGTCCGTAGATCTTCTGAATACCCCTGAATCTGACGCCAGGATCGGTTTCGGGTCCGACGCATTCCGGAAAAGCCTGCAACGACATGATCATTGAAACGTTGTCCAAATTAACGCACGCCGAAATTTTTCTACCAGGAATTTTTGTCATCCGGCTCGAACCGTGGGCGGGGTGGCGGTAGCGTCTGCGAAAAGACGTGGCATGGGAAGGTTCGACGCCGATGCGAGCGGGGAGTGGGTCGGCGTGGCCGATGGTGGGCCGCGATGACGAGGTCAGCCAGGCGTGGGCCGCACTCGACGACGCTTCTGAGTTCCAGGGCGTCCTGTTTGTGGGCGACAGTGGGGTCGGCAAGTCGACACTGGCTCGCGCCCTCGCCGATACCGCCGCGTCGCGCGGGCTTACGGTGCGGTTTGTGCTGGGCACCGAAAGCGGGCGGGCGGTGCCGTTAGGTGCGTTCTACTGGTTGGTGACCCTCGACACCGCACGTGAACCCGCCGCGATGCTAGCCGCTGCGCACGAAACCTTGGAGCGGGAAGACAACCTGGTGGTCATTGTCGACGACGCCCATTTGCTCGATCCGTTGTCGGCGTCGTTGGTGTACCACCTTGGGGCCCGTGTCAGTGCACGACTGATCGTGACGATCCGCTCGGGGAACGCAGTACCCGACGCGGTGATAGCGCTGTGGAAAGAGGGACTGCTCCTTGATCTGCACATCGATCCGTTCACCTGGCAGGAGACCGAGGAGCTTGCCCGCGCCGTGCTCGGCGACGCCGTCGAGACCCGGCTTGTCAACGAGTTGCATGGCCGGACTGCCGGCAATCCGCTGATGCTGCGCAGTCTGCTGAATGCAGGCCGGGAGCGCGGTGCGCTGGTGCGCACGGATCACGGCTGGCAGCTTCGAGGTGCGCTGCATGGAGACCGCCAACTCTACGATCTTCTCGAGTTTCGCCTGCGATCCTTGGCCGCCGAGGAATTGGATGCGGTAGAGATTGTGGCCGCTGCAGAGGTCCTGGACTGGGAGATCATGCGTGGACTTTGCGATGCTGACGCAGTGGCACAGCTCGAGCGCAGCGGGTTGATCCAAATGGTGGCCGACGAAGCACACACGGTGGCTCGGTTGGCTCACCCCATCATGGGTGAAGCGGCACTCCAGCGCGCCGGGGTGGTGCGCTCGCGGCAGCTTAACGGCATGCTGGCACAACATCTTCGGAAGCAAATGCAGGCAGAAGAGCGGCGGTCGGGATTGCCCGACGTGCGCACCCGGATCCAGCTGGCCCAGTTCATGACGCGAAGCGACCTGGAGCCAGAACTCGAGGTGATCATCGATGCGGCGGCGAGTGCGGTGACGATGTCGAACATCGCTCTGGGCGAGGAGCTGGCCCGGTTCGCGTTCGACAACGGCGGTGGCCTGCCGGCGGCGATCGTGCTTGGTGACGCGCTGAGTTGGCAGGGACGAGGCGATGACGCCGAGGCAGTGTTTGGCGCCTTCGACCTTGATGGTGCCGATGAGTCACTGACCGTGCGGTTGGGCTATCTGCGCGCCGCGAATCTGTTTTCGGTGTGTGGGCAGCTTGAGCCCGCCCGGCAGGTACTGGCCAGCGTGAAGGATAGCGTCGATTCCGAGGCTTTCGTCGTTCTCGTCACGGCCCTAGAGCTATCGTTTGGGTTCTTCTCCGGCGACGTTGCGACGACGATCGAGTCCGGGCCGAGTTTGTGTGCATCGAGTGTGCTGCCGTTGGCGACGGTGTGCGCGGCTGTGGCGACGTCCTGTGCGTTGGCCCTCGCTGGCCGGTTTGGCGAAGTTCACGACATTGCGGATGCGGGGTTGCGGGCCGCTGCGCTCAGCGAATCGGGACCGCAACGGTTCGCCATCGGGGTGGCTGAGGCCATGGCGTTGACGGCCGCCGGTGATTTGCTGGCCGCCGCGCGGGTGTGCGAACGCTATGCCACGATGGCCACCGGTGTGCCTACAGCAGACGCCATGACGGATGCGATACGAGGATTCGTGCAGCTCGCCCGCGGTGCGCTGCCGTCCGCCTGTTCCGCATTTCACCAGTCGATATCGGCGTTGTCGCATGGTTTCCCGTCGCCGTTTACGATGCTGGTGGCTGCCTGGTGCGCGCAGGCTGAAGGCGCGCGTGGAAACGGTGAGGCTGCTGCCGCCGCGCTGCGGAGTTCGGACGAAGCTTACGGACCGCAGGTCGCGGTGTTCTTGCCGGAACTCGAGCTGGCCCAGGCCTGGGAACGGGCCTCCGTCGGCCAGATGGCGGCCGCCCGGACGCACGCGGTGCGGGCGGCGCAGATCGCGCGGCGAACGGGGACGTTCGCCATCGAGATGCGCGCCTTGCACACCGCTGTTAGGTTCGACGACCGTTCGCACACCGCAAGGTTGGAGGAGCTTGCCCGGATGCTGAAGACTCCGTTGGCGGAGGCGATCGCTGACCATGCCCGCGGGCTGGCCGACCACGACGGCGGTCTGCTTGATGTTGTGGCAGCTCGGTTCGCCGATATGGGGGCAGTGGCACTGGCCGCCGACGCGTCGGCCCAGGCCGCGGAAGAACACGCTGGTAAAGGCAATCGTGGCAAGGAAGTCGAGTCGTCGACCCGGGCACGCTGGCTGGCCAGCCAGGGCGGAGTGCGAACACCGGCGGTCGATGCCGCGGCCCGGCCGCTGCCGATCAGCGGCCGGGAACGCGAGATCGCGATGCTGGTCGCGGCCGGTTTGTCCAACCGTCAGATCGCCGATCGGTTGGTTGTCTCGGTGCGGACGGTGGAGGGACACCTTTATCGCATCTTCGCCAAACTCGGCATCAACAACCGCGACCAGTTCATCCACCTATTAAGCCTGGATCGGACCGGGACTTAAGACGACTCAGCACGTCGCGACGGGGTGTTCAGCAACGAACCTCATGACCACCCCGGGGCTGGTGTCGCCGAACGGGCGGGGGACAGCTGTTGGTCGCACCGGCGGTTCGTGCCCGCGGGTGAGCAGCTGCGCCGCCACGGCCATCGCCGCGATCAGCGATGCAGCGCACATTACTGGAGCCATGTTAGCGGCGCCGAGTGCGGGCTTTTCGGGCGGCGGGGAGGCGCCGGGGGTTCAGCCAGATGACGTCGGAGTTGGTGCTGGGCCGACGGAGCTACTCGCTCAGAGTGCGGGCGAAATCGACGCAGCGCTGGAACCGGGATCCGGGTTTCTTGGCCAGCGCCATCGACAGCGTGGGATCACGACATGACGTCCTGGGTTACTTCAGTGCCGAGCGGATCAGCAACGGCCGGGCGCTGACGTCATCGAGCCCATGGTCAAGACGAGCGCGTGGTGCCGAGGTGCAGGCGACCGCCGCTTGAATCCGGCGAGGCCACATTGTCTGGCGCCGCGGTGAACTTCTCGTCGAAGCCCCGCGTGGTAACAAGTAGGAGGTTTGAGATGAATGCGTTCGTTGGACTTGGCCTGCTGAAGCTGCAAGCGCGACTTGAGCAATGGGCTTACCAACGACACGTAGAGGACTGAAGTGACCCGTCAATTGAGGCCCGGGGACGAAAGGGATCGGGAGCCGATTCCGGAATGTGCCCGCTGCGGGCTTCCGCGAAGCTGAGGCCAGTGCCGAACGCGCCGTCGACTCGGTCACTTCGGATCCTCGTTGTCGGCGCGGTGTGGGCGGAGTTCGAAGAACGGATTGCGAAGCTTCAGCAACTCTTGGCTGCGTCTACTCTAGGTGCGCGCGCCGACTACTCTACTTGTGTCGAGCCTGCTGGACACGCAGTCAGGGGCGTCGGCCTCCAGTAACGTTTGGAACGGTTTCGCTCATGTCGACTAGACGGTCTGGAGAATCGGTGAGCATTAATCCGTTCGACGACGATAGTGGCAGCTTTTTCGTCTTGGTCAACGACGAGGAGCAGCACAGCCTGTGGCCGGTCTTCGCCGATGTTCCAGCCGGTTGGCGGGTGGTGTACGGCGAAGCGGACCGTGCTGCCTGTCTGGACTACATCGAACAGAACTGGCCCGATATACGGCCGAAGAGTCTGCGCGAGAGGCTGGCAGGGGGCCGGGCTTTTGATAGGTAAACCGTGTGGGCTGGAGGCGTCGGATGGAACTTGATGGCAGGGCCCTTCCGCTGACGCGCGGACAGCTAGACATATGGCTTGCGCAGGAAACGGGTCAACTCGGTACGGAGTGGCAGCTTAGCCTCTTCACGAGAATCGAGGGCACGATCAAGCCTGATTTGCTCGAGCAGGCGATCCGCCAAGCGGTGCAAGAGGCCGAGGCATGCAGGGCCGCCTTCTTCGAGGTGGATGGCCAGGTTTTCCAACGCGCGATTGATTACCCGGATGTCGAGCTGGACTTTTACGATCTGAGCTACTCGGACCATGCCGTGCAGGAAGCCCATGAGATAGCATCATCGGTTCAACGCACGCCAATGCCGTTCACCGGCCCGCTATTCAAATTTGCATTATTTCAGACGGGGCCCGACGAATATTACTGGTTCATATGCTGCCACCACATAATCGTAGACGGAACCGGCATTGCCCTCGTAGGCCGTCGGATTGCAACTATCTACTCTGCAATTGTTTCTGGCACGCCCATTTCTCCTGCGTATTTCGGCTCGTTGCAGGACCTGGTTAGCAGCGAGTTAGAGTACGAAGCGTCCACCGATTATCTGGAAGATCAGGCCTACTGGAGCGAGAACCTTCCCCAGGAAAACGGACCGGACTATCGGTTGCCCCAGGCCGCGAGCGAGCGGGATTCGTATTGGCCGTCTGCGCCGGTTCAATTGGACCCGTCCGTCGTCGGCCGAATCAAAGAGTTATCCAAGGGGTTGGGCGTCCGTCGATCATCGGTCCTCACCGCGGCATGCGCGCTTTTGGTGCGTGGGTTCGGCGCTGACGGTTCAGAGGTGGTGCTCAACTTCCCGGTCAGCAGGCGAGTGCATGCAGCGTCAAAGCTGCTTCCCGGGATGGTTGCCGGGGTGGTACCGCTGGTCTTGAAGGCGTCGCCGGAATCCTCAGTGGCCGATTTCTGCAAACATGTTGACACACGAATACGAGAAGCACTGAAACATCAGCGGTTTCCGGTGCACCTTCTTGAGGCTGACGGTGACGTTCGCGGCCTCAGGCGGGCGGCAAATCGGGTAGTTCTTAATTTCGTGCCGGCCAGACTAACCCTGGATCTCGGTGGTGTTCCGGCAACAGCGACCTATACCACTTTTGGCCCGATAGGTCACTTTGGGCTCTTGTTCTATGGAGTCGGTGATGAGCAGCTTTTCAGCACGGTGGGCGCCGGGCAGCCGTTTTCGAGTTTTGACCCCTCGAATTTAGCGGGGCGGTTGGAGCGGGTGCTGGTGGCCATGACCGCCGACGGCTCTTCGTAATTCAGAGTGCACTGACAAGTTGGTGGAGGATGGTCCCACGTCGAGTTCTGCTTGAACGACTGCTGGAAGGCTTTCCGACCGATCGCATTTGGTGCAATGCCCGCGCGGTCGGGCTCGTCAGTACGCAAAACGGAGTTCGGCTCGAGTTCGAAGAATGGATTGCGAAGCTTCAGCAACTCTTGGCTGCGTCTACTCTAGGTGCGCGCGCCGACTACTCTACTTGTGTCGAGCCAGCTGGACACGCAGTCAGGGGTGTCGGCCTCCAGTACCGTTTGGAACGGTTTCGCTCATTTCGACTAGACGGTCTGGAGAATCGGTGAGCATTAATCCGTTCGACGACGACAGTGGCAGCTTTTTCGTCTTGGTCAACGACGAGGAGCAGCACAGCCTGTGGCCGGTCTTCGCCGATGTTCCAGCCGGTTGGCGGGTGGTGTACGGCGAAGCGGACCGTGCTGCCTGTCTGGACTACATCGAACAGAACTGGCCCGATATACGGCCGAAGAGTCTGCGCGAGAGGCTGGCAGGGGGCCGGGCTTTTGATAGGTAAACCGTGTGGGCTGGAGGCGTCGGATGGAACTTGATGGCAGGGCCCTTCCGCTGACGCGCGGACAGCTAGACATATGGCTTGCGCAGGAAACGGGTCAACTCGGTACGGAGTGGCAGCTTAGCCTCTTCACGAGAATCGAGGGCACGATCAAGCCTGATTTGCTCGAGCAGGCGATCCGCCAAGCGGTGCAAGAGGCCGAGGCATGCAGGGCCGCCTTCTTCGAGGTGGATGGCCAGGTTTTTCAACGCGCGATTGATTACCCGGATGTCGAGCTGGACTTTTACGATCTGAGCTACTCGGACCATGCCGTGCAGGAAGCCCATGAGATAGCATCATCGGTTCAACGCACGCCAATGCCGTTCACCGGCCCGCTATTCAAATTTGCATTATTTCAGACGGGGCCCGACGAATATTACTGGTTCATATGCTGCCACCACATAATCGTAGACGGAACCGGCATTGCCCTCGTAGGCCGTCGGATTGCAACTATCTACTCTGCAATTGTTTCTGGCACGCCCATTTCTCCTGCGTATTTCGGCTCGTTGCAGGACCTGGTTAGCAGCGAGTTAGAGTACGAAGCGTCCACCGATTATCTGGAAGATCAGGCCTACTGGAGCGAGAACCTTCCCCAGGAAAACGGACCGGACTATCGGTTGCCCCAGGCCGCGAGCGAGCGGGATTCGTATTGGCCGTCTGCGCCGGTTCAATTGGACCCGTCCGTCGTCGGCCGAATCAAAGAGTTATCCAAGGGGTTGGGCGTCCGTCGATCATCGGTCCTCACCGCGGCATGCGCGCTTTTGGTGCGTGGGTTCGGCGCTGACGGTTCAGAGGTGGTGCTCAACTTCCCGGTCAGCAGGCGAGTGCATCCAGCGTCAAAGCTGCTTCCCGGGATGGTTGCCGGGGTGGTACCGCTGGTCTTGAAAGCGTCGCCGGAATCCTCAGTGGCCGATTTCTGCAAACATGTTGACACACGAATACGAGAAGCACTGAAACATCAGCGGTTTCCGGTGCACCTTCTTGAGGCTGACGGTGACGTTCGCGGCCTCAGGCGGGCGGCAAATCGGGTAGTTCTTAATTTCGTGCCGGCCAGACTAACCCTGGATCTCGGTGGTGTTCCGGCAACAGCGACCTATACCACTTTTGGCCCGATAGGTCACTTTGGGCTCTTGTTCTATGGAGTCGGTGATGAGCAGCTTTTCAGCACGGTGGGCGCCGGGCAGCCGTTTTCGAGTTTTGACCCCTCGAATTTAGCGGGGCGGTTGGAGCGGGTGCTGGTGGCCATGACCGCCGATTCGGGGCAGCAGTCATGACCGCCGCCACGACACGGCGGGTGTTGTCGATCGATTTGCTCGATGAGGATGAGCACGCCCGCCTGGATGGGTGGGGTAATCGGGCGGTGTTGACCCAGCCCGCACCGCCGCCGGTGTCGATTCCGGTGTTGTTCGCCGCGCAGGTGGCGCGCACGCCGGAGGCGGTGGCGGTGACCTGCGAGGGCCGGTCGATGACCTACCTCGAGTTGGAGGAGGCGGCGAATCGGTTGGCGCATCTGTTGGCCGGCCAGGGGGCGGGGCCGGGACAGTGTGTGGCGCTGCTGTTTTCGCGTTCGGCCGAGGCGATCGTGGCGATTTTGGCGGTGCTGAAGGCCGGGGCGGCGTATCTGCCGATCGACCCGGCGCTGCCGGCCGCACGGATCGAGTTCATGATCGCTGATGCCGCGCCGATCGCTGCGATCACCACGGCGGGTCTGCGCTCACGGTTGGACGGGTGCGAGCTGGCGGTCATCGATATCAATGACCCCCGCATTGACACCCAACCCGGTACCGCGCTACCGGCTCCGGCACCCGATGACCTGGCGCACATCATCTACACCTCGGGCACCACCGGGGTGCCCAAGGGGGTGGCCATCAGCCACCACAACCTGACCCATTTGGCGCAGTCGACACCCCCAATGCTGCCGGCAGACCCGGTGTGGACGCAGTGTCATTCGTATGCGTTCGACTTCTCGGTGTGGGAGATCTGGGGGGCGCTGCTCGGTGGGGGACGGCTGGTGGTGGTGCCCGAGTCGGTGGCCGGTTCCCCGGAGGACTTTCACGCGTTGCTGGTCGGCGAGCAGGTCACCGTGTTGACCCAGACCCCCTCGGCGGTGGGGGTGCTCTCCCCGCAGGGGTTGGAGTCGGTGGCGGTGTTGCTCGGTGGTGAGCCCTGCCCGGTCGAGGTGGTGGATCGGTGGGCGCCGGGGCGGGTGGTGATCAACGCCTACGGCCCGACCGAGGCCACGGTGTATGCGTCGATGAGTGCGCCGCTGACCCCGGGGTCGGGGGCGGCGCCGATCGGTGCGCCGGTGCCCACCGCGGCGTTGTTTGTGCTGGATGGGTGGTTGCGTCCGCTGCCGGCCGGGGTGGTCGGTGAGTTGTATGTGGCCGGTCGGGGGGTCGCGGTGGGCTATTTGGGCCGGGTCGGGTTGACCGGGTCGCGGTTTGTGGCGTGCCCGTTCGCCGGCGCCGGGGCGCCCGGAACACGGATGTATCGCACCGGGGATCTGGTGTGTTGGGGTGCTGATGGGCAGCTGCGATATCTGGGGCGTGCTGATGAGCAGGTCAAGATCCGCGGGTATCGCATCGAGCTCGGGGAAGTCCAGGCCGTGTTGGCCGGCTGTGCTGGGGTGGGCCAGGCGGTGGTGATCGCCCGCGAGGACCGCCCCGGCGACAAACGCCTGGTCGGCTACATCACCGGGACCGCCGATCCGGCCGAGCTGCGGAGCGCGCTGGCCGAGCGGCTACCGGAGTATATGGTGCCGGCCGCGGTGGTGGTGATCGACGCGCTGCCGTTGACGGTCAACGGCAAACTGAACACCCGGGCCCTGCCGGCACCCGAATACACCGAGGCCGATGGCTACCGCGCCCCGGCCAGCCCCACCGAAGAGATCCTGGCTGGCATCTACGCCGAGGTACTCGGGCTGGAGCGCGTCGGGGTCGACGACTCGTTCTTCGACCTGGGCGGGGATTCGCTTTCCGCGATGCGGGTGATCGCCGCGGTCAACACCGGCCTGGGTGCCCACCTTGCGGTGCGCACCGTGTTCGATGCGGCCACGGTGGCCCAGTTAGCGCCCCGCATCGGTGCCGATGGGGGTGGGCTGGAGCCGTTGATGGCCGTCGAGCGGCCCGCGGTGGTGCCGCTGTCGTTTGCCCAGCAGCGGTTGTGGTTCCTGGCCCAGTTGCAGGGGCCCTCGCCGGTTTACAACATGCCGGTGGCGTTGCGGCTGAGCGGGCGGCTGGATGCCGAGGCGTTGGGTGCGGCGCTGGCCGATGTCGTGGCTCGCCAGGAGAGCCTGCGCACCCTGTTCCCTGCGATCGAGGGGATACCCCAGCAGGTGGTTATCCCGGTGGAGCGGGCCGACTTCGGGTGGGGCGTCATTGATGCCACCGGCTGGTCGGCGGGCCGGCTGCAGGAGGCCATCGACGCCACGGTTCGTCACTCGTTTGATTTGGCAGCCGAGATCCCTTTGCGGGCAACACTTTTCCGCGTCGGCGATGACGAGCACGTGCTGGTGGCCGTGGTGCACCATATCGCCGCCGACGGCTGGTCGGTCACCCCGCTAGTGGCTGATCTGGGGGTGGCCTACGCCAGCCGGTGTGCGGGACGGACCCCCGGCTGGTCGCCGTTGGCGGTGCAGTATGCGGATTACACGCTGTGGCAGCGCGCTCAGCTGGGTGATCTGGCCGATGCCGACAGCCGCATCGCCGCGCAGCTGGCCTATTGGGAGCAGGCGCTGGCCGGGCTGCCCGAGCGGCTGGTGTTGCCCACCGATCGGCCCTATCCGCCGGTCGCCGATCAGCGCGGCGCCAATGTGGCGGTGGATTGGCCGGCGGAGTTGCAGCAGCAGGTTGCTCGGGTGGCTCGCGCGCACAACGTGACCAGCTTCATGGTGATGCAGGCCGCCCTGGCGGTGCTGCTGTCCAAGATCAGCGCCAGCCCTGATGTGGCGGTGGGGTTCCCGATCGCCGGGCGGCGCGACCCGGCGCTGGATGAGTTGGTGGGTTTTTTCGTTAACACCTTGGTGTTGCGGGTTGATTTGGCCGGGGATCCCAGTGTCGCCGAGTTCCTGGCCCAGGTGCGAGGGCGCAGCCTGGCCGCCTACGAGCATCAAGATGTGCCCTTTGAGGTGCTAGTGGAGCGGCTCAACCCGACCCGCAGCCTGGCCCATCACCCCCTGGTGCAGGTGGTGTTGGCCTGGCAGAACCTGCCTTGGGGACATAGCAGTGATCCCGCCGCCGGGTTGGCCTTGGGTGATCTGCAGGTCACCCCGCTGCCGGCCGAAACGCAAGTCGCCCGCATGGACCTGACATTTTCCCTGGCCGAACGCTGGAACCAGGCCGGTGAGCCCGTCGGGATCGGCGGGTCGGTGGAGTTTCGCACCGACGTTTTCGACGTGGCCAGCATCGAGGTACTGATCGAGCGGTTGCGTCGGGTGTTGGTGGCGATGACCGACGACCCCACACGGCGGCTATCGTCGATGGATCTGCTGGACGAGGGTGAGCACGCCCGGCTGGATGAAATCGGCAACCGGGCGGTGTTGACCCAGCCGGCACGCTCGCCGGTGTCGGTTCCGGTGTTGTTTGCCGCACAGGTGGCCCGCACCCCGCAGGCGGTGGCGGTGACCTTTGAGGGCCGCTCAATGACTTACCGCGAGCTTGAGGAGGCGGCTAACCGGTTGGCGCACCTGTTGGCCGGGCATGGCGCAGGCGCGGGTGAGTATGTGGCGCTGCTGTTTTCCCGTTCGGTTGAGGCGGTCGTGGCGATTTTGGCGATTTTGAAGACCGGGGCGGCCTATCTGCCGATGGATCCGGGTCTGCCGGCGGAGCGGATCGGGTTCATGGTTGCCGATGCCGCCCCGATCGCCGCAATCACCACCACCGAATTGGCCGGGCGGCTGCACGGGTGCGACGTGGTGGTCATCGATGTCAACGACCCCGCTGTTGAGAGCCAACCCAGCACCGCATTACCGGCGCCGGACCCGGACGATATCGCCTACATCATCTACACCTCGGGCACCACCGGTGTGCCCAAGGGCGTGGCGGTCGCCCACCACAACGTGACCCGCCTGCTGCAGGCACTAGGCGCCGAGCTGGAGCTGGCGGGACAGGTGTGGACGCAGTGTCATTCCCTGGCCTTCGACTACTCGGTGTGGGAGATCTGGGGTGCGCTGCTTTACGGTGGGCGGCTGGTGGTGGCGCCTGAGTGCGTGGTCCGCTCGCCGGAAGACTTGCACGCGTTGCTGGTTCGTGAACAGGTCAGTGTGTTGAGCCAGACTCCGTCGGCGTTTTATGCCCTGCAAACCGCCGATGCGCTAGCACCCGAGCCGGGAGATCAGCTCAAGCTGCAGACGGTGGTGTTCGGTGGTGAAGCCCTGGAACCCCAGCGTCTTCGGGCGTGGCTGCACAATCACCGCGGATTGGCGCGGCTGATCAACATGTATGGCATCACCGAGACGACGGTGCATGCCTCGTTCAGGGAGATCGTCGACGCCGATGTCGACCGCAACACCAGCCCGATCGGGGTGCCGTTGGCCCATCTTGGCTTTTTTGTGCTGGATGGGTGGTTGCGGCCGGTGCCCGCCGGTGTCGTCGGTGAGTTGTATGTGGCAGGTGCCGGGCTGGCGTATGGGTATGTGGGCCGGGCGGGGTTGACCGGGTCGCGGTTTGTAGCGTGCCCGTTCGGCGGCGCGGGAGCGCCCGGAACACGCATGTATCGCACCGGAGACCTCGTGTGTTGGGGCACCGACGGCCAGCTGCGGTATCTGGGGCGCGCCGATGAGCAGGTCAAGATCCGCGGGTATCGCATCGAGCTGGGTGAAGTCCAGGCCGCACTGGCCAGCTTGGACGGGGTGGCGCAGGCGGTGGTGATCGCCCGCGAGGACCGCCCCGGCGACAAACGGCTGGTGGGCTATGTCACCGGGACTGCAGACCCGGCCGGGGTGCGTGCCGCGCTGGCCGAGCGGCTCCCGGTCTACATGGTGCCGGCCGCGGTGGTGGTGATCGACGCGCTGCCGTTGACGGTCAACGGCAAACTGGACACCCGGGCCCTGCCGGCACCGGAGTACCAGGAGGGCGATCGGTACCGCGCTCCGGCCAACGCGGTGGAGGAGATCCTGGCCGGCATCTACGCCCAGGTACTGGGGCTCGACCGGGTCGGGGTCGATGACTCGTTTTTCGATTTGGGTGGGGATTCACTGTCGGCGATGCGGGTGATCGCCGCGGTCAACAGCGCCCTAGATACCGGCCTTGCGGTGCGCACCGTGTTCGAGGCGCCCACGGTTGCCCAGTTGGCGCCCCGTATTGGCGGGGATGGAGGTGGGCATAAGCCGTTGGTGGCTGGCGCGCGGCCGGCGGTGGTGCCGTTGTCGTTTGCGCAGAGCCGGTTGTGGTTCCTCGACCGGTTCGAGGGCGGGGTGGCGACCTACAACATGCCCACCGCGTTTCGGATCAGCGGGGTGCTGGATGTCGAGGCGTTGGGGGCGGCTATCGATGATGTGATCGCCCGCCACGAGTCGCTGCGCACCATATTTCCCGACATCGACGGTGTGCCGTTCCAGAAGGTGTTGCCGGCGGAGGCGGGGATGTGGCGGCGCGGGGGCGCGGCAGTGGTGTCGTTGCCGGAGCAGGATGTGGTCGGCGAGTTGGTGGCGCTGGCGGGGTATCGGTTTGATTTGTCGGCGGAGATCCCGATTCGTGCGCAGATCTATGCGGTGGGCCCCGAGCAGCATGTGGTCGGGATTGTGGCGCACCACATCGCTTTTGATGGCTGGTCACTGGCTCCAATGGCCAGGGATATCAGCGAGGCGTATCGGGCGCGGTGGCAGGGCCGGGCCCCGCAGTGGGCGCCGTTGCCAGTGCAGTATGCCGATTACACGCTGTGGCAACAGGATTGGTTGGGGGCGGAGTCTGATCCCGACAGTGTGATCGCTGGGCAGTTGGCTTATTGGCGGCAGCAGTTGGCTGATCTGCCCGAGGTCGTGTCGCTGCCGGCGGATCGGGCGCGCCCGCCGGTGCCCAGTTACCGCGGTGATGAGGTGGAGCTGCGCATCGATTCGCAGACCTGGGCGGGGGTCAAGGCGCTGGCGGCGACGCATAACGCGACGGCCTCGATGGTGTTGCAGGCGGTCATGGCGGTGGTATTGCACCGGGTGGGGGCCGGTGAGGACGTGGTGATGGGCGCGCCGATCGCCGGGCGGTTGGATGCGGCGCTGGATGATCTGGTCGGGTTTTTCGTCAACACGTGGGTGTTGCGGGTGGGGGTGAGTTCTGCGCAGCGGTTCAGCGAGGTGCTCGAGGGGGTGCGGCAGCAGGCGTTGGATGCCTACGGCAATCAGGATGTGCCGTTCGAGTTGCTGGTCGAGCAGCTCAACCCGGTGCGCTCTGCGGCGCATCACCCGCTGTTTCAGGTGCTCTTGGTCTTTCAGAACAATGTGCGCCCCGAGATGACGCTTGAGGGGGTCAGCGTCGAGCAGTTGGCGGTGTTTACCCGCACCGCCAAGTTCGACCTGGATATCGAGCTGATCGAGGTGCCCAGCGAGGATCCGGGGGCGCCGATGGCCGCCGGGCTGGTGATGTATGCCACGGATTTGTTTGATCGGTCCACCATCGAGCGGTTGGTCGGCTGGTTTGGCCGGGTGATCGAGGCGGTGGTCGCCGATGCCTCGGTGGTGGTGGGTGAGGTGTCGTTGCTGGATCGCGGTGAGCGTGATCTGGTGGTGTCGGGGTGGTCGGGCGCTGGGGTGACCGCCCCGGTGGGGGTGGCGCCGGCGTTGTTGGCCGCGGCGGTGGCCGCCGCCCCGGATGCGGTGGCGGTGCTCGACGGTGCGCGAAGCCTGTCGTATCGGGAGCTTGATGCGTGGTCGACGCGGTTGGCGCGGGTGTTGATTGAGGCGGGGGTGGGTCCCGAGCGCGCGGTGGGCGTGGCGATGGATCGGTGTGTGGAGTTGGTGGTGGCCTGGTGGGCGGTGGTCAAGGCCGGCGGGGTGTATGCGCCGGTGGATCGGGCCCATCCGGTGGAGCGCATCACGGCGGTGCTCGACGCGGTGGGCGCGGTGTGTGTGTTGAGCTGTGGCGCCGACACGGTGGCCGGGGCCGGGGCGCGCCCGGTGATGCGCATCGATGATCTGGACCTGACCGGATACCGCGTGGATCCGATTAGCGACGCCGAGCGGCTGGCGCCGTTGGGGGCCGATGACAGCGCGTATGTGATCTTCACGTCGGGGTCCACCGGGGCGCCGAAAGGGGTGGCGGTGAGCCACGCCGGTCTGCTGGGTTGGGCAGCGGCGCAACGCGACATGTTCGGGTTGGGTGCGGATGCGCGGGTGTTGATGGTGGCCGCGCCGACCTTTGATGCCTCGGTCGGTGAGTTGTTGTTGGCGGTGGGGTCGGGGGCGGCGTTGGTGGTGGCCCCGGCGGGGGTGTATGCCGGGGAGGCGTTGACCGGGTTGGTGCAGGACCAGCGGGTCAGCGCGGCCGTATTGACCCCGACGGTGCTGTCGACGCTGGATCGGGCCCGGCTGGACGGGGTGGACACGCTGATCGCTATCGGCGAGGCCTGCCTGGAGGAGGTGGTGGCGGCCTGGGCGCCGAGTCGGCGGATGTTTAACGGCTACGGCCCCACCGAAACCACCATCTGGGTTACCTGTGCACCGCTGTCGGCGGGGCAGCCGATCCGCATCGGCGCCCCGCTGGCGGGCGTGTGTGCGCTGGTGCTGGATGCGCGGCTGCATCCGGCTCCGCCCGGGGTGGTGGGCGAGCTGTATCTGGGCGGGCCGGCGGTGGCGCACGGCTATGTGGGCCGGGCCCGGTTGACCGCTGAACGTTTCGTGGCCAATCCCTACGGGCAGCCCGGGGCGCGGATGTATCGCAGCGGGGACATGGTGCGCTGGACTGCGGCGGGCACGCTGGATTATTTGGGTCGCGCCGATAGTCAGATCAAACTGCGCGGGCAGCGCATCGAGTTGGGCGAGATCGAAAACACCCTGTTGGCCTGCCCGCAGGTGGTCCAGGCCGCGGCCGGGGTGTACCACAGCGACACCGGTTCGCATTTGATCGGCTACATCACTTTGGACCACACCAGCACCGCCGATCATGACGCCGAAATCGTCGAAGAGTGGCAACAGCTGTATGACAAACTGTACGGCGCTGAGGTCGAGGCGCCGCGGTTCGGGATGGATTTTCGGGGCTGGAACAGCAGCTACACCGACGAGCCGATTGCGCTCGAGGAAATGGTGGAGTGGCGTTCGGCCACCGTGAGCCGGATCATCGCCCTGCAGCCGCAGCGCGTGTTGGAGATCGGCGTGGGCTCGGGGCTGCTGTTGTCACAGATCGCCCCGGACTGTGTCGAGTATTGGGGGACAGACTTTTCCGCGTCGACGATCGAGACGCTGCGGGCGGCGGTGGCTGGGCAGTCGTGGGGTGATCGGGTGCGGTTGCGGGTGCAGTCGGCGGACGTGGCCGATGGGTTGCCGGAGGGCCACTTCGACGTGGTGGTGCTCAACTCGGTGGTCCAGTACTTCCCGAGTGCGGGGTATCTGCGTGACGTGCTGGCCGTGGCGATGCGGTTGCTGGCACCTGGCGGGGCATTGTTTATCGGCGACGTCCGTAACCACAGTCTGCAGGGCGCGTTTCAAACCGGGGTCGCGCTGGCCCGCACCACCGCCACCGATGCCGCTGAGATTCGTCAACGAGCTCAGCGCGCTGTGCTCAGCGAGCCCGAGTTACTGCTGGCCCCAGAGTTTTTCACCACCTGGGCTGCTGGCCATGTGTCGGCGGCCGGGCTGGATATTGAAGTCAAGCGCGGGTTGGCCGATAACGAGCTGAACCGGTATCGCTACGACCTCGTCGTCTATAAATCCCCCGCACCGGTGCGCTCACTGGCCGGCGCGGACCGCTGGGCGTGGGCCCAATGCGCGGGCCTGGACGGGTTGCATACCCGGTTGATGTCTGAGCGTGCGGGCGCCGTTCGTGTCACTGGCGTTCCCCGTGCCGGATTGATCAGCGACGTCGACATCGAACGCGGCCTGGCCGCCGGGCTACCGTTAGCCGACGCATTGGCCCAAGCCAGCTTCGCCGATGCCGTTGTCCCCGAACAATTGCACGGCCTTGGTGAGACCGCCGGATATCACGTCGCGGTCACCTGGGGCGCTCAACCGGGCACCGTGGATGCGGTGTTCATCGCTGCAGCTGACGCTGAGCAGACCTCGGCGCTGACCGATCTGTATCTGCCGCCTGCCGGGGCCCACCAAGTCACTAGTTACGCCAATGACCCGCAGACCAACACCAAGGTCGGTGCGGTGCGTTCGCAGTTGAGGGCGTGGTTGCCCGAGTACATGGTGCCGACGCACATTGTGGTGCTCGACGAGTTCCCGTTGACGTCCTCAGGCAAGATCGACCGTAAGGCCCTGCCGGCACCCGAGTACCAGGATGCCGATCGTTACCGCGCCCCGGCCGGCGCGGTCGAGGAGATCCTGGCCAGCATCTACGCCCAGGTGCTGGGGCTGGAGCGGGTCGGGGTCGACGACTCGTTTTTCGACCTGGGCGGGGATTCGCTGTCGGCGATGCGTCTGATCGCCGCGGTCAACACCGGTCTGGATGCCGATCTTTCGGTGCGTGCGGTGTTCGAGGCGCCCACGGTTGCCCAGTTGGCGCCCCGTATCGGTAAGGGAGGGGGCCTGGAGCCGCTGATACTGGTTGAGCGGCCGGCGGTGGTTCCTTTGTCGTTTGCCCAGAGCCGGTTGTGGTTTATCGACCAGTTGCAGGGGCCCTCACCGGTTTACAACGTGGTGGTGCCGTTGCGGCTGGACGGGCGGCTTGATGCCGACGCGCTGGGTGCGGCGCTGGCCGATCTGGTGGGTCGCCATGAGAGCCTGCGCACCCTGTTCCCTGCGATCGAGGGGGTGCCCCAACAGCTGGTGGTGCCCGCCGAGCGAGCCGATTTCGGCTGGGACGTCGTTGATGCCACCGGGTGGCCGGCAGGCCGGCTTGGTGAAGCCATCGAGGATGCGGTCCTTCACAGGTTCGATTTGGCGACCGAGATTCCCTTGCGGGCACGGCTTTTCCGCGTCGCCGACGACGAACACGTGCTGGTGGCCGTGTTGCACGAAATCGCCGCCGATGGCTGGTCGACGACCCGGCTGCTGCGTGACCTGAGTGTGGCTTATACCAGCCGATGCGCGGGGCGCGCCCCCGGCTGGGCGCCATTGCCGGTGCAGTACGTCGATTACACGCTCTGGCAGCGGGAAATCCTTGGGGATCTCGACGATAGCGACAGCCGCATCGCCGCGCAGCTGGCCTACTGGGAGCAGACGTTGGCCGGGATGCCCGAGCGGCTGCAGCTGCCCACCGATCGGCCCTACCCGCCGGTGGCTGATCAGCGCGGCGCCAGGGTGGCGCTGAACTGGCCGGCGCAGCTGCAGCAGCAGGTTGCTCGGGTGGGCCACGAGCACAACGCGACCGGATTCATGGTGACGCAGGCCGCCCTGGCGGTGTTGCTGTCGAAGCTCAGCGCCAGCAGCGATGTGGCGGTGGGGTTCTCGATCGCCGGGCGCCGCGACCCCGCGCTGGATGAGCTGGTGGGGTTTTTCGTCAACACGTTGGTGCTGCGCGTCGATCTGGCCGGTGATCCCACCGTGACCGAGCTGCTGGCCCGGGTGCGACGGCGCAGCCTTGCCGCCTACGAGCACCAAGACGTGCCCTTCGAGGTGGTCGTGGAGCGGGTCAACCCCACCCGATCGTTGGCCCATCACCCGCTGGTTCAGGTGATGTTGGGCTGGAACAACTTCCCCGGGCAAGTCAATGACCCCGCGACCGAGCTGAGTGTGGGCGATCTTCAGGTCACGCCGCTGCTCGCGGATACCCAGACCGCGAAAATGGATCTGGTGTTTTTCCTCAAAGAATGCTGGACCGAGGCGGGTGAGCCCGCCGGGATTCACGGGCACGTGGAATTTCGCACCGATGTGTTCGACGCGGACAGCATCCAGGCGTTGATCGAGCGGTTGGAGCGGGTGTTGGTGGCGATGACCGCCGACCCCACACGGCGGCTCTCGTCGGTGGATCTGCTCGACGAGGGTGAGCATGCCCGGTTGGATGAGATCGGTAACCGGGCGGTGTTGACCGAGTCCGTGATCACGCCGGTGTCGATTCCGGTGCTGTTCGCTGAGCGGGTGGCCCGGACACCGGCTGCGGTGGCGGTGACCTTCGAAGGCCGCTTAATGACTTACCGCGAGGTCGAGGAGGCCGCTAATCGGTTGGCGCACCTGCTTGCCGCTCAGGGAGCGGGTCCGGGTGAGTGTGTGGCGCTGCTGTTTTCCCGTTCGGCCGAGGCGATCGTGGCGATCCTGGCGGTGCTCAAGACCGGGGCGGCGTATCTGCCGATCGACCCGGGGCTGCCGGCGGAGCGGATCGGATTCGTGCTTGCCGACGCCGCGCCGATCGCCGCGATCACCACCACCGGGCTGGCCGAGCGGCTCGACGGGCATGACGTGGTCGTCATCGATGTCAACGATCCCGCTGTTGACGCCCAGCCCAGCACGGGCTTGCCGGCGCCGGCCCCCGACGATATCGCCTACCTGATCTACACCTCGGGCACCACCGGGGTGCCCAAGGGAGTGGCGATCACCCATCGCAACGTGACCCAGCTGTTGGGGTCGTTGGATGCCGGCCTGCCGGACGCGGGGGTGTGGGCGCTGTGTCATTCGTTGGCTTTCGACGTGTCGGTGTGGGAGATCTTTGGTGCGCTGTTGCGCGGTGGGCGCCTGGTGGTGGTGCCCGAGTCGGTGACACGCTCACCGCAAGACTTGCACGGCGTGCTGGTCGCTGAACAGGTCAGCGTGTTGACCCAAACCCCGTCGGCGGTGGCGGCGTTGCCGGCTGAGGGGTTGGAGTCGGTGGCGTTGGCGGTGGTCGGCGAGGCCTGCCCGGCCGAGGTGGTGGATCGGTGGGCGCCGGGGCGGGTGATGGTCAATGCCTATGGCCCGACCGAGACCACGATGTGCGTGGCGATCAGCGCGCCGCTGGCGACGGGGTCGGGTGTGCCGCCGATCGGCTCGCCGGTGTCGGGGGCGGCGTTGTTTGTGCTCGATGGCTGGTTGTGCCCGGTGCCCGCTGGTGTGGTCGGGGAGTTGTATGTGGCCGGTGCCGGGGTGGGGTGCGGGTATGTGGGCCGCTCGGGGTTGACGGCGTCGCGGTTTGTGGCGTGTCCGTCCGGCGGTGCGGGAGTGCCGGGACAACGTATGTATCGCACCGGGGATCTGGTGTGTTGGGGCGCTGATGGGCAGCTGCGGTATCTGGGCCGCGCCGATGAGCAGGTCAAGATCCGCGGGTATCGCATCGAACTTGGGGAGATTCAGGCCGCACTGACCGCGCTGGATGGGGTGGAGCAGGCGGTGGTGATCGCCCGCGAGGACCGCCCCGGCGATAAGCGCCTGGTGGGCTATGTCACCGGGACAGCGGACCCGGCCGAGATACGCAGCCAGCTGGCCGAGCGGCTACCGGAGTATATGGTGCCGGCCGCGGTGGTGGTGTTGGCGGCGCTGCCGCTGACAGCCAACGGCAAACTCGATACCCGCGCCCTGCCGGCACCCGGGTACCAGAATGCCGGTTATCGCGCTCCGGCTAGCCCGGTCGAGGAGATCCTGGCCGGCGTGTTCGCCGAGGTGCTGGGGATCGACCAGGTCGGTGTCGACGACTCATTCTTCGATTTGGGTGGGGATTCGCTGTTGGCGATGCGCCTGATCGCCGCGATCGAGACTGGTCTGGATGCCGGTCTTTCGGTGCGCACCGTGTTCGAGGCGCCCACGGTTACCCAGTTGGCGCTCCGTGTCGGTGGGGATGGGGGTCGGCGGGAGCCGTTGGTGGCGGTTGAGCGGCCCGCGGTGGTGCCGTTGTCGTTTGCCCAGCAGCGGTTGTGGTTTATCGACCAGTTGCTGGGGCCTTCACCGATCTACAACATGGCGGCGGCGTTGCGGCTGAGCGGGCGGCTGGATGCCGAGGCGTTGGGTGTGGCGCTGGCCGATGTGGTAGCCCGCCAGGAGAGCCTGCGCACCCTCTTCCCTGCGATCGAGGGGATACCCCAACAGCTGGTGGTGCCCGCCGAGCGAGCCGACTTCGGGTGGGACGTCATTGATGCCACCGGGTGGCCGGCAGGCCGGCTGGAGGAGGCCATCGACGCCACGGTTCGTCACTCGTTTGATTTGGCAGCCGAGATTCCGTTGCGGGCGCGGCTTTTCCGCGTCGCCGATGACGAGCACGTGCTGGTGGCCGTGGTGCACCATATCGCCGCCGATGGTGGGTCGATGTCCCCGCTGGTGGGTGATTTGGGGGTCGCCTATGCCGGCCGGTGTGCGGGGCGAGCGCCTGGTTGGGCGGCGTTGCCGGTGCAGTATGCCGATTACACGCTGTGGCAGCGTGCGCAGCTGGGTGATGTGGCCGACAGCGGCAGCCCGATCGCTGCGCAGCTGGCTTATTGGGAGCAGGAGCTGGCCGGGCTGCCTGAGCGGTTGGCGTTGCCCACTGATCGGCCCTATCCGCCGGTGGCGGATTACCGCGGCGCCAGTGTGGTCGTGGACTGGCCGGCGGAGCTGCAGCAGCGGGTGCGCGGTGTGGCCCGCGAGCTCAACGCGACCAGCTTCATGGTGATCCAGGCCGCTCTGGCGGTGTTGCTGGCCAAGCTCAGCGCCAGTTCCGATGTGGCGGTGGGGTTCGCGATCGCCGGGCGTGGTGATCCCGCACTCGATGGGCTCGTGGGTTTTTTCGTCAACACCTTGGTGTTGCGGGTGGAGGTGGCCGGTGATCCCACCTTCACGGAATTGCTGGCTCAGGTGCGAGGGCGCAGCCTGGCCGCCTTCGAGCACCAGGATGTGCCCTTTGAGGTGTTGGTGGAGCGGCTCAACCCCGCCCGAAGCCTGACCCATCAGCCGCTGGTGCAGGTGGTGTTGGCCTGGCAGAACTTCGCCGGCCTAGACAATGCCTCAGCGGCCGGGTTGGCCTTGGGTGATCTGCAGGTCACGCCGCTGGCGGCGGACACCCACACCGCCCGCATGGACCTGACATTTTCGTTGGGCGAACGCTGGAACCAGGCCGGTGAGCCCGCCGGGATCGGCGGGTCGGTGGAGTTTCGCACCGATGTGTTCGACGCGGACAGCATCCAGACGCTGATCGAGCGGTTGGAGCTGGTGTTGGTGGCGGTCACCGCCGACCCCGCACGGTTGTTGTCGTCGATGGATCTGCTCGACGAGGGTGAGCACGCGCGGCTGGATGGGTGGGGCAACCGGGCGGTGTTGAGCGCGCCGGCGGGCACCCCGGTGTCGATTCCGGAGTTGTTCGCCGCGCAGGTGGCCCGTACGCCGGAGGCGGTGGCGATCAGCTGTGGTGAGCGGTCGATGACCTATCGCGAGCTGGAGGAGTCAGCCAACCGGTTGGCGCACCTGCTGGCCGGCCAGGGGGTGGGCCCGGGACAGTGTGTGGCGCTGCTGTTCAACCGTTCCGCCGAGGCGGTCGTGGCGATTGTGGCGGTGCTCAAGACCGGGGCGGCCTATCTGCCCATCGACCCGGCGCTGCCGGCGGAGCGGATCGGATTCGTGCTTGCCGACGCCGCCCCGATCGCCGCGATCACCACCACCGAGCTGGCCGAGCGGCTAGACGGGTGCGACCTGACGGTCATCGATGTCGACGACCCCCGCATTGACAGCTACCCGTGCACGGACGTGCCGGTGCCGGCCCCCGAGGACATTGCCTACCTGATCTACACCTCGGGCACCACCGGTGTGCCCAAAGGCGTGGCCATCACCCACCACAACGTCACCGAGCTGCTGGCGTCTCTTGATCCGGGTTTGGCGGCGCCCGGGCAGGTGTGGTCGCAGTGGCACTCCTATAGCTTCGACATCTCGGGCTGGGAGATCTACGGTGCCCTTCTGCACGGTGGGCGGTTGGTGGTGGTGCCCGAGTCGGTTGCGGCCTCGCCGGAAGACTTCCACGCCTTACTGATCACTGAAAAGGTCAGCATCTTATGTCAAACCCCTTCTGCGGTGGGGACGTTGTCGCCGGAGGGGTTGGAGTCGGTGGCCCTGCTGGTGGGCGGCGAGGCCTGCCCGGTCGAGCTGGTGGAGCGGTGGGCACCCGGGCGCGTGATGATCAATGAATACGGCCCGACCGAGACGACGATGTGGGTGGCCTTGAGTGCGCCGCTGACGGCGGGGTTGGGTGTGGTGGCGATCGGCTCGCCCGTGCCGGGGGCGGCCTTCTTCGTGCTGGATCAGTGGTTGCGACCGGTGCCGGCCGGTGTGGTCGGGGAGTTGTATGTGGCCGGTGCCGGGGTCGGGGTCGGGTATGTGCGCCGCGCAGGGTTGACCGGGTCGCGGTTTGTGGCGTGCCCGTTCGGGGAGTCCGGGGCGCGGATGTATCGCACCGGGGACCTCGTGAGTTGGGGGGCCGATGGGCAGCTGCGGTATCTGGGACGCGCCGATGGGCAGGTCAAGATCCGCGGGTATCGCATCGAGCTGGGTGAAATCCGCGCGGCGATGGCCGGGCTGGACGGGGTGGCGCAGGCGGCGGTGATCGCCCGCGAGGACCGCCCCGGCGACAAGCGCCTGGTGGGCTATGTCACCGGCACCGCAGACCCCGCCGAGATGCGTGCCGTACTGGCCGAGCGGCTCCCGGCCTATATGGTCCCGGCGGCGGTGGTGGTGTTGGAGGCGCTGCCGCTGACGGTCAACGGCAAACTGGACACTCGGGCCCTGCCGGCACCCGAATACACCGAGGGCGATCGCTACCGCGCCCCGGGTACCCCCACCGAGGAGATCCTGGCCGGCATCTACGCCCACGTACTCGGGCTCGAGCGGGTCGGGGTCGACGATTCGTTTTTCGATTTGGGTGGGGATTCGCTGTCGGCGATGCGCCTGATCGCGGCTATCAATACCTCACAGGATGCCGGTCTTTCGGTGCGCGCCGTGTTCGAGGCGCCCACGGTCGCCCAGTTGGCGCCCCGTATCGGTGAGGGTTCGGATCGGCGGGAGCCGTTGGTGGCGGTTGAGCGGCCCGCGGTGGTGCCGTTGTCGTTTGCCCAGCAGCGGTTGTGGTTCCTTGACCAGTTGCAGGGGCCCTCACCGGTGTACAACATGGCGACCGCTTTTCGGATCAGCGGGGCGCTGGATGTCGAGGCGTTGGGGGCGGCGCTGGCCGATGTGGTGGACCGTCAGGAGAGCCTGCGGACGCTGTTTGCGGCGCCCGAGGGGATACCCCAGCAGGTGGTTATCCCTGTTGAGCGGGCCAACTTTGGTTGGCAGGTCATTGATGCCACCGGCTGGCCGGCGGCCCGGCTAGGTGAGGCCATCGGTACGGTGGCGGGTCACAGTTTTGATTTGGCAACCGAGATCCCGTTGCGGGCACGGCTTTTCCACCTCGCCGACGACGAGCATGTGCTGGTGGCCACCGTGCACCATATCGCCGCCGACGGCTGGTCGATCGCCCCGCTGGCGCATGATCTGGGTGTGGCGTATGCCAGCCGGTGTGCGGGGCGGGCCCCCGGGTGGGCGCCGTTGGCGGTGCAGTATGCCGATTACACGCTGTGGCAGCGTGCGCAGCTGGGTGATGTGGCCGATAGCGATAGCCGCATCGCCGCGCAGCTGGGTTTCTGGGGGCAGGAGCTGGCGGGGCTGCCCGAGCGGTTGGCGTTGCCCACCGATCGGCCCTACCCGCCGGTGGCGGATTACCGCGGCGCCAGTGTGGCCGTGGACTGGCCGGCGGAGCTGCAGCAGCGGGTTGTTCGGGTGGGCCGAGAGCACAACGCGACCGGATTCATGGTGGTTCAGGCCGCTCTGGCGGTGCTGCTGGCCAAGCTCAGCGCCAGTTCCGATGTGGCGGTGGGGTTCGCGATCGCCGGGCGCGGTGATCCCGCACTCGATGGGCTCGTGGGTTTTTTCGTCAACACCTTGGTGCTGCGCGTCGATCTGGCCGGTGATCCCACCGTGGCCGAGCTGCTGGCCCAGGTGCGACGGCGCAGCCTTGCCGCCTACGAGCACCAAGACGTGCCCTTCGAGGTGTTGGTGGAGCGGATCAACCCCACCCGATCGTTGGCCCATCACCCGCTGGTGCAGGTGTCGTTAGCCTGGCAGAACTTCGTCCGGGAGGACAATAACGCCGCCGGGTTGGCCTTGGGTGCTCTGCAGGTCACGCCGCTGCCGGCGGACACCCACACCGCCCGCATGGACCTGACCTTTTCCCTGGCCGAACGCTGGACCGAGGCCGGTGAGCCCGCCGGGATTGGCGGGGCGGTGGAGTTTCGCACCGATGTGTTCGACGCGGACAGCATCCAGGCGCTGATCGAGCGGTTGCAGCGGGTGTTGATGGCGGTCACCGCCGACCCCGCACGGTTGTTGTCGTCGATGGATCTGCTGGACGAGGTTGAGCACGCGCGGCTGGATGGGTGGGGCAACCGGGCGGTGTTGAGCGCGCCGGCGGGCACCCCGGTGTCGATTCCGGAGTTGTTCGCCGCGCAGGTGGCCCGTACGCCGGAGGCGGTGGCGATCAGCTGTGGTGAGCGGTCGATGACCTATCGCGAGCTGGAGGAGTCAGCCAACCGGTTGGCGCACCTGCTGGCCGGCCAGGGGGTGGGCCCGGGACAGTGTGTGGCGCTGCTGTTCAACCGTTCCGCCGAGGCGGTCGTGGCGATTTTGGCGGTGCTCAAGACCGGGGCGGCCTATCTGCCCATCGACCCGGCGCTGCCGGCGGCCCGGATCGGGTTCATGCTTGCCGACGCCGCGCCGATCGCCGCTATCACCACCACCGAGCTGGCCGAGCGGCTAGACGGGTGCGACCTGACGGTCATCGATGTCGACGACCCCCGCATTGACAGCTACCCGTGCACGGACGTGCCGATGTCGGCCCCCGAGGACATTGCCTACCTGATCTACACCTCGGGCACCACCGGTGTGCCCAAGGGGGTGGCCATTACCCACCAAAATTTGACCCAGCTGCTGGAGTCACTGGACGCCTGGCTGGCGCCGGAACAGGTGTGGTCGCAGTGGCATTCCTTGGCCTTCGATGTCTCGGCGTGGGAGATGTGGGGTGCGCTCTTACGCGGTGGGCGGCTGGTGGTAGTGCCCGAGTCGGTGGGCCGCTCACCGGAAGATCTGCACGCGTTGTTAGTCAGCGAACAGGTCAGCATGCTCATCCTGACGCCGTCGGCGGTGGGGATGTTGTCACTGCAGGGGTTGGATTCGGTGACGTTGGTGGCCGCCAGTGAGGTTTGTCCGGCTGAGGTGGTGGATCGGTGGGCGCCCGGGCGGGTGATGGTCCACGCCTATGGCCCCACCGAGACGACGGTGTATACGTCGATGAGTGCGCCCTTGGCGGTGGGGTCGGGGGTGCCGCCGATCGGTGCGCCGGTGGCGGGGGCGGCGTTTTTTGTGCTGGATGGCTGGTTGCGGCCGGTGCCGGTCGGGGCGGTCGGTGAGTTGTATGTGGCCGGTGCCGGGGTGGGGTGTGGGTATTGGCGCCGGGCGGGGTTGACCGGGTCGCGGTTTGTGGCCAGCCCGTTCGGGGGGCCGGGGGCGCGGATGTATCGCAGCGGGGATCTGGTGCGTTGGCGCGCCGATGGGCAGCTGCAGTTTGTCGGGCGCGCTGATGAGCAGGTCAAGATCCGCGGCTATCGCATCGAGCTGGGTGAGGTGCGCGCGGCACTGGCCGGGCTGGCTGGGGTGGAGCAGGCGGTGGTGATCGCCCGCGAGGACCGCCCCGGCGACAAGCGCCTGATCGGCTATGTCACCGGGACCGCCGACCCGGCCAAGGCGCGTGCGGTCCTGGCCGAGCGGCTCCCGGCGTATATGGTGCCGGCTGCGGTGATAATGATCGACACGCTGCCGCTGACAGTCAACGGCAAACTGGACACCCGGGCCCTGCCGGCACCCGAATACCAGGACACCGATCGGTATCGCGCCCCGGCCACCCTCACCGAGGAGATCCTGGCCAGCATCTACGCCCAGGTACTCGGGCTCGAGCGGGTCGGAGTCGATGACTCATTCTTCGATTTGGGTGGGGATTCGCTGTTGGCGATGCGCCTGATCGCCGCGATCAACACCAGCCTGGACGCAAACCTTGCGGTGCGCACATTATTCCACGCGCCGTCGGTGAGAAGCCTGAGCCAGCGGTTGGGCAGCCATGACAGCGCGGTGGAAGTAGTCCCTGTTGAGTTCCTCAAAGAGGGCACCGGTGTTCCGCTGTTCTGCATTCATCCCGCGGGTGGGCTGAGCTGGCCGTATCATGCTCTTGGTAATTACTTGGACTGCCCGATCATTGGAATTCAACAAACCCCGCAAAATGGCGAGGCTGAACCTGTGTCAATCCGCGATATGGCGAAAACCTATGCCGACCGGATCCAAGGGGTTGATCCTACCGGGCCCTACAACCTTCTCGGCTGGTCTTTTGGAGGCGTCGTCGCCCATGAAATTGCCATCGAGCTGAAGCGACGCGGATGCTTAATCGCACACCTTATCCTTGTCGACGCTTCACCCATTATCGAAAGCAGCGTCATCCCGAACAACGATATTTTAGTCGAGGAGGCACTAGAAGAAGTTTTGCGGTTCTATCGTATAGATAGTCCCGATCAGGGTGAGCCGCTTACCTACGAGCGGGTAGAAGAACTACTTCGCAAACGAGGAATTGTCGATTTTCCTCGATACAAGCCGCTGCTCGCTTTGATTGTTCGAAACGACGAAACTAATATCGCGTTGGCGCGAGCTCACGAACCCGGTGTTTTCAATGGTGATATAGATATATTCTCTGCTGTGGGGGATGAGGGCGATCGGAGTTCGTCTCCTACGCAAAGTTGGCGACCTTATGTTACGGGCGACATTAACAGCTACCCGATCGACTGTACGCATCAAGAAATGCTGAGTACCGAATCGCTCAGCCTGTATGGCCAACAACTCAAAGTTCTAACGGAGGTCTACAGCAGTGACTCCTGCCGACCAGCCCAATAGGGTATCTGACTCCATGAATCACAGGAAGGTCCGCTCCTTTTCGGATATAGCGGAATTGTGTCGGCGCAATGACACTATCGTGACATTATGCGGGGGCGGCTTGGACAGTGCGTATCTCTTGGCGCAGCTGTCGAAACTTGACGTGCATCTTGTTGCACTGTCCGTCGATGTCGGGGACGACTTCGATATCCAACATTTCTCATGCATCGCGGACAAGTTTGATGTAGATATCACCCGACTCGACTATAGAAAAGAATTCGTCGAGGAGTTCGTGTACCCATCGATTCTTGCCGGCGGCAGATATCTCGGTCAGCATCCCATTAGCGCATCGTTGTCACGACCATTGATTGCCCGAGTCGGCGTGGAGTTCGCGCGATCAGTCGGTGCCAAGTGTCTGCTCCACACAGCCAATCAGTCGCAAAATAGCTTGCGAAGGCTCAACGGTGCTATTTCCGACCTGGGTTTTGAAGATTACTTCGGATCACCCTACGAGTTCGATGCCCTATCCCGCGACTTCAAGCGCTTAGAACTCCAAGAGGCGTTTGGAATCTCTGGTTTCGCGAATCGGTTGATCAGCACCGACACCAACTTGTGGTGCAGAGAGTTCGAGAGTGGAACTCTGGACGATCCCGAAGGATTCGAAATCGATCAAAAACTGTATCAATGGTCTGTCGCATCTGAAACGGCGAGTCGCGTTATAGAGCTACGCTTCGATAGAGGGCATGTCGTATCAGTGGACGCGGAACCCGTCACTGATCTTGTCGAACTGATCTCCGGCCTCAACGCCAAAGTTGGTCGTTACGGTATCGGACGGTTCAGCAGCCTGGAGCATCTAGAAAGTGGCGAGAAGGTACTTGAGGTCCGCGAGGCACCTGCTGCGGCACTCATCCTTGAAGCTTTCGCTCAGCTCGCATCAGCGACGGTCGAGGTGGAGACCCTCCGTTGGATGCGCACTCTCGGCGAAGCTTTGATTATGGAGGCCGTAGAGGGGCGATGGTTCCGCAGTCTCCGAAAGGCATTGCAGTCCTTCCTCGAAATGAGTGCTCACCGCGTCAGCGGGGACGTCCGATTTACTCTTCGGAACGGGGGATTTGAACTCGCGGGGTTGAAGGCCGTATCACCGCTCTACATTCGCGATCGGGAGCAGTGGGAGTACCGCAAAGCTGCTGCGGCGAGGTCTGTTACAACGAGTCGGTTCGACGGCTCTTCCATCTTGACTGCGCAAGGGGGCGGCATTGGTCTTGGTCGGCATGTCGAATGACTCGACGCCGGCTTGGAGCATCTCCCCAGCGGCGAGAAGGCGTTGCAGGTTCGCGAATGCCTGCCGCGTGATGCTCCTGCACACCGTTTGTCACCTGAAAGCCGCTTGCCTGCCCCGCCGGATGATCCGAACTCGACAACTTCGCTCGACTAATCAGCCAAGCAAGCCTCTGCTGGCCACGACATGAGCGGCACGATCCACGCCTGGCGCCGGGATGTGCGCACCGTGACCGCCACCCATCCTGGCGCCGACCGAAGATATGCGTCGCGGCCCGTGGACTGGTGTAAATCGTGCGGCGATTCGCCTGAGGCTCTGCGGCTTTCCATTGTGCCGTGGTCGGGTCGGGAGGGCGACGGGACTGGGCGGCGGAACTTCTTCGTGGAGTTGATTGTCGCCAGGCTGGTCTATAACGAGTTGCTCACCGTGCGCTACTGCGGGCATCGTTGTGAGGGTCCATTTCGTAGCCGCAACCTCGAAGCATGAGTGAGCCCGACGACCGTGCTCGCGGCGTCGACGCAGGTCACCTCAGCGAGATCGGTGAGATGGACCTGCGGGTGAGGGCGCTGGAAAGCGTGCTCGTCGACAAGGGCTACGTCGATCCGGCGGCACTAGACGAGCTCATCGACACCTATGAGACACGCATTGGTCCCCGCAACGGTGCGCGTGTGGTCGCGCGGGCGTGGGTTGATGCGCGCTACCGCGACTGGTTGCTGAGCGACGCCACTGCCGCGATCGCGTGGCTGGGCTACACCGGCCGGCAGAGCGAGCACATGATCGCTGTGGAGAACACGCCTCAGCGACACAATTTGGTGGTCTGCACGCTGTGCAGCTGCTACCCATGGGCGGTGTTGGGCCTGCCCCCGACGTGGTACAAGAGCGCGCAGTACCGGTCTCGCGCGGTGCGTGACCCGCGTGGTGTGCTGGCCGAGTTCGGCGTGATCCTGCCGTCAGACACAGACATCCGTGTCTGGGATTCGACGGCCGAAGTCCGTTATCTCGTGGTGCCCATCCGGCCGCTCGGAAGTGAATACCTCAACGAAGAGGAGCTCACCGCGTTGGTGACACGCGATTCGATGATCGGCACCGGGCTACCCCGCAGGCCAGGGGTGTCGACCCATGGATAGCGACGATTACGTCACGCACGCCGATCTGGGCGGCCAGCTCGGGTACGGTCCGATCAAACTCGAGTCCAAGTACAAGCCGTGGCACGTGGCCTGGGAGCCGCGTGTGTTCGCGCTTCAGCTGGCGATGGGGGCCGCTGGGGTCTGGAATCTTGACATGACACGTTCCGCACGCGAAACTCTGCCGGACTACGACCAACGCAGCTACTACGAAATCTGGTTCGGCGCGCTGCTCAAGCAGCTCGAGGAGCGTGGGTTGGTCTCCGCCGACGAAGTGGCCGCCGGCCGGTCGCTCCACCCGCCGCTTGCGTTGCCCCGCGTGGTGCATGCGCGCGATGTGACGACGCTGCAGGCTCACGGCGCGCCCGCCGAGCGGCTCGCAACCAAGGGGCCGCGGTTCGCCGTCGGTCAGCGCGTGCGCACGATTACCGGACCCGCCCCGCATCACACGCGCCTACCCAGGTATGCGCAGGGCAAGCCCGCGGTGATTGAACGCGTGCATGGGATGCACGTCTTCGCCGATGCGAATGCCAGTGGCCACGGAGAACAGCCGCAGTGGCTCTACACGGTGGTGTTCCGCGGCACCCAGCTGTGGCCGGACGCTGAGCCGGGCCTGACGGTGTCGATCGACGCATGGGAACCGTACTTGGAATCAGCATGAATCAGCCCGCATGGTTTCGCGGGGCCGCCGGCGGCGACGAGCCGGTATTCGCAGAGCCTTGGGAGGCAAGGGCTTTCGCGATGGTAGTTTCGTTGCACGAGCGCGGCTTATACACCTGGGCCGAGTGGGCCGACGCACTGGCCACCCGTATCAAGGCGGCAGAGGCAGCTGGTGACCCCGACGTCGGCGATACCTACTACCGCCACTGGCTTGGTGCACTCGAAGACCTGTTGGCGCGCGAAGGCATCGGCTCGGCCGAGACAAGGCGCTGGCGTGATGCATGGCAACACGCGGCGAACCGCACACCGCATGGCGAGCCGATCGAACTACAAGCCGACGACTTTGACGCAGGACATGACACTGGTGACTGTCGCGATAATCGATGATTCCGGCTGTGGCTGGATACAGGCCGTCCAGGTGGCGCCCCGCTTGGGGCTACAAATCGTGCGGGCGTTCCGCGCGAAGCGCCGTGGTTTCCGACTATGCCGTGAGCGTGGCAGGGGCTGCAACGTTTGTTGGCTCGTCGGAAATGAGAGTGCACCCGTGGTGAGCGTTATCGCGGTGGGTGGGGTCGTGTCGGTGAGCGGAGGTGGGGCCTCGGTGGGTGACGATGCAGGTTCCTACACGCCGCAGATTCGCTCGATGAACTGGCGGCCGGGCGAATGTTCAACAACACGTGGTCTCCATGCAGGGCAGTAGCGATGTGCGCTGCCCCGGTGCGGCCAGGTGCGCACGACCCACGGCGGCGAGCTGGTTGGCGTGGCCGAAGGTGAACTCGCGCAAGAAGATCGACCACCTCGCCACTTTTAGCCCGGAACGGGGGCCGCACAAGCCAGCCGGCCTCTTGGCCGCCAGCTCAGATGCTGCCCATGCCGTTGGCCGCCAGCGAGATCCCCATCAGTGCGACCACGGCTACCAGGATCTTCCGCTGGTGAGCCAGCCCCCAGTCGTGCAGCCGTTGCACTAACACTTGGGTTTTTCCTGGCGTGACCAGATAGCTGGCGAGGATGATCTCCTCAACCGCAAGCGTCAGGACGACGAACGCGATGGCAGCGCTAACCTGCGTGCCCATCGCGGCTCCCGAGGCCAGGATGATGGCGACTACAAGTGCAAGCACCTCGAGTGACGGCGCCATTGCGACGCCGATCAGCAGCGCGACCCACAAGGATCCGTTTTCCCACGCATTGTGGATACGGCCAAGGAGCCGCCGGATTGCAGATCCGCTCTCGGTCGCCGCATCGTGCGCGCGGACCTGCAGCCGCGAGATTGCAGTCGGTGGATTCGAGTCCAGCACTAGCGTCGACGTATTGCCGCACGGTGCCGGCAGGGGCGCCCGCCGACGCACCGAGAAGCGCACTGCCATCAGCGCGGCGACCGATAGCGCGAGCACCCCTATGCCGATTTCAATGTGCCGGGCGATGGAGTACGCGAACGTGCCCGGCGTATTCAAATCTTTCGTAAAAGAAGTAAACGCTGGTGCGACGTGCAGCACGGTCAGCGGAATCAGCAGGTAGATAACACTCGCCGTCAAGCAGCCGAGCCAGTAGACGAGCAGGTTTGGCACGGGCCGTGGCCGGGACACCACGAGAAGGACGATGCCGATACGCACCGGATTGAGTGTTATAAAAACCCCCAAGCCCAGCAATGGACCCCACATGGCCGGGACATTACTCTGCTGGCCCTTGTCTGTTTGTTCTTTTGAAGCTTCCCCTGCCGGACTATCTTCTCGACGGATCGAGCAGCAGGAAATTGCCGGTGCCGTAGGTGTTTTTGGTCTCCTATCAAGCGGATGTGCGAACTGCTGGAGGTCTCACGCTCGGGCTTCTACAAGTAGCGTAGAGCAGCCGGCCGCGGGCGACCCGTGCCAGCAACGGCGCGCCGAAACTAGACGCCAAGGTTGCCGCGTCAGACTGCCTCCCACGGTTTGTATATACCGCAAACGGACGCTTTCGCCGACGTTAGAAAGGGGCGGCCTGACCGCCACGCCCTCTACGAACTGGCATACGGCTGCCCGCTGCCAGGTGCACACATACAAGGGCGACGAGGAGCACCGTTATGACCAGCGCTGTCGCCGATCCTAGACTGGCCCCGACCCGGAGGTAACTCGACATGGTCAGCACAACAACGGGTTACGACGTCATCGTGGTGGGATTGGGCGGTGTGGGAAGTGCGGCCGCTTATCATCTGGCGGCCCGAGGACGGCGGGTGCTCGGCCTGGAGCGGCATGAGCCCGCCCACGACAAGGGATCCAGCCACGGCGGGTCTCGGATCATCCGCCAAGCTTATTTCGAGGACCCCGGTTATGTTCCGCTGTTGCTGCGCGCCTACGAGCTGTGGGAGAAGCTGGCTGCCGACTCTCAACGCGACGTGTACCGACTCACCGGGGGCCTTTTCATCGGGCCACCGGACTGCCTGATCGTATCCGGTAGCCTGCATGCCAGCCGCCAATGGAATCTGCCGCATGAGTTGCTCGACGCCGCCGAGATCACCGCCCGGTTCCCGAACTTCACCCCCCGCCCCGAAGATATCGCGCTCTACGACGCCCAAGCCGGGTTCGCGCGACCGGAGCTGACCGTGCGCGCACACCTTGAAATCGCCGAAAAAGCGGGGGCCACACTGCGATTTGGTGAACCCGTGCTGGATTGGAACCAGACCGCCGCGGGGATGCGGGTCATTACGGGTCGTGGGTCTTACACCGCTGGGCAGGTGGTGATCTGCCCGGGCGCCTGGGCCCCGCAGGTGCTGGGTGAGTTCGGTGTTCCCATCACGGTGGAACGTCAGGTGATGTACTGGCTGGACCCGATCGGCGGTGTTTCGGGGTTCGAGTATCACCCCATCTTCATCCACGAGAACGCCTCGGGCATACACATATACGGCTTACCGGCGATCGACGGACCGCGGGGCGGTGTGAAAGTCGGCTTCGCCCGCAACGGGATCGCCTGTACGCCGGACACCATCGACCGGGTGGTGCACGAGCGGGAAATCAGCGAGATTAGGGCGCGGGTCGCTGAGTTGTTGCCGGCGCTGGCTGGCCAGTGCCTGCACGCGGCGACCTGCATGTACTCCAATACACCCGACCGGCACTTCGTGATCGGGCGCCACCCGCAATGCGCCGACGTCATCATGGCGTGCGGATTCTCCGGGCACGGCTTCAAATTCGTTCCGGTGGTCGGCGAGATCCTTGCCGACCTGGCCATCGATCGGGCCACCAACCACCCCATCGCGTTGTTCGACCCGCAGAGATCGCCGAGCGCATGACCGGCACACCGCGTATCCCGGCCGACCTACGGAGCCGGGGAAAGGTGTCGCGTAAAACGGTGGCCCGCCTCAAGGACGGCGGGCGAACGGCTACAGGGGGCCCGCTATGGCACTGCCTGCATTGGTTCTCGTATGGCCAGACCTGACGACGACACCTGGGACATCACCGATTAGCGGCTGCGGCTCACCCCGTCGGTCTTAGCAATGGAACGGCTCACTGAACCGGAGTGAACTCGAGGTGCAATTCCTTGAGGCGCCGGAACAGAAGGGTGCTGTCCCATTTGAGCCGACGAGCGCCTGCCGGACCGTGCTGGGCCTCTGAAAGCCGAATGTCGGCCATCCGGTCAAGGATTCGTTCCAAGCTCACCCGCACTTCAGCGCGCGCAATTGGGGCGCCCGGACACGTGTGAATACCACGGCCGAATGCGATGTGTTGCAATATGTTTGGGCGGCCGAGGCGGAATTCGCTGGGCTCCTCGAACCGTCGCGGATCGCGGTTTGCAGCACCGTTCATCACGAGTACGCTGGTACCGGCTCGCACATCGACGTCGCCGATCCTGGTGGTACGCCGCGCCATGCGGAAATTCGATTTGATCGGGCTTTCGATGCGCAGCATCTCTTCAATGAACGCGGGGATCTTTGAGCGGTCCTCGCGCAGCTGCTCTTGCAAGTCCGGTCGCTCCGCCAGCATTAGCATCGCGAGACTTAGCAGGTCGATCGTCGTGCCGTGGCCGGCGGCGAACATGAACGTGGCAACGCGGGCAACGTCAATCGCGTCGGGTATCGTGCCGTCGGGAAACTTTGCCAGCGCAAGCTCGGTGAGGACATCGTCGCGCGGATTGCGCCGCCGATCCTCGATGTACTCGACGAACCACTCCTCTTTCACGCCCACGAAGCCGCTGCGTTCGCCTTCGAGCCTGCTGGCTGTCGCAGCGCGGCGGAATCGCTCACGGTCGGCCTCGGGTACGTCCAGCAGGTCGGTAATCGCGTCGAGCGTGAACGGAAAATTGTAGTCAACGACGATCTCGCACTTGCCCTCCGCGATGAAGCGGTTGAGCTGCTCGTCGGCAAGACGCCACAGGAAGTCCTCGTTGTTCTTGAGCTGCCTCGGCGTAAACAACCGGCTCAACAGCGCGCGGTGTGCGGTGTGCTTCGGAGGATCAAACGTTATGAAGTAGTCGCCGAAGGTAACCTTCTGGCGGTGCCGCTCGATCAGATCCGAGATGTCATCGCTGTCGGTTTTGGTCGGAATCCCCGACCATGGTCCGCTGACTATATTGCATACCGAGAAGGTCTGGTTGGGGTCGCGTTGCACGGCGACGGCCTCGTCGTACCCCGACACCATCACCACGCCGTGCGCCGGCTCACGCCATACTGGGCAACGACGGATCGCGTCGTAGTAGTCGTAGGGGTCATCGACGAGCGACTTCTCGGTGAAGAAGTCGAGGTTCTCGAGTCCGCTCACTTCGCCTCCCTCGCGTTGCTGTACAAATGCTAAGTGATCACGCTCAGCAGATGCAGGCAAATAGCCGCCCGAAATCGCGGTCGACCAACTCGTCGCGGTAGGCCGCGTCGACACCGAGGCCCACGCAGCCAAGCAGCTCAAGGATCTCGGCGCCCGTCAGTCCCGGCCACAGCGCAGACCGTCATTCGGCCCGCTTCGAGATCGACGTCGACCCACGCGAGCCCGAGCGCCTCACCGCGCCGCAGTCCCATCGCCAGCGCGACTGCCCAGAGTGCATACAGCCGGTGTTGTTCGGCAGCATCGAGAAAGCAAAGCGCCTCGCGAGTGAAGCTTCGAACCTTGCGATCGTCGTTCACCCGCAGCTGAACCAGCCGCGCCACATTTCGACTGAGCAGCTCCTCGTCGACGGCATCCTGCAGCGCGGGCCGCAGCACTCGCAGGACGTGACGGATCGAGCTGGCCGACAGAACGACCTGACAGCACCGCGGATCGGCGAGCGCGGAGCACCGAGGCACATCTCGCAGCTGCCCGAGCCGGCCTGTTTTTGCTTGTGCTACAACGGGTTTAACTAACGACCACATAGGCTAGAACCCGCCAATCACCGTCGAGTCGTGGTCAGACGATTAATAAACGAAGATCGCATTCTTCGCAGTTGAGCTTGGTCATGAGACCGGGTTTTGGTGCGGCTGATGGCCTGGTGGCGCTTGCGGTCGACCGTCGGCAAGGACATCCGTAAGCAGGTGGTGGTCGAAACAAAACGACCTGATCGTGGTCCATTGTCGCTCGCAGCAGCGCCACGGCACGCCGGCGCTGACGCTGCCCTGATCGGGGAGCGCCGCGCAGTTGAATTGATAATTATTCCATGCCGGTGCGGCCGGGAGTCCAAAAGGGTTTGGTGCGTATTTGGCGCCGGTCCCAGCCGCGTTCGGTGATCAATATTTTGCGTAAGGTTTGTATGGTGCGGGCCTCACCGGCGAGGTACGCGATGCCGGGATAGTCGGGCAGTGGGAGGCTGCGCAGGGCGTCGGCGAGCACGGCAGAGTTCGCGGCTGGGGCGTCACCGCGCTCGACCTGGGTTAGGGGTCGGGCCAGGGGAAGGTGGTCGGTGTCGGTCGCGGCCTCGGTCACTCCGTAGACTTCGGCGGTTGGGTGCATAGATCGGAGCATCGCGGCGAACGCGACCGACGCGGTTTCTTCGCCGGCCAACACGTGGTAGAGCGCGTCGTTGTGTATGACGAGATTGCCCTGGGGCCGGGTGATATGGGCGTGATCTCCGATGGAGGTGGCTGTCGCCCAGCGTCTGGCGGGTGTCGCGGCCTTCGGGTCACCGTCGTGGTCGACCATCACGATGTCGAGTGTGCCGAGGTCGGGGTCGGCATTGTAGATGGAGTACGTGCGTAGCACGGGGTATGGGTGCATCCTTGACCAGGATTCACGCAGGCTCTCGACCTTCAGCCGGACCTGCTGACCTGGCGTCCAGGTCAGTCCCTGCAGTCGCGGGCCGCTGAACCGGATGCGGCGCATCCTTGGTGTCAGTTTTTCGATCTCGCTGACGGTTGCAGAGAGGAACACCGCGTCGCGCAGCGTGCTGATGAGCGGGAAAGCGCCGATGAGTGTAGCCACGAAGAACTCCAAAAAGTTAGCTGTGGTCGAGGGTGGGTGCCGGCTGGACGGCAAGCTCAAGCACAGGACGATGCGGTTGGGTGTCGCGCGAGTTAGACCCTAGGAACCGACATTACCGCGGCGCGGGTCGAATGGGGAATGCTGCGGTAGCCATTATCGGGGTTGCGGACATAGTCGAGGTAGGCGCCCCACTCGTGATGGCGTTCTCGCCGACGACGAGGGCTCATATGTTTGGGCGGCCGAGGCGGAATTCGCTGGGCTCCTCGAACCGTCGCGGATCGCGATTTGCAGCACCGTTCATCACGAGTACGCTGGTACCGGCTCGCACATCGACGTCGCCGATCCTGGTGGTACGCCGCGCCATGCGGAAATTCGATTTGATCGGGCTTTCGATGCGCAGCATCTCTTCAATGAACGCGGGGATCTTTGAGCGGTCCTCGCGCAGCTGCTCTTGCAAGTCCGGTCGCTCCGCCAGCATTAGCATCGCGAGACTTAGCAGGTCGATCGTCGGGTATCGTGCCGTCGGGAAACTTTGCCAGCCCAAGCTCGACTTTCTCGATTCCCGCTCGCACCCGCAGGTGTCCCAGGTAATGTCTGACCATCAACACAAGCGGCATTAGACAAACATCAGACGGGCTGGGCTCCATGCAAAAAGTCGAGAGGGATTTGATGGGTCGCGTTGTGGTGAGCGAGACGCAGACGCAGGGATTCTTTCTTCGAACGCGCATTTGGCTCTACCAACTCATACAAAACCTGTTCTATAGGCTTGAAAACTACCTTGGGCGGGCCTCGACGTGCGGCGACAAAGAGTTTTTCGATCCCAAGGACTTTGCCTGGGTCGCGGCGGTCGAGGCTGATTGGCGGAAGGTCCGTGCCGAACTCGATGCGCTTCTACCCTACGCGGCGTCCATGCCGAACTTCCAGGAACTCCAGACGGCCCAGAAGGCGCTCACCCAAGACGACGGCTGGAAAACGTTCTTCTTCTACGCCTACGGTCTCAAGGCGCTGCGGAATTGCCGCCGCTGTCCGGAAACAACCAAGCTCCTCAAGAAGATGCCGGGCATGAAGACCGCGTTCTTTTCCATCCTCGCGCCCGGCAAGCACCTGCCGCCACATCGTGGTCCCTGGAAGGGCGTGCTCCGCCTCCATCTCGGGCTGCTCATTCCCGAGCCAGCCGAGATGTGTGCCATCCGAGTCGGGTCGCAGACCCGTCATTGGCAGGAGGGCCGGGTGATGATCTTCGATGACACCTTCGAGCACGAGGCTTGGAACCGGACGGACGGGGTACGGGTGATCCTTTTTGTCGATATCATGCGGCCGATGCGCTTCCCGGCGAATATGCTGAACGCGGTGTTGACCTGGGCGACCGCGCCGCTCATCGTGCTCGGCTCCATGGCCGGTAACTACCTTCGCTGGGAAAAGCGTTTCGAGGCCATCGTCAATCAGGGCGCCGCGGCGAAGTAGCGGTTGAATCCGGGCCGCTTCTGTGGCCGTCTATGGCTAAGGGGACGATCTCAACGGCGCCCGGTGTAGCACGCCAGATGACGCCCGCGTGAGCAGGCGATCGATCCGACGAGAGTGTGTCCCGGCCGTAGCCCGCGGCCGCGCGGGCAACACAGCGGCGGCCTCGAGATTGTTCGGCGCGGTAGGAACTTGAAGGACACCGAGACGTCGCTCGTTCGGAGTACAGTCAGTCAAAGATATTTGGCACTACAGCGCATGCTGCCGAGCACCGGTTACGCACTCGGCGCATAACGCAAATCGGTCCCTAGTGCGCGAAGACCTCGAGTGACGAAATATTGCGGAGCCGCGGGTTGCTGAGCCAACTCGACGTGATGAGGAATCCTGAGATCGGATCACGCCATCCGCATCGCCGCCTGCAAACACGACCCGATCCCTCGCGCGCGGGACCGTCACCGACACCGGCTATGCCCGCGGCAATCGCGGGACGCGGTGGAGGACCCCGACTTCGGCTACACGATCGACCAGCACCTGGCGCCGACTGGCGTGACGGCCGCTCGAGCTCGGGCGAGGCGCACATGCGCCGAGTGAGTGCTGTCTGCCTGCAGAAGGTCTCAACCCCCGGCTATCGTGCGTTTCGACTCCGAGAAGCTGACCGCCGGCAACGCGAAGCGCTGCGAAAGTGGAGCTGGTACACCGCTGGTCAGCCACGGGATGCCGGGCTCACCGATGACCGCTTGGTTGATCCCGAGACACGTGTCGAGTGTCCGGCGAGAACCGTCGGTGAGATTTGGGTACACGGCGACAACGTCGCGATGTGCTATTGGCGGAAACCGAACGAGACCGAAAGTACTTTCGGTGGAAGTGATCATCGAAGTCAAGAAGCGGGGTGACTCCGATGAAGAGGTGATGCACAAGTTTGACGTCATCAAGGGTGACGTCACCTCGGCGATATCAAATTCGCACGGCCTGGGCGTCGCGGATCTCGTTGTGGTAGAACCTGGTTCGATTCCGGTCACGACAAGTGGCAAAGGTGAGACGAGCGGCCTGTGTCGAGCAGTACCGGCAGGATCAGTTCGCCCGCTTGGACGCTTAGGCAGTACCGCGTGGGAGGTGGCGCGTGCCGGTCTACCCGGGTACCACTAGACGAACCGCTTCGGCAGGAACACCGAGTGCTGGAGTCCGATATCGGGATGGGCGAAAGCAAGAAGCTCGTGCCCAATCTGCTCAGTAGTTGTTGCAGGTGCTGAAGACCTGCTGGACAAGTCCAAACTGCTGCTCAGCCCCTGGCTGGCTCGCCAACATCTGAGCCATCGCCTGGCGCCGACTCGGCGGCGAGGCGAGGAACTGACGCAAAAAGGATACGCTCTCCGGCGAAGAGTTGAATTGCGCGGCGGCTTGGGGATTTGCCGCCTGCAGCGCCGACATCACCTGCCCGTAATTGCAGGTTGTGTTGACGATCGGACCTAGATCCGGATCGGCGGCCGCCACCCCGACCCCAGCGGTCAACGACAATGCCAGGCCGCCAACCCCGACAGCAAATCTAGTCAACGATAGCGTGGCCATCTTTGGACACCTCCAGCTAATCCAATCCTAGACGGCGACGACCTCAAGCCCAGCGGCTGCCGTCTTTGAGCGACGCTAGCAGGTCCGCGGGTTGTTTTAGGCAGCTCCTATCACACGGGACGGAAGCAATACACTTAAGAGCGCGATAGTTTGGCGAAGTTTTGACGTGTGCACACGATCATCGATCGCCCCCGGAGGAAACCCTTCCGCCTCTTCACAGCAACGTGTCGCCCGTGGCTTGTCGCACCAACCGCCCAGACGCCGAACTGCGTACGTGTCGCAGTACCTCGGCGACAGTCGTATCCGCCGGCGCGCAGCAACGCTGGTGGAAGCTGCGCGCTCGCTGGCTTTGGAGGCCGGGTCGCATTGGTGAGGAACCCGGAGAACGATGCTGTTGAGCGGCTAGCGCCCGAATCCCGGCCGGCGGCGACGCAGATAGCGCTCGAACTCGGCGGCCAGCGCGTCGCCGTCGATCTTGCCCAGCGCATCGTTCATGTCGACCTCGGCGTCGCCGCGTTCTTCCAATGACTGTACGTATTCGGAGATTTCGTCGTCCTCGGCAGTCATCTCGGTGACCGCCTGCTCCCACTCCTCGGCCTGCACCGGCAGGTCGGCCAGCGGCACCTCAATGTCGAGGACATCCTCGACGCGGCGCAGTAGCGCCACCGTCGCCTTCGGATTGGGTGGCTGTGACACGTAATGCGGAACCGCCGCCCAGAACGTCACGGCCGGTATGCCCGCCGCCACGCAGGCGTCCTGGAACACGCCGGCAATGCCCGTCGGCCCTTCGTAGCGGGTTTCCTGCAGCCCGAAGTGTCGCGCCGACTCCGGGGAGTAGGCCGCCCCGGAGACCGGTACCGGTCGGGTGTGCGGCGTGTCGGCCAACAGCGCGCCGAGAATCACCACGGTGTCCACGTTGAGTTTGTCGGCGACGGCCAGTAGCTCGGCGCAGAATGTGCGCCAACGCATATTCGGCTCCACGCCGTGCATCAGCACGATGTCGCGGTCGCTGCCCGGCGGCCGGCAGTGCGAGATCCGCATCGACGGCCACACCAGTTCCCGCGTCACACCGTCCACCTGCCGGATGACCGGACGATTCACCTGATAGTCGTAGTAAGCCTCGTCATCGATCTCGACGATCGGATCGGCTTCCCAGATGGCGTCCAGGTGCTCGAGGGCGTCGCTGGCCGCGTCCCCGGCGTCGTTCCACCCCTCGAACGCCGCCACAACGATCGTGTTGTGCAGTTCGGGTAGCGAAGCGCTGACATCCGGCGAGGTCACAGATTCAGCGTAAGGCCTGACCGCAGATGCGGGTGTGCAGAGCGACCGTGCATTTCCATAGGTCAGCTATGCTTATGGCGATGACTTCCCCTAAAGACCACGCCTACGACACTGACCTACTCGAGGCTTTGTCGCAGCGCGTCCTGGTGGGCGACGGTGCGATGGGCACCCAGTTGCAGGCAGCCGATCTCACACTCGACGACTTCCGCGGGCTCGAGGGCTGCAACGAAATCCTCAACGAGACCCGTCCCGATGTGTTGGAGACCATTCACCGCGCCTATTTCGAGGCCGGCGCCGACGCCGTGGAGACCAACACCTTCGGCTGCAACCTGTCCAACCTCGGCGACTACGACATCGCCGACAAGATCCGAGACCTGTCCCACAAAGGCACCGCGATCGCGCGCGGTGTCGCCGACGAGATGAGCACACCGGAGCGTCGGCGCTACGTGCTGGGCTCGATGGGGCCGGGCACCAAGCTGCCGACCCTCGGCCACACCGAGTACCACGTCATTCGCGACGCCTATTCCGAGGCTGCGCTCGGCATGCTCGAAGCCGGCGCCGATGCCATTCTGATCGAGACCTGCCAGGACCTGCTGCAGCTCAAGGCCGCGGTGCTGGGCTCGCGGCGGGCGATGACGAAATTCGGCCGCAGCATTCCGGTGTTCACCCACGTCACGGTGGAGACCACCGGCACGATGCTGCTGGGCAGCGAGATCGGAGCGGCGCTGACGGCCGTCGAGCCGCTCGGCGTCGACATGATCGGGCTGAACTGCGCGACCGGACCCGCCGAGATGAGTGAGCACCTGCGCTACCTGTCGCGGCACGCCCGCATCCCGGTGTCGGTGATGCCAAACGCGGGCCTGCCGGTGCTAGGTGCCAACGGCGCTGAATACCCGCTGCAACCCGACGAATTGGCCGAGGCGCTGAACGCGTTCATCGCCGAGTTCGGGCTTTCGCTGGTCGGTGGCTGCTGCGGCACGACGCCGGAACACATCCGGCAGGTGGCCGACGTGGTGGCCAGGTACAACGACGGGACCGCGCAACGCGGCGAGCGTCAGGTAAGCTACGAGCCGGCGGTGTCATCGCTGTACACCGCGGTCCCGTTCGCGCAGGACGCCTCGGTGCTGGTGATCGGCGAGCGGACAAACGCCAACGGCTCCAAGGCTTTTCGCGAGGCGATGATCGCCGAGGACTACCAGAAGTGCCTGGACATCGCCAAGGACCAGACCCGCGACGGCGCGCACCTGCTGGATCTGTGTGTGGACTACGTCGGCCGCGACGGTGCAGCCGACATGACCGCGCTGGCCAGCCGGCTGGCCACGGCGTCGACGCTGCCGATCATGCTCGACTCCACCGAAACCCCGGTGCTGCGAGCGGGTTTGGAGCATCTGGGTGGCCGCTGCGCGATCAACTCGGTGAACTACGAGGACGGCGACGGTCCGGAGTCGCGGTTCCACAAGACCATGGAGCTGGTCGCCGAGCACGGCGCCGCGGTGGTGGCGCTGACCATCGACGAAGAGGGCCAGGCCCGCACCGCGGAGAAGAAGGTGGAGATCGCCGAGCGGCTGATCAACGACATCACCGGCAACTGGGGTGTCGACGAATCCTCCATCCTCATCGACATGCCTGACCTTCACCATCGCCACCGGTCAGGAAGAGTCGCGCAAAGACGGCATCGAAACCATCGAGGCCATCCGCGAGCTGAAGAAGCGCCACCCCGACAGTGCAAACCACCCTGGGGCTGTCCAACATCTCGTTCGGGCTCAATCCCGCTGCGCGCCAAGTGCTCAACTCGGTGTTCCTGCACGAATGCCAGGAAGCCGGATCTGGATTCGGCGATCGTGCACGCATCCAAGATCCTGCCGATGAACCGGATTCCCGAAGAGCAGCGCGAGGTGGCGCTGGACCTGGTCTACGACCGCCGCCGCGACGGATACGACCCGCTGCAGGAGCTGATGCGGCTGTTCGAGGGCGTGTCCGCGGCGTCGTCGAAGGAATCGCGCGCCGCCGAACTGGCCAAGCTGCCGCTGTTCGAGCGGCTCGCGCAGCGCATCGTCGACGGCGAGCGCAACGGCCTGGAGGCCGACCTCGACGAGGCCATGACGCAGAAGCCGCCGCTGGCGATCATCAACGAGAACCTTTTGGCCGGTATGAAGACGGTCGGTGAGCTGTTCGGTTCGGGGCAGATGCAGCTGCCGTTCGTGCTGCAGTCGGCCGAGGTGATGAAGACCGCCGTCGCCTACCTGGAACCGCACATGGAGAAGTCCGACGACGACCAGGCAAGGGCCGCATCGTGCTGGCCACCGTCAAGGGCGACGTGCACGACATCGGCAAGAACCTGGTCGACATCATCCTGAGCAACAACGGCTACGAGGTGGTCAACATCGGCATCAAGCAGCCGATCGCCACCATCCTCGAAGTCGCCGAGGACAAAAGCGCCGACGTGGTCGGGATGTCGGGCCTGCTGGTGAAGTCGACCGTGGTGATGAAAGAAAACCTCGAGGAGATGAACACCCGCGGGGTGTCCGAGAAATTCCCGGTGCTGCTCGGCGGGCGCGGCGCTGACCCGCAGCTACGTGGAGAACGACCTCGCCGAGATCTACCAGGGCGAAGTGCACTATGCGCGAGACGCTTTCGAGGGCCTGAAGCTGATGGACACCATCATGAGCGTCAAGCGCGGTGAGGCGCGAGACGTCGACAGCCCAGAGGCGGTCGCGGCCCGGGAGAAGGAAGCCGAGCGCAAGGCCCGCCACGAACGCTCCAAGCGCATCGCCGAACAGCGCAAGGCGGCCGAGGTGCCGGTCGAGGTGCCCGAGCGATCCGACGTTGCAGCCGACGTCGAGGTGCCGACGCCGCCGTTCTGGGGGTCCCGGATCGTCAAGGGCTTGGCGTTGGCCGACTACACCGGCCTGCTCGACGAGCGTGCGCTGTTCCTGGGTCAGTGGGGTCTGCGCGGAGTCCGTGGTGGCGAGGGGCCGTCGTACGAGGAACTGGTGGAGACCGAGGGCCGGCCGCGGCTGCGGTACTGGCTGGACCGGCTGTCCACCGACGGCGTGCTGGCCCACGCCGCGGTGGTGTACGGCTATTTCCCGGCGGTCTCGGAAGGCGACGACGTCATCGTGCTCACCGAGCCGCAAACCCGATGCGAACGAACGGTTCCGGTTCACCTTCCCGCGCCAGCAGCGTGGCCGGTTCTTGTGCATCGCCGATTTCATCCGGTCGCGGGAAATCGGCCGAGCGAGCTGGTCAGGTGGACGTGCTGCCGTTCCAGCTGGTGACGATGGGCCAGCCGATCGCCGATTTCGCCAACGAGCTGTTCGCCGCCGACTCCTACCGCGACTACCTCGAGGTGCACGGCATCGGCGTGCAGCTCACCGAGGCGCTGGCCGAGTACTGGCACCGCCGGATTCGCGAGGAGCTGAAGTTCTCCGGCGACCGGGCGATGTCGGCCGAGGATCCGCAGTCGGTCGAGGACTACTTCAAGCTCGGCTACCGCGGTGCGCGTTACTCGTTCGGCTACGGCGCGTGCCCGAACCTGGAGGACCGGGCCAAGATGATGGCTCTGCTGGAGCCGGAGCGCATCGGCGTCACGCTGTCCGAGGAGATGCAACTGCATCCCGAGCAGTCCACCGACGCGTTCGTCCTGCACCACCCGGAAGCCAAGTACTTCAACGTCTGACTTGCTTCTCACTAACTGCCCAAGCGCTTCAGGTAGGCCGCCCCAGCGGCGCGCGACTCGGGATCATGCAGCGCGGTGACCAGTGAGTCGGCATCGTTCCACGCGCGGGCAGTACCGACCATTCCTTCGGTCACCGCATTGGTGTGGAGCTTTGTGGCAGTCAGGGTGAGCGACGATTTGTCGACCAGCAGACCGACCAACTCGTCGACTGCGTCGTCGAGGCTGGGCGCGGGAACCACCCGATTCAGAAAGCCCATCGACAACGCTTCGGCGGCACCAAAGGGGCGGCAGGTCATCACCAGCTCTTTGGTTCGGGCTGGGCCGATCTCTCGCGCCAGCCGGGGGATGCCTCCCCAGGCCAGCGGGATACCCAAGTCGACCTCGGGAATCGAGAACCGAGTGTCGTCCGCCGCGATGCGCAAGTCGCAGGCCGCGGCCAGCACGACCGCACCGCCGACACAGTGGCCGTGGATTTTGGCGATCGTCACCGCCCCCATTGCTTCAATCGTGTCGGCCATCCGTCGTCCGGCGTCGGCCGCCTCGCGCGGTGTCGGACCATCCTCTGCCACCGATGCGAAAGACGCCAGATCTGCTCCAGCGCTGAACGCTCGGCCTCTTCCTGCCACCACGACGACCTTGATGCCTGACCGGGTGTCGAGTTCTCGCGCGGCTTCCACCAGCTCGTTCAGGGTCGTGGTGCTGAGCGGGTTCAGCTTGCCCGGTCGGTTCAGCGTGATACCCGCCCGGTCGCCGTCGACGGTGACCTCAATCTCGGAGAACTTCATGCCACACCGTAACGTGGTGAATGGGACGCGCCCACGCCGATCGTGACAGAAGGACAGCCTGTGGTTGACGACGATCCCGCTGGGGATGCGTCCTCCGCCCGCAGCGCTGTCCCCTTCGCGTCGGTGGCTGCGATCGGTGGGCTGTTCTTCGGCTACGACATCTCGGTGACCAACCGCGCCGTCAAGGCGTTGCAGGCCGACTTTCACCTCGGCAACGCGGTCTTGGGTTCCGCCGCGGCCGCGGCGCTGATGGGTGCCGCTGCGGGAGCGGTGTTCGCTGGACGGGTCGCAGACCGGATGGGCCGACTGGCGATGATGAGGCTTGCGGCGGCATGCTTTTTTGTCTGCGGGCTCGGGGCCGGGTTGGCGAGCAGCATTTGGCTATTCATCATCTTCCACACCATCGGCGGCATCGGCATCGGTTTCGGATCGGTCGCGGCTCCGGCGTACATCGCCGAAATCTCGCCGCCGCGGTTCCGCGGCCGGCTCGGCTCGCTGCAGCAGCTCGCCATCGTATGCGGCATTTTCGGGTCACTGGCATTGACGTGGCTGCCGTTTCATCTCGCGGGAGGTTCTAGCGGTCGGCTGTGGCTGGGCCTGGCCGCCTGGCGCTGGACCTACCTCAGTGAGGTTATTCCGGCGCTTGTCTATTTCGCGTTGATTTTCACCATTCCGGAGTCACCGCGTTACCTTGTTGCAAGACAACGAGTTATGCAGGCTCGCCGGGTGCTTTCCACGCTGCTCGGTGACAGCGATGTCGAGCCCACGATAAGCCGGATCGCGGAAACGCTGGAACAGGAGAACCCACCGTCCTGGCGCGATCTGCGTAAGCCGACCGGCGGGCTGCACAGCATCGTGTGGGTGGGCTTGGGACTGGCGATCTTTCAGCAGTTCGTTGGTATCAATGTGATCTTCTACTACTCGGATGTACTTTGGGAGACAGTGGGCTTCGGCGAGAAGTCGTCGTTCACCATCGCGCTGGTCACCACCGGGGTGAATGTCTTGATCACTTTGGTGGCGATCGCACTGATCGACCGGCTCGGCCGCAGGCGGCTGCTTTTGGCCGGATCAGCGGGCATGGCTTTGACGCTGGCGACGTTGACCGTCGTTTTCACCAGCGCATCGACCCTCAACGGCCGGCCGGACCTCGACATAGTCTCCGGGGCGATCGCGCTGGCCGCCGCCAACCTGTTCGTCATCGCGTTCGGCGTCTCATGGGGACCCGTGCTGTGGGTGCTGCTAGGCGAAATGTTTCCCAATCGCATCCGGTCTGCCGCGCTCGGATTGGCGTCGGGCGTGCAGTGGATGGCCAACTGGACGATCGCCGTGAGCTTTCCGGCGGCGCGGCACGCGCTGGGCTTCGCATACGGCTTTTACACGACGTGTGCGGTGCTGTCGTTCTTCTTCGTGTGGCGATGGGTCCGAGAAACCAACGGGGTGTCTTTGGAAGACATGTCCGACGAGGTGTCCTCAGCGTTCCTGCCGCGACCGGGCGTGTTTGTGCGTCGACATGCCGTGAAGACCGTCATTCTGTACACGCTCGCGGTGTGAGAGTGCATTAGACAGGCGAAACCGCCGTGACTTTGCTTAGCCGCCCATGAAACAATCGCTGGCCGTGAAGACCTTCGAGGAACTATTTGCCGAGCTTGGCGAGCGTGCCCGCACCCGCCCGCCGGGTAGCGGCACGGTGGCCGCGCTAGACGGTGGGGTGCACGCGGTGGGCAAGAAGGTCTTGGAGGAGGCCGGTGAGGTGTGGTTGGCGGCCGAGCACGAACCTGACGACGCCCTGGCCGAGGAGATCAGCCAGTTGCTGTACTGGACGCAGGTGCTGATGATCGCCCGCGGGCTGACGCTCGATGACGTGTACCGGAAATTGTGATGACATCGCTTCGTCGAAACGGCTCCACGAGACTGCGGGTGGCAGTTCCCAACAAGGGGGCGCTGAGCGAGCCGGCCATCGAGATTCTCGCCGAGGCCGGATACCGCCGCCGCACCGACCCGAAAGACTTGACCGTCATCGACCCCCACAACCAGGTCGAGTTCTTTTTTCTGCGGCCCAAAGACATTGCTATTTATGTCGGGTCGGGGGAGCTCGACTTCGGAATAACCGGACGGGATTTGGCGCGTGAGTCCGGTGCGCCGGTGCGCGAACGACTGGCACTCGGCTTCGGATCATCCAGCTTTCGTTATGCCGCACCGGCCGGACGCGACTGGACAATCGACGACCTGGCCGGCCGTCGAATCGCCACCGCATATCCAAATCTCGTGCAAAAGGATTTAGCCGCACGGGGAATCCAGGCAACCGTGATCCGGCTCGACGGCGCCGTGGAGATCTCCGTGCAGCTCGGGGTGGCCGATGCGATTGCCGACGTGGTGGGTTCGGGTCGTACGTTGAACCTGCACAACCTGGTCGCCTTCGGTGAAACACTGTGCGATTCGGAGGCGGTGCTCATCGAGCAGGTCGACCCGGACGCGGGAGACAACGAGCCCTCCGCGCGTGACCAGCTGGTCGCGCGAGTACAGGGCGTGGTGTTCGGTCAGCAGTACTTGATGTTGGACTACGACTGTCCGCGTTCGGCACTCGACGACGCCACGGCCATCACGCCGGGCTTGGAGTCACCGACAATCGCCCCGCTCGCCAACCCTGATTGGGTGGCGGTGCGCGCTCTGGTGCCGCGTCGGGGCGTCAACGAGATCATGGACGAGCTGGCGGCTCTGGGCGCGAAAGCGATCCTGGCCTCCGACATCCGGTTCTGCCGTTTCTGATCTTGAATGCGGCGGTGCAGGCGGCTTTGCTGTGTTAGCGTCCGGTTAGAGTCCAGCGCTGGAGGAGACCGGAGGAAAATGCCGTGACACATTTCTATGTTCTGCTGCTAGCTCTGGGTATCGGGTTCATCGCCGGGCTGCGTTCCCTGACAGCCCCGGCGGTCGTCGCCTGGGCTGCGTTTCTGAAGTGGATCAACCTGAACGGGCATTGGGCTGCCTGGGTCGGCTACCTGATCACGGTCATCATCTTCACCGTCCTCGCGCTTGGCGAGCTCGTACTCGACAAGCTGCCCAAGACACCGGCCCGCACTGCGCCGCCGTCGTTTGGTGCCCGGATCGTGTTGGGCGCGTTCGCGGGTGCTGTCCTCGGCTCCGCCTGGGGCTACACCTGGAGCGCGCTGGGAGCAGGGATCGTCGGCGCCGTGCTGGGCACCCTGGGCGGCTACCAGGCGCGCAGCCGCCTGGTCGCGTCGCACGGCCACGACCTGCCGGTCGCCCTGCTTGAGGATGCCGTCGCGGTGCTCGGCGGATTCGCGATCGTCGCAGTAACAGCTGCTCTGTGACAAGGCGTTTCGACGCGATCGTGGTAGGCGCCGGCCAGGCCGGCCCCTCATTGGCGGGCCGGTTGACCGCAGCTGACCAGACCGTTGCCGTGGTGGAGCGCAAGCTGATCGGCGGCACCTGCGTCAACAACGGATGCATCCCGACGAAGACGTTGGTGGCCAGCGCACATGCCGCGCACCTGGCCCGCCGCGGCGCCGACTTCGGTGTCGGCACCGGGGCGGTCAGTGTCGACATGGCGAAAGTGAAGGCGCGCAAGGACGACATCATGCTGGGCGACCGCAAGGGTGTCGAAGACTGGTTGAACGGCATGGACGGCTGCACCGTCATTCGCGGCCACGCCCGGTTCACCGATCCGCACACCGTGGTGGTCGGTGACGAGACGCTGCAAGCCGAGCGCATCTTCCTCAACGTCGGCGGCCGGGCGGTGGTACCCGACATTCCCGGGCTCGCGGACATCGACTTCCTCACTAATGTGTCGATCCTCGAACTCGACACCGTGCCCGAGCATCTCGTCATCATTGGTGGTAGCTACATCGCGCTCGAGTTCGCCCAAATGTACCGGCGCTTCGGCGCCCGGGTGACCGTCGTCGAAAAAGGACCGCGGCTGGCCTCCCGCGAAGACGAAGACGTCTCCGCGACAATCAAAGAAATCCTGCAGAACGAGGGCATCGACATAATCCTCGACGCTGCTGATATCCGGATAGCCAAGCAGGACAATGGGTTCGAAGTTACCCCACGGGCCGGTGCGGCGCCGATCCCCGGCAGTCATCTGCTCCTGGCCGTCGGTCGGCGACCCAACACCGATGATCTCGGCCTCGCGCATGCCGGTGTCCAAACCGACGGGCGCGGATATATCACCGTCGATGACGAGCTGAAGACCAGCGTCGAGCACATTTGGGCGATGGGTGATTGCAACGGCAAGGGAGCGTTTACCCACACCTCCTACAACGATTTCGAGATTGTCGCGGCCAACTTGCTCGACAATGATCCACGCCGGGTCAGCGACCGCATTCCCACCTATGCCCTCTACATCGACCCGCCGCTGGGTCGAGCCGGAATGACCGTCGAGCAGGTGCGGGCGTCGGGGCGGCCCGCGCTGGTCGGTCAGCGGCCCATGACCAGGGTTGGCCGGGCGGTGGAAAAGGGTGAGACAGAAGGCTTTATGAAGGTTGTAGTCGACGCCAAAACCGAGCAGATCCTGGGAGCGGCCATCCTCGGTGTCGGCGGCGACGAGGCCATCCACGCCATTCTGGATGTGATGTCAGCCAAAGCTCCCTACACAACGCTGTCGCGCACGATGCACATCCACCCGACGGTCAGCGAGCTGATACCCACGATGCTGCAGGAGATGTCGCCGCTGCAGTAGGTGTTGGTTCCGGTGCAGGTGTTGGTCTTCGGTTTTCACCGAGGTTCGGAACTGCCCGGCTGCGGAGGCGCTGACGCTCCCGGTGATTGACCTGGTGGAACCGCCGGGGGAGGAAAGTCTTTAAACGGAGCGCCGGGGTCGTTTAGGGCATCGGCGTCAGTCTCGACGCGGAGGGTGCCGGACCACCCGCTCATCGAGCCTGTGTTGCAGCCCCCCACAACTCCCGTCATCTGAATGTCGACCTGGTGGGTTCCCGGTTTCATGTCGCGGTGCGCGTCCCAGAACGCCGGCTCATCTCCACTTCCTGGCCGCTGCGGCTGCACCATATACTGGCCGACCGCTGCGCCGTCAAGGTAGACCGAGGCCTCAGCCGGAGCGCATGCCGGCGGGTTTGGATCCGGGGTGAATTCAATGAGCAAGTACGGGCCTGATGACGTGATGGTTGCACCTTGGCGTGGCGTGCAGGTCTGGCTGTAGGGCTGAGGGCAGTCCACCGCCAGGTGCTTGGTGATAGTTGCGGCGGCGGCTGGACTTGCCAAAGCCACTGCGCCCAGTCCGGTTGCCGCGCCCAATGCAGCGGCTCGGGTAATAGCTGTGCGGGTGCGGCGCGCTCTGCTCATCGGAATTCCTTTGTAGTACGGCCCGAAAACGTCGTCGTTAACTGCCAACCTTTACCTTAGGAAACGATGCCGCGGCTGCAATCAGGGTTTTCCCTACAAATTGGGCGGTCGAAGGGAGATATCGCCCCGCGCCCTCAGTGCTGCTGCGGAAAATCCCTACCGAGGAACACCACGAAGGCTACGACGCACCAGGCGCGCTCTTGTCATTTGCGGCGTCGGCGTCAGTCTCGACGTTTAGGGTGCCCGACCACCCGCTCATCGCGCCTGTATTGCAGCCACCCAAGACTCCCGTCATCTGCGCCTCGATCACGTGCGTTCCCGGCGCCACATTGGGTCTCACAAGCCAGACCGTCTGACCTGGATCCACCCGCGACGGTCTATCGGGTTGACCGTCGACATAGAACGTGACGAGCCCGGGAGCGCACGCGGGCGGGTTTGGATCCGCGACGAAGCTGATGATCACCCGCGGCTCGGTGGTGGTGACAGAGACGCCGTCCCGCGGCGCGCAGGTCTGGCTGAACGGCGGCGGGCAGTCCACCGCCAGGTGCTTGGTGATAGTTGCGGCGGCGGCTGGACTTGCCAAAGCCAGTGCGCCCAGTCCGGTTGCCGCGCCCAATGCAGCGGCTCGGGTAATAGCTGTGCGGGTGCGGCGCGCTCTGCTCATCGGAATTCCTTTGTAGTACGGCCCGAAAACGTCGTCGTTAACTGCCAAATTGACATTAGGCAACGACGCCGTCGTTGCAATCAGGGTTTTCCCTACAAATTGGGCCGTCTTTTCCAGGCCGCTCCGCGACCGAAAGACGATTAGGCCGCCGGGTCAGCGGTCTGGAGCACAGCGTCCGCCCCGCCCTCGTCGGGGTGCTGCGGCCAGCCGGGGTACGGCGGCGGTGTGCCGCCGAAGACCGGGCAGTGCGCATGATGCGGACACCAGTCGCACAGCCGCGACGGCCTCGGCCTGAAATCGCCTGTCGCACCGGCAGATTGAATGGCCCGCCAGATCGCCATCAGTGTCTTCTCGAAGCGCAGCAGCTCGTCTTCGTCGGGGGAGTAGTCCAGCAGCTGGCCATCCGCCAGGTAGATCAGCCGCAGCCGCGTCGGCAACACGCCGCGCGAGCGCAGTAACGCGACCGCGTAGAACTTCATCTGGAACATGGCCTTGAACTCGGCGAGGGCCCGAGCTTCCGGTGGCGCCTTGCCGGTCTTGTAGTCCACCACCCGCAACTCGCCGCTGGGGGCGACATCGATGCGGTCAATGATCCCGCGCAGCAGCGTGCCGTCGGCGAGTTCGACCTCGATGCGCTGCTCGCAACTTTGGGGGTCAAACCGGGTTGGGTCTTCCAAGCGGTAGTAGCCGGACAGCAACGCGCGCGCTTCGTCGAGAAGTTGGGTCAGCTGCTCGGCGTCCAACTCGGCGACCAGGCCGGGCTCGTCGCCCAGTACCTGCTCCCATGCTGGGCCGACCAGGGCATCGGCGGTCTGCGGTCCGCGTTGGGTCGCCGGCAGGTTGTAGAGCCGCTCCAGGGCGGCATGCACCACCGAGCCCCGCAGTTGCGCAGTGGACGGCGGCTCAGGAAGTCGGTCGATGGCCCGGTAGCGGTAGAGCAACGGGCATTGTTTGAAATCGGCGGCTCGCGACGGTGACAAGGCGGGCCGAGACTTGCCTGGCTTGTCGCTCATATCCGCAGCCTAGGGGCGAGGTCAGACAACCCCGCGCACCTTTCTCGGCGCGTCTGCTGGCAGGCTAGATAGCTGTGTCTGCAAGCGGGCCGTTCGCCGTCGGTGATCGTGTCCAGCTCACCGACGCCAAGGGTCGGCATTACACGATGCTGCTCAGCGCGGGCGGCGAATTCCACACCCACCGAGGTGCGATTGTGCACGACACGGTGATCGGGCTGCCGGAAGGCAGCGTGATCAAATCGGCAAACGGCGACCCGTTTTTGGCGTTGCGCCCACTACTGGTGGACTACGTGATGTCCATGCCTCGCGGCGCCCAGTTGATTTATCCCAAGGACGCCGCGCAGATCGTGCTCGAGGGCGACATCTTCCCGGGCGCCCAGGTGCTGGAAGCCGGTGCCGGTTCCGGGGGGCTGACCTGTTCGCTGCTGCGTGCGGTCGGGCCGGACGGGCAGGTGATCTCCTACGAGGTGCGTGCCGACCACGCCGAACACGCTCGCCGCAATGTGCAGGCGTTCGTCGGCGGCGTCCCCGCCAACTGGCAGTTGGTCGTCAGCGACGTCACCGATACCGACCTGGCCGCCGGCTCGGTCGACCGGGTGGTGCTCGACATGCTGGCGCCGTGGGAGGTGCTCGACACCGTCTCGCGGGTCCTCGTCGCCGGTGGTGTGCTGATCATCTACTTGGCCACCGTCACTCAGCTGTCGAAAACCGTAGAAGCGCTGCGCGAGCAGCAGTGCTGGACCGAGCCGCGGGCCTGGGAGACGCTGCAACGCGGCTGGAACGTCGTCGGGTTGGCCGTGCGCCCGCAGCACAACATGCGCGGCCACACCGGGTTTCTGGTCTGCGCGCGTCGGCTGGCTCCGGGCGCCGTCACCCCCACCCCGCTGCGCCGCAAGCGCTAGGCCCGATTAGTCATCGTTGCGCTGGATTCCGCGGCGCACCGACAGCAGTTCGAACTCCGGGTGCCCGGCCACCAAGCGCTCGGCCGCGTCGAGCACATCGATGGCGTGGCGACGGTCGGCAGAGGCCATCGCCACCCCGATGCCCGCGCGTCGGTAAAGCTCGTGCGATCCCGTCTCGGCGGCCGACACGCCGAACTTGCGCTGCAACTCGGCCACCACCGGGCGCACCACCGAGCGCTTTTGCTTCAGTGAGTGCACGTCACCGAGCAGCACATCGAACTCCAGCCAGCCGATCCACATAGCGGAGTTCAGCGGCCAGGCGACGTGGGCGGTGCGGGTTGGGCAGTGCTGAAAGCCAATAGCACTTCAGCGGTTCGAGCCGACAGTTGCCAGCCACCCTGGTAGGGCTTGAATTCCATCGGAAAGGAAAATCTGGCGGCCCCGCGATTCGCTGAGCTGACGTTGACGTCGGCCACCACGTCGGCCGGCTCGCGATCTGACCAGGCGACGTTTCGCACATCCACCATCACTGGTGCGAAGCCACCGTTGAGCAGCGCGGCCGCGAACTGGTCGAAGACGGCAGCACTGTCCGGAGTAGCACCTTCGACCAGGTTCAGCTTCGCAGTGCCGGGCACCGCAGGGTCGGCCAGCTGGTAGAGCACCCGGGCCAACGCCTCGCCGGGCGGCAGCGGAGCGGTCTGCGCAACCGCCGTCGACGTCAGCAGGGCAGCCGTCTGCGGCGGCTCGGTCTCCGGCGAAGCAGGATGCTCATCGGCGGAACACCCCGAGAGCCCGAGCGCCGCCACAATCGTGGCGGCGCTCAGGAATGCACTGCGATGTCGGTCCATCCAGCAGCGGTCAGCCGCCCGCCGACTGCACCGACTGGATCAGCGTCATCGCCGAGGTGCGCGACAGCTTCCAGCCGCCCTGGTCAACGAAGGTGATGTTCTCGGTCGTCGGGGTCAGGTGCGGGCCCGTCGCAGTGATATTGGCCGAGGCTGCGCCCGGGCCCGAGGGCTGGATGTTCGTGATGTTAAACGTCAGCGGCAGGCTGCCCTTGGCGGCGGCTTTCTGCAGCTTCTTGTCGGCGACGTGACCTTCGACGCCGCCGACGCCGCCCTCAACCAGGTTGCCCTTGCTGGCGAACGGCACGCTGGGGTCCTGCAGGCTATTGAGGACGGTGAGCAGCTGGTCGGCGGTCGGCACATCCACACCCGGGTCCAGCGGAACAGGCGCGCCGAAGACGACTGGCTGAACCTGAGGCGACACGGCGCCAACCGATGCATCGAAGATCACACCGGAAGTCACACCAACGGCCGCCGCACCGATCGCGGCCACCGCCGCCACGCCTGTGGCTAGGGATTTCACGGTCACAGATGTCCTCTCAATTAACACGACTCAACATGATGTTAACGCTGGTGCCAGTGTGCACTATTTGGAGATCCCGCATGAATCGGAAATCGCCGGTAGCTTTGATGTATCCGCCGCACCAACTGCCGGAGCGGGAAAGGAGCGCACCATGGGTGAGTCAGAGCGTGAAGCGTTCGGTAGCCCTCGCGAGCCCGACCTGTCCAGCGAGGACGCCGCCGAGTTGGAAGAACTTCGGCGCGAGGCGGCGATACTGCGTGAGCAACTCGACACTGCCATCGGAACGCCAAGCGCGGCGCGCAGTCCCCGTGACGTGCACCAGCTAGAGGCCCGAATCGATTCGCTTGCCGCACGCAATTCCAAGTTGATGGAAACGCTCAAGGAAGCCCGGCAGCAACTGCTGGCGCTGCGTGAGGAGGTCGACCGGCTGGGGCAGCCGCCGAGCGGCTACGGCGTGTTGTTGGCCATGCATGACGACGACACCATCGACGTCTTCACGTCCGGACGCAAGATGCGCCTTACCTGCTCACCCAACATCGACGTCAAGTCCTTGAGGAAGGGACAGACAGTTCGCCTCAACGAGGCTTTAACTGTCGTCGAGGCCAGCGCCTACGAATCGGTCGGCGAGATTTCCACGTTGCGTGAGATCCTTAACGACGGTCACCGCGCTCTGGTCGTCGGGCACGCCGACGAGGAACGCATCGTGTGGCTCGCCGAGCCGCTGGTTGCTGAGGATCTGCCCGACGGCCACCCCGATGCTCTCAACGACGACCTGCGGCCTCGCAAGCTGCGTCCCGGCGACTCGCTGCTGGTCGACACCAAGGCCGGTTACGCGTTCGAGCGCATCCCGAAGGCCGAAGTCGAGGACTTGGTGCTGGAAGAGGTCCCGAACGTCACCTACGACGACATCGGCGGACTCGGCCGGCAGATCGAGCAGATCCGCGACGCCGTCGAGCTGCCGTTCCTACACAAGGAGCTGTACCGGGAATACGCGTTGCGTCCGCCCAAAGGTGTGTTGCTCTACGGCCCGCCCGGCTGCGGTAAAACGTTGATCGCCAAGGCCGTTGCCAACTCGCTGGCCAAGAAGATGGCCGAGGTTCGCGGCGACGACGCACGCGAGGCCAAGTCATACTTCCTCAATATCAAAGGCCCCGAGCTGCTGAACAAGTTCGTCGGTGAAACCGAACGGCACATCCGATTGATCTTCCAGCGGGCCCGAGAGAAGGCGTCTGAAGGCACTCCGGTGATCGTGTTCTTCGACGAGATGGACTCGATCTTCCGTACCCGCGGCACCGGTGTCTCGTCGGACGTGGAGACCACTGTGGTGCCCCAGTTGCTCAGCGAGATCGACGGCGTCGAGGGTCTGGAGAACGTCATCGTGATCGGCGCTTCCAACCGTGAGGACATGATCGACCCGGCGATCCTGCGTCCGGGCCGCCTCGACGTCAAGATCAAGATCGAGCGCCCGGATGCCGAGTCGGCGCAGGACATCTTCTCCAAGTACCTCACCGAGTCACTGCCAGTGCACGCCGACGACATCGCCGAGTTCGACGGCGACCGTGCGGCGTGCATTAAGGCGATGATCGAGAAGGTTGTCGACCGGATGTACGCCGAGATCGACGAGAACCGGTTCCTGGAGGTCACTTACGCCAACGGCGACAAGGAAGTCATGTACTTCAAGGACTTCAACTCCGGCGCGATGATCCAGAACGTAGTCGACCGGGCGAAAAAGAACGCCATCAAGTCGGTGCTGGAAACTGGTCAGCCGGGTCTGCGGATCCAGCATCTGCTCGATTCCATCGTCGACGAGTTCGCCGAGAACGAGGACCTGCCGAACACCACCAATCCCGATGACTGGGCACGGATTTCGGGCAAGAAGGGTGAGCGGATCGTCTACATCCGCACGCTGGTCACCGGCAAGAGTTCGAGCGCGTCGCGGGCGATCGACACCGAGTCCAACCTCGGCCAGTACCTGTAGCGGCAACGGCCTCCGGCCGCGCCGACACGTAAACTACGCACACGACACGCCGGGTGCAGGCGCAGTCGTTTACGTTTCGGCGCGGTCGACCGGCAACCTCAGCCGGTCACCAACGAATAGCTGTTTGTCAGGTCGTCCTGCAGAACCTGCGCAGCGTGGGTACTGGTATCAATGCGCAACGGGCTGTCTAGCACTCGTGATTGGTATTTCCACCCGTCCGGCAAGTTCAGCCGCTCGCCGAGCCCGGGCAGGTCGGCCCGCGACAGGTTGGGATCGACGATCTGGCTCCAGGTCTGCATCACCCAACGCCGGAAAGCGGCGTCTTGCAGTTCGTAAACCTCTTCTCCGGCGTCAAAGGTGAACACGGTGTGGCGGTTGACCTGGTTTGCGGTGTAGGGCGCAGGGTTCATCGCTGTCAGCAAGACCGTGGCTTGCAGTTGCATGTCGATGCCGCCGAAGTTTTTGATGATCTTCGGTCCTTGGGGCGCCTTTTCGATGGCGTTCATCAGCCAGTAGCGCGGTCCGTTGAGCAGGGCCGTGGCGGCGCCGTTTTCGGTCGCGATGGCCTGCGCGTCGAGCGCCGACCACAAATCGGCCGGACAATCGTTGAGCGGGAAACTGTTGTAGACGGTGGCCTGTGGACCCGCCTCGCCGGGCGTCACCAGCAGCACTTCGCCGTAGCGTTTGCCGGACAAGCCAGTGATGGGTTCGGCGGACACCAGGTGAAGGTAATCACTCAGGTCACCTGCGTCAATGGCTGGACGCGGATAGCCCCACTCCCTGGCTGCGCGGGGGCCCCACGGGCCGCGCACGGCCCGCATCGTTGGCGCGCCTAGGCTTTAGGTATGCAACGGATTATCGGGACGGAGGTCGAGTACGGCATTTCGTCGCCGTCGGACCCGACCGCGAACCCGATCCTGACCTCGACGCAGGCAGTGCTGGCCTATGCCGCCGCCGCGGGTATCCAGCGCGCTAAGCGCACCCGGTGGGACTACGAGGTGGAATCGCCGCTGCGTGACGCCAGGGGATTCGACCTGAGCCGTTCGGCGGGCCCGCCGCCGGTCGTCGACGCCGACGAGGTCGGCGCCGCCAACATGATCTTGACTAACGGCGCGCGTCTCTACGTCGACCATGCGCACCCCGAATACTCCGCGCCGGAATGCACCGACCCGCTGGACGCGGTGATCTGGGACAAGGCCGGCGAGCGGGTGATGGAAGCCGCTGCCCGGCACGTGGCCAGCGTGCCAGGGGCCGCCAAGCTGCAGCTGTACAAGAACAACGTGGACGGCAAGGGCGCCTCCTACGGCTCGCACGAGAACTATCTGATGAGCCGGCAAACGCCGTTCTCGGCCGTCATCGCCGGGCTGACCCCGTTCCTGGTCTCCCGGCAGGTGGTCACCGGGTCGGGCCGGGTCGGGATCGGGCCCGCCGGCGACGAGCCGGGCTTCCAACTGTCCCAGCGTGCGGACTACATCGAGGTCGAGGTCGGGCTGGAGACCACGCTGAAGCGCGGCATCATCAACACCCGTGACGAACCGCACGCCGACGCCGACCGCTATCGGCGGTTGCACGTCATCATCGGTGACGCCAACCTGGCCGAGACCTCGACGTATCTGAAGCTGGGCTCGACGGCCTTGGTGCTCGACCTGATCGAAGAGGGCCCGGCACACGGAATCGACCTCACCGATCTGGCGCTGGCCCGACCCGTACACGCCGTGCACGCGATCAGCCGCGACCCGTCGCTGCGGGCCACCGTCGCCCTGGCCGACGGCCGCGAACTGACCGGCCTGGCGCTGCAGCGGATCTATCTGGACAGGGTGGCGAAGCTGGTCGACGGCCGCGACCACGACGCGCGGGCGGCCGACGTCGTGGAGACCTGGGCGCACGTGCTCGATCAGCTCGAGCGCGACCCGATGGAGTGTGCCGAGCTGCTGGACTGGCCGGCCAAGCTGCGCCTGCTGGAGGGTTTCCGGCACCGGGAGAACCTGAGCTGGTCTGCGCCGCGACTGCACCTGGTCGATTTGCAGTATTCCGATGTCCGGCTGGACAAGGGGCTGTACAACCGACTGGTCGCTCGTGGCTCGATGAAGCGACTGGTGACCGAACAACAGGTGATCAACGCGGTGGACAACCCACCCACCGACACCCGGGCCTACTTCCGTGGCGAATGCTTGCGCCGATTCGGCGCAGACATCGCCGCGGCCAGCTGGGACTCGGTGATTTTCGACCTCGGCGGCGACTCGCTGGTGCGTATTCCGACGCTGGAGCCGCTGCGCGGCAGCAAAGCGCACGTCGGCGCCCTGCTGGATTCGGTAAACAGCGCAGTCGAGCTGGTGGAACAACTGACCACCTGAGGATCTTTAACCGGGCAACAGCGGGGTATCGACCGGTAGGGTGGAGAAACCGAAGGTCGGGTTGAGCACGGCCGATGACGATGCAGGAGGCAGCGATGGCTCAGGAGCAGACCAAGCGCGGCGGTGGTGGCGGCGATGACGACGACCTCACCGCCAGCACGGCCGCGGGTCAAGAGCGTCGCGAGAAGCTGACCGAGGAGACCGACGATTTGCTCGACGAGATCGACGATGTTCTGGAAGAGAACGCCGAAGACTTCGTCCGCGCATACGTCCAAAAGGGCGGCCAGTGACCTGGCCGTCTGGCAATCGCCTGGTCACCAACTCAGCACTTCCCGGAACTTCCTCGTTCGGCCTTTCCTCGTTCGCTGACCTTTTGCGTCGTGAGGCCCCAGAATTGCTGCCGACGGGCTTCGGTAGCGCACAACCCGGCGGCACCAGTGCTCAGCTACCGCATGGGACGACCATTGTCGCGTTGAAGCACCCCGGCGGCGTCGTCCTCGCCGGAGACCGGCGCTCCACCCAGGGCAACATGATTGCTGGACGGGATGTGCAGAAGGTCTACATCACCGACGACTACACCGCGACCGGAATCGCCGGCACCGCAGCCATCGCGGTGGAATTCGCCCGCCTCTACGCCGTCGAACTCGAGCACTACGAGAAGCTGGAAGGGGTGCCGCTGACCTTTGCCGGGAAGGTGAACCGGCTCGCGATCATGGTCCGCGGCAACCTCGCTGCCGCGCTGCAGGGTCTGGTAGCGCTGCCGCTGCTCGTCGGCTTCGACATCGACGATCCCGATCCGGAGAAGGCGGGCCGCATCGTCTCGTTCGACGCTGCCGGCGGTTGGAACCTGGAGGAGGAGGGCTACCAGTCGGTCGGTTCGGGCTCGATCTTCGCCAAATCGTCGATCAAGAAGCTGTATTCGCAGGTGACCGATTCTGATTCCGCGCTTCGGGTCGCTGTCGAGGCGCTCTACGACGCCGCCGACGACGATTCGGCCACCGGTGGCCCCGATCTGGTGCGCGGAATCTATCCGACCGCGGTGACCGTTGGCGCCGACGGCGCGACCAACGTTCCTGAGCATCGCATCGCCGAGCTGGCGCGGGAGGTCATCGAAAGGCGTTCCCGCGCTGATACTTTCGGGCCGGACGCGGAACGCTCGAAGAGTGATTCATGAGCTTTCCCTACTTCATTTCGCCCGAGCAGGCGATGCGCGAACGGAGCGAACTCGCGCGAAAGGGCATCGCGCGGGGTCGTAGCGTGGTAACGCTGGCCTACGCCGGGGGCGTGCTATTCGTGGCGGAAAACCCGTCGCGGTCGCTTCAAAAAGTCAGTGAGCTTTATGACCGGGTCGGCTTCGCTGCCGTCGGCCGGTTCAACGAGTTCGACAATCTGCGCCGCGGTGGGATTCAGTTCGCCGACACCCGCGGTTACGCCTATGACCGTCGTGACGTCACCGGTCGGCAGCTGGCCAATGTTTACGCGCAGACGCTGGGCTCCATCTTCACCGAGCAGGCCAAGCCCTACGAGGTCGAGCTGTGTGTGGCTGAAGTCGCGCACTATGGCGAGACCAAACCGCCTGAGCTGTATCGGATCACCTACGACGGGTCGATCGCCGACGAGCCGCACTTCGTGGTGATGGGGGGGACGACGGAGCCGATCGCCACCGCGCTCAAGGAGTCCTACGCCGAGAACGCCAATTTGGCGGACTCGGTGCGAATCGCGGTGGAAGCGCTGCAGGCCGGCAGAACCAACGGGGGCGATGAGCCCAGCTTGGGGGTGTCGACGTTGGAGGTCGCTATCCTCGACGCCAGCCGGCCCCGGCGTGCGTTCCGGCGAATCACCGGTCGTGCGCTGGAGGCCCTGCTGCCCGAGCGCAACGACTCCAGTGCCTCCGAATCAGCGAAAGACTCGGCGGAGAAATAGGTTTCCGAGTGTGCTGATTGGCTTACTGCTCGCATTGGGTACCACGGTGTGTTACGGCGCTGCGACGGTGTTGCAGGCTGCGGCGACGCGCTCGGTGGATGCCGGTAGCGGCGACTCTGGAGTTGACGCCGCCTTACTGTTGCGAGCGCTGCGGCAGTGGCGCTACCTGGTGGGCCTTGGGCTTGACAGCCTCGGTTTCGTGCTACAGGTGGCGGCACTACGCCTACTACCGATTTACGTCGTCGCCGCAGCGATCGCCGCTTCGCTCGCGGTCACCGCGATCTTGGCCGCCTGGGTGCTCTCGACACGGCTGTCATCGGTGGAGTGGGCGGCCGTTGGCGTGGTCTGCGCGGGCCTGGCGTTGCTCGGCGTGGCCGCCGGGTCGGAGGGAACCCGGCGTGGACCGGCCGGACTCGGCTGGGCGCTGCTGGTGGTGGTCGCCGCGCTGTTCATCGCCGGCGCGGCCGCCGGGCGGTTGGGTGACCGCTCCCGTGCACTCGTCTTGGGGCTCGGGGCCGGAGGTGGTTTCGGGGTCGTCGAGGTCGCCGTCCGGCTGATCGATCCGATTGATCCGACCAAGGCCGCGTTCTACACCAACCCCGCGGTGTATGCGGTGCTCTCAGGCGGAGCGGCCGGATTCTTGCTGCTGACCTCGGCTTTGAGCCGCGGATCGGTAACCACGGCCGTCGCCGGAATGGTGGTAGGGGAAACGATTGGCCCCGCACTCGTCGGAGTGGCGTGGCTCGGCGACCAAACGCGTCCGGGCCTGACCTGGATGGTGGTCGCGGGATTCGTCGTCGCGGTCTTCGGAACTTTGGCACTGAGCCGATTCGGCGAAGCGCCCAGCCCTGCGCAGTCCTGACCGACGCGCCGACGAGTCACGTTGCCGGAAGTGCGATCCGGAGCTATCCTGCGAAAGCACCTCGTTAGGCGAGGCTTCTGACGCGAACATAGGCCACTGATCTGACGACGTCGAGAGACGCCCAAGATCAGGACAGATCTCCCCGGCTTAAGGGGTGGTCCCAAGTGGCTTTCCCGGCGTGGACGGGGATACGTCGCTCAGTGCCGAAGCTCAACGTGTGAGGGCAGTGTCGCCAGTGTCGCCGCTCCGCCGCTTTCGTCGTGGGTTCCTCTTTGTGCACGTCTTGACCGACATCGAGTGTGGAAGGCAGGTGTTCCCATGACCAGCATGATCGACGTCGCCCGTTTCGGGCCGGCCGGCTTAGCTGATGGGCTGCGCCTGACTCCCTACGAAGCGATGGCCCAAGACCTGTTGTTCATTCGGGCGGAACTGGAGGCGGCGGGAATTCCGTTTCTTCTTATCCGCGGCGCGGACGGACGTCCGGCACTCGTCGTTGATATTCGCCTGCGCGCCCGAGTGGCCGAAACGCTGATGGCCGCATGCCTGGAGGCGCCGCTGCGGGCCAAGATTCTCGACGGGACCGGGCGCAGCTCGGTGTATCTGGGCGAGGGCCTGCTGTCGGCAGATCCGGACCCGCGGCTGCTGAGGGTGTTTCGGCGGCGCGAATGCCCGCGCTCAGGCCTGCGTTACGGCGCTTCCGCCGGGGTGGAGCTGCAGTTCTGGGTATTCGACGGACAGCAGGCCATCTGCCCGATCGAAAACTCGCTCACTCGTAAGGCGTTGTCGGCCAGCGAGATCGTGTACGCAGAGGTCGAACTGCACGGCCGCACGTGGCCGACGATCGCCGGGATGTTCACCCCGCACGCGGGCGACATCACGTTCGACATCGACATGGTGTTCTCCTGGGTCGATGGCAACGACCCGGAGTTCCGCGCACGCCGGGCGGCGGCGATGTCGAATTGCGTTGTTGGCGAGGGTGATGACGCCGACGCGCGGATCCGGCAGATCGACGAATTGAAGTACGCCCTGCGTTCGGTGCACGCCTTTGCACCGTGGGTACGGCGGATCTTCATTGCCACCGACTCGCCGGTCCCGGAATGGCTCGCGCCCCATCCCAAGGTTACCGTCGTGCGGGCCGAGGAGCACTTCACCGACCCGTCGGCACTGCCGGTGTACAACAGCCACGCTGTGGAGACTCAGCTGCACCACATCCCCGGTCTGGCAGAGCATTTCCTGTACTCCAACGACGACATGTTCTTCGGGCGGGCCCTCTCGCCGACGATGTTCTTCTCGCCCGGCGGGGTGACCAAGTTCATCGAAGCGGGTACGCGCATCGGGCTGGGAGCTAATAACCCGGAGCGCAGCGGATTCGAGAACGCGGCGCGCGTCAACCGCCAGCTGCTGTGGGACAGGTTCGGGAAGATCATCACCCGCCACCTCGAGCACACCGCTGCTCCGCTGCGCAAAAGCGTGCTGTCAGAAGTCGAGTGTGAGTTTGTGGCGGACTTTGCGCGCACTCAGGCCAGCCGCTTCCGGGCGAGCACGGACATCTCGGTGACCAACTCGCTGTACCACTACTACGCGCTGATGACCGGACGTGCGGTGCAACATGAGTCGGCGAAGGTGCTCTACGTCGACACCACGCTGCGGTCCGGATTGGCGAAGTTGCCAACACTGCTGAAAAAGCGGAAGTTCGACTTCTTCTGCCTCAATGACGGCAGCTTCCCCGAGGTGAGCCCGCAGGAGCGAGCAAACGTCGTCGGCGAGTTCCTGGAGAAGTACTTCCCGGTGCCCGCGCCATGGGAGCGAGCAGCCGGCGAGGAGTGAAGGCTCCAGCGGGCGGGGGTGCATTGGGTCCCCCCGCCCGCTGGCACACCGCCTAGGTGCGTGCTAGCTGCCGCGGGATGCGCGGTATTCGGCTGGCCGGCAGGATGCTTACGCCAGAGTCGGCGAGTTCGGCCTGCACCGTCTCCGGCGCCACGAACCGTCCGACCGTCGGACCGGCCGCTAACGGAATGACGGTGTGCACCACCGTCTCCGGATAGCAGTGCACCAGATTGAACGCCTGGGCGCCATCGCGGCCACGGGTTCCCGCGGTCAGGAGGTCTTGCGTGTAGCAACTCGCCGAGGCCACCGAAATCGGGATACCGACGAAGGTGGCGGTAGTGGAGTAGTGCAGATGCCCGGCCAGGATGCTGCGCACGTCGGTGCCGCGCAGCACTTGGGCAAGTGGCGCCTGGTCGCGCAACTCCACCAGCACGGTCAGGTCCTGCACGCTGGGAATCGGCGGATGGTGCATCGCGAGGATGGTGCCGAAGGCTGCGGGTTCGGCCAATTGCGCCGCGAGCCAACGCAATTGCTCGGGCGCAACTTCGCCGTGATGATGGCCGGGAACCGAAGTGTCCAAAACGATCACCCGTAAACCGGCGATGTCGTACACCCGGTCCATCGGCGCCATCGATGGAGCCTCGCGCAACAAATGTTCACGCAACGCGGCTCGGTTGTCGTGGTTGCCCATCACCCAGATGACTTGCGCGCCAAGGCGATCGGCCAATGGCTCGACCAAGTCGCGCAGCTTGCGGTAGGCGTCGGGTTGACCTGTGTCGGCGAGGTCGCCGGTGAAGATCAACGCATCGGGTCGAGTTTGGGAAGCCTCGAGCCGCTCAAGCAACTCGGATAATCGGTCCTCCGCATCGACACCGGCGTCGGGGCCGTAGAGGTCGCCGTCGCCGGCTATAAGGTGGGTGTCGCTGATGTGGGCGATGACATGGTCCGGCCGCGGGTGCTCCGCGACCCTGGGTCTGTCCACTGGACTGAAGAAGCCTTCCTGATGACTGTGCTCGCGGTGGGGAGCAGCAGCGATTCTACCGGACTAGTTCGGGTGCAGCCGCACGCTGCGGCTGCGTCGGTGTTATCCACAGTTGGCTGTTTGTCCATAGGTCGTGGGTTGCGGCGAGCTCGTGTCGGTGATGACGACTAGTATCGCTCGTATGTTCGATAGCGGGTTGCCGGGTCCGGCGGATCTGGCCGGCGCCGATGAGAGTTTGGTGGTCGCGGCGATCACCGGGTGGGCGTGTGTTGAGGCGGCTGCGTCGGCAAGCCGGCTGGCGGCGATCGCGGAGTTGGTGCGCCGGCGCGCTGACGGTCCTACCGATTGCGCGCAGTGGTCCTGTGACAACTGGGATGCCATGGCCGCTGAGGTTGCTGCCGCCTTGCATGTCACCCACGGCATGGCCTCGGGGCAGATGTATCTGAGTGTCGCGCTGCGTGATCGGCTGCCTACGGTGGCCGCGTTGTTCGTTGAGGGGATGCTTAGCGCGCGATTGGTGGCCGCGATCGTGTGGCGCACCGAGTTGATCAAAGATGAGGCGGCGCTGGCCTTGGTCGACAAGACGTTAGCCGAGGAGGCCATCGGGTTCGGGCCGCTATCGGTGGCCAAGACCGAGCAGGCGATCGACGTCATTGTCGATCGCTACGATCCTGCGGCGCTGCGACGGACCCACGCGGCGGCGCGCGGTCGCCAGGTGGTGATCGACTCGCCGCACGGCCGTAACGGCACGACGGCCTTTTGGGGAACGTTGTATTCGACCGACGCGACGATGCTGGAGCGGCGGTTGACGCAGATGGCTCACGGGGTCTGCGATGACGACCCGCGCACCATCGTCCAGGGTCGCGCCGATGCGTTGGGTGCGCTCGCCGCTGGCGCCGAGGTGCTGGCGTGTGAGTGCGGCAACGCTGCTTGCCCGGCCCGTTTCGAGGTCGACCAGCGGGCCACCAGTGTGGTCATTCACGTCGTCGCCGACGAATCGGCGCTGACTTCGAGCCCCGACCCCGAACCCGATGCGCCCAACGGGGGGATCCAACCGCCCTCCGGTCGGATTGTCGGTGGCGGTGCGGTGCCGGGCCCACGATTGGCCGAGTTGAGTCGCGGTGGTGCCACGCTTTCGCCGGTGCGCCATCCCGGGGACGCACCTGCCGAGTCGGGCTATCGCCCGTCGGCCGCGCTGCAGCGCTTCATCCGGTGTCGGGATCTGACGTGTCGATTCCCAGACTGCGACCGGCCCGCCGAGTTCTGCGATATCGACCACACGGTGCCCTATCCGCTCGGGCCGACGCACCCCTCCAATCTCAAATGTCTCTGTAGAAAGCACCATCTGCTGAAAACTTTCTGGACAGCCTGGCGCGATGAACAGCGCCACGACGGAACCGTCGTGTGGACTTCGCCTAGTGGGCAGACCTACACCACCCGCCCTGGCAGTCGCCTACTATTTCCCAGTTTGTGCCTGCCCACTGGCGAATTACCCGCTGCTCCAACCGTCGAGCTACCACTTGGCGATCGCGGGCTGATGATGCCCAAGCGCCGCCGAACACGAGAACAAGACCGCGCCTACCGCATCGACGCCGAACGCGCCCTCAACGCCGCCCACGTCGCCGAGCGCAACGCCGAACGAAATAAGCCGCCGCCTTTCTGATATCAGCGAGCCGCGACACCGTCGCGGTCGAACAACCAGTACGCTCGAATTGTGCAGCGGCGGATTATGGGCATCGAGACCGAATTCGGTGTCACCTGCACATTCCACGGTCATCGGCGGCTGTCGCCCGACGAGGTCGCCCGCTATCTGTTCCGCAGGGTGGTTTCCTGGGGTCGCAGCTCCAACGTTTTTCTGCGCAACGGCGCACGGCTGTACCTCGACGTGGGCAGCCATCCGGAATACGCCACCGCCGAATGCGACAGCCTGGTTCAGCTGGTCACCCATGACCGCGCCGGCGAGCGGGTGCTGGAAGACCTGCTGGTCGACGCCGAGCAGCGGCTGGCCGACGAGGGTATCGGCGGCGACATCTACCTTTTCAAGAACAACACCGACTCGGCCGGCAACTCCTACGGGTGCCACGAGAACTACCTGATCGTGCGCGCCGGTGAGTTCTCCCGGATCTCCGATGTGCTGCTGCCCTTCCTGGTCACCCGCCAGCTGATCTGCGGGGCGGGCAAGGTGCTGCAGACTCCGAAAGCCGCCACGTTCTGCCTCTCGCAACGCGCCGAGCACATCTGGGAGGGCGTCTCGTCGGCCACCACCCGCAGCCGCCCGATCATCAACACCCGCGACGAGCCGCACGCCGACGCCGAGAAGTACCGGCGTCTGCACGTCATCGTCGGCGACTCCAACATGTGCGAGACCACCACCATGCTCAAGGTCGGCACCGCGGCACTGGTGCTGGAAATGATCGAAGCGGGGGTGGCGTTCCGCGATTTCTCGCTGGACAACCCGATCCGGGCGATCCGCGAGGTCAGCCACGACGTCACCGGCCGGCGTTCGGTGCGGCTGGCCGGCGGGCGTCAGGCCAGCGCGCTGGACATCCAGCGGGAGTACTACGCGCGTGCCGTCGAGCACCTGCAGACCCGTGAGCCCAATGCGCAGATCGAACAGGTCGTCGACCTGTGGGGTCGTCAGCTAGACGCCGTGGAAAGCCAGGACTTCGCCAAGGTCGACACCGAGATTGACTGGGTGATCAAGCGCAAGCTGTTCCAGCGCTACCAGGACCGCTACGACATGGAGCTGTCCGATGCCAAGATCGCTCAGCTCGATCTGGCCTACCACGACATCAAGCGCGGCCGCGGCGTCTTCGATCTGCTGCAGCGCAAGGGCCTGGCGACGCGTATCACCACCGACGAGGAAATCGAGGACGCCGTCGACACCCCGCCGCAGACCACCCGCGCGCGGCTGCGCGGCGAATTCATCAGCGCCGCCCAGGCCGCCGGCCGCGACTTCACCGTCGACTGGGTGCACCTCAAACTCAACGACCAGGCCCAGCGCACCGTGCTGTGCAAGGACCCGTTCCGGTCGGTCGACGAGCGAGTCAAGAGGCTGATCGCCAGCATGTAGCTTGTCGCGGCAAGCCTTGTGGGAGTCGGGTCAGTTTCTGTTGCTGCCCTGCGCCCTGACTGCGGCCAGTTGGTTCTCGATGGCGGTGGACGCGCCCGCGCGGTCCTTGTGGTTGTGCTCGTAGCGCAGCAGGGTGGCCAGTGCAGCGGGGTCGGTGAGTCGTTGCACCGCGGCCTCGACTTCGTTGACGGTGAGGTCGTCGTAGTCGGTCGACCGTTAGTTCATCTTCGGTGAGGCCGCCGGTGAACACGCGGGTGCGGTGCAGGGTGCTCGCGGTGGTGCGTGCTCCATTTGCGGGTGGCGATCTGTTCTGCCTGATGGAGTCCCGCGTCGCGGCCGGCGGTCAACGAGTCGACGGTAGCCTCGGTGACGGTGGCGACGCGTGAACGGGCGCGGGCAACGGCCGCGGCGGTTCGTTGATCCGCGCGGCAGCCCAGCGGGTCGGGTAATTGGCGGCCGTGGTGAGTCGACCCACTGCTTTCTGCACCGGGGTGGGCTGCACCGCGGTGGGCTTTCCGGAGGCTTCTTGGGCGAGCACCGAGGTGATCCACTCGACGGTTTCTTGATGCGCAGCTTGCATACGCCGCGCAAGCAGTCGGGTGTCGACGTGGTCTGCCGCGTCAGCGAGGGCCTCGAGATAGCGTGCGCGGTCTAGCAATTGGTGTTCGAGGGCGAGGTCACCGAACAGCGCGCCGTTAGTCGGTTGCCCCTGTTCGACGAGGGACTTGGCCAGGGAGGTAGCGCGGCCCAGCGCGGGGGTGATCACGTCAGGGACACCGCCGAGGTCACGTAGCGCGGCTGCGATGAACCTCGCACGTTCTTGCGCGTTGGCCGCGTTCGTCGTGAATTGTTGGCGCACAGTATCGTTGCGGGCCTGCGCATGCCGGGTTTGCGCGATCTGTGTCTCGCTGTTGGTGAGTTGATGCAGGATGCGAAGTTGGCCTATCAGCTTCTCGGTTGTTGCTTGGGTCATTGTTTTTCTCCTGACGTTTTCGGATTTATCTGGTTCGGACTTCTTGCGAGGTGTGCCCCGATTGGGGACGTAACGAATCGTCAGGACTCAGCGAATCATATTGTCGTACTGATGTTTCAAGGGATTTCGGTGCCGGCTGGAAGTGGAGTAGCCTGCCGCCCGCGATCGGTGGCAGGCCCCCAATCAAGAACGGTTAGTTGACTGCGTCCTTGATGTTTTCGCCGACCTTCTTCACGCTCGAATTGGTTTGGTCTTTCTTGCCTTCGCCTTCGGTGTGCTTGTCGTCCGGTAATCTTGCCGATCTGCTCCTTAGCTTTACCGGCGGCATCCTGAGTGGCATTTTTGGTCTTATCTACGATTCCCATGGGTGTATCCCTTCTGTGTGGTCAGCCGCGGACTGCGGATGACCGTGCAACGACCCCGCGTTGGGGCCGTCGCCGACCCGTATCCGGTTCAGACCGGGTGCGAGAGATCGTGTTAGTCCTCGTGCTGCCGCAATTGCGGGCCGTGCGGAGCTAACGTTGGCGGGGCGCGGCGGGTGGGGTCACTGATCGACATTTGCGTTCCTGAGAGCTGCCTCGACTAAGAGTTCGTCGAAATAGATTGGCAGCGCCGCGAGTTTCGGCTCCTGCCAGATTGACTGCGTCCGACGGAATCGGATCATCGGATGCGAGGAGTCGCGTGAGAGATACGTGACTGGACCGCTGCGGACTTGCGAAGTAACAACTAACATGAACGCTACCCGCTGGTGGGCCATTTGGCGAATTGCATGCATGTGCGGCGCTCTGCGGTGTGCCACTATTCCGTGCTACCGAGAGTTCTCAGCTCGACAAACTGTTCCGGTACCATCAACATCGGATAGTGCCGAATCGTCAGTCGCACTTCGAGCGGAGCGGCTCCGGCGATCGCTGCTCTTAGAGGGCAGCCTGCGACCTCGTTACTCGGGCTGGTCGGGGTGACCGACACGTCGATCGCGAATTGCCTTTACTGCACCCCTAAGCTGCTACGGGTGGCGGTTTCCAAAATCGAACGATTGATGAACCTCGTTATCGCGTTACTTTCCACCCGCGGCTACATCACCGCCGAGAAAATCCGGTCCAGCGTGGCGGGCTATTCCGACAACCGCAAGCGACGAAGCGTTCTCGCGAATGTTCGAGCGGGACAAGAACGAGCTGCGCGATCTGGGCATTCCGCTGGAGACCGGCAAGGTGTCGTCGTTCGATCCGGTCGAGGGTTATCGCATCAACCGCGAGGCTTACGCATTGCCCGCCGTCGAGCTGACCGCTGACGAGGCGGCGGCCGTCGCCGTCGCCACCCAGCTATGGGAGTCGCCGGAACTGATCACCGCCACTCAGGGCGCGCTGCTCAAGTTGCGGGCCGCCGGCGTGGACGTCGACCCGGATGCGCCGGTCGCGATTGCGTCGCCGGCCGGCACGCTGGGACTGCGCGGGTCGGAGGACGTTCTCGGAGCGTTGCTGTCGGCGATCGATCCGCGCAGGCCGTCCAATTTCCGCACCGGCCATCACGCGCTGAGCCCGTACACCGTGCGCACCGTCGAGCCGTGGGGCGTGGTGACCGAGAAAGGCCGCTGGTATCTCGTCGGGCACGACCGGGATCGCGGCGCCATCCGAACATTCCGGCTGTCCCGGATCGGCGACGAGGTCACGCCGGTCGGCCCGGACGGGTGCGTTGAGCCGACCCGAGCACGTCGATCTGCGCAAGATCGTGGCCGAGGCGGTCGGAGACGCGCCGACGGGCGTGCGGGCTCAGGTCTGGGTGGCCGACGGGCGGGCTACCGCGCTGCGGCGTGCCGGGACCTCGCTGGGGCCGCGGCAACTGGCCGGCCGCGACGGCGAGGTCATCGAACTCGACATCGGAACAACTGACCGGCTGGCGCGCGAAATCACCGGTTACGGCGCCGACGCCGTCGTGCTGGAGCCATCGCCGCTGCGCGACGAGGTGCTGGGCCGGTTGCGCGCCCACGCCGGCGACGGGGAGGAGCGGCGCTGATGACACCCGTGTCCACTCGCCTGGTGCGACTGCTCAACATGGTGCCGTATTTCCAGGCCAATCCGCGGGTGACCCGCGCGCAGGCCGCCACTGACCTGGGCGTTTCCGTCAAGCAGCTGGGCGAGGACCTCGACCAGCTGTGGCTGTGCGGCCTGCCCGGCTACGGCCCGGGCGACTTGATCGACTTCGCGTTCGAGGGCGACACCATCGAGGTGACGTTCTCGGCGGGCATGGACACGCCGCTGCAGCTCACCTCGCCGGAGGCCACCGGGCTGCTGGTGGCCCTGCGGGCGCTGGCGGACATTCCGGGCGTGGTCGATCCGCAGTCGGCGCGCAGCGCGATCGCCAAGATCGAAGCAGCGGCCGGGGCCGCCGGACACGCACCTGACGTCGCCGCGGTCGACGAGCCGGCACCCATCGAGAGTCAGGTCGCGGCCGCAGTGCGGTCCGCGGTTCACGACAATCGGGCGCTGACCATCGACTACTACGCGGCCTCGCACGACACGCTGTCCACCCGGATCGTCGACCCCATCCGGATCGTGCTGGTCGGCGACCACAGCTACTTGGAAGCATGGTCGCGGGAGGCCGAAGGGGTGCGGCTGTTTCGGTTCGACCGCATCGTCGACGCCATCGAACTCGATGAGCCGTCCGCGCCGCCGGCAACCCGCGCTTGCGGCGCCGCCGGACACTTCGCTGTTCGACGCCGACCCGGCGCTGCCATCGGCGACGTTGCGGCTGGCGCCTGCGGCCTCGTGGATGTTCGAGTACTACCCGATGCGCCTGCTGCGCGAGCTGCCCGACGGTTACTGCGAGGCGGCGATGACGTACGCCTCCGAAGAGTGGATGGCGCGCCAAGTGCTGGGTCTTGGGTCGGCCGTTCGCGTGCTGGAGCCGGAGTCGCTGGCGAAGCGGGTGCGCGACGCCGCGGCGGCCGCACTGGAGTCCTACCAGGCCGCGGCGCGGTCCGGCTTGTCGCAGCGGCTGCTGCGGTAGCATCGTAGGAGACGTCTGGAGGTAGTTAAAAGTGAACGCTCTTACCCCGGGTCACTTGGCGATCATTGCGGCCTGTTGGTAGTTTTGTTCGGCGCCAAGAGGCTCCCCGACGCGGCACGTTCGCTGGGCAAGTCGTTACGGATCTTCAAGTCTGAGGTCCGTGAGCTGCAGGGCGAAAGCAAATCGGAGATCCGTCGGCCGCCCGCGGCCGCCCAACCGGTGCAGTCCGAGCGGGTCGACCCGCCTGCGGCTGACGGACGATCCGCCTAACCTGGCATCGCCGCCACGGCGCCCGAGCGCCTATTCACTGTGCGCACCACCGGTTTATTCAGGCGGCTAGATCCGCGACTTCGTCGCAGCCGGACCAATCCCGACGGCACCATGTCGCTCGTCGACCATCTCACCGAACTGCGCGCTCGGCTGCTGATCTCGCTGGCGGACGATCGCAGTGACCACGATGTTCGGGTTCATCTGGTATTCGCATCGGATTGTTCGGTCTGGAAAGCCTGGGCGAATGGCTTCGGCACCCATACTGCTCGCTGCCGCCGTCGGCACGGGCGCAATATCAGCGCCGACGGCCAGTGCCGGTTGCTGGCCACCGCGCCGTTCGACCAGTTCATGCTGCGGCTGAAAGTCGCGCTGACCGCCGGGATCGTGCTGGCCTGCCCGATGTGGTTCTACCAACTCTGGGCATTCATCACGCCGGGGTTATACAAGAAGGAGCGCCGTTTCGCGGTGGCGTTCGTGATCCCGGCGGCGATGTTATTCATCGGCGGCGCGGTGCTCGCCTATCTGGTGCTGTCCAAGGCGCTGCACTTCTTGTTGACCGTAGGCAGCGACGTCCAGGTGACCGCGCTGTCCGGCGACCGTTATTTGGGTTTCTGATCAACCTGCTGCTGGTGTTCGGGGTCAGCTTCGAGTTCCCGCTGCTGATCGTCATGCTCAACTTCGTCGGCGTGCTGAGCTACGTACGACTGAGGTCCTGGCGACGCGGCCTGATCTTCGTGATGTTCGTGTTCGCAGCGGTTTTCACGCCGGGTTCCGACCCGTTCTCGATGACGGCCCTGGGACTGGCGCTGACGCTGCTGCTCGAATTGGCCATCCAGATCGCCCGGATGCACGACAAACGGAAAGCCAAACGCGAAGCGCTAACTGCCATCGCCGACGACGAAGCCTCGGTCATCGACCCGCCGTCGGCGGTCGGGGCGCCGTCGAGCATCGCCGGACCCCATGACGACGTCACCTGACGGTCCCGCCGCTGCGGGCGAATTGGCCCGGTTCGCCGCGGAATTGGCGTTCGGGCTTGACGGTTTTCAGCAAAAGGCTTGTGCGGCGCTGGAAAGCGGCCACGGGGTCCTGGTGTGCGCGCCGACCGGCGCAGGGAAGACCGTCGTCGGCGAATTCGCAGTGCACTTGGCACTGGCGGCAGGCGGCAAATGCTTTTACACCACGCCGCTGAAGGCGCTGAGCAACCAGAAGCACACCGACTTCGTGGCCCGCTACGGCAAAGATCAGATCGGATTGCTCACCGGCGACCTGTCGGTCAACGCGAACGCCCCGGTTGTGGTGATGACCACCGAAGTGTTGCGCAACATGCTTTACGCTGATTCGCCTGTCCTGCAAGGGCTTTCCTATGTCGTCATGGACGAGGTGCATTTCCTCGCCGACCGGATGCGTGGCGCGGTGTGGGAGGAGGTCATCCTGCATCTGCCCGACGAGGTGCGCCTGGTCAGCCTGTCGGCGACGGTGAGCAACGCCGAAGAGTTCGGCGGCTGGATCCAGACCGTGCGCGGCGACACGACGGTGGTCGTCGACGACCACCGACCGGTGCCGCTGTGGCAGCACATGCTGGTGGGCAAACGCATTTTCGACCTGTTCGACTACACCGCCGACGGCGCGGGCAACCGGCGGCAGCCGATCGTCGACCCGAATCTGTTGCGCCACATCGCCCATCGCCGCGAGGCCGATCGGCTCTCGGACTGGCGTGGCCCCCGCCGGCAGGCGGGAAGAGGAGGTCCGGGACGTCCGGCCGGCCGGGCTTCTACCGGCCGCCGTCACGGCCCGGACGTGATTGCGATGCTCGACTCCGAGGGTCTGCTGCCGGCGATCACCTTCGTGTTCTCCCGCGCCGGTTGCGACGCCGCGGTCGCGCAGTGCCTGCGGTCGTCGTTGCGGCTGACCACCGAGGAGGACCGGGCGCAGATCGCTGAGGTGATCGAACATCGCTGCGGCGACCTCCAGGATTCCGACTTGGCCGTGCTCGGCTACTACGAATGGCGGGAAGGCCTGCTGCGCGGTATCGCCGCCCACCACGCCGGAATGTTGCCGGTGTTCCGGCACACCGTCGAGGAGCTGTTCACCGCCGGGCTGATCAGGGCGGTCTTCGCCACCGAAACCTTGGCGCTCGGTATCAACATGCCGGCCCGCACGGTGGTGCTGGAACGGCTGGTGAAGTTCAACGGCGAGCAACACGTCCCGTTGACGCCGGGGGAGTACACCCAGCTCACCGGGCGGGCGGGCCGGCGCGGCATCGACGTCGAAGGCCACGCCGTGGTGCTCTGGCACCCCGGTGAAAACACCAGCGAACCGGCTGAAGTCGCCGGCCTGGCGTCCACCCGAACCTTTCCGCTGCGCAGCTCGTTCGCCCCGTCGTACAACATGACGATCAACCTGGTGAACCGGGTCGGCCCCGAGCAGGCTCACGGCTGCTGGAGCAGTCGTTCGCCCAATACCAGGCCGACCGGTCGGTGGTAAGCCTGGTCCGCGGCGTGGAGCGCGGGCAGCGGATGCTCGACGAGGTCGCAGCCGACCTCGGGGGCAGCGACGCGCCGATCCTGGAGTACGCCCGGCTGCGGGAACAGATCACCCAACACGAGCGCGCCCAGGCCCGCGCATCGCGACTGCAACGCCGACAGGCGGCCAACGACGCGCTGCGGCGCTGCGCCGTGGCGACATCATCACGATCACCCACGGCCGCCGGGGCGGCCTGGCGGTCGTGCTGGAACCCGGCCATGACAGCGACGACCCGCGGCCGTTGGTGTTGACCGAAAACCGCTGGGCCGGACGGATTTCGTCGGCCGACTATTCCGGCGCGTCGGCACCGATGGGCTCGATGACATTGCCCAAGCGGGTCGAACACCGACAGCCACGGGTCCGCCGTGATCTGGCTTCGGCGCTACGTTCGGCCGCTGCGGGACTTGCCGGTTTCGGGCGGACGCCGCGGCGGCGATCGCACTGAGCAGCGCGATCTCGACCCCGAGCTGGTGTCGCTGCGCGAGCAGATGCGTCGCCATCCCGTCCACCGCGAACCCGATCGGGAGGCCCAAGTCCGGGTTGCCGAGCGCTATTTGCGCATCGAACGCGACAACGAGGCGCTGCAGAAGAAGGTGGCCGCGGCCACCAACTCGTTCGCCCGCACCTTCGACCGGATCGTCGGGTTGCTCACCGAGCGCGGGATTCATCCAGGTCACCGACGGTGATCCCGCGGTGACCGACGACGGGCGGCTGCTGGCCCGGATTTACAGCGAGAGCGACCTTTTGGTCGCCGAATGCCTGCGCACCGGCGCGTGGAACGGGTCTGCGAGACGCCGAGTTGGCCGCCGTGCTCTCGGCGGTGGTGTACGAGACGCGGGGCGGGGACGGCCCGGGACCGCCGCGAAACGCGGAGGTGCCGACCGCGCGCGTTACGGCAGGCGCTGCACCGGACGCGACGGCTGTCGGCGGAGTTGCGCGCCGACGAGCAGCGGCACCGCATCACGCTGAGTCGCGAGCCCGACGACGGTTTCGTCGCGGCGATCTACCGCTGGGCCAGCAACGGTGACCTGGTCGCCGCTTTGGCCGCCGCAGACGCCGAGGGCAGCGGTTCATCGCTGTTGCCAGGGGATTTCGTACGCTGGTGTCGGCAGGTGCTTGATCTGCTGGATCAGGTCCGCAACGCCGCTCCGCAACCGGAGTTGCGGGCAACCGCGAAGCGCGCGATAGACGCAATTCGGCGCGGCGTCGTAGCAGTTGACGCCGGGTAGGCTAAGCCGAAGCTACGGTTGCAAACGCGACCGGCGCGAGGACTGCAATCAGGACTGAGAGGACACACACACGATGAGCGGACCGCAGGGAGCCCGACCCGACGAACCCGTGGCAGCCGCCGCAGGGTGAGGGGCAGCAATCCGGCGAGGAGCCCGACCCAGCAAGTGTCACCCTGGCAGCAGCCGTCCGGCGAGCAGACATGGCAGGCGCCGAGCGGGGATCAACCGACGTGGCATGCGCCCGCATACACGCCCACGGAATACGGGCAGTACCAGCAGCCGCCTGCGCAGTACTACCCGCCGTCGCAGCCGTTTCCGCAGCCGACGGGCTACCCGCAGCACGACCAGTACGGCGGCCAGACCGCTCAATACGGCCGCCGACCGGCCCGTACGCGACAGCCCGGGCAGTATGGCCGCCGGGCAGACGGCCAGCCGGGACAGTACGGCCGCCCGGCCAGTACGGGCAGCGGGGCAAGGCAGCCTGGCCAGTATGGCCAGCCCGGGCAGTACCCGCCCGGTCAGCCCGGGCCCTACGGCCAGCCGCCGGATGCCGGCCCGAAGCGGTCGCGAGCGGTCATCGGCACGGTGGTCGGCGTGTTCGCCGCCATCGTGGTCGCGGTGGTCTTGGTGCTGGGCTTCTGGGCGCCCGGGATTCTTCGTCACCACTCAGCTGGACGTCAACAAGGCGCAGGCTGGTGTGGCGCAGATCCTCAGCGACAACACCAACGGCTACGGGGCGAAGAACGTCAAAGACGTCAAGTGCAACAACGGCCAGAATCCGACGGTGAAAAAGGGCAGCAGCTTCGACTGCGACGTCAGCATCGACGGCAGCAAGCGTCAGGTGACGGTGACCTTCCAGGACAACAAGGGCACCTACGAGGTCGGCCGGCCCAAGTAGCTGCCGCTCACGAGCCGGGTAGCGCGTCCAGCGCTTTCTGCAGCCGAGCGATCGGCGAGCCGACCCCGAGCCGGGTGGCCAGCTCCGCGGTACGCGCCGGGTCGGCCGCCACCAGCGGCACGGCGTCGGTCGGGGTCGACAGCATGACGGGCGCGTCGGTCGCAACCTGCACCACCGGGCCGGCGGCCTCGATGTAGTCGGCGGCGTTGCGCAGCTTGGCCCGAACGCCTTTGGACAGCGACGATTTGGGGTCGTCGACGGCGGCCAGGATCCCGCCAGCGAGCCGTGCTGCGCCAGCAGCATCGCGGCGGTTTTCTCGCCGATACCGGGCACGCCCGGTAGTCCGTCGGAGGGGTCACCGCGCAGCAGCGCGAACTCGGCATAGCCGGCGCCGGCTCGATCGGCGGGCACGCCGTAGCGCTCGGCCACCTCGCGGGGACCCATCAGGGTCGCGTTGGTCAGGCCGCGTCCGAGGTAGAGCACTCGGACGGGCACCGGATCGTCGCCGACCACCTGCAGCAGGTCGCGGTCGCCGCTGACGACGACGACCGAGTCGCGCTTTTCTCGGGCAGCCAGCGTGCCGATCACGTCATCGGCTTCGTAACCCGCCGCGCCGCCGGTGCAGATGCCGAACGCGTCGAGAAGCTCGCTCGATCATCTCGACCTGCGGGGACAACTCGTCGGGCACTTCCTCGATATCGGGTTGCTCGTCGGGAGTGTTCTTCCTCGACGCGATGCGCCTTGTACGACGGGATGCGGTCCACCCGGAAATCGCGGGCGCCAGTCCAAGTCCAGGCACACCACCAACCGGCTGGGCCGCTGTCGGGTGATCAGCATGGCCACGGAGTCCAAAAAGCCGCGTACCGCGTTTACCGGTCGGCCGTCGGGGGATGTGATCGAAGACGGGACGCCGAAGTAGGAGCGAAACCACATGCTGGCGCCGTCAAGCAGCAGCAGCGGTGCAGACATGCCCGCCATCCTGCCAGTCAGACTCCCGCTAGCTCCGATTGCCGGCCTCCTCATCGCGCTTCGCGTCCCCCTCGCCGCTGCGCGGCTGGGGGTGCCCCCACTGCATCGTCGCCCGGTTAGCCTGAAACTCGTGGGTTCTCACCGATTTGATGCAGAGGTCTATCGCCGCCGGATCGCGGCGGCGGTCGCCGCCACCGCGAAGGCCGGGCTGGCTGGTTTGGTGATCACCCCGGGCTATGACTTGCGCTATCTGCTCGGCTCACGCGCGCAGACCTTCGAGCGGCTCACGGCGCTGGTGTTGCCGGTATCCGGCGACCCGACCGTGGTGGTGCCGCGACTGGAGCTGGCTTCGTTGAAACAATCCGCCGTCGCCGATCTGGGTTTGGCGGTGCGGGATTGGGTCGACGGCGACGAGCCCTATCAGCTGGTGGCCGAGGCGATAGGCGGGGCCCCCGCGGCCACTGCCGTCACCGATTCGATGCCTGCGCTGCACCTGCTGCCATTGGCCGATGTGCTCGGTGTGCTGCCGGTTTTGGCCACCGGCGTGCTGCGGGGACTGCGGATGGTCAAGGACACTGGCGAAATCGATGCGCTGCGCAAAGCCGGGGCGGCCATCGACCGGGTGCATTCCCGGGTGCCGGACTTTTTGGTCCCCGGTCGAACCGAGGCGGACGTCGCCGCGGATATCGCTGAAGCGATTGTCGCCGAAGGGCATTCAGAGGTGGCGTTCGTCATCGTCGGCTCGGGTCCGCACGGTGCAGACCCGCATCACGGCTACTCCGATCGGGCACTTCGCCTCGGCGACATTGTTGTGGTCGACATCGGCGGCGCCTACGAGCCCGGCTATCACTCCGACTCGACGCGTACCTACAGCATTGGTGAGCCCAGTGCCGAAGTGGCGCAGCAATATTCAGTGCTGCAGCGGGCCCAACGGGCGGCCGTGGAGGCAGTGCGTCCCGGGGTGACCGCCGAAGAGGTGGATGCCGCTGCCCGCGACGTGCTGGCCGAGGCCGGGCTCGCCGAATATTTCGTGCACCGCACTGGCCACGGCATCGGGTTGTCGGTGCACGAGGAGCCCTACATCGTCGCGGGCAATGATGTGCCGCTGGAAGCGGGCATGGCGTTCTCCGTCGAGCCCGGGATCTATTTCCCCGGCCGATGGGGGGCGCGCATCGAAGACATCGTCGTGGTGGCCGAAGACGGCGCTCAGCCCGTCAACAACCGTCCGCGCGACCTGATCGTCGTCCCGGCCTAGGCTTCTGGGGTTCGCGTATTAGGCTCGTGCGATGACCGATCACGACCGTACCGCCGCCCGCCGAGAGATCACCGATGCCTTCCTCACCGCGCTGGAACGTCGACATGAAGTACTCGATTTGATCGTGGAGGCCAACGATCGGCCATCGGCGGTCGACGGCATCGTCGCCTTGCTGGGCACTTCGCGGCTGGGCGCTGAGGCCGTGATCGGTATGTCGTTCGATCAACTGACCAAGGACTCGCGCAAGAAGATCGCCGCCGAGCTCGAAGACCTGAACAACCTGTTGAGTTTCACGTTCAAAGACCGGCCGGCCAGTTCCGGCGACAGCCTGGCGCTTCGCCCGTTTTCCGGCGCGTCCGACAGCGATATCTTCGCCGCCCGCACCGAGGACATCGGCGCCAAGGGCGATGGGTCCGGCGCCCCGGCGGGTGGCCTTGATGACGAGATGCGCTTGGCGCAGGACCGGTTCGACGCCGAAGAGGCCGCCTGGTTCGTCGCGGTCGACGGCGACGAGAAGGTCGGCATGGTCTTCGGCGAACTCGCCGGCCACGAGGTTCACGTCCGGATTTGGATCCATCCCGACTACCGGCACCGCGGCTATGGCACCGCCGCGTTGGCCAAATCTCGACCGGAGCTGGCAGCCTATTTCCCCGCGGTGCCGTTGGTGATTCGGGCGCCCGGCGCCACACTCGTCTAGTGGGCCGGCCGGGTCAGCAGATCCGCGGACCCCAGTACCCGCTCTATGTGCACCTCGATGACCACTCGACGCGGGTTAACTCGGGGAGTGCGGTACCGCTGGGCGTAGCGCAACTCGGCGTCGCGCACGGCGTCGACCTCTTTGTTAACCCTGGCCCGTCCCTCCAGCGACAGCCAGCGGGCCCCGTCGACCTGGCTGAGCACCGCCACCCCGCCACGGTCGGCGTTGACCGCCTTCTGTGAACCGCCGGTGGTGATCACCCGGGCGATATGTGTCGTGGGGTCGAAAGTGAAACCCACCGCGACCACGTGCGGCGAATTGTCGACGCGCAGCGTGGTCAACATCGCCAGGTGGCGCTCGGTGAGAAACGCCAGTGCGTCGTTGGTCAGTCGGGCGGTCGAGTTCGCCATCACTGCTCACGCTAGCGCAGGTGATAATCGCAGCCGTGGATGACACGGGCCCAGCCACGGTGCTGATTCTTGGCGGCCGCAGTGAGATCGGCGTCGAGCTTGCGTGCCGGCTTGCTCCCGGCGCTGTAGTGGTGCTCGCGGCGCGCGGCGCGGGCCGGCTCGATGAACAGATCGCGGCCGTCCGCGCGGCCGGGGCGGCAGCGGTGTTCACCCGGGAATTCGACGCCGACGACCTGGACTCGCACGGCCCGCTGGTGAGGTCGCTGATCGCCAAGCATGGCCGTATCGACACTGCGGTGCTGGCCTTCGGGATCCTCGGCGACCAGGCCCGCGCCGAGATGGATGCTGCGCATGCGGTGGCCGTCGTGCACACGGACTACGTCGCGCAGGTCAGTCTGCTCACCCACTTGGCCGCGGCGATGCGCCAGGCCGGCGGTGGATCGCTGGTGGTGTTCTCCTCGATCGCCGGTGCCCGGGTGCGTCGGGCCAACTATGTGTACGGGTCGGCCAAGGCCGGGTTGGACGGCTTTGCCAGCGGGCTGGCCGACGCGCTAGACGGAACCGGGGTACGGGTGCTGATCGCGCGGCCTGGTTTCGTGATCGGCCGCATGACACTGGGCATGACGCCCGCGCCGCTGCCCAGCACACCGGCGCAAGTGGCGCGCGCGACCGCCCGCGCCCTGGCCAAGGGTCGGCGCACGGTATGGATTCCGCGGGCATTGGGTCCGGCATCCGTTGTCATGCGACTGCTACCGCAATTCATCTGGCGCAGAATGCCGCGATGATCATTGCGGCTCAATGCATCTCTGCTCATCGGCGCTCGGCGGTCGGGGCTAGGCGGGCCATCCCGCGCAGGATCCACGGTGTGCGCCTCGCCATCATCGCCACGGCGCGGTCCGAGCGGCGCATCGCGGTCCGCGGGCCGGGGTGGGCGTTGACGCCAGTTGCGCCTCGGCCGATCCGGCCCGCGCGCCGTGGCGATCGACCGCCAGCAGCTGCCAGGTGCCGGGCACGCCGCGCAGCTCGACGGGTCCGCGGTCCTCGAAGCCCGTGCCCGAGCCGACCACCAGGTCACGCACGGTGCGCGAGACCAGGATTCGCCCGCCTCGGCGTGGCCGAGGATGCGCGCCGCGATGTGTACCGCGAGCCCCCCGATATCGGTTTGCAGCAGTTCACACTCGCCGGTGTGGATGCCGGCGCGGATCTCGATGCCCAGGGTTTCGGCGTCGGCGCGCAGGGCCTCGGCGCAGCGGATGGCCTGCGTCGGGCCGTCGAAGGTGGCCAGGTGCCCGTCACCGGTGCTCTTGACCACCGTGCCGCCGAATCGTTCGGTCAGTTGGGTTGTGATTCCATCGAAGCGGTGCAGCACTGCGCGCCACCGCTCGTCGCCGCGCGCCGCGGCGTGTTGCGTCGAGGCGACCATGTCGGTGAACAACACGGTGCAGGGCGCGATGTGACTGCGGCGGCGCGGCATGGCTGCCGGTGAGGAACTCCTCGATCCCGCTCGTGACCGCGTCGGGATTAGTCAGCCAGGGAACGTGGTCCCTGCCGTCGACCTCGAGCAGCCGCCCCCCGGGGATGTGGTCGGCCAGGTACCGGCCGCCCTGCACCGGAACAAAGTCGCCGCGCGCATGGATGACGAGAGTTGGCGCGCTGATGGTCGGCAGGATCGGCCGCACGTCGATCCGGAACATCGCTTCCATTGTCGCCCGCGCCATCCCCGGGCTGGCGCTCATACTGGCGTATCGACCCGACCGACGGCAGAAGACCCGTGAGTGCCGCACCGGTACCCCACGCCGAGCGGATGGCGCGGCCGAATTCCTGGAAGCGGGCGATCTGCTCCGTCGACCGCGTGTAGGACTTGCCCAGCTCGGGTAATATCCGCGCCCGCAGCTCTTCCGCATCGCGGTCCACGTCCTCCCACCCGGCGAAGCCGGTGTACGCGAAGGTGCCGGTGAGGATCAATGCTCGGGTTCGCTGCGGTCGTGTTGCCGCGAACACGATGGAGGCCGGGCCGCCCTCGCTCACACCGAAAAGGACGGCCTGTCTGAAGCCGACAGCGTCCATAACGGCCTCGATTTCGGCCGCACGATCATCCAGCGTGCGAACGTTCGGGACCGGGTCCGACAGCCCGACCCCGGCCTTGTCGAACAGCAGGACGCGACAAAACGTGGCGAGCCGCTCCGAGAAGGCCTCAAATTCGGGCATGGTCCAAAACAGCTCGACGTGGCTGACAAACGACCCCGCGACGACGAGCTCGATGGGCCCGTCGCCGAACACCTGATACGCCAGGCTGAGGTCGCCGCAGGGTGCGTACGACGTGTCCGCCACGGCATGAGCGTACTGCCGCCGGGCGCCAGCCGGGCCTCACCGGGACACGGAGCGTTCTCGGCTCAGCCGTCGATGTGCGTTGGTGGGTCGGCGAAGCCGAGATCTGCCGGGTGCTGGTCAGGGCCCATCACATCGCAGTGCCTGTCAGGCATGAGGAAGGAACTGGCGCCTTGATATATCAGGTGCGTAAATGCCACGCAACGCTGCCAGCTGCCGTCAGGCTGGACGGGTCCATCGCACTTGCTGAGAAAGGTTCCTCCGTACTGGCAGCCGGCGCTGGCCGGCGGTGCTGTGGCGATCAGTTCTCCGAGCATCAGCACCGCAGCCAGTCCTCCGACGATGCAGCGCTTCATGGTCGTCTCCCGTCACATCGCTGCTAGTGCGTTGCCGAGTAGCAGCAACCAATGACGCTACCGCTTATGCAACTGGTTTTTGCTGCCTTCGAGGTCGTGGTCCAAAGGGCTAGCTCTTCTTGATTGGCAGCGGCCACAATGAGCCCGTGGTTGTGATCCCGTCGTGGGTGTGGCGAACAGGTGTGGTCTTTCGGGCAGTCATCGTCGGGCTCTCGGTCGGCATCTTTTTTGGCGCGCTTGGGTGGGCTGAGTCCGGTTCGATCGCAGCACTACTCGCGATTGGGGTACTAGGGCCTCTGGTCTTCGGGATCCCGATAACTCGCCGGATGGAGCGGTTTTGGCCTGAGGCCAAGAAGCTCACCTGCGCGGATCGCGCAGCGGTAGTTCGGGCGGTCCGGCGTGGCCAACAGATCGATGAACCGCAGCTTGCACACGCGGTCATCGAGTACGCCAGCGGCCTTCGTCAAGCGCAGGACCAAGCGCGCCGGTCTCGGTGGGTGATTCCGCTCGTCGCCATCCTGTCGCTGATCTTGGCGGTCACCGATGGCTTTTTTGGGTCGATCCGATTGGCCCTGGTGTCATGGCTGTGGGTAGCGCTCGTGGTAGCGGAATTGCTCTGGTGGCCAAGGAAACAGGTCGACCTTTTATCCAACGCTGAGCGAGCGGAGATGCTGGCTCGGCAGGTGTTGGCTGGTGGGCGGTCCAGCCCCTCAGCGTAATCGTTGACCCGATCATCGCTCTTCAGCTTAACTAGCGCCGCAGCTAGGCGGAGGATGTCCACTGAGTGCCGTCCCAGTAGCGGTGGGCTCGGGCATCGACAGGGTCTGGGTACCAGCCCCGCGGGGCCGCGGCAGGGTCTGGGTACCAGTTCGGCGGCGGCAGAGTCGACGGCGTCTGCTGTTGCGGGGCAACAGAGGCCGCATCCGGCTGCTGACTGCTGCTCGGAACCTATGGTCTCGTCGGATCCAGCGCCTGCCGGCACTGTTTGCGGGCGTCACCCCCACGGGAATAGCCGGCCATGCTCACAGCGTCTGCAAACACAGAAGCATCCCCAACCGCGCCAACCACACCGGAGTCCACAGCCAACTCACCGCCGACAACAACAGCGGCGGCCTGACCGCGAGGAGGGATGAGTCCCACGACCCAGCCGGGGCCCTTGCCCTGGCTGATCTTAAACGCCGTGCCCAAGCTGATCATGTACCACTTGATGTGGTACCGGTTGCGGGGGAACTCGAGGACCGTCACATGCTCGCCGGCGTTGAGCCGCCCTTTGAGGTCAGGTAGGTGAGTCTCTCTGCGAGCCAAGGGGAATGTCCCGCCGCGCCCATCAGGGTGCACCGCACAGTCGAATCGGTCAGCTCAAGCACTGCAGGCCGTACATACCGCCGGAAACCCCGTTGCGATACAGATAAACCACGGTTAGAGGGGGCGGGGTTAGCATGACACACCTCGCAATCTGCCCGGCGGTTGAATGAGTGTCGAGGCACGCGGTCCCGAGGATACTCAGTTGTCGGCCCAGCCGCCCACGCTCGACGCGGTGTCGAAGGCTAATCGACTCAGATGAAGTCCGAGCCGCCGTCTACGTTCACCGTTGCGCCGGTGACGTAGCCGTTGCGCCGGGACACCAGATACGCGGTGATCGAAGCGATCTCTTCGGGGAGCCCGGCGCGGCCGAGGTCGCACGGGTGGTGAAAGTTGTTGTCGATCCACGTCATAACGTCGTGTGGGTCGGTGGAGTCCAAACCCTCGGCGGCGAGGATATCTTTGAGGTTCTCGGTGAAGCTGGCGGTCACGATGGTGCCGGGGCAGACGCAGTTGACCAGAATCCCGTCCTTGGCGAGGCTCTTGGACAAGTTCTTGGTGACACTGGTCAGCGCCGCCTTCGACGCGGTATAGGCGACCAGGCGTGGGCTCTGCCGCTGAATAGAGTGCGCCGACAGCGTCACGATGCGGGCCCATTCCGCAGACCGCAGCAGCGGCAAGGCGGCCCGGATCGACCGCACCGCCGACATCGTCCCCAGGGCAAACGTGGCATCCCATTGGGCGTCGTCCATCTGCTCGAAAAAGCCGTCGGCCGGTCCGATGGTGTGGACCAGACAATTGAGTTTTCCCCAACGCTCCGCGACTGCGGCGAAGCCGCCGGCGATCGACTCGGCGTCTGCCATGTCCACGCTGATGCCGATGGCGTCCGGCGCCCCGGCTTCGCGCAGCGACGTGACAGCGGCCTCGCGTGCTTCTTGGCCTCTCGCCATTACGGCCACGCTGGCGCCTTCGGCCGCAAGGGTTTCGGCGATAGCAAGTCCCATCCCTTTGCTGCCACCCGTGACCACGGCTGTCGATCCGGCCAGCCCCAGATCCATGGTTATCTCCCTCAGTCGGTCGTTAGAGTTGTGCGCCCAGACCGCGCAACACGAAATGCAGAATGTGCTGCCGAAGCTCGTCGCGTTCACACGCGCCTGTGGTCCATTGCCGGTCGATGCCGACCCACACCACGCCATGGATGAACTGTGCGCCGGTCACCGGCTCGACGTCGCGGAACATCCCGCTGCGCAGTCCGCACTGCAGCGCATCGATCAACGGTGCCAGCATCTCTGCGTATGCGGGTTGGACCAGAGCGGGGGAGGCGAACGTCTGCGACTGCGCCTCCAGCGACAGGCGCCGCAAATCGGATCCGATGTTCTCGTCGAATGCCAAATCGAGGCGTCCGTCGATCCACGCTGCCACCGCCTCGATCTCCGTTGTGGCAGCAGCCATTCGGCGTTTCAGTCGCCGCTTCTCGATGCGAGCGGTCTCCAAAAATACGGCACCGACCAGTTCGTCCTTGGATGCGAAATGCCGATAGAACGCGCGGGTGCTCAATCCCGCTCGGTCCAGCACTGCGGCAACGCTCAGCCCGCGAACACCCTGCTCTCGCAGTGCAGTTGACGCAGCGGCCAGAATCTCACGGCGCACCGCGGGATCCGGACCCATCTTGTCGCGTCGCCTCGTGCGAGGAACGCGGGTGGTGTCAGCCAGTTGCGTCATAGCTGGCCAGGTAGTCAGTAAACCGCTCACGAACGCCGTCGGGTGTCAGGCCGTAGTCGGCCAGGGCATAGTCGTGTGCACCGCGAGAGCCAGGTTTGTGCGCCGCTGCCCACTCGTTGACGGATGCGCATGTCGCATCGGTGAAGCTCAATCCCAGACGCTGATAACTGGTACGCAAAGTGCCGACCGGATCGCTTTGCAAATCCGCGAACGAGACATCGGCGAACCGGTCGTCACCCATTCGGTTGCGGAAATCCATTGCCCGCCGCACACCTTCAACCCAGCTGTCTACTTGCTCGGCGCCGAGTTCCTTCGCGTCGTTGCGGTCGCTGCTCCAGCTGCGCACGTATTGGATCAGGCTGCATACCGAGCCCATCACTTTCGCCGGATCACGGTGACTCCACAGGAATTTAGCGTTCGGGTAGGCCTCGACCAGCGCGTCGAGGGCAAACACGTGCACCGGGGTCTTGAGGTGCCACAGCACCGGTGGGCAACGCCACTGCAACAGCCTGAGCACCCGCCGGTGAAAGGTGTAGGTCTCGCGCATGTCGCAGTCCATCACCCACGCCAGATACCCGGGCGCGCGCACGGCGCCGTCGAAGTGGAAGGTACGAAAGCTCATTCCCATCAAATCTTGGCATTCGGTCGGGGCCGTTGCCTCGGAGTTATACATCGCCTTCATCAGAGGGAACATGTCATCGAGCATTTTCAGCCCGGCCTGGGCCTGAGCGATGCGCGGATCGGTGTCCTGGGTGGCGCTTTCCGGCGGCGGTGTGGGGGCCTGGGATTCCCACATCCGCAGCGACCGGAACTGCGGATCTGCAGCCACCAGTTGGCTCAACGCTGTGGTGCCAGTGCGAGGCAACCCGATCACGAAGACGGGACCGCCGACCACTTGCTCGTCGATCTCGGGGTGTTGACGGTAGGTGTCCTCGACCTTCAGGCGCTGAATCAGGGCGTTGCTGACGGTGGCGTGCTGGATGACGCGGCCCAAATCGTTGAGGTCGGCTTCGGTATTCAGCGCTTCAACGATGCGTTCGAGCCCCTCGCGGTAGTAGGGCGAGCCGAAATCCTCGAGGCCCGTTGCAGCGCAAGCGCCGGCCTCCAATTCGTCGGCATCAAACATCAGTGTCCGAACCTCTCGCGCACGGCGCGGCGTCGTGCCGCAAGGATGGATGACCGCTCTTCGGGGGTGATTTTGGCCGTGTCCGAGGGCAACTCAGCGGTGATGTGTTCGAACGGCACGATGCGGGTGATCGGTGTCGGCGCGGTGTTGGTGCGCACGCAGCGCAGGATGATCGGACCGTTGCTATGCCCGGCGGTGTCGAGCCAATTCGCGACCCCAGGGTCACGCTCACACAGCACAACTCGCACCAGGCCGTCGGAATCCAGTGCTGCTTGATGGGCGTTCAGGCTGGATTGATGACGCCCGTAGTGAATGGTCTCCCACCACGGGTTGCCAATGGAAAGACTCCAGTAGATTCCTTCGGGTGGTTCAACTTCGACGATGAGGGCCTCGTCGGGGCGCAACTCCCACCGACCGATCACCGGCCTGTTCTCCGCGGCCGCGCCCATGTCACTGCGGTCGATTGGTGGCAGGAAACCGTTCGACGGCGCCGCCGCCCCGAATTGCAAGAAGAACGTCAGGTTGTCGTGGACGAAGTCGCCGAGGGCGACCAGTTGCCGCGACACCGCCACCTCCCGATCGACCGGACCGCCGTCAGCTGCCACCGTCTCGCCTGTGTCGCCGAGTCGCTCGATGCGCAGCGACGATGCCACCTCGGTGTCCCAGTCGTAGAAGAAGTGCCGCACCGTCAGCGTGGGATGGGCGCCCTCAATCCGCATCCAATTTCCGGCTCGCTCCTCGGCTGACAGCACCACCTCAAAGTTGCCGTCGCCATCCACCTCAAGCTCGTCGACAAGTTCGTTGGCCGTCGCCACGATTCCGTTCATTGTCTGCAACCCGACGTAGCGGGCGGTGCCGCGATTGCCGAAGAGTCGGTAACTCTCCCCGCGGCGCAGCAAGGCGCGGGTGTAGATGCAGTCCGGGCATTCCATGCCCCAGGTCACCAGGTCGTCGGTACTGGTCGGTTGGACGCACAGGACCGGATCGGGATCGAACCGCAGAACCTCGTCGATACCCGCAGCGAGCAGCACAAGGAGATGCCGCATGCCCGCGGCGATATCGACCCGATTGTGGTTCGCCGGATTGGATTCGACGACGTCAGCCGCCACGCGAAGCCGGTCCAGCAAATACGACCACGCCCGCGACAAGCCGGGGGTGTCGCCGTCTTCGGACAACGCCGCCTCGGCGATCGAGAACGGCAGCCACGCCATCGGCGGCGTCGAATCGCTCACATTGCCTCGCTTCCGCGAGTCTTAAATGAAAATAATATTTTCACTTAAGGGGCTGCAAATGTCAACGCCAGCGTCGAGCACGTGGTCTAGACAGCTGTAATGGGGCAGGAGGCACCCGCAAGGATCCGCAGATGCCGCACCTACCAGTGGTTCAGTGTGAAGGTGCGCGCGCCCTCGGTCGCGCGTTACCAGCACAGCAAGGCCGTTCGACTGTGCTGAGGTGTCCTCGGCGTCGCTCGGCAGATTCGGGCCATGGTCGCAAGAACGTACTCCGGTGGCCGAGGGTTCACCCCGGCCACCCGACCATTCAGGCTTGCAGCTTCGCAAATTTCGCAGTGTCATAGTGAATCTCACCCCGTACGGCCTTACCATCGCGGTTAAACCGCAATACGTTGACGAACGGCGATTCATCGCTGCCATTGTCATTGGCGAAACGGACGGTCCCCAACACGACGACGTATTCGCCACCGTCGATGTACTCGCGCGGCTCGACGCTCACCGTGCTCCAGTGGTCCGGCAGTCGGCCCATCATGTCCAAGATTGCGTCACGCCCGTGAATCTCCCCGCCCGGCCGAACCTCCTCGGAGGAATACCCAGACAGCATCCTCGGCGTAGGAATCCTTCAAAGTCGCCAAATCCCCGCGGCTGAACGCTTGGTGGGCGGACCTGGCGGAATCAACGTTCGACATTTCGCTACTCCCTCGATGCTCGCGACTTACAGCAGATGTGCTGATGAGTCCAATGTTCGCCGGACCCAGGGAAGCGCATAGGGTATAGGGCTACCTCAATTTCGGCGGGACGCAGGAGTGCTCGCCCCTCTCTCCGTCTTTAGACTGATACGGTGGCACCGACATTTGCAGACGTCGCGAAGGCGCAGTACGTGCTGCTGACCACCTTCACCAAAGACGGCCGTTCCAAGCCCACACCGGTGTGGGCCGCTCCCGACCGTGATCGGCTGCTCGTCATCACCCAGGAGAAATCCTGGAAGGTCAAGCGAATCCGTAATACCGCACGCGTCACGCTGGCCGTCTGCGACATGGGCGGGCACCCGAAAGGCGAGGCCATCGAGGCGACCGCGACCATCCTCGATAAGTCACATACTGGCGCTGTTTACGACGCCATCGGCCGTGAGTACGGGCTCATCGGTCGGGTTTTCAACCTCTTCAGCAAGCTGCGCGGCGGCATGCAGAACAACGTCGGCCTCGAACTGCGCCCGGCCACGATGCGGGCCCAGTAGCGGCCCGAGGTGGGGTACGCCCCCTCGACGCTGCGCGGCTGGGGGTACCCCAACCCGCTTGCGGGTCAGCCAAGCAATCAGATCCTAGAGCCGCCGACCGAGTTACGCCGCGCACTAGCTTGATTTATCAAGGGGCGCGTCCCGGTGGTGTCGCACGCGTCTTGCGGTGCCATGAATACGCGGGAGCGATGGCGTAGCCACAGGCGGCCACGCACAGCAGCGTCCACGTGACCGCGGCCGGATAGCCCGTTATCACGCGCGAAGCCACAACAGAGCTAAGACATCCCAAATCGACGATGATGGCGGCGGTATAGATGTTGGCGGTGACGGTGGAGCGTGGATCGCGACGCACCACCCACAGCAATCTCAAAATATGGGTCAACAGATAGCTTGCGCTGGCGCACAACGCCATCCAATAAAGGGTCATCCAACCCGTCAGCGGAGCCCGGAAAAGATCCGGCCAGTGTTTCCCTGGTGTGCCAACGATGAATAATCCGATAAGTAGTGGCAGCGCGATCGCGATGGGGACCTCCAGGCGCCGGCGCAAGAACTGTTGCGGGTTATCAAGATTGGTTCGAATTGCCAGCACCTGAACGAGTGTGATGAGCCCGGCAAGGTAGACCAGGTGGCCCAGCAGATCCTCGATGTTCCATAGCCCGGTGAGAGCGTGCAAGGGTGCGGACCATGTGAGGGATAGCGCCGGGTTCATCAAGAGGAGGCACACCAACATCGAGGCCGCGGTGATGCTGCTACCCAGCTCCCACCGACAAGTCCATGCGCCACGCCGCACCCACACGCAGCAGCCAGTGATGACGACGGCGGCCATGGTGGCTACGGCGATCATCTTGACGCAAACCGTCTAAAGGGCCGGCACGTCGGTACGCGGATCGGCATTCCGGAGCTTGGTGCGGCCGGGTGCTACCTCCCTCTGGGTTGTCGTCCGTCCAAAATTGGGCTCCGAGCCTACAAAGTCACTCACCGCCTCAGCGGCAACCAGGTTGAAGCGGGTCAATAGCCCAATGGGGTTCAGGTCGAAGTGCTTCGCCACCCGTATGACGTTGTCAGCCGTGATCAGGCGACCTTCGTGCCACGCTTTGGTGTAGCCCGACCGACTCAAGCCGAACGCCTCGTAGATTTCGGTGGAACTCAGTCGGCGACCCACCAGGTACATGATGACGACCGCCGGATCCCTGTCGACGTCCTCCATGGTGGGCACAATAGTGCCGCAAACGAGTTCATCACAATACAAAACATGAATAAGTTGTCGGTATATCGCACATATGGTCTACTTTTGTAACATAAATCGTCCCTTTGGAGCACATTGGGGTCGAGACGATGGGCGGAGCAGGCGGCCCTTCGACGGCCCGGGAGGTTCGACGTCCGGTGCATACCGAGAGCCAGCCGACATGGCCGATAGTGGCCCGCGACGACGAGTTTCGTCGCGCGTTGGCGATACTCGACGGCACCACGGAGTTTCACGGCATCGCGCTGGTCGGTGACACCGGCGTTGGCAAATCGACACTCGCTCGCGCCCTCGCCCAGGCTGTCGAGTCCCGTGGACGGAAGGTGCGGTTTGTGTTGGGCACTCAAACGGGTTGCGCCGTGCCATTCGGGGCTTTCTCTCGGTCGGTGACTGTTGACGCAGCACATGAACCCGCCGCGATGCTGGCCGCCGCGCATAAAACTCTGGAGCGAGAGCACGGCCTCGTCGTCGTCGTCGACGACGCTCAGTTGCTTGATCCGTTGTCGGCCACGTTGGTTCACCAGCTGGCGACCAACGGCAGTGCGCGATTAGTCGTGACAATCCGGTCGGGCGAACCCGTACCGGATGCCGTGACCGCGTTGTGGAAAGAGCGGCTGTTGCTGACTCTGCATATCGACCCGTTCACCCGCGAGCAGACCGGCGAACTCGCCTGTCGTGTGCTCGGCGGTGCAGTCGAGCCGCGACTGATCGGCGAGTTACACGCGCGTAGCGGTGGAAACCTGCTGCTGCTGCGCGGCTTGCTGGGCGCAGGTCGGGAAAATGGGGTCCTGGTTCACACCGAAGATGGCTGGCAACTCCGAGGCCCACTTCACCCGGACCGGGAACTCTACGACCTTCTGGAGTTTCGACTGCGATCGCTTGCTCCAGACGAGTTAGAAGCAGTACAGCTGTTGGCTACCGGGGAGTTGCTGGACTGGGAGGTCCTGCGCGGACTTTGCGACGCGGAGGCGGCGGCACGACTCGAGCAGCGCGGGTTGATCCAATTGGTTACCGATGGATCCGCCTTGGTGGCCCAGCTCAATCACCCCATCATCGGTGAAGCGGCACTCCGCCTCGCGGGAGTGGTGCGTTCACGGCAACTCAATGGCCTACTGGCGCAAGCTCTTCGGCAGCACATGCAGGAAGGACGACGGCGGTCGCGGCTGCCCGACGCGCGCGGTCAGATCCGGCTGGCACAGTTCATGATGCGCAGCGACCTGTCGCCGGACCTCGATGTGATTATCGATGCGGCGGCAGACGCGATGGCAATGTCGGATGTCGGTGAAGCCGAAGAGTTGTCGCGGTTTGCGTTCGACCGCGGTGGTGGCTTGGCGGCCGCGATCCTGCTTGCCGATGCGATGAGTTGGCAGGGACGCGGCGACGAGGTCGAGGCCGTGCTGGGTGATTGCGATCTTGAGGGTGCCGATGAGTTTCTGACCGCGCGATGGGGCTGTCAGCGTGCGCTAAACCTGTTCTTTGGTTGCCGGCGGCCGAAGCACGCGCAGCAGGTACTCGCCAGCGTGAAGGATCGCGTCGACTCCGAGGCGATGGTCGGCCTCATCGCAGCGGTTGAGGGGACCATTGCGTGCTTCTCCGGTGACCTTCCTACCGCCATCGAGGTGGGGCTGACGCTGTTCGCATCGGATGTGCCGCCGTTGGCGACGGTATGGGCGGCTGCGTCGACGTGTTGGGCATTGGCGCTGTCTGGCCAGTTTGGCGAACTTCAGCGCACAGCTGATCTGGGGCTGCGCGCGGCTGTGGTCGCCCAGCCGGGAGTCGTGCGGTTTGTCATTGGGTTGGCCGAAGTCGCGGCGCTGACGGCGGTCAGTGACCTGTCCGCGGCCGAGCGGGTTTGGCAACGTTACGCCGCGAAAGCTGCAGGTGCACATGAACCGGACGCACTCGTGCACGCGATGCACGGACTCGTGGAGCTTGCTCGCGGTGCGCTGCCAGCTGCCTGCGCTGCGTTCCGCGACTCGATGTCGGCAATGTCGCGTGGTTTCCCGTCCGGCTGGTTGATGCTGGTAGCGGCGTGGTCGGCACAGGTCGAAGGCCGCCGTGGAAACGCTAACGCGGCCGCAGCCGCGCTGCGCAGATCAGAAGAAGCCTACGGACCGCAGGTCGCCCTGTTCTTGCCTGAACTTGAGCTTGCCCGGGCCTGGGAGCGGGCATCCGCCGGTCAGACCTCGACCGCTCGAATGCATGCTGAGCGTGCCGCGCAGATCGCGCGTCGGTCCGGGATGCACGCGGTAGAGATGCGTGCTCTGCACACAACCGTTCGGTTCGGCGATCGTGCGCATGCCGGACGGCTGCAGGAGCTAGCAAAAACCCTCGACACACCCATATCGGAGACGGTTGCTGCGCACGCGCGTGGGCTGGTCGTCCATGACGGCGTTTTGCTCGACGCCGCGGCTGATCGGTTCGCCGAGATGGGCGCGTTGGGCCTTGCTGCCGACGCGGCAGCGCAAGCAGCGCGCATGCACGCGCGCACGGGCAACCATGGTAAGGAGCTGGCGGCATCGACCCGAGCGCATTGGCTGGCCAGCAAATGCGAAATACGAACGCCGGCAGTTAATGCCGGGGCACGGCCCCTGCCGATCACTGATCGCGAACGCGAAGTCGCGATGCTTGTCGCGGGTGGTTTGTCCAACCGTCAGATCGCTGATCGGTTGTTTGTATCGGTGCGAACCGTGGATGGGCATTTGTATCGAACTTTCGCCAAACTCGGGATCGAGCGCCGCCACCAGCTCATCCACCTACTCAACGGGGCGCGGTTACCGACCTCGAGCAACGGCTAGCTGTTTCGCAGGTGTTCGCTGAAGAACGCGAATACCCGCGCCCACGCATCTTCGGTCGCGGCCGGGTTGTAGCCGAACCCGGCAATGCGGAGCAGGGGCTGGGCGGGCAGCTTGTTAGCGAAGCTGTGGCCAGCCTGCGGGTAGGTCTTCACGTCGTTGATGATGCCTTTATCGTCGAGAACCCGCTGCAGCTTTTCGGGCGCTTTGCGACCGGTCGGGTCACGGCCGCCGTAGCTGGCGACGATCGGGCAGGCCCCGTCCAGCGTTTCGCTGAGCTCGCGCGGCAGCGGCGTGCCGTAGAACGGCGCCGAGGCGCTGAAACCCTTGGGCGACATGACCAATGCGAACTGGCCGCCCATGCAGAATCCCGCGATGCCGACCCGGCCGGTGCATTCCGGTAGCGCCTGCAAGTGGTCGCGGGCGGCCAGCACGTCGTCAAGCGCACGCCCCCGCTTGGTGAGCAGGTCCCGCATGACTTTGGTGATGCATCGTGCCCAGCCGCCGCGCGCGAACAGGTTCGGCGTCAGCGCGACGTAACCGGCTCGGGCGACATGGGCGTTGATCGACTCTTTGTCGGGTCCATAGCCGATCGCGTCGTGAATCACCACTACGCCCGGCCACGGACCTTGCCCGTCGGGGATGTCGAGCAGCGCGTCGATGGGGCCGCCCGGAGTATCGATCTGGATTGTCGTCACCTCAGTCATCTAACCGTGCGGCAGCGGCGGGCGGAACTCCGGCGGCTGCCCGTGACGTTGCCATCTCATGGTGTCGCGACTGTTCCTGGTCTACGTCGTCGTCGAGCTCGCGGTGGTGGTGGCGCTGGCGTCGACGATCGGGCTTGGCTGGACCCTGGTGCTGCTGCTGGCCGGCGTGCTCGTCGGACTGGCACTGGCGGGGTCGCAGCTCAAGGTCCTGCTCACCCGCTTGCGAGCGGGCTTGAGCACCGGGCAGTCTCGCGCCGCTAGCGATAGCGCGATGGTCGCGCTGGGAACCACGCTCGTAATAGTTCCCGGCCTGGTCACCACCGTCGCAGGGCTGCTGTTGCTGCTGCCGCCGACTCGGGCAGTCGCCCGCCCGATGCTCACGGCGATGGCCGTTCGCGGTTTGACTTCCGGCGGCCGGCGTGCGCCGCTGATCACCGTCACCACCGTCGGCGCCGACCCACACGCGTCGGCGCACCGAGCCCGGACCGACTACATCGACGGCGAGGTCATCGACGTCACCGATGTCACGGACATCGACCCGCCGGCCCTGCCGTAGGTTTTTGCGGCGTGACTATGGCCCCTAGGGTCCCCACAACGCTGTTACTCAACGGCCGGGTACACAGCCCGACCCATCCGGACGCCACCGCAATGGCAGTACGCGACGGCATCGTGGTGTGGCTGGGTAGCGATGACGTTGGCCGCGACCAGTTCCCCGACGCTGTCCTGGTCGACCTGGACGGTGGCTTCGTCGCGCCGGGCTTCGTGGACAGCCACATCCACGTCACGGCCACCGGTTTGGCAATTACCGGTCTCGATCTGCGGCCCGCGACCTCGCGTGAGCATTGCCTGAAGATCGTCGCCGACTACGCGGCAGACCATCCCGGCCAGCCGGTCTGGGGCCACGGTTGGGACGAATCCTCGTGGCCGGGAAATGCGGCGCCGAGCACCGCGGACCTGGACGGGGTGCTGGGTGACCGGCCCGCGTACCTGGCCCGGGTCGACGTGCACTCGGCACTGGCCTCGACCGGTCTGCGCCGGCGGGTGTCAGCACTACCGTCGTCGGCCGGATTTTCCGAACAACGGCCTCTGGTCGGCGATGCCCATCATGTGGTCCGCGCCGCCGCGCGGGATCTGCTGACCGATGCCCAGCGCGCCGAGGCCCAACGGGTCGCGCTGGACGCCGCGGCCGCAAACGGGATCGTCGCGGTACACGAATGCGCCGGCCCCCAGATCGGCGGGCTGGACGACTGGCAGCAACTCCGCGCCGTCCAACACGGCGTCGAGGTGATCGGTTACTGGGGTGAGGCGGTCACCAGCCCGGCGCAGGCGCGTGCGGTGCTCGAGCACACCGGCGCCGCCGGGCTGGCCGGGGACCTCTTCGTCGATGGCGCCGTGGGCTCCCGCACCGCCTGGCTACACGAGCCCTACGCCGATGCCTCGGAGCATGTCGGCACCTGCTACCTGGATCCCGAGGTCGTCACCGCGCACGTGCGTGCTTGCACCGAGGCCGGCGCGACGGCCGGTTTCCACGTCATTGGCGACGCCGCGGTCTCGGCAGTGGTCGCCGCCTTTGAACGCGTGGTCGACGACCTCGGCGTGCCCGCGGTGGCGCGCTGTGGTCATCGCTTGGAGCACCTGGAGATGGTGACCGCCGAACAGGCGGCCAAGCTGGGCGCGTGGGGTGTGATGGCCAGCATGCAGCCCAACTTCGACGCTCTCTGGGGCGGCGATCACGGCATGTATGCCCGCCGTCTCGGCGTTAACCGAGCAGGGTCTCTCAACCCATTCGCGCTGTTAGCATCCCAAGGCGTGGCCCTCGCGTTCGGATCCGACGCCCCGGTAACCGGCCTCGACCCGTGGGCAACAATCCGCGCCGCTGCCAACCACCACACGCCGACCAGCTCGGTCTCGCTGCGGGCGGCGTTTGCCGCTGCGACTCGCGCCGGCTGGCGGGCCTGCAGTGTCGACGACGGGCTGATGGGCACATTGGTTCCCGGCGCGCCCGCGTCCTACGCCATCTGGGATGTCGGCGAATTCGACGTCGCCAGCACGCAACCTGACGCCGTGCGGCGGTGGTCGACCGACCCGCGATCGCGGGTGCCCGTTTTGCCGCGGCTAAGCCCGACCGACGCTTTGCCCCGGTGTCGGCAAACCGCGCATCGGGGTGCTGTCATCTATGGCTAGGGGTGGGCGGTTCGACCGCTGGACGCGGCGGCCCGGCCAGGACACCGATGTCTTTCCGGCGGTCCGAGACGACGACCCCGGTGAAGAGGACGACCCCGACTCGGAGTCAGGCGACGCCGATGCCGACTTCGAGCCGCGCCACCATGACGAACGGTGGTCGAGGATCGGCGGGCGGCTCCTAAAACTTGCCAAATATCTGGGGCGGCGGCTGGTGGAGCTCGGCGCGGTGCTCCTGGCATGGCTGGCACGCGAGTTGCGAAAGCGGCTGCCGCAGTTCGGCAGAGCGCTGCGGCCACGGCTGACCCGCCTGGTCGCCTCGGTCCTGGCCGGTTTTCTGCTCTGTTCGAGCTATCCCGGTTTCAACTGGTGGTGGGCCGCCATTCTGGCGTTTGTGGTGCTGTCCTGGGTGCTGACCCGCCCGGCCACCACACCGCTGGGCGGATTTGGGTACGGATTCCTGCTCGGGCTGGTGTTCTATCTGCCGCTGGTGCGCTGGGTCAGCATCTTGGTGGGCGTCACACCGTTGTTGGCGCTGGTCCTGATGTGCGCGGTGTTTCCCGGGATTTTCGGCCTGTCCGCCGTCGTGGTACGACAGCTGCCCGGGTGGCCGATTTGGTTCGCGGTGTTGTGGGCGGCGCAGGAGTGGTTGAAGTCGACAGTCCCATTCGGCGGGTTTCCGTGGGGTGTGGTGGCCGCCGGCCAAACGGACGGCCCGTTTTTGCCGTTGGTCCGGCTGGGCAGCGTTCCACTGCTGTCGTTGGCGATCGCGCTGATAGGTTGCAGTGCCACCGCCATCGGGGTCGAGGTCGTGTCGTGGTGGCAAGCGTCGCGTCAGCAGCAGCAATCGGAGACCCGCGACGAGGTGGTCGACACGCCGCCCGCTGTGCTGCTACCCGCGATCTGCATTTGCCTGATGTTTTTCGCCACAACGGCGATTTGGCCGCAAGTCCGCCACTCCGGCACCGGATCGGGCAACGAGCCCATCGTGAACGCGGCGTTGGTACAGGGCAATGTGCCCAGGCTGGGTTTGATGTTCAACGCGCAGCGGCTCGCGGTGCTGGATAACGCTGTCCGAGAGACCCGGCAGCTGGCCGACGACGTGCACGCCGGTCGCGTGCCCCAACCGGACTTCGTCGTCTGGGCCGAGGACGCGTCGGACGTCGATCCGCTGCGCAGCCCCGACGCAGCACAGCAGATCGGGGCGGCCGTCGAGGCGATCAGAGCGCCGATCCTGGTTGGTACGGTGCTCGAGGTCGGCGGTCGGCCGCCCGACTCCCCGGCCGAAACGAACACGGTGATCGTCTGGAATCCGAACACGGGACCTGGCGAGCACTACGACAAGCGGATCATTCAGCCGTTCGGGGAATACCTGCCTTGGCGCGGCTTCTTTCGGCATCTGACCGGGCTCGCAGACTGGGCGGGCTACATCGTTCCCGGCAAGGGCACCGGGGTGGTGCATGCTGCGGGCATTCCGGTGGGGGTCGCGACCTGCTGGGAAGTGATCTTCGACCGCGCGCTGCGCGACTCGGTCCACAACGGCGCTCAGGTGCTCGCGGTGCCTGCCAACAACGCCAACTTCAACCAGACCATGAGTGAGCAGCAGCTGGCCTTTTCCAAGGTTCGCGCCGTGGAACTCGACCGGTATGTTGTCGTCGCCAGCAACGTAGGCGTCTCCGCGCTGGTCACGCCGGACGGTCGCGAGCTGGTCCGGACCAGCTTTTTCGAGCCGGCCTACCTGGATGGCCAGGTGCGTCTGAAAACATCCCAGACTCCGGCCGCCAGGTGGGGTTCGATTCTGCAGGAGAGTCTGGTCGTGACGGCTGTGGCGGTCCTACTGGCCGCCATGCTGCACAATGGATGGTTCACGGATATATACCGTCGCCTGTCGGAGCTGGCCAAGAACGTCGGCCGCACTCCGGACAGATCCGACGACGACCCGCTCGGCGACGATGTGGTGGCCGAGGGCGGGCATGACGCCGAACTCAACGAGGGCGGCCGACACTCAGCCCGTGACGGGCCAGAAAGAGGAGACATATGACCACCGGCGATCCGGTGTCCCGGGTTGCGGGCGATCGTCCCACCCTGCGCACCCTGGTGATCATCCCCACCTTCAACGAACGGGAGAATCTTCGGCTGATCGTGCAGCGGCTGCATCAGGCTTGCCCCGGCGTGCATGTGCTGGTCGTGGATGACAACAGCCCCGACGGCACCGGACAGCTTGCCGACGAACTGGCGTCGGCCGACCCGGACCGGGTCCACGTCATGCACCGCACCGTCAAGGACGGCCTGGGCGCGGCATACCTGGCGGGTTTCGGCTGGGGACTGAGCCGCAACTACTCGACACTGGTGGAGATGGACGCTGACGGCAGTCATGCACCCGAGCAGCTACACCTACTTCTCGACGCCGTCGACGCCGGCGCCGACCTGGCCATCGGCTCGCGCTACGTCGAGGGCGGGAATGTGCAGAATTGGCCGCGGCGGCGCTGGGTGCTGTCCTGGACGGCCAACACATATGCGCGGTTGGCTCTGGGCATCGGCATACACGACATCACGGCGGGTTACCGCGCCTACCGTCGGGAAGTGTTGCAGAAGATCGACCTCGACCAGGTCGACTCGAAGGGCTATTGCTTCCAGATCGATTTGACGTGGCGCACCATCACCAGCGGGTTCGTGGTCGCGGAGGTGCCCATCACCTTCACCGAGCGTGAGCTCGGCGTGTCCAAGATGAGCGGATCCAATATCCGCGAAGCATTGGTCAAAGTCGCGCACTGGGGTATCAGCGGGCGGCTGAACCGAAACCGGGCGGTTACGGTCAATAAGTGAGATAGTCGGCAGCTGCCGTCAGCTGCCGCGACGGCGGGACCTGATCAGCTCCAGACGCTCCTTGAGCAGTTCCTCGAGCTCCTCGACCGAGCGGCGCTCCAGCAGCATGTCCCAGTGCGTGCGGGGCGGCTTGACCTTCTTGGGTTCCGGCAGGTCGCCCTCGATCAGGGTGCCTTCCATACCGTTTCGGCACAGCCACGTGCCGGGGATCTCGGCATCGTCGGCGAACGGCACGTCGAACTCCTCGCCGTTCTCCGTCCGATACCGGGCAATCTGGCGCGGCGCCAGATCGTGATTGCGGTCGGTTTCGTAGCTCACGGCCCCCAGGCGGCTGCCTCTCAGGACACGATCAGCCATTGGCCACCACTCCTCTTAACCTCTTCTCAGCAGCTAGCGCCCTGACAACGCCTCAGGTGTCGGTGTAGTTCCCGGGCACGGCTGCGACCCGGCCTTCCATGATACCGGGATCTAGGCATCACCCCGACTAAAGTCGGGCCCGTGAGTCGTCGCGTCCGCCCGCAGCCATGCCGCTGGTGCGGACGGGATGTGGCCGACAGCGGGATGGGCCGCCGCCGCCAGTATTGCCGGCAGTCCTGTCGGCAGCGGGCCTACGAGCAGCGGGCCTCGATCAACGGCGGCAAAGGCACGTCGCTACCGCCGGACGCCGTGGTGCTGTCCGCCGAAGAGGCCGCGGACCTGTCCGACCGGGTTTACCAGGTGCGATGCGCGGCAGAGGATGTTGCGACAGCGCTCGACGAAGGTGCCGAGGCGACCGAACTACGCGGACTGTGCGATGCGCTGATGCGGGCCGCTGAAGCTGCCGATGGCTGGCGCTGACCTGGGAAGGCCGCCGAAGGCCACCACCTGAGCCGAGCTACGACGCGCTTTACCTCGAGTGGCTGGTGACGGGTACAGTCTCGCCATGGATCGCTGGGCAACGCCGGAATTGGCTGCAAACCCAGGGTATGGATCGGTCGAAGAGCAGGAGGACTCTGTGTAAAAGCGGGAGGAAATGCGACGTCGTTCTTGCTGCGGTTGACTCGGCTCCTCCGCAGAGCCGCATTCTTCAGATTCAGCAACGACCGACGTTAGGCGAGGGGTAACGACATGGTTGACCAACTTCAGCATGCGACCGAAGCATTGCGGAAAGCCCTGGTCCAGGTCGATCGCCTGAAGCGCAAGAACCGCGCGCTGCTGGAGCGGTCGAGTGAGCCGATCGCGATCGTCGGGATGTCGTGCCGGTTCCCCGGCGGGGTGGATTCCCCGGAGGGCCTCTGGGACATGGTTGCTACCGGCCGCGACGTGATGTCGGAGTTTCCGACCGATCGGGGCTGGGATCTGGCCGACCTGTTCGACGCCGATCCCGACGCGCCGCACAAGTCGTATGCGCGCGCCGGTGGGTTCGTCGACGATGTCGCCGGATTCGACGCGGGATTTTTCGGTGTGGCACCGACCGAGGCGCTCGCGACCGATCCACAACACCGGATGCTGCTGGAGTTGTCGTGGGAGGCGTTGGAGCGGGCCGGGTTTGACCCGACGACGTTGCGGGGCAGCGCCACCGGCGTCTTTGCCGGGATCATCGCTCAGGGCTACGGCATGCTCGCCGAAGAGATCGAGGGCTACCGCCTGACTGGCATGACGTCCAGTGTCGCGACCGGCCGGGTGGCCTATGTGTTGGGGCTCGAGGGTCCGGCGGTGTCGGTGGATACGGCGTGCTCGTCGTCGTTGGTGGCTTTGCATATGGCGGTGCAGTCGTTGCGGTCGGGTGAGTGCGATTTGGCCCTGGCCGGCGGTGTCACGGTCAACGCCACCCCGACGGTGTTCGTCGAATTCAGCCGGCATCGGGGTCTGTCGCCGGATGGCCGGTGCAAGCCCTTCGCGGGAGCGGCCGACGGTGTCGGCTGGTCCGAGGGCGGGGCGATGTTGGTGGTGGAGCGGCTTTCGGATGCGCAGCGGTTAGGGCATCCGGTGGTGGCGGTGGTGCGGGGTTCGGCGGTTAATCAGGATGGGGCGTCGAATGGGTTGACGGCGCCTAATGGTCCTTCCCAGCAGCGGGTGGTGCGTGCGGCGCTGGCTAATGCCGGACTTGCCGCCAATGAGGTGGATGTGGTGGAGGGCCATGGCACCGGGACGACGTTGGGTGATCCGATTGAGGCTCAGGCGTTGTTGGCCACCTATGGCCAAGATAGGGCAGCGCCGGGGAAACAGCCCCTGTGGTTGGGGTCGATTAAGTCGAATATGGGTCACACGCAGGCGGCTGCCGGTGTTGCGGGTGTGATCAAGATGGTGCAGGCGATGCGCCACGAGGTGTTGCCGGCGACGTTGCATGTCGATGTGCCCAGTCCGCATGTGGATTGGTCGGCGGGGTCGGTGGAGTTGTTGACTGATGCTCAGCCCTGGCCGGCTGATGGTCGGGTGCGTCGGGCGGGGGTGTCGTCGTTTGGGATTAGTGGCACCAATGCCCATGTGATCATCGAGGCGGCTCCGGTGGTGGCGGAGGCTATCGAGCCGGGGAGCGCGCCGCCGGTGGTGGCGTGGATGGTGTCGGCGAAGTCTGAGGCGGCGTTGGGGGCTCAGGCACGGCGGTTGGCTGAGTTTGTGGGTGCCCGCGCTGAGCTTGATGCCGCTGATGTGGGGTGGTCGTTGGCGGGGCGGTCGAGCTTTGAGCATCGGGCGGTGGTGCTCGGTGGCGATCGTGATGAGTTGGTGGCCGGTTTGGCCGAGTTGGCCGATGGTGCGCCGACGGGTTCGGTGATCAGCGGGCGTGCCACACCGGCGGGCAAGACGGTCTTCGTCTTCCCCGGCCAAGGCTCCCAATGGCTCGGCATGGGTGTCGAATTATTCGACACATCAACGGTTTTCGCTGAGCAGATCAACGCCTGCGCCGAGGCGTTCGCGGAGTTCGTGGACTGGTCGCTGATCGACGTGCTGCGCGGGGCGCCCGGTGCGCCAAGCCTGGATCGCGTCGACGTCGTACAGCCGGCGCTCTTCGCGGTGATGGTCTCGCTCGCCGAACTATGGCGATCGGTCGGCGTGCATCCGGACGCCGTGATCGGGCATTCTCAAGGTGAAATCGCCGCCGCCTACCTTGCGGGCGCCTTGTCGCTGCGCGACGCCGCACGCGTGGTGACACTGCGCAGCAAACTGTTACTGGCGCTGGCCGGTCGCGGCGGCATGGCTTCCCTGGCGTGCGGTATCGAGCAAGCGCGAGAGTTGTTGGCTCCCTTCGGAGACCGAATCAGCGTCGCGGCGATCAATGGACGCTCGGCCGTCGTGGTGTCCGGCGAAGTCCCCGCACTCGACGAACTGGTCCAACAATGCACCGATCGCGAGCTTCGCGCCCGTCGCATCGACGTTGACTACGCATCGCATTCTGTTGACGTCGAGTGCATCCGGGAAAAGCTCGCCGATGCGCTTTCCGGCATCGAGCCGCGATCGTCGAGCACCGCATTGTTTTCCACGCTGACCGGCGGTCCGTTCGACACCGCCGGTCTGGACGCCGACTACTGGTATCGCAACATCCGACACGCCGTGCAATTCGACCAGGCCTTGCGAGGTGCATGCCAACAGGGCTACCGGACCTTCATCGAATGCAGTCCGCATCCCGCCTTGATCGCGGGCATCGAGGACACCGTCAACGACTGCACCGACGGTGGCACCGAACCGATCGTCATCCCCACTCTTGGCCGCGAGGACGGCGGCCTGCGCCGGTTCCTCACCTCGACCGCGCAGGCGTTTGTGTCGGGTGTAGCTGTGGATTGGCGTGCGGTGTTACCCGGGGCTGGATTTGTCGAGTTGCCGACGTATGCCTTTGAGCGGCGGCTGTTTTGGCTTTCCGGTGATGGCGCTGCCGTTGATGCTGCCGGTCTGGGGCTGGGAGCCAGTGAGCATGCGTTGTTGGGTGCGGTGGTGGAGCTACCGGACTCGGGCGGTGTAGTGCTGACGGGTCGGCTTTCGGCGGCGTCGCAGCCTTGGCTGGTCGATCACGCCGTCGATGGTGTCGTGGTGTTCCCGGGTGCGGGTTTCGTCGAATTGGCCATCCGGGCCGGCGACGAGGTCGGCTGCACTGTCCTCGACGAATTGACCCTACAGGCGCCGTTGATGCTGCCGGCCTCGGGTTCGGTTGCGGTGCAGTTGGTTGTGGGGGGGCCGGTGCTGGGGGCACCTCCCGCTTGCGGGGGCGATTCCGGTCAGCGCAGCGTGTCCGTCTTCTCGCGGGATGCCGATGCCGATTCGGGGTGGGTCTGTCACGCCACCGGTGTGTTGGGCTCCGGTTCGGTTGAGCCGGTTGCGGATTTGTCGGTCTGGCCGCCGGAGGGCGCCAGTCCCGTTGACGTCGCCGATGGCTACCAACGGTTGGCGACTCGCGGCTATGGCTATGGTCCGGCGTTCCAGGGATTGACCGCACTGTGGCGTCGCGGCGACGAGCTGTTCGCCGAAGTGACGCTGCCGGAAGCGGCCGGGGGTGTGGGCGGATTCGGCGTGCATCCAGTGTTATTGGATGCGGCGCTGCATGCGGCGGTAATAGCGCATGACGGGGCCGAGATAGCACTACCGTTCGCCTGGGAGGGCGTGTCGCTGCACGCTGCGGGAGCATCGGCGGTGCGTGCCCGGATCGCGCCGTCGGGTCCGTCTGCGGTGTCAGTGGAGTTGGCCGACGGGTTGGGGTTGCCGGTGTTGTCGGTGGCTTCGATGGTCGCCCGGCCGGTTTCACAGCAACAGTTGATGGCAGCCGCGTCCGGCTCGGGCGGTGATCGGCTCTTCGAGTTGACCTGGTCACCCGCATCACCCGCGTCGCACGCCGAGACGCCGTCATACCAAGTGTTCGAGTCCGCGGCAACAGCCGAGGATCCGGTCAGCGGCACCTACGAGCGTGTGCACAAGGCGTTGGCCGTGGCGCAGTCCTGGCTGGCCGAGCACGACTCGGGCGTGCTGGTGGTGTCCACCCGCGGCGCAATGGGATTGCCGGGGGAGGACGTCACCGATCTGGCCGGCGCTGCGGTGTGGGGGTTGGTGCGTTCGGCGCAGACCGAGCATCCCGGCCGCATCGTATTGGTGGATTCCGCTGCGCCCCTTGATGATGCGGCAATAGCTGCGGTTTTGGCGGCCGGTGAGCCGCAGGTGCTGGTGCGCGGCGAGACGGTTTACACCGCCCGCGTACACGGCAGTCGGGCGGTGGACGGTCTATTGGTGCCGCCGGGCGATGGGCCGTGGCGGTTGGGGCTCTCCAGTGCGGGCACCTTCGAGAATCTGCAACTCGAGCCGGTGCCCAACGCCGATGCGCCCTTGGAGCCCGGTCAGGTTCGAGTGGCGCTGCGTGCCATCGCCGCGAACTTCCGCGACATCATGATCACCCTGGGCATGTTCACCCATGACGCGCTGATCGGTGGCGAAGGCGCCGGCGTCGTCGTCGAAGTCGGGCCCGGGGTCACCGAATTCGCTGAAGGCGACTCGGTGTACGGATTCTTCCCGGACGGCAGCGGCACGCTGGTTGCCGGCGACGTCAGGCTATTGCTGCCGATGCCATCGGACTGGTCATACGCCGAAGCAGCCGCTATCTCAGCCGTCTTCACCACCGCGTGGATGGCCTTCGTACAGCTGGCTGATGTCAAGGCCGGCCAGCGGGTGCTGGTGCACGCCGCCGCCGGTGGGGTGGGGATGGCGGCGGTGCAGCTGGCCCGGCATTTGGGGTTGGAGGTGTTCGCTACCGCCAGCCGTGGTAAGTGGGACACGTTGCGGGCGATGGGTTTTGACGAGGATCACGTCGCTGATTCGCGCACGCTGGAGTTCGAGGACAAGTTCCGGGCGGTCACCGGCGGGCGCGGGGTGGATGTGGTGCTGGACTCGCTGGCCGGTGAGTTCGTCGACGCGTCGCTGCGACTGGTCGCCCCCGGCGGGGTTTTCCTCGAGATGGGTAAGACCGATATCCGCGACCCCGGTGTCGTCGCCCAAGAACACCCCGGGGTGCGCTACCGCGCCTTCGACCTCTTCGAGCCCGGCCGTCCCCGCATGCACCAATACATGCTCGATCTCGCCGAACTGTTCGACGCCGGAGTGCTGCGGCCGTTGCCGGTGACCACCTTCGATATCCGGCGGGCGCGGGCGGCGTTGCGGTATTTGTCTCAGGCTCGCCATGTCGGCAAGGTGGTGTTGACCATGCCGGATGCCTGGGCGTCGGGCACCGTGTTGATCACCGGCGGCACCGGGATGGCGGGATCGGCGTTGGCGCGCCATCTGGTGACCTGCCACGGCGTACGCAATCTTGTACTGACCAGCCGGCGTGGTCCCGACGCGCCGGGCGCGGCGGAGTTGGTGGCCGAGTTGACCGCGGCCGGTGCGCAGGTGCAGATGATTGCCTGTGATGCTGCTGATCGGGAGGCGTTGGCCAAAGTGGTCTCGGATATCCCGGTCCAGCATCCGCTTTCGGCGGTGATCCATGCTGCCGGTGTGCTGGACGATGCGGTGGTGACGTCGTTGACGCCGGAGCGGGTGGATGCGGTGTTGCGGGCCAAGGTGGATGCGGCGTGGAATTTGCATGAGTTGACGCGCGATGCGAGTGTGTCGGCGTTTGTGATGTTTTCGTCGATGGCGGGGTTGGTGGGGTCGTCGGGTCAGGCCAATTATGCGGCGGCTAATTCGTTCCTCGATGGGTTGGCTGTGCATCGGCGTGCGCAGGGTCTGCCGGCGATCTCGCTGGGCTGGGGCCTGTGGGACCAGGCCAGCGACATGACCGGCGGACTCGACGCCACGGGCCGCGCCCGGCTGGGCCGCACAGGTATCTTGGCGTTGTCGTCGGCGGAGGCGCTGCAGCTGTTCGATACGGCGATGGTGGTCGACGAGCCGGTGCTGCTACCCGCCCGCATCGACACCACCGCATTGCGCGCCAACGCCGCGGTGGTGCCGCCGATGTTCGTCGATCTGATCAACGCGCCGACACGCCGTCGGGTGGACGACTCGCTTGCCGCCAGTAAGTCGAAGTCCGCGCTGGCCCATCGGATCCACGGGCTACCAGAGGCCGAGCAGCACACGGTGTTGCTGGATTTGGTGCGTTCGCATATCGCGACCGTGTTAGGCAACACCACTCCGGAGGCGATCGACCCGGATAAGGCATTCCAGGAGTTGGGTTTTGACTCCTTGACCGCGGTGGAGATGCGTAACCGGCTCAAAGCCGCGACCGGGCTGGCGCTTTCACCCACCCTCATCTTCGACTATCCCACACCCAACGGCTTGGCCGGCTATATGCGCGGCGAACTCGCCGGAGTCCCACACGAGATCAAGCACGTGCCTGCCGTGCGCGCGACCAGCGACGAGCCGATCGCGATCGTCGGGATGTCCTGCCGGTTCCCCGGTGGAGTCAGTTCCCCAGAAGATCTGTGGGACATGGTTTCTGCGGGCCGCGACGTGCTCAGCGAATTCCCGACCGATCGGGGCTGGGACTTGGCTGGTCTGTTCAACCCCGACCCCGACGTGCCAGGCTCCTGCTACACCCGCACTGGCGGCTTTGTCGACGACGTCGCAGACTTCGACCCCGCCTTCTTCGGCATCGCGCCCACCGAGGCTCTGGCCATGGATCCGCAGCAACGAATGTTCCTCGAGCTGTCCTGGGAAGCCTTGGAGCGGGCGGGGATCGGGCCCGGCAACTTGCGGGGCAGTGCTACCGGGGTATTCGCCGGCGTGTACACACAGGGCTACGGCATGGGCGCCGCACCAACCGTGGAGGGCTTCCGGCTGACCGGGCAGTCGTCGAGCGTGGCCTCGGGCCGGGTTGCCTATGTGTTGGGGCTCGAGGGTCCGGCGGTGTCGGTGGATACGGCGTGCTCGTCGTCGTTGGTGGCTTTGCATATGGCGGTGCAGTCGTTGCGGTCGGGTGAGTGCGATTTGGCCCTGGCCGGCGGTGTCACCGTCAACGCCACACCCGACATCTTTGTGGAGTTCAGCCGCATGCGGGGGTTGTCTGCGGATGGCCGGTGCAAGGCATTCGCCGGCTCTGCCGACGGCACCGGATTCTCCGAGGGCGGGGCGATGTTGGTGGTGGAGCGGCTTTCGGATGCGCAGCGGTTAGGGCATCCGGTGGTGGCGGTGGTGCGGGGTTCGGCGGTTAATCAGGATGGGGCGTCGAATGGGTTGACGGCGCCTAATGGTCCTTCCCAGCAGCGGGTGGTGCGTGCGGCGCTGGCTAATGCCGGACTTGCCGCCAATGAGGTGGATGTGGTGGAGGGCCATGGCACCGGGACGACGTTGGGTGATCCGATTGAGGCTCAGGCGTTGTTGGCCACCTATGGCCAAGATAGGGCAGCGCCGGGGAAACAGCCCCTGTGGTTGGGGTCGATTAAGTCGAATATGGGTCACACGCAGGCGGCTGCCGGTGTTGCGGGTGTGATCAAGATGGTGCAGGCGATGCGCCACGAGGTGTTGCCGGCGACGTTGCATGTCGATGTGCCCAGTCCGCATGTGGATTGGTCGGCGGGGTCGGTGGAGTTGTTGACTGATGCTCAGCCCTGGCCGGCTGATGGTCGGGTGCGTCGGGCGGGGGTGTCGTCGTTTGGGATTAGTGGCACCAATGCCCATGTGATCATCGAGGCGGCTCCGGTGGTGGCGGAGGCTATCGAGCCGGGGAGCGCGCCGCCGGTGGTGGCGTGGATGGTGTCGGCGAAGTCTGAGGCGGCGTTGGGGGCTCAGGCACGGCGGTTGGCTGAGTTTGTGGGTGCCCGCGCTGAGCTTGATGCCGCTGATGTGGGGTGGTCGTTGGCGGGGCGGTCGAGCTTTGAGCATCGGGCGGTGGTGCTCGGTGGCGATCGTGATGAGTTGGTGGCCGGTTTGGCCGAGTTGGCCGATGGTGCGCCGACGGGTTCGGTGATCAGCGGGCGTGCCACACCGGCGGGCAAGACGGTCTTCGTCTTCCCCGGCCAAGGCTCCCAATGGCTCGGCATGGGCATGGGATTGCATGCCGCGTACCCGGTGTTCGCCGAAGCCTTCAACACCGTTGTGGGCGAACTGGATCGCCACCTGCTGCGCCCGCTGCGCGAAGTCATCTGGGGAAACGACGAAAATCTGTTGAACACCACCGAATTCGCGCAGCCGGGGCTATTCGCGGTCGAGGTTGCGCTGTACCGGCTGCTGGAATCCTGGGGTGTGCGGCCTGACTTCGTCATGGGTCACTCGGTCGGCGAGTTGACTGCAGCGCACGTCGCCGGCGCACTCTCGCTGGAGAACGCAGCCCTGCTGGTGGTCGCGCGTGGCCGATTCATGCAGGCCCTGCCCCCCGGCGGCGCCATGATGGCCGTGCAGGCCACCGAAGACGAGGTCCGGCCGCTGCTGACCGACAACGTCGGCTTCGCCTCTATAGCCGCCGTGAACGGCCCCTCGTCAATAGTGATTTCCGGCGACGAGAACGCGGTGGCCACGATCGCGAACCAGCTGCGTGAGCAAGGCCGTCGCGTCCACCAGCTCGCCGTCTCACACGCTTTCCACTCTCCGCTGATGGAGCCGATGATCGGCGAATTCCGGGCGACGGCCAGAGAACTCACGGTCAACCAACCCACCATCCCCATCATCTCGAATGTGACCGGCCAACTGGCGGGCGACGACTTCGGCTCGGCCGACTACTGGACGCAGCACATCCGGGCCGCGGTACGGTTCGCCGACAGCATCCGCTTCGCGAACTCGACCGGCGCCAACCGATTCCTCGAGATCGGGCCTAGTGGCGGCCTGAGCGCATCCGTCGAGGAATCGCTTGCCGAGGCCGACACCGTATCGGTGCCGATGCTGCGCAAAGATCGCCCCGAGCCGACCAGCCTGATGACCGGCTTGGCCCAGGCGTTTGTGTCGGGTGCGGGTGTGGATTGGCGCGCGGTGTTGCCCGGGGCTGGGTTTGTCGAGTTGCCGACGTATGCCTTTGAGCGGCGGCGGTTTTGGCTTTCCGGTGATGGCGCTGCCGTTGATGCTGCCGGTCTGGGATTGGCGGCCAGTGAGCATGCGTTGTTGGGTGCGGTGGTGGAGCTGCCCAGCTTGGGCGGAGTGATGCTGACGGGTCGGTTTTCGGCGGCGTCGCAACCCTGGCTTGCCGATCACGCCGTCGGTGGCGTGGTGGTGTTCCCGGGTGCGGGTTTTGTCGACTTGGCCATCCGGGCCGGTGACGAAATCGGCTGCACGGTCGTCGATGAACTGATGCTCGCTGCGCCGTTGGTGATCCCGGCGACCGGTTCGGTGGCCGTGCAAGTGGTCGTCGGCGCCGCTGACGAATCGGGCGCCCGTGCGGTGTCGGTGTTTTCCCGCGGCGACGGACACTCGGGCTGGACTCTGCATGCCGAAGGTATCGTGCGGCCCGGTGCCGTCGAACCAGGCGCCGACATGTCGACGTGGCCGCCGGTGCGTGCGACACCGGTGGAAATCGACGGGCTCTACGACCGGTTAATCGCGCGCGGGTACGGGTATGGTCCGGCGTTTCAGGGTCTGACCGCGATGTGGCGCCGCGGCGACGAGGTCTTCGCCGAAGTGGCGTTGCCCACAAATGGCGGCCTATCACCGGCCGGGTTCGGTGTACATCCAGCGGTATTGGACGCAGCTCTGCATGCGGTGATCGTGGCCACCGAGACCGTCGACGACGACCACAAAACCGGTGTGCTGGTGCCGTTCTCCTGGCAGGGTGTCTCTTTGCACGCGGCGGGCGCGTCGGTAGTGCGGGCCCGGATCGCGCCGTCGGGTCCGTCGGCGGTGTCGGTGGAGTTGGCTGACGGGTTGGGGTTGCCGGTGTTGTCGGTGGCCTCCATGGTGGCTCGGCCAGTGTCGCAGCAGCAGCTGATGGCGGCGGTATCGGGGTCGGGACCGGACCGGATCTTCGAGGTGGTTTGGTCGCCCGCCGCGCCTGGCCCGCATGCCGACGCGCCGTCGCATGATGTGTTCGAATCTGCGCCCGGCGGTGAGGATCCGCTGGCGGCGACATACCGACGCACGCACGACGCACTGGCCGCGCTGCAGACGTGGCTTTCCGAGCTTTCCGCGCACGATTCGGGAAAGCTGGTGGTGTCGACCCACGGTGCGGTGGCGTTGCCGGGGGAGGACGTCACCGATCTGGCCGGCGCTGCGGTGTGGGGGTTGGTGCGTTCGGCGCAGACCGAGCATCCCGGCCGCATCGTACTGGTGGATTCCGATGCACCCCTTGATGATGCGGCGATAGCTGCGGTTTTGGCGGCCGGTGAGCCGCAGGTGCTGGTGCGCGACGAGACGGTTTACACCGCCCGCGTACACGGCAGTCGTGCGGTGGACGCGCTGCTGGTGCCGCCTGGCGATGAGCCGTGGCGGTTGGGCATGTCCAGCAAGGGCACGTTCGAGAACCTGGTCCTTGAGCCCATCGGAAACGCTGATGCGCCGTTGCAGCCCGGCCAAGTCCGGGTTGCCATTCGCACCATGGCAGCGAACTTCCGCGACGTGATGATCGCTCTGGGTCTGTATCCCGATGACGATGCCGTGATGGGCATCGAGGCCTCCGGTATCGTCGTCGAAACCGCCTCCGATGATGGTCGTTTCGCCGTCGGTGACCGGGTAACCGGGCTGTTCCCGGAAGGCACCGGCACCATGGCAACCACAGATGCCCGCCTGCTGATGGAAATTCCGACGGGATGGTCCTACGCCGATGCCGCAACGGCGCCGGTGGTCTTCGCGACGGCTTACTACGCGCTGACAACGTTGGCTGATGTCAAGGCCGGCCAGCGGGTGTTGGTGCACGCTGCCACCGGTGGGGTGGGGATGGCGGCGGTGCAGCTGGCCCGGCATTTGGGGTTGGAGGTGTTCGCTACCGCCAGCCATGGTAAGTGGGACACGTTGCGGGCGATGGGTTTTGACGAGGATCACGTCGCTGATTCGCGCACGCTGGAGTTCGAGGACAAGTTCCGGGCGGTCACCGGCGGGCGCGGGGTGGATGTGGTGCTGGACTCGCTGGCCGGTGAGTTCGTCGACGCGTCGCTGCGACTGGTCGCCCCCGGCGGGGTTTTCCTCGAGATGGGTAAGACCGATATCCGCGACCCCGGTGTCGTCGCCCAAGAACACCCCGGGGTGCGCTACCGCGCCTTCGACCTCTTCGAAGCCGGGGCCGACCATATCCAGCAGATGCTCACCGATGTGGCCACCATGTTCGATGATGCTGCCCTGCGGCCGTTGCCGGTGACCACCTTCGATATCCGGCGGGCGCGGGCGGCGTTGCGGTATTTGTCTCAGGCTCGCCACGTCGGCAAGGTGGTGTTGACCATGCCGGATGCCTGGGCGTCGGGCACCGTGTTGATCACCGGCGGCACCGGGATGGCCGGTTCGGCGTTGGCGCGCCATGTGGTGGTCCAGCACGGCGTGCGGCAGCTGATGCTGGTGAGCCGGCGTGGCCCCGACGCGCCGGGCGCGGCGGAGTTGGTGGCCGAGTTGACCGCGGCCGGTGCGCAGGTGCAGATGATTGCCTGTGATGCTGCTGATCGGGAGGCGTTGGCCAAAGTGGTCTCGGATATCCCGGTCCAGCATCCGCTTTCGGCGGTGATCCATGCTGCCGGTGTGCTGGACGATGCGGTGGTGACGTCGTTGACGCCGGAGCGGGTGGATGCGGTGTTGCGGGCCAAGGTGGATGCGGCGTGGAATTTGCATGAGTTGACGCGCGATGCGAGTGTGTCGGCGTTTGTGATGTTTTCGTCGATGGCGGGGTTGGTGGGGTCGTCGGGTCAGGCCAATTATGCGGCGGCTAATTCGTTCCTCGATGGGTTGGCTGTGCATCGGCGTGCGCAGGGTCTGCCGGCGATCTCGCTGGGCTGGGGCCTGTGGGACCAGGCCAGCGACATGACCGGCGGACTCGAGGCCGTCGACTTCGCGCGATTCGCGCGCGACGGCATCGTCGCCATCTCATCGGCGGAGGCATTGCAGCTGCTCGACACCGCGATGGTGATCGACGAGCCATTCCTGCTGCCGGCCCGCATCGACACCATCGCGCTACGAGCAAAGTTCGACGGCGGCACCTTGCCGCCGATGTTCGTTGACCTGATCAACGCCTCGGCGAGACGTCAGGTCGACGATTCGCTGGCCGCCGCCAAGTCGAAATCTGCGCTGCTGCAACGCCTGGAGGGACTGCCCGAGGATGAGCAGCACGCGGTGTTGCTGGATTTGGTGCGTTCGCATATCGCGACCGTGCTGGGCAACACCACACCGGAGGCGATCGACCCGGATAAGGCATTCCAGGAATTGGGCTTTGACTCGCTGACCGCGGTGGAGATGCGCAACCGGCTCAAAGCCGCTACCGGGCTGCCGCTTTCACCCACCCTCATCTTCGACTATCCCAACTCCGCTGCGCTGGCCGGATATTTCCGGCAAGAGCTCGTCGGTGCGTCGGCCGAGTCGACGCCACAAGCCGCGCCGGGCGAGGTGGAAATCCAGCGCGTCGTGGCATCCATTCCGGTCAAACGCCTACGGCAGGCCGGAATATTGGACCTGCTGCTCAACCTGGCGAATGAGAACGACGGAGACGGCGCGGCAGGGGCCAGAGAGAAAGATATCGCGGACATGGATCTCGACGATCTGGTCAATGCCGCTTTCCTCGATGACGACGACTAGCCAGGTTAGCCCGTGAGAATTGCCGTCACCGGGGCGAGCGGAGTAATCGGTCGCGGCGTTGTCGTCCGACTGCTGAGCCTGGGTCACGAGGTCGTGGGTCTGGCCCGTCATCGACCGGAGAGTTGGCCGAGCACCGCGGACTTCGTACAGAGCGATATTCGCGATGCGGGCGAGGTTCGGCGGGCGGTCGCAGGCGCGGATGTGGTTGCGCACTGCGCCTGGTCGACCGACCGCGAGATCAACATCGGCGCGACCGCCAATGTGCTCGACGCGATGGCCCAAAGCGGTACCCGTCGAATCGTGTTCGCCTCGTCCGCGCAAGTGTACGGCACCGACCGGGACAACACATCCGCGCTGTCTGAGACCGACCGGCTGAACCCCGTCACGGTGGACGGCCTGGAAAAAGCCCGCGTCGAAGAGATGCTGGCCTCCTGCGGCGCGGAGTGGGTGGCGATCCGCTCGGCCGCCATCCTCGGCCGAGATGTCGACAACTGGGTGCGCCGAGTGTTGGCTTCCCCACTTTTCCTCGACATCGACGGGTCCGCCCGAGGCACAGTGCAAGTCGTGCACAGCGACGACGTGCACCGGATTTTTGTCCGGTCGATCGTCGATACCGGCATCGACAGTGGGCCGGTGAACCTTGCCGCGCCAGGGCAGCGTACGTTCGCTGAGATAGCCGGTGCGCTCGGCCGGCCAATAGTGCCGGCGAGCAGACGGTTGCCGGGCGTGGGCAGGCTGCTTCGACAGCTGAGCTCACCCGCCGAGCTGGAGCGGCTGCTGAGCGCGCCAGCGATGGATACGACGTTGCTGCGCAACAAGTGGAACTTCACCCCGGCCTGGAGCGCCGAGGAATGTGTCGAAGACGTCGCACTGGCGGTGCGGGGCAGAGTCAGTGTCGGTAAGTGGTTGACTTCGATGCCCTGGCGGCTGACCCACGCGCAAGACATTCCCGCCGTCGACGCCCCCGCGGCCGACGGAATTGCGCCGATACTAGCCGGTCCGGACGGCGCCAACGGCGAATTCGACACCCCGATCGACCCACGCTTCCCGACCTATCTGGCCACCAACTTGTCGGAAGCACTGCCAGGTCCGTTCTCGCCGTCGTCGGCGTCGGTGACCGTGCGCGGGCTGCGCGCGGGCGGCGCGGTCATCGCCCAACGGCTGCGACCCGGCGGACTGATCCAACGCGAGATGGCAACCCGAACCATCGGGGTCTTCGCACACCGGCTGTACGGAGCGATCACAACCGCGCACTTCATGGCCGAGACTGTGCCGTTCGTCAAACCCGGCACGGTGGTTCGGCAGAGCCAGTTCTTCGGCCACAGTGTGGCCAGCATGCCGGTCTACGGCGGGCAGCAACTGACCCAGAAATCCGGCCGGGTCAGGCGGCCGCTGCGCACGATTCGCAATCTCGGGGTGTTCGCGGCCAACTTAGCCGGCCTGACCGCCGGCGCCGCCCGCGACAGCGGTGACTACGTCGACGACATCGACCGCTTGGAAGAGCTTGCAGCTGGCGATCTTTCGCAGCTTGCCGACGGAAGACTGCGCAGTCTGATCCTGTTGGCGCGGGATCACGCCGTACACGGTTGGGTACTGGCTTCTGGGTCATTCATGGCGTTCGCCGCGCTGAGCATCATCTTGCGCGGGGTGGCCGGACGGGGCATTGCGCCGTCGCTCGGTCCGCAGCTGGCTAGCGCGGGGCCGCTGAACGCCGTCTATCGACTGGTGGATGCCGCACAACGCGACCCCACCGTGGCCAGGATTCTGGCCAGCCCCGGCGACCATCTCGACGAGCTCTCCGCGCAGGCTCCGGATTTTCATGCGGCGGTGCTGGCCGAGCTGAAACTGATCGGTCACCGCGGCCCGGCCGAAGTCGAGATGGCCTCTGCCAGCTACGCGGACGACCCCGAGCTGCTGGTCCGCATGGTGGCAAAATCGCTGACTATCCCAACCCGACGGGTGACGCAACGTCCGGCGATCCCGCTTCGGGCCCGGCCGGTGGCACTGCTTGCCGCCCAACAGCTTCGCGAGCGCGAAATTCGTCGCGACAGGATGGTCCGTGCGATCTGGGTACTGCGCAATCTGCTTCGGGAGCTGGGACGCAGGCTGGCGAACTCGGGAGTTATCGAGGCCGCCGACGACGTGTTCTATCTGCTGGTCGACGAACTCGACGCGCTCCCCGCCGATGCGTCTGCACTCGTCGCGCGCAGGCGTGCCGAACAGCGCAGACTGGCCGGTTGCGCGCCGCCTCCAGCTTTCCGCGGCAGTTGGCGCGCCGCTAATTCGCTGGCGACCGTTCTGGCTCCCGGGCAAACCCTGGGAGGCCTCGGTGTCTGCGGCGGGCGGGTGCGTGGCCGTGTCCGGATCGTCCGGCCAGAAACCATCGACGACTTGCAGCCCGATGAGATCCTCGTCGCCGAGGCCACCGATGTCGGCTACACGACCGCGTTTTCCTACGCGGCCGCGGTGGTGACCGAGCTCGGTGGACCGATGTCGCACGCCGCCGTGGTGGCACGCGAGTTCGGTATCCCGTGTGTGGTGGACGCGCAGGACGCGACACGGATACTGCCGCCAGGATCGCTCGTCGAGGTCGACGGCACCAGCGGTGATATCCGTGTCCTCGAACTCGCGCGACGCGATCTGCCCACCTAGCAGGCCCTGACACGCGAAGCCGGCTGAGGTTCGCTACCGTCACGTTATGCACGAACATACCGTCCGCGTGACCACTGCCTCCGGCACCGTCGAAGGCTTTACCCGCGACGGCGTCAACCGTTGGCGATCCATCCCGTATGCCCGGCCGCCGGTCGGTGCGCTGCGATTTCGGGCCCCGCAACCGGCCCAGCCGTGGTCAGGTGTCCGTCATTGCCACGGCTTCACCAAGTGCGCGCCACAAGAACGGCGTTACACGATGGTCGGCGTCGGCAAGTATCAGCCGATGGGCGAGGACTGCCTCACCCTCAACGTCGTCACGCCCGAAGCAGCGGATAGTGAATCGCTGCCCGTCATGGTCTTCGTGCACGGCGGCGGCTACATCCTGGGCAGCTCGGCCACTCCGATCTACGACGGCGTGGGACTGGCCCGCCGCGGCTGCGTATACGTATCGGTCAACTACCGGCTCGGCGCGTTGGGCTGCCTGGATTTGTCCTCGCTGTCGAACGGCGACATCACCTTCCAGAGCAATCTGTTCCTCCGCGACCTGGTACTGGCACTGCGCTGGGTCCGGCAGAACATCGCGGCGTTCGGCGGTAATCCGGACAACGTCACGATATTCGGCGAAAGCGCCGGCGCGCACGCAGTTATCGCACTGTTAGCGGTGCCCGAGGCGGAAGGCCTTTTCGCCCATGCGATTTCGGAAAGTCCAGCGACCGGAATGGTGCGTTCGCGCGAGGTTGCGGCGGAGTTCGCGGGACGATTCGCAATGCTCCTGGGGGTCCGAAAGCAGGATGCCCCTCACGCGTTGCGGAAGGCTTCTCCAGCGGAATTGGTGGCGGCGCAAAACCGTCTGATCGACGGGGGCATGCAAGACATGCTGGGTGCCTTTCCCATCGGCCCGGTTTCCGGCGACGACTACCTTCCGCTGGACCCGGTCGAGGCAATGCGGCACGGCAAAGCGCACCGGGTCCCACTCATCGTGGGCACCAACGCCGACGAGGGCCGCTTGTTCACCCGCTTCCTGCCGCTGCTGCCGACCACCGAGCCGATGATCGAAGCGCTACTGGCCGAGGTGGAACCGGCTGCGCGGGAACGCATTACCGGCGCCTACCCGGACTACCCAGATCGGTCCGCATGCGTGCGACTCGGCGGCGACTTCGCCTTCAGCTCGGCTGCTTGGGAGGTTGCCGAAGCCCACAGCCGGCATGCGCCTGCCTACCTGTATCGATACGACTACGCACCGCGGGTACTGCGTTGGTCGGGGCTGGGTGCCACGCACGCCACCGAGCTGCTGGCGGTCTTCGGCATCTATCGCACCAGGTTCGGCGCGTTGCTGACCGCGGCCGCCGACCGGCGATCTGCGCGGCGCGTCACCAACGAAGTGCAAAGGCGCTGGCGATCATTCGCCCGCAGCGGGGTGCCCGGCGACGACTGGCCGGCCTACACCGACACCGACCGCGCGGTCATGGTCTTCGACCGCAGGTCGCATCTGGAATTCGATCCGCACCCCGAGCGACGCATGGCTTGGCAGGGCGTCACGCTGCCGCAAACGCCATGAAACCCCAGACCGACAACGTCGTCGAACGCCCGGGCGACCTCACCGACGCCTGGTTGACCACGGCTATCGGCGCCGGAACCATCGCCGATTTCAGCGTCGAACGGATCGGCACCGGTCAAATGAGCGAGTGCTACCGGGTTCAGCTGGCCTATGCCGACAGCGGAGGCGGCGACGGCCGACCGGAGTCGGTGGTGCTGAAAGTGGCCGCCACCGACCCGATGAGTCGGCAGACCGGTGTGAGCCTGGGTCTCTACGAGCGGGAAGTCTGCTTCTACCGCGACATCGCGCCGCGCCTGCACGGGCCGATCGCGCCGTGCTACCACGCCGCTTTCGACGCGTCGGCGGGCATCTTCGATGTGCTGCTCGGCGATGCGAATCCGGCGGTCGTCGGCGACGAGATCCGCGGGGCCACAACCGCACAGGCCGAATTGGCAGTCGCCGAGTTGGCACGTCTGCAGGGCCCGCTGCTCGGTGACAGCACGCTGGCCAACGCGTCGTGGTTGCGCCGTGCCTCATCGGCCAACCAAGCGCCGATCAACCAGGCGCTGATCACCGCGCTGCACGCGGCGTTCGCCGATCGTTACGCTGACCGGATTGCACCCCAGCACCGCACGGTGTGCGAAAGCCTGGTCGGCGGATTCGACGCCTACCTGGCCGCGGAGGCCGCCGACGACCGGATCCAAGGCCTGATACACGGCGACTACCGACTGGACAACATGCTGTTCGGCACCGCCGGCGCCGATCGCCCGCTGACGGTGGTCGATTGGCAAACGGTCACCTGGGGTCCGGCGCTGACCGATCTGGCCTACTTCCTCGGCTGCGCACTACCGGTAGCGGACCGGCGCTCGCATTACGATGCGCTGCTGCAGGCCTACCACGCCGCGCTGGGGCCCAATGCGCCGATCAGCCTTGCCGATGTCCGTGAGGGAGTGCGCAGGCAGAGCTTCTTCGGGGTGATGATGGCCATCGTCTCGTCGATGCTGGTGGAACGCACCGAACGAGGCGACGCGATGTTTATGACGATGCTGCAGCGGCACTGCGAGCATGTGCTCGATACCGACGCGTTGGCCATACTGCCCGCACCAACAGCTGTCGAGCCGCTACGTCCTTCGCCCGAAGACGAATCGGCCCACCCGGCGACCGACGAACCCTTGTGGAGCGAAAGCTGGTACGCCGACTTCGCTGATGCTGCACAAGGATTCGGTGGCTGGATACGACTCGGCCTGATCGCCAACCAGCAGACTGCTTGGCTGCACGCGCTGCTGTGCGGTCCGGACCTGCCCACCGTCGCAGTCATCGACTGCGAGATCCCGTTACCCGCCGATCCGTGGGCGCTGCAAACCAGCGCTGTCGATTTCACCCACTCGGCGGATGATCCACTGCGCGGCTATCGCATTGGCTTAAATGGCCACGGCCAGTCCTACATCGACCCCGCCGCGCTGTTGCGGGGCGAGCGGGGAGAGCCCGTCGACGTCGCACTCAATCTGGAATGGAGCACCGACGGTACGCCGTATCAGTATCGGCTGACCACACGTTACGAGATCCCTTGTACCGTTTCGGGAACCGTCACTGTCGATGGCCGCCGCTACACCGTCGACTCCGTGCCCGGTCAGCGGGATCACTCCTGGGGAGTGCGAGATTGGTGGAGCATGGACTGGGTCTGGAGCGCGATGCACTTCGACGACGGGACACACCTGCACGCCGTGAATATCCGGATTGCAGGTATCCCTCCGGTCAGCATCGGCTACCTCCAGGACCGCGCCGGCTCGGTCACCGAGTTGAACAGTATCGCCGCCCGGGAGACATTCGATGCCGACGGACTGCCGGTCAGCGCGACGCTGGCGGTCGACCCCGGCGGCGTCACGGCGACGGTCGACGTGGTCGGACATGCACCAGTGCAACTGGTCGCTCCGGACGGCCGGATAAGCCAATTTCCCCGCGTCTGGGCCAATGTCAACACCGCCGACGGGCGCAGCGGAGTGGGCTGGCTGGAGTGGAACCGCAATTTGCACTGAAAACCCCTGCCCGCCAACGACATCATCATCGATTGTGGTGATGGGTGTTTCCGGGTCGGGCAAGTCGACGGTGGGCGCAGCGCTGGCTCGATACCTGAGGGTGCCGTTCGCTGACGCTGATGCCTTTCACCCGCAAGCCAACATCGCCAAGATGGCCGCGGGTATGCCGCTCACCGACGAGGACCGCTATCAGTGGCTGGAAGCTTGCGGGCGGTGGCTGGCGCAGCATACCGACGGCGGCGTGCTGAGCTGTTCGGCGCTCAAACGCCGATACCGCGACCAGCTGCGCTCGCATTGTCCCCGCATCGAGTTCTTGCATTTGACCGGTTCACCGGAGGTGATCGGTCGCCGCCAAGCCAGCCGGCCGGGCCACTTCATGCCGACGACATTGCTGCAGTCGCAATTCGCCACGTTGGAACCGCTCGGACCGGACGAGCCTGGGATGGCAGTCGACGTCGACGAGAGCATCGAGAGCATCATCGAGACATTCGTGAGGTATTTGGCCAAGCCGCGCCGTCAATGACCGAGGGCATCATCTGGGGATGTATCAGGGCACAGTCGCACTAGTCGCACTCGCCGTCGTGGTCCACGTCGGGTTTCTTTGCTACCTGGTCGTGGGCGGGTTTCTCGCTCTGCGCTGGCGGCGCACGATCTGGCTACACGTGGTCGCAGCTTTGTGGGGGATCGCGATCATCACCGAACATCTGGACTGCCCGTTGACCTGGCTGGAGCGTTGGGGCCGCGCGAAGGCTGGAATGGCGCCGCTGCCGCCGGCGGGCTTCATCGCCCACTACATCATCGGTGTGCTTTACCCGGCCAGCTGGGCCGACGCGGTGCAGGTCGTGGTGTTTGCGCTGGTGACGGCGTCATGGGTGCTATACGCGTGGCGTGGTTGGCATTCCGCCGACGCGAAGCCGTCACGCTCTCCGTGAGATCAGCGCCACTGGCGAGCCTTGCGGGCCTTGCGCCGAGCTTTGCGCCGCCCGCGGGTGGCCAATTCACCGCCGCGTTCGCGGGCCGTATCGGCCAGGTCAGCGCCGTGTTCACGCGCCCGTTCGCTTAACTCGATACCGCGTGCGCGGGCCCGCAGACCTAATTCGGTGCCGCGATCGCGGGCGAGTTCACCGAACTCGCTGCCGCGTTCGCGGGCGGTTTCGGCCAGATCTGCAGCTAATTCGGCGCCGCGTTCTCGCGCCCGCTCACCGTAATCGGCGCCGCGTTCGCGGGCCGTTTCGGCCAGGTCGGCGCCGCGTTCGCGTGCGGTTTCGGCGAGCTCGGCGCCGCGCTCGCGGGCGATCTCGGCCAGCTGGTGGCCACGCTTGCGCGCACGCTTGCGTGCGGCTTCGACCACCGGTGCGCTTCTTTCGCCGGCGACGCTGACCAGTTCGCCGCCGCGTTGGCGGGCGGACTCGACCAGCGGCCCGCTCTTTTCCACGGCCGTGCTGGCCAGTTCGCGGCTGCGTTCCGCGCCCGCTTGGAGGCCATGTGCGATCCGTTCGGCCAGCTCGGAATCGAGGAAGCTGTCGTCGCTATCCAGCGACAGCGCCTCGGTGAGCCGGCTGGCGGCTTGTCGGCCACGCCATCCCAGCGACGGTTTGCCCGCTGTGTCGGCCGACGCGATGATCAGCCCACCCAGCAGGCTCAGGTCAGTGAGCAGGCCGCGGCGTTTCTGGGCTTTGAGTTCCGGATCGCTTTCGTTCCAAAACAGATGTCCGCCAAGGCTGCCCGGTATCACCGTAAACGCCAGCGCCGCCGAGGCGATCCGCGGCAGTTTGCCGGTGGCAAGCAACAGACCACCGCCGACCTGAACGGCGGCGTTTATCCGCGCGGCCGTCTCGGGATCCGACGGAACTTTGTCTCCGACGGGTTCCGGCAACGTGCGTAACGCCGCGACAGCAGTCTCCGCCGCGTCGACGGTGGTTTTGGGATTTCGCAATGTCTCGACACCTTGGCCGATGAATACCGCGGACAGCAAAGGACGAGCGATTCTCCGGATCAACATGGCCGCTGTGTTCCCGGGTTATCGGCTGCGCAAACCGGGCATGACCCCTCGCCGGCCGCCGTCTCTATTGGGTCGCCGGGGGTGCTTCGTGTCGCAACCACAGCGGAAACGCCACCCAAAAACAGACCTCCGCTATCACCGCGCAGGCCCCGGCGATGGCGCCCGCCGCCGGGCCGGCCACCGCGCCGAAGATGATCACGGCCACCCCGGTAAGCGCCAAGCCCATCAGCAATAGCCCTGCGTACGCGAACCGATCCGCAGCGGAGACCACGAACTGGATGCGATGCCGACGAAACAACAATCGGTGCATGGCAACCGGTGCCTCCAACAGCACCGTCGCCGCGACCGAGGAGCCCACCGTTATCAGGTAGACGACGCGCATCGTTGTGTTCAGCTCGTCGAAGCGTTGCTGAAACGGCAACGTCAAGAGAAAGCCGGTGAGCAGTTGGACGCCGGTTTGAACCACCCGCAGCTCTTGCAGCAGGCTGAGCCAATTGCGATCTAAACGTTGAGTTTCGGTCTCAGATCGCGACGCGGAATCCCACGCTTGGTCCTTTTCAGGGTGATCGACGACGTCCATGGGGGTGATCATGCCAGCCGGCAGCTGCGTGGCCGCCAGTTATTGCACCGGTCGCGCTAACAGCAATCGCGCCGATGTTTCCAATCGGTCGGCGATCTGGGTGTAGGAGGCATATCCCATGCCGGCGCGGACCAGGGCTCCCGCGTAGAGCAGCTCCAGCGATTCGACCAGGTCGGGAGCGCAATCCGGGCCCAAGGCCGTCACCAGACGTTGATGAATTTCGCGGCCGATGCGTAGCCGCAGATGCTTGACCTCCGGATCCTTGCCCAGCAGCGCATTGGTCACGGCACCGGCCAGTTCGGGTTCGTCGGCAACCAGCAGGGCGATGTGTCGCAGCACCGCGATCACGCGCACGATCGGATCCGGTGAATCTGTCGGCGGAACCGGGCTGGATGCCAGCCGTCGCCAAAAAACCTCTGCTACGAGATGTTCCTTCGACGAGAAATAGGTGTAAGCCGTCGCCGCGCCGACTCCAGCCTCTGCAGCGACCATGCGAATCGTCAAGCCGGAGAAACCCTCTCGGCTGAGCACTTCAATCGCGGCGTGACCCAGCCGGTCAACGGTATCGGCTTGTTTGGCGGTCAGCCTTCGTCTGGTCGATTCCCGAGCTACCGGGTTAGACACGTGTCCGGACACTACTACAACGACGCAGGGCCGGCAACCGGCCGGCTGTTAGGTTCAGACGATGACGTTTGCCTCAGATCCTGCTGGGCTCGACGAGCACACCATCCGGTTGTTCGAACTGGCCGATCGGGTCACCGGATTCATGCCCGCCGATGAGGGCCGGGCGTTGTTCGACGCTGCGGTTCGCTATTTCGATCGTGGTGTCGGTGTCGAGATCGGGACGTACTGCGGCAAGTCGACGGTGCTCTTGGGTGCCGCGGCGCGTGTTCGAGGCAGTGTGCTGTACACCGTCGACCACCATCATGGGTCTGAAGAGCATCAGCCCGGGTGGGAGTTTCATGACACGACGCTGGTCGACAAGGCCACCGGACGTTTCGACACGCTGCCTACCTTGCGGCGCACGCTCGATGACGCCGGCTTGGACAACCACGTGGTGGCGGTGGTGGGCAAATCGACCGTGGTGGCCAGCGGGTGGCGCACCCCGCTGCAGCTGTTGTTCATCGACGGCGGCCACAGCGAGGCCGCGGCCCATCAAGACTTCGACGGCTGGGTGAAATGGGTAAGTGTCGGTGGCACGCTGATCATTCACGACGTTTTTCCCGACCCACGCGACGGTGGCCAGGCGCCCTACCAGATCTATTGCCGGGCAATGCAAAGCGGCGCATTCGTGGAGAGATCCGTGACCGGGTCGATGCGGTTGCTGGAGCGGATATCGGGAGAAGCCAGGCAATCAACTTCAGCGATCTGACCGGGTGACCACACACTCGCAGTCGTAGTCGCCCGCCAAGCCGCGCGGCAGGGCGGTGCCGCGGAAGATGCCGTTGCCGGCGGTGGTGCGTGACAGCGCGTCGGCGGCAAGAATCACGGCTGCCCCTGTCCACGTCGTCCGCTCGACGGGCCAACGCTTTCCATCGCTGAACACCAGTCCGGTCCAATAGGATCCATCGTCCTCACGCAAGTGCTGCATGGCGGCGAACTGTTGCAATGCCGCCTGGCGGTCGCCCATGGCATCGAGCGCCAGCACCAGTTCGCAGGTCTCCGCACCGGTCACCCACGGCCGATCATCGACACACCGAATGCCCAGACCGTCGACGACGAAATCGTCCCACCGCTCGGTGATCCGGGCAGTCGCCGCGGGACCGCGAAGGGCACCGCCGAGAATGGGGTAGTACCAGTCCATCGAGTGATGCGGCTTCTCGGTGAACGCCGTCGGGTGGGCGGTGATGGCGTGGCCCAGCCGACCGAGCGCCACCTCCCACTCCGGCTGGGGGTCGTCGACATAGTCGGCCAGCGCAAGCCCACAGCGAATGCTGTGGAAAATACTGGCGCAACCGGTCAGCAGGGCCTCGGCGACGGGGCCCGACGCGCTACGTGCCCAACAGATTTCGCCGCCCGAGAGCTGCAGATCCAGGACGAAGTCGATTGCGGCCCGTACCGTCGGCCACATCGCGGTGGCAAACGCACTGCTACCGGTGATCAACACGTGGTGCCACACGCCGACCGCGACGTAGGCGCAGAAGTTGCTGTCGCTGTTGGCGTCCTCGACGACGCCTCCGCGCAGTTGGATCGGCCAGGAGCCGTCGGCGCGCTGTTGGCGCCGACACCAGTCGAACGCGCGTCGCGCTGGATCGATCAGGCCCGCTGCCGTCAATGCCATCGCGCATTCCACGTGATCCCAGGGGTCGGTGTGCCCGTCTTTCGACCATGGGATCGCCCCGGATGGCTCTTGCAACGCGGCAATGGACTGCGCCGTCTGCCGGCATTGTGCGCGGGAGAGGACGCCAGCGACCCTCGGTTCCCTAAACCAGTTCAACTGCGGGTACCGGTTTCTCGAAGTACATCGCGACGCTCTTGCCGATCAGCGGGTTGAGAGTTGATTCGGCCAGCCGGGTAAGTCGCGGCCGCTGCATGATGTCCCACACCAACATCCGGTGATAGGCGGCGACGGCTGGATGATCTGAATTATCCACGCCTACTAAGCATTTGAGCCACCAAAACGGTGCATGCAGGGCGTGTGCGTGATGGGTGTGAGTCACGGTCATTCCGTGGCCGGCGATTTTGGCGCGCAGCTGGTGTGCCCGGTAGATGCGGATGTGGCCGCCGTCGTTGCTGTGGTAGTCGTCGGAGAGGAGCCAGCACAGTCGCTCGGGGAACCACCTGGGCACGGTGACGGCCAGCTTGCCGTCGACCTTGAGCACGCGGATCAGCTCGTCGAGCATCGCGTCGTCGGCCGCGACGTGCTCCAGGATTTCCGAAGCGATCACGCAATCGAACGTCCGATCGGGATATGGCAGTGCAAGCGCGTCGCCCACGACGGTCTCGGCTTTGGCCGATGGTGGTGCCTCACCGGAGTCGGCCATGGCGCGAAGGATGGTGGCGACGTTGTCCAGCTCGACGGCGTCCTGATCGAACGCCACCACGTCGGCGCCGCGGCGGTATGCCTCGAAACTGTGCCGGCCCGCCCCGCACCCGACGTCGATCACCTTGGTGCTCTGACCGATACCGAGGCGGTCGAAGTCCACCGTCAGCACGTCTCGTCGTTCCGTGCGATTGCGCGTTCGTAGACGCGCGCTGTTTGCGCTGCAACCGATTCCCAGCTGTACACCTCGAGGGCTCGGCGGCGACCGGCTACTCCGAGTCGGTGCCGCTGGTCGGGCGAGACCAGCAGCTCACCCAGCACTCGGATCAGCTCGGCGGCGTCGCCCGGCCGCACCAGCCGGGCGCAGTCGTCATCGGGTCCCAGCACCTCGGGCAACGCGCCGGCCCGGCTGGCCACAATGGGTGTGCCGCTGGCCATCGCTTCCACTGCCGGAAGCGAGAAGCCTTCATAAAGCGAAGGAATACAGGCAATTTCGGCGGAGGAAAACAACTGCGCCAGCTCCGCATCGGAGAGCCCGCTGGAGGTGTGCACGATGTCGGAGATACCCAGTTCGGCGATCAGTTTCTCGGTCGGGCCGTTGGGTTCGAGCTTGGCAACGAGCTGTAGCTCCAAGTCGTGTTCGGTCCGAAGCTTGGCTACCGCCTGCAACAGATGACCGACGCCCTTGAGCGGTCGGTCGGCGCTGGCAATGGCGATGATGCGACCGGTAATTCGCGGCTGTGCGGACGGCGCGAACATCGTGGTGTCGACGCCCAGCGGAACGACATGAAGCTGGTCGGGGTGGACGCCGAAGTCGGTGGTGATGTCGGTGGCTGATGACGCCGAGACCGTCAACAGGTCAGGAATGCTGCGTGCGACCCTTTCTTGCATCTCTAAAAAGCCATACCACCTGTGTACCAATGGTTTACGCCACCAGCGAGCAGCTGCGAGATCCAGCACCCGGTCTCGGGTGATCGGGTGGTGGACCGTCGCCACCACAGGCAGGCCGGTTGCCGCGATTTCCAGCAGGCCGAGGCCCAGGCTCTGATTGTCGTGCACCACATCGAAATCCTGCCGTCGATCCGCGAGCAGGCGGGCAGCACGCAAACTGAAGGTGCGCGGCTCGGGAAAGCCCGCGGTCCACACCGTCGCGAGCTCGAGGAGATCGATGCGGTCCCGGATTTCACGCGGATGCGGGATGCGGAAGGGGTCAGGTTCCCGATACATATCGAGGCTGGGGACCGGGGTCAGCACGACCGCCGGGTCGAGGCCCTCGGGATAGGGCTGACCGGAGAACACCTCGACGTGGTGTCCGAGTTCGGCCAGGCCGCGGCTAAGGTGACGGACGTAGACGCCTTGGCCGCCGCAGTGCGTTTTGCTGCGATAGGACAGCAGCGCAATCCGCATACTCACGCCCATTCCGGTCTGGTGGTGCCGACAGGTGTCCCGGGAAACCGTGCGGGAAGGACGTCAGCGAACTGTCTGGACACGTGTCTGGACTATAGTTTGACTAGCTAGGTGATGCAACGCACACCGGCTTGACGTTGATTTCGGTGATCCTACCCAGCCAGCGCCGCACTGACCCGGGCGCTCGGCTGTGACACAGATCAACCGCTGCATGTGACGCACGTCATTGCGAAAACCATCGATGTTAGGGCAGCCTAACTCGCCACTGACTCAGAAGCAGCGGGAGTGGCTGATGCCGGACAACTCAGACAACTCGGCGGGGCTGGAATTTGCCTATGACCTGACCCTCGACGAGGTGCGGCGGCGCAGCGCCGTGCTGGAGGCCATCGGCGCGGACTGGGATCCGATTCGCGCGCTGGCCGAAGAGGACAAGGCGTACGCCATGCTCTACTCGAACCTGGACGCCGAGCAGCAGCGTCACTACGACGCCCTGGTCAGCGCCGGTGTGCTGCCGGGACGGGCGGTGGACCATGCTTCCGATTGATCCGGACGCCGACAAGAGTCGTCGCGCATGGCTGGCCTGCCCCAGCTGTGACCACGGCGCTGCATGTGGCGAATGCCGCATCGGCCGCAACTGCAACACGCATTGGCAGTACCTGCTCAGCAACAGTGCCGCGGTCGTGCACCTGCAATGCCCGACCTGTGCGCACCTGTGGTCGCTGGACACCGGCGCACGGCGTCGGCGGCGCCGCCACGCCGCCTAAGGCTCCGCGCGACCACCGGCGATACCGTGGGTGGTATGCGCGCGTTGATCGTCGTCGACGTACAGAACGACTTTTGCGAGGGTGGCTCGCTGCCGGTGACCGGCGGCGCCGCCTTGGCGGGCGCAATCAGCGACTATCTGACTGCCGGCACCGAATACCGCCACGTGGTGGGCACCCAGGACTTCCACATCGATCCTGGTGATCATTTCTCCGACCGACCGGACTTCACGTCGTCGTGGCCACCGCACTGCCGCGCCGGCAGCATCGGCGCGGAGTTTCATCCCGATCTCGACTCCGACCGTTTCGAGGCGGTTTTTCGCAAGGGCGCCTACGACGCCGGCTACAGCGGCTTCGAAGGTGTCGACACTGCCGGGACGGCGCTGGCCGAATGGCTGCGCCAACACGATGTCGACCAGGTCGACCTGGTGGGCATCGCCACGGACCAATGTGTACGCCGGACCGCCGAGGACGCTGCGCGGGCGGGGTTGACGACTCGGGTGCTGCTGGATCTGACAGCAGGTGTGGCGGAGGAGACCACCGCTGAGGCCATTAGAGCCATGCAGGCGGCAGGCGTCGTGTTAGTGCAGAACGCGTGACCGGCCCAGCGGACTCGGCACTGCTGACGGCAGTCGAGCGATCGCCCGAGGCGGCATCGGCACACGACCGTACGGGGTGGGTGGGACTGTTCACGGCGGATGGCCGCATCGAAGATCCGGTGGGTTCGCGTCCGCACGTCGGGCCGGTAGAGATCGGCCGCTTCTATGACACCTTCATTGGCCCGCGTGACATCACCTTTCATCGTGATCTGGATGTCGTCCGCGACTCGGCCGTGGTTCGCGATCTCGATCTCCAGGTGGCGATGGGTTCGGCGGTCACCATGGTTATCCCGGCGTTTCTCCGTTACGACCTGCGCGAGGTCAATGGCGAGTGGAAAATCGCGACGCTCCGCGCCTATTGGGAGTTGCCGGCGATGATGCTGCAATTCCTGCGCAACGGCGCATCCGCCGTGCCGGCCACAATCCAACTGTCGCAAGGACTCATCCGCAATCAACGCCTGCGCGGTACCGTCGGCTTCGCGGCCGGCTTCCGGCGGGTGGCTTCCCGCCACAAGGAGTTGGTGGACAGCTTCGTCAACGCGATCGCCAGAGCAGACACCTCCGCCGCACTGCGAACCCTGTCCTCGGCTGCCACAATCACTTTCGGCGACGACTCGGCTGCCAACATCGCCGACCTCGTCGCGCGGCTGCCGGGTGTCGGCACGCCGAAGCTGATCGCTGCGGGCTCCACCGTCGCCGCCTCGATCAGCTCGGCGCAAGAGTGCGGCGTCATGTTCGCCGATGTAGCCCGGCGCGGCAACGAAATCCACCGAATCCGCTACTTCCCGGCGATCAGCAGCGGCAGCCATTACTAGCCGGAGACACGTCACGATCACCAGGCCCAGCTGCGACAAGTCCTTTAGTCGGCGAACGCTGTTACTCGGCGCCGGCGCGCTTGGCGCTGCGTCGGTGGCGTCGTGGTCGACCGGGTGTAGTCCTGATGACGATGCACTGACGTTCTTCTTCGCGGCCAACCCCGAAGAGGCGGATGCCCGGCTGCGTGTTGTCGACGCCTTTCAGCGCAGGCATCCCGACATCAAGGTTCGGACGCTGCTATCCGGGCCGGACGCCCTGCAGCACACCTCGATCTATTGCGCCGGCGGGAAGTGTCCCGACGTCTTGATGGCGTGGGACTTGACCTACGCGGCCTTGGCCGACCGGGGAGTGCTGCTGGACCTCAACACCATGCTGGCCCAAGACAAAGCTTTCGCCACGGCGCTGAAGGCAGACAGCATCACCCCGCTGTACCAGACGTTCACCTACGACGGCGGGCAGTACGCCTTCCCGGAGCAGTGGTCCGGGACCTACTTGTTCTACAACAAGAAGCTGTTCGCCGAGGCCAGTGTGCACCCGCCGCCCGGGCGATGGGAACAGCCCTGGAGTTTCAACGACTTCCTCGACACCGCCAATGCGCTCACCAAGCGCGACCGGTCGGGGCGGGTCAGCCAATGGGGATACGTCGACAGCTGGGTCGCGTCGTACGCGGCCGGGTTATTCGGTATGAACAATGGAGTCCCGTGGTCGACCCCGCGGATGAACCCGACGCACCTCAACTTCGACAACGACGCGTTCATCGAAGGCATCCAGTTCTACGCCGACCTGGCCAACAAGCACAAGGTTGCCCCGACTGCATCGGAGACGCAGTCGATGTCCACGATGAATCTGTTCATCTCGGGCCGGGCAGCGATGGCGCTGGCCGGACATTGGCGATATCAAACGGTGCACCGGGCCAAAGGCCTGGATTTCGATATCACCGTGCTGCCGACCGGACCGAGGGGCCGCGCCGCCCGCTCGAACATCGGGACATCGGGGCTTGCGATCGCCGCGAGCAGTCCCCGCAAGCAGCAGGCGTGGGAGTTCGTCAAGTTCGCCACCGGCCCGGTCGGCCAGGCGGTAGTCGGTGAGTCGCGCCTGTTCGTCCCGGTGCTGCGCTCGGCAATCGAGTCCGTCGGATTCGCCGACGCCCACCGCAGGATTGGCAATCTCGCTGTGCTGACCGGCGGACCCACCCATTCCGAAGGCATGCCGATCACCCCGCAGTGGCCCAAGATCGCTTCCTTGATGGACCGCAACATCGGCCCAGTTCTACGTGGAGCGCGGCCGGCGACCTCATTGGCAAGCGGACTGTCACACGGCATCGACGAGGTGCTCCGCAACCCATGACCGCGATCGATGAATCCGCCACCGCTGTGACTCGGCGTCGCCGGTTCTCCCAGCGCCGCGCCCGAGCCGGACGCATGTTCGTCGCGCCGAACCTGGCGGCGGTCGCTGTTTTCATGCTGTTCCCACTGGGCTTTTCGCTCTACATGAGCTTGCAGAACTGGGATCTGTTCCGACCCGCCAAGTTCGTCGGTCTGGCCAACTACCGTAGCCTGTTCACCGGCGACCCGTTGTTCATCATCGCGCTGCGCAACACCGTGGTGTACACCGTTGGAACCGTCGTACCCACGGTCCTCATCAGCCTTGCCGTGGCTGGCGTATTGAACCGTAAAGTCAAGGGAATCAGTATATTTCGGACCATCATCTTTCTGCCCCTAGCGGTGTCATCGGTGGTGATGGCTGTGGTCTGGCAGTTCGTCTTCAACACCGACAACGGCCTACTCAACATCATGCTCGGCTGGATCGGTATCGGCCCAATCCCGTGGCTGGTTGACCCGAAATGGGCCATGAGCGCGCTGTGCATCGTCAGCGTGTGGCGAAGCGTCCCCTTCGCGACCGTCATTCTGTTGGCCGCCATGCAGGGTGTGCCGGACAACCTCTATGAGGCGGCCAGACTCGACGGTGCAGGGGAACTACGCCAGTTTGTCTCGATCACCGTGCCGTTGATTCGCGGTGCGCTGTCGTTCGTGGTGGTTATCTCGATTATCCACGCATTTCAGGCATTTGACCTCGTCTATGTTCTCACCGGACGCAACGGTGGGCCGGAGACGGCAACGTATGTCCTTGGCATCATGCTCTTCCAGCACGCCTTTGCCTTCTTGGAGTTCGGTTATGCATCCGCATTGGCGTGGGTGATGTTCGCCATCCTACTGGTGTTGACGGTGCTGCAGTTACGGCTCGGACGGCGGCGGGCCGCGGTGGAGGAACAGTCGTGGGCCTAGCCGACCGAGTGATCAAGCCCAGCATCGTCCGCGCCGTCGTGTCGTATACCGCGCTGACCGTCATCGCGTGGTGTGCGCTCTTCCCGATCCTCTGGGCGGTTTCGGGATCTTTGAAGGATGAGGGCGAGGTGACCATGCCGACACTCTTTCCGTCCCATCCACAGTGGTCCAACTACCGCGAGGTATTCGCCCTGATGCCGTTTTGGCGCATGTTCGTCAACTCGGTGCTGTATGCCGGTTGCGTCAGTGCCGGCCAGGTGTTCTTCTGCTCGCTCGCTGGATATGCCTTCGCACGACTAAGGTTTCGGGGGCGTGACACGTTGTTCGTTTTGTACCTGGGAACTTTGATGGTTCCGCTGACGGTGACGGTCATCCCACAGTTCATCCTGATGCGTATCGCGGGGCTGACCGATACGCCGTGGGCGATGATCGTGCCGGGATTGTTCGGCAGCGCGTTCGGTACCTATCTTATGCGCCAGTTCTTCCGCACACTGCCGACCGAGCTGGAGGAAGCGGCGATCCTCGACGGCTGCTCGCCGTGGCAGATCTACTGGCGGATACTACTTCCGCACGCCAAGCCGGCGGTGATGGTGCTCGCGGTGCTCACCTGGGTCAATGTGTGGAACGATTTTCTCTGGCCGCTGTTGATGATCCAGCGCAGGAGCATCGCCACCCTGACGCTGGGGTTGGTACGGATGCAGGGTGAATACGTCGCCCGATGGCCGGTGTTGATGGCCGCATCCATACTCATCCTGCTGCCGCTGCTTCTGATCTACACCGTTGCGCAACGTGCCTTCATCCGCGGCATCGCGGTCACCGGGCTTGGTGGGTGAGACTTCATGGCATCGGTGACTTTCGAACAAGCCACGCGGCACTACCGTGGCACAGCGCGACCCGCCGTCGACCACTTGGATCTGGCCGTCGCTGACGGCGAATTCGTCGTGCTGGTCGGACCCTCCGGATGCGGGAAAACGACGTCACTGCGGATGATCGCGGGGTTGGAGACGGTGGATTCCGGGCGTATCCGCATCGGCGCGCGCGACGTCACCGATGACGATCCCAAAGACCGCGACGTCGCGATGGTCTTCCAGAACTATGCCTTGTACCCGCACATGACCGTGGCGCAGAACATGGGCTTTGCACTGAAGATCGCCAGAACCTCGCAAGGCGAAATCCGCGACCGGATATTGGATGCGGCGCGACTACTCGACTTGGAGCCGTACCTGGACCGCAAACCCAAGGATCTATCTGGCGGGCAACGCCAGCGAGTGGCGATGGGACGGGCGATTGTGCGGCGACCGCAAGTCTTCTTGATGGACGAACCGCTGTCGAACCTCGACGCGAAGTTGCGGGTGCAAACCCGCAATCAGATCGCCAGATTGCAGCGGCGCCTGGGCACCACAACCGTCTATGTAACCCACGACCAGGTTGAGGCGATGACCATGGGGGACCGCGTCGCGGTCCTGCGCGACGGCGTGCTACAGCAGTGCGCAGCACCTCGGGAGCTGTACCGATGTCCTGCCAACATGTTCGTGGCCGAGTTCATCGGCTCGCCGGCGATGAACCTCTTCACCCTTCCCATCGCCGACCACTCGGTTTCACTGGGCGACTGGCCGATCCAACTTCCGCGCGGGATCACCGATGCTGCAGGGGAGATCGTCGTCGGTATCCGGCCCGAACACTTCGAGGTCGGCGGCCGCGGTATTGAAATGCAGATCGACGTCGTCGAAGAACTCGGCGCAGACGCCTACCTGTATGGCCGAGTCACTGGCCCCGACAACACATTCGGTCAGCAGATCGTCGCACGCGCCGACGGACACGATCCGCCGCAGCGGGGCAGCCGCGTGCGCCTACACCCACAGCCCCGACATGTGCATTTCTTCAGTGTCGACGGTCGCCGATTGCCATAATGAATCAGTCGTCAAAGGGGGTAGCCTTGGTTCGTCAGTGGTCACTCGCGTATCTGGCGATCGCGCTCGCCGTCAGCGTGCTACCCGGATGCGCGCGATCTGTTGAGGGAACGCCGGTGGGTCCGCTCGGTCCCGCAACTGGGAAAAATGCACCAGCGCAACAGGTTAGGGATTACGACATCAGCAAGCTGAGCCGGCTGCAGGATGAGTTCCCGCTGGGGTTCCGGCGCATCCGAGCGACACCGGTTACGAGTCTGGGGCCAGGCGCCGACAGTTTCTTCAACATCGCTGTCGGCGGCATCGTTGCAATGGACCCGCCAAATTGCCAATCCTTGGTTCAACCGGTGCGCCCGCCCCGCGGCGCCCAATTCATGATGGTCAGCGGGTTGGGAGCTGGGGTGATCATGGTTGGTGCGGTCAGGTCGCGCGAACCGCTTCCGGGAATCACCGCCCCCGCCGGCTGCGACCATGTCGCGCTTATCCAGAAGAAAGCGGGACGCGAGTACGACTCGACGGTCACAAGGGTTCCTAGCCCCGCTATTGATGGGGTCACCACCACCGGTTCCATGGATAAAGGCGTTCGTGGCGGCACCACGTCCTACATCTTTGCCGGGTCTCTGAGTAGCACCGTGGCCGTCGTCATCGAGGGCCTTCTTCCCGGCAACCCTCACGCAGAAGCGACCCTGCAAGAACTGCTCACCAAGGCGGTAAACGCCATCCGTGCGGATTGACGGAATTGCCGGCGCTCGCGGTGGCCGTTACCCGCTATGCGAAGATGCCCGAATGGGCATGGAACCTGCACATTTCACCCTGACCGAAACCGGTGAATTCGCGCCGACACAGTTCGCGCAGAGTCACTGGGGTAACGATCACCTCAACGGGCCGGCTGTGGTCGGTTTGGCGGCGCGCGCCCTCGAAAGTGAGAGTGGGTCAACCGATTTCATGCCGACACGGTTGACTGTGGACTTGTTTCGAGCGGCGCGCGGTGTTCCGACGGCGGTGACCGTGCGGGTGGTGCGTGACGGTAGACGAATCCGGAGCGCAGAGTGCGACGTGGCCCAACAGGGCCGGCTGGTAGCGCGGGCAACGCTGTTGCAGTACCGTCGTTCGACGCCGCCGCCTGGTCGATTGTGGACTGCGCCGATGGCCTTCCCGCCGCTGCCATCCGCACACGAAGCGGCGCTCACTCAAGTAGGAAGCGACGGCGGAGAACGGAGCCAGTCGCCGGGAGAGCATCAGAACGATTCCCGTAAACAGTTCTACAACCGGGCTATTGAAGTGGTCGCAGGAGAGAAGAATTCAGACTTCGTGCGGGCGGTGATGGCCGCCGAGGCGACCAGCCTGGTGACGAACCTGGGCACACGTGGCGTCGGTTACATCAATGGCGACTTGACCGTGGGATTGGCGCGCTTGCCGGTCGGTGCGTGGATCGGTGTGCAGGGCGACTCACATTGGGCCTCAGACGGAGTCGCCGTCGGCACGGCGACGCTTTTCGACCAGTCCGGTGCGTTCGGGACTGGCATGACAACTGCCGTCAGCAACCCGGCGGCTCACATCGATTTCTCCCATGACCCGTTTCCCATGCGGATCGCGTAGTTCTCGTATGCGCCCTAGGGCCGTGGGGTATCCCGCGAAAGTCCAGGCGTGAACGTGACGGGCAGCTTGCCCAGCCCGGTCATGCTCGGGTTGCCCAGGTATTCCTGAACCCCGCCGAGGTCGACTCGGTAGTCGGGAATGCGTTCCAGCGCCGCCTTCACCATCACCTCCGACATCAGGCGCGCCAGATGAGATCCGATGCAGCGATGCGGTCCGAGCCCGAAGGCCAGATGGCGGTTGGGTGCGCGATCCAGCACGGTTTCGCCTGGTCGTTCGAACTCCTGCTCGTCGTGGTTGGCGGCCAGCCAGCTGACAACGACCCGGTCGTTGCGCCGAAGATGCTGCCCGCCAAGGACGACGTCGCGAGTCACGGTGCGGCTCAGTTGCTGATTCACCGAAAAGTACCGCAGAAATTCATCGGTGGCGGTGCGGTGCAGCTCCGGGTGGTCGATGAGCTGCTGCCGCAGCACCGGGTGGGTGCCTAGGTGCCGCAGGGTCAACGCGGTCTGTGATGTCGTGGTGTCGACACCGCCGGCGATCAGGTTCCACAGGATATTGAGCAGTTGTGCGTCGTCAAGCCGCGTGCCGTCGAATTCGAACTGGATGAGGAAGCTGGTCAGGTCGTCGCGAGCCTCGGCTCGTCTGGTCGCCGCGAACTCTAGGACGCCCGCCATCATCGCGGGCACTTCGGCGATGGCTTTGGCGTACTCGGGGCTGTCTTGCGGCACGGCCATGACGGAGTGAAACAGGTTGGCGTAGAGCTGCCAGTTCTCGTAGGGCAAGCCCATCAACTTCATCGTGAGGATCGCCGGCACCGGGCTGGCGTAGTCGAGGACGAGGTCCATCTGCCCGTCGTCGATGCGTTGATCGAGAAACCAGTGCGCCGATTGCTCCATGAACGGCCGCATCTTCTGCACCGCGCCCGGCGAAAAGAATGGAGCCAAGGCGTGCCGTAAGGCTTGGTGGTAGGGACCGTCGACTTCGCCGATGCCCAGTGCGGGTTGGCCTTCTGGACGTGGCACGCCCATCTCGCCCTGGTAGTTCACACCGTCGGCGGCATCCGGCTCGTATTTGTGCGCGAACGTGGCGCCGTCTCGGGCGGTCTGGCTCACCGCGTCGTAACTGGTGAGGAACCAAAATCCGCCGTAATTCTCGTTCCATGCCACCGGACACTTGTGCCGCAGCTCGGCGTTAATTGCCAGCTCGTCGAGGTTGAACTCGTCGGAGTGATGATCGAAATCGACAATTACGTCAGGGCTGATGTCAGGACGCCTAGCCATCGAAAACCCTCCAACGCGAGCAGCCCGCGCAATCGGCCTCAACGGGGGTGGCGCCGTCGCTAAGCTGACATTTTATTACGCAATCTTTGCAAGTTTAGGCGTTTCGAGATGGCTTGGAGGACGCTTGGGATGGCCGGTGGCCGAGCCGTTTTCAATCATGTCGGGCTGTGCGTCACCGATATCGCGCGGTCACGACGCTTCTACGAAGGTCTGCTCGGGTTCACGTTCTGGTGGGAACTCGAGCCGCCCGACGAGGGCACCGATCAGCTTCTGGAGCTTGACTAAGCCGATCGGATTGCATGCGACGTACCTCATTCGCGACGGCCTGGTGCTCGAGCTTCTCGCATACTCGCATCGCAACCTGCACGCCGGGCCGGTGCGTGTTATGGATCAGGTAGGGCTTACCCATCTGTCGCTATCGGTCTCCGATCTCGACGATGTGCTCGCGACGGTGGAGAGTTTTGGGGGATCGGTGGTCGAGGGCACTGTTTCCGAGCAATCGGCGATGATCCGGGATCCGGACGGGCAGCTGCTGGAGCTGCTTTCGGATTCTTGGCTCGCGATCCTGCCGCCGCGACCTTAGTCTGCACCATATGCCTTGCGCGTCAACGCCTAAGCGCCGATAACCAATCCATGGTGCCAGCAACCGATCCAGTTCATGATGCCCCGGATCCGCATATTGTGTTAGGCCTCGTCGGCGACCCGGGTGCGGCTTTTTCGCTGACCCGCGAGCTGGGCGAAACGGGTTGGATTCCGAGCTCGATCAGCGGTTGCCCGGAGCCCGCTGGTGTATCGAGGCCGTTGAGGGCCGGCTGGTGCAGCCGCAAGAGACCTGCGACGTCTGCATCGTGGACCAATCTTTGGGGTAGGCCAACCACGGCATTACGCTTTCAATAATTCTTGCTGAATACCAATCTGCTGCACTGGATTCGATGTAGCTTGCGGCTAGGGGTTTAGCAGTAAGCCGGGAAGTGATGCCATGCTCGTATGCGTTTCCGCAGTTGTCACTGCCCGACTTGTAGCCGTTAGGCCCTTTCTCCCCTTGCCGATCACGCGAGGTAGTTCAAGTAGTCCACTACGCTAGGCCGCTTCACTAGGCGGCGAGACAGTAGAGCCGAGTTAGCGCCCAACTCGAAGTTGTCCCCCCAACGGTTTCAACAGCGAGGCCCATATGAATTTCTCGGTTTCTCCGCCTTCGTCATCAGCTCCTGCGGCCGCGGGACTGGCTTTCGTCGCCAAACCCGGTCTCCGGTTGGGGCCGGTGGCCGCCACGGGCCGGGGAGTGCTCGACGGGGCATTCGCTGTGTTGGACGCTCTCGCCCATGCCGATGAGGGTCTCGGCCTCACCGCGCTGGCGCGCGCAAGCGGGTTAGCTAAATCGTCGGCGCATCGGCTGGCCGAACAGCTCGTCACGCTCGGCGCGGTGCAGTGTTTCGACCACCGCTACTATGTCGGGCCGCGGATGTTACGTATCGGGCAGCGTTGGCAACCGGATCCGCTGCTGCGGCGCTGCGCGCAAGGGCCGGTCCATACCCTGGCAGTGCAGTCGCGAGCCATGGCGTCGCTGCGGATCTTGCACGAACGGCAACTTCAATACATCTGTTCGGCTGTGCCGCACGGTCACGCCTGCATGCCCGACCACGTCGATCCCGAATCGATCGCCCGGACCGCGACGGGGCGCGTCCTGTACGCCACCCAACCCATTGGGGGCGCCGTCCTGCCTGACTGCTGGACCCCACGTGAATGGCGCGGACTGCGCGAGTCCCTCCGCGAACCGTGCGCGACAGTGGTCGACCTTCAGGATGTGGTTGCCGGCGTTTGTTGCGTTTCGGCGCCCGTGTGGTGGCCGAATAGGACGTGCGCCGGTGCAGTCACTGTCACACTCCATGCAAACGATCTACCTGCCGCCCTACCCGCCCTGGTCTTGCGCACCGCCTGCCGCATCGGCACCGCCCTTCAGCAATCAGAGGGGAGGTAACGGCGCGGCTAATGCTCTAGCAGAGCGGGATCGGCGCCGTCTTTCACGCCTGGTGCGGTCCACTCACCGGACCCGAGGCTTGCGCCGCCACAAAGTGGGTGTCAAGTTGAAAGCAGTGCTGGGGGTCGCTGATCCTGGCGATTCGCGGAGGAGTATTTCTTCGACCCGGCACAACGCAGCCATTGGCCAAATGCAGGGGCACGTCATGACCGCGACCAAGCCTGTATCAGGCAGCGCACGAAGGCTATTGGGGCAATCGACACCACCTCTGCGGCGCCTCGGCGTCACCAACATAAGAAGGACGCGCATGGCCAGCGCTGGCATGCACGACGCAGGTGACGCTGCGGTGACGCCGCTGTGATGCACCGACCGCAGCATCGGGAGAGCATGTTGATGGCAGAAGCGGTCATGGAACGCAACGGAGACCGCGGCCCGAACCCAGTGGCTCCTGGCCGCGCGGTCAGGCTCGGGTTGCTCCAGGGGTTCCAGCTGGAATGCGCCGAGAGTGACGTGGATCTCCCGCTGAGCTCGCAGCGGGTGTTGGCGTTCCTGGCTCTGCAGGCACGGCCGCAGAGCCGGTGCTATGTGGCGGCCACGCTTTGGATGAACTGCAGCGAGGAAAGGGCTGGGGCCAGTCTGCGCTCGGCGCTCTGGCGAATCAATCGCTGCGGGCACCCGCTGGTCGCCGCCGACCCCAGGGCGTTACGACTGATGCCCGACGTCATCGTGGACGTGCGGGAAAGCGCCCGCAGTGCTCAGCAGGTGCTACGCGGGGAGGCCAAGGGCGGTGCCGTGCGGGTCGACGATCTAACCGCCGGCGACCTCCTGCCCGGCTGGTATGACGAGTGGGTGGTGACCGAGCGGGAGCATTTCCGGCAGTTGCGGCTGCACGCACTGGAGGAGCTGTGCGAGCAGCTGACCGACGAGGGCCGCTTCGGGCAGGCGGTAGAGGCCGGCTTGGCCGCAGTATCCGGCGAGCCGCTCCGGGAAAGCGCTCATCGAGTGCTGATTCGCGCTTACCTGACTGAGGGCAACCGCGGCGAGGCGATCCGCCAGTATGACGCGTGCCGGCAAGTGCTGCGGCGCGAGCTGAGCATCGATCCGTCGCCGATCACACAGGCTTTGCTGTCGTCGCCGACGCCCGACCATCGGAGGCCGTGACGATCCGGAGACGCCTCGGTGGCGGGGCAGGCGCAGGCTTATCGTGTGCACGAAGAATTGGCCCCGGAGGTGCGGGTGATCATCGTGCGCCTCTGGTGGGAGCAGGCAGGCGGGGGCGACGTCGCGATGCGTGCCCGGGTTACCTCCACCATCAACAGCCCCGCCGGGTCGAATAGCGCCGCATCGACGATCGACGGCATCGTGGACGCCGTTCGTGGGGCGGTCGACCGGTTCCTGGCCGGCCGGCCGGCCGGCACCGGAGGCGCGCATGGGTAGCCAGGTCGTCACCGGCGCGACGCTGCAATGCTCGATGGGAACCACCCCATCGACGTTCGTCGCCTCCGGGACCGGCGTTTCGGCTAACACGCCCGCGGGCGTGATCACCGACACCGGGCCGGGGAATATCCCGCCCTTCGGCTTGTGCCAGTCGCCGGCCAATCCGCAAGTCGCTGCGGCCACCGCCGCGGCCTCGGGCACCTTGACCCCGCAGCCGTGCCAGCCGGTCCTCACGCCGTGGGCGCCGGGGGCGGCCCAGGTCTCCGTCGGCGGCGTGGCGGCGCTCGACGACGCGTCGCAGTGCACCTGCGCGTGGGCCGGGATGGTCACGGTGACCGACGCCGGGCAGGCCTCGACCACCGTGCAGTAGCGCTGCTTTTCCTTCGGCCGGCTATGCCCCCGTGGACGCGACCACCGTGTTGAGGGTGATCCAAGCCGGCAGCGTGTCTTGCCGGCCGGGCAGGATCGGGGGGTTGACGAAGACGTTGCCGACCACTGCCACCGGCGGTGTCGCCTGCGCCGATCTTTCGTTGATGAGCAGGCTGTGGGTGGTCGGGAGGACTACGACCGCAGCCGTCGGGTTTGTCGCGAGCGGCACCTCGTTGGCGACGATGTTGCCTGTTACCGCGGCGTCGGCGATCCCGACGATCACCGCGGCCTGGCCGTTGGGGAAGCGGTTCCGTAGCCGGTTGCCGGTAAGCATCGCCGACCCCGGCGTGCTGGTGAGATCGGCGACGACCAGCCCGGCGCCGGAGTAGGAGCTGGGCACGATGGAGTCGACTTGGCTGCCGGTCAGAGCGAGCCGCAGAACGGCCGTCGTCCCGGTGTCGGCCGCGAGCGGAACACCCGTCGTCGAGGCGCCCAGGTTGGTCAGGATGCCGTTCAAAGACGGAAGCCGGAGCAACACGTCCTGATCGGAGGACGGGGGCGACCCGGCCGCTGACGATGGAGGCGATCCGGCGGGCTGGACCGGCTGGACGGGTTGGACGGGCAAGACCGGCTGGACCGGCTGGACTGGCTGGACAGGGGCGGGCTGCACGGGCTGGGCGAGCGCCGTCGGCTGGACGGCGACAGACTGTGCGGGCTGCACGGTGGGCGCTGGCCCCGGCGACACCGGCGCAGCACCCGGCAGCACGCTCGCCGCCTGGCTGAGGACGGTGCGCAGCCCCTGGGTGGCCACGGTCACTGTCGCCGGGGGTATGAGCGCGATTGGCCGGATGACGAAGTGCAGCCCGGGCGGTGGCGTAGCCGGCAGTACCCGTGCGATCCCGAGGGCCAGGACGAAGATGGCGTCGCCGAGCGCGCTCAGTCCGACCGTGGTGAGGTCCGTGCGGACGCCTGCATCACCGATGGGAAGTAGGTCGAAGGCGTTCGTCAGCGCCGAGTTCGCCATCGAGACCAGCCAAATACCGCCGTAGCAGTCCTGGATTGTGTTGTTGTCCACCCGGATAGTCCCTAATTGGGCCACGACGAGCGTCGGCACGGTGACCCCCAGGAACCGGCAGCGCTCGATAGTGGCGTCGTGCAGCAGGCCGATTGCCGGAGCCGTCGGCGGAGATGCCGGCGGCGAGCTCTGCACTGGGGATACCGGCACCTGCAGGTACCCGAAGCTCAGCTGGTAGGGAGAGCCCGGCTTATTGCCGGCAGCCAGGTCGTAGAACGGGACGGTGCTGGGGGCCGTGGTGGCAAAGGTGCACCTGCTGACGGTGACCCCGGTCAGCGAGCCGCTGGCGAAGATGCCGGCGGCGAAGAGGTTCGGCGGGGCCGCCTGATTCGGAGCGGCGAAGGTGAAGGTGCAGTCCTCTACCACCAGGGCCGGCGTGTTCTGAGCTGAGACGCCGATCGCCACCAGCAGGTTGCGGCCAAACTCGTCGAGCAGCGTCTGGTTGACCGTGGAGTTGGCGGCGGTGGACAGGGCGGTGAAGGCGTCCGCTGGGGGAGCGAATGAAACGAGCGGTTGCACGAACTCAATCCCGCGAATAGTTACGGCTCGTGGACCCTCGAGCACGATGAGCCCTAGGAGGAGTTGGGCGCCGGGGTTGGCCGGCCCAGTGAGAACCACGCGGCCGCCGCAGCCCTCAAGGGTGATGTCGGCGAAGGTGGTGTCAAACACCAGCGGCTCGCTGAGTGTGTAAGTACCGGGCGCGAAGCATACGGTGATCGGTCCCTGACTGGCGTAAGGGGCCAGCAGTGCTGTGAGCGACGTCGTAGCGAGGTCGGCGGGTGTGACCCGCACGGTGCAACATCCGCCCCCGCGGGCGGTCAGCTTGACGAGGTCTACGAACGGAGGGATGCACGAGGTGACCGTCGGGGAGCCCTGCGGAGGCCAGGTGACCAGGGCGATCGGGCAGGCGTGCACACGGGCGCCGTCGGGCTGTTGGGCGGCTGCGCCGTAGCGGGCGGGGTAAATCAGGTTGGGCACACTGGGCCGCAGGGCGAAGCACCAGTAGTCGCCGGGGTGGAAGCCGCCGCCGGTCGAGTTGAGTGTCACGGTCGCGCCGGTGGTTGCTCCCGCACCGCTCAGAGTCACCGGGGTGCCGGCGGGCGCGGACATCGATGACTGCCACACCCGCAGGTACAGCTGGTTGGCGTCTTGGTAGCCAGCCGGCAGGGCGCCGGTAATGGCGACGGTGCCCGATGAGCTGTCGTAGCCCTGGGTGAGAGCGAAGACCGGCCCGGCGGCAGCGGCGATGTATCCGTCGGCAGTTGGCGAGCTGGGGTTGTCGGGGGTGAGGCTGGCGGCGTCGCGTAGTAGCTCGACGGCTTGCCCGGTCACGGGGTTGTGAAAGCTGTCGACGGGGGCGGCGGCCAGGGTGAGCACGACGTTGCCGTTGCCGTCCGGCTGGGCCGAGTTCAGCTCGTAAAGGAAGGTGGCGTCGTCGAAACCCCACACGATGGTCGGGACGCCGTCGTCGGAGACACTGGCGATCTGCACCCGGATGAGCTGGTTGTCGGCTCCCAGGTAACCGCCGGTGGCCACCGGCTGGCACGGGCTGGTGGGTGTCGGGTCGGTGACAAACCCGACTTGCAGGGTCGCGGTGGACTCCAGGCGCATAGAAGTTGCGTTGAGTTTCAGCCCAATATCGGTCCAAGCCGCCTGGACCTCGCTCCAGGCCTGGTCGCAGCTGCTCGCCTGCGTCGGCCAGCGAACGAAACGCTGAAGGACCCGCAGCCGCTGCATGGTGTCGGGTCCGCCGATGGCGACATCGGCAAGCGCCGGGTCTTCTAAGGCCGAGACTTCCTGTTCGACGGTCAGTAGGTAGACCAGCTCGGTGTCGGTCGCCGCGGGTGGGCTGGCCGGTGCACGGGTGGGCGCCACCCACAGCGCGTCGTTGGCTTGATCCAGCCAGTCGGGCTGGTCGGTCAGGTCGACCGTGGCGCCGAGGTCTAGCCGCTGCCCGCCCAGATACAGGGTGCCGGGGCCGACGTGCAGGTCGCCCTCGGTGGAGCCGGGCGGGCTGGTGGAGCGTGGCGGGCTGGCGGGCGGGGTTGCGGTGAGGGAGTAGCCCCCGTCGGGGGTGCCGACGGGTCCGACGACATCGAGTGTCACGGCCGCCTCATCGGCTGCGTCGATGGCCGCGGCCTCGTTCCAGTCGGCTTCCAGGGTTACCCGTCCCTGCTGGGCTATCAGCCCGCGCCATTTGCGGGTCGCGTCGTAGGTGATGCGTGCTCGGTCGCTACCCATCACGACTGCCCTCCTTTGCCCGCGTCGGGGCGCTGTCTAGGTGACATGAACGATCACCGGTGTCAGGCCGAGCGGCATGTACTCGGCGTACTTGGTCAGTAGGGCTTGCTCCTTGATTGGGGCGAGGCCGGCGCAGAAGGCGCCCATCTCGGAGCCGGTGTCGGCGCCGGACGAGATGGTGGCGCCCGGTGCCCCTCCGGTGATCGCCTGGTCGGCAGCCTCCAGCAGCTGGCCATAGCCGGGGTTGCCGTAATCGGTCGAGGTGAAGAGCGCCGGCTGTGGGCCGATGGTGACCGACGCGTACTGGCGGGGGATTCGGCTGCCGCCGAGGTAGGCGCTGAAGCGGACGCAGCCATTCTGGGTGTCATCGACGTTGGTGAAGCTGGTGATGATGCTGTCGCTGGCCACCAGGCGGTGCACCGCCAACGCGCCGAGCACGCTCACCCGTGCAAGGGTGACGGTGGCGTCGCTGACGGCGACGGCAGCCAGCCCCAGCGCCACCGGCAGCGCGGCGTCGAGCAGGCCACGGTTGACGGTGAGGGTGGCACTGCTCGGCGGCGAGGGCGCCTCGCCGGCCAGGGTCAACAGAGCCGGGTTAATCGCGACGGTGCCGAAGAGGGCCGGATTCCACAGCGACGGCCCGGTCACCAACTGGTTCAAGCCGGCGACGACTGATGGTGGCACCAGCGCGGGCGAGGTGTAGCCGCGCAGATCTGCCTGTGCGGGCTGGGGCAGGGTGGCCAGCAGCGCCTGCGACAGCGGGTCCGCAGCGGTGAGGCTTTTGGCCAGCAGGGCGGGATCGTATACGTCTGTGGCCGTGTATTCGGGGCCGGTGGTGGCCGGGATGGCTTGCACGATGCTGTCTGTGATCGTGAGGGTCTCGATCGAACCGCCGTAGCGGGTCCGGATAGGTCCGACGATGCTGTGGTCGATCAGGAGTTGGCCGATAGCTTCGGCCCCGGATTCGGGTGGGGACCCGCCGGGCGGGGATGCGGGTGCAGGCCCCTCAATCCAGATCGTCGTTGGTCGCAGTGGCTGGCCGTCGATAGCCGCCCCGAGCGGGGTGGCCGCGGGCGGCGCCGGTGGGGTGCCGCGACGCAGGGTGCCCGGGTCGAGAGTGCAGGCGGTGATCCGCACGGTGTCGAAGGAGCCCCGCAGCACGATGTCGCAGCCGCTGACGAGTAGCCCGTCTAGGGTGAGTTCCGCCCCCGCGGTGCCGGTGAACACCCAGGCCGAGTTGGCGCTGCCCGGCGGGGAGGCCGGTGCGGGCCGCAGCACCGGGCGTTCGGAGTTGGCTGCCTGCACCAGCACGGTCTGGATCGGGTTCTTGCTGGTGCCCACATCGGCCGGTGCGTCGCGGTAGGTCAGCGAGTCGCCGATCACCAGCGTGCCGGACGGCGCCAGCCCGGCGAGCGCGGTGCGCAGACCTGTGCCGCCCTTGATCGTGACCTGCGAGCCGGCCTGCTGGGGTGGGTCACCTAAAACCTGTCGGTCATATGGCCCGGCGCCGACATAGAGCGTGCCCGCGCTGGCGGAGAAGGCGTAGTTGTAGGCGACGCTCAGCGCCGCTGCCGACACCGGGGGCGTGGACGGGTGCACCTGGAAGCGGCCGGTTTCGGGCCAGACCTGCTCAAGGGTAGCTCCGGTGACGGCGTATCCGTAGGGCGGCGCGGTCCCGGTTGGCGGAGAACTGTCCGCGGGGCTCGGAGGGGGGTAGGGGTAGGGGGGCGACGGCGGGGCCGTGGAGCCAGTGGCGGCCAGCGCTTGCTCCAGGTCGGCGGTAAGGGGCCCGGGGACCTGCCATTCGTAGGACGCTGTCCAGGTGTCGGCGTAGTCATCGGGGGTTGGGGGCGGTGGCGGCAGAAACAGCGGGATCTCCCGCCCGGTGGGGTCGAACCCGAACTGGCCGGGGCAGCCGGCCACCGCTACTGGGGTGCCTGCGGTGATCGCGAATGAGGTGAGCCGCCACAGGAAGACCAGCAGTTTGGGGATGCTGAAGTGGCCGATCGCGCCCTGCCCGGCCCGCACGTCGGCAGTGTGGAACAACTCGTCGAATGGTCCGCCGGTAATGGCCGCGCCATGGGCGGATCGCAGGTCGGCCAGCCCGCCGGCGGGGGTAGCGGTTAACGCACCGATCACGCCCTCCCCGATGAGCAGGTCGGCCGCCTCGGAGCTGCCGGTGCCACGGAATGCCGCCGCCCCGACCATCGGGTCAAGCCCGTGGCGGGTGCGGGCTAAACGCCGGAAGGCCTCGATGAGGTGGGCGTCCCATCCGGTGACGTCGCGGGCCAACTCCTCAAGGATCGCCAGGGTGCCCTTGCGGCGCCGGTAGTAGATGGTCTTGGCAACGTCGAGGCGCTGGCCACGCGCATCGAGCCCGCTGACCAAGTTCGTGCCCAGCAGGTCCCCGATGTAGGGGATCACCCAGTCGTCGCAGGTCTCGATGGACTGGTCGGCCCACAGGCGGTCGAGGCTGCGGCGCACGACAGCCGCCTGCGCGCCGACCCGGTTCAGCAGCTCCTGTAGCGGCCCGGGAGCGCCCGACGGGTCGGTGTCGTCGGTCCGGTAGACCGCGGGCAGCAGTGCCCACAGCCGCTGGGCGTAGTAGGTGGCATAGCCGTCGTCGACGTCAGCCATTGGCGGATACTCCGGTCAGGGTGAGGTTGGCGGGAAGCAACTCGAAGTAGGCGCCTTCGCCAGGGTCGGCCGCCTGGTCGAGGCGGCGCAGGAAGACCAGTAACAGCGGCGGTGGCGGGGCCACCGTCCAGGTCACCTCGAGCTGGTGCACGGCGACGACGCCGGGCACGCTCAGCGCCGCGTCGAGGCGGCTGCGGTACAGCCATTGGCCGATGCCCATCCGGGCGGGGCTGAACGCACCGGTCTCGGCGTCGGTGAAGGCGGCGGTGGCCGCGGCCACCACGTCGTCGACCACCCGGTCGGCTGCCACGACCAAGGTCGCCGACAGCGACACCTCGATCGGTTGGGCAGCAGCGACGGCGACCGGGCGGTTGGGGTCGTCTGAGCCGGCGAGCGCCTGGGTGGCGGCGGCCACGCCGCCCGCGTCGTCGTTGACGTAGATCTTCACCAGGGTGCGTTGCGCGGCGGCGTCGAAGGTCCAGTAGGCCTTCACCCGGTTGACCCCGGCTGCTTGGGCGGCGACCACCTCGAAGTCGAGGGCTGAGATCGCCCGCCCGAAGGTGAACGCACTGGCCGGGGCGTCGGTCTTGACGTCTGCAGGGTCTTGCGGGTCCTTGCCGCCAGCGACGGCCACCGGGTTGTGAATTGCCGCGAGGTTGGGCTGGCGTTGCACGATCGTGGTGAGCCGCCCGGCCGGTGGGCCGGCGGCCCCTGAGCTATACCGGTAGGTGGCCACGACATTGCCGGTGCCCGAGGTGAGCCGCGACCCGTTCACACCGTCGCCGAAGCGGACGGTGGTGACGCTTTGGTCCGGCGACCGTTCCACCACGTAGACCTGGGCGCTCGAGGGCTGGTTGTAGAGGGTGGGCACCTCGCTCCATTGGATGTTGTCGATGTAGACGGCGAGGGCGGCTGTCCACCCCGCCCCGCTGGCCAGATAGGTGAGCGGGGATTTCTGCAGGGTGAAATTCTGGTTGGCGATGGCGGCGTTGCCGCTGCCCAGCACCTCGTTTGTGACCGTGGTGCCCCGCGACACCGTCACCACGTCGAACAGCAGCCGCAGCGGCACCTGCAGCGGCGTGTCGAAGTTTGTCGCCGCGAACGGCACCGGGCTCAGCGCGAGCGCCACCGCGCTGGACGTTGGATCCGGGTTCTGGGCGGGCGCTACCTGCACGACAGTGCCCACGCCGGTGGCGTCCTCGAGCAGCGCGGTCGACACCCCGGACGGCAGGGGGAAGTCGGCGGGAACCGTGACAATCGCGGGCGGTATCAGCGTGGAGAGGGTCCCTTGCGGATTGGGCAGCACGGTTCCCACGTCGCGGAACGCGTAGCGGACGGCGATCGCTGCGCCGGGGGGGTAGCTGCCCAGTGTGTCGGGATCCGACGTGTTGACCATCAGCTGGGTGTAGGGGACGACGATGTTTGGCGCGGATGGGCTGAGCGTCTCGGGGAAGCCGGTTGCCCCGAGCATGTCGGTGGTGCTGGAAACCTGGCCGAGCACCGAAGCCAGTTGGGTTCCGCCGTCGAAGAACACCAGGTCGCCGGGTTGGATCGAGCGCACCGTGGCCGACAGGCTGACGGTCAACGGGTTCTGCGTGCCCGACACCGGCTCGGGCGGCGGTGGCTGCGACGGGGCCTGACCGCTATTCTGCAGGCTCCACAACGACGCCGCGGCGGTGGGCTTCAGCAAACGGTAGTCGGTGGCCTGCGGGTTCTGGGGTTTCGAAGGCGGCGAGGGCACACCGCGCAACCACCCGCTCCAGCCGTTGAACAAACCGACCCGCAACCTGACTCCGCCGAGCAAGGAGTCCGCCTGCCGGCTCAACGATTCGGTCAACAGCCGTGAGGGCTGCGGGTGCGGCGAGGACGCCGCGGGCGCCGTTGTGCCCCAGACGGCGTCGGAGGTGAAGGTGACCCGGGTATTCACCGCTCCGGTGCCGGGGTCGGTCTCCGAGCTCACCGTTTCGACGATGACCGCCGACCAGTTGTCGTCGTTGCCGTTGCCGGCCCAGTCTTTGGCCACCAGCAGCAGTTGGTCCCCGGCTTTGGCCGCGGTCACTTTGCCGGCCAGCAGAACCGAGAACGGCCCATTATCGGTAGCGTCCAAGTCCAGGTTCGGGGCGAGCGTCGCCACCACGTCGGAGGGTCCGGGGAAGGCGGCCGCGACGGCCTCGAAAGTCTGGGCCGGTACTCCTGCGCTGGCGGTGCTGGACAGCTGCATGCCATCCGGGATCACCAGCGGCTCGGCCGGGTAGGTGGTGGTGCGGATTGCACCGACCTGCCCAGTCGCGGCCAGTCCCGGGGCGGGTACGTAGCCCAGCAGCGCGACGAGTCCGGCGATGCTTTCCGGGAACTGCGCGGTGCGCAGGTAGGTCTCGTTGGCGATGCGCTCGTTGTAGAAGGTCAGGACGTCGGCGATGTAGGCCCACCACTCCAGGAACTGCAGGCCCAGATCCCTGGCGGCGGGACGCCACAAGCCGAGGGCTTGCTCGCCGGCCAGCGGGCGCAGCAGCGCGCGGCGGAAGCCGGTGAAGTCGTCGACCCGGTCGGTGATCGACGCCAACCCCGGTGCATTGCTGACCACCTGGGGGTCCTGCGGGATCTCGCACGGGCAGTTCGACGAGGGTGCGGAACTCTGGGGTGAGCCGTTCATGCCTTGCCCCCGTTGACAATTACTTTCAGCGATCCGGCCTCCGGGCGGCTGGGGTCGTCGTCCACCCGCAGGATCTGATCGGCGCCGACGGCGTGCGTCTCCGGCAGCGTCGTCCAGGTGCTCTGCACCCCACGCTGACGGCAAAGCAGCTGGGTGACACCGTCGACACCGGTGCAAGCCTGAACGGCGGCCAACAGGGCGCTGGACTCCAGCGGCGCCCCGAACCCCCACCGGGTGTGGTCGAAGAACCCGACGGCGCCGCCGGGCAGCTGCCCGGGCCGCAGTGCGGTCAGCACCGCCTCCTCAACGTCTGCGGCGAAGTACGCCGGGTCGGCACACAGCGTGATCTGCAGGTCGACCGAGACATAGCTCGGCGGCAGCACGTAGCTTTCGTAGCCGGCCAGCCGGCGCCGGTTGAGCAGGTCGGTGAGTGCGCCGACCTCGGTTGGTGTCGGCTGTTCGGTGGCCACCGGGTCGGCCGCACTCAGTGCGGTCAGCCAGCTGCCCGTCCACCGGAACGTTGTGCCGGCCTGCTGCACCCAGGGCAATGACTCTGCGGCGGCCACGTAGTCGGCGGGGCGCACAATGCGCAGTGGATTGGCTGCGAATGCCTGCGGCGCACGGTCCCGGATCTGTTGGGGGGTTTCGGCGTCGGTGCCTCCGGTGGCCGGGAACGGGTTGGTGCAGCCGAGAACATGCGCGTTGACCGCGTCGGAGGTCACGATGGTGATGGCATCGGCCGCGACGTTGCCGATTACCCCGCCGCCCACCCGGTAGGTGGCCTCGAACGTCAGCCCGGTTGTCGGCAGGGAACCAAAGGTCCCGTCCCCGAAGCGGATCGTCGTGCCGTTGCCGCCGTCGTAGTCGAACCAGGTTGAGCTGACTGGTTTCTGGTCCGGGCGTTGATAGCGGGAGGCGGTCAGCACCGGCGAGTACTGCTCGGGCGTGAGAGTGAACGCCGCGTCGCCCGGGTTCGCGTCGAGCAACCAGCGCACCCACGTCCAAGCAGTCGCGCCGGCCTGCGCCGACAGGACGATCTCCGGCCGGGTGGGTTGGGCGGATTCGGCCTCGGTGCCGGTACCGGCGATCCAGGCCAATGGCCCGTTGGCCAGACAGTAGAAGTAGTTAGGGGTCGGGTCCTGGGGGGTCCAATTGGGGCCGAGCCGCACCAGGGCCGCTGACGTGCTGCCCGGCTGCCCGCCAGGGGTGCCGCCGGGGATGGTGAAGGTCTCACTCGTGCTCCGACCTTGGGTTGCCGGGACCAGATTGCCGGCGTAGGACGTGCGGGTCAGGTCGTGGTCCAAAGTGGTGGGGGCGGCCAGTGTCACCTGGGTGAGGGGAACGCCTAACACCGGGTCGGAGACCTCGATAGGGGCAGGCCCGGTGACGACGACCTCGCGGATCGGCGGGTCGGCGGTGGTGAGCCCGGCGGTGTCGATGAGCAGCTGCTGGCCGGCAGCCAGGCCGAAGCCGTGACCCTGCAGGTACAAGCTGATCGAGCCGGCCGGCAGGCAGCGCCGCGACTCGTCCCACCAGTAGGGCTGCAGGTTCGCCCGGTTCCACCGGGCGCTAACCGGGTAGGCGAACGTGGCCTCTTCGCCGGTCGTCGGGTCGGCAAGGCCTTCGCCCACTTCGAAGTCGATCAGCCCGCCGCCGGCGGCCAGCGCCTGGCAGTGCACGCGCGTCTTGATCGCCGAGATCGCGGTGTCGACGTCGAGTTGCAGTAGGACGGTCGCCACGGTGGCCGGCGCCGGCTCGTAGTCCACCAGCCGGGCCAGGTGAAGCAGCGACACCGGCTGAGTGCCGGTGGTCAGCAGTGATTCCCCGGCGATCCGGTCCTGGTAGTAGCTCAGCTCGTCGCCGATCGCCGCCAGCACCTCCATCATCACCGTGCCGAGGTCGACTTCGGAACGCTCCAGCCATGCGGGATAACGCAGCGTCGAGAACTCCGACAGCGCCTGCTTGAAGCTGCCGAAGTCCTTGGCCAGGTAATCGATCGGCACGTCCAGGGCTTCGGGAGGCGGGCACAGCGCAGCCGACTGCTGGCAGTCGAAGTCGCTGGGGCAGTTGGCTTTGAACGAGAACGGCACCGAGTCGAAGAACGGGTCCAGCGCCCTGCTGACCACGGCGAGCTGGTAGGTCGAGAAGTCGCCGGGAGCCGCCACCCGGATGGTCAGCACCGGCCGGGCCTCGGTGTCGAAGCTCCAGTCGGCGGCCTCGTCGATCGGCAGCACGGCCACCGAGGTGATCACTTCCCCACCGGTGATCGTCACGGCCGTGGCCGCACCCGAGGCGGGCGGAGAGCCCTGCGTGGCGCCCAACGTCCCCTTCACGTTGACCTTGTTGATGAAGTGCACCCGCAGCGTCATCTGGTCCGGGGTGGCCACCTCGACGTAGTCGATGCCGTTCCATTCCGCCTCCGAGCCCTGCAGGTACTGGCGGCGGTCGATGTCGCCGTGGACCGTCATGGCAGGACCACCGTGGTCGAGGCGGAGGTCTGGGTCTCCACAACGGTGTAGGACAGCGTGACCTGCAATGTGCCCGGTTCCAGGGCGGTGTTCTCGTCGCTGGTGACGACGGCCACCTGGGTGACGCTCGCGATTCCGGCCAGCCACAGCTTGACCGCCTGCAGGACCCGGAGCTGCACAGCGGCTGCCAGAGCATCGGACATCGGAGCGAAGACCAGGGCACGCAGGCCGCAGCCGAACTCCGGCAGGTCGACGCGCTCGCCCGGGGAAGTAAGCAGCAACTGGCGGACCATCTGCTCGACGTGGGCGGGGTACGTGGCTTGGGCGGTCTGCTGCGAGGTGTTGTCGACCCGGAACGGGTAGGCGACGTCCTGGCGTGGGAGCGGGCTGAGCGGCGCGGTCATCCCTGCACCTCGAGAGCCGAGTCGTTGACCGAGACGCTGGAGTCGCTGACCACCACCGTGCAACTGCCCCGGGAGATCGTGATGCCCGAGCCGTCCAGCGTGATTGTGTTGCCGTTGGGGTCGGTGATGGTCAGTGCACCTTGGGCGTCGTCGAACTTGAGCTGGGTGGGCGCCTTCGTCGCGATGACCTTCACCGCCGCGCCGACATCGGAAGGCACCTCGCCTTCGCGCCAATAACCGCCGACCCAAACCGGGTAGGACACGTCGCCGCCCTCGAATTCGATCCAGACACCGCTGCCGGTTTCGGGGAGGAACGCGATGCCGACGTTCGGGCCGGCGTAGGGCACGCAAGGCATGCACCAGCCGGTCTCGGTGTCGCCGAGGACGGCCGGGACCATGGCTTTGATCCGGCAGGTGGCCGCGTCAACGGCCGAGGCGATGCCCCGGTACTTGCCGTAGAAGCGACCGCGTAGCCGCTCCAGCAGGTCCTCGACCGCGCGGTCGTCGATGGCGCTCACAGCGCGCCTCCGAGTGCCCCAGCCGCCGCCGAGGCCAGCCCCCCAGACGCGGCGGGTGCCGAACCGACGCCGTTGCGCACCAGCGTGAACTGCATCTTGAAGCAGTCGAGGGCAAATCGATGCCGCACAGTCCACACCAGCCAGTTGCCCGAGTGGATGGCGCCGGCACCCGCGATGGCCACGACGTCGCCGGCCCGCAGGACCGCACCGAGCCGGTCGGCGTCGGCCTCGCCGGTGCAGCGGGTGAAGAAGCCGGAGTCGGTCAATACCGCCGCGGTCCGCTGCGGCAGTTCGGCGGCGTCGGCCGGCGTGGTGAGCAGCAGTGTCGAGGAACGGCCGCTGTAGGTCGGTAGGTCCCGGTCGGCCAGGGTGGTCAATCCGCTGGAGTGGGTGTCGGTCTCCGCGCCGTCGTCGGATGCCTGGGTCAAGTCGACCTGGCTAGCGTCGACTTGGCTGGGACGCATCACGTCCCAGTCGAAGTCCAACTTTTCGACCGTCCAGGCGTTTGGGTCGACCAGCGAGATGGTGGCCGCCGGCTGGGCGTCGACCGACGGGCGGATGAAGTAGCCGGTGCGCTGCCCCGCGGTATCGGTGCAGGCCACCCGGCAGATCTTGCCCGCCCGGCGAGCGAGGCCCTTCAGGAATTGCAGGTCGGTCGCGCGCTGAAACAGACTGTGGGCGTCCGGGTCGTGGGACGGGGAGTCGTCGTCGGTGTTCGCATCGGCGGGGGTGAATCCGTAGCTGCTGAAGATGGCATTGGCCACCTGCCCGTCGGTCTGGCCGGGCCACTCCATCACGGTGTCGTCAATATTCATCAGCCAGGAGGCGTCTTGTGCCGCCACGTCCAGCGTCGATGACGACGAGCTGCGATCCAGATGCAGCTGCCAGGACAGCACGTAGCCGTCGAAGACGCACTGGGCGCCCTGGCCGGACGGGGTGACCACCATGCTGATGCCGGTGTAGGGCTCGAACGTGCCGTCGCCCACGTATTGGAGTTCACCGGCCGAGGTGCGGTTGACCGGCACCCGCAGCACCAGCAGGTCTGGTCCCTCCAAGCTTTCCTCGACCTCCAGACTCTCGATCGAGGAGTAGAACGGCTGGGGCACCGGCGTGCCGTTGAGTACGAGCTGGACCCTGACCGTCATTGCTGGAGCCCTGGTGCCGTGGCAGGGATGCCGATCAGCTGACGGGCACCCAGTGCCCCGGCGACTGGGGCGTTGTTGACGTCGCAGAGCTGCCAGAAGCCGGTCGGGGCGTTCAGGAAGCGCACAGCCACCAGGTCAAGCCGCTCGCTGGCCGGGCGCGGATAGTAGCCGGCGAGCGCAGGGGCGGTCCGCGGCGCCGGGATCTTGACCGCGGAGACCACTCGTCCGCCGGGAAGGGTGACGGGGTAGGTGGCGGCGGCGCTGTAGCGGCTATCGGGTGTGAACATGGTTTCAGGGCTCCCGGGCTAGTGGGTGATCATCCCGACGATTGATTCGCCGGCATTGGTCAGGTTTGCGGCGGCCAGCGCCTGGCGCAGGCCGAGGGTGTAGTCGTAGGCGGCGGTGGCGAGGGTTCCCATCACGCGTTGGTCGTCACCGGCGGCCTGCAGCTCCGCGGGAGTCAGGACCCGCAGCGAAAGCTGCGCCTCGGCGTGGGTGGGGCTGAGTGTGCCGTTGTAGAGCTGCTCGGTGATCGTGAGGTCGGTGACCCGGACTGGGACGATGCGCCCCGGACCCCAGACGAACAGCACCACCGGCAGGATCGAAGCCGGCACCGACGTCGCCTGGTCGTCGTCGGAGGACGCGTCGCTGAAGGTCGCAGCCGCCGCTGCCGATACGGCGCCCAGCAGCCCGCCAACCCCGGGTCCGGCCGGGTAGAGCAGCATCTCGAGCGCGGCCAGCCGGCTGTATACGCCGCTGACTTCGGCGATGGCGGCGGTGGAGGCGCTGCCGTCGGCAATCTCGTCGTTGGCATCCATGGCGATCGTGAACGAGAACGACTCGCCCGGCATCCCCTTGACCGCCATCGGCCAGGTTGTCTTGGTGGCCTCCGACGGCTCTGCCGCCTCTGGCTGGCTCCAGGTGTGGGTCAGCGCCTCCGGGTTGTACTGGAAGACAATGACATTCGGCACCGGAATCAAGAACGTCGGCATGAACTCGATGAGCGCCCCTTTCAGTAGCACGCTCATGGGGCCACCCCCTCTGGGACCCCCGCCTCCGCTGGCGCCCGGTCGCGGGCGAGCGCTCGGCCGATCGCGTCGACGATGCGCCGCGACAACAGCTCCGGGGCCTCTTCGGTGTGCGCGGCTACTTCGACCCGAAGGGTCTCGATCGCGGTGGAGCCGATCGGGAGCTGCAGCGAAGGAGCCAGCCCCTCACCCACCAGGGTGGCGAGGTGTCGGGCGGCACCCACATCGAGCCCGGCGACGCGGAGGCGCAGCCGCTCAATGGTGAGTCGGCGGGTGTCATCGCCGTCCCTGCTCACGGTGCCGTCCTCCGGCCGGGCCGCATGATCTGGCCCTGCTTTTCGAGCTCTCGCCGGGTGGCCGCCAGCACATGGTGCATCGCGATCGGCGTGCCATCGGTGCGAGCCAGGAAGGCGGCGGCCAGCGCCGCCGACTTGATGCCGGCGCCAGTCAGGTCGAACCCGCCGGCCAAGGCGGACCAGTCGAGGGCGCCGGCGAGCGCGGTGCCCGCCGGATGCACAGCCCCCTCAAGAGCCAGACGCCAAAGGCGTTCCCGCTCAACGGCATTGGGGGCGGCAAAGTCGACGATGAACGCGATGCGTCGGACGAAGGCCGAGTCGAGGTCGCCCTTGCGATTGGTGGCCAGCACCGCCACCCCGTCGAAGGCCTCCATGCGCTGCAGGACGTAGTCGATTTCGATGTTGGCGTAGCGGTCATGCGCATCACTGACCTCGGTGCGCTTGCCGAAGAGGGCGTCGGCCTCATCGAAGAGCAGGAGCACCGGTGCCCGCTCGCAGGCATCGAAGACCGCCTTCAGGTGCTTCTCGGTCTCCCCGATGTATTTGCTCACCACACCCGCCAGGTCGACCCGGTAGAGGTCGAGACCCAGCGACCGCGCCAGCACCTGTGCAGCCATCGTCTTGCCGGTCCCGCTCGGCCCGGCGAACAGCGCAGTGAGTCCGGAGCCCATCGATTTCAGGCGGCGCAGCCCCCATTCGTCCAGGACCTCATCGCGGTTTCGGGCCTGCTCGTCGACCTCCCGAAGGTGTTGGTAAGTGCGGGCCGAGATCACCAGGTCATCCCAGGTGTAGGGCAGCGGCAGATGGGTGAGTAGCTCCGGCGTCCCGGCGAGCAGCAGCCGGCGGCATACTTCTACCACCGCGGCTTCCCCGGCCGACGTCACCTGGCTGGCGATCGCGACCTCCGCCGGGCGCAGCGCCCACTCGGTGACGGGCCGGGGCACCGGTACGGCTGACAATGACGACCACAGCCGGACACGCTCGGCCCGGTTGACCGGCCCGAGGCGGAACGAGCGCCGGACGGCGGTCGAGCGCGCCGGCAACTCGTCCTCGGTGGCCAGGAACGTTAGTGGGCTAATCGGCAGCGCCGGCAAGGCGACCGCGGGCAGGGCCTCGGCGCGCTGCCATTCGACGGCGCAACCCTCCAGCAGGGCCCGGCGGATTTCCCGCACCGCGACGGCCCTCGGATCGGCGGCCTCGGCGAGGGCGCGGGCGTCGGCACTGACCAGGCCCAGGCCGAGACGCATCGCAGCGGCTGCTGCCAGGCACGTGCGCCCCGACCCGGGCGGGCCTACGAGTTCGATCTCGACCGGCGGGGTCTTACCGGCGACGGCAGAGCCGGCGAGGGAGCCGGCGAAAGCGACGATGGCGTCGCAGATTTCCGGGCGGAGTTGCGGCGGGCCGGGCGCCGTGATCGTGGCGCCGGTCGTCCCGGCTCCCCAGGCCCCCGCGCCCTCGCGCGGCTGTCCGCTCGGCGGGCTAGCGGCCAGCAGCCCCGGCAGCAGCAGGGCATCGGCTTCCCAGCTGGTCGAGGTGGTGTACGGGTCGCGGCCGTCGCCGAGAGGCCGGGTGACCTGCCAGCTCATCAGCGCGGAGTCCGGCCCGGGGCACCAGGAGGCTGGGTCGCCGAACAGACGGGCGGTAAGCCCCGGGGTCGGCCCGGCCGGCTCCTGGAGGTCCAACAGGTACCCGAAGACGCGGCGCAGCGCCGGGTCCAGCGCCGCGACCAGGCAGAGCCCGGCAAGGTGGGCCTCAGGTGGGGTCAGCCCGAGCGCGGTCACGAGGTGTTGCCATCGCGGGTCCGGCGGGCCCTGGGCCAGCGCGTCGATGGCCGCGGACAACGCGGCGGCCTGCTCGTCGCTCTGGTAGAAGGCCCGCTCCGCGCTACGCAGCTCGCCCGGAGGCAGCAGCGCTCGGTCGACCTCGCTGTGGCTGATTGTGAGCAGGTGCTCGCCCTCGTAGCGGTGGCTGGCCCAGAGCTGCCGGAGCCAGCGGACCTGGCGCGCGGCACGCAACCGGATCTCGGTAATCCAGGTCGGCTCCCAGTCGTCGGGGTCGGCAGGCAGCCGGGCCGCGGTCTGCGTCGGGTCCATGGCCAGCGCCGACGGCATCACAGGGTCACCCATAGCGCCGGGTCCGATTCGATCCCTCGCACCTGCACACCGATCGGTGCGACTGTTCCGGACGGTCCGGCCGGGGTAGGGAAGGTGAGCGAGGTGCCGCCGGCATCGACGGCGATCTGGCTCGTCGGCACGGGGATCGTTCCCACTAGAACCTCGGTCGCCCCCGACACAAATCCGTCGCCGGTCAGGCTGATCGACGGGGTAGGCGGGAGGACCGGGCCGCCCGCCGGGTCGACGTAGGCGGCAAGGCTGAGCGGTGCGAGGTCGTCGTCGACCCGGACCTGGTAGCGGCCGGTCGCCGGGGGTGGCCCGGGCGGCGACCCGACCGCGTCGGGAACTTGGAGTACCACGCGGGTGGCGGTGGAATCGGCGGGGACCACCCACCCGGAGATGTCGGTGGCGACGCCTTCTTCGGAGATGAGTGTGATCGGTGCGCCGGTCAGGTTCGCGCCCATCAGCCAGACCTGCTGGCCGGGCGCCACCGTGGCAGGCGCCTGGGTGAACGAGACCGGCCCGGCGGGCCCGACGTAACTCGCCCGCCGGAAGGTGCCGAACAGCTCTACGTCCCCCGATGGGGCAGCGGCTTGCTCGACGACGACGTTAAAGCCTTTGGTTTCAGGCGCCGCCGCGGGCAGGGTGTCTGGGTCGAGGAAAACCACGGCCGCTCGGTAGACGACCGACAGCCGCATCGGGGCGGTGGTCGCCTGCCAGAGCTGGCTCATCTCGTCGTAGGAGCGGTGCTCCATGGTCAGCGTCAATTCCCAGGGCGGTGACGCAATCGGGGCGCGGAGGATCGGGCTGGCGTGAAAGATCCGCAGCGCCACGCTCATCGCCTGCTGTTCCCAGTGGTAGTTGTCCTCGGAAAAGGCCGACATCAGGTAGTAGAGGTTGAGGGCGAAGGGCAGGAAGCGCACCGGCTGGCCGGGGCCCCCACTGGTCGAGAGGCTCTGCGGCGCCCAGTACAGCGACTCCACCGCGTTGTTGGCCTCGACGTGGTACAGGAACAGGCTGAGCTGCGGGCCGGACTCCTTGCCGAGCACGTCGGGCGCAAGCCCGCTGATGTTCGGAGTGAAGGTCGGCGTCGGCGGGCCCGGTGGGCTGCCGGCTTCGAGTTCGGTCCACAAGGGCGCGCTATCCCAGGAGTCCTTCACCAGGTTGATCAGCGAGTCGGTGATCGCTGAAAGGTCGAAGGTCATGGCGCGCCCGTCCGGTCAGCTCTGGCCTGCGCCGAACCAGCGTCGCGCCGCGCCGCGAGCGGCCTGCCGGGCCGCGTCGGAGCCCGATTGCCCGGGGACCCCGACCGCTTTGGGGCGCGCGCGTAGGGGCGAGGGTTTCGGCGGTATCGGGCCGGGTTTGGGCGGGAGGACGGTGACTTCGATGGTGCCGATGCTGACCTGGGCCGACGTGATCGGCGCCGTTACCGGGGTGGGTCGGCGAAGGCCGGAGTAGTCCTCGATCTCGGGGACGCTCGAACCTGGCTTCGGCGGGCGCAACGCGGGCGCCGCCGTAGCGGGCAGAGGGGACTTGGTCGGCACAGGGACGGGCTCCGCGCTCACGGCTGGGATCAGAGCAGGGGACGAGTCCGTGTTGGCTTGGATCGAATTGGCGTGCGGAACAGCCGAGGGGCCGGGTGACACCGCCCCCTGCATCGGTGGCACCGGTGGTGCAGGAAGCGGGTCCGGGGCCCCACCGTCTAGGGCCTGGGTATGCGAAATCCTCTGACTGGCTTGGTATCCCACCGAACTTGCGGCGATATCGGTACCGGGCGACGCGGTGACCGGACCCCGGCGGATGCGAGCAGAGCCATGCTGCACCAGGCCGGGATGGCCGTCGATCCCGGCGACTGCCGGCTCCGGCCCCGCGTCTTTTATGGCGCCGGCGACGGAGGAGAAGAGCGGCCGGGGTGGCTGGAGCCGCGGCGCGTCCGCCGACGCGCCCCCGGCCAGCCGGGCCAGGTAGCCGGGCACTGCGCCTTTCGCCGGGCTTACCATGCGGCCCCCCGTCGGGTCGCTCGGTAGCTGTGGTCCTCGAAGACCATGGCCGCGTAGTGCCGGCGCCGGCTTCGCGGCTGGCGCAGGATTGTTTCTTCCGACCAGCCGTACGCCGACGCCAGGGCGTGCGTCTCCCGGTAGATGCCGGCGAAGGTGTCCCGCAGCTCGAGCATCGTGTAGGTCAGCGGGTCGAAGCGCAGCGCCACTTCCGCCCCGCACTCGGGGCAGTGGCCGCCGACCAGGCCCTCCAGGCTGGGGGCCATTGCGGCTAGGGCCCGGTCCACCGCGCGGGCGGCCCGCGTCGGCAACCTGGCCGGTTCCAGGCAGCGGGAAGTCAGGACAGCGGCCGGCTCGGTGCTCTCGCTTGCGGCCAGCAGGTCGGTGACGCTCGGGATCCGGAAGCGCGCGCCACTGCCGGCAAGCTGGTACCACCCGTCGTCGCCCGCGGAGACGTTGCGCGGCCGGCGCGGGCGGTGGTGAGTCAGGTAAGTCGCGCTGCTGAAGCTGACGTCGACCCGCTCGGCGCAGCCTGGTTGCGGGCACCGTCCCTCGCTGATGATGCGGTCCCCGATCCAGGCGCGCCGAATGGCGAGCGCAACCGCGCCGAGCTGGGCGGCAGCCACCTGGTTCCAGTCGGGTGGGCGGCCATCGACGGTCGCCACCCGCTCGGCGAGCGCGACCAATGCCGGGGCGGATGTGAGCCGGGTCTCGAGCAGGAACAGCTCGTCGCCGCCCACCGGCTCCCGTATGTCGATGGTCGCGACGTCGGTCAGCAGCATCGGCTACGTCTCCGTCGGCTCGGCCAGGGTCAGGTCGCGCTCCCACCCCTCGTTTTCGAGCTTGATGTGCTCGATGGCCACGGCGTTGGCCCCGGCGTCGAGGTCCGGGATCGCCTGGTACTCCGAAACCCAGCACCGGTGCAGGATCCAGCGCAGGACCGGTTGCGCCTCCTCGTTCAGCAAGGTGATGGTGATCTCTCGGCGCAGGTCGGCCAGGGAAGTCGAAGCCGCGCCTTGGTCGAGGACCTGGGCGGCGTTGGCCCACGTCTCGAAGTCCGTGTTCTGCGTGACGCCTCGCTCCAGGGTGACCGGCTCGTATTTCGTCCGACCCAGACCCTTCAGGATCACAGCGTTGCCGCCCTCCTTGTACTCGATGACGTCGGAGGACCGCTTGAGACCGGACACCTTGGATACGGCGGCGACCGGCGTGGTGCTTTTGCCGAAGTACACCAGGAATCGGTAGGTCTTGTACGGGTCGAAGCGGGTCATGTTGGCGGGAAAAATGATGGGACTCGTCGGCGTGGTCATGCGTTCTCCTTGAGAGCGGCTGAGGGACGGAAGCTCGCTTAGCTGGTGCCCTGCCCGGCGAGCTGAGCGATCTGCACGATTACGAACTCCGCGGGCTTGAGCGGGGCAAAGCCGACCAGGATGTTGACGATGCCGTTGTCGATGTCGGCTTGGGTTGTCGTCGTGTTGTCGCACTTGACCAGGAAGGCCTCGCTGGGCTTGCTCCCGGCGAAGGCGCCCTGGCGGAACAGGCCGAGCATGAAGGCGCTGACCTCCTGGCTCAGGGCGTTCCACAGCGGTGTGTCGTTCGGCTGGAACACTGCCCAGGTGAGGCTGGCGTAGAGCGACTGCTCGAGGAACACCGCCATGCGGCGGACGGCGATGTAGCCCCACTGGCCCTGGAGCGCCACGTCGCGGTACGCGAGGGTGCGTGCTCCGTAGACGACCGGGCTCAGCGACGGGAACTGCCGCAGGCAGTTGATCCCGAGGCCGTTCAGGACGCCCTGCTGGGCGTCGGTCATCACGCCGCTGGGGACGACGCCCAGCGTGCCGTTCAGCGCCGTTTCCAGCCCTGCCGGTGATTTCCATACCCCGTAGTTGGCGTCCTCCTGGGCGTAGATGCCGGCCACGAATCCGCTCGGCGGCGAGGCGGTCGGGTTGTTGGTGATGGGGTCGGTGGTCTGCAGCCAGGGGTAGTAGATGCCGGCGTTAGTGCTGACCGGGACCACCGACAGACCGTCCACCGGCGACTCGGGCGAGGAAGGCGGTGAGCCGGTTACGGCCGTCCCCTGCGGTGTGTCCACGTTCCAGTTGGGCGGCGAATCCATGATGTAAAACGCTCGCTTTCGCTCCGCGTAGGCCACCCCCTCGGCCAGGACCGCGGGGTTGGTGATTCCCGGGATCACGAGCAGGTTGAAGACGGGCAGCACCTTGTCCAACGGGTAGTTGTCGGTGAACACTGCGCCGATCGTCTGGGGACTGATCGAGCTGTAGGAGGGAGAGAGGGGCGAGGCGTAGGCGAAGGGGATCGGCGCCCCCGAGCTAGGCGGAGACCCTGATGTCGGGTAAGACGTCGGCGTACTTGCGGGTGATGTGACGGCTACGAGCGCCGACCCCGCGAGCCGGCTAGCCAGGGTGCCGATGACCACCTTGCGGTAGGTCTCCACCTGTGTGCCGTAGGTGATGACGATGTCGGCGGTGTCGTCGGTGCCTGACGTGGTCTGCAGGTTGCTGATGGCCACTTGCATCAGGATGCCGATGGCCGAGGCGCCGGACCCTGTCCCGACCGGCTCGCGGGCGGTCAGCGTTATCGCCGGGGAGCTCTGGATCGTGGCCGTGGCCGCCACGTAGTCCGGGTCGGTCAGCCCGACGACCCAGGCGGTGGAGCCGCCATTGAGGAAGAACTGGAAGACTGCGGGGCCGACGTAGTCCGGGAGCCAGGGGCTGTCGAAAAACCCACCGAAGTTGTTCTGGTAGTCGGCGAAGCTGAATAGCTGTCCCGCGGGCGCCGGGGGAGCAGGGGTGGCGCTGGATTGCGGTGTCTTTAGCGGGTGGGTGTAGCCGACGAAGGCGGCAACGGATGTGGACGCCGGGGTGATGGTGTGCGAGGTGCTAGGCAGCTCCTCGATGTACACCCCTGGATAGGTCGGTGTGATTGGCATCTGGCCTCCTCGTCAGGCCTTGCGGGTGCTGCGTGCCGGCCCGAGTCGAGCCGGAAGAGGCTCAACGGTAGGCGCCGGCTGTCATCTGGCCGTGTAGCGCGCGTCGAGGATCCGTCACGGCGCTGTCACCGGCGCGGGTCGCTGGGCGCGTCACGGTGACGTGAACGTGACGGCGATCCCCGAATATGGCGTTGACCGCGGCGAGGAGCATCGTCAGGGAGGCTCGACACAATGGCGAAGGCGCTACACGCGGCACGCGCCCGAATCGGGCACGCGGCTGTCCAGCGCGACAGCGACGTCCGTGGTTCGGCAGCCCGCGGTGCGGCGTGGAAGCACGCGGGGCTGCTGGGCACGGAGTTGCATCTGTTCGCGGGTAGGGCCGGCCAGCGCAAAGGCGAATACGAGTACGAACTTGCCCAACTTGAACGGCCGATCGCCCATCTCGAAAGTCTGCGTGGAGCATTCGACATCATGTACCAGCCATCGTCCCCGTGACGCCGACCGGCCGGACGCGCTCTGTCGGCGGGCCCGGAAGGCGTTCCGGGCCCGCGTCATCGGCAGGTCGCTTGCCTAGGTGTGATGTCCAGGCAGGTTGGTCAGTCGGGTGACCGGTGGCTGGCCTCCGATGGCGGAGTGGGCTCGGTGGTGATTGTAGGTGTGCAGCCAGCCGGGCAGAGCCGCATTGTATGCGGTCGCGAACTGCGATCGACCATGCCAGCGGCACCCTCAGCGCGGAAGCGGTCGGCCCAGCCCTCATCGACCACGAGCTCAGCAAGCCTCAAACGAGCGCGGGGAGTCAAAGGAGCGTTAGCGTGGGACACGAAGGCCTCTTGGTTGGTGAAGCGGTTCTTAGACGGCTCCACTTCACAACCGGAGGCCTTCCCTGTCACACAGGCTCACCGGGGACAACGTCGCTGGATATCACACCTAGGCGGTCATTCTGGCTTGACGTTGCGCAGCTTCTCCTTGCCTTTCTTGCCCTCTTCGTCGGCGCCTTCGCTCACCGGCCAATCCGGCTCCTGGCATACCGAAAGAGTGTGCTTGCCGGGCTGCGAGAGCCCAATACTCTTGGTATGCCCGGAAACGTCGCAGCGCCAGAAGCGTGACGAGGCCTTCGCGAACTTTTGCCCCTCCTCGCCTTGAAACGCCTCGCACGAGCGGTAATAAACCGTGGAGTCCGAATCGCAAATGGTTCTGCGTACCAGCATCAGCCGGCGCTGGAACGTGGATAGCTTGCTTTCCCACTCCTGGTAGCCGGGCTGGCTGCGATCGTCGCCGTATTTATCGAGGCCGGGAATGTCGAAGTCTTTCGCCTCAATCTCACTTGTGCCACCCTTTTTCGTGCCGGAAATGAACGCGCCATTGCCGTGGCTGCCGTGGCTCCAGAACTGGATCTCGTCGGTGCAGTCGCAATCTTCGGAGGCATACGTGCTGAGCAAGGTTTCCAGAAGCTCTTCCATGCTGTCGCCCGAAGGGATGACATATGTTGCTGGTCGCGCCGCGGCATCCGCGAAGGCCGCCGACTCCCACAGGGTGCCCAGCGCCCCGCCTAGCGTGCTGTCGTAAGTGAAGAATTTGCACTTCTTGCCAGAGCCGGCAGCCGGCAGCGGCTTGCACACCGGCGGCTGGTCCTCTTTTTCTGAAGGGGAGGGTTCTTTTTCCTTGGAAGCGGGCGGCGGGTCGGGCGGTTTTGGCCGCAAGTCCAGATCCGATTTCACTGCGCGCAGCGCGGGTTGCACGATGTCTATGTAGGACTCGCGCGCGGCACCTTGGAAGTACACCAGTTCGCTGTGGATCTTGGCCCGGGCCTCTTTCGACAGCAGCCCATGGTGGTGTATGCGATCCGCCATCACCTTGCCGCGGTACCGCGCGGCAGTGACGTCGTTGACCCAGCGCCGATCGATATCGCGCTGGACCGCCATCGCGCGGCCCCCCTGCTGCACAACGTGCGCGAGCTCGTGCGCCACCAGCCGTCGTCCGTGGTCGGTCGAAGGGGCGAAACTGCTTGCGGCAAAGGCGATGTGCGTCCCGACCGTGTAGGCCCGGGCGCCGACCGCTCGGGCCGACTCGGCGGCATTTTGGTCTGTATGTATCCGAACCCCCGAAAAATCGTGTCCAAATCGCAGCTCGAAGAAGGCACGAGTTGCCGCGTCGAGCGGCTGACCCGCTTCGCGCAACACCTCCTCGACGATAGGCGGCGCCTCATCGGACGCTGGTCCGCCGGATCCGGCCGGCTTCATTTGCAGCCGTTTTTGCTCTCCTTTGGCTTCCTCCTCGCAAGATTCGCAGTTGTGCTCCTCGTGCTCTTCACAAGCTGCGCATTTGCGGCTGATCTGCAGTGGTGCCGCGGCAAGCGAAAGCGTCGCGTCGGGCATGCGCATCAGTTGGTCGACAGCACGATCCGCCTCGTGTTCCAGCGGGTCGTCTACCGGTCCAGTCGCCAGCTTCAGTTGAAGAACACTCGGCAGCGGAACCTGGGAGGGCCGAGCGGCCCGCCGGAGAGTCACCCAGGACGCGCGCCGCGGGGCGGCAGCGGCGGGGCGGCCGCTCTGCAGCTGGCTGGTCGTCCGTTCCGCCGACGCGTACATAGCCACAATGGTGCCGCTTTCCGTCCGCCGCGTCACGGACATGTCACGATTGCACCGCAGCGATTGTCGCGAGCGGTGCGCCAGGCTCAGTGACGTGGCGGTGACGGCCCGCTCACGCCGTCGGCCCAGGCTTGTCGGCATGGGACTCGGCGCCACCAACGGCGAAGCGCCGACGTGGCCACGGTCGGCTCCCTTGACCGCAGCGCTGCCCACTGCGCGATACGACGGGCCGCCCGCGGGAGGCAACGTCTTCGCTTGCCTCGTCCACGAGGCGCCGGACTGCGTGGCGGACCTGGTCGCCAACTTGCAGTATCTGGACCCGGCGTCAACCGTTCTGGTCTACGACGGCAGCGGGGGAGCGCTGCTCGAGGACCTGTCCGACCTGGAAGGACCGCCGGTAATAGTTCATCCCCATCCCCGGGCGATGGTTTGGGGCAAGCTGCACGACTTCGCGCTCGACTGCATGCGTTTCGCCCTGCAACACATGGATTTTGGTGCGCTGACCATCGTCGACTCCGACCAGCTCGCGCTCCGGGATGGCTACTCGGAATACGTTGCCAAATTCCTCGCAACGCACGCGCAGGCGGGCTGCCTGGTGAGCGCCGAGGGTGTCCAGCCCCGGACGACCCGCATCGGCCCGCCTCAGGCCGCCTGGCGGGAATTCGAGCTGTGGGCACCGTTTCTGCAGCGCTTCCCCGATGGTGAAGCACGGTTCCCGCACTGGACATTCTGGCCGGCTACGGTATTCACCCGGGCGGCGGTCAGAGATCTCGTGACGCTGTGGGAGGACGAGCAGCTCCAAGGCATCCTCGCTAAGTCGGCTATCTGGGCGTCGGAGGAAGTGGTGCTCCCCACGCTCGTGGCGCTGCTCGGCCACCAGGTGCTGCGCAACCCGTGCGCCTATGACCTGGTGCAGTACCGGACGAGCTACAGCGCGGCCCAGGTCGAGGCGGCGATGAGCCGGCCGTCCGTGTTCTGGGTGCATCCGGTGCCCAGAAGCTACCGCGATCCGCTGCGCTCGCGGTTGCGAGCGCACTTCGGTGGCTACCTTCCGTCGCCGGTCCCGACTGCAGCCGACCCGTTCGCCGCGCCACTGGCGCACCCGCTTCCGCTGCTGTTGCCGCTGCTTCGCCGGATGGAGACGGTGGAGGGGTGGCTGTCGGCGGCCGAGGCCGATCTGCTGGCGGCCGCTGTCGTGCGGGCGACGGCAGGCCGTCCTGGCCCGCACACGATTGTCGAGGTCGGCAGCTACTGCGGGCGCGGGACGGTGGTGCTAGCCGGGGTGGCGGCGCTTAGCCCAGGGTCGGTGGTGCACGCCGTCGATCCCCACGACCGTCGGCTCGGCATGTGGGCTGCGCCGCCCTCCGGGGTGCCCGACGCCGCTGCCCGCCTGCGGTCACACCTGGACGCGGCGGAGTTGGCCGGCATCGTCGAGTACCACCACTGCTATGCCGGCGACGTGGCGGTGCCCGGTCCGATCGACTTGCTGGTCATCGATCACCTGCATGATTACGCGTCGGTGGCCGCCGATTTCAGCGAATTTCAGGGCCAGCTTGTGGAGGGCGGTCTCATCGCTTTCCACGACTACCGGGACAGCTTCCCCGGTGTCGTGGCCTTCGTCGACGACCTGCTGGCGACGGAGGTCTATACGGCCGTGCAGCGGGTCGAGACCCTCGTCGTTCTCCGCAAGGCCGGAGTGCTGGCAATTCCGCAGCTGAGCCCGATACTGGCCAGGGCCGGCTCCGTCGGAGAGCGGGACGCCCTCGCGCTGCTGGCGCTGACCGCTGCGGAGGCGCTGCACCGCGGGGAAGGCACCATCGTGGACGCCGGAACACCGACCGCGGCAGAGGACCAACTGCTGGCCGCGGTGGTGGACGCGGCCGACCGCGAGCGCGCGGACCGTCGGCCGGCCGAGCGTCCGGTCCGGCTTCTGATGCTCGGCGGCGACTCGGACGGTGGGGACGTCGGCGAGGCGTTCGGTTACCGTGAGCGCCTCGCCGATGACGCGTGCGTCGTGCTGCGGGGCTGCTCAGATGACTCGCCGAGCGGCATGGCCGTGCTGCGTGCCTTACTGGCCGGTGGCTTTGAGCAAGTGCGGCGGATGGCTGGGCTTGTGGTGCTGCGGGTCGGTGTCGACCCCCAGCCGCTCACTGCAGCCCCGGATTTGGCGCCCGCAGATAACACCGTCGCCGCCCGGGCGGTCGTGGCGCAGGCGTCCGGCCGACTCAGCACGCATGGTCCCTCGCCCCGGACGGGTGAGCCGCTGGTGTCGTGCATCATGCCGACCTGCGATCGGCGCCACTTCGTCGGCCGGGCGATCCGCTATTTCCTGGAACAGGACTACCCCCACCGGGAGCTGCTGGTCGTCGACGACGGTGCGGATTGCGTGGCGGACCTGATGCCCGCCGATGCCCGGGTCCGGTATCTCCGTTTGTCGGAGCGCCGGACGATCGGCGCCAAGCGCAACCTTGCCTGCGAGCAGGCGCGCGGTGAGCTGGTTGTGCACTGGGACGACGATGACTGGTCGGCGCCGAGGCGGTTGCGCTACCAGGTCGAAACGTTCAGGAGCCAGGACGTCGACGTGTCCGGGCTGAGCGCCCTATTCTTCTGCGATCCACTCACCGGTCGGGCATGGCGTTACGAGTACCCGGCGGGCCGCCGCCCCTGGGTCACCGACGCCACCTTCTGCTACCGGCGGAGCTTCTGGGAGCGGGCACCGTTTCCGGACACCAGCTTCGGTATCGACACCAGCTACCTGTGGCAGGGCCCACCCAAACGGGTTGGGGCGCTGTCAGATTCGTCGTTCTACGTGGCGCTGGTACACCCGGGCAACACCAGTCGCAAGGATATTCACGACGCCTGGTGGCACCCCTGGCCGGTGGGGGAGATCGCCTCGCTGATGGGGTCGGAGTGGGCAGCGCATTGGGCGCCCGAGCCGGTGTCCTAGATGATATTTTCAAGCTCGCTCGCCGGGCCGCGGCTAAGCAGGCCTCGCCCGCGCGGAACACTGCTTCCAGAAAAGTATCCGGAAGTACCATCTGCGTGAATATGCAGCCGACCCGAACGGAGGAGCTTTGCCTGCACAGCCAACGATAAATGTAACGACGGCAATACAAATCGGCCAGCTCCAGAACGTAACTTACGACACGGCGCCCACTGACTTGACCAATAAGGCCGGTCAGGCGTTAAGCGCCGGTGGCACGAACTACACAGTGGTCACCACGCTCTACGCCAACGACCTTGCCACCGACATCAACCCGAGCCGAGGCGACGACGAAGTTTCCATCGGGTTGGTCTGCCAGGCAACTAAAACCGGTGATGTGGTGATCACGATCCGGGGTACCGAAGGGACTTTGGAGTGGATTCACGACGCCGAATTCCTCCAGGTGCCATGCCCATTCCTCGTCGGTGCGGGCCATACCGAAGACGGCTTCACCGCCATGTATGAGTCACTGAGGACTGGTGCCGCGGCGAATTCGTCGACCCTGGTCAGCGCGTTGGCTAAGCTTCCGTATCCCCAACCGGTCAGCTCCGTGACGATTTGCGGTCACAGCCTTGGAGGAGCCCTTGCGACGCTGCTCGCCCTCGACGTCGCGGCGAATACGACCTTTAAGGATCCGGCCGTTTACACCTTTGGCAGTCCGCGCACAGGAGATTCGCTGTTTGCAAGCACGTTCGACCAGGCGGTCAAGAACTCGTATCGGGTTGCGAATCGCCTAGACATCGTCCCGACATTGCCTCCTCCCGTCGACTATCAGCATGTGCTCAATCCCGTTGAGTTGAACCCAATTCGATTCCTGCCGCTTCCTCCAAAGATCCTGGTCAAGTACGACCCGGGGTGCGAACATTCGCTGCAAACGTACCTATATCTGTTGTCCCTACAAACCAGCGGCCCGGTCCTTCCACTCGAATCCACGTGTCAGCCCTGAAACAAGTAGGGCCTGGATCGGGTGGCTGCGACCAAGTCGCCGAAATCTTCTGCGGGGCAGGGTGTTACGGCGATCCGGGAAAGAAGCGTCACAGTGACGAAAAGTCATTGCCGGAGCCGCAACACCGTGGAAGGATGAAAGAGCTTGCGAATCGGCCGAAACGTGATGTGGTCGAGAACAACACGCGCCTACCCGGACAAGCCAGCCATCAGTCGCCGAACCGGACCAGGCTTGGCCCGCGTGGCGGATTCTGGTCCGCTAGCACTCCGAACCCCACCGTTCTCCGACATCGTCGACGAGTCAACTCCTCACGCCGAATTCGTCTGCATGGGAGATCATTTCGCAGTCCAAAGCCACCGTGGGCCCATCCAGCGCGGCCAGCCCATTACGTCACTGTGACGTAATGCTGGGCGTAAGACCCAGAGGCCGGGCTGGCGCCGGGGCGGCAACCTAACCCGAACGTCTCACGGAAAAGGGAACGCATCGCAGGTCGTGCGCGCCGTACAGTTTGCCGCGTCCGCGGGCCTGGGCGCTGGGCACTCTGATGTCGTCATGGCATATCTCGGCCGGGCCTGACAAAAGCTCGGAAACTACCATTGTCGAGGCAACACCTGGCCTCCATATTGCCGATAAGCGACATTATGTTAACTCAAGTATCCTCTGTGGGCAAGGACGATAGCGGCGCGCGGATCTCAAACCTCCTCCACCGCAGTGTGGTTCGTGTCCCATGCGCAGTCGGTTCGCCGGCCGGGTCGGGTTCTTGCTCCGATGTGCCTTCATGCTGCTCTTCGACGTGGCGGTTTTACCAGCGTCTATAGACGGAAGTTATCAGAATGCTCTGCGGATGTTCTGTTCCTACATCGCTGACCCCGACTACGGCTGGGACCGCGTCTGCGAACAGCGATTCGGAACGCACCCGGCGCAAGTGTTCTTCGAGTGGAATACCGCGACGCATGTGCAAGACCACGAGCAGAGCCCCGAGAAGCGTCCCTTCAGAAAGCAAGAGCTACAGGACTTCTTTGATCACGCCCACGATCAGGTGCGCTTCTAGGTGCAAAAATATTGCCCGTTGAGCAGACAATTCGACGGTGGCGAGTAGGAACCGGTCAGCACGCCTCTTAGACCACCTGTGGCTGAACTACCGGGTGCAATGATGCGATTCCAATTCGCGGGGGTGAGAACATAGTGCGTGCCAGATTGTGCAAGGGTGCTATTCCACGTGTGCGAGACGGATTCTCCCATCGGCAAGTCGAATTCAAGCTTCCAATCGGTTAGCGGCACCGTGCTCGAGTTGGTGATGGTGAAGTGGGCGATGAAACCGGTCTGCCACGTCGATGTCACCGACAACGTCGCCGTGGCCGCAGCCGCATGAGCTACGGGGGTGATGGCGAGTCCGAGGATGGCAACTATCAATGCCGACACGGTTACGTGAAGCGCTGTGCGCCAGCGCTTCACGTAATTGTCCAGTCCGACCATAGCAGCCAACACTAAAGGCAAACAGGCGATATCGGCCCTCGCATCGCGGGTAAGCTGCAGTACCTTTGCTCAACTGAAACCGTCATGAAATTTTAGCCTCGATCCAATTATTGGCCGATCGCGAGCGTTGGTGCATTCACGCAGCAAGGTTAATGCCGAGATCGCGCAACGTAAACATCATGGTTTGGGCCATGGCATCGCCTGGGCTGCAGCGGAATCTGTAGAACAGCTGTGGCGACCCCAATACAGCCGATTCGAATGCGCTGGGTCGCCGGTAAAGGCTGCACCGGCTTCCGCTGCCCACGTCGCGACGTGGTGGTACAGGTCATGCACAATGCGGAGAGCGGCGTCGGCGCGGTGCGGCTAGCGGTGGCGGCGCACGGGGCCTGCCCGCAATGGTGGTGCTGCGACGTCGGGGGTAGGGGTGTTGGCGTTGCGGTAGGTGATCGGGATCTGGATCGCGCCGGCCTGGGGCCGGTCAGCCGGTGTCGGCCCTGTTGGGCTGTTCGGTGGTGGCGTGGCGGTGTGGGCGGTGGCGCGGTCGTAGTCGGCTCGGCGGGTGGGGTCGCGTAGCAGGGCGTAGGCCGCCAGCAACTGCCGGAGGTGTTCGTCGGCGGTTTGCGAGGACGGTGTCTGACGCGTGTCGGGGTGATGGGCGCGTAGCCGGGTGCGGTAGGCGTGGGTGATCTCGGCCTGGGTGGCGGTCGGTGACACGCCCAACACCAGGTAGGGATCGGGATTCACGCGCACCATCGCTGGACCTCCGAGAACACGTGCGGTGACTCCCGGGCTTACGGGCGAACCGGGAGCCACCGCTGTGGGATGGTCGATCTGACATCCACGCCGCTATCAGGGCGGTGGGTTCATCATCGAGGCCGCGCGCTGCCAGGGGGTTGCCGCTGATGCTTGTCGGGGACGCCCGGGTGGCCGACAGGGAGCGGACCGGTGGCCCTCCCTGCGGCCTGCCCGGGCCCTACAACGACGTCGTGCACGTCCCACTTCGATTCGCCACCCTTAGTGGCGGTGCGTGCGGACCGATTCCAGACGCTGGAGTCGGCCCCGGTGACGCGACATATCTGACCATTGTGGGCGACACGCGAGTCGTTGCCCGCTGGTGATCATCGCTGGGGCATCACCTCCTTTGTCCGACAATGCCTTTGAGCAGGACACCCGGGTCTGCCGGAGGGGACCGTTGGGTAGCCCACACCGGTGTGGCGGACGATCGCCGCGTCGGCCACCGGGGACGGCGATCCGGCATCGGGTGGCCGGACCGCCGGCGCCCGGTGGTGATGACGCCGACGCGGGGCGGGGCGGGCCGGGGCGCAGGCATCTCGGCGAGCAGGTCAGCGAGCTCACGCTCCCACAGGGCCTCGTCCTGCTGCAGGCGGATCCATTCGGCCTCCACGATCGCCGCCGCCTCATCAAGCAGGTCAGCGAGCTCACGCTCCCACAGGGCCTCGTCCTGCTGCAGGCGGATCCATTCGGCCTCCACGATCGCCGCCGCCTCATCAAGCAGGCTGGTTGCCCATAGGGTGTCGGGCGCCATGTCGCTCACCCCCTTCCCCGGATTGCTGCGCCCCTGGTCCAGCGCTGAGGTGGGCCGTCGTTAGGCGTTGATTGCTTGCTTCTCCTCGCTGGCGATTTTGATCCGGCGCGGTTTGGCTTTCTCCGCGACCGGGATGGTCAACCGCAACACCCCGCCGCCGTAGCTGGCCTCGATCGCATCGGCGTCAAGCGTTTCGCCCAAGAACAGCTGCCGGCTGAACACACCACGCGGCCGCTCGGCCGACACCATCTCCCGGTCGGGATCCAGATCGGCTCGCTTGGCGTGCACGGTGAGCACATTGCGCTCGACGTCGAGGCCCAGGGAATCCTCGTCGACGCCCGGCAGGTCGAACTCGACGATGAACTGATCGCCCTCGCGCCAGGCATCCATCGGCATCACCGCCGGGCGTGCCGCGGTGCCCAGCACTTGCTGGGCGAGGCGATCGAAGTCGCGAAACGGATCGGTGCGCATCAACATCATCTTTCCTCCTACCCATTCGGCTGTTCCGACAGATCTGTGCGTTCTGTCATAGGTTTCTTATAGCACTAGGGCTAGTTTTGTGCAACGATGAATTGCCAGAGAGTTGGTGGCGAATGGAGCGGTCCAGTGCCTGACGATCCCCTGTTGCGATCTGCGCGCGGTGTGTATGGCATCTCGGTGGCCTCGGAGCTCAGCGGGATTGAGCCGCAGACCCTGCGACTCTACGAGCGACGCGGACTGCTCACCCCGGCGCGCACCGACGGCGGCACCCGCCGATACAGCGACGACGACCTGGAACGCCTGCAGCGGATCACCAACCTCGTCGCCCAAGGCATCAACATCGCCGGAATTCTTCAGATTTTGAACCTCGAACACCGCAACACCGAACTCGAATCCGACAACGGCCAGCTCAAGTCGGAAAACGCGCGACTACGATCCGCCGATCCGGCCACCGAAAGGAGGACGGGCAAGCGATGACGATCAACTTCGATACCAACGTGGTGGCCGACGAGGTGCCTGTCGCCGACGCGGTAGAACAACACCAACCCGCCGACCTCAGCGCCGAGGACGCCGGGCTGGACTCCGAGCACCTCGCCGACCTACTACAGCGTGGCGCCAACCCCTTCGACGTGATCGACCAGGCCATCACCGTGCCGTTGCCCGACGACGACCGCGACGGCGACCCCAACCTGATCCGCGCCGGCTGCTGAAGAAAATATCTTGTTTCTGTCATAAGTTATCTCATAGCATTCGCGGGTAGCTGGAGTGCAGGAGGTGAGTGCGAATGGACATCGCTAGCCGGTCGCCCGACCCTCGCCGCGCCGGGGCACGGATACTCGACACGGCCGAAGGTGTGCTTCTCGCACTGCGAGGCTGCACCCTCAACCAAGCGTTCGTCGAGATCGTGCGGACCGCAAAAAGCCACAACGTGAGCACGCTCAGTCTTGCTGACGCACTGGTCGCTATAGCCCAAACCCGATCCTGTCACGACATCGATGACGCCGCGTTCGTCGCCGCCCGCGCCACGTGGGGCGACCTGTTTGACCGCATCCGGCCGAACAGCGCTGCGTCGCCATCACCGCCACAACGTGACGACGAGGACGACGAGGACGACGACGAGCTAGCATCCGGTGCCTAGCGATCATGCAAACGCCAACCACGGCCGGTCCAGCAAACCCAGCTCCCTACCCCACGCCCGGCTGATAACGATGCTTGCGCAAGCGCGATGCACAGGCACGCAGTCAGTCAAAGAGCGCACTACATCCGTCGCCAGTCCCGAACCAGGCGAATATGCGGGAATCAAATATGCAGCTTTACCGGTAAAGTACTGCGTTTTCATCGATGGCGAGATGCGTCTCCCCGAGCCGAGGTAACCAGTAGGAGACGCCATATTGCGCTGTGCCCCAACTATTTTCGCAGTAGAAGACATGTGATGCGATAGCGAAGGGCTTACAGATCCAGGACGATGCGCAGTGCCGCATCAACGCGGCGCATCTCGTCGTAGCTGAGGAACCCGACGCTTTTGCCGAGCCGACTCGGGTCGACCGCTGCGGCCTGTTCGGCAAGCACCCGGGTGTTCATGGCACCGATTTCGACCTCGGGCCGAAAGCTTGCGATACGAGCTGAAGTAGATGTCGGCGCGACGAGCCAGGTCGACAGCGGCAGCTGGTCTGACTGGACTACTACGGCGTATCGGGAGCCGGTTTGTTCGTGACCGCGGCTCCCCCGCGGGGCGAGCAACTGAAAGACCTCACCACGCACGCAGTGTCTCCATGTCGCGCAGCACCTGCATGGCCTCAGCGCGATCTGACTCGTCTTCGGCAAGCCTTTCCGCCTCGGCGCGGATCGCCGCGCTGGCCTTACGTCGTGCGGCGTCAATGAGAGCGGTTCGAACGACCGTGGATACAGGGGTGCCATCCTTGGTCAAGACCTCCAGCGCCTTCGACGTGTCTTCGTCGGGCCGGAAGGTAATCGTGTCAGCCATTACAAGAGTGTACGACAATGTGTAAGACAGTTGCTGGTCCGCGCGAGCGACATTTGCGCGCGCCAGTGGCGACTCCCGGCGTCCGTACCTCCAGGACCGAAGATGCAGCAATCGAATATGCAGGGTTACCGGTCAGCCTGGATATTGCATCGGACGGGTGCTGGGTCTTGGATAAGTCGAGTCCCCCTGCGGGACAATGGCGTTACCGCTCTTTTAAACGAAAGGCCAGCCATGTCGATGACCGGTGATCGAGTTCTACTCGTCGGTGGGGCTTAGCCCCCGCCGCGCCCGGTGCTGTGCTGCAATTCCTCAATGAGGTTGGATGCCTCGGCCTTGGTCAGATTGTCGGGGACCTCACGGCCTGCCTCCTGCCCCAGTGTGTGTAGATAACTCCGCTGCGGTCCCGTCATTGGCTCGTCGCCCGTGACCCAGTTGGCCGGGTCCTTTTCCGCCGTCTCGTTCGGCGCCTGCTGCACGTCGTCGCTCATGTCGCCACCACCTCCCACTGCGGAATAACCATCGCACACCCGTTCGAAACCTTACCAGGCTCGGTCGCCCTTGACGTGCTCCCGCACTTTCGCGCGGCCACTGGTAGGGCACACTTGTGCAATGGAAGCACGTCAATTCATTGCCGTCGCGCTGACCGCAGCGCCCCCGCCACCGCCGCGGTGCCTGCGCCGGGCTCAAGCGTCGACGTCCCCGCGGCCGGCGTGATGGTGCAAGCCGGAGGATCTGAGTCCGAGCCGCACCGCACGCTAAACGGCCTCTCGGACTTACGCGCGTTCTTTCACACCAACGCCGCGCCGCTGTTTTTCATCTCGCCGACCCCGTTCAACCTGCTCGGCATCGATCGCTGGGTCCGAAACTTCTTCTACCTGACGTACTTTGACTCTTTTGAGGGTGCACATTCGCGCGTGTTCGTGCCTCGGCGGCGCGACCGCGTTGATTTCGATTCCATGGGGGATGTGTGCAAACACCTGCTGCGTGATCCCGAGACACTCGAGTTCATCGCGCGACGAGGGCCCGGTGGCAGGGCCTGCTTCGTGATGCTTGACGAGGAGACCCAAGCCCTCGCGCGCCAGGCCGGGCTCGAGGTCATGCACCCGCCGGCGGATCTGCGCCATCGCCTGGGTTCCAAGATCGTGATGACGCAACTAGCCGATGAGGCCGGCGTGCCGAGCGTGCCGCACGCGATCGGGCGGGTCGGCTCCTACGACGAGCTGCGGGCGCTCGCGCAAAGCGCCGATCTAGGAGATGACCTCGTCGTCGAGGCCGCTTATGGCGCCGCCGGCAGCGCGACGTTCTTCGTGCGCGGTCAACGTGATTGGGACGAGCACGCCGCAGACATGGCCGGGCAGGAACTCAAAGCCATGAAGCGCATCCGCAATGTCGAGGTATGCCTCGAGGGCACCGTGACCCGCCACGGCACCGTGATCGGCCCCGCGATGACGAGTCTCGTCGGTTACCCGGAGCTGACTCCGGGCAGAGGCAGCTGGTGCGGCAACGACATCTGGCGCGAGGTGTTGCCGCCCGAACAGACCCGCGCCGCGCGAGAAATGGTGCGAAAGCTCGGCGACGTCATGAGTCGCGAGGGGTACCGCGGCTACTTCGAGGTGGATCTGTTGCACGACTTGGACTCCGACGAGCTCTACCTCGGCGAGGTGAACCCACGCCTGAGCGGCGCCAGCCCGATGACGAATTTGACCACCGAGGCCTACGCCGACATCCCGCTGTTCCTGTTCCACCTGCTCGAGTACATGGACGTGGAGTACGAGCTCGACGTCGAGGAGATCAACTCGCGATGGGAGCGGGGCTATGGCGAGGACGAGGTCTGGGGTCAGCTGATAATCAGCGAGACCTCGCCGGATGTCGAGCTCTTCACCGCAACCCCACGCACAGGTGTGTGGCACCTCGACGACGACGGGCGCGTCTCTTTTGCGCGCCAGGGCAACGACTGGGCCACGCTGCTCGACGAGTGCGAGGCCTTCTACATGCGTGTCGCGGCGCCCGGCGACTTACGCTGCGAGGGCGCCCAACTCGGCGTGCTCGTTACCCGCGGGCACCTGCAGACCGACGACTACCAGCTCACCGAGCGCTGTCAGCGTTGGGTCAACGGTCTCAAGGCGAAGTTTGCCTCCACCCCCCTGGCGCCGGCCACGCCGATCGTCTCGCGGCTCGTCGCACGAGCGTGAGCAGCGGCCGCGGGAAGTGTTCGACAAACCCCGTCCCGGCCGGCATCTCACTGGACAACTGGCTTTCGGCGCCGTATTCGCATTGGTCATTTCAGCACGTCGAAGAGTTAGTGCCGACCGCGGTGATCTCGCGCGGGACGGTCCGGGCCGCGGCGTTGCCCGCCGCCAGTGCTCCGGCGGCCGAGATCCCGGTGATTAGCACTGACGGGGTGCCCAGCACCGTTGGCGCGGTGATGGCCACCACCGCAACCGACGGGTGGGCTGTCGCCCACCGCGGGTCGATGGTGGCCGAGGACTACCTGGACGGCATGGGGGCGCAGACCCGGCACCTGCTGTTCTCGGTGAGCAAGTCGCTGGTGGCGGCCGTCGTCGGCGCGCTGCGCGGGGCCGGTGCAATCGAGCTTGACGCGCCGGTCACGGCATTCGTTCCCGCCCTGGCGAACTGCGGCTACGCCGGTGCGACGGTGCGCCACCTGCTGGACATGAGGTCGGGTATCGCCTTCTCCGAAGACTACGGTGATCCGGCCGCGGAGATACACACCCTCGATCAGTCGATGGGCTGGGCGCCCAAGAGCGGTCCAGACGTCCCCTCCACGCTGCAAGACTTCTTGTTGACCTTGCGGCAGAAGTCGGCTCACGGCGGCCCGTTCGAATATCGCTCGTGTGAAACCGATGTACTCGGCTGGATCTGCGAGGTCGCCGGCGGCCAGCGGATGCCCGAACTGATGTCAGAACTGCTGTGGAGCCGCATCGGCGCCCAATGCGACGCCACCATCGGCGTAGACGAGGTCGGCACCGGACTATTCGACGGCGGCATCAGCGCGTGCCTAACCGACATGATCCGATTCGGGTCGCTGTTCTTGCGCGACGGTGTCTCGTTAGCCGAGCAGCAAGTGGTGCCGGCGGCGTGGATCGCCGACACTCTCGATGGCGGACCGGACTCGCGTCAGGCCTTCGCCGCCAGCCCCGACGACAACGAGATGCCGGGCGGGATGTACCGCAACCAAATGTGGTTCCCCTACCCTGGCAGCAACGTGGTGTTGTGCCTGGGCATGTGCGGTCAGATGATCTACGTCAACCGCGCCGCGGAGATGGTCGCCGCCAAGTTATCCACTCAGCCGCACTCTCATGAGCCGCACATGTTAGACACCCTGCGTGCATTCGATGCGGTGGCACAGGCTTACCGGTAACCGCGTGATGCGGATGTAGCGTGACGACCGTGAATTCCTTACGTGTGTCTTCTTCCGTCGCGCTTCTGGCCTGTGCCGCATCGGCCGTCATGACGTTCGCCGCGTGCAGCTCCGACAAGACAACTCCATCGGCGACCACGCCCTCGATCACGGAAGCGGTCCCGCCTCCTCCTGCAGCACCTGCGATGGCGGACAGCACCTGCCCGACGGCAGCGCCCGGCAATGGGGCAACACCCGAGTGGACGCTGACTGGGGCAACTGGCAGCGTCGCGGTGACCGGTTCCACGGATACGACGGCGCCGCGCGTCAACGTGACCGCGCCGTTCAGCGTGACCCAGACCGAGGTGCACACGCTGCATGCCGGCGACGGGCCGGTCGTCGCACCCACGGCCACAGTTTCCGTCTGCTACATGGGCGTCAACGGACGAGACGGCAGTATCTTCGACAGTGCCTACCAACGCGGCACCCCCGCTCAATTCTCGCTCGACGGAGTCGTCCCGGGCTTCCAGAAGGCGATCGGCGGCCAACAGGTCGGGTCCACCGTGGCTGTCGCAATGGTCTCTGCGGACGGCTACCCCGATGGCCAACCCAGCGCTGGGATCCAGAAAGGCGACACGTTGGTCTTCGCTATCAAAATCCTCAGCGTGCCTTGAGCCAGCCCAATTATCTCATTGCAGCTTCTGCGCGAATTCGATGATGTTGCCGTCGGGATCGGCAAGGTGAAGTGTCCGTTCATGCCATGGCCGGTCCACGGGTCCGCTGAGGATTTCGACACCGAGCCCTCTCAATCGGTCCGCTTCCGCGTCTACGTCGTCGACGAGGAAGCCGACCTCACCGCAGGGTGGGTTGCCGCCCTCGCGACAGATGAGGTCAGGCAGCTTCGACCGTTCGAAAAGTGAGAATTTGGTGTTATCCATCTCGAACTCGATGTAGCCGTCGCCCTCGATGCGCACCTTGAGCCCGATCACATCGCGGTAGAACGCTGCCGACCGCGTGAGCGACTCGACATATTGGATGACGTAGTCCACCCGAGGCATAAATCCACCGTATCGCCAAAACGGCAGTCGCCTTGCCGATCTCGCCGGCAAGGCGACTGTCATTGTGAGTTACGGCGGACTCAGATGCAGAGGCCGATCAGGCACGGAGGAGGCGGTGGCGGGCCACCCCACCCTGCGAAGCCAGATCCACCCCAGCCGGGGCGGAAGCCCCCGCCACCCCAGGCCGGGGCCGCGCCAGCCGCCACCCCCGGGGTCGTGCCCGCCGGGACCACCCCAGCCGGTCAACTGAGCATGCTGGACCACTCCCGGAGCAGCCGGTGGTGTCGGAGCGGCATTGGCGAGACCCGCCAATCCTTTCTTCTGCTGACCAGCACGGCAATCGGCAAGGTGGCAGTATCTGGCAGTTCAACGCATGGACTCGGCAGTGTCCCTCGAGTTTCGATATTCAGCGAGGGATTTGACTGATCGAGGAGGGAAATCTGATATGGCAGAACTGACACTCAAGCAGGCCACGATCGAATACCAGGAGTTTGGACCACGGGATTCAGAGCGCCCGCCAGTGCTGTTCGTGCACGGCATCCTGGTCGACGGGCAACTGTGGCACCGGGTGGCTGAAGGCCTGGGCCGCCGCGGCTTCCGCTGCATCGTGCCAACCTGGCCACTGGGCTCACACACCAGACCCGTCAAAGAAGCGACCGCACTATCATTGCCCGGCGTCGCGGAGATGATCAACGACGCAATCGTCGCCCTCGATCTTTCCGACGTGACATTGGTCGGCAGCGACACCGGGGGCGGGCTGTGCCAACTCGTCGTCGACGCCCATCCCGATCGGATCGGCCGCTTGGTGCTGACCAACTGCGACGCGTTCGACAAGTGCCCTCCCTACCCGTTCGACGTCGCGTTCAAGGTCCTTCGCGGCCCCATCTCAATCAAGGCGCTGTTCAGCCTGCTGCGGCCACGGCCGTTGCGTCACTCGTCACTTGGCTACGGTTTGCTGATCAATCGTCCCGATCCGGAACTCACTGCCGCCTGGCTACGACCCTGCCTTGAGGACTCACGCGTCTGCCGTGACCTGGCCGCGTTGCTGCGTCAGGTGGCCACCGCCGATCTCACCGATGTGGCCACCCGCCTCCCCCGGTTCACCAAGCCGGTCACCCTGGTGTGGGGTCAGCGGGACCACTGCTTCACGCCGGGCCTGGGTCGACGTCTGGCTGGATGCTTCAGCAATGGGAAGCTGATCGAGGCGCCTGATGCCAAGACCTTTGTTGCGTTGGATGATCCGGACGCGGTGGTCGACGCGATAACGGCAATCACCGCCTCTCGAACCGCCTAACGAGATACGCCACAGCCAACCGCACTCTCACGTTGTGATCAGGATGATCTTGATCCTTCTGCAGACATCAGGCCCCTGCATACGGTTCACGGATGGCGTCGAGCGTTGGCAGCATCCCGGCTCAGATACCCCGCGCCATACCTGCGACTTTCAAGCAGGCGCTCTTCGTTGCGATAACCGCGGGACTGGGCTACGGCTTCGACTCATACGCGGTGAACATCTATGGCCTGGTGCTGCCGGACATCAAGAAGACGTTGCACATCACCGACGCCCAAGCCGGATACATCTGCGTAATCTTCTCGCTCTTCTCGTTGGGCTACGTTCTCGCCGCCGGCGTCGCGCTGGCCCTAGTGCCCCACTTTGGCTGGCAATCGGCCTTCATCGTCGCAATCGTTTCCGCGGTTATTTTGTTTCTCGTCCGACGAGGTATCGCCGAGTCGCATCGCTACGTCAACGCACAGGCCACCGTTGTGAGCGGGGCTGCCAAGCCACAGCTTTGGCAACTGCCCGGCGTGCGGCGACGTCTCGTCGCCGGCTGGCTTATCTACACCGCCAACGCAGTCGGCTACTGGGGTATGACGCTGTTTTTGACCACCTACATCGTGAAGAAGTTCCACGCCTCCCCTATCGAGGCGATCCGCTACGCCCTCGTGTTCTTCTTGCTGCAAGCCGTATTCGCCTACCTCGGCACTGCGCTCGCCGACTGGATAGGCCGCCGACCCTCGGCGATCCTCGCCGCGATCATCGAGGTCGCCGCAACCATCCTGGCGGCCACCTCCGACTCGCTAGCCGAATACCAGGCCTTCGGCGCAATCGCCATCGCGACACTCGGCTGGCTCTGGGGAGTCGGCGACACCTACATCGCCGAGCTTTTCCCAACGGCCCTGCGCGGCACCGGCTTTGGAATCGCAGTCGGCGTCGGCCGGACCGTCTCCATCGCGGCTCCGACCGTCATCGGTTGGGCGATCACGCAGTACGGGATACAGGCGCCGTACCTGGCGCTGGCCGGTCTGTGGGCCTTGACGCTGATCGGCTATCTGCTCGGACCGGAGACGAAAGGCAAAGAACTCGACGACCTCGCTGACGAGGCCCTCGCCGAATAGCACAGCCTTACAACGCAGCTGGTGGAGCTGGTAATGGGAAGAACGGCGGGACCGCAGGCGCCGACGGTGCTGGTGGCGGCGGTGGTGATACCGCTCCCCCGATGTGTTGCGGGCATAACGTGTTCTCCGCGATCTCGACGAACTGGGTAGCGCCGCCGGTCGTGAATCCTGGATTCTGGTCCGTCATGGCTTTGATCACGTCGGCTTGCGAGTGGCCCTGGTCCATCAGCGCGCACGCCCTTCTGCCGATGCCGACAGCGTCAGGTCCGCTCTGATAGGTGATGGCCGCGTTGTTGAGCGCGGCCAGAAAGTCCGCATCAGGGTCGCCGGCGTTGGCCTGCGCCGGGGTGGTCAGGCCCATAACCGCGGCGAAACCCGCAAGCGCTACAAGCAGTCGCATGGCTTCATCCTGGTACAGATCGGCGCGGTTGTCCTTCGCCCGGCCGCCTCAGGTTTGGGGTTCCACCGACGGCGGCCACACCGAGCCCGGCGATGCGTCGCCGGGTTCCGCGTGTTCGCCGCGGGACAGCGGCACCCACTGCTCGGTTGGGGCAGGCTGCTCCGACGACGGGAAGTCCTCCAGTTTGCCCGACGGCTTCGCGTCCCACTTGGCGAACGTCAGCGGCGTCTGCAGCCAGACGTGCAACAGGTTGTACGTCGCTTCCAGCGAATCGATGTGGGTCCGTTCCCACCCGTGGCTGCCGTCGAGGCCGAACCCGACCAGCGCGGCGCGGGTGCCCGCGCCTGCCTCGATTGCCGCGGCGGCGTCGGATCGGTAGTAGCGGAACACATCCCGCGCGAACGGTATGCCCTCTTCCTCGGCGAGCCGACACAACTTGCGGGTCAAATGGTAGTCGAACGGCCCATGCATATCGGCCATCGGAATCGTTACGCCGTCCTCGACGGAGTGTTGGCCGGGCGCGCATACCGCGTTGTCTACCGAGACAAGCTCGGCCACGTCTGCAGGCAGGCCGTGACTGGCTCCGTGACCGACCTCCTCGGTGATGGTCACCATGATCGTGGTGCGGTGCGGCAGCACGATCTTGTTCTCGCAGAAACTTTTGGCCAGTGTGAGTGCGACCGCGACCCCCGCCTTCCCATCGAGATGACGGGAAACGATGAAGCCGTCGGCGGTGAGCTCGGGGCTGGTGATCAATGCGACAAAGTCACCGACCTTCAAGCCGAGGCGAGTTAGGTCCTCCCGGGTAGAAACCTTGCGGTCGACGCGGACCTCAATGTGCTCCCAGTCTGTGGGTTGGGTGTCGATCTCCTTGCCGAAAGCATGCCCGCTGGACTTGAGCGGCAAGACCGTGCCGGTGATGAACTCGTCGGGGTCGTCAGGGAAGATCCGCACGCGTGCGCCCGTGGCGAACCGGGCCGAAAAGGTGCCGACCGGAACCAGCTCCAGGCGGCCGTTGTCTTTAAGACTGCGCACCATACAGCCGATGGTGTCGGAGTGCACAACCAGCGCACGGTCGGTACTCGCCGACTCACCCGGAAGTTCGGCCATCAGTGCTCCGCGACGGGTCAGCGAAAATGGCACACCGAAGTCATCGAGGATGTCGCCGATCAGCTGCATGACGACGTCCGTGCGACCTGACGGGCTTGGGGTCTGCAGCAGGGCTAACAGCGTGTCGATCATCCACGTGCGATCAGCCTCGGCCATGGCCGCGGTTTCGCCCACGGTGCCTCCCTTCAGGCTCGTCGGAATGGAATCGGGTTCAACCTACAGCTGCATCCGGTTGCCAGATCCACGGCGTCGCTCCACCCCCAAAAGTAGTGGTCGGTCGCGATTTTAACTCAGTAATTCAGTAACTCCGCAATCGGATCAGGTTTGTGGGGCTTCCCTCCGACAGGTTTCAGGCTGGTGTCTCGGGTGAAACCTAGCCGCATGGACAGGACTAACTTCATAGAACGGCTCAACGAAGATCTGGGCACTGAATATCAATCGATCGTTCAGTACATCCAGCACATCGCCACGATCAAGGGGCCCGAGTACCACGCGATCACCGAAGAACTGGACAATCACCTGGCCCAAGAGCTTCAGCACGCCAAGATTCTCGCTCAGCAGATCGACTTTCTCGGCGGCACGCCGACTGTGAAAGTTCCCGACATACCCGACGCTCCAGACGGAGCAGCGGCGCTCAAAGCCGATGTTGAACTCGAGCAGCGCCAATTGGAGCGCTACCGGAAACGCGTCACCGAGGCCAACGATTTGGGGCTGCCGGACGTCGCCGAGGCATTACGGCCGTTATTGCAGCAAACGCAGGACCATGTGCGCGAGCTGCAAGATGCGCTCGAACACTGAAACGCCGATTCACTACGCTACAGCGGGCGGCCCGAACCAGCGCGTGAGCGCGGCGGCGAGCCCCCGGTGAGATTGGTCTCCCACCCAGGCAACGTGTCCGTCGGGCCGGATCAACACGGCGGTGGGCGCGGCGACCGCACCGAGTACCGGAAGATTCCATTCACCAACGTATTCCGCGCTGACTGATTTAACCCGATCGGCCCACGCAGCGATGTCGAAGCCGCCGTGCCCACCGAGGTCGAGCAGCACCGGGCGGGCATCGTGCAGCAGGGTGAATACTCGCAACGGGCCGTTTGCGGTGACCAGGTCGAGATCAGGGATGCGCCGACCGAGCAATGGGTGTCCCTCGCCGAGGTCGCCCAGGTCGTAGAGGATGTCCAGGCCGGACATCATCGCGGCGAATCGTTTCCGAGGCTCGTCCATGCTCAGGAGTTCGGAAACGATGTCGCGCAACGCCTTTGTACGGTCGTCGGCTGGGCGGCGCAGGAGCACCATTTGCGCCATCGTGTTGCGCAGGACTCGCGCAGCGATCGGGTGCCGTTCAGAATGGTAGGTGTCCAACAGACAGTCGGGCGATGTCTGATGGACCACTTGGGCAAGTTTCCATCCCAGGTTCACCGCATCCTGCACACCGGTGTTGAGGCCCTGGCCACCCACCGGATGGTGTACATGTGCGGCGTCCCCGGCCAACAGGATCCGTTTGTCACGATAGGCCGCAGCCTGCCGCGTCATATCAGTAGATCTGGAAATCCACGTGGGACTGTGGATCCCGTAATCCGTTCCATACACGGCGAAGAGCGCCTCGCTCAGATCGCGCAAGGTGGCTTCTCCGGCGGGTCCGACGCGCTGCTCGGTCACCATGACCCGCACCGGCCCGCCATCCGCCAACCTGCTCAGCGAATGGACGCCGAGGGCGTCATACCGGATGCCCCATTCGGGCGAGCCCGTCTCACAAGCCATTTCCACCTCGGCAAGGAGGTAGCTCATTGTCGGATCCCAGCCGGGGAACTCAATGCCGGCTGCTTTACGCATCACGCTGCGTCCTCCGTCGCAGCCGACGACGTATTCCGCCCGCAGGTGCTGGCCGTCCGACAGGTCGACGTCGACTCCGGTGTGATCCTGGGCGACATTGGTCACCTCACGTTCGCGATAGATCGGTACGGCTAGCTCGCCGACCCAGTCGGCCAGGATGCGCTCGATGTGGGTCTGCCACAGCGCAAGACCGTAGGGGTGCCGGGTGGGAAAGTCGCTGATGTCCAGGCGAATCTGAGCAAACCCCGCAACCTGTGCCACCTCCCCCTGCGTTAGGAAGCGGTCGGCGATTCCGCGCTGATCAAACACCTCGATGGTGCGTGCATGCAGACCACCTGCACGCGAGCCAATCAGGTCCTGGCTGGCGCGGCGCTCGACGACGGCGACGTCGACTCCTGCCAAGGCCAGCTCACCTGCCAACGTCAGGCCGGTCGGTCCTCCTCCGACAACAACCACCGCATGGTCACGCATTTGGCTACCCCCGATGCACTGAGTTCTGGCTTCGGCCAGCGATTTTGCTGCATGACCGGGGTCTTGCCGCAAGCCCCCGGGTGCGCTATACATTGAGAGTGGGACGGAGTAGCTATTCTCCGTTCCTTTTTCGTCTGCGGTGGGCGGACAACCTCGGTGCGAAGTGGAAATCGCTGTGATCGCCTTCGTGTTCGCCATGCCCATGGAGCTCCGGCCCTTGCGACGGCGGCTGTCGCTGCGCAAGATCGACCTGGGCTACACCGGCGAGATCGGCGGCCGGGCAGTGATCGCGGTGGTCACCGGGATTGGCATTGCCCGGGCGCACGCCGCGACGGTCGGACTGCTGGACGCGGCCGACGTCGAGCGGGTGATCGTCGTCGGCGTCGCCGGCGCCATCGATAACGACACGCTCATCGGGACGCTGGTGTTGCCAGAGCTCGTGGTCAACGGCGCCGAGGGATCCGGGCACCGGCCGACGCCGCTTCGCCTCGGCAAGCTTGGGACCCTCCGAGGGACATTGTGGACCACCGACGAGGTCGTCCTCGATCCGGCTCATCCACGCCGAGCTGCGGGCACAGGGTGTGGTGGCGCTCGACATGGAGACGGCTGCCATCGCGAAGGTGTGCGAGCGAGCGCGGTGTCCCCTGGTCCGTGGTGCGTGCCATCAGCGACCGGGTCGGCGACGGCAGCGTGGACGCCGCGATCGTCGGCCTCAGCCGACCGGACGGCAGGCCAAACTTCTTGGCTACGGCGCGCTACCTGATCAGGCACGCCGATGCGTTGCCGCGGCTGGTCCGGCTCGGCAGAGGGGCCAAGCTGGCGAGCGAGCGAGCGGCCGACGCCGCAATCAAAGCGGTCGACTGACTAATTCTTGACCGATTCCAGATAACGTCTTGACTCGTTCCAAATAGGAGCGGCATATTGATGTGGTGTCGTCAACGTCGGCCGCTCACGCAGCGCAGCTGCGGATGGCCGATCTGCGAGTAACCAGGCCCAGGGTCGCCGTGTTGGAGGCGGTGCATTCTCATCCGCACGCCGATACCGAGACGATCTTGTCCGCGGTACGCAGTGGCCTTCCCGATGTCTCCCGCCAGGCTGTGTACGACGTCCTCAACGCCCTGACCGCTGTGGGATTGCTTCGCCGGATCCAGCCGTTGGGCATGGTTGCCCGCTATGAGTCCCGGGTCGGCGACAACCACCACCACGTCGTATGCCGATCCTGCGGGGTCATCGCCGACGTCGACTGTGCAGTCGGTGATGCGCCCTGCCTGATCCCTTCGGACGACGACAACGCGCTGGATGGCTTCGTCCTCGACGAGGCCGAAGTCATTTACTGGGGCTTCTGCCCCGACTGCTCGACCGCAGATTCCCGATCACAACCGTGATCACAGCCCGATTCAACTACTTCTGAAAGGAACGCTGTGTCATCAGATACCACCCATAAAGGCAGCGAAAGCGAAAACCCGGTGATCGACGCGCCGGAGCCGAAATCGCATGCTCCACTGACGAATCAGGACTGGTGGCCCGACCAGGTCGACGTCTCGAGACTGCACCCGCACCACCCGCAGTCCGACCCGCTCGGCGACGACTTCGACTACGCCAAAGAGTTCGCCAAGCTCGATGTCGACGCGCTCAAGGCGGACGTGATCTCGGTGATGACCACCTCGCAAGACTGGTGGCCCGCTGACTACGGCCACTACGGCGGCCTGTTCATCCGGATGAGCTGGCACGCTGCGGGTACCTACCGCATTCACGACGGCCGCGGCGGAGGGGGCCAGGGCATGCAGCGCTTCGCCCCGCTCAACAGTTGGCCGGACAATGTGAGCCTGGACAAAGCGCGCCGGCTGCTGTGGCCGGTGAAAAAGAAGTACGGCAACCAGATCTCGTGGGCGGATCTGATCATCTTCGCCGGCAACTGCGCCCTGGAGTCGATGGGCTTCAAGACCTTCGGCTTCGCGTTCGGCCGCGAGGACGTTTGGGAGCCCGAAGAGATCCTCTGGGGAGAAGAGGATGAATGGCTGGGCACTAACAAGCGCTACTCGGGTAAGCGGGACCTCGCGCAGCCCTACGGCGCGACCACGATGGGTCTGATCTACGTCAACCCGGAAGGACCCGAAGGCAAGCCGGATCCGGTCGCCGCGGCGATCGACATCCGTGAGACATTCGGCCGGATGGCGATGAACGACGAGGAGACGGCCGCCCTCATTGTGGGTGGGCACACCTTCGGCAAGACCCACGGCGCCGGCGACGGGGACCTGGTTGGTCCCGAACCGGAGGCCGCCCCGATCGAACAACAGGGGCTGGGCTGGAAGAGCGCCTACGGCAGCGGAGCGGGCAAGGATGCCATCACCAGCGGCCTGGAGGTGGTCTGGACGCCCACTCCGACCAAGTGGGATAACACCTTCCTGGAGACCCTGTACGGCTATGAGTGGGAGTTAACCAAAAGTGCCGCCGGGGCCTGGCAGTTCACCACCAAGGACGGCGCCGGCGCGGGCACGATCCCCGATCCGTTCGGCGGGCCGGGTCGCGCGCCGACGATGTTGGTCACCGACATCTCGATGCGTGAGTCCCCGATCTACCGCGACATCACCCGCCGCTGGCTGGACCACCCCGAGGAGCTGACCGAGGCGTTCGCCAAGGCCTGGTACAAGTTGCTGCATCGCGACATGGGACCGATCAGCCGCTACCTGGGACCGTGGATTGCCGAGCCGCAGCTGTGGCAGGACCCCGTCCCCGCCGTCGACCACAAGCTGGTCGAGGACAAGGACATTGCGGCCCTGAAGAAGAAGGTGCTCGAGTCCGGCCTGTCCGTTCCCCAGCTGGTCAAGACGGCTTGGTCGGCGGCGACGAGCTACCGCAACACCGACAAGCGCGGTGGCGCGAACGGCGGACGGCTGCGCCTTGAGCCGCAGAAGAATTGGGAGGTCAACGAGCCCTCCGAGCTGAGCAAAGTGCTGCCGGTTCTGGAAAAGATCCAGCAGGACTTCAACGGCTCAGCATCCGACGGCAAGAAGATCTCGCTGGCCGACCTGATCGTGTTGGCCGGCTCTGCGGCAGTGGAGAAGGCGGCCAAGGATGCCGGCCACGAGATCTCGGTGCATTTCTCGCCGGGGCGGACCGACGCCTCGCAAGAGAACACCGATGTGGATTCTTTCGCGGTGCTCGAACCGCGGGCCGACGGGTTCCGCAACTATGCGCGACCGGGCGAAAAGGCTCCGCTAGAGCAGTTGCTGCTAGAGCGGGCCTACCTGCTGGGCGTCTACGGTCCGGAGCTGACCGTGCTCATCGGCGGGCTCCGCGTTCTCGGTGCAAATCACGGAGGCAGCAAGCATGGCGTGTTCACCGACAAGCCGGGCGTGTTGAGCAACGACTTCTTCGTCAACCTGGTGGACATGGGTAATGAGTGGAAGGCGTCGGAGTCGGCCGAGAACGTCTACGAGGTAGTCGACCGATCGTCGGGTCAGCGCAAGTGGACGGCGACCGCCAACGATCTTGTGTTCGGGTCGAACTCGGTGCTGCGCGCGTTGGCCGAGGTCTACGCACAAGACGACGCCAAGGACAAGTTCGTGCAGGACTTCGTCGCGGCGTGGGTCAAGGTCATGAACAACGACCGGTTCGACCTCAAGTAAGACTCGGTACGGCAGGCGTCACCCCGCGAGCGACCAGCTCGCGGGGTGACGTGTATCTGCCAGATATGGTCGTAATTGGCGGCGTTTGGCAGTGGTCTGGGCTGATTTGGCACCGACGCGGGCCGCACTCTTGGCGTATGACAAGCCAATCGATCTCACACAGTTACCGCGATGCCACCGCTGGACGGCGGCGATCCATCGTTGCCGACTTAGCTTTTTGGAGTGTGGTGGGCGCAATAGTTGCAGCGTTATCCGAATCGGCCGGTGAATGGTGGGGTGTGTCACAGCCGGTGTTGCTCGCCGGCGGCGTAACTTTCGCCGCCCTCGGCGCCGGCCTTTTGGTGGGGCTGTCCCGGATCCGCGTCATTCCACGTGGTTTGGTGTGGGGCTTCGGCGCATCCAATCTGTTGCTGGCACCACTGGCGTGGCTGGCGGCGGAGTTGCGATGGTTGCCGCTAAGCGCCGCAGGCAACCTGGCGCTGATCATCGCGGGATTCGCCGCCCTGGTGCTCGGCAGCTGGCAGCTCAACGCATTACGGCGATCCTGAACCGGCATGCCTCGCCTGGCAATTGATTTGCCTTTGTGATCAGGATGATTCGCAACGCTGTGTCCCGGACCGCCGATCGCTAACATCCATCCACCAGTCAGTTTGTGGATATGGAGGCGGCAATGGCACAGGCTACCCAGCCGTCGGCGCCTGGCCGCAAACGTCGATTCACCATTCCCTGGCTGAATGTTTTCGGGATCATCGCCATCGTCTTGGCGGCGACTCTGCTCACCGTCAAGCACTTGCACGGTGACACGTCGCCAAACCAGCTTCTCAACGTCTCCTACGACCCGACCCGAGAGCTCTTCGCGACCCTCGACAAAAGCTTCATCGCGCAGTACCGCCAACACACGGGTGTCACACTCGACATTCACCAATCCCACGGCGGTTCGGGGCGGCAAGCCAGAGATGTCATCGAAGGCACGCAGAAGGCAGACGTGGTGTCGCTGGCATTGGTCAGCGATGTCGACGCGCTGCGCAAGCGCGGACTGATCGCGCCGGACTGGCAGAAACGCCTGCCCAACAATTCCATTCCCTACACGTCGACCATTGTCTTCGTCGTGCACAAGGGCAATCCGAAGGCGATCCATGACTGGCCGGATTTGGTCCGGGATGGCGTTGCCATCGTCTCTCCGAATCCGCGCACCTCGGGCAACGGCCAGTTGAGCATTCTCGCCGCCTGGGGCTCGGTCACCACGCGCGGCGGCAGTGATGCGCAGGCCCTCGACTTCGTCAAGACGTTGTATAGCCACGTCACGGTCGCCGACCCGGGCGCCCGCAGCGCCGCGATCAGCTTCGCGGTGCAGCAGCTCGGCGACGTCCATTTGACCTGGGAGAACGAGGCTCTGCGGGAAGTCGCCGAAAACAAGGATCAACTCGAGATCGTCTACCCGCCGATCAGCATCCGCGCCGAGCCGGCCGTCGCCTGGGTGGATGCGAACCTCAAAGATAAAAAGGTGGCGTCTTACGCGAAGGCATATCTGGAGTACCTCTACACCGACTCCGCACAGGAGATCATCGCCCGACTCGGGTACCGACCGCTGAAACCGGAAATCCAAGCCAGACATGCCGGGCAGCTACCCGAGATCAAGCTCTTCCCGATCTCTGCAATCGCGGCGGATTGGGACGACGCGCGAGAAAAGTTCTTCGGCGACAACGGCATCTACGACACGGTTTCATCATCTGCGCAGGCCTCCGGCGGTGGGCGCACACCCGCAGCGAAAGTTAAATAGCGCATGAGTATCTCGGCGAAGCTGAACAACGTGAACTACGACTCGACGAAGCTGCGTCGCGACCTCATCGCCGGGCTCACCGTCGCGGCTGTTTCGCTGCCGCAGGGCATTACCTATGCGCTGGTCGCCGGCGTCGACCCCAAATTCGGCGTGTACTCGGCGATCGTGGTGACGTTCGTCGCGTCTGTCTTCGGGTCGTCTTCGCATCTGATCAACGGGCCGACGAGCGCGATCTCGCTTCTGGTGTTCAGCTCCTTGGCATTCCTGGATCCCGAAAATCGCACCGTTTTGTTCGAGTCCTTGTTCGTCCTCGGCGTCCTGGTCGGCACATTCCAGATCCTCATCGCGGTGTTCAAGCTGGGTGATCTGACCCGATACATCTCCGAGTCGATCATCAGCGGGTTCATCCTCGCCGCGGCACTGCTGATCGCGTTGGGACAGTTGGGCAATGCACTGGGCGTCAAGGACAGGGGTACCGGCAGGATGCCGGTACTGAAACGCACCTACCTCACCTTGTTCCACGGCGACGCGATCAACTACCGCGCGGTGTTGCTCAGCGCCGCAACCGTTGTGCTGGCGGTCGTCTTGCGCTGGCTGGTGCGGCGCTACCGGCTGCCCCAACTCGACCTGTTGGCGGTGCTGGTCATCGCCGCGCTGATCGCCTATGCGGCCGGGTGGTCGAGCGAAGACCACACGGGCAACACGGCATTGGCCCTTACCGCGAAAATCCCGCAGAGTCTGCCTACCCCGCACATTCCCGCCGTGCAACTCAGCGTGTTAGGCCAGCTTTCACACGGCGCGCTGGCCATCGCCTTCATCGGCCTTCTCGAGGCGCTGTCGATCGCCAAGGCGATCGCGTACCAGAGCGGCCAAAAGATCGACTACAACCGGCAGATCCTTGCCGAGGGGCTGGCCAACCTGACCGGCGGCTTCTTCCAGGCCGTGCCCGGTTCGGGATCGGTGACGCGCTCGCCGATCGCCTTTCAGGCCGGCGCGGCGCGACCCGCTTCTCAGGGGTAATCAGCGCGGTGGGTGTTGCGGTGGTGATCCTGCTGTTCGCGCCGCTGCTGCACTACATGCCGAAGGCAGCGCTGGCCGGTCTGCTGCTGATTACCGCCGCCCGGCTCATCGACCGAAAGCGGCTGCGTTACACGATCAAAGCGTCGCGTTACGACGCTGGACTGCTGCTCATCACCGCGCTGACGGGGGTGCTGGTCGATCTGGATACGGCCGTGCTGCTCGGTGTCGGCTTGTCGATCCTGCTGTTCGTGCCGCGGGCGGCGAAGCTGAAGGCCAGGGAGTTGGTCGTGGCGCCCGAGCGGGTGGTGCGTGAGCGCGTGCCCGGTGACACGGCGGATCCCTCCATCGTCATATATGACTTCGAAGGCGAGCTGTTCTTCGGTGCTGCACCGGAACTCGAACGCTATCTGGCCGATCTGCAACATCGGGTCGAGCAAGACGACATCAAGTTCGTTGTGTTGCGGCTGAAGCGCGTCCGCAATCCCGATGCCGTTGTGACCGAGCGCATTGAGCGTTTCCTGCGCGAGGAAACCGCTCGCGGCGTGACTGTCCTCCTTGCCGGTGTGCAACCCGACATGTGGGCATTGCTGAAGAACGTCGGCGTCGACAGTTGGTTCTCGTCGGAGTACGTCTTCCCCGAAGAGGACGAGGAGTTCTCGGCGACGCTGAAGGCCGTCCGTTACGCCCGTGGCCTACTCGGGGTAGCCGATTTGCAGGTACCGATCGCGACAGCCGGTGCAGCCGCGGTCGCCGGCAACGGCGACAGCCAGCGTTACTACTACCTGGTTTGAGACCTAAATCGGCTAGACCTCGAATTCGAGGTGGTGTCGGATCTCCTGGGCGGCGGCTTCCAAATTGCGTGCGACCAGGCCGCGTCCGATGAGTTCGCTGATCCGGGCTATGGCGAACCCGCTGGCGGAAAACGTCAAGGACAGCGTGAGCCGGCTTCCGTCACCGTCTTTCTCGACGCGCGCACCGAATGAGTGTCGGGTTCCGCGCACCGACCGCCAGCTCAGGCAGTTGGGCCCGGAAGTGATGAGCACCCGTCCACCGAGGTAGATGGTCCCGCTATCCATGTAGACATCCCACAGCTCACCGTCGTCAGTGGCCTCGATGAATCGGCAGCGGCTGAAGGTGGACACGGGCGCAAACAGCTTGTGCGGGTCGCTGATTAAACTGCCGGCCTCTTCGACCGGGCGGCGGATATGGCTGGAAACACTTACGGTCTGCGGCATATCACCGGATCATCGGGACAATAGTTCGGCTTGCCAGCTTGGACAGCCCGACCTGCATGGCGCTGGTGACGTAGTCGTAGGCGTGATCCCAATCTGGTTCCTCGCCGAAGCGGGCGCGCAGGTCGATCGGCTCGAGCACCTGCATGCGTATCTTCGCCGGAAGAGGAATATGCGGCAGCGGAAAAGGCAGCAGACCCCATGGGATGCTGAGTGTGAAGGGCAGACTTTTCACTCGGGCGAGCTTGTCCAAGCGAAGCAGTTGAGCGGTACGACGCCCGTCGTTGAGCACGAATAGGGTGTCGTGCCCACCGGTGGCAACCACCGGCACGATCTTGACGCCTGCTTCATGGGCTAACCGCAAGAAACCCTTTCGACCAGAGAAGACAATCTTGTGTCGTTGGCGCCACGGGCGCAGCGCCTCGACGTCGCCGCCGGGGTAGACAAGCGCTGAGCCGCCGCTGGCGAAAATCGTTTCGGCGAACGAGTTGTCCGCGGGCACGACGCCGAGCTTGCGGGTCAACGAGCCCAGCAGCGGAGCCGCGGTGATGGTGTCATGCGCCAGCGCGTAGAGCGGACGACCTTCGACAGTAAAAAAGGTGTTGTACGCGAGAAGGAGGACGAAGGTGTCCGGGGTGGCGCCCCCGCCGCTGTGATTGCCGACGAACAGCACCGGTTCGTCGGGAACATTCTCGAAGCCGTCGACTTCGGCGCGAAACCACACCGTCGAGGTCAACCACAGCGCAGGCAGAACCGCACGAATGAACTCCGGATCGCGCTCGCGAAGTTCTGCCGGAATGCCGGAGTCGTCCATCCCGATGAGATTAACCGCTCACCGCGATGTCAATCGCCGAATTTTGACCCATGAAATATCGCCGAGCAAGGCTCACGACACGTAAACCTCGCACACGACACGCCGGGAATGGTCGCAGCCGTTGCAGTCTCGGCGCTGCCGCGGCGGTAGTGCATTACGTCGGAACGTTGCCGAGCAACGCCGCTACCGGGGCCATGGGATCGTCGTCGTGCGTCAGCACGCGTCGGTCTAGCTCGGCGATCGCGAGCTCGTGGGCGAGGACGTAGCGGATTAACGCGGCCCGCGGGCCGGTGGCGAAGTGCTGGTCGAGCTTTCGGAAATGCGGGATGAACGGCTTGGTAGCTACGACGAGCGAACGCATCTGCAACCGGTGGGGCAACATCGTCACGGCAGCTCCGTTCGCCGTGCCGGCGCTGGTCGCGACCCGTTGTGCCGTCCTGAATTTTGTGGCGATATCGCCCAACTGCTGATAAACCCCGTCGCGGGTCTGCAGTTCCAGTTCGTGCAGTGCCGCCCAGATGGTACGTTCTGCCGGGCGACGCGCGTGTCGCTCGGCGAACGCAGCTGCCTCAACGCCGAGAAGCTCCGAAACGACTAAGACTCGAACACTTCGGATAACTTTGGGATCCAAGAGGTCAGCTGGCATGTCCTGATCAGCCAACGTGCGCCTTTCATCAAGTAGTCGTCCCCATTCGATGCTGCGCGGATAAACCCCTGACAGCAAGGACGAGTCTCGGACGATTCAAGCCACGCAGAGAAGGCTAATGTGGCGGACATGGCAACTGAGTCCACCATGTTGGCCCTCGGCACCCCCGCGCCGCCGTTCACGCTGCCCGAGCCGGCCACCGGCGCCACGGTCAGCATCGACGACCTTGGTGGCCCCGCGCTGGTCGTGACCTTCATCTGTAACCACTGCCCGTACGTCAAGCACGTCGCCGCTGGGCTGGCCGCGCTCGGTCGAGATCTCGCCGACCAGGGCGTGGCGATGGTCGCCATCTCCAGCAATGACGTGGTCACCTATCCGCAGGACGGACCCGATCAGATGGCTGCCGAAGTTCAACGTCAGGGCTGGACGTTCCCCTACCTCTACGACGAGACCCAAGACGTCGCCCGTGCCTTCTCCGCGGCCTGCACGCCCGACACGTTCGTCTTCGACGGCGAGCGTCGACTGGTCTACCGCGGACAGCTCGACAACTCCCGCCCGGGCAACGATCAGCCGGTAACCGCCGCTGACGTCCGGGCCGCGGTCGACGCCGTGCTCGCAGGGCGGCCGGTCGACGCCGACCAGCGGCCGTCGATCGGCTGCGGGATCAAGTGGCGTTGAAATAGGTTGCGGCGAAATATCTATCGGTAGCCGCGTTTCAGCAGAAATCGGGCGCCGGACTTCATGGCTTCGGGACTGGCGACGTCGAAGCCGAATGCGTTGGCCAGTCGATCGGTGATGTTGAAAGCGAGTGATACCGCCAAGGCGTCCTTGATCTGCTGAGGTGACACCGAGGAGGCCAGGACTGCGCGGATATCGGCCGCGTCGATGCTGTTCTGCTGCGTGAGCTTGCCGAGCATGCGCAGCGTGGCGCGCAGCGGCTCATCGATCGGCGCAGTGTCCACATCGGCTAGCGTGGCGGTAACCTTCGCTTCGTCGTCGTACCACATCGAGGATGTCGCGGAGTGGGCCGAGACGCAAAACGGGCATTGGTTGGCCTTTGAGACATAGGCGGCCATCAGCTCGCGATCACCGATCGACCAGTCCGATGGTCCCCGCATCGCTTCATGGGTGAGCGGGCCGCCGCCGTAGAAGTTGGGTCGATACAGCGCCAACTTGACCGCGTCGACGACGGGGTGGCCGGAAAACACCCGAATGAGCGCCATGATCGCCTTGGTGTGCAGGCGATGACCCCGGTCGAGAATCTCCAGCCTCATGGCTTTTCTTCCATCGCGCTGGCCAGGGCCGCGAGTGCGTTGGCGTACTGGCGGCTGGCTTGGCCGATCGCGGCGCATACCACGATCTCGAAGATCTGGTCCTCGCTCAGGCCCGCCGCACGAACGGCGACGACGTCCTCGTCGGTCACCTGGTATGCGTGCTCGGCAACCTTCTCGATCAACGTCGTAATAGGCTCGCTGAGGCCGGCATTATCGAAGGCAGCGCGGCGCAAATCGGATGCCGCTTTCCCATTTCCTTCGAGCACGCGGGCAACGAGCTCGCGGTGCAGCCGGGCGATCTCGGGCATGTGTCCACGCTACTAATTGGCTGAACTTGTTTGTCCGGAGGCAGTCAGTTGGACCGACCGGTCGGCTACGATCCAGCTGTGGCCGCCGCGAACCAACTCGGGTCGGTCGAGCACATCGTCGTGCTGGTGCTCGAGAACCGGTCGTTCGACCACATGCTCGGATTCCTTTATGCCGACTCGGGAAACGTCTCTCCTGCCACCAACCAGCCGTTCGAGGGTCTGACGGGTAACGAGTCAAATGTGGATGCCACCGGCACCGCGGTGCCGGTCAGCGCTCTGGCCGCAACCACACCCAATGTCTACTTCACTCCGGGGGCGGACCCGGGCGAAGGCTTTGTGGCCACCAACGAGCAACTCTTCGGCGAGGCAAGCCCGCCTGCCGGCGTTTCGCCCACCAACGGCGGATTCGTGACGGACTTCGCGTCGACGCTGAAGGGCATCGACGCGCACCGGCCGATCATTTCGGGCACAACGGCTTCCGACATCATGGGGATCTTCACGCCTGAGTTGCTGCCGGTGCTGTCGGGACTGGCTCGCGGCTTCGCGGTCTGCGACCACTGGTATTGCTCGGTGCCGACCGAGACGTTTCCCAATCGGGCGTTCCTGTGCGCGGCAACAAGTCAGGGCCATATGAATGACTCGACGTCCAAGTACACCTCGCAGAGCATCTTCGGGCTGCTCAGCGCGCACAACATTGCGTGGTCGATCTATGGCTACAACAGTCCCCCGCTGACCCGGCTGAATTTTCCGGACACCACCGATGCGCCCGAGTCACACTTCGGCGTTTTCCGTGACTTTCAGGCCGCAGCGGCGGCGGGAACCCTTGGCGCATATACGTTTTTGGAGCCCAGCTGGGGATCATCAGGCAACAGCCAACATCCCAACTACGACGTGGCTCTGGGCGAGCAACTGATCCACGACGTCTATTACGTTCTACGCAACGGGCCGGCGTGGAACCAGACCCTGCTGATCCTCACCTACGACGAACACGGCGGCTGCTATGACCACATCGCGCCGCCGACCGGCGCCGTGCCGCCGGACAACTGTGCCGGCGAGTTCGGGTTCGACTTCACCCGATTCGGTGTCCGAGTACCCACCGTGCTCGCTTCACCATTTATCGCCCCCGGCACGGTATTCCGCACATCGGGAACTGTCCCGCTGGATCACACGTCGATCCTCAAAACCGTCGAGACCCGTTGGGGCCTACCGCCACTGACCGCGCGTGACGCGGCGGCTCCCGACGTCGGCGATGTGCTGACCCTGTCACAGCCGCGCACCGACGACCCGCTGGCCGACGTCACCGTCCCCACCTCGACGGTGGCAAATCCCGTCGCGGGCACCCCGTCGCACATTCAGCAGACCTACGCTCAACTGGTCTCCGCGCTGCCGGTCAACGACACCCAGGGACAGACCCACTCCGGGATGCCTGCACTTCAAACCGAACAGCAATACCACGACTACATCACGTCGCGTTCGGCGGCGTGGACCGCGGCCCGGGCTAACCGGACGTCATGACTGCTGCCTCGTTGCCCAATGCCGGTTCCCCTGCGCAGATTTACATCATCCGGCACGGTGAAAAGCCGGCCGATCCGGCGACCCCAACGGCGGCGCCGAACCCCCCATTCGGGGTTGACGCCAACGGCAACCAAGACATCCACTCACTGCTGCCGCGCGGATGGCAACGTTCGGGCGCGCTGGCCGTGCTCTTCGCGCCCGCCCTCGGACCCTTGCAGGCCGGCTTGCACACACCAATGACGCTGTTCTCACCCGACTACGGCAAGCCGGACAAGACGGCGGCACACCGCACCCACCAGACCATTGAAGCCTTGAGCGGACGACTGAACGTCCCGATCAATTCTCCTTACGCCGAAGGGCAAGAGTCAGCGCTGGCCAATGCCGTGGTCACCAACTACACCCGTGTTGTGCTCATCTGCTGGGAACACCAACACATTCCCTCAATCGCCACCGCCCTGCCGACTGTCTCGGGCACCCAGATTCCGGCCGCGTGGCCAGGTGATCGGTTCGATCTGATCTGGTCGTTCAGCCTTCAGACGGGAGCCTCCAAGGCTGCCTACCTGTTCAATCAGATCCCACAACAGGTCCTAGCCGGAGATGCGCCCACAATCATCCAGCCGACCCCTGTTACCGGCTGAGCCCATGCATGGCTCAACGCAGTTCGACCGGCGGAGGTAGTTTCGATGAGCCTGCTGGTGCGTCTGCGGCCCGACTCTTCGCGGCGCCGCCGACCGCGTGAAGCCGAAAAACTGACCACTATCCACGGCCGGGTCAGGCAAACCTGGGGGCGGCTTGCAGGTGCGAGGGTCAAATACCGCTGGCGTCTGTTGGCCGCTGCCGGCATCGCGGCATTCATCCTGGGTTACGTCGGAGCGTGCCAGCATTTCGGCCAACCAGGCGTCCGGGTGCAGGGGCCGCCGCCGCGGTGGAGCGACTTCGCCTACTTGAGCCTGCAGAACTTCGTTTTGAATAACCCGCTCCTGGGGGTGCGGTGGCCACAAGATGTCGCCCGTTTTCTGGCACCAGCCGTCGCCGGGTACGCCGGCCTGGTCACCCTGGCGGCCCTGTTTCGTGACCGGCTGCAACAGATGCGCATCGCAAGGATGCGCCGACACGTCATTGTCTGCGGTTTGGGCGATGTCGGCTACCGGCTGGTGCGCCACCTACGTGACATCGGCGAACGAGTCGTGGTGGTGGAAGCCGATGCCACCAACCCGCATCTCGACGTCTGTCGCCGGTTACGCGTTCCCGTCATCGTCGGTGACGCCCAGTCGCAACGAACGCTTGCCGCCGCCGGGGTCCATCAGGCAGAACGGCTGGTAGCAGCATGCCAAGAGGATGTGGTGAACACCCAAATCTCCTTTGCTGCAATAGAAATGACTGACCGCAGCGGCAACGAGCTGCGATGCCTCGCACGAATCGCCGACCCCGAGCTTTGCGCCCTGCTGCGTATCCTGGAGGCCAAAGGCGACCAGACCGCCTCAGCACTGGACTTTTTTAACATCGATGAGATCAGCGCGCGAGGGCTGCTCAATGAGCACGGCGACACTTCTGACAAGCCCCACATCCTGGTGGCACATCTCGACGTCCTTGGCCAGTGGCTGGTGTGGCACGCGGCGCGAGACTGGTATGCCCGCCGAGGGGAAGGCAGTACCGTACCTCTGGTCGTCACCGTCGTCGACGACGAGGCTGAGAAGCACATCGAGGCGCTGAAGGGTCGATATCCGGCACTCGGGAAAGAAGACGTCTGCCGATTCATCGAATGCACGGAGTCCTTCGGGGCCATCCGTGACCTCAAGGGGCGGCACACCAAGGCAAACGAGCCTTCGATCAGCCGCGCCTATATCACCGCATACCACGATCATAAAACCATCCACACCGCCCTGAAATTGCGTCACGCACTGGACCCCAGGATCCCGCTGGTCGCGGCGATGTGGAGGGGGCTAGGTCTGGCCACGCTGACCGACATCGACATCTATCCGACGCTGGATAATAGTTGCACGGTCGACCTCGTACGCGGTGGATCCTATGAAACGATCGCCGAAGCGATCCATAACCATTATCTCGAATTCCAGGTGGCCGCTAGGGGAAAGGCCGGCAAGCCATGGCCGGACCTCGACGAGTCGTTTCGGGAATCAAGCCGTGATCAGGCACGACATATCGCGGTGAAACTCGGGGTGATCGGGTGCAAAATCGAGCCGCTAAGCGACCTAGGCGCAGCATCTTTTCGATTTAGCGGTCCCGAAGTCGAGGCGCTTGCCGCGATGGAGCACGACCGGTGGGCCGCCCAAGAAGAAGCCGACGGCTGGAAAAAGGGAGATCACCGCGACGACGACAAAAAGGTTAATCCGTGGCTGCGGCCCTATGATGAGCTTCCCGAAGAACAAAAGAAGGTCGACCGCGACTTCGTCCTCGCCATTCCCTCGCTGCTCGCCTCAGTTGGCGTGCAAATCACTCGCATCTCCGCCGATAAATCAGCGCCGTGACATGCGGCCCTCGCCGGCGGCGCAGTGCTTACCCGTCTATCTCGCCGGAGATGCCACGCTCGATGCTGGCCTGGGTCGTGGATGGCAACACGATGAGGCCATCGAGTTCTTTGCGGGCACGGTCGTAGGCGTTTTGGCGTTCCTGCGGAGTCGCGGCGGAGTCGGACGCCACCCGCAACAGACTCTGAGCGCGCGCAATACGTTGCTGCCCGTCTGGTGAGAAGTCATTCCGGCGGCGACGTTTCGCCTCGGTTTCAGCGATGTCGAACGCGGTCACATAGTCCTCGACGGCGGCCAGGTACCGCGCCGCGGCGTCGCGGTCATCGAGCAGATCTTCGGCCTTGGCGGGGCGCAGGAAATCGGCTCGAAGCTTGGCCCTGTGAAAGGCGACCGTGAGCGGATCGCGCATGTCGGTCATCAGTGGGAAGTCGAGAAGCTTGGCGCAGTCAAGCTCATACTCCAGCCAGCGGGTGTCCGTTCGGTCGTGCTCGCGCAGGATGCGGGTGAGCGCCCGCCACTGGGCGGCTTGGTTGCTGCCGGCCGCCACTCGACCGGGATCGCGCGATTGCTCACCCGCCGTTTTGGCAGAGAAGGCTTTTACCGCCGCGATGATCACGCCTGCCAGCGGCACGATCACGATGAGAAACTCCGCCAACCGGAACAGCATCCCCACCTGACCAGGATGCCACCCAGCGTCGTGCTGACTCAGCGATCAAGATCCCACTGCCCGAAATCGGCCGCCAGAACCTCGTCCACATCGACGTGTATACCGCCCACCAGCGGCCCCGGGTTCGACGATGTGTTGACCGCGGCCTGATACAACACCGCCATCGGCTCGCGCTCCCCGTGTGACCAGGATTTCGTCTGCCACGCCCACCGGTGACCCGCTGTGGTTGAGTGCCCGATCACGCCGTCATTGATCGCCCACCCACACGCCCGGGAATGACCGTAGATGCCGGTGCGCTCGGCGCCCAGCACCGAGTTGATACCCTGAAACCACTTGACAGCAAGGCTATTCCAGGTGCCCTGGTCGATATCATCGTCGACGCTGAAGAAGATCGGAGCCGAATTGCTGCCTCCGGCTGCGGTGTGCAGCCGCAGAGCGGTCTGGGCGTCTGCCACGCCGCCGTCATGCCCTCGGGTGAAGTCCGACGGATCGGGCCAACCGGGCTTGCCGTATTGGTAATTGCTGACGATGTGCAGACCCGCTGCGCGCATGGCGTCGGTGAATTCGCGGGTGACGGGCTTGAAATCGAAGTTGGCGCCGGGCCGCGACTCGGACACGTAGACCACCGCCCCGTCATAGCCGGCCGATTTGATTTGGTCCGGTGGGACCCTGTGTTCGGCAAAATCGATCAGCCTGAGATCGGCGGCCCATGCCCGATGGCCGTCGAGCGTCGTAACCCATCCGCCCAGGCCCAACAGGACCGGCGCCAATGCAAATTGGATCGCTTCGCGTCTGGAAAAAGTTCGCATGGGTCAATGGGTAAGCAGGGCAACCGCACTGAAGGGTTTGCCGCTTGGGTGTCGTGGATCCGGCTGCGGTAGCCACGCAGCCGGGCGCATCAAAATCGGCAAGCGGCGGAAACGATGTGCCGCAGCCAACAGCGAATGGACCTCTAATGTGCGCCAGCCCAGCTCTTCGAAGAAAGCCACCCCATTCTCGGGTGCGAACTTGAACGGCGCATTTTGCCGCATGCCGGCAATCCTGCTATTCATCGTCTTCTTGAGTGCCGGTCCGGCGAAGTTCACCATCCACCAGGCCACCTCGGGCCGCTTGATCGCCTCCGACAGCGCGACCACGTCGCGGTCGTCGAGGTACATCAACAGGCCTTCGGTCACCACCAGCGCCTTGCTGGTGGTATCCAACGCTTCGTCGAGGAAAGCGCTGCGGGCGACCGGATCGATCAAGTCGACGGCCGTCCGGGTTAGCCGGCATCGCGGTGTCTGGTCGGCAAGTAGCTCGGTCTTTTCCGCGAGCAGCTGCGGCAGATCCGCCTCGATCCAAACGAGGTCGGGCGGAAGGTCCAGACGATACGGTCGGGTGTCCAGGCCGGCCGCCAAATTGAGCACCCGGTCACAGCCTGCGGCGATCGCCTCGACAATCGCGTCGTCGATGAGCTTGGTACGTGCGACGAGCCACCAGCCGCTGCGTTGCCCTCGTGGAGCGTTAGCGACGATTGCGCGACCCTGTTCACCGGCAAGACGTTCGGCGAGTGGGTCGGTGAACAACGCATCCGGACGTGCCGATTCGGTTGCCCGGTGCAGTGCTGTCCACCGAGCCGTATCGGAAACGTGGGTAATGCGGTGCCCGCTAGATGACATACGTTGCGTTATAGCATCCGCTGGTGGACGATCCGGCCGCCAGGTCTTTCAATCCCTCGACGCTGCGCGAAGCGATGGCCCGCCGGTTGTATCGCCGAACGGTGGCGATGGGACAAATCACGATGCCGGCTGTTCCGAGCATGATCGACGAGTACGTCGCAATGTGCGACGACCTCTTTGGCAGCCTGGGCGTCCAGTACTCCGCCGCGGAATTTACTCAGCTGAAGACGGTGCTGGCGAGCCAGTTGGAGCAGGCCTACCGGACCTCCTCTCGGTCGAACATCGTCATCTCGTTCCACGCCCCGTTCGGTACCGCCCTGAACTATCGCGTCAACGTCGAAGCGGTGACGATGGCAGGTCATTACGACGGCTGGGTTAGCACCCGCGAAGGGGCGCTGTTCGGCACGACGCCAGATGCACGGGTGTGGGCGCTGGCCGGCGAGACGACCGATTCCAGTAGCTATCGAATACTCGATATCGGCGCTGGAACCGGCCGTAACGCCCTGGCTCTCGCGCGACGCGGACACCCGGTGGACGCGGTCGAGATTGCGCCGAAGCTCGCCCACATCATTCGTGCGGAGGCCGAACGCGAATCACTCGACGTACGGGTCATCGAGCGCGACGTCTTCGCGACCACCGATGATGTCCGCTGCGACTACCAGCTGATCGTGGCCTCCGAGCTGGTGCCCGACTTCCGGACGCCCCAGCAGCTGCGCGGCATGTTCGAACTCGCCGCCCGCTGCCTGGCTCCGGGCGGGCGGTTGCTGTTCAACGCTTTTTTGCCGCGCGAGGGCTACATTCCCGACAGCGCCGCGATCGAACTCGGCCAGCAGTGCAACACGATGATCTTCACCTGGGATGAGATGACGAGCGCGGCGGTCCCCTTATCTCTCGAGCTGGTTGCTGATGACTCCGCCTACGAGTACGAGAAAACCCATTTGCCGCAAGGCGCCTGGCCGCCCACCGCGTGGTACGACGGGTGGGCTAGCGGCCTGGACGTGTTCGACGTCACGCGTGAGGAGTCCCCGATCGAGTTGCGGTGGCTGGTTTACCAGAAGGCGTAATCTCCCTAGCGATGGCTGATGCGATTCACTTCGTCGACACGAACGGGCTGAGATTCGCCTATCTCGAGGACGGCTCTGGGCCTCTCGTGCTCATGCTGCACGGGTTTCCGGACACCGCGCATAGCTGGGACGACCTCCGTCCCCGGATCGCCGCCAAGGGCTACCGCGCGGTCAGCCCGTTCATGCGCGGCTATCACCCGACCGCGGTCCCGGATCGCGACGCCGACCAGGAGACATTGGCCCGGGACGCGCTTGCGTTGATCGAAGCGCTTGGCGCCGACGACGCGGTCATCATCGGCCATGACTGGGGAGCGTCGGCCGCCTACGGTGCGGCGGGCCTCGGACGCGAGCGGGTGAAAAAACTGGTCGCGATCGGCATTCCGCACCCAGCGACGCTCAAGCCCTCGCCAAAGAAACTCTGGGGCGTCCGACACTTCGCGGTATACAAGCTGCCGGGAGCGCCTAAGCGCTTCGCGCGCAATGACTTTGCGGCACTTCCCGCGATCTGTCGACGATGGTCGCCGGATTGGAACCCCGAGCCAGAGGAGTTCGAGGCGGTCCGTGCGAGCTTTTCGAATAAGGCGAGCTTGAACGCGGCGTTCGGCTACTACCGGAAGCTTTCGCCGATACCCAGCGCATCGCTGCGAGCGCGGATCACCGCGCCGACGGTTGTCTTTGCGGGCCTCGGCGATCCGGTCGCCGAGCTCTCGGACTATCGAAGGGCCGCCCAAATGTTCGACGGCGATTACATCGTTGAGCAGGTCCCGGGCGGACACTTCATGCATCGGGAGTACCCCGATGCGTTCGCTGAGCGGCTGCTCATGCATCTGTGATCTGCCCGAACACTGTCGGCTGCTATCGTGCTTGGCCTATGCCCGAGATGGATCGTCGCCGCATGTTGTTGATCGCCGGGGTGGGCGCGTTGTCGGCCGCGATCCCCATTCCGCAGGCCGGGGCTGATTCGCGTCTCCCGCACGCACCGGCCGCTCCGCCGCCCGCGGCGCCGCAGGGCGCCTACATTTTCCACGACGAGTTCGACGGCGTAGCAGGCTCGACCCCCGATCCGTCCAAGTGGACGGTGGCGCGCGCCCGCGAGCCGATGAAAGACCCGACGTTCTGGGAAAGACCCGAGAACGTCGGTCAGTACCGCGACGATCGTCAGAACGTGTTCGTCGACGGCAAGTCGAATCTGGTCCTGCGCGCCACAAAGGACGGCAACACCTACTACAGCGGCAAAGTTCAAAGCCCGTGGCACGGCGGCATCGGACACACCTGGGAAACCCGGATAAAACTCAACTGCCTCACTGCCGGTTGCTGGCCCGCCTGGTGGTTAGGTAACGAGGACAACGGTGAGATCGACGCGGTCGAGTGGTACGGCAACGGCAGCTGGCCCTCGGCGACCACGGTGCACACCAGAGCCAACGGTGCCGAGTGGGCAACGCATAACATCGCCCTGGATAGTGCGTGGCACACGTGGCGGTGCCAATGGGATGAAGCTGGCATCCGCTTCTGGCAGGACTACGTGGACGGCGCTGCGCCGTACTTCAATGTTCCCGCCAATTCGATCGGAGACTGGCCGTTCAATAATCCCGGCTACCAGGTGTTTCCGGTCTTCAACCTTGCGGTCGCCGGTTCTGGCGGCGGCGACCCGCGGCCAGGGACCTACCCCGCCGAGATGCTCGTCGACTATATCCGTGTCTGGTAACGCGGGTTATCGGGCTCAGTAGTTGTTGCAGGTGCCGGCGATCTGCCCGATCAGTCCGATGTACTGCGCGGCCCCCGGCATTCCCTCGGCGTCCTGGGCCATCTGCGCCCGCTGCGGCGGAGGTGCGGCGAGGAAGGAACGCAACCAGCCCTGTGCCATCGGCGAGCGGTTGAACTTCGCGGCGGCGGCAGGCGATTGCGCATTCAGGGCCGCAACGACCTGCGGGTAACTGCAGGTGGTATTCACTGCCGAGTCGACAGCGGGGTCTGCGGACGCGATCCCAGCGCCAGCAACAATCGACAATGCCAGACCGCCAACGGCGGCGGCCAATCTGGTAGAGGACCGCGTGACCATAGGTGGGCGCCTTCCAAGCTGTGCATCGCCGAACCTCGACGAAGAAGATCAGCTTACCGGAACGAACTAAGGCGCGACTCGTCCGAAGGCCCGGCGCGCCCGCACCGAACCGTGCGGCGGTGCGCTCTGCGGAAGCCCGCTCTGCTGGTGTTTTGCCAGCTGACGCCGCGTTTTGGAGCACCCCGGCGATGAGCTGACGTACGTTCTGGTCATGGACGACCGCCACCAGGACCCGATGGTGGCGCAGCCCTACCCCGGACTCCGTGATGGACCTGTGAACACCCCGCGTCCGGTCCGCAACCTCCCGGTGGATTTCTACCGCGTGACCGGGGTGGTGCTGATCGTGCTGGGCCATTGGCTGGCCGCATCGGTCACTTACCGCAGTGGATATTTCGGTCGGCAGAATCCACTCCTCGACCAGCCCTGGACTCAATGGCTGACCTGGCCGTTTCAGGCGGTCCCGACCTTCTTCCTGGTCGCCGGTTACGCCGGCGCGGTGTCGTGGACGCATTGGCGCCGCTCCGAGGGCGCCTCGCGCCTGCTCTGGCTGCGACATCGACTCGCCCGCGTGCTCGGGCCCACAACGGTCTACGTCGTCATGGTCTCGGTCGTTGTGGTGGTGCTCGACGGGTGCCACGTATCTGGTTCTACGTTGGAATACGCGGGTTGGGCGGTGGCGATGCACCTGTGGTTTCTCGCCGTCTATCTGGTCGTGGTTTCGCTCACGCCGGTTGCGATTGCCGCACAACGCCGTTGGGGGCTCTTGGTCCTTGCGCTGCTGGGGTCGGGAGTTGCGGCGGTCGACGTCGTCTCGCTCGCCGGTCACGTGCCCTACCTTGGCTGGCTGAACTACCTGCTTTGCTGGGGTGCCCTGTACCAGCTCGGAATAGCTTGGCAGAACGGGCTTTTGGCCGGACGCAGACCAGTGTTGCTGGCAACCGGGTCGGCGCTCGCGTTGGCGCTGTTGATCTTGCGGGGGCCGTATCCGGTCAGCATGATCGGCGTGCCCGGTCAAACCGTGCAGAACACCGAGCCGCCATCGGTGGCGATGTTGGCGTTTGCGGGCACACAGGCCGGGGTGGTGATCGCGCTTGCACCAGTGCTCGACCGTGCGCTGCGGTCCGGGTTCGTCTCAAGGGCGTTGTCGGTGGCCAATGACAATGTGATGGCTCTTTACCTGTGGCACATGATCCCCGTCGTGATCGTGGCGATTGTCGGCTACCCGGCTGGACTGTTGCCGCAGCCGGTCGAGGGCCGCGCATCGTGGTGGCTCGCGCGGCTGGAATGGATCGTCGTCCTCACCCTCGTCACAGCGGTCGAGATGGTCCTGTTGTGGTGGGGCCGAAGGTTATTCGCCGCGCCGCTCCGCACGCTCGCTACGCCGCTGACCGCTCGCCGGGCCGAACCGGTCACGCTGATCGGGGCCGTAATGGCGGCGTACGGTCTGGCGTTTTTCGCCGCCGAGGGCTTCGCGCCGGATGGGCACTTTCCCTGGTTGACCGGGCTGATCTTTACCGTCGGCGTGTTGCTGGTGGCCTTTGGTCCCGCAGAGGGGCACTAACCGACCGCCGGTCTTGTATACCGACCACTGGTCGGTATACCTTTTGTGGCGGACACGGAGGTAACAATGAGCACAGCAGAGCTGACGCAGATCCGTACCCGTATGTTCGCCCGCGCGTTGGGCCCGTTCTTCACGATCGTGCCGACCACCGTTGCTGTGCGCGGCTCGTACATGCAAACCCTGTTTACTGAATTCAAGGCAAATCCAATGTGGCCGTGGCTGTTCGGCGCAATTCTGCTGATTGCCGGGCTGGTGATCATCGCCTTTCACCAATACTGGCGCAGCCCTGCGGCGATCATCATGTCGGTTGTCGGCTGGTTCCTCGCGATACGCGGAGTGCTGCTGTTGACCGTTCCTGGGGCCTACGACGCCGCCGGCAACGCTCTCTACACCTCAGGCGCGACCGCGGTGATATGGGTGGTATTCATCTGCCTCGCATCCTCCGGGCTCTACCTGACTTACGTCGGCTGGAGGCCAGAACCATCCGAAGATCGCCCGCATGCCGCGGGTAGTTAAGCATCCTGACGTCCGCCGTGCGGAGTTACTGGATCGGGCCACCGAGCTGTTTTTGCGGCACGGCTACGACAATGTCAGCCTAAACGATCTGATCGCGGACGCCGGGGTCTCCAAAGGCGCTTTCTACCACTGGTTTCCATCGAAAGACGCACTGGTAGCGGCATTGACCGAGCGCAGCGCTCGCGGCGCATTCGTCGTCGCCGAGGATGCTCTGGCCGGATGCGACGGTGACGCGCTGGAACGGCTCAACGTGGTTTTGCGGGCCGGTTTCGACACCAACATGGACATCGGCGGGCCGGAGCAGCTGGCCGCGATGGTGTCGTTATTGCGCCCCGACAACGCTCACCTTTACGGACGGATCCTTATCGTCGAGCAGGGGCTGTACCGGCCCCTGCTGACGCGGCTGATATCCCAGGGGGTCGCCGACGGCATCTTCGACACATTCGACCCCGAAGGCGTCGCGGACATGATCTACGGCCTCGCCGCGCGCACGAACGCGAACATCCTGGAAGTGTTGGACGCTGCCGACGAGTCCGCTCGAGATCAGGCAATCGAGGCTCTGACGACCAGATTCAGGCTGCACGGGCTTGCCATCGACCGCATCCTCGGCTTACCGGACTACAGCGTCGCCACACTGACCCGGGCACAGGTTGAAGCGATGGTCGCCGCGCTGCCGCGGAGCTACTGAGCTGCCGAGTTACTTCGCCGCGCTCAGCGCGTCCAGTGCGGCGTCGTAATTCGGCTCGTTGGCGATCTCCGGCACCAGCTCCTCGTAGGCGACGTTGCCGTCGGCGCCGATCACCACCACGGCGCGGGCAAGTAGCCCGGCAAATGGACCGTCGGCAATGGTGATGCCGTAGTCCTTGCCGAAGCTGTCACGGAACGCCGACGCGCTCTTGACGTTCTCGATACCCTCGGCGCCGCAAAATCGCGCCTGCGCGAATGGCAGGTCGTTGGACACGCACAGCACGGACAGGCCGCTTGCCGTGGCGCGTTCATTGAAGGTGCGCACACTGGTGGCGCAGACCGGGGTGTCTACCGACGGAAAGATATTCACCAAGAAGGGCTTACCCTGGAACTGGTCGCTGCTCACTGGTGCCAGATCGGATCCGGTCAGGGTGAAGGCGGGAGCCGGAGATCCGACGGCAGGCAGCTCGCCGACGGTGTTGATCGGGTTTCCGCGCATAGTTATCTGTGCCATGCGCACAGTCTGCCAAGGCCAGCAGGGCAGCCTTGGGTCGGGGCTGGGATCAACCGCGACGAGCCGATCGGCAGAAACCGGCGCCTGCCCTGCGGGGTCGCCATGACGGCTTCATATGCCCTCGATATATTGGCTAGCGTGCCAGAGATGAATCGACGGAACATCATGCTCACGATGGGGCTGGGAGCACTGACAGCCGCGATCCGCCTCCCGGAAGCCTGGGCTCACCCGTCTCCCCCGGACACACCGGCGGGTCGGGTGCCGCCACCGGCCGCGCCGACCGATGCCGCACCCGGGAGCTACCTCTTCCAGGACGAGTTCGACGGACCGGCCGGGCAGGGCCCCGACCTGTCGAAGTGGACGATACAGACCTGGCAAGACGACGTGTGGCCGCCGGTCGCGGGGACATACCGCGCCCAAAACGTGTTCCTTGACGGCAACTCCAATCTCGTCCTGCTCGCCAACAGAGAAAACGGCGACTACTTCAGCGGCAAACTGCGCGGCAACTGGCGGGGCCAAATCGGCACCACCTGGGAAGCGCGGATAAAGCTGGACTGTTTGTCCACCGGCCTTTGGCCGTCCTTCTGGACTGTCAACGAGGACCCGGTGCCCGACGGCGAGGTCGACATCTTCGAGTGGTACGGCAACGGCTCATGGCCCCCGGGAACCACGGTCCACGCGGCATCCAACGGGAAAACCTGGGAAGGCAAATCGATTCCCGGGATGGTTGACGGCGCCTGGCACACCTGGCAAATGCGTTGGGATACAAACGGTTTCAAATTCTCGCGGGACGGTGCGCAGTACTTCAGTGTTCCGCCGAAGCCCATCCACGTCCACGGTGGTGCTCCTGACGACTTTCGGTGGCCGTTCAACAATCCCGGGTATTGGATGACTCCGATGTTCACGCTTGCGGTCGGTGGTCCGGGCGGCGGCGATCCTGCCTTGGGTAACTTCCCGACGCAAATGCTCGTCGACTACATCCGGGTCTGGTAGCGATTCACCGCACCGCCTTGATGACCTGAACCAGGTTGAACTGCCATCGCTCGACCAGGCGGAAGCCTAGATCGTGCGGAACCGCAAAGGCCGGGGTTGCACCGTAGAGCGGGCCGGGCGGCAGCGCCGAGCCCTGCTGGTGGGCGGGCATGGACTTGTCGGCCTGAGTGATGATCCATACGACGCGGCACTGCCTCAGCGGTTTCGCCACAACTTCTGGGATGAGGTTGGTATCGAAGACGTCGTTGCGGTCCGTCGCGCGTTGCCAAAGGGTGAGGTCGACCAGCTTCCGATATGCATCGGGACGCGCCGCCATCAGCGGGCGCATCGGAGCAGGCATGAACGTGACCGTGTCGTTGACCAGTAAACAGTTACCCGGTGTTGCTTTCGCGGTGATCAGATCGGCCACCTGGCTGTAGTCCATCCCGTACTTCGCATACGGGTTACGTTGGGCCAGAACATAGTTCGGCGCCGCAGCGAGAGCGAAAAGACCGATGATAGCCGCAGCGGCCCATGGTCGAACGGCTACCGCGGCAATGCAGACGCCCAAGACCAATGCCATCGCCGGTGCGGTGAAGGCCAAGTAGCGCGGCGTGTAGATGGGGTGAACCAACGCCGACCAGATGACGACCAGCGCGGTTGGTATCAGCAGCCAGCCGATCGCCAACGTCAGCAGTTGCCGATCGGACCCCTTTCGCACGGATTTACCGAGCCACCAGACGGTTGCCGCCACCACCACCAGCGCCGAGAGCAGCGCGAACGGTGGGCTTCGTTCGAAATACTGTTGAATCGTCACGTCTTCGATCGTTCGGCGCCCGATCGGTGCTATCCAGCTGATCTGATGCGCTTGGCCGACGGCCGTGACCATAAACGGCGCCAGAGCGCTACCCGCCAGCACCGACGTGGTGGCGAACCCTACGAGGACCCGTTGCCTGCGTTGGAAAACGCAGATGAAAGCAACGTGGGTCACAAACAGCAGCACCAGATACAGGTCGAGCAGAATCGAGATCGCCAGGACGATCCCGTAACACAGCCAGGCCCAAGTGTTGTTACGACGTACGGCATAAACGAGCAGCACCGTCAGCCACACGGCGGCCATCATTGACAAGGCATAGGGGCGAGCTTCGATGCCTGCCCACGTCACTCGGGGCAAGATCGCGCAGACAACTCCGGAGGCCACCGCGACGGTGCGAGACGAGAACTGTCGGCCCAGGACCACCAGTCCTGCCGCGGCGCCTCCGATAGCTAGACCGCTTGGCGCGCGGGACCAGAACTCCGTCGGGGGAAAAATTTGAAACCAGCCGTGCATGAGCAGGTAGTACAGGCCGTGGACGGCGTCGACATTGCCCAACATCTGCCACAACTGACTCAGCGAACGACTGTATGAGGCGGAAATGGTCGCGGCCTCGTCGTACCAGAACGAAGGACGCCCCGCGCCGCCCAGACTCACGGCGGCGGCCAACACGGCAACGAGCAGTGGGTCTAGCACAGACCCCGGCTGGGTGGGATTTTCGCGATCAGTCATCTGGACTCGCCGCCATGTTGCCAGAAGCGAACGACGTCCTTGGGGCCGGTCAAGTAGCGCTACACAGACACATGAAGTACGGCACTACTCACGCTCTTCTGTCCCTATGGGACTGAAATTGATCAGAGAAGGCAACGAACTGGCGATCTGTGAATCGGAGGGTCGAGACATGTCATGGAGTCTGCAGCAAATCAACGGTACCCAGCCGACCGTCCCGAATGCCGAGCAGATCTGTTGCGCTGGCGCGCCCATGGTCGGTTCTAGCAGGGCGTTGTTCGCGTGCACCTTTGGTAATCAGCTGCATTTCGCGTATCTAGACGACGGCGGAGCCGTGCTGGACTGCTATTACGACGGCGACGTGGCGCTTCCCGCGTCCCAATGGAATTACCAGGCGATCACCGGTGCTGCTGGACTGTTCCCAGACGCGACCCAACCCGCTGACCTGCCCTTCGTGTGCGCATTCGGAGACGAGTTGCACTTCACCTACGTCGATGACGGAAAACACCTGCAGGACTTCTGTTTTCGCGGCGGCCATTTCACCGACATCGCCAATTGGACGCCACGACAGGTCAACGCAGGCATCATCAACAACGCGCCAAGCGCGGAGTCCGCGCCGTTCGTGTGCTCGTTCCAAAGTCAGTTGCACTTTGCCTACTTCGACCAGAACAACAACATCCAGGATTGTTTTTTCGATGGCACCGGCAGCGAGGATGACCCGAGCCATTGGCATCTCCAGCAGATCAATGAAGGCAAGGTGACGACTGTTTCTGGCGAGTCGGTGGCTTGCTCGGGCGCACCGGTTGCCGGCTCGGACCTGTTTGTCTCGACGTTCGAAAATGAGCAACATTTCACCTATACCGATGAGCAGTCCAATGTGCAGGACTGCGTCTACGACGGCGACTCCAATACCTGGCAGGTTCGCCAGCTCACCGGTGGCTCGTGGCCGCTGTCTTCGCCGGCACCTTCCGGCTATCCCACTGGCACTCCGGTGTTCGTGCGTTCGTTCGGAAGCCAACTGCACTTTGTCTACATCGACCAGAATCTGAGAATGCAGGACTGGTACTTCGACAGCACCAAGCAGCCCCCGAAGTCTCAATGGGCGTTGCAGCAGATCGTCAGTACTGGCGCACCGAACCTGCCGGGCGACTCGATCGTTTGTCCCGAAGCCCCGCCGTTAATGAACACGGGCTGGTGGTTTGTCTGCGCCCACACCACCTACCTTGACACGGTGCAGTCAAATGAATTGCACTTCGTCTACCTCGACGTGGAGGGGAACATCCAAGATGTCTACCTAGTCGAGACAAGCGAATTCCGAGAATGGAATCTGCGGCAGATCAACGGGACATACCCGATGGCGCAAAACGAGTCGATCGTTTGCTCGAGTGCGCCGCAAGGTCTAGGACCGTTCGTGTGTGGGTTCGGGGACGAACTGCATTACGTCTATGTCGACGAGAGCCGCACACTGCAGGACGTTGTGTGGACTCCCATCGATTTTCCCTTCCCTATACATCGGCCGCACTTCTGGGGTGCGCGTCTTTAGCGTGACGGGCGCACTTTGTACGTCGACGGCCATGACTGTCGGGTGTCGTCGCCCACTAGCGGCGTCCCCATGCTGCCGACCTTGACGTTGTAGGCCTCCTGTCCGGCACCGACTTCGCGGTTGGCGTGCTCCTGCGCCAGGTAGTACAGCTCATCGATGGTGGCTTCGCCGTAGGCAACGAATGAGGTCTTCCGGACGATGTCTCCGGCCCCGGCGGTCATCCGGTCGGGCAGGATTTTGGTCGCCAGCGCCCCCAGGCCGAACAGAATGACTGGGAGAACCCAGTAGCAGACGAACGACAGCGGTGTCGTGGTGTCGAGAATCGTCGCGCCGCCCCGCACGATCGGTGCAGCTGCCGATGACACCGCCATGGCGGCGAATACCGCAACCCAGATCCACGTCAGCCGCCGCGTGATTTGGCCGAACAGATCGCTTTCGACCACCCCGGGCGGCTGACCCGCCGCGGCAAACTCATGTACGAAGGGCTTGCCGGTCAGCAGGCCGGTCAGGACCGCCAGGAAGATCCCCGCGTTGCTCAGCGGCAGAGCCCACTGCTCGATAAACGACCGGCTCAGCAGCAGGGTCACGGCCGTTAGCACCAAGAACGTTCCGACGGCTCCGGTTTCGAGCGTTCGCCCGGGTGTGCGTGTTGCGCGCCCGACGACCAGCCCGGTGAGCGCGAAAACCAGCGCGACCAACGCTGCGGCAAGGGAAGGCACGTTACCGACAAGCACCCAATAGACGATCCACGGCGCGAAGCCAAACAGAATGCCCACGATGGGTCAGTGTATGGGCGGGTCGGGCCCGAGCGACTACTAGTCGGCTTCCTGCTCGGTTTGTTGAGCCTGTAGCTCGTCCTGGGTGAACTGCTGCTCGGCCTGGTCGTTCTGCAATTCGGCCTGTTGTTCGGATTGGATCATCGACTGGATCGCGTTGTTTTCCGATAACTGGGCCTCGTCCTGATCCTGCTGTTGCTGGAGTAGCTGTTGCTGCAACTCGTTGTCGGTTGTGCTGGCGGTGGAGTCGTCGGTGTCGACGCTGGAATCATCGCCGCTGGAGTCGTCGACCTGCTGCAGCAGTGGCATCACCCAGCTGGGTAATGCGGTGGCAACGTTCGGCGGTAACGCAACTGTCTGGTCCACCAGGCGCACCTGCCCGGACGTGACCGTCGGTTCGGCGCCCCCGGGCCATGCGGTGGCGAATAGCGCGAGCACAGCGACCCCGCTGGCTACGGCGACTGCCACCCTCACGGCACGGCGACGTTGATGGCGAAGGTGTCCTGTCGTGATAGTCATCAGCCAAGGTTGCGCTGGGTCACTAGCTCCAACGTTGGTAGTGCTTAGCGCTTGCCTGTGAGATCGAGGGCGCTCGGCCGGGCTCAGCTAGCCTGAACCAGTGTTAGACGAGGAGCCCCACGCCGGACGCCTGCTGGGCGAGGTCCGGCGCACTCCTGCGCAGAGCCGCATCCTGCACGCGGCACTGGATTTGTTCGCCGACCACGGGGTCAGCGGAACGTCGCTGCAGATGATCGCGGACGCTGTTGGGGTGACCAAGGCGGCGGTCTACCACAAGTTCAAGACCAAAGAAGAAATCGTCATCGCGGTCGCCGGGATGGAACTCGCCACGCTCGAGGATGCGCTGGAAGCGGCCGAAGCCCAGGCGGACTCGATCGGCGCCCGTAAAGTGCTGTTGACCGAAGTGGTCGGGATGGCAGTCGAGCGCCGCCGCTGGGTAAGGACGCTGCAGAACGACCCGGTGATGGTGCGGCTGCTGGGCGAGCACGAGCCGTTCCGCAAGTTGATCACCCGCCTGTATGCGATCTTGCTCGACGAGGCCGACGACACCGAGGCGCGAATTTCGGCGGCGCTGTTCTCCGGCGCGATCGCGGGCACGGTGATCAATCCCCTCGTCGACGACATCGACGACGACACGCTGCGCTCGGTGCTGATCCACCTCACCGCACGCATGTTCAAGCTGCCCGACTAACCCCCTGCGAACGGCTGGGGCCGAAACCCTTGCTGTCATTGTGGTGGATCATCTATTGTCGCAGTAGCCGATCGGCTACCCCTTGGCTATGGAGGCGCCATGCAGAAACCTCACCGCGGCGGTCACCGTCAGGCAGGTGAGTTCGGATCAGGTGAGGCGGGGACGGCATCGATGAACACTCGAGGTCAACGCATCCTATTGTGGACGGCGCCTCCGGCGGTGGCGTTGTTTGTGGTTGCCTACCTTGTGTTTCCGGTGTTCTCACCACCGCTGTCGCCGACCTTGACGCCCGATCAGGTGGCCGCGTTCTTCCGGGGCAACGTCACGGGAATCCTGGGGGTGGCAATCCTCTGTAACCTGATTGCGTGCTCTTTGGTTCCGCTATTCGCAGTGACCGCCGTGCAGATCTCTCGGGTCGCAACATCGAGCACAGTCCTGACCTATGCATATATAATTTGCGTCGGTGTCGGCACGACGGCATTCATCCTCGCTGACTATTGCTGGGGGATGGCCGCTTTCAGGCCAGACCGTGACCCGCAGCTGATCAGTCTGCTCAATGACATGGCGTGGTTCTTCTTCATCGCGCCGGTCGGCACGATCATGGTGCAGAACCTGTGCTTCGCACTGAGCGTCTACCTCGATGATCGTCCCGAGCCGATCTTTCCGCGCTGGGTGGCGCACTTCAACGTCGCGACCGTTGGGCTGCTGGCCCCCGGCGCGTTCTCGATCCTCTACAAATCGGGTCCACTCGCCTGGAACGGCGCCCTGTCATTCACGTTGCGGCTGGCGACCTTTGTCGTCTACATCGCAGTGATGTTCTGGGCGCTCCTGCGTGCTGTGAAACACCAGGGCGACGATCGGGTGGTTCTCGCGTGAGCGGCAGCGTGGCTGAGGCCCCCAAAGCCCCGACAACCCCCGCCGAACAGACACCGTCGCGGCCGAAGAATCGCAAACTCGACCAGTGGATTGCGTTTTGGACGGTGCCATTCTTCTTCAACGTGTTCGGCGTGGTGTTTGTGCCGTTGAGTTGGATGATGCCGCCGCGGTCACCGAGCAGCCCCACACCGCACATCGTCGACTTCATGCATTCTCACAACCTGTTGATCGCGTGCGTGATCCTGACGCTGGCCTATGGGCTCGCGCCGGTGTCGAACGCCTGCTATCTGATGCAGGTCAAGCGGATGTCGGTCAGCCCTGCCTTCCGTTATTCGATGATGATCGGCGCAATCACCGGCGCGATCGTGGGCATGCTCTTCCCGATGTTCTGCTTCGGTCTCGGCGCATTTCGCCCCGGCTACAGCCCGGCTGTCTTGACGATGCTCTACGACTTCGGCTACCTGGCGTTCATCGGCTCGCTGGGATGCTTTTGCGTCATGTGGATGGCCTTCGGTCTGGCGATCATCCTCGATGAGAACAACATTCTGCCGAAGTGGTTGGGCTACTACACCATTTGGCAATACGTGACCGAGCTGATGGCTGCACCGGTCTGGATCGCCAAGTCGGGACCCTTCGCCTGGAACGGCCTGATGACCTTCTGGTTCGCGATGACGCTCTACGTCTCGTGGCAGTTCATCGTGTACGTGTGCATCTATAGGGCGATCAAGAGCCAACCGGAGGCCGAACTCGACAACGCACCGCATCAGCCACATCCTGCTGCCCCCGAGACCACGTCGAGAACGAGCGCATGACCGACGTTGCTGAAGGTTCTGCTACCGGCGTCGACAAGTCTCAACGGGCAGCTGGCGCACGCGGCCATGTTCCTGGCGAATCGAGCATGTGGTTTTTCGTCATCGGTGACTTCCTCATCTTCGGCGTCTATTTCGTTGGCTACATGTACTTCCGGGGCCAGAATCACGAGCTCTTCCTCTCCAGCCAGGCTCGGCTCAACCTGGACATCGGCGCCATCAATACCGTCATGCTGCTGACAAGTTCACTCTTTGTGGCGCTCGGCACTGCGGCGGCTCGCGCCGGAAACACAGCCGATGCCGTCCGGCGGTTTTGGACCGCGCTAGCCTTCGGTGCAGCCTTCCCGCTGCTAAAACTGTTCGAGTGGATCCCCGAAATCAGCGCTGGTCTGACGCCGGGAACCAATCTGTTCTTCATGTACTACTACGTGATGACCGGAATCCACCTGTGCCACGTTTTGCTCGGCCTGGTGATCATGTGCTTCGTGATCCGCAACCTGAAAACACCAGGGAAACCCAAGATCTCGTTCGTCGAGACAGGCGCCACCTACTGGCACATGGTCGATGTCTTGTGGCTGGTCCTGTTCGCTTTGCTCTACTTGATGAGGTAGGAGATGACGTCACTGATCCGCAATCCACTGACGATCGTGTGGGCACTGCTCACGACAGTCACCATCGCATCATCGTGGATCGCCCTCGAGGGCGGAGCCTCCCACCAGATCAACAACACGGTCACCACGGTTGTCTTGCTGATCGCGGCAGTCAAAGCCCACTTGGTGATCCGGCATTTCATGGAAGTCCGCCACGCGCCCGTCTGGCTCAAGGCCACTACCAGCGGATGGGTCCTCGCGCTGTTCGCGCTGCTGCTGGGCCTCTACTTCGCCGGTCTATAACCAGTCAACATGCGTGGATTCTGTTGTCCGCGGCCACCATCGTGTCGTGGTGGCTGGCAACCGGTCATACCCGCGGCGCTGCTGCAGTGGCCAGCATGCCAATCACGGTGGCGGTGATCTAGCTGGCTTTCGTCAAGGGGCGCTTGATCATTCGCTACTTTATGGGGGTGCGCACCGCTTCCGGTGGCCCAAACTGTCCGGGTGAATGCTTGTCAGACGGACAACATTTGCGCCAATTCCCAGGCAGTCTCGGCCATACCGCGATAGCGGTCGCGATATTCGTCGGTACCGGCGCGCGAATCGGCCGCATTACCCTCCAGGCCCCGTCGCCACACTCCGGCGGTGATAGAGGCGAGCCGGAACATCGAGAACACCACGAAGACATCGAGCGAATCCGGCAGCTTGCGGCCGGCATGCCTGCAATAGCTTTCGATGAAGGCCTGCTGATCGGGAATTCCGGTGCCAGTGAGGTACTCACCGGCCACCCCGCTTCTACCACCGGGTCCTCCCGAGACGTGGTACGTGACGCAGAAATACCCGAGATCGGCCAACGGGTTGCCGATCGTCGCCAGTTCCCAGTCCAGCACTGCCACCACCCGCGGCTCGGTCGGGTGCAGCAGTACGTTGCCCAGACGATAGTCGCCGTGAGCGATGCACGACGGCGCTTCCTCAGCCGGCAGGTGCTCGGGCAGCCACTGCGCCAGCAGATCCATCGCCGGCATGTCCTCCATCCGCGCGGCCTGCCACTGACGAGTCCACAGTGCCACTTGACGTTGCATATACCCCTCGGGCCGGCCGAAGCCTTCCAGCCCCACCGCGCGCCAATCCACCCGATGCAGCGCGGCAAGCACGCGGGCCAGATCCTCATAGACCGCAGCGCGGTGCGCGGGCGTCTCTTCGCGCATGACCCGGTCGGGGAAGACCCGCCCCGGAACATGATCCATCACGAAAAACGGTGTGCCGAGGATGGTTTCGTCGTCGCACAGCAGCAGCATGCGCGGTACCGGCACGTCCGTCTCGGCCAACGCGGCCATCACGCGATGCTCGCGCTCCACCTCATGGGCTCGAGGCAGCAGCTTGCCGGGCGGCTTCTTGCGCAGAACGTAGTCGCCGCCGGCGGTGCGCAGGTGAAAAGTGGGGTTGCTCTGCCCACCCTGGAACTGACGAATCTGCAGCTCGCCGTCGAAGCCAGGCAGCCGTCCGCGCAGATACCGGGCCAGCGCGGCCTCGTCGAACCGATGTGCAGGCAGTACCGGCACCAGCTCTGCTATCCCCGCCATCTTTGAACCCTACCGAGGAGTGAACGACGATGGGCCGTATCGGTGTTGGCGTCATGCACAATACGATCAATTCGCGGTTCGGGCCGAAGCCGCTGGTTCATGCTGACTACGCGATCGGCTTGGCCTGTGGCGTCGACTCGTTCTGGGTGGCCGACCACCTCAACTCGGTGCTACCGCCGTCGATGTGGACGCCGAAGCACGTTGGCGCGGCGCGGCTGATCCCCAAGATGGACGCGCACCTCGAACCGTGGACGATCCTGGGCTACCTGGCCGGCCGCAACAAGCTCGGCCGGATGCAGCTGGGCGTGGCGGTCACCGACACCGGTCGGCGCAATCCCGCCGTCACCGCACAGGCCGCCGCGTCCCTGCACCTGCTCACCCGCGGCCGCGCGGTCCTCGGCATCGGCACCGGCGAGCGGGAAAGTAACGCACCCTACGGCGTTGACTGGTCCAAACCAGTGGCACGCTTCGAGGAAGCCGTGGCCACCATTCGCGCGTTGTGGAACTCTAACGGCGAGCTGGTCACTCGCGACTCGCCGTTCTTCCCGTTGCATCAGGCGACTTTCGCGCTGCCGCCATACCGGGGCAAGTGGCCTCCTATCTGGATTGCCGCCCACGGGCCGCGGATGATGCGGGCCACCGGACGATACGCCGACGGCTGGTTCCCGGGAACGACGCGGGCAGGCGAATACGGAGAGCAACTCAAGATTGTGCGTGCTGCGGCTTCGGACGCCGGGCGTGATCCCACTGCCGTCACCCCTGCCCTCATTCGGTTCATTGTGACCGGCCGATCCCGCGACGAAATCGACGAGGTCGTGGAATCCGACATCGCCAAGGTGTTCACGCTCAACTCCCCCGCCAAAGACTGGGCCCGCCACGGCGCCGAACACCCACTCGGGGCAGAGTTCACCGGGGTGCAGGATCTCATGCCGCAGGCAATCGACGAGCAGACAGCGCTCGGATACGCCGCGAAGGCTCCCCGATCGTTGGTCGAAGAGCTCTTCGCGGTGGGGACACCGGACGAGGTCATCGACCAAATGGCCGAGTTCCGCGACCATGGTTTGCGCCATGTGGTGGTGGGCAACGCCGGTGCGATTCAACCGAGTCTGCGCAAGAGCGCTGCGGCCACCGCGCCCTACGTCAAAGTCGTGCGCGGGCTACGAAAGCTGTGAGGAGATAGCACAATGCCGATGATCGACCTGACGTACGTGCGCGGGTCGTTGGACGACCAGTCGCTCGGCCGGCTGACCGACGAGCTGGTCACCGCGCTGCTGCGGGCCGAACGCGCCCCGGACACCCCGTTCCTGCGGGACAACACCCTGGTGTACCTGCACGCGTTGGACGCGGCTGCGCAGTCGGTGGGCGGCCGCGGAGCTGGCGCACCTCGCTTCCGCGTCGAGATGACGGTGTTCGAAGGTGCGCTGTCTAAAGACCGCAAGGAACAGCTGGCGGCCGACGTGCACACCGCTGTCTGCGCGGCGGCAGGAATCGAGCCAGAAGGGCCGCGGGCGTTGCACGTGTGGACGCTGATTCACGAAGTCCCAGAAGGCAATTGGGCCGGCGGCGGCAAGATCATTTATTACCAGCAGGTCAAGGGGCTGGTGACTGATTCCTGATCGGCGGGCTGAGTATGGTCCGGGTATGGACATCTCTTGTGCCTTCGCGACCTCATCGGACACCCCGCAGCACGTGCAGCTGGCCGAATCGCTGGGCTACCGCCGCGCGTGGCTCTACGACTCCCCCGCCCTTTATCCCGATGTCTGGATGATCCTTGCGCGCTGCGCCGAACGCACATCACGCATCGGCCTCGGGCCGGGCGTGCTGGTACCCAGCCTGCGCCATCCCATGGTCAACGCCGCCGCGATCGCCGAACTCGCCGACCAGGCGCCCGGTCGCGTCGCGGTGGCCATCGGCTCGGGCTTCACCGGCCGGTTCGCACTGGGCAAGCGGCCCATGCCGTGGCGTCAGGTCGCCGAATACGTCAGGTGCTTGAAGGCTCTGCTGGCCGGCGAAACCGCAGAATGGGATGGAGCACAAATCCGCATGCTGCACCTGCCCGGCTTCGGCGCGGAGCGACCGATCAACGTCCCTATCCTGATCGGCGCGGACGGCCCGAAGGGGCTGGCGGTGGCGGCCGACCTCGGCGACGGCGTGTTCTCTGGGGCTGTCCCGCAACCCGATGCCGTCAAGGTGGCCGACTGGCGGGCGTTGCTGTGCTTCGGCACCGTGCTCGGCGAGGGTGAGGAGCTGACCTCGGCCCGGGTCGCCGACGCGATCGGACCCGCCGCCGTGGTGATGTATCACGCCGTCTATGAGCGCGGCGGCGCCGCGGCGGTTGACGCGCTACCAGGCGGGCGCGGCTGGCGCGGAGCGATCGAGGCCTACCCGGAATCCGAGCGGCATCTCGCGATCCACCAAGGGCACTTGGTGAAAGCCAACCCGAGCGACGAACCGCACGTCGCCGACCTTCTTCCCCTTGTCAGCGCAGCCGCTTTGACGGGCACGGCGGGGCAGGTATCGCAGAGCGTCGAACAACTCGGTGCGCGCGGTGTGACCGAAGTTGCCTACCAGCCAGCCGGATCCGACATCGAACGAGAACTCCGCGCGTTCGCATCCGCCACCGGTCTTAACAGCTGAGTATTACGGTGTAGTCATGATCGCCAAGGTGGTCGTGACGGCCTTGCTGGCCGCACTTTTCGGGTTCGCCGGCCTGATCAAGGTTGTCGGACTTCGGCAATCGCTGGCGATCCGCGACCATTTCGGCGTAAAGCCGGCCCAGTGGCGGGTGATCGGGCTACTCGAGCTGGCCGGCGTCGCCGGTGTGCTGGTGGGCCTGGTGTGGGCGCCGATCGGGGTCGCTGCCGCGGTCGGCCTTGCTCTGCTTGTCTTGGGAGCCATCGTCTTTCACGTGCGCGCATCCGACAGCGTCGCCGACACAATTCCGGCGGTGATCGGCCTGGGCCTGGCCGTCGCGACCGCCATCCTGCAGTCGGTCTGAGCCGACCGCTCGTCGTTGTCGCACCCGCCGCATACTAGTAAGCTGGGCTAATTGACGTCCTCCACGGGCTTAAGCCGGCGGATTCCAACCCGGTCGCCCCTATGCAGCAGGAGAACAGAGTTGAGGTTCACGGTTCATAGACCTACACCGACAACACCTCGAAAGCAGGAACGCGGTGTTTCCTCTGCCGGCCGAAGCCGAGGGTTTCCACGGCGGAACTCCGATGAATGAGGTCGTCATCGCCGGCGCCGGCCCGAACGGCCTGATGCTGGCCTGTGAGCTCGCGCTGTCCGGTATCCGACCGATCGTGGTGGACCCGTTGCCGGGGCCTAACCCGGAACCGCGCGCCAACGGCGTGACCGGCCAAGGGGTTCGGATTCTCGACCATCGAGGTCTCTACAGAGTCCTGGCGGGGACCGATGACCCACCGCAACCGTCGCCTTGGGCCATGTTTGCGGCTTTGACGCTGGATCTAGCGGGGACGGCGGATACCCAAAATTATATGGTCGCCGTGCAACAGCCCCGCCTTGTGCAAGTCCTTGCCGAGCGCGCCGGCGAGTGCGAGGTCGATATTCGCTGGGGCCACGGGCTGACGGGTTTCGACCAGCACGCCGACGGCGTCACCGTGCATGTCACCGGTCCGGATGGTGATTATGAGCTCGCGGCGAAGTATCTGGTCGGCGCCGACGGCGGCACCAGCCAGACCCGCAAGCTCGCGGGCATCGAATTCCCGGGAATGACTTCGTATGACGCGGTGGCCCGGATGGCGTTCGGAGTGGCCCCGCCGGACGACTGGGTCGATCCGGTCAGCGGAGCGCTCGAGGTGCCCGGGTGGGGTCGAGTCCCGCCGACGCCGTTCTATCGAGCCGAACATGGCGTTTTCGCCTACCGTCGATTAGGCGGCAGGGCGATGGTCATCACTCTCGAACTGGACAGTTCGGCTCGCGAAGACCGCATCGACGACTATGACGACGAAACGCCGGTGAGCCTGGCCGAGATCGAGGCCAGCGTGAAACGCGTGCTCGGCGCCGACGTACCGCTGCGGCCGATATCGCCAGACACCCCTTTGGATCTGCGCCGCTTCTATGGCATCAACTCGAGGATCGCATCGCGTTACATTTCAGGCCGGGTGATCCTGGTCGGCGATGCTGCGCATGTGCACTCCCCGCTCGGCGGCCCCGGACTGAATCTGGGTTTGCAGGACGCGGTGAACCTCGGCTGGAAGCTAGCTGCCGTGATTTCCGATGGCGCGCAGCCTGGGTTGCTCGACACCTATGAGGCCGAGCGCCGACCCGCCGCCGAGCGGGTGATCATGCATAGCCGTGCCCAGTTGGCGCTCATCAGGCCGGGGACCGAAGTCACTGCGCTGCGAGAACTTTTCGCCGAGCTGCTGGCGGATCCCGAAACCGTCAGCCGCATCAGTGATCTGGTGTCCGGCAACGACAATCGGTACGCCGTGGGCGCTAATGCGCATCCGCTGGCCGGGCGTTGGGCGCCCGACTTCGCGGTGGCGACCGCCGGGGGAACACGCCGGGTAGCGGAACTGGCCCGTGACGGGCGACCGCTGCTGATCGACCTGACCGACGACGCTGTCGTCGCGGCCGCCTTCGCTGGCATCGCAGAGCAGATCACCGTCGCCGCGGGACGTCCGGTCGGTGATCTGTCAGCCACGGCAATGCTGGTGCGTCCGGATGGTTATGTGGCGTGGGCATCATCCGAGCCGAAGCCAGGAGTTGATGAACTTCGTGGCGTGCTGGCGCAGTGGTTTGGGATCACGGTGCCTTGAGGTCCAAACTTGGCTATTTCGAACCGATTTCGTCCTGATACTTCTTGGTCATGTGCTCGACGGCCTGCAGCTGGGTCTGTGCCAGCTCGTCGCGCTGTTGGCCCGCCCGCGCAGCGGCATCCAGTGTCGGCTGGGCTTGGCCCTGGAAGTGTGGCATCACTTCAGCGGCGAACAATTCCGCCGACCGTTTGGTTGCGGCCGGATTGGCCCACTCGTGGCCCATATGCAGCATGCAGCCGAACCCGCCGGACTGATCCCAGACCCGCTGAACCTGGGCGCGCGCCCGCTGCGGCGTGCCGATGACACCCGCCCCGGTGTTGTTGATGACGTCGATCATCTCGTCGAGCTGATCCCCCGGCATGGTCATTTGCGGGAATGCGGCTACCTTTTGGAAGTACCGGAACCAGGGCTCGATGCCGAACTTCACCTCTTCTCGAGCCTGCGCTTCGGTCTCGGCGACATGGAAAAGCCCTACCAGACTCCAGTTGTTGCGGTCGACCTGTGTGCCGAAGGCCGCGGCGCGTTCTTCGACGATGTCCCAGTGGTAGGCGAGCGCATCGAAACCTTCGACTATCAGCGTCGCCCCGATGGACAGCAGGCCGATGCCGTGTTTGCCAGCCAGCCGCGCGCCGGTCGGCGACGCGACCGCCGCCACCGCCAGCGGAATCCCCCCGTCGGAGTACGGGGCCAGCTGCAACCGGGCGTCGAAAAGTTCGTGTGTCGGTGTTTTGGCGCTGACGGTCTCGCCGGCCAGCAGGCGGACGAGGATGTCGAGGTTGGTCTCGAGGAGTTCGCGGGTGTCGGTGGGAGTGAGTCCGATCATGGCGGAATCCGAGGGCAGCGAGCCCGGCCCCACCCCGCCGATCACTCGACCGTGCGTGAGGTGATCCAGCAGCATCAACCGGTCGGCGACCCAGAGCGGATTGTGATACGAGAGCGAGATGACGCCGGTGCCGAGCCGGATCCGCTTAGTCCGTTCCGCGGCAGCGGCAATGAAAATCTCTGGTGAGCTGATGATCTCGCTGCCCGCCGAGTGATGCTCGCCCAGCCACACTTCGTCAAACCCCACCGCATCGAGGTGTTCGATGAATTCGAGATCTCGCTGCAACGCCAGTGTCGGGTTAGTGCCCGCCCGGTGAAACGGCGCGATGAAATACCCAAACCTGAGCTTGGCCATACCAGTCCCCTAGCAGTCGAGTTGCGGAGAACCTTAAACCTGTCACGCAACCCGCTGCCAGTTCAACTAACGAGCCAATTACGGCGTGCCGCCACCGCAGCCGACGCCGGGGATGCAACCGCCGCCACCGCCCGGTCCGCCGCCGCCGCTGGGACCGCCGGGAATGCTGCCGCCGCCACCGCCCGGTCCGCCGCCGCCGGTGGGACCGCCGGGAATGCTGCCGCCACCGCCGCCCGGGCCGCCGCCGCCGGTGGGACCGCCACCGTTCCCGCCGCCGCCAGGCACCGGAGCCGCGCTCGACGACGGGGACGTGGTCGTCGTCGTTGTCGTGGTCGTCGGGCCGCCTTTGTGGCCGCCACCGCAGCCGACTGCTAACACCAGCATGGCCGCACCGCCGAACAGTGCCATCGTCGTCCGAGCTTCAGACCTCATGCAAAATCCCCAATCTCATCAGGCTGAGCTCGTGATACCCGGGACGCGCATGCACAAAACGCGGGGAGTGCGTGTACACAGTTCAGTAAGTTCGGCGCCTGGACAACTGGGCCGCTATCAGTGGAGCGATCTGCTCTGCCAGATAAGCGTGTCCGGCGTCGTTGGGGTGCACACCATCGGGGCCGATCAGGTCGGGCCTGCCGACGAACCAGCCCTCGCTGATCGGATCGATGAACGTTGCCCCTGCGTTGCGGGCTTGGTCGCTGAGGGTGTCGCGGACATAGAGGACGTCGAACGGCGGATTGGCGGTCGGCCAGGGTGGGCCGATCACTAGCAACTTCGATGACGGCGCGATGCGGCGCGCCACATCGAAGGTGTCGTGTGCCATGCCCGCCATCTGCATGGGATCGACGCCCTCGTCATTGCGGGAGCCGAAGAAGACCACAAGCGCGTCGTCGGGATGGACTGCTCTGATGGTCAGATCCTCGAAAACGCTGCCGTGGTCACCGCGCACGACGTAGCCGGCTCTGCCCTCGGATGCGACGTCGGGCACGATCTGCACTCCCTGGTGAGCCAGCGTCAGCCAGGTGCGCGTGGTCCAGGCATTCGACCCCCGCCCGCCCTCGTCCGTGCCGGTCGTATAGGAGTCGCCGATTACCGCGACATGGTCGATCGGGGTTCCCCGTGCTGCCGGTTGGTATGGCCGGGCGGGGCCGTGCGGTGGTGGTTGAGAAATCCGACGACAAGGGCCAGGGAGATGACGAACGTGGCTAGACGACCCACTGCTTACCTCCACCGTCCTCCCCGTCTGCGGCATCGTACGGGCTAAACGCCGAGCAGGAGCCGGTTAGCGCAGGTGAGGCCCCCCACTTCGTCGACGGGCACGGAACACCGAAGGTCCCAATGCCACAGCGGATCGTACTTGATCAGTCTGTGGCGCAGCATCGTTCGCTTCCGGCGTCGATGCTTACCCTGCGCGCGCCGAAATCGACTTCGGGCGCGCTTCCATGGCGCGGTCAACGGATTGCAGCTTGCCGGTCGGCGGCTGCGAGCGCTGGATCTCCAGGGCGTCGCGTTCGGGCCGCCGACGTCGACCATCCGGCGCATCCAGCGGCGAGCGGGTTCTTCAACGACGTAGAACAGCACGGCCGAGATAACCAAGGTGATCGCGAGCAGTCCGGCGACGATCAATTTCCCGACGCATCGCCTTGCAGGGTGAGCTGGAACTGCGCGGCGGCCCATATCCAAGCCGTATGCACCAGCTCGTGCACCATGTACACGCAAAACGAGATTTGCCCGCCGAAGACCATCAGCCGGGTGGACAGCAGCGCCGGCAGGCTGCCGGCGCCGATCGCCAGCGTCATCACCAGCGGTACGAACAGCATGTCGACCAGCCCGCCGGTGTCTTGCAGACACCGTGCAGCGGATGTGCGTCGAAACAGTAGAGCACGCCCACAATGGCGGCGAACAGTAGCAGGGAAGCGTAGCCCGCGACGCGGCGGCCGCGATCGGTCAGCCGCAATCTGCGCACGGCGGCCGCAAGCGAGGGCGCCGGCGATGAATTGCATGACGATGCGTGGCAGCCAACTCCACGGTGTATAGAACTGGCCGCTCAGCAGCACCATCACCACCGGGGGCAATGAGGCGGCGATCGCCAGCCACATCAGGCTCCGCGCTCTCGTCGCGTGCGCACGCGCGGAAGATCACCAGCACCAGCAGGCCAAACAACAGATAGGCCAGCCACTCGGCGCTGATCGACCACGCGGGCCCGTCCCAGCTCGAACCGTCGAAGTACGGCTGGAACCACAGCTGGACCAGCAGGATCTGACGCACGTAGCTGACCGCATTGAGACTGCTCGAGGTCCTGCGACGGCACGTGACCGACATGCAGAGTGAAGATCACCCACAGCGCGGCGAGATGCAAGGTGACCAGATAGACCGGCCATACTCGGGCCAGCCGCAGCCAGAGAAAATGCAGGGTGCCGCGGGTCGACCAAGACCAGCCCATGCGGTCGAGGTAGTTCCAGGTCAGCACGAACCCACTGAGAATGAAGAACAGGTCGACGCCTTGCGCTCCGCAGTTGAGCACTGGCGCAAGCGCGTCGCGGAATCCGGGCGCCGCGTCGCTCAGCAGCGGGCGGAAGTGGAATAGCACGACCCACACGGCGGCGATGATGCGAAGTCCGGTGAGGGCCTTGATCTCTCCGCTGCGCACAACACTCTTTCGGTCAGGCACGGTCATTCGCCACTGCCTTCATCTGTGCTGCTGCGCCGACTGTCCGGGCGGTTTGACTCCGCGCGACCTGACAAACGACGGCGATGGGAGGGTATCAGTGTGCTTGCCCGAATGGCGAGTCGGCGAGCCGGTGTGGCTCCTGAGAATCAATGCATCACCTGGTCAAACATCGGCGGGCGGCAGTTCACAGCTGATGTTTGCGCGTCTAGCGTCAAATCACACGGGCGCGCCCTGCCCGCGACCACGCGCCACCATACGGGAGAAATCAATGCCGCTGTTGTATGTCGACCTCATCGAGGGTCGTACGCCTGCCGAAATCCAGGCGCTTTTGGACGCGATGCACGACGCCGTCGTCGAAGCGTTCGGGGTGCCGCCACGCGACCGTTACCAGGTGGTGAGCACCCACCCCGCCCACGAGATCGTCGCCTGGGATACCGGTCTCGGCATCGAGCGCTCGTCTCGGCTGGTGGTTCTACATGTCGTGAGCCGGCGCCGATCGCGCGAGATGAAGCAACGGTTCTATCAGCTGGTGGCATCCAACCTCGCCGAACGATGTGGGCTCGACTCGGCCGACTTGGTCATCTCCATCACCGACAACGGCGACGCAGACTGGTCTTTCGGCTACGGTCGGGCACAGTTCCTGACCGAAGAGCTCAAGTGAGTGCCGCCATGTCGCGCAAATCACCGAAGACCCGTCTCACCGAGTTCTTCAACATCGAATATCCGATTCTGTCCGCGCCGATGGCACTGATTTCGGGTGGCCGGCTCGCCGCAGCCGTGACATCGGGCGGCGGCCTGGGCCTCATTGGCGGCGGCTATGGCGACTCGGACTGGCTGCAGGCGTGAATTCGGCCTCGCCGAGGGGACACGGGTCGGATGCGGCTTCATCACCTGGAGTCTGGCCCGCAAGCCCGAGCTGCTAGATCGAGGCGCTGGAGCGGCAACCGGCGACGATCATGTTGTCGTTCGGTGACCTGCAGCCGTTCGCCGACCGCATCCGTGCGGCCGGTGTTCCGCTGATCGCCCAGGTGCAGACGCTCGACCAGGCGCATCAGGCGCTTGACGCCGGCGCGGACATCCTGGTCGCCCAGGGCGGCGAGGCCGGTGGGCATGGCATGACTGTCCGCTCGACTTTCACGCTGGTGCCCGAAGTGGTCGACCTTGCCGCCGAACGCTCGCCCGAAACACTGGTGTTGGCTGCGGGCGGCGTCGTCGACGGGCGTGGGCTGGCGGCCGCGCTGGCGCTCGGTGCCGACGGCGTGCTGGTGGGCACCCGGTTTTGGGCCTGCCCCCGAGGCTTGGTTTCGCCGCAGGGCGCAGGATCGAGCCATGCAGGCCAGTCGGGGACGACACCTACCGCACGCGGGTCTATGACATTGTGCGGCAGCCTGGATTGGCCCGCCGAGTACAACGAGCGGGCGTTGAGCAATTCCTTCTCGACGTCTGGCATGGCAACGAGCCCGAATGGCGGTCGTCGTTGCCCGAAGCAGATCGAAACCTTTGAAGCAGGCTGTCGCGGCCGAGGACTTCGACGTCGCCGCCATGTTCGTCGGCGAGGCAATCGGACTCATCAACGATGTTCGCCCGGCCGCTGACATGGTGCGCTGAAATGGCGGCGAGCCGACAGAAATCCTGGACCGACACAACGGCTCTGGTGCTCGATCAGTACAGGGGTGACCACGCTGACGTCCGAAGCAAGCGACTCTCCCACTGATCGCGATATTTCAGCGCATCGAACATGTAGGTGCCGGGTCCGCGGTGCTCGGCGGGGATGTCAGTTGTCAGCAGATGCATAAGGGCCGCATAGTCGCTGGTCGCGTCAATCTTTTGCCATAGCATCGCTTCTCGGCGTTTATGGCTTCCGTGCGCCACCTGGAAGCAGGCTTGGATTTCGAGTACTCGTCTGCCTGGCGGGGCCTTGGAAAGCACCCGGTAGTAGATCTCATCCCACGAGCGGATGTAGTCGTCCAGCGGGGCGTAAGGCCATCCGGTGTCCTCCATGAACAAACTCGAGGGGATGCATTGCACCGTCAGTGGGCACAGTCGTCAGGTCCACTTCTTGCAGCGGCGACCACTCGACCGGCAGCAGGATCTTCCCGGTTACCTCGTGGCGCAGGTTGTCCAATTCGCGCATCCATGGCGCCAGATCGCCTCTTTGCGCACGGCGTGCCAGGCGCTCCCACGCCGCGCCGTCGGCGATGCCGGTGAGCGTGACCACGTTGTACGCCATTCCTGATGCCGTGAGCGTGGTTGGTGTACCAGAGCAGCCGAGCGTTGTCCTCCTGCGCCAGTGTGGGCATCCAGCCTTCGCGGTAGGCGGCCTCGAAATCGTCCTCGCGTGCGCCGACGACCCGGTGGGTCTCGTGAAGGAACAGCACAGCGACTCCTCTCGGTCGGCTCAGCGTCTCGTCGGCGATCAACATGGCGAGCTGACGGCGGTTGACCTTGCCGGTCTCGTTGTACGGGATGCGGTCGACGATCATCAGCCGCTCAGGCAGCTTGAAATAGGCGATCCGCGTCACGACAATGCGATCGCAGCTCCTCGAGCGTCACGGGCAGGCGAGCCACCACCGCGGCTCCCACGCGCTGGCCCATCTCGTCGTCGGTAATTCCGGCGACCGCCACGTCGCTCACTGCCGGATGAGTGCGCAGTGCGTCCTCGACCTCGATCGGCCCGAACTTCTCTCCCCCTCGGTTGATGGTGTCGCTGACCCGGCCGCTGGGATAGATGTAGCCGTCGGCATCCTGGCGTGCGAGGTCACCGGTATGCAGCCAGCCTTCGTTGACGTTCTGGACTGGTGTTCACCCACAACTCGCCGACAATTTCCGCGTCGACGTCGGTCCCCGTGTCGGGATCCACCACTCGGACTTCAACCCCGGGCAGCGGCCTGCCCACCGATCCCACGCGGTTGGGATCGCGGTGATCCTCCGGCAACAAGGTCGTGTAGGCGCCGAGGGTCTCGGTCTGGCCGAACACATTGGCAAACGCGACATGCGGCAGGGCGGCCATCGCGCGGCGCACCAAAGCGACGGGCGCGGCCGCCGCGCCGTAGGCGATGGCGACCAGCGGGCTCAGGTCGGTGCCGGCGAAGTCGGGATGGTCGAGGATGCGTTGGAGCATCGTCGGCACCAGGAATGCGGTGCGTACCCGATGTTCCTGCACCAGCCGCAACCACTCTGCGGCGTCGAATCGCTCTTGCACGACCGAGGTGTTGCCCGAGTACAGGCTGCCGAGCATGCCCAACGAGCCGCCGACGTGGAAGAAGGGGACGCACATCATCGCCACCGTGGGCGCCGCGTCCGGCGCGGAACGGTTGCGCAATTCCCTCGAATCCGCGCGCTCAGTTGCCCGCTGGTGATTCCGACGGCCTTCGGGCGCCCGGTGGTGCCGCTGGTGAACAGGACCAGGGCGTCGCTGTCGTCGATCTCCTCGCAGCAGTCTTCGCCGGAGGAAACAGGTTGTCGCTCAATAGATCAGCGGCTGTCAATGCCTCGCTCGCGCCCGCTTCACGGAGCCGGTCCGCGTATGCCTCCCCCGCGACCCCGACGTCGGCGCACCCCGCATTCTGCATCAGGCCCCGCAGCTCTGACGGGGTGAGCGCGGGGTTCATCAGCGCTGCCGCCGCACCGATGCGCGCCGCGCCGAGAACCGATGCGATGGAAAGCAGGCTGCCGCCGTCGACGACGGCGACGCGGGCTTCCGGCTGCCACACCATTGGCAGCCAGACCGGCGGCGCAGCGTTCGACGGCCGCTGCCAGCTGGCCGTAGCCGATGACGCGCTTGCCGATAATGAGCGCGACGCGGTCGGGATCACCGGTAGCGGCGGCGTCGATGATCGTGCCGATGTTCATGCGCGGCTCAATACAGGGGTGACCACGAGGAGGTCCGAAGCAGTCGGCTGGTCCATTGATCGCGCAGCTCCAAAGCGTCGTACATCCAGGTTCCCGGTGCGCGGTAGTCCGGTGGGATTTCGGTCCGAAGAAGGTTGAGCAGCGCTTCCGGTTGGCGGATGCGCTGCATCAGCACCACTTCACGGCGCAGATGGCTGCCCAAAGCCGGCTGGAACGCGGCCTGGATGGTCAACATCGAAGCCGGCCGGTCAAGGCTCTTGGAGTACACCTGACCGCAGCGGTCGATGTATTCGGCGAACTTGTCCGGGTAGGGCCACATGGTGTCCTCCATGTAGAGAGTCAGCTCGTGTTCGCGTCCATCGACGGGCACCTCGTCGAATGACACATCCTGAAGGGGCGACCACGGAAGCGCCACGAGGAGCTTGGCCTCGACGTCGTGGCGGAGCTCGTCGAGCTCGCGCATCCACTGCCGCAAAGCCCTTTCTGAATCCGTAGGGCCAGGCGCTCCCATGCTGCTCCGTCACGAATGGCGGTCACGGTGACGACGGTGTAGGCGGGGCCGCTGCCGTGAGCGTGGTTGGCGTACCAGAGCAGCCGGGCTTCATTCCCGGCGCCAAGCGTGGGCATCCAGCCGTCTCGAAACGCAGCCTCGAATTCGTCCTCAGCGCGTCCCCGCACCTTGTGCACCTCGTGCATGAAGAGCATGCCGAAACCTCCCCGCGCGATGCTGCACCGTGCAACGCTTCCGCTCAGACGGACGGTAATCCCGGCGTGCTGTCCTGTCCACGGGCCGCAACCTGGACAGTCAAGCCAGACATCTGGTTTGCTCGCACCCATGGCGCAGGCTCGAGGTGCCGGACGGCCCCGGTGGTGAGGCCGCGATGATTTGGACGCTGCGGCCGCAACTCGGCGACATGGTCGAGCGGATGATTCGCGGCGCCTACCAGCAGAGCATCTCTGCCCGCCGGACGAGCGGGAACTGGCCAGGATGCGCATCGCGCAAATCAACGACTGCGTCGCGTGCTCGGACTTCCGCGCGGATTCGGTGCTCGAGGCGGGCGTCGCACCGGAGCTTTATGAGAACGTCGCGGCCTACGCCACCTACCCCGGCTACACGCCGCGCCAACGACTTGCCATCGAGTACGCCGAGCGTTTCGCGAGTGACCATGGATCGATCGACGACGCGTTCTTCGGGCGGCTGCGTGAACAGTTCACCGACCCGGAAATCCTCGATCTGACACTGTGTGTCGCGGTGTTCCTTGGTCTGGGGCGCTCGTTGACTGTGCTCGGCGTCGATCAGTCCTGCGCGATCGACCTCTGAGCAGTGACATCATGTTTGAGAGGGCGGTCGAGAAGAGTGGATATCGCATCGGTCGACGAATTGCTCACCACCACCCGGTCGGTACGCAAACGTCTTGACCTGACCCGGCCGGTCGGTCGTGACGTGATCCTCGAGTGCATGCAACTGGCGATGCAAGCGCCGACGGCAAGCAACACGCAGGATTGGCGGTGGCTGGTGATCACCGACGCCGACAAGCGCGCCGCGATCGCCGAGATCTATCGCAGCATCGGCGCTGAGTATCTTGCACTTGCAGCCAAGGACACGTCGGATCCGCAAACCCAGCGCGTGTACGCCAGCGCGTTCAGCCTTACCGACACACTCGGCCAAGTTCCGGTGCATGTCATCCCCTGCCTGGAGAACCGCATCGATAGCTCCAACGTGTTGACCTCCGCGTCGGCGTGGGCGTCGATCATCCCGGCCGGCTGGAGTTTCTTGCTTGCGCTTCGGTCACGCGGTCTCGGATCGGTCTGGACGACAATGCATTTGGCCAAGGAACAGGAGGTCGCCGAACTGCTGGGAATCCCGGACACCGTCACCCAGGCCGCGCTGTTCCCGGTGGCTTACACGATCGGCACGGACTTCCGGCCGGCCGCGCGGCCACCGGCGGAGACCATCACTTACTGGGACACCTGGGGACAGCCTGGTGGCGAAAGCTGATGCAGTCCTTCACCGTGCGATTCCACGTGGACGCAGCCCCGAGGAAGGTGTGGCGGGTGCTGCATCCGCCCGCGCCGCCGAATTCGCCCAGGCCACGGGTGGTTGAGTGGCCGACCGGCAGCATGGAGATCCTCAACGAAGGCGACGAAGCCGGCGAGGGCCTGGTCCGTACCTGCGTTTTTCCGGTGCCAAAGTATCTGCTCTCGGGTGGTAGAGGACGCTCGTGGGAGACCGTCACCGAGGCGAAGCTGAACACGATCTCGCGATACGTGGCGATCGGCAAGCCACTGTGGTCGCGCGCCGAGGGCTACCACGAACTCTCGGAGCAGCCCGACGGCACCACTGTGCGTGACTTTTCATGAGACGTATCACGCCTTTAATCCCGTGCTGCGGTTCTTCCTCGAACGTCCGGTGCACGCGGAAGATTTCTCGCGACAACGTGGAGATCTACGAGCACGCGCTCAGCTATGTCGGGTCGGTCAAGCGACTGACCTAGATGGCGCCGGCAGTGGGCCGTTGAATTGTGTTTCTTAGCAAAGTATTAAAGGCAGCTCCCAGTGACCTTAGAGTAGCCAATTAGCGTTTCAAACAAGTTGAGGACATTCCTCGACCGGCTAATACACCGATAGCGTTTGAGAACGGGGGCCCGCTGATGACCGGTTCGATTGACACGCCAGCTTCGTCCTCCACGCCACGTCACGCCCATCTCCCAGTCGACTGCAACGGCGCCGCGGTGCGGGCGCAGTGCCGTCACCTGGCAACAGTGGTCACGATCACCGGTGCAGTCGACGCGACGAATGTCGACCGGGTCACTGAGTACGTACGGCGCTTCATCCTGCCGGACAAGCCTATTGTTCTCGACTTTGCCGGCCTTCAGAATCTTCTCGGCGCAAGGCCTCCGGCTTCTTTACCGCATCGACGAAGCCTGCAGCGCGGCCGGACTCGAGTGGGCGGTAATTCCCAGTCAGGCAGTCACCCAGGTGCTGCTTATCGCCCACGAGGAATCCAGTTTTTTCACGGCCGGGTCGGTGCACGAGGCACTGCGCTCCTTCGCCGATGCCAACACCGCCCGCCGTCGGCTGTTACTGCCGCTGCTGACCAAAACCGCTTAGCAGCGCAAATTAGGCTTCTGCGTGGGCTGCGCCGACACCGTATGCTGCTATTCGTGAGGTCGAAGCCAGCCGCGATCGCCGCGGCGCTGTTCATTGTGCTGGCTGGGGTGCGGCCGCTGGCCTTGCCACTGCCGATCCACCCGCGCCCGCGCCGCCACCTGGACCGGCCGGCCCGCCGCCGGGACCCGGCGCGAAGACGACGATGGACCACGACGGCACCTTCGCGGTGGGAACCGACATCGTGCCGGGCACTTACACGTCGGCCGGTCCGCTCGGCGACGGCACCTGCTACTGGAAACGGCTGGGCCCCGGCACTGACGGCAAACCGGCGCTGGTCGACAACGCGATGAGCAAAAAGCCCCAGGTGGTCCGGATCGATCCGACTGACAAGTCGTTCAAGACGGACGGTTGCCAGCCGTGGCAGAAGAACGACGCGGCGAGCCCCGACCCGGGCAAGTCGCCGGCAGAGGCGGGCATGCCGTTGGACATCCTCAATTCCCTCATTGGCGGGGCACCACCGACGCCGAAGCCGTGACGTCTTAATCGGTAGGGCAGCCGCGCGGGTATGGAAACCGTCGAGTACGCCGCCGGTCGGCTGGTGGATGTCTTCGGCGGACCTGCGCAACCCGCCGTTCTGGTGTGGCATGGCCAGCAGGCCAACGCCCGCGCCGCGGTGCGGCCGACTCGCCGAGCTGCTGGTCGGCCATGGCTTGGGCGTCATCGTCCCCGACTGGAACTCGCACGCCGACGATGGCGGGCGCGCTGACCTGCTGCGGTCGGTGCATTTCGCTCGGGAGCGGGTTGCCGAACCCGACGGCCTCGTACTGGTCGGATGGTCGATGGGCGGTCTTGCGGCGGCAGGGCTGACGATCCAGGCGCGACGGCTCGGTATCGGTTTCGCGCACACCGTCTGCCTTGCCGGCGCGTTCATGGTCGCCGATCCGATCTTCGGTCGAGTTCCCGGCTAACCAGCTCAAACGCGGCGCACGCTCGCCCGTTTACCTTGCTGCACGGTCTGTCCGACGACGGTCATTCCCGTCGCGGCGAGTCACGACTTTGCCTCGGCACTACGGCGCAACGACTGGCCGGTGCAGGTGGTCGAGTTGTCGGCCGATCACGGATCGATCGCCGGTGCCGTTTACGACACAGCCGCCGATCGTTACTGCGCTGCCGAAGACCCCGATACCTTGGCCGTTGCAGCCGAGGTGGCGAGCCGTATCGCGGCGGTGTCCGGCGGCCGGGCGACGTCCTAGCCTTCGGCCGGCGACCGGGTCAACCACTCGCGCAGCTTCGCATAGACCAGCGGATGATTGAGCAAGTCGAAGTGGTTCAACCCGGTCAGCGTCAGTCCATGCGCTGCGTCAAAGGGCACTTGCCGCGACTTGCCGAGGCCAGCCGCGCTTGGCGACCGCACCAGGTGATCACCGGCGATCATCCCCAGCAGCGGCGGTGCGACGGTCGAAGCCACGAAATGGTAAGTGGCATGCGGCAGGAACGGCGCCTCTTGGCAGCGATCGCGCAAGAACTCATCCGGATCGCCGTCGCACCAGTCCTCGTCGAGGCAGGCGCCGAAGCGCAGATCCTTCACCCCGTCGCTGCGGGCATTCAAAAAGGCCGAGATGGCCCGGGTTTCGGGTAACCGTGCCAACGCCCACGACGCGACGTTGACGCCCTTTTCCAGGTCGACGCCGAGATGCGGCGAGCCAAGACACACAACATGAGTCACCGCACCGGCCCAATCATGCTGTTGCTGGGCACCGTAATGGCAGGCGCTGCGCGCCACCAGCCCGCCCATCGAGTGGCCCACCAGCACAAGCTCGGCGATCGGAACCGGCCACTGTGCGTGCAACCGGTCCAGGATTTCGGCGAGCGTTCGGCCGTTCACCGAGATATGCAATCCGGTGTTGTAGCGCAGACGAACCGGGCTGAACCCCAGATCGTCGTGCAGCCGCTGGCCATAATTGCGGGTGTCCTGGGTTTCTAGCCCTTCGCGTGGTTGTCGAGACCATGACCGCTCGGTAAGAGACCAGCCGTGGATGAAGAGGACCACTCGGTCGGTGGCCGTCGGAAATTCGGCTGCTAGCGACTCGGCCGTCAGCGCGATGGGTTTGCCGTGGTGTCGGATGGTCATCGCGCCGGCGAGCGGATTGTCGCGCTCGGTCAGCTGATTGCCATAGATGCCATTGACCGCGGCGATGGCCGCGGCGGGCCCGATGCGTGTTTCGAGAGCCTCGTGACCGTCGTCACCCCAGATTTCCGCGGCCACCGCGCCAGCGGCGCGGGTGGCGTGGCGAAGGCCTCGATCCACGTCGCCGTAGATCGCGCGCGTCACCCGTCATGGATCGTCCGCGTCGGCGCTGCCGCGGGCCCGATGGAGCCGAAGACGCGGCTGGCGATCCCTGCGTGCATTCCCCGCACCAACGTCGTCACCACCGACGACGCCTCCCCCGCCAGGTTGCCGACCGCCCGGATATCACTGCGCTGCATGTAACCCCCCGTGGCTGAGCTGCCGGTTTGTTCATTCAGTATACAAGCGTTTACTGTAGGGGCAGCTGCCTACACCGAGACTCCGCGGCACCCGCCGCTGATGGGAGCGCCGATGGACGCCAACTTTTCGCTGGACCTGCCCGAAGAAGTGGTCCACGTCCGTGACTGGGTCCACGAATTCGCCGGGACGGTGATTCGGCCGGCGGCGGCCGAATGGGACGAGCGGGAGGAAACCCCGTGGCCGATCATCCAAGAGGCCGCCAAGGTAGGGCTCTACACCCCCGACCTGTTCATCCAGATGGCCGGCGAGTCCAGCGGCATCGGGATGCCGACGGTGTTCGAGGAGATGTTCTGGGGTGACGCCGGAATTGCGTTGTCGATCATGGCCACCGGGCTCGCCGCGGCCGCATTGGCCGCCAACGGGACCCCGCAGCAGATCGGCGAGTGGTTGCCGCAGATGTTCGGCACCCCAGGAGATCCCAAGCTGGCCGCGTTCTGTTCCTCGGAACCCAATGCCGGCTCCGACGTCGGAGCCGTGCGCACCAGAGCCAAGTACGACGAGGCGGCCGATGAGTGGGTACTCAATGGCACGAAGACCTGGGCGACCAACGGCGGAATCGCCAATGTCCACGTGGTGGTGGCATCTGTCGAGCCCGAATTGGGCACTCGGGGGCAGGCAACGTTCATCGTGCCTCCCGACACGGCGGGCCTGTCTCAGGGGCAGAAGTTCAAAAAGCACGGTATCCGGGCGTCACACACGGCCGAGGTGGTGCTCGACGACGTCCGCATCCCCGGTGAGTTGATCCTTGGCGGCAGAGAGCGTTTCGAGCGCCGAATCGCCAAAATCAAAGAAGGGCATCGCACGTCGAGTCAGGCTGCGATGATGACGTTCGAACGCACCCGTCCGATTGTGGGTGCGATGGCTTTGGGTATCGCACGCGCCGCCTACGAATACGCGCTGGAATACTCGGGCCAGCGTGAACAGTTCGGACGCAAGATCGCCGAATTCCAGGCCATCGCCTTCAAGCTGGCCGATATGAAAAGCCGTATCGACGCGTCCCGGATGCTGGTCTGGCGGGCCAGCTGGATGCAACGGAACGACAAGGCGTTCAGCTCGGCGGAGGGCTCGATGGCCAAGTTGTTCGCCAGCGAGACCGCGGTGTACGTCACTGACGAAGCGATCCAGATTCTCGGTGGCAACGGCTACACCCGGGATTACCCGGTCGAGCGGATGCACCGGGATGCAAAGATCTTCACCATCTTTGAAGGCACCAGCGAGATTCAGCGACTGGTGATCGCGAGAGCGCTGACCGGCCTATCCATTCGGTAGACCTAGTGGGCGGCGGCGTTAGCTTCGTCGCCGGCGCCGTTCACGGCCAGCGCCTCATCCCAGCCGTTGATGTTTTCCTCGCCGGGTGGCTGCGGGTGTTCGGGGTCCTCTAGCCCGGCCACCATGCGTATCGCGGAGATCAGCTGTTGGACCAGCGGTGTCTCCTGGTCGGAGGGATTGCCGCCGAACTCGAGTTCGTCGGGCAGCTCCGGCGGCAGTCCCACCCCGTTGGCCGCCTCCTGAGCCGACAGCTTGGCGTAGACGCGTGCGGTGTAAAGCTGTTGTCCGAGAGTCGATCCGGGGGCGGACGCGGCGCGCTCCATCAGATCGTCGTAGCGTCGCCGGACATCACTGAGTGCCATCATGACGGTGGGGGTCGACCTGCCGTGACTAGCCGCTTCGGTCAACGCTGTGCGCAATTTGCGCATACCGGTGAGAACCACCTCGGCCCGCTTGTGGAATTTCTTGTCCTCGGGAAAAGGTAACGAATCGATGGCGGCCCGGTACATGTGCATCGCCGCTTCGGCGAGACTGACGATTGTTTGCGCTTCGCCTTCTTGTGGATCGAATTGGCCCATGGCCCCTCAATTCTCCTGATGTGTCTGCCCACGGACGAGGGTATCGGTAACAGCCTCGACCCGTATAGGGGCGTTCTCTAGGTGGGTTCGGCTCAGTCGAGGCCATAGAAGCGCTGCGCGTTGCGTCCGCCGATTTTCGCCCGGGCATCTTCGCTGATGTCCGGGCGAGTGCGCAGGTGCTTGGTGCTCTCGGGCCACTCGCCGTCCCAGTGCGGGTAGTCGCTGGCGAACATGATGAAGTCGTCGCCCAGCACGTCGATGACGCCGGGCAGGATCGGCTCCTCCGGTTCGCACGTCACGAAGATGTTGCCGGCCTGCACGTACTCCTGCGGGTCGCGCTGCCAGCCACGCTCGATCCAGTCGCCGCGCTTTTCGAAATGCTCGTGCAGTCGGTCGATGAAGAACGGCACCCAGCCCACCCCGGCCTCGAGGAAGGCCACTCGCAACCCCGGATGCCGGTCGAAGACCCCACCCGATACCAGCGCGGTCATCGCCGTCATCTGGTCGAACGGAAAGCTGATGCAGTGCACCTGGATGTAATTGGTGAAGCGGTCGACGCCGATCTTGGGCAGATGGATGCCCGGCGCACCATGAATGCCGAGCGGCATGTCGAGCTCGACCGCTGCGGCGTAAAACAGGTCGAGGTCGGGGTGGTCGAGGTTGCGCGTCTTGAGCGCAGGCGGGACGAGCGTGGCCACCAGCCCGAGATCTTTGGCTTCGGCCATGACGTCGATCGCCACCTGCCCATGCTCGATCGGGGTCACCGCCACGCCGCGCAGCCGGCCGCTGGCCGGCGAGCAGTAATCCGCGATCCACTGGTTGTAAAGACGCGCAAACCCGGCGGCGAACTCCGGATCCTCGATGGTGGGCGCGCAAAGACCCAGGCTGGGATAGAGCACCATGGTGTCGATGTGGTCGCGATCGGCGTCGCCCAATACGCCCTCGGGTGACCTGCAGTTGATGTCCGACGCCGTGCTGATCCCGTGCTCAGGCGGGCAGCCGGCACCCGGGCCGGTGTCTTCCGGATATTTGCGGCCCTCGATCACCAGCCTCGGTTTCCCGTCGGCGCTGGCCTTGACGTGGTCCGGCCAGCGTTTCATCGCCTCGATCGCCAGTGAGGGGTTCTCGGCGACGTGTCCGTCGGCATCGATGATGTGCATGCGTCACTCCACTCGGTACCGGGCTGTCGTCAGAACCCTACCGCCGGGCGCCGGCTCTGAAGTGAAAGACTGCCGCCATGGTTATTGCTATTGCTCGTCCCAAGCTGGAAGGCAACATCGCGGTCGGCGACGATCGTCAGCTGGGGTTCGCCGAGTTCGGCGACCCGCAGGGACGCGCCATCTTCTGGCTGCACGGCACCCCGGGCGCGCGACGGCAGATCCCGACCGAGGCCCGGGTCTATGCCGAGGAGAACCACATCCGGCTGATCGGCATCGACCGGCCCGGAATCGGGGCCTCGACGCCCTACCAATACGACACCGTCGCCGCCTTCGCCGATGACCTGCGGACTGTGGCGGACACGCTCGGCATCGACAAGATGGCCGTCATCGGCCTGTCCGGCGGCGGTCCTTACACGCTGGGGTGCGCGGCGGCGATGCCCGATCGCATCGTGGCCGTCGGGGTGCTCGGCGGCGTGGCCCCAACGGTCGGTGCGGACGCTATCGGCGGCGGGGTGATGGCGTTCGGGTCAACGGTGGCGCCGTTACTCGCGGTGGCCGGATTGCCGATCCGGTGGGCGGCGGTCGGGTCTGATCCGGATGATCCGGCCAGTTGCCGAGCCCGCGTTGTACCTCTTCGCGCGGATATCCCCGGAAGCCGATCGGCGTCTGCTGGTGCGGCCGGAATTCAAGGCGATGTTCCTCGACGATCTGCTCAACGGCGCCCGCAAGCAGCTGGCGGCTCCCTTCGCCGATGTCATCGTCTTCGCCCGCGACTGGGGATTCCGGCTCGAGCAGGTGAAGATCCCGGTCCGCTGGTGGCACGGCGACCGCGACCACATCGTCCCGTTCGCCCACGGGCAGCACGTCGTCAGCCGGTTGCCCGACGCGGAGCTTACACCTGCCCGGGGAGAGCCATCTCGCCGGGTTCGGCTTTGCCGAGGAAATACTGCACACCATGGTCGAGCTCTGGGACAGCATCGAAAAGAACTGATTTCCTGAGCGCGTGCCAACGCGAGCGTGCTCACCGGCGATCAGCGCAACTCGTTCATTGCCGCGCTGCTGGGTTGGACGATGGACGCCTTCGATTACTTCCTCGTCGTGCTGGTTTACGCCGATATCGCGAAGACCTTCCACCACACCAGAACCGAGGTCGCATTCCTGACGACCGCCACCCTGTCTGATGCGCCCGGTCGGCGCATTGTTGTTCGGGTTGTGGGCCGACCGGGTGGGCCGGCGGCTGCCACTGATGGTGGACGTCGCGTTTTATTCACTGGTCGGATTTCTGTGCGCGTTCGCACCGAATTTCACCGTGCTGGTGATCCTGCGACTGCTGTACGGCATCGGGATGGGCGGTGAATGGGGTCTGGGCGCGGCGCTGGCGATGGAGAAGGTTCCAGCCGAGCGGCGCGGCTTCTTCTCCGGCCTGCTGCAAGAGGGCTACGCGTTCGGCTACCTGCTGGCCACGCTGGCGTCGCTGCTGGTGATGGACTGGCTCGGGCTGTCGTGGCGATGGCTGTTCGGGCTGAGCGTCATCCCGGCGCTGGTCAGCCTGATCATCCGGTACCGGGTAAAGGAATCCGAGGTTTGGGAGGTCGAGCAGCATCGAATGCGGCTGACCCACACCAGAATCCGCGATGTGCTGCGCGACGCCGCCATCATTCGCCGGTTCATCTACCTGGTGCTGCTGATGGCCGCATTCAATTGGATGAGCCACGGCACCCAGGACGTTTACCCGACCTTCCTGTCGGCCACCCACCAAGGCGGCGCGGGGCTGCCCAGCACGACCGCCAAGTGGATCGTGGTGGCCTACAACGTCGGCGCGGTTGTCGGCGGGCTGCTCTTCGGCTCGCTGTCCCAGAGGTTCGGCCGCCGCTACACCATCGTGTTCTGTGCGGTGTTGGGACTACCGATCGTGCCGCTGTTCGCCTACTCGCACACCGCAGCCATGCTGTGTCTCGGCTCGTGTCTGATGCAGTTCGTCGTGCAAGGTGCCTGGGGTGTCATTCCGGCACATCTGACTGAGATGTCGCCGGATGCCATCCGCGGCTTCTATCCGGCGGTCACCTACCAGCTCGGTAATCTGCTCGCGGCGTTCAACCTGCCCATCCAAGAGCGGTTGGCCGCTGCCCACGGCTATCCCTTTGCGCTGGCGGCGACGATCGTGCCGGTATTGATCGCCGTCGCGGTGGTGACGGCGATCGGCAAGGAGGCCACCGGAATCCGCTTCGGCACCAAACAAAGCTCTTATCTCGCAAGCAAAGCCGAGTGACGATCTGCGCTCGAGCTGCCGAGCCAGGGCGCCAACGGGTTCGGTGGTGTAGGTGTGACACGTCGGCGAAGTCCAGGTCACCGTGCCTGACGCCGAACGATTCTTAACGATGCCTCAGTCGGTGGTGTGGACGATCAGCACGTCGGTCTTGGCCCTGCGGGAGACTTCGGATGGGACCGATCCCAGCAGCCGCCCGGCGACACTGCTGAGTCCGACGTGGCCGACTACCAGCAGGTCGGCATGGACCTCCTCGGCCAGCTGCACCAGCGCGTTGATGGGGGCACCGACGATCGGCTTCTCCTCCACGTTCTTGGCCCCGGCTTTGTGCGCCCGCTCCCTCGCGTCCTGCAGGATCGCGTAGATGGGGGCGTCGCGCACCGTCCGGTAGTCCTGGCCGTGGGTGCTCCCTGGCGCCACGGCGTAGCCGCCGTGTTCCTCGCGGGCGGGGGGATGCGCCGTCGCGACGATTAATTTTGCGTCGTGATCCGCAGCGATCGCGCCGGCGCGGTCCACCGCACGCAGCGACGAGCCCGAGCCATCGGTGCCGACCACGATGGTCTGATAAGCGCTCATTTCCCACCCAGTGTAGGCCCGACGGCGGCTCAAGAATCCCGGAACGTGGAACGTTGTTCCTGCCGGCGTAGGCGGATGGGTCGCTCGACAATCAAATCGAGCGGCGAGCTGTATTCCGCCTAGCGCTGAGATGCGGCGTCGGCACCGGTAAGCACCCGGTGCAGCAGGTGCATCGCGACCGTCGTCGAGCGCTCCCGAATATCGGCGCGGTTGCCGGGCAGTCGAAGTGTTCTCGTCATCGGCTCTGCACCGGCCAGCGTCACGGTGATACAGACCGTGCCCACCGGCTTGTCCTCGGTTCCACCGTCGGGACCGGCTATACCGGTGATCGCGACGGCGGTATCGGCCTCGAAACGGCGCAGCGCACCCGCGGCCATCGCCTCGGCGACCGGCTCAGACACCGCGCCGTGTGCTTCGATCACGGCCGCATCCACGCCGAGCAATTCGGTTTTCGCATCGTTGGCGTAGGCAACCAGCCCGCCGGCGATATAAGCCGACGAACCTGGCCGCTCTGTGAGCCGTGCCGCCAGCAGCCCGCCGGTGCACGACTCTGCCGTCGCGATCCTGCGATCGGCCAGCAGCCGTGCCACCAAATCGTCGATCTGCGAGCCGTCCTCGGAGAAGATGTATTGCTGGTGCCGATCGCGCAGCAACTCGACGAGTTGGCTGTACGCGCCGGCGGAATCGGGCTCGTAGCGGGTGACAATCTCGAGCTCGCCGCGCCGCAGGCAAGTGGTGATCTCCAGCGACCCGAAGCCGGGCAGGCGCTGCTCGGCGTCGCGCAGGGTCTCGGCCAGGCCGGACTCCGGCAGCCCGAACATCCGCACAGTGTCCTGGCGGTAGATCGTTCGGCCGGCGATGGCGTCCTGGACGGCGGGTGTCTGCACCGCGATCGGCCACATCGGCTGCAGTTCGCGGGGCGGACCGGGCAGCACCACGACTGTCGGCTTGCCGGGAACGACGACACCTGGCGCGGTCCCCACCGGATCGATCACCAGTGCTCCGGCCGGGATCATGGCCTGCTTACGGTTAGCGGCGCGCACTGCATCAAAGTCGCCGCCCCCCAGGCGGGCCATCAACTTCTTCAAGATCGCTGCGATCTTGTTCTCCAGCTCGTCGTCCAGTACCAGCTCACGTCCACAAAACCGGGCCACCGTGGCGACGGTCATATCGTCGGCCGTCGGTCCTAGCCCGCCGCTGGTGACGATCAGATCCACGCCCTCGGCCGCCATGAAGCGCAGCTGCGCCTCGATGTCGGGTGCGCGGTCACCGCAGATGGTGATGTGGGCAAGTTCAACTCCCAGCTCAAGAAGCCGATCGGCGATCCACGGACCATTGCGGTCGGCAACCCGACCGGTTAATACCTCGGTTCCGGTGACGACGATGCCTGCGCGTGCACTCACCGCTATGACAGTAGGCGTGCAGGAGGATGGACCGATGATCGAGTTAGAGGTGCTTCAGGCGGACGTGACCAAGCTCAAGGTGGACGCGATCACCAACGCGGCCAATACCGAGCTCCGACACGGCGGCGGGGTCGCCGCGGCCATCTCCCGAGCCGGGGGTCCGGCGGTGCAGCGCGAATCGAACGAGAAGTCACCCATTGGTCTCGGCGACGCCGTCGAGACCACCGCCGGCGAGATGCCGGCAGGCTATGTGATCCACGCGGCCACGATGGAGCTGGGCGGCCCGACGTCGGCCGACATCATTGCCCGGGCCACCCGCTCGACTCTGCAGAAAGCCGACGAATTAGGTTGCCGCTCATTGGCTCTGGTGGCATTCGGCACCGGCGTCGGCGGTTTTCCGCTGGACGAGGCGGCCGGGTTGATGGTCGACGCGGTGCGCGAGCACCGGGCGCGCTCGCTGGAGCGAGTGGTGTTCGCGGTGCACGGCGAGGCCGCCGAGCGGGCGTTCCGCGCAGCGGCCGGGCAGGAGCCGGCTTAGCTATCGGCGCTCGACGCGGATAGGTGACGCTCCACCGATTCGCTTTTGCTGGTCATCGCATCGCTGACACCCGCCCGCCAATCCGCCTTGATCACCACGCTGACCCGCGGTGCGCGGGCCGCCACGGCCTCGACCGCGCGCTGCACGACGGCCATCACGTCACCCCAGTTGTCGCCTTCGATCAGGGTGAACATCGCATCGGTCTTATTCGGTAACCCGGAATCCCGCACCACTCTGACAGCTTCCGCGACGATCTCGCCGACGCCCTCGCCGACTCCCAGCGGCGTGACCGAGAATGCGACCAATACGGACACACCACGACACTACTCGCGGCGCATGGCAGCATCGGGCCTATGCGGGTTCTGGTGCAACGGGTTTCATCGGCAACGGCGTCGGTGGAGCAGCACGTCGTGGGCGCGATTGCGCCCGAGAACCAAGGACTGCTGGCGTTCGTCGGGGTTACCCATGACGACGATATCGACCGAGCCCGTCGACTCGCTGAAAAGCTCTGGCAGCTGAGGATTCTCGATGATGAGCGGTCCGCGGCCGAGATCAACGCGCCGATCATGGTGATCAGCCAGTTCACGTTGTACGCCGACACTGCCAAGGGCCGACGACCGTCGTGGAACGCCGCCGCGCCGGGTGCTGTCGCCGAACCGCTGATAGCGGCGTTTGTGCAAGCGTTGCGGAAACTGGGCGCCGACGTGCAAACCGGCACGTTCGGCGCGCACATGCAGGTCGAGCTGGTCAACGACGGACCGGTGACCCTACTGCTGGAGCTATGAGCAGGGCGCCTTGCATATATGGCGGCCGAGCGTAGCGTGAGGCGGAAGCGGCCGGTGGCCGAGCCGGACGCGGGATGCTGGAGCGGCCGACGTGACGAACGCGGAGAGTGTTCCCGGGCCCTTTACGCACACAGCTTTTCTCTACCGCACACCTCAGGAATATCTCGATCGCCTGCTGCCTTTCATCGTCGACGCCACAACGGCGGACCAGGCGGTGCTCGTTGGGCTACCAGGACCCCATCTGGCGACGGTGGCCGAAGGATTGGGCCGGCGCGCCGCCGACGTGACCATGACCGACATGACCGAGGCGGGCCGCAACCCCACTCGGATCCTGGGCGAACTGCTGAGCAGTTTCGTCGAGAAGCATCGCGATCACCCGGTATGCGTTATCGGCGAACCGGTGTGGCCGAGCCGATCGGAAGTCGAATACCCCGCGTGCGTGCAGCATGAGGCGCTGATCAATCGCGCATTCACCGGCCGCGACATCACGGTGGTCTGTCCTTATGCCGTCGCACTGCTCGATCCCGACGTCATCGCCGACGCTCGTTGCACCCATCCCCTGCTGTGGCAGGACGGATCGTTCGAGCAGGAAAACCCGGCATACGACCCGGATGCGATGTGGTCCCGCTACAACCAACCACTGAAGAGCGACCCGACCGCGGTCAGGTACACGGCGCGGAAGATGGCTGATCTCAGTGGCGCTCGGGCATTCGCCGGCTCCTACGCGCACTGGTTCGGCATGTCCCCGCCGAAAACCGCGGATCTGCAGTTGATCGCCAGTGAGCTGGCCACCTCGAGCCTGACAGTGGCCGGGGCGACGTGCCGGCTCGCGCTGTGGCGGTACGACGGCCATCTGGTCTGTGAAGCACGCGACCGCGTCTTCCTCGACGATCCACTGGCCGGGCGGCGACCGTATGCCAGCGACACCGACCGGGGCCGCGGGTTGTACGTGGTCAACGCCGTGGCCGATTTAGTGCGAACCCATACCACTGCTAAGCAGACGACGATCCACGCCTACCTGAGCCTGCACTAGGCGAGCCAATGACCATGCGCTCTGACGACGACGAGTGGGACATCGTCAGCAGCGTCGGCTATACCGCGCTGCTGGTCGCCGGCTGGCGCGCCCTACACTCGGTCAGCGCGCAGCCGTTGGCACGAGACGAATACGCGAAGCATTTCATCACCGCGTCGGAGGACCCGTATCTGACCGGTTTGCTCGCCGACCCGGCAACATCCGAGGGGGCGACGGTCTTCCCGCGGCTTTACGGGGTGCAGACCCGATTCTTCGACGAATTCTTCGCCGCAGCCGCTGACCGCGGTATACGCCAAGCGGTTATCATCGCGGCCGGCCTGGATTCCCGCGCATATCGGCTGAACTGGCACAGTGGCACAACAGTATTCGAGGTGGATCAACCGAAAGTCCTTGAGTTCAAGGAACGTGTGCTCGCAGAGCACGCGGCGAAGCCTGCCGCTCACCGTGTCGATGTAGCGGCAGATCTCCGAGACGACTGGTCAATACCGCTGCGGGCCGAGGGGTTTGACCCGCAAACACCCACTGCCTGGTCGGTGGAGGGCATACTGCCCTACCTAACCGGTGACGCGCAGGACACCCTGTTCACCCGGATCGGTGACCTTTCCGCGCCCGGCAGCCGGCTCGGGATCGGTGCGCTGGGGTCGTGTCTCGACCAGGACCGCCTCGCCGACCTCGAAGAGACCTATCCCGGCCTTAGCCTGTCCGGCGACGTGGATTTCTCCGACTTGACCTACGACGACGCGGAGAAAACCAAACCCGCGGAATGGCTGGCCGAACACGGCTGGACGGTCGACCCCGTCCGTACCAACCCCGAATTGCAGGCCGATTATGGCCGAACCCCGCCCGAAGTCGACCGGCAAGTCGACCAGATCATGCACTCCGAATACATCACCGCGACTCGCTGAGCTCGGGATCGAACGCCGAGTGTGCACGTTGTGGACGCGCTTTTGCGATTTTTTGGGGTATAACCTGCACAGTCGGCGGGTTGGCTGACTAGGACATCACCACGTAGTTGGTGCTGCGACCCATCCGCTCCCACAGCACTCCCCCGGCGGCGGTCACGCCTGCTCGAATCAGTTCGCGTTTGAGGATCTTGTTGGTCGCCGTCTTCGGCAGCTTGCTGTCGATCCGCACGAAGCGGGGCCACGCCTTCGGCGACAAGTCTGATTGCGCGGCAAGGAATTTCTCAAATTCTTCCGGCGTCACAGACTGGCCGTCGTTCAGAACGATGGCAGCCATCACCTGGTCGCCGACCCGTTCGTCAGGAACGGCGTACACCGCGACCTGATTGACCGGGGCCAGCCGCTGCAGTATTCGCTCGATGGGCGCGGCCGCGAGGTTCTCACCATCCACCCGCAGCCAGTCGGCGGTTCGACCGGCCAGGTAAATCCACCCGTCGGCGTCCCGATAGGCCAAATCACCCGACCAGTACATGCCGTGCCGCATCCGCTCGTTCGTGGCCGCCGGGTCGTTGTAGTAGCCCGAGAAGGGGCCGGCACCTTGGGTATTCACCAGCTCCCCGACCGCCTTGTCAAAATTCACCAGAGCGCCGTTTTCATCGAAAACCGCTGGCGCGCATTCGGTAACAGTGTCCGAGTGGTACACGGCGACGCCGGGGTATCCCTTGCCGATGGACCCGGCCGGGGTGCCGTCTTCCCGGGTGACGACGACCGCGAACTCACTCGACCCGAAGCTGTCGACGACCCGGCAGCCGAATCGCCTGGCGAACTCGGCGATATCCCGATCGGTCGCCTCGTTGCCAAAAGCCACCCGCAGCGTGTTGTCGGCATCGTCGGGCCGCTCGGGGGTGGCCAGCACCAAGGCCAGCGGCTTGCCGACGTAATTCATGTAGGTGACGCCGTGGCGGCGGATGTCGGCCAGAAATCCCGAGGCCGAGAACCGGGCCGGAACCATCGTCGCGCCGCTGCCGATCGCCACCGCCCAACCGGCGGCCACGCCATTGGAGTGAAACAACGGCATCGCCAGGTAACACACATCGGCAGCGGTGACGTCGAACTGCGCGATGAGGCTTGCGCCGCACAGGATCGCCATCACGTGGGCGAACCGCACCGCCTTCGGGTCGCCGCTGGTTCCCGAGGTGAAGATCATCATCAACGTGTCGGCCGGCCCGACCTCCCGGTGCGGCACCAGCGGCGGCGTGGCTGCAACCGCGTCGAGGTAACGGCGCGACGTCACGTCAAGCACCGTGATGTCGGCCAGATCCAGCCCGTCCAGCAGCGGCAGGTGGTCGGCATCGACGAGCAGCAGTTGACAGTCTGCGCGCCGGATGTCGGCCAGCAGCCCGGCGCCGCGGCGGACGGTGTTGATGCCGCACAACACATAGCCGCCCAACGCGGCCGCGGCCATCGAGCGCAGCATGGCCGGCGAGTTACCGAGTAAGGCACCGACGTGCAGTGGACGAGCGGTGTCGGCCAACTCGATCAAAACCGATGCCTCGGCTGCTGCTTCGGTGAGGTGTTGACGCCAGGTCCACGTTCGGTCACCGTCGGCGACCGCAGGGGTGTCGTCATGAATGCGATGACGCAGCAATTGCTGGACGGTCTCAAACATCACGCCGGTCGATATCGCAACAGGGTGATCCCGGTATCGGGTACGTCGCAGAACACCGGACTCACTCGCATGCCGATCCGGACGTCCGGGGGATTGACATCTACCAGCTCGGTGCTGAACCGGGGCCCGGCATCCCACTGGACCACCGCGGGGATCTGGGGCAACGCATTCGCCCACGGCGGGCCGGTCGGCCGCCGCGCCACGGTGAAGGTGTAAACCGAACCGGCTCCGTCGATTTCGCGCCATTCGAGGTCGTAGGCCAGCGTCCCCGGAGCCAGCGTGCGGGGATAGAACACGTACCGTCCCAGTGAAGGCGAATACTGCACCAGAATCCGGTGTTGGGCCAGCGCGTCCCAAAACGGCTGTGAGACCGGCGTGGGTTCGGGCAGTGGGAGCGGCTCGGTCATGATCAGTCACCGCCCAGGATCAGCGCGACCTGCTCGCTCATGATGCCGCCGGTTCCGCTGACGAATGCCCGGTGGCAGTCGGTCACCTGCGCCTGGCCTGCCCGGCCCATCACCTGGTGGGCGGCGTCGACCACGTGATGCATACCGCCGGCCATGCCCGCCTGCCCGAACGAGAGCTGCCCGCCCGCGGTGTTGAGCGGGAAGTCGCCACCGAAGGTGAGGTCATGCTCGTTGACCCAGGTCATGCCTGCACCTTTGCCGCAGAAGCCGGCATCCTCCAGCGTCATCAGCACGGTGATGGTGTAACAGTCGTAGAGCGACACCATGTCGACGTCAGCAGGTGTCAGCCCCGCCATCGCGAACGCTTTCGCCGCGGAACGCGCGATCGGCGTTGTCATCAGGTCCTCGGCGTATGTCGCTGTCTTGAAAGCAATGTGCTCGCCGAAGCCTTGGATCCATACCGGCCGATGCCGTGCCCGGCGGGCCACGTCTGCGTTGGCGACCAGGACGCCTGCACCGCCCTGAACCCGCATCACTGTCTCCAGCATATGGATCGGATCGGCGATCATCGGGCTGCTCAGCACGTCGTCGACGGTGATCGGCTTGCCGTGGAATACGGCGCCGGGGTGCGCACAGGCATTCCTGCGCTGATCCACTGCAATCTTCGCCAGAGCTGTTGCATCGTAACCGAAAAGGGCTGCGTACCGTTGCGCGATTTGCGCGTACGGTCCGTTCTGGCCGACGTTGCCGTAGGGGATCTCGAACTCGGCCTGTGGCGAGCCATACTTGTTGCTTGACGCGCCAAACCATGCCGGTGGTGACGGCGGTCGGCGTGCGGACTTCGGCAACTCCGAAGACCCTGGCACCACCGCGAGCACCGCGTCGCAAAGCCCGAGTTCGACGGCGACCGCCGCCCGCCACACCATGCCGGCGGAGCTGGCGCCGCCCAAATCGACGCGTTCCCCGAAATCGATGGGCAGGCCGAGGTATTCGGACAGCGTGGCTGGGGCGAACATGTCGGATTCCGCCAGACCGTGGCAGATCAGTCCGTTGACCACCGTGGCGTCCACACCGGCGTCTTCGACGACCATTTCGGCCAGCAACGCGTACTGGTCGAGGGTGAACGCCGCCGGCCGGGTCTGCTTGCGCTCGGCAGGTAGTTCGGCGATTCCGATGATAGCCGCCTCACCGCGCAGGCCGGTCACGACCGGTCTCCGCGCAGTGGCAGGGCCACCGTGGCGGTGCCCGGCATCAGCACCGTGTCACCTCGTCGCCCGGAGATATCTAGCTCGACCAAACCGGTGTGGTCCGCCAACCGCTTTGCGGTAACCACGCCACCGAAACTCAGTTGCTCGCCGGCAACGGCGGTCGCCCGGTTCTGTACGGCGTACTCGATCAACCGGCCGCGGCCGCCGATCCAGTCGGTGATCGCGCGGGCCAGCAGCGCAGCCTGCAACGGGCCTTGGATCAACACTCCGTCGTAGCCCTCGACTGTTCGCGCCCAGTCCTTGTCGTAATGGATGCGGTGACCGTTGTATGTCGCGGCGCTGAAGAAGAACAACTGTCGTTCATCGACCGTCACGGTAAGCGTCGGCAACGAGTCGCCGGTCTGGACATCCTCGTAGAAAAGCACTGCGTTGCTCACGGTCGGGCGATCATCGATGTTGTTGCCTCGGCGAGCAATTCCCGCCGCTGGTTGTGGTACACCGTTCGCCAGGTGACCAAAACGAACCGTCCGGACCGGCCTTGCTTCTCCACGATCGATTCGATCGTGCGCACCATGTCGATCTCGTCGCGGTGGTATGCCGGGCCGAAGAACGATGTGCTCTCGCCACCGGCCATGCGTCGGGGCGCCCGGGGAAACGCGAGACTGCCGGATGCCGCTCCCGAAGAGCCGTCCGGCCGCAATCCGTCCAGCGCGGTGACTCCCAGCACGGCGTACTGCAGGAACAGCGGCGGGCAGATGATGTCGCGATAGCCCTGCGCGCGAGCGTATTCGGAATCGAACCACAATGGATTGTGGTCACCGACCGCCGCGGCCCACCGTTGCCAGTCGCGCCGGTTGACTTCGCCGGCTGCCGTGGCGGCGACGGTGCCCACTCGCGACGCCGATTCGGCGTCGATCAGGCTGGTCTCGGTCATAACACCCCTTGTTCCAGCCAGGTGGCCGCCACGTCTGCCCCGCCGCCCAGCGTGGCCAGGACCCGCGCCCGTTCGGAGAACAAATGCAGGTCGGTTTCGACCACATAACCCATGCCGCCATGCAATTGGTGGGCGTCGAGCGTGATCGCTTTCGCCGCAGTGGCCGCGTGCATTCGGGCGATCGCGGTCTCGCGGGTGGCGGTGCGGCCCCGTCCGATCCAGAACACCGCCGAGTGCGCGGCCAACCGCGCCGCGGCCAACGCGATGTGCATGTTCGCCACCAGATGCTGTGCGGCCTGAAACGACGCGATCGGCCGGCCGAACTGCCGGCGCGCCACCGTGTAGTCGACCGTGCGTTGCAGTACCGCCTCGCCGACACCCACCAAGTCCAGTGACAGCAATGCCACCGCGACGTTGGCCACCCGGCGCAGATCGTCATCGGCCAAACCCGCAACGTCGGCACCGGCCAGCACCGCGCGCTGATCCGGCACGCTGACATCGGAAAAGTGGATACGAAACGCCCGGTGACCGCCCATCAATCGCAGTGCGTCGAGGTGTATGCCCGCCGCCTGTAACCCGACGACGAAACCCAGCGTCTGTTCGTCCGGACCGGCTGCCGAAACGACGATGTGATCGGCGAGATCGGCATCTGCGACAAAGTCGGCCACGCCGGCCAGGCGCCAGCCGCCGTCAGCGTCCGGGCAGGCGCGCAGTGTGGGAGTGATCGCCGCGGCGTTCTGCGCACTCCACAAATATGTTGTGGCGCTGAGCGTTCCGGCGGACAGCGAGGGCAGCCACGCAGCGTGCTGATCTGGCCCGCCGAGAAGATGGATGGCAATAGCCGCCTGCAAGGTGGCGTGCACGATCATTGGGCACAGGGCTCGACCGGCTTCCACGCAAAAGACACCCAGATCCGATAGCGTGCCGCCGGCACCGCCGTATTCCTCGGGAAGCGCAAGTCCAAATACACCGGCGTGCGCCAACGATTTCCACAACCGGTCAGGCATCGGTGGCCGATCCGAGCCGCGGAGTTCACGGACCAGCCGCGTCGGGCACTCGGCTGCCAAAAGCGCGTGAATCATCGACGCCAAATCTCGTTCATCCTGATCGGGCAGCAGTTTCATGACGCGTCAACCATCACCGTCCGTGCCGCCCGTATGGTGGCATGCCGTGGCCACGCTGGGCGATCACGTCGCGGAGCACCTCATTGGTTCCCCCGCCAAATCGCATCAGCGGCGATACCCGGTAGAGCCGCTCGAATTTCCCGTCTTGGGGTGCGCCCGGGCTGCGGTAGGCCAGCAGACCGTCGGGGCCCAGCAGGTCGATAGCAAGATCGGCAATCCGCTGGCGCAGTTCGCTGGTGAAGATTTTCTCGACGCTGACCTCCACTGTCGGGATCACACCGCTGTCCAGCAGTGACGCCGCCTGGTACCCCATCAGCATCGCGGCTTCGACGTCGGCTTCGGCCTGGGCAAGACGACGACGAAAGCTCGAAGTCTGCAGCGGCACCGATCCGTCGCGACGCGGCTGGCCGGCGACCTCGATCAATTCCTCGAGCGCGCGGCGCAGATCCCCCGCGTTGGTCAGCGCGCCTCGCTCCAGATCCAGCGCGCCGGTGATGTAGGTCCAGCCCTGATTCACTTCGCCGATCAAGTTGCCCACGGGCACCCGGACGTCGTCGAAGAACACCTCGTTGGTGCGGTATCCCGACCACGCGTACAGCGGACGGATCTGCACGCCGGGTTGATCGACCGGAACCATCACCACCGAAATTCCCCGATGCCGCGGGGCGCTGGGATCGGTCCGCACGCAGAGCCATTCATGGGTCGCCCGCTGGGCGCCGCTGTTCCAGATCTTGGATCCGTTGATGACCCACTCGTCACCGACTTGGATTGCGCGGGTGCGCAAGCTGGCGAGGTCGGTGCCCGCCTCGGGCTCGGAATAGCCCAACGCGCAGGTCAGTTTTCCGCGAGCGATCGGCGGAAGGAACTCGATCTTGTTCTGTTCGGTGCCGTGCCGCATGATCATCGGCGCCACCGAGGTCACGGTCAGGTCGGGCCCGGGGACACCCCAGTACTCGAACTCGCGCATCAACAGGTGCTGATAGACCGCGCCCAATCCCAGGCCGCCGTATTCGACGGGCCAGTTCAGGCCGAACCAACCTCGCTCGCCGATCTTGCGCCGGAATGCCGCAACTTCCCCATCGGGAAACTCTTGCCCGTGTTCGGCCAGTTCGGACCTCAATGCCGGCGTGACGTTCTCCCGCAGAAAGGCACGCACCTCGGCCAACCAGGCGCCCTGGCCGGCGTCGAGTTCAAAATCCAACGATCCACGTCCTTTGCGGAAACGACCATTAAAGTACTACGCCGTGCGCATCCGAACGGAAGCGAAATGGCAAGTGCTGATCGGGAAAGACGCGTGATGCAGTTCTGGTCTGGCACAGCATTCATGGACACCGCCGAGGCGCTGGCGGTCGCGACAATGCTCGACGATGCCGGCTATGACGGGGTGATCTGCGCCGATCACCTGATTTACCCACGTGTCCTGCAGTCGCGATACCCCACCGGGGCCGAGCGCCCGCCGTGGTCACCCGAAACCGGCTGGCCGGACTCGTGGATCCTCATCGGTGCGATGGCGGCCGTGACCCGCCGGCTGCGTTTCTCGAACGCCGTTTACGTCGCACCGGCCCGTCCGCTGCTGGAGGTGGCCAAACAGGTGGCCACCGCGTCGGTCATTTCCGCGGGCCGGGTTTCACTGGCGGTCGGTGCGGGCTGGATGCGCGAGGAATTCGAGTTACTGGGACAGGATTTCGGTAATCGAGGGAAGCGGCTCGACGAGATGATCCCGGCTTTGCGTGCGCTGTGGCAGGGCGGTTGGGTGTCGTGGACCGGTCGCTACTACCAGGTGCCCGAGTTGATGCTGGAGCCGCACCCGCCCGCGCCGGTGCCGATCCTGTGCGGCGGCGAAACGGGTATGGCGCTGCGCCGTGCCGCGCGGCTGTGCGACGGCTGGGTCGGCACGGCGTATGCCTGGGACGACGCGGTCGGGTACGTGCAGAAGCTGACGGCGTTGCGGCGCGAATACGGCCGCGGCGGCGAACCGTTCGAGATCATGCTGGCATTGCTCGAGCCGCCGTCGGTCGACCTTTACCGGCGCGCTGAAGATATCGGGATCACGGCGGTGATGTGCGCCCCGTGGGTGGGTGCCCAGGATGGTTACCGCCCGTCGATCGAGCGGTTCGCCGAGACGGTTATCGAGAAGTTCCGCTAACGACGGTTAGAACTTGTGCGGGACGTCGTTGACCAGCCCGCCGTCCATCACGAATTCGGCGCCGGTGGCATACGAAGATTCGTCGCTGGCGAGGAACAGCACGAAAGTGGCGACCTCGTCGGAGACACCCGGGCGGCCGAGCGGGACGGTGACCATGTCGTCCGGGAAGTGCTTGGTCATCGGCGTGCGGATGAAGCCGGGATGAATCGAGTTGACCCGGATGTTGTGCGGGGCCAGTTCCAGCGCGGCTGATTTCGTCAAGCCGCGCACCGCCCACTTGGACGCGACGTAGGGATGCACCATGACGGCGCCGCGCAGGCCCTCGATGGACGAGACGTTGATGATGGAGCCACCGCCCGCGGCCTTCATCGGCTCGACGGCGGCCTGGATACCGTGGAAGGTGCCGTTCAGGTTGACGTCGATGACCTTGTGCCACTTGTCCACGTTGAACTGGCCCAGCTGGCCCAGCGCCACGATGCCGGCATTGTTGACCAACACACTGAGGCTGCCGAATTCGTTGACCGCGGTGGACACCGCCGCTTCCCAGTCGTCCGGCTGGGTGACGTCGAGGTGGACATAGCGCGCGGCGTCACCGATCTCGTCGGCAAGTGCCTTGCCCTCGTCGTCGAGGATGTCGCCGATCACCACCTTGGCGCCCTCGCCGACCAGTGCCCGGGCGTGAGCAGCGCCCATCCCCCGGGCGCCGCCGCTGATCACTGCAACTTTTCCGTCCACGCGTCCCATGACGCGTCACGCTACCGCAGCCGGGCATGGAATTAGAACTTGTTCCACCTCGGGACGGTGGACGGGTGGAAACAATAGCGTAATGAGCGTTGTGACCTCGTTACTCACCGCGTGCAGCGGGTTCCTCTTCGCGGTGTTGTGGATGGATCTCATCTTCGATGCCCAGGTTCTTGCCGGCCGGAGTTCCGGCGGCGACCTGCCCGAATCCGTGCTGGCCTCCATCGCGGGCTACTACCGCCGCGCGGTCACCGGATCGCGACCGATGAGCCGGCTGATCGCCGTCGTGATGCTGGTGCTGCTGGTGGCGCTCGGGTTCCGCGTGGTTCGGGGCCACGACCCTGTCTGGCTGGCGGCGACGTCAGCCCTGCTCGCGGGTGTGCCGATTCTGCTGGCCCTGACACGTACGGTTCCGCACGCCGTCCGACTCGGCAATCGCGGCGGCAGTGCGACCGACCAGACCGCGCTGGCGCGGTCCATCTGGCGCGATCATCTAGTGTGCGCCGGGTGCATCCTGGCGTTTCTGGCGCTATGGCTGGCACATGCCGTGGTGGCCTAAGCAGACCCGGGGGTCACAGCGGAAGAATTCCGTACTAAACTAGAACACGTTCCAGTTACGTCGCCAGCTAGCAGACCAGTTAGGAATTAGGCATGCACACTCCCATCTGCGACGAGCTCGGCATCGAGTTCCCGATCTTCGCGTTCACGCACTGCCGCGATGTCGTCGTCGCGGTGAGCAAGGCCGGTGGTTTCGGCGTTCTGGGGGCTGTCGGTTTCACGCCCGAGCAGCTCGAGATCGAGCTGAAGTGGATCGACGAGAACATCGGCGACCACCCCTACGGGGTCGACATCGTCATCCCGAACAAGTACGAGGGCATGGACTCCCACCTGTCGGCCGAAGAACTGGCCGAGACGCTGCGCAAGATGGTGCCGCAGGAGCACCTCGATTTCGGGAAGAAAATCCTCGCCGACCACGGCGTTCCGATCGAGGACAGCGACGGGGACAGCCTGCAGCTGCTCGGGTGGACCGAGGCGACGGCCACCCCGCAGGTCGAGGTGGCGTTGAAGCACCCGAAGGTGAAGATGATCGCCAACGCGCTCGGCACCCCCCCGGCCGACATGATCAAGCACATCCACGAGGCCGGACTCAAGGTGGCCGCGCTGTGCGGTTCGCCGTCGCAGGCCCGCAAGCATGCCGACGCCGGGGTCGACATCATTATCGCCCAAGGGGGCGAAGCCGGCGGGCACTGTGGCGAGGTGGGCTCAATTGTGTTGTGGCCGCAGGTGGTCAAGGAGGTCGCCCCGGTACCTGTGCTGGCCGCGGGCGGTATCGGCAGCGGCGAACAGATCGCGGCGGCCCTGGCGCTGGGTGCCCAAGGGGCATGGACGGGCTCGCAGTGGCTGATGGTTGAGGAATCCTCGAACACGCCGGTGCAGCAGCAGGCCTACGTCAAGGCCGGCAGCCGCGACACCGTCCGCAGCCGTTCGTTCACCGGCAAGCCGGCCCGCATGCTGCGCAACGACTGGACCGAGGCCTGGGAGCAGCCGGACAACCCGAAGCCGCTCGGCATGCCGTTGCAGTACATGGTCTCCGGCATGGCGGTGCGCGCCACCAACCGCTACCCGAACGAGAGCGTTGACGTCGCGTTCAACCCGGTCGGTCAGGTCGTCGGCCAGTTCAGCAAGGTGGAGAAGACGTCGACGGTCATCGAGCGCTGGGTGCAGGAGTACCTAGAGGCGACGAACAGGCTGGACGAGCTCAACGAGGCAGCGGCCGTCTGAGCACCGAGTTTTCAGCGTATGGCGCTGCCGCTGCGCCACTGATCCCACGGCAGGGTCCAATCTCCGCCCTGCGATAACTGCACGGGCGGGCCGCCGGTGTTGCGGATCTCGACGACATCGCCAGGCACCGAGAAGTCGAAGAACCACTTGGCGTTGTCGGCGTTGAGGTTTAGGCAGCCATGGGAAGTGTCGGTGTGGCCCTGGGCCCACACGGTGGCGTCGAGCTCATGCAGGTAGATGCCATCGGTGCTGATGCGGGTCGCGTAGTTGATGGTTTCGCGGTAGCCGAGGCGGGAGTTCTTGGGCAACCCGAATGTCGACGAATCCATCACCACGGGGTTGGCCTTGTCCAACACGGTGTAAATGCCCGGCGGTGTCCAAAACGACAGGGTGCGACCGTCAACCTGTTGGGTGCCACCCATTCCCATCGACGTTGGCATGGTGCGCACCAGGCGTCCGCCGTCGAAGACGCTGACTTGTTTGGTCTTATCATCGACGATCGACACGTGTGCGTCACCGATTTTGAAGGCCACTTTCGTATCTTCCTGACCGAAAAGACCGTTGCCCAAGCCGATTCCGTAGATTTTCGCCTCGGCGGTGACGGTCGTATGCGGCGAGTAGTAGTGCTCAGGACGCCAGTGCGCCGTCTGGTCGTCAACCCAATGCCACGACCCGGACACCGGTGGCGACGTCGTCACTGTCAACCGTCGTTCCGCGGCGGCCCGGTCTGCGATCGACTCGTCGAAGTGTGCAACGACGACTGTTCCCACGCCGTAGGTTTCACCGTCTTGCAGCGCTGCCTCCGACAGGCTGGTGAACGACACCTTGGTCTGATTCGGCGGCAGTAGCGTGGCGAACTCCGAGACCTGCGTCGCGGGGACACCTCCTGCTCCCTGACTGGCGACCGTGAGGGTGTAGGTGCGCCCATAGCCGAGCGGCTGCACCGGATGCCACACCAGGTGATCCGGAGTCAACACGCCGGCAATCGGCTTACCTGCGTCGTTGACCATCCGCACTCCGGTCAGCGTTCCGGACGCGGCGGTCACCGACACGGGCTCAAGCGGATCGATACCGCGCGCATGGGATGCCGGATGAAACGTCACCCGCGCCGGTGCCTGCGACACCGCAGCGCCGACGGTCGATTGGCAACCGCCTCGACACCACGGCCCCCACCCGACGGTGACCACCCCGAGCGCGCCGGTGACAATCAAGGCGGCGGCCAGCCCGCCCCGAAACCACCTGTGCCGGCGGCGGTCTGGAATCCCCACGTCGGTAACGGTTCCTCCCTGCAATGAGACGGCGGCTATGCACCGGGAATGGTGGTGACTTTCCGTACCCGCGCGCGGGTCGACGCAAACGTTGACGCTGCGGCTCCCCAAAGTGGAGAACACCGCGACGTCATCGAGCGCTGCGCGCCCAGGGGGCGTGGGCAGCGGCCGCCTAACTATTCGTCGTCGGCAGGCTCGCCGGTGAAGACCTCTTTGGCTCGCTCGACAGCGTAGGTCGCGATGTCGATTGAATTGTGGACGATGTCACCGGTGCCGCCGGCGATGTCGCCCTTGATGATGTGGCCGACGTCTTCGATGATGTCCGATGACCGCTCGACGGCGTTCGTCACGATGTCTTTCGCGGCGTCAATCGCCTCTTTAGGGTCAAAGCCCACAGCAGTCTCCTATTGTGTCGGTCGGGCGGTCAGCCGGTGACACCGGTGTCCGACGGGAAACCCCCGCCGACAATTGGGAACCCGCCTCCGGTCAGCTGACCGACCTGCCAACCGTGTTCGGTGCACAGCATAGGAAGTCCGTCGGGCGTCTGGGCCGCCGACCCGCGCGGATTCTGGCACGGTGCCCCGACCTGCTGCATCCCGTTGAGCGGGTAAGAGATCACCCAATACCCCGACTGCGCGGCCGGGAACTGGTTGACGATGAAGTGACACGCCTCAGCCTGACCGCTCGGGCCACGACCGAAGATGAATCGTTCATAGTTGTCGCACGGCGCACCCAACGACGCGTCGTAGTTCATCCCCGGCACGTCGCCGTCGTAATGCCCGTTGTCTGCGGCCGCGACCGGTGCCATGCCAACAGCGGTACCCGTGATCGCAGCGGCGATGAACAGTTTGCGAATCATGACCTCACCTTCCGCGTATGGCACCGGGCCCATTCGGAGCCTCGGCGGCCTGGTGGCAAGCATATCCAGTGCGGTCTTGGCGACAAGGGTCTTTTGCCCGGCTAACGTGGTGGCAGCCGGGGTCGCGAGAACACGTTTCAATCTGTGGCTGGCAATCCGCCGAGTAGGCGTTCCATCTCGGCGGTCACGATGTTTTACTGAGCCAGACCACGTCGTATTGGACAGGAGTGCCCACCGATGCCGACTCCGAACATCCCGCCCGGATTCGATTTCACCGATCCAGACATCCATGCCGAGCGGCTGCCGGTGGAAGAACTGGCCGAGCTGCGCCGGACCGCGCCGATCTGGTGGAACGAGCAGCCGTACGGGGTGGGCGGGTTCGACGATGGCGGCTTCTGGGTGGTGCGCAAGCACAAGGACGTCAAAGAGATTTCGCGGCGCAGCGACGTCTTCTCCAGCCTGCAGAAGACGGCCCTACCGCGGTACAAAGACGGCACGGTCGGCGAGCAGATCGACCGGGGCAAGTTCGTGCTACTCAACATGGACGCTCCGCAGCACACTCACCTGCGCAAGATCATCTCGCGCGGCTTCACTCCGCGGGCCGTCGAGCGCCTGCGCGAGGATCTCGAACGAGCGTGCCCGGCGCATCGTCGAGACCGCCGCGTCCGAGGGTTCCGGCGACTTCGTCGAGCAGGTGTCGTGCGAATTGCCACTGCAGGCCATCGCCGGGCTGCTGGGTGTGCCGCAGGAGGACCGCATGAAGCTGTTCCACTGGTCCAATCAGATGGTCGGCGACCAGGATCCCGAGTTCGAAAACAACGACGCTATCGATGCGTCGGTGCGAGCTGATCATGTACGCGATGCAGATGGCCGCCGACCGGGCCACAGAACCCTGGCGAAGACATCGTCACCAAGCTCGTCGAGGCCGACGTCGATGGCCACAAGCTCTCCGACGACGAGTTCGGCTTCTTCGTCATCTTGCTCGCCGTGGCCGGCAACGAGACCACTCGCAACTCGATCACCCAGGGCATGATGGCGTTCACCGATTTCCCCGATCAGTGGGAGCTGTACAAGCGGGAGCGTCCCGCCACCACGGCCGACGAGATCGTCCGCTGGGCGACCCCGGTCACGTCGTTCCAGCGCACCGCCTTGGAGGACTACGAACTGTCCGGCGTGCAGATCAAGAAGGGCCAGCGGGTGGTGATGGTCTACCGCTCGGCCAATTTCGACGAGGAAGTGTTCGACGACCCGTTCACCTTCAACATCCTGCGTGACCCCAACCCGCACGTGGGATTCGGCGGCACCGGCGCGCACTACTGCATCGGGGCCAACCTGGCGCGGATGACGATCGACCTGATGTTCAATGCGATCGCCGACGCGATGCCCGATCTGAACTCCGTCGGCAAGCCCGAGCGGCTGCGCTCGGGCTGGCTCAACGGCATCAAGCACTGGCAGGTCGACTACCAAAGCCCGGCTGCGAAATGTCCTGTTGCGCATTGAGACCTATATTCAAACGAATGACGACACATCGAGCTGTCCACGTAGAGTCCGCAGGCGCAGCCTTAGAGCTCGTCGATGTCGAAACCAAACCTCCGGGCCGTGATGAGGCACGGCTGACGGTCTCCGCGTGCGGGATCTGCGGCACCGACGCACACTTTGTCTCCGGCGGATTCCCCGGCATGTCGTGGCCGTTGACTCCCGGCCATGAAATCGCCGGCAAAATTGCCGAACTCGGGCCGGGCGTCGAGAGTTTCGCGGTCGGTGACCGTGTCGCGGTTGGATGGTTCGGCGGGTGTTGTTACCACTGCGATCAGTGCCGCAAAGGCCAATTCATTCACTGCGAGAACGGCAAGGTCCCGAGTTGGCAATATCCGGGCGGATATGCGGAGTCGGTGACTGTGCCCGCCAACGCGCTGGCCCGGATACCGGCCGAGCTCTCCGACGCCGAAGCCGCCCCGATGGGCTGCGCCGGCGTCACCACCTATCAACGCGCTGCGCAGCACGAAGGCGGTGCCCGGGGACCGGGTCGCGATACTCGGCGTGGGCGGTCTCGGTCATCTCGGGCTGCAGTTCGCCCGGGCAATGGGCTTCGAGACCATCGCGATCAATCGCGGCACCGCCAAAGCCGACGATGCCCGAAAACTGGGTGCCCATCACTACATCGATTCCACCGACAGTGATCCCTCCGAAGCGCTGAAAGACCTGGGTGGTGCCGCGGTCGTGCTGGCTACCGCGGGAAATTCGGAGGCGATGGCGGCGACGGTCGGCGGTATCTTGCCCCAGGGTGAGCTCGTCACCATCGGTGTCACGCCTGAACCGCTGCCGATCAGCCCGATTCAGCTGATAACGCCAGGGATCAGCATTGTCGGCCATCCCTCTGGGACGGCGAAAGATGTCGAAGAAACAATGCATTTCGCGGTGTTGTCGGGCGTGCGGGCGTGGATCGAGGAGCTGCCTCTGTCGCAAGCCGCCGAAGGATATGCCGCGCTCGAGCACGGGCGGGCGCACTACCGCACCGTTCTCACCATGTGACGCAGGTGTGGAGCCTCGACCCGTCCGACGGTGAGTTGCTCGTTCGCACGGGCGTAGCCGGGCCCGGCGCGCGGATGGGTCATCGTCTGACCATCGCCATGAGGCGTTGGCGGGCCATCGTGAAGTGGTCGGATGGCGAGCCCGTCGCGGCGCAGTTGGCCGTCGAGGCGGATTCGCTCGAGGTGCTGCCGCGGCGACGGTGGTCTAACGCCGTTGTCCGGACCGGAGAAGGTCCTGGTGCGGTCGAACGCCTTGCGACAGCTGGCTGCCGGACGCCATCGCGAGATCTGTTTCGACGCCGACACGATTGAAAAGAGCCGTGACGGTTACCGTCTGACCGGGACGCTGCAGATCCGCGGAAAGACCAGACCCCAGGCGATAGCGCTGCGCACCGAGGACCTCGGTGACGCGTGGCGGCTGTCCACCGAGGCCGTCGTTCGCCAATCCCAATTCGGGGTCAAGCCATACTCGTTGTTGATGGGCTCGTTGAAGGTTGCCGACGACGTCACGGTCGCATTCGCCGCGCAGCGGGCCAAAGACACCTGACTAAGGAGTGCATATGCGGATCGGAGTGGTGTTCCCGCAGACCGAGATTGGCGCCGACGCGGGTGCGATTCGGGCCTACGCCGAGCACGTCGAAGGGCTCGGGTTTGCCCACCTACTCGCCTACGACCACGTCGTCGGTGCGGATCCGAAGGTCCACGTCGGCTGGAACGGCTTCTATGACCTGCACGACACATTCCACGAGCCGCTGGTGACATTCGGCTACCTCGCTGCCGTCACCACCTCGCTGGAGTTGGTGACCGGCATCGTGATTCTGCCGCAGCGACAAGCCGTTCTGGTCGCCAAGCAGGCGGCCGAGGTGGACCTGCTCAGCGGCGGCCGGCTGCGCCTGGGTGTCGGCCTTGGTTGGAACGCGGTCGAGTACGAGGCACTGGGCGAGGACTTTTCGAATCGCGGCAAACGCAGCGAAGAGCAGGTGGACCTGATGCGCAAGCTGTGGACCGAGCAGACCGTCACCTACCACGGCACATATCACCGGGTGACCGGAGCCGGGCTGGCGCCGCTGCCGATACAGCGGCCGATCCCGGTGTGGTTCGGGGCGGCCTCACCGCGTGCGTGCCGGCGCGCCGGTCGCCTCGGCGACGGCTGGTTTCCGATGGTCGGCCCCGGCCCGAAACTCGAGCAGGCGCTGCAAGAGGTAGACGCAAGCGGCGACGGAGGCCGGCCGAGACCCCGCCCAGATCGCGATGGAGGGCCGGGTTTCCTGGAACGGCAACGCCGACGACATCGCCGACGGTCTGCGGGTCTGGGCCGATGCAGGCGCATCGCATGTGTCGATCAACACGATGGGCGCCGGGTTGGCGTCGGTCGACGACCATCTCGCCGCGTTGACCGCGGCAGCTCAAACCGCCGGCGCCTTCGCGGATTAGCGCTGCCATCCGGTGGCCACGCCAGCCCGGTGTACTCTGAAATAAGTTCTTTACCTCGGCTAACTAAGGGGGCACATGCGCACCGAGAACGACACATGGGACCTGGCAACCAGCGTCGGAGCAACCGCGACGATGGTGGCCGCCGCCCGGGCAGTGGCCAGCAACGCGTCTCATGGGCTCATCGACGATCCGTTCGCCGAGCCGCTGGTCCGTGCGGTTGGCGTCGATTTCTTTACCCGATGGGCAACCGGACAACTCGATCCCGCGGACGTCGACCCACCTGACACGGCGTGGGGATGCGGCCGATGGCCGATCTGATGGCAGCGCGGACAAGGTATTTCGATAATTTCCTCCTCGACGCTACTGCGGCCGGGGTCCGACAGGCGGTGATCCTGGCCTCAGGTCTCGACGCGCGCGGGTACCGGTTGGCCTGGCCGAGCGGTACGAAGGTGTTCGAGATCGATCAGCCGCAAGTCATTGAGTTCAAGGCCGCGACGATTGCCGGTCTGGGCGCCGAGCCGACCGCTGACCTGCGAGCGGTGCCGATCGATCTGCGCCATGACTGGCCAAAAGCGTTGCGAGAGGCTGGCTTCGATGCCAGCCAGCCCACCGCCTGGATCGCCGAAGGTCTGTTGGCGTTTCTCCTCCCGCGGCGCAGGACCTGCTGCTGGATAACGTGACTGCGCTCAGCGCGCACCGGCAGCCGCTTGGCCGCAGAGATTTTCATCAATGCACCAGACGCGGATAACGGGCAATCGGCGAATCTGCTGGACGCGGCGACGGCGCGGTGGCGCGAACACGGTCTCGACATCGAGCTTTCCGCTCTGGGTTGGGACGGCGAGCGTCACGACGTTGCGACGTACTTCGACGAGCACGGGTGGCGCGTGGACCGCGCGCCGCTAAGCAGGTTGCTTGCCGACAACGGATTACCGGCGATTCCGCCCACCGACGGCCAGCCATCATTTGCCCACAATTACTACTGCATGGCGACGCGGTAATCCCGATTAAGGCGGTGGGGCGCCCGGATTGGGTGGCGGGCCTTGCCCCGGCGCCGGCTGGTCCGGCGCGGGGTCTTGATGCCCGTGCAGGCGCTCCAGCAACTTGGCCAGCAGCGGATGTGGATTCGGATCTGGCGGCGGAGGGACCGGTGCTGGCGGCGCCGGCGGCGGAACCTGTTGGGCGGCAGGAAGTCCCGCGGCCGGCTCGTCGGAGACGGGACTTTCTGCGGCCTGTGGCTGGGCGGGCGCCGGAGCTTCGGTCGGCTTCTGCTCCGGTGCAGGCTCGCGCGCGGGTTGGGCGGCCGGTATCTCGACGACGAGTCCGGGCGCCGGAGCAGGGGCCTGGGCAACGGGGGGCTTCGCCGCGTTGTGCACCACCTGTCGGACCGGTCCATGTGCTCGGTTGGGAACCAACTGCGGACCCAGAGCAAGTGACACCGACGCCACGAAAGTGACCGCACCGGCAACCAGCATCGTCAACGCTCCAGCGTAGGAGCCCTGCCGGGAACTCCCCCGCTCCCCTCGGCTTCGGCTGATGGCGTCGAGGATCTCGGTGTCGGTGAATTCGGTGCTCTGAGCCGACGCGAGCGCCGCTCCACGAGCCAGGGCCAATTGCGCTCCGGTCTGGGCGACGACCGGGACCGGCACGGCCTTCTCGAGCCGCCACAACAGCGCGTCGATGTCGGCATCCGCATCGACGACAACGATGCCGGCGGGCTGCCATGAACTTCGGTCGAACAGTGCGGTCAGCCACTGGACCAGGCGGCCCGGGCCGCCCGGCAGCTGCTTGATCGCGGTTTGCGGTTCGTCGCCACAGGTATCGACCATCACGACGATCGTCGAGTCGCCGTCTCGTACGCAGACGGCGACCTTGTCATAGCCGACGACGGGCGCGATCCCCCTGGCCAACATGTCGCACGCCTGCTCCAACCGGATCGGTACGACATTGTCGAATCCGGCGTCGTTCAATGACTCCAGAAGCATCGCAGCCTCGGCAGCTGCCTCGTCGCTCCAGGTCACACCGATGACGTGAAGTCGCTGGTCACAACCGGTGGCGGCAGCTTGAGCGGCCAATATGGCCGCAGTCGCCAGCTCCGAGGTGTCAACAGCATCGGCCGCACCGCCCGCGCGTACCCCGAAATCGTCGCGGTCGAGGATGGTCCCGTCCGCGTCGCGCCCTTCCGCGAGAACCCATCCGACCGACGTCGATATCAGCGACAGGCCAAGTACCGTGTCCAAATTTGCACCTTAATCGTGGCCCAATGCCCACACGCCGGCGCGAGCGCCTGACCGTCGTGTGCGGTGGGTCGCGAGCGGCGGAAGGACCGGGACAGCGTGGTCTCGTCGGTCTACCCCGGGAGAGCCTACGCGTCCATCGTGACCCCGGCTGCCCGGGTATCGACAACCCGCGCTGACAGCGCGATGACCTGCGACTCGACCCCGAAATGCGCGATCGACGCTGACTCTGAGCCGCCGCGAGCCGCTCCGGGCGTGGTCACACAGTGCGCCGTTAAACGTTGCCACTGGCCCACCCGCCGGCGGCTCCGCGCAGGTGACAGCGGCCGTTGCCGAATCGAGACACCTTTGCGTCCTAATCGACATATGAGGTGCCACGCGGTAAGTTTTGCCGGTAACGCGCAACGGGTAAGGGGCACGGTATGACAGGCGTGAGCGACAAGATGCGTGGTTGGGTTCGGCGGCTTACGGTCGCCGGAATTGCGGCCGCCGCACTACCGGGCCTGATCGGCCTGCTGGGTGGAGCGGCGACGGCGGGGGCGTTCTCCCGACCCGGTCTTCCGGTCGATTACCTGCAGGTGCCGTCGGCGGGCATGGGCCGCAACATCAAGGTCCAGTTCCAAAGCGGCGGGGCCAACTCGCCTGCGGTGTACCTGCTCGACGGCCTTCGCGCTCAGGACGACTACAACGGCTGGGACATCAACACCCCCGCCTTCGAGTGGTACTACCAGTCCGGGCTGTCGATCGTGATGCCGGTGGGTGGGCAGTCCAGCTTCTACACCGACTGGTACGGCCCGGCCTGTGGTAAGGCCGGCTGCTCGACCTACAAGTGGGAGACCTTCCTGACCAGCGAGTTGCCGGGCTACCTGTCCTCGCAACAGAACGTCAAACCGACCGGCAGCGCCGCGGTGGGCATCTCGATGTCGGGGTCGGCGGCGCTGATCTTGGCGGCCTACCACCCGGGGCAGTTCATCTACGCCGGCTCGTTGTCGGCCCTGATGGACCCCTCCCAGGGCATGGGGCCGACGCTGATCGGCTTTGCGATGGGTGACGCCGGCGGCTACAAGCCCGACGCCATGTGGGGCCCATCGAGCGACCCGGCGTGGAAACGCAACGATCCGAGTCTGCAGATCCCCACCCTGGTCGGCAATAACACCCGGCTGTGGATCTACTGCGGTAACGGCACCCCGTCGGAGTTGGGCGGGGCCAACATGCCCGCCGAATTCCTGGAGAACTTCGTGCGCAGCAGCAACCTGAAGTTCCGCGACGCCTACAACGCGGCCGGTGGCCACAACGCGGTATTCAACTTCGACGCCAACGGAACCCACAGCTGGGAGTATTGGGGCGCCCAGCTGAACGCCATGAAGCCTGACTTGCAGGGAGCCCTGGGCGCCCACACGTAGGCCGGTCATCCCATCTGATCGGTGATATCGGTCCAGCGGTTGGGTCGTTGCGGTGGTCAGTCATGTCGCCGCACCGGCCGTAGATCCGCGCGACGCCATGGGTCGCGGAGTCCGGAGAATTACTGTCCTGGTAGACAATTGCGTTGATGCCGTCCTTCGACAGGGACTTGCCGAACAGGTACTGGTTGCCTGGCAGGCCCGCGCTCCAGCCGCGGGAAACCAGGGCCGTCGCGATGTCTGAGATACGCGTCGGGGCGGGCCGGGTGCTCGACCGAGTCGCGGAGTGAGGAATGCAGCCGGCCCACCGCCACAAACGCGGCAGCGAGTATCGGCGGAATCGTCAGTGCGGCAGCCAGCAGTGTCCGGGTTGGCGGCGAGCGAAGCCATTCGCCACGGCCCAGAGAGTCAGCCCCCCAGGGCGGCGAGGAGTTCCTTGATCCGGGCCGCTTCGTCATCGGTCGGAGTTTCGTCGGCCTCGATAGCGTCGAGGAGGTCGGCCGTCAGCCCCGCGCCGTTGGCGGTTTCCTGCGCCGACAGTCTGGCCCGCCGACGGACGACATAGAGCTGTTGGCCCAACGTAGCGCCCGGCGCCTCGGCGGCCATCGCCATGAGATCGTCGTAGCGCGTTCGAACTCCGGCCAGCGAGACGATGACTGACGGGGTCGCCCTGCCGCGAGATGCTGCTTTGGTGAGTGCCGTCTGCAACTTTCGCAGGCCGCCAAGAATCACTGCAGCGCGTCCGGAGAACTCTGGATCTTTGGTGTCGGGCAAGGCGTCGATCGCTGCGGTGAACATCTGCATCGCCGCCTCGACCAAGCCGACGATGACCGGTGCCTCGCCGTCATCCGCCGCATTGTTGCCCTTGGATCTGATCTGTGCGTCGATGATGATCACTCCGTTTTGATCGTGATAGAAGACGTCGAAACGCTAGCGCGAATCCAGCGTCCATACAAGAGTTGGACGCCACGACCAGCCAGCAGGAAAACTCCCCACCACCATCGTTTTGATGCCTGTGAGCGATGACTTATCGCATATTCGGGTGAACTCGCATTGCGGGTCTTGTGAAGGTGCCTGGTCGCGAGAAGAGTAAATGTATGACCGACCAGAAATTGATTGAGCATTGGATTCAAGGCTGTGCGGTACAGCGGATCATGTTCCGCGACGGTCTGGTGCTGAACCTCGATGATTACAACGAACTCGTCATCTCGGCACCGATTCGTCTGACTCTGCCGGCCACCGACGGTTCGACCGCTGAGGTGGTCTCCGTCGATCCCAGCCACCCAGCCGTCAGGGAGCGACCGCTTTTCGATTTCTCGGGGGCGACCTGCACCGAAGTCACCTGGGACGACGCCGGAGATCTGCATTTGGAGTTCTCGGACGGACATCAGATCGATGTGTCGCCCGACTATAAGGTCACGGCCTGGGAGTTGTACGGCAAATACCACGGCTACGCCGCCTGCCTGCCGCATGGCAAGGTGCGGGTGGTGCGGCACGACGTGCCGGACGACGGCGAGGACTAGCGCGTCGAACATCGGGCATTTCCTCATCACCGCGGTGACGGGCATGCTTGGATCGGCGCATGCAAGGCTCGGCGACGGTTCACATGGCGGCACCCGCGGATAAAATCTGGAATCTGATCGCCGACATCCGCAACATCGGGCAGTTCTCCCCCGAGACGTTCGAAGCCGAATGGCTGGACGGAGCCACCGGGCCCGCGGTCGGGGCGCGATTCCGCGGCCACGTCAAGCGAAACGAAATCGGGCCGGTGTACTGGACGGTGTGCCGAGTCACGGCTTGCGAACCGGATCGGGAATTCGGCTTCGAGGTGTTCGTCGGCGACAGGCCGGTGAACAATTGGCATTACCGGTTGACGCCTACCGGGGAGGGCACCGACGTCACCGAATCGTTTCGGATGAACCCCTCTCCGTTGATCACTCTGTACTACTGGCTGTTCGGCGGCTACCTGCGGCAGCGACGCAATATTCGTGACATGACCAAGACGCTGCGCCGCATCAAGGATGTGGCCGAGGCATGACATCAATCTTCATCACCGGCGCCGGCAGCGGGATCGGGCGCGAGGGCGCAAAGCTCTTCCATGCCAACGGCTGGCGAGTGGGTGCCGTCGACCGCGACGGTGACGGCCTGGCATCGTTGTCTGAGCAGCTGGGCGGCGAGCGGCTGTGGACTTGCATCATCGACGTCACGGACAAAGCGGCGCTGGACGCCGCCCTGGCCGACTTCTGCGCGAGTAATCCCGGCGGTGGACTGGACATGATGTGGAACAACGCCGGCATCGGCGAATCCGGCTGGTTCGAAGACGTGCCCTATGAGGCCGCCATCCGCGTTGTCGACACCAACTTCAAGGCGGTGCTCGCTGGCGCCTACGGGTCGCTGCCCTACCTGAAGAAGTCCCCAGGAAGCCTCATGTTTTCCACGTCGTCATCGTCGGGTACCTATGGCATGCCCGGCATCGCGGTCTACTCGGCAACCAAGCATGCGGTGAAAGGGCTGACTGAGGCGTTGAGCGTGGAGTGGCATCGTCATGGTGTGCGGGTCGCCGACGTGTTGCCAGGCCTGATCGACACCGCGATCCTGACCACGACCACCAACCACTCCGAGGATGGCCGGCCAACCCGGTCGGCCGAAACCGTGCGGGCCGGCGCGCCCAAGAAAGGCATGTTCCGGTTGATGCCGGCCGCCAGTGTGGCGCAAGCAGCGTGGCAGGCCTACCATCATCCGACCCGCCTGCACTGGTATGTGCCCGAAAGCGTTCGCTGGATAGACCGCCTCAAAGGCCTCAGCGCTGAGCTGGTACGCGGTCGGATTGTCAAATCCCTCCCGGCCTTGATGCCGGAGTGAGCTGAAAGGTTTTCGTGGGACATGGGACGGTGGTCGCGCAGTGAGATCGAGTCGGCCTTCGAGCACCACAAACAAGTCGTCGTAGAGATCGGTTCCAGTTGGGATTGGTCACGGTTCGCCGACCAGTTCACCGAGGACGCAACCTACGTCGAGCACACCTATGGAACCTTCCACGGCCGCGAGCAGATTCGCGATTGGATTGTCTCGACGATGAATGTCTTCCCCGGCAGTGAGATGCCGTTCTATCCAACTTCGTGGCACTCCATTGACACCGACCGCGGCTGGGTATTTTGCGAGTTCCTCAACCGAATGCGGGATCCCGGCGACGGCAGCGTCCACCAGGTGCCCAACCTGTCGGTGATGAAGTACGCCGGCGACAACTTGTGGAGTTACGAGGAAGACGCCTACAACCCGATGAACTTCCTGCCGGTGGTCCGCGACTACATCCAGCGGTCTCATGCGCTCGGCACCGCCAGCGACGACGCGATCTCTTTCGCCAAGAACATGAACTGGGAACTGGGCTAGTGGACTGCCTGATTCGCCCGCGGCCGTCGACCTACGAGCCGCCGAATGTGGGCTTGTGTCACGGTTTACGGCCGAGAGCGTGCATTAAGCGGACGTTCGGCGACCCCGGTACCGTCGGATCCGCCGCAGTTTAGGCTTGCGTCAGTACTGCCCGACGACGTGAAGGGCCCGCGCGTGGACATCGCTTTCAGGCAGAGGTTGCACTGGCTGGTGACGCACGGTTTCGTCCGCGGCGCCGCGTATTTCGGCGCCAGAAGGGGCGACCTGCAGTCCCGCTTGATCGCTGACCCGTCCGTCAAGGCGGATCCGGTGCCGTTCTATGAGGAGGTGCGGGCCGGCGGCCCGGTGGCGCGGTCTCGGATCGGCTACCTCACGGCCGACCACGCGATCGGGCACGAACTGCTGCGATCTGACGATTTCCGGGTGCTCTCGATCGGGTCGAACCTACCGGCGCCGATGCGCTGGGTGGAGGGTCGCACCCGCGATGATCTGCTTCATCCGTTGCGTGCCCCGTCGCTGCTGGCCGTGGAGCCGCCGGACCACACCCGCTACCGGAAAACGGTGTCGGCGGTGTTCACCCCGAGGGCAGTCGCCACACTCCGGGAAGGCGTTGAACAGACGGCGTCGTCGCTGCTGGATCAGCTGTCCAACGAGCCCGGCGTCGTCGATATCGTCGACCGATACTGCGCGCAGCTTCCGGTCGCGATCATCAGCGACATCTTGGGAGTGCCAGACTCGGATCGACAGAACATCCTGGAGTTCGGTGAACTCGCGGCGCCCAGTCTGGACTTCGGGCTCACCTGGCGGCAGCACCGACGGGTGCAGCGCGGCATCGCAGGGTTCAACTCCTGGTTGGATGAGCATTTGCAGCAGTTGCGGCGTAGCCCGGGCGACGACTTGATGAGTCAGCTGATTCAAACGGCCGAAAGCGGTTCGCGGGAAACATATCTGGATGAATCCGAACTCCTAGCGATCGCCGGATTGGTATTGGCGGCCGGCTTCGAAACCACAGTGAACTTGTTGGGCAACGGGATTCGCATGCTGCTGGACGCGCCTGAGCATCTACGCACGCTCAGGCAGCGTCCGCAGCTGTGGGCGGGCGCCGTCGAGGAGATCTTGCGGTTGGAATCACCGGTCCAGCTGACCGCGCGGGTGGCGCGAAACGACAACGAAGTGGCTGGTACCGCGGTCAAAGCGGGCGAACTGGTCATCGTGTACGTCGCCGCGGCCAACCGTGACCCGGCCGTGTTCGCCGACCCGGACCGTTTCGACATCGAACGCGACAACGCCGGCAAGCATCTCGCGTTCTCCGCTGGCCGACATTTCTGCCTGGGAGCCGCCTTGGCCCGCGCCGAAGGCGAGGTCGGGCTGCGCGCCTTCTTCGATCGCTTCCCCGACGTGCGTGCTGCCGGTGCGGGTAGCCGCCGAGACACCCGCGTTCTGCATGGCTGGTCGACGCTGCCGGTGGCGCTGGGCCCGGCGAGGTCGATGGCTACCCGATGACTCAGGCCAAGTAGCGCGCGAACCACTCCAGCACCCGCTGCCAGGCGTCGTCGGCGGCGGCAGCGTTGTAGCGGGGTCCGGTGTCGTTGAAAAACGCATGGTCGGCATTGGGTTCGACGACGATGTCGTGGACCACCCCGGCGCGATCGAGGGCGGCTTTGGCCGCCGCCTCAGACCCGGTGACGCGGGCGTCGAGGGCTGCATAGATCGCCAGTACCGCGGCCCGCTTGGCACCCGAGAAGTCGGGGTTGTCCGGCAGCGGCCCATAAAACGGGACCGCGGCCGACAAATGCGGTGCGCCGGAGGCCAGCAGCTGCCACACCAGTCCGCCGCCGAAGCAGAAACCGACTACCGCTATTTTGCGGCCCGGAACCCGCGTCTGCAGTTCGTTGATCCCGGAATTCAGGTCTGCGATGAACCGGCCTGGCGCAACGGTGCCCAGTGCCGCGGTGGCCTGCGCGGGGTCGGTGAAGTGCCCGGTGCCGCCTTCTTCGGACAGCAGGTCGATGGCCAGCGCCGAGTAGCCGGCGCCGGCGAAACGTCCGGCCACCGAGCGCACCCAATCGTTGAGACCCTTGTTCTCGTGGATGACCAACACCCCGCGACGGGCATTGCGAGCTTGCGCCCAGGCCGCTTGGAGCTCGCCGTTCGGGCCCTTCCACGAGATCGGCTCGGTGGGCAGCGCCTTGTCCATCCCCGGCGGTTCGGTGTTCGCGTTCGCGCCCGATTGCGGGCTCGGCCGCGATTGCTTGCCACCGCAGGCCGCGATGAGGGCCGCCGCGGCCCCACTACCCAAACCAAGCAGCGCCAGCCGCCGTAGGGCTTCGCGCCTACTGAGCACACCGTCGACATGGTCGGTGGCGATCTCTTCGGCGATGTATTGCTGTAGCGGGGTCACCTTGGCGAGTATGCGCGGAAAACCGATTCAGTTGAAGCTATCCGGATCAGCCACCGGGATGAGCAGATGCGACGGCGTGGGGCCGCCCTGATGGAGCTGGTAGCTGCCGCCGACCAGGGCGCGGCGCGCGGGCCTGGTCGGGACCAGGTGCGGGAAGTCGTAGGTAGTCACCGTCAGACGGAGCCGGTGGCCGGGTCCGAGCAAGGCAGCGGTCGGGAAGATCTCGACGTCGTAGCGGGTCAGTTCGCCGGGAACCACCGGCTTTGCCGCCGAACGGGTGCTGAAATGGTGCGGCCGCAGGACGGTGCCATCGGGCAGGTACCAGGTGCGATCCGGATCCAGCGCGCGGTGCGAACCGAGCAGCGCGCCTTCGGTCAACGGGCGGGTGGCACCGTCGGGTGCGACGTCGTCGAGGTGGGCGACCCACAGCGTCTCGCTGGTGGTGGCCGTCGCATGCACGGTGAGCGTGATCGGTCCGGCGATCAACGTTGGCGTGGCGAACAGTTCGGTGGTGTACGTCAGCGCGCCGCGCTGCAGTCGCCGGTTGTCCTGGTCGTAGCGGGTTTGGCCACCGCGCAGGGTGCGGATGAAGCTGGTCATCCCGAGCGACCACTGCTCCACGCTTCGACCGGACAGCGGACCGCGGCCCACGTATTTGATTGTCGCCGTTGACGTTTCCGGTGCGCATTCGGCGGACAGCCGACCGGTCTGGGACAAGTAGAAGCGGGTCGGCGTCGCCTCGGCGAGCGGGTATTCGCGGGCGTGGAACCACCGCGAGCTTCCGATGGGCTGGAAGGTGAAGGGCGACCCAGAGACGGTCGCTGCCGGCTCGTCGTTGAGCCAATAGTCAAACCAGCGCAGCTGCAGCGCGTTGAGGTGCAGGCCGCCGAAGTCGGACACGTGATACCAGGGCCCCATCATCAGCCGGACCCGGTCCGACACCGACTGGCCGGGTTGCATCGGCGCTTCATCGGGTCGCCCGGCGTATGCGTTTTGCAGCGCGGCATAGTTCAGCGGCGCGCCGCGCTGGAAGACGTCGTGCCAGCCGCCGACCAAAAAGACCGCCACATCGTTGGCGACAATGCCCGGCAGCACCAAGCCCGGCCGAAGCGCATCCCAGAACGGCCCGTCGAAGGCCGTCTCACCCCCGGCGATGCCATCGGCGATCAACGGCCGGAAGTACCCGCGCTGATCACGTCCACGCTGCCGCACTGCGGCAAACCCGCCGGCCCGCGGCCGCGGATGCTTGCCGCGGTTGATCACCTCCACTACCGGGTTGACGATGTTGAGCAAGCGATAGAGCGCTCCGTAGGCCCGCACCGTGCGCAGGTGCGGCGTGCCGCCCATCGCGGCGGCGTCGCGGTAAAAATCACGGGCGGCCATCGCCGGAAAAATCGCCTTCAGCGGCGAATCCGGCTCGACGGCGGCGGCGGTGAACAGCTGGTTGATCGCCAGGTAGGAGAGCCCGAACATGCCGACACGGCCATTGGCGTTCGGCAGCCTCGACGCCCATTTGACCAGCTCCACCCCGTCCTGCGTCTGCCGCTCCCCGAACATCTCGAAGGAACCACCGGAGACGCCGCAGCCTCGGACGTCGACCATCACCTCGATGTAGCCGCGCTTGATCAGATACGGGGTGGCGCCGCCACCGATCTGCTCGGCCGGCGGCGGAGCCTTCTTGCCGTAGGGCGTGATCGACAACAGCACGGGAAACGGCCCAGCGGCGGGCCGGCCGGTCTCTGGCACGGTGGGGTAATGAATGTCGGCGCGCAGCACGACGCCGTCGCTCATCGGTACTGCGACGTTGTGGTGCACGCCCGCGCCGAACTGTGCCGGCCTGGGTGTCCACTCCGGCGTGAACGGCGACGGGCTGGTCCTGCGGACACGTCGGGTGCCGGCTTTGCGTCGGGATCGCACCGCTGGCATCTTTAGCATCCCCCACCTCCTGTGCGGATTCATGCCTGCGCCGACTCTAAGGATTCACCGATCATTGCCCGGCATGGGGGTTGTCGAGCAGGCGATTGACACCGCTTGAGCAGCCCGGTTCGATTGCCTTCTGTGACGGTCGACGAGCCGGTACTCGGGTTGTGGCGGGCCTTGTCGCGGCGGGACTGGGACGCGGTTAAAACGTTCTTGTCGGCGGACTGCATTTATGTCGACATGCCGCTCGGACCGACCGTGGCGGCGCGTGGGCCTGACGACATCGTGAAGCGACTCAAGGTCGGACTCGAGCCGCTGGCCGGCTATGAGAACCACGACGGGGTGCTGGTGTCGAGCGGTGCCGACGTCATGTACGAGCATTCCGAGACTTGGCGGTGGTCGAGCGGCGAGACGGCCCTACTGCGATTCGTTTCGGTCCACCGCGTCCACGACGGCAAAGTCGCGCTGTGGAAAGACTATTGGGACATGGGCAGCATGACCGCTCAGGCGCCGCGGACCTGGTTTGAGGACCTCGGAAAAGCGGATGTGAGCTGGGTATTTGATGCTACCGGGCTAGTCTGATGCGCCCCAGCACGCTACAGAACACCACCTGAATTGCTTTGAGCATCGCTAGGCCAACTCCCCGCTGACTTCAGTTCGACCAGGGGTACACCCATAATGGGGTGACTTCAAATGTGAGTAGCCACAACAGTGCGCACAAGATCAGGAGCCAGATCGCCCCAGCGAAGAACCGCCTCAACTCGGCCATCAGATCACCATTCCCGTCACCTACTTCGTACCGGATGACGGTGCTCAGCCGATCCAGATCGCCGGAGGTCAGGGACACCCTCTCCCGACCGATCGCCATCAGATACGCGCGGGAGCCATTGGCCCGATCTAGGCGAACGAGGTGTAGCTGATCGCCGTCACTGTCGCGCAGGCCGATGAGGCTGGTTAGTTCTGCTTGTTTCACGGTGTACCCCTTCGGTTGTTGGGAGTTCCGTGGTTGGGCTGAGACGCTTTTCCTGCGGTTGGAACTCCCCAACCATATCTCCCCCACCGACCGCGTGCAATCCCTTGGGCTGCAACCGATTTGCGTATCGGGGCGATACACTGACGCCGGCTGGTTTACTCAGGCCGCGCCGTGTCGGGTCGGCGGCACCGTGGTCAACTGGTGCTGCCATCGGGGTCGAGCTCGTCGGGCGTGAATGCGGCGGCATCAGCGAGTGCGGCCGGGTTCTCGACCTCGTATTCCAGCCAACCTGACAACGATCTGGCTCCTCTGGTCGGAGGTGTGGCGTCGAAACACGACGAGTAGTCGGCTACTCGCGACATTTGCACTGCTTAGCGGCATCGTCGAACGGTAGCCAGTGGCCCTGAATCCAGGGTCACTCAAAAGGAGAAGAAATCATGACAAACCCTCCCGGCATGGTGGTAGGGGTCTCCGGGCATTTGGGTGACGTCCTGCTCTCCCTGTGGAACTACACCGACGCAGAGATCGAAGTGAACGTGCAGGCCGAGGCCGTACCGCCGACCGAGCCACTGAACAAGTTCTTTCAGGTCACCAACATTGCGGTCCCGTCCAACGCGACCCGCTCGACTGCGGGCTACGTGGATTTGGGCATGCCGACTTATTACCCGTACAGGCTGCCCGTAGGCATGTACAACTTGAAGGTCCAACCAAATACTGACGGAATTTGGTACCAAGTGGCGACCCGCATTGAGGTTTCGGCGCCCCAACCCATTACTGGCGGTCGGAATCGCGTCTTGTCCCGTTGCGCACCGTCCAGTGTGGCGGGACACCCTCTGAATAGGGTCAGCGGCGGGGTGGGCATGCTCACGAATCCCGCGATTGTGTGCTGGTGATCGTCGCAGATCATCTAGACCCCCGATGGCGTGCGAGACGCCTAGCGCAGGCCAGCTGGCTGGGCCGCTAGTCCTGTGGGCTTGCTGGTCGACGGCCGCGCCGACTCGGCGGCACCACGTTGCCTAGTGACTCTCCGCATCAAATACCTAGCTCACATCCGCCGCCGAGAGGTCCTCTAACCATCTCGGCGGCGCCTGAGCGGTCATGCTGCCCATGTCCCAGTAGTCTTTCCCTAAATCGAGCAAGCGCAGTGCTGTGAGCTGGGAGACGTGGTCGAGAACGAGCTTTGTAGGTCGAACTATTTGGACTTCTGCAAACACATTTTGCTGAGGGGGACTGCCAAACTCTGCGGATCCGATGATCACTTGTCTGGGTCCTCCTGTGATGTTCAAGGTGGAAACAGGGTTCGCTGTGAGATTCTGCGGGGGTGGTCCGCCCCCCGCGGGTGTCGTGACGTCCGTGTCGCGTCTCGCTGTCCTGGCCGGCGTCATCTGCCTACTGCCATCGCCCGATGAGGTGGAACGCGTCAAGGAATGTCTGACGATGCACGGATGGCCCACCCGGGACGAATTCCCTCCTGCAAGCGGCCAGTGACATCACGCTCTGACGCCGCGTAGACCGTTAGCCACGCGTCTCGACGAGCTCCTTGAGGCGGCGAAGAGTACTGGCCGTCGTGCGGCCCACCTGCCCCACCGCGACCCGGTCTGCGATATAGCCCCAGATCCCGCCTGGCGCCTGGTAGGACAACCGGAAGTTCACCTTCGTCTGGCCGTCCCCTGCGTCGCGCAACCGAATTCGACCGCGCATGCTGATACCGGTGATACCGACCCAGGCCAGGTCCCGTTGCTCGTCGTATTCGACCACTTCGATCAGCCCGCCCACCGGAACCGAGCCGATCTTCCAGTGCACCATGTAGCGGGCGCCGACGCCTGCCGGCTGGTCGTTGGCCCGCTCCCATCGCTCCAGGTTGGTCATGAATGACGAGTAGCTGTCCGGATCGCCGACAATCTTCCAAACCGCGTCGCGGTTCGCGTCGATCACGCAGTACCGGTCGACGCGCATTAGCCGATCACCGGGAATCGGCGTCGGGCGGCGAGGCGGTCGACGCCGGCCTGCAGGCTGGCCTCCACCTTCTCGTGTACCGCCTGGTCATCGCCGTCGACTTCGATGGGTTCTTGCACTTCGATCGCGATCTTGGTGGGCAGCGGGAGGTGTCCAGCCAAGTCGCTGATGTTCAGGCCCCAGGGCAGCGCCAGCGATATTGGGATGCTTTTGAGACGTAGCGTTTTGTCGGCCCGCAGCAGTTTGGCCAGCCACTGCCCGCGGTTGAGGAACAACGCGGCTTCCTGCCCGCCCACGCTGGCCACCGGCACAATGGGCACGCCCGCTTCGCGGGCGAGCTTCACATACCCCATCCGGCCGCCGAAATCGACCTTGTGACGCTCCCACGACGGCCGGAAGACCTCATAGTCGCCGCCGGGATAGATCAGCAACGCTGCGCCGGATTCCAGTGCCAATTGCGCGTTTTCGTGGTTGGCGGCGACGGTGCCGAACTTGCGCAGCCAGCCCAGTGGCGGTGCCGAGACGACGAGGTTGTGGGCCAGTTGATAGAAGGGCCGCTCGACACCGAAGTACGAGCAGAACGCGAGGGTGAACACGAACGTGTCCGGAGGTACGTTGCCGCCGCTGTGATTGCCGATAAGCAATACCGGCCCTTCGGCCGGGATCCGGTCCAGGTGCTGCACGTCGGCTCTGAAGTACAACGACGCCAGCAGCCATGTCATGGGTAATTGCTCGCGGATATAGTCGGGATCTCGCTGGTCGAGGTCCGCTTTCGGGACCCGCGACGTGACCTGCTCGCGAGCCCACTCCAGCGCTTCTCCTAGGCTGGCCATGCCCGATCTATACCCTGGCGACGGCGTCTTTAACCTAACTGGTAGATGCGCGCCGCGTTGTCGCGGGAAATGAGGTCGACCACCCGGATGGCGTCGGCCGCACTCCACTCGCCGTCGTCGACGAACCCGCTCAGCACCCGGTGAATACCGGCGCGCCACAGCTTGGTACCCAGGAAGTGCAGCTCGGCGGGACCGAACCCGTCCGACGAGTACAGGATCTTGCGGAAGGGCGCCAGCTCGAGCAGGCGCGCGATGAATGCCGGCGCCCGCGCGCCAAGATGGTTGACGGACAGGCCGCCGTCCAGATAGACGTTGTTGAACGCCTGGGCCAGGTAGCCAGCTTCCCGCTCATAGGGATAGCAGTGCAGCAGCACGACCGGCGTGTGACCGGTTTCGCGCAAAAAGTCCAATAAATACAGCGGATTGGCTTTGTGTAGATCACATTCCCGGTCGCCGAAACCCACATGGAATTGCAACGGCTTGCCCAGCCGCAATGCCTGATGCAGCCCGAAACGCAGCAGCACCCGATCGACCAAGCGGACGCCACCGGCGTCCCGCCATCGGGCGGCGGCCTGCGCGACCGCAGCCGCCGACGGTTCGGTCAGATCACCGTCGAATCCGTTGCGGTAAGCCAGGATGGACTTGGTGCCCACCGCGGTTGCCGCACGCCCATGAAGAATCTCCTGGAATGCCGATGCGTAGTCGCCGGCGCTGTGTGCAGCCTGCTCAGCCACCTGCTCGAGACGAACCACTTCGTGAGCGCGCCCGCCGGACAATTCGGCAAGCTGGGCCACGTCCGCCACGCCCTCGGCGTACCCGGTGTCCACCAGCCAGTCACTGACGCCGGCGGCGCGCAGAAAGATCGCGGCCAGCTCGGTTTCGGTCAGCTGGCTGCGACGCTGCCAATATTCTTGCGGGTCTGCGTGTTTGGCCAGCCCGAGCAGCGGTGCGCAGTGCGCGCGAACAGCGAAGCCGAGTTGAGTATCGAATCCGGAGTCGAAGTCGGCGAGCGGTTCGGTGTTGGCCTCGTTGAGGCCGTTCTCAAACCGCTGCCGGTCCCCCGCCTCCAGCCAGCACCCATGCACGTGCTGATCGATCAGCGGCACGGCGGCGACGTGGTCTGCCAGCGCCGACCGCGCCGCCATGGTCACACACTCCAGGCCATGCGGAACTTGTCGGCCAGTTGCTCGCGGTTGAGGCGGGCGTACTGGTCGTGCTCCAGCCGGCGGACCGCGACCACGACGTCGACGGCGGGGTCACCGAGAATTGTGCGTATGCGCTGTGAACTATCCAGTGCGCCAATGGTTTCAGCTTGAGAGCCAGACAGCCGTACGATGCCGGCGCGACTGCGCTCCGCGTCGGACAGCACTGCCGGGTCCACCTTCGTCTCCGGCGGCAGCACGGCTTTGTCCTTGATTCCGTCCAGCGCCAATCCGAGGATTGTCGCCGTCGCGAAGTAGGGATTGGCCGACGGATCGACAACCTTGACCTCGACGTTGCCGCCGTAGGGATTGGCGGGGCCGCAGGCGACGAAGCGCAGCGCTGCTTCTCGATTCTCGGTGCCCCAACACGCATACGCTCCGGCCCAATTCCCGGGGTGCAGTCGTAACCCGGACACGATCGAACCGCACAACAGACCCTGAGCCTCCGGCAGGCCGCGCAGCAGCCCCGCCAGCGCGTTCTCGCCCTTGCTGGTCATGCCGCGCGTGCCCGCTCCATCGGAGAACAGCGGGCCGGTCGAGCTGGTCAGCGAGAAATGTTGGTGGGCACCGCATCCCACGTTGCCGACGAACGGCGCCGGAGACAGGCTGACGCGCAACCCGTACCGGCGGGCAACGCGGCCGATGATAATCCTGGTCAGCACCATCTGGTCGGCCGCTGCGACCGGCGACTGCGGCGTCAACGAAATCTCGAACTGGTTGGCCCCGTACTCGGGGTGAAACTGTTCGATTGCGACACCGGACGCGGTGGCTGCTGCGGTGACGTCGCGAACGAAAGCCTCGTGTTCGAGCACCCCTGCTAGGCCGTACTGCGCCCACAGCGTCGAGGGCAGCTGATGGCCGTCCGGGCTGACCAGCAGAAACTCGATTTCGTGTCCGACGATCGCCTCGATGCCGGCTTCGGCGAGGGCCGCCTCAATGCGGCCCAGCGTTCCACGACTGCAGACGGTGACGGGGGTGCCATCCTGCTCGAAGAACGAGCCCGGCGCCCAGGCCAATCCGTCGCCGAGCATGCGCAACGCCGACAGGTCGATGCGGACACGCTGGTCTCCGACGACACCAATGCGTTCGGTGAACGCGATACCGGTCTGATCGATGGCGAAACCATGCCAGACAAGGCTGGTGCCCAGCCCGGGATCGGCGAATGCGTTGGTCCGGCGTATCGGAACCGTCTTGGCCAACGTGAGCCCCGCCGGATTGACCACCGTGCCGATGACCGCGTCCACCCCTTCGGCCTCGAGCTGGGCGATCGCCGCCGCGGCGAGCGGTGTGGTGGTCATCGGCCGGGCGCCCCCGGGTGGTTCAGACCCGACTTGGCAGCGTCAGCTTGCACGTCTGGCCGATATCCAGCGTGCGCAGCAGCCGTCCCATCCCCAGCCACAGCGCGCAGGACAACGCGAGATCGGCGAGGAGCTCTTCGGAAAAGTGTTCGCTGCAGCGGGTCCAGAAATCTTCGTCATCGCGTAGTACGGTGTGCTCGGTGGCGAACCGGTAGGCGAACTCGGCGGCCAGTCGCTCCTGATCGCTGTAGCCGGTCCAGGTGCGCCACTCCCGCGAGTGGTCGTACAGCTCTTCGTCCACACCGGCCGCGGGTCCGTCGCCGTCGCGGGTGTTGACGCAGACTTCGCATTCGTTGTTGTGGGCGATGACCATCCGCGCGAGTTCGCGAGTGCGCATCGGCAACCGGTTGCGGTCGTACACCGCGTTGGCGAAGCCGCCGATCGCTACGCCCAGCTCCGGAGACTTCAGGATCCAGCCGGCGAGGTCGTCGTCAGGGAATGTTCCGATTCGGCTCATGGCGAGATGGTACGCCCGATGTCGCGACAGGAAGTCGTTCCGTCGCAAGGCTGGACAGCTGGCGTTGGTCCTCACTCCAATCGGGTTGAGCGACGATCCGGCCGGCGATTCGGTCCAGCGCGGCGTCCACCCCGGCCCGGTCGGGTCTTCCCTGGAAGGTCGGTGACCGCGTGAGCTTGTCGACGATCCACTCCCGGATCAGTGTGGTGATGAAGTCGACCTGACGGGCACCGCGCGGTGTGAGCCACAGGCGGTCGATGTCATGCGCCAAGTAACCGGCGCGGATCAGCCGATCGAAGGTGGGCTCGAGGACTTCGTACGGTATCCCCAACTGGTCACCGATATCGGTTAGCCGGGCTACCCCGAGGATTCGCTGACGGCGGTGGATTTGTAACAGCCCCCACAACTCGGCGACGTCGCGCGGGCAATCCGGCCGCATCGCGATGCTGCGCAGCCGCACACCGGGTTCACCGCGCAGCAGTCGCCCGATCGCCATCTCCAACATCTCCTCCGGCGACTGGGTTGTCGGCATCGCGAATCCCTCGCCCATGTCGGCGGCGTGACTGCCGACGTCCCGCAGTGGAACCTCGCGCAAAAGCAGCGCCAAGACGAAGCCGACCAGCGCCACCGGAACCGCCCACAAGAACACCTGGGTGAGCGACGATGCGTAGGCCCCCACGATGGGGGCGGCCGCGGCATGCGGCAATCGGTGCAAGGCCTCCGGCGAATTCGCGGCCGCCGGGGATGCGCCGCTGGCCGCGATTGCGGACCCGATGCGCGCTCGCAGGAAGTTGGTGAACAGCGAGCCGAAAATCGCTGCGCCAAAGGAACTGCCGATGGTGCGGAAAAAGGTCACCCCTGAGGTGGCCACTCCGAGGTCTTCGAAGCTCGATGTGTTCTGCACGATGAGCACCAACACCTGCATGCACAGCCCGATACCGGCACCGAGGATGAATAGGTAAAGCGATTGCAGCAGAGCCGATGTGGACGGATTCATCCGAGACAGCAGCAGAAAAGCAACCGCCATCACAGCCGTGCCGGCGACCGGGAAGAACTTGTACCGGCCCGTTCGGCCGACCAGCACACCGCTGCCCATCGACGTGCACAGCATCCCCGCGACCATCGGCAGCGTGCGCAGTCCTGATGTGGTCGCCGAGACACCGTCGACGAACTGCATGTAGGTCGGCAGAAACGTCAGCGCGCCCAACATGGCGAACCCGACCACGAACGACAGCGCACAGCACACGCTGAACACCGGACTACCGAAGAGCCGGGTGGGCAGGATTGGCGCGGCGGCCCGGCTCTCGACCCAAACGAAGGCGCCCAGCGCCATCGCGGAGCCGACGAATAAGCCGATGATGGTCCCGGATTTCCACGGGTAGGTGGTGCCGCCCCAGCTGGTGGCCAGGGTCAGCCCGGTCGCACCCAGACCGACGAGCAGGATCCCGGTGTAGTCGATGATTGGTTTCGAGCGCGCGGCCAGCGCCGGGATCGCCGCCGCCGCAACGAAGAAGACGACGACCGAAATCGGCACGTTGACGTAGAACGCCCACCGCCAGCTGAGATGGTCGGTGAAATAGCCACCCAGCAGCGGGCCGATCACCGTCGTGACACCGAACACCGCACCCAGTGCGCCCTGGTAGCGACCGCGATCCCGTAACGGAATGACTTCGCCGATCAGCGCGGTGGCCGTGACTGTGATGGCGCCGCCACCGAGGCCTTGCAGGGCCCGCGCCCCCACCAACATGGCCATCGACTGCGCAATCCCGCACAGCGCCGATCCGACCACGAAGAACACAATCGCCGCCTGGAAGACTCGTTTGCGGCCGAACAGGTCACCGAGTCGGCCGGCCAGCGCGGTGATGATCGTCGAAGCCAGCAGGTAGCTGGTGACGACCCAGGACTGATGGCCTGCATCGCCCAGGTCCGCGACGATCGTCGGCAGCGCGGTGGCGACGATGGTTTGGTCCAGCGCCGCCATCAGCATCCCCAGCATGATCGCCAGGAAGACGAAGTTGCGTCGTTGCGGACTGATCAGCGCGCCGCCGGAGTCGGCATCCCCGGTGGCTGCCTTCCCGTCAGCGATAGCCCGACTCAATGCCCGGCTTGTCCTGTCGTCGGCGGTCGCGAGACACACTGGGCCGAGTAGAGCTCTTCGCCGAGCTTGTTCATCAAGTCCAGCTGCGTTTCCAGGTAGTCGACGTGGTTCTCCTCATCGGCCACGATGCCCTCCAGCAGGTTCGCGCTCGTGGTGTCCTGCTTCTCGCGGCACACGATGATGCCCGGCTTCAGCCGGGCCAGCACGTCGTACTCGATCGCCAGATCGGCCTCGAACTGCTCGCGCAGCGTCTGGCCGATCCGCAACGAGAACAGGCGCTGGTAGTTCGGCAGGCCGTCCAGCAACAAGATGCGATCAGTGATCGCTTCGGCGTGCCGCATCTCGTCGAAAGACTCGGCGCGGGTGTGGGCCGCCACCTCGGTGAACCCCCAGTTTTCCTGCATCTTGGAGTGCAGGAAGTACTGGTTGATCGCGGTGAGCTCGCTGGTCAGCTGTTCGTTGAGCAGGCGCAAAACATCAGCATCACCTTGCATGATCGCTCCTTTTTGACACGGTCTCGAATTTGCGGCGATTGACGGTGGGTTGGGCTGGAACGCACCGCCTGCCAACCTCAAATCTAGTCCAGTGCGGCACCGACGGCGGGTTGATTCACGTTGCGTCGCCAAGTTTCTCGCCGAACAACCTGGTCAGAAGGCTAACCTAAGTTAGGTTAGCCTCGGCACATCAAGTTAGGTTAGACTCCACTAACATGCGGCCTGGTTGGTCCGGTAGATCTACGAAACGAGCGGCGAGGGTTCGCTGATGTACGTCTGCCTTTGTGTTGGCGCGACCAGCCAAAACGTCTCCGACGCCGTCGCCGGCGGGGCGTCGACTTCCAAAGAAGTAGCCGCGGCGTGCGGGGCTGGCACTGATTGTGGCCGCTGCCGGCGCACGCTGCGGGCGATCATCGCGGGGGCCGCCCGGCTGGAAACCGCTAGCTGACGCTGTCGTCCTAACTGCCTCGCCTTTCGGTGAAATCGGCGAGCGCCTGCGCGTTGGCCTGCCCGCCCATCAGCTGAGCGAAATGGGCATTTTCGCGAGCAGTCGCCGCCGCGATCTCAGTGCGATTGGGTTCGGCGATCGTCTGCTTGACCGCCATCAAGCTCGGAATCGGCCGGGACGCAAGGATTTCGGCATGCCGACGGGCCTCGGCGATCAGCTCGGAAGGCTCGCACACCTTCCAGACCAGGCCCATCCGCAGCGCCTCTTCGGCGCTCACCCACTCCGAGGACATCAGCAGCCAGGCGGCATTCTGCCGGCCCATCAGCTTCGGTAGTAGATACGACGACGCCGCTTCCGGCGCGACTCCCAGGCTGGTGAACGGGCATTTCAGTCGGGCCGTCGATGACATGAACGCCAGATCCGCATAGCCGAGGATGGTGGCGCCGATTCCGACGCCGACGCCGTTCACCGCGCAGATCAGCGGCTTGGGAAACCGGCTCAGCGCGTCGATCATGGTGGTGAAGTGCGATCCCTGGTCGGCCATCTGCGGATCGCTGATGCGCGCTTGCATTTCGTTGAGGTCGTTGCCGGCGCTGAACGCGCGGCCGGCCCCGGTCAACAGCACCACGGCGACTCCTGCGTCCTCGGCGGCGGCGGCCAACGCCTCGGCGGTCGCCCGGTAGAGCGCCTCATTGAAGGCGTTGAGCACCTCGGGCCGGTTCAGGGTGAGCGTGCGCACCCGGTGCTCGTCGTCGCGCTGCAGTATCACCGGTGTCTCCTCAGGTGTGGAAGGGCGTCTTTAGCACGTAGCGGCTGGTCGGCACGGTATCGATGTTCTCGTTGGCGCCGAAGGCCGACGTGCTGGCCACCATCCGGCTCAGCCGCTGTTGCAGGTCGGCATCGTCGGCGGCGCCGAAAAAGGCCTTCAAGTCGGTGATTGCCTCGGTCGGGAACAACTCTTCGACGATGCCCGCCAGCGCTGGCGCGTCCGTCGTGAGAGCCCGAACGACAGCATTCTGCGTGTAGCCGAAGGTGGACTGGGTTTCGATGGCCACCGGAGTGTGGCCGTGCTGCCATCGGTTCAGCCAACTCGTCTGATCCAGCTTTTCCGGCCGGCGCAACAGCGCGATGTTGGCCAAACCGGTTGTCCGACTGCCTAATTCGAGCGGGGCCGGCAGCGGCACCGATTCGGTGACCAGGTAGGCCGCCAGCTGATCGCACTCCGTCTCCAAGAGACGCAGCGCCGCCGCGACTTGATCGCCGTAGCACTGCTGGGTCCAGATGCTCACCACGGCGGCCACCGGTGGGTCGAGCGTCGTCAGCGTCATCAGTGAGTGACGCACAGCGTCGTCGCGAACGTTGACGGCCAGGCCGGCGACCTCGAGCGCAAGAATGGCGTCGGCGACCGGTCCTCGCTGGCGCTGGCACCAGTCCTCGTCGCGGTCGGCGGCCATCAGTACCGCTACTACCTTTTCCATCAGCTAGTCGGAGCCGTCGCGCGCCCACCGAGGCTGGATGAAGACGCCTTCGGCTTCGACGGTGACGCCCTCCTCGTCGGCCAGGTAACCCGCGGCGAACGTCTTCACGCCGTCGATGCGGGTGGTCGTCGCTTCGGCGTGCAGCTGACCCAGCCGGGTGGCCCGCACGTAGCGGAAGCTGATCGTTCCGGTTAGCCGGGGATTCACGCCGTCGCTGGCGGCCTCGCCGAGCAGGTGATCGAGAATCAGGGCAGCGACTCCGCCGTGCACGTGCCCGGGCGGTCCCTCGTAAGCGGCGCCCAGATAAAAATCGCACCAGCTTTTGCCGGAGTCGTCGTGCTCGATCGCCAGCGGAGGGGCGATCGGATTACGAATCCCGATGACGGCGTTTCCCCAGGCCATCCGCTCACCGGTGGTCAGGTAGCGCACCCCGAATGTCCCGTCGAGCTGCTGACTGCGTAAACGTGCGGTGGCCGAGTCGATTTCGGACTTGGCCGCCGCGACGGCGGCGGCGCCGACCTGGGTTCTGATCGTCGCGTCGATCAACTCCCGGACCGACTGCGCCAGCGGCTCGTATATCGCCCGCAGGCGCTCGATGTCGTCGGCGCTGATGTTCTCCAGAGTGAAGTCCAGCATGAGGCGAAACTAGAACACGTTCATTTTCCGGCCGCTACCGGCCCGGTCGTACCTGCGCCTTGCCGCCGACCAGCTCCCCGATCAGCGCGGCAAGCTGCCGGTATGGCCGATCCCGGCCACTGGACGACCGGTACACCAAGCCGATGCGGCGGCCGGGACGAGGTGGTGCGAAATACGCCAGTTCCAGCCGGCTGCGCGCGGTCTCGACGGGTACCGCGCTCTGCGGGATCAACGTCACCCCTAGGCCGCCGGTCACGCATTGCACCGCAGTTGCCAGCGAGGCCGCCCTGGTGTTCGCCAGCTCGGCCCGCACCCCCGCCTTCCGGCAGACTTCGAGGGCCTGGTCGCGCAGGCAGTGACCCTCGTCGAGCAACAGCAACGGCAGCTGCGCCAGCGCGGCCGGTGGTACGCGTCGCTTGCCTGCCAATGGATGCCCGGGCGGTAGCGCGAGCACGAAATCTTCGTCGTAAATTGGGATTTCGCTGACGCCGCCGGCCTCGGCCGGCAACGCGATCAGCGCCGCGTCCAGAGATCCTTCACGCAGAGCGGTCAGCAGCCGTTCGGTCTGATCTTCGATCACCCGCAAGGCCAGTGCGGGCAGCCGATCGGCCAGCCCCGCCAGCACGGTCGGGAGCACGTAGGGTGCCACCGTCGGGATCAGTCCCAGGCGGATTGTGCCCTGCAATGGGTCCGAGGCGCCGGCAGCTGCGGCGGCGAATGCGGTTGTCGCGTCGATGACCGCCTGCGCGTGCGGAAGTAGCTGGCGGCCCTCCGTCGTCAAGAAAACTCGGCGAGTCGACCGCTCGACGAGGTGGACGCTGAGACCGGTTTCCAGTGCCGACAGGGCTTGCGACAACGTGGACTGGCTAACCCCGAGAGTTGTTGCAGCGCTTCCGAAGTGCTGTTTTTCGGCGACGGCGGCAAACGCGCGTAGCCCGGCGATCGTCGGCTGATAACTCCTATCGGTCATACCTATCAGTGTAGTGGGACATATCACCTTTAATTCATAGTCGCGGTACGGCATTATGGGAATCAAGCAAAACTTGACTAAGTCCAATCAAGGAGTGATATGGCACTGCTCACCATTGGTGACCAATTCCCCGCGTACCGGCTGACCGGGTTGATCGGCGGCGATCTGTCCAAGGTCGACGCGCAGGCGCCCGGCGACTACTTCACCACCATCTCCAGCGACGACCACGACGGCAAGTGGCGGGTGGTGTTCTTCTGGCCGAAGGACTTCACCTTCGTATGCCCCACCGAAATCGCCGCATTCGGCAAGCTCAACGACGAGTTCGAGGACCGCGACGCGCAGGTCCTCGGCGTCTCGGTGGACAGCGAATTCGTGCACTTCCAGTGGCGGGCCCAACATGAGGACCTCAAGAAGCTGCCGTTCCCCATGCTTTCCGACATCAAGCGGGAACTGGTTGACGCCACCGGAGCCCTCAACGACGAGGGTGTCGCCGACCGGGTGACGTTCATCGTTGATCCGCACAACGAAATCCAATTCGTGTCGGTGACCGCGGGTTCGGTCGGCCGCAATGTCGACGAGGTGCTGCGGGTGCTGGACGCCCTGCAGTCCGACGAGCTGTGCGCCTGCAACTGGCGCAAGGGCGACCCCACGATCGACGCCGGCGAAGAGTTGAGGAAGTCAGCCTGATGAGCCGCGCCGGCGACGATGCAGTGGGGGCACCCCCAGCCGCGCAGTGGCGAGGGGGACGAAGCGATGAGGAGGAGCGGCGCATGAGCATAGACAACCTGAAGGACGCGCTGCCCGAATACGCCAAGGACCTCAAGCTCAACCTCGGCTCGATCAGCCGCACCACGGTGCTGAACACCGAGCAGCTATGGGGCACCCTGCTGGCCAGTGCCGCGGCGACGCGGAATACCCAAGTGCTGGCCGAGATTGGCGCCGACGCGGCCGATCAGCTGTCGTCCGAGGCGTACCAGGCGGCGCTGGGCGCCGCGTCGATCATGGGCATGAACAACGTGTTCTACCGTGGCCGCGGCTTTCTGGACGGCAAGTATGACGACCTGCGTCCGGGTTTGCGGATGAACATCATCGGCAACCCGGGCGTGGACAAAGCGAATTTCGAGCTGTGGTCGTTTGCGGTGTCGTCGATCAACGGGTGTTCGCACTGTATGACCGCCCACGAGCACACATTGCGCGAAGCCGGCGTCGATCGAGAAACCATTCTCGAGGCACTGAAGGTTGCGGCCATCGTCACCGGCGTCGCGCAGGCGATCAGCACTGCCCAAACACTGGCCGCCGCCGGCTAGACACCGCCCGTAGACTTCCGCTCTGTGGTCTTGAGCGAAGTCGATCTGCAGCATTTGCGTCGCTGCGTCGAACTTGCCCGCATCGCGCTCGACAACGGACACGGCCCGTTCGGGGCGCTGTTGGTCGGTGCTAACGGCCAGATCCTCGACGAGGACCACAACCGCGTCACCGACAGCGACCAGACGCTGCACGCGGAATTGGGGATAATCCGTTGGGCGGTAGCCAATATGGCTCCGGTCCACCGTATTCGGGCCACGGTGTACACGTCGTGTGAGCCGTGTCCGATGTGTGCGGGTGCGCATGCCTGGGCCGGTCTCGGCCGCATCGTGTACGCCACCTCGTGCGCCCAGCTGACCTGCTGGCTGACCGAATGGCAGGTGCCGACGCCGGTGGCGATGCTGCCGGTCACCACGGTCGTGCCCAGGGCGGTTGTCGACGGCCCCGCGCCCGACTTCGAGGCGGAAATGAAGTCCCTCTACGAGACCAGGTACCGCCGGTGAGCGTACCGTCCTGGGTCCGGCACGTGATCTGGTGGCACGTCTACCCGTTGGGGTTCGTGGGTGCTTTCCCGGCGGCGACGCCTCCGGACCCGGGTGAACACCGACTGCGACGGGTCGCCGACTGGTTTGATCACGCCATCGCACTCGGTGCGTCGGGAATCGCGCTGGGGCCGATCTTCGCCTCGCGCACACACGGTTACGACACCACCGACCACTACCGTATCGACCCTCGGCTCGGTGACGACGAGGACTTCGACTACCTCGTCGCCGAGGCGCGCCAACGAGGCTTGCGGATTCTGCTCGACGGCGTGTTCAACCACGTCGGTGTCGACTTCCCGCGCCACCTCGAAGCCACTCACGACGATGCAGCGGCGAGCTGGTTTCGCGGGCGCCCCGGCCACTTTCACACCTTCGAAGGGCACGGTGGTCTGCTCACGCTGAACCACGACAACCCGAAAGTTGCCGACTACACCGCCGACGTGATGGCGCACTGGTTGCGACGCGGCGCCGACGGCTGGCGGCTAGACGCTGCTTACGCTGCACCGCAGCATTTCTGGGCGACAGTCCTGCCGAGGGTCCGCCGGCTTGCACCGGATGCCTGGTTCGTCGGCGAGCTTATCCACGGTGACTACGCGGCGGTCGTTGGCCAAGCCGGGTTCGACTCCGTCACCCAGTACGAGCTGTGGAAGGCAATCTGGAGCAGCCTCAACGACGGCAACTTCTACGAGCTGGACTGGGCGCTGCAGCGCCATAACGCTTTCGTGCAAAGCTTTGCCCCGCTGACCTTCATCGGCAATCACGACGTCACCCGCATCGCCAGCCAACTCGAGCGCCCCGAGCACGTCGTTCACGCCTTGGTGCTGCTGATGACCGTGGGTGGCATTCCCAGTATCTACGCAGGCGATGAGTTCGGCTATCGCGGAATCAAGGAGGAGCGGTTTGGCGGTGACGACGCGGTGCGTCCCGAATTCGGCTCTCCCCCGGTGCAACTGGATGCCCGCGGAGTCGAAGTATGGGAGCTGCACCAATACCTCATCGGGCTGCGGCGACGCCATCCCTGGCTGTATGCCGCGGCGACCACCGCGTTGAAACTGGATAACCGGCAATACGTGTACCAGAGTCCGACACGATGACGACGCGCTGATCGTGGTGCTCAACATCGACGACACCCCGCTGCGCTTCGGTTTAGGCGAGCTGGGCGTCGGTCAGGCGCACGTCATTGCCGGCAGCGGAGCGCCGCCGGACGAGGTCGTCGACACGGTAGCGGTCGAGCCGCACGGCTGGCGGATCCTGCGGCCGAACTAAGTCAGCCGCTCAACCGTCCGCGGGTCTTCCTCGCCGTCGTAGTACCGCTCGAGCAACTGCACGAAATCCCGGTTGTCCTGGGTTGCGCGGGCGAACAACGTCATCGACGAGCGCACCTTCATGTCGTCGGGCGACCCGAAGATCTCGCCGATCGAGCGGCCTTGCACGGCGTTGACCAGCTGTGCGCATTCCCGCAACCGCGGTCCGAGCAGCTCGTGCTCAAGATAGGCCCGGGCTTCGTCGAGCGAAGAGATCGCGTATTTGGCCGCTGTCGGACTGCTGCCCAGCCCGGCGATCTGCGGGAAGATGAACCAGATCCAGTGGCTGCTCTTGTGGCCGGCGCGCAACTCGTCGAGGACGGTCGAGTAAACCCGTTCCTGCGCGTCGATGAAACGCTGCAGATCGAAGGGGTCGCTTGCGGATTTCATATGTCCTACGGTGGCACAGTGGTCAAACGGCGGATGCCGAAGGTGCGTGACCTGGCGCCGCTGATCCGGTTCCGCAAGCCCCGGCTGGACCGTGTCCAACGCCGGCTCGACGACGCGCAGACCATCCAGGATCTGCGGCGCATCGCCCAGCGACGCACACCCAAGGCGGCATTCGACTACACCGACGGCGCCGCCGAGGACGAAATCTCTATAGGACGCGCGCGACAAGCCTTTCGCGACATCGAGTTTCACCCCGCGATCCTGCGTGACGTCAGCAACGTCGCCACCGACTGGGAGGTGCTCGGCCAACTGGTGGCGCTGCCGTTCGCGATCGCGCCGACGGGCTTCACCCGGTTGATGCATACCGAAGGCGAGATCGCCGGTGTCCGGGTAGCCGCGGCGGCCGGGATCCCGTTTTCGCTGTCTACTCTCGGCACTGCCTCGATCGAGGATGTGGCGGCCGCAGCTCCGCAGGGCCGCAAGTGGTTTCAGCTGTACATGTGGCGCGATCGGGACCGCTCGATGGCATTGGTGCAACGGGCGGCCGAGGCTGGTTTCGACACCCTGCTGGCCACGGTTGACGTCCCGGTTGCCGGTGCGCGGCTGCGCGACGTGCGCAACGGAATGTCGATTCCGCCGGCGTTGACGCTGCGCACCGTGCTCGACGCCTTGCCGCGCCCGCGCTGGTGGTTCGACTTGCTGACCACCGAACCCTTGGCGTTCGCGTCGCTGGATCGGTGGTCGGGAACCGTCGGCGAATACCTCGACTCGATGTTCGACCCCAGCCTGACCTTCGACGATCTGGCCTGGATCAAAGCCCAATGGTCGGGCAAGCTCGTCGTCAAAGGCATCCAGACCCTCGAAGACGCGCGGGCTGTGGTCGATCGCGGCGTCGACGGCATCGTGTTGTCCAATCACGGTGGCCGCCAACTTGATCGGGCCCCGGTGCCCTTCCAGCTGTTGCCTTCGGTGGCGCGTGACCTCGGCAAGGACACGGAGATCCTGCTGGACACCGGAGTCATGTCCGGCGCCGACATCGTCGCCGCCATAGCCTTGGGTGCGCGGTGCACCCTTGTCGGCCGGGCCTATCTGTATGGGCTGATGGCCGGCGGCGAGGCGGGCGTCCAGCGTGCCGTTGAGATTTTGTCCGGCCAGTTGACCCGCACCATGCGGCTGCTCGGCGTGACCTGCCTCGAGGAGCTCTCACCCAAGCACGTCACGCAACTACGGCGGCTGGGACCGATTCCACCAGCGTGACTTCGTATCCACCTTGCGCCGACCAGATTCACAGCCGCGTCCGCTGCGCGATGTCGTCGGAAAACTCGTCGAGCATCGCCTCGGTCAACGAAGGTCGCGTCTCGTGGACCGCGTTCAGGTAATCCTTGGTGCTGGCCGGCTCGCCACGGCGAAATTCGATCTCGCGCTCAAATCCCAACTGGGCCCCCTTGCGGGCAGCGAACTCGATATCGGCCGGGGTGAACATTTCGGTTGCGGCGACCAGCGCGTCGACGTCAACGGAATCGGTGGCCGGGCCGAGGTAGCGGGTCCAAATTGCGGCCCGTGCGGTGGCGCCAGGAGGACCGATCGGAATGATGTAGTCGAATCGCCCGGGTCGTAGAAACGCCGAATCCAGCGACCGCACCGAATTCGTCGCGCAGATCAACAGCCGCGCGTCGCGCTGGCGAAACGCAGGGATTAACTTGAGTAGTTCGTTGGTGACGCCGTGCGCTGGATCCGAGAGCACCCCCGAGCGCGAGCCCGCTATTTCTTCAACCTCGTCAATGAAGACCACTACCGATTCCAGCTCCATCAGCGTGGCGAACGCTTCTCGCAATGCACTTGCCACGGCCACGTCGGGGGCGGCTAGCCGCGACGGGAACAGTTCGACGAATGGCCAGCCGAGGCGGCCGGCGACCGCCTTGGCGAAGCTGGTTTTGCCGGTGCCCGGCGGCCCGAACAAGATCACCGCCTTCGGCGGCGAGACGCCGTACTGCTCGGCGGCGTGCGGTTCGGTCAGCGGCAGCACCATCCGACGCTCGATAATCTGCTTCTCCGACTCCATCCCGGCCAGCGCCTGCCACAGGCCGCGCGGCATGGACTGCGCGCCCAGTTCAGCCAGCAGGCCCGCGTCCGACGCCCCGACATGGTCGACCTTTTCGAAGAACGACAAGGCGTTGCGCTCCTGATAGCCGGAATTGCGCAGTGCGGTCGCACCCGTCGCCTCGGGCGAGAGCAGCGCACTGATCCGTCTTACTCCCAACGCGTGCAGCCGGACTTCCAGCTCGGCGAGCAAGGCGCTGCCGATACCGCGGTTCCGCCACCGACTATTCAGGGCAATGATCAAGATCCAAGCTCGTTGTGCCTGGAAATGAGCCACCGCTACGCCTACCAGCTCCTCGCCGACCACTGCGACTACTGCGGGCTGTCCTGACCTGGCGGTCGACACCATCTCAGAGATCGCAAAGACCGGCGGCGGCTCACCAGGCTGGCGGCTGTGGTCCCAAACGGAAATCGCCTGGTCGAGGTCGTCATCGTGGAAGTCGCGGAGCCGCCATGGGGGCATTGTCACCTCCCTGTCGGTGCGGCAAAAGCGGTCAGACCTGTTACAACAGGGCACACACCCTGCACGAATAGCCGACGGCGGAAACCACCCATTCGGGTGTCCAAACGGGTGATTCGACATCCGCCGCTCCTCCAACGACCGGCGGTTACTCCCCGTTCAGGTTCAGCAGGGAGATGACGTCGCGCAGGTGCTCGCAGACGAAGTTTCGGCATATCGCGGGACGGATGTCATAGACCGTGCACGCACCTGTCGTCTTGTCGTAGAACCGGCACGGAATCCAGTCCACATCCGGTAGGACGCGCAACGCGGGGTAATTAGCAGGTTCCTGCCACGACGGGCGATCCGGGAAGAGGACTCGCCCCTCCTCGAAGTCGATGAAGACCTCCGCATGGGACACCTCGCGGCCGAGTTTATGGCTAAGGTCAACCAGGAAGGTATCCGCGTCCCGGACGGGGCCCGGGATGTAGTCGCGATCATCGAGCGTGCAGCAACCGCCGGCGTTTCCCCGGTACCCCATGCAATTCTGGCTGCAGGTGTAGCTGATGACCTGCAGCCGCAGCGCCTCTCGGGCGGTCGCCATGATTCGACCCTAGCGCTGCTTTTCATCCTCTGTCGGAGAGCCGGTGCGGTGTGCAGAATCAATGTCGGAGGGTGGTGGCATACTCGTACATATGTTCGAGCAACATGCCGAAGTGATCGCTCGTTTCGACGAGTTTTTCGAGCGGCGGCATCCCTCGACCACCCGCGAGTCGACGGCGCTGGTGGATCGGATCTGTGCGTCGTGGCGCGCGCAGAATCGGGGCGCGGCCGCGTCGTTGAGTGCGATTGGTCAGTTGTTCGGCTATCGGCTCTCGCGCTGCTCGGATACCGAGGATTGGGCGGTCGACACCGAGGAGGCGGTGCCGCCGAGGTGGCCGCCGCACTGCGGATCAGCCAACAGGTGGCCGACAATCAGCTGCGCTACGCCCAGGCGATGCGCGAACGACTGCCGAAAGTGGGCGAGGTCTTCGCCGCCGGTGACATCGACTATCGGATGTTTCAGACCATCGTGTATCGCACCGATTTGATCACCGACCCCGACGTGCTGACCGCCGTGGACGGGCAGCTGGCCGCCAATGTGGCGCGCTGGCCCTCGATGACTCAGGTTCGGCTGGCCGCTCAGATCGACAAGATCGTGACCAACGCCGACGCCGATGCGGTGCGGCGACGCAACAAGCGCCGGGCCGGCCGCGAGGTATGGTTCGTCGACGACGACGCCGGCATCTCCGAGATGCACGGGCGCCTGCTCAGCCCCGACGCCCACGCCCTGGACAAGCGGTTGACGGCGCTGGCGGCCACGGTGTGTGAGCACGACGCCCGCAACCGCGAGGAGCGCCGCGCTGACGCGTTGGGCGCGCTGGCCGCCGGGGCTGATCGGCTGGGCTGTCGCTGCGGGCGAGCCGACTGTGCCGCCGGGAAACGCCCCGCGGCATCGCCGGTGGTGATCCACGTGATCGCCGAGCACGCCGCGCTCAGCGGCGACGGCTTGGCCCTGGCATCCCAAGTCGGTGCCGGTGGGCTCATCCCCTCCGAACTCGTGCAGCAATTGGCCGCCTCGGCCAAGCTGGTGGCATTGGTCCATCCCGCCGACGCCGCCCCCGAGCCGGGGTATGTGCCCTCAGCGGCGCTGGCCGATTTTGTGCGCTGCCGGGATTTGACCTGCCGCTGGCCCGGCTGCGACCAGCCGGCGCACGCCTGCGACCTCGACCATACGATCCCCTACGCCAACGGCGGGCCCACCCACGCCTCGAATTTGAAGTGCTACTGCCGCACTCACCACCTGCTAAAAGCTTTCTGGACAGCCTGGCGGGATAAGCAACGCCCCGATGGCGCCGTGATCTAGACCTCGCAAAACTCCCGAGATGACACGCCCAGGCGCAACGGGTAACGCGCAGTTTGGTTGGAACCTGGGGGTTCTTGAGCCGCCGTCTGGCTTTACACTGGGAGGGAAATGAGCGCCTATCAGACCCTGGTGGTCGGCACCGACGGCTCGGAGTCGTCGCTGCGTGCGGTGGACCACGCAGCCGCGGTCGCCGCGGAAAATAGAGCGAAGTTGATCATCGCGATGGCGCACTTGCCTAATGTGGAGAAGGGAGGCTGGGCAAGACCACCTCACCCGGATGGTGTGATTGACCCCCGCGCCGAGGTTGTCCTCGGGGGCGAGGGGGGCTACAAGATGCACGGGAGCGCCCCCATATATGCGATCCTGCGGGAGGCCCGCGAACGGGCGAAGACCGCGGGCGCCCAGGACATCGAAGAGCGGGCGCTTGTCGGCGCGCCAGCCCCTGCACTAGTGAATCTGGCCAAGGAGGTCAATGCGGACCTGCTGGTCGTCGGCAATGCCGGACTCGACAGCAGCGTCGTCGGGCGGCTGCTGGGATCGATCCCAGCCAACGTCTCCCACAGGGCCAAGACCGACCTGCTGATCGTCCACACCACCGACTATGCTGATCGTCCACACCACCGACTGAGGCATCGTTAAGAATCGTTCGGCGTCGGGCCACAACCTGTATCTCAGAATAATTGCCGCGGGGACGGTGATCTGGGTTCTTCCCGAGAGAATGTCGGATCCATGCAACGTAGGTTCGGGTGCGAGGTTTGCCGTGAGGCACGGCGTCACCAGACACAAGAGGTCGCCGATGATGTGGCGCGCCGATACATAAGGGGCGCAACAGATTTCGCGGCGTGTCGCTAGAGGCGGCTTGCCGTGGCCACCGGGTACAGTGCGAGCCGCCCCACTCCCACGAGAGCGGAAACACCACCCGTTTCCAATCTTGTAGGACTGCGTCATGCCGACCGGGAAGCTGTCGCCGGAAACCGCTAAACACCGCTCCTGCGTCGCTCGACGACACCAGTCCTACGCGCCCGATCACCCCAGAGTCATCGAGGCAACACCGCTTTGCTGGTGAAAGGGATATCGCCACCCAGAGGGCAGCGAGTTCTGGTGTTGCCCAATGGTTTTCGGCCCAGCCTGCGTTCTGGACTTATTCCAATCAATGGCAAATCAAGTTTGCTTGCAGCAAACGAATTCCCTTCCCGAGTGACGGGCAAACATGGCAGACTGTCAAGGTCCCTTGTCCCAGCTTTGGGCGCAGCGCCCGAATGAGTGGCGCCGGTCGTCGTTGTACGCTAGCCCCGTGAAGGGGGATGTTGACATCGAGGTGTCGGGCCTGCTTTACGGACTTGAGGGTAAGGCGCGCCAGGAACGCGCAGAGCTGATCACCTGGTTGCTCGATCGCGGCTTCAGCATGGAGCAGATCCGTGCGTCGCGGGCGGCCCCGATGCTGCTGCCCTCGTACCGCGTCCTGGGTGACGATGGCACATACGTCTCTGCTCGCCAGATCTGCGAATCGACCGGAATTGAACTGGATCTACTACAGCGTCTCCAACGAGCGGCCGGTCTGCCGCGAATAGAGAATCCCGATGCCGCGGTTCTGCCCAGAGCCGACATGGAGACCGCCGCGCGGGCGAAATACCTCGTCGACTTTGGCGCCGATCCCGACGATGCAGTTGCCGTGGTACGGGTGCTGGCCGATGGCCTTCGGCGTACTGCGGCGACGATGCGTGAGGCGGGGATGAAGACTTGGGTTAAACCGGGCGCCAGCGAGACCGAGTTGGCGGAGGCGGCTGAGGAAATGGCACGGCTCGCGATACCGCAGCTCGGACCGATGGTTCAAGCCATGCTCATGCTGCAATTGCGCCATACGTTCGAAACAGAGTGGGTAAGTGCCGCCGAGCTCTCCGCCGGGAAACTGCCCGGCGCTCGCAGGGTGGCGGTGGCATTCGCCGACCTGGCAGGCTTCACCCGCTTGGGGGAGGCGCTGCCCCCGGAGGAGCTTGAGCGGGTGGCCAGCCACATTGCCAACCTTGGCCGCGAAGTGGAGGTTGGTCCGGTCCGGTTCATTAAGGCGATCGGCGACGCGGTGATGTTCGTGTGTCCTGAACCCGCTTTGCTGCTGCGAGCAATTCTCGACCTGCTGAACCTTGCGGTGGAGGAGGGTTTGCCGCGACTCCGGGCCGGCGTTGCGGCGGGAGAGGCAGTCAGCCGTGCCGGTGACTGGTTCGGTAGACCGGTCAATGTGGCCAGCCGTGTTACCGCGGTGGCACATCCCGGTTCCGTGCTGGTCGCGGAGTCGGCGCGCGACGCTATCGGTTCCGCTTTCTTCGAATGGACGTCCGCGGGCACACGTCACCTCAAAGGCGTAAGGGGTGAAGTAAAGCTCTTTCGAGTAAGCCGAGGCTCGTCCCATTCACCGACGAATTAAGGCATCAGGTGGGGAGCGACCGCGGCAAGGAAACGCCCGAGACGATCACTCTCGTGGTTTCACGCGACAAGCTGGCCGCCTTCGCCGATAGGTTCAAGCACTGGGCCAGATTCGAGCAGCAAGACTGAACAGCACGTCGATGCTGCGGCGGTCGAACGGCCTGCCCTTGCAGCGGAGCTGGCCATCACTCTGATGATGGACGCACGATTGGAGGAACTCGATGCAAAGAAACGCGAGAAGATACGAAAGAACTGCAAGTCACTTGGCGGCAAGGTCTGTGAAGACTTATCCACGACGCTGCACCGGTTCGGTCTGACCCCGGCCAAGGTGTGACCATGGTGTCCTGCGTTCGATTTGTCGACCGGCGCCGGTGCAGCGTCGCGGCGCGCACCGGCCAGATGGATCTGACCTGATAGGAGCTTGGACTAGAAGCCCCGTCACAGACCTGTCGCTCCATCCGGCCGGTTCGCCCACCCGTCAGATTGGCCCTAACGGAGGAGCGAATTCCATGATCGCAACAGAAGTCGAGACTGTCATCGGTGGCGTTGACACGCATAAACACACCCACTACGCCGCAGTCATCGACCAGCACGGTCGGTTGCTCGGTCATCAGCAGTTCCCGGCGACCGACGCCGGCTACCACGCGCTGCTGTCTTGGATGCGCACGCACGGATCACTCGAGGCCATTGGCGTCGAAAGCACCGGATCATTCGGCGCAACGCTGACTCGCGCCCTGACGACCGCCGGCGAACGAGTCATCGAGGTCAACCGACCCAACCGCATCGCTCGGCGAATGGACGGCAAGTCTGACCGTCTCGACGCCGAACAGATCGCCCGTGCCGTACTCGGCCAAACCTCGACCGCCACACCAAAAGTCCAAGTGCGGCATGGTCGAAGTGATCCGGACTCTACGTGTCACCCGCAGCAGCGCAGTCAAGGCCCGAACCCAAACTTTCAACACCTTGTTCGGGATCATGATCGGCGCCCCATCTCCGTTGCGCGACGAGCTCGTCACGCTGACCAAGCGGACCCTGATCAACCGCTGCCTCGGTCTTCGGCCCGAGACCACCGACTTCGCTCACCTGCGTGCTCACCCCGAGCGCCTGCTGATGGCCAGCATCAAGACCGCCCTTCGCGACCTGGCCCGCAGGTGGAAGGCCCTTGACGGCGAAATCAAAGCACTGAACAAACAAATTGAGGTCGTCGTTCGCGCCGTCGCACCCGATCTCGTCGAACTCTTCGGCGTCGGTGTCGAGCTGGCCGGCCAATTCCTCGTCACCACCGGAGACAATCCCGAACGCATCCACAACGAAGCCGCCTTCGCCAAACTCTGCGGCGTGGCACCGCAACCAGCCAGCAGCGGACGTACCACCGGCCGACACCGGCTTAACCGAAGCGGAGACCGGGCCGCCAACAGCGCCCTCTACATCGTGACCATCGTGCGACTACGACACCACGAACCTACCCGCGCCTACGTAGAACGCCGCACCAACGAAGGACTCACCAAACGCGAGATCATCCGCTGTCTCAAGCGCTACATCGCCCGCGAAATCTACGCCAATCTCCCACGCCCACAGGAAACCTCAACATCAGCAGCCGAACCCCACCAGACCGCCGCTTGACAAACATAGGAGCATCGAGTGGCTGCCAAAGCTAGGGCAGCCACTGCCGGACGGCCTCTATGAAAGCTTGGTAGATAAGCGCAACGACGCAGTCCATGAGGGACACGAAGTCCGCCCTGCCGATTGGAATACCGCGATTGCAGCCTCGGCAGCTGTCGTCGAAATGGCATATCCGCTGCCAGCACTACTGGGCACCCGTCAGTGGTGACTTAAAGCGTATTTCAGACAATCGGTAACATCATTTGGTCAAAACCTTCTGGGGTTGGCGCGATCAGCAATTGCCCGACGGCACAGTGATTCTCACCTCACCCTCGGGACAGACCTATGTCACCACACCAGGCAGCGCGCTGCTATTTCCCAGCCTGTGCCTATCCACCGGCGGGTTCCCGGCACCCGAAGCCGACGTCGCACCCGACTACTGCGCCCAGCGCAGCGCCATGATGCCCAAACGCCGGCGCACCCGCGCCCAAAACCGCGCCCACCGCATCGCCACCGAACGCCGACAAAACCGCGACGCGCGCATGGCGCGACGACGCACCCGCAAAAGCTACTTCGAGCCCGCACCACCCGACACCGACAGCGACCCCCCGCCGTTCTAAGACATCCCGCTCTCGGCGTGTTTAACCTGACGGAGTGACGTACGAGTACCCCGCAATGCCCAGCCAGCCGGGGACCCGGCGGCTGAGTCGGCGGACCAAGATCGCGCTCGTTGCCGGCGCCGCGGTGTTGACCCTCGCGATCATCGCTATTGCGGCGTTTTGGTTCTTCGGTCGCCATCGGCCAATCGTGCTGCCGTTCAACAACCTCCACGACTCCTACGGGGTGGCAGTAGATGGCGCCGGAAACATCTACGTCACCGACGACGGCAACAACCAGGTGCTGGAACTGCCGAAAGGGACCAACAGCCAAGTCGTGCTGCCGTTCACCGGCCTCAACAAACCTTTCGGCGTTGCGGTGGATGGCGCCGGCAACGTCTACGTCGCCGACAGCTACAACAGCCGGGTGCTGAAACTTCCGAAGGGGGCCAACAGCCAAGTTGTGCTGCCATTCACCGGTCTCAGGAACCCTATTGGGGTCGCGGTGGATCGCGCTGACAACGTCTACGCCACCGATTGGTCCGCGAAACAAGTGCTGAAGCTACCGGCAGGAAGCGCCAAGCAGGTCGTGCTGCCGTTCACCGGGCTGCACAGTCCCGGCGGTGTGGCGGTGGACACCGCCGGAAACATATACGTCGTCGACAGGGTCGACCCCGCCTCCGCGACGAACGGTCGGTTGCTGAAGCTGCCGGCCGGCTCCACCACCCAAACCCAAGTTTCGGCCCCGGCTGCAGCGCAGTGGACGCAGTGCCCCAGCCAACCGGTAGCGGTGGACACCGCCGGCAATGTTTACATCCTCTGCGGCGACTATCGCGTGTACAAGCTGCCGACAGGATCGGACCGTTGGACCGCTTTGCCGTTCACTGATCTCGGAGACGATCCCGGATTGGCGGTGGACACCGCCGACAACCTGTACATAACCCGGGGACCTCATGTGCTGGAACTGCCCGCGCGCTGAAGGGTTTTAGGCGTAAGCCAGCGCGGTCTCGCGCGACTGTTTCTCGTCGAGCCCGGCTAGCTGACGCCATGCGCGGATCGCGTGAGCGGTGAGCTCCGTCATCCGGCTTGCGGTGCTGGCGTCCCCGGACGCGAGCGCGTGCGAGTTCTGCGCGTGAGCGACCACTTTGTCCAGTGACATCAGAAGGTCGTTGTCCACGAATGCGGTCGACTCGAATGCGGCCTGAACGGCGCGCATTCCGGCGCCGGTGAGGGTAGTGGCCACCGCTCGGGCGGCACGCCCGGCAGCGTCCCAATCGGCGATGGCGGCCATGGTGCCCGAGGCGGCAGGGCGGTGCAGCTCGGCAATGTCCCGAATCGCCTTGTGCGCAGTGATTTTGGCGTACTGCAGCACTCCCCAGGATGAACTGGTCAGCAGCTCGGCGATCCAGGCGTGCACGACGGCCTCGGAAACGTCGGCGGTTCCGACGGTCTGCCACGCGAGGTCGAGAGCGAGCACACTGTGTTCCGGTGACAGGTAACCACTTGATCCCGCGAGCAGGTCGTTGGAGGTCTGGACGAGCAGGCTCAACGGCCGCGCCGAGGTCGTCGGAAAGTCGGTGAGCTGCGGATCGCCGGTGATGTAGGAAACCACGTTCATCGCGCAGCCTTTGCCGGAGCCTGGCAGGTGCGAGCCCTTGGCCAACCTCAGCGGATGAGTGATGCGGTAGAGGTCCATTCTGTTGGGTCCTTTCGCCCTTCACTGCCAGATAGATCGGCTGGTTACTCCGTTAGACGGCCGACGTGACCGTCAAGTTCGAACCGCCCAACGATGTGTAACCTGTTCGACTAGTTACACCTTGCGTCGGCGGATGAAACCTGTCAAGGTGGTTACCTGTGATGTTCGTCTATGTGAGTGGCCGCAGGTGCCTTGACTTCGTGGGGACCATGAAGCGGCGACACAGCTCACGCGAGGAGCTGTTGACCGAGCCGAAACTGCTGTCGGACTGGGCAGTTCAGGCCGGGTTGTTGGACGTTGCCGTCGACGTCAGCGACGACGACTTGGTGGCAGCGATGGAGTTGCGGGAAGCCATCTACCGGACCGTGGTCGCCCGGCTCGAGGGCCGCCGGCCCCAGCTCGCCGACGTCGACCTGCTGAACGAGCGCGCCTCCGGGCCTCAGCTCGCGCCACGACTGCTGCGAACCGGCGCTGCGCGCCGCGAGGGCACGACGTCGCAACTGCTGGCGAGCTTGGCTGCGGATCTGCTCGATCTCTTGGCCGGAACCGATATCGAAAACGTCAAACGCTGTGCGGGTCCCGACTGCACCCGGCTCTACCTGGATGCGTCGCGAGCGAAGAGCCGACAGTGGTGTGGAATGGGCACCTGCGGAAACCGCGCGAAAGTGCAAGCGTTTCGGGCTCGTCAGCGCGCGGGAACAAACGACCTCCGTTAAAGGTTGAGCCGATCAGGCTTAACTTTGGAGGATTGATGGCTGAAGCCAAATCAGTGCCGGTGTTGTTCGTCAGCGACCCGATCGTGTTGCCCGGGATGGTCGTGCCGATCGCACTGGACGACGCCGCTCGCGCTGCCGTTGACGCTGCCCGTGCCAGTGAATCGGGCAAGCTGCTGATCGCCCCGCGGCTCGACGACCGCTACCCGTCCTATGGGGTGCTCGCGACCATACTGCAGGTCGGCCGCATCGCCGGCGGCGGCACTGCCGCGGTGGTGCGCGGCGAGCGGCGCGCTCACATCGGTGCGGGTGCCAGCGGGCCGGGCGCGGCTTTGTGGGTCGAAGTGACGGAGGTCACCGACGCCGAACCCACCGACGAGACCCGTTCGCTGGCAGCCGAATACAAGAAGCTGCTGCTGGCCATGCTGCAACGCCGCGAGGCCTGGGAGTTGGTCGACGTCGTCAACCGCCTGACGGACCCGTCGGCGCTGGCGGACATGGCGGGTTACGCGTCGTATCTGACCGACCTGCAGAAACGCCAATTGTTGGAAACCGAAGACGTGGCCGAGCGGCTGCGGCTGTTGACCGACTGGACCGGCGACCAGTTGGCCGAAGTCGAGGTCAACGACAAGATCGCCGAGGACGTCCGCGAGGGCATGGAAAAGCAGCAGAAGGAATTCCTGCTGCGCCAGCAGCTGGCCGCGATCCGCAAGGAACTGGGCGAAGGTGAGCCGGACGGTTCTGATGACTATCGGTCTCGTATCGAGGCGGCTGACCTGCCCGACAAGGTTCGCGAGGCCGCGCTGCGCGAGGTCGGCAAGCTGGAACGCTCCAGCGAGCAGAGCCCCGAGGGCGGCTGGATCCGCACCTGGCTGGACACCGTGCTGGACCTGCCGTGGAACACCACGACCGAGGACTCCACCGATCTGGTTGCTGCCCGGGAGATCTTGAACGCTGATCACCACGGCTTGGACGACGTCAAGGACCGCATCATCGAGTACCTGGCGGTGCGGGCGCGACGTGCTCAGCGCGGATTGCAGGTCGTCGGCGGCCGCGGCTCCGGCGCCGTGATGGTGCTGGCCGGCCCGCCCGGCGTCGGCAAGACGTCGCTAGGTGAGAGCGTTGCCCGAGCGCTGGGCCGCAAGTTCGTTCGCGTCGCGTTGGGCGGTGTGCGCGACGAGGCCGAGATCCGTGGCCACCGGCGCACCTACGTCGGCGCGTTGCCCGGCCGGATCGTGCGGGCCATCGGCGAAGCCGGGTCGATGAACCCCGTCGTGTTGCTCGACGAGATCGACAAGGTCGGCTCGGACTACCGCGGGGACCCGAGTGCGGCGCTGCTGGAGGTGCTCGACCCCGCGCAAAACCACACCTTCCGCGACCACTACCTCGACCTGGATCTAGACCTGTCCGACGTGATGTTTCTGGCGACGGCCAACGTCATCGAGAACATCCCCTCGGCACTGCTGGACCGGATGGAGCTGGTCCAGATCGACGGCTACACCGAAGACGACAAGGTCGCCATCGCTCGCGACTTCCTGCTGCCGCGGCAGCGCGAGCGCGCGGGTCTGACCAGCGACGAGGTCAGCGTGACCGACGATGCGCTGCGCAAGATCGCCGCCGACTACACCCGCGAGCCGGGCATGCGGCAGTTCGAACGGCTGCTGGCCAAAGCACTGCGCAAAGTCACCACGAAGATCGCCGAGGACCCGGTGACGATCGACGAGCCGGATCTGGTCGGCTACCTGGGCCGCCCGCGCTTCACGCCGGAGTCGGCCGAGCGCACGGCGGTGCCGGGCGTGGCGACCGGCCTGGCCGTGACCGGGTTGGGTGGCGACGTGCTCTACATCGAGGCCGGCGCGAACGACGGCGAGTCGGGTCTGCAGCTGACCGGGCAGTTGGGTGACGTGATGAAGGAGTCGGCGCAGATCGCGCTGTCTTACGTCCGCAGTCACGCTGCCGAGTTGGGTGTCGACCCCGCGGTGTTGGATCGCCGGATTCACGTGCACGTGCCCGCCGGTGCCGTTCCGAAGGATGGCCCATCGGCCGGTGTGACGATGGTGACCGCGCTGGTGTCGATGGCCACCGGACGGCAGGTCCGCGCCGACGTGGGGATGACCGGCGAGGTGACGTTGAACGGCCGGGTGCTGCCGATCGGCGGCGTCAAGCAGAAGCTGCTGGCCGCCCAGCGCGCCGGGTTGTCGACGGTGTTCATCCCGCAGCGCAACGAGCCAGATCTGGACGACGTGCCCGCCGAGGTGCTGGAGGCCTTGGACGTCAGGCCGATGACCGACGTCGCCGAGATCGTCGTCCAGGCATTGGAGCCGGTTCAGGAGGCCGTGGGCGCTGCGGCGTGACGTCGGATAACCTGCGGTCATGACCGACTCACAACAGCTCAAACGGCGTATCGTCCACACCTTCCAACGGCTGGTTGTCAATCCGCTGGGCCGCCGGTCACCGATGACGATGCTGGAGACCACCGGCCGCAAGTCCGGGCAGCCGCGCCGCACCGCGATCGGGGGCCGCGTGATCGGCAACCAGTTCTTTATGGTCTCTGAGCACGGCGAGCATTCCCACTACGTGCACAACATCAAGGCCAACCCGGCGGTGCGGTTGCGCATCCACGGCCGGTGGCGCACCGGGACCGCCCATCTGCTGCCCGAGGACGACGCCAACGAGCGGCTACGCAGCCTGCCCGGGTTGAACAGCGCAATGGTGCGACTGATGGGCAGTGACCTGCTGACCATCCGGGTCGATCTGGACTACGTGGCTTACGACGAGGAGTTGGTGGAGCGAATCCGCGAGCTGCTGGCGCGCGAGCGCGGCGTCGACGAAAAGCAGATGTTCGGTGGTCTTGCCTTCCTGATCAACGGGCACATGGCCGTCGCCGCCAGCCGCGAGGGTGGGTTGCTGGTGCGGGTGCCACCGGCGGACACCGACAAGCTGCTCGACCGTGCGCACGTCGGCCCATGGTGATGGCCGGCCGCGAGGCCCGCGGCTGGTTACGCGTCGACCCCGACGGCGTGAAAACCCAACGCCAGCTTGGGGGTTGGGTAGCCCGCGGGGTTAACCACGTGCGCAGCCTGCCGCCGAAGTGACCAGCGCGGTTGGTGTACCGCCATGGCGGGTACGCCCAACGTCATGGACGAGCGCAAGCAGCTAGTGCAACGACTGCTGAAAGTCGCGGGCACCACGTATGCGGCCGAGGCGGGAGTCCGGATCAGCGATAAACCGAAGCCGCTGTTCCAGCTGCTGGTGCTGTGCATGCTGGCCAGCAAGCCGATCGACGCGACGATCGCCATGCGTGCCGGACATGAACTGTTCAGCGACGGGCTACGAACTCCGAAGGCCGTCCTGGATTCCGATCGGCGCACCATGATCGAGGCTTTCGGCCGCGCGCACTACGTGCGCTACGACGAGAGTTCGGCGACCCGGCTCACCGAGATCGCTCAGCGAGTTCTCGACGAATACTCCGGTGATCTCCGTGAGATCGCCCGGCGCAGTGACGAAGACATCAACACCGCGAAGCGGATGCTCAAGCAGTTCAAGGGAATCGGCGACACCGGTGCCGACATCTATTTACGCGAAGTTCAAGACGTCTGGACCTGGGTGCGACCGTACTTCGACAAACGTGCCGCCCGTGCCGCCAAGTCATTGGGCTTGCCCAACGACCCGACAAAGCTGGGTGCACTCGCCCCGCGCGCCAATGCCCGTCTGGCCGCCGCGTTGGTGCGGGTATCGCTCGATGACGACGTGCGCCACCGGGTGGCCGGTTGACCCGACAGTGACCGTGCGGATCGGCACCTCCGGGTGGTCTTATGACCACTGGACCGACGTGCTCTACCCGCCGGGGCTGGCGTCGGCGCGCCGCTTGAGCCGCTACGTCGAGGCGTTCGACACCGTCGAGCTCAACGCGAGTTTCTACCGCTGGCCGAAGGATTCGACGTTCGCGGGCTGGCGTGAGCAGCTACCGGCCGGCTTCGCCATGTCGGTCAAGGCTCATCGCGGATTGACCCACTACCGCCGCCTGGCCTCACCCGAGCCGTGGATCGAACGCTTCGAACGCTGTTGGCAGTTGCTCGGTGATCGCCACGGTGTGCTGCTGGTGCAGCTACATCCCGAACAACGTCGTGATGACGCTCGCCTCGATGGCTTTCTTGCCGCGGTACCCGAATCCATCCGGGTCGCGATGGAATTGCGGCACCCGTCCTGGAACAATCCCGCGGTGTATGCGCTTCTCGAAAGCCGACGCGCCGCCTACGTCGTGATGAGCGGCGCCGGTCTGTCGTGCATCCCACGTGCCACAACCGATTTGGTGTATGTGCGCATGCACGGCCCCGATTCGGACAGCATGTATGCGGGCTGCTACTCGACCGATGAGCTGCGCAGCTGGGCGGGGCGTATTGCCGAATGGGACCGGCGAAGGCCGGGATGTCTGGTTCTACTTCAACAATGACCTGCACGGCCATGCCGTGCGCAACGCCACCTTCTTGCGTGGGCTGGTGGGCTGACGGCGATCGTTCGTCAGCGCGGATTGGTACCGAGCGGACGCCAGGTGTGGTCGATGACGTCGGGAAGCCGCAGGCCCTGCAACCGTTCCCGCTCGGCGCGGCGGCGTTTGATGCGCAGCCGAGCGTCCGACGGCATGGTGACCACTTCGTCGCAGGTGAGATAAAACACCTCACCGGCGAAGTCGATGACGTCCGCCGCGGCCAACCGAGATCCCAGCTCACGCAGGGTCATTCGCAGCTCATGGGTATACCGCATGGTCGCGTCGAAGGCCACTTCGCGAGAAGCCCGGGCGCTGGCCGCCATCCGCTCGGCCAGTTTCGTCTCCGATCCACCCGGCGGTGCACGCCCGGGGTACTCCGGTCGCGGCCACGCCCGGCGGCCATCAGCAGCGTCGTCGGATCATCACCGAACATCAAGCTGGCAAGTTCGATCTCACCCGGTCCGCGGTGCCCGATCCGGGCGACGGCCGCGTTGAAGGCGGCGGCGATTGTGCGGGACAGGGCGTTGATGCCGTCCAGATCACCGTTGAGAGCCAGCTTGCACAATTGCCGGTCGTTGCGGATCAGCGCCTCCAGCGAAGACGTCTTGGCCTCGACCGCGTCGCTTTGCACTAGCAGCGCCGACCCCCAAGACGCCGGTATGCAGCCCGGCGCGTTCCACCGTGGCTGCGGTGATGCCGGTATCGATCAGCCACAGCGCGGTCAGACGCCAGCCCTGGTGGATACGGTCCCGCAGCAGCCGAATCCGCACCTGAAGGTCCGCGTCTGATGGCGACTTCAGTTGCGTCGCACCGAGATGCTCGGCCGTCGCGGCATTGACGTAGGCCTGAGTGTCAGCCTTCAGGTGCCGCATCAGGACCAACGCCCGTTTGACGACAACGGCTCCTGGCCGCCGATCCGAGCAGCCCGCCGGTTACCCGCGGACGCCCCAGCGGCAAAAGCGCATCAACGCGTACGCCGCGCAACGACTGTTCAACCACCTCTTGCGCATCCCAACCGGGCAGCTGGCCGGCAGCGATCACGCTGGCTGAAACCCCGACATAGGGGCGGTGACCGAATACTGCGATGGCCCGGCTCCCCCATTCGCCGGCGACAACGTCACCTGCGGCCATCACCTGGCTCATCGCCCGGGTGGCGGCGCGCAGACCGGCAAGCTGGACGTCGAGCGTCATCGGGGACAACGGCCCGGGCAGCGTCTCGGCCAACGGGGCCGCGCTGAATACCGGGAATCGGGGGTCGATCCGATCGTCGAACTCGCCCTCCAGCCCGTCCGGCGCCGCGGAAAGCAACCCCGTCCCGTCGGGCGGCTCGGTCCGCGGTACGACTTCGAGCGGTACCGGCAGGTGGCCGGGCAGGTCGACAGCATCCCAGACCTCGAGCCTGCGGCCGGCGAGTCCGCGCACGGTGTCGGCGACCGCGTCGCGTGCGCGCCAGCCGAACTCGAATTGCCAATCCTCTTGCACCGCAGAGATGTCCAGCTCGGGGCATTAGCTGTGGCCAGGTTGGAGGTCGGGAGAGCCGTGGACGCTGGTCGACGGTTCGAAGCAGCTGGCGCGCGGTGACCAGCTCGGTGGTGTCCGGGCTTGCCAGGTCGACTATGCCGGTGCGATTGTTCGCCACCGCGAGCACCAGGAATCGGACCAAGTCATCCAGATGCAGCAGCCGCAACGAACCGGTCCGATCCTTGCTGTGCAGCATGCTGCCGACGGTGCGGCAGACCGTCCAATCGAGCTGGCGGCCCACCGGCGGCGCGATTCGAACGATCAGGCTCGGCGCCCAACTAGTGGACACCAGCGCCTCGGTCTGCCGGTAGAGCTGCGGATCCCCCGCCGATTGGGACACGTAGATCAACCGCGCACCCGCGCGGGCCGCCGCATGTGCGACGTGCACCAGCCCGTTGATGCCGGCGCCGTCGGGTGCGCCCGCCTCGACCGGGGCGAGGTGGACGACCACATCGGACTCGTCGGCGGCCTGCTGCAGAAGCGGGCCGCCGAGCGGCGCCGCAACAAAGTGGATGTCCGGGTCCTGGTTTTCATGCGGCCGGGCTGCGATGCCGCTGACACTGTGTCCGGCGGCGACCAGTTGCCGCGCGACAGCACGCCCCACCACTCCAGTAACACCTGTTACCAGAATCCGCACGCCCGACCACCTCTCACAGGTCCCCATCTGACAATAGGCGTGGGCATAGCTTTGCCAGGTGGCTTTTAACACGAATCGTTACCGCAGCGTGGCGGTGCCGTCCCGGTGGATCGCAACTTTTGCGCCGGCTGAATTCTCCGCGTCGTCGCGCACCGTCGCCGCGGCCGCCGCCGGATCGGGCATCAAAGCCAGGGTGCGGCGGTCGTCGGGGGTGCGAACCGCGAGGAACGCCTTCTCCGGCTGGCCGTCCCGGTTGAACGGCGTCGTCCAGGATTCGACGGTGCCGACGCCTTCCCATTCCACCGCCGCGCAGCGGGTCGGCTCTCGGTCGACCGCGGATTGGACATTTTCCCAACGGAACTCGGCCGACGGCGGTTCGGTGCCGTACACGCCGAAGCTGTGCTTGGTCAGGTAGCCGCCGTTGGCGGTGATCAAGCCGCGCCGCCCAGGGTTGGCCGTCAGCAGTTCGGCCATCGTCGCGATCGAGTGTGTCACGTAGTTGCTCCACGGGCCGCCGGCGAAGGTCAGCCCGCCGGTCACGGTCAGCGGCCGGACCGGATCGTCGACCGACAGCCCGAGTTCGGCCGCCGCGACCTGCACCGCGGACGGAAAACAGGAGTACAGGTCGACGTAGTCCACATCGTCGATGCCCAGGCCGGCCAGTGTCAGCGCGCGCGCACCGGCGATCCGGATGGCCGGCGACCGGTGCAGTTCGTCGCGCTCACTGATGGCGTAGGTGTCGTGGGCATCGGTGCCCGCATACGGGTACACCCAGCGTTCGGTTGCGATCTTTAGGCGGGTCGCGGTCTCGACCGACGTCAGGATCAGGGCAGCGGACTGGTCGACCATGTTGTTGGAGTTCATCAACTTGGTGTAAGGCCAGCTGATCATCCGATTCGTCGGGCCGTCCTGCCAAATATCTTCGGCTGCAACTGGTTTGCGAATCCAGGCATGTGGATTGTGCACCGCAACAGCATTGAACCGCGCCCACAGCTCGCCGATCGCGCTTGCGGTGGTCGTCGAGCGACTCGCCCGTGCTGATGCGCAGCGCCTGCTCGAACAGCGGGATAGATGTATGCCGGGCGGTCCAGCCCGATGCGGTCCTCGGCCGGCCCGGCCATCGGTACGTTCTCGTCACTACCCTGGGCAAGCGGAACCGACTCGTCCTGATCGGTCCAGGTGAGCCGTTTGCCCTTGGCGCGCAATGCCATCCTGGTACGCCACATTTCCGCGCCGGCCACCAAGACCACGTCCGCGCGTCCGCGTTGGATGTCCAGGCAGGCCTGGTTGACCAGCGACTGCGGCACGTTGCCGCCGATGCCGCTGTAGCGGGTGGCCGGACGGGCGGCGCCGATGCGTTGGCCGAGCAGCAGACCGGGGTCGCGATAACGCGCCGAGAACAGGTTGACCACCCGAGATGGCGTCGACGGCCTCGAGCACCCGTGGCGTCGGCGGCTTGGCGTGCGGCCGCGGCCATCAGGTCCACCGGTTCTTTCGCGTTTCCTTCGGCGCGTCCGGGTCCTCACGGTGGTTGAGCTGGCCGTAGCCGACCAGCACCGGTGTCCTGGGGTTGACGGGCATAGCAGAAAACCTTCCGCGATTCGAATTAGGCGGTGTCGGAGGCGGCGAACAGCACGCCGTCGTTGATCAACCGCTCGGTTTCTTCGCTGCTCATTCCCGAGGACCTTGCGGCAGATCTCGCGGGTGTCCTGCCCGGGCAGCGGCGCCGGGCGCCGTGGCGCCGGCGGGATGTGCCGAAACGGCGCCGGGCCGGTTTCGGCCGGCAGCGGATGATCGAACAGCGGATGTGTCATGTCGCTGAACAGCTTTCGGCGCGCAGCTGCGGGTCTTCGAGGATGTCGGGCGGACGGTTCATCTGGCCGGCGGGAACGCCGGCCGATTGCAAAGCCTCGGCGACCTGCAGCGGTGTCCGGTTGCGCGTCCACGCCGATACCTGGTGCCAGCAATTCGTGTCGGTGTGCCAGCCTGCGCCTCGCCGGTCGCGAACCGCTCATCGCCCGCCAGCTCGGGCATCTCGAAAACCGCTGTTGCCGAACGCCAGTCAGCATCAGTGCGGATCGAGATGACACACCACTCGTCGTCGCCTGCGCACGGGTAGACGTCGTGCACGCTGGTGTCGTCGCGCAGATCGGCGTGGCCGGTGGCCCTTAGCGCGTCGGTGACATACCGGGCATCGAGTTGGTTGACGACGGCCTCGGTTTGGGAGACGTGCACCCGGGCTCCCTCGCCGGTTCGGTCACGGTGGATCAGCGCGGCCAGCGCGCCGATCGCAGTGATACGCCCGACCACATGATCGGGAAAGATCGTGGTCGCGTCGTAGAACCGGTGCCGCGAGCCGTCGGCGGGCTGGTCCGGTGCAGCCTGTCGTTGGGTCGGTCCAGAGCTTGCTGACACCCGCGGTGGCGCGCACCAGCGGTCCGTAGCCCATCCGGTTGCTCCACGGCCCGGTGTCGCCGAACGCACTGCTTTCCGCAAGCACCACCCGGTGGTTCAGGGCGTGCAGCGTGTCGTACGGAAAACCAAGGGCGGTAAGGGTTCCCGGCTTGAAGTTGGCGAAGACCGCGTCGGCACGCGGTGACCAGCCGGCTGAAGATCTGCTTGCCCTCGTCGCTGCGCAGATCCACGCCGAACGCCAGGTTGTTGCGATGCGTCCAGGCGAATGACTCACTCATGGCGTCGCCGACTCGGTGCCTGCCGCAATCCGTCGGGATAGGCCGCACTTTCGACTTTGATGACCTCGGCGCCCAGATCGCCGATACAGGCGGCTGAGTTCGCCGCCGGCGACAATGATGCCGAGGTCGATGATCCGCAGCCCCTCGAAGGGACGGTTGAGCTGTTCGCGGTGCCGGGGTGGCCGCCGGGTCGGCCAGCCAGCGGGCCTCGTCGTGGCCTGCGGGCGGAGCGGGTGTGCGGAAACCGGTGTGCTGACCGTCGACGGCGAAATACCCGGTCGGGACGCAGGCGTGCACCCCGGGGACGAGTTCGGCGTCGGCAATCGCGCCCACCGCCTGGAAATGATCCGACGCCAAGATCTGCGCCGGCGACAGCACGGCGGCGATCGGCACGCCGTGCGCCTGCCCGGCGGATCACCAACGCCTTCATGGTCTGGTCGGCGAACAACTGCTCGACCAGCTGTGCCGATCTGTGGCCAGGCGGCGAATCGCGCGGCGATCACGTCGTATTTGGGGTCCTGGAATTCCTCGGGCTCCCCCATCCACCGCCGCAGCCCGTGCCACTGTCGCGGCGACATCACGCAGATCCGTACGTAGCCGTCCTGGCACGGGTAGATCGGGTAGGCGTCCTGGTTTCTCGGGCGGCCGCGCCACCGATTGGGTCGGCGGATACCCGCAGCGGCCTGCCCATGCGCCCCGAAGGCCGGGTCCAACGCCATCACAACAGCGTCGAACCGGGAGAAGTCGATGTAATCGCCAGTGCCACAACGTAATCGGTTGTAGTAGGCGACCAGGGTGGCCCAAGTGGCTTGCGACAGCGGCGGTGGCCGAGGCGATACCGTCCGGCGGCAACACCGGTGTACCCGTGGTGGGGCCCGACCGTGACAGCGCACCCGAAAGGGCATAGAGCACCGGATCGGTCGCCCGCCACGACGCCCGCGGCCCGGTCACGCCGAAGTCGGTGACCTGACAATGCCACCAGCTGCTCAAACCGATCGGCCAAATCGGCGCAGGAGGTTCCGTAGCCGGCGGCCTGACCGGGCTGACCGCTGTCGACAACAATGTCGGCGCTGCCGGCGAGCTTGATCAATCGGGCTCGGTCGTCTGCGTCGGCGGGGTCGAGCACGGTGCTGCGCTTGTTGGCGTTGTGCAGCGCGAAGCGCAGGCTGGTGCCGCACAGCGTCGGCGCCCGGATGCGCGACGGGCTGCCGCCCGGCGGCTCGACCTTCAGCACGTCGGCGCCCAAGTCCGCGAGCAGGCGGGTGACCGCGTCACCGTCGTCGCCGGACAGGTCGAGCACCCGCAGCGACGTTAATAACTTTGCGCTGTCGCCCGCATCCACCAGGCCAGCGTAGTGGGGCCGCTTACCCTCGGGTAGATGAGCTCACGAACGGTCACCCCCGCGAAGCTTTCCGACGACGAACTTGCCGGCATCCACGCCTACTGGCGCGCGGCCAACTATCTGTCGGTCGGCCAGATCTATCTGCTGGACAATCCGCTGCTGCGCGAGCCGCTGGTACCCGAGCACGTCAAGCCGCGGCTGCTGGGACACTGGGGCACTACCCCCGGGCTGAACCTGATCTATGCACACCTGAACCGGATCATCCGCAACCGCGATGCCAACGTCATCTTCATCACCGGACCCGGTCACGGCGGCCCCGGGCTGGTCGCCAACGCCTACCTGGAGGGCACCTACAGCGAGGTCTACACCGGCATCGAAGAAAACACCGACGGAATGCGAAAGCTGTTCCGGCAGTTCTCGTTTCCCGGCGGCATCCCCAGCCACGTGGCCGCCCAGACGCCGGGCTCCATCCACGAAGGCGGCGAACTCGGCTACGCGCTGGTGCACGCTTACGGCGCGGCGTTCGACAATCCCGATCTGGTGGTCGCCTGCGTCGTCGGCGACGGCGAGGCCGAAACCGGGCCGCTGGCCGCCAGCTGGCACTCCAACAAGTTCCTCAACCCGGTCACCGACGGCGCGGTGCTGCCGATCCTCCATCTCAACGGCTACAAGATCGCCAACCCGACCGTGCTGGCCCGCATCCCGCACGACGAGCTGGAGTCGCTGCTGCGCGGTTACGGCTACCGGCCCATCACCGTCGCCGGAGACGATCCCGCCGACGTGCACCAGCAACTCGCCGCCGCCCTCGACGATGCCTTCGATGAGATCGCCGCAATTCAGCGAGAGGCGCGCGGCAACGGGAAAACCGAACGGCCGGTGTGGCCGATGATCGTGCTGCGCACTCCGAAAGGGTGGACCGGGCCGCGAAGTGGTGGACGGCAAGCAGGTGGAGGGCACCTGGCGAGCGCATCAGGTGCCGCTCAGCCGAGACCCGGGATAACCCCACCCACCGCGCGCAGCTGGAAGAGTGGCTGCGCAGTTATGCACCCGAGGAGTTGTTCGACGACAACGGCAGGCTGCGCGCCGAGCTGCGGGCGCTGGCGCCCCGCGGCGATCGCCGGATGAGCGCCAACCCGCACGCCAACGGCGGCCTGCTGCTGCACGACCTGGACTTGCCCGACTTCCGCGACTACGCGGTGACGGTGTCGGCACCCGGCGGCGCAGACCCACGAGGCCACCCGGGTGCTGGGCACGTTTCTGCGCGATGTGATCGCGCAGCAACCGCGACCGGTTCCGGCTGATGGGCCCCGACGAGACCGCCTCCAACCGACTGGACGCGGTCTACGAGTCGACCGACAAGGTGTGGCTGTCGGAGACCATGCCCGATCGATGAACACCTCTCACCGGCCGGCCGGGTGATGGAGGTGCTCTCCGAGCATCTGTGCCAAGGCTGGTTGGAGGGCTATCTGCTGACCGGCCGGCATGGGCTGTTCAACTGCTACGAGGCGTTCGTGCACATCGTCGACTCGATGTTCAACCAGCACGCGAAATGGCTGTCCACCAGCCGCGAACTGCCGTGGCGGCGGCCGATCGCGTCGCTGAACTACCTGCTGAGCTCACACGTCTGGCGCCAGGACCACAACGGCGCATCGCATCAGGATCCCGGGTTCATCGACCTGGTCGCCAACAAGCGCGCCGAGGTGGTGCGGGTCTACCTGCCGCCGGACGGCAACACGCTGCTGTCGGTGGCCGACCACTGCCTGCGCAGCCGCGACTACGTCAACGTCATCGTCGCCGGTAAGCAGCCCGCGCTGGCCTACCTCGACATGGAGTCGGCTATCGCGCACTGCACCCGCGGGCTGGGCATCTGGCAGTGGGCGAGCACCGCGACCGGCGAGCCCGACGTGGTGCTGGCCTGCGCCGGCGACGTCCCGACGCTGGAGACGCTGGCCGCCGCCGACATCTTGCGGCGCGAACTGCCCGAGCTGGCAGGTGCGGGTGGTCAACGTCGTCGACCTGATGCGGCTGCAGCCCGACTCCGAGCATCCGCATGGCTTGCCCGACAACGAATTCGACGCGTTGTTCACCATCGACAAGCCGGTCATCTTCGCCTACCACGGCTATCCGTGGCTGATCCACCGGCTGACCTATAGCCGCGCCAACCACGATCACATGCACGTGCGCGGGTTCAAGGAGCGCGGGACCACGACGACGCCGTTCGACATGGTGATGCTCAACGACCTGGACCGCTTCCACTTGGTGATGGATGTCATCGACCGGGTGGACGGGCTGGCCGGCCGAGCCGCGGTGCTGCGCCAGCGGATGGCCGATGCCCGGCTGGCGGCGCGCCGCTACACCCGCGAGCACGGCGAGGACGACCCGCAGATCGCCGGCTGGACCTGGGAGTCGAGCGAGCGGAAAAGCCGCTGAGCCGGGGCTACCCTGAGCGGGTGGCGACTGTTTTGTCGGTCAACGTGGCTCGCGTGCGGACGAATCCCGATCCGCACGCAATGTCGAATGTGACCGGCATCGACAAAGTGGCGGTCACCGAGCCGGTCATGGTGCGGGCGCCGGGGCCAATGCACGGTGGTGTCGGCAGCGGACTGGTCGGCGACACCATCGGCAACCAGAAATTCCACGGCGGTGACGACCAGGCGGTCTACGTGTACGCGCGAGAAGACCTCGACGCGTGGGAGATCCAACTCCAGCGCACACTCAACAACGGAAACTTCGGCGAGAACCTGACCACCTCGGGCGTCGATGTGAATGCGGCGCGGATCGGTGAACGCTGGCGCGTCGGCACCGACGGCGTGGTGCTGGAAGTCTCCGCCCCCCGAACACCGTGCCGGACGTTCCAGGCGTTCCTGAATTTGAGCCACTGGATGAAGACCTTCATTCAGGCGGGGAAACCCGGCGCTTACTTACGGGTGATCTCGCCCGGAAAGGTGCGCGCGGGCGACGCGATCGCAATCGATTACCGCCCCGATCACGACGTGACCATCGGGTTGGTCTTTCGCGCCCGATTTTCTGAACCAGAATTGCTGCCTCAGCTGTTGGTGGCAGACGCGCTTCCAGCAGAGCTCAAGGACTACGCGCGCCGCCGGGTTACGGCGAACGACGGGCAAGCGTCGAGGTGAGAGGTAGGCCAGCGGTCCGCAGGTAAACTTGCCGAAATGCTTGACGCGACCGTTGCCGCCGACACTCATCCGATGGTGTCGCAGCTATCGGCGCTGCATCAGTTCCGGATCCAGGTCGATGTCGCCGTGGTCGTGGTGGTGCTGGTGCTGACGAACCTGATCGCGCACTTCACCACGCCGTGGGCGAGCATCGCGACCGTCCCGGCCGCGGCGGTCGGACTGGTCGCCTTGTTGCGGTTCAACGGTCTGGGCTGGGCCGAACTCGGTCTGGGCCGCGATCACTGGAAGTCCGGTGCGGCATACGCGCTGGCCGCCGTCGCACTGGTGGTGACGGTGATCGCGGTCGGTGTGCTGCTACCGGTGACCCGGCCGATGTTCATGAACAACCACTACGCGACGATCTCGGGCGCGCTGATCGCCTCGATGGTCATCATTCCGCTGCAGACCGTGATCCCCGAGGAGCTGGCTTTCCGCGGTGTGCTGCACGGCGCGTTGAACCGGGCCTGGGGATTTCGCGGTGTCGCGCTGGCCGGTTCGCTGCTGTTCGGTCTGTGGCATATCGCGACGTCGTTGGGACTGACGAGCAGCAACGTCGGCTTCACTCGGCTGTTCGGTGGCGGGATCATGGGGATGCTGGCCGGGGTGACGTTGGCGGTGGTCGCGACTGCGGCAGCCGGTTTTGTGTTCAGCTGGCTGCGCCGACGCAGCGGCAGCCTGATCGCGCCGATCGCGCTGCACTGGTCGCTGAATGGGCTGGGGGCACTGGCCGCGGCGCTGGTGTGGCAGCTGTCCAGCTGATCGGTTTCTACACCAGCAGCACGGCGGCGCCGGCGATGCGGCCCGCGCTGAGATCCGACAGCGCTCGATCAGCTTGACTCAGTGGGTATTCCGGCGTGGTCACCTCGATGTGGTGCTGGGCGGCGAAGTCGAGGAAGGCCCGCGCGTCGGCGCGGGTGTTGGACGTCACCGAGCGAATCTGGCGCTCTTGGAACAGGTGGCGCTGGTAGTTGAGAACGGGAATGTCGCTGAGGTGGATTCCGGCGATCGCCAACGTGCCGCCTCGATCGAGCGCCTCGAGCGCGGGTAACACCAGATCGCCCACCGGAGCGAACAGGATCGCGGCGTCGAGCGGAACCGGCGGCGGGTCGGCGGCGCCTTGGGCAGACGAGGGCGCCCAGCTCGAGCGCCAGCTCCCTGGCGGCGGCGCCCCGCGTCATCACGTGGACTTCGGCGCCTTGGGCCAGCGCGACCTGCGCGGTGATGTGGGCGCTGCCGCCGAAGCCGTACAGGCCCAGCCGACCGCCGGGCGGTAGCGCGGCGCGCAGCAGCGAACGGTAGCCGATGATGCCGGCGCACAGCAGCGGCGCAAGTTCGCTGTCGGTGTAGCCGCTCGGCAGATGATGGGCGAAAGCTGCAGGGACGGTGGCGAATTCAGCGTAGCCGCCGTCGGCGTCCCAGCCGGTGTAGCGGGATTTCGGGCACAGGTTTTCGTCGCCGCGCCGACAGTACTTACACACCCCGCAGGTGTGCCGCAGCCAGGCGATCCCGACCCGGTCGCCGACGCTGAACTCGTCGCCGGCATCGGCGCCAACTTCGATAACCTCCCCGACGACCTCGTGTCCGGGCGTCACATGCTCCCGGTGTACCGGGAGGTCCCCCTCGGTGACGTGCAGGTCGGTACGGCACACGCCGCACGCGCGCACGGCAACCAGCAACTCGGCTGGCTCGGGGCGCGGCACCGGCGCGTCGACCCGTTCCAGCGGATCGGTGTTCATCGGACCGGGGCGACGTACCCGCCACGCATTCATTACCGTGGTGGTCATAGGGGCTAATTGGCGCGGGGCCAGGGGGTTAGCCCCTTCGCACCATCCTGACGAGCGAGAGCAGGATCACCGAGCCAAGCAGGGCGGTGAAGAAGGTGAAGATTAGGCCGCCGCCCGCGGTGTTGAACGAAAAAGCTCAGGATAAAGCCGCCGAGCAAAGCGCCGACGATGCCGATCACGATGTCCAGCAAAATGCCGGATCCGCCACCGCTGACGATCTTGCTGGCGAGCCACCCGGCGAGACCGCCAATGATGATGTATCCGATTGCCCCAACGCCGGTCAAAGTTGTTGACCGGGCGAGAATTTCAGTAGCTGCCATGACATCCATCCGGAACTCCTTGCTGTCGCACGTGCTCAATCGGGCACGTTCGGGCTAAAGGGCGGTCAGGTCGACACCGCGCCCGGGACCGCCGGAGTGGCTGGCGGAGCCTCGCCGGTGGGCTGTCCGGGTGGAGGCGCCGGTGCCGGCGCCTCCGGGGCAGGCGGCGGCGCCGGAGCTCCCGGGGCGGGCGGCGGAGCTCCCGGGGCGGGTGCCGGAGCCGGAGCTCCCGGGGCGGGCGGCGGAGCTCCCGGGGCGGGTGCCGGAGCCGGCGCCAGCGGGCGGATCGACTCGGCCAGCGTCTTCGCCCCGCCTTGGTCCACCGGATCGTTCGAAGTGCCTAGCCACACCACGAACCAGCGCTGGTTCGCCGAACCCTGTGGTGCATTCGGTCCCGACGGGCCGATCACTCCCGCCCAGATCTGGCCGTTCGGCTTGCTGGCGTCGCTGAACTTCACCTCGTAATACGACGCGCCGCCCGACATGCCGGTGGTGGCCAGCGGAGTGGTCGCCTGGTTGATACGGGTGCCGGGATAGGGCATGAAGAACTCGCCCATGTCGGACGCGAGCCGGGTCGCGGCCTTGGTGTTGTCGGCTTCCGCGCTGGCGTAGAGCTTCTGGTCCAACTTGCCCAGCACAATGCGGGTGTCGTTGGCGACCGGCGGTGGCTGTCCCGGGGCGGCGGGCGGGCCGGCCTGCTTGCTCAGCAGTGCCGACCCGTAGTCGAGGTGGGTGGCGTCCGATTCCACCCAGCCGGCGGGAATGACGTAGCTGAAGCCGCCGACCGGGTTGTCAATCCGCCCGGGCTGAGGCGCGTTCGGGTCGGTTCCTGGCGGGGCAGGCGCGTTGGGGTCGGTTCCGGGCGGCGCGCCGACGGGGTCGGCGGCAGGAGGTGCCGCGGGGGGACCGGCGGGGCCGGGTCCGGGATCCGGGGCACCGTTGGGAGTGGCCGGCGGTGGTGCAGCCGTGGTGGGTGCCGGTGGCGGTACCGGGTCGGCGGTTGCCGTGGCTGCCGGCAACGCGAGGGTGATGGCTCCGGCTCCCCCTATCGCGGCGATTGCGATCGTCGTCCAGCGACTTTTGGGCCGTGTCGAGTGTGCGTCCACCTGGTCCATAGCAAAAACCTACCGTGTTACATCCGTGACGCAAGTGCGAATTGCTGACTGTGTGATTGCTGTGCGGCCCGCTGCAAATAGCCAATGCGGCGCATCAAGGCAGATCATTACGGTATACGTCGAAAGTCCGCCGCCGCGGCGCGTTACGGCCAGCCCTCACAGCTGGGAGGGGCGGTGTGACGGGGCCGGATAGAGGGTGACCTGCTGGGCCTTGGCACTGAACCAGACAAGCTCCCCCGGTGTCACGCGTAGCTCAGCGGCTGCGTCGACGCTGATGTCGGCGGCCAGGCCCGGCGCGCCGTCGGATTGATCCTCAGCGCGCACCCGGACCGCCGGCCCGCGGCTGTCGAGCTCAGCCACCGTCACCGCGACCGTATTGCGTGGGCTGCCATGTGGGTGGTCGCGAGACACCGCCACCGCGGCCGGTGAGCACACCGCGATCGCGTTTTGTCCAACGGTCAGTTTTTCGGCGGGTGTCCCGTGCCAGCGGGCGCCGGTGTCGGTGTGCAGGCTGCCGTCGGCGTCGACTGTTCCGTTGACCAGGTTGACCCCGGCAATGCGAGCGCCGAAATGACTGCGCGGCGCCGCCAAAACGCTAGCGACCGGACCGATTTCGGTGATCCTCCCGGACTCCATCACCAGGACGCGGTCGGCCAGCGTGAACACATCGAGCAAGTCATGAGTTATCAGGATCACCGCCCGCCGGTCCCGATTGACAACCGTGCGCAGCACCGCGCGGATCGCCGCGGCGGCCGCGACATCAAGCCCAGCAAGCGGTTCGTCGAGGAGCAGCACGTCGGGTTCGGCCGCCAATGCCCGCGCGATCGCGACACGTTGAGACTGACCTCCGGAGAGCTGCCGCGGCCTGCGGTCGGCCAGCTGCTCGGCATCCACCTCGCGGAGCCAGCCCAGCGCCAAGGCCCTGTCCCGGGCATGCCCGGCCCGGAACCTCCGGCAGCGGCTGTGTGGACCGAAGGCGACATTGGCGGCGACGCTGAGGTGCGGAAACAGCAGCGGGTCCTGCAGAAGTAGCCCGACGCGGCGCTGGTGGGTCGCCACGTTGACCCCCGCCGCGGTGTCGGTGAGCACCCGGTCGCCCAACCGAACCCGACCCGCATCGGGCTGAACCAGCCCGGCAATGACATGGAGCGCAGTCGATTTACCCGCCCCATTGGGGCCTAACACGGCGAGCACTTCGCCCGCCGACACCGAGAACTGCGACGTCTAGATTGCGCTCGGCCACCACCGCGCGGAACTCTAACTCGCTCATGCCCGGTTACCTGGCTTCGATCCCGGTCAGCCTGCGAGCGCCCAGCCCCAGCACCACCAGCGCCGCCACGGCAACCAGCAAGATCGACAACGCCACCGCAGCGTCCGGGTCGTTCACCCGCTGTAGGTAAATTTCCAGCGGCAGCGTTCGGGTAACGCCCTCACGGGAACCGGCGAAGGTCAGCGTCGCGCCGAATTCGCCCAACGAGCGCGCGAACGCCAGCACCGCCCCGGACATGAGTCCCGGCAACAACAGCGGAAGTGTGACCCGCCACCACACTGTGCTGGGCCGCGCGCCCAGCGTGGCAGCCACCACCTCATAGTCGGCTCCCGCGGTACGCGCCGCGCCTTCCAAGGCGATGACCAAGAAGGGCAGCGAGACGAAGGTCTGCGCCAACACCACGGCGGTGGTGGTGAACGCGATACTGATTCCGGCGGCGTCCAGATACGCCCCAACCAATCCGAGCCGGCCGAACGCGTACAGCAATGCGATACCACCCACGACCGGCGGCAGCACCAGCGGCAACAGGATCAGCGGTCGAAGTAACCGAACCGCCCGCCCCGTGCTGCGGGCCAGCACCAACGCCATCGGAACACCCAGCAGCAGGCACAGCACAGTGCTGGCGGCCGCGGTCTTCATGCTCAACAACAACGCCGTCCTCGATGAGCTGCTGGTGATCAGCGACCAGAAGTGCGGCCAGTCGACCTTGACCGCGACAGCCACCAGCGGAAGTACCACGAAGATCGTCCCGACCGCGGCAGGAACGTAGACCCAGCGCGGCACACGGGTAGGTCTGTTCACGGCCGGTCGTCAGGCTTTGGCGAAACCGGCCTGGTTCAGAACCTTCTGACCCACTGCACCGGTCACCAGATCGACGAACTTCTGTGCCAGCGCAGGCTGGGCCGCATGCTTCAGCACGGCAATCGGATACACGTTGACCGCGCCGACCGACTCGGGGAACTTGACCGTGGTCACTTTGTTGCCAGCGTTGCGGGCGTCGGTGACATAGACCAGCCCGGCGTCAGCCTCACCGCTGGTGACCTTGGTCAGGACGTCGGATACGGACGGTTCTTCGCTGACCGGGCGCAGGTGCACGCCCGTGTTGTCCTCGATGCGCTGGGTCGCCGCTCCGCAAGGCACCGGCTGCTGGCATACCACGACTTTGAGGCCGGGTCTGGCGAGATCGGCGAAAGAGTGGATTTGCTTGGGATCTCCTGGAGCCGTGACGATCACCAATGTGTTGGAGGCGAAATTAACCGGATCGGTCATCAAGCCCGCTTTGGCGACGATGTCCATTTGCGCGCTGTCCGCCGAGGCGAAGACGTCGGCCGCGGCGCCCTGGGTCAACCGACTCGCCAGGTCCGAGGACCCCGCGAAGTCGAAATCGATTGTGGCGCCAGGATTGTCGGTTTGGAACTTTCCGGTAAGCTGGGTGAACGTCGGCTTCAGCGATGCCGCGGCGAACACCACAATCGCCGTCGTGGCTGGCCGACCAGGGGACGAAGACTGCGAAGTCGACGGCGATTTCGAGCTACAGCCGGTCAGAGTTGTCACCAAGATCACTGACAGAAAGCCGGCCATCAAGCAGATCCGACCCATGGGTGAAACCCTAGCGGGCCGAGGTCCGCACCGGCGTATGGAACCTCAACTTGGTATGTCCTCGAATTTTGTGTCGTTGAGCGGCTACTCCAATAGTTGTTGCCGCATGGCTTCGGCGACGGCTGCCGCGCGATCACACACGCCGAGTTTCTCGTACAGCCGTTGCACTTCTCCTCAGCTCGCGTCCGGTTCGTCCGGACTGCATCCCTACGATGCCGGGGCAGTTCGGCGATCCGTCTAGCGGCTACAGCAGAGGATGAATCCCGTGTCCCCCAATTGGCGGACCAACTCGATCCCCTCTTTAACGATGCGTTGAGCCGCCGATCGCAAATGCGGCGTTAATCGAGAGATCGTGGTAACCGGGCGCGCGCGTCGACGTGCAAACCGTTATCGAAATGCTGACCATGTCGTGGTGAGTCCAAGTTCCGCCGCTAGCTACTGTCCAGTAACATGACAAATGTCGACGCCATTACGCGCTGAAGTTTCAGACACCGGGATTGCCCCAGGTCCGACCTCAGCGTTGAATACGAGGAGGTCATGGCGGTGGAGGTGCTGGTCACCGGAGGCGATACCGAATTGGGTCGCGCCGTTGCTGAGGGGTTCAAGGACGGCGGCCACACGGTCACGCTGGCCGGTGCACGTCGAGACGATCTCGAGGTAGCCGCCAAGGAGCTTGAAGTAGACGCGATCGTCTGCGACAACACCGACCCCGCCAGCCTCGCCGAGGTCCGTGGCCTGTTCCCGCGTCACCTGGACACCATCGTCAATATCCCCGCGCCGAGGTGGAACCCCGGCGATCCGCGCGCATACTCCCTGTCGGATCTGGCCGCCGCATGGCGCAACGCGCTGGACGTTAGCTTGCTGTCCACGGTCCTTACCGTGGAGACCTTGGGTGACCACTTGCGCTCCGGTGGCGCGGTCATCAGCGTGGTTCCGGAGAACCCGCGCCCAGGTAGCGCCGAGGCGGCCACCAAGGCCGCGCTGTCGAACTGGGTCGCCGGCCAAGCGACGGTGTTCGGCACCCGTGGTATCACGGTCAACGCGGTCGCCGCCGGGCGCGGTGCTCAGCCGGGGTACGACGGGCTGTCCAGCACGCCGCCGCCGGTTGCCGCCGAGGTGACGCGGTTGGCGTTGTTCCTCACCGGTCCCGCCGCCCGCCATATCACCGGACAGCTGTTGCACGTCAGCCATGGCGCGCTGACGCAGTTCGCCTAAAGCAGAATTCGCTTCAGCCAGCTTCGCCGCCCAAGGCGGGTCATTAGGGTAGATGCGTGACTATCCGACTTGGCTTGCAAATCCCCAACTTTTCCTACGGCACCGGCGTCGAACAGCTCTTCCCCACCGTCATCGCACAGGCCCGCGAGGCCGAATTGGCGGGATTTGACGCGGTTTTCGTGATGGACCACTTCTATCAGCTGCCGATGCTCGGCTCCCCCGACCAGCCGATGCTCGAGGCTTACACCGCCCTCGGTGCGCTGGCGACGGCGACCGAACGGGTCCAGCTGGGCGCGTTGGTGACCGGCAACACCTACCGCAACCCGACCCTGCTGGCTAAGGTCATCACCACACTGGACGTGGCCAGCGCGGGCCGCGCAATCCTGAGCGTAGGGACCGGCTGGTTCGAACTCGAACATCGCCAACTCGGCTTCGAGTTCGGCACCTTCACCGAGCGGTTCAACCGGGTGGAGGAAGCGCTGCAAATCCTCGACCCGATGATCAGGGGTGAGCGATCGACATTCTCCGGCAAGTGGTACACCACCGAATCGGCCTTGGCCGAACCACGTTATCGCGACCGCATTCCGATCCTGATCGGCGGCAGCGGCGAGAAGAAGACGTTCTCGATCGCTGCGCGCTACGCCGACCATCTCAACGTCATCGCCGGATTCGACGAGCTGCGCGGCAAACTCGACGCGCTAGCCAAACGCTGCGATGAGGCCGGCCGCGACCCTGCGACGCTGGAAACCAGCATGCTGCTGACCGTGCTGCCGGACGAGAACGTCACGGCTGACCAGATTCCAGCCGAAATGAGCCAGCGCTTGTTGTTCGGCAGCCCCGACCGCATCGCCGAACAGGTCCAGGCCAAGGTGCTCGATGCTGGAATCGACAGCGTCATCATCAACATGCCCTTCTACACGCCCGGCATCGTCGCTGCACTCGGTGAGGTGCTGCGTCCACTGGTCGGTCTCTGACCGCCCGGCGAGCTGGGTCACGTCCGACGGCTCGGGTGTGGCTGATCACACGAGTAGGCGTCGATAACGGCAGGTCCGGGCGGCTAACGTAGAGGTATGAGCGCCCAACCCGAAGTCACCGCACCCAGTCGTCGACATCGGGTCGTGGTCATCGGTTCGGGCTTTGGTGGCTTGAACGCGGTCAAAAAGCTCAAGCGGGCCGACGTCGACATCAAGTTGATCGCCCGCACCACTCATCACCTGTTCCAGCCGATGCTTTACCAGGTCGCGACCGGCATCGTCGCTGAAGGAGCGATAGCTCCCCCAAGCCGCGTGATCCTGCGCAACCAACGCAACGTCCAGGTCCTGCTGGGCGACGTCACGCACATCGATCTGGACGGCAAGTTCATCGTCTCTGAGCTGCTCGGCCACACTTATGAGACCCCGTACGACAGCCTGATCATCGCCGCCGGCGCGGGCCAGTCTTACTTCGGCAACGACCAATTCGCCGAATTCGCGCCCGGCATGAAGTCCATTGACGACGCGCTGGAACTGCGCGGTCGCATCCTCAGTGCATTCGAAGCGGCTGAACGGTCCAACGACCCGGAGCGGCGAAGGAAGCTGCTCACTTTCACCATCGTCGGTGCCGGGCCCACCGGCGTCGAGATGGCCGGGCAGATCGCCGAACTCGCCGACTTCACCTTGAAAGGTGCCTACCGGCATATCGATCCGACCAAGGCGCGGGTGATTTTGCTCGACGCCGCGCCTGCGGTGTTGCCGCCGATGGGTGAAAAACTCGGCAAGAAGGCTGCCGCACGGCTGGAGAAGATGGGCGTCGAGATCCAACTGGGGGCGATGGTGACCGACGTTGACCGTGACGGCATCACGGTCAAGGATTCAGATGGCACCGTGCGGCGCATCGAGTCCTCTTGCAAGGTGTGGTCGGCCGGGGTGTCGGCCAGCCCGTTGGGCCGGGATCTGGCCCGGCAGTCCGGGGTCGAGCTGGACCGCTCGGGCCGAGTTAAGGTGTTGCCCGACCTGTCGGTGCCCGGCAACCCGAACGTTTTCGTGATCGGTGATATGGCCGCCGTCGACGGTGTGCCCGGAGTCGCACAGGGCGCCATCCAGGGCGGCAAGTATGCGGCGACCACGATCAAAGCCGAACTTGCCGGCGCCAATCCGGCCGAGCGGGAGCCCTTCCAGTACTTCGACAAGGGTTCGATGGCCGCGGTATCGCGCTTTTATGCGGTCGTCAAGATCGGTCCACTGGAGTTCGGCGGCTTGATCGGCTGGTTCGCGTGGCTGTTGCTGCACCTGGTGTACCTGATCGGATTCAAGAACAAGATCACCACGGTGCTGTCGTGGATGGTGACGTTCTTGAGTGGTCGGCGCGGCCAGCTGACGATCACCGAGCAGCAGGCGTTCGCCCGCACCCGGCTCGAGCAGCTGGCGGTGATGGCTGCCGAAGCACACCAGGGTGAGACGGCCAAAGCGGCCAGCTAGTCGCCCGTTACTCGGTTGTTTCCAAGTTTTGCAGCCGCACCTGACCGCGGGCCACCACTCGATCGTCGGAATCGGTGATGGTGACCAGCCACAGTTGCTGACGACGGCCGCGATGCAGCGGTGTTGCAGTGCCATACACCGTGCCGCTACCAATTGCCCGCAAGAAGTCGGTGTTGTTGTTGACGCCGACGACCGCACCGCCGCCGTTCGCGCTGATCCAGGTGTAGGCGGCCGTGCTGGCCAGGCTCTCGATCATCGAGCAGTAGACACCGCCGTGCACGATGCCCATCGGCTGCAGCAGTGTGGGCTTGACCTCGAGTCGGGCCCGCGCGACATCCGTGGTGAGTTCGGTGAACACCAGCCCTAGCTCATTATCGAACGGGGCCACGAAATTCGGTGGGAAGGCCGAATCTGGCAATCGTTGCACGCCATTGTGTTTACACCATCCGCCGGCCGGGCCCGCAGACGCGGGCGAGCCCCGTGCAACTAGGCACGGGGCTCGCCGATCGAGTAGACCGGGGGTCACTGCAGCCCTCAGGACGCCGCCGCGGTCATCTATCGCTCGATGCAAGCAGCATAGGAAAGGCTGCCCTAATTTCGCAAGGGGTCCCTCGGCGTGGCGCCCACGGTCCGCGTACCGGTAGGCCGAAGCTCACCAGCGCATCAAGCACGGCCTGACCGCGACGCATTGCGGTCAACTCATCGGCGCCGGCCAGTTGCGGCACCTGAGTGGCGGCAGCCACCACCATCGATCCGGCGATATGCCACATGGACGCGACCGAAACCGCGCCACCGCTGACCGCGTGCATTTTGGCGAACAACGGTCCAAGGCTGCGGTGACAGCGGTGCGCGACCCAGGTGGTCAACGCCGCCTCGCTGGGCAGCTGCACTACCCCGTCGCCAACGCGGTCGCCGTCGTCGTGCGCGAAGTAGGGATCATCCGGCAGCGCCCGCACCGTCGGGTCGACCACGCCCAGCCCAGTCGATGACTCCGTCGGAGTCGACGTGGACCCACAGATTCTCCAGGCCGGTGTCCCACGCCCGTGCCTCCAGCACCACCAGTGCGACCACCCGCCCGATCACGGCGTGGACCAGCGTTGCCGCCAACTGCCGAGCGGCGCCGCGACGGTCCATGTCCATCGCGGCCGCGTCGAACATGCGGTGCAGCCGATCGGTGCTGACGGCCGACTCCAGCGGCCACCAGCGCCGTACGGATACGTCAGCCAGCACCGCGACGCCGTAGACGCGCGGGCACTGCGGATACAGTTCGCGAAGTCGCCGGCTTGACTCATGCAGCGGCAGCACGCGGTCGATGGCCATCGCTGCGATGAGCGGGTCGTCGATTAGCGTCGTCACGACTACCTCCTTTTATGAGGTTAGCCTAACCATATAACTTTGATCCACGCTGTGAGCGCCGTCACACCGGCAGGCGGTCGCCTCGGGGACCTTACGACCGTCGGTAGTAAGCCGGAGTAGGCTGACGTCATTGCACAGGAGAAGAGCAAACATGGCTAAGCTGGCGCGTCTGGGGGATCTCGAACGTGCGGTAATGGACCATTTGTGGTCCGCACCCCAACCTCAAACTGTCCGTCAGGTGCACGAAGCGCTCTCGATGCGACGCGATCTGGCTTACACCACGGTAATGACCGTGCTGCAGCGGTTGGCCAAGAAGAATCTGGTCTCCCAAATCCGCGACGACCGCGCGCATCGCTACCTGCCGGTGCATGGCCGCGACGAGCTCGTCGCCGGGCTCATGGTCGACGCGCTGGATCAGGCGTCGGATTCCGGAAGCCGACAGGCGGCCCTGGTGCACTTCGTCGAGCGGGTCGGCGCCGACGAAGCTGAGGCGCTTCGGCGGGCACTGGACGAATTGGAGTCCGGTCACCGCCAAGCCCCGTCTGCTGGCGCGCTATCTGAGGAGTAAGGGAGACTGGCACTATGTCCGGGCTGGCCTTCGCCGTTCTTGCGGTGCTGCTGGTCGGCCCGGTACCAGCCCTGCTGGCGCGCGCAAAGTGGCCGTTGCGTGCCCCCCGCGCGGCAATGGTGCTCTGGCAGGCCATCGCCGTGGCCGCGGTGCTATCAACATTCAGCGCCGGGATCGCGATCGCCAGCCGGTTGTTTGTGCCGGGCCCGGATGGGCGGCCAACCGCCACCCTGCTCGGTCGACATCGGCCGACTCGGCTGGGCGCTGTGGATCTTGGATGTCGCCGTTTTCGCGCTCACGCTGCTGGTCGGCGCCCGGCTGGCGATGGCCGTGATCCGGGTTGCCGTCACCACGCGCCGGCGGCGGGCCCATCACCGCATGCTCGTCGACCTGCTCGGGCTGTCGTCCGATGTGGTCGCCGCGCGCGCTTGCGCCCGAGGCCGTGACCTGCGTGTTCTGGAAGTGGCCCAGCCACTGGCCTACTGTCTGCCCGGCGTTCGCAGCCGAGTGGTGGTCAGCGAGGGCACGCTGGACTCACTCACCGATACCGAGGTTGGCGCGATCCTCAGCCACGAGCGCGCCCATCTGCGCGCCCGTCACGATCTAGTCCTCGAGGCATTCACTGCTGCGCATGCCGCGTTTCCCCGATTTGTCCGCAGTGCCAACGCTTTGGACGCGGTGCAGCTCCTGGTCGAGCTGCTGGCCGACGACGCCGCGGTCCGGGTGGCCGGCCGCGCTCCGCTGGCGCGCGCCCTGGTGACCTGTGCGTCGGGTCGGACGCCGCTGGGCGCGTTGGCCGCCGGCGGTACCCACACGTTGCTGCGGGTGCGCCGGCTGTCGGGCAGCGGCAACAGCCTGATGTGGTCGACGGCCGCCTACCTCGCCGCGGCGGCGGTGCTGGTGGTGCCGACGTTCGCGCTGGCTATCCCCTGGCTGACTGAATTGCAACGGCTGTTCACCGCCGCCTAACCTGCGGCTGGGGCAACCGCGGGCGCTTTGGCGATACTTTGCAGAGGCCCGACCAAGGTCACGCACGACGCCTGAGAGGCGACATACATGAGCTCGGAATCGAACACTGCTACCGGCACTGCGCAAATCGGAGTCACCGGCCTGGCCGTGATGGGGTCGAACTCGCGCGCAATTTCGCCCACCACGGCTATACGGTTGCGCTGCACAACCGCTCGGTCGCCAAGACCGATGCGCTGCTGAAAGAGCACGGCAGCGAAGGCAAATTCGTGCGCACCGAAACCATCGAAGAATTCCTCGCCGCGTTGGAGAAGCCGCGCCGCGTGATCATCATGGTCAAGGCCGGTGACCCGACCGACGCGGTCATCGAGCAGCTGGCCGACGCCATGGAGGAAGGCGACATCATCATCGACGGCGGCAACGCGCTCTACACCGACACGATTCGCCGCGAGAAGGCGATGAGCGAGCGGGGTCTGCACTTCGTCGGCGCCGGCATCTCCGGCGGCGAGGAAGGGGCGTTGAACGGGCCGTCGATCATGCCGGGCGGGCCGGCCGAGTCGTATAATCGTTGGGCCCACTGCTCGAGGAGATCTCCGCGCACGTCGACGGTGTGCCGTGCTGCACCCACATCGGTCCCGACGGCGCTGGACACTTCGTCAAGATGGTGCACAACGGCATCGAATACTCCGACATGCAGCTCATCGACGAGGCCTACCAGCTACTGCGCGACGGACTGGGCAAGACCGCCGGCGAGATCGCCGACGTGTTCGACGAGTGGAACAAGAGCGAACTGGACAGCTTCCTGGTCGAAATCACCGCCGAGGTGCTGCGCCAAACCGATGCCAAGACCGGAAAGCCGCTGGTGGACGTGATCCTCGACGAAGCCGAGCAAAAGGGTACCGGTCGTTGGACGGTGAAGTCGGCGCTGGATCTGGGGGTGCCGGTGACCGGTATCGCCGAGGCGGTGTTCGCTCGCGCACTGTCGGGTTCGGTTGCCCAGCGTAAGGCCACCACCGGCCTCGCGTCCGGCCACCTGGGCGAAAAGCCAAGCGACGAAGAGCAATTCATCGAGGACGTCCGACAGGCCCTCTACGCCTCGAAGATCATCGCTTACGCCCAGGGCTTCAACCAGATTCAGGCCGGCAGCGCCGAATACGACTGGGACATCACGCCTGGTGACCTGGCCACCATCTGGCGCGGCGGCTGCATCATCCGGGCCAAGTTCCTCAACCGGATCAAAGAGGCCTTCGACGACGACCCCGACCTGGCGACCCTGATCGTGGCGCCGTATTTCCGCAGCGCGATCGAGGCCGCGATCGACAGCTGGCGGCGTGTGGTGGCGACGGCGACGCAGCTGGGTATTCCCGATTCCGGGCTTCTCGTCGGCGCTGTCCTACTACGACGCGCTGCGCACCGAGCGGCTGCCCGCCGCGCTGACTCAGGGCCTGCGGGACTTCTTCGGTGCGCACACCTACGGGCGGATCGATGCGGACCCGGGATCAAGAAGTTCCACACCCTGTGGAGTGGGGACCACAGCGAAGTACCGGCCTAGCAGGGCCGAATAAGGGGTACACCGACACCGATGAGGTTTCTGGACGGGCACCGTCCCGCATACGACCTGACCTACGACGACGTCTTCATCGTGCCGAATCGATCGGACGTGGCGTCCCGCTTCGACGTCGATTTGGCCACCAAGGACGGCTCCGGCACCACCATCCCGGTGGTGGTGGCCAACATGACCGCGGTCGCGGGCCGGCGGATGGCCGAGACGGTGGCCCGCCGCGGCGGGCTTGTGGTGCTGCCGCAAGACCTTCCGATCACCGTGGTGCAGCGCACGGTGGATTTCGTCAAAAGCCGCGACCTAGTGGTCGACACCCCGGTGATCCTGGCGCCCGACGATTCGGTGTCGCGATGCGCTCGCGCTGATTCACAAACGCGCACACGGCGCCGCGGTGGTGGCCTTCGAGGGCCGCCCGATCGGGCTGGTCACCGAATCGTGCTGCGTACGGCGTCGACCGCTTCGCGCGGGTGCGCGACATCGCGATCACCGACTTCGTCAACGCGCCGGTGGGCACCGAGCCGCGAAAAGTCTTCGATCTTCTCGAGCACGCCCCGATCGATGTCGCGGTGCTGACCGGCCCCGACGGCACGCTGGCCGGCGTGCTGACCCGGACCGGGGCGATCCGCGCGGGCATCTACACGCCGGCCACCGACGCGAATGGCCGGCTGCGCATCGGCGCGGCGGTCGGCATCAACGGCGACGTGGCCACCAAGGCCCAGGCGTCTGACCGAGGCCGGCGTCGACCTGGTTGTCGTTGATACCGCCCACGGGCATCAGGTGAAGGCCCTGGACGCAATCAAGTCGATAGCGTCGCTGGATCTTGGTGTGCCATTGGCCGCCGGCAATGTGGTGTCGGCGGACGGCACCCGCGACCTGATCAGCGCAGGAGCGTCCATCGTCAAGGTCGGGGTGGGCCCGGGTGCGATGTGCACCACCCGGATGATGACCGGCGTCGGCCGGCCCCAGTTCTCCGCCGTGCTCGAATGCGCCTCGGCGGCAAAGCAACTCGGCGCACATGTGTGGGCCGACGGCGGGGTGCGCCATCCTCGGGACGTGGCCTTGGCGCTGGCGGCCGGCGCGTCCAACGTGATGATCGGATCGTGGTTCGCCGGCACCTACGAATCCCCCGGCGACCTGATGCGCGACCGCGACGACCAGCCGTACAAAGAGAGCTACGGGATGGCGTCCAAACGCGCCGTGGTTGCCCGCACCGCCGCCGACAGTGCCTTCGAGCGCGCCCGCAAGGCGTTGTTCGAGGAAGGCATCTCGACCTCGCGGATGGGCCTCGACCCGCATCCGCGGCGGTGTCGAGGATCTGATCGACCACATCACGTCCGGGGTGCGCAGCACGTGTACCTATGTCGGGGCGTCGACGCTGGCCGAGTTGCATCAGCGGGCGGTGGTCGGCGTGCAATCCGCAGCGGGCTTCGCCGAAGGCCATCCGCTGCCGTTCGGCTGGTAGATCCGGAAAACCAGCTCGAGGCGTGTCGTCGCCGCAACGAGGCAAATCGCTTGTGAGACCTTCGCTACCATAGAAATCTCAGGTAGTCTGTCAGATAAGTCGAGGGAGAGGGTCCCCGTGCCGCAGGCACCCGGCGAGGCCGGCTCGGGTGAGCGGTCTCCGGGCGCGCCGTCGTTCTACGCGCGGCGGCGTCGATGAACCTCGTCGTCACCCTGCTGAGCCTGCTGGCCATCGTGCTGCTCATCGCGGGCAACGCGCTGTTCATCGCCGCCGAATTCTCGTTGACCACCCTGGAGCGCAGCACCGTCGAGGCCAACGCGCGCCACGGTGGCCGTCGGGACCGCTACGTGCGCCGCGCCCACCACACGCTGGCGTTTCAGCTTGTCCGGAGCGCAGCTGGGCATCTCGATCACCACGCTGGTCACCGGATATCTCGACCGAGCCGTTGGTGGCGAAGCTGCCGCACCCGGCGATGGACGCGCTCGGAGTGCCGCAACCGGATCGCCGACGCGGTCATCGCCTTCTTGGCGCTGGTGGTCGTCACGTCGGTGTCCATGGTCTTCGGTGAATTGGTGCCCAAGAATCTGGCCGTGGCCCGCCCGCTGCCGACTGCCCGCGCCGTCGCCGGTCCGCAGCTGCTGTTCTCGTTCGTGATGACGTTCGGCGATCCGGCTGACAAACGGCGCGGCCAACCGGATCCTGCGCAAGCTGGGCGTCGAGCCCGCCCAGGAGCCTGCGGTCGGCCCGCTCGCCGCAGGAACTGGTTTCGCTGGTCCGCACGTCTGCCCGCAGCGGCTCGCTGGACCCCGCCACCGCGGCGTTACTGCACCGATCACTGCAGTTCGGCACGCTGACCGCCGAGGAGCTGATGACGCCGCGCTCGAAAATCGTTGCGCTGCAAACGGATAACACCGTCGCGGACCTGGTCGCAACAGCCACCGAGAGCGGGTTCTCCCGGTTCCCGATCGTCGACGGCGACCTCGACGAGACCGTCGGCATCGTGCACGTCAAACAGGTCTTCGCAGGTGCCGCCCGCCGAGCGGGCAGCACACGCTGCTGACCGCCGTCGCCCAGCCGGTCGCGGTGGTGCCCTCCACGCTGGACGGCGACGCGCTGATGGGAGAGATCCGCGCCAACGGCTTGCAGACCGCGATGGTCGTCGACGAGTACGGCGGTACCGCGGGCATGGTGACCGTCGAGGATCTGATCGAAGAAATCGTCGGCGATGTCCGCGACGAACACGACGACGCCACACCGGATGTGGTGCCAGTCCGGCAATGGTTGGCGGGTCTCCGGTCTGCTGCGCATCGACGAGGTGGCCGACGCCACCGGCTATCACGCGTCCGGAGGGGAATACGAGACGATCAGCGGGCTGGTGCTGCAAGCAGCTCGGCCGCATTCCGGTGCAGCGGAGACATGGTGCAGCTGAGCGGATATGAGCCGGACGGCATACCCGAACACCTCGGCCCGCTGGCAGGCCAGGGTGGTCCGGATGGACGGCCGCCGCATCGACCTGCTCGAGCTGACCCGAGTGCGGGATCGCGGTGACTCCGTCGCGGGACGGGGTCACTGATGGGCGAGCTGCTGGGAGTGTTGGCGACCATCTCTGCTGGTGGGCGCCAACGCGTTTTTCGTCGGCGCGGAATTCTCGCTGATCTCGGCTCGCCGCGACCGGCTGGAAACGCTCGCCGAGCAGGGCCGATCGAGCGCGGTCACCGTGATCAGGGCGGGCGAGCAGCTGCCGCTGATGTTCGCCGGAGCCCAGCTGGGTATCACGGTGTCGTCGATGCTGCTCGGCCGGCTCGGTGAGCCCGCGGTCGCCGACCTGCTGCGACGCCCGTTCGCGGCGTCGGCGTCTCCCCCGCGCTGCTGCACACCGTGTCGTTGCGTGGTTGCGCTGGCGATTGTGGTGACGCTGCATGTGCTGCTCGGCGAGATGGTCCCGAAGAACATCGCCATCGCCGGCCCGGAGAAGGCGGCGATGCTGCTGATCCCGACCTACCTGGTGTACGTGCGGACGGTCCGGCCGATCATCGCGCTCTACAACCGCTGCACCCACGCCACCCTGCGAGCGCTGCGGGTGCAGCCCCGAGACGAACTCGACGTCACGGTCTCCACCGTCGAGCTCAGCGAGATGATCGCCGAATCGGTGTCGGAAGGTCTGCTGGATCCCGAGGAGCACACCCGACTCACCCGGGCGCTGCAGATCCGCAACCGGTTGGTCGCCGACGTGGCGGTGCCGGTCACCGAGATCCGCGCGGTGCCGGTGGCCGCGCCGGGGCTGCGGGCCGACGGTCGAGGCGATGGAAAAGGCGCTGGCCGCAACCGGCTACTCCCGCTTTCCGGTCGCCGACGTCGACGGCAGATTCATCGGATACCTGCACATCAAGGATGTGCTGCCACCAGGGTGACGACCCGCAGGCCGTGGTCGACCTGGCGACGGGTTCGGCCGCTGCCGCAAATCCCGCAATCGCTGTCGGTTCCCGAGGCGTTGTCGCGGATGCGTCGCAGCAAGAGTCATCTGGCGCTGGTCACCGGGCAGGACGGGGCTGGTGGTCGCGATGGTGGCGCTGGAGGATCTGGTCCGGGACCTGGTCGGCGCGGTGCACGACGGGATGCAAGCGTGTCTGACGGGCTCGTATCGTCTGGAGCCTGAGCAGTGGACGGCCGCGGCGCCGAGGAGTACGCCGAACGCGCCGCGACATTCGTCGCACCGCACCTCGAGCGGGCCCGCATCGGTGAGCCGCACCCGGTGTGGGACTTCCTGTTCAGCTACTACAGCCTGCGGCCAGGGCAGCTGCGCTGCTGGCACCCGGGTTACGGGGTGGTGCTCGCCGGTGACGAGGCGATCCGCCGCTACCGAGGCCGCCGCGGTTACACCGCGGACGACGCACGGTGTCCGGTCAGCGCCGCTTACCTGCGCAGCCGAGCTGGACACTATTGCGTTCGTCGCCCGCCTGCTGCGAGGCGACCGCGCGGCGCCCGGCTCGACTGAATTGCTTCGGGCTGCACGAGTGGGCGATGGTTTACCGCGGCGGCGCCGGTGCGCCACGAGCGCGTCCCGCTGCGGCTCGGGGCTGCGGCACCGACGCCGTGGTCGAGGCTGGGATTGCCGGGCCGCTGCGGTGCAGCCACTTCGATGCATTCCGCTTTTTCAGCGCCTCGACGCGATGCCCCGAAATGTGTGCTCGCCCAGCCGTGCCACCCAACAGGATTGGGAGCAGCCCGGCTGCTTGCACGCGAACATGGACCTGTACAAATGGTCGTTACAAGTTGAGCCCGCTGATCGACTCCGAGCTGCTGCTGGACTGCCTGGAGCTGGCCGCAGCAGCGCGTGAAATCGACATGCGAGCCAGCCCGTACGACCTGCGGGGCTACGGGTACGCACCGATCGCCGTCGAGCACGCTGCCGGCCGCGCCGAGTACGTGCGTTGCCAGCAGGCCATCGCGTCACGTGCATGCGCCGCTGCGTGACAGCGTTGCTGGCCCGGTGTGACCTGCTGCTGCAGGCGCGCCGGGTGCCGGGTTTCGGGCTACCGGCCGGTAGGCTGAACGCCAGTACTTTATCGAGGCCAAAGCGGAGGAGAATGATGACAGATCGCGTGTCGGTGGGGAACCTGCGCGTCGCCCGGGTGCTGTATGACTTCGTCAACACCGAGGCTTTGCCCGGCACCGACATCGACCCCGACAGCTTCTGGGCGGGCGTCGACAAGGTCGTCACCGACCTGCAGCCGCAAAACCAGGATCTGCTGGCTCGCCGCGACCAGTTGCAGGCGCAGATCGACAAGTGGCACCGCCATCACGTCATCGAGCCGATAGACCCGGAAACCTACCGCCAGTTCCTCACCGAAATCGGCTATCTCATGCCAGAACCCGACGACTTCACCATCACCACCGCGGGCGTCGACCCGGAGATCACCACGACGGCCGGCCCGCAGCTGGTGGTCCCGGTGACCAATGCCCGATTCGCGCTGAACGCGGCCAACGCGCGCTGGGGTTCGCTCTACGACGCGCTCTACGGCACCGACGTCATCCCGGAAACCGACGGCGCCGAGCAGGGCACGAGCTACAACAAGGTTCGCGGCGACAAGGTGATCGCCTACGCGCGCAAATTCCTCGACGACGCGGTGCCGCTGTCGTCGGGCTCGTGGGCCGACGCCACCGGCTTCAGGATCGAGGACGGCCGGTTGCTGGTCAGCCTGCAAGGCGACGAGCATGATCGTGGCCTGGCCAACCCCGGCCAGTTCGCCGGGTACAGCGGCGAGCTCGGCTCCCCCAGCTGGTCGGTATTGCTGGTCAACCACGGGCTGCACATCGAGATCCTGATCGACCCGGAATCGCCGATCGGCAAGACCGACGCCGCCGGGATCAAGGACGTGGTCCTGGAGTCGGCGGTCACCACGATCATCGACTTCGAGGACGCGGTGGCCGCCGTCGACGCCGACGACAAGGTGCACGCCTACCGCAACTGGCTTGGCCTGAACAAGGGCGACCTGTCCGCGGAGGTCAACAAGGACGGCGACACTTTCACCCGCGTGCTCAACCAGGACCGCACCTACACCGGCGCCACGGCGGGCGACGAGTTCACTCTGCCCGGCCGCAGCCTGCTGTTCGTCCGCAACGTCGGCCATCTGATGACCAACGACGCGATCGTGTGGAGCGAAAGCGACGGCGAAGAAAAAGAGGTGTTCGAAGGCATCCAGGACGCCCTGTTCACCGGCCTGAGCGCAATTCACGGTCTGAAAGCCAGCGACGCCAACGGGCCGCTGGTCAACAGCCGCACCGGGTCGATCTACATCGTCAAGCCGAAGATGCACGGCCCCGACGAGGTCGCGTTCACCGCCGAACTGTTCAGCCGGGTCGAAGACGTGCTGGGGCTGCCGCAAGGCACCTTGAAGGTCGGCATCATGGACGAGGAGCGCCGCACCACCGTCAACCTCAAGGCATGCATCAAGGCCGCAGCCGACCGGGTGGTGTTCATCAACACCGGTTTCCTGGACCGCACCGGCGACGAGATCCACACCTCGATGGAGGCCGGCCCGATGATCCGCAAGGGTGCGATGAAGGGCACCACGTGGATCCAGGCCTACGAGGACAACAACGTCGACACCGGCCTGGCCGCCGGGTTCGTCGGCCATGCCCAGATCGGCAAGGGCATGTGGACGATGACCGAGCTGATGGCCGACATGGTGGAGCAGAAGATCGGTCAGCCGCAGCGCCGGCGCCAGCACCGCCTGGGTGCCGTCGCCCACTGCGGCGACCCTGCACGCGATGCACTACCACGAGGTCGACGTCATCGCGGTGCAGAAGGAACTGGCCGGCAAGAAGCGCACCACAATCGATGAGCTGCTGACAATCCCGCTGGCCAAGGAACTTGCCTGGGCTCCTGAGGAGATCAGAGAGGAAGTCGACAACAACTGCCAGTCCATCCTGGGCTACGTCGTCCGCTGGATCGACCAGGGCGTCGGATCCTCGAAGGTGCCCGACATCCACAACGTCGCGTTGATGGAAGACCGTGCCACCCTACGGATTTCGAGCCAGCTGCTGGCAAACTGGCTGCGCCACGGTGTCATCACCGAGGAGGACGTGCGGGCCAGCCTGGAGCGGATGGCTCCGATGGTGGACCAGCAGAACGACGGCGACTCGGCCTACCGGCCGATGGCGCCCAACTTCGACGACAGCATCGCGTTCTTGGCCGCCCAGGATTTGATTCTGACCGGAACCCAACAGCCCAACGGCTACACCGAGCCGATTCTGCATCGGCGCCGTCGCGAATTTAAGGCCCATGCGGGTGAGTGATTTCGGGCTCGGGGCGCACTGACCATGGGTAGGCACCGCGCGCCCGATCCGGATGAGGACGAGCCGACCGGCGAACCGTCGGACGACTATTCCGAGCCCGAATCCGGACCCGAGCGACGTTGGCGATGTCGGTGGCTATCCGGAGCCCGACGCGGCGGCATCCGCGTTCCGCCCTATGTGGATCAGCAGCCCAGCGACTACCCGGCCGAGGCTCCCGGCGACTCAGGGTTTGCCGACTTCGACGATTACTCCGATCGCGACGAGCACCCTGAGGAGCGATCCGCAGGCCGACGAACATCGGGGACGCCGGACGACTTCCCGGACTTTCCACGACGCGGGCAGGAGCCGTCCGCTGCTCCGCCGCCTTCGCCGCCGGCGGGCGGCCATCGGGGCGGCAGCGAGTGGACGCGGCGGTCACCGCAGCGACGGCGGACGGCGCGGTGTCAGCATCGGTGTGATCGCGGCGCTGGTCGCGGTCGTCGTGGTGGTGGCCGGGGTGATCCTGTGGCGGTTCTTCGGCGATGCCTTGTCCAATCGATCGCACACTGCCGCCGCGTGCACCGGCAGCAAGGAGACGGTTGCCGTCATCGCTGATCCGTCGATAGCCGACCACGTGCAGCAGTTCGCACGAGCGCTACAACGGGTCGGCCGGCACCGATCGGCGATCACTGCGTCGCGGTCAGCGTCAAATCCGCGGGCTCCGACGCCGTCATCGACGGGTTCATCGGGAAGTGGCCCGCAGACTTGGGCCAGCGGCCCGCGTTGTGGATCCCGGCCAGCTCGGTGTCGGCGGCGCGGCTGACGGCCGCGGCGGGCAAGGAAACCGTCACCGAAAGCCGGTCGCTGGTCACCTCGCCGGTGGTGCTGGCGGTGCGACCCGAACTTCAACGCGCACTCGGCGGTCAGAAATGGGCGACGCTGCCCGGTCTGCAGACCAAACCCGACGCGTTGGCCGGATTGAAGCTGCCGTCGTTGGGGTTCGCTGCGGCTGGCGCTGCCGCTCGGCGGCAATAGCGACGCCGCGTATCTGGCCGCCGAGGCGGTGGCGGCGGGCTCTGCGCCTCCCGGCGCACCGCCGACCGATGGTAGCGGCGCGGTGCGAACGCTGATCACCGGTCAGCCCAAGCTGGCCGACAACTCGCTGGCCGAGGCACTGAATGTGCTGCTGCGTCCTGGTGATCCGGCGACCGCGCCGGTGCACGCGGTGGTCACGACCGAGCAGCAACTGTTCCAGCGCGGCGAATCGTTGCCCGATGCCGGCAGCACGCTGAGTTCCTGGCTGCCACCGGGGCCAGCTGCGGTTGCGGACTATCCGACTGTGTCAGCTCAGCGGGTCGTGGCTGTCGCAGGACCAGGTGACGGCGGCCAACGCATTCGCCCGGTTCATGCACAAATCCGATCAACTCGCCGAACTGGCCAAAGCCGGTTTCCGGGTCGACGGGGTCAAGCCGCCCAGCAGCGACGTCACCAGCTTCCCGGCGCTGCCGTCGACGCTGTCGGTGGGTGACGACGCGATGCGCGCCACGCTGGCGAACACCGTGACCACGCCGTCGAACGGACCGGCGGCGATCATCATGCTCGAGCAGTCGATGACCACCGACGAAGGCGGCAAGACCCGGCTGGGCAATGTGGTTGCTGCGCTTGACAATCGGATCAAGGCGCTGCCGCCGAGCTCGGTCATCGGGCTCTGGACGTTCGACGGCAAAGAAGGCCGATCGGAGGTGCAGGCCGGTCCGCTGGCCGACATGTCGACGGCAAGCCGCGGTCGGCCGCGCTGACGGCCGCGCTGGACAAGCAGCACGCGTCGTCCGGTGGCGCGGTGTCGTTCACCACGCTGCGGATCATCTATAAGGACGCGGTGACCAATTACCATGCCGGGCAAACGAATTCGGTGCTGGTGATCACGGCCGGACCACACACCGACCAGAGCCTCGGCGGCCAGGGCCTGCAGGATTTCATCAAGGACAGCGTCGACCCGGCCAAGCCGGTCGCGGTCAACGTCATCGACTTCGGCTCCGATCCCGACCGGGACGACCTGGGAATCCGTCGCGAAGCTGTCCGGTGGCGGCTACCAGAACCTGGCGACCTCGGCATCGCCGGAGCTGGCCACTGCGGTCACCAACTTCTTGAGCTGACCGCATGCGCCGCTGCAGCGCTGGTAAATCCCAACAGGTCTGGTCTTCCGCAGCGATCTGGCGCACGCCTGGCAGCAGCTTGACCGAAGCCTGAACCAATTCACAAACGTCGCCTTCACCGCGGCCTGAACCCACACTTGGTCTGACTGTGAACTCCGCCCTCACCAAGCGACGCTAGAGTAGAAGCCAGGCGGCTGAGGGGTGGTACTCGGAAATCGTTCAGGTATGACTCAGAAGTTGTCAAGGTAGGCACGAACTCAGTTGCCGTACGTCGCGCGACAACGATGCTAAAGACGGATTGTCGGCAGCGATCGAGCGTCGCGACTACGTTCTGCCGTCGTCAGGACTTCTGACGTCGCCTGAACTTCCCAACCGATTCAGAGCGAGTAAGTGAATGAGCTGGTCGCGACTATTGATGCCGAGTTTGGCGAAGATTCGGTAGAGGTGTCCCTCCGTGGTGCGCACCGAGATAACTAACCGATCGGCGATCTGACGGTTGGACAGACCGGCCGTGACGAGATTCGCAATCTCGATTTCGCGGCTGGTGATCGGCAGCGGGCGGGCCGCGGCGGCGATTGCCGGCGTACGCAGTCCGCATTGACGTGCGAGCCCGTATGCGCGAGTGGACGACTCCACTTCCTTGCCCCGATGGCCTTTGCGTGCGTGCTCGGCGGCGGCCTGGGCCGCGGCGTCTGCAGCGAATGCCAGTGCGCCCATGTCGGCGAACAGCGTTGCCGCAACGTCGAGCAGGTCGCCGTCGTGATTGGCCAGGCCGCGAGCGTGAACAGCGACCGCCTCCGCCAACGGAGTTTTCACGATCCTGGCGAGCCTCTCCACCCTTGCCGCGCATTTCTCATCACCGAACCGAACAGCGGTGTGCAGCGCGCGCAACTCGAGGGCGCACATCCCGGTTTTTCGGGCATTGTGTGCGGCGCGTAGCGAATGCCTCAGGGCCGCGGCCGTTTCGTCGACCGACGCTCGCTCCCAGGCGCGGGCGAGCTCCAGTTCCGATAAGTACACCGTTGTCTGCGGTCCGTAGGCTTCCTCCGAGTGCCGCAACGCGGCGGTGGCAGCCTCATGGTTGCCCCGCGCGCCTTCCGCTTGCGTCGTCCAGGCCGCCACCGCCATCGACCAGGTGAATGGAGTACTACCCGCTATCACCGATAGCGAGTGGTGAAATGCCGAGCAAGCGTCGACCAGCGCGCCCCGGCCAAGATTCACAAGTCCAAGCATGACGTTCACGGCGCCGTGTCCGGCATGAGCACTGGCCGGCATTGCGGCATAGCGTTGCCAAACCCGCTCGGCCGCCGCGTAATCCCCGGCTTCAGTCAATACGAAGACCTGAGCTACCCCGATAATCAACTGGAGCGGGCTCGACTGGCCGAGTCCAGTCGCGCGCAAACCCGCATCTGCTGTGCGGTCAAAGTCGCCCATCCGCCCGATGTATGCCAACGCCCAGCACAGTGGCGTGGCCGCCCACGCCATTGCCACCGGTGGCACGTCTTGTGCACACAGCGCTAACCCTGTCTCGACCGCCGTCGAAAGATCACCGGATAAGTAGGCGAACAATACCTCCATGGACGTGATGAGTTCGGCCCTCGCACCAGGCTCGATGCGATCCCGCAGATTGAGGAGTTCCTGCCGTGCTTGCTCAACTTGCCCGTCGAAGAACAAGTTCGTGGCCCGCAGACAGCCATGCCCCGTCACCAACTCAATGGGACCGTGCGGGTCGACCTCAGCAAGCACCGCCTCAACCGCGGCGGTTCGTCCCTGCCAAAACATCGCCTCAGCAAGCATGATCGCGGCTTGCAGGCCACCGCCGCGATCGAGCGCAAATCGCGCCAGCTCTGCGCCGCAATCGATGTTCCCCATCCTCAGCGCGCTCGCCGCTGCGTCAATCATCAAGTCGAGGTCTGGCGTCAGGTCGCTTCGCATCATGAACTGGGCCAGTCGGACCTGGGTACGCACGTCGACTCGCCTCGAGAATCGTTCCGCTGCTGTTATTTGCTTCTGCAGATGCTGTGCCAACAGGCCGTTGAGTTGCCTGGTGCGCACTATCCCGGCGCGTTGGATTGCCGCCTCCCCCAGGACGGCGTGAAACAACCGCGCCACAGTGTGCGAGTGGCTGGTAACCAACTGGATAATTCCCCGCCGCTCGAGGCGTCCCACCGCGTCGGCGTCGCAAAGTTCGCGCATAACCTCCCAGTCCAGCACCTCCGCAGCGCCCAAAACCTCTACCGCCTCTAATTCTTCGGGCGCAAACGATCGCAGGCGGAAATCAAGCAGATCGTAGAGTTGCCGGTCGCCGCGCAATGTGCCGTGAAGTTGCCAGCCGCCTTCGGTGTGTACCAAGACACCATTTTCTCGACCTGGGATCAACAGCCCCCGTAAGAGCAGCGGGTTGCCTGCAGTCCGATCCTGCAACTCGTCGATGAGCTCGGTTGCCACATCGCCGCCGAGCACGGTACGAGCGAGTAATTCGGTCTGCTGTCGGGTGAATGCCTCGACGCGCAGGGTAAGCAACAGCCGGTCTTTCCACAGTGCTGTCACCGGGTCGGGCGCGGCGTGGCCTGACGTGATCGTCACGATCAATCGTGCACTGGCACTGGCCGCCAGATGGTAAACCAACGATGCCGACAACGGATCCAGCAGATGTGCGTCGTCTACGGCAACGACGAGGTTCTCCTCCTGCTCCAAGGCCCTTTGCGCGGCTGACAGTATGACGGCGGGCTCTCGTGCTGCTGTAGCAACGGTGGGCAACCAAGAAAATGCGCCCAACGGCACCCAACGGTCGGTCTCGGTGCATAGCACAAACCGCACATTGAGCTCGCGCGACTCAAGGACATCGGCAAGCGCGTGTGCCAATGTCGATTTGCCGACCCCGCTGTCGCCCATCAACACGACACCCCGGAACTCCGCAGCGCCGCCGAGTGCCGTTAGCGCTTGGCGGAGTTCGTCACTGCGGCCGACCATCGGCCACCCCAACCCGCTTAGCGTCGGCACCGAGGCCCCCTGGAAGCAACTCGTCTAGGGAGCCAAATGCTACCTCGGCGTTTCTTAGCCTGTCCGCCTTTCAGCAAAGCGGATGAAGCCATCTCGTCGACCGGTGGTTGTGCTCCGTGCCGACGAGCCTGGGCACCCTGCCGAACGCGTCGCGCGGTCAGGCTCTCGCCGCTGGCGACCATGGGCCACCGAGCTCGATGATCGGCCCGTGGGCATTCGGCGGCGAAGAAGGCCGAACCGAGGTGCCGGCGGGTCCGTTGGCCGATTCCGTCGCCCGCAGCTTCTTGACCCGACCGGCCGCGTCGTCGTTCAGCAGTCGCAACGCTGCTTCGGTGAATGCCTGCGGGTCTTCGATCTGGGGTGGTGGCGTCGAGAGGATGCAATTCGTTGACCCGGTCGGGCGAAGCCTCCGGATTCGCCAACAAAGCCGATATCGACCGCATGGGAAATATTAGCTGTTTCTAAGCTGAATCTCAGGTCCGGTTCGGTGTGAGCTACATCACGGATATGGAGAGGCTGTCATGCCACAAGCTCTGCGCCCCTAGGACACCGCATCCCCGAGCTGGTGGACACCGTGCCGCAGCTAGATCCTGGCGGCGCTGTAGGTCAGGCTAGGTCACACTGGGCTATACAAAGGCTTCCACCGGCGGGCACGAGCACACCAGGTTGCGGTCGCCGTAGGCGCCGTCGATGCGGCGCACCGGCGGCCACACCTTGGGCCGAAAAGCCTTGCCCAGCGGGTAGGCGGCCTGCTCGCGGCTGTAGGGGTGCTCCCACTTGTCGACGAGCAGACACTCGGCGGTGTGTGGTGCGCCGCGCAGCGGGTTGTCATCCACCGGCCACTCGCCCGCGCCTACACGGTCGATCTCGCCGCGGATTGAGATCATGGCCTCGCAGAACGCGTCGATCTCGGCCAGGCTCTCGCTCTCGGTGGGCTCTACCATCAGCGTTCCGGCCACCGGGAAACTCATGGTCGGCGCGTGAAAGCCGTAGTCCGCCAGCCGTTTTGCGACATCGTCGACGGTCACGCCGGTAGACTTGGTGATCGGTCGCAGATCCAGGATGCACTCGTGGGCCACCATGCCGTTCTCGCCGGTGTAGAGCACCGGGAAGTACTCGTCGAGCCGGCGGGCGATGTAGTTGGCCGACGCGATCGCCGTCAGCGACGCCGCCCGCAGGCCGTCCGCACCCATCATTCTGATGTAGGCCCAGGTGATCGGCAGGATCGACGCCGATCCATAGGGCGCCGAGGACACCGGCGGACCTGCCGGCAACTCGGGTGCCAACGGGTGGCCGGGAAGGAACGAGGCCAGATGCGAGCGCGCCGCCACCGGGCCCACCCCCGGGCCGCCTCCGCCGTGCGGGATGCAGAACGTCTTGTGCAGGTTCAGATGACTGACGTCGCCGCCGAACTTGCCGGGCCGGGCCAAACCGACTAGGGCGTTGAGGTTGGCGCCGTCGATATACACCTGGCCGCCCGCGTCGTGCACCGCGGCGCAGATCTCGGCGATGTCGTGCTCGTACACACCATGCGTGGACGGATAGGTGATCATCAGCGTCGACAGTCGGTCGGCATGTTCGCTGACCTTGGCCCGTAGATCGTCGAGGTCGACGTCGCCGTTGTCGCGGCAGGCCACCACAACCACCCGCATACCGGCCAGCGCAGCCGACGCGGCGTTGGTGCCGTGCGCGCTGGCCGGGATCAGGCAGATATTGCGCTGCGGTTCGCCGCGGCTGGTGTGGTAGGCGTGAATGGCCAGCAGGCCGGCGTACTCGCCCTGCGATCCTGCGTTGGGTTGCAGTGAGACCGCGTCGTAGCCGGTCATCTCTTCCAGCCAGGCTTCTAGATCGGCGATCAGCCGCCGGACACCCACGGTGTCGGATGCCGGGGCGAACGGATGCAGACGCGCGAACTCCGGCCAGGTAATCGATTCCATCTCGGCGGCGGCGTTGAGCTTCATCGTGCACGAGCCGAGCGGAATCATGCTGCGGTCCAAGGCAAGATCTTTGTCCGCTAGCCCACGCAGGTAGCGCATCATCGACGTCTCGGTGCGGTAGCGGGTAAATGCCGGATGGGTCAGGAATTCCGACGTCCGGGTCGTGATGCCTGCACACCCCGGCTCGGCGGCCGACACGTCAAAGGCGTCCAGCACGGCTGCGACGTGATCATCGGTGGTGACTTCGTCGCAAGCTACCGACACGTGGTCGGCGTCGACGCGCCACAGGTTGATGCCGTTGGCTTTCGCCGCGGCGAGCACCTCGTCGGCGCGGCCCGGAACCCGGGCCAGCACCGTGTCGAAATACGTGTCGTGCACCAACGCATCACCGAGTGCCGCAGCAATCGTCTCGGCATGGCCGTGTACCCGGCGGGCAATCCCGATCAGCCCGTCGGCGCCGTGATAGCTGGCGTACATCGCGGCCATCACCGCGAGCAGCACCTGCGCGGTGCAGATATTGCTGGTCGCCTTGTCTCGGCGGATATGCTGCTCGCGGGTCTGCAGGGCCAGCCGGTAGGCGGGCGATCCATCGGCATCGACGGAAACACCGACGAGCCGGCCGGGCAGCTGGCGGGCATGCTTGGCATGCACCGCCAGGTATCCGGCGTGCGGACCGCCGAATCCCATTGGCACACCGAAGCGTTGAGTATTTCCGAACGCGACGTCGGCGCCGATCTCTCCTGGCGGCGTGATCAACGTCAGCGCCAACAGGTCCGCACCGACGGCCACCAGGGCCCCGCGGTCGTGGGCCTGCGACACCAAGGCAGACCAGTCGGTGATCTGGCCGCTGGACCCGGGCAGCTGCGCAATCACACCGAAGAACTCGCCGTCCGGCAGGCCGTCACGCAGGTCGGCGGTGACGATCTCGATGCCCACCGGCTTGGCGCGGGTGGCCAGCACCGCGGCGGTCTGGGTGAACACGTCGACGTCGACGGCTAGCCGGTTCGCGCTGCCCCGCACCGCCCGGTGCATCAGCGTCATCGCCTCGGCGGCCGCGGTGGCCTCGTCGAGCATCGACGCGTTCGCCACCTCGAGACCGGTCAGGTCGGCCACCATCGTCTGGAAATTCAGCAGCGCCTCCAACCGGCCCTGGCTGATCTCGGGTTGGTATGGCGTGTAGGCGGTGTACCAGGCCGGGTTCTCCATGATGTTGCGCAGCAGCACCGGCGGCGTGAGCGTGTCGTAGTAGCCCTGACCGATCATCGACACCGCGACCGTGTTGGCGTCGGCCATCGCACGCAATTCGGCCAGCGCCTCGGCCTCACTGGCCGCAGGCGGCAGCCGGTCCAGGCCGGGCGCGGCGCCAGTGTCGGTCAGCTCATCGAGGATGCCGGCGGGCACGGCCTTGGCCGCCATGGCATCGAGCGACTCGACGCCGATGACGTCGAGCATCGCTGCGATGGCCTGGCTGTCCGGGCCGATGTGCCGGTCGGTGAAACGGGGATCGGTGTAGTCGGACACGGACGAAACTCCTGACATCGGCAGAGGGACTTGCGGTCCTCTCCCTCTGTCGTCTACCCGAATCCGGGCGCCTGAGAGATTCGACGTCCGCGCCGGCTGCGACGCGATGTCTTTCCCCATGGGCGGGCGACCCACCGTGGGGTCACCGCTTTCCAGAGGCATCGGGGCCCGACGCGGTCCGGGTGCCTGAGAGGTTGACGGAGAGGTGTTGCTCCTTCGGCGTCCGTGGCTGGCAGTCACGGAACTCTCCCGCGCAAGGGCGATGCAGGCCCAGTCTACTCAGGTCCACCTAGGCGCGAGTGTGCGTGTTTGCACGCCGACACGCCGCGACGCGCGTACAACTGCGCACGCTCGCGCGGAAAAGCGGGGGCTAGCCGATTTTGCGGTCGCGGTGCTTGCGTCGAGAGGCCAACTCGTCTTCCGGGGCGGCAATCGACTCACCGCCGTCAGCGCGTTCACCGGGGAAATCGGCGATAGCGCCGGTCAGCTCCCGCATCGCGCCGGAAACGGCGATGCCGAACACACCCTGTCCGCCCTGCAGCAGATCGACGACCTCTTCGGCCGAGGTGCACTCATAGACCGTGGTGCCATCGGAGAAAAGCGTGATGTTCGCCAGATCCTGCACACCACGCTGGCGCAGATGGTCGACCGCGACGCGGATGTTGTGCAGCGAAATGCCGGTGTCGAGTAACCGTTTGACGATCTTGAGCACCAGGATGTCTTTGAATGAATACAGGCGCTGGCTACCCGAGCCCGCCGCGCTCCGAATCGACGGCACCACCAGGGACGTACGTGCCCAATAGTCCAGTTGGCGATAGGTAATGCCGGCAATTTGGCATGCACTCGGACCGCGGTAGCCGACTAATTCGTCGGGTACCGAGTCGTCAGGAAAAAGACCGGCTTGCACAGGTTCGCGAATGACTGGTTCGGGACTGGTTGCCGCAGTGTTATCGATCGCGCTCACGGACTCGAGATCCAACTGGTCTTGACGTGGTTGATCCCCCACGGTGCTTCCTCTCGCCGATCGCGCTCGTTACGGGCTGTCGGTAGCCGCGTTTGCTCAGCCGAGTGCTTGTGAGCATACGCTTTTCGTCACGCTGTGGTGTTGCTAGAACTAATCACGTACTAATCAACTCGAGATCAAAGTATGGCCGTCTTCGCGGCGACTCGACGATTTCCAGCGGGCGTGTCGAACTCGAACTCCTAGATGAGACGCATCCGTGATGTTGATGCATACCAGCCCCCAAATGGCTTGGCCGTTTTAGGCGGTCTTAGCCGCGCTAAGCAAGCCGCTCGGTTAAGTGGCCTTGAAGTCGTCGGGCGACACGCTGTCTAGAAACTCCTTGAACTTCTCCACCTCGTCCTCCCGGACGGCGGTGCTTGGCTCCTCGTCGCTCTCGTCAGGAATCAGCAGGCCGGCCTCGGCAAGCACGGCCTCCTCGACATAAATCGGCACGCCGACTCGCAAAGCGATGGCAACCGAGTCCGAAGGCCGCGCCGAGACCGTGATGTTGCGGTCGAAGATCAGGTCGGCGTAGAACGTGCCTTCCTGCAAGTCGACAATCCGCACCTCTTTCAGCGAATGCCCCAGCGCGGCAATAAGATCCCGGATCAAGTCGTGCGTCAGTGGCCGAGGCGGCTCGACTCCCTGCTGCTCGAGGGCAATCGCCGCAGCCTCGGATTGGCCGATCCAGATCGGCAGGTAACGGTCACCGTTGGCCTCGCGCAGCAACAGCACTGGCTGGTTCTGCGGCTGCTCGACGCGAATGCCGACGACGCGAACTTCACCCATCTGTGACTGCCCTCCGCACCTGCTGCCGTGTCCGACTCAGACCTGCCCCGACGTCGCGGTTAAACACCAAGCCGCCGAACACAAGCTCTCGATCGGAAGTCTAGTCCTTCAGCGGTGCAGAACGTCGCGCACTGCCGACTTGATCAACGACGTGTGCAAGGTGATGGCCAGCGCTGCGACTTCCCGGGCCAGGTCGTCTGCGCGGTCGCGTGCGCCCGCTCTATCGGCCTTGACGAGCGGGCCCGCGATTTGCGCGATCAGGTCGGACTGCCGATCGGCCGCCGACCGGAATGCCCGCAGATGGCGTGCTTCGACCCCGTACTCTGCCAGCGCCCGCGCGCACTGCAAGATCACCACGGCGTGCTCGTCGAAGAAACCTGCCGGTCCGGTGGTGATCACCCCCGCTCTGAGCAGCGCTGTCAGCAGCTCGCCGTCCACCCCGGAGCGTTCCAGCAGATCCTCCCTGCTGAGCCGGATGCTAGTGGGCGCCACCGATGCCGAATCCGGACCTGGCCCACCCGCTGTGCTGCCATCAGTGTCGCCTCCGACCGCCACCAATCGCGGTACACCATAAGGCGATCCGGCCAGCGGCAGCTCGCCATCCGGCTGCGCGTCCAGTTGCGCCTTGATGACCTTCAGTGGCAGGTACTGATCACGCTGAGCAGTCAGGACGAAGTGCAGTCGGGCGCAGTCGTAAGCGGTGAATCGGCGATAGCCCGATGCCGCGCGCTGCGGTGTTACGAGGCCCTCGGCCTCCAAAAAGCGGATCTTGGAGATCGTCACATCCGGGAAGTCCGGCCGCAGCAGGTCGAGGACTGCGCCGATCGACATCCCACTTAATGCGGGGGTCTCGGGCGCGGTCACTAGCTTCCGGGCCCGCCGTTGTCGTCACCGACCTTGGGACCAGTCAAAAACACCAGGCGGAACTTTCCGATCTGAACCTCGTCGCCGTTTGCCAGCACGGCCGAATCGACCGGCTCGCGGTTGACGTAGGTGCCGTTGAGACTTCCGACGTCCACAACATGAAACTCATCGCTATCTAACCGGAATTCGGCATGCCGCCGGCTGACGGTGACGTCGTCCAGGAAGATGTCGCTGTCCGGATGGCGGCCGGCCGAGGTGGTCGCCTGGTCGAGCAGGAAGCGCGAGCCGGCGTTCGGTCCCCGCTTGACGACCAGCAACGCCGAACCGACCGGCAGTCCCTCGACGCCGGACACCGCCGTGTCAGTGCCCGCTTGCGCGGGGGCGTCCAGTTCATTCAGAAAATCGGCGCGGAAGACCGATGTCGTCTCCACGGTGACTTCGTCAGAGGTCTGGTCGTTGTCCTTCTCCGTCACCCGCTGCTCCTCACTGGCCGCTGCTGCGTTGTCTGGTTGGGTCCGCTCGCCCGGCTTCCCACCCGCCGTGACCGTCGATGTGTCGACCGTACCGCGCACGGGAGCGCAATGTGCCCTCCCCCGCCGGATCGGCCCGCGTAAAAGGCCCGGCGCATTATCCCCGGGCGCAGCGAACCATAACAAGGGTCATTCCGACAGTGTGCCGCGGTAGGCCTCGGCGTCCAGTAGCGCCGAGAAGCCCTGCTCGAGGGCCTCGGGATCGACCTGGAGGTCGATCAACCAGCCGGCGCCGTAGGGATCCGAATTGACCAGCGCGGAGTTGCCGTCCAGATCGCTATTGACGGCAACGACTTTCGCCGAGACGGGGGCATACAAATCCGACACCGATTTGGTCGACTCCACCTCTCCGAAGGTTTCCCCAGCGGTTACCTCGGTACCTACCTCAGGCAGCGTCACAAACACGACATCGCCAAGTGCCGACTGAGCGAAGTCCGTGATCCCTACCCGAACGCTGTCGTCCCCGGTCCGGCGAACCCATTCGTGTTCAGCGGTGTAGTGCAAATCAGGCGGGATTTCGCTCACGGTGTTCCTGTTCTTCTCGTTTAGTCACTTGACTGGCTGAGCGTATTGGCGCGGTTTTGGTTGTCGCAAGACGGTGATATCCACCCGGTCGCCCTGTTGGACCGACATCGTGCCGCCGACGCGTTTGACGCTGTCCACCGCGCCGCCGGGAATATTCATCGCCGCTGCCAATGTCGGTGGATCACCAATGGCCAGAACCGAATACGGCGGCCGCAGAGTTCTACCGTCAACGACCAGCGCGCCCGGAGCCCCCGCGATCCAGGTGTCGACACCGGTTCGCACCGCCTGGTGTCCGTCGCTGATCTCGATCGCCTCAGCACCGGCGGCGCGTAACTCGTTGAGCACGTCGAGCATCACCTGAGGTGCCACGCCTGGCCCCGGGTCGTCGATCCGCACTATGACACCGGGTCCGGTGGCGCCGACGGTGCCGATCAGGATCGACAGCGCAGCAAGCCGAGCCTGGGCATTTTCGATTGCGGCCTGGTCGTTGCTGCCCGACGCCTGCAACGCGGCCAGCGAACGCTGCAGTTCAGTGACTTCGGTGCTCAAGGTGGCCTCGCGTTGACGCAGCGAGTCCAGCAGCACTAGCAGGTCCGCCGGACGGGCGGTATCCAACGAGTCGCCGGATTCGGTCTGGCGCACCTGGGTGGCGATGGCGACACCCAGCAGCAGGCACAACAGCACCGCCAGGGTCCCGAATACCGAGAGGCCGCGCCGCAGCATGCCGAAGAATCCGCGCGGCTGCAGCTCTCCGATCTCGGGTCGGGGCTGGTGCGGCGCCAGTTCATGCCGTCCGTGCTCCGCGGCGGTCTCGTCGGCCCCCGGCTCAGCAGCCACAGGCTCGCTGTCCTGCGGTGTGCCTTGGGGATCGGGATCGCTCATGTCGGCCTCATGCCAGCTAGGCGCCAAATAGTCGGCGCCGCAGCGCGGCGGCGTTACCGAAGATACGGATACCCAGCACGACGATGATCGCGGTCGACAACTGTGTGCCGACGCCCAATTGGTCGCCGACATAGACGATCAGCGCGGCGACCAAGACGTTGAAGACAAACGACACCACGAAGACTTTCGGGTCGAAAATCCGCTCCAGATAGGCTCGCAGACCGCCGAACACCGCGTCGAGCGCGGCGACCACCGCGATCGGTAGGTACGGCTGGACAACCTCCGGCACGCTGGGGTGAAAGACCAAGCCCAGCATAATGCCGACGACCAGTGCTGCAATCCCGATCATCGGTGCTCCATTCTCTTCACCGGCATTGTGCACACTGCCACTTCGATTTTCGGCACTAGGACCCAATCTGTTTGGCGAACTTGATATCTCGGGCCGCCCCGGCGGGCAGCGTGAGCCCGTCTCGGGCGCTGACGTCAACGCCGACGCCGTACGACGTCTCCAGAAGCCTTAGCCGGCGCAGTCCGGGGCTGCTGTCGAAGACATCCTGCATGGAATGCGGGGGCCCGATTGCCAAGACGGTGTATGGGCTGCTGATGGGGTTATTGTCAACCAAGATCGCTCCGCCGGCCTGCCGGATGGTCACGTTCGGTCCGATCCGGACACCGCCGACAGCGATCGCCTCAGCGCCGCTAGCCCATAACGAATTGACCACCAGCTGCAAGTCCCGGTCGAGGATGATCTGCCGACTGCCGGCGACCCGCTGCTTGGACACGTCGGAAAGATTCGGGTCCGACACCCGGGTCGGTCACCGTCACGCTCAGACCCGGACCGATCACCGGGGTGCTCGCGGCGGCCAAGCTGAGTTTGTCGAGGCTGGCCAGCAGTCGCCGGCCCTCGGCGTCGTCGGCCAGCGCTCGCCGCTGAACCTGGTCGACCTGCGCGGTGAGCGCGCTCCGGCGTGCCGCTAACGCGCCTGCCGATGCCTCTTCGGCCCGCACGTCGCCTGCCAGCGTTCGTTGTGCTGCGCTGACTCCCGGAGCGACCAGCCGGGCCTGGGCGACGGCCGCGGCGAAAACCGTGGCGACCAGCAACGCGGCCAGCGCTTGCCACAGCCAGCCCGAAGCACGCGCGTGAGCGGCCTGCGGCTCGCCGGAGCACTCCCGCTTGGCGGCGGCGGCCGCGTAGCCGGGGTCCAGGTGCTCGGAGAGCAGGGCGCGCAGCAGTGACGGCACCGGGATGAACTGCGGCTGGCCTGCCTCGTGCGCGCCAAGACCCGCATGAGGGTCATAGCCGCCGAGCGCTTGGTCAGCCATCGGCATCCGCCCGTATCGCCGGCGGTTTGTCGTCGCGTTTCACCGGTGGCAGCCTGCGCATCACCAGTACCACCTGCACCGCATACACCACGAATGACCACAGGTACATGTACAAGCCCCAGATCAAAAACGCCCAGCCGCAGGCCAATACGACGCGACTCCACAGCGCGTCAAACTGTCCCAGCAGGATCAGCGGAAAGGCCGACATCAGGGCGAACGTCGCGGCCTTGCCGACATAGATCACGGGCAATGCGGTGAAGCCACGGGTGCGCAACAGGGGCAGCTCGGCGGCCAGCAGCACATCGCGTGCCAGCAGGACTGCGATGATCCACCACGGCACGATGCCGCGCAGTCCGAGGGCGATCGGGACGGTCACCATGTAGAGCCGGTCGACCGCGGGATCCAAATACTCCCCCAGCTTCGACGACTGGTTCAGCAGCCGGGCGATCTTGCCGTCGGCCCAGTCAGATGCGCCGCTGAACATCAGCACGGCCACCGCCCAACCGTCGGAATGAGCGGCCAGCAGCAGGTAGATGAAGACCGGGATCAGCGCCAGACGGATTCCGCTCAGCAGGTTGGGCACCGTGAGGAGCCGGTTATGTGCGCCCGCCTGCTTCATTAGCGCCGCTCGCCCCCGCCAGCGGGTGGTACCCCCACCTCATCGCTACGTCCCCCTCGCCGCTGCGCGCCTGGGGGTGCCCCCACTGAATCGTCGCCGGCGCGCTTCATGAGGCGTGACCTTACGCTCGGCGACGATGCGGGCCGTCTGACGGCCCGAGGACAAGGCGGGCACTCATCAGCGGAAGATGCCGGGCAGGCTCAGCGCGGAAAGCGAGTCGTCGGCCAACGGGTTGTCGTGCACCATGTAGGTCCATGTCGAGGTCGGGCGCGCCAGCTTGGATAGATCCACACCCGGCTCGTCTTCGATCGTCGGCGAGGTTTCGAACGTCTGTTGCGCGGCTTCGATCGCGTCGGCGGCCAGTGATGCAAAGGCATCCACGGCCATCCGGTGAAATTCGTCCAGCGGATTCTGCCGCCCGAGAGCACGCAAATGGATGCTTTCCCGGATATCGGCCAGGTAGGCGAGGTGGTCGGCCCAGCCTCGGTCGAGGTGATACAGCATGATCAAACGGCAGATCGTCTCCAGGCGCTCTTCGGAGAGATCTCCAGGTTCTTCAGCGAGCTCCGAGTAACGGTCAGGTGCCAGTTCAGCGAGCTCCTCGCGGGCAGCGGCGGTGCTCAGCAGCGCGTTGCGCCGCTCGACGAGGATGGCGCGCTGCTGGGCGATCAACTGGTTGTAGCGCCACGTGTTCGCGTGCACGTCGAGCAGCCTGCCCTCGGCGACCCGCTGAGCATGCTCGAGCAGTGCGGCGACCTTGGAGCTGACGATGCGGCCGTCCTCGTCGGTCTGGGTCGGCAGCTTGTTGCGCTCGAGGTTGGCTGCGGCGACGTCGTCTTCCCAGCTGGAGAAGAACACCGATGACCCCGGGTCGCCTTGGCGGCCGGCGCGGCCGCGCAGCTGATTGTCCAGCCGCTCGGTGTTGTGTCGGCCCGTACCGACGACGTGCAGCCCGCCCAGCTCGACCACCTTGTCGTGGTCGGTCTCGTCGGAGCCGCCGAGCCGGATATCGGTGCCGCGGCCGGCCATCTGGGTCGACACGGTGACCGCGCCGAGTTTGCCGGCCTCCGCGATCACTCGGGCCTCCTCGGCGTCGTTCTTGGCATTGAGTACGACTGCGGGCACCCCCCGACGCTGCAGGCGCTCATGCAGCTCTTCGGATTCGGCGACGTCGTGGGTGCCGACCAATACGGGCTGTCCGGTCTCGTGCACGTCGATGATATGCGCGATGATCGCAGCGGTTTTCGCCGCGGTGGTGATGTAGACGCGGTCGGTCTCGTCCTCGCGGATATTCGGGGTGTTCGGCGGTATCGGAGACACACCGAGCTTGTAGAACTGGCGCAGCTGCTCGCCTGCGGCCAGCGCGGTGCCGGTCATGCCGCACACCGTCGGATAGCGGTTGATCAGTGCCTGCACCGTGATGGTGTCGAGCACCTCGCCCGTCTCGGTGGTCTCGATGCCTTCTTTGGCCTCGACCGCCGCCTGCAGACCGTCCGGCCACCGTTGCAGCTGGGCGATGCGGCCACGCGAGGCATTGATCAGATGCACGGCGTCGTCGCGCACGATGTAGTGCACATCGCGGTGCAGCAAGACATGCGCATGCAGCGCGACGTTGACTTCGGTGAGCGTGGTGCCGACGTGCTCCTCGGAATAGAGATCGATTCCGCCGAGCTTCTTTTCGACTTTGGCCGCCCCGACCTCGGTCAGGTGGACATTGCGGCTGTCGGAGTCGGTGTCGTAATCGTCGCCGGCTTGCAACTCACCGACCAGCCGGATGATCTCCAGCCGCGGCTTCTCCCGGTGTGTGGTGCCGGCCAGCACCAGCGGCACCAACGCCTCGTCGACCAGCACCGAGTCGGCTTCGTCGATCAGGGCCACGTCGGGGTTGGGCGACACCAGATCGGCGACGTCGGTAACCAGCTGATCGCGCAGCACGTCGAAGCCGATCTCGTTGACCGAGCCGTAGGTGACGTTGCACGTGTAGGCCTCACGACGCTCGTCAGCTGTCGACTCGGCGGTGACCCAACCGACTGTCAGGCCAAGCGCGGTCAGCAGCGGGCCCATCCATTCGGCGTCGCGGTGGGCCAGGTAGTCGTTGATGGTGACCACGTGAACGTGACGACCTGCCAATGCGTAACCGGCGGCGGCGATCGCTCCGGCCAGGGTTTTGCCCTCGCCAGTTGCCATTTCGATCACGTCACCTGCCAGCATCCGCAGCGCGCCGAGCAACTGCACGTCGAACGGCCGCAGCCCGGTGGAGCGTTCGGCGGCTTCGCGGGCGATGGCGAGGAATTGCGGGATGTCGTCGGATTCGGCGAGGTCGTCCAGGCTGAGCAGGCCGGCGGCTTTGAGCAACTGCTTGTCGTCGAGGTCCGCGGCCTTCTCGTCGTACTCCGCCGCAGCACTGACCTGTGCCTGTGAGCGGCTGAGATTCTTCTCGGTGTTGGCGCCGAGCAGCCGCCAAAATCGGCTAGTCAGCCGGCCCGACACAGTGCTGGTGGTCTTTGGCACAGGTCAACCGTACGCGACCCTCCAACCGACGCGAGTGTGCGTGTTTGTCCGCGACACGCCGGTCCCCGCTGTACAACTGCGCACGCTCGCGAGCAGACCGAGCGTCAGGCCAGATTGGATCGGCGGGGATAGGCGACCTCGGGGTCGGTGAGCACGTTGACGACGGCGGGTAGGCCGCTGCCGAGGGCATGCTCGAGGGCAGGGCGCAGCTGCCCGGGCGCCGACACCAGCTCCCCGTGACCACCCAGTGCGCACACGACCTCGTCGTAGCGGGTACCGGGTCGCAGCTCGGCCACCACCGAATAGCCGTAAATCGCTTCCATCGGATGCTTTTCCAGCGCCCAGATGCCGTTGTTGCCGATGATCGACACCACCGGCACGTTGTGCCGGACCAAGGTGTCCCATTCCATGCCGCTGAAGCCGAAGGCGCCGTCGCCCTGCAGCAAGACGACCTGACGGTCAGGCCGGGCCAGTTTGGCGGCCAACGCATAGCCCGGGCCCGAACCCAGGCAACCGAACGGACCGCTGTCCAGCCACGCACCCGGGACATAGCTGTCGATCACCCGACCCGCGTAGGAGCCGAAATCACCGGCGTCGACAACGATGATCGCGTCGCGATCCAGCAGCGGCGCCAGCTCCGCGTAGACCCGCATCGGGTGTAGCGGGCTCCGGTCATCGGCCAGTTCGGCGTGTTCGCCGTCGCGGCTCGCGGTCTCGGCCGCCCGCAAGTCAGCAACCCAAGCCTCGTGACCTGCTTCGCCGGCTTGCGTCGTTTCGCCCAAGGCCGTCAGGGTGGCCGACAAATCGCCGTAGAGCTCGGCGGCGATAGGCCGCGGATGTTCCCGGTCGGGTTGGGCTCGCTCGGCCACAATCAACTGAGTTTCTGCTCCGAATACCTTGCCGAAACCTAGCCGGAAGTCCATCGGCACGCCCACCACGATGGCAACATCAGCCTCCGCCAAGGCTTTTGACCGCGCTCGCGAGAACGCCAGCGGGTGATCTGCGGGCACACTGCCGCGGGCCATGCCGTTCATCAGCACCGGTATCCGTCGTTGCTCGGCCAGAGCCAGCAGTGCCGCTTCGGCGTGACCCCACCAGACGTTGGTGCCCGCCATGATCACCGGACGCTGCGCGACGGCCAGCAGAGCGGCGGCACGGCCGAGTGCGTTGCTGTCGGGTGGGGTCGGTGCCGGCAGGTCGGTCAGCGCCCCGGGGTGTCCCTCATCGGGAGCGACGGAAAAGACGTGGTCCATGGGGAAGTCGACGAATGCGACACCCGACGGCGCGCCGACGGTGGCCCGCAACGCGTCGTCGATGAGTCCACTGACGGCCTCGGCGGACGGCGCGGTGGCGGCGAACCGGGTCAGCGGCGCCACAAACGGCACATGATCGATCTCCTGCAGCGACCCCATCCCCCAGCGCTGCGCCGGCGCACGGCCACCGAGAACCAGTAGCGGGGAGCAATTCTGTTGTGCGGCGGCCATCGCGCTCATCCCGTTGGTCACGCCCGGGCCCGCGGTCAGTGCGGCCACGCCCGGCTGACGCGTCACCTTCGACCAGCCTTCCGCCGCGAACGCGGCGGTCTGCTCGTGACGAGTGTCGATCAGCCGGATGCCCTCGCTGCGGCAGCCGTCGTAAATCGAAAACAAGTGACCGCCGGACAACGTGAAGACGGTGTCGATCCCGCTGGCCTTCAGTCGGCGGGCGACAAGGCGGCCGGCATGAAAGGTATCCGTTGGGTCGGTAGCTGCGCCGTTGGAGCTCATTCCGGCAGCCTATCGGCAAGCCTGCGGTAGCTTCCCCGACAAGCTTTCCGATCGAGGTATCTTGCCGGATGCCTCAGACCGCGAGGAGACTTCGTGACTGCTTTGCAGCCGTTCAAACCGTCCATCGACTGGGGCCACGAGCTACCCGACTCGCTGTGGTGGATCGCCAGAGCGTGGTTGATCAGTGCCGTTTGTGTCTTCGTCGTTTTGGTGGTGCTGCGGATCAGCACCCAGTGGGGGCGCCAATACTGGCGGATCACCGGCGACTACTTCACTGGTCGGCGGGCAGTCGGGGTGTGGCTGATGCTGGGTGTGCTGCTGCTGTCGGTCGTCACGGTCGTGCGGATGAATGTCTTGTTCAGCTATTTCAGTAACGACCTGTACAACGCGCTGCAGACCGCGTTCACGGGCTCCGGCGCGCAAAACGACATCGTCAAACAGTCGGGCGTGCATGGCTTTTGGACGTCGCTGTGGATCTTCTGCATTCTCGCCGCCATTTTCATCGCGGAGGCCATGGTCGACCTCTACCTGATGCAGCGGTTCATCATCGCGTGGCGGGTATGGCTCACCGAGCACCTCACCGCCGACTGGCTATCCGGACACGCCTACTACCGGGCCCGGTTTATCGATGACACGATCGACAACCCCGACCAGCGCATCCAGCAGGACATCGACATTTTCACCGCCGGTGCGGGCGCCACCCCGAACGTACCGACCATCGGCACTGGGCAGACCCTGCTGTTCGGCGCTGTGCAAGCGGTGGCCTCGGTGATCTCGTTCAGCGCCATCTTGTGGCGCCTCTCCGGCGGCCTGACCGTCCCGCTGCTGCATGTCGAAATTCCCCGCGCGATGTTCTCGATCGTCATCGTTTTTGTGGTGATGGCGACCATGGTCACATTCTGGATCGGGCATCCCCTGATAAAGCTGAGCTTCGCCAACGAGAAGCTCAACGCTGCCTTTCGATATGCGTTGGTGCGCTTGCGTGACGCGGCAGAAGCAGTCGGGTTCTACCACGGTGAGGCAGCCGAGCGATCGCGATTGCGGCAGCGCTTCACCCCGATCATCGACAACTACCGCCGCTATGTCACCCGGACCATTGGATACACCGGTTGGAACGTGTCGGTGACCCAGACGATGGTGCCGCTGCCGTGGGTCGTCCAGGCGCCGCGACTGTTCGCCGGGAAGATCAGTTTGGGCAGCGTCGCACAAACGGCGGCCGCATTCGGCACCATCCAGGACTCGCTGTCGTTCTTCCGCAACAACTACAACCAGTTCGCGGCATTTCGCGCCTCGATACTCCGATTACACGGCCTGGTCGACGCCAATGCACGCGGCCGGGACCTGCCCGAAGTCACGGTGGAGCCGAGCGAGGGCGGATCGGTCGAAATCGCGGAGGTCGAGGTGCGCGCGCCCAGTGGCGAGCAGCTAATCGACCCGCTCGAGGTGCGGCTCACCAGCGGCGACGCGCTAGTGGTCACCGGGCGTTCGGGAGCGGGCAAGACCACGCTGTTGCGCAGTCTCGCGCAACTGTGGCCTTACGCATCTGGCACGCTGCGCCGACCCCAAGGCGCCACGATGTTCTTGTCGCAGTTGCCTTACGTGCCGCTCGGTGACCTGCGTGGCGTGGTGTGCTACCCGAATTCTCCAGACGCCCTGCCCGACGCCGAGGTGCGAGACGCGTTAACCAAGGTGGCGCTCGCCCCGCTGGCCGATCGCCTCGATGATGACCGGGATTGGGCCAAAGTGCTCTCCCCAGGTGAGCAACAGCGGATCGCCTTCGCCCGTGTTCTGCTCACCAAGCCGCAGGCGGTATTTCTCGACGAAGCCACCTCGGCGCTCGACGAGGGTTTGGAATTCGCGCTTTACCAGATGCTGCGGACCGCATTACCGGATTGCGTCGTGGTCAGCGTCAGTCATCGGCCCACCGTCGAGCAGTACCACGATCAATTGCTCGAGCTGCTCGGCGAAGGCCGGTGGGAGTTGCGCCCGGTCGAGCGCGAACCGGCCCGGGCGTAACCATCTAAATGCGCCGAGATCTGCGTTAGCGTGACGGTTCCCCGAACTTTTGCGCGCTGCCGTCGATTTCGATAGACCCGCCTGCCAGCCCCACCATCGCGCTGCCGCGATGCCCAGGTAGCTTCGCGGGAAAGTCTTGTCAGCTGGGCGTTCAACCGACGCCGTGGACTTTAGAGCAAGGAGGTACGTGCACCGTGGAGTTGTTTGAGCCGTCCATCGACTGGGGTCATGCGCTGGTCGATTCACTATCCTGGATCGCGGTAACGTGGCTGATCAGCGCGGTGTGCGTGATCGTCGTGCTAGCCCTGTTGCGATTGCTCACCCCGTGGGGCCGCCAGTTTTGGCAAATCACCGGCGCGTATTTCACCGGTCGCCGCAGCGTCGGGGTCTGGCTGATGCTCGGGGTGCTGCTGTTGTCGGTGGTCATCACGGTGCGCCTTACCGTGCTGTTCAGTTATCAAACCAACGACCTGGCCTCGTCCATCCAGATCGCCGTGCAGGCCATCGCCACCCACAACCAAGCCGTCAAACAGTCTGGCGTACATGGCTTTTGGATGTCGATCATTATCTTCTCGATCATGGCGGCGATCTACATCGCCCGCTACATGCTCGACATTTACCTGACGCAGCGCTTCATCGTGGCCTGGCGGGTTTGGCTGACCGACCGGCTCACCGGTGACTGGCTCGAAGGCCGGGCTTACTATCGCGGCCGGTTCATTGACGGCACCATCGACAACCCGGACCAGCGTATTCAGCAGGACATCGACGTGTTGACCGCGGGCGTGGGAGGCACGCCCAATATGCCGGCCAACGGCACCAGTGCAGTGCTGTTATTCGGTGCCGTGCAATCGGTGCTGTCGGTGGTTTCGTTCACGGCCATTCTGTGGAATTTGTCGGGCACCCTGACGCTGTTCGGAGTCAGCATCCCCAAGGCAATGTTCTGGATCCTGATCGTCTATATGTTGGTGGCCACGATCGTCGGGTTCTGGATTGGACGGCCGTTGATCAGACTCAGCTTCCGCAACGAGCTCACCAATGCTGCCTTCCGCTATGCGCTGGTGCGAGTGCGTGACGCCGCTGAGGCGATAGGCTTCTACCGGGGCGAGCGTGCCGAGCGTGTGCAGCTTAGCCGGCGATTCCAACCGATCATCGACAACTATCTGCGGTACGTGAACCGGACCGTCGCCTGGTACGGATTCAACGTCTCGATGACTCAGCTGATCGACCCATTGCCATGGGTGCTCCAGGCGCCGCGGTTGTTCGCCGGTCAGATCAAATTCGGTGCCGTCACTCAGACACAAAGGGCCTTCAACAACATCAGTGACGGCCTGTCCTTCTTCCGCAACTACTACGACCAATTCGCCAGCTATCGCGCGGCGATCATCCGATTGCACGGCCTGGTGGTCGCCGACGAGAAGGCTCGTGGCCTCCCCGAGCTGCTGGTCAGGCCGAGCGCGGACAGCGCCGTCGACATCGAGGGTGTGGAGGTACGTACTCCGGCCGGCGACCAGCTCATCGACACCCTCGACCTGCACCTGTCTGGTGGTGACGCGCTGGTGATCACCGGTCCGTCGGGCAGCGGCAAAACGACACTGCTGCGCAGCCTGGCCCAGTTGTGGCCATACGCGTCTGGGACATTGCGTTGCCCCGACGGGCCGAATCAGACGATGTTCCTGTCCCAGTTGCCCTATGTGCCCCTTGGCGATCTGCGGGCGGTGGTGTGCTATCCCTCGTCGGAGGGCGACATCCCTGACACCACCCTCCGCGAGGTATTGGTCAAAGTGATGCTGCCACATCTGGTGGATCTTCTTGACGAGGAACAGGATTGGGTAAAAGTACTGTCGCCCGGCGAGCAGCAGCGGGTCGCCTTCGCGCGGGTGCTGTTGACCAAACCCAAAGCGGTTTTTGTCGACGAGGCCACCTCGGCGATGGACGAAGGGCTGGAGTTGACGATGTATCAGTTGCTGCGCAACGAGTTACCGGACACCATCCTGGTCAGCGTCAGTCACCGCAGCACCGTCGAGCCGCATCACCAGCAACGCCTGCGGCTGCTCGGGAATAGTCAGTGGGAGCTCGGCCGCATAGACAAGGAACCTGCCGGCGTCTGACCCGCCGGCTAACGGCTTGCGGCCGCGTGCGCTCCCGCACGTCTCCCAAAGAACGACCCCTCGCCGAGTTGGGTGCCGCTGGCATATCCCTTACCGTCCTGGGCAATGTTGGACGCACACGCCCCCACCGCGTACAGGCCGGGGATGACCGTGCCGTCCTCGCGCAGCACCTGGCCGTCCACCGAGGTGGCCAGCCCGCCGATGGTGAACCCGGCGTACATTGCCTTGCCCAACGACAAGTCATAGGCACCCCACGGTCCGTGGTGCTGTGGCGCAAGGAAATCCGGCTGCTTGTGGAAATCGGGATCCTCACCGCGGGCCGCATAGGTGTTGTAACGGTCCAGCGTCGCAACCAAATTGCCCTGCGGGATGCCCAGTGCGGCTTCCATCTCGGCAACGGTTTCCCAGCCGTCGATCAGCGGGATCAGCGGTACTTCTGGCGGCTTGAGGTGTTCCTCGTCAACGATCAAAAAGGCGGCACTGTCGGGCTGATCCATGACGAATCCTGAAGTCCGCGAGTGATAAGAGTCTTCTGCGACGAATCGCTGACCGAGCTTGTTGACGATGATGCCGGTCAGCAGGATCGACGGCGGATACGCCGGTGCAGTGATGAAGACCTGGTCCATGTGCTGGGTGGCGCCGCCGGCGGAGACGCCCATCCGGATGCCCAACCCGTCGTCGTAGGTGTTGCCCAGCACGAACGGCTTCTCGGCTAGTTTCGGTGTGTAGGTGGCTACCATCGCCGGATTCATCACGAACCCGCCGGCCCCGATAATCACCGACTTCGCCCTAATGGCACCGGTTTGCAAGAACTGCTTCCACAGCACGCCGACGACCGCTCCGGACGTGTCGGTGATCAACTCGGTTGCGCCGGTCTCATAGCGGATCTGCACGCCCAGGCTGGTCGCGCGTTTGAGCAGCAAGTCGACGACCATGCTGGCGCCGCCGGTGTCACCGGGCACCGGCACCTTGTGCCCGCGCGGGGCCGGCACCGCCTGCTCGAGGAACGGCCAGACCTTTTCGTTGCCGGTGTACATCAGCCCCTCGGTGTTGGGCTGGATCACCGCCTTGCCCGGGAAGTAACTGCGCTCGAACTGAAAGCCCAAGTCTTCCAGCCAGTTAAAGTGCTCGACGCTGCCGTCGCAATAGGCGCGGATCTTCCCGTGATCGGGTTGGCGCGACACCGCGACCAGATACTTGTACATCTCTTCGGGCGAGTCGGGATGCCCGGTCGACTGTTGGACCGCGGTGCCGCCGCCCAGGTAGAAGTGCCCGCCGGCAAGCGCGGTGGTGCCACCGGCGGCAGCTGCGCGCTCGAGCACCAGCACGCGTGCGCCGACGGCGGCCGCGCTGACTGCTGCGCAGCCACCCGCGATGCCGAAACCGACCACGACGACGTCGACGTCATCCGACCACGACGACACCTCGTCAGCGCTGAACGTTGCTGGTATCCCAGACATCCCTGTGCTCATTGGCGCCGCTCCTCTTCATCGCTACGTTCTGCATCGTCGCCGGCGCGGCTCAGTGGCGCCGCTCCTCAACATCGCTTCGCTGCTCCTGCTTGATGTAGTCGAAGAATTGCCGCATCTCCGCAGAGACGTGCGCGATCTCCACGAAGGGCACGCCAGACTGTGGGGCGGACAGATAGGCGAACCGCAGACCGCCGGGCATCACACCCTGCTGAACCACAGCCGCCCCGCGCGCGGTGGCTGCGGCCAGTGCGGCGGCGAAGTCCTCGGCACTGTCGGCCTCCGTGCAGATGTGATGTAGACCCGGCCCGTGGTCCCGCAGAAAGTCGCTATAGATACTGGGGCCCCGGACCGGTGCGATCAGCTCCAACTGCATGTCGCCGAGGTAGCTAAGCGAAATGCTGGCGACGAAGTCGGCCGGCCTGCCGAGGTAGCTGCAGGTGTCCGGGGCAAAGTGCACATCGGGAATCCGCACCCATTTTCTGACGCCCAACAGGCCGGTGAGGGCCGTTTCCGTGGCGTCCAGGTCGTGGGTGACCCAGGCGATCTGGGTCGGTGGCCCGCCGTGTTGGCTCATCGTCTGGCAGGATAGCCCAGCGTCCGCAAGCGAGTGAAACACGTTCTAATTCGTCGACCTCTGGGTCAGCACACCGACCAGCAGCCGAACCTGGGTGTCGAACACCGCCTCGGGGATCGCTCAGCGTATCGGTGCCGTATTGCCCGAACACCTCGAGGCTGATCGCGCCCACGACGCCGGCCCAGATGGTGAAGCATTTGGCGATGACGGGGTCGTCGCCGGGAAATCCGAACTCCTGGCGTAGCCGTTCGAAGTCCGACGACATCGGTTGCGGCGCAGGGCTATTGGTCAACATGATGTCGCCGGTCTCGATGCCGGCAGCGACGGCGTCGAACAGCGCGCTGACCACCCGAGTCCCGGGCCCGACCGTTCGCTCGGCCGGTGCGTGATAGCCGGGCACCGGGCTGCCGTACAACAGCGCCCAGCTGGCCGGGTGGGCGGTGGCCCAGTCGCGAGCCGCATGCGCAATCGCGATGACGTCATCGCTCCACACGTCGGGCACCGTGTCGCGGGCGCGGTCGACATTCTCGGCGAGATCGGAGTAGGCGTCGACGAGCAACAACGTCAGCAACTCGTCGCGGCTGGACACATACCGATACACCGCCGATGACACCATCCCCAGGTCGCGGGCGATGGCGCGCAGCGAGAGTCCAGCGGCGCCATGCTCCACCAGATGGCGTCGGCCGAGCTGAATGATCTGCGCCTCGACGCGTTGGCGCGAGTCACGCCGCTTGCCCATCGGCCCATTTTCGCACAAAAGAGATCAGTGCTCTTGAATTTCCGTCACCGGTGTGCCACGGTGGAATCCGTAGAGAGCAGTGCTCTCGAATAGCGAGCAACTTCTGGAGAGGGATGATCATGGCAGTGCGATACGACGAACCCGGTCGAGCGGCGCGCGCCGGTAACGTGCTGATCCGCCGGCTGGCCGAACTGGGCATCAGCATTGCTGGCACCCGCGCGCTTCGCGTACGCGGCCGCACCACCGGCAAATTTCGCGGTGTGGTGGTCAACGTGCTGACCGTCGACGGGGTGGACTATCTGGTGTCCACGCGTGGCAATACCCAATGGGCCCGCAATGTCCGCGCCGCCGGGGTGGCCGAGGTAGGGCCGCGCTGGCGTCGCCGCCAACGCCGTGCCACCGAGGTAGCCGACCCGGCGAAGCCCGAGCTGCTCCGGCAATACCTGGGCAAATGGTATTGGGAGGTCAAAGGCCACGTCGCCGGACTGAGTCCGGCGTCCAGCGATGACGAATTGTGGGCCGCCGCACCGTCAATTCCGGTTTTCGTGCTGGCAAACGCCAGCTGATCTGCTAGGCCGACGGACCGCCGGCGCCGTTGGGCACTCCGACGTCGTCGCGGACTTGCTGGGTGATAGACCGCCACGCCACCGCCGCCGGGTACGCGCCCCAGACGCTGTTGAATACCCCCACGATCAGCGCGGCCCCGCCTGGGCCGATGATGTAGACCGGTCCGCCGGAGTCGCCTTTCTGGCTGACCGCGCCATGGCCCATCGTGAACCAGCCGTTGTTGACCGCCTCGACGGTTCCGCAGGTTTCGCCGGTGATGACGCCGAAATGACAGACGGGTTCGCCGGGCGTCACGACCAGGCCCGGGTCCGATTGCAACATGCGTCCGCCGGGCAGGATGTTGTTCGGCGCGACGGCGCATGCAGCACGATCGACTCGTAGTCAGCGATCTGCTGGTCGGTGTTCACGAACGCGCCGTTGGGCGTGTTGTCTCGGAACGTCGCCAGATTGCCGATCACGTTGTTGTCTTTGTCGGTAACTGGCCCGTCGCCGCGGCAATGTCCCGCGGTGAACGCCACCCGCAGTCCGGGGTCGACGTAGCCCAAGGTGCACAGATGGGTGCCCTGGTGGATCTCCATGCCCGGGAAGACGACGATGGGGTCGGCGCTGGCCACACCGGATGGAAAACAGACAGCCACCATCGCGGCGGTAACCGACGCGACGAACGCGCGGATTGCCGGACGGCGCACCGTCGACTCCGATCGGTCGGGGGCCGGCGCGGCGCCGGCCAGGCTACGAGATTACCGGCCCCAACGCTTGCGTTCGTGCGAATGCCGTGGAAAGCCGCGATCGGGCGCTTCCCGCTCGCGATCAGGGAATCGTCAGCACCTGTCCCGGTTGGATCAGGTCAGGGTTGGAGATGCCGCTGGCATCGGCGATGATCTGGTACTTGCTGCCGTCGCCGTAGAACCGCTCCGCGATGGCCCACAACGTGTCGCCGGATTCGACGGTGTAGGTCCGGGCAGCCGGTTCCGGTTCGGGTGCGGGTTCGGGCGCGGGCGCTGGGGCAGGGACCTCCTCCGCCGCGGGCGCGGCCTCGGCGGCCGGCGGGGCTGCCGCCTCTGGCTCTGGCGGCGGCGGAGCATCGGTCTCGGTCTTCGTCGACCATGCCGCTCCGTCGGCGGCGTACAGCACGAGATTGCGGTCGTCCTGCAGGACGAGCCTGACGTTCTTCTTGCCTTTGGTGTCGGTGTGCCACACCGGCTTGTCGGCGGTGTAGAGGACGAAGTTGCCGTCGCTTCTGAACCTCGGCGCGGACCACGTCTTGGCCATCGGTGCCCGTCGCCCAGATCGCGTGGCCGCGCGATGCCAGCACCAGGTTCCCGTCGTCTTGCAACGTCAGGGTGTAGGCCCCGTTGCTCGAGGTAAGCGATTCACCCTTGACAAGTTTTTGTCCTTCGGTGAGTGTGTCTCCCACTGCATTCCCTCCTCCTCATCGCGGCCCGGGCGGAGATCCGCCCGACGTCGTGTAAGTGCACGACGAGGCGGAGCTTACTGATCTTGGCTTTGCCATGGGGGCTTTCGGCTCGGTGCAATCAAAACGATCTGACCAACGGCCGATGAACGCGGGCTAACCCCCGACCCCAGTCGGGCGGCCGCGGGCCGGATGGCCGTCGACGGCTGCCAGCCTGGTGGGCCGAAGACGTAGCCCAACCGGTCGCGCAGGCGCGTGGCTGACCGGAAATCGCGAGCGATAGCTAGATATTCGTGGGTCTGCAGCTTCCAGACGTTGAACGTGTCGACCTGTTTGGTCAGCCCGTAGTGCGGACGGAATGTCTCTTGCCGGAAGGTGCCGAACAGCCGGTCCCAGACGATGAATATCCCGCCGTAGTTCTTGTCGAGATACTCGGGGTCCATTCCGTGGTGCACCCGGTGATGTGACGGGGTGTTGAAGACGAACTCGAAAGGCGCCCACATTCTGCCGATCCGCTCGGTGTGCACCCAGAACTGGTAGATCAGGTTGATCGAGAAGCTGACGAAAACCATCCAGGGCGGAATACCCAACAGCGGCAACGGGATCCACATCACAATCTCGCCGCTGTTGTTCCACTTCTGGCGCAGTGCGGTGGCGAAATTGAAGTATTGGCTGGAGTGGTGGGCCTGGTGGGTAGCCCAGATCAGCCGAACCCGGTGCGCGATGCGGTGATAGCAGTAATACAGCAGATCCACACCGAGGATCGCGATCACCCAGGTGTACCAGCGCGTCGCCGGATAGGTGCCAGGGAGCCAGGTATGCATAGATCGCGGCATAGCCGAGCAGGGCAATGAACTTCCAGCCCGCCGTGGTGGCCACTGAAACCAGCCCCATCCAGATGCTTGCCCAGGAATCGGCGGTCAGGTAGGCGCCCGAACCCGGCCTTGCGGCGCCCAATGCTTCGGGGCTGGCGTCCCGCTCGATGCGTTCGAGTTTGCGGGCCGCCGTCCACTCCAGAATCAACAGCAAAAGGAAGAACGGAATCGCGAACAGCACCGGGTCCCGCATCTGCTCGGGCAGCACGGATAGGAAATCCGCGATCGCCTTCACATCTCATACCCTACGACGTTGGCGACCTGTGTTTGGTCCGGCGGCTAGTCCGCGTGCGGCGCGCGGGGCATCGGGTCGTCCTGGTCGCCGGCATACCAGTGCACCGCCTGAACGCCTGGCTGCAGCGACAGGTCCGCGACGAGCTGCTCCAGCCGGGCCGGCGCGTGGCTGTCGCTGAGCAGGTACGCGGTCAACGCGATGCCGTCATCGCCCGCGCGCCCGGTGTGGATGCCCCGCAGCACGAAGTCGCCGCCGCCGGTGTGCTGGACAATCTGGGCGCGCGCGTACTTTTCGGACTTGGGTCGACAGATCACCTGCAATTGGTACGGCTGGTCATCCTCGTCCTCTTCCACCACGTTGTCGCGGTCGATGAGGTGACCCAGTGGGCGTCCCAGCAGGTGAACCCCGACAACGGTGCCGGTGGCGATCAGGGCGAACACGAAATGCCCGCCGGCCGCGAGCACGCCGACCGCCGCCGAGCACCACAGCGTTGCGGCGGTGTTGAGCCCGCGTACGTTGAATCCCTCGCGCAGGATCACCCCACCGCCGAGGAAGCCCACCCCGGACACCACATAGGACGCCACCCTGGTGGGGCTGCTGTCGTTGGTGACCACGGCGTAGAGCACGAACAACGTCGCACCCGTGGCCACCAGCGCATTGGTGCGTAGACCGGCCCTGCGCGCCTGCCACTGCCGCTCAGCTCCGATGAGGGCGCCACAGCCGAGCCCGACGCCCAAACGCAGCGCGAATTCAGCGATACTCAGCGTCTGCATGACGCGGCTCTCCTTTCAGCTATGCAGAGCTGAGTACCAGTGTGACGGAAACCGTCGACTCAGCGCGCCATCGACAGCATGGACTTCCTGACGGCGACGTCCTTGACTCGGTGTGTCACCATCTCCCAGGCCGACGGTGAATAGCACGTCGTGACCTCCTCGAATCCATCGACTCGAGAAATCGTGATCACGCCGGTGTCGTGGTTGATCGACAGGTGGTCGCCCTCGGTTTCGTGGATTTCCCGTCCGTTAAGCAGCCGAATGATGAACACGATGGTTTCTCCTCTCTCATTCTTTCGGTGTTAGGCGAGTTGAACGGCCTTGACCAACAGCAGGATCGCCCCGAGGACGAGATAGCCGCGCAAAGCCAGCATGCCCAGGCGGGTTCCGACCGACCAGCTGACCGGCTCCAGCAAGGTCAACGGTGGCATCCGCCAAGACGTCCGGTCGGCCCGGGCCAGGCCGTCCGAGAGCTGTTCGGGCAGAGGTGATTTCGGTCGCCCTCGGCCAGACCACCGCAGTACCCCGAAAGCGACTGCGCCGCAAACGCCGAAGCCAAGGAGCAGGTAGGTGATGATCGACTCGAGGTCGCGGTCGGGGAACAGCGTTGTGGCCATTAGCACCCCGGACAAAAGCAGTAGCACGCCGACGATGATGCTGGCCACCACGTTCAGCCATCGCTTGTTCACCCACGGGCCTAGGACTTGCCGGTCGTTGCACAACAGCAGCAGAAAGACGGTCGCGCTGGGCAGCAGCAATCCGGCCAGGGCTTGCACGCCGGTGGTGATCAACCCCAACGGCGCGCCGGGGATCAGCACGACGGCTGCGGCGACCACGACCATACCGGTGTAGGAAAAATAGAACGGTTTGGCGTCAGCGAATCCGCGATGCAGCGAGTGCTTGAGCCCGAAGACATCCCCGAACGCGTAGCTGCTGGAAAGTGTCACCGCAGCCGCGCCGATGATCGAGGCGTCTAGCAACACGATTGCGAAGATCGAGCCGAGCAGGTGATTGTGTTGGCCGAGCAGGCGTGCGACCACGCCGGCGTCGACGAAATTGCCTCGGCTGTTGGTGGCGCGAGCGGCCCAATCGCCGGTCATCACCAACGCTGCCGCGCCGACCACCACGACGAAAGCGCCGATGGCGGTGTCGGTTCGCTCGTAGCCGATAAAGCGCGGCGTGATGCGCTTGTCGACGACGTTGGACTGCTGGAAGAACAGCTGCCAAGGAGCCACCGTGGTGCCGACCATGGCAATGATCAGCAGCACAGCGTCCGAGTTCGCGCCACCCGACACGCCGGGCAGCACGAAGGATTTCGCCGCGTGACCGAATTCTGGATGAGCCATCAACAGCATGGGGAGCTGTAGCAGCGTGATCGCAAGGAAGACCAACATCGCACGTTCCCAGCGCCGGAAGCTGCCGGTGGCCATGATGGCGATCAGCGCAATCGCCGCGAACGGGACGACTAGATATCTTGGGATGCCGATGTAGTCGGCCGCCAGGGTGACGCCGATGAATTCGGTGACAAGCGTGAGGAAGTTCAGCAGGAACAGGTCGCCGACGGAGAACCAACCCCAGCCGCGGCCGAATCGTTCGTTGATCAGCCGCGCGTGCCCGACCCCGGTGACCGCACCGAGCCTGACCACCATCTCCTGATTGACAATCAGCACTGGGATCAACAGCAGCAGCACCCACAGCAGGCTGTAGCCGTAGTTCTGCCCGGCCTGGGTGTAGGTCGCCACTCCGCCGGCGTCGTTGTCGCCGACCATCACAATCAAGCCGGGTCCCATGATCGCCAGCAGGGTTGCCAGGCGCACCTTGAGGGTGCGCGGACGATCGGTGTCGCCGATGCTGATCCGGCCCAGGGCACCTTCGATATCACCGACGTGCGCGCTGTCCAGCACCGCGGTGCGGGGCGCCGCCGGTGGTGCGATGTCGACGACGTCGCGGTCCAGAGTGGTCATGACCAGTCACCTCCGTCGTTGCTGTTTGGTTCGCCGCACCGGACGTGGGCCGGGCTCTCGTCGGCGCCAATCGTCGGGAATGGTGGCCTTGAGCACATCGTCGACCGTGACAACACCCAGCACGTGATCCTTGTCGTCGACGACCGGGATGGCATGCAGGTTGTAGTCGGCCATCAGTACCGCGATATCGGCCAGTTCGGTGTCCGGGGCAATCTGGATTGGATTCGAATCCATCAGTGTTGCAACCGCATCCGCGGGATGTGTCTGCAACAACGCGGTCACCGGCACCACGCCGGCCAGCTGCCCCTGCTCGTTGAGCACGTGTATTTGCAGGAGCGCCTCCGGCTCTACGGACTGGGCGGTGCCAATCAGCGCGAGCGCCTCCCCCGCTGTGGCCCAAATTCCGCAGCAGACGATGTCGACATTCATCAATCCGCCCGCGCTGTCAGGGTTGAAGCCCAACAGGGTGATCACCTTGGTGCGCTGCGGCGCAGGCATCAACTCCAGAACCCGGCGCCGGCGGGACTGGCGGAGGTCCATGATCGCGTCAGCGGCGTCGTCGGCGCGCATCCGCCCGAGCAAGGCCGCCACCTCACCGTTGGGCATGTCGTCGAGCAGTCGGCTGGCCTTGTCGGACTCGAGCTCCTCGAAAACGTCTGCTTCCAGGTCGGGGTAGTTGCGCACCCGGTCCAGGATTTCGCCGCCCTCGGACACGCTGGCCTCTTCGAGGAGGTCAGCGATTTGCGCGGGCTTGAGCGCCGCCACACGTCCGAAGACACGACGCACGGCAATCGACTGGCCATGTCCGATCAACGGTTCAAAGGCCTTCCAATCGCGGGAAGCGTGGCCGCCGGGTGTTTTCAGCAATCCGAACAGACGGGGCGGGCGTCGGGTATCCAGTCGCGTCAGCACCCAGCCCGCTCCGCTGTCTTCGAGTTCGACGTCGTAGGCGCGCACCAACTCGCCCGCAGTCACGTCGATCAGCCGGTAGCCGAGAACATCAGATCGCAACAGCACCTCACCGTGGCGGCGCTCGAACCGCTGCAGGTCAATCTCGTTGTGCACCAGGATTACCCGCTCTGGCTCGAATCGCTGAATGGATCCGCTCCCGACGAATACCCGGCGGCCGCGGACCCCGGCCACGATGCCAGTCACCAGCGGGTAGGTCTCCGCACTGCGGAGTCGCACAATGATGTCGTCGACCCGGCCCACTTCTTCGCCGGACGGCGTCACCACGGGAGCGCGCAACAGCTGGGATAGCTGCAATCAACGACCTACTGGTGCCGACATCCTCGTGCCTGGTGGCTGGCTGGCTCATAGCTATCCCTTCTAGTGGCTGTTTCGGTTAGGCCCAGCTGGAGCCGACGGCGCTGTCGGTGGAGTTCATGTTGTTGCCCGCGGTTTGGACCTTTTGGCCGTGGGAGTTGGCTTGTTCGTAGATGACCTGGAAGTTGCGGCCCAACTGGGTGATGAACTCCTGGCAGGCCACCGAACCCGAGCCACCCCAGAAGTCACCGGCGGCCAGCACATCGCGCACGATGGACTGGTGCTCGGCCTCCAAGGAAGCGGCCTGGGAGCGGATCAGCGCGCCGTGGGCGTCCACATCTCCGAACTGGTAGCTAATCGACATTGGCGTTCTCCTAACGAGTTTCGAGTGGTTAACTGGACAGGATCTGCTGAGAGGCCTGCTCTTGGGTCTCGTAGTTGTTGGCATCGCGGATCAGCCCGTCACGCACGCCGTGCAGCATGTTGACGATGTTGCGGAAGGCCTGATTCATCTGGCCCATGGTGTCGTAGGACGTCATCTGGGCGGTGCCGCTCCAGCCGGCACCGGCGATGTTTTGGCTTGATGCCCACATCTTGCGGGCCTCGTCCTCCACCGTCTGGGCGTGCACATCAAAACGGCCCGCCATCGACCGCATCTCGTGCGGGTCAGTCATAAAACGCGTAGGCATATCCTTATCTCCTTCTCTCGGTTGGACTTATTTCGAGCTACTAGCCGGCGGCTGGCGGACGCGCCATCACGGTGGGGCGAAACCCGTACATCGGTTCGTCCATCTCGTGATCAGCCATGCCCGCGAACCCTCCCAACGGCATGCCGGGCATGCCCACGGCGCCGCCCGGTGCCACCAGTGGGGTGGCGCCCAAGGCCGGAGTCAGGGCGCTGGCACCGGGCAACGCGGTAGCAATCCTGCTGAGGCCCGGGGCGGCCGCGCTCCAGCCTGTCGGCACCGACAACGCGCCGAGCGGCGTGGCCTGTCCGACGCCCGCAGACACCGCCGCGCCCAGACCCCGCAGGCCGGCTGACCCCAGTCCGGCAGTCCCCGAGCCCAGCCCGGCGGCCAGACCCGAAACATTCGACGCCAAGCCACCGCCGGCCATTTGTGGGAACAAATAGCTGAAACAGCGTGACCGTATCGAGGAACGCGGTCGGGTTGAGGAGCCCACTGGTGGTGAGTGCGTTGCTCAAGTTGTCGACCGTGTTGTTGTTCAGAAAGCTGCCCAGCAGAGACCCGTTGGACCCATCCAGGTCATTGAGCAACCCGGCCAGCCCCGTCGTGGATGTATTCGACCCTGAGCTGGTGATCGATCCCCCCAGCAATGACGACAGCCCGCTGGTCGACGATGTGCTGGCGGCGGTGCCTGCCGAGGTGCCGGAGGCTTGCGCCGTCGCAGTGGTTTGCGCAGCCAGGCCGGTCGCACTGGTGGTCTGGGCCGGCTGGCTGAATGGGGTCAACTGGGTAGCTGTCGCCGAGGAACCGGCGTAGCCGTACATCGCCGCGGCGTCCTGGGCCCACATTTCGCCGTACTGGGCCTCAGTCGCCGCGATCGACGGAGCGTTCTGGCCCAAGACGTTATTGGCCACCAACGAGGCCAGCAGAGTGCGGTTGGCCGCAATCGTCGTCGGGGGCACGGTCATCGAGTACGCCGACTCGTAGGCATTCGCCGCGGCTTGCGCCTGGGTGGCCGTCTGCTCGGCTTGCGCAGCAGTGGTGTTCATCCACGCCGCATATGGAGCGGCCGCGTCGGCCATCGACGTCGATGCCGGCCCCTGCCAGCTGCCGCTGGCCAGATTCGTGATCACCGAGCTGTACGAGGCTGCGGCCGAGCGCATTTCAGTCGCAAGCTGGCTCCAGGCAGCGCTGGCGGCCAGCATCGGCGCCGAGCCGGCGCCCGAATACATTCTGGCCGAGTTGATTTCCGGTGGTAGCACCGCGTAGTCGATCATGACAACTTCCCCTTGATCTGTTATCCGGCGGCGGGCGGACGTGCCATTATGGGCGGGAGACGCATTCCGTATTTCGGGACCGCGCGGCGCAGGCGCCCGGACATGTTCGACATCGGCGACGCAACACCTCCGGGCCCGCCTGCCACCGGCCCCGGGGGCGCAAGCGGAGTGCCGCCCAGCGCCGAGGCAATCGGGCTGGTAGGGGCGACCGCAGACCAGCTGGGCGGCACCGACAATGCCCCGACGCGGCCCGCCTCACCTATACCGGCCGACAAGCCCGACCCGAGACCACCCACACCGGGCGCCCCAGCCGACCCCAGCGCACCGGGATTGAACAGGTTCAACAACCCCGATCCCGCCGCCGCGCCCTTCGCGCCTTGGAGAAAGCTGAATCCCGCCAGCGACTGCAGGATGAACTGCGGGTTGAACGCCCCGCCCGCGAGTGATCCGTTGACCACCATGGTGGAAAAGAAATTGGAGCTCAAAAAGGTTCCTAACGCGGAATTATCCGAGCCGTTAAGCAAACCCGTCAGGCTCGAGGACGAACCCGACGATGACGTGAGGTCCGACAGCAGCGACGACAGCCCAGTGCTCGTCGAGGCGCTGCTGGCGTTGCTGACTGACGTGCCAGCGGTGCCCGCCGAGTTGCCGGAGGCTTGCGCTGTCGCGGCGGTCTGCGCAGCCAGGCCGGTCGCATTCGTGGTCTGGGCGGGCTCGCTGAACGGGGTCAGCTGCGAGGCCGTCGCGGAGGACCCGGCGTAGCCGTACATCGCCGCGGCGTCCTGGGCCCACATTTCTCCGTACTGGGCCTCGGTGGCCGCGATCGCCGGGGTGTTTTGCCCCAGGATGTTGGTGGCCACCAGCGACGCCAGCTGAGTGCGGTTGGCCGTAACCACCGCCGGCGGTACGGTCATCGAAAACGCCGACTCGTAAGCGGACACCGCCGCCTGCGCCTGAGCGGCTGTCTGCTCCGCTTGTGCGGCGGTGGTGTTCATCCACGCCGCGTACGGAGCGGCCGCGTCGGCCATCGACATCGACGCCGGTCCCTGCCAGCCGCTGCTGGTCAGACTCGAGACGACTGAGCTGTACGAGGCTGCGGCCGAGCGCATTTCAGCTGCCAGCTGGCTCCACGCAGAGCCAGCGGCCAGCATCGGGGCCGAACCGGCGCCCGAATACATTCTGGCCGAGTTGATCTCGGGCGGCAGAGCCGCGAAGTCCAGCATGACACACCTCCCCTGGCATCTCAGAGGGCTGCGACCGCGTTGGCTGCCTCGGTAGTCGCGTATGAACCGGCACTGGCGCTCAACACGCGCACAAACATCTCGTGCATCGCCGCAGCTTGCGCACTCACCGTCTGGTACGTCTGGGCGTGCATGGCGAATTGCGCCGCCGTCAGCGCCGATACCTCATCGGCAGCAGCGGGGATCACCCCGGTCGTCGGGGCTTCAGCAGCGGCGTTCTGGGTGGAAATGGCGGTGCCGATACCTTGCAACTGGTTGGCAGCTGCCGCCAACATTTCCGGCTGTGTGGTCACAAACGACATCGGAAGTCTCCTTTTGCAAGCAGGGTGAAGCCACGGCAATGTCGCGTTAGGGCGCGACAGGTTTACGCGCGCGCGTCGGAATAACGCGTGCGTGTTAAATGAAGCGGCGCAAGCCGATTCAGGTGGTGAGGGCGCCGGGGCCGGATCCAAACGAAATGGTCATCGGTCTCGGATATGGACTGTCACTAGAACCCACTTCGCCTCACCTCCTCGCGGCCAGGGCACATAGAGTGCCAACACGTTGCACACGGGATGAGGCGAGCCCGGCACATTAGCCGGTTCGACACCCCTCTCGACAGAGCTTTGGCACTGCACGGCGTATCCGGCTGAGCCGGAAGCCACTTGGGCTCAACCCTTAACCCGGGAGGAGCTGTCCTGACCCTGGGCGTCTTTCGACGTTCGAGGTCAGTGGCCTATATCCGTGCAGACGCCTCACCTAGCGAGGTGCTTGCATCGGCAATAGTTCCATCAAGACGGACGGTAGTCAACCCAACCCGCGGAAATGATTGTCGATAACGCGTCAGAGCCGGCGCGCCACACCTATGAGCGGGACCCGCGCCGGAAGTCGAGATCTTCTGTGGCTGTTGGTAAACCACCCAGGCGTAGAGCAGCGGCGCAGCGGTTCGCCGCGTGGATTGTGACGGTTGAAATCGGCGTCGGCGCGGAGTTGATTCGGGACATGGTGCACGGCCACGTTGGGTTCGGCGCCAACTTCGGCGTCTCATGTCTGTGGGCCTGAAACTCACGGCGTGACTCCTTTCTGTTATCCGGCGGCCGGCGGATGCGCGACGACGGTGGGACGGAACCCATAACGGGGAGCAGCAAAGCCCCACCCGCCGCGTTGGCCGGCGCCGCCCATCATCGGCATTCCTGGCATGCCGGGCGTTCCTGGCGTCCCGGAGACTTCCTCCACCCCTGGCGGGTTGTACCAGCCTTCCGCAGGTGACGCGGTTGCCGCGTGGCTCGTCGCGGGGGTGGCTGCGGCCCAGCTGTGCGGAACGGACATCGTTCCGACCAAGGTCGCGCGGCCCACTCCGGCCGATACGGCTGAACCACCAAGGCTCGGTGACCCGAGCGCACCAACCGCCGAACCGACTTGGCTCAATCCCGCTGTGCTCATCGCCGCTGGTGCACTAGCCCCGCTGAACAAGGCCGGATTCATGCCGCCAACGCTCTGACCGGCCACCGCCAAGAACCCGATATCACCGAACGCCGTCGTCACAGCCGGGCTGATGCTGGCCGGGTTCACCCAGTTCCCGGAGAGGAACCCGTTCATCAGACCGGAGTTCAAGAAGGAACCGATCGCCGAACCAGTCCTGTCCGTCGAGCGTATTCAACAGCCCGGAGATTCCCGTAGTGGCGGTATTCGATGCCGGCGCAAACGGATTCGACCCGGTCGACGACACCGGTGACGCGAATTGCTGCAGCGAGTTGGTGATCGTGGACATCGCCTGTGACAGCGTCGACTGCACGCCCGCGCTGGTGCGACGTGCCGCTGGCTTGGGTCGCCGCGCCGGCTTGGGCTGGCTTTGCCCTGACCGGTTGGTGGTCTGCGGTGCCGAACTGAACGGTGTCACCTGTCGCGGCGACCGCCGACGAGCCGGCGTAGCCGTACATGGCCGCGGCGTCCTGGGCCCACATTTCGCCGTACTGGGCCTCGGTGGCCGCGATCGCCGCAGTGTTCTGGCCCAGGACATTGGTGGCGACCAGCGTCGCCAGCTGAGTGCGGTTGGCCGCGACGACCGCCGGTGGCACCGTCATCGCAAACGCCGCTTCGTACGCGGCCGCGGCCGCCTTTGCCTGGTTGGCGGTCTGCTCAGCCTGGCTCGCCGGTGGTACTCATCCAGTCCACATACGGCGTGGCCGCGGCCGCCATCGATGCCGACGCCGGTCCCAGCCAGGATTCTTCGGCCAGGCTGGAGACCACGGTGCCATAAGTGGACGCCGCAGAACCCAGTTCGGCGGCCAGGCACGTCCCACGCTGACGCGGCAGCCAGCATCGGCCCCGAACCGGGCCCGGCATACATCCGAGCGGAGTTGATCTCTGGTGATAATGCCCCGAAATCCATTGCGACAGCCCCCCTTAACCCGCAGCGACCGCGTTGGCGGCTTCGGTGGCTGCATATGACCCCGCACTGGTGCTCAGGGTGGACACGAACATCTCGTGAATCGCCGCGGCTTGAGCACTGACCGCTTGATACATCTGGGCATGCGCGGTGAACTGTGCCGCGGTCAGCGCCGACACCTCATCGGCCGCAGCGGGAATCACGCCGGTCGTGGGGCTGGCTGCCGCCGCGTTTTGAGCGGCCACGGCCGCACCAATCCCTTGCAGGTTGCCGGCTGCTGCGGACAGCGCTTCCGGCTGGGTAGTCACGAATGACATGGACTTCTCCTTTGAGAAAAAGTCCGACCCGGAGACGGGCCTCGGCCGCTGTAAGGGTTCGACAAACCGATCAGTTGGCGAGTCGCTGCCGTAACCGGATCGGAGGAAACGGTCATCGATGTTGGATAGTTCGGCGAAGAACTATCGACGAAGGTCGGTCTCGGCCCCACCTCCCCTCGATCAGGCCACTCGCTGTGCCGCCAAGAGAGGTGAGATCGCCCGACGGAACGTCGGGCGGCACCCCTCTCGTCGGAGCTTTGGCACCACACGGCGTATCCGGCTCGAGCCGGAAGCCACTTGGGCTCAACCCTTAATCCGGGAAGAGCTGTCCTGACCCTGGGCGTCTTTCGACGTTCGAGGTCAGTGGCCTATGTCCGTAGCAGACGCCTCACCTAGCGAGGTGCATGTTACATATTTGTAAAATCATCGTGGCAGCGGTTTTGCTGCCCGTCAATGCAACAGTCGGCAGATTGTCGGTGAATTGCCGCACGCTGTTACACGTGCCGCTTGCCACGCCATTCCCGGGCGACAAGCATTAGCTGCTGGACCGTCAGAAGCGGCGGGACTAGTCGGTCTTCTTCTCCGCCACTGCCGCACTGAGAGCCTCGGCGAGGTCGTCGCGGGTCAACTCCTTGAACCGGCGCAATTGGTCCTCGCTGAACTCGTCGACGTCGCTGGCCAGCACCGCGTCGAGGTCCTCGTCGTCGAGACGGAAGCTGCGGTGGTCGCGGGCCTTTTCCACCACGTTGCGCACAAACCCCGCATTACCCAACACGTCGATACCGCGAATCAGATCGCCGTCAGCGGAGATGGTCTCGTCGTCGTAGAACCGCGTGTAGGCCGGCAGCAGCACGTCGACCGCCTCGTCGGTGATCACGTCTTCGTTTTCCCGGCCCATCAACTGGGTCAGCGCGATCAGTTCCTTAGGGTTGTAGCTGTAGAACTCGATCACCGTGGAAAACCGGCGTCGCAGGCCCTGGTTGATCTCGAGCATCTTTTCCATCGCCTTGGCGTAGCCGGCGCCGAACACCACCAGCTCGTCGCGGTGATTCTCCATGTACAGCAGCAACGTATTGATGATCGCGTTGCCGTAAGCGTCGCCCTGCGAGTAGCCACTTTCATGCAGATTGTGCATCTCGTCGAAGAAGACGGCCCCGCCCAGGGCCTCCTCGAGCATCTCCTCGGTGTTCTTCTCCGCATCGGCCATGTAGCGGCCCAACAACTTCGAGCGGCTGGTCTCCACCACCAACGGCTTGCGCAGCACGGTCAAACCGCACAGCTGCTTGGTGAATGCGCGCGCCACCGTCGTCTTCCCCGTGCCGGGAGGGCCCAACAACAACGTGTGCCGCGACGTCACCGGCACCGGAAGGCCCATTTTCGCGCGGGCCAAATTCACCTTCGTGGTGGACTTGATCAGCTTGATTTCCCGCTTGGCCTGTTCCATGCCGAGCATCGCATTGAGCTCGGCATCCCCTTCGTCCAGATACTTCTTGGCCATCTCGGCGTGCCGCGCCGCCTCGGCCTCCGCACGGGTCGGCGCGCTGTCCGGATCCCACGGATCCGTCCTTGCCTCAATGGTTTCCGGGTCGGTCAGCACCAGCCGGTAACTGGGATTGTCCAACGCTTCGCGCGCCGGGGTGAACTTGGCATCGCGGGAATACACCTGGCGTAGACACTCGACGGCCTCTTCTTCGCGGCCCAGATGCCGCAGACACATTCCCTTGGTGTACATCGCGACATTGGTCGCGCCGGGCACCCGGTCGACTTCGATGGCGTCCTGTGCGCGGCGGCAGTGCCTCCTCGAACACCCCCAGCGAGGCCAGCGCGGTGGTGGCCATCGCCGCCCCAGCGGCCTTCAGCTCGGGTTGGCGCCACGTCGTTCCGGGCGGGAACGCGGCGAGCACGTCGGGCCAGCGGCCGGTGCGGAACTGCAGCAGCCCCCGCACGTACTTGAGCAGCTCCTCATCGAACGGATGCCGCGGCTCAGTGGAATCCAGCAGTTCCGCTGCTTCCTCGTACCGTTTCGCTTCGGTGAGGGCGGCTGCGTAGGCGGCTGCCAACGATTCCACGCTGGTGACCGCCAGCCGCAGGAACATCCCGTCGGAGACCTCGGGCCGAAACTCCAAGTCGGACAGGCTAAGACGGCGGAGCTCCCAGCCGAAGGTTTTGACGGCATGCCACGCGCCGGTGAGTACCTCGATGTTCTGGTCTCCGGCGAGCACCCGGGCCAGCCACGCATCGCACATGTCCGGGTCGAGCCGGGTAGCCGTGGTGAACATCTGCAAGGCCACCTGCGGATTGTGGCTGGGCTGCAGTCCGTTGACCGAAATGCCGGACGCCAGAAGACCCGCGACCATCGCGTTGCGGGCATCCGGCGCGGAGGTCTGCGGCCGGGTCATCTGGTCATCGTAATGCTTCGGCAGGCTGACGCCACCGTGCCTACGAAGCCCACTGTGCCCACCGGCACCAAGATGTCCTCGCCGTCGCTCAATGTGCGGCTCGGCATCGGCAGCGGCCGATGCGATGTCGGTGCCGGCAGGCTGGCTTCCACCGCGCCCAGCTGGCGCCCGGTGAGCCGGTTCAGACCGCTGAATGCCTCTTTGCGCAGCCGCTTGTCACTGTGGTAGCGCACCCACACCGCCACGTCGGCTTCATGACCGTCCGCGATGAGCCGGATCGTCATCACCGTGACGTCGACGTCGGTGAGCCACAGCTCCTCGAGCGTCTCGCTGGTGATGTCGGAGGGTGACACCCAGAAGCTGGTCACGTACCCGTCGGGAGTCTTGAGGTAGCGCCAGTACGGCCGAATGTGAGCCGGTTGAAGCCCGGCCAACACGGCATCGTCCACCTCGACGATCTCATCGGCGGTCAGCGGCCGCGCCGCGCAGCTGCGCCCGTCGAGATCGTTGGCCAGCCGCTCGGCAGCGGCCGCCAAGGTGCAGGCCACCGAGTCCCGGGCGGCCACCGCCCTGACGTTGTGCTGCGGATCCATCCGCAGCACCAGCCACGTGTTGCGCTCCTCGATCGGGCGTTGACTACCGGGACCGCCGGCAGCGCCGAAATCATCTCGGACCGCCGATGCCACGTCTTTGCCGGCCTTTGCGCCGCTGCGTGTTCCCACCGAGACGATGTCGACGCTGTCAAGCCGGACATCGAACTGGCGCAACGCCGTAACGACCGCCTCCAGCGGCATGGCCGTCGGTGGCGCGTCGCGATGGCGATGCCGGCCCGAGGGTGCTTCGACGGTCCCCTCCACCGCGATGACCGCGACCAGCTGGTCGTCGTATTCACGTATTCCGACTGTGTCGCGGCTGAACCGGCGGCGGTGATCGATCGCGGGGGTGCACCCGACGGTCAGCGCCTCGGGATCGGCGTACCAATTGCGCACCCGCGCGATCGGTGCCGAAGCAAAGGGAACGCCCCCATTGGTGAGCAGCCCGGCGATAGTCACCAACGTCGCCAGCCCGACACCCACCCAGAAGGCGGCGTGGCCGACCTGCCATGGGGCGGGGGCATGACTGGCGATCACCAGCAACCCAACATCAATGAGAAACACCGCGGTGACCCGGGGCCAGGACAGGTCTAGCCCGTATTCGCGTTGTGCTTTCATTCCCGTCTCCCTGTCTTTCGCATCAGGATCGCTCCGCCAAACACCATGCCTGCTATCAATAGCGCTCCGCCCAACCCACCGGCGGCGACCCACACCGGCACCATGTCGCGCGGGGTCGGTGGCGGAGGCAGCGCCAGCGCCGCCGCCGAGTCTTTGGGCAACGCAGGCCCGTCAGGCACGTCCCATGTCAGTGCCGCGACCGGGTCGACGACGCCGTAGCCGACCTGGTTGTTCACTCCCCCAGCGGGTGCTCGGGCGGTGCGAATCAATCGGTTGATGACCTGGTGTGCCGTCAGCTGCGGATACTTCGCCCGCACCATAGCCGCTACACCGGAGACAATCGCGGTGGAGAAGCTGGTCCCAGCCGGCACCAGCAACGAGTTGTCCGGACCGTCAATCGCATTGGTCAAACTGTCGTCCCGTGGCGACAGACCCGACGACGTCGGTACCGGGTGCCGCGATCGACACCCACGGCCCGGCCACACTCAATTTGTCCATCGGCGCACCGGAGGAATCCACCGCACCGACAGTCAGGACAAAGTCGCTGAACCAGGACGGGGTGACCACCGTGGTCACGCCATTCCAGTCGCGAGAATCTCTGGGGTGCAACGGATCTTCGATCGGATTCTCTTTGCAGTCGCGCTGACTGGTGTCGCCCGCGGCGGCGACGATGACCGCATTCTTGTCGACCGCCGCGTAACGGACCGCGGCACCCAGGTCGGGCGCGTCGATGAGGCTGCGCGCACTCATGCACATCACCTGGGAGATGTTGATCACCTGCGCGCCCATATCGGCGGCGTGCACGATCGCCCGTGCCATGGAGTGGATGCTGTCCGTTTTTTGGCGTGTTTGCGGGTCCTGGTCGCCGGTGTATGCGTCCTTGAGGCTGAACGCCTGGCTGGACTGGCGGATCGAGATGATCTCGACGTCAGGGGCCACCCCAACAAACGCGTCGGCAGGCCCTGTCGGCGGTGGGTCCAGCGGCGGCGGCGGCGCAGCCGGCCGCGGGTAATCGACCGAGACCACCTGTCCGCCATCGGAATAGCCGGGCAGCACGATCTTGCCGTGACCGTGAGCCGCGGTTCCGGGGTTCGCCGGCCCGGGGTTGGCTGGGCCGGGGTTGGCTGGCCCGGGGTTGGCTGGCCCGGGGTTGGCTGGCCCGGGGTTGGCTGGCCCGGGGTTGGCTGGCCCGGGGTTGGCCGGCGGGGGCGGTGGTGGAGCGCCGAACGGCCCCGGTGCCGGTGCCGGCCCCTCCGACGGCGGAGCCGGGACCACGGTGATCGTCTGCGGAGGCGGCGGCGCCACGCTGGTGAGATCGTCTGCGGTGGGGGCGCCGGCGGCGGTGGTTCCCTGGTCGGAACCGGCGGAGGTCGCCGCTGCCCGGGCGCCCCGGGGCCCTCAGCGGGCGCCGGGGCCGCGCCGATCATCGACGCCACAATCGTGCCGTGCGCGTCGCAGTCGGAAAGCCCGTCGCCGCCCTCCATCACGTAGTCGCCACCGGGAACAAGGTGTGGCAGCCGCGGGTGCGGGGTTACCCCGGTGTCGATGACCGCGACCCGGACTCCGCCACCACGACCGAAGCGCCACGCTTCGGGCAGGTTGAGCATGTCCATGTATTTCGGCTGGACCCGAAAGTCGGTGCCCGGCAATACCCCAACCTCGGTGCAGTAGGCACTCTGCTTCATGGGTTGAGCCGGCCCGGGCGGGCTGTCGGCGGGCACCGCGGCCGGGTCGATCCCCGGAGGATCGATCGCGTACGCCTGCGGTGCACTTGGCAGCGCCACCGAGGCAACGATCAGCGCAGTGGCAGTCACCCCCGCCGCGCGGAGCGGGAGTGCGCCAGCGACTACCGGTAACGGATCGCTGCATAGACATTCATCAACCACAATGCCAGCGGGAAGATCGGCATCAGGCAGAGGTACTCGACCCATTCCACCAGCTTGCGGAACAGCGGGCTGTAGATGGTGTTGGGTACCACCGCCGCAGCCGTCAGCCCCGCCGCAGGCAGCAGCACCACCAGGCCGACTCCCGCCGACACCGCGGCCGCTGAGGACAGCACCAGCGAGTACCGCACGACGATCGCCGGCGACGATCAGCACCGAGGTCACCGCCAGGATGATCGCCTGCCAACGGTCGACATAGGAGCGACCACGCAGCATCAGGAAGCCGGCGGTGGCAGCGGCCAACAGCAGCGGCAGCCAGCGGTCCTGAGTGCGCGGATCGGATACGCCCGCCAGGGACACAATCGTCAGCACACCCAGGCCGACCAGCAATCCGGTCAGGAACGACCGGGCCCGCTCGGCCCGCAGCACGACGTCCTGCACGGACGCGGGGCCTTCCAAGGTCGGACGGCCGCCGCCGTCGGGGTGCACCACGGTGGTCGGCAGATCGGGCCGGGCCTCGAATACCCAGCGGCTGGTGGCAGACGGGAACACCGGCAGCCGGATACCGGACAACCAGCGGGACAGCGCCGGCGCGCCGTGATAGCCGAACACGCAGGCCAGCAGTATGCAGGTCAACAGCGTCACCGCACCGGTGCCCAGGGCCATCCGGGCCAGGCTCGCGATCGTCGCCGCCAGGCAAATGGTGACGATCGCAGTGCCGATGCCCAGCCGACGGCCGGTGAACCGCATCGACCAGCATCGCGCCGACGACGAGCGACCGCGAAACCCATCACCGCATGCGGCGCGCCGACCGGACCCGGCGGCGCTGCAGCCGCCGCCACCGCAAGCGGCGCTAGCCCGCTCCACAGCAGGATGTCGCCCGCGCGGCGGTCCGGCACGCTCTTGGCGCGACCCAGGATCAACAGCGCGACCGAGATCACCAGCACCGCGATGACCGCGGCGTAGGGCGACGGGACCCATGAGTCGTGCTGCCAGCGGAACCAGCCCAGCAGCACCGATCCCAACAGCACCCCGACGGCGACCATTGCCGCGCCGACCTGGATGGCCACCGTCGGGTTGATTGACGCTGAACCGCTTGCTGAGGTTGACCGACACGGCCGTCGAGATGTGCTCGATGACTTGGGATCGATGTTCGGTGTCTTCGACGAACCGAAGCCACAGCCGGTCGCCGTCGTAGATGTCCTGCTCGGTCAGCGACTGGGTGGCCCGCAGCGGCGTGCCGTCGACCAGGCACAAAGCCCAGCTGCCGCGCTGCTTGGCTTCCAGCGCCGGCAGACCCAACTCCCGCAGTCGGAGGTTGATGACCTTCAGCAGCGGGTCGACCATCACCGAGACCGGGGCGTTGGCGTCGAGCAGCACGCCGATTTGTGCGCCGTCGCCGGCAATGATGCCAACCACGGCGGACTGAGGTGACGAGACTGCCTCTGCGCCAGGCTGCGGCGCCTCAGCAACTGCGGTCATTGCTCCACCCCTCTGTCGATGAATTGTTGGTCCATGTGTCTTGCCTCGCTATTTGGAATTGTGACGTCTCGTCCCAATTGTTGAGCAGATTCTAGAGCCTTTCGCGGCATCCGCACCTTGAGTGAATGCTGCACCGAAAATCTTTGGCATGGGCGGTATTTGCGTAAAGAATAGTTAAACTCTGCTATGCGTTTTCCACTCGCCGTAGGGAAGGGTCTCCAAAACCGTCTTTACCCCGACCTGGACCAACTGGGGGGTGGCCGGACAGATGGCTAGCCAAGCCTCGTTCGACCCGGCGGTGCGCGCTTGCTGGTACATCGCGATACGCCCGCCCGATCCGTCCTTCAGCGACAGCACCGAGGCGCTGGGTGCCTTGGCGTCGTCGCGGTATTGCCGGGCATAGACCGCCGCCTCGGCGGCCGGGTCCGACAGCGCCTGCCCGAGCGCGGCCACGGTCGCCGCGCTGATGCCCAGTCGCCGCAGGTCCCCGCCGGAGAAGACGTTGAATCCGGAGCTCTGCCAGGCCTTCGTCAACTCCAGCATCTCCTCCAGCGGCACGTTGACAGCGTTGATCTGCGCGGGCTCGGCGTGGTGAATCGACTCCATCGCGTCGAAGACCAGCGCCGCGATCGAAGCTGTCTCCGCGATCGCCACGTCGTCGACGGTGATCTCGTCGCCAACCCGCACCGCCGAGACCCAGTGCTGGCCACGGCGGGCCAAGAGCACGCGGAATTCGTTGTCCGGGATGTCGCGGGATCCCACCGGCTCCGCTTCGCCGCCTTCTTCCTTCTCCTTGACGCCGTAGAGCAGCTTGCCTCGGGAGAGCAGCGCAATGACCTCAAGATCGGGTGCGGCCAATACCCGCATTCGGTCGGCCACCGCCTCGTTGACCGCCTCACCCGTCACGATGCCCTGCTCGCGCATGACCGTCATGCCCGGATGCTCATTAAGCCAGTCCATGGAATCGGTAGAGACGAATGGTCGGCACCGTAATTCGGGGGCAACGTGGCGAATATCCAGCAACGCCTGCAACATCCAGAAACCCTCGACATTGACCGTGACGTCAGTTCTGGTGCTTTGATCCATGGCTACTCTCGTGTTTGTCGTACTCGGTTACCGCACGACGCGGCAGCACACCGATGTGGGTGTGCTGCCGCGCCTGGGTGTGACTTTTAGGCCCAGCTGGAGCCGACGGCGCTGTCGGTGGAGCTCATGTTGTTGCCCGCCGTCTGCACCTTCTGGCCGTGCTGGTTGGCTTGTTCGTAGATGACCTGGAAGTTACGACCCAACTGGGTGATGAACTCCTGGCAGGCCACCGAACCCGAGCCACCCCAGAAGTCACCGGCGGCCAGCACATCACGCACGATGGACTGGTGCTCGGCCTCCAAGGAAGCGGCCTGGGAGCGGATCAGCGCGCCGTGGGCGTCGACATCTCCGAACTGGTAGCTAATTGACATTTATCTGTCCTCCTGATTTGTGAAAGCTTACGCTTGCCGGCGGGGTTAGCTGCTCAGAATCTGCTGAGAGGCCTGCTCTTGGGTCTCGTAGTTGTTGGCATCCCGGATTAGCCCGTCGCGCACGCCGTGCAGCATGTTGACGATGTTGCGGAAGGCCTGATTCATCTGGCCCATGGTGTCGTAGGACGTCATCTGGGCTGTGCCGCTCCAGCCGGCGCCGGCGATGTTTTGGCTTGATGCCCACATCTTGCGGGCCTCGTCTTCCACCGTTTGGGCGTGCACATCAAAACGGCCCGCCATCGACCGCATCTCGTGCGGGTCAGTCATAAAACGCGTAGGCATTTACCTGTCTCCTTGAATTAGTAGTGATCGACTGAGATGAATGTGGTGGTAGTCGGACGGGTTACCCGGGGTAACCGCCGACCTGAGACACACGGCTGATCCCCCCTTTCCCCTACCTGTCTGCCACCGGGCTGGGCGCCGCAGTGGGATGAACATGATCAATGGCGCTCAGCCTGCCGCGATGGCGTTGGCGGCCTCGGTGGCCGCGTACGAGCCGGCGCTGGTGCCCAGCGTGTTCACGAACATCTCGTGGATCGCCGCGGCCTGGGCGCTGACCGCCTGGTACATCTGAGCGTGCGCGGCGAACTGGGCCGCGGTCAGAGCCGAAACTTCATCGGCTGCAGCCGGAACCACCCCGGTCGTCGGAGCCGCCGCAGCCGCATTTTGAGCGCTTATCGACGAGCCGATCCCTTGCAGATTGCCGGCCGCCGCCGACAGCGCCTCTGGCTGGGTAGTCACGAACGACATGAGGTTCCTCCTCGGTCGGTTACAGCAATCACATCGTCTTGAGAATAGACGTGCCGACCGCTCTCCGCTGCTGCTCAACCGGGGAGTTCGCAACTGTTCACCATCCGGCAACAACTGTTCATCTCCAGTAACAGCCAAGTAACAGAGAACGCGCACAGGAGGCTGGTCAAGCGCTTCGACTCGCCTATGACCTGCGCGAATGTCCTGATCTCAGTTCGGCGACAGCCGCCGCGTCCGCACCGTTCATGGCCCCTCAGAGACCGCCGCAAGGCACCTGGAATGACACCTCGCAAGAATCTCGTAAAAATCTGGCCGCGGATAACCTCATGCGGTCGCTGTTGTACACACATTCAGCAACGAGTGGTCGCCACACGGCACTCACGGCAGGTAGCCAGACGTTCACATTCTCGAAAGCTCAGCCGGCGCTAAGACAGTTAGGATCAGGCCATGCCGTTGGCGAGCGGTGCCAGCTTTGCTGGCTATAGCATCTTGCGGGTTTTGGGCTGCGACGAGATCGGTGATGTCTACCTCGTTCAGCACCCGCGGCTACCGCACTGGAACACCTTGAAGGTGTTGTCTGCGACGCTGACAGACGACAAGGAGTTCCACGACAGGTTCATGCGGGAGACCCACATTGCCACCGCACTGTTTCACCCACACATCGTCGAGATTCAGTATCGCGGTGAGACCGACGGGCAGCTGTGGGTGACAACGGACTACGTCAAGGGCACCAGCGCCGCGCAGCTGATCACCAACCGATTCCCGGGCGGCTTGCCCGCCGGAGAGGTGCTGGCGATCGTCACCGCCATCGCCGACGCGCTCGATTACGCCCATGGCCGCGGCATGCTGCACCGCAACGTCAAACCCGCCAACATTATGTTCGCCAGCCCGACAAACGGCCAACAACAAATACTGCTGACAGACTTCGGATTAGCCCCGCAGCTGGGCGACCCCGACGAGCCCCCAGCGCCCGGCTTGAACGGTGAAACTGTCGCCTACGCTGCGCCCGAACAGTTGACCGGCTCCGACATCGATGGACGTGCCGACCAATATGCGCTCGCGGCCACCACGTACTACCTGCTTACGGGCCAGCCACCGTTCCAGCACTCGAATCCGGTCGCTGTTATCAGCCAACACCTGACCTCACCGCCGCCGAGCCTGCGAGATCGACGGCCTGACGTCGCACGGCTGGACGACCTGCTGTGGACTGCACTCGCCAAGAATCCGCGTGATCGGTTCCGCAGCTGCCGCGCGTTCGCCGACGCGCTCAGCTATGGCGCCGGAGCATGGACCGGTGATCGCAGCCCCGAGGCTTACCTCACGGTCGTCGACTATCCCGAAGATGACGTGCTTGCGACCGAGCCCGGCTCGACTCAACCGGCAGCTCTGGCATCGTCGAGCGTCTTCCCGGCGTGGGCGAAAACGATACGACGTCTCGAGCAGCATCACGCCGCCAAGCCCGAGCCGGTCGCCGCCGATGAATCAGGCGCACCTGCGGCGAAGCGCCGCACGCGCTGGCCTTTGATCGCCGGGCTGAGCGCCGCGGCGGCGACGCTGTGCGTCGGCTTGGTCGCCGGCCTCTTGATTGGCCGCTCTAGCGAGGGCACCTCTATCAAAGCGGCCGGTCCCATGACGGCTGTTAAGACCCGTCCACCGGCCGCCGCACTGCCACCTCCCCACAACCGTGACTTTCCCGGCTTGGGAGAGGCGCTTGACGGCTCCTATCGCGTCGACATCAATCGCACTCAGCAGACCTACAACGACATGCCCGACCCGCAACCACCAAACGTCACCACCTGGTGGGCTTTCCGGACTGCCTGCACACCCACGTCCTGCGTGGCAACCGGGGCCTTGCTCGACGACGCCGACCACCAAAAGGCGAGCCCAATAGGTGGCGACAAGCCCCTTGTGCTGGATTTCCACAATGGCGGCTGGCAGTCGCGACCGGACCAGGTGACCTTCGCCTGCCTGGGACCGGGGCCGGATGCGGCGCCGGCCCAACAGACCACCACGCAGCAGATCTGGTTGCAGCAAGCGCAGGGCGCGCTGCGCGGCACAATGACCGTCAACGTCGACAGCGACGAATGCGGCCAGAAGGGCGCGAAGATCGAAATCCCGGCGGTCGCCGCACGTGTCAGCGACGTCCCGCCTGCAGTCCTTGTGCCCGGCCCACCCGTGGCAGCCCCGACTTCGCCGCCCGGCCGTTGAGAGCCGTCAGTTGGCCTGCTCAGCCGAACTGCAGCGGCAAGCTGGTCAGCGCGAAAGTCTTACTGGGAAACTTGATTTCGGGCGTGTAGCCGGGAGCCAGTTTGAACTCAGGGATTCTCTTGAGCCATTCGCCGACGATCACGGTCAGCTCCATCCGTGCCAAATGCGAACCCAGGCAGCGGTGTGGTCCACCGCCGAATCCCCAATGCCGGTGCACCTTACCGTCCATCACGAGTTCGTCGGTGGAGATCGCGTCGCTGCCGTCCCGGTTGACCGCGGCCATGCATAAATACACCGAAGAGCCCGCCGGCAACGTCATGCCACCGACCACGATCGTCTCGGTAAGTACCCGCGGGGCCACCGGCGCCGACGGCTCCAGGCGGACGATCTCTTCGATGAAAACCCTGATCTGCCGAGGGTTGTCGCGAAGTATCCTGCGCAGATCGGGTCTGCGCGCCAGTTCGAGCAGGCAGAAACCGATCGCCGCGGTCACGGTGTCCAGCCCGGCCAGGATCAATAGGTGGCTCATACCGAGCAGCTCAAGATCAGTAAATTCGCCTTCACCGCTCATCACCGCAGACAACATGTCCGAACCAGGGTTTTGCCGACGCTGCTTGATTGCGTCGGTGAGATACTCGTACAGGTCACGGGCGGGCGCGAGTTCGTCCTGGGTGACGTAGGGTCTGTCGGCGATGACAGCGTTTTTCCAGGCGATCAGGCGGTCACGGTCTTCCAAGGGCAGACCGTAGAGGTCGAGGAAGACCTGGAAGGGATATGTGCTTGCCAGATCTTTCATCACTTCGCATTCGCCCCTGCTGGCCAGGACATCGATCATGTCGGCGGCGTGGCGGTGAAGTACCGGTCGCGACTTGCTCAGCCCGTACGGGCTGAAATACGGCTGCAGAATCTTGCGGTACCGGGTGTGCTCTGGCGGGTCGAATGCCAATGGGACCACCGGGATCGGGCTGCCGGGTGGTTGCAGCGCCAATCGTGATGAAAAGACCTTGGGATTGCGCAACGCTGTCAGCACGTCCTCGCGGCGGGTGATGTAGTAGTGGCCGTTCATGAACACGACCGGCCCGGCATCCCGCAGAACCTTCCACCCGACACCACGGTCGGCGGTCATCGGCAGGGTGGAGTATTCACGCCGCGGTAGGTAAAAGTCGCCGTAGAGGCTGTCATTCAGGGTGCTCATACCCGCGTTCTTTCCCGGTGTGCGTGCGTTGGTTTCGCTGTCGCCTCCGTGGCCGCGCGACAGTCAACATCGTAGGGGTCTTCTAGAATCGGCATGGTGAAGGTCCGTCTCGAACAGTCGAAATGCGTCGGACATGCGCAGTGTTACGCGGTCGACCCGGAACTTTTTCCGATCGACGAGTCCGGCTACTCCACCCTCGAAGAACACGAGGTTCGGCCGGAGGATGCGCAGCTGACTCGTGACGGTGTGGCCGCCTGCCCCGAGATGGCGCTGATCCTGGACGAGGATTGACGGCAATCAGTTTCGGCGGCAAACCAATTCACGTCAACTGCCGGCCAGCTTCCGGGCGCGGGTGCGGGAAGCGGCCCTGCAACGCCTGGACCAGTCGATTGACTTCGTCGATGCGCTCGCGTACCTGCAGCAGGTCCTCAGATGACAGCGAGCTGTCGAGTTGCTGATCCCCGGTCGCCGCCAGGCGATGCGCGAGATCGTGTAATTCGGCGCACTCAGCCTGCAGCAACCTCTCGAACGCCCAGGCCTGAGCTACCTCAGCAGCGTTCACTGGCCGTGAAGGCGCGCTGGCGGTGGCCAGCGTCCGTTGGGCCTTGGCCGTTTTCCGTGGGACGCGGACGTCCTTATAGGCCTTGTAGTCGACGGGCACGGCCCATGGCCGCTGCTCGCTTCGGGCCTTACCAGCGAGAGCCAGAGATCCAGACCAGTTTGCGGGTTGCGCCATGTGCCACTCCTGCCCCTGCCCCCGATTGTTCACCCAGCCGCAACCTACTCCCCTACTTTCGTGGGTCCGTGGCTGTTCGAGAGATATGCCAACTGTTCATATTTGGGCTACGGTTGCGACACCTTTTGACGCCCAGCATTCACCTTGCCGCGACTCAACGTCGGTCGCCCAAGAAGGGTCACGCCGTGGCGTCGGTGCGCCGAGTGCGGCTGCCTCGCTTGGGTCTATCCGGCAAACGGTGGACGCGACATCACCGTCGGTTTGAACCCATACCGGGGACCCGCGCCACCCATATGCCCCCCGGCTCCTGCACCAGCCAGCGGCATCCCGCCGAGCAGATTTCCGCTACCACCACCCTCCGGGGCAGCACTCACGCTGCTGACCGGCAATGGAGCGTGTGGAGCTTGCAACGGGGCTCCCCCAATCCAGGAGGGTGGCACCGCCAGTTTCCCGACTGATCCCGCGCTGCCCACACCAGCGGACACGCCTGCCGGCCCACCACCACCGCCGAGACCGCCGGCACCGCCGCCCAGCATGCCGCCGAGACCACCCAGGCCGCCGGTTGCGGCGGGCCCGGCGGCCGCTGCGGGGCCGGCCCCGCCGAGCAGCCCCAGGCTCTTGGCCATCTGAACGCCGAAGTTGCCCATACCAATGCTGAAGTACGGCAGACCCTCGGTGTTGTAGAAGAAGCTCGCGTACGGCGAGTAATCGGTGACTAGCTGCGACAGCGACGAGGGTATGACGCTGGTCCCGAATATGAACGAAAACAGGGTCTGCTCGGCTGCACTCGGGGTCCCGAAGGCTGTCTGAAGGCCCGTGGGCGTCAACAGGGACTGGATGTTGGACGGCAACAGCGAGGTCAGCTCTTGCAGGATGCTCTGCGAGCTCGTGGCGGCCGAGCTCCCGGTGGACGCCGAGACGGCGGCGGCTTGAGTCGCCGTCCCGGACGGGTCGGTCGTCGCCGCCGGCGAGGCGAACGCCTCCACCTTGGCCGCAGCCGCGGACTGGCCGGCATAGGTGTACATCGCGGAGGAGTCCTGAGCCCACATCTCCCCGTACTGCGCCTCAAGTTGCGCGATCGCCGAGCTGTTTTGACCGAGAACATTGGTCTGCACCAGCTGAAGGGTCTCGGCACGGTTGGCCGCGACAAGCGGCGGCGGCACCGTCGCCGCAAAGGCCTGCTCGTAGGCGGCGGCTGCGGCGGTGGCCTGGGTGGCCGCTTGTTCGGCCTGGGCAGCGGTGGTGCTCATCCACGACACATACGGTTGCACGGCGCTCGCCATCGACGCCGACGACATCCCCGTCCATTCGTCACTGGCCAGCTGGGTAACCACGTTCTCGTAGCTGGTGGCGGCCGAACTCAGCTCGGCGGCAAGGCCGTTCCATGCCGATGCGGCGGCCTGTAGCGACGACGAACCCGGACCCGCATACATCCGGGCGGAATTGATGTCTGGCGGTAAAGCGCCGAAATCTACCACTGACGTCCTCCCCTAGCCCGCCGCAATCGCGTTGGCGGCCTCGGTAGCGGCATAGGACCCGGCGCTGGTGTTCAGGGTGTTCACGAAAGCCTCGTGAATTGCCGTGGCCTGAGCGCTCACTGTCTGGTACAGCTGGGCGTGCGCGACGAACTGCATCGCGGTCAGCGCCGATACCTCATCGGCGGCAGCAGGAACTACCCCCGTCGTGGGAGCCTGGGCCGCGGCATTCTGTGCGCTAACCCCCGAGCCAATGCCCTGCAAGCTGCTGGCCGCTGTGGTCAATGCTTCCGGCTGCGTGGTCACGAACGACATCCGGTATTCCTCCTCAATAACCATGAGTGTCAACGGCCTTCATCGAGGCCGGTTGATTAGAAGATTAGTTGGTCACAGTCCGACAACGCCGCCGCGGAGCCAACTGTTCACGCCTGGATGACCACTGTTCATCCGCTGGTAGCGGCTGTTCATCGTGAGTTCGGATATTGGTCAGCTGTTCCGCCGCAAGCTGCGCGAACCCTCACCCGTCACGGGTCAGTCGTCGTCGAGTGATCACGTTCGAGCGTGCGCTTAGCCGAGTTTGCGCCTTTAGCTATCCGACGGCTTAGTCGCCGCCTTTGCTGCCGCCACCTTTTCCGCCAGGTTCTACGGACTCGTCGAGTTGTCGCGGGCAGTACGATTTTGCCGAGATCGTCGCGAACTGGGCTGCGCCGTTTTCGGTCAGTGAGGGGTTGTTCTCCTGCAGGTGCTTGAGCAGGTGCAGACCGGACATGCCGTTGTGGATGCATGCGCATACCGCTTGGCCGGCGCTGATGGCCTGATTCGGGTCGCCGTAGGTGATACCGACTTTCTGCAGGTCAGATAGGAAAACGCCATTGTTGTCATTGCTGGGCGCTTCGTCGATGCCAGGGTCGGCGTGCGCCGGCACCGCGATGACGATCCCCATCGACAGGCTGAGCAGGACTGGCAGCAGTTTCATCGATTTTCCTTCGCGCTATCCCAACTTGGATTCGGGCTTTGCGGCCGCGGCCGCTGGGACCGAAGCCTTGTCGTCGGCGGATACGTGCACCGCGTGGATGCCGGGCTTTGTGGACAGCCTTGCGACCAAATCGTCGAGCCCAGCTTCATCGACGTTCCAATGCTGAACCTGGTCAGGCTGCTCCTGCAGGTGCGCGATGACCTTGTCGAGTTTGACCGGTCCCTTGCTGCGCTCGCCGGCGGGCTTCACATGGGCCCGGACGCCCGTTGAGCTCACCACCCGCGCGGCCGGGCTGCCCAGCGCGCCGCCCGTCAAGCTGCCCAGCGTTCCCTGGTTGAAAAGGCCCATCGGGATATCCGTCGCGGGCGCCGCAGCGAGGCTGGTGGTCGGTAACGCGGTGGAGGCAAGCCTGATCGTTGGGGTGGCGCTGGCCCAGCTGGGCGGCACCGACAGCTTCCCTATCGTCTGGGCGTTACCCAGAACTGCCGATGTGGCCCTGGCCCCGAGACCGGGCGCAACGTGCCCCGGCGACGCCAGCCCGCCGTTCAGCGACCCCAACCCGATCCCGTGGCTCCATGGCTGATAGACGAAGAAGTTCTTCCACTGCGAAATGCCAAGGCTGGTCGTGCTATTGACGACGTTGGTCCAGGTGGCTTGGCTGCCCACACCCGAAATCAGGGAGTACAGGTTCGTCCACGTCGTGGACAGATAAGAACCACCCGGGAGGACGTTGGTCAGGTCGGTGAAGAAGCTGGTGTAGTCGGTGTTGAACTGGCCGACGTCGGTCAGAAATGAGTTGAAGTCGGTCTCCACCTGTCCGATGATCGTTTCGAGATCGGAGGACCCGGACGTCGTGCTTGCCGCCGCGACCGCGGCCGACTGGGTCGCCTGGCCGCTGTCGTTCGTGGTGGACGGCGGCTCGGTGAACGAGCCCAGCCCACTGGTGGCCGCCGACGACGAGCCGGCGTAGCCGAACAAGGCGGCGACGTCTTGCGCCCACATCTGGCCGTACTCGGCTTCGGTAGCCGCAATCGCCGACGTGTTCTGCCCAAAGATGTTGGTCTGCAACAACGATGCCAGCTGGGTGCGGTTTGCCGTGACCGCCGCCGGTGGCACGGTGGCCGCCAGCGCGGTCTCATAGGCACTGGCGGCGGCCCGGGCCTGGCTGGCGGTCTGCTCGGCCTGGGCCGCCGTGGTCGATATCCACGACACATATGGTGCCGCCGCCGCGGCGGCGGCCGCCGACGACGGACCCTCCCAGGACCCGGTGGTCAGCCCGGAAATTAACGACTGATAGGAGGACGCAGTTGACTGCAACTCGCCGGCCAGGCCCTCCCAAGCGGTGGCGGCGGTCAGTAACGACTCCGCTCCTGGACCCGAGTAGATCTTGGCGGAGATAACCTCCGGCGGCTGCGCTGCGAAATCGAAAACCATTGCCGACTCTCCTATTCCGCGCTCGGCGGGATCACGATGATGGTGGCGCTGGTGGCGATCTCGTCGGTCGCCAAGGCCCCGGGCACGCGGTAGCCCTGCCCGGCGATGGCGCGAGTCGCGGTACCGCCGACGGCGCGTCCGGCCAGACTCGCCAGCGCCATCTCGCCGAACATGCCGTTCTGAGCGAGCGCGGCCATCTCGGGAGCGGCGTCGGCCGCGCTTGCCTCCATCTCGGCCGCAACTGTCCTGACCGCGGGAACCGCGGAGGCCCAATTGCTTGGTACCGACAGCGCCCCGATCGTGCCCGCACGGCCCAGCGCCGCCGTCGTCGCCCCAAGACCTGAGGGAGCGTACGAGCCGGAAAGAAGGCCGCTGTGCAGCAGAGGCGACAACGCCCCGACGATCGGTTTGGGGTTGAGCAAGGGCCCGATGCCCTGGATGCCGACACCCAGGTTCGGGATACTGATACTGACCTGCCACCAGTTCTTTGCCAGGCTCCCGAGCCCGATCAACGACCACGGCCCGGCGGCGTAAGTGCTGATGGTGCTGCTCAATGTTGTGATTGCTTTCTCGGCATCCGCGATCCCGCCCGTGGCCCAGGTCGGCAGGGTGATGGACGTCCCCAGCTCGTTGATCAGCTCAGTCTCGATAGTTGAGAATTCGGTTGAAACGCCCGTTAGCTGGGTGCCCACGCCGGTCAGATCGGTGTTCAGCTCGGTCAGGAACGACTCGATACCGGTGGTGGTCGAATCGGCGGCCGAATTGGCGGCCGCAGCCGACTGGGTGGCCTGCCCGCTGTCGCTCGTGGTCGTCGGCGGCGTGCTGAACGACGTCAACGTAGATGCGGCGGTCGAGGCGCCGGCGTAGCCGTACATCGCGCCAGCGTCCTGCGCCCACATCTCTGCGTACTGGGCCTCGGTGGCCGCGATCGCCGGGGCGTTGATACCCAGAAAGTTGGTGGCGACCAGCGTCGCCAACAGCGTCCGGTTGGCCGCGATCACCGGCGGCGGCACCGAGGATGCGAAGGCGGCCTCGTAGGCGGCCGCCGCCGACTGGGCTTGGACAGCCGTCTGCGCGGCTTGCTCGGCGGTGGTGCTGAGCCACTGCGTGTAGGGTGCCGCCGCGGCCGTCATCGACGTCGATGAGGGTCCCTGCCAGCCGGAGCTGGTCAGCTCTGAAATTGTGGAGCTGTAAGACGCTGCTGTGGACTGCAATTCGGTGGCCAGGCCGTCCCAGGCGCTGGCGGCGGCCAGCAGTGGCCCCGAACCCGGCCCGGAGTAGATTCTGCCGGAATTGATCTCCGGCGGTAACGCCCCGAAATCCAACATCGGCTTCCCTCGCTCTAGCTGTGTGATCCCAATGTCCGGCGCTTCACCGACAGCGCTGAACGCCAACAACGTGCGCAACCCACCTGCTGGCAACTGGGTGCGAACCGGCTGCCAGCTACCTGAGTGATCTCGTGGCCTGAGGCTATCCAGGTCGGTCGGAATACGCGTCCGTCGACTTGGCCGGTCTGCCGCACGGGCGCTCTCCAGGGACAGCGGCTGCGGCCCCGCGCGCCGGTGAATTCAACCCAAACGGGCCGTGCTACTTGCGTAAACGTCAAAACCGAGACCCGGTGGGCGCCACCCACTTGCGCGGACTGTCCAAGTACTCGGAATAAAAATCTGGTACGGAATAACTCGGACCCTTGACACTCCCTCCAGAAACCGCGAGCCGGAGGGCCGGCACGCCGCCGACGAGAGATCGCGGCCGGTTTTCGAACAAGCCGGTCAACCTCGCGTGTGGTCGGTGCTCCAGGTAGTGGGTTGAGCCGTTTAAGTGCGAGGAGATTCTTACTCCGTCAACGCCGACCGCAGTGTTCTTCGGCGGGATACTGCGGCCGCCCGGGTATTGCTGTTTGCCCATGCCGCAGTGGGTGTTGGCACGAACGAGGCGTTGTCGCGCAGCAACCGGAGCACGTACGAACGGGGCACGGCGCGATGGCGGTGGCGGACCCTGCTCCGGCAGGGCTGGCTAGAGTCCTCGCACAGGCATCCACACCCACTGTCAGCAATCCGCACGCAACTGCCAGGTCTGCTTGGCGTTGCCCCGATCTGAGGAGACGCGCACATGTCATTCGTTACCACGCAGCCTGAGGCATTGACCGCGGCGGCCACTGCTCTTGGTGGGGTCGGCTCGTCGTTAACCGCCCAGAATTCCGCCGCGGCGGCTCCGACCACCGGAGTCGTTCCAGCCGCAGCCGACGAGGTGTCGGCGCTGACCGCGGCGCAGTTCGCCGCCCACGCGCAGCTGTATCAGGCGGTCGCTGCACAAGCTGCGGCGATCCACGAGCAGTTCGTCAACACCTTGGGAACCAGCGCCGGCTCGTATGCGGCCACCGAAGCCGCAAACGCAGCCGCCGCGGGCTAACCACGGCTCTCTGTCGGCCGGGCACCGTGATGGCGCCCGGCCGACAGCTGTTTGTTGGACCCCGGAACACCGGTGTCGGTCCGACCTTGTCGGCGAAATCAGGAGTCCAGAAGTCGGCCGATAAGATGACTAAAAAGAACCGACAGGAAGATACATGCCAGAACCTATATGGCATTCAATGGCCGCCCTCTCCGAAGCCGAACGTTTGACGCATGGTGGCCGTTTTGAATCAGCAGCAGAGATCCTTCAGAAGGTCGTCGACCGGGGGCCAACTCTTCAAGCACTGTGCATGCTTGCTTCTTCGTATCTAGAACTCGGAGAACATGACAGAGCGCTTCGTTACGCCTCGGTCGCGGTAGAAAAGGAACCCTCCGCGGTACCGGCGAGAGCTTTACTGGCAAGGGTGAATGTGGCTTTGGGCCACTATGCTTCCGCGCTGTCAGATTACGTCACTGTTGCCTCCCTTTGTCGCGAACAGCATCCGAAACCGCCCGATAAGTATTCGGTTCCAGCACACTTCGCGTTGCATAATATTGAACAACTCGACCACATTCTGACCGTCGGCGATTGCGATGCGCACGCGTTGGCCGGTGTTTACACTGAAGAACTCGATGGCCTACGTCGCCGCCTCGAAGAAGTTATCGACGGCGCAAATGGTGAAGCACCTATGGTGTCCGTCCACGGAAGAAACAGTCGGATTCTCGCCGACCCGCCGTACCTGAGGGCTGTGGAGGAGAAGCTACCCAGATACCTGAACACGAGTATCGATTACCGGCCGATACAACAAGCCATCTTGACCGGTCGGCAGAGAGTACAGGTAATAGATGATTTTCTAACCCCAGACGCTTTAGATCAAGTGCAAAAATTCTGCCTGGAGTCTACAGTCTGGCGTCACCCTTATAAGTTCGGCTATGTCGGCGCATTTCCTCAGGACGGATTCGCCAGCATCTCGCTGTTCGCCATAGCAGAAGAGCTCCAAACGGCACTCGGTGAAGCATTTAATGGATATCAATTGGCACAATGGTGGGGATTCGCCTATGACGCTAAGCTGCCAGGAACTGATATTCACGCCGATGATGCCGATTTTTCTTTGAACTTATGGACTACCCCCGATTCCGCGAACCTTGACCCGAGTACGGGCGGCCTCGTGATTTGGGACAAGACGGCACCGAGCGATTGGAGCTTCAACGACTACAATTCTGGAGGAGATCGGGTGAGGCAGTTCCTCCGGCAGCAAAACGCTGAATCGGAAATCATTCCTTATCGCGCCAACCGAGCAGTCTTATTTGAAGGACACCTCTTCCATCAAAGTGACGGGTTCACCTTCGCACCCGGATTCGCTAATCGGCGACGCAGTGTGACCTTCTTATTTCGGCGCTGCAAGCGGTAGTCACCCGGCGGAAGGCGGACGGGGCATGACGGAATGGCGGAACCCGTATCGGACCAGGTAACCGCCGCCGCGCCGGCCCAAAGCGCCCCTCGCCATGGGCATACCGTTGAGCAGGGCGTTCGACGGAGGTGTGGCTCCGCGGACACTGTTGGCCAGCATCGCCGGAGTCTCGGGCTCCGTCCCTGCGGGCGTCGCCCCGGCCCAACCCGGCGGCACGGACAACCTCCCGATCGTGCTGGCCTGGCCCAGACCGGCCGACGCCGGTCCGCCGCCACCAGTGCCCAGACCGGCAAACTGCGGCGTCGGATACCAGGCACCTGCCCCACCGGCGGTCGAACCGCCCGGACCGGTTGTTAACTGCTGTCCGATACTCATACCGAAGTTGGCGATACCGGTCCCGAAATAGGCCTGCAGGGTCTGCTTGAGGATTGTTGAGATGTTTGCGTTATTCAGGCCGGTCCCCAGCCACCCCCCACTGCCGAGAAACTGCCCAAGCGTTTCGGTGGTCGTCGTGGTGGTGGTGGCCGAGGTCGTGGCTGAGCTGGTCGTGGCCGCCGTCGAGGCCGCTTGGGACGCCGTGCTGGCCGACGCCACCGACGTCGACGTGGTCGTGGAGGTGGACGTGGAAACCGGCGTGGTGCTCACCGACGCTGCGGTCTGCGCGGAGTTACCGGCCGTGGTCTGAGCGGCCTGGGCTACCGCATTGCCTTGCCCGTTTGGCCCGCTGGTGGTCTGCGGCGCCGAGGCGAACGGCGTCACCACTGACGCAGCCGCCGAGGCGCCGGCATAGCCGTACATGGCGGCTGCGTCTTGGGCCCACATCTCGGCGTAGAGCGCTTCGGTGGACATGATGGCCGGGGTGTTCTGGCCGAAGAAGTTCGTCGCGACCAACGCCATCAACAACGAGCGGTTGGCCGCAATCACCGGCGGCGGCACCGTCGACGCGAACGCCGTCTCGTAGGCCGCCGCAGCTGCCCGGGCCTGGTTGGCGGTCTGCTCTGCCTGAACGGCGGTGGTGCTAAGCCAGTTCACGTATGGCGTGGCTGCGGCCGCCATCGTCGACGACGACGGGCCGCTCCACGCGCCGCTGGTCAGCTCGGTAATCGTGGACCCATAGCCTGCCGAGGCAAAGCCCAACTCCGAGGCCAAACCATCCCAGGCTTCCGCGGCGGCCAACATCGGCCCGGATCCAGGACCGGAATACATCCGACCCGAGTTGATCTCCGGCGGTAACAACCCGAAATCCAGCACTAAACCCCTCCGTCAGCTGGCCATGATCGCGTTGGCCGGTTCGGCCGGTCAGCAACCGTTGCCGCAGCGCAGCGTTGTCTTGAACTGTTCAGCAATCGGCGCGCTCTGTCGTGCACAGCCCAACCGATGTCGACATACGAAACCTGGTGTGTGGTCACAGACGAAATGCGCTTTCTTTCCTCGGTAACCCTCGGCGGCAACAACATTGAGTACGGATGCTCGTCACCGAAACAGTCGCTCGTCTGCGACATTAGATGGCCAAACGGGCCATCGCCGCTGAGGACGCCGACTATTCATTCCTGGACGGTCAGTGTTCATCGACAGGCAACTGCTGTTCACCCGCCGTTGGGCTTTCCGCCATTCCACGGACTCCTCGGCCCACAAATCCGTTACCCGGGGTGAAGCCGCGGAAGCCACCAAAACGGCACCGACAACGCGCCGATAGCTGGGTGTGCTCAAATGCCCGAGCTGTGCGTCGGCTTTGAAAGCCGACGCACAGCTCGTGGGTACTGCTCTGGTGTCGCCCGGTTGGTTATCGGCGCAAGTCGGTCGCTGCGACCTGGACGTACACCCCGGTGTCCTCGGCCATCAGCAGGCCACGACCGCGGGGCAGCGGGCCACCCTTCATCTTGCCGCGGATGAACCCTTCGTCGGGGTCGGCATCCATCACCAGCAACGGGGCGTTGGCCTGCGCCAGAGCCCGAAGCATTGGGTCGCTGCCTGCCGACGACCAACCGCCGAAGGTGCGGGTGACGATCACATGCAAGCCGACATCGGCTGCCCTGGTCACCCACGGCGCGGCCTTGTGCAGCGGCGAATCGAAGCCGGGCGGCAGCTGTTGCACGTCGTCGATGATCAGGAAGATCTCCGGCCCGCTCCACCACGCCCGGGACAACAGCTCTTCGGCCGACAGGCCCGGCGGTGGCTCGCGCCGGGCCAAGACGGCGCCCAGCTCATCCATCATCGCCGCGACGCCGTCGAGGTTGTAGGCGAACTTCTCGACGTAGTCGGTACCCAGCGCTGTCAACAGCTGACGGCGCGGGTCGACCAGCCACACCTGCGCCGAGGGCCTCGACGTCGGTTTGGCAATGCTGGCGCCCGGTTCGTAGACCCGCCCGATCTCGGACATGATCGTCGCCAGCGTCGTGGTGCGACCACACTCACGACGGCCCGTCACCATCAGGTGTGCGTTCTCGGCGAAGTTGAGATACACCGGCTGCAGATCCAACTCGTTGATGGCCCAAGCGATTCCGCCGGCACCCACGTTCACGCGACGATCGGCCGCGGCCAGCGCACGGACCTGATCCAGGCCGAACCGCGGAGGTAGCCGGCGCACCGGGGGCGCGTGACCGACCGCCAGCCCGCTGACCGCCGCAGCGATGTTGTCGGACTCGAACACCCTGTCCGGCGTGCTCGACAGCGCGGGCCGGGCCACCAACGTGTGCAGACCCGATTGCGGGTCACTGTCCAGCCGTGTGTAATTGACCGCAAGCATGCCGCGGCCCGGCTTGACCGGAACATCCTTGGCGAACCGAGAGCGAACCAGCTTGGCGTCCTCCACCGCAGCCAGCCGCAACTCCACCCGGGATCCGAAACCGCTGCGCACCGGCGGCCGCAGCTCTGATTCGCGGTCGGCCGTGACTATGACATGCACGCCGAACGACGGACCCTGGTTGATGATCTGGTTCACCTGCTCGATCAGCACCTCGTTCTCTTCGGCCAGCGCCCGGTAGTTGTCGATCACCAGGAACACATCGCCGAAGCCGTCGTCGGGCACGCGGCCGGCCTCTCCGCCGAACTTGCGCCGACGGAACACGTCCATCGAGGGGACGTCGTACTCGAGGAAGGTGCGCTTGCGCTCGCGAAGGAGCCCAAACAACTCAGCCACCGTGCGGCGAACGCCGTACGGGTCGGTGGGGCCGACGACCTCGCCGACGTGCGGCAGCCTGGCCACCGTCGTCAGCGCGGTGCTGCTGTAGGCCAGCGCGTAGAACTGGACCTGCTCTGGCGTATGGGTCAGGGCGGCCGCGCAGATCAACGTCTGCAACGCGGTGGTCTTGCCGGCGCCACCGGCACCGAGGATCAGCACGTTGGAACCCGGCCCCGAGGTGTCCACCACCCACGGCGGCTGGTCGTGCTTGAACGGCCGGTCGATGATCCCGAGCGGGAACACCAAGTTCCCGGCGGTGCCGTAGTCCTCCTGCCACGGCCGGTCGAGAAAGCGGTCCACCAAAGAGTCGATTGCCACCGGCACGTCCAGCGGCGGTTGCCACAACCGGTAGGGCTCAAAGTCGATCCGGCGCAACTGATCGATGATCACCGTGCCGACCTTCGGCGTTCTGATCGCTTCCTCTTCTTCGTCCTCGTCGTCGGCGCCTCCGCTGCCGTTTCCCTGCACCTCACCGTTGGTGAAGGAGTCGAATCGTCCGGTTCACTGATACTGACCTCGATGGGCGTGAAACCGGTGGTAAACAGTTGCGGGCGAATGTAATCGACCGCATGCGTCAGCTGGCCGGCCCATCGTCGTCGAGGGAAACCCCGCGGCGATAGTCGCGCCACAGGAACTCCGCCTGGAATCGGATGATCTCCTCGAGACTCTTGCGGAAGTAGCCCAACCCGGCCTGTGCCGGTAGGTTCACCGCGTTCGGCACCCCAGCGGCCTGTGCGGCGCCGGCGGTACGCGCTTTCAGAACCAGCCGGTAACCCATGTTCTCCATGAGCTTTTCGGCTCGGCTCTCGATGGTCTGCGACGCCATCATCAAGTGGATCCAGTAGGCGCGACCCTGCCGGCCGATCGAGTCCAAAACGTCGACCGCGGTCGGCATGATGCGGAACCACTCGTAGAACTCGTCGATGACGACCACCAGCATCGGCAGCGGCGGGATATCCTGACCGCGGGAGCGCATCCTGGCGCGCATCTCGTTGTACTCCTTGGCGTCGTCGACACCGGCGTTGTCGCAGACCGCTTTACGCCGGGCGATTTCGCCCCACAGTGCGTCCAGGAAGCGCTCCATCAGCGCCTGGTCTTCTTCGAGGTCGGTGATGATCCGCGACACGTGCGGCACGCCGGAGAACGGCTTGACCGCCGATCCACCCTTGAGGTCAGCCAACACGAACTGCAGCTCGTCCGGCGGATGAGCCAGCATCAGCGACTCGATCACCGTGCGCACCAGCGTCGACTTACCCGAACCGGTTGTTCCCGACATGACGCCGTGCGGGCCGTCGCCGCCTTCGTCGAGGGATTTCATGTCCAAGAACAGCAGCTCGCCGTTGTCGGAGCGGTTGGCGAACGGGATCCGTAACCGGGACCGACTGCTGAGCGCGTCGCGCCTATTGCCCCACAACGATTCGAAGTCGATGTCGGAGGGATCCTCGATCCCGTAGTAGGACAGAATGTCTCGGGCACCGATCTGAGTTACCCGCTGGCCGATCTCCTCGTAGGCCTCGGCCAATCGCCAGTGCGCCATGCGCTGCGAGAACTGCTCGGCCTCGGACTCGGTCACGCTAGTCGGCCAGAGCGAAGAACCACCGGTTGTCGTCGATCACCATCCAGGTGTCGCGGTCGCGGGGCAGCGCCTCGATCACCCCAATCTCGTTGGTGAATCTCAGCACCCGCTCCGGGTTACCTGTCCACAGCGCAGAGCCGGTCAGAGTCGAAGAACGTCACGCCGTCGACGCCGTCGACGCTGATGACGTATTCCCATTGCGGGTCGTCGACGTCGGCGATGATCACGTGATGGGGCGTCGGTGTCTCCGCCGATGAGCTGGCGTGCCGCGGCGTGAAAGACCCACGGCCAGCGAACAATTCGGCCTGGTCGGCGGCAAATTCACGTACCGACCCGTATACCATCCGCGCGTTGCCCGCCGCGTCGCGACGGCGCGGATCACCGAAGTGCGGTAGCCACTTGACCCAATCCCATTTCGCGGCATCGGAAGTGACGACGATCATCTGAATGTGGTCCGGTCCGTGCGAGAACGCCAGCTGGCAGATGATCGCCCGCATCAGCCCCATCACCTGCTCGCGATTACCGTCCAGCGCATACCAGGGTTCAACGAGCAGCGAGACCATCTTCGGAAGGTTGTAAACCACGCTCTGATAGCGCCCGAACTCTTGTAACGCCTTCCCGGTCACCGGCTCTAGCTCGATGTCGGTCGGCATGTTCTGCGGCTCACCCCAGGTCACCTCCGGCCGAGTCATGCCAACTCCGACCCTGGCGACCCCGAAGTTGAGGTCCTTGCCGTCCGGCTTGCGCTCCCACATCCGCGGACGATCCGACCGCTGCCGTCAGCGTCGTCGGCTCCGGGTGGAACCACCGGTAGTTGGCGTCCATGCTGTCGGCGGACTCGTTCGCGGTCTCGCGCAGCATGTCGAGCATCAACATGAACTGGGCGCGCATCGCGTCCAGCTTCGGCCGGCTCATCTGCTGCTGGCCGCCGAAGCGACCGCCGAACATCATCATCGCGACACCGCCGATCATGAAGATCGGGAAGATCGAACCAGCGCCCAGGAACATCCGTGAGCCGTTGGCGACGGTCATGCCGACCATGCCGACCAGCAAGCCGACCACCAGCACGCCGACCACGATCAGCCACCACGGCTTGCCTTCGGGCGGCGGAACACTCAGCGGTGTCGGTAGGACGATGTTTTCCGGCCGGACCGCGGGTGCCCGCTCGGCCGTTGGGCGTGCAAAGCCATGTTTCACTTCGGTACCACCAATTCTGCAGGGTTCATATCGGTCGGAAGGGTGTCATGGCGCACCAGTGCATCGGCGCGCGAGAGGGTGGGGCCCGGTGCCAGCAGCCGCAACGCCACCCAGGGCGCCGGGCTGGGCTGCGAGGTCAATCCCAGCGCCGCGATGAGCATCACGAGAGTTGTCCACGCCGAAGCGGACACCGGAACTCGAGAGCCACCATAGTGATTCGGATGTGGACGAAGCCGGGGTCGTTGCCGGTGACGGCGACCCAGTTGCCGTAGTCGGGACCGAAGAAAACCCGATCGGCTTCGCGGCCGGAATTGTCGGACTTCACCAGCGACACCACTTTTTCGCGTCGCTGGCCTTCACCGGAATCGTCGGCCCGGAGATCACCTGGACGCGGGCACGCTCTTCACCGCGGTTTTCTCCCACCACCAGCAGGTCGCCGGGTTGTCCCGGATGTCGATGCACTGTTCAGCGGTCCATCCGGATAGGCCGACAAATCCAGCCCGTTGACCACCGGCATCTTGGCCAATGACGACGGCGCCACCACCACCGGGGCATTGCCCGCCGGGGTGCCCGGCGTTCTGCAGGATCTGGGCGACCACCGCTGTCACGGTTTGCACACCGTCGGCCAGCACCACTGAATATTGTTGCGGCCCACTGATTTGCGGCGTCACGATCACCGTTCCCACCGGTCCTGGTGCACCGGCGAACCCGGCCGGCTTACCGGCGTCCGGCACCTTCGGCACCGACAGCTCGGGGCCGACCGGCAAGGAGTCGTACAGTGCCCGGCTCATCGGCCGCGCATCGTTGACGTTCTCAGGGGTCAAACCCAGCGGCAACAGCACCGCGCGGTTCGACGCATCGATGCGCGACCGGCGTCCCTGCCGGATCACCCAGGTGTCGTTCTCGTAGCGCAGCACCACGGCGTCCGACCCGTTCAACACGTGCCGGCGATTCGACAGGTCGGGCGTTCCGTCGATCACGGTGACTGTCACCGATGACGGCGACTCCCACCCCCGCGGTCGACGTCACCGAGTCGCACACCAGCCACGACGACGACGCGGGGGTGGTCGGGGCGAATTCCGACGGTGCGCCGGGGATGCCCACCAGCGGCCCGTGCGGCTGCTCGGCGATCTGACTCCCCCGCACCTTGTGCGGGTTGTCCGCGCGCCCGGCGATCAGCCGGGCCGACGCCAGATTCAGCGCCGGGTACAGCTTGTCCCCGACCCGGACGTAGAGTGCTCCAGAATCGCGGTCGGCGATGATCGGTGACTCATTCAGCTGCCCCGGACGGGTTGATGAACGACCACAGCAGCGCGCCCAGGCAAATCACCAGGGCGGCGGACACCGACGCCACCACGGCCAGCGTCTGACGCCGGCCGGGTTCGATTTCCATCCGCACCCGCCAGCGGGTCAACGCCATCGCGGTCCGGCGCGCCAAGAACTGGTAACCGGTTACCTGGGTCCGGGTGGATAGTCCGAGGCCGTAGCCCGAACCTCCCTTCCCGCCGCCGTTCGAATCAGCCACGGTTGATCACGCTCCAGGTCGACGAAACGGATGAGTACTGCGTAGTCCCACGATTCACAGGGATAACCGTAGGGCACCCGGGCCACCTCGCCACGCGAGCGTATGGGCGTCGGGCTTGTGAGCCGCCGCGCCGGGAGTGGTCTGCGCCACAGTGCTGTCACCTGCCATCAAGTAGTGGGGGAAATCGATGAAAACTTCACTGCGCATCGTACGGCGATTAGCAAACTCAGGTCTGTGAAACAATTGCCGTCAGCTGAACACTCGGGTCGCATTTCTGTCATCTGATTGAGCAAGATGGCGGCATGGCTGAGCTGGCGCCCTCGTTGGTCGAACTCGCCGGGCGGTTTGGAATCGCCACTGACTATGAGGACTGGACCGGTCGACGGGTGGAACGTCCCGGAAACCACGCTGGTGGCCGTCCTCGCCGCGCTCGGCGTGGCCGCCGGCTACCGAGCCGGAGCGCAACGCGGCGCTGACCGCTCACGATCGCGCGTACTGGTCTCGTTCGCTGCCACCGACCATCCTCGGGCGTGCCGGTACCCGGACATCGTTCTGGGTGCATGTGACCCACGGTCATCCCGCCGAGGTGTGGCTGCAGCTCGAGGACGGGACGGTCCGCACCGGGATACGCCAGGTCGACAACTTCGCCACGCCGTTTGATCTCGACGGGCGCTCGGTCGGTGAGGCCAGCTTCGTGCTGCCCGACGACCTGCCACTCGGTTACCACCGGGTGCATCTGCGTTCTGGAGCTGAGGAGGCCAGCGCGGCGCTGATCGTGACACCGGGCTGGCTGGGATTGCCGGAGCGGCTGGGCGCGTCGCCGGGCCTGGGGGCTGGCCACCCAGATATATAGTGTCCGGTCTCGACAGTCCTGGGGAGTCGGCGACCTGACCGACCTCACCGACTTGGCGGTCTGGTCGGGTTCTGCGCACGGCGCCGATTATGTGCTGGTCAATCCGCTGCACGCGGCCGCGCCGACCAAGCCGATGGAGCCGTCGCCGTATTTGCCTACCTCGCGACGCTTCGTCAATCCGCTCTATCTGCGGGTCGAGGCCATCCCGGAATTCGCTTACCTGCGCAAGCGTGGCCGGGTGTGGCGGTTGCGCGACGGCGTGCAGCAGCACGCGAACTCGCTGGACGCCATCGACCGCGACGCTGCCTGGAAAGCAAAGCGGGCGGCCTTGTCACTGGTGTATCGGGTGTCGCGCTCGGCGGGCCGCGATCTGGCGTATGCGGCTTTCTGCGCCCGGGAAGGTCCGCTCTCGACGATTTCGCCACCTGGTGTGCGCTGGCCGAAAAGTACGGCGGTGACTGGCATCAGTGGCCCGAATCACTGCAGCATCCCGGCGCCCACGGCGTCGCCGAGTTCGTCGCCGAGCACACTCGGCGGCGGTGGATTTCCACCGCTGGTTGCAATGGCAGCTCGACGAGCAGCTCGCCGCCGCCCAGTCGCACGCGGTGGCGGCCGGGATGTCGCTGGGCATCTTGCACGACCTCGCCGTCGGCGTGCACCCCAACGGGGCCGACGCCTGGGCATTGCAGGACGTGTTGGCGCTGGGGGTCACCGCGGGTGCGCCGCCGGATGAGTTCAACCAATTGGGCCAGGACTGGTCGCAGCCGCCGTGGCGCCCGGACCGGCTCGAAGAGCAGGAGTATCAGCCGTTTCGTGCGCTGATCCGCACCGTGCTGCGGCACGCCGGCGGGGTGCGCATCGACCACATCATCGGGTTGTTCCGGCTGTGGTGGATTCCTCAGGGCGAAGCGCCCACGCACGGCACCTATGTGCGCTACGACCACGAGGCGATGATCGGCATCGTCGCCCTGGAGGCGCACCGCGCGGCGGCCGCTGGTGGTGGGCGAGGATCTCGGCACTGTGCGAGCCGTGGGTGCGCGACTACCTGCGGGTGCGTGGCGTGCTGGGCACGTCGATTCTGTGGTTCGAGCTCGACCGCGACGGTGGCCCGTTCCAGTGGCCCGCTGCCGGCGGAGCGCTGGCGCGAATACTGCCTGTCGTCGGTGACCACCCACGACCTACCGCCGACGGCCGGGTACCTGGCTGACGAGCATGTGCGGCTGCGGGATTCGCTGGGCCTGCTGACGCGACCCGTCGACGAGGAACTCGCAGCCGCGCAGACCGAGCGGGCGGCGTGGATCGCCGAATTGCGCAGGGTCGGGCTGCTGTCAAAGCACGCCGACGTCGAGCAGACCGTGCTCGCGCTGCATCAGTACCTGGGCCGAACGCCGTCGCGGCTGCTCGGGGTCGCATTGACCGACGCGGTCGGAGATCGGCGGACCCAGAACCAGCCGGGCACGACCGACGAGTATCCCAACTGGCGGGTTTCGCTGGGCGGCCCCGATGGTCGGCCGGTGATGCTCGAGGACGTGTTCCGCGATCCCCGGGCGATCGCCTTGGTCGAAGCGATGCGCGCGCAGACGGCCGTCACTCCCACCGAGACCACCTGTTAGTTCTTCGGCTGCCATGAACGTCTTGAAGTTCGGCGTGGTCGCCCCGGTCGCCGCCGGGGTCACCGCGGACCCGCGTTGGATGGCGGCCTTCGCGCGGCATCTCGAGGGGTGCGGTTTCGAATCGATCGTCGCCGTCGAGCACACCGTGTTGGCCACCCAGTACGACAGCATCTACCCCTACGATCGCTCCGGGCGGGTCGAATTGGCGGCCGACTGCCCGGTCCCTGACCCGCTTGATCTGCTGTCGTTTTTGGCCGGGTCATACCGACCGGCTCGGGTTGGCCACCGGAGTTTTGGTGCTGCCCAACCATCATCCGGTGGTGCTGGCCAAACGAGCGGCGACCGTCGATGCGTTGTCGGGCGGAAGGCTTCGGCTGTGTGTCGGCGTCGGCTGGCTGCGGGAAGAGATCGAGGCATGCGGCACCGAATTCGAAAGTCGCGGCCGCCGCGCCGACGAGCAATTGGCAGTGCTGCGGGCACTGTGGGATGAGCAATCCCACGGCGTCAGCCATCACGGCGAGTTCTTTCAGTTCGACGACGTTATCTGTAGCCCGAAACCTATTGCCGGACAGCATCTTCCGATCCACATCGGCGGTCACAGCAAAGCAGCTGCTCGACGGGCCGGTCGTTTCGGCGACGGCTTCCAGCCGTTGGGCGTGGCCGGTGACCAGCTGGCCGAGTTGCTGGCGCTGATGCGCGACGAGGCGGTGGCAGCCGGGCGCGACCCGGCTGCTATCGAAGTGTCACTGGGCCATGCGGTCACCAAGATCGATGCCGAGCGCGCCGAGAAGCTCGCTGCCCAGGGTGCCGACCGTCTCGTGCTGGCGATGCCACCGATCACCGATATCGACGCAGGTCAAGGACGAGTTGTCAGCCTGCGCGCAACGTCTTGCATTGCTGACATAATGGCCCCCGTAACCGACCGAGCCGCTCTTAGCGATCTGATACATCGGTATGCCGCAGGTATCGATGACCGGCAATTCGACTCTGTCGTCGCACTTTTCACCGAGACAGCCGAGCTAATACTGCCTGATCCCCCGACCGGGCTGGAGCCTGCGCACCGCCACCACGGGCACGCCGAGATCAGTGCCGCGATCACGGGCGTCACCACCGTCACCCGCACCGAGCATGCAATCGTCGGCGAGGTCTACCGGGACGGCTCTTCCGCTGGCATTGCTCACGGCCGCATCGCATGCATCGCACACCACTGGAGCCAACGCGCTGATGAGCTGACCGACGTGGTCTGGCATCTGCGCTACGACGACGAATATGCCCTGACCGATGCGCGATGGCGGATCGCCCGGCGCGCGTTGACGATCAACGCGATCGAGACCCGGCCGGTACGCCGGCTGCGGTTCGCTGAACCATCCGAGTAAGACGTAGTCAAACGCGCTCGCGGCGGGCGGCGTCTTCCAGAAGATTGGCTGCGGTGGCAACAGTTTCGGCAGGTTTGGTCATCTGGGTGGCGACCTCACGGGCTCGGCTGATGTATTCCGGAGCCAGGATGAAGTGCAGACCCGCCACCAGTGACTCCCGAGTGGTAGCCGAAAACTGCTGTCCCAAACCAATGTTCAGTCGTTTAACCGCATCTGCCCATAGCGGCTGATCGAGGCCGTTCCAGAGGATCAGCGACGGGATTCCGGCGCGCAGGCCCGCGGCCGTGGTGCCTGCGCCGCCGTGGTGAACGACCGCGCGACAGCCGGGAAAAACCGTCGCGTGGTTCACCGTGCCCACAACTTTGACGTGGTCGAAATGCGGAATACCGGTGATGTCGTTGGGGCCAGAGCAGATCAACGCTCGCTCGCCTAACTGCGCGCACGCCGCGCTGATCACGGCCCCCATGTCGGTGGGAGATTCGACCGTGACGTTGCCAAAGCCAAAGTAGATTGGCGGCGTTCCGGCGGCGATCCACGCTAGAACGTCGTCGTCGTAATCCGTCGGCAGTTCCAGGGTGAGTGCGCCGACGAAGGGCCGTCGGTCAACCTCATCTGCCCACTCGGCGGCCAGCTCGGGGAAGCAGAGCCCGTCGTAGGCCTGGATCTCCAATGACTGGGCGTTTTCAACCGTCCCGCCCTGCAAAACCTGCGCCGGGAAGAAGTGCAGCGCAGCGAGCGGAATGCCGTGATGCTCAGCGACGTCGGCGGCGACCGCCTGCTCCGTTATGCCCGCCAAGAGCAGGTCGGCTCCATCGGCCAGCGCCTTCAAGGTGGTGTCTTTCTCCGCCTTGATCTGGCTAACGTGCGCCGTGACATGGGGCAACGCGCCGATCGGATTCCTCAGCACGCTGGCGATGTCTTGCAGCACTGCCGCCGAGTCCGGGCCGTAGGCGATCGCAGCAAGGCCGGCAGATTCGACGAAGCCGAGCATGTTCCGTGGAACCGCTACCCGGACCTCGCGACCGCGGCGCAGCAGTTCTCGAGCGACGGCGACACAGGGCTCGACATCGCCGCGGCTACCGTAGCCGACTACCGCAAATTTCATCGACCGGAACTACCCGCTGCGGCTTCCAGCAGATCGCCTGCGCGGGCTAGGCTTTCGGCCGGGTTGGTCATCTGGACGGCTAGCTTACGGGCTTGGCTGGCGTAATGCGGAGCCAGCACGGAACCCAGGTCGGCGACGAGCGTTTCTAAGGTGGCCTCCGAAAAGCGCCGTCCAACGCCTACTTCCAGCTGTTTGACCGCGGCCGCCCACAACGGCTGATCGAGCCATAGCCAGAGGATGACGCTAGGGATTCCGGCGCGCAGGGCTGCGGCTGTGGTGCCGGCGCCGCCGTGGTGCACGATCGCGCGGCACGCTGGGAAAACCGCCGCATGGTTGACCGCGCCCACAACCTTGACGTGGTCGAAATGCGGGGTGCCCGTGACATTATTGGGCCCAGAGCAGATCAACGCTCGCTCGCCGAGCTGCGCGCACGCCGCGCTGATCATGGCGACTCTGTCAACCGGAGAGGGAATCGGAGTGCTGCCAAAGCCGAAGTAGATCGGCGGCGTTCCTGCGGCAATCCAGGACAACACTTCCCCATCGACATCCGTCGGCAACTGCAGCGTCAGTGCACCGACGAAAGGCCGTCGACCATTCGGTTCCACCCAGTCGGGGGCCGACCCGGGTAAGCAAAGCTCGTCGTATGCCTGGATCTCGAGTAATCGCGTCGCGGCCTCGGTCGCCTCCGGCAGGCCGAGCGTCCGACGGTGAGCGTCTTCGGCGACCTTCGTCATGCGCAAAAACAGCCAGTCATCTGACCAAATCCGCTCCGGGAACAGATGCAACGCAGCCATCGGAATGCCGTAATACTCGCCCACGTTGGCGGCGAGGCCCTGTTCGTTGAAGCCGGCCACTATCAGGTCGGCCCCGCTGGCCAGCGCCGTCAGTGTCGCGCCCTTCTCCGTCTTGACCTGGGCCACATGCTCAATAACCTCGGGGAGCACGCTGATCGGATTCTTCATCTTCGGCCCCAAGTCGCGGACCAAATCGGAGGCCGGGTTCAACTCTTCCCGCGAGTCCGGCCCGTATGCGACCCCGGCCAGCCCCGCCGACTCGATGAAGCCAAGCATGTTCGGTGGGACCGCCAAGCACACGTCATGACCGCGCCGCGACAACTCCAGACCCACGGCGGCACAGGGCTCGACATCGCCGCGACCGCCATAGCCGGCCACCACACATTTCATCGGCGGAACCTAACTCGCGTGCTCTCCACACGTCCAAGCGGGCAAAGCGGCACTGCTCGTCACACGGTACTGCAACGGTCGTCTCGACTACGCGGCGCAACCGTTCGCGGTCAGCCAAAGCGCCCGTGCCGTGCGGTGTCTTCGAGGAGATCGGCTGCGCTGGCAAGGCTTTCGGCCGGTTTGGCTATCTGGACGGCCACCTCGTGAGCTCGAGTGAGGTAATGCGGGGCGAGGACGTGGCGCAGGTCGGCGACCAGTGTTGTCAGCGAGCTTTCCAAAAAGCTCCGTCCAAAGCCCACTCCCAATTGTTTGACCACGGATGCCCAGATCGGCTGATCTTCGAGCCGATCTGAAAAGAGGACCAACGTGGGAATTCCGGCCCGCAGGGCTGCGGCCGTGGTGCCAGCTCCCCCGTGATGGACGGCCGCGCGGCACATCGGAAAGATGGCCGAGTGGTTCACCGCGCCGACAATCTTGACGTGGTCGGCGTGCGGGATCCCAGTAAGGTCACTCGCGCCGGAACAAATCAACGCTCGCTCGCGTAACTGCGTGCAGGCCGCGCTGATCATCGCGACCGTGTGAACCGGATGTGCGAGGTACACGTTGCTGCCAAATCCGAAGTAGACCGGCGGCGTTCCCGCGGCAATCCACGACAAGGCCTCCTCGTCGGCATCCGTCGGCAACTCCAGCGTCAGCGCCCCGACGAAGGGCCGTCGCGCAGCCCGCTCCCCCCATTTCGCTGTTATCCCGGGAAAGCAGAGCTCGTCGTAGGCCTGGATCTCTAGGGCTAGCCTCGAGGGTCCGGCCGGCTCCGGCAAGCCGAGTGCTCGGCGTTGGGCGTCTTCCGCCTGCTTCGTTATGCGTCCAATCAGGCCACCCAGATGCGAATACTCTGGGGGGAAGAAATGCAGCGCAGCCAGTGGAATGCCGTAATAATCCGTGACGTTGGCGGCTATCCCGTGCTCGGTTATGCCCGTCAATACCAGGTCGGCGCCGTTTGCGAGCGCCTTAAGAGTCGTGGAGCGTTCCGCCCATACCTGGCTGAAATGCTCGGCGACTTCGAGCATCGCGCCGAGCGGATTCGGCGCCTTGGGCATCACCTTTCCAGCCAAATCCGAGGTCGGGCTCATCTCCTCCCGCGAGTCTGGCCCGCAGGCAACCCCACCAAGGCCTGCCGACTCGGTGAAGCCAAGCATGGTCGGGGGGACCGCCATGCGTACGTCGTGGCCGCGTCGCAGCAGCTCCAAAGCGATGGCAGCGCAGGGCTCCACATCGCCGCGGCTGCCATAGGCTGCCACCACAATTTTCATTGGCGCAACCTAACAGAGGTCCTTGGGTCCGCTGCCCGGCACGATTTCGATCGTTCGATGTCAGAATGGGTGCTCGCCAACCCCACTGACCCGGGAGATCGATGAAACTAGGCACTAGCTCGGTTCTTTGCTCTGTTGCGGCGACATGCAGACCGTAATCCTCTGCGGCGGAGCAGGCGTCCGAGCCATGCCCTCGACCCTCGAGGTTCCCAAGCCTTTACTGCTGGTCGGAAACCGTCCGGTGCTCGCCCACGTGATGGAGATCTATGCCGAACAGGGCTTCACCGACTTCGTCCTGGCCGCCGGTTATAAGGCCGAGCTGGTATGGAAATTCGCGCAGTCCCTGCCTACCAGTTGGCAGGTCGAGGTGGTCGACACCGGCGAGCAGACCAACACGGGTGGACGAGTCATGAAGGTACGCGAACGGCTGGGCGAGGAGTTCTTTCTCACGTACTGCGATGGCCTGGGAGACGTCGACCTCCACCGCCTCTTGGATTTCCACCGCGCCCATGGGCGGGCGGCGACAGTAACTACCGTTTCTCTTCCTTCTCCGTACGGAACGTTCGATCTCGATGAAAAGGGACGGGTGAGCGGATTCCGAGAGAAGCCGAAGCTGCACGACCATCTGATCAACGCCGGGTTCTTCGTGATGAACAGCCGAGTCTTCGATCGCTGGGAGGGGGAGGATCTCGAACGCGAAGTGCTTCCTTCTTTGGCTAACGCCGCCGACTTGTTCGCCTACCGTCACGAAGGTTTCTGGAAATCCATGGACACCCAGAAGGATGCCCAGGAGCTGACCGCGCTCTGTGCGGGAGGACGCGGTCCCTGGCTGCGATTCACTGGCACCTGAACCGATCCAGACCAACGGGAAGACAAGCGATGACGACCGGCACGAATATCACACCGTTCGAACCCAACAAGGACTTCTGGGACGAACGCCCGGTAGCGGTGACAGGAGCGACCGGATTCCTCGGTAATCACTTGACCGCTGCCCTCGCGGCACTCGGCGCACGCGTCGTCGTGCTCGTTCGCGACACCGTTCCGTCCTCGGCCATACGGGACGGGTGGTGGCCGAAGGTGTCGATAGTCACGGGGGCGGTCGAGGATCAGTCCCTCATAGAGCGGATGCTCGGAGAATACGACGTGGCGACCGTATTCCACCTGGCTGCTCAGACCCAGGTAGGAGTGGCGAATCGCAACCCGGTGCCCACCTATGAGGCCAATGTGCGGGGAACCTGGTCGCTCCTGGAAGCGGCGCGCCGCAGCAGTACGGTTCGCCAGATCGTCACGGCGAGTAGCGATAAGGCGTACGGAGAACAAACTGTGCTTCCCTATACCGAAGATATGCCACTCCTCGCTGTTAATCCTTACGATGTCTCCAAGGCCTGCTCGGACCTCATCGCCCAGAGCTTCGCTCGCATCTACGACCTCCCCGTCGTCGTAACGCGGTGCGGCAATTTCTTCGGTCCCGGAGATACGAACTGGGAGCGGCTCGTTCCGGGCACGATACGTCTCCTGCTCAAGGGCCAACGTCCGGTGATCCGCTCGGATGGGACGATGACCCGCGACTATCTCTACGTGGTCGACGGAGTGCTCGCCTACCTGCAGCTTGCCGAGGCGGTCTCCGAGGATCCAACACTTGGAGGCGAGGCGTTCAACTTCTCGACCGAAAGTCCCCTTTCTGTATTGCAATTGGTCGAGATGCTTCAAGCTGCGACTGGGACCGAGCTGCAACCAGACATCCGGGCCACCGCCCGCCACGAGATACCCCACCAGTACCTATCGGCTGCGAAAGCCCGCAAGATGCTGGGTTGGAAACCGCGTCACACCATGGAGGAGGCGATCGGCGAGACCGTTGACTGGTACCGGGCGTTCTGTCTTTCGGGGATGCCGCAACACCGAGACGTGCCACCACAAATTTGATCAGCCGAACCTAGCTCGCGGTGATACCCCATCTGTCCTTTCGGCGGCTTGCCCTTCACCGGTCACCCAGAGCGTCCCTGGCGGGCGGCCTCTTCCAGTAAATCAGCGGCGCTGGCAGCGCTTTCGGCCGGTTTGCTGATCTGGGTGGCGACTTCACGTGCTCGAGCGGCGTATTGCGGAGTGAGGATGGAGCGCAGGTCCAAAACTAATGATTCCTCGGTAGTTTCCGAAAAGTTCCGCGCGGAGCCAACTTCCAGTTGTTTGACCGCAGCCGCCCAGATCGGCTGATCAAGCCAGATTGCGAAGAGGATCAGCGTGGGAATTCCGGCGCGCAGGCTCGCTGCCGTGGTTCCCGCACCGCCATGGTGGACGATCGCGCGGCAGGCCGGAAAGACGGCCGCGTTGCTCGCCGTGCGCACAATCTTGACGTGGTCGGCATGCGGGATATCGGTGAAATCGTTTGTCTCCGAGCAAATCAACGCCCTCTCGCCCAACTGTGCACAGGCGGCGCTGACCATGCCGACCGTGTCGGCCGGAGACGTGACCCGCATGCTGCCAAAGCCGAAAAAAATCGGCGGCGTTCCCGCGGCAATCCACGACAAGACCTCGTCGTCGGCATCCGTCGGCAACTCGAGGGTCAGTGCGCCGACGAAGGGCCGTCGACCATTCGATTTCACCCATCCGGCTGCCATCGCGGGCAAGCAGAGCTCGTCGTAGGCCTGGATTTCCAATGGCTGCTGCGAGGGTTCGGTTGCCTGCGGCAATCCGATCGCCCGGCGGTGAGCATGCTCGGCCGCCTTCGTGATGCGCCAATCCAGCCACCCGAACTCCAGAATTTGCGCCGGAAAAAAGTGCAACGCGGTCAGCGGAATGCCGTAGTAATCCGCGACGTTGGCGGCGAGTCCCTGCTCGGTGACGCCCGCCAAGATCACGTCGGCCCCATCTGCCAGCGCCGTCAGCGTTCTGCCCTTCTCCGCCCAAACCTCGGTAATGTGCTCCGTAACTTCGCGCACCGCGGTGATCGGATTTTGGATTTTCGAGAAGTCGCGGCGGAAACCCTCGACCTCATGTGAGTTTGGCCCGTAGGCGACCGCAGCCAGCCCCGCCGACTCGATCAAGTCGAGCATGTTCGGTGGGACCGCTAAGCGCACGTCATGACCTCGGCGCAGCAGCTCTCGGCCGGCGGCGACGCAGGGCTCGACATCGCCCCGACTTCCGTAGGCTGCCACGACAAATTTCATCGGCGGAGCTTAACTCGTGGTGGTTGCCCCACGTACGATCGAGCCAGATGCCCGTGTCGGTAGCGCTCGACACCTACCGTGATCAGGATGGAGCGCTTCCGGGGAGGAGGTCTGATGTTGCGACAGCGTCAGTTCACCGGCCGGTTCGAGGACGAATACGACCCGGGTCCGGTGCAGATCCAGGCCCGCAAGGTGCACTTCGATGTCTCTGACGTCGCGCTGCACTGGATTCCCGACCACCCGGTGGCCTCGAATTTCGCCAGCTTGCTCAACATCGTGCTGCCCCCGATCGAGCGCTGGTTTGTCGCCGTGTTCAACGAGGCGCTGCCGCTGGTCAAGGACTCCAAGCTGGCCGAGGATATGCGCGGATTCATCGGCCAGGAAGCAACGCACGCCGACGTCCACGAACGAGTTCTCTACGACTTGATGGTGGCCCGCGGCGTTGACCCCAAGCCGCTGCTGGACCAGGTTGATTTCATCTTTTCTCGCACGCTCGCGCCCAGCACCTCCCCCGACCCGAAACGCCGGCTCAGCCATTTGTGTGACCGCCTTTGGCTCATCGCCGCGATAGAGCACTACACCGCGGTGCTCGGTGACTTTGCGCTCAATTGCGGCTGGGAGGATTACGGTGCAGATCCCACGATCATCGACCTTTTCCGCTGGCATGGCAGCGAGGAAGTCGAACACCGCAATGTTGCCCACGATGTCGCCGTCTATTTCCACAACAGTTACCCCGATCGGATCCGTTCGATGCTGATGGCGGTGACGATGGTGTTCGTCTTCTTCCAGCGGGGCACCTGGTACCTGATGAAAGCCGACCCGAACCTCGACATCGGTTGGTGGAAGCTGCAATGGCTGCGGGCGCTGGACTCGAAGAAGGGGTTGCTGCCCACATACCGGAAGCTGTTCGGCTCCAACACGTTGATGTACTTCCGGCCCGGCTTCTCGCCGGAGGAGATGGGTTCGACGGCGCAGGCCGTCGCATACCTGGCCAGTTCACCAGCTGCTCGCGCGGCACATCTTTGATGGGGAGTTGATGGGGACTGGTGGGAATCGTCGACCGGATCGGGCAGGCACCACCCAGCGCCTCGGGACGCTCATCGCACGACGTGCTACTTGGCCTCGCCGATGCCGCAATCACGGGATTGTGGGCACTCTCGGGGGCGATGAGGCGGGTCGCGCCGCCGGCCCACCGCGACGGCAGCATCGCGTTGACCGTCGTGGACCGCACCGTCGTGGCACACGATCAGGACGTCGTCGCGCTGTCATTCGCCGGTGCCGACGGTGCATCTCTGCCGCCCTGGCGTCCCGGCGCACATATCGACATTCACCTGCCCAGCGGACGGGTCCGGCAATATTCGCTCTGCGGTGACCCCAGCTACTCGGACGGCTATCGGATCGCGGTGCGGCGCATCCCCAATGGCGGCGGCGGCTCGGCCGAAGTGCACGACGCCTTAGCCGTCGGCAGTCGCGTCACCACGAACGGACCGCGCAACGCGTTCCCGTTGACGGTGCCCGGCTACGGATCGCCCACGCGGCGTTTGCGATTCGTCGCGGGCGGCATCGGCATCACACCGATCCTGCCGATGATGCGCCACGTCGAACGCCTTGGTGTCGAGTGGTCGATGGTCTATGCCGGTCGCAGCCGAAACAGCCTGCCATTCCTCGACGAGCTAGCGCAGTTCGGCGACCGAATCGAGATCCGCACCGACGATGACGGGAATTCCAGCGGCGTTCCGACCGCCACCCAGCTACTCGGCGACTGCCTTGACGGCACGGCGGTCTACGCCTGCGGACCGGCGCCGATGCTGACCGCGATTCGCGCTCGGCTCGCCGGCCGTGACGACGTCGAGCTGCACTTTGAGCGTTTCGCTGCGCCGCCGGTGGTCGACGGCGAGGAGTTCAACGTCCGCGTTGCCTCGACGGGTGCCGCGGTGCAGGTCGGTGCCGAGGAGACCCTGCTGTCAGCGTTGCAGCGGGCCGATATCTGGCCGCCGTACTCCTGCCGGCAGGGCTTCTGCGGAACCTGCCGTACCCGGGTGCTTGACGGCTGTGTCGACCACCGCGACACGCTGCTCACCGATGCCGAGCGCGCCGAGGGGATGACGCTGGTGTGTATCTCACGCGCGGCGAAGGGACAGCGACTCACCCTCGACCTGTGAGCGCCCGGCGCCTCAGCCGGTCTTCGGCAGCGGAATGCCTTCGCTGGTGGCAAATTCGGCATCGTCCTGCGTCGAGAGGCCCAACGACACCAGCGACCGTGCGAACAAGACATCGGTCAGATAGGCCAGCGCAACCGACCAGCGGTTGACGGCTCGCGGCATGGCGTACAAGTGATACCCGCGGGTGACCAGCTTCGCGGGATAGCCCGACAGCGGGATGTTCAGTGGATTCGCCACGGCCCTATGCGGTCCGAGGTCGACCACCAATCCCATATTGCGGTGCTTGTACTCTCGCTTCTTTCCGCGCCCGAGACTGGCCGCCACGTTGTTAGCCAACACCTTGCCCTGCCGGATCGCGTGCTGGGCGGTGGGCGGTGTGATCTTGCCGGGCTGGGTTACATCGGGGACCGCCGCGGCATCACCGGCTGCGAACACCTCGGGGTGTCCGGGTACCTGAAGATCGGTCTGCACCTTCAACCGGCCCTTCTCGGTCGGCAGGTCCAACGTCTCGATCAGCGGAGCGGCGGTCACCCCGGTGACCCACGCGACTGTCCGGGTGTCCACTCGGGATTCGTCGCTGAGCACCACGTGGTCGGAATGTACTTCGTTGAGGGTCAGGCCTAGCCGGACATCGACGCCCCGGCGCTGCAGCACCCGCATCGCGCGAGCGCCCAGCTTTTCGCCGACCTCCGGCATCACCTGTTCGGCCTTGTCGAGCAGGAGAAATCTCACCTCGGCCCCGTCGAAGTTCATCTGCTTGGCGGCGGCGTCGACCAGTGCGCGAAGCTGCACGACGAGTTCGGTGCCGGAATAGGACGCGCCTACCACCACGATCGTGCGTCGGGCCTGTACCAGCGCGGCGTCATCTTCCAGGCAGGACAACTCCAACTGCTCCAGAACGTGGTCGCGCAGATAGAGCGCCTCGGCTGGCGATTTCAAACCCCTTGCGTATTTGGCCAATCCAGGGATATCGAACAGGCGGGTGACCGAACCGGGCGTCAGCACCAGCCGGTCCCACGACAGACCGCGGGAGCGTTGTTCGAGGTCGGTGTACTCCAGTTGGTGCTGTGCCAGATCGATGCTGTCGACCCGTCCGCGTACCTTGTGTACTCCGTTGAGCGAGCCGGCCAGCGGAATCGTCACGAACCGCGGATCGACCACTCCGCCCGCCACGTCCGGCAGCAGCGGGGTGTACAGCATGTAGTCGACCGGCGAGATGATCGTGATGTCGACGTCTGACTTACGTAATCGGCGAGCCAGCCGTCGGGCGCACTCGAATCCGGTAAATCCGCTGCCAACGACTACGACCGACGTCACCGTTTCCACTGTAGCGACGGACGCAGGGCTCGCTACGGGCTGGCCAGCAAGGTACCGAACTTTGCGGCCAACCATGGTTTGTGCCCGCCCGCGCGCAGCCTGCCGCGGAGCAGCTGAGTGAACTGCGGCACTCGACCCAGGCCGAGAAGAAGGAACGTGACCGGATCGGCAGTGATTACACAGTCGGCCTTCTCCCCCGCCGCAGTGACGACGCCGGTGCCGTTGGTGATCGCCATCCGATAGCGACACCCGCCGCGCATCCGCAGCTCGAAGCTGATGTTCAAATCCTTGGTCCGCGAGCGCTGCAAGTATTTCGGGGCGAGCGAGAGCACGGCCGGTATCACCAGCAGCGCATCGTCGGGATCGATGGTCCACGGCTGATGGGCGGCGCGTGCGATATCCAGCCCGTGAACCAATTGCTCCCCCAGCAATAGGCAGGTCATGACGGCCGGTTCGAGAACCAAGCCGTCGGCTGTCAGGATCGCGGTCCGCTCGGATGTGTCAAAGGTGTCAGTGGCGACGGCGAGATAGCTTGCGACAGTCTGCTCCAGCATGTCGGCGAGTCGGCGCGGGTCACGCTCTGCGACATCGATCAAGTGCCGGTCGTTGACCGCCGTCCTGGCCAGTGCCGGGGACTCGTCGGGGATTTCCAGCGCGGTACGGTCGCCGTTCACCCGCCTGGTTAGCGCCTCGGTGTATTCGCGCATGTCGCCGATCACGTGCGCAGCCGTCTCGGCGGCCGTCCAGGCGAGCCCGGGTACCGGCGCTGCCGGGTCGGCAATGCTGCGCCATAGTTGCGCGCTGCGGGCGACTGCGTCGGCCAGAGCCGCCCTGGCGCGGGGGTCGGCACGCCGGACGTCGTCGACCGGTCCGGCGGACACTGCGGTGACACTTTTCATTGGAGCAACCTTCTGCCTAACGGACGTAAGATAGTGCTACTATGTCACATAGTGTCGCTATGTCAAGAGGCTACTACGGTCGTTATGCATGAAAGTGAGAGGCATGGCAGAGTCGACACCTCCCCCCTCGTCGCTGCGTGCCCAGCAAGTCGCGCAGACTCGAGATTCGCTGATCCGTGCCGGTCGAGAGTTATTCGGCCGAAACGGTTTTCGACAGACCTCTGTGGAGGACTTGGCCCGCACTGCCCGAGTCACCACCGGCGCGCTGTACCACCACTTCCCCACCAAGACGGCAGTTTTCGAAGCGGTTTTCGAAAGTGCCCACACTGAGCTGATGGCCGCGTCGATGGCGGCCGCTGAAGACGCAACCGATGACCTCGACGGGCTGGCACTGGGTTTCGAGGCTTTCCTGGACGCCGTCTTGCAGCCAGATTTGCAACGCATCCTGATTCTGGACGGTCCCGCGGTGCTCGGCCCCGCGCGCTACACCGAACTGGATGAGCGCTACGCCTTCGCTGTCATCGTCGCGGCGCTGCGGGCGGCCACCGAGGCCGGCACCCTGCAAGTCGACGATCCGGAGACCGTCACTCGACTGCTGTTGGGCGCGCTGACCCGCGGCGCGATGCTGATCGCCAACTCCCACGACCCCGTCGCGACCAGGCATGCCGTCGCACTGTCCATGCGCGCCCTGCTGGCCGGCTTTGCAGCGTCCTCCTGAATGGCGTTCGCCACACCTGCACGCCGTTTTTACCCGCCGTGATCCGGGTAGTAGATCTACATGGGAGATACCGCGCGTGACCCTGTCGACCATCACCGCACTACACAGCCGCTCGCCGGCGAGTCGATGGAGAACACGGCGAAAGCAGCGGGTCTGATCGTGGTGGCGGCCGGTGTGGTGGCATTCGTGATTGCGTTCGCGAGTTTCGCGCTCGCACGGATCGGTGTCGGAGTCGGTGGACTAGTCGTCGCACTGCTCGCCGCCGGCGCAGGTACCGCCTGGCTGACGATGGAAGGTAGGCGGGTCCGCCAAGCCGAACGGGATTCCGCCGTCGCCGCTCATGAGGTGCCTCTCCCCTAGGTCAGGCAACCACGCGAATCTTCTGCAGGCCAGGATCGGCTGGATCCGGCAACGACATTCCGGCTTTCACGCCCGACTGCAAGTAGTCAACGACAGCTTCGTTGAGCAACTCACCGGGAATCACGGCGGGAATACCGGGCGGATACGGAGTGATTTGTTCTGCCGCAACGCGGCCCGCTGCCTTTTCTGCCGCGACGAGTTCGGTGGGCCCGAAAAATGCGTCGCGGGGCAGCATCACATTGTCGAGTTGCAGTTCCTCGGGCGACGGCAAGTCAATCGCCGATGGCGGATCGAGCGATTCGGCCGCTTCGCGCCATGCTTCCAGCGCACGAACGAGACGATCGGCAGTGGACTGATCGTCGGCGAACGACAACGTTGCCAGGATGCGGCGGTGGTCGGCCAATCCGACGTCAACGCGGCCATGCTGACGCAGCCAGTCACGTGCCTGATATCCCGACCTGCCGGTGGCCGACACGTCGATCAGCAGCTGGAGGCGGTCCAGGTCGTGCGATGCCTCGGCACCGAGCAGCTCGTCGTCGAGGATCTCGATATCGGGAATCTGCTCGACGCGCTGCCGCATATTGTTCGCTAGATTCAATGCCGCACCCAATAATTCGCGACCACGCTGCACCATCTGGCGCCGCCAACCATCCAACGCGGCGTAGATCATCACATTGGGACTCGTCGTCATCAAAGTGTCAGCGCACGCCGACAGCCGAGCATGGTCCACCAGGTCGCCTTGAGCGTGGTACACCGATCCCTGTTCGAACCCGGCGCCCATCTTGTGCACGCTGACCACGCAGACGTCGGCACCGGCATCCATCGCCCAAATCGGCAAATCGTCGTGAAAAGGCAGATGGGCTCCCCACGCCTCATCGACGATCAAGGGCTTGCCCCGCTGGTGACAGATCTCCGCGATACGCATGAGATCCGCGCAAGTGCCATACGAGCACGGGCTGACAATCAACGCTCCGGCCGCACTGGGATGCTTTTCCCATGCCCGCCTTACCCGCTCGGGCGACGGTGGATGAGAAAGTTGGTGATCGGTATCCCAACCCGGCGCGATCCACCGCGGTTGGATACCGGAAAATATCAGTCCGCCCACGATCGATTTGTGGCTATCGCGCGGAACCAGCAGACCTCCGTCAGACCCGCCGGCCACGGCCATCATCGCGGCCCTGACCGATAGCGAGCTGCCGCAGGTCGAGAAGAATGCCGTCGACGCTCCGACCGCGTCGGCCATCAGCTTCTCGGCCTGCCGCACATACTGACCGGTGGAGCGCCAGTCATCCAGACCGCCGCTGGCCAGCACGTCATCGCGGAATGGCTCGTGTCCCAGCACTTCCAACACACGCTCGTCGGCCCCTCGACCTTGACGGTGTCCGGGCGGGCTGAACCCGTACCGATCTTGTCGGTGATAGTCGGTCAAGGCTTCCAGGACCGGCGCCCTGCTATGGTCCATGGCTCCCGCATACCCATCCCGAAATCGATCTACCGGCTTCGGCCGGTGCGCGATCAGCGCATGGCAGCCAGGTTGCAGACCGACTCATGAACGTCTGACTTGATGATTCGGGCCACCAGCCGTCCGAATGGCCCGTTGAGCACACTGCCCTTCAGGTTGGCGGTTAGGTCAAAAGTCGATCCGGGATGCTCGTCGGTGACCTTCATGTCTACCGCGATCCGGATCCCGCCCCGGCCGCGACCGCTGAGCTCGATCTCATGCGGTTCGTCATAGCGGGTGACGGTCCAATGAATGACGTTGCGAAAACCCTTGACCTTGATGCACGACGAGACCTGGGTGCCCTTCTCGATGCTGGAAGGAACCGGACCGCGCCAGCCTGCGAATATCGTCATCCAGTCGCCGAACCGATTCAAATCCGCCGCCAGCTTCCATGCCGCTGCCGGCGAAAGGTCTGATGACGTCGAGACATCCACGCTAGCCACCGCGTCTTTATACCCGAGCGCGGCCGGGAGATAAACCCGCACAACCGGCGGTCAGATCCCGGTCCAGGTTTGATCGAGTTGCTCTGCCACGTCGATGACTTGCGCCTTTTGCGATTCAGGCGAATCAATTTCCTCGCTGACATACTGCGCGATGAAGCGCCGGATCTCCCCGTCAACGCCGGCAATGATGCGCAACACTTCGCCACGGAGGGTTTTCGAAGAGACGTGGACGGTGATATCCGACGGCCGTGGTTTGGCGACGTCGACGATGAGCAACAGTGGTTCGGCAGCGCGCGCCGTCGCAGTCAACGCGATGTCACCGTCAACCCGAAAACGCTGCTTGTCCAGTCGTAGGTCGAGCAGCAGATCGATCAGCAGCGGGATGTGGATGTCGAAGGTGATGCTGTCGGCAACGTTACGGCTGACCTGCGGCTTCTTGATGGCCACCTTGGCGCTGACTTTGGCGATTTTGCCAGGGCCCTGAGCCATCGGTTCCATGTCGAACTCGTTGCCGGCGATCGCGGCGAATGCGGCCCCGACACGTTCCTCGGTCACGGCCACTTCGAAGAATCGCCGCCCGAAATCCTGGTAGCTCACGTAGTCGTAGCCCTGCATAACTAGATACCGTCTCACGTTGCGTTCCGACACCGCGGCTGATCCGATCGTGTCGGCCGGACTCGCCTTTGCCAGTGGTGTTAGGCAAATCCCGCCGTGGGTAAACCTGAAGCGGGTGAAAGCGCAGCTAACGCGTCTGCACGTCACCAACGACACGTCAGCTTTACGGCCGTAGCGAGGGGCAAGATGAGGTTGCGCAAGAGCAGTGTCGGCGGCCCGGGGTTTCGTCGTATTCGCCGTGGCCGCGGCTTTTCCTATGCCGATGTCGGCCGAGAGTGCGTCGACGACCCGGAGGCACTGGCGCGGATCGAGGCGCTGGTGATCCCGCCGGCCTGGAAGAACGTGTGGATCTGCCCGCATCCCAACGGCCACATTCAAGCTGTCGGCACCGACGCGGCAGGGCGTCGTCAATACCTGTACCACGAGCAATGGCAGGCCGAGCGCTCTGAGGAAAAATACGACCGGGCATTGAGTCTGGCCAAGCAGCTGCCCGATTGGCGGCTGCATCTCCTGGTGGACTTGCGTGGCCGCGGCTTGGGACGTGACCGGGTGATCGCCCTGGCTCAGCATTTGATCGATCAGGGCTATTTCCGGGCCGGCGGTGAGGAGTACGCCCAGGACAACGGCAGCTTCGGATTGGCGACGTTGCTTCGTGACCATGTGCACTTGCACAGCGACAGCGTGGAATTCGACTATCCCGCCAAGAGCGGTGTGCGCCGGACGGTTTCGTTGGAGGATCCGTTGGTGATCCGGGCGGTGCGATCGCTATTGCGCGCTGAAACCAACACTCCCCGGCTACTCGCCTATCGCACGCCGGACGGGTGGTCCGAGGTTCATGCCGACGACCTCAACACCCGCTTTCGAGAGCTGGTGGGTGAGGAGTTCAGCGTCAAGGATCTGCGGACCTGGCATGGCACGGTACTGGCCGCCGAAGCATTCGCGCTGGCGCGAGAGCCGACGTCGAAGACGGCTCGCCGTCGCGAAGAGGCGGCGGTGATGCGAGCGGTGGCTGCCGAATTGGGCAACACGCCCGCGGTGGCTCGACGCTCGTATGTGGACCCGCGAGTGGTGACGGCCTATGAGCAGGGCATCACCATCGGCCCCGCATTGGGTCGGGCCGAACGGCTGCGGTCGCCGGAGAAGCGGCGCGAAACGATCGAACGGGCCACCGCACGGGTCATCAGGCGCATCGAGCGCAGCTAGACGAGCTGCCAAAGTAATTGGCGCCTAGCGGGATACACCGCCACGGCCAACTGATCGCCCTCCGCGCACGAAGAATGCCGCGAGCAACGCGATCGCGCCGATCGCGGTCAGCGGAATGGTCCATGACCGCCGGCCGGAGAGCGCCGATTGGCATTCGGCCACGAAATCGGTGTGCGGGATGACTTGGTTGAGGATAGGAATGTTGGCCACGGACTTATTGTTGGCCTCGCGAGCGCTGGACAGATCCGAGATCGCGGCGTTGCCGCATCCGAGGCTGCCACCGTTTCCGTCCGAAACCGAGACCGGCACCAACAAACCGACGAGGCCCACGACGAGGATCACTGCACCAATTACCGGTGCCAACCGCCGTAATGTCACACCGCGCTCCTTTGCGTTGCTTTTTGCGTGATGCTACCTGTGGCGGTGCATTGTCCTGCTTGATCGGCCTTGATCGGGGTCAGTCGGCCGCGCGGCGGCTTGGCGGTCGGCGGTTGTGAGAGAATTCAGCTGTCGCACCGGCGCGATCCGGGCTGGGGGATTCCGGTCTCGCTGTGAACCGCGCCACATATTCAGCCGCTGATTCGCTGCCCCCGGCCGTGTCCTGTCAGGCTGGCAGAACCTGGAGGTGTTTTCTCATCCGATGTGCGCCCATCAAGTAGTCGAAACGCGGCCCACCGGTTCTCGGATCGCGGCGTTGCTTACCTGGGTCGGCGGCGGAGAGCGCCGCGAACTCGGCGAGCGCCACGAACGATCTGCACATGCGATCGCCGGTGTGGTCGTGATCCTCAACGCCGCGCTGGCCTGGCTGGTGACCACGCTCGCCGTGGCGGAAGCGGCGCGGTGGCCGGTACTGGCCATAATGCCGTTCACGCTGGTGTTCGGCCTGCTAGTGGGCGCGATCACCCGCGCGATCGCGAGCGGGCCGGCCCGCGGGCTGCCCGGCGTCGCGGTACGTGGATTGGTGGCGGTTGCCGTGGGCCTGATCGTGGGCGAGTTTGCCGCGCTGGCGCTGTACTCCGGGACGATCGACCGGCATCTCGAGCAACAAGCCGCAGGCAATGCCGACTCGGTGCCGGCGGTCGTGCAGGCATCGAACCGCCTGGCGCAGGTCCGCGACGCGCGCGTCGCGCTGGACAAGGCCGTCGACAGCGCTCGCATCCAGCGCGATGAGGCCTTGGTCGTTGCGCGCTGCGAATATCACCCCAGCCCGACTTGCCCGCAGACCCGCATCACCGGAGTGCCGGGTTCTGGGCCCGAAACCCGCACGGCCAACCAGATTCTCGCGGATACCCAGCGGGAGCTGGACACCGCGGTCGGTGCTCGCGCGCGCCGAGCTCCCCAGCTCGACGCGCAAATCAGCGACGGCGAGCAGGCAGTGGCCCGGGCACGCCAAACCGCCGTTGCAGAGGCCGATCGCGGGCTGGGCGTGCGATGGGTCACCATGCAGGACGTGACGATCGGCAACGCCGGCGCGCTGATGCTGCGGCTCCTCACAATCGCGTTCTTCATATTGCTTAGCCTGTTGCCGTTGATACTGCGACTCTGGCGCGGTGAAACCACCCATGACCGCCACGCAAATGCCCGTGCCGAGCGCGAACGCGCCGAGTTGGACGCAGAGACGGCTATCGCGGTGAAACGCGCCGAGGTGCGTGCGGCCGCCGAAACCCTGTGGGCTGAGCAGCAACTCGCTCAGGCACGCCTAGCGGTGGAGGCACAGACCGAGATAGACCGAGCGCAGCTCCGGCGAAGAGTGACCGCAGAACTCGAAGGCACCGCACACGTAGCAGAGCCGGTGGCCGAAGACATCTATCTTCCGATCGCCGCCGAGGCGGAGGCCGCGAGCCTCGCCGCGACCCAATTGCCCGAGCCCGAGGTGAAAGCTGTTGTGGCCGAGACCGAGAACCTGCCCGCCCCGGTTGAATCGCGCGATGTGCTTGCGACTCCGGCGATTCCGACCATTCCAGATGTCACCAAAGCGGCCGCGCGCTGGATCCGTCCGTTGGTTCCCGGCTTTGTCGCTCGTGCGATCGACACCTCAACCCACCCGTTGCGCAGCGCACGTCAGGTGATCGAGGAGTTCGAGGAAATCACCTTTACGCTCAAGCGCACTCGCAAGCTCACTGTCGATACCGAAGAGAGCGCCGGCCTTGGGCCCTCCCGCAGATCCGCTGCAATCGAACCCCGAAGATGTCATCGCCGATGTCGGCACGCAACACCGTGCAGCGCAGCCGATGCCGTCCCGTCGCCTATCTACGCAGCAGGGAAACGACGTTGCACTGCCGCCGAGTCGACGTGACAACCCGCGTGAGCTGACCGAACGCGACGGTCCGATCGAGATGCGTGCAGCTGATGGCCCACCGCAGTTGCCGCCCGCCGAGTAGTCAACTGCGCTGCACAATCATTGCAGCGCAATACCGCTCACGAATGCGCAGAAATCTTTCCTGCAGTCACTTGTGGCGTAGAGTCGTACGTACACTCAGTCGTGACTTAGCGAAAAGTAAAGAACGGCTTAATCCCCCAAAGATCCGTAGAATTGCAGGTTCTTAAAACCTTGTCTACCAGCACTTTTTGTGCTGATTTCTAACACAGGTCATTGCTTGCACGAGAAGTGATGGTAGCCACATATTTTGGTGCGTTTTGATCTTGTTGTTAATGTCCCGGCGCATGTTTGTCTTAGCAACGCTGATGGGTCTGCTTCAGCAGATGTCGGGCACGCCGTATGTCCGCGGCGGTGATTCGGCCGCAGGGGTCGACTGTTCGGGTCTGGCTTCTTTGGTATCGAATGTCGCGATTGAGAGGCCGGCTTTCGGCAGTAGGTTCAACACCGGGAATGAAGAATCGGCGTTGTTGGCACGCGGCTTTCAGTACGGAACCGCCCCGGGCGCTTTGGTGATCGGCTGGAACGGCGGTCATACGGCGGTGACGCTGCCGGATGGAACACCGGTGTCCAGCGGTGAAGGCGGCGGTGTGCGCATCGGTGGCGGCGGGGCCTACCAGCCCCAGTTCAGCCATCACATGTACCTCCCCGTAGACCCGGACGCGTTCCAGGACGCTCCGCCGCCGCCCGCTCCGGTTCTGGTGGACGCTCCGGCTCCCGAGCCACCTCCGCCCGGTCCTGATCCCGCGCCGATGGCTCCCGAGCCCCCGCGCCGGACGCGGTTCCGGTGGACAACCAACCGCCCCCGCTGCCTGACCCGACGCCCCCCGCCGATCAGCCGCCAGTGGCCAGCTAAGCGATCCGTTTGCTGCCACTCACGCCAAGAACCGCTCGACATAGCGGGTGAACCGGGCGCGCAAGCCGCGCTCGTGAAGTCCGAACATTTCGGCCGACGTCGCGATCTGTCCCAGCCGGCCGCGTCGATGGCCGGTCAGGTAATCGGTCATCGCCGTGCGCACCGCGCTTGTCAGCGGCTCGTCGGCGAGGCCGTAGACCCGTTCGGCGACGCCGAGCTCGTCGGCCATGAAGTCGTCGAAGCGGACGTCGATCGAGCGATCCGGCGGGATGACATCACGATCGTCAACGAGGGCGTCCAACATCGTCTGCAAGCGGTCGACCCACGATGCCGCGATTTCCTGCACCGGCACCACAGAGCAATGCATCCGCGCGGTATAGGTCAGCATCGCAATCATCGACAGTGCTACCGGGGCCGGGTCGCGGTGGGTGCAGATCACGATCACCCCGGGAAAGACAGCGTCTAGCACCGGCAGCTGCTCGAGGTGCTGGGGCGATTTCAGCAGCCAGCGTCGGCCGCCGCGGAGAAACTGCAACGCTTTCAACTGAAGGGCCAGATGCTGGTATGACGAGGTCTGGTCGTGGATCAGGTAGTAATCGCGCCAGCGCGGTACGTGCCCGAGCGTCTCGAACAGCATCGTGGAAAAGTCGTTGGCCAGCAGCTGAATTTCTTCGTGAACATGCTCCGTGGTCATTTCGTGCATCAGCGGAAAGTGCGGCATCGCGGCGTTCATGAACTCGACCGCGGCGTCCATGCGTGTTTTGCGGGGATCAGGGTCGACACCCGCCTCGGCGGGCAGCGGAAACGGTTCGGCGCTCTCCCAATACGGGATAGTGCGGAAGGTGGGGGGCGCCGCCAGCAGGTTGTGCAGGTGGGTGGTACCGGTTCGCGGCAGACCCGCGATGACCACCGGCGGCAGCAGCTCGATGTCGTAGATCTCGGGGTGCCGCGCCAGCAGATCGTTGAGTAGGAGCCGGTTTTTCAGCCACTGCAACAGCTGCGCGTAAAAGTTGACGATTCCCGGCCCATCCAAGCCGTCGATCTCGCGCAGCGCCGTGAGGTAGACGTCGAGGCGCCCGCGGTAGTCGTCTGGCCCGAAATCGGCCAGCCCGGTGTCGGCGGCGGCTTTGGCGTGCAGCGCCTTGGCGTCCAGGGGGCACTCTGGCGCCATTGCCGCCATCAGGCCGCGGATCTGCTCGACCCGAGGGCTGAAACGGGGCTCCGCGAGATCGTCGAGATGGACGAGAGTTGGGGCCGCATCGGACACGGCGACTTATGTTACTCTGAGTTTCGTAATGAAGACAGAGCTTGGCCGACCCCGTGACAAACGCATCAACAGCGCCGTGCTGCGCGCGACCGTCGAACTGCTGGCCGAGACGGGATATGCCGACCTCTCGGTCGACGCGATCGCGCGGAGCGCGGGCACCAGTAAACCGGCGATCTACCGGCGTTGGCCCGGCAAGGCGCACCTGGTGCACGAGGCGGTGTTTCCGATCACCGACGCGACCGCGCTCCCCGAGACCGGTTCGCTGGCCGGCGACGTGCGCGAGATGGTGCGCCGCACCGCGGCGGTGCTGACAACACCGGCCGCGCGGGCCGCGCTGCCCGGTCTGGTCGGTGAGATGGCCGCCGACCTCACGCTGCATTCGGCGCTGCTGGAACGCTTCGGCGAGATCCTTTCCCGCGGCCTATCGGATCGCCTGGCGGACGCCGTCGGGCGCGGCGAGGTCCGCCCCGACATCACCGCGGCCGAAGTCGTCGAGGCCGTCGCCGGCACCACATTTCTGGCGCTGCTCACCCGCGGAGCGGCGCTCGACGACGCCTGGATAGCGCGGACGGCCGCCTTCATCACGAGAGGAATCAGCACGTGACCGCGACGACGACGATGCAGTGGGGGCACTCCCCAGCCCCGCGGGGACCCCACCCGCTTGCGGGGGCGAGCGGCGCTGATGAGTGAGTCGACGTACGAGTCGACGGCCGCATGGCACGACTTACTGCAGACCCTCGGTGAACTCGACCGTTCTTTCCTCGAGGGCGACCGCGCCCTCACTGACGATCAACACGTCGCCGACGGCTATCGCATGCTCGCCACCACGCTGGGCGTGGCCTTCGACACCTATCTCTTCGCCGAGCCCAGCCGACCCGTGTTCGTGGACGTCAATACGCCGTTTCGGCGTGACCGGCGATGGGGAGGTGATAACACCGACGCCTACTACTGCATCTGTCCGGTCGATCCCGAGCGTCGTTACCGGATCAGCGGCAACCGCGGCGACAGTGTCTACTTTTCGCTCACGGCTTACAACGAACCCTCACCCGGCGCATGGTCGGACCGCATCGTGGCCATCGTGCGCGACGACGACCTGGAGATCGACGCGGCTGGAAACTTCTCTTTCGAGTTGGGGCCCACACCCGGGGCGGCGGTGCTGATGACCCGTGACTATCAGGCCGACCCGGTGACCGGTCGCCCGGTCAGTTGGCGTATCGAGGCGCTCGACGAGCCCGAACCGATTCGACACGGGGATGCCGAGACCGCCGAACGCCTGCGGGCCAGCGCAGCCTGGCTGCGCACAATGTTCGCGATCGTCCCGCTGGCGGTCGGAGCCCGCGTCGATGATACCCATTCGCTCGGCCACGAGATCGCGCACGCGTCCAATCAATTCGCCGACCCTTATCAGGTACCGGATTCGAACTTCGGCTGGTCAGCCCGCGACGCCTGCTATTCCTACGGAAGTTTCGTGCTCGACGAGGACGAGGCGCTGGTCGTCACCCATTGGCCGCCTCGATGCCGGTTCTGGAATCTGGTGGTGTGGAACCAATTCATGGCCACCTACGGCGTCACCGATGCGCGCAGTTCGGTCAACGGGCACAGCGCGGTGCTCAACGCGGACGGCTCGGTGACGATCGTCATCTCCCGCGGCATGACGGCGCACCCCAATTCGCTGACAACGCTTGACTATCCACGCGGCAACCTGGCCTTCCGATGGTTCCTCACCGACGAGGTCCCGGCTCGACCCGAAGTAAAGCTGGTGAAGATCTCCGAAGCGCCGACAAGCGCAAACACCGCCTCGACCTAATCGCGGACGCATAAGCCGGAAGCGACCCAGCCACTAGAGACGGTCGCGACTACTTTGGTTCTCCGTTATCCTGTGGCTCTAGCCGCTGTTTGGGGAACAACGTTCAGGGGAACTTTTGCCGCATGAATGCACGTCGCATCGCTAATTTACTGGGTCCCGTGGTACTGGCAGCGTGGGGCCTCAATGTTTCTGTCCCTGCCGTACCCTCCGCAACCGCCGAGCCGTGTCCCGACGCTGAGGTGGTGTTCGCCCGCGGTACCGGCGATCCTGAGGGTGTTGGGCCAACTGGGCAGGCATTTGTCGATGCCGTGACTGCACGCTTGGCTGGAAAGTCGGTCGGGGTGTATCCGGTCAACTACCCTGCCACTGAGCAGTGGTCCACGGGTCTCGACGGTATTAGAGACGCGGGCGCCCACGTCGTTTCGATGGCGAGCAGTTGTCCGAAAACCAAAATGGTGCTCAGCGGTTATTCCCAAGGTGCTGCCGTGATGGGATTCGTCACCTCCGCCGCAGTACCGGATGGGATCGATCCCGCGACAGTCCCCAAACCGCTGGCGCCCGCAATAGCCGACCACGTTGCCGCCGTCGTCCTATTCGCAATGCCGAATGTCCGGACCATGGACTTCCTGGGCCAACCGCCGGTCGTTATCGGTCCGACGTATGCGGCTAAGACCATCAAGGTGTGTGTGCCCGAGGACCCGATCTGCTCTGACGGGATGAACTTCGCCGCCCACGATACGTACGCATCCGACGGGAACGCGATCAACCAAGGCGCGGACTTCGCCGCCAGCCGCGTACAGGAAAGTCCCAGCGCACCGATATCGGTCGCGTCAGGTCAAAATTTCGGAAGCTGACCTACTCAGCCACCAGCTCAAGGTGCTCGAGCCGACGTACCAGCAGGCTCGGCAGCCAACGGCCCACGTCGGCGGCTTCGATCATGCTGGTGCGATCGAGTAGCTGGCGTAACACGATCCGGGCTTCCAGACGCGCGAGCGCGGCGCCGACGCAGAAGTGGGCCCCTTTGCCAAAGGCGATGTGTCCTTTGCCGCCGGCGCGGTCGAGCCGAAACTCATCAGGGGCTTCGAAGTGGCCGGGATCCCGGTTGGCCGCCCCCCACAACAGCAGCAGATGCGACCCGGCGGGCAGGTCCGTGCCGCACAGCACGGTGTCGGCGACGACGTGTCGGTAGTGACCGCGGAATGGCGGTTCATATCGCAGCGTCTCCTCGATGAAAGCTCCCAGCAACTCGGGGTTGTCGCGGACCTGTTGCTGGATGTCTGGCCGAGTCGCCAGAATCCAGGCCGCGCTGCCAAGCAACGACGCGGTGGATTCACCACCCGCGGCGAATAACGTGATCATCATTGACAGGGCCACCACATTGCCGAGCTCGCCGGATGCGCACGCGGTGGCAAGGTCACCGAGCAGGTTGTCCTGCGGGTCGGCGGCAGCCCGCCGGAAGTGATCGGTGATGTAGCCCCCAAGCTCCATCACCGAAACCCCTGCGGCGGCGAGATCTTCGGTAGACACCAATCCCTCGAGGAGCTGGGTCCCCGCGTATCCCCATTTCATGAGCTGGTCGGCGTCCTCGCCTGGCACGCCGATCAGACTCGCCACCACCATCATCGGCAGCCGGTTGGCCATGGCGCTCATCCACTCGATGCGCCCGTCGCACACGCCATCAGCCCACAGCCGTTCGGCGGTCTCGGCGACGAACACCTCCAGGGCACCGATCTTCTTGGCCGCCAAATGCGGCACCAGCATTCTGCGGTGCGCGGCGTGCGCAGGGTCGTCGGCGGTGGCCAGGGCGTGAGACGGATCGCCGACGGAGGCCATGGTGAATGGCGCGACGGTGCCCTCGGCCGTGTAGATCATGGTCGCGGTCAGGTTCGAAGAGAAGTCTGCTGGGCGGTTGATCGCCTCGTTGATCGCATCCCAACTGCATGCCGCATAGAACTCCGAATCACCGATGCGATGAACCGGGCCGACGGCGCGCATCCGCTCATAGAGCGGGTAGGGATCCTGCAGAGATTCGGCACCGAACAACTCGATGGGATCGTCCACGATCAGCATTTGTCCAGGTTGATTGCTGGGCGGCGGCGTCGTCAACGGCGCTTCAGAAGTTGAAAAACCGTCGGGAGCAGGCCTGATGGTCTGCCGTCTCACCGAACGGGCAGACCTGCAGCTACGATGAGAGAAATTGCACGTTGTGTCTCACATTGAGAATAAATAGCTACTGCTTCTCTGGCTGGAGGAGGCTTCACTGATGCCTCGTGACGACTGGCTCGTCGGTGGCGATCGCCGCAAGATCGCGACCGAACGCATCTACGACGCGGCGACCGACCTCATCACGCGGGAGGGCCCGGATGCCTTTGACATCGACACATTGGCCACCCGTGTGCACTGTTCTCGGGCCACCATTTACCGCTACGCGGGCGGTAAAGCCGAGATTCGCGATGCCGTCGTCGCCCGCGCTGCCGAACGAATCATCGAATCCGTGCGTGAAGCCGTCCAGAAGCTGAGCGGGCCGGAGCGGGTGATCACCGCGATCACGGTGGCGCTCAAACTGATCCGATCGAATCCACTGGGCCAGCTGATGTTCAGCTCGGTCCGGGCCGATGAGATCGTCTCGCTCACCGCATCCCCGTTGTTGGCGGGCTTCGCCAGCGAACTGACCGGGCTCACCGACCGGGACCCGCAGGCCGCAATGTGGGTGGTCCGCGTGGTCCTCTCGTTGTTGTACTGGCCCGTGGGCGACAGCCGTGTCGAACGCCAGATGCTGGAACGTTTCGTCGCGCCGGCATTCGCGGTGAAGACGTAATCGGAAGGCGGTAAGGTCATTTGCTGGTTTCGTCTTAGCGGTTCGCTGACCCACATATGCTGTTGCGATTCCTTGTGGCGTGGTGAGGTGGCGGGCCGGTGTCGCGGATCTTTGTAAGTCATTCCAGCAAGGACAATCGCCAGGCGCAGGCGTTGCGGGGGTGGCTGGTCGCGCAGGATCCGCCGCTGGCCAACGAGATCTTTCTTGGACACCGATACCGGTATCGGTCTCAACCCGGGTGCGGTTGTGGAACCTCAACAATCCGGCCCACCCGGCACCGTTGGGTCAGCCCCTGACCGTTCCCAACAGCGCCGTGTTCAGCGTGGCGTTGAGTCCCGACGGGCACACCCTGGCCTCGGGCAGCCCTGATCACACAGTGTGGTTGTGGAATCTCATCGACCCCGCGCACCCGGGCCCGCTCGCTCAGCCCCTGCGCGGCCACACCGGCGCGGTGGACAGTGTGGCGTTTAGCCCCGACGGGCACACCCTGGCATCCGGCAGCCTCGATGCCACCGTGCGGTTGTGGCCCACCCCCGTCGACGCCACCGTAGCGACGCTGTGCTCGAAACTCACCTCCAACATCAGCCACCAGGACTGGCACGACTGGATCTCACCCACCATCGGCTACATCACGCTCTGTCCCGACCTGCCTGTCCCCCAAAACTGAACCACGTGAACTAGCGTCTAGAACCGTTCGCGCGCTCACATTCTTCGGACGGAGGACACCCATGGCGATCCGTGTCGCCCACGTCGGCACCGGAAACGTCGGTTGTCTGGCGTTGACCGAGCTCATCACCAATCCGCAATTCGAACTGACCGGGGTCTGCGTCTCCTCGCCGGAGAAAGTCGGCAAGGATGCCGGATCGCTCGCTGGGCTGGAGGTCTCCACCGGTATCGCGGCCGTAAACGAGCTCGACACCGTGCTGGCCACCGGGCCGGAATGCGTCGTGTACTGCGCGATGGGCGACACCCGCCTGCCCGAGGCGATGAAGGACGTCATGCACATCCTCGCCGCCGGCATCAACGTCGTCGGATCGTCGCCGGGGATGTTGCAGTATCCGTGGGGCGTGATGCCCGAGAAGTACATCGCTCGCGTCGAAGATGCTGCCCGGCAAGGCAACTCGAGTATTTTCATCAACGGTGTCGACCCGGGATTCATCAACGACCTCATCCCGTTCGCGCTGGCCAGCACCTGCCAGCGCATCGAGCAGGTGCGCTGCATGGAGATCGCCGACTACGCGACCTATGACGGCGCCGAGGTCATGCACTACATGGGGTTCGGTAGGCCGCTGGACGACGTGCCGATGCTGCTACTACCGGGCGTGCTCAGCATCGCCTGGGGTGCGGCGATCCGCCAGCTGGCGGCGGGCCTGGGTATCGAACTCGACGAGATCACCGAGTCCTACCAGCGTGAGCCGGCGCCGGAGGACTTCGACATCGCGGTGGGACGCGTGGCCAAGGGGACCATGGCCGCGTTGCAGTTCGAGATCCGCGGCATGGTCAACGGCCATCCCGCGATCGTCATCGAGCACATCACCCGGCTGCGGGAAGACCTGCGGCCCGACTGGCCCCAGCCCGCATCCGGCGGCGGATCGTATCGCGTCGAGATCGTTGGGGAGCCTTCCTACGCCGTGGACATCGTCCCGACCAGCCGCAAGGGCGACCACAACCACGCCGCGATCGCCGGTGCCGCGGGCCGCATCGTCAACGCCCTCCCGGCGGTGGTTGCCGCGCCGCCCGGAATCCGGACGACGCTCGACTTGCCGTTCGTCACCGGAAAGGGGCTTTACGCACCAGCAGAAATCGCTGTGATCTGACCATGAGCCCTCAAGCGGCGTCGCCCACCGTGGTGCTCGTCCACGGAGCGTGGGCCGACGGATCCAGCTGGAGCCTGGTCATCACCGAACTGCACCGGGCCGGTATTGCGGTGATAGCCGCGCCGATCCCGCTCACCACTCTCGACGACGACGTCAATGCGCTCGATCGCACCATCGAGCGGACCGCAGGGCCGGTCGTCGTGGTCGGCCACGCCTACGCCGGTGCCGTCATCGCGGCAACCGCACATCCGCGGGTGCGTGCGCTGGTGTATGTCGCCGCGTTGGCGCCCGACGAGGGCGAAACCGTCGCCGACGTCTTCTACCGCAATCCCCCGCACCCCGAAGCGCCAGAGCTGGCGCCCGACGACCAAGGCTGGATCTGGCTGCCGCTCAACGCGTTTGGCACGGCATTCGCCCAGCAGGGAACTGCCGAACAACACGCCCTACTGGCGGCGGTGCAACGACCCATCGCCGTGCAATGCATTCAGCAACCGGTGCCCAGACCCGGGTGGAAAGACCACCCGTCCTGGTATCTGATCGCCGAAGAAGACCGGATGATCAACCCAGACACGCAGAAGTTCATGGCCGAACGCATGCACGCCAACGTCCATAGTCACGATGCCGACCACGCTCCGTTGATCAGCCGACCGCGAGTTGTCGTCGACATCATCTCCGAGGCCGTGCGCCACGCGGGTACCGACTGAAGATCATTCGTACGCAGGGTATTTCGCGGACTTGGGCACCTGCGCCAAGTGGACCGCATTGCGGGCGGCCGCAGCCGTCGCCGACGCCACCGGCTGGGGTACGTCGTCGAGGTCGTTGTAGTCGGTGGACTCCACTGCGGCACCGTTCCAGTAGGTGCAGCCTTGCGCGGGAATGCTATACCCGATGTCATTGAGTCCCTGGAAGACGTCGGCGACGGTCTTGTGTGCGCCGTCCTCGTTGCCGAGCACGCTGACGATCGCGACTTTGCCCGCCATGGCGGGACGGCCGTCGTCATCGGTATTCGACAATTCGGCATCAAGGCGTTCCAGCACGCGCTGCGTCACGCTGGACGGATGACCGAGCCACACCGGTGTGCTCAACAGCAAGATGTCGGCATCAAGCCCGCGCTGCCTGATTTCGGGCCACTCATCGCCGTCGCCCATGTCGGCCTCAACGCCGGGCGCAATGACAAAGTCCACACACCGCACGGCCGCACACGCGACGTTGTGCTCGCGAAGGTGAGTGAAGACGTGCTCGGCAATGAGTTCGCTGCTGGAGGCGGCAGGACTGCGCTTCAGCTGCACACCAAAGCCAGCGCCGTCAACGACGGATTCTTTTCAGTCACCGAGGCTGCCTACCCTAGGGCCTACGGCCTGAAACGGTATGGGCCCGGCCCAACACCGGGCCGGACCCATACCGAAACGAACTACTGATGCTCTTCTTGGCGCTTTTCGGCTGCTTTTGCGCCACCCCGCGCCGACTCAGCCTCGGCTTCCTTCTTGGCCGCATCACGCTGGGCATCGGCCTTGTCTTGCTGGGCTTTGCCCTCGTTGACGAGGTCGTCGCGGCCGGCAACGGTCCCGCCAACCTCTTTGGCCTTGCCCTTAATACCCTCGACGGCACCCTTGATGCCTTCTTCTGGCCCGCTCTTTCCTTCCCCCATGGGGATCCTTCCTTTCGGTTCGCGTCTACTCGCACCCCTCGGCTTCCCGAGACGGCCGCCGGTCAAACACGCTCGCCATGCATGCGGATAACGACCACGATTTCGGGTACCCGGAGTGGGAATCCGAAGCTGCCGCTCACCAGGCACGCTCTTGCCGGCCGACCAACACGACCCATCTGTGAATAGGAGGGAAAACCATGTCCAAACAAGAAGTCAGCGACTACCTGCTGGAGCGGTTGCGGGCATGGGATGTGCAGCATGTCTTCGGCTATCCCGGTGACGGCATCAACGGGATCCTTGCCGCATTCGGACGCGCCGACAACCAGCCCGCGTTCATTCAATCCCGCCACGAGGAGATGAGCGCGTTCGAAGCAGTCGGATACGCCAAATTCTCCGGCCGCGTCGGGGTGTGCATGGCCACTTCAGGACCCGGGGCGATCCATCTGCTCAACGGCCTCTACGATGCCAAGCTGGACCACGTCCCGGTGGTGGCCATCGTCGGGCAGACTAACCGCAGCGCGATGGGCGGGTCGTATCAGCAGGAGGTTGACCTGCTGAGCCTGTTCAAAGACGTCGCCAGCGACTACGTCCAAATGGTCACCGTCCCAGAACAATTGCCCAACGTGCTGGATCGTGCTATCCGGGTGGCGCTGACGCAACGGGTGCCGACGGCGCTGATCATCCCCGCCGATGTGCAGGAGCTGCCGTATTCGCCGCCGACTCACGACTTCAAAATGGTGCCGTCCAGCCTGGGCGTCGAGTGGCCGGCGATCACCCCTGACGACACAGCGATCGCGCGCGCGGCTGAACTGCTCAACGGGGGCAAGCGGGTGGCGATGCTGGTGGGAGCCGGCGCGCGCGGAGCACGCGACGAGCTCATCGAAGTCGCCGACTTGCTAGGCGCCGGAGCGGCTAAGGCGCTGTTGGGCAAAGACGTGCTGTCTGACGAATTGCCTTGGGTTACTGGGTCTATCGGTCTGCTCGGAACCCGGCCCAGCTACGAGCTGATGCGCGACTGCGACACCCTGCTAACGGTGGGATCGAGCTTCCCGTACAGCCAGTTCCTACCGGAGTTCGGGCAGTGTCGAGCGGTGCAGATCGACGTCGACGGCCGGTTAATCGGCATGCGCTACCCCTACGAGATCAACCTAATCGCCGACGCCAAGGCCGCGCTGCGGGCCCTGATTCCGCTGCTGCGACGCAAGGAGGACAGGTCGTGGCGGGAGGGCATCGAGAAAAACGTGGCCCGTTGGTGGGAGACCATGCAGATGGAGGCGATGGTCAGTGCCGACCCCATCAACCCGCTCCGGCTCTTCTCCGAGCTCTCCCCGCTACTGCCTGACAACGCCATTGTCACAGCCGATTCGGGTTCAGCGGCCAACTGGTACGCGCGTAACCTGCGCTTCCGCGGCGACATTCGCGGCTCGCTGTCGGGCACCCTGGCGACGATGGGACCCGGTGTCCCCTACGGCATCGGTGCCAAATTCGCGCAGCCGCAGCGCCCGGTCATCGTGTTCAGTGGTGACGGTGCCATGCAGATGAACGGCATGGCCGAGCTGATTACCATCAAACGCTACTGGCAGGAGTGGAGCGACCCGCGCCTGATCGTGGCAATCCTGCACAACAACGACCTCAACCAGGTCACCTGGGAGATGCGTGCGATGGCCGGCGCGCCCAAATTCGCCGAATCTCAGACACTTCCCGACGTCGACTTCGCGGCATTTGCGGCCGGCCTGGGACTCAGGGCTTTGTCTGTCAAGGATCCGGACGAACTGGCGGACGTGTGGCGTAACGCGTTATCCGCCGACTGCCCCACCGTCCTGGACGTCTACACCGACCCCGACATGCCTCCGATCCCTCCGCACGCCACCTGGGATCAGTTCAAGGCGGCCACGACAGCCGTGCTGGCCGGCGACGAGGACCGGGCCGGGTTCGTCAAAACCGGTATCAAAACCAAAGCGCAGGAGTTCTTGCCGCACAGAAAGAGTTAGTGCAGTGAGTCATTAATCTGTCGGCAGTAATGGCCGGTCTGTATCTCGGTGCAGGACACATCCACTGTGCGGGTTATGTGCGAGAACGGCCCCTGAGTACATGCACAACCTGCACAGTCGGAGCCAAGGGACTCCAACTTCTGCTCCCGACCTCGCCCAAGACGCCGGCCTTCAACCGAAGAATCCTCCCCTGGGTTACCGTTTCACGCACAAAGGGCGTTTCTACGGCTGCGCTGGAAAGGAGCACGGTGCGATGAGGATGCCGCGGACGGTGATCGTCGGAGTGGCTGTCGCGACCACGCTGACCGGAGTGTCGGCGGTCGGCTGCCGCAGCAATACGAAGTCGTCCTGGCCTACGTCCGCACCAGCCATGACGGCGCGCCCCCCGCTGAGCGACTACACCGCTCTGCTGATAAAGGCCAGCGATATCAACGCACCCGAGCCCTTCACGGCCGGCCCGGCGGTCAAGAATCCGAATGGCCAACAGGGCGCGACGACGACATTCAGCGATCAAGACCACAGCCACGCGATCGTCGACACCATCCAGATCATGCTGGACCCTGCCGCTGCGGCGAACGCGCTGGATTCGGCGAAAGCTATGCAGACTGAATCGCTGAACGGAAAGCCCGCACCGGTCGATGTCGGCGTCGGCGGCACCACGATTTCAGGAATGTCCCCGGACCGCTCCAAGGGGGTGACGATGCTGCTGTTCACCCAGGGCAAGGCCTTCGTCACACTGGAATTCGACGGTCCAAAAGAGATGCTGGCACCACTTGATTTCGTCACCGAAGTTGGTCAAAAACAAGATGCAGTCATCAAGAAGGGCCTCGGCGGGTAGTGCTGTCCAGCACGTTCAGTGTCCGGCGTCGAAGGCGATGGGCAGCGCGGTCGGGCCGGTGATACCGGTCAGCGGCATCCAGCATGCGGGTCCACTGGGGCGCGGGTTGGGCATGCGGCGGGTGATCATTTTCAGAGCTTCGACGAGCCGCGTCGGGCGAGGTGCGAGCCCAGGCAGTAGTGCGCGCCGCTGCCGAACGGCAGGATGGGCGTCGACGGTTCGCGGGTGATATCGAGCCGATCCGCGTCCACGACGGGGTGCGCCCGGTCGAGCAGGGTGAGGGCGACAGCTTCGTGGCGGCGTTCGCCCGGGCTTCGGATGCGGTGGCGGCGGCGTTGGAGTTGCAGCGGGCGCCGTTGGCCCCGATCCGGCTGCGCATCGGGGTGCATACCGGCGAAATCCAGGTGCGCGATGAGGGCAATTACGCCGGCCCGACGATCAATCGGACCGCGCGGCTGCGCGATCTGGGCCATGGCGGTCAGACCCTGTTGTCGGGCACCACCGACGCCTGGGTGGCCGAGCGACTGCCCACCGATACCTGGTTGACCGATTTGGGCACCCATGCGTTGCGTGATCTGCCCCGCCCGGAGCGGGTGGTGCAGCTGTGCCATCCGGACTTAGTCAACGAGTTCCCACCGCTGCGAGTGTCTAAAGCCGTTGTTTCCCAGCATCTTCCGGTGCAGCTGACGAGTTTCGTGGGCCGTGACGCGGAGCTGACCCAGCTGCGGAACCTGCTGGCCCAGAATCGACTGCTGACCTTGAGCGGCGCCGGCGGAGCGGGCAAGACCGCTACTAGCTCGGATGGACACAGGTATATCAGGGAGATCTGGCGGGAGCGACCGAACAATTCGCCGAGGTCGCGGCCGAGGCCAAGGCGGCTCACGATGGGCTCCGCGAGGCGCAAAGTCTGGCGATGCGGGGTGCCGTGTTGGCGTGGCAGGGGCATCCGACCGCCTCGCGGGCGACCGCCGCGGCGGCCATCGAGGCCGCCGCCGAGGTTGGCGGGGTCTTTGCAGCCATGGGCTACGTCGCGTTGATTGCCGCGACCTTGGCTGCCGGCGACACTGCAACGGCCCAGGACACAACTAAGGCCTGGCCGCAACTGAGTGCTCGCCCCCAGACGGCGGCTATACAGCGTGTATATAGTGCGGACGCCGCTCTGGCGGGCGGTGATCTGCTCACGGCCCGCCGTTGGGCCGACGAGGCGGTTCGCATGACCACCGGCTATTACAACTCGCGGGCGCTGACGACGCGTGCCCGCGTAGCGCTCGCTCAAGGTGAGCCGGAGCAAGCCGAGCGTGACGCCCACGACGCGCTCGCCCATGCCGCCCAATTCGAGGCATACCTGTTCATCCCCGACATCCTGGAATGTCTCGCGGCTCTCACCGTGGACGCTGGCGGTCACCGCGAGGCAGCCCGCCTCCTGGGCTCGGCACACGCGCTACGGGAGCGCATGGGCGCGGTGCGCTTCAAGATCTACGAATCCGGCTACGAAGCCTCGGTGGCAGCGCTACGAGACGCCGTGGGCGAGAAGGACTTTGACATCGCATGGGCCGAGGGTACGGCCCTGTCCACCGAGGAGGCGATCGCCTACGCGCAGCGAGGCCGCGGCCAACGCAAACGACCCAGCAGCGGCTGGGGCGCACTCACCCCACTGAGCTTGACGTGGTACGACTGGTCAGCGACGGGCTGGCCAACAACGACATCGCCACAAGGCTGTTCGTCTCGCCGCGTACCGTGCAGACCCACCTCACCCACGTCTACACCAAACTGGGCCTGGGTTCCCGCGTCCAACTCGTCCAGGAAGCGGCACGCCACAACTGACTCAAGGGGTTTCGTGCACTTGCGCCAGCAGCGCCTGCGCGGTCTTGACGCATGGCAGTAACCGGTCGTAGGCGCTGATGCCGGCTTCGGCGCGGGACAGCATCGGCACCTCCAAGCCGACGACGCACTCACCCGGCAGCGCGGCGAGCAGGTCAGCCAGCGGCAACTCGCCTTCACCGGGCGCCATTCGGTGATACATGGCCTCCTCGGCGTAGTGGTGCTCCTTGGTCGACCGCAACGGGACGTCACAGAGCTGCACGTAGCCGATTTTCTCTGCGGGCAACGATCGAAGGTCGTCCGGGCTAGCGCCGGAGCGGGCCACGTGCATCGTGTCGATCAGCAAGGTGATCTCGGTTCGGCCAACATGTTCGACGGCCGCCATCGCCGTCGGCAGGTCTGCGATGGCCAAGCCGGGAACAGGTTCGATGCTCGTCACAATGCCTCGTTCGGCGGCCAACTCCGTCAGCACGGCAAGTTCGTCAAACGTTCGAGCCCGGTCGGGTTCCAAACTAACCGTGTTGATCCGCGGGATTCGCAGTTCGGCCATGATCTCCAGATCGGCTGCGTAGGAACGAACGTCAACGCCGGGCGCGATGAGCAGGCCCTCTCCCAGTGAAAGGGATACGCCGCGGTCTTCCATCGCCGCAAGCAGCTCGCGGCGCAATGCGGGATCGTCGCGCAGCGAAAACGGTTGATAACCAAGCTGCTTGAGCACAAAACCGTCTAATCCCGTGGTGATATAGCGGCATCCCAGATCGGCGACAAGCTGGACGTAGTCGACCGGCGGCATGCCGAAGACGCTGAGCATCTCGATGCCGAGGCGATTCATCGAAGTCGTTCCGCTCAGCCGCCGACCATGGCGAGGCCACCGTCGACAGGGATCAACTGCCCGGTGATGAATCCGGCGCCGTCTCCAGCCAGGAAAACCAACACCGGGCCGAGGTCGCCAGTAGGGTCGCCAAGCTTGCCGCCGAGCGGGATTGACAATTTCATCTGCTGATCGACAAGCGCCGAAACGTCCGGGCCCAGGAATTCCCGCAGCCGATCCGCGCCCGGGGTTTGAACCGCCGGAGCCAGCGCGTTGACGGTGACCCGATCGGCGCCCCAGGCCTTGGCCGCCGACCGGGTCCACGCTTGCACCGCGCCCTTGGTGGCGGCGTACACCGCGGAGATCGGGCTGCCCATCACCGCCTCGGAAGACCCGAAGTTGATGATCCGGCCACCCTGGCCGCGCATCACGGCGTGTGCGGCTTGATTGGTGAGAATCGTTCCTTTGACGTTGGTTTGCAGCAGGAAGTCGATTTCTTCGCTGGTGATCTGCCCGGGCACCCCCGGCTGCCACAAGCCGGCGGCGTTGACCAACACATCAAGGCCGCCGAGTTCCTGAACCGCGCTGCCGAACGCCGCGTCGACGGCCTCGGCGTCGCGGACGTCGCACTGCAGCCACGTCACCGGGGCGGCATCGTCGGCCGGAGCGGTGCGATGGTACGTCGCGGCCAACCGCGCCCCGGCCTCGTGCAGCACTCGCACCGCGGCGGCACCGATCCCGGTGGCGGCGCCGGTGACCAGAATGCGTCGGCCAGCCAGGGAGGAATGCGGTACCGTCATGGCCGCGCAGTCTATCTGTAGGTGAAGAACCAAACTTTGGGTGACGGCCGATGTATTCGATGCGATTCGACATGCGCGCCCCGGATTTCGGGGCAGCGCCGACAGAGCTTTACGAGGCCGCCGTCGACATGTGTGCGTGGGCCGAAACACGGGGCTGCCTCGCGGCGGTGCTGTGCGAGCACCACGGTTCGGCGGACGGCTATCTGCCGACACCGCTGATCCTTGGCAGCGCGATCGCCGCGCGCACCAAGCAGCTGATGATGACGCTGATCGTCATCCTGCCGTTCTACGACCCGGTGCGGCTCGCCGAAGAGATCGCGGTGCTGGACATCCTCAGCAAGGGACGCGCCAGTTACGTGTTCGGGCTCGGATATCGGCCCGACGAGTACGAGCATTTCGGGCTCAACCTGCGGGCCCGCGGCCGCATCGCCGACGAAAAACTCGGACTGCTGCGTCGCCTCCTGACCGGCGAGGTGGTACAGCACGAGGGCCGACTTATCAGGGTGACGCCTTCACCGTCGTCGCCGCAGGGGCCGCTGATGATGTGGGGCGGAGGCAGTCTGGCCGCGGCACGACGTGCCGGCCGTTACGGGCTTGGCTATCTCGCGCAGGGAAACGCCCCCGGTTCCCAGGAGGCGTATGAAGCGGCGTGCCGCGCGCACGGCCATCAGCCGGGGATGACACTGCTGCCCGAGCGCGATACCCCGAGCGTGGTTTTCGTCGCGCCGGAGGTCGACCTGGCCTGGCGTGAGATCGGCCCGCACCTGCTACACGACGCGCGGGTGTACGCCGAGTGGAACCCGGGCGATCAGACAACGGTTGGGATCGCCGACGCCAACGATGTCGATGAGCTGCGCGCCATGTCGCGCACTCATCGAATCTTCACCGCTGACGAGGCGATAGCGCACGTCCGCGGCGGCGGCATGCTCACGCTGGCGCCGCTGTGCGGCGGCATCCCGCCTGACATCGCCTGGAAGTACCTGCGCTACGTCGACGAGGCGGTCATGCCCGCGCTGGCAGCCGCCGGCGGCGGCTAGTGTCGTGAGTCATTGAGCGAGGACGCGTCGACTGTGCAGATTGTTTGCGGGAATTCGCCTCAAACTCGTTCACAACCTACACAGTCGACGCCGAAGGGAATCCCTCATTCACTCGGGATGGTGCAAGCGCTTAAGCAGTAGCGCCAACCCCTCCTGCGGATCGACATCCCGCCCCCGAACGCGGACGGTGACCGAATCGCAGATCCGTACGCCCGGGCGTGCCGTCCGCGAGCGCCGACGCTCCGGCTTGGCCGGCGGCGGCAAAGCCGCCTCCAGGCGCTCACGCGTGACGCCGCTGCGCCGGGCGGCAACGGCGATCCAGTGCGAACATTGGCCGCAGCCGCAGCGCTTGTCGCCCACTGCTTTGTGAAGCCGATCCTTGATCAGGGTCAGCGCGAACCGTAACCTGTCGTCTTCTGCCATCAGACTCCTCCTGGCTGTAGATACACGTCTCCTGCGAGACGCGATCTGCCAGAGGTGCGAGCCTGGCTTATGGCATGGAAGAAGCCTCTCCGAATTGGTGGCGGTCACAACAGAATACCTGTCGTGCGCCCGCCGGAGCAACGTGCTCAGCCGCGCTTCCAGAAGGCGCGCTTGCGGCGGGTGCTGCCAGCGGCGAAGCCGTCCAGCACCCGCAGCGTCCTGTCCCATAGCTCGGTCACGGCGCCGCCGGCCTCGATCGCCGCGACGAGCTCAGTCAGCGCCGAAAACTCCGTCGGCGGAACGCCTTCCGCGCTGAGGTGCCGGATCAGCGCGTTCAGCCGACTGGCAAGGTCGCTGAGCAGCACGCGTCTCTCACCGTCGGTGAGCGGACCGGCGTCGCGGAGCAGGCACACCTCATCAAGGGCCTGTTCCCGGGCGGTGGTCAGCTCGGGATACTCGACGGGCCGATGTTCGGCCCGTCGCCGCGACTCGACGCTAAAGTGCCAGCGCGCGAACGACTTCGATGACGGAACCCGAAGCGCACCTGTCGGGGGCCCGGCCTGGCTCCACTGGGGTGGGGGCGCCATCGCGGCCGGTGCGGGCATGGCGGCGGGTGCGGCGGCCATGGGAATTGCGTGCAGCTCCCAGTCCGCCGGCGCCTCAACCGGCTGGAGTACGCGGTGCTGTACCCCGCCGTCGGCCACGACACGACTGTCGACCGCGACATAGGCGGTGAAGCGGCATAGCACCCCGAACCGTAGCGAGGTGTCGACAATGCGTTTCTCCAGCCGGGCGGTGTTGCCGTGGCCGTTCCAGTCCGACGCGCAGGTGTAGCGGTCTTCGAGGTCGCGCAGGTGGGCCCGGGCCCACCCCGCAGTGACCGCGGGCGCGTCGCACTGCCGCCCGTCGACGGTCGTCGACCAGTCCCGCCCGTCGCGCGTGGTGCCGCGCAGCGTCAGCGCGCCGGTCCCATTGCCGCGGTAGCGACCGGCCAGCACCAGCGGCACGCCGGGGAAAAGATCGGGCAGCCGGTCGGGGCTGGCGGTGTCGTCGATGGTGGCAAGCCCGTCGGCGCACAGCCGCAGCCCGTGGGCGAGCGGCGCACCGATGCGGCGGTGGATGGTGTCTATCGCCGCGTCGAGGCGGTCCTCGCTTTCGACCAGTTCGCAGCGTCCGCCGCCGACAGCGGCGATGCGGCCGAGAAAGCCGGCGTTGACGGCTCGGTCGATGCCGACGGTGTGCATACGGACTCGGCGCATGTCGCCGGTCAGCTCGCCGAGTATCTGGTCCTCGTTGCCAACCTGGCCGTCGGTGACCAGGACCACCACGGCGTCACGACCCGCGCTGTCGCGCAGCAGGGCCAGGGCCTGGCGCAGCGGGCTCAACAGCTCGGTGCCGCCGCGGGCCTCGACGCGGGCCAGGTGTTCGACGGCGCGGTAGCGGTTGCGATCGCTGGCCTCGACCAACCCGGCGGGCAGGCCGGCCGGATGGTCCACATCATGGTCGAAGGTGAGTACCGCGAATCGGTCGGCGGCGGTGAGAGTGTCCACGATCCGTGCGGCGGCACGGCGGGCGGCCACGATCTTCCAGCCCTCCATGCTGCCGGAGCGGTCCAGCACGAGCACCAGATCACGTGGGCGAGGCGGCGCGTCTGACAGCGGCGGCAACACCGTCAGCTGGTAGGTGCCTTCCCCGGCGTCCTGGCCGTCGTTGTCCGGCACAAGCATCAGTGCGTCGGTGACGTCGCGCGAGCCGTAACGCAACCGCAGCACGAAATCGCGGTTTGCCCGCTCCCCCGGTTGGATTCGCACCCGGCCCTTGTCGGTAGAGACGGTGTGCAGGCTGGATCTGACCTCCGACAGTGCCAACCCGGCCGGGTCGATGCCGACGTCGATGGAAAGCCGTACCGGGTTGGGAAACCCGGGCAGCAGCACCGGAGGCGTGATCCGCGACGCGTCGGGCACCGCGTCGGTGTCGTCGGCGTATCCGTCGCCGACGGCAGTTCCGGCCAGCGGTGCGCCGGGGATGTAGCGCGGGGCGACGACGAGCGGGAAGCGGAAGGTGGCCTCGCCGTCCTCGTATGGCAGCGGGCAGACCAGAGTCAGTGCGACGCTAACCCGTTCGCCGGGCAGGATGTTGCCGACCCGCATGGTGAACACGTCGGGGCGCTCCTCCTCGGCGATGGAGGCGCGGCGCCCGGTCGCGATGGCGTTGTCGTAGGCCTGGCGCGCGGCTTCGCGTTCCTGAAGCTCCGCGGCCACCACCCGCCCGTCGGCGGTCATCCGCAACGCGGTGACCGCACCCCGGTCGGGCAGCGGGAAGACGTAACTGGCTTCCAGCGGCACGTCGAAGGTGTTGACGAAGTCCTGGGTCAGCTCGACGCGGCTGGTCAGCCCGGTGATGTCGGCGCGGATGTCGATGCGGTCCAGTGGCAGGTTGCCCGCCGAGGTGCGTAGCGCGCCGAGGCCAGCCTCGTCGGCCGGCCGGGCCAGGTGATCGGCTTCGGCATCACGCATCGGCGCGATGTCAAAGGTCATAGTTGCTCCATTCTTCCGGGATCAGCAGGCCACGGTCGGCCAGCACGTCGAGGAGCGGCTTGGCGGCCGCATGAATCGCCCGCACGTCGTCGGGTCCGGGTTGGCGAGGAAGCACAATGAGCGCTCCGCCGCTGAGCTGAACAGCGGCCAGCATGCTGACACTGTCATCGCGGAGGCTGCTGGTATCCGAAGCCGCGCCATCGGCCGCGGGCCGATCGGCCCAAAACCGGGTGCGCCGCGCAGACCGCGGAGCCTGCGCCGCGGTGTCGTCGACGATCGCCGCCGGTTTGGCGTCGAGCAGTTCGTCGGGAACGGCGGCGACCTGGCGCAGCGCGTTGTCGGTCGCGCCGGCCAGCTCGGCCTGGATCTCGGTCAACGAATGGCCGGCGGCCTGGCGGCGTTTGACCGCGACGATCTGCAGCAGGTGCCTGGGCCCATAGAGCGCGGTGCGTCCGGCCATCGCGGTTGGACGATCGACCAGGCCGATCGTGATGTACCACCGCACAGCCCGCCGATCGGGCACGTCGCGCACTCGGCGGTTCGGCGCACCCAGGTACGCAGACCCCGCCAGCGCGGCGGATACCCGTCGCACCAGCTCGTTCAGCGTCCATAGCGCCGCAGTGCTCACGACTCCATACTGACACTGTCATATAGACACTGTCAACGAGTCGTCAGAATGCCTCGGGATCCTGCTGGATTTCGACCGGTACCGGATGGCAATACAACCGCGACGCGTTCTCCCAGGTGATCTTGCGGATCACGTCCGGCGCTAGATCACCGATCTGTTCGTGGATCACGTGTTGGGTGTGCGGCCAGGTCGAATCGCAATGCGGGTAGTCGGCCTCCAACATGATGTTGTCCACACCAATACGGTCGTGCTGCACGAACGACGACTTGTCTTCCACTGCGCAGAACCTGAAGTTACGCGTGAAAACCTCTGCCGGAGTTAGCTTCTCCCCCTGCGCCGCCCAGGTGCCATACATCGCGTGGTAGCTGAGCATGTGGTCGAGGCGGTCCAGCAATCCGGCAACCCAGCCGATCCCACCCTCGGACAAACAGATTCTGAGTTCGGGGAACCTGCTGGGCAGCCCGGAGTACAACCAGTCGACCGCAGCCGAAATGGCATAGGCGAAGAACAGCACCCCTTGCACATCCGGCGGTGCATCGTCAGTGGTGGACGGCGAGGAACCCGACGATCCGATGTGCAGGTTCACCACGGTGCCGGTATCGGCGCATGCCGCCATCATCGGATCCCAGTGACCGGAGTGAACACTGGGCAACCCCAGCATCGCCGGGTTCTCGCTGAACGTGACGGCGTGAAATCCGCGCTCGGCATTCTCATAGATCATCTTGGCCCCGAGCTCGGGGTCCAACAGCCATGGCAACTGGCAGGGAATGATCCGATCGGGATAAGAGCCCGCCCAAACCTCGTGATGCCAGTCGTTCCATGCCCGCACGCAGGCCAACGCCAGGTCGTGATCGTGGGTCACCTGCTGTAATCGCTGGCCAGCGAACCCCGGCAGGAACGACGGGAAGTTCAGCGACGCGTAGATGCCGTTCAGGTCCATGTCTTTGACACGGTCATGGATATCCCACGCGCCCCTGCGCATTTCATCGAATCGGACCGGCTCGAAACCGTACTCGGATACCGGCCGCCCAACCACCGCGTTGAATCCGACATTGGGTAGTTCCTGACCGTCGTAGACCCAGGTCTGCCCGCCATGTTCGGTGTCCACGACTCGAGGTGCGCGGTCAGCGAACCGTTGCGGCAGCCGTCCGGTGAAAGTGTCCGGAGGTTCGACGATGTGATCGTCCACCGAGATCACCGTATAGCGGCGTCGCGCGCGCGGCGGATCTGGCAAGAAAGTGACCGAACGATCTTCACCGGTCTTGGCGGTGGTGAAGTTCGGGTTGGCCGCCAGCTCGTCGATCGATTTCATTCGTCAAGCTCCTATCCCCTGAGTGCACAATCGGCGCACGAAGAAGTTGCTCAAGTGAGCAGGTCGGGATCGGCTTTGATGGTCATCCGGGCCGCCCCGGCCCAGTACACGTCAGCGGCGCGTTCGATCAGCGACGCCTGCATGCCCGCCATGTCCGACCAGCTCATTCCCACCGGCTCCCGGCCGGTGAGCATGACGTCGTAGGCCAGTTTGCATACCCGCTCGATCGATGCCGCGCGGTAGACGGCCTCGGGCAGGTTACGACCGGTGGCGATGACTCCGTGGTTGGTCAGGATGGTCAGGTTGGCGTCTTTGATGCGAGCCGCGAGATCGGCTGCGCGGTCCGGGCTGTCGATCTCGCCGTCGTAGCTGTCGACCAGGCACAGGTCGTCCAAAAACAGCGACCCGGTCTGATGCACTAGCTCGGGCAGTCTGCCCAGCGCGGCGAGGACGCAGACGTAGTACGGGTGATTGTGAATGACCACCCGTGCATCATCACGCACGCGGTGCAGCTCGGTGTGGATGTATATCGCGGGCGTGACATCCCAACGGCCGCGGACCACCTGTGCGTCGCGGTCGACCAGGCAGATATCTGATGCGGTGAGTTCTTGCCACCACAACCCCCACGGGTTGACGAACATGTCGGAATGTCCATCGGGCTGCCAAGTGATGTGTCCTGCCATATTCTCCGCGAACCCAATCGCAGCGAGATGGCGGAAGGCCACGGCGAGCGCCTGCTCGTTGGATAGTTCGACTCCGATCGGGGGCACCACCGATGGCGCCCACACCTCCAGGCCACCTCGACGTGCTTTAGGAGCGTTCATGATTGGCCTCCATCCTGACTCGAATATCCTCGCGGAGCTGGCCTTTGGCAATCTTTCCGCCGGACGATCGGGGTAGTTCGTCGACCACGATGAGTCGCTCGGGCAGTAGTTCCTTGGAAACGCCCTGCGCCAACAGGTACTCGATCAGTTCGGGTAAGTCGATGGGCTTCGAGTCAGCGAGTTCGGTGTAGAGGCAAACTTTTTCACCGAACACCGGGTCGGGCATCGCTACCGCCGCCGCTACCGAGATCGCGGGGTGTGTGGTGGCGGCGTCCTCGACCTGAGCCGCGCTGATGTTCTTACCGCCTCGCAGGATGAAATCGGATGTTCGCCCGGTCACTGTCAGATAGCCGTCCGCGTCGATCTCGCAGATATCGCCCATCCGCATCCACCCGTCACGGGTGAACAGCTTGTCGTGATCGGTACCACCGAGGTAGCCGAGGCTGGTGGCGGGGCCTCGGCAGGCGGGCTGGCCCCGGCCCGTCTGGGTGACGTCCTGGTCGCCGTCGAAGAGCCGGACCGACATTTCCGGCACAATCCGCCCGCCGGTGCGGAGTCGGCGTCGCTGCGAATCGTCGACCGTGGTCCCGCTGAGCAGACCGGTCTCGTTCGAGCCGTAAAACTGCAGAATCTTTGCGCCGGTGAGTTCCTCGAATTCGGCGGCCGGCCGATACGGCAGTGCCTCCCCGCCGGCGAAAACGACCCGCAGCGAGCTCAGGTCGTGATCCCGGCAAGCGCGGTCGGCCATCAGCATCGTCAATTGGGTACTGACACAGCACAGCACGGTGACTCGGTGCTGGGCTATCGCCTCACACGTCGCCGTCGGCGTGAAGCGCTGCAGGATCACCGCAGTGGCTCCCAGATAGATCGGCGTGGTGTGGCTGGTCCACAGTCCGAACCCGAACGGCGTGGGGATGACGGGCAAGAACACTTCACCCGACGTCAGTTGACCATTGGCGACCGCTTTCTGGTGAAAGTAATACCAACGGTTTTGGGTGTGCATGACACACTTGGGCAGCCCGGTGGTTCCGGAGGTGGAATTGATCAGGAAGATGTCGTCGGCGCCCAGTTGGGATTTGATCGCCACCGCTTGGGGCTGTGCGTCGACGTTCAGCCGCGGGACCCCGCCTTCGTGAGCCACCACCAGCACCGACACCGGTGTGTCAGCTGCGACGACCGCTGCGGCCTGGGTCGCGGTATCACTGCGCGACTGATCGCTGATCAGCATCTTCGGCTCTGAACTATGCAGTATCGCAGCGACTTCCCGAGTACCCGCTCGTGCGCCAATACCCACGACGATGGCGCCGCAACGTTCGATCGCGACGAACAGCATGTGGATGGCGACGCCAGTCACCGTGCCACACCGCGATCCGATCGCCCCGCGTGACGCCGACGCCGGTCAGCTGCTCGGCTAGAGCGGTTGCCGCAGAGTCGAATCCACGCCAGCTGAACGACATACCGGGATGGTCGAGGAAAGCGGGACGGTCCGTTGAGCGGTCGGCGTTGCGGCGTACCGCGTCCGACAGCGTCGAGTCGGACCACCAGCCGGCCGCCCGATAGCGGGCCGACTCGTCCTCGGTGAACGCCGGCGAGCCCACGGTATTTAGCCCACCGGCGCTCATCACCCGATGATATGGCGCAGGTTCCTACTTGCTAACAGCATTGCGCGTTGCCCCCGCGGCCGTGTTCGCGTGCGGTACGACGCAAAACAGGTAGTCCGCTACTCGTGTCTGCGCGGAGGCGCCGACCATACCTTGCTTGCGACAACACCACATCCTGACGGAGACGGACGAAATGCCTCATTCAACAGCGGCGCCCGCGAGCACCGCAGGCGAGGGCACGTGAAATGGACAGATTATGAACGCCGTCACCGTCCTCGGCACGGCTGTGCTCCTGATGATGACCGCGGCCGGAATCTACGACATACAGCCTCGACTTGAGCGCTGGGTTTACCGGCGCCATTTCGAAGATTGAGTTAATCCACCGGCGCGTCAGGCTAACCTGACAGTTATGAGTGACGCAGACGCCTGGGACCAGGCCCGACACGCGTGGCGGCGGCTTGCTGCGAGCAGCGGACGCCCCGTGGATGACGCCGATGGGCTGGCCTTTCTTTCCGACGTCGGCGTGGTCCGCCGGATGCTGGACCAAGCCGAGTTGGCGGCCGTTCGGGCTGCCCGGCTGCACGGCAAATCCTGGGCTGAGATCGCCACCCATTTAGGCGTCACGCGGCAGTCCGCCTGGGAGCGCTGGCGTGATCTCGACGGCAGCGCCGAATCCACGGTCCTGCAAGACGCGGCGCAACACCTGCTCAAGATGCGCGCCCAAGAGCAACGTCGGGGATCGAAAGTCCTCGTGCCCAACGTCGTTGGACTCGAGTGGCTCGAGGCCCGTAACGTGCTCACTGGTGATGGGCTGGTGGCGATCAATGCTCAGCCAGACACGCCGGCCGAGCCGGGCAGCCGGGGCTGGGTGGTCACCGATCAGAGCCCCGAATCTGGGGCGCGGGTGCCTGCCGGATCGGTCGTTCGACTATGGCTGCGGGGTGACGGCGACGCCGGGGTCCGCGAACCGCGCCGTCCGCGACCCACGCCCCGATCGGCTCGCGAGATGCTGCCCGAACCCCGCGATCACGCCATCGGATAACTGAGGATGGACGACGCAACGGTTACTGGCCCGCTGCTCACCGACCGGGTCGCAGTGGTGACCGGCGGCGGTGGTGGTATCGGTGCCGCGACCGCGCGGCTCTTTGCGCAGCATGGCGCGCACGTGGTCGTCGCCGATATCGACACCGAGCTTGGCCGGCAGACCGCCGACCGGATCACCGAGTCTGGCGGGTCGGCTTTCGCGATCGTCACCGATGTCCGCGAGGCCGACCAGGTCGCCGGGTTGGCCCGATCGGTGCTGGATCGTTACGGCCGGGTGGATGTGCTGGTGAACAATGTGGGCCATTGGCTGCGCCACCCCGGCAATTTCGTCGACACTGACCCGCAGCTGTGGGACGAGCTCTACCACATCAACCTGCACCACGTTTTTCTGGTCAGCCACGCCTTCCTGCCGGCCATGATCGACCAGCGCGGCGGTGCGATCGTCAATGTCTCGTCCGTCGAAGGGCTGCGCGGATATCCAGAAGACCCGGTTTACGCCGCCTTCAAAGCAGCCGTCATCCACTTCACCCGCAGCCTCGCGGTTCAGGTCGGGCGCGACGGCGTGCGCGTCAACGCGATCGGCCCTGACGTGACCGAGTCGCTGCAGGTGCCCTACTCGCAGTGGCTCTCCGGCGACGAGCAGACGCAATGGCCGCAATGGGTTCCGGTCGGACGGATGGGACAGCCCGAGGACCAGGCCCGGGTGATCCTGTTCCTGGCCTCCGACCTTTCGGCGTTCGTGACCGGCCACACGATCCCGACCGATGGGGGCACCGGCGCAGCCGGCGGATGGTTTCGCTCGTCGCGCCGATCCGACCGGGAATGGACAAATCGCCCAGTCGCGCCCTAGACGATCCGCGAGTTCAGCTCGGCGCGCGCAGCGGCAGGCCGGCCGCGCGATAGATCGCATCCACGACGGTCATGTTCTCGACCGCGTCCGCCGGCGTTGTCTTCACCGGTTCGCCGCGCAGCACCGCGGCCGCAAAGGCGTCGAGTTGATACGCATAGGAGGCGCGCCGCGGGAAACGCTCCACACGCTTTCCTTCGGATGATCGGATCGAGAGCCGATGGAAATACTGCGGCATCACCGGATTGATAGCACGCAGCTCGCCCCGATCGCCGATGACGTGAGCGCTGAAATCCAGGAGATGCGACGACCACATCGAGCAGCGGACCTGGCCGGTGTGCCCAGCCGCAAACCGCACTTCGGCTGTCATGGCCCGATCGATCTGGGAATCGCGCAGTTTTGGTTGCGCGGAAACGACTTCCGGGGTCGAGCCGCCGAAGGTGCGGACCATGTGGACCGGGTAACAGCCGGCGTCCATCAACGCGCCGCCGGCAAGCGAGTAGTTGTAACGGATGTCGGAGAACTTCGGCAGCGGGAAGCACAGCGCCGCTTCCACCCGCTCGAGCTTCCCCAGTTCGCCCGAGGCGATGATCTGCTCGATTCGCAGCGCCAGCGGGTGGTAGCGATAGTGAAACGCCTCCATCACGACCCGGTTCGAGTTCGCGGCCAGCCCCGCGATCTCGCGTGCTTCGGCCGCGTTGGCGGTAAATGGCTTTTCGCAGAGCACGTGCTTATTGGCGTTGAGTGCAGCCCGGGTCCACTTGCCGTGCAAACCATTCGGCAGCGGGATGTAGACCGCATCGATATCCGGGTCGGCGAGCAGCGCCTCGTAGCTGTCGTGCACCCGGCCGATGCCGTGTTTGGCAGCGAATGCCTGAGCACGCGAAGCATCGCGAGCCGCCACCGCGGCGACGACGACGTCGGGGTTCTCCTTTGCGGGCTTGATGAGCGCCACCGGCGCGATACGGGCTGCACCCAGGACACCGATCTGCACGGGGTTAGGCTACTGTGCGGCCCCAGAGCCCGGCGAGCAGCACGACTCCGGGGAATTGGCCCGGCTATTCATGTCATTGGACAAACCGTCGTTGGCGCCAGCTTTTCCCAGCGAGCTCAATCGAATTTCTTACTCCGCATGCAGGCACGTGTTCTAGCTTTCCACCATGGCTGCGCTGGGTGAGCAGGTCCGATTCCCCTCGATTCGCAGCGAATCAACATGGCGATGTCATCGCTACTCGCTCGGCGCGTGAACGAGATGTCAATGTCCTGTAAAAACGCTGGCGTCCCTCGCGATTGGGCGTCTGGACTGGGTAGATTCTACAAATCGGATAGTCGGGCTTTTGGTCCGTCGTAGCTGAGAAAGAAGAGGTCATGCTCGCTCTTGAGACGCGGCTCCTTGAAGAATTGCGGAACTGCGCTATTGAGCTACGGCAGCTGGCGTACACCTTGCACAACGGGATCGGCGAGAACGATCTGCTTCGGTTGTCGGAGCGGATGCGTGCTGCAGCCGATGAGGTGGTCCAAAGCCGAAGCAGCGCTTAGCTGCGCCTAACTGCCGACCGCACCCGGCGGTTTCGGCGGTCGGCCTTCGCCGGTCAGGTACTTGGGGCAGTAGGAGGCGGCTGCCAGTGTGGTGAACTTGGCGGCGCCGTCTCCGACGAACCCCGGGTTGCGCAGCTGCAGGTTGTTGACGATTTCGGTGTCCGGCGTTCCCTTATTGACCAAGTCACAGACATCCTTGGCGACCGATATCGCGGCGCCCGGATCCTGAAAGGTAATGCCGGCCGCTTTGAGTTCGGAGAGGAATTGGGCGTCGTTGGCGGGGGAGGTGTCGGACGCGGGGTCGGCGTATGCCGGCGCGGCCATCGCGACGCTCGTGACGACGGTGATCAGCATCAGCAGACGTGTCATCACTGCCCGATCCTTGCAGAGCTCATCTCGCGCCGAAAGCCGCGTCGGCGGTATTAACCCGAGGTTCACGCGGATTCTTCCTCGCGCTGAGCGTCGGCGACCGTCAAGGGCAACGCCACATCTTCCATCCGCCGTTGTTGGGCCGCGATACCAAGGCACAATTCCACCAGACCCGCGATTGCCATCATCGCCGCTCCGATGAGGAACGACCACGCTACCTGACTGCGCTGGCCCGAATTGATCAGCTGACCAAACACCAACGGCCCGCTGATGCCGCCGATCGATGTGCCTAAGGCGTAGAAAAACGCGATCGCCAGCGCCCTAGTCTCCATGGGAAAGATCTCGCTGACGGTCAAGTATGCCGCGCTTGCACCCGCCGAGGCCAAGAAGAACGCCGCTGCGAGCACGACGATGAACACCAGGGCACCCCCGGTATGGCTTACGAACAGCACCGCAAGGACCACTATCACCACAGCCGAGCCGACATATGACAGGGTGATCATCGGTTTGCGGCCGACGGTGTCGAAGAGCGGTCCGAGGATCAGTGGACCGGCGAAATTTCCCAGGGCCCAGAAGATGTAGAAGAGCGGCACCGTCGCAGCTGTGACTCCGTAGAAGCCACTCAACAGCGTGCCCAGGTTGAAGGTCACGCCGTTGTAGAGGAACGCCTGCCCCATGAACAGGGCCAGACCGAGGATCGCGCGACGCGGGTAGAGCCGAAATGCCACTTTCGCGATCTCACGGAATGGAATCGTCTTGCGTTGGCGAACTTTCAGCGGCGATCCTTGCGGCTCGGGCAGCGGTTGGCCGGTTGCCTGTCGCACGCTTTCTTCTATCTCGCCGACAACTCGCTCGGCGTCTTGTTCACGCCCGTGGATGAACAACCAGCGGGGACTTTCCGGAAGGTTGCGGCGCACCAGCAGCAGGAAAAAGCCGAACGCGGCGCCGATGCCAAAGCTCACCCGCCATCCGAGGTCGGTCGGAAAAACGGACTTGTCCAGGAGGAACAGCGCGCCGGCGGCTCCGGCGGCCGAGCCCAGCCAGTAACAGCCACCGAGCGCCAGATCCACCCGCCCACGCACGCGCGCGGGCAGGAACTCGTCGACCGCGGAGGTGATGGCGGCGTACTCGCCACCCACACCGAAGCCGGTGAAAAACCGTGTGATGAAGAAAAACCAGGGCGCGAACGCGAACGCGGTCGCGATGGTGAAGGTCAAATACACCGACAGGGTCACCGTGAACAGTTTTCGGCGTCCGAAGCGATCCGTCAGCTGGCCGAAGAACAGCGCACCTAAACAGGCTCCGGCAACATAGAACGCCGCGGCCCAACCCACCGATGCTGCGTTGAGCGCGATGCCGCTGCCCTTGTCCGTGAGGCGAGCCGACACGTTGCCAACCATCGTGACCTCAAGCCCGTCGAGGACCCAGACGCCGCCAAGACCGATGACCATGCGCCAGTGAAACCGCGACCAGGGCAACCGGTCCAGACGTGCCGGAACATTCGTCGTGATGGTCCCGATCTGCACGCTTTCAGTCATGTTGGCTCCGTTCTGGGTAGACCCAGGTTTACCAGCCAGCGGTTTCACCAGCGTCAAAATGACATCGTCGATGTGTCGACGCGATAGCGGCTCGCCGTCCAGGGTGGGGAGTCCGGGGTAGGTGTGAGTCTGACCGTGACGAGGTTTTTGCCTGCGGTGAGCCGCGGGGGTACGAGGTAGGTGTCATCGAGCCACCGGTGCGAGCTGTTGCTACGGGGCTGTAACCAGGTCCCGGCGGGTATGTCGTCGACGGCGACGTCTGCTGACTGATAGCCGGCTGCTTGATCCGAGGTGCGGCGCAGCAGAATGCCATGGTTGTCCGGACTGACCAGGATGTGGAACGTGATCGCAGCGTTGGTGGCATGAACTAACCCGGCGATGGGGCGGGTGTCGTCACTGCCCTCGAATTCACTGATCAGCAGCTGATCGGTGGCGGCGCCGTCGGTGTATCCGTGCATGAGTCGACCGACGGGATCGCCTGCGCTGAGTTCGTCGCTGGGCGTGATGGTGTCGTTTGGTTGTGTGTAGAGGAATGCGGTTGAGCTGTAGTCGGGTTGGACCATGTTGCGTTTGCCGTGCTCGATGCCGAATCGGATTGCGGAGCGATAGTCGATAGCGTCGGCGAGCATGAGTCGGTAGACGGCGACGCAGTAGTCTGCGCATCCGCCGGTGGCGGTGCGTTGATCGGGCTGGCCGGTCAGCGGGTCGCTGTAGGTGGTGCCGTTGTGGAAGTACCAGCCGCCTTCGTAGAAGTCCTCGGTGCCGGTGCCGTACCACTGCGGCGACGCGGAGCCGTCTGTGTAGACCCGTTCGGCTCCTTCGAGAAAGTACGGGGACTGGTCACCAAACGACGTCTTGATCCGAGAACCGCGGATGGTATGGCTGACGCCGACGAATTTGCCGTGGCCGTGTTCATCGGCGAACAACCAGTCCTGACCGAGCGTCGTTGGTCCGGCGTGCGAGCGTGCGGTGAAGTATCCCGCGCGACCGCTGGCGAGCGCGGGTGCCCACTGCGGGTCGGGTGTCGTTACGACATCGCTGTTGATCCCGAACACCGGGTTGCCGGTGGGATTGACCAGGGTGATGCGGGCATCGCGGCCGAAAGGCATTGGCCACCAATCCGACAACGATAACGTCCCGTCGGGTTGTGGGATCGTGGCGAACATCAGTGATCGCACGTTGTCGGCGCCAAGGCCGGCGCCGAAGAATTCCCCCAATGGGGCGTCGACCAGGGTTTGGCCATCGAACTCGATCTGTATCCGCACCCCGGCCAGGACTTGATCGGCCGGTTGGGGCAGTTGCAGGCGGATTCCCGAGATGCTGCCCGAGCCAGTTGATTCCGCGATGGTCACCCCGGTCCCGGCGGGAATATCGACGACGCGATGGTGATGCGTTGCTTGTGTCACTGCCGGTTTGGGGTCGACGGGGCCGGCGGCACGGAGGGTGGCGAGCACGTCGAGCGCGGGATCGGTGGGCGAGAACGTGGTCACGCCCTCGGCAGTCGGAAACTTGCGGTAATCGATGTGGTAGTACTGCAAATTCGAGGCCACGCTGATCCGCATCGACTGTCGGTACGGCATCGGCACTTTGACGTAGACGCCTCCCGGCGACTGCTCAGCGTTGGCCACCAGAGGCCACTCGAACGGTGCCTCCAGCGCGCCATCGACCAATGACTGCAACGGCGCGTCTATCACCGTCTTTCCATCCAACTCGACGCGGATCGTTCCCATCGCGGTCACCTTGCCGTTGTCGCGGGTGAACCACATCGAATCGACCTCGCCGGCGCCGCGATCCTCCGCGATTACACAGCCGGCACCGGCGGAGGCCAGACAGCCACCGCTGCCGTTCTTGTTGCCGGTGGAGATGTCGAAGTCGCCGCCGCTGCGATCGAAGCTGGACAACTCCAGACTCTGGGTATCGGCGCTTAGATACGGCAACCGATCCAATCGACGGTAGATGTCCCAGCCCACCGTCCTTTCGGCCAGGCCCGCGCTAAGCGGGTCGGCCGGTGCTGCGGCCGCGGGAGCGACTCCAGCAGCGCCCAACAGCACTACCGCGAATATCGCAGAGAGCATCCGCACAGCGACCGGCATAAGACCAAAGGCTACTTTTGATCCTGGCCGTGACGAGCACGTTCCCCTGGCCCACCTCTGCGCAGGCATGAACCACCAGCAACAACGTTGCCGTCGTTTACTCATTGATAGCAAATCGCTACGTAAGGTGCTGTTCAACTCGACACGCCGATGGGGCAACCGCGGCACCGGTCGAGTGGCTGTCAGAATCGCTCACAGCACGAAAACGCCGACACCGCGGAAGCACGAAGTTGGAAGGACCACTGTAAATGCGGCGCTTGCTTGCTCCCAGCGGATTGAGAGAATCCACGAAAGCCATTTTCTTGCATCGCATTCCGATGGTCGCCGTATTGACCCTGCATCGAACGGCACTGGCGATAATGCAGGCCGAACTAGTCGCATGGCGAACTGGACTGGAGCACAACGCCAGTCGAATCGGAACTGTACGTTAGAGGATGAAGAGCATCTCCTGATACGTCGGTAGCGGCCACAGGTCGTCGGCGACGATAGCTTCCAGCTTGTCGGAAGCGGTGCGCACCGCTTCCATCGCCGGCAGCAGCCCCCTCTGGGAGTGTGTGGCCTCGTCGAGCACCGTCTCCGCCGAGTGGTCGGAAAGGGCCGACTTCAGTGCGGCCAGCCCGGCTTCGAGATCAGCAATCGGAGCCGAAACCGCCTCCAGCGCAGCCAAACTCGGCTCCACACCGGCGGCCTTCAGCGCTGCAACGTTTTGGGCAAGCTCGGTCTGGTAGCGGATCGCGGCGGGTAGAACGACCGTCGTCCCCATTTCCAGCGTCAGCTTCGCCTCGACCGCGATGGTCAGCACGTACTGCTCCAAGCGGACCTCGTAGCGGCTGTGCAGCTCGCGCTCGTTGAAAACGCCGTACTTGCTGAAGAGTTCGACCGATTCCGGCTTAATCAGCTCCGGAATGGCGTCCAAGCTGGTCTTGAGGTTCGGCAAGCCTCGCTCGGCCGCTTCGATCTGCCACTTCTCCGAGTAACCGTCCCCGTTATACACCACGTCGCCGTGTTCGGTGATGATCTCGGTGAGTAGCTTCTGCACTGCCTGGTCGAAATTCTCGCCATCGGCGGCGGCCTTCTCCAGGACCGTAGCCATGTAATCGAACGAGTCAGCCATGATCGTGTTGAGGATGATCATCGGCACCGCAACCGTCTGCCCGGAGCCGGGCGCCCGGAACTCGAACCTGTTGCCGGTGAACGCGAACGGGCTGGTGCGGTTGCGGTCGCCCGCATCGGTCGGCAGCGGGGGCAATGTGTCGACACCGATGATCATCGTGCCTTTGCCCTTCGACGACGTGGCCGCGCCCTTGGCAATCTGCTCGAAGACGTCGGCGAGCTGTTCGCCGAGGAAGATCGAGATGATGGCCGGCGGTGCCTCGTTGGCACCCAACCGGTGGTCGTTGGTGGCCGAGGCGACCGAAACACGGAGCAGCCCGGCGAACTTGTGCACGGCCCGGATGACCGCGGCGCAGAACACCAGGAATTGGGCGTTCTCGTGCGGGGTGTCACCGGGGACCAGCAGCGAGCCCAGCTCGGCGTTGCCCATCGAGAAGTTGACGTGCTTACCCGATCCGTTGACGCCGGCGAACGGCTTCTCATGGAACAGACATTCCATGCCGTGCTTCTTGGCGATGGTTTTGAACACCGTCATAAGCAACTGTTGGTGGTCGGAGGCGATGTTGGCCCGCTCGAACATCGGCGCAATCTCAAACTGGCCCGGGGCCACCTCGTTGTGCCGGGTCTTGGCGGGAATGCCAAGTTTGAACAGCTCCCGCTCGGTGTCCATCATGAAGCCCAGCACCCGCTCGGGTATGGCCCCGAAGTAGTGGTCGTCGAACTCCTGCCCTTTGGGTGGCTTGGCGCCGAAGAGAGTGCGCCCGGCGTTGACCAGGTCCGGCCGCGCCAGAAAGAAGTGCCGGTCGACCAGGAAGTACTCCTGCTCGGGACCGCAGAATGAGACCACATGGTTGAAGTCGTTGTGCCCGAACAACTTCAAGATGCGCTCGGCCTGCGTCCCCATGGCCTGCTGGCTGCGCAACAACGGCGTCTTGTAGTCCAATGCCTCACCGGTCATCGAGACGAATACCGTGGGGATGCACAGCGTCTTGCCGTTGGGGTTGTCCAGGATGTAGGCCGGGCTAGTGACATCCCAACCGGTGTAACCACGCGCCTCGAAAGTGCTCCGCAGCCCGCCCGAGGGGAAGCTTGACGCGTCGGGCTCCCCCTGGATCAGGGTCTTACCGGCGAACTCGGCGAGGGTCTGACCGTCGGAGATGGGCTCCAGGAAACTGTCGTGCTTCTCCGCGGTCAGGCCGGTCATCGGATAGAAGACATGGGCGTAGTGAGTGGCGCCCTTCTCCAGCGCCCAGTCCTTCATGGCTGATGCGACCGCGTCGGCGACGGCAGTGTCGAGCTTGGCGCCTTTGTCGATCGTCGCCACCACGGACTTGTACGCCGCCTTGGGCATCCGTGCCTGCATGTCGGACTTGGTGAAGACGTTGGAGCCGAAGACCTCGCCCGGCGCCTCGCCGGGGTCGAAGCTGAATGCAGGAGGCACGTACGCCTCGACGTTGTTGATCGCCTTAAGCCGTGCCGGGTTGCCGCTCAATAGAGTTCCTATCACTACGTCGCATCTGTCGGTCGAATGACCGGGACGTTAGATTCCGCCGATGCCAATTCTGTTACGCGGCTGTCAACGTCTGATGGCGCACGCTCATGCCAAGCACAATCGGAGGCGCCGCTATCCCCTCGACCGCCAACCTGTAAAGCGTCGGTTAAGTTTCATTCATCCTTCTGAGGCCTCGGCGGCGTAGGGTGCCGCGGCATGACTGATCCCTTGCCCGCGGCTGCCGGGCTGGCGTCCGACGGCAAATGGCATCCGCAGCGGTGGGAGACCACCTTCATCTACCGGACGCATGAGACTCTGCCGGCGGTGATAGATGAAGTCAGCAGTCTGACGAAGGCGTTGGGAGAAGAGGGCTGGGAGATAGTGGGCTCCTCGGTGGAGCGTGTTCAGGTCAGCCACCACTTCAGGGACTACGACAAACTCGGGGAGCTGATTTTCGAATGGACCGTCGTTTGCACCCTGAAGCGGCCCCTCCCGCCTGAATAACGCCCACGCAGAAGAATATTCGCCGGTGGCGTCAGTGTTCTGCTTCCGGCGACGCGGGTTCGATCGTCGCGATTTCGGTTAGGCCGCTGATGGCGAAGACGCGGATCAGCAAGGGGTGGGCGATGATGCGGATGTGCTCGGCATGCGGAAACAAAACGTTGATGGCGGCGCTGTCCAGGTACTCCACGGCGCCGAGGTCAAGCGTGAGCGTCTCGCCGCTGCTCGCGGCGTCGGCGACCGCCGCGGTGAGAGCTTGAGCGAATGTGTCGATGTTGCTCAGGTCAATCTCCCCTGCTGCGACCAGCACGGGTTTCCCGTCGTTGCCATGCGCGGTGTCGAGCGTGAGCGTTGTTGGCATTAGGTGATCCTCGCGGACAAGTGAACTGTGGTTCCATCGGTGTCGGGATGAATGGCGATGTCCTGCATGAGCGCCCGCATGAGGGTGATACCCCGGCCGCGATGCGCTTCGGCAGCCGGTCGCGGCTGCTTCCACGAGCCGCTGTCAGCAATGGTGAACTGGACCTGGTCGCTCAGTGCGGTCCCGCGCAGGCTGATGATGCCCCCCTCCGGCCTGTCGCGGTGACCGTGCTCGATGGCGTTGGCGACGGCTTCTCCGGCGGCGATGAGCACGTCGTGCACCTGGTCTGAGTGCACTCCGGCTCGGGTCAACCAGTTGCGCAAGGCGGTGCGGGTGGGGGCGAGCTGTTCGACGTGGGCGGGAAAGTCCATCTCCAGCGGGGTGGGATGGCGGTATAGCAGCAGCGCAACGTCGTCCTGATAGCCGTCGATCGGCGTGAGACGGGACATGATCTGGGTCGCCAGCTCATCCAGGGCGGTGTCCCGGCCGTCCTGAACGAGGGCGGAGGCGCGGGCGATGCCATCGTCCAGGCCGATGCGGCGACGCTCGACCAGGCCGTCGGTGTAGAGCAGCAGGGTCGCGCGCGGCGGAATGGTCATCGATGCTTCGGGGCGGGGCCGGTCGGGTCGTAGTCCCAAAGGAATGGTGTGACCATCTTCGAGTAGCTGGGTCGTGCCGTCGGCGTGCACCAGGATGGGTGGTGGGTGACCGGCACTGGAGTACACCAGTTCACCGGTGTCCGGGTTGAGCACCGCGCAGACAACAGTGGTGCATTGGGCGCCAGGTAGTCGGGCGGCGAAGCGATCCATCCCCGCAAGGGCGGCACGGGGACTTGGGTGATCGAGTAGGAGTGCGCGGCAGGCGCTGCGCAACTGTCCCATGACGGTGGCCGCGGCCAGGCCGTGGCCGACACAGTCGCCGACAATCAGCGCGATGCGCCCGTCCTCTAGGTCCACGATGTCGTACCAGTCACCGCCTACCTGTAGGGGCGGACTGGCCGCTTCATACCGAACCGCGAACCCGTGGGGTAAATGAGCGGGGCCGAGGATTGCATGTTGGAGCGCCAGAGCGGTTTCGCGCTGCTGATCGACTTGGTGCACCCGCTGCAGGCCCTGGCCGAGGCGCCCTGCCAGCACGGTAAGCAAAGTCTGGTCCTCCAGGGTGAACGGCCGTTTGACGCCGAGATCGATCCAGACGACGAGCACGCCCTCGGGATGCTGCAGCGCAATGCCCGCCTTGCCGGGCTTTGGTGTGTTGGGGGTAAGTAGGTCGCCGTCGCGCAATGAGCTGAGCATCTGTCGCGTTTCGGAGGACAGGTCGCCCCATTGCCCGGGTTCGCCGACCCCCACTGCCCGCGGTGCGCCGTATGCGGACTCCGCCGAACCGCCGGTCGGGAAGGTGACGGCCAGAACGCGGCGGGCGCGCCACAGCCGCCGCAGCTCCTCAGCTGCGGCGCGCACCGCGTCATCGACGGTATCGGCTTGGGCGAGCTCCTGATTGAGTGCATGTTCGCGACCTGCCGCCAGCGCCAAGGCAATTGCAGCGTGACGAGCGAAGTCACTGACGAGATCCAGGTAGTTGTTGCCGAAAGCCGGCTGCTGCGGGCTGCGTGCGACAGCGATGACGCCGAGCACCGCGTTGTCGGCAATCAACGGGATGACGATCGCCGGGCGTTCACCGACGTCGGTGAAGCCCTCGATCGGATACTGGAAGGAATCGGTGATCAGTGGTACGCCGCGGCGCGCAACACCGCCTGTGGTCGAGCCCTCCATCGGAACCTGCCGACCGATCACCTCCGAGGCGTAGCGGCCTGCCGTCGCAGCCACGACAAGAGCGTCGACTTTGTCGGCTGGCAGATCGGGCTCGCTCGGAATCAGCAAGATCGCCTGCTCTGCGCCGGCCAACTCCAGGGCCCGGTTCACGATGAGCTGCAGCGGCCCCGTCTGTGGGTCGCCGGACAGCAGCGCGGCCGTGATCTCGCGACTGGCCGTGGTCCACTTGGCCGATTCGCGCTCTCGCTCGAAGAGCCGCGCGTTGTCGATGGCGACCGCCGCCGCCGAGGCCAGTGCCCGCACGGCACCCTCGTCGGAGTCGGAAAACACTTGGCCGGGCCGGTCGTCTGCCAGGTAAAGGTTGCCGAAGTCAGCTGCGCGGACGCCGATCGGTATTGCTAGCAGGGCCCGTATCTGCGGGTCGGATCGCTGCAGTTCAGTCGTCTGCGCTTGAGCACTCAGATCGTCGACGCGAAGACCATCCCCGACCGGCATCTCGCCAAGCCGCCGCGCAGTGTGGTCGTCGATACCCGCGTGGATGGAAGAGACCAGGGTGCCGTCGAGTCCGCGTATACCCAGCGCTCCGTAGCGGGCGCCGGTCAGCTTCATCGCCGCATCGACGATTCGATGCAAGGTCACATTTAGGTCTAGATCGGCGCCGATCTCGATGATGACCTGCACCAGCTGTTCCATTTGGTCACGAGCTGCCCGCAGCTCGTCGACCTGTTCATGCATTCGGGTCTCGAGCTCGTTCCGGCCCAGTTCGGTGAAGCCGGATTCGGCCTGGTCGCTTTCCCCCATACCCGCCAATCTAATCGGTGAGACCGGCGGTCCAACTTACCGGTAAGTCGGGGCACAAAGGCGTGCTTCGCTGCGTTGGCATACCCATCCGCAGGCTACGCGTAGGGAGGCGCTGGATGAAGATCCGCTTTGGTGTCGGGCTGGGTGCGGACACCGCTCCTGATCAGCTTGCTGCGGTCGTCGATCACCTAGAGGCCAGCGGAGTGGACTCTGTGTGGTTCTCCGAGCTGGTTTACTCACCGGCGGTGGATCCCATGGTCGGTATGGGTTACGCGCTGGCCCGAACGACGCGTCTGAAGGTGGGAACCTCGGTGTCGGTGTTGCCGGGGCGTCATCCGGTGCTGGTGGCCAAGCAGCTGGCATCGTTGGCAGCCATCGCGCCCAAGCGGGTTCTTCCGGTTTTCGGGTTGCGTTCGGCGATCCCGGCTGAGCGCGAGGTGTTCGTGGTCCCAGATGGAGAGCGCGCAGCGGTGTTCGATGAGGCGCTGGAGGTGCTGCGCGCGGCGTTGGTGGATGATTCGGCCAGCTATCAGGGTCGGTATTTCACGGTGAGTGGGGCGGCCGTCGCGCCGCGACCGGCGCATCCGCTGGATATTTGGCTGGGCGGGTCGGCGCCCGCGGCCTTTCGGCGCATCGGGAGGTTGTCCGATGGCTGGTTGGGCAGCTTCCTGACGCCTGCCGAGGCGCGGACCGGGCGGGAGGCGATCGAACGAGCCGCTGCCGAGGCAGGCAGGAAGATCGAGCCCGATCACTTCGGCATTTCGTTGGCCATCGCCGACGGCGAGTTAGCGCCGGAGTTGGCGGCCGCAGCCCACAGGCGCCGTCCAGATGTCGATCCAGGCGAGCTGATCGCAGCCGGCTGGGATCAGCTGCACCGACAACTTGACGGCTACCTGGACGCCGGTCTCACGAAGTTCGTCATCAGGCCAGCCGGTCGAACGCCAGTCAACGCATTCATCGATCGGTTCGTCGCCGAGCTGCTTGGCCGGCAGAACTAGCTATCGCTTTCTTTACGTCCTGGTGCGGGCGCAGGTTGGACGGTCGCGATCTTGTTGAGACCGCAGATGGTGAGGACCCGAATCAAGAAGGGGTGGACGATCAGGTGCAGTCGGTCGATCGCGTCGGCATACTTGAAAAGCACATTGATGCCTGCGCTGTCCAGGTACTTGACCGCGCTCATATCGACGGTAATCGGCCTGCGGCTGCCCTCGCTGGCGGTGATCAGCGCTTCGCTGAACACCTGGATGTTGCTGGCATCGATCTCGCCCGCTGCAATGACCCGGGGCGTCCCGTCGACGCCACGCTCGGTGTTAAGGGTGAGCGGGGTTGCCATTACGCGATCCTTGCGTAGAACTGAACTGTTGTGCCCTCTTTGTTGGATTGGATGCTCAAATTTTGCACCAGACATCGCATCAGGGGGATGCCGCGACCGCGATTCTCACTAGCGACTCGGCGCGGTATCTTCCAGGCGCCTGTGTCGATGACGCTCACCTGCAGCCCGTCGACGACTGCCGTAGCACGCAGCGAGATGGTGCCCTCGGGCCGGTCGCGGTGGCCGTGTTCGATCGCGTTGGCGACGGCTTCGCCGGTAGCGGTAAGCACGTCTTGAATCTGGCCGGACTCGACCCCGGCCTGAGTCAGCCAGCCGCGCAAGGCAGCACGGCTCGGGGCGAGTTGGCTGGCGTCGGCGACGAAGTTCACCTCCAATGGAGCGGGCTGCCGGTACAGCAGCATGGCCACGTCGTCGGGATAGCCGCCTTCTGGCTCAAGCCTGGACATGAGTTGGTCTGCCACTTCATCGAGATCCTGCGAACTTCCGTCCTGAACGAGGTCGGCGGCACGGGCCATGCCGTCCTCGATCGAAATGCCGCGACGTTCGACCAGACCGTCGGTGTAGAGCAGCAGCGTCGCGCGCGCTGGCAACATCACGTGGGCTTCGGGTCGCGGCTGGTCCGGCCGGACCGCCAGGGGAAGCCCGTGTCCGCCATCTAGCGTCGCGGTGGCGCCGTCGGCGTGCACCATGATGGCCGGCGGATGGCCTGCGCTCGAGTACACCAGCTCACCGGTGGCGAGGGTGAGCACCGCACAGAATGCGGTGGTGCAGTCGGCGCCGGGCAGCCGCGCAGCGAAACGGTCCAGCCCTGCGAGCACGGCGCCGGGGCTGGACTGCTCGAGCAGCAGCGCCCGGCAGGCGCTGCGTAGCTGGCCCATCACGGTGGCGGCGGTCAAGCCGTGACCGACACAGTCGCCGACGATCAATGCGACGTGCCCGTGGTCGAGCTTGACGACGTCGTACCAATCGCCGCCGACTTTCAACGGGCGGCTGGCGGGGTGGTAGCGCACCGCAAAGCCGTCGGGCAGCGTCGTCGGGCCGAGCATCGCGTGCTGCAGCGCCACGGCGGTTTCGCGTTGCTCGTCCAGCTGGTAGACGCGGTGCAGGCCTTCACCGAGGCGTCCGGCCAGCACGGTGAGCAGCGTGTGATCCTCCGGGGTGAACGGCCGCTGTTCAGCCAACTCGACCCAGATGACCAGCACTCCTCGGGGATGGCGCAACGCGATGCCGGCCACGCCCGGTTCCTCGGTGCTGGTGGTCAGCGGGTCTCCGTCACGCAACGACTCGATCAGCTGCCGCTCCCGCGGGGACAGCTCAGCCCACCCGACGGGCTCCCCCGCGCACATCAGGTCCGGCGCAACGGATTCGTCGGTGCCGGTGAAGGTCACGCCCAGAACGCGCCGCGCTTGCCACACCCGGCGCAGCTCGTGGGCCGCTCCGCGCAGGGCGTTGTCGAGCGTGTCTGCTTGCGCCAGTTGCTGATTGAGCGCGGCCAGTGCGGTCTGGCGCTGCACGACGTAGTGCTCGGCCGTGACGTCGCGCAGGGTTCCGACCATGATCTGCTGCCCCGAGTCGGGATCCTCGGCATGGTTGAAGTTTGCCGCGACCCAAACCCGATGCCCGTCCCGGTGATTGACCGGAACGGTGAAGCCGCCCTGGGTGCTCCCCAGCATTTGCGCGAACGCCGCCTCGACTAGGCAATGAGCTGTGGGGTCGGTGTCGGCGTCCGGCCACCACGGGTGAGTGGCCGGATACGGCAGCTGCTCGGGGCCGTAGCCGAGGATCTCGGTGAATGCGGTGTTGATCTCTACGACGGCGCCCTGCTCGTCGCAGACGAAGAACCCTTCCTGCAGCGAGTCCACCAGAGCACTGCGCCAGCGGGCCTGATGGCTGCGCGTGCGCGCCAGCTCGATATTGGCGCGCACCCTGGCGAGTAGCTCTGCGGCGGCGAATGGCTTGACGAGGTAGTCGTCGGCGCCGGCCTGCAGGCCTTCGATCGAGGCTTCCTGCCCGGCACGCGCGGACAGCAGCAGGAGGGGTACGGCGGCGGTTCGCGCGTCCCTCCGCAGCGCCGTGAGCAGTTGGAGACCGTCCAGGCCGGGCATCATGACGTCGCTGATGACAAGGTCGGGGAGCTGGGAGCGGATGGCCTCGAGCGCCTGCTGACCGTCTGAGACGTCGCTTACGTGATAGCCAGACGTCCGCAGCAGGTTGGTCAGATATTCGCGCATGTCAGCGTTGTCGTCGGCGATCAAGACGCGTGCCCGCTCGCCGTCGCTCTCGGCTGGGGTGACGGCCGTCGTAGTCGCCGTCGTGCCGCTGTCGGATGGCAACCAGCGCAAGGCTTCCTGCACGTACGGGTCGGCGATCACGCCGGCTATCGCGCGCGCCCCCGGCGCCGGGGCGGGTTCGTGGGTCCGCAGATGGGCCGCGCCGAAGGGCAGCCGGACGGTGAAGGTTGTGCCTGCGCCCTCGCGGCTGTCGGCAGTAATCGTGCCACCGTGTAGGCCGACCAGTTCTTTGACCAGGGCCAGCCCGATTCCGCTGCCCTCGGTGGATCGCGCGCGTGAAGTTTGGATGCGGTGGAAACGTTCGAACAGCCGGGGCATCTCCGCAGCAGGTATTCCAATCCCGGTGTCGGTGACGGTGACTATCGCATCGGTGTCCTCCCGGCCCACCCGAACGGTGATGGAGCCCTCGAAGGTGAACTTCAATGCGTTGGAGAGCAGGTTGAGTACCACCTTCTCCCACATCTCACGGTCTAGATCTACTGGTTGGTCGAGTGGCGGGCAGTCCACGGTGAGCGTCAGACCGGCCCGGTCGATCGCCGACCGGAAGACGCTGGCCAGTTCGGCGGTGACAGCCGGCAGGTCGGCCGGCTCGAATTGGGCGTGCATTCGCCCTGCCTGGATGCGCGAGAAGTCCAGCAGCGTGTTGACCAACTTGGCAAGCCGCAAACCGTTGCGGTGAATGAGCTCCAATTCCTTGCGTGCCTGGTCGTCGACCCCGGTCGTCCGGCGCAGGAGTTCGTCGACCGGCCCCAGGATCAACGTGAGAGGGGTGCGGAACTCGTGGCTGACGTTGGAGAAGAACGCGGTCTTGGCCCGGTCGAGTTCAGCCAGTTCCTCGGCGCGCTGCTGCTGGGCCTGGTAGCTGCGTGCGCTGCCCACGCCCGCCGCGATGTGCCCAGCCACGAGCTCGACGAAGCCGCGATAGCCGTCGTCGAGTCGGCGGTGCCGGTTCAGCGCTGCGACCAGGAGTCCGAGTGGCGCGTCGCCTTGCTGCAAAAGCGGCAGCACGAGCGCGTGCGTGGGCGGCTCGCGCCAGGCGCCGGTAGGCAGATTCGATGAGCTACGGTCCAGCTCGATCAGTTCGGGTTCACCGTGGGCAGCTCTCTCAACCGGCCACACCGAGGGGCCGCTGCCCGGGAGTCTCTCCGGTGCCGCCGGATGCCCGTGCGCGACTCCACTGACCCCGGCAAGCTGCGCGTCACCGTCGTCGCCGAACAGGTAGGTGAGAGTGAACGGGAGGTCGTACGGATTGCGAGCGAGCTGGTCGGCGCTGAAGGCGAGCATCTGCCGCTCGGTGCGCACCACGCTTGGATCAGAGCCCAGCTCACGCAGCGTCGCCATCCGACGCTCGCCGATCACCCGCTCGGTGTCCTCGCTGACCACGCAGAGCATGCCGACAACGCGTCCGTCTTCGTCGCGCAACGGGCTGTAGGAGAACGTGTGGTACGACTCCTCGGGGTATCCGGACCTCTCCACTAAGAGCATCAAGGCCTCGTCCCAGGTGGCCTCCCCGGTCGACAGGACCTGCTCGATCCGTGGACCAATGTCAACCCAGATCTCCGCCCACACCTCGCTAGCCGGCCGGCCCAGCGCCCAGGGGTACTTGCGGCCCAGGGTGTCGCGACGATACGCGGCATTGCAGAAGAACGTCAGCTCTGGACCCCACGCCATCCACATCGCAAACCGGGATGACAGCAGGATGTTCACCGCCGTGCGGAGGCTTTGTGGCCATCCGTCCACGGGCCCGAGCGGGGTGGACATCCAGTCGACTGCGGCAAGATCGCGTCCGATCTCCTGGTCTGCGCGGAAGACCACTGACATCCTTCCCGAACTGTGACCAGTCCTCAGGGGGCGGGTCGCCCACCGCTCCGATGGTCAGCGTCGTTCTTTCAAGACAACCATCCACCGAGTTCATCGTGGCCGCGTTTCCCGAAAGCCTTTGTGCTTCTGTTTTGCCTTAGCTCGGAGCCTTCAAACCAGCGTGGCATGACCCCGCCACCCACTGGAGGTTGTTCGAGTCGGCGACCCCACAAAAACTTCCTTTAACGTCTGCGTGGCGCTGCAGCATTTTCGCCACGTCTCCATTCACTATGCCTAGAGGGCCATCCAGAGCCTTTGCTGAATGTGCCGAATACGCCGCCGTGGCGGCTCGAGTAGGGGCGCCCATGACGAGCACCTTGAGGGCCAAGGTCGCTGCGGCCGCGCGCATCGTTGGGATCGCGGCTCTATTGTGCGCACCCGCCTCTGCGTCGTTCGTCGCATCGGCCACTACGGTGCACGCCGCGCTGGGCAGTCTCGTCCCGAACGCCAACCACGAGGTCGGGATGTACGGCGACCCCGTTGCCGCCGCGCGCTACTGGCGCCTGCAACACTCTTCCGACTGTGGGGAGATGGCGGTGGCTGATGTGGTCGGCCAGATCACCGGCCACGAGCCGGCCGAGCAGCGGATTGTCGCCTTGGCCGAAAACACGCCGAGCACCGCAGGTCCCGGACCGGTCTGGAACTCCCCCGCCAGCACCGATATCAGAGACCTGCCGGTGCTGCTCGCGCACTACCGAATAAAGGCCGACAACGTGCAGACCAGTATCAACGCGCTGGAGCAGAATCTGGCCAACAAGCGCAGGGTCATCGTCATCCTCAACGCCGAGACCATCTGGAACCGGCCTGGCAACCGGAACGCCGCGAACCACTTCGTCGTCGTCACCGGCATAGACCCCAAAGCCGGTGTGGTGCATCTCAACGACAGCGGCATCATGAACGGCCGCGACGAGCAGGTTCCTGTCGCCACTTTCGAGCAGGCGTGGGCCCCTAATTACAACTCGGCAATCGTGACGAAATGACAGCAGCTAGGCGTCGGCGAAATCCTTGAGGCAGCGCAGCACCGAACGTCGCGGCACAAGGCCGCGGCCGGTGAGACAAACTTTGACCCCCCACTGATTCGGCAGGGCGGGGGCGCCCACGATGATTCTTAGTGAGGCGATGCGCTCGATGGTGGCAAGTTCTGTTCCACTAACCGGCGAGAGCTCCCCAGAGGCGCAGGACTTCACGTCAAATTGGCCAGCGCTCCCTCGTTCCAGGACGTTGTGTCGGCTTTTGCCACCAATACTTAAGGTTGTTCGAAGAGTCGACGGCGGCAATGACCACCGAACTGCCAGTCCATGCGATAGCGACCATTTTTCGACGCCTCCTTAATCTCACGGCTGGTGGCGCTGCTTGCGAGGAGCCAGATCTATTGCGCGTCGATCGATGTGGTTAGACAAGAGCACGGTCCGATGGGGGACCGGACCTATCGCGCCGCCTACTCGGTTGAGCCGACCACGGAGGGCATTACCCCACCGGCACAGGCCTTCTCACGTGGTGTGCAATGCATAAACCACGCCGTAGAAAGCGTTCCGCCGCCGAGGGTCTGACGATTCCGCACTCGAGACGCATCAACCCGCGCAGCAGCCGCACACGCGCAAAACCACGCGGCGACCACATGGGAATTCCGACGATCAGCCTCTAGTCGAGGAGCGGATGGTGAGCCCGACGAGTCGTCTCGATTTTCAAAATCGAGTCGGGGGCAACCGCTAAAGCATTCAAACTCGGCGCTAAACCGAACTCGGCCCGGTCTCGGCTTGGGGAGAGGGCTCCCCAGCCATCATGGCCGCGGCGAAGCTGCTGCGAACGGATAGAGGTCTAGCTTCCACAGGCGCGGTTGGCCGGGCAAAGAAGGTCGCATAGAAGGCGGTGCTGAAAACCATCGCCGTCCCGATGATGAGCGGGCCGAAGAGCAGAGGATAGCTGGCCATGGCCTCTGCTAGATAGCGGCAGCACAGCAACAGGACCGCCAGGAGCGCCGCCCCGAACGTCACCACCCCCATCTGCGACCAGACCCGGCCGCGCAACGGTTCGCGCAATGCCGCCTCCGTCGTGAGGCACAAGACCGCACCCGCCACGAGATCGACGCCATAGTGGTAGCCGAAGCCAAGTGTCGCCGCGATGGTGCACATCAGCCAGATCGTGCCGCCCGTGCGCAGCCAACGCGGTCCATGACGGGAATGGATGAAGACCGCCAGCGCCCAGGCCGTGTGCATCGACGGCATGCAGTTACGCGGAGTTTGGTCGTCGAAGGCAACGGCTCTAGGTAACAGGTCAATCGGCGGCAAGGTGCGCGGCCAGTAGTCGCCTACTTGAAAGCCCCGGCCCGCACCGCCGAACGCGAAATCGGGCCCGACCAACGGGAACAATATGTAGATCAAGGGGCCGATCAGTCCGAGCAGCAGGAACGTCGGCACCAGAAAGTGACGCGGCCAGCCGAGGGTGCGGACGTGGCGCAGCTGGTAGATCGCAACCACCATTGCCGCGAAGGGCAACTCGATGTACACCCAGTGCAATGCGGCGTTGAGAACCGGGCCGCCTGCGTGGACGAGCCGGCCGAAAAGCCAGGACGGCTGTGCGAGAGCGTGATCGGCTAAAAGCGCATATTCGTCGAACACCATTGGCCGAGTAATCGAGGTAATCCGCAACCAGGTATCGCCGACTTTTGTCGCGATGATGAGCAAAAGACCGAAAGCGACTCCGCGGAAGGCAGGGGTGAGTTCGGCCCTGGCCCAGCGTTGCAGTGCCACCAGAGCCAATCCGGTGAGCACGATAAGCGGCCCGTTGCCGAAGGCCAATACACCACCGCGCAGAAATCTCTCCGCGGCGAAAACAACGTCGAGAACCACGGCCATCGACACCGCGACGATCCGGCACCGGTTGGACAACCCAGCCATGGCCACGCCGAAACCGACCCACGACACCGTGGCCGACTTCGGGGCAGCGACGTAGTCGCTGATCAGGCTATCCAGCGGACCCTGGAATCCGGCGCTGCTCGCAATGACCTGCAAACCGACAAGCAACATGACAATCATTGCGACGGCGATCGTCGGCCAGGTGCGTGTCAGTTGCACACGCACCAGCACTCGTCGCACATCGCCGATGAACACCGGCAGAATTTTAGGGGTCAGATAACCGTCAGGGGCGTTAATCCTCAGGAGGGCCCCACGGTGTCGGCAAGACGCTTCGTCAACACTTGGGCTCAAGGCCACGTTTAAAGCTGATCGTCTGAGTAGAAGTACCGTCTGACCTGTGTCGGGCTGACAGTGTGTGATTCCACGACATAGTTGACGGGGTGAAGTCAAGGGGTTAGTGCAACATCAGGGTTAGGCGGCTTGGTCGAGTAGGGCGGCGAGGCGCTGGGCGGGTGTGTCGAGATTCAGTGTCGGCCTGGGCCGGCGGTTGAGGGTGTCTTGGATGCGTTTGAGGTCGGCTTTGGTGTGCCGGCTGAGGTCGCTGCCCTTTTCGAACCAGAATCTCAAGAGCCGGTTGGTGTTTTCGTTGCTGCCGCGCTGCCACGGCGAGTGGGGATTGCGTAAGTAGACCGGGGCGGCGAGTTCGAGGTGAATGCGCCGCCACTGGGCCATCTCGCTGCCGCGGTCCCAGGTGATGGAGCGGCGCAGATGTTCGGGGAGTTCCCGCATTGCGTCGATCATCGCGGTGGCCACGGTGTCGGCGGTGTGGTTGGCGGGCAGGTGCAGCAGCATGGTGAATCGGGTGCTGCGTTCGACTAGCGTGCCGATTGCACTGTTGTTGGGTCCCACGATCAGGTCGCCTTCCCAGTGTCCGGGCACGGCCCGGTCGGCGACCTCTGGCGGGCGCTCACTGATCCGGAATTCCTCTCTGCTGCTGTAGGCGCCGCGTCGGTTGTCGATGCGGCCGCGGGATTTGCGGGCTGTCCGCTTGGTGGATAGGCATTTGTGCAGATCAGCGCGCAGACTGCCACGGGTCTGGAAATACAGACACTTATAGATCGTCTCGTGGCTCACCTGTGTCAGCCTGTCATCGCGGTGATCACGTGCCAACATCTGCGCGATCAGCCTCGGCTCCACCCGTCATCCATCCACGCCTCGATGCTGGCGCACACCGGATTGTTGATCAGCTTGAACGCCTTGGGCCGGTGAGCTTTCCCGGCCGCACGGGCGTGGGCCATCCGGGCGTGATAGTCCCCGTTGGGGTTGCGGTTACGCCGCACTTCACGCCCGATGGTGATGCGGTCGCGCCCAATCCGGTGACCAATCTCGGCGTGGCTGAGTCCGGCGTCAAGACCCCGCATGATGACGATGCGCTCATCCAGACTCAGACGATGTCCCCGACCCCCCGGTAATGACATGTTTCCAGGATCAGCGACCCCGCCGCCTCGACCCCCAACTAATTTCATCGCTCCAGCGTTGCGCCACCAGATCGACGCGGCTGTCGTTGACACGCCCATGTCCTGCGCCGCTCGCCATACCGGGACGCCCACGCACACCTGGTCGAACAACCTCCAACGCACAGCTCTGGAATGCGGATAACCACTCGGCATCGCAACCTCCAAAATCACCGGATGTTGCGTTCACCGTATGAATCCACCCGGTTGTCTCGCGACATAGTTGACACCCTCACCAGAGCGGGAGGTCAACCATGGCAAAGGCGCAGCTTGTGATCACCGCCGTCGTCTTGGAAGGCCGCAGCAAAACCGCGGTCGCCCGTGACTACGAGCTGTCCCGTCAATGGGTACACCAACTGGTCGCGCGCTACCAGGCCCACCGAGAGATGCCGACGTCGTTCGCCGCGGCGCGCAGCGACGTTGGCTCGGCATGGCGCCGGTCGATCACCGTCATGCACATTGTTTGCGAACAGCACTACCGCTTCGCCGCCCATTGCGGCGCTGGAAGACGGCAAGGGTAAACCTAGACGGGCGGCCTCGGGCGCTCGGTCATACCCGCGCCGTCGTCGTGGTGCTCCTCCCCTAGCAGCAAGGACCGTACCAGCGGACGCGGTCCATAAGGCCGAAGCAATTGACTGGCCGGACGCTGACGAACTGTCTGCGGCCACCAGAACCAGCGTCCCAGCAACGCGGCGATAGACGGGGTCATGAACGCACGCACGACCAGGGTGTCGAATAACAATCCTAGGCCGATGGTGGTCCCGACCTGACCGATGATCCGCAAATCGCTGACCACCATCGAAGCCATAGTAAATGCGAATACCAGCCCTGCCGATGTGACGACCTTACCGGTACTGCCCATAGCGCGGATGATGCCAGTGTTTATGCCGGCGGCTATTTCCTCTTTCAACCGGGATACCAGTAATAGGTTGTAGTCAGACCCCACCGCCAAAAGAATGATCACAGACATCGCAAGCACCATCCAATGCAATTTGATGCCCAGAACATACTGCCAGACCAGTACCGAGAGCCCAAACGAAGCGCCCAACGAAAGCGCCACCGTACCGACGGGCCGCAGGTCAACGACAACACGAGTGTCAAGCCGTTGTCTGGCCCGCACCGAACCGTCTTTGCTGACGGCGATCTCTGCGGCGTTTCCGAATACAGGTGCGTCGCAACAGCGGGCATCCGCGTTGCGGGAGATCAATCCGCTTGGTAGGGAACTCTCTAAGGGTGCCCTGAGCTCGATTGAGCGCGCACCGCTACGGCAGAGGGATCTCGACCATCCAGTGACACGGATCTGGTCGCCGACCGTGTTGAATGTCGAGGAGGTGGTCGCGCAGTGCCAAGCTCTGTGGCCCTGGCAATCCGTCGGACACGGAAAATTCACAGTCCGGGCCCTTGATTCCAATAATTGGGTTAACCACTGCCGCCGTCCCCACTGCGAAGATCTCGCGAATCTTGCCAGAAATGCAGCACCTTTTTAATTCATCGAACGAGAAGTTGCGTTCGACTGGCGCCAGCCCATGGGCGGTCGCCAGCGAAAGAATACTCGCTCGTGTCACCCCGTCTAGAATTGTTCCCAGGCTGGGAGTAACGAGCTCGCCGTCAGACGTTATGGCAAATACGTTCATGGTGCCGGATTCCTGGACATAGCCATCATTGTCGAGGTACAACACAAGATCGCAGCCATGCGCCCCAGCTTCACTTTCCGGCAAAAGATTTGACGAGTAATTGCCGCCGAATTTGGCGCTTCCTGTACCACCTTGCCAGGCGCGAGGATACTGTCCTACCCATAGCCACATTCCGTTTATCCCGCCTGGAAAGTATGGCGCTGCTGGGCTTGCGATAACCGCATAAATGACACGCTGACTTGGCCGAACCGCGAGTCCCACCTCTGCACCGAACATGAATGGTCTGAGATATAAACTGCATTCACGATCATCGATCGGAACCCAAGCACGGTCCACTTGCACAAGTGAAATCAGGCTCGACAGGAAGAGATCGTCGCTCAACTGTGGAAGTGCCAATCTGGCGGCTGATCGGCGGAAGCGATGAGCATTGAGCAGCGGTCTGAACAGCCAAACGCTGCCGTCTGGCCGACCATAAGCTTTCAAGCCCTCAAAGACGCCCTGAGCATAGTGCAGCACGACGCATCCCGGATGGAGGGAGAACGGTCTAAGCTCCGTGATACACGCCCCATGCCAACCTTTATCTGCATCCCAGTAAATGATAGACATATGGTCGGAGAAAAAGCGGCCGAACCCGGGGTCAGCCAAGATCTTAGCCCGCTCACCATCCGATAGTCGTGATCGGGAGACATCGATCCGAAAAACCTCGGACACAAGCTCTGCTTCCTTATTTATCGACATTCTGCTACCGCTAGCGAGACCAGTCGGATCTTATACTAGCGGTGCATAGAAATAGGTGCGCCGTTTCTTTATGAGCCCGTTTGGACCAGGCCAGAAGAAGTCGGCAAATTTGACTTCGGCCTTGGTTCCCCCCCGCACGGTGCCCTTGAAGCTACCTTCGACCGCGACTGTTCCAGGATCAGAAACGATCGATTCGACGTTGTGCACACCCGACTCGATGATGCGGTCATCTGCGTAGAAGGACCTGATCGCCTCTCTTCCGCTCATACGCGCATAGCCGGGCCGACAGTACTCGGCGTCAACTTCGAAGAGTGCGACAACTCCCTCAACATCGCCCGTATCGACCTCCGCGTAGTACTTCTGGACGAGATCGGTAAAAACTTGGTGCATCAGAAACTCCCTAGGACACTAGCCGTGAACGGTTGAGCAAGAGGTCGCGCGTCGACTGGCCAGTACACAATGACGAGTCTTCGTACCTCTGAAGACGGGCCGACGGTGCACCCAACTCGCCAGGGGTATCTCCACCACAACGCCGCCTTAAGCATTCAATAAAAATTTGAGCTGTTGGCCATACAGACTGACCGATTCGGCAGTCAGCATGTCTTCATGTCTGCAGTCGACCGAATACTCTGAAATGTTGCCAGCGACATAAGGCCGCCAACTGTCTAGAGGAGACGAAGCCGGAATCCCCTCATCTGGCGAAGCAGAAAATATTATTGCGTCACCATCGAAAACACCAGGTTCGTGAGCTCGATGCAGCGCGATGCTACTATTAAGGTTTTGAACACCCAAATCGAAAAGCTGCCTGTATTGAGAAAATTCTACGGCTCCTCGTTCGCGGACTAGTTCATCTACTTGCTGGTAGGTAAGCGGACTATCCAGTTGTGGAATATCGACACGATAGAACCGCAAGACTTCTTCCAATGCCTGGCTCTCGACTAAAGCACGGTCTGGTAAGGCGACGTCGCTGTCAATATTGGGTTGAGCGTCGAGAAAGATTAGGCGTGCGATTACGGATCCGCGTCGCTGGAGCTCGATGGCGAGTTCATGCGCGACGACGCCTCCAAAAGACCAGCCGAGAAGCTTATAGGGCCCGGTAGGGTAAACCTCCTGAATTATGTCGGCATAGTTTTTCGCCATATCGCGAATTGACAGGGGTTCAGCTTCTTCGCCCTGCAGGATTCGTTGAATTCCAATGATCGGGCAGTCCAAGTAGTTACCAAGAATCTGATATGGCCAACTCACCCCGCTCCCGGGATGAATGCAGAACAGCGGAGCGCCGGTACCCTCCTTGAGGACCTCAACAGGGACTACTTCTACCTCGCTGGCATGTCTGCCCAACTGCTGTCTCAAGCTTGCAACCGACGGTGCGCGGAATACGGTGCGGACCGCAAGGTCGGCATCCAAGGTGGTGTTGATCGCCGCGACCACCCGCATCGCCGACAGCGAATCCCCACCCAACTCGAAAAACGAGTCGTCGACCCCGACCCGCTCCAGGCCCAGCACCTGAGCATAAATACCGGCCAGCACCTCCTCCACCGGGTCGGCCGGCGCGCGATACCCACCAGCGGTGTACTCCGGTGCCGGCAGGGCCCGGTTGTCCAATTTGCCGTTAGGCGTCAACGGCAACGCCTCGATCACCACCACCGCCGCCGGCACCATATACCCCGGCAGCCGCTCCGCCAACGCCGCACGGACCGCGACCGGATCCACTGTGCCGGTGGTCGATTCGGTGACATAACCGACGAGGCGCTTATCGCCGGGGCGGTCCTCGCGGGCGATCACCACCGCTTGGCCCACCCCAGCCAGCCCGGCCAGCGCGGCCTGCACTTCACCCAGCTCGATGCGATACCCGCGGATCTTGACCTGCTCATCAACACGCCCGACATACGCCAGCTGCCCATCAGTGCGCCAGCACACCAAATCCCCGGTGCGATACATGCGCGCCCCACCACCGGCGAACGGGCAGGCCACAAACCGCGACCCGGTCAACCCCGCCCGGCCCAGATAGCCAACCGCCACCCCCCGACCGGCGATATACAACTCCCCCACCACCCCGGCCGGCACCGGACGCAACCACCCATCGAGCACAAACAACGCCGCAGTCGACACCGGCGCACCGATCGGCGCTGGCCCCGATCCCGGGGTCAACGGTGCACTCATCGACGCATACACCGTGGCCTCGGTCGGCCCGTAGGCGTTGATCACCACCCGCCCCGGCGCCCACCGATCCACCACCTCGGCCGGACACGCCTCACCACCAAGCAGCAACGCCGCCGACTCCAACCCCTGCGGTGAAAGCGCCGCCACCGCCGAGGGCGTCTGGGTCAACACATTGACCTGCTCGGCGAGCAGCACCGCGTGGAACTCCTCCGGTGAACCGGCCACCGACTCAGACACCACCACCAGCCGCCCACCATGCAGCAGCGCAGCCCAAATCTCCCACACCGAAAAGTCGAACGCATACGAATGACACTGCGTCCACACCTGTTCCACCGGCAGGCCGGTGGGCATCGACTGCGCCAAATGGGTCAGGTTGCGGTGGCTGATGGCCACCCCCTTGGGGACACCGGTGGTGCCCGAGGTGTAAATCAGGTAGGCAATGTCCGCCGGCGCCGGCGCCGGCAAGCCCGTGTTGGGTTCGGTGGCGATGGCCGGGTCGTCGATGTCGACGACCACCACATCACGGCCTGCTAGCCGCGACCGCCGGTCGGCGGTGGTGATCGCGACCAGCGGCGCGGCATCATCGAGCATGAAACCGATACGGGCCGCCGGCAGCCCCGGGTCGATCGCCAGATAGGCCGCCCCAGCCTTGAGCACCGCCAGCATCGCCACGAGCGCCTCAGCGGATCGCTCCAACAACAGCGCCACACACCCGCCCGGCCCCACCCCCTGGGCTACCAGCAGATGCGCCAACCGGTTAGAGGCTTCCTCAACCTCGCGGTAAGTCCACGAGACCTCACCACAGCTGATCGCCACCGCTGCGGGTGTGCGGGCCACCTGCGCGGCGAACACCTGCGGAACCGACACCGGCGCGGGTGCCGGCGCCGTCAACACCGCCCGGTTCCCGATCTCATCGAGGCGGGCGTGCTCACCGGCGTCGAGCACATCGATCGACGACAGCCGCCGGGCCGGATCAGCGCTGATCGCCGCCACCACCCGCCGCCACCGCTCGATGAGCACCTCGATGCTGGCCGCATCGAACACGTCGGTGCGAAACTCCACCACCCCGCCGATCCCGGCGGGCTCACCGGCCTCGCCCCAGCGTTCGGCCAGCGAAAACACCAAATCCATGCGGGCGGTGTGGGTATCGGCCGGCAACGCGGTGACCCGCACATCACCCAACGCCGGCCCGGCGCCGGGATCACTGTCCTGCCCGGGAAGGTTTTGCCAGGCCAACACCACCTGCACCAGCGGGTGATGGGTCAAGCTGCGGGTCGGGTTGAGCCGCTCCACCAACACCTCAAAGGGCACGTCTTGATGCTCATAGGCGGCCAGGCTGCGCGCCCGCACCTGGTCTAGCACCTCGGCGACAGTGGGATCCCCGGCCAGCTCCACCCGCAACACCAACGTGTTGACGAAAAACCCGACCAGCTCATCGAGCACCGGATCGCCCCGCCCAGCGATCGGGAACCCCACCGCCACATCCGAGTTGGCGCTGAGCTTGGCCAGCAACACCGCCAAAGCGGCCTGCATCACCATGAAACTGGTCGCGTTGTGCGCCCGAGCCACCCCACGCACCTGCTGCTGCAACTGCGCCGGCCACCGCACCGCCACACTGGCCCCGCGGTAATCAGCCACCAGCGGATAAGGCCGATCAGTGGGCAACTGAAGCCGCTCAGGCATCCCAGCCAACGCCTGCTCCCAATAGGCCAACTGCGCAGCAATCGCGCTGTCGTGGTCGGCCAACTCACCTAGCTGCGCCCGCTGCCACAACGTGTAATCGACATACTGCACCGCCAACGGCGCCCACCCCGGCGCCTGCCCGGCACACCGGCTGGCATAAGCCACCCCCAAATCCCGCACCAACGGGGTGATCGACCAACCGTCGGCGGCGATATGGTGCACCGTGGCCACCAGCACGTGTTCGTCCTCGGCGAGGCGGAAAAGCTGCGCCCGCAACGGAATCTCAGCCGCCAGGTCAAACGGGCGACGCGCCGCCACACCCACAGCCTCGGCCAGCCGATCCGCCGGCCAGCCACCGGCATCAACGACCTGCCAACCGAAATCGGCCCGCTCGGGCGGCACCACCAGCTGCTGCGGTATCCCCTCGACCGCCACAAACAACGTGCGCAGGCTCTCCTGGCGGCCCACCACATCAACCAGCGCGGCCCCCAACGCCTCGGCATCAAGTCCACCACTTAGCCGCAACGCCACCGCCATGTTGTAAACCGGTGAGGGCCCCTGCAACTGATCGATAAACCACATCCGCGACTGAGCAAACGACAACGGCACCACCGCAGGCCGCGCCACCGCCACCACCGGCTCTCGCCGACCCGCGTCTCTACCGATACGGGGCGCCAACCGGCGAATCGTGGGCGCCTCAAACAACGCCCGCACCGACACCCCGGCATCCAAACTGGTGTTGATCGCCGCGACCACCCGCATCGCCGACAGCGAATCCCCACCCAACTCGAAAAACGAGTCATCGACCCCGACCCGCTCCAGGCCCAGCACCTGAGCATAAATACCGGCCAGCACCTCCTCCACCGGGTCGGCCGGCGCGCGATACCCACCAGCGGTGTACTCCGGTGCCGGCAGGGCCCGGGTGTCGAGTTTGCCGTTAGGCGTCAACGGCAACGCCTCGATCACCACCACCGCCGCCGGCACCATATACCCCGGCAGCCGCTCGGCCAACGCCGCACGGACCGCGACCGGATCCACTGTGCCGGTGGTCGATTCGGTGACATAACCGACGAGGCGCTTATCGCCGGGGCGGTCCTCGCGGGCGATCACCACCGCTTGGCCCACCCCAGCCAGCCCGGCCAGCGCGGCCTGCACTTCACCCAGCTCGATGCGATACCCGCGGATCTTGACCTGCTCATCAACACGCCCGACATACGCCAGCTGCCCATCAGCGCGCCACCACACCAAATCCCCGGTGCGATACATGCGCGCCCCACCACCGGCGAACGGGCAGGCCACAAACCGCGACCCGGTCAACCCCGCCCGACCCAGATAGCCAACCGCCACCCCCCGACCGGCGATATACAACTCCCCCACCACCCCGGCCGGCACCGGACGCAACCACCCATCGAGCACAAACAACGCCGCAGTCGACACCGGCGCACCGATCGGCGCCGCCCTCGATCCCGGGGTCAACGGCGCACTCATCGACACCCACACCGTGGCCTCGGTCGGCCCATAGGCGTTGATCACCACCCGCCCCGGCGCCCACCGATCCACCACCTCGGCCGGACACGCCTCACCACCAAGCAGCAACGCCGCCGACTCCAACCCCTGCGGTGAAAGCGCCGCCATCGCCGACGGGGTTTGATTTAAGACGCTCACCTGTTCAGCGACCAGCAACGCGTGGAAGTCCTCCGGTGAACCGGCCACCGACTCGGGCACCACCACCAGCCGCCCACCATGCAGCAGCGCAGCCCAAATCTCCCACACCGAAAAGTCGAACGCATACGAATGACACTGCGTCCACACACCCGCGCGCGGCAGGCCGGCGTGCAGGGATGCCATCAATTGGGTGACGTTGTGGTGGGTGACCGCCACCCCCTTGGGGACACCGGTGGTGCCCGAGGTGTAAATCAGGTAGGCAATGTCCGCCGGCGCCGGCGCCGGCAAGCCCGTGCTGGGTTGGGTGGCGATGGCCGGGTCGTCGATGTCGACGACCACCACATCACGGCCTGCTAGCCGCGACCGCCGGTCGGCGGTGGTGATCGCGACCAGTCGGCGCGGCATCGGCCGAGCATGAAACTGCGATCCGCGCCGCCGGCAGCCCCGGGTCGATCGGCAGATAGGCCGCCCCGGTCTTGAGCACCGCCAGCATCGCCACGAGCGCCTCAGCGGATCGCTCCAACAGCAGCGCCACACACCCGCCCGGCCCCACCCCCTGGGCTACCAGCAGATGCGCCAACCGATTCGAGGCCTCCTCGAGTTCGCGGTAAGTCATGGAGCGGCCCTCGAAAGTCACCGCCACCGCTGCGGGTGTGCGGGCCACCTGCGCGGCGAACACCTGCGGAACCGACACCGGCGCGGGTGCCGGCGCCGTCAACACCGCCCGGTTCCCGATCTCATCGAGGCGGGCGTGCTCACCGGCGTCGAGCACATCGATCGACGACAGCCGCCGGGCCGGATCAGCGCTGATCGCCGCCACCACCCGCCGCCACCGCTCGATGAGCACCTCGATGCTGGCCGCATCGAACACGTCGGTGCGAAACTCCACCACCCCGCCGATCCCGGCGGGCTCACCGGCCTCGCCCCAGCGTTCGGCCAGCGAAAACACCAAATCCATGCGGGCGGTGTGGGTATCGGCCGGCAACGCGGTGACCCGCACATCACCCAACGCCAGCCCGGCGCCGGGATCACTGTCCTGCCCGGGAAAGTTCTGCCCGGGAAGGTTTTGCCAGGCCAACACCACCTGCACCAGCGGGTGATGGGTCAAGCTGCGGGTCGGGTTGAGCCGCTCCACCAACACCTCAAAGGGCACGTCTTGATGCTCATAGGCGGCCAGGCTGCGCGCCCGCACCTGGTCCAGCACCTCGGCGACAGTGGGATCCCCGGCCAGCTCCACCCGCAACACCAACGTGTTGACGAAAAACCCGACCAGCTCATCGAGCACCGGATCGCCCCGCCCAGCGATCGGGAACCCCACCGCCACATCCGAGTTGGCGCTGAGCTTGGCCAGCAACACCGCCAAAGCGGCCTGCATCACCATGAAACTGGTCGCGTTGTGCGCCCGAGCCACCCCACGCACCTGCTGCTGCAACTGCGCCGGCCACCGCACCGCCACACTGGCCCCGCGGTAATCAGCCACCAGCGGATAAGGCCGATCAGTGGGCAACTGAAGCCGCTCAGGCATCCCAGCCAGCGCCTGCTCCCAATAGGCCAACTGCGCAGCAATCGCGCTGTCGTGGTCGGCCAACTCACCTAGCTGCGCCCGCTGCCACAACGTGTAATCGACATACTGCACCGCCAACGGCGCCCACCCCGGCGCCTGCCCGGCACACCGGCTGGCATAAGCCACCCCCAAATCCCGCACCAACGGGGTGATCGACCAACCGTCGGCGGCGATATGGTGCACCGTGGCCACCAGCACGTGTTCGTCCTCGGCGAGGCGGAAAAGCTGCGCCCGCAACGGAATCTCAGCCGCCAGATCAAACGGGCGACGCGCCGCCACACCCACAGCCTCGGCCAGCCGATCCGCCGGCCAGCCACCGGCATCAACGACCTGCCAACCGAAATCGGCCCGCTCGGGCGGCACCACCAGCTGCTGCGGTATCCCCTCGACCGCCACAAACAACGTGCGCAGGCTCTCCTGGCGGCCCACCACATCAACCAGCGCGGCCCCCAACGCCTCGGCATCAAGTCCACCACTTAGCCGCAACGCCACCGCCATGTTGTAAACCGGTGAGGGCCCCTGCAACTGATCGATAAACCACATCCGCGACTGAGCAAACGACAACGGCACCACCGCAGGCCGCGCCACCGCCACCACCGGCGCCAACCCACCCACGTGCCCACCAATGCGCGGCGCCAACCGGCGAATCGTGGGCGCCTCAAACAACGCCCGCACCGACACCCCGGCATCCAAGCTGGTGTTGATCGCCGCGACCACCCGCATCGCCGACAGCGAATCCCCACCCAACTCGAAAAACGAGTCATCCACCCCGACCCGCTCCAGGCCCAGCACCTGAGCATAAATACCGGCCAGCACCTCCTCCACCGGGTCGGCCGGCGCGCGATACCCACCAGCGGTGTACTCCGGTGCCGGCAGGGCCCGGTTGTCCAATTTGCCGTTAGGCGTCAACGGCAACGCCTCGATCACCACCACCGCCGCCGGCACCATATACCCCGGCAACCGCTCCGCCAACGCCGCACGGACCGCGACCGGATCCACTGTGCCGGTGGTCGATTCGGTGACATAACCCACCAGCCGCTTATCGCCGGGGCGGTCCTCGCGGGCGATCACCACCGCTTGGCCCACCCCAGCCAGCCCGGCCAGCGCGGCCTGCACTTCACCCAGCTCGATGCGATACCCGCGGATCTTGACCTGCTCATCAACACGCCCGACATACGCCAGCTGCCCATCAGCACCCCAGCACACCAAATCCCCGGTGCGATACATGCGCGCCCCACCACCGGCGAACGGGCAGGCCACAAACCGCGACCCGGTCAACCCCGCCCGACCCAGATAGCCAACCGCCACCCCCCGACCGGCGATATACAACTCCCCCACCACCCCGGCCGGCACCGGACGCAACCACCCATCGAGCACAAACAACGCCGCAGTCGACACCGGCGCACCGATCGGCGCTGGCCCCGATCCCGGGGTCAACGGTGCACTCATCGACGCATACACCGTGGCCTCGGTCGGCCCGTAGGCGTTGATCACCACCCGCCCCGGCGCCCACCGATCCACCACCTCGGCCGGACACGCCTCACCACCAAGCAGCAACGCCGCCGACTCCAACCCCTGCGGTGAAAGCGCCGCCACCGCCGAGGGCGTCTGGGTCAACACATTGACCTGCTCGGCGAGCAGCACCGCGTGGAACTCCTCCGGTGAACCGGCCACCGACTCAGACACCACCACCAGCCGCCCACCATGCAGCAGCGCAGCCCAAATCTCCCACACCGAAAAGTCGAACGCATACGAATGACACTGCGTCCACACCTGTTCCACCGGCAGGCCGGTGGGCATCGACTGCGCCAAATGGGTCAGGTTGCGGTGGCTGATGGCCACCCCCTTGGGGACACCGGTGGTGCCCGAGGTGTAAATCAGGTAGGCAATGTCCGCCGGCGCCGGCGCCGGCAAGCCCGTGTTGGGTTCGGTGGCGATGGCCGGGTCGTCGATGTCGACGACCACCACATCACGGCCTGCTAGCCGCGACCGCCGGTCGGCGGTGGTGATCGCGACCAGCGGCGCGGCATCATCGAGCATGAAACCGATACGGGCCGCCGGCAGCCCCGGGTCGATCGCCAGATAGGCCGCCCCAGCCTTGAGCACCGCCAGCATCGCCACGAGCGCCTCAGCGGATCGCTCCAACAACAGCGCCACACACCCGCCCGGCCCCACCCCCTGGGCTACCAGCAGATGCGCCAACCGGTTCGAGGCTTCCTCAACCTCGCGGTAAGTCCACGAGACCTCACCACAGCTGATCGCCACCGCTGCGGGTGTGCGGGCCACCTGCGCGGCGAACACCTGCGGAACCGACACCGGCGCGGGTGCCGGCGCCGTCAACACCGCCCGGTTCCCGATCTCATCGAGGCGGGCGTGCTCACCGGCGTCGAGCACATCGATCGACGACAGCCGCCGGGCCGGATCAGCGCTGATCGCCGCCACCACCCGCTGCCACCGCTCGATGAGCACCTCGATGCGCGCCGCATCGAACACGTCGGTGCGAAACTCCACCACCCCGCCGATCCCGGCGGGCTCACCGGCCTCGCCCCAGCGTTCGGCCAGCGAAAACACCAAATCCATGCGGGCGGTGTGGGTATCGGCCGGCAACGCGGTGACCCGCACATCACCCAACGCCGGCCCGGCGCCGGGATCACTGTCCTGCCCGGGAAAGTTCTGCCCGGGAAGGTTTTGCCAGGCCAACATCACCTGCACCAGCGGGTGATGGGTCAAGCTGCGGGTCGGGTTGAGCCGCTCCACCAACACCTCAAAGGGCACGTCTTGATGCTCATAGGCGGCCAGGCTGCGCGCCCGCACCTGGTCTAGCACCTCGGCGACAGTGGGATCCCCGGCCAGCTCCACCCGCAACACCAACGTGTTGACGAAAAACCCGACCAGCTCATCGAGCACCGGATCGCCCCGCCCAGCGATCGGGAACCCCACCGCCACATCCGAGTTGGCGCTGAGCTTGGCCAGCAACACCGCCAAAGCGGCCTGCATCACCATGAAACTGGTCGCGTTGTGCGCCCGAGCCACCCCACGCACCTGCTGCTGCAACTGCGCCGGCCACCGCACCGCCACACTGGCCCCGCGGTAATCAGCCACCGGCGGATAAGGCCGATCAGTGGGCAACTGAAGCCGCTCAGGCATCCCGGCCAGCGCCTGCTCCCAATAGGCCAACTGCGCAGCAATCGCGCTGTCGTGGTCGGCCAACTCACCTAGCTGCGCCCGCTGCCACAACGTGTAATCGACATACTGCACCGCCAACGGCGCCCACCCCGGCGCCTGCCCGGCACACCGGCTGGCATAAGCCACCCCCAAATCCCGCACCAACGGGGTGATCGACCAACCGTCGGCGGCGATATGGTGCACCGTGGCCACCAGCACGTGTTCGTCCTCGGCGAGGCGGAAAAGCTGCGCCCGCAACGGAATCTCAGCCGCCAGATCAAACGGGCGACGCGCCGCCACACCCACAGCCTCGGCCAGCCGATCCGCCGGCCAGCCACCGGCATCAACGACCTGCCAACCGAAATCGGCCCGCTCGGGCGGCACCACCAGCTGCTGCGGTATCCCCTCGACCGCCACAAACAACGTGCGCAGGCTCTCCTGGCGGCCCACCACATCAACCAGCGCGGCCCCCAACGCCTCGGCATCAAGTCCACCACTTAGCCGCAACGCCACCGCCATGTTGTAAACCGGTGAGGGCCCCTGCAACTGATCGATAAACCACATCCGCGACTGAGCAAACGACAACGGCACCACCGCAGGCCGCGCCACCGCCACCACCGGCGCCAACCCACCCACGTGCCCACCAATGCGCGGCGCCAACCGGCGAATCGTGGGCGCCTCAAACAACGCCCGCACCGACACCCCGGCATCCAAACTGGTGTTGATCGCCGCGACCACCCGCATCGCCGACAGCGAATCCCCACCCAACTCGAAAAACGAGTCATCCACCCCGACCCGCTCCAGGCCCAGCACCTGAGCATAAATACCGGCCAGCACCTCCTCCACCGGGTCGGCCGGGGCGCGATACCCACCAGCGGTGTACTCCGGTGCCGGCAAGGCCCGCTTGTCCAATTTGCCGTTAGGCGTCAACGGCAACGCCTCGATCACCACCACCGCCGCCGGCACCATATACCCCGGCAACCGCTCCGCCAACGCCGCACGGACCGCGACCGGATCCACTGTGCCGGTGGTCGATTCGGTGACATAACCCACCAGCCGCTTATCGCCGGGGCGGTCCTCGCGGGCGATCACCACCGCTTGGCCCACCCCAGCCAGCCCGGCCAGCGCGGCCTGCACTTCACCCAGCTCGATGCGATACCCGCGGATCTTGACCTGCTCATCAACACGCCCGACATACGCCAGCTGCCCATCAGCACCCCAGCACACCAAATCCCCGGTGCGATACATCGTTCCCGCGCCCCACCACCGGCGAACGGGCAGGCCACAAACCGCGACCCGGTCAACCCCGCCCGACCCAGATAGCCAACCGCCACCCCCCGACCGGCGATATACAACTCCCCCACCACCCCGGCCGGCACCGGACGCAACCACCCATCGAGCACAAACAACGCCTCAGTCGCCACCGGCGCACCGATCGGCGCCGGCCCTCGACATCCCGGGGTCAACGGTCGCACTCAACGAGGCATGCACCGTCGTCTCGGTCGGCCCAGTAAGCGTTGATCACCACCCGCCCCGGCGCCCACCGATCCACCACCTCGGCCGGACACGCCTCACCACCAAGCAGCAACGCCGCCGACTCCAACCCCTGCGGTGAGCAGCGCATCCACCGCCGACGGGGTCTGGGTTAACACGTTGACCTGTTCGGCGAGCAGCACCGCGTGGAACTCCTCCGGTGAGCGCGCCACCGACTCGGACACCACCACCAGCCGCCCACCATGCAGCAGCGCAGCCCAGATCTCCCACACCGAAAAGTCGAAGGCATACGAATGACACTGCGTCCACACTTGTTCCGGCCCGGCGGCCAGGGCGGCGTCGACTGCCTCCAGAACTGGGTCACGTTGCGGTGGCTGATGGCCACCCCCTTGGGGACACCGGTGGTGCCCGAGGTGTAAATCAGGTAGGCAATGTCCGCCGGCGCCGGCGCCGGCAAGCCCGTGTTGGGTTCGGTGGCGATGGCCGGGTCGTCGATGTCGACGACCACCACATCACGGCCTGCTAGCCGCGACCGCCGGTCGGCGGTGGTGATCGCGACCAGCGGCGCGGCATCATCGAGCATGAAACCGATACGGGCCGCCGGCAGCCCCGGGTCGATCGCCAGATAGGCCGCCCCAGCCTTGAGCACCGCCAGCATCGCCACGATCGCCTCAGCGGATCGCTCCAACAACAGCGCCACACACCCGCCCGGCCCCACCCCCTGGGCTACCAGCAGATGCGCCAACCGGTTAGACGCTTCCTCAACCTCGCGGTAAGTCCACGAGACCTCACCACAGCTGATCGCCACCGCTGCGGGTGTGCGCGCCACCTGCGCGGCGAACACCTGCGGAACCGACACCGGCGCGGGTGCCGGCGCCGTCAACACCGCCCGGTTCCCGATCTCATCGAGGCGGGCGTGCTCACCGGCGTCGAGCACATCGATCGACGACAGCCGCCGGGCCGGATCAGCGCTGATCGCCGCCACCACCCGCCGCCACCGCTCGATGAGCACCTCGATGCTGCGCCGCATCGAACACGTCGGTGCGAAACTCCACCACCCCGCCGATCCCGGCGGGCTCACCGGCCTCGCCCCAGCGTTCGGCCAGCGAAAACACCAAATCCATGCGGGCGGTGTGGGTGTCGGCCGGCAACGCGGTGACCCGCACATCACCCAACGCCGGCCCGGCGCCGGGATCAGTGTCCTGCCCGGGAAGGTTTTGCCAGGCCAACATCACCTGCACCAGCGGGTGATGGGTCAAGCTGCGGGTCGGGTTGAGCCGCTCCACCAACACCTCAAAGGGCACGTCTTGATGCTCATAGGCGGCCAGGCTGCGCGCCCGCACCTGGTCCAGCACCTCGGCGACAGTGGGATCCCCGGCCAGCTCCACCCGCAACACCAACGTGTTGACGAAAAACCCGACCAGCTCATCGAGCACCGGATCGCCCCGCCCAGCGATCGGGAACCCCACCGCCACATCCGAGTTGGCGCTGAGCTTGGCCAGCAACACCGCCAAAGCGGCCTGCATCACCATGAAACTGGTCGCGTTGTGCGCCCGAGCCACCCCACGCACCTGCTGCTGCAACTGCGCCGGCCACCGCACCGCCACACTGGCCCCGCGGTAATCAGCCACCAGCGGATAAGGCCGATCAGTGGGCAACTGAAGCCGCTCAGGCATCCCGGCCAGCGCCTGCTCCCAATAGGCCAACTGCGCAGCAATCGGGCTGTCGTGGTCGGCCAACTCACCTAGCTGCGCCCGCTGCCACAACGTGTAATCGACATACTGCACCGCCAACGGCGCCCACCCCGGCGCCTGCCCGGCACACCGGCTGGCATAAGCCACCCCCAGATCCCGCACCAGCGGGGTGATCGACCAACCGTCGGCGGCGATATGGTGCACCGTGGCCACCAGCACGTGTTCGTCCTCGGCGAGGCGGAAAAGCTGCGCCCGCAACGGAATCTCAGCCGCCAGATCAAACGGGCGACGCGCCGCCACACCCACAGCCTCGGCCAGCCGATCCGCCGGCCAGCCA
>CAVUVB010000003.1:0-7156 GCA_963744835.1 uncultured Actinomycetota bacterium
ACGACCGTACGATTCTAGGATTCGCCATGAAGATGAGAAAAATTCGTCCGCCATTTCGAGTGAGAATGCTGCGGAAAGCGCTAAGGTAGGGGACGTCATTCGCCACGATCGGCGAGAACCTACACTTCTGTCGATTCCCAAAATGTTTGTCCTTGTTCTCATTCGGGTTGTCATCTGTATGTCATTTTTTTGTGAAACTCTCAGCTCGTGTCATTTCGTGAAGGCGGGAAGGACGCCTGTGAAGGCGGGCATTAGGTTCGTCGGGTCGCCGTCCGCGGGAAGCGCTAGCAGTTGCCCGACGCTGCGTCGGGCACCGAAGGAACGCAGTGTCTCGAAATTCCCACCGATAAACGACTCTCGTTCGTCACTGGACCAGTTTTCGGGGTCCAGTCGGTGTCAGTTCTCAAACAAAATGTCGTCGTCTCAATCTCAATGTCGCCGCGATGTCTGCCGCTTCAAGTTGTTTGGCCGATTCGTTAAGAGTCAACGCTTTGCCGTCTCAACGCCTTGTGATCAGCTTGAGACCTCCAAGCCATTAGGGGTGCGCCGCTGGGGGTGCGGTAGCGGCCTCCTCGGCGCCTATCGAGTGCAGCATCACCACCGCGACCGTGACGATCCATGCCACCAACGCGCCGAGGGGAATCCAGAACGCGAACACCCCGTTCCAGGCCAACGGCCCGTCGTTGAACACCACGACCAGAGAACCCGGCATCGACAGCAGCACAAACCAAATGTTGAAGTAGCCGAACCAGCGCGGAAACGTCGGCGGGTCGTTGCGGTCGACGAAGGTTGCCACGGTGAGCACCAGAGCCTGTGTCAGAAGCGGGCCGATGATGCCGATGAACGTCAGCCAGAAGACGTCGTTGAGCGCCTGGGTGATGTCTGGCGGCCGCTGCTCGGGACGGAATGCCGCGGCGGCTTCTGCCATCACCGGGAAGATGAACGCCGGCACGAAGAGGACCCCGGCGAACAGTTCGGTGAGCGCCAGCACTCCCCATTTTCCTTCGACGCGGCGCACCCGCAGGCAGATGACGGCAAGAAACGGCAGCGCGACACAGGTGCTCAGCAGCGACAGCGCAACCCCGAGACGTACCCGCAGCTTGTGGTCGACGAAGAACCGTGCGATCTCCTGGGCGTTGGAGGTCGGCGACAGCGGCGGAATCAGCCCGGCGATGAGCGCGAAAAAAATGAGGAACAGCACGATCGCCACGATCCCGCACCACGCCCCGATGCGCTGCGGTCTCAGGTCCACCCGCAGGACGCTACCGCAGAGGCGGCGATGTGGTGGACGGTTGCCCTTGATGGCGGCCGGGCCGAAGTTGTCTTCCCCCGAGCGCCAGGAGCCGCATCGACTGAGCTTCAGCACGGTGATCGCCGAGCGGCGTTGATTCACGCCGGTTCAGAGGACTTCAGAGGAAAAAGTAGAGGCCCGAGAGCACGGCCCATAGCAGTACGCAGTAACCCTCGAACAATGCGCGCAGCGGGATTGGGGCGCGGCGCAGCTCCATGAAGTCCAGTCCGACCAGCCGGACCTTGATCGCGGCGATACCCAGCACGACGACGACGATGGCCGAGCCGGCGGCATGCTCGGCGCCCACGGCGAAGGACACCAGCGTCGCCGCGATCAGAATCAGCCAGGACAGCCCGGCACGATTGCGGACGAACTGGAACGCTGATGATCCGGGCATCAGCTGACCAGGTACAGCAGCGGGAACAGGACAATCCACAGCAAGTCCACCAGGTGCCAGAAGCATGCGCCGCCCTCGACGACGGCCATCCGGGTGGGGCTGAGTTCGGTTCGCCGCGTTTGGGTCAGCAGGAATCCCAACACCAGCATGCCGACGCAGACATGGAAGAGATGCAGGCCGGTGAGTATGAAGTAGTAGAGGTAAAAGTGGTTGGCGCCGGCGCCGTGGCCGACGGCGAGCGCCGAGGAGTACTCGAAGACCTTCAGCCCGATGAACGCCAAGCCGCACACCATCGCCGCGACAACGGCGGAGACCGCGACCGACCGGGCGCCGGCCCGGATCGCGCCAAGGGCCATCACCACAAACAGCGAGCTGAGCAGCAGTACCAGCGTGTTGGTCAGGCCGACTCCTGTGTGCAGCGTCTTGCGTGCTGCGTCGAACAACTCGGGGTCCTTCGACCGCTCGACCATGAACGTCGCGAAAAACACACCGAAGACGAGCATGTCGCCCATCAGGAACACCCAGGTGCCCTGCTCGCCGGGAATGCGCCGTTGCCTCGTCGAGGGGGCCGGCGGCGACGTGCTGACCGACCCAGTCATGCTGAAGCCGCGTACTTCTCGGTGGCGGCGCACAGGTCGCGGGCGTGCACCGCGTGGTAGGCATTGAGGTCGAAAGTGCGGGTTTGTTGGCGGAAGCGGAACGTGAAGCCAGGCCACATGGTGGTGATCTTCCCGAACTTGTCTCGGTACCAGCTCGCGCATCCGCCGACTTCCCACACCGAGTTTCGCAAACCTCGTTGGATGCTGGCGTCATAGGCGCGTTGCACGTCCTTGCGGACCTCGACGGTCGCGATGCCCCGTGCGGTCGTCGTGCGGATCAGATCCCGCAGATAATTCAGCTGCGACTCGATCATGAAGACGGCCGACGTGTGACCAGACCCCGTCCCGGGCCCGGTCATGACTAACAGGTTAGGGAAACCGTGCACGGTCGACCCCTTGTACGCCTGGGCGCCGGCCCGTTGCCAGGTGCCGGCGAGGCTGTGACCGCCGCGGCCGATGATGCGGTCGTTGGTTGGTGAGTCGGTGACGTGAAAGCCCGTGGCAACGACGATGGCGTCGACCTCACGCACGCTGCCATCGGTGGCGACGATGGCGTTGGGCCGCACCCCGGCGATGCCATCGGTGACCACATCGACGTGGGGTTGTGCCAGTGCCGGGTAGTAGGTGTTCGACATCAGAATGCGCTTGCAGCCGATCTTCCAGCGGGGGGTGACTTTGGCGCGCAGCCGGGTATCGGCGATCGCGCGCTCGATATGACGCTTCGCTAGTTTCTGCACCGGCACAAGCATTTTGGGTGCATAGGTCAAGGCGAAACCGACGAGTTCCTTACTCCAGTACATGGCGCTTCGGATCAACCGCTGATAGCCCGGAACGTGCGCGAAGGCAAGGCGTTCGGCGATCGTGTAGTCACGGTCGAAACGGGGAAGGACCCATGGCGCGGTGCGCTGATACACGTCCAGCTGCCGCACGGTCTTTGCCAGTTCGGGGATGATCTGGATGGCCGAGGCCCCAGTGCCGATGACCGCAACGCGTTTGCCGGTCAGGTCGAAATCGTGGTTCCACCGGGCGGAGTGGAAGATCTCGCCCTCGAACTCCTCGAGACCCTCAATGTCCGGCAATGCCGGCTCGGTCAGCGGACCCACGGCCGAAACCACGAAACTCGCTGTGAAGCTTCCCTGCGACGTGCTCACGTGCCACCGCGCCTCCTCGGCGTTCCAGCGCACCTCGTGAACCTCGCAGCCAAACCGGTGTCTGTCGAGCACCCGGTGCTCTCGGGCAACCTGGCGGATGTAGGCCTCGATTTCGGGCTGTTTGGAGTACGAACGGGTCCACTTACGGTTCGGCGCGAACGAGTAGGAGTACAGGTGTGACGGCACATCGCAGGCCGCGCCGGGATAGGTGTTCACTCGCCAGGTGCCGCCGACATTGTTTCCCCGCTCGAGCACGAGAAAGTTGGTGTACCCGTCCTTTTGGAGGGTGATCGCGGCGCCGAGCCCGGAGAAGCCGGCCCCGATGATCAACACGCCGACATGGTGGGGACCGGGTAGATTCGCGTTCATCTGACAGTCGTTTCGGTGTTCGCCGAGCCCGGTGTCGTGAAAACACCAGCAGCCGTGGAGTTTTCGATGTAGGGCTTGAGATGTCCGTCGAGCATGGTTCGCAGCTTGGCCTTCAATACCTTCTGCAGAAGCGCGCCGGTACCGGCGACCCTGGGCCTAAAGCGGATGGACCAAACCAACTCGGTCTGCACGCCGGATTCCTTCAGCGTGATCTCGCCTTGGTGACAGGACAGCGGCGACCCTTCAATGACGCGGTAGCGCAGGCTTTGCTGCGGGACAGTGGCAATGACTTGCTCCACGACCTGGCCGACTCCGCGCGGGCCTTGCATCAGGCGTTCGGACCCGGCGCCGTGGCGCTGTGTCCAGCCTTCCTTGCGCACCGTAACCGGGTCGAACCCGATCCACCGGGCCATGGTGTCTTGATCGGTGATTGCGTCCCACACTTTGGCGGCCGGTGCGTTGATCTTGATCCGGTGTTGGATCCGGCGCGTATCCGGATCCGGGCGCTTGTGCAATGGTCGTGGCTCGAATCCGAAGATGCGGTCGGCCAGTCCAGTTTTCGTTCGGAGGATTTCAACGGAAAAGCCGTGCGGGTCATTGATGTACACCACGGAGCCGGCGCCGGGTAGGTGAACGGGTCGGCAATTGGACTTGGCACCAAACGCTTCGGCACGTCGATAGACTGCGTCGAAGTCCGGCTTGCGGCGCGCACCGAACGCGATGTTGAGAATGCCCTGGTCTGATATGCGGTAGTCATCGGGCCGCGGCTTCCCGGCGGGGTCGAGGTAGTGCACGACCTCGATCAGCACCTCGCCGCCATCGAATAGTCGGCTTTCTGTGGTGGCGCCTGCGAGGCCCCACAACGCCTCGTGCTCGGGTGCGTGAAGGGCCACGGCGCTGGCCTTGAGGCCGATACCTTCTTCGAAAAACGCTGCCGCATCGGCTAACTGGGGGACCGACGCCGTCACCGAACGGATCGCGGCCGGGCAATCGATGCGCCCGCGCCGGTCGAATTGCGGCAGCGGGTCGTCCTCCATGATTTCGACATAGACCCCGTCGGGATTACGGACGCAGGCACGCCGCCTGCCCCCGTCGCCCTGTGGCGCAGTCAGCGGTTGACTGCCAAGTCTGGCAAGCCTATTCAGGGTGGCGTCGAAATCTTTGACCCAGATTCCGATACGCGTGTAGCCGAGGTCGCAGGGCCGGAAATCCGCTGGCATCAGTTTGGCGATCGGCCGTTCGAATTGGAACAGTTCCAGCTGAAACCAGGAATTTCGGCCGAGCAGCCACCAGCAGGTCGAGGCCGCGCGGGGTAGGCCCTGCACATTGGCCGCCACCCGGCCGCGCATCACGGCGCGACTCCCGCCGGCCGGTAGCAGGCCCAAGCCCTCGCGGAACCAACGCTCGGTGAGCGGTAAGTCGACCACCGAGAAGGCAATCTGATTGAGCGGCGGCACGAAGCGGTCGGTTCTTGAGGCCATTTCCGGTTTCACCCCTTTGTGAGGTCGAAGGTGTTTCTGCTGACGAACCTACGGCCAGGACGCAAAAGACGGAATCGCCCGCCGCACACACCTGGCCAAAGGTGATGTGCGGCTGCACACCGGATCTGCGACGGCGCTGTGCTGCGCGACGCCAAGATCACCCAAATCTATGAGAGCACCAACCAGATCCAGCGGGTGGTGATGGCGCGCGCGCTGCTGGGTTAGGCGCAATCGAACCAGGCAGCGGTGTGCGGTGGCACACTAAACCCATGACGGCGGCTGCGCCGACCACGCGAACGTATGAACTGATCGCCGCTATCGCGGATCGACTGGCCGACGAGGCCGACGAGACCGTCGCGGCGATGGACGCCGCGGTGATCGAGGTCGTCCCAGAGTTCGGCGCCGACGCCGCGATCGCGGCCGAGCTCACCGCGACCAACCGCGCCAACTGGCAGCGATTCCTGGCGGTGGCGCGCCAGGCGCAATCCCCGCTAGCGGACGCGGTCCCACCCGAGGCACTTGACGCCGCCCGTACCGTCGTGCGCCGCGGCATCGACCTGGACAGAATCTATGAGGGTTATCGGCGCGGCCAGCAGGTTGGACTTGAGCGCTGGCTGGCCTGCGCATATGAGATCGTCGAGCCGGGTCCCGAGCTGATCGGCGTCACCGAGCTGTCGCTGTCGCTGGCCTTCCGCTATATCGATCAGACACTCGGTCGCGTGCTGGCCGAGGCCCAGCGCGAACGCGAAGAGGTCATCGGCGGTGCGCTGGCGCGTCGCACCGAGACCATCCGATTGATCCTCGACGGCGCCCCGATCGACCCCACCGCCGCCAGCCGCCGCCTCGGCTACGAGCTGGACCGCCGGCATACCGCGGTCGTGGTGTGGGCGGAGTCGGCCGTCGCGCCTCACGGCGCGCTCGAGTCGGCTGCGGTGCTGCTCGCCCAGGCCGCGGGATCCCAACGGCCGCTGACCCTTCCGGCGGGAACGACGACGCTGTGGGCATGGATCGGCACCCCGGGCGAACCCGCCATCGAGGATCTTGGCCCGGCGATGGGGGGATCGCCCGACGATGTGCGCGCCGCGGTCGGTCCGACCCGGCGGGGCATCGAAGGGTTTCGCGCCAGCCACGAGGCCGCGCTCACCGTGCACCGGCTGCTGCTGGGCAACCCGGCCAGCGGTCGTTTCGGCTGCTATCGGGAACTTGAGGTCACCGCGCTCGCGGCCCACGATTCACGCCGGGCCGCCGAATTCGTCGCGACGACCCTCGGCCTGCTCGCCGAGGACAGCCCCGCCGCGTCCCGACTGCGAGAGACACTGCGCGTCTACCTTGAAGAAGCCGACAACGCACCGCGCGCCGCAGCCCGGCTCTACACCCACCGCAACACGGTCCTCAAGCGGATCGCACGCGCGACCGAGCTGCTCGGTTATGCGCCTGGCGAGCGGCGGCTCGCCGTCGAGCTGGCCCTGGAGCTACGGCGCCACCTCCGGCCGCCGGCTACCTGAGCGATGCGAGGCGACCAACTATGGTGACGACGGCAGACGTCCCGAGCGCAACGCATGTCGACGACGCGCCGTGAATCCTGCTGCCCGCCAAGCGATAGGCGAGCAAACAGGTTCGCGGAGCACAGCCGGAGCGGCCGAAACCGCACCGCTTGAGGACCGGCGTGGCGGATATTTATTGGAGGGCCCTCATCAAGGTCCAAGCCAACGAGTGTCAACGAGAACGGTTCGAGCCGCTCATGCAGAAATGACACGAATATGAGACTGAACCCAGATGACATCTTGTGAGACACCGCGCATCGCTGCAGGTCAGGGGAGCGTGAGATGACACGAAATTTGAGAATCGACAGGAGCATTCAACCGCCT
>CAVUVB010000004.1:0-11757 GCA_963744835.1 uncultured Actinomycetota bacterium
CTACTGAAGCAGATGGCCGGACACGTGCTCGCCCGCGGGGTACTGACCGGGACGTACGAGCGCCCACCACCGGTTTGACGTCACAACTCGCGCTGCGGTCGGCAGAGCTGAACTTCGAAATTGCTGGACAACGTTATCTCGGAAGGAATTGATCATGGCTACTAACACAATCGACTTCGACAAGATCAAGCAGATGTCACAGTTACAGGAAGCCGGGGCGGGACGTAACTTCGCGACCGAGTTCCCGTCAGTGAAGGACCAGGTCAGCCCCGAGGAATGGCAGGCGCGCGTCGATCTGGCCGCCTGCTATCGGCTCGTCGACTTGTACGACATGACCTACCTGATCTACAACCACATCACCGTGCGGGTGCCCGGCACCGACCAGTTCCTGATCAACCTCTACGGCCTGACGTACAAGGAGATCACCGCGTCCAGCCTGGCCAAGGTTGACCTGGACGGCAACATCGTGTGGAAGCCCGAAGGGACTGACTACGGCATTAACGGGGCCGGATATGTCATTCACAGCGCGATTCATAAGGCCCGCAACGATATTAACGCGGTGATCCATACCCACAGCGTCGCGGGTATGGCGATCTCGGCGATGCGCTGCGGCCTGCTACCACTTACCCAGAACGCCATGCGTTTTGACGGGCACATTGGCTACCACGACTACGAAGGTCCCGCATTGAGCATGGAGGAACAGCAACGGCTGATGGCCGATCTGGGCCCGCACAATGCGATGATCCTGCGCAACCACGGTCTGTTGACGGCCGGAGCCAGCATTCCTGAGGCATTCAACCTGCTCTATCAGCTGGAAACGGCCTGCCAAGCCCAGGTTGGGGCGTTATCAGCCGGGTTCGACGGGCTCAGCGCACCACCGCAGGACGTCGTCGACTTGACTGCCAAAGTGTTCGCCCCGACCACGTTGCGCCCCTACGGGTTGCTGGAATGGCCGGCGATGCTGCGCAAGGTCGAGGCCGAGACAAAGAACAGCGGCTACCCCCACTACGCCAGCTGAACCGCGACAAAAAGCAACACCTGCCCAATCTTGAGGAGATGACAGATGAACGCGACCATCGACACTGTGCCGCGGCTATGCCCGGAGCCGGATCCCTACCCGCATCCGCCCACCCGCTTTCAAGTGCCGTTGGGCGCGGTCGACGCCCACGCGCACGTGGTGGGTGAAAGTTTCGTGCCCGAGCGCAGCTATACACCGCCGCCGGCGCCGCCGCGGAACTATCTGGCCATGCTCGATGCCACCGCCATGGCCTACGGGGTGGTCGTTCAGGCCAGTGTGCACGGCACCGACAACAGCCTGCTGGTGCAGACGCTGAGCGCCCATCCCGACCGATTGCGCGGCATTGCCGTCGCTCCCCATGACTTGTCCGATGCGGCGCTGGCCGAGCTGAAGGACGCCGGAGTCGTCGGGCTGCGGCTCAACACCATCTCTGGTGGTGGCATCGGTTTGGATCGTCTCGCCGACTACGAGAGCTTGTGCGCAGAGCTGGGCTGGCACCTGCAGTTTCTCACCCACGCCGACCGGCTCGACCCAGTGGCTCCGCGGCTCTCAAAGTTGCGGGTGCCGTACGTAATCGACCATATGGGGCATTTCGACGTTGACGCCGGCCCTCAAGCTCCCGGCTGGAAACTCATGATGCAGCTTGTCGCCGACGGAGCCTGGGTGAAACTGTCAGGCGCCTACCGTTTGTCGAAGACGCCGCCCTACGCCGACACCATCCCGTTTGCCCGCTCCCTTATCGAGGTCGCGCCCGACCGCTGTGTGTGGGGATCGGACTGGCCCCACGTTGGGTTCTGGGGGCCCATGCCCAATGTCGGTGATTTGCTCGACGTCCTCGCCGACTGGGCACCCGACCCCGCCACACGCGAGGCAATCCTGGTCACCAACCCGCAACGGTTCTACGGCTTCAACCGCTCATGACTGACCAAGGTGGCATCGAGCCTCGGTGAGGTTCGCCGCCAACTAGCTCTTTGGGTATGCGTTGCGGCGAAGCGCCGTGCCCATCGACATGGGCTGAGTACGCTAATCAGATGCCGCAACGGGTGTTGCGTGAACGCCTGATCGATCTGGAAGTCCCAGGCGAGGATGTGGCACGCGGTCGGGCGTTGCGAAAGACCGCCCCACGACGCACTCTCGCACAGCTGACTCCCTCTTCGCGAACGGCCACTGAGATTCTCGTCGCTCAAAACGCCAGCCGACTACCCGAACTCGTCCCGTTGCGTTTTGCTCGGATGCTCGCCGACCCGTTCTCGTTCTACCGAGGTTCGGCAGCGGTGATGGCCGCCGACCTCGCTGCAAGCCCGTCGACTGGGATCGAGGTCATGTGCTGCGGTGATGCTCACGTGTCGAATTTCGGCATGTACGCTGCTCCGCACCGCTCAATAGTCTTCGACCTGAATGATTTTGACGAGGCCGCTGTCGCACCCGCGGAGTGGGACGTCAAACGCCTGATCACCAGCGCGATCATCGGGGGCCGCCATGCCGGGCACCCGGGCAAGGCCATTCGCCGTTGCGTCGAAGAGGCACTCGTGGGCTACCAAACCAGTCTGCAGGCGATGCTCGAAGAGATGAGCGTTCTGGACCGCTACTACCTTCGGGTGGAACCAGAGCACTATACCGGGAAGGTATCCAAGGGATCGCAGGCTCTGATTCAGAAAACGATATCCCGGGCGCGTACGCGAACGTCGGCGCGTGTCTTCAAACAGATCACCGAGATCGGGCCCGAGGGAACGCCGCGCCTGCGCGAATCACCGCCGGTTCTCCAGCACGTCGACGAGGAGACCGAAGCCCCCCTGGTCGAGTCGATTGAGGAGTATCTGGCCGCAGTCCCGGCTGACGTCGCGCTGCTGCTGTCGCACTTCCGCGTCACCGATGTCGCACTGCGAGTAGTTGGCGTCGGCAGCGTCGGTACCCGGTGTTACTTGGTCATCTTGGTCGGCCCCAACGACACACCGATGATCATGCAGATCAAAGAGGCCACTCGATCAGTGCTCGAAGAGTACGGCGGTTGGCGCCAGCCAGCCACGCTGACCGAGGCCGTTGAGGCTAAGGGCCAGGGCGTGCGCGTCATCGATGGCCAGCGAATTCTGCAGGCGATGTCGGATGTGTTCCTCGGGACGACACGCAAGGACGGCCGCGACTACTACGTCCGCCAATTCCACGACATGAAGGGCACTGTCGACACCGAAGGTATGTCGCCTTCTACATTCCGTGAGTACGTCAGTGCTTGTGCGGTGCTGCTGGCGCGGGCGCACTCGCAGAGCGCGAATGCATCGATCCTGCGCGGATACGTTGGCACCAGCGCCACGGTGCACGACGCGGTCGCCGAGTGGTCGTACCAATACGCCGACAAGTCACTCGACGACTTCCACCAACTGCGCGCGGCGGCTGCGGCCGGCGACATCGAAGTTGCCGATGATCCTGTCCGCTAGCGGCGGCAGTTGATGGCACAGCCGGCGCGCTCGCATTTACTCAGAGTCCGACCGCATGGGTGACCCGAGCGAAGCGGCTGGCAGGATCGCAGGCTTGCCGCACCGCGGCGACATCGTCGACGATGTCGAAGTCAGTCAGGACCTGTACCGGATACACGTCAATACCGTTGTCACGCAATGCCTTCAATGTGAGCTCTCCGGTGTCGGGCTGGGACATGGGGACGCTGCGCAGGCATTCGGCTGTCGCCGGCGTCTGTAGCCCGAGCACCCACCAACCGCCATCGCATGCCAGCCCGAGCACAGCCTGTGCCTGCAGCAGCCGGCGTGCGCAACTGGCCAGGAGCTGATCGGTCACCTGCGGGGTGTCCATCCCGATTTGCAACACAGGTTGCCCGTCAGCTGCGTCGGCGTGCGCATTGGCGAGCCGGTCGGCGAAGTCGTAGCCGCGCTGGCCAATCACCGTGAAAGATTCGAGCCGACGACGAATGTCGGCGGCGCCTGCGGCCGCCTCCAGGTCTCCGGTGAGCGCTACCACCCGCGCCGCGACCGGCGCAGCGGCCACCGCGTCCAGCGTGTCCAGCAGCGCCGCAGCGGCGATCTCTGCGGCGACGCGGTCGCCGACGGTCGCGGCGAGCCGTGTCTTGGCGCGCCCAGGCTCCGGAGCCTTCGCGACCACCAGCAGGGTCACTGGTAAGAGACTCATGAAATCACCTTCCAGAAGTCCAGGATCGCGGTGATGCTGCCCCGAAGGGAACCGCTGACCTTGGACTTACCGCCCGTTCGGGGCCCGTAGCTGACGTCGAGCTCGACCACACGCCAACCGGCAGCGGCGGCGCGGATCAACAGTTCCAGCGGATAGCCCGACCGTCGATCGACCACACCAAGATTCAGCAGCGCCTCGCGCCGGGCTACCCGCATCGGCGCGATGTCGTGCACCGGCAGGCCGTGGCGGGTGCGCAGCCGCCAGCTCATCACGACGGTGCCCACCCGGGCGACCCACGGCCAGTGCAGGCCCGCCACCGGCCGCCGCCGGCCGATCACCAAGTCGGCCCCCTGGGCGAGTGCGGCAACCAGCCGTGGCAGATCCCCGACATCCATCGAGCCGTCGGCGTCGATGACCGCCACAATCTCAGTCATCGCACCGACCACTCCGGCGTGCACCGCTGAGCCGTATCCGGGCCGCGGTTCGACGACCACCTCAGCGCCATGACGGCGGGCCACCCCGGCGGTGTCATCGGTGCTGTTGTTGTCGACCACCAACGCCCGATAGCCGGCGGGAACAGCCGCCAGCACCGCTGGCAACGACTCCTCCTCGTTAAGGCAGGGCAGCACCACAGTGACCAGATTGTCGGGGTCGGCCATGCCATCGGACCCTAAGGGATCTTTTAGCGCAGCGGCGCGAACGCGAATTGACGCAGCCCCTCGCGCGGACCGACGGCCGCGGTAAAACCCAGCACCTCGGCGGCCCGGGCAGGATCGGCGACGATGTGGCGCACGTCGCCACTGCGGTACTGCCCGGTCATGACCGGGGACAGTGCGCCATCCCGGGCGTCGCACAGTGCGGCGGCCACCTCGAGGATCGAGATGGGCCTGCCCGAGCAGACGTTCACCGCGGTGAATCCCTCACGCTCTGCTGTGGCCGCGACGTTCGCGGCGGCGACGTCGTCGACGTGGACGAAATCGCGCATCTGACCTCCGTCTTCGAACACCTTTGGTGGTTCGCCTTTTTCGATTGCCGAGCGGAAGATCGCCGCAACCCCGGAATATGGGGTGTCGCGCGGCATTCCGGGGCCGTAGACGTTGTGGTAGCGCAATGCCACCACCGAGCCGCCCGTCGACTCGGACCACGCCAGCGCGTAGTGCTCCTGCGCGGTCTTGCTGGCCGCGTACAGGCTGCGCGGGCGCAGGGCGGCGTCCTCGTCGACAAGCCGCCACTGCAGCTCTTCGCCGCCAAGCGGGCAGCGGTGCTCGAAGATCCCGGCGTCCATGTCGGCGCGCCGCCGCGGTAGCGGGTCGACCGGTCCGTGTTCGGGGCAGGCGTAGCGGCCCTGCCCGTACACCACCATCGACGAGGCCAGCACCAGACGCCGGACTCCGGCGGCGAACATCTGTGCCAGCAGCACCGTGGTGGCGCAGTCATTGTGGCCTCCGTAGGCCGGCGCGTCGGCGGCGTCCACCCCGGCTCCCACCATCGCGGCCTGATGACACACCAGGTCGACACCCGCGAGCAGCGGCGCCAGCGCCTGGCCGTCTCGGACGTCGACCCGGTGGCATCCCGGCGGCAACTGCGGATCGGGTCCGTGCGCGGCGGGCAGCAAAAGATCGACACCGACGACGTCGTGACCGGCGACGCGCAGCGCCGCGCCCACCCGCGAACCGATGAAACCGGCCGCCCCTGTCAGTAGCACCCTCACGGCAGCCCTATCGCGAAGAGCATCAGCTTCCTGACCAGCTCGATGTTCCTTTCCAATCGGGTGAATACGTCTGCGGACGGCCGGTGGGCTGGCGCTCAGCCCGGCGTTAGCAGGTTCGGGGTGAGCGATCTGCAAGCCGCTGCGGCCGTCGGGGTCACTGCCCGTCACCAACACGTTGCCCGACCGTGGGTCGACGGCAACCGAATTAGGCTGTTGCACGGTCGGCACATCGCCGAGTATCCGCGGCTTCGTCGCATCCGAAACGTCGATCAGCCGGATCAGGTTGGGCGCGGTCAGCGTGACGTACAGGCGACGACGCGCCGCGTCGTAGGCCAGACCGTAGGGTTTGCCTGGAGCGTCGATCTTGGCGATCCGGGCGAGCTGCGGATCGATGCGTTCCACGAAGACCGCGCCGCCGTCGGTGTCCGCGAAAGCCACTAGATCGCCGGACATAGCCACCGCGTGGGTCAATTTCATCCCGACTGGGGCCTGCGCTACCTGCCGGTGAGTCGACCCGTCGTACACCCACACCCCGTTTCCCTGCACGTCGGCCACCGCCGCATAATCGCCTACCGCCGCGACGCCGCCCGGCTGCACTGGGCCGGCGGGAAGTGACGCGACCACCGTGCCGGCGCGCACGAACACCACGCCGCCGCCGAGTTCGTTGGTGACGACGATCGTGCCCCCGGCCGTCTGGGCCGCGTCGTGCGGTTGGCGGCCCACACCCGTCGCGGTGGACGTTACCCGGCCGTCGGCGAGGTTCAGCTCGCACAGTTCATTGGAACCCTCCAGCGGCACCAACACCGGCCCGTCGGGTCCGGCCAGGCTCAGGTGCCGGGCCGCGCCGTCGGTCGGAACCGTCCGACGTACCGCGCCGGTTGCGGCGTCGATCAGCTCGACGCCGTCGGGGTTCCGCACGGCGACGGCGCCAATTCCCGAGTTTGTGATGACGATGCCCTCAGGTGCGTTGCCGATCGGGACCACCTTCCCGGCCGGCGGCACGGCCGGGGCCCCGGCGGTCGCGGGTTCAGCCGCGGGTAGGGGGGTGCGTGCAGGCTCCGGGGTCATGGTAGGTGCGGACGAGCCAGCGTCCCTGCTGCAGCCGGCGAGCGCCAGGCTGATCGCCAGTAAGGACAGCGTCCAGCTCGGTTTCATCACTCCACTGTGCCGTCCACGACGATGCTCTACCAGCGGGCGCGAGACAGTACACGCTGATTAAATACAATGCCCACCCCAAGGCACACCCAGGCGCCACACAGTAGCGGTGCCCCGCGATTCAAATGCTGACAATGCACACGACATCCGGCTCGAAGGCAACGGGTTTGAATTCGCGTCGCTGGCAATCCGCTCCGAGCACAGCACCGAATAGTCCTAAACACCTCGATGATGCGAATGGGTGAGTTGAGATGGACGTCTCCAAAAGTGCGCCGATCAGTGACGGCCGTGGCGGCATAGCGCCGCCGGCGATGACGTTGCTGTCCATGCCGCTCGCCGCCCACACCGTAGCGGCCAGCGCGTCTACCGGCCGGGAGCGGCGAATGACGGCTGACGCCCGCGAGGCGACTGCAGTGCGGTCGGCGGACCTGATCTATCGGTCCGCCGAAGCGGGTGACTCATGCTGGGGGCGCAATCATCACGGGCACCGCCGCGAATTGCCGATGGCCCGTTGGCTGGGAGGGCCGGAGACCACACCACAGGATCGGCTCGCCGACGAGCACGTACTTGGACATTGCTCGTCGCGTCCGACTCTGGATTTGGGGTGCGGTCCCGGGCGATTCACTGCGTCTCTGCGACAGTGCGGAATGCCTGCACTCGGGGTCGACAGTTCCGCCGCCGCGGTGGAGATGACACGCCGACGCGGCGGAACCGCGATCCTTCGCGATCTGTTCGGGCCGCTGCCCGCCGAGGGCAGCTGGGCACAGATCCTGCTCACCGACGGCAATATCGGCATCGGCGGCAACCCGGCCCGGATGTTGCGGCGGGCCGCCGACCTCCTGGCGCACGGTGGCATCGTCATCGTCGAGATCGATCCGCCGGCAACCGCGCTGTATTACGAGCTACTGCGCTGGGAAACCGAACAGCACCTGGGACATTGGTTTCCATGGTCGCGGATGGGGGCCGACGCCCTCGGTGTGATCGCCCATGGTGCCGGGTTCATCGTGACGCATGTCGCCGACATTCACGACCGGGTGATCGCGGTGCTGACCGCTGCAAATCGTGGCCGCGCCGATCGGTAGCCGACGAAGACACGCCGTGCGCACGCAGCGAAGTAAAGTCATGCGTCAATGACAATCCCGAGCACGCCACCGACGTCATCGCGGGAATCCGCCGAAGCGCAACGTCGCGACAATTCGCACAGCCTCGGTGGGGCGCATGACACGACCGAGCCGGTCTATGGGTTTCCGGCGCCGTTGTGGCGCGCGCTGGAGGGCCACCGCCCGCCCGGGATGAGCCTGCTGCGGTGGCGAAGCCCGCTGCGCGGGCCCTGGCTGACATCGGTATTCGGCTCGGTGCTGCTCGTCGGGCTGCCAGTGGTGATCCTGACAGGGCTGCTGTCCTACATCGCCTATGGTCCGCAATTCGGTCAGGCCATCCCGATTCACGTGGGCTGGCTCAAACTGCCGACCTTTGATTGGCCGAGCCGGCCATCGTGGCTCTACCGCCTCACCCAAGGTGTGCACGTCGGGTTGGGTCTGATCATCATCCCGGTGGTTCTGGCCAAACTCTGGTCCGTCATCCCCCGGCTGTTCGTGTGGCCACCGGCGCGGTCGGTCGCGCAACTTGTGGAACGGCTGTCGTTGTTGATGCTGGTGGGCGGGATTCTCTTCGAGTTCGCCACCGGAGTGCTCAACATCCAGTACGACTACATCTTCGGGTTCAGCTTCTACACCGCCCATTACTACGGAGCGTGGGTATTCATCGCCGGTTTCGTCATCCACGTGCTTATCAAATTGCCAAAGATGGTCACCGGCTTGCGTTCCCTGTCGTTTCGCACGGTGCTACGCACCTCGCGGGCCGAAACCCGTCCCGAACCACCGGACATCGACGGGCTGGTCGCCACTGATCCTGGACCGCCGACGGTGAGCCGTCGCGGCGCGCTGGCGCTGGTCGGGGGCGGCGCATTGTTCGTCGCGGTGCTCACAGCCGGACAGACTCTCGGCGGTTTCACCCGCCGTGCGGCGCTGCTGTTGCCGCGGGGACGTAGCCGCGGTGAAGGCCCCAACGACTTCCAGGTCAACAGGACCGCTGCGGCTGCCGCAATCAAGCCTGCCGACGTGGGCACCAACTGGCGGCTCGCCGTCCGGAGTCCATCAGGGCAGATACTGCTGGACCGAGCCGCCCTTGAGGCAATGCCGCAGCACGCGGCTGAATTGCCGATCGCCTGCGTCGAAGGGTGGTCGACCACCCAAACGTGGAGTGGAGTTCCGCTGCGCGATCTGGCCGCCCTGGCCGGGATACCCAATCCCGGCAGAGCCACGGTGCGCTCACTGGAGCGGGCCGGTGCGTTCAATCATGCCGTCCTGCAAGCCAATCAGGTGGGGAATCCCGATTCGCTACTCGCCCTTCGCGTTAACGGCGCTGACCTATCTCTTGATCACGGCCATCCCGCGCGCCTCATTGTCCCCGCGCTGCCGGGTGTGCACAACACCAAATGGGTGCGGTCCATCGAATTCGGACAGGCCTGATATGCGGGCACTCATCACCCGGTTCACCGCCTTCTACGGTAGTAATCCGTTACACATGCTGGGCACCATCGCCGCGTGGGCGCTTGCGGGATATGTCGTGATTTTGCTTGGCCCGCAAGCCTTGTGGAACCCCAAGGTGTGGTGGCAGTCCATCGCGGTCTGGTTTCTGGCCGCGATCATCGCTCACGACCTGATCCTGTTTCCGCTCTACGCCCTCGCCGACCGCTCCGTCACGGGTGCCCTCGCCGCCGTGCGGGTTCGACGGGCAGAGCCCTCAGCGGGATTGCCACGGGTGTCGCCGCTGAATTATCTCCGTGTCCCGACCCTGGCGACGGGGCTGTCGCTGCTGCTGTTCTTTCCCGGAATCATCCCACAGGGGCAATCGACCTACCTCGCCGCCACCGGCCAAAACCAACAACCCTTCTTCGCGCGCTGGCTGCTGCTAGTGGCTGCCCTGTACGGTCTCAGCGCACTGGCGTACGCCGCCCGGCTCGCCGTCGCCGGGCACCGCCGGGAATCGACCGATACTCATGTCGATGCCGACGTTGACAACACAAGCACACAATCGCAATAGCCGTCCGCAGACCAACCGTCATGGCGCGGACCAGAACTCTGACCATAGGCGGGGGCTGTTGTTGAAGATCGAGCGCCGCGAAGCCGTCGCAGTGTTGCTTGGCCTCGCCGTGGTCACCGCGGCTTTCGTGGTGCCGCACCTGCGCTTGGGCATCGTCACTCCGTTGATCCATAGCACGCCGCAGCAGATCCACGATTACGCTGACACAGCACCAATTTTCGGCTGGTGGAAAGCACATGCCGGCTGGGGCAGCATCGCGGCCACCGCCATCGGCATCGCGGCGGTGCTGTGGGGCCCCAGCCTCGCGCAGCGATTGTCTTGGCGGGTCCTCACAGTCGCCACCTGGGCGACATCGTGCGGGTGGGCGTTCGCCCTGGCGATGATCGACGGCTGGCAGCGCGGGTTCGCCGGGCGCCTGACCGCCCGCCATGAGTATCTGCGCCAAGTGCCGACGATCAACGATATCCCGCAGATGCTGCGGACCTTCTCGGGCCGCATCCTTGACTACCAACCCCATTCGTGGATCACTCATGTGTCCGGACATCCGCCCGGTGCGCTACTGACATTCGTCTGGCTCGACCGCATCGGCTTGAGCGGCGGGGCATGGGCGGGAGCATTTTGCCTGCTGGTTGGCTCGAGCGCGGCGACCGCCGTGATCGTGACGGTGCGCGCCGTGTCCGATGAACCGACGGCACGGATGGCCGCACCGTTCGTCGCGGTCGCCCCGACCGCGATCTGGATCGCAGTCTCGGCAGACGCTTACTTCGCCGGCGTTGCCGCCTGGGGTATCGCCCTGTTCGCGCTCGCAGCGAGCCGCACCATGCACTGGCCGATTCCCGTTGCGACCGGCGCCGGACTGCTACTGGGCTGGGCGATCTTCCTGAACTACGGGCTGGCGTTGATGGGGCTGCTCGCGCTGGCAGTGCTCATTGCGGTAGGTAATCGTCGGGCGGCGCTGGCAACGTTGGCCGCCGCGGTGCCCGCCGCCGCGGCGGTGCTGGCGGCGTTCGCCCTGGCGGGGTTCTGGTGGTTTGACGGCTATACCCTCGTCCAGCAACGCTATTGGCAGGGCATCGCGACGAACCGTCCGTTCCAGTACTGGAGCTGGGCGAACCTGGCGTCGGTCGCGTGTGCAATCGGGCTGGGCAGCGTCGCCGGATTGGGCCGGGCCTTCGATATCGGTGCGATTCGCCGCGGCTCCGGTCTGCATCTGCTGGTGCTGGCCGCAACTACCGCAATCCTATGTGCCGATCTGAGCATGCTCAGCAAAGCAGAAACCGAACGCATCTGGCTGCCGTTCGTGGTGTGGTTGACCGCGGCGCCGGCACTGCTACCTCGGTCATCCCACCGCCGGTGGCTGGCTGCCAACATCATCGGCGCCCTCGCTATCAACCACTTGATCCTGACAAACTGGTAGCCGACGAGTTCACCGCAGCGGTCGCGTCCGCGGTCCAGATTGATCGAAGGCGACGGTGGTCGACCAGCCCGATTTCCAACGCGAGACGATCACGGTGATACCAAGTCAAGGCCTCTGGGCCTACTCGTTCACCTTCGACTGACTGTCTTCGGAGCTGAAAGATCATGAACAGGAGCGGCGGACGCGCTGTCCACGAGTCAGCGAGTGCTACTTCTC
>CAVUVB010000005.1:0-328557 GCA_963744835.1 uncultured Actinomycetota bacterium
GGCGAAGGCGGCTCAAATCGCAACGTCTCCTCGATTGCACCAGGAATCAAGCTCGGATCGGCGCCGAGTTCACGACGCTGATCCGGGTGGTCGGACAGCAGTTGAGCCATGAAGCCGATCAGACGTGCGGTCGTCTCGTTCCCCGCACCGGCGATCATCGCGGTGTACGAAAGGACCTCCGTCCGGGACAACCGGCGGCTGGTGCCGTCGGACTCTTCGACCTCTGCTTCAAGTAGTTCGGTCATCAGGTCGTCTGACGGATGGGCGGCTCGCCATTCGATGTAGTCCGCGAATAACGTGATCGACTCTTCGAAGACCTTCGAGCTCGCCTCGCCAGGCGTAGCACCCGATGCCAGCTCCAGCGTTACGCCGTTAGTGTCGCGGATGTTGGCCTGATCGCCCTCCGGGATGCCGAGAAGATAATTGATCGTCTGCATCGGCATCATCGCTCCAAGATGGGCGATGACATCGAAGCCGCCCGCACCCACAAACGGGTCGAGGGCTCGCTCACAGAAGCCGCGCACCAGGTTTTCGACAGCCAGCATCCTGCGGGGGGTAAACACACGCGATAGCAGCCGTCTATGCAGGTCGTGAAGCGGCGGGTCCTCGAAGAGCAGGATTCCCGGCGGAATCTCGATGTTGTTGAACAGGATGTCTGCGGTCGTGCCGCGGCCGGATCGATAGGTGTTCCAGTTCGTCAGTTCCCGTGCGACGTCGTCGTAACGGCTAAGTGCGTAGAAGTTGTATTTCTCGTTGTGATACAGCGGTGCTTCCTCACGCAACCGCTTCCATACGGGGTAGGGATCGTCGTCGATATCGAAGTCGAACGGGTCGTAGTACAGGTCGATCGCCTTCACCGGCGTCATGTCTGGGTTCCTTTGCGTCGAGCTATTGCCTGCACCGGCCGGGCGGTAATCTGGTTCGGCGTAGCCGTTCCCTAACGTTTGTTTCGACCGTAGCTGGTCATGTTGCCGTCGTCAATGCGCATCCGAAACTATTGCGAGACAATCGCAACCGGAATCTACGATTTGATTGACCAAACGCTTGTTCTCAACTAGATTCGTTCGCTAGATCAGGGCGGCCGCGCAGGCGTGCGTACGGTCAGCCGCCGATATGGGCTACGGCGGGCGTCTGACCGAAGTTCAAGGGAGAGATTCGACGTGAAAATGCAAGACCTCGTACTAGTGTCCGTGGACGATCACTTGGTCGAACCGCCGGACCTGTTCGAAAAGCACATCCCGGCCAAGTACAAGGACGACGCCCCCAAACTCATCCAACGGGAAGACGGCACGGACGCATGGGTTTTCGAGGGCCAGGAAGCCACCAACGTCGGCCTCAACGCGGTCGCAGGCAGGCCGCCCGAAGAGTATGGCACGGAACCGACCAAGCTCTCGGAGATCCGCGAAGGCTGTTACGACATCCATGAGCGCATCCGCGACATGAATGCGAATGGCGTTGCGGCCGCATTGAACTTCCCATCCTTTCCGCAGTTCTGCGGACAGTATTTCGCCCGCGCGCAGGACAAGGATTTGGGACTGGCCGTGCTGCGGGCATACAACGATTGGCACATCGACCAGTGGTGCGGCGCGTATCCAGGACGGATGATTCCCCAAGCGCTGCCGCCGATTTGGGAACCTATGCTGATGGCGGAGGAGGTGCGGCGTGTGGCGGAGAAGGGATGCCACGCAGTAACGTTCTCCGAAAACCCGACGAAGCTGGGATACCCGTCACTGCACGATACCCACTGGGATCCGTTCTGGCGAGCCTGCAGCGACGAGAGCACCGTGGTCAATCTTCACATCGGCTCGTCGTCGTCGGTTGTGATCACGTCAGCGGATGCGCCCGTCGACACCATGATGACGCTGCAACCCATGAGCATCGTGCAGGCCGCGGCCGACCTCATTTGGTCACCGATGCTGCGGCGATTCCCCGACGTCACGTTCGCCCTCTCCGAGGGCGGCATCGGATGGGTGCCGTACTTCCTCGAGCGCATCGACCGCGTTTACACCATGCACCGCGCGTGGACGCATCAGGACTTCGGCGGCAGGTTGCCCAGTGAGGTCTTCCTAGAGCGGGTCGCTCTCTGCTTCATCGATGACGCCTTCGGCGTCGAGAGTCGACATCGGCTTAACCTCGATATGGTGACGTGGGAATGCGACTATCCGCATTCGGATGCGACCTGGCCCCGCTCCCCCGAGGTCCTGACTGAGTACCTCACCAATGTGCCAGACGACGAGGTGAACAGGATCACGCACTCAAACGCCCTCCGCTTGTACTCCTTCGACATGTTCAGGCATCTACCGAAGGATGAACTCACTGTGGGTGCGCTTCGAGCTCAGGCCACAGACGTCGATCTGGGTTTCAGGTCATCCGAACGATTGAGGAAGACGGGCACTGAGGCCGTCACGGTAATGGATCTCGCGAAGGGTCTCCCCGTCTGAGTCCGCGCGAGTTGGTCCAGGTCATCACGCACCGACTGCTAATCTCACCACCAGCAAGTCCGCAGTAGGCTCATCCAAGCGGTGCGCCGTCGCGAGCGCATCGGATCGATGATCATCCGGGCCTGCGCACCGTGACCGACCGGGAGACTCGCCATCGACAACGACTTAGGCCGTAAGAACGCCGATTCGCGCCACACCCCGGTGTCGGTGGACACCGATGCAACGGGTGCGCGGAGGTCGCAGATCCTCGAAGTCGCCGCGACCATGCTCGCTGACCACGGGTTGCGCACATCAATGCGTGAGATCGCGGACGCGACGGGCTTGTTGAAGGGCAGTCTCTATCACCACTTCGATTCCAAGGACGCCATCCTGGTCGAACTCGTGGGCCGCTACTACGCCGAAATGAACCTCATCGGCGAGGAAGCGATACTCCGGCTGGAGCGGTCGAACGCCCGAACCGTCGTCGGGCATATCGAGCGACTGAGTACCGATATCGCGAACTGCGCAGTTGCGCATCGCGCGGCCCTGCAGATGACCTTCTACGATTCGCCGAGTTCGCTACCGGAACTCGTCGAGTTACTGAGAAACCCTCCCGAATTGATCAACGAAGCGGTGCTGCAAACGCTTACTTCGGCGCGGGATTTCGGAGCGGTCAGGCCGGAGGTCGACCTGATCGCATTGGCCGATCGCGTGTTTCAAACGATGGTGACGGTCGGGCTCGACGTCGTTCGCCACAAGGCCGCGTCCGAACGGGTGGCGGGCGTCCTCTGTCGAATCATCCTGAACGGTCTGGCGCGCCGGCCTCCGCGGTATTCCACACTCGATAAGTCGAAGGCACTCGCGGCGGCTTCGGATGCCGTTCGCTCGTGGGGAGATTCTGCATCGGCCACCGACGATTTCACCGTCGAGGCCGATCGGATCTTCGCGGCGGCGCGCGCGGAGTTCGGCAGGCGCGGGTACGAGATCACGACGGTGCGTGAGATCGCAGCCGCAGCGGGTGTGAGCCTGGGAAAACTGACGCGGGTGGCGGGTAGCAAGCCGGAGATGCTCGCGTTCATCATGCGATCGTTCGGCTCGCGGCTCACAGCGGGCTATTCGGGCGTATTGAACGCGGATTCGTCTCCAATCGAGAAGATGGACGCGCTGAGCTGGGTCCACATCAACGCGGTCAAGCACTTTCCCGACGAGTTCAAGATTCAGCAGGCATGGATGCGACAGTCGCCTCCGGACACCCCGAACCCCGGTTTCGCCTTCGCTAATCGCATGCGGAGGTTGAAGGGCCTGCTCTCCGAGGGCATTGACAGCGGCGCCATCCGCAATGAGGAGACGTCACTGGAAGTGCTGTCACGTTGTGTGATCAGCGTCCTATGGATCCCGCAGAGCATCGTCGAGTCAATGGCCCCCCCTGACGCGCTGACCCTCGCCCGCGACACGTGGTTGCGGGGCGTTCGCAAGCGGTGACGTTCTGCGGTGACGATTTCCCCTCTTCAAGGGGAGGCGATTGAGACGGTGGACGATCAGTCCACACGCCCGCGTCTCACCCTTGCCGCGACCAAAATCGCCGTGTGTGGCCGATCCCATCGAATACCGTGCCCGGCAACAACATTCCATCGACTTGTCATCTCGGCGCTCAGCGCCTTCTGCGGGCGGGTAGCCGCCTCGCAGATCGGAGCGACGCAAGCCATGTGGGTTGCGCCACGGCTACAAACTTCGTTCTAAGCGAAACAAACGATTGATCTACCAATTCGACCGGACTGAAGATAGCATTCGTTCCGACAGGATGGCTGTTACGCCGCAGTCCGGAACCACGCGGCGTTTCGGGGTCATCGCCAGTCTGACGGACCACGCCGACATGCCGGTCGTCACGCTCAGAGATGGTGCCGGAATGCGCGGACATGGCACGGGGACCGGGTGAATTCAATGACAGGAGCGCCCATGCATGTGACGATCGAGAAGGCGGCCGCGTGGTCGACGCTGGCCATGTTGGTGGTCTTCGGGGTTACGTTCGGCCTGATAGCGGGCGTGCTTCCGCCGATCAATCCGGGTTTTACCGCGGAGCAGACTGCCCAGTGGTACATCGACAATCACTTTGCGATCCGCCTGGGACTGGGACTGACCATCCTCGGTATGTGGTTCATGACACCCGTGTTCGCGCTGCTTTGCCGGCAGGTGCGCCGAATCGAAGGCTACTGGGGCGTAATGTCGATTACCGAGGTCATTCTGTCGGTGACGTTCCCGTTCGTGTTCACTCTGGCCATGGTGTTCGGCGTCGCGGCCGCGTACCGACCCGATCGCGACCCCCAAGATATTCAGGCACTCAGCGACATGTTCTGGCTGCTGCTGGTCGGCATCGTCGGGCCGCTCGTGTTGCAGGGGTTGATCCTCGCGTTGGCAGTGTTCATCGACAAGCGCGCCGTCCCGACATTCCCGCGCTGGTACGGATATCTCAGTCTGTGGATGGCGCTCCTCGTCCTTCCAGGTGGTTGTGTCTACGTTATTCAAAGTGGACCGCTGGGCTGGAACGGGATCATCGCGTGGTGGATTCCGGTCAGTGCATTCTTCGTCTGGATCGTCCCGACCGTGTTCCTCCTGGTGAAGGCCGTCGACATCGAAGCCGCGGAGAGAGAGGAGCGCGCCGCTGCGCGAACGTGGGAGCCGGCGGCATGAAGCTGATCGACGAAAACGAGGTTTCAAAGGCAGTTGAGCCCAATGAGGCGTCTCCTGGCCGCGTTCCTGGAGAGCCAGGGATTTGGATACTGCTGTTCGGCGACATGCTGGTTTTCGCCGTTTTCTTCGTCCTGTTCATGTACCAACGCGCTCAGGCCCCCGAACTGTTCGACGCATCGCGCCATACTCTGAATGTCGGCATCGGCTTGGCGAATACCGTCATTCTTCTGACGAGCTCCCTACTCGTGGTCACCGCGATCCGAGCCGTCCGAGCTGGCGCCCGCGCAGCCGCTCGGACGTTATTGGCGGGAGCGCTCGCGTGCGGTCTGGCCTTTGTGGGTCTGAAAATCGTCGAGTACTCGTCCAAGGTCGGCGAAGGACACGTGCCTACCGAGAACAGCTTCTACATGTACTACTACGTGCTTACCGGGTTGCACCTGCTGCACGTTCTGATCGGGATCGTGGTTCTCATATCGCTACTCTTCGCGGCGCGTGTCGCCGCACCGAGCCCGACCAGAATGGCATTCATCGAAGGCGGCGGGTGCTTCTGGCATCTGGTCGACCTCCTCTGGATCGTCCTGTTCCCGCTGATCTACCTCGTGAGTTGAGCATGACCTCGTCCTTATTGCGCGCCCGATCCACTGTCGTCTGGCTGGGTCTGGTCATAGCAACGCTGGTGTCGTTCACGATCGGTTTCGACCACGGCATTGGTTCGGGGGTCGCCTTGTGGGTTCTGGCACTGGCGTTGATCAAGGTGCGCTATGTCGGGCTGGATTTCATGGAGCTGCGCGAAGCGCCGTTGATTCTCAGAGGTATCTTCGAAACCTATTGCCTCGCTCTGTGGCTCGTCCTCGCCGGAATGTATCTGTGGCTCTAGACGACTCGTTGAGGCCAGGGTGGTAATCGTCGTCGTCTGCGCTGGCCCGGACAGCCAGCAGGAGTCAACGAGACACTCGCGGAAGGGGACTCATGCGCAAGTGGACAGTCGCTGACATACCGGACCAGAACGGTCGAACGGCGATCATCACCGGCGCCAACACCGGTCTGGGGTTCGAGACGGCGACGGCGCTCGCCGCCAACGGGGCGCGAGTCGTCCTCGCGGTGCGCAATCTCGAGAAGGGCGAGAACGCGATTCGCCGCATCAGGGCGGCGTACCCGGCCGCCAGGGTCGAACTGCAAGTTCTCGATTTGTGCTCGCTGGCGTCCGTCCGCGCTGCGGCCGAGGCGCTCAAATCCAACCTGGACACCATCGATGTGCTGATCAACAACGCGGGCGTGGTTCTCGCACCCAAGGCCACTACTGCGGACGGCTTCGAAATGCACTTCGGCACCAATCATCTGAGTCATTTCGCACTCACCGGTTTACTGCTCGATCGCATGCTGGCAACACCGGGGTCCCGCGTGGTGACGGTCAGCAGCCTGGGCCATCGTTTGTCCAGCGGTATTCGCTTCGACGATGCGCAGTGGGAACGTGAGTACAGTCGGTTCGGCGCTTACGGTCAGTCCAAGCTCGCGAACCTCCTGTTCACCTACGAACTCCAGCGACGGATGCGGGGCAGCGGGACCATCGCAGTCGCCGCGCATCCCGGTGGTTCGAACACCGAGTTCAGTCGTGAGATGCCGACACCGTTCCGCCAGTTCTTCGCGATCGCGGGACCGGTGTTCGCGCAGCCTCCCTCGATGGGTGCGCTGCCGTCGCTGCGCGCAGCGACCGATCCGGAGGTGCTCGGTGGGCAGTACCTCGGCCCCGACGGGTTAGGTGGGCACCGTGGCCACCCTAAGGTGGTCAAGTCCAGCAAGGCGTCGTACGACATCGACGCGCAGAGAAGGTTGTGGGCAATGTCTGAGGATCTGACCGGGGTCACCTACTCGCCCTGACCATCGTTGCCCTATCGGCATGTGCGGTTCCGAGTCGTTCATCGAAGGTGTGGCCGAGGGGACGGAGCACATCCGCATCATGTCCAAGGACCCGAAGGCAGGGCCGATATGCGCGACGTCGCCGCGACGGTCGCGTCAATCATCCTCGCGCTGACTCGGACTCAGCCGAGCAGCGCAGCCGCTCAACCGGTGTTCACCGGCAAAAATTAGAGGCGTCGTCCTAGCCATCTCCAACGGCCAATGGGCGCAACCGAATCTGCGGCACCACGACGAGGCCACCGCCACGAGTACCTGGGACCTCCGCCTCGAGCTGCTCAGGTGTCCATGACTGCACCGGGCGGGTCAGCAGCCGCTTCGGATGGACCGGCGAGGCGAGTTACGTGAGCGGTTCGTGGCTGGTACGCCACATCGTGCAGGACTGGCAGCCGGGTGCCGATGGGACGACCGCACCCGGGGAACAGCTGTTCTTGTTCTGGCGCGCTTCGACCAGCCCGACGCGTTGGGTCGGTTGGCACAAGACCACAGGGCAGAGCGGGGCGTGCGGCATCAACAGAAGGCTGACCATTTAGATGCCCTTCACCCTAACCCTCGAGGTGAAATGTCCCTGTGAACCATCTCTGTCGACGGAAATCAACCTCCGGCGCATTCGAGTCCATCAGCACCGTGTGCGTCGGTCAGTGCGGTTGGTTCGGAACATCCGAGTACAACTGTACGTTCGAGCTGACGTCGACCAGACCGGCGAGCTTGGTGATCAGATGAGGCGCGAAGACGGCGCCGTACACCGCGTGGCCGATGACGATGAACGAGACGGCCGAAAGGACACCCGCCCCGAGCCGACTGCGGGTCTTCGAATCCGACCACTGCTCAATGAGCGTCCGGTCTGCCGGGTCCGTTCTTCCCAGGAGGTAGGCGAAAACCATCACTAGAATCCCCATCGCCAACGCGTCGTATAGCGGGTACTGGTTACGGGTCCCCTCGAAGATCGCCAGGCCGCCGATCACGTACCCGTAGTAGAACACTCCCAGTTGAGCGCCGATGACCGCGTTGAACGTCAACGCCCACGCGAACCCGACTATCAAACCGCACCCCAGCAGCGCAAACGGCCGGCGCCATTCCCACCTCGCGGCCAAGGTGCGACCCAATGCGGCGCCGACGAGAGTTGGGAGCACGAAGTACGCGATATATCCCGGCGGTACGGCGGCGGGGAGGCCGCCCCAGGTCATGTTGAACGGCCACCAGGACGGCATCCGTGGCATGAACGGCGGGAACTGTGCGTACATCGACCAGTCGTAGGGCGCCTCCAACCAGGAAAACGAGATCGCCGAGATACATACCAGCAGCAATGAATCGAGACGCCGACGGCGCACTGATCGATACAAGCCCGCCGCCACGAAGACGGTACCGCCGATGTAGGCGAATAGCGTTCCGATCTGTGCTGCCAGGATCATTCGGCACCCCAGGTGTGGCTCTGTGCACTGCGGGCTTCGGGATCGAACCGGGCTACCAGGCCCACGACGATCGCGACGAGCCCGAAGAGCGTGCCCAACATAATCAACACGCCCACGTGTAGCTCCATCCGAATGACGATCAGTAACTGGCCAGTCATTAAACTAACGTTTGTCTCGGTCGCCATGCAAGGCATGGTGACGGGTCTGTTCGCGATTCCCCCTTTGCGGACACCGCCGTATAGCTGCGTCAAGCGATGATCACCAACCACCGGAGGAGACTAGTGCTCCCGATGGGAGACGCTGGGATGTCGTGGCATTGGTTGCGGTAGCAGGATGCAACCGGCGCGATCCCGCTGCACTCTTACGACCGCCGGTGTCGCGGAATGCGCCAGGGTCGAAAGTGTGCTGGACCGTTGGCTTAACGGGTCGTCGGGATCTTGTGATCGACGCGGAGCGTTCACCGCTCTCGGCGGCCGCCGCCCCTCTCCTGGTTGCGGTCACGTGTTGCGTCCGCCGTTGACGCCGATGATCTGTCCGGTTATGTAACCCGCCTCCTTGGAGATCAGGAACGAGCAGAGGGCCGCAACGTCAGCGGGCAGTCCGATGCGGCGAACCGGTGTCCTCGCAATGATGTCGTCGATGCTGAACGGGCCGAAATCACCTCGGGCAGCAGAATTTCGGAGCATCGGAGTATCGATAAAGCCGGGGGGAACGCCATTGACGGTGATGCCGCGTGGCCCATACTCGAGCGCGAGAGCCTTGGTGAGTCCGTTGACCGCCGACTTAGCGGCTACGTAGTGCGCCTTTAGGGGTACGCCCGAGTGAGTACTCGAAGACGAGATGTTCACGATGCGACCCCAACGTCGTCTCATCATGTCGGGTAAAACGGCCTGTACACAGTGGAACACCCCGTGGAGGTTCACATTGACGACGTGGCTCCACTCGTCGAAGGACATGTCGAGGAAGCGACTCTGTCCCTCGATGCCTGCTGCATTCACAAGCACATCGATCGGACCGAAGTTCGCGTTGATTTCAACGAGCGCTTTCTCGATTTCATCCCGGTCGGTTACATCAACGGTGTACGCACCCGGAGCGTCAACGGGCGACAGATCGAACGTAGTGACCATGAGGCCGTCGGCCCTTAAGCGGGCCGCGATTGCCGCGCCGACACCAGAAGCTCCGCCCGTCACCAACGCAACTGATCTCGTCATCCGCTGCTTCCTGTCCACTCGTATGCTTGCCCGCCGCTGAAACAAACGATAGTTTCATACCACGCTGTCCGTGAGCCCGTCTCATAGCAGTCCAAGTCGTCGACGGAAAAGCCTCCTCGAAGGACTGCTTCCGATAGCGGTCAGCGTGTTTGACGTACGAAGGGAATGGAGAAAGGGCCCGACTAGATCGCGGCCCAATGGTGGCGGTGGGTCGTGCGCGTCTGCTGAGCGCGCTCGAGCGCAGGCTACGTCCGACAGCAGTTCACATACGTGCTCGACACGACGGCAGGAGTCCAATCGGCAATGACGAACGTAGCGGTGGTAACTGGCGGCGCCGGGGGGATGGGCCTGGCCGTTGCTCACGCGCTTGGGCGCGAGGCTACTGTGCTGATCAGTGACGTCAGCCAAGAGCGTGTGGAGGGCGCCCAGAATGAACTCGTCAACGCCGGAATCGACTGTGCTGCGACCATCTGCGACGTCACCGATCCTGCGTCTGTAGGCCAGTTAGTGCAACGCGCACAGGACCTCGGCACCGTTGTCTCAGTTGTCCATACCGCTGGGGTGAGCCCCAGCATGGGCTCAGCCGAGCTGATCTTGAAGATCAACGCGGTCGGTACGGTGTTGATCAACCAGGCCTTCCTCGGGATCGCGAGCCGGGGTATGGCTCTGGTCAACGTGGCGTCCGTCGCCGGGCACCAGCTTCCGCGATTTCTCACCCCGACTCGACGCTACAAAAAGTCATGGACCGACATCGAACGGTTTCACTCCGACTTGCTGGCTGTGTGCAACCGGTTGCCCGAATCACGGCGGGCGCAGCTGGCTTACGTGCTGAGCAAGAACTTCGTAATCTGGTACAGCAAGGCACTTGCTGCCCAGTTCGGATCCTCAGGCGCTCGGGTACTGTCGGTCTCACCAGGATCGTTTGACACTGCCATGGGCAAGCTCGAAGCCGACGTTGGCGCGGGAGCGCTGGCTCAGATCGGCGCCCTCAAGCGTTTCGGCCAACCTGGCGAGATCGCCGAGCTTCTAGCGTTCTGCGCCAGTGATAGGGCCGGATATCTCACCGGCACCGACATTATCTGCGACGGCGGCGTCATGGCCGCCATGACGTTGTCCAAAAAGCTCGAAATCGCGCGGCAATAACATGTCTCAAGCAAACCGGGCGGACTGATCAGCGGGGAAGGTTCCTCGCAGGTGTCTACCAAAACGGTGGTTCTGTAATACGCAGAACGGTGTCGCCTACGTGAGTGTGGCGGCGTTGTCGCGCCGGCAAGAATATCCGCGGGGTTATCGCGTTCGAGTAGACAGGTCACCTTGGGTTCGGCCGACAACGTTAATGGTCTTGAAAACGGTCGTTGAGGCTCGATGGGCTCATGCTGCAACTCATCCCAGACTCTGTAGGCCGCGTCGATTATCGCGTCGCGACGGGCGCCGCCATGCCGATCGCGTGCTGACCTTCGAGCACGGCCTTGACTGTTGAAGCGTGCCATTTCGCTCCGCCTTGGGCGGTCGACACGCGATCCCCGTTAAGCCCCGCCGCGATCGTGCGCAACGATTCGCCGCTCGCCCTCTCGCCGATGATTCGCCCGACGACCTCGGGCGGCACCGCCGAAGGACGCCCCAGCCGTACTCAGCCGTACGCCTTGAGCTTTCTTGACCGCCAGCGCTTCGCGACTGCGCTGAGATCAAACGGCGCTCAAGCTGGCTGAAGACGGCCATCGTCGAGGCGGTTGCTTCACCCGCAGGGGTGCTCGTGTCGATGGCTAGATCGCACGTCGCCAGCTCCCAGCCGTCACGTCGCGCCTGTTCCATCAACGAAGCGGTGTCGAGTACTGACCGCGAAATCCGATCGAGCTTGGCGGCAAGCAGTACGGCGGCAGAACGGATCTCAAACGCTGGTCTGTGGTCGGTGCTTGGTCGGTGAATCCGCGACACGCCGTGGTTTCGCATGGTGTCGAATGACGTTAAATCGCCAGCTCAGAACACCTTTCGGGACCACGACCAGGAGGGCTTGCAGGCTCTCCTAAAGCCGGTGTCGCAGGTTCGAATCCTGCCGGGGGCACTGTATGTCACGCACTGATCAAACCCGTCATAGCGCGGCGGACTAAACTAGCCGCCGACGGCCTTTCGGCCTGTGCCGCACCGCGTTGACCAGTGCATACGCTACACAGGCCTGGATCGGCGGAACGATATCGCACTTGCGAAGAGTCGCATGATCGAGACGTCGCAAAGGTTTTCAGCGCTCTTCGTCCCGGGATCGGATCCCGTCGTAATCGATAAGCAGATGCCGTGGGCCGCGGAACACTTGGCTGATGCGGTAGGGCGGAGGGTCCTCGACCAGTCGCGGGTTTTCTACCCGGCGAAGAAACGCTTCGAACGCGGTGTTGACTTCCAGCCGGGCCAGCGGACCGCCGAAGCAGACGTGAATACCGCGCCCCCAACCGACGTGCTCGTTGTCAATGCGCTGTGGGTCGAACCGGTCGGGTTCAGGAAAGCGTCGCGGATCTCGGTTGGCCGCAGCGTACATCAGATAGATTGGTGATCCTCGCGGGATCGTGGTGCCGGCAATCTCGATGTCGGCCAACGCCGATCGAGTCGGGAAGAACTGCACCGACGACTGCAGCCGCAGCACTTCCTCGATGGCGCCGGGAATTATTTCCGGCCTCCTGCACAACAACTCGATCGATTCGGGGTTGCGCAGTACGGTCAGCACGCAGTGGGAGATCAGATTGACCGTCGAATCATGGCCGGCGGCAAACAGCAGGATGGTGTTGTTGACGATCGCACTCGGCGACATTCGGCCATCCGGTCCGTCATCGTGGACCAACTGTGAAATCATGCCCGGGCCAGGCGATTTTTCGGCTTTCTCGACCAGCCCGATGATGTATTTCTTGAAGGCGATGTTGGCCGCTTCACCTTTCGCTCGCCGGGCCTGGCCCTCCTCGGTCGCGATGTCGGGGCCGAGATCGAACAGTCCGGTTATCGCGTCGGCAATCCAGGGGTGAAACCGTGGTTCGTCTTCGATCGGCACGCCGATGATCCGGCAGATCACGTTCACCGGCAGCGGATAGGCGAACTCGTCGACAACATCGATGCGGGTCTTGCCCACGGCCTTGTCGAGCAGTTCGTTGACGATCCGCTGACACAGCGGCTCCTGGCTGGGAATCACGTCCGGCGAACGCGGCGGCCCGAAAAAGCGCATGCATTGCCGCCGCGCACGGTCGTGGTCGGGCGGATCCGAGGCGATAAAGCTTGGGTCTCGGTCGTAGACCTCCATCATCTCCATCACGGACTCGTCGACGATTCGCCGGTCGCCTGTGACTTTGCGGCGATCCGAACTCACCCGAGGGTCGTGGGCCAGCGCGATGAGCTCCTCGTATCCGGTGACGGCATAGATACCGTTGGTCACTCGCACGACCGGCGTCTTGCGCAGCTCGTCGAAGAACGGATAGGGATTCGCGCGGTTTTCATACCGCATCGCGGCATCGAAGGCTTCTTCGGGTGTCATGGGCGCCGCTCCTCGTCATCGCTGCCGTGGCCGGAACTCGGCGCGGCGTTCGCTGGGGGCATGTCCCGTCAGCACCACATCGGGGGCCTCCGTCGGCACACCCCGCGCCGGGAAGTCGGCGGGCATCACGCGCATGTCCTCGGGGAAATCAAAACCGGGCGGATGCGGCGGAAACGGTCCCGACCGCGCGATCTCCTCCCGGTAGTGCTCGATCCACTTCCCGTGGTTGAAGGTGACCGCGCCGACGATGCGGCCGCGGCGACCATAGACCGCGGCGAACCGGCGTTGCTTCACCGAGCCCTGGGTGAATACGATCTCGTCGCCAAAGGATGGCACGCCAACGGATTTGATGTTGACGCCGAACTGACCCGACCAGAATTGCGGGATCAGCAGGTGTGCCCAGCGATCGACCTCGTCGCAAACCATGTTGTGCGCAGCGACCCGGGCACCGAGCACGGCGTTGTCCCAATGTTCCATCGCCAGGAACTGGTAGTCGTAGAGCACATGCGGGGCACGCGCAATGTCTCCGGCCACGAAGACGTTGGTGGTGATCACCCCGTTGATGTCGAACGCGCGGCACCCGGCGTCACACCCCACCCCCCAGAATCCGGCTGCCAGCCCGCACCCGTCGAGCCATTCGACGTTGCGGATCGACCCCAACGACGTCAGCACCACATCCACGTCCAGCGCGCTGCCATCGGATAGCCGTGCGCGGCGTACATGCCCGCCCGCGTCGCCCTCCAACGCCAGCACCGAGACGCCGGTGCGAAGATCCACCCCGGCCTCGCGCTGCATCTCGGCGGCGATCGCGCCGATCACCCCGCCGAGCGCCCCGGACAACGGGGCCGGTCCGCGCTCGGTGACGGTGACTTGCAGGTCGAGCTCGCGGCACACCGAGGCGACCTCCGAACCGATGAACCCCGAGCCGATGATCAGCACCCGCCGGGGGCGGGCGGCCAACGCGGCCTGCAGCCGTCCGGCATCGCCACTCGTGCGCACGGTGTGAACGCCCTCCAGCGCGGCTTCCTCTGAGTTGGGCCATCGCCTGGCACGCACACCCGTCGCGATCAGCAGTCGATCGCCCGGAACCTCGCTGCCGTCAGCCAGCCGCACCAGCCGGTTGGCGCGGTCCAAAGCGGTCGCGGCCACACCAAGTCGCCACTCGGCATCCACCTGGCGCAGGCGCGGCAGCTTCGTGTGATCGGCCGCCACCCATCCCTTGAGGACCTGTTTGGACAGTGGCGGCCGGTCATAGGGCTCGTCCGGCTCGTCACCGATGATGGTGAGATGTCCCCGGAAACCTTCTTCGCGTAGCCCTTCGGCGGCACGAAGCCCGGCCAACGAGGCACCGACAATAACGATGCGGCCCTTGTCTTTGAAGCTGTCCCGGTTCATCGGCGCCGGCCCGCTAGTCGCTGTCGAGCTGGTCCACAATGATCGCCTGCACCGGGCATGACGCCGCCGCACGCAATACCCGCAGACGTTGACTGTCATCCGGGTTGGGGTCGTAGCTGAGGGTCTCTTCGCCGATGAGCTTGAGCACCTCGGGCGCGAGCGGCACGCACTGCGCATAACCCAGGCAGCGGTTCAGGTCGACAACGATCCGCATAGCGATCCCGATCCTCGTGGCTGGAGACCTAACGCTGCGTAGCGTACATCCGGCGGCGACGCCAATCACCCGATTGCGAAGCCCTTTACACACCCGGACAGGAAGCGTTCACTCTCGACGCACAGGCCAGCTCAACGCCAACCAGCGGGCTGGCCTGTGATAACCCGAAAATGACTGGCGGTAAACAGGATTCGCGTCGAGGCAGTGCTGACGGGCGCTTCGTTTCATGACCGGAGGCCCAAGTCGTTGACATCATCGAACGCATCGCACCCTGGGCGCTGCGAGATCGTCACCGAGCTCGCCATCCCCTGTCCTTCGCAGGTCTTCCTCACGCTCTACGGCTTGCCACTGGCGACCGCGACAAGCTGGTGAAGTGGAAAGACGCCGTCATCGCGTTGGCGGACAGCACGACACTCGAGGATCACGATCTCACCCCGCGCTCGAGCTGTTCGCCTACCTCACCGACGCTATTGCCGAACGGCGCGCCAATCCTGGCTCGGATATCTTGTCGCAGCTGGTAACCGGAGACGAATCCTCGATGACGCCGAGGCGATCGGGCTGAGTTACCTGTTCGTGCTGGCCGGCCTGGACACCGTTACCGCGACGATCGGCTTCGCCATGCTCGAACTTGCCCGGGACCCCGGACTGCGTGGCCAGCTACGCCGGGATCCCGAACAGGTGAAAATGTCATCGAGGAGATCGTGCGGCTCGAACCACCCGCGCCAATCCTGCCCCGGGTGACCACCCGGGAGGTGACGGTCGGCGACATTACGTTGCCTGCGGGCACGCTCGTGCGGATGTGTCCGGCTGCGATCAACCGCGACGGTAGCGATCCGACGTCCGGCGATGAACTCGTTATGGATGGAAAAGTTCACCGGCACTGGGGTTTTTGCGGTGATTCACACCGGTGCCTGGGATCACATTTGGCACGTCTGGAACTCGAATTCGTCGTCAACGAATGGCTGGACCGGATCCCGGAATTCGAACTGGAACCGGGCTTTACGCCACGCATCGAGTTCCCCGCGAACACTTACGCGCTGACAAGCCTGCCGCTGCACTGGGAAGCCCGTTGGGAAGCGGGGATAGCCCTAGATGGCGTCTGCGCCGCGCTCGCCGGTTCGCACACGCACCACTGACTGCAGCGCTGTTACCCAGACCTTGCCGTCACCGATCTTGCCGGTGCGGGCGGCGTTCACGATGCCCTCGACGACGCGGTCCACGGATTCGTCGTTCACCAGCACCTCGACCTTCATCCTGGGGATGAAGTCGACCTGGTATTCGGCGCCTCGGTAGACCTCGGTGTGACCCTTCTGCCGACCGTAGCCTTGCACCTCGCTGACCGTCAGGCCAAGTACTCCCGCCGCTTCGACGGCGGACTTAATGTCTTCGATCGCGAAGGGTTTCACGATTGCAGTGACCAGCTTCATCGCAAAGTCAGCTCTCAGCGGGCTCGGGAGGTTTCGCCGGAGCGAGCGGAGCGGAGTCCGTGTCCGCGAAGGTCTGATCGATGCGGCCGCCGAAGATGTTCTCGTCAGGGTAGGCCTCTTCCTGATGCACCCCGACATCGCCGAGTTCCAAGATCTCGTCGGGTGCACGCAGCTTCATGAATAGGCCGAGGATTCGCAGGATGGCGAACGTGATGAAGGCGTCCCAGACAATGATGGTGAGTGCGGCGCCGAGCTGAATCAGGATTTGTATCGGGTGATGGCCCCACAGCCAGCCCGCGGCGGTGACGTCGGCGACATCCTTGCCGTTGCCTTGGTAGAAAATGATGTGCGGGTCGGCCAGCACGCCGACCAGCAGACCGCCGGCCAAGCCGGCCACACCGTGGGTGTGCACGACACCCAGGGTGTCGTCGACCTTCTGGAAGAGCCGGGTACGACCGAGCCAGTTCCATGACATCCACACCAGCGAGGACGCCACCACGCCGATGATCAGGGCGCCGAAGGTGTTGACGAAGCCGGCCGCCGGGGTGATCGCCACCAGCCCCGCGATCATGCCGTTGATTCCACCCAAGAAGGTGGGTTTGCGGTCGCGACTGGCGAGCATGTCCCAGAGCACCCAGGTCAACAGCGCCGTGGCGGTGGCCAGGTTGGTGTTGAGCACCGCCAGCGAGGCATTGGTGCCGGCGAAGTAGGGGTCACCGCCGTTGAACCCGTTCCAGCCAAGCCACAGGATGCCCGCCCCGATCGCGGCCAGCGGCAGGTTGTTGGGCACCGCGCGTTGACGGTCGCGGGCCAGCCGGGGCCCGATCACCGCGGCGGCGACAAACCCACTGGTGCCGGCCGCCAAGTGGATAACGTACCCACCGGAGAAGTCCAGCGCCCCCGTGGTCCACGCCTTGACGGCGCCCGCGTGCGGTTGTGCCCAAAAGCCCCCACCCCAGACGAGGAACGCATTGACCGCGTAAGCAAAAGTCGACCACAGCGGAACGAAAAGCAGCCACACCTTGAAGTTCATCCGGCCGACCACGCTGCCCAGGAACAGCAGCGGCGTGATTGCGGCGAATACGAACTGGAAGTACGCGAGAGTGGTCTCGGAGAATCGGAACTTCGGCATGCCCGCGGCCAGCAGCGGAATGCTCGCCTGCTGCTGATTGTCGGCACCCAAGATAGGCCCCGGCTTACCCACCGCGGACTGCAGGATGCCCGGGCCAAGCTTCAGCGGCTCTCCGAAGCCCATTTTGAATTCCCAGAGCACCCACACCACCAGCACCAGCGAGAACCCGGTGAAGGCCATCAACATCGTGTTGACCGCCCACTTCTTTTGGACGAGAGCCCCGTAGAGCACCGCAATACCGGGGATGCTCATCAGTCCGACCAGAGTCGCGGCCACTAACTGCCAGGCGTTATCCCCGGAGCTGAGCCAGTCGGGATAAGGGTTCATGTCGTCATCCTCGCGATCGGTTTACCGCGTCGGCGTCAAAGAGCGGTCAAACTATCGCATCGGGCGGTTTCTGCCAGATGACTGATTGTTAATTCTTAATTTCCGTTGCGGATCCGGAGCCTACGGGCGAATTCCCGCGACCCGACACTGCGCCTGAACTGCCACAGCATGCGCGTCGCGCTGGCCGTCGACGGCGCGGCACCAGTCGCGGGCAGCCAAACCGCATGCGTGCTCAAGTCCACCACCCATGCTGCTCGGGTACGAAACCGTGACGCAGCCATCACCGGACCGGTCGTATGTCGACGACTGGCCTGTCAGCCACCAGGCAAGCGCGCAGGCCAGAACGAGGGCAGCTATCACGACGGTCACTATCAGCGCGGCGCGGCGTTCGCCCGACGTGAGCGGGTCCCGTGGTGGGGTCTTACCTGTGTTGACCGTCGGAGACTCCTTCGCCTGGCGAAGATCCGACCACAATATAGACAGTTTTCCCGGTCAAAGCCGACCCCAGTGACGGAATGGCGAGGAGGGTGACCCATTGAACGCACGTGCCCGAGTCCTGATCACCGCCGCAGAATTGGCTGATCGTCTTCAGGCGGGCGATCCGGTGACGATCCTCGATGTCCGCTGGCGGCTCGACCAGCCCGACGGGCATGCGGCATACCTGCAGGGTCATGTACCGGGTGCGGTGTACGTGTCCCTGGAAGACGAACTCAGCGACCATTCGATCACCGGGCGCGGACGCCACCCGCTGCCGTCGGGACGAAGCGTCGAAGCCTCCGCTCGCCGCTGGGGCATCCGCGAAGGCGTGCCCACTGTCGTCTACGACGACTGGAATCGAGCGGGTTCGGCCCGGGCGTGGTGGGTCTTGACCGCGGCCGGGCTCACCGACGTACGCATCCTGGACGGCGGCCTATCGGCGTGGCGGCCGGCCGGCGGCAGCCTGGCGACGGGTCCGGTCATGCCGTCAGCGGGCAATGCGACGGTGTTGCACGACGATCTGTACGGCGGTGCGCGGCCGACGTTGACCGCGCAGCAAGCCCTCGACGTGACACTGCTCGACGCGCGGGCACCCGAACGCTTCCGCGGTGACATCGAGCCCGTCGATCCGGTTGCGGGGCACATCCCGGGCGCAAAGAACCTGCCCAGCACCGATGTGCTGGCAAGCGACGGGACATTTCTCGCCGACGGCGCGCTCCGCCAGCTGCTCTCGGATCACGGCGTCGATCGCGACGGGCGACTCGGCGCCTACTGTGGCTCCGGTGTGAGCGCCACCGTGATCGTTGCGGCGCTCGCCTCGACGGGATCGGCAGCAGCATTGTTTCCGGGGTCGTGGTCGGAATGGAGTTCGGATCCGGCCCGAGCCGTCGCCCGCGGATCCGAATAGCTGTTTTGGCCCTAGAGGTTTGGCAATCACGCCCGACGGTAATGCGCCTGAGACAGGCGGGCGCGCTGGTCGACTAGCGCGTTCGCTCAGGTCTCGTCGGTTCAGCCGAGAGCCGACGGGGCCGTCTCACTCCCTCGGCTCCCTCGACATCCAGCTTTCCAGTGCTGCCGTCCGTGTAACCGGACCCATGTCACTCTGTTAGTTGTAGTAACGTGGCCGACTATGGACACCGATGTCTGGATTCTGGGCGGCTGGCAGAGCGACTTTGTGCGCAACTTCACCAGGGAAGGCCGCGATTTCGCAGATTTGACCCGTGAGATCGTCGACGCAACACTCGCCGCGGCCAAAGTGAACGTCGCCGATATCGCCGCCGGCGTCGTCCACGTCGCGAACGCTTTCGGCGAGATGTTCGCCGAACAGGGCCATCTCGGTGCCATGCCGGCCACCGTGTGCGACGGCCTGTGGGACACTCCGGCGTCGCGGCACGAAGCGGCCTGCGCGTCCGGAAGTGTGGCGACGCTGGCGGCGATGGCCGATCTGCGGGGGGGTAACTACGAGGCCGCGCTGGTCGTCGGGGTCGAACTGGAGAAAACCGTGCCGGGCGACGCCGCGGCCCGCCATCTCGGTGCCGCGGCGTGGACCGGCCATGAAGGGGCCGACGCGAAGTTCCTCTGGCCATCGATGTTCGCCCAAATCGCCGACGAGTACGACCGCCGCTACGGCCTGGACGAAACCCACCTGCGGGCGATCGCGCAACTCAACTTCGCCAACGCACGCCGAAACCCCAACGCGCAGACCCGGGAATGGACCTTGCCCGACCCGATCAGCGACGACGACGCAACCAACCCCGTCATCGAAGGCCGGCTGCGGCGATTCGACTGCAGCCAGATGACCGACGGCGGAGCGGGAGTCGTCCTGGTCACCGACAAATATCTGCGCGATCATCCCGATGCGCGCCCGATCGCCCGGATCGCCGGCTGGGGGCATCGCACCGTCGGCCTGGGTCTACGACAGAAATTCGACCGCGCCTCCGACGACGAGTACGTGCTACCGCATGTTCGGGCGACCGTCCTCGATGCGTTCGGCCGCGCACGCGTGTCGCTCGGTGATCTCGACGGTATCGAGGTCCACGACTGCTTCACGCCCAGCGAGTATCTGGCGATCGACCACATTGGGCTGACCGGGCCGGGTGAATCATGGAAGGCCATCGAGAACGGTGAGATCGAGATCGGCGGACGGCTGCCGGTCAACCCCAGCGGCGGGCTAATCGGCGGCGGACACCCGGTCGGCGCGTCGGGAGTACGAATGCTCGTCGACGCGGCCAAGCAGGTGAGCGGGGCAGCCGGCGACTATCAGATCGAGAATGCGAAAATCTTTGGCACGTTGAACTTCGGCGGCAGCACCGCGACCACGGTGAGCTTTGTCGTCAGCGCGGCGGAGGGCTAACCAGTGGACGTCGAGATCGTCGGCAAATTCCTGTCGACCCTGCCCGAAGACGACGACCACCCTTACCGCACCGGTCCATGGCGACCGCAGACCACCGAGTGGGACGCCGACGACCTCGGCACGGTGACCGGGGAGATCCCCCGCGACCTCGACGGCGTCTACCTGCGCAACACCGAAAACCCGCTGCATCCGGCGTTGAAGACTTATCACCCGTTCGACGGCGATGGCATGGTGCACGTGGTCGGCTTCCGCGACGGAAACGCCTTCTACCGCAACCGCTTTATCCGTACAGATGGCTTTCAGGCGGAAAACGAAGCAGCCGAGCCGCTGTGGCCGGGGTTGGCCGAGCCGGTGCAATTGGCCAAGCGCGAGCAGGGCTGGGGCGCTCGTACCCGGATGAAAGATGCGTCGAGTACCGACGTCATCGTGCACCGCGGGATTGCGCTGACCAGCTTCTACCAGTGCGGCGATCTGTACCGAGTCGACCCGTACTCGGCCAACACTCTCGGCAAAGAAACGTGGGGTGGGCATTTCCCCGTCGAGTGGGGTGTGTCTGCACATCCAAAGGTCGACAGCAAGACCGGCGAACTGCTGTTCTTCAACTACAGCAAGCAGGCCCCGTACATGCATTACGGCGTGGTCGACGAGAGTAACAAACTGGCCCACTACGTCGACATCCCGCTGCCCGGACCACGGCTGCCGCACGACATGGCGTTCACCGAAAACTATGTGATCCTCAACGATTTCCCGTTGTTCTGGGATCCGCAGCTGCTCGAACACGACGTGCACCTGCCACGTTTCTATCCCGACGTTCCGTCGCGCTTTGCCGTGCTGCCCCGCCGCGGCGGGACCGACGACATCCGGTGGTTCGAGGCGGACCCGACGTTTGTGCTGCACTTCGTCAATGCCTACGAGGACGACGACGAGATTGTGCTCGACGGATTTTTCGAGGGCGCGCCCCAACCCCTCGACACCGGCGGAACAAAATGGGAGAAGCTTTTTCGCTTCCTGGCGCTGGACCGCCTGCAAACCCGACTGCACCGGTGGCGGTTCAACACGGTCACCGGCGCGGTGAAAGAAGAGCAATTGTCGGAGTCGATCACCGAATTCGGCACGATCAACCCCGGTTACGCGGCCGGCCACTACCGCTACGCCTACGCAGCCACCGGCAAGCCGGGCTGGTTTCTGTTCGACGGGCTGGTCAAGCATGACCTGCACACCGGCGGTGAAGAGCGCTACCGGTTCGACGACGGTGTCTATGGCAGCGAGACCGTGATGGCGCCGCGGGTCGGCGCCACCGGCGAGGACGACGGCTACCTGATCACGCTGACCACCGACATGAACACCGATGCCTCCTATTGTCTGGTGTTCGATGCCGCGCGAGTCGATGATGGTCCGGTGTGCAAACTTCGGCTGCCCGAACGGATTTCCAGCGGCACACATGCCACTTGGGCACCGGGTGCACAGCTACGCCGCTGGCACGCCGTCGACTCGGCCGCCGGCGCGATCGGGCTGTAAGTGTCGTTGTCCGCCGACGCTGCGATGCCGACCACGTTGAGCCCCGGTGGCACCAATGCCGTGGGCCGGATTCTGGGGCTGCTCGGTGACGAGTGGACGCTGCTGATCATCCAACAGGTGCTGTTGGGAGCAACCCGGTACGGCGACTTTATGCGACGGCTACCGATCTCGAATTCGGTGCTGACCAACAGGTTACGGGCATTAACGGACAACGGACTGCTGGTCCGCGAAACCTATTCGACCCGGCCGGTTCGCGCTGAGTATCTGATCAGCCAACGCGGACGGGCCTTTTGGCCGGTGCTGTTGTCGATCTGGGAATGGGAACGACAATGGGTGCCCCAACATGTCCAACGGCTTCCGGGAATGCATCACACGCTCTGCGACAGCGACTTCGCGCCGATGCTGACCTGCCGCTCGTGTGCAGAAGTGGTGACCGAGAAACAGGTCGCGGCCCGCTGGGGTCCAAGCGGTTCGTGGCCGCGCTCGGTGCCCGAGGCGGTCACTCGGCGCAGAGCGGCGGCCGAGGGCAACCGCCGTCAGGCGGGGCTGTTCCCCGAGACGATGAGTGTTTTCGGAAACCGTTGGGCTGCTTCGGTGTTGGTCTGCGCATTTCTGGGCGCCAGCCGCTTCACCGATTTCCAGACGCAGCTCGGCGCGCCCCCGACGCTGCTGGCCGGACGGCTGCAGACGTTTTGCGCCAACGGTGTGCTTTCCACGTCGCGCCAAGCGGGGACAACACGCGTCCGCTATCAACTCACCGAGAAGGGACGAGCGTTCTTCCCGGTGCTCGTAACCACGCTGCAGTACGGTCAGCAGTGGTTTCATGCGCCCGAAGGCCCAGCCGTGCTGATCACCCATCTCGGCTGCGGCAAGCCATTCACCGCCGGACTAACCTGCGATCAGTGCGCGCAGCCGCTGAAATGCGCGCAAGTCAGCGTGAACTATCCGGACCGACCGCCGCGTAGCGCGGACACCACCGCCCACACGGAGCACAACACCGCAGCGGCTGCGGCGCCCCCACCAACGTAAAGCCCGTAGGCGGCCGACACCGGAGGCTTGACGTTGACGTTGTAGTACCAGCCGGTCAGCGCGGCGACGAGCAGCGAGATCACCAGCCCGGCAACCGATGCCGGCTTTGGTGACAAGCCCCTGCCGACCATCGCGCCCGCCACCAGCAGGGCCGAGGACAGTAACAAGATCAGCTGCCCCGGACCGAAATGCGGCGGAAGGTGCATATTGCCTATGCTGCCGCCAACGGCGTTGGCCCAGCCGCCGCCCTTGCTACCCGTGGTGAGCCATGGCAGCCAGGCGCTGACCGACACTGTCACGGCGAACAGCGCAACCAACCAACCGGGGCGCAAGCGGGTCATACTGGGACAGTAGCGCGTACCGGTGACCAAACATCGCAGGGCTATTTCGAGTGAGGCGGTAGATGCGTTGACGGAGCTTCCCGAGTGGGCGCGTCAGCTGGACCTGATGCCCAACCCCGAGGGCGGCTGGTTCAAGGAAATGTGGCGCAGCAGTCTGACCGTGAGCCAGTCCGCGCTGCCATCCGACTACACCGGTCCGCGCCGCGCCGGCTCGTCGATACTGCTGCTGCTGATGCCGGGCCAACAATCCGCGTGGCATACCGTCCGCAGCGCCGAGTTGTGGCTGCACCATCGGGGCAGCCCGCTGCTGATCGATATTGGAAGCGAACGAGACAGCGCCACAACACATGTGCTGGGTAGCGACATCATCGCCGGCGAGCAACCGCAGATCTTGGTCCCGCCTCGGTATTGGCAGCGGGCCCGTCCACGCGATGACGAGCCCACGCTGGTCAGTTGTGTGGTGGTGCCTGGTTTCGACTACGCCGACTTTGGCCTTGGGGCCGACACTTAGCTCTGCAGCGACGATGTCGATCAGGCCGGTGCGAACACCGTGACGAACTTGTTCAACGATTCGCGGATATCGCTTCGCAATGCGGCGGCGACGATCATGCCGATCGGACCGAACAGCGCCGGGCCGCCGAGATGCACATCGAAGCTGACAACCGAGTCATCACCCTTTGGCTTTACTTTGGCGATCAGCTTGACCTTGACGCCGCCGACACCATCACCGTTGAGCGTCATAGCCTCCGGCGGCTTGTAATGCACGATCGTCCATTTGATTCGGTTGGGCATGCCCTTGACTTCGACGATCGACTCGATGACGGCGCCCTTCTCCAACTCCTCGGGCAGCTTGCTTCGCCACACCCGGTGGATGGTCAGCCACTCCTTGTAGCGGGAGAGGTTGGAGGCATTCTCCCAAGCCTTTTCGGGTGGCAGAGGGACGTCGATGGATCCGGAAAGCTTCGCCATAAGTCAGCTCTGCTGGTTACCCTTCTCGCCGTCAACCCCGTCGGCCCCGTCCTCCAAGGCCTTTTTCGCCGCTTCCTGCACCTTGCTGACAGTGTCTTTGTACTTGCCCTCCGTCTTGGAGTCGACGAACTCGCCCGCCTTGTCGATCGCGGCGTCGACCTTGTCGGCGTTCTGCGCCAACAGGTCCTTGGCCTTGTCCAGCAATCCCATGTTTCGTCCCTTCCTACTTCGTCACTGTTTTTGGTGATCCGCCAGTCGCCACCACGGCTCGACTTGTTCAGTCGCCGCGGGATCCACCCGCTGGCCGGGCTTGGGCACTGCCACGTCGACGTGGGCGGCGTCGGCGGCGGCCAGCACCCGCTCGATGGGTTCGGCCCAGGGATGCGGCGCCAGCCGGAACGTGCACCAGTGGATCGGCACCAGCAGTCGGCCGTTGACGTCTCGATGCGCCTGCACCGCCTCCTCGGGATTCATGTGAATGTCCGGCCACGTCAGGTTGTAGGCGCCGACCGGCATCAGCGTCACGTCGAACGGCCCGTGCTCGGCGCCGATCTCGGCAAAGCTCTTGGTGTAGCCGGTGTCTCCGCCGAAGTACGCCCGATGCGCAGGACCGATGATCACCCACGACGCCCACAGTGTGTTGTTGCGGCTCAGGAACCGACCGGAGAAGTGCCGGGCCGGGGTGCAGATCAGCGTGAGTTCGTCGACCTGGGCGCGCTCGTTCCAGTCGAGTTCGATGATCCGCTCGTCGGGGAGACCCCACTCGCGCAGGTGCGCGCCGACACCGAGCGGGACGACGAACGGCGCCCACTGACTGCGAGCCAGCGCGACGATGGTGTCGATGTCGAGGTGGTCGTAATGGTCGTGGCTGATCACGATCGCGTCCAAAGCCGGCAGCGCTTCCAGAGGCACCGGCGGCGGATGCATCCGCCCCGGGCCAACGACATCTGACGGCGAGCAACGATCACTCCACACCGGATCGGTCAGAACGCGGTAGCCGTCGATCTCCAGCAGCGCCGTCGAGTGACCGAACCAGCTGACCGCGATCTGGCCGGCCGGCGCCTCGAAGGCTCGAGGCTCCGGCGTGGCCAACGGGATCGCCGCCGCGGGCCGCGTGGCAGTGCGGCGCCCGACCACCTCCCACAACATGTTGCCGCTGTTCCTCGCGGTCGATGTTGAATTGGGACGCCGGTTCCAGGTTGACGAATACCCCGTCGCGGAAATTCGGTGAGCGCTCGGCCACCGTACGGATTTCCGACGGTTGCGGCTCCGAGCGCGGCCGGCGCGCCATGCAGGGCGCGCAACACCCAACCGCCGGTCGCCAGGGTGACCGTGCCCGCTGCCATTCGCAGTGCGCCGCGCAACATCCGATCAGGCTCCTTGGAAATTCGGTGGCCGTTTCTCCACGCGGGCCACCTGCGCTTCGATCACATCTTGGCTGCCCCACGCCTTATCGAAAAGCTCCTTGTGCAGCGGCGAGGCTTCTTCGATGGAGCCGTCGTCGTTCAGCACCCGCTTGGCGTGCTGCAGCGCCAGCGGAGCCAGGCCGGCGATCTCGGCGGCCCAGGCCTGAGCATCGGCCAGCGTCCCGATCCGGTTGGCCATCCCGGTCTGCAGCGCCGTCTCGGCGGTCAGCTTCTCCGCGGAGAGCAGCATCGCCCGGGCCCGACCGTGGCCGGCCAGCCACGACAGTCGCCGGATGCTCCAGTTATCCAGCGCCAGGCCATATTTCGACGTCGGAAACTGGAAGAACGCATCCGGCGCGACGACCCGCAGGTCACATTGCATCGCCAGTTGCAGACCCGCGCCGATGGCGGGCCCGTTGATCGCGCCGATCACCGGCATCGGTGCCGCGTCCATGGCCTTGTGCAGCTCGATCAGCCGGTCGGGATAGTCGGCGGCGAACGCGTCGCCACTCAGGTCGGCGCCGGCGCAGAACACCGTGCCCTGCCCGGTCAGCACGATGGCGCGGACATTCTCGCCGGCCGCCTTTTCCACCGACTCGCGCAGCTCCTCGACGAGCTCGGAGTTCAACGCGTTGCGACGTTCCGGACGCTGCAACTCAATGGTCAGGACGTCTTCGACGCGGGTGAGACCGATCATGCGCGCCAGCCTAGTTATGCTTCGACAAGTGAGCCGGATCGGGACCGACGAACTGCGCGACGCGGTGCTCGACGAGGGCACTTTCATCAGCTGGGACACCGCGCCGCTGGCAGTGCCGACGAACGCGTCGTACGCCGGCGAGCTCGCCGACGCGCGGGCCGCCACCGGCCGTGACGAGTCGGTGCTGACCGGCGAGGGCCGGGTATTCGGCCGACGGGTGGCGGTGGTGGTCTGCGAGTTCGAGTTCCTCGGCGGCTCGATCGGGGTCGCCGCGGCCGAACGGATCACCGCCGCCGTGCAGCGCGCCACCGCCGAGCGGCTGCCGCTGCTGGCATCGCCGAGCTCCGGAGGTACCCGGATGCAGGAAGGCACCGTCGCGTTTCTGCAGATGGTGAAGATCGCCGCGGCCGTCACCCTGCACAAACAGGCGCACCTGCCGTACCTGGTGTACCTGCGCCACCCGACCACCGGCGGGGTGTTCGCGTCATGGGGTTCGCTGGGCCACGTCACCATCGCCCAGCCGGGCGCCATGGTCGGCTTCCTTGGGCCGCGGGTCTACGAGCAGCTCTACGGCGAACCGTTCCCGGCCGGCATCCAGACCGCGGAGAACCTGCAGCGGCACGGGGTGATCGACGCCGTCGTGCCGCTGGGCGAGCTGCGCGGCATCCTCGATCGCGCGCTCAAGGTGGTCGCCGACGACGCGGCAGCGCCGGCACCTGCTGCCGCCGCTCGAGCCGCTGCCCGATGTCCCGGCCTGGGAGTCGGTGGTGGCGTCACGGCGGCCGGACCGGCCCGGGGTCAAGCATCTGTTGCGACACGGCTGCACCGATCAGGTGCTGCTGTCCGGCACCGGCGAAGGTGAAGCCGCGACCACGCTGCTGGCGCTGGCCCGATTCGCCGGTCAGCCCGCGGTGGTCCTCGGCCAGCAGCGCGTCGTCGGCGGGCTGGTCGGGCCCGCCGCGTTGCGCGAGGCCGCCGCGGCATGACGCTGGCCGCCGGGTCTGCGGCTACCGCTGGTGCTCGTCATCGACACCGCCGGGCCGGCGCTGTCGGCGGAGGCCGAAGAAGGCGGGCTGGCCGGCGAGATCGCCCACTGCCTGGCCGAGCTGGTCACGCTGGATACCCCGACGGTGTCGGTGCTGCTCGGCCAGGGCAGCGGCGGGCCGGCCCTGGCGATGGTGCCGGCCGACCGGGTGCTGGCCGCACTGCACGGCTGGCTGGCGCCGCTGCCGCCCGAGGGCGCCAGCGCGATCGTCTTCCGCGATACCGCGCATGCCGCGGAACTGTCTGCCGCACAAGGCATCCGATCGGTCGATTTGCTGGCCTCGGGCATCGTCGACGTCGTCGTGCCCGAGCATCCGGACGCCGCTGACGAGCCGGACGAGTTCTGCATGCGGTTGTCCGCGGCGATCGCCGCTGAGCTGCACGCGCTACGCGGGACCTGCGCCCGATGCCGACGCGTACGGGCGGCCCGGTTGCGGCGCACCTACCGCTGCGACGACATTCGGGCTGCAGTGTTAACTGACGAGTCAGCGAGTCAGCCCGAGGTAGCGCTGGATCGTCGGCCCGATCCAGTCGATGATTTCGGCCCGCGGTCATCTTGACGACCGGGCGGCAACCGCAGGACGAAGCGACACCACGCCAGTCCCAAGATCTGCGTCGCGATCAGCCCGGACCGCCAGCGGGCTTCCGTGGCCGGAGCCAGTGTTGCGACCAGCGGCTGTAGCTGCGTGCTGAAGATGTGCTGCATGCGCTGCGTGGCGTCGGCGTTGGTGGCACTGGACCGCAGCAAGATCACCAAGCCCTCGTCGCCCTCCCAACGTTCCAGGAAGTGGCCGACCAGCGACGCGCCCACCGTCGTGCGGTCAAGTTCGGTGAAGTCCGGAAACTGCAGGTCGAACTCCGCCGCGGCGGCGAACAGCTTGTCCTTGCTGCCGAAGTACCGCATCACCATCGACGGATCTATCCCGGCGTCGGCAGCAATGCCCCGGATGGTGGCGGCCTGGAAACCGTTGGCGCCAAATCGCTCACGCGCCGCGGCCAAGATCGCGGCCTTGGTCTCGTGTGACGTTCTTCTCATGCCAACGATTGTAGGCCAACAAGCGTTGACATACGGGTCCGTCAGAGCGCACGATGAAAATGCCAACAAGCGTTGACTAGCTGGATGGAGGATCACCATGATGGACACCGACGTCGTCGTTGTGGGGGCCGGCCCGACTGGACTCACGCTGGCGGCATCTCTGCTGCGCCGCGATGTGGACGCCATCGATTGTCGACCGACTGACCGCCGGGGCCAATACCTCGCGTGCGGCCGCGGTCAATGCCCGCACGCTCGAGGTGTTGGAAGGCATCGATGTTTCGAGGCGCATGGTCAAGGCCGGGCTCATCGCGCCCCGGTTCACCATGCGGCAGGGGGGCCGGATGTTGATCCCGATCGATTTCTCCGGGCTGCCCACCAAATACCCCTACACGCTGATGCTTTCGCAGGCCAGAACCGAGGCGCTGCTTATCGAGCGGCTGGCCGAGCTTGGCGGCGAGGTGGTCCGGCCCAAAGCACTGACCGGGTTGTCGCAGGACCCCGACGGCGTGACAGCCACGTTTGATGACGGGGACACGATCCGGGCGCGCTTTGTGGTGGGCTGCGACGGCGCCCACAGCCTTGTGCGTGAGCTGGGCGGGATCGGCTTCGCCGGCGGCGAGTACGCCGAATCCTTTGCGCTGGCCGATGTCCGGCTCTCCGGCGAGGCGCCGCACGACGAAGTCGTCCTGTTCTATGCGATGAATGGCCTGGATGTGCTGGCGCCGCTGCCCGGCGGAATTCACCGCATCGTCGCGCCGAGCGTCCACGCGCCAGAGCGGCCGTCGGTGGAGTTCGTCCAGGACATCCTGGACACTCGTGGCTTCGGCCCGGGGCACACCGTTGTCACCGAATTGATCTGGGGATCGCGGTTCCGGATCCAGCACCGGGTTGCCGATAGCTATCGGGCCGGACGGCTGCTGCTGGCCGGCGATGCCGCCCACGTGCACAGCCCAGCCGGCGGGCAGGGCATGAACCTGGGCATCCAGGATGCGGTAGCTCTCGCTGCTGCGCTGCACGATGTGCTATCCGGCGGTTCGGATGCGGCGCTCGACGCCTACAGCGCCGACCGCCGGCCGGTCGCGCGCGCCGTGCTGACCACGACCGGACGATTGACCCGGCTCGCGACGCTGCCGCGGGCGGCGCGCCCGGCGCGGAATGTGCTGATGCGACTTGGCCGCGCGTATTCCATCGGTGCGGACCAAACTGGCCTGGCGGCTATCGGGTCTGGTCTATCGCTGAGTCGAAAGCGTCGGCCGCCCATCGGTGCGCCCAGGTCTGCAACGGCTCAAGAGCAGCCATGAGCGAATAGCCATGTCCCGTAAGAAAATAACCCGCATCACCATGATCCACGATGGACAACTGACGCAGCTCCTTTAGCCGGGTGTTGAGCGAGCCGGGGTTGGTGTCGCAGGCCGTTTGCAGTGCCCGGAAAGTCAGCGGGCCCCGGCGCAGCTCCCAGAGCAGGCGCAGAGCCCCGCGGCGACCGAGCGCGTCGAGCGCCACCATGATCGGCCGTCCCGAGCGCGATCCGCGGGTCGATGAACCGATGCGAGGCGAATTCATGCTTTACATTTTGTAGCACGCGGGCTAACGTCGCCACCATGACACGCTATAAAAATGATAGCGCCCGCATTGCTCCGGCTACCGAGCCGTTGCCCGACGACATCCAGCACGCCATCGACGCGATCATGCGCGGCCGCCCGCCGCTGGTGTTGTTCACCACGTTGGCGCGCGATCGCCGGCTGTTCTTCAAGTTCTTCAACGCCGGTCTGCTCGACCGAGGACATCTGACGATCCGGCAACGCGAGATCGTCATCGACCGGGTGACGGCGTCCTGCGGCGCAGAGTACGAGTGGGGTGTGCACGTCAGCGTCTTCGCCGCCAAAGCCGGTCTGACAGAAGCACAAATCAAGTCGTTGACGGTTGGCGGACCCGACGACACCTGCTGGACCGAAACCGATCGGCTATTGATCCGGTTGTGCGACAGCCTGCACGACGACTGCACCGTGGATGACGCGCTGTGGGCGGAGCTGGCTAGACATTATTGCGACGAAGCACTGCTGGAACTGCTCATGCTCGCGGGCACCTACCGCACCGTCAGTTACCTGGTGAACTCCCTGCGGTTACCGCTGGAGCCCGGCGCCGGCCGATTCCCACAATCGCACGCCAAGTGACACGGGTGCGTCCAGCGGGTGTTCCCACAGCTAAGGGGGACAATCAGGCATCATGGGCGGCATGGACACTGGCGTGACCTCACCGCGGGTTTTGGTTGTCGACGATGACTCCGACGTGCTTGCCTCGTTGGAGCGCGGATTGCGGTTGTCCGGTTTCGAGGTGTCAACCGCGGTAGACGGCGCCGAGGCGTTGCGGAGTGCCACCGAAACCCGGCCGGATGCGATCGTGCTCGACATCAACATGCCGGTGCTGGACGGCGTCAGCGTGGTCACCGCGCTGCGCGCCATGGACAACGACGTCCCGGTGTGTGTGCTGTCTGCGCGCAGTTCGGTCGACGACCGGGTGGCCGGTCTGGAGGCCGGCGCCGACGACTACCTGGTCAAACCGTTCGTGCTGGCCGAGTTGGTGGCGCGGGTACGAGCGCTGCTGCGCCGCCGCGGGTCGACCGCGACCTCGTCCTCGGAAACCATCACGGTCGGCCCATTGGAAGTGGACATCCCCGGTCGGCGGGCCCGGGTCAACGGGGTCGACGTGGACCTGACCAAGCGTGAGTTCGATCTGCTGGCAGTGCTGGCCGAACACAAGACCGCGGTATTGTCCCGCGCACAGCTGCTGGAGCTGGTCTGGGGATATGATTTCGCCGCCGACACCAACGTCGTCGATGTGTTCATCGGATACCTGCGCCGCAAATTGGAAGCCGGCGGTGGCCCGCGGCTGCTGCACACCGTCCGCGGAGTGGGATTCGTACTGCGCATGCAGTAACGGGATTGAGCATGAACTTCATGAACTTCTTGTCGCGGATTTTCACCCGCACGCCGTCGCTGCGTGCCCGGGTGGTGGTGGCGACCGCCATCGGCGCGGCGATTCCGGTGCTGATCGTCGGCGTCGTCGTGTGGGTCGGCATCACCAACGACCGCAAGGAAAGGCTGGACCGCCGGCTGGACGAGGCGGCCGGTTTCGCGATCCCGTTCCTGCCCCGCGGCCTCGGCGAAATCCCGAAATCCCCCAATGACCAGGATGCGATCATCACCGTGCGCCACGGCGGTGACGTGGAGTCACGTCTAATTCGAAGGTCACGTTGCCGAAATTGCCGGCCGGCTACGCCGACACCTACGTCGACGGGGTGCGTTACCGGGTGCGCACCGTCGACATCCCGGCGCCGCACCCGATGTGGGTGGCGGTCGGCGCCACCTACGACGCCACCATCGCCGACACCAACAACCTGCACCGTCGGGTGATCTTGATCTGTAGCTTCTCGATCGTCGCTGCGGCCGTGTTCGCCTGGCTGCTGGCCACTTTCGCGGTGCGTCCGTTCAAACGGTTGGCCCAACAGACCCGGGCGATCGACGCCGGCGACGAAAGACCGCAAGTCCAAGTGCGGGGCGCCAGCGAGGCCGTGGAGATCGCCGAGGCCATGCGGGGGATGCTGCAACGGATCTGGAACGAGCAGAACCGGACCAAGGAGGCCCTGGAATCGGCCCGAGACTTCGCGGCGGTGTCCTCGCATGAGTTGCGCACGCCGCTGACCGCGATGCGCACCAACCTCGAAGTGCTGGCTACCCTCGACCTTCCGGACGAGCAGCGCAAAGAAGTGCTCAGCGACGTGATCCGGACCCAATCCCGCATCGAGGCCACGCTGTCCGCGCTGGAGCGGCTGGCCCAGGGCGAGCTGTCGACGTCGGAGGATCATGTGCCGGTCGACATCACCGAACTGCTCGACCGCGCGGCGCACGACGCCATGCGGATCTACCCCGACCTCGACGTATCACTGGTGCCGTCGCCTACCTGCATCATCGTCGGGCTGCCTGCCGGACTGCGTCTCGCCGTCGACAACGCGATCGCCAACGCCGTCAAACACGGCGGCGCCACCCGCGTTCAGCTGTCCGCGGTCAGCTCGCGGGCCGGCGTGGAAATCGCCATCGACGACAACGGCAGCGGAGTACCCGAGGAAGAGCGCCAGGTGGTATTCGAGCGCTTCTCCCGCGGATCAACCGCGTCGCATTCGGGCTCCGGCCTAGGTCTGGCGTTGGTGGCTCAGCAGGCGCACCTGCACGGCGGTACGGCGTCACTGGAAAACAGCCCGCTGGGCGGAGTGCGTCTGTTGCTGCGTTTGCCCGGCCCGAGCTGACTCAGTTCTCTTTGCCGTTCTCCGTAGAGCTCACCGGCACCTCGCGTGTGACGCGACGAATCGTCAGCGCGAACGTCAGGAACAGCCCCAGCAGGAAGGCCAATCCGACCAGCCAGTAGTTCACCTGGCCCATCACTGCGCTCCGATCTCACGCGAGCCGGGCATCTCTGCCAGGGCTTGCTGTTCATTGCCGTTCCTGATCGCTATGCCGGCAATTAACAGGGCAACCGCCGAGCCGAACGCGAACGCCACCAGATAACACAACCATTGGATAACGAAGTTCATCCGAATTCTCCTTAGCTGAACAGGATTTCGACGCAGCGATTCAATGTGGCCCGCTCGGTGTGGGGGTGGGGGGTGCGCTCGACGTGACTGGACCGTTGATCTCCATCGTGTCAACGATATTCAAATTGGGCCAGGCCGCGTTGGCAGCCTGCTCGATTGCCTCTTGCTGAGCTCCCGATCCCGCGGTCCCGGTCATGGTGACGGTGTCACCCTTGACGGCGAGGCCGAAATCGGGAATGGAGGCCGCCGCCTTGAAAATCGGTGCCGCGTGGGAGAAATCGAGTGAGGTGACGTCCGGGTTGATGCGTAGCTTGTCGATGATATTGACATTCGGCCCGAACGACGCCTTGAGCGCGTCCAGCAGCGACGCCTTTGCCTCAGCGCTAGGAAAGTCACCAGAGAGCTTGATATCCTTGCCGCTGCGGATGATTGACACCGGCGTCAGCGACACCGCCGGAATCGACGGTGTCTTCGGCGCGCCGCGAGGCGGCGTGGGTGCGTTCAGCGTCGGCAACGCACCGGTCGGCCCGGTGGCCTCCGGGCGGGACCGGTCCAGTCCGCCATAGCCGATTACCGCCAGCAGCAAGGGAATAACGATTAAGCTGATCAGCCACGGCAGGCCCGGAAACCGCCGATAGAACTTCGAGGTTGGCCGCCACTCGGTGGCTTCGGGCGCTTCGTCGGAACCCCCCATGGGTCCTCCCTAATTATCGGGTGTTGAGCAGGTCGATCACAAAGATCAGTGTCTTGCCGGATAGCTGATGTCCTGAGCTGGCCGGCCCGTAAGCCTGCGCAGGTGGGATGACGAGCTGACGCCGACCGCCGACCCGCATTCCGGGAATACCGTCCTGCCATCCCTGAATCAGACCGCGCAGCGGAAATTCGATCGGCTGGCCCAACCCTTCTGTGGGACCCCACGAGCTGTCGAATTCTTCGCCGGTCTCGTAGTCGACGCCGACATAGTGGACCTCGACGGTGCCACCCGGCACGGCTTCGGGTCCGTCGCCGACCACCAGGTCTTCGATGACGAGTTGTGCGGGCGCTGGCCCGCTTGGAAATTCGATCTCTGGTTTGCTTGGCACGGATGAGACCTTAGTCCGGCACACTTGACTCGTGGAAGAGGACCGAAACCTGACCGACAGTGCCGACAGTGACGCTTTGTCTCGTATCCACGAGCTAGTGTCCGAGGAGAAGGTACTTCGGGATCAGATACAGCACGGCCAAATCAGCGCGTCGGAGGAACACGAGCGGCTGCGCCGGGTCGAAATCGAACTCGATCAGTGCTGGGACCTGCTACGGCAACGTCGCGCGCTGCGGGAAACCGGTGGCGACCCCAGCGGGGCGGCGGTGCGCCCGCCTGACCAAGTCGAGGGCTACCTGGGCTGACCCAATGACTGCCGACCCTCATGACGTCGACGTGGTGATCGTGGGTGGCGGGCACAACGGTCTGGTCGCGGCCGCCTACCTGGCTCGGGCCGGCTTGCGGGTACGGCTGCTCGAGCGGCTGCAACAGGTCGGCGGAGCCGCCGTGTCCTCGCAGGTCTTCGATGGTGTCGACGCCCGGCTGTCGCAATATGCGTACCTGGTGAGCCTGCTGCCGGCGCGCATCCTCGACGATCTGCGCGCGCCGGTGCGATTGGCCCGGCGACCGTATTCGTCATACACCCCCGATCCGGCCACCGCGGGCCGCACCGGCCTGCTGGTCGGTCCGCACTCCACGTTCGACAGCATTGGCGCAAGCAGTGACGTGGAGGCCTTCGCCGGGTTCTACCGGCGCTGTCGACTGGTGACGCGGCGGCTCTGGCCGACGCTGTTGGAGCCGTTGCGCACCCGCGCAGCAGGCCCGGCGGCTAGTTGTCGACGGCGGCGATCCCGCGGCGGCCGCGGCCTGGCGGGCCATGATCGAGCGACCGATCGGCCACGCGATCGCCAACGCGATCAGTAACGACCTGGTGCGGGGCGTGGTCGCGACCGACGCGCTGATCGGGACCTTCGCCCGGCTCGACGAGCCGTCGCTGCAGCAGAACGTTTGTTTCCTGTATCACCTACTCGGCGGCGGCGACGGGCAATGGCACGTCCCGGTCGGCGGCATGGGTTCGGTGAGCACGGCGCTGGCCGCCGCAGCTGTCGGCAGTGGTGCCGAAATCATCGTTGAATCAGAGGTTTATGCAGTGGACCCGAGCGGCGAAGTGCGCTACCGGCACTGCGACGACGAGCACGTGGTGCGCGGCCGATTCGTGTTGGCCGGCGTCACACCGACGGTCCTGGCCGGCCTGCTCGGCGACCCGAGACCGGCATCGGCTGCAGGGCGCTCAGGTCAAGGTGAACATGGTGCTGCGGCGGCTGCCGCGGTTGCGTGACGACAGCGTGACGCCCGCAGCAGGCGTTTGGCGGGACGTTGCATGTCAACGAGACCTGGACACAGCTGGACACGGCGTATACGCAGGCAGCCGTCGGGGCGCTGCCAGATCCGCTGCCGTGCGAGATCTACTGCCATTCGTTGACCGATCCCAGCATTTTGTCCCCCGCGCTGCGCGAATCGGGAGCGCAGACACTGACGGTGTTCGGCCTGCACACCCCCCATTCGTTGGGCAGCGACATCGACGCCGACCTGATCCGCGACCGGCTCACCGGGGTAGTGTTCGAATCACTGAATTCCGTTCTGGCCGAGCCTATTCAGGATGTTCTGTGGACTGACGCGAACGGCCTGCCGTGCGTGGAGACGACGACCACCCTGGACCTGCAGCACGCACTGGGGATGACCGCCGGCAACATTTTCCACGGCGCACTGTGCTGGCCGTTCGCCGACGACGACGATCCGCTGGACATCCCGGCACGGCAATGGGGAGTGGCCACTGACCACGAGCGAATTCTGTTGTGCGGGTCGGGCGCCCAGCGCGGCGGGGCGGTGTCGGGTATCGCCGGGCACAACGCCGCGATGGCGGTTTTGGCCGCACTAGCCCACTTCTAACCGCGAACGTGCATGGTTGTAAGCATTTTTCGGCGTGTCGCCGTACAAACGCGCACGCTCGCGTACAGAAGCTAGCGCGAGTCGATGGTGGTGTAGTTGCGCTCGGTGTAGCCGGTGTAGATCTGGCGCGGACGGCCGATCTTGCTGTCACCCTCGTCGTGCATCTCACGCCAGTGGGCGATCCAGCCGGGCAGCCGGCCGAGCGCGAACAGCACGGTGAACATCCGGGTCGGGAAACCCAGCGCCCGGTAGATCAGCCCGGTGTAGAAGTCGACGTTCGGGTAGAGCTTGCGCTCGATGAAGTAGTCGTCGGTCAGCGCCGCCTCTTCGAGCTCCTTGGCGATGCTCAGCAGGTCGTCGTCCCCGCCCAGCTTGCCCAGGATCTTGTCGGCCTGTTCTTTGACGATGCGGGCCCGCGGGTCGTAGTTCTTGTAGACGCGGTGGCCGAAGCCCATCAGCTTCACGCCCTCTTCGCGGTTCTTCACCTTCCGGACAAACTCGCTGACGTCGTCGTCGCTCTTGCGGATCTTCTCGAGCATCTCCAGCACGGCCTGGTTGGCGCCGCCGTGCAGCGGGCCCCACAGCGCGTTGATGCCGCCGGAGATCGAGGTGAACAGGTTGGCCTGCGATGATCCCACCAGCCGCACCGTCGACGTCGAACAGTTCTGCTCGTGGTCGGCGTGCAAGATGAGCAGCATGTCCAGCGCCCGCACGATCTCCGAGTCGACGTCGTAGGGCTCGGCGGGCAGCCCGAACGTCATCCGCAGGAAGTTCTCCACCAGCGTCAGCGAGTTGTCCGGGTAGAGGAACGGCTGGCCTATCGACTTCTTGTAGGCGTAGGCGGCGATGGTCGGCAGCTTGGCCAGCAACCGAATCGTCGACAGCTCGACCTCTGCGTTGTCCGTCGGGTCCAGCGAATCCGGGTAGTAGGCGCTCAAGCGCGTTGACCACGCTGGACAGCACCGGCATCGGGTGGGCGTTGCGCGGGAAGCCGTCGAAGAAGCGCTTGAGGTCCTCGTGCAGCATCGTGTGCAGCTGAATCTGGCGGGTGAAATCGGCCAGCTGCTCCTTGGTCGGCAGCTCACCGTAGATCAGCAGGTAGCTCACCTCGATGAAGGTCGACTTCTCGGCGAGTTGCTCGATCGGGATGCCGCGGTAGCGCAGGATGCCGGCATCGCCGTCGATGTAAGTGATGGAGCTCTTGCACGACGCGGTGTTGACGAAGCCGTTGTCGAACGTGGTGTAGCCGGTCTTGGCCAGCAGCGAGCCGAGCGCAATGCCGTCGGCTCCCTCGGTGGCGGGGACAATGTCCAGGTCCAACTCACCACCCGGGTATTGAAGCGTGGCGGAGTCGTCGGTTGCGGCCACTAGAACCCCTTTGCGGTCTCGGCTGATCTGGCCCTACAAGAGCTTGCTACTAGGTGAAGGTAGTCGCTGTCGGGGCGGCGCGCCTGCCCGGGGTCGGGTCTGCTGAAGTTGGGGCTTTCCGCCAGGAAAGCCAGCCCGCTCGACGGCCTTTACTCGATCTTGACTGCGTGTTGAATACCCGCCCGGACGATCGGGAACGTGACTACGCTTCAAGCCGTGGAACTGGGGGTTTTGGGACCTCTGCAGGTCCGACAAGACGGAGCACCCGTCGCGATCCCGGGCGCCAAACCTCGCGCCGTCCTCACCATGCTCGGGCTGCACCACGGCTCCGTCGTCTCGGCCGACACGCTCGTCGAATTGCTCTGGGGCGAGGATCCGCCACGCACCGCCGCCAAAGCCCTGCAAACCCACATCTCCTCGCTGCGCCGCGCCCTGGGCGACGGCTTCGTTTTGACGCAGGGGACGGGTTGGGCCATCGCCGAGAGCGAGGTTGATGCGTCGCGTTATAAATCGGCAGCCCGACTCGGACGCGATGCCGCAGCGACCGGCGACATCAGCCAAGCGGTGGCTCGCTTCGAGGAAGCGCTTGCCCTCTGGCGAGGTATCCCCGAACTGCCCGATAGTCGGCGTGGAACATCCGAAAAGACACGATGGATCGAGGGCCACGCCGCGCTCGTGGAGGATCGTGCCGACGCACTGCTCGCGACGGGCCGCGCCGCGGAGATCATCGGCGAGCTCGAGGCGGCGGTGGCCGAGGCGCCGCTGCGCGAAAGGCGATGGGGCCAGCTCATGCTCGCCCTCTACCGCGCCGGCCGGCAAGGGTGACGCTCTTGGCGCTTACCAACGCGCGCGGACACTGCTGGCCGACGAGTTGGGAATCGATCCCGGGCCGGAGCTTCGACGACTTGAGACCGCTATCGTCGCACAGGATTCTGCACTAGAAGTTGTTGTGGCACAGGATCTTCCGTCGGTGATGCGCGCCGTTACTTTTCTGCTCACCGACATTGAGGGCTCGACCGCCGCCTGGGAGGCGGACGCCGAAGCTATGGCAGTGGCGCTGGCCCGACACGACGAACTCGCGGAACAGGTGGTCACGTCGCGGGGAGGACGGCTGATCAAGACACGCGGCGAGGGCGACGCCACGTTCTCGGTCTTCGAGCGGCCGTCGGCGGCTGCCGCGGCCGCCATGGAGCTGCAAGACGCAATCATTCACGAGGAGTGGGGCCTCCGAGAGCCGATGCGCATCCGCATCGCGCTGCACACCGGCGAAGTCGAGCTCCGCGACGGCGACTACTTCGGTCGGGCGGTCAACCGCGCCGCCCGCCTGCGGTCGTTGGCGGTGGGTGGTCAAATTTTGTGCTCCGGCGCGACGGCCGAGCTCGTCATCGATTCACTGGCCGACGACGTTGTCCTCGCCGACCTGGGTTTGCGCGAACTGCGCAACCTCGCCCGCCCGGAGCATGTCTTCGAGCTCCGACTGGAAACCGCCGAGGAGGTTGCCCAACCGCCGACAAGCGATGCGCCGCCGATGGAGCGTCCGGGCCTGCCCTCGGTTCTGATCGGTACCGGGCCATTCGTCGGGCGTGGGAGCGAGCTCGAGCGGCTTCTGTCTGCGTGGCAGACCACGCTTGGCGGTGCTGCGCGTGCGGTTCTGATCGCCGGCGAACCGGGTGTTGGCAAGACTCGCCTGGCCGGCGAATGGTCCCGGCAGGCCTACGAGCAAAGCGCGGTCGTGCTGTACGGCCGTTGCGACGAGGACCTCGGTGCGCCCTATCAGCCTTTCGCGGAGGCCCTGCGTTCGCTGGTGCCATGCGTCGGCACCAGCCGGTTGCGGGGACTGCGCGGCGTCGAAGCCCTGCTTCCGCTGGTTCCCGGGCTCGTCGACGAAGTGCCCGATCTGGCCGCGCCGACGCGCGCCGACCCGGATACCGAGCGCTACGCACTTTTCGACGCCGTCGTTGCGCTCTTGGAAATGGCTTCCACGGAAGCGCCGGTTGTCCTGGTACTCGACGACCTGCACTGGGCGGCCAAGCCAACGCTGCTCCTGTTGCGACATCTGCTGCGCTTCGGCGACCGTGCGCGCGTGCAGATCGTCGGCACCTACCGCAGCACCGATCTCGACCGCTCCCATCCCCTGGCGGCGATGCTCGCCGACCTGCACCGTGACGGCACCGCCAATCGCATCAGTCTCAGCGGCCTCGATGAGGACGACGTCAGCGCGTACGTCGCCAAAGCCGGCTACGACGACGAAGAGCTCGGCCACGCATTGGCCTCCGTCACGGGCGGCAACCCGTTCTTTCTCATCGAGGCTCTGCGCCATGTCGACGAGAGCGGCGGCGTGTGGGACCCGAGCACGCTCCCGCAGGGAGTGCGAGAAGCCGTGAGCCGCAGACTTTCTCGGCTTCCGATCGAGACCAATAAGGCCCTTGCGGCAGCCGCGGTCGTCGGCAGTCGGTTTGCCCTGGACCTAGTCGAGCGCGTGGTTGGGGACGACCTGGTCGACGCGTTCGACGAGGCGTCCAAAGCCGGCATCGTCATCGAAGAGCCCGGCGGTCGCTACCGGTTCAACCATGCGATCGTCCGACAGTCACTGCTTGCCGAACTGCCGTCGATGCGGCGTATGCGGCTGCACCAGCGCATCGCCACGACGCTGGAGGACGAGCCCGGCGCCGACGACGAGCTGCTCGCAGAACTGGCTCACCACTACTTCGAATGCGCGTGGGCGGGAAACGCGGCCAAGGCCGTTGAGTATTGCCGGCGTGCGGCAGACCAGGCGATGGCCCGGCTCGCCTACGAAGGGGCGGCCGATCTTTACGACCACGCCCTGCACGCGCTGGACGAGATCGATGACGAGCTGCCCGACCGCGACGACCAGGTCGCCGATCTACTCCTCGTGCGTTGTGAGGCTCTGCTCGCCGCGGGTGATGTGGCTTCGGCAGCGGGCGCGGTCTCGCAATTGCAACAAGCGACAGTCGACTCCGCGCGGCTATCGGCATGGGCGACATGCTTCGATGGCCAGCTCTCGGTATTGGTCCATCCCGAGCGATTGGACGACGTGGAGGCCGCGTTAGGCGCTGCCGCACACAAACTCGCCGAAATCGACGATGCCGCAGGGGAAGCCAAGGCACATACCGTCCGTGCCACATGCCTCGCCCGCCTTGGGCGAATCGGCGACTGCGAAATCGCCTTGGACGATGCTCTGACGGCGGCACGGCGCGCGCGTGATCACCGCCGAGTCAACGCGGTGTTGGCCGGCGCCCCACTTGCGGCACTGTGGGGTCCCAACCCGGTTCCGCGGGCGGGCGGGCGGTGCCTTGACGTGGTGCGGCTGCTGCGGATCACTACCGACTCGCCGGCGGTCGAAGCGACGTCGACGCGGTGCCAGGCCGTGTTGGAGGCCTTCCGCGGCCGCGATGCGGCGGCCCGTCGGATGATCGACTCGGCCCGGCGGACCGTCACCGAACTCGGTCTGCGCCATGCCCTTCTGGAGGTCGAGCAGTTCGCCGGCATCGTCGAGCTCGTCTTGGACGATGCGGCCGCGGCCGAGCCGCATCTGCGTCAGGCCTACAACGGTTTTCGTCGGATGGGCCTCGACGCCGATACCGCCGAGACCGCTGCGCTGCTCGGCCGCGCATGTCTGGCGCTCGATCGAGATGCCGAGGCCGACGAACTATGCACGGAGAGTGAGCGGCTCGCAGGACATGCATTGAAGGCAGCGATCGCCTGGCGCACACTTCGGGCGCAATTGCTGTCGCGCAGCGGCGATCACGATGAGGCTCGGCGTGTTGCGCAGGCTGCTATCACTCTGGCCGAGCGCACCGACGGGTTGGTCGATCACGGCGACGCCTGTCTGTCATTGGCAAGGGTGTTAGGCGCGGCCGGTGACGCCGCCGGGGCGCGAGCCGCCGCCGAACGCGCGGCCGGCCTGTATGAGCGGAAAGGTGCTGCGGCGCTGGCTGATAAGGCGCGCTCCATGCTCGACGAGCGGGACCTCCCGTCTGTCCCTGCGCCACCCGAACCGCCGCCGGTTAGCGAGCTTGACACTGCATTCGTACGAGCGGGTGAGCGCGTGGCAGCTGCTTTTAATCGAGGCGACTGGGAGGAGTTTGACCGGCTGTATGCACCCGAGGCCTTCATTGAGAGTCGGCGGAAGATCGTCGGCTTCACGCCGACCGACATCCCATTTGGCGAGTGGCAACGTGAGAATAGGAGGATTATCGAGACGGGCGAGGTGCGGATCAGCTACGTCGTTATCGCCGTGCGAGGCGAGCGCCTAGCTCTCGTTCGATCGGTAGTAGGCACTGCCGACGTGAGCCCTGGGGCGCCGCACGATGAGTTTCTCAGCGTAGGCGGCATCGACGAGCAGGGTCGGATCGCGTTACAGATCTGGTTCGACGTCGAAGACATGGACGCCGCGATTGCCGAACTCGACGCCTTGCACGCCCGATTCGAGGTAGAACGCGCACAAGGCCGTCGCCTTTTCGGTGGGCGCGAACCCGCTTCTGCGCCAGCGCCGCCTGAAAAGCCGAGCGTCGAGCTGAACAATGCGTGCGTACGAGCAGGTGAACGCGTCGCGGCTGCTGTTAATCGAGGCGACTGGGACGAGTATGAGCGGCTGTTCGCACCCGAGGCGTCCCTTGAGAGTCGACGGAAGATTGTCGGTTTCACGCCGATCGACATCCCATCCGATGACTTGCAACGTGAGAACAGACGGATTCTCGAGACGGGCGAGACGCGGCTCGACTATGTGTTTATCGCTGTGCGAGGTGAGCGCCTCGCACTCTCCCGATTGAAGGTGCGCACCTGCGACGCGAGCCCCGGTGCGCCAATCGACGAATTCCTCCAGGTGTACGGCATTGACGAGGAGGGTCGGGTCGCGTTGCAGATCTGGTTCGACGTCGAGGACATGGACGCCGCGATTGCCGAACTCGACGCCCTACAGACCCGATTCGAGGAACAACGCTCACACGCGCGTCGCTTGGAAAACGCGGCGTCGCGCGTATTCGAAAACGAATGGTCGCATTTTGCGGCCCGGGACTGGGACGCCGTGGCTGAACTCGTGGCCGACAACTATTCGGGCACCGATCACCGAAGGGTCGTGAGAGCCGAGAATCAACATGGTCGAGATGCGGTGATCAAAGATTTGCAAATGGCCGCCGACGTCGGTTTCACGATATCGATGGTGAGCGCCATAGCAATCCGCGGCGAGCGTCTCGTCCTCGCACGTGTTCGCGCCTCCGGCCGCGATCCCGACGCGATCCGAGACGAGGCCCTCAACGTCATCGAGATCGACACCGATGATCGGATCGTGGCGGCCGCTACGTTCGACCTCGAAGACATCGACGCCGCCATCACTGAGCTCGATGCCCGGTACCTCGCTGGCGAAGCGGCACCGTGTTCGCAGACATGGTCGGTCGTGGCAGGCGCCTACGCTTCGCTGAACCGGCGCGAGCTGGCACCCACCACAACGGATTTCGTGAACATCGACCACCGGCGGGGGGCAGCATTCGCGCCCGGTGAGCTGATCGCATATCTTTGTGCCGGATGGGATCTCGATCAAGAAATCAATATCTTGTACATCGAGGCCGTGCATCGGCTCAGTGCTCTTGGAGCAGTAGTCAGTCAAACGGGCTACGGGACCTCGCACGAGGGCTTCGAAGCCGAATGGCGAGAAGTCCACGTGCTGGCGGTGGAAAGCGATATGATCAGCCGCTCCGAGCTATTCGACGAGGCAGACCTCGACACCGCGATCGCGAGGTTCAATCAGCTCAGCCAACCGGCACCGCGATTGGAAAACACGGCAAGCCGAGCCAACGCGCGCCTCATTGCGTACGTCAACGCGCGCGACTGGGACTCTGCCGCTTCGATTCTGGCCGACGATCATTACAGCGACGATCGGCGGCGGGTCACCGGTGCCGGAACCCGCCGCGGCCCGGATGCCGATATCGAGAACTTCCGGGTAGTCGCTGATCTCGGGGCGAACATCACGGTTGAGGTCATCGCGACTCGCGGGGACCGCCTCGTCCTCACTCGTACCCCCGCCGAGGTCGGCGAGACACAGCAACCGTTTGTCGGTGAGCTGCTCGGCCTCGTCGAGACCGACCTCGAGGGCCGTGTCGCGGCTGTCATCGAGCTAGACCTCGAGGATATCGAGGCAGCCTTTGAGGAACTCGACGCGCGGTACCTCGCCGGGGAAGCGGCCGCGCACGCGCGCACATGGTCGGTGATCTCTGGCAGCTACGCGGCGATCAACCGACACGAGATGCCGTTGACCACGCCGGACTGTGCCAACATCGACCACCGCCGGGAGACCGCGATGGGAGTCGGCGACCTGATCGCGTATATCAACACTGGGCCGGACCGGGACCAAGACAACAAGGCTTATGTCGAGTCCGTGCATCGACTGACCGGACGCGGAGCAGTCGTCACTTATGCGGCACATGAGACCTCGCAAGAGGGATTTGACGCCGAGTGGCGCGGGGTCGCGGTTCTCACGGTTGACGGCGAACTGGTCAATCGCACAGAAATATTCGACGAGGCCGACCTGGACACCGCGATCGCGAGATTCGAGGAACTCAGCCGGGCTGCGCAGCTGGAAAACGCTGCGGCCCAAGCGTATGCGCGGATGCACGCCTGCTTCGCGGCCCGCGACTGGGACACCATGGCCGAAGCATTCGCTGACGAGATTTTCCACGACGACCGCCGGCGGGTGGTGGGCGCGGGACTCCGAAAGGGCCGCGACGCCGTGGTCGCCGAATTCTCGGCACTCGCTGAGATCGGCGTCAAGCGCATCACTTTCGAGATCATTGCGATCCGGGGCAGCCGCCTCGTCCTCAGTCGTTCGCGCGCCTCGGGCCACGACCCCCGAGCCGATGCGTTCCGCACTGATGTCCTCAGCATCGGCGAGCTCGACGCCGACGATCGGACCACGGCGCTCATCACCTTCGACCCCGACGACTTCGACGCCGCCATCGCCGAACTCGACGCCCGATACCTCGCCGAGGAAGCGGCCGCCCACGCGCACGTATGGTCCGTCATCGCCAGTGGCTTCGGCTCGATCCGCCGGTACGAGTTACCGCCGACCACGCCCGATTGCGTAAGTATCGACCACCGGCGGGCGGCTGCGTTTGCGCCGGGTGAGCTGAACGCCTATTTCCGTGCCGCGTTCGACCTCACGGCAGATGTCAAGATCTACGTCGAGGCGGTGCACCGCCTGAACGATGTCGGAACGGTTTGCACCCATGTGGTACATGGTGTTTCGCACGAAGGCTTCGCCGCCGAGTGGCGAGAGGTCGACGTTTTGATGGTCGAAGGCAACATCGTCAACCACGCCGAAATCTTCGATGAAGCAGACATCGACGCCGCGCTTGCGAAGTTCAAGGAGCTAAGCCCGCACGAGGGTCGGCTGGAAAACGCAGCGAGTCAAGTGGCCGTGCGCTTCCTAGCCCACCTCGTGGCAGGCGACTGGGACGCTATAGCGGCGACTTTGGCGGATCACTTTACCCAGGACGATCGCCGTCGGGTGGTGGGCGCGGGAGTCCGACATGGCCGGCAGGCCGAGATCGCGGACTTGCGGGCGATCGCCGACCTGTCGATCACGAACTTGACGTCGACCGTCGTCGCGACCCGCGGGGAGCGCCTCGCCCTCATGCGAGTCCGCTTCTCGTTCCGCGATCAAGGGCCCGAGGCATTTCTCGGAGAGCTGCTCGGCATCTGCGAGATCAACGCCGACGAGCAGCTCGTCGCGGACGTCTCCTTCGACCTGGACGACCTCGACGCCGCGTTCGAAGAACTCGACGCTCGGTACCTCGCTGGCGAAGCAGCCGCCCACGCACGCACGTGGTCGGTCATCTCCCGGGGTAATGCCGCAGCCAACCGAAACGCGACTTTGCTGATGACGCCAGACGCTTCGATGATCGACCGCCGGCTGCGCACGACGTTGAACGCGGACGGTTTAACCGCGTACATTCGCGCCACGTGGGATCTAACGCCGGAGCTCCACATGTTCATCGAGTCTGTACATCGGCTAAACGACGTCGGAGCGGTCGTTACGCACGCGTCGCGCGGGACCTCGCAAGACGACTTTGAAGCTGAGTGGCGGCAGATCACGCTCTTCACGCTCGAAGGCGATTTGTGCAACAGCTGCGAAATCTTCGACGAAGCAAACCTTGACGCCGCGCTCGCCCGCTTTGAGGAGCTGCATCCGCAGCCGCCGCGGTTAGAAAACGCGACAACCCGGACAAGCGAGCGAATCCGTGAGTACTTCGCGGCCCGCGACTGGAACGCTATGGCGGAATTCTTTGCCGACGACATTTGCACCGACGATCGCCGTCGCATCGTGGGCGCGGGAATCCGACACGGCCGCGATGCCGAGATCGCAGGCATGAAGGCCACCGCCGAGGTCGGGACGAAGAACATGACAGAGACCGTCCTCGCGACGCGTGGAGAACGCCTCGCCCTCGGACGTGTCTGCTTCTCGGGTCACGATCAAGCGTCTGCGACGTTCCTCGCGGAGGTGCTCGGCCTCGTCGAGACCAACGCCGGCAACATGATTAAGGCAGTCGTCACCTTCGATGCCGACGACATCGACGCCGCTTTCGCCGAACTCGACGCCCGATACCTCGCCGATGAAGCGGCCGCGCACGCGGACATTTGGTCGGTCATCACAAAGTCCTATGCCGCGACCAATCGACACGAGTTGCCCCCGACCACGCCGGATTGGGAGAACGTCGACCACCGGCGAGTTAGAGCGTTCGCGCCCGGCGCTCTGGAGGCATACCTTTGCACGACCTACGACAACCTCGTGCCGGACATTCACGTTTACGTCGAAGTTGTGCATCGACTGAGCAATATCGGAGCGGTGGTCACGCGGTTCGCCCGCGGAACCTCACCAGACGGCTTCGAAGCCGAGTGGCGAGAGATCGGCATCTCCACGGTACGAGGCGACCTGATCAACCGCTCCGAGATCTTCGACGAAGCAGACCTCGACGCCGCGCTCGCCCGCTTTGAAGAACTGCAACCACCGTCTGGCCGGCTGGAACATCCAGTGCAACAGCGCTTCCTCGCGCACTTCGCGGCGCGCGACTGGGACGCCATGGGGCAGGACTTCGCCGACGTGTATTACTGCGATGATCGCCGTCGGGTCGTGAATGCCGGGGTGCGACATGGTCGAGATGCAGCGTTCGAAGACCTGCGTGTGGCGGCTGAAATCGGCTTAACGACAAACATCACGTCGGACATCATTGCGACCCGGGGCGAACGCCTATTCCTCGGTCGGACCAGATGGTCGGGGCCGGATCAGCGGCCCGGGGACTTCTACACCGAGGTGCTTAACATTGTTGAGGTCGACCCAGAGGAGAGGATCGCGGCGCAGGTCCTGTTCGACCCTGACGACATCGACAACATCGCCGCCGCCTTCAGAGAACTCGATGCCCGATACCTCGCTGGCGAAGCGGCCGAATACACGCGCACATGGTCGCTGGTTGCCGACGCCTTCGCCGCGATCAACAGACACGAACTCCCCGAGCTGACCCCGGACTGGGTCAACGTCGACCACCGGCACGGTGCAACATTCGCGACCGGCGAGATGACCGCCTACCTCCACGAGTTGTTTGACGATGTGCCGGACATCCATGTCTACGCCGAAGTCGTGCATCGCCTGGGCGACCTCGGAGCCGTCGTCACCCAGGCGGGGCACGGCAGCTCGCAAGAGGGCTTCCAGGCCGAATGGCGGGAGATCGGGATTTTCATGTTCGACGGCAATCTGCTCAGCCGTTACGAACTGTTCGACGAGGCAGATCTCGACGCCGCGCTCGCCCGCTTTGATGAACTACAGCCGCAGGCGCCGCGACTGGAAAATGCGGCAAGCCAAGTGTACGAACGGTTCCAAGCGCATTTCGCCACCAGTGACTGGGACGCGATCGCGGACATGCTGACCGCCGACCTTTACAGCGACGATCGCCGCCCTGTCGTGGGCGGCGGCGTCAGACCCGGTCGGGATGCATTGATCGAAGACTTGCGGGCGGTCACCGACGTCGAGATCACGAATGCGACTTCAGATGCGATAGCCATCCGCGGAGGGCGTCTCGCCCTCGCCCGTGCCCGATACTCGCGCGGCCGTGGGGAACCCGAACCCGTTCCACGTCGACTTCCTACAGCTCGTCGAGATCGACGCCGAAGATCGGATCACAGCGTTCATTGCGTTCGACGCCAACGACATCGACGCCGCCTTCGAGGAACTCGATGCCCGTTACCTCGCAGGCGAGGCTGGCGCCTACGCGCACACGTGGTCGGTTATCACGCGGTTTAACGCCGCGTTCAACCGGCAAGAAATACCCCCGACGGACTGGGTCACCGTCGACCACCGGCGACTCGTAACGGCCGACACGAGTGATCTTCCCGCACTGATACGCGATGTTTGGGGCCTCACGCCAGACCTCAGAATCAACATCGAAGCGGTGCATCAACTCAGCAACTTCGGAGCCGTCGTAACTCGTGAGCTGCATGGGACCTCGCGGGAAGGCTTCGAAGCCGAGTGGCGGATGATTCAACTCCTGACTGTCGAAGGCGAGCGAATAAGCCGTTCTGAGCTCTTCGACGAGTCGGACCTCGACGCCGCGCTCGCCCGCTTTGATGAACTACGGCCACAGACGCGGCGGCTGGAAAACGCGGCAACACGAGCAGAGGACCGCTACTTCGCGTACTACAAGGCTCACGACTGGGCAGCGATCGCCGAGATACTGGCCGACGGTACTTCGATCGAGAATCGCGTCCATGTGGTGAATACCGGGCTCTGGGAAGGCCGCGATGTCGTGATCGCGAAGCTGCAAGCCCTGGCCGAGGCTGTGGCGAACTCAACGTCAGCCGTTTTTGCGATCCGCGGGGAACGCCTCGCCCTTACCCGCGTGCGTTACCCGAACAGCGATGCTCGGTACGGGGAGTTCGTCACCGAGCAGTTCATCGTCGCCGAAATCGACACCGACGATCGGATCGCGGCACAGATCGTGATTGACCCCGACGAAATAGACGCCGCCTTCGAGGAACTTGATGCGCGCTACCTCGCCGGGGAAGCGGCCGCCCACGCGCGGACATGGTCGGCCATCGCTGGGGTCTACACCAGTTTCAACCGGCACGAACTTCCCGCGACGACGCCGGGCTGGGTAACGGTCGACCATCGGCCACTCGCGACGTTCGAGTACCGCGACCCGGCCGCATTCTTCCGCGCCACATGGGATCTCACGCCGCAAACCAGCATCTACATAGAGGCTGTGCACCGACTCAACAGTTTTGGAGCAGTCGTCACCCACACGGTTTATGGGACCTCGCAAGAAGGCTTCGATGCCGAGTGGCGGCAGATCAGCCTTCTGACGGTGCGAGGCGACCTGATCAACCGGTGCGAAATCTTCGACGAGGCAGACCTTGACGCCGCAATTGCGCGCTTTGAGGAGCTTCAGTCACCGGCACGGCTGCTGAAAAACGCGGCGAGTGAAACGCACGCGCGCCTCACGGCGTGCGTTGCGGCCCATGACTGGAACGCGCTATCCGAGATTCTGGCCGAAGACATCGCAATCGACGATCGCCGTCGGGTCGTGAACTCCGGTATCACATACGGTCGAGATGCCGCACTCGCGAACATGGGGGGCGTTATTGACGTGGGACTCACGAATATTTCGTCGACCGTCACTGCGACCCGCGGCGATCGTCTCGACCTCTGTCGTACGTGTATCTCGGGCCAGGATCGACCTGAGGCATTCCAGATCGAATTTTTCAGTGTCGTCGAGATCGACGCTGACGAGCGGATCGTGGCACGGGTCCTGTTCGACCCTGACGACATCGACGCCGCCATCGCTGAGCTTGACGCTCGATACCTCGCCGGCGAGGCAGGAGACCACGCGCACACGTGGTCGCTCGTCGCGAAGTTGTATGCCTGCTACAACCGTCACGTGCTCCCCGCAACGACGCCGGACTGCATCAGCATCGATCATCGATCACTCGTATCAATCGAAGGGGTTGAGCTCGCCGCGTCCATCCGCGCCGTGTGGGACCTCACTTCAGAGGTCAGCGTCTACATCGAAGCCGTTCATCGGCTGAGCGAACGCGGGGTCGTCGTCACCAATGTCGCGCACGGCACCTCTGAACAGGGCTTCGACGCCGAATGGCGGATGATCGCCATCCTCAGCATCGATGGCGATTTGCTCAGCCGCTGTGAATTCTTCGACGCGGCCGACATCGACGCCGCCCTCGCAAGGTTCGACGAACTCGATGGGTCAGCCCCTTAAGGCTGCAGGCGTTCGACGCGACCGCCGATCACACGAATTCGGTTGTGCAGCCGGTCTTCTCGGCCCTGCCAGAATTCGACCTCGTCGGGCGCGATGCGGTAGCCGCCCCAGTTCGGCGGCACCGGGACGTGCTCGGAGTCGGCGAAGCGGGCCGTGACCTCTGCGAGCTGATCAACCAGCGCCGCCCGGGACGAGATCGTCCGGGATTGATGCGACGCCCAGGCGCCCAACTGCGAACCGCGCGGCCGCTTCGACCAGTAGTCGTAGCTGGCCTGCTGAGTCGACCTTGGTCACCGGCCCGCGGATATGGACCTGTCTGTTCAGCAAGTACCAGGGAAAGGTCGCCGACGCGTACGGCGTCGCGGCGAGCTCGTCGCCTTTGGCCGAATCGTAGTTCGTGAAGAACGTGATGCCGTCCTCGTCGACGCCCTTGCAAAGTACCGACCGGCTGACCGGTCTTCCCGAGTTCGACAGTGGCCAGCACCATCGCGTTGGGCTCCGCGATCCCCGCATGTTCGGCATCGTCAATCCACCTGCGCAACAAGGCAAGCCAGCCGTCGTCGAGCCAGTCGACGTCCAGGTCGGGGCTACCATCCTTCTCGACGGAGCCGTACTCCACCCGCATCGCAGCCAGGTGCGCGTTGTCTGGTCCTGCCATCGCGTCAACGCTACTCCCGAGCGGCCCGATGCTAGTTACCGACCGGTAGCAACGGGTATGGACCCGCGTGGGAGAATTCCGATATGACTGTCATCCCAAACAAGATCCCGGAAGATTTCGTCGCCGGCCTCGAGGGTGTGGTCGCATTCACCACCGAGATCGCCGAGCCCGATAAGGACGGCGGCGCCCTGCGCTACCGCGGCGTCGACATCGAGGACCTGGTGGCCCAGCGGGTCACCTTCGGCGACGCGTGGGCTTTGCTGGTGGACGGAAAGTTCGGCCACGGGCTCCCACCGGCCGAGCCGTTCCCGCTGCCGATTCACAGCGGAGATGTCCGGGTCGATGTGCAGGCGGGCCTGGCGATGCTCGCGCCGATTTGGGGCTATCAGCCGCTGCTCGACATCGACGATGCCACCGCCCGCGACCAGCTCGCGCGGGCCTCGGTGATGGCGCTATCCTACGTCGCCCAGTCGGCCCGCGGTATCTACCAGCCGGCCGTGCCTCAGCGGGTTATCGACGAATGCTCAACGGTCACAGCGCGTTTCATGACGCGGTGGCAGGGCGAACCGGATCCTCGGCATGTCGAGGCCGTCGACGCGTACTGGGTCTCGGCCGCCGAGCACGGGATGAACGCCTCGACGTTCACCGCACGGGTGATCGCATCGACCGGCGCCGACGTCGCCGCGGCGCTGTCGGGTGCGATCGGCGCGATGAGCGGCCCGCTGCACGGCGGTGCACCGGCACGCGTGTTGCCGATGCTCGAAGAGGTCGAGCGCACCGGCGACGCGCGCGGACTAGTCAAGGGGATTCTGGACCGCCACGAGAAGCTGATGGGCTTCGGACACCGCGTCTACCGGGCCGAAGATCCCCGCGCACGCGTGTTGCGAGCTACCGCCAAGCGGCTAGGCGCGCCGCGCTACGAAGTCGCGGCGGCGGTCGAGCAGGCGGCGCTCTCCGAGCTACGGGAGCGCCGTCCGGACCGGGCGATCGAAACCAATGTCGAATTCTGGGCCGCGGTGATCCTGGACTTCGCGAAAGTGCCGCCGAACATGATGCCGGCGATGTTCACCTGCGGCCGCACCGCCGGATGGTGCGCCCACATCCTCGAACAGAAGCGACTCGGCAAGCTCGTCCGCCCGTCGGCCATCTACGTCGGCCCGGATCCGCGCAGCCCGGAATCCGTCGATGGCTGGGACCAGATTCTCAAGGCCTGACACAGGTGCGGCGTCGGTGGCCCGTGATGAAAGTTCATCGCGGTCGTGTCAATACTATAGGCTCGGCCGGGTCAGGTAGCGACATCGAGGAGATCATCATGGCAATCGCCGTCCAACCCGCAATGTCACCACACCTTGTCGTCGACAACGCCGCCGCGGCGATCGACTTCTACGTCAAGGCTTTTGACGCCAAAGAACTCGGCCGTGTGGCCGGTCCCGGCGGAAAGCTCATTCACGCTGCGCTGCAGATCAACGGCTTCACGGTGATGCTCAACGACGACTTCCCGGAGGTGCGCGGCGGAAAGTCGATGACCCCGACCTCTTTGGGCGGAACACCGGTCACCATCCACCTGACAGTCACCGACGTTGAGGCCAAGTTCCAGCGGGCGCTCGACGCCGGCGCCAGCGTGGTCGCCCCGCTCGAGGACCAGTTCTGGGGCGACCGCTACGGCATAGTCGCCGATCCGTTCGGTCACCACTGGTCGCTGGGTCAGCCGGTACGCGAGGTCAGCCCGGACGAAATCGCGGCGTTTACCGGCCAGCAGGCGGGTTAGGCCGGCTCGGTCAAGTGGCGTAGCCGGTGGGCCAGCCGTCGGCGCAGCGGCGGATCGGGTGCGGTGGCCACGACGTCCAGCATCTCGGCGATCGAGGTGATCTTGCTGCGCGGCCGATCGCTCAGGCCGCCTCGGGATACCTCGGCGGCGTCGATGGCCTGCCAGCCTGCGGCGTCAACGACGTCGGGCTGACGCGCCCGAACGAGTTTGTCCAGCGCCGACGATTTGTCGATCGGATCCGACAGCAGTCCGGCGTTGAAATCGTCGACGAGCCGTTGCACGGTTTGCAGTGCGCATGACTTGTTGGTGCCGATGAATCCGGTTGGACCGCGCTTGATCCAACCCGCCACGTATGCGCCGGACACCGGTTGCCCGGAGTCCGGGTCGATCACCCGGCCGCCGTCGTTCGGCACGACTCCTGCGGTGTCGTCGAACGGCAAATCCCGAATAGCCTTGCCGTGGTAGCCGATCGAGCTCAACACCAAGCCGGCGTCGAGCTGACACACCTCGTCGGTGCCGGTACCCGAGAACTCCATGCCGCTTGCCCGCTGCTGACCCAGGACCCGCTTGGGAGTCAGTCGATAGGCCAGCCGAATCCGCGGTCGTGACGCCGGGCTGGACGCGTCGCCGAGTTTATTCAGGATCTCCAGCTTCTGCTTCGTCACGGCGTCGGAGACCGTCGCAAGATCGCGCAACACCAGCTCGTGGTCGGCGGCGGCGAGCACGACGTCTGCCTTGGTCGTCAGCCCGATCAGCTCGGGCAGTGTGAAAGCCGACTGCGCGGGTCCGCGCCGAGCGGCGATCACGACCTCGTTGACCCGTGAGGCGCGCAACACCTGCAAAGCGTGGTCGGCGATGTCGGTGTAGGCCAGCTCGTCGGGGTCGGCGGTGAGCACGCGGGCCAGATCCAGGGCGACGTTCCCGTTGCCGACGACGATGACCCGCTCGTGACCGAGATCGACTGGCAGGTCGGCGAAGTCGGGGTGCCCGTTGATCCAGGCCACCAGCTCGGTGGCGGTGCCGGTTCCCGGACATGCCTATGCCGTCGATGTCCAGCCGGCGGTCATTGAGCGCGCCCACGGCGTAGAGGACCGCGTGGTGGTGAGCCAGCAGATCGTCATGGCTCAGGTGCTTGCCGACCTCGACGTTGAGGAAGAACTGGAATTCGCGGCGACGGGCGGTCCGGTCGAAGAGCTGGGTGACCTGCTTGGTGGTCTGGTGGTCGGGCGCCACCCCGGCGCGCACCAGCCCGTAGGGGGTCGGCAGCTTCTCGAAGACGTTGACCCGCACACCGCGTTGGGTAAGCAGTTCGTCGGCGGCATACATCGCGGCCGGACCGGATCCCACGATCGCCACGGTCAGCGGACCCCCTTGAGTCCCCCGCACCTCCGGCGCGGGAATCACCGGCGCCAGCTTCGATGTCGGCGGCAGTTTCTGGTCGGCCGGGCGGTCCGGGTAGTACGACGCGTTCAATGCGACGAACGGTTGTTGTTCGGCCGTCAGCCGGGCATCGGGCGCTATGGCTCCGACCGGACAGGCGCTCACGCAGGCGCCGCAGTCCACGCAGGCCACCGGATCGATGTAGAGCATCTCGGAGGTGGCGAAGCCCGGCTCGTCCGGAGACGGATGGATGCAGTTCACCGGACAGGCGTAAACACAGGACCCGTCGCTACAGCACGACTGGGTAATGACGTGCGGCATAGGTATCTAGTCTGCTAGGCGGCCGGCTCGACGACCAAATGTTCGCGCTGCGGTTCGCTGCGGTAGCGTGACGGCTTGCCGTTGATCTTGCAGATCCGCCACATCAGCTTGGCCAGCGGGTTAATCAGACCAGTGTCGTGACACAGCATCCTGACGTCGCCGAACATGTCGCGCAGCATTTGCCGCGACTCCGGGGAACGGAAAAAGGCCTCTTTTCGGACCTGACGCGGGATGTCGAACTCCTGCCAGAAAGCCTTCGGCGGAACCACGATCGCTGAGCACAGGATCCGCATGGTGATCGGCACGTACAACGACAGCCAGAACCGCTTGCGGCGCGGCAAGTGCGGCACGCGTTTACGCAGGTACTCATGCGCGAACGAGATGTGGCGTGCTTCCTCGGCAACGTGGATGGCCATCACCCGCTCCATAATCGGGTGCAGTTCTTTACCCTCGCGCAGCACATTCTTCTGGGTGTGGTCGATGGGCTCTTCGCCGGCCAGGATCCCGAACCAGAACGGGATCGGCAACGGCCCGGCCACCAGCGGGATTACCGGCTGAATCCATTTGAGCATCCGCGGCATACCTGGCACGTCGGCGCCGATATGGTTCACCATCTCCTGGAACATCATGGTGTGGTTGCACTCTTCAACCGCTTCGTGCAAGCAGTATCGGTACTCCGGTGAGCCGTTGGGCACCCAAAACGCGTACTCCATCAGCCCGCGGATCAGGATCGACTCAAAGTGCAAACCGACCTTGGCGACATTCGCCTGACGCCACATGCCAATCTGGATCTGGCGTTCTTCAGACTGCGCCTGGTACCAGGGGTGTCGGCCAAGCGGATCGGTCTCGGGCAGTTTCCAGCGGGGGTCGTTGTCGGTCACCGCGAACTCGGGCGAGCTCCAGTCGATGTCCGTGTACGGGTTGAAATTGCGCCGCACCGACCCCTCGGACAGGGTGGTCAGCATCTCCACGTATTTAGCGTCGTCCTGGACATCCATGTTGCGACGCCAACGTCGCACCATCTTGGTCCGAGCCCTTTTTCGGCCCGTCTCGATCGTCTGGGCCATTCCCAGCCTCCTGACGCGGTTTACATTTGGATGGGTTGTGTCCAATGACAGTACCGCAGGTATCGGAAACTTTCTAGACCCTTGATAGCCACTGTGGCCCACCCGTGGACATGTGTGCACTGTGATATGCACCACAGTCGGCGGTGTGTGACCAACATCGCCGACCGCGTGATCGTCCGGCTCGGCACAATCATTAACCTGGTGATCATGGCTGACCAGCTCACCCCTCCCCTTGACATTCCCGATGCCATCAAGCCCGGTGACGGCCGCTTCGGGTCCGGCCCGTCGAAGGTCCGACCTGAGCAGCTGAAGGCGCTCACCACTACCGGTGCCGCGCTTTTCGGCACCTCGCATCGGCAAGCGCCGGTGAAGGACCTGGTCGGCCGGGTGCGCGACGGGTTGCGCGACTACTTCTCAGTGCCCGACGGCTACGAAGTGGTGCTGGGCAACGGCGGTGCGACCGCGTTCTGGGACGCCGCGGCGTTCGGCCTGATCGACAAGCGCTCGTTGCACCTGAGTTACGGCGAGTTCAGCTCGAAATTCGCCTCGACGGTGACCAAGAATCCATTCGTCGGCGAGCCGATTGTCATCAAATCCGATCCTGGTAGCGCACCCGAACCGCAGAGCGACCCCTCGGTCGACGTGATCGCCTGGGCGCACAACGAGACCTCGACAGGGGTCGCGGTGCCGGTGACACGGCCTGAAGGCTCCGGCGATGCGCTGATCGTCATCGACGCCACCTCCGGCGCGGGTGGCCTACCGGTCGATATCACCGACACCGATGCCTATTACTTCGCGCCGCAGAAGAACTTCGCCAGCGACGGCGGCCTTTGGCTGGCGATTCTGAGCCCCGCCGCGCTCGGCCGGATCGAGGCCATCGCCGACGCCGGGCGATGGGTGCCTGACTTTTTGTCGCTACCGATCGCCGTGGAGAACAGTCTCAAAAACCAGACCTACAACACTCCGGCCATCGGGACCCTGGTGCTGCTGGCCGAGCAGATCGAGTGGCTGCTGGGCAATGGCGGGTTGGACTGGGCGGTCAAGCGGACCGCGGACTCGTCGCAGCGGTTGTACACCTGGGCGCAGGATCGCTCTTACACGACGCCGTTCGTCACCGAGCCGCGGCTGCGTTCTGCAGTCGTGGGCACGATCGACTTCAACGACGACGTCGATGCCGCGGCGGTCGCCAAGGTGCTGCGTGCCAACGGCATCGTCGACACCGAGCCCTACCGCAAACTCGGCCGCAACCAGTTGCGAGTCGCGATGTTCCCTGCCGTCGAGCCCGACGACGTCAGCGCGCTGACCGAGTGCATCGACTGGGTGGTCGAGCGGCTGTAGCCGATCCGGCTCAGCCGCGGCCAGCTCCGGCAAATAAGCGCAGGTGTTAGGGCGTGTCAACCCGGCTGCGGGCGTCGGCTGCACTAAAGTGCGCAGCAGACGGGCCTGGCACGCTGGGCTGCGAGCGGCCTGCGAGGAGACACCATGCGGGAACTCAAGATCGTCGGACTCGACGTCGATGGCAAACACATCGTCTGCGAGAGTTATCACGAGAACGGGGACCCCGGCGAGAAGTTCAAGATACGAATCGACGACCGGCTGCGGGCGGCTGTGCGCGGCGACGGGGCCCGGGTGAATCAAACCCATATCGACATCGAGGTCACCAGCATGCTGCGTCCCAAGGAGATTCAAGCCCGCATCCGCGCCGGCGCTTCCGTCGAGCAGGTAGCGACAGCCGCCGGTGCGGACGTCCAGCGGGTAGAAAGATTCGCCCACCCGGTGCTGCTGGAGCGCTCGCGCGCTGCCGAGCTGGCAACGGCCGCTCACCCCATTCTCGCCGACGGCCCGGCGGTGCTGACACTGCTGGAGACCGTCACATCATCACTGCTCGCGCGTGGCCTCAACCCCGACAGCGTGGCGTGGGACGCCTGGCGTAACGAGGATGGCCGCTGGACGGTCCAGCTGGGCTGGAAGGCGGGTCGTTCCGACAACCTCGCGCATTTCCGCTTCTGCCCGGGCGCTCACGGGGGCACCGTCACCGCCGTCGATGACGCGGCCAAAGAGTTGGTCGACCCCGACTTCGACCGTCCGCTGCGGCCAGTGGCCGCGGTCGCCCAACTCGACTTCGACGAGCCTGCCCCCGCACCGGCCGAAAGTCCGACGGCCGAGCCCAAGAGCGAGCCGACCCGCAGCCGCCGCGGCAAGCCGCCGGTGCCGGCGTGGGAAGACGTGCTGTTGGGTGTCCGGTCCGGAGGCCAACGCTGACGCTGCCCGCGGGTCCCGCTAGCTGAAAAGCGTCATCGAGACCAGGGTCAGCCAGGCAGCTGTCACACCCACTCCGACGCCCAGCACCAGCCAGCGCAACACCGGCGTGTGCCGCCACCCCCACAGCGTGGGCGCCAACCCTCCGGCCGCCACAACGTTGAGCCCGACGGCCAACATCGGATGCACCCGGATCAGCCCCAGACTCAGCACCACGACAGCGACCGCGGTGACCGCGGCGACAAATCCGGCCACCGTCAAACCCATTGCCCACGGCGTGGATTCGTCCGTCATTGGCGCCGCGCCCCATCGCTTCGTCCCCCGCAAGCAGGCGGTACCGCCAATGCATCGTCGCCGGCACGGGTCACCGGCTGACCCTAATGCGCTCGTAGAACGCCAGCGCCGCCGCGGTGGCGACGTTGAGCGAGTCGGTGCCGCGTGACATCGGGATGCGTACCCGCAGATCGCTCGCTCGCATCGCGGCACGGCTCAGGCCTGGTCCCTCGGCGCCGACCAGCACCGCGACCCGATGGTCCTGCACCTGTGCCATAGCCGCCGACAATGACGCTGCCTCGGGATGGGGTGTCATCGCGAACAGTCGAAACCCCATGTGGCGCAATGCATTAAGATCGTTCGGCCAGTCGGTCGCGCGCGCATAGGGCACCAGCAGCGCGTGACCCATAGAGACTCGCACCGCACGCCGGTACAGCGGATCAGCACAGCCGCTGCCGAACACCACCGCATCGACGTCGAGCCCCGCCGCGTTACGGAAAACAGCGCCCAGGTTCTCGTGGTCGTTGACTCCCTCGAGCACCGCGACAGTGCGAGCGCCATCGACCACGTGCGCGACGCTGCGCTCCGGCACCCGACGGGCAGCGGCCAGCACACCGCGGTTGAGATGAAAGCCGACCACCTCGGCCATCACCTCTGCGGACACCCGATAGTAAGGCGCGGGGTTACCTGCCAGATCTGCCTTGAGCTCATCTAGCCTGCGGTCAGTGCCGAGGAAAGCCAACGGCACGAACGGCGATGCCAGCATGCGCTGCACCACCAGCACACCCTCGGCGATCACCAGCCCCTTCCCGGTCGGCAGATCAGGCCGACGGTCGATGCTGTTCAAATCGCGAAAATCGTCTAGGCGCGCATCGCCGGGATCGGTGATATCGCAGACGACGACATCGTCCACGTTATCGATTCCGTCAAAACCGCGAGCGGTCAAGGGCTTTCGTCGACGAGGGCCAAGATCAGATCCGCGGCGTCGCGCAGCGTATCGCGTTCCCGACCTGCCAGCGTCTCAAGCCGCTGCGCGAGCCACTCCTGGCTGGCTCGGCGTTCGGCGTCCAGCAGTTCGGTCCCGGCTTCCGATACCGAGACCAAGACCTGTCGGCCGTCGTCGGGGTGTGCGACGCGGTCCACAAAACCCAGATCGGCCAGCGAGGCGATTACCCGCGTCATCGAGGGCGGCCGAACCCGTTCCCTAATGGCCAGCGCGCCCGGCGTCATCGGACCATAGTTGGCCAATGTCGCCAGCGCCGACAGCTGCGACAACGACACCGGCGACTGTGGGCGCCGAAACCGCAGTTGGCGAGACAGCCGCATTACCGCTAATGACAGGTCGCTGGCCAGTCGGCTATCACCCTCCATCACAGCGCGAAGGTTACGACAGAACATCCTTTCGTCAACAACGAATCACCGATTGCCCGGCTTTCCCCCGCAAGCGGGCGGTACCCCCACCTCGCTCCGCTTCGCCGAGCGCACCGTCGCCGGGCGTGCCCAGATTGCCCGGCTTCTCCCCGCTCCGCTTCGCCGAGCGCACCGTCGCCGGGCGTGCCCAGATTGCCCGGCTTCTCCCCGCTCCGCTTCGCCGAGCGCATCGTCGCCGGGCTATCTTGATCTCGATGACCGTCGAGCCTGGCGAGGACCACCCGCCCACGCCGCTGCCTGCTGCGTTCCTGGAGGTGTGGCCGGTGATCATTGCCGGCGCACTGGCTTGGCTGGTTGCCGCTGTGGCCGCGTTCGCCATCCCGGCACTTCAGACCTGGCGGCCGGTGACACTTGCCGGGTTGGGGGTCGGATTGCTGGGCACCACGATCTTTTTGTGGCAGCGTGACGCCTCCCGCCGGGGCGCGCGTGGCGCGCAAGTCGGGCTGGAGTCCCGGCGCAATCGCGACCAAGAATGAACTCCACACGATATTGACGGCCCCGAGCTAGGAGATATGCATCAATGGCAGCGCCGCTATTGCAGGCACAAGTTGATATCAACGCACCCGTGTCGAAAGTCTGGGCGCTAGTCAGTGATTTCCGCCGGATGCCCGAGTGGAGCCCGCAGTGTCGATGGATGCGGCCGCTCGGTCCGCTCCGCCACGGCACCCGCACCCTCAACCTCAATCGCCGCAACTATCTGTTCTGGCCGACGACGTGCACCGTCACCGAAGTCATCCCGGACCACAAGCTGGCCTTCCGGGTTAACGCCAACAACACGATCTGGAGCTATGAACTGCAGCCGATCCCCGAGGGGACTCGAGTGATCGAGAGTCGGCACGCCGAAAACGGGGTCAAGCCCACGTCGAGCATGGCGGTGAACGCGCTCTTCGGCGGGACCACCAACTTCGAGCGGGAGCTCATCGACGGAATGAACTCCTCACTGGCCAATATCAAAGCCGCGGCCGAGAACAGCTAGCCGGGCCCTGCGGGTTTCTCGCTGATATCGAGCACCCCGTCGTCGTAGGGGTCGTACGTCGGCGAGCCGCTGCCCGCCGGAGCCGGGGTGTCGGAGTGCGCACCGCAGCCATACTCGGAGTCAACTACGTGCCCGTCGGCGGACAACTCGTTGCCACATACCCCGAACATCGGGCCCAACGACCCGGCCAGCGGCAGGAAGAAACCACACTCGCGGCATACCCGTTTGGTCGACTGGGCCATCTGCGAGGCAGGACCGTAGTCGCCGTCGTGCCAGCGCTGGGCGGCTTCCAAGCGGCCCCAGGCGCTCATAACCCGGCGCCGTCCCAGGCCGATTTCTGCGGCGGTCTCATCGACCTGCGGGTCACCGGACGCCATGAAGCCAGGCACCAGTCGCGTATCGTCCGGTAGCGGCGCGAGCAGGTCTCCGGGGCTCAGGTCGCCGGGCCGGATCCGCTGATCCCAGGGCACCCATTGCGGCGCCAACAACGCCGTCGGCCCAGGTACCAAGACCACTTCGCTGATCGTTGCGTGGTCGGCGCCGGGATAAGCGGCCACGACGACGGCCCACTGCCAGCCCTGATAGCCGGGTAGGTGGGCCAGGAAACGGTGGGTGGCGCTGGTCGGATCCTCGTAGCCGGCACCGAGGTAGTCGCCCACGGTGTCGGCGCCGCTAAATTCGACGATGGCCGCCCGCGCCTGCTCGACGGTGCCGGTGAGTAGCGCCGCCAATTCGGGCGACCACTCCGATGTGGTCACCGCAGCCGATTCCCCCGTCGATCCAGTCATGTTGTCCGCCGTTTCCATATGACCCCAATCTTGCCGCAGAGGCACGCCGCCCTGCCACACCGGTTGCCTGCGCGCTGCATCATCCGGCATGGGTGAGAATTGATACGTGTCTGGACGGCGACGAGATCACCCGGATGCGGGCCGAGCATCCACTCCCGGCCGCCGCACGCGCACCGACCGGGCCGAGCACCCCGGGATGGCCAATTACCCGGCCGATGATCCGAGCTCTGGCAGGCCGCGCCGCCCGCCGCCGATGCCCAGCGCCAACCGGTATCTGCCGCCACTGCGCCACAAGCCCGAGCCCGAGCACCGCACCGAGCCACCGCGTGCCGCCACAGGCAGCGAGCGAATCACCGTCACCCGCGCCGCCGCGCAGCGCAGTCGCGAGATGGGCTCGCGGATGTACGACTTGGTGCAGCGGGCCGCCACCGCCGACGGCGCCGATAAGTCCGGCCTAACGGCGCTGACCTGGCCGGTCGTAGCCAATTTCGCGACCGATGCCGCGATGGCCGTCGCGCTGGCCAACACGCTGTTCTTCGCTGCGGCCACCGGGGAAAGCAAAGACCGGGTCGCGCTGTACCTGTTGATCACCATCGCCCCGTTCGCGGTGGTGGCACCGCTGATCGGTCCGGCCTTGGATCGGCTCCAGCACGGTAGGCGGATCGCACTGGCAGCATCGTTTTTGCTGCGCACCGGACTGGCGGTGTTGCTCATTGCCAACTACGACGGCGCGACCGGCAGCTTTCCCTCCTGGGTGCTCTATCCATGCGCGCTGGCCATGATGGTGTTCTCGAAGTCGTTCAGCGTTCTGCGCAGCGCGGTGACGCCACGGGTGATGCCGCCAACGATCGACCTGGTGCGAGTCAATTCCCGCCTGACCATGTTCGGTCTGCTGGGCGGCACCATCATCGGCGGCGGCATCGCGAGCGCAATCGAATTCGTCTTGACCCACTTGTTCCATTGGCCCGGTGCGTTGTTCGTCATCATTGCGGTGACGGTGGTTGGGGCGTGGCTCTCGATGCGAATACCTCGCTGGGTCGAAGTGACCGAGGGTGAGGTGCCCACCACACTGAGCTATCGCAGCTGGCCCGAGGAGGTCCGCCGGGCAAGCGGTGCGCTCCGACGACCGTTGGGCCGCAACATCATCACATCGTTGTGGGGCAACTGCACCATCAAGGTCATGGTCGGATTCCTGGTCTTGTATCCGGCGTTCGTCGCCAAGGCGCATGACGCCAGTGGATGGGTGCAGATCGGTATACTGGGGCTGATCGGCGCTGCCGCCGCCATCGGCAACTTCGTTGGCAACTTCACCAGCGCACGGCTGCGGTTGGGCCGGCCCGCCGTGCTGGCGGTGCGCTGCACCACGGCGGTGACCGCGGCAGCGCTGGCGGCAGCGGTGGCCGGCAATCTAATGGCGGCGGCCATCGCCACCTTGATCACGTCAGGGTCAAGCGCGATCGCCAAGGCCGCACTGGACGCGTCGCTGCAGGACGACTTGCCCGAGGAGTCACGGGCGTCGGCGTTCGGGCGTTCGGAGTCGACGCTGCAGCTGGCCTGGGTCCTCGGCGGCGCGCTGGGCGTGTTGGTCTACACCAATCTGTGGATCGGCTTCAGCGTCGTCGCGGCATTGCTGATACCGGGTTTGGCGCAGACGGTGCTCAGCTTCCACGGCGACTCGTTAATCCCTGGCCTCGGCGGCAACCGGCCAGTAGTGGTCGAGCAGGAAGGTGGCCCCGGCGGCCACGACGCCGCGGCGGTGTCGTGGGAGTGAAGCCGACAGCGAAGTTCGGTATCGCCCCGCTGCTCGCGGTTTTGGTGGTGCTGGCAACAGCGGCGGCAGGGGTCGGCGCCTGGGTGTTGGCCCGCGGTCGCGGTTCGGGGCATCCCGAGATCAGCGCCTACTCACACGGCCAACTGACCCGGGTGGGGCCTTACCGGTACTGCAACGTGCTTGACCCCAACGACTGTCAAACCCCGGAGACGCAGGGTGAATTGCGGGTGAATTCGCGTGATCCAGTGCAACTTTCGGTGCCGCAAGCGATTGGGCAGGCACCCTGGTGGCTGCTGCGGGTCTATGCGGATTCGGCCAACCCCACGACGACTTTCTTTCGCCCCGGCAGCCGACTGGCGGTCACCATCCCCACCGTTGACCCACACCAAGGGCGGTTGACCGGAATCGCCGTCCAACTGATGACGCTGGTCGTCGACCGAGCCGGCGAACTGCACGGTGTCCCCCATGCGGAATGGTCCGTACGCACGGTGTGGGGCTAGGACCCCGCACTCCGGATCCCCGTACATCGGGGATTAGCGGCGTTGTCAAAGCGCCGCCGTGCAGAAATGATCGGGCCGAGCGAAATAGTGGGCTTGCGCCGGTCTGCGCTGGCACCGTTGTGGGTTGTGCGGGTGTGGCTGAGCGGCTAGGCAGCGGCCTGCAAAGCCGTATACACGGGTTCGAATCCCGTCACTCGCTCCAGTGCCGCCCCGCGGGCGTTCTGAATCCGCTCAGGACGGCCCGTGGCCTAGCGGCACGCGCTCACTCTCGAAGGGCGGGCCGGGCGGTGTGCCGTCCCCGAAGGGCTTGCCGCCCAACGCTTCCCGGCCGTGCTGTGTCAACCAGTTCGCCAGCTGCGGGCCCTTCGGCACGATACGGGTCGGGTTGATGTCGGCGTGCACGATGTAGTAGTGCTGCTTGATCTGGACGAAGTCGACGGTATCGCCGAAACCTGGCGTCTGAAACAGGTCGCGCGCGTATGCCCACAGCACCGGCATCTCGGATAGCTTGCTTCGATTGCACTTGAAGTGCCCGTGATAGACCGGGTCGAAGCGCGCTAACGTCGTGAACAGCCGGACGTCGGCTTCGGTGATCGTCTCCCCCACCAGGTACCGCTGGCTTTCCAATCGATCACTCACCCAATCCAGCGCGGTGAACAACCGGTCGTAAGCCGCGTCGTAGGCCTGCTGCGAGCCGGCGAAACCACAACGGTAAACACCGTTGTTGATTTCGGTGTAGACGCTCTTGTTGACCTCGTCGATCTCCTCACGCAGCGTTTCGGGGTATAGCTGCGGGGCGCCCTCGCGGTGGTAGGCAGCCCATTGCGTGGACAGGTCCAATGTCAGCTGCGCGAAATCGTTGGTGACCACAGCGCCCGTCGGCACGTCGACGATCGCGGGGACGGTGATGCCTTTCGGGTAGTCGGGAAAGCGTGCGAAATAGGCATCCTGCAGCCGGGGGATTTTCAACACCGGGTCGACGCCACCCGGATCGAGATCGAAAGTCCAGCTCCGCTCGTCGTGGGTGGGCCCGCAAAACCCAATGGAGATAACGCTTTCCAATCCTAGTAAGCGCCGCACGATGATCGCGCGGTTGGCCCATGGGCAGGCGCGAGCAACGATGAGCCGGTATCGACCCGGTTCCACCGGATAGCCGTCACGACCGTCGGCGGTGATGCGGGTCTCGATGTAGTTGGTGTCGCGGGTGAACTCGCCGGCCTCGACGTAAGACGCCATGTCTGTGTCGGTCAGGAGTCAGCCACGGTCAGGAACCGTCGCGCCAAATTGGGCTCGGTCGATTCACCGGCTTCCCAGTGGGAGATCCACGGTCCGGTGCCCTCTGACTGATCGATGATGCCGTCTTCGAGCCAGGTGTAACGACCGCTCAGCACGTTGCGGGCCAGCGCGGCGTCGGTGCTGTCGGTGTTCGTCCACAAGGCATCAAACAGCGCTTCGACCCGCAGGCTGGCCTGCTGGCAGAACGCTTCGGCCAACTCGTACGCCTGCTCGCCTTGAGCGGCATCCGCGGCGCGCAACGACTCGGCGCGAACGCACGCCGCCGACATGGCGAACAGTTCGGCGCCGATGTCGACCACTCGGCCGAGGAAGCCTTGCTTTTGTTCCAGCGCGGCTTGCCAGCGCGCCATTCCGTAGAAGGTGTTGCGGGCCAGCTTGCGCGCGGAGCGCTCGACAAAGCGCAGATGCTTTGCCAGTTCTCCGAACTCTCGATAGGCCGTCGGCCGTTGCCCTTCGCCGAAAGCCAGTTGCGGCAACCACTTCGCGTAAAACCCGCTCGCGCCGACCGCTGCCTTGGCCTTTTGCCGGACGTCGGCCTTCGGATTCGCGAGATCCCCGGCGGCAGTCAGGTGGGCGTCGACCGCCTCACGGGCGATGAGCAGCCGCATGATCTCGCTGGAGCCCTCGAATATGCGGTTGATCCTCAGGTCGCGGACCACCTGTTCGACCGGCACCGCCCGTTCCCCGCGCGCTGCGAGCGATTCGGCGGTCTCATAGCCGCGGCCACCGCGAATTTGCAACAGTTCGTCGGCGATCACGCAGGCCATCTCGCTTGACCACAGCTTGGCCAGCGCAGCCTCGATCCGAATGTCGTTGCGGCCCTCGTCGGCCATCTGACCGGAGAGCTCGAGCACCGATTCGAGCGCATAGGTGGTTGCGGCCATAAACGAGAGCTTTTCGGCGACGGCGCCGTGCTCGCCGACGGGCTTGCCCCACTGCACCCGTTCGCACGACCACTCCCGCGCGATTTTCAGCGACCACTTGGCGGAGCCCGCCGCGTTCGCGGGTATCGAAAGCCGTCCGGCATTCAGGGTGGTCAGGGCGATCTTCAGACCGTCACCCTCCTTGCCGATCAGGTTCTCGGCGGGGACCCGGACGCGGTGGAGCCTGGTGACACCGTTTTCTATGCCGCGCAATCCCATGAATTTGTTGCGTCGCTCCACGGTGATGCCCGGTGAGTCGGCCTCGACGACGAACGCGCTGATCCCGCCTCGGTGTCCTTCGCTTTTGGGCACTCGGGCCATCACCACCAGCAGGTCCGCGACCACCCCGTTGGTGGTCCATAGCTTCACGCCGTCGAGTTCGTAAGCCTGTCCGTCATCTACGGGAGTCGCCGTCGACGCCAACCGCGCCGGGTCGGAGCCCACATCTGGTTCGGTGAGCAAAAACGCCGATATCGCCCCAGCCGCGCACCGCGGCAAGAACTTCCGCTTCTGGTCCGGACTCCCGGCCAGCTTGAGCGGCTCCGGCACCCCGATCGACTGATGCGCCGAAAGTAGCGCGCCGAGACTGGGATGCACGGTCCCGACCATCGCCAGCGCACGGTTGTAGGCAACTTGTGACATGTTCAGCCCGCCGTACTCCGACGGGATCTTCATGCCGAAGCAACCCAGGTCGGCGAGGCCTTTGACGTATTCGTCGGGGATCTGTTCGTCGCGTTCGATGACGCTGCCGTCGATGGTGTCGAGAAATTCGCGCAGCTGGGCCAGGAACGCCTCGGTGCGGGCGGCCTCCTCGTCAGAGGGCTTGGGAAAGGGGTGAATGAGCTCGAGCGGAAAGCGGCCGAGAAAAAGCTCCTTGGCCAAGGACGGTTTGTCCCAACCACTTTCGCGAGATTCCTCGGCTACGGCTCTCGCTTGCTCCTCGCTGACCTGTGCCTGCTGCGCCATCGGACTCCCTCACTCGAACCGACTCCTGCGGAGATTCGGTTCCAGTGTTCCCCGGAGCGCGTGCTGGTGCACGCGTTTGTGCAATTAGCGCACACTCTCCGGTGCGCCGACAGCGGCGGGCAGGTCAAATGCGAATTAGGCGTCCAGTTCCCGGGCCACGGCCTTGACCACCTCGGAGACTCTGCGGGCGGTTTTGCGGTCCGGATAGCGGCCCTTACGCAACTCGGGCTGCACCGTGCTCTCCAGCAAGGTGATCATGTCCTCGACCATGCCGTGCAGTTCATCTGGACTGTGCTTGTGCTCGGCAGGGCCCTCGCGGCGGGGGCGCGACAAGGTGGGTGGCGGGTCAAGCAGTTTGAGACTCAGTGCCTGCGGTCCGCGGCGTCCAGAGGCAACCCCGAATTCGACGCGCTGGCCCGCCTTGAGGCCTTCGACGCCCGCCGGCAACGCCGAGGACCGGACGTAGACGTCCTCGCCCTCCTCCTGGGATAAGAAACCGAATCCCTTCTCAGCGTCGTACCACTTCACCTTGCCAGTCGGCACCGGTCTCACCTGCTTGTCTAACGGATTACTACCTTGGGCCACACAATGAAGCGTCCCGCCTGCGCAGGACGCGATGACTGCCGATCCTACTCGGAACGCTCGCGGCCGAGCATCGGAGTTTCTCGGTACGCTGGCACTATCGCTGGAGGAGACAATGCGCCTGATCCTGAACGTTATCTGGTTGATTTTCGGCGGGCTCTGGCTGGCCCTCGGCTATCTGGCGGCTGCGCTGATCTGCTTCCTGCTCATCGTCACCATCCCCTTCGGGTTCGCTGCGTGGCGCATCGCATTTTATGCGCTGTGGCCGTTCGGGCGGACGATCATCGAGAAGCCGGGCGCCGGCACCGGATCGCTCATCGGCAATGTCATCTGGGTGGTGTTCTTCGGGATCTGGCTTGCGATCGGGCACCTGGTGAGCGCGGTCGCGATGGCAGTGACGATCATCGGTATTCCACTCGCGCTGGCCAATCTCAAGCTGATCCCGGTGTCGCTGATGCCGCTGGGCAAAGAAATCGTTCCGGTCGGTAGCCGACCGGACTCGGTTAGAGCCGGATCATCCCGGGTATGAGAGTTTCTGAGGGCTTGGCGCCATCGATTTGATAAGACAACCGCCGTGTTAGCGCGCTCACCGGCGGCCGTTTGATGTGAGTTCGGTCACATAACGGATTGATCACAGCATGGCAACGGCCGAATTGCGGCCGTTTTGACCTGCGTCGACACCGAGCTCTCCTGGCGTTTTTCGCATCGACGGCAGACGAAACGCTGGATTCGCCAAAAAATGACGCCGCCGCGATCACGCGCTAGCGTCGTGCGCGGGCTTGCCGAGTCTTCCTGAGCGACGGGCCTTCTCGCCTATAGCGCCGAGCTCCATCCGATAGGCGGGCCCACACCAACCCGTGGATGGAGGCGGGGGACCCATCGGTCCGCCGAAATCGGACCGGAGCCGTGCGCGGCTCCTTGGGGTGAAGCCATCGCCGTTCCTGCGGGAAACGGTGTGGCCGGGCGACCTCTTCCGCCCGAACCCGACAGCTGACCTCGCGGGCGCATCACGAGAGGACGTCTTCGGCGTATGAGCGGACGGCATCGTAAGCCCACCACTTCCAACATCAGCGTCGCCAAACTCGCTTTCACCGGGGCTGTGATCGGTGGCGGTGGCATCGCACTGGCGGGCCACGCGTCCGCGGCCACCGACAGCGAATGGGATCGCGTCGCTGGATGTGAGTCGGGCGGCAACTGGGGCATCAACACCGGCAACGGGTATCACGGCGGACTGCAATTCTCGCAAGGCACCTGGGCCGCCCACGGCGGCGGGCAGTTCGCCGGATCCGCGAACCAGGCCACCCGGGAACAGCAGATCGCGGTCGCCGAGCGCGTGCTGGCCACCCAAGGGCGCGGCGCCTGGCCGGTCTGTGGTCATGGACTCTCGGCCGCGACGCCGCGCAACGTTGTCGTCGACGCGCCCGCACCGGTTCAGCCGCCACCACCGCCTGAACCGGCAGCATTCGAACCGGCCCCGGCCGACGCACCTCCACCACCTCCGCCGGCCGACCCCGCACCGCCGGTCGAGCTGGCAGCAGCCGAACCGGCCCCGGCCGACGCACCTCCACCACCTCCGCCGGCCGACCCCGCACCGCCGGTCGAGCTGGCAGCAGCCGAACCGGCCCCGGCCGACGCACCTCCACCGCCCCCGCCGGCCGACCCCGCACCGCCGGTCGAGCTGGCAGCAGCCGAACCGGCCCCGGCCGACGCACCTCCACCACCTCCGCCGGCCGACCCCGCACCGCCGGTCGAGCTGGCAGCAGCCGAACCGGCCCCGGCCGACGCACCTCCGCCGCCCCCGCCGGCCGACCCCGCACCGCCGGTCGAGCTGGCAGCAGCCGAACCGGCCCCGGCCGACGCACCTCCGCCGCCCCCGCCGGCCGACCCCGCGCCGCCGGTCGAGACCGTCGCAGTCGATGCCCCAGCACCGCCGGCCGAGGAACCCGGGCCGAAGGTCGAGTCGCATGCCATCGAGGTGGCGACGGAGCCGCCCGCTCCCGCTGATACTCCGCCGGATGTCCAGCAGGCCAGCAACGTGGCGCACTGGACCTTCGCCCCCGCTCCGGCCGACCCCGCGCCAGTTCCGGCGTTGCCGATCGATCCGGCCACTGCGGGCTCCACGCTGCACGACCTTCAGGTGCCGTCGCAGCTCGCGCCGTTGCTCGATCCGGCGAACCTGCCCACCAATGGGTTGCAGGCCGCGCCGCCGCAGAACGTGGACCCGAGCTACGTCAAAGACCTACTGAAAGCCATCCAGTCGCAGGGTGTCAGCGGAAACCCGGCCCTATCCTCACTCGCCTAATCGCCGCAGCCAGACATTGGCCGACTAGCGGTTGACCTCCGTCACGGGGTGTACGTAGGGCAGCTCGTCGGCAGCCAGCGGGAAGATCACGTCACCGTAGGGGGACAGCGCGCCCACCCGATCGGTTGCCAGTTCGCTCACCGCGTGGTCGTCCGGGTTGGTTGTGGGCCAGCCCCTGTCGACGTAGCGGGTCTTCTCGGTCTTCTGCGCCTTTTTGCCAGCGTTGTCAGCCACGTGATTCATTCTGACAGGTCCCGAGCAACGTTGCCGGTTCGGCTCTCCCATCCGCGTCAGCGTTAGCTGCTCGCCATCACCTGGACGGGCGCACTGGGCCAGCTGCTTTACGCTGGTCAGCAATGACCGAACACACCCCGGGTGTCCCGCTGGGGTCCTGGCTGGCCGACTTGCCCGACGAGCGGCTCATCCGCTTACTGGAGTTGCGGCCCGACCTTGCCCAGCCCCCACCCGGCAGCATCGCCGCGCTTGCCGCCCGCGCCCAGGCCCGTCAGTCAGTCACGGCTGCCACCGACGAACTGGACTTTATGCGGCTGGCAATGATCGACGCGCTGCTGGTATTGCACGCCGATACGGCGCCGGTGCCGCTTGCCAAATTGCTCGCGCTGATCGGGGATCGCGCGCCTGAACCCGACGTGCTCGATGCGCTCGACGATCTCAAAGTTCGCGCACTCATCTGGGGTGACACCGAGTTGCGGGTGGCCGCCGATGCCGCTGCCGGACTGCCGTGGCACCAGGGCCAGGTGACCCTCGAAGACGCCTCCGGAAGCGCAGAGCAGATCGCGGAACTGATCGACTCCCTTGATGAGCCACAGCGGGAGCTGCTGGACAGGCTGCTGGAAGGCTCGCCGCTGGGGCGCACCCGCGACGCCGCACCCGGCGCTCCCGTGGATCGTCCGGTGCCACAACTGCTCGCCAGGGGATTACTGCGACGCATTGATGCCGATACGGTGATCCTGCCGCGCCATGTCGGGCAGGTGTTGCGCGGCGAGGAGCCCGGTCCGGCGCAGCTGGCGGCGCCGGATCCGGTAGTCGCGACCACCACGTCAGCCGACGCCGACGCAGCGGCTGCCGGCTCAGCCATCGACCTGCTGCGCGACCTCGACGTGTTACTTGAAACGCTGGGTGCCGCGCCGATTTCCGAGCTGCGAAGCGGCGGCTTGGGGGTGCGAGAAGTCAGGCGGCTGGCAAAGGTAACCGGCATCGACGAGGCCCGACTGGGTTTGATTCTCGAGCTGGCCGCCGCCGCAGGACTGATCGCCAGCGGAATCCCCGATCCCCACCCCGCCAGCGGCGAGGCGCCCTACTGGGCGCCGACGGTGGCCGCCGACCGGTTCACCGAGGCGTCCCCCGCCGACCGCTGGCATCTGCTGGCCAACACCTGGCTTGACCTACCGGCCCGACCGGCTTTGATCGGGACCCGCGGTCCCGACGCCAAACCATATGCCGCGCTGTCGGATTCGCTGTACTCAACCGCGGCCCCGCTGGACCGCCGGCTGCTACTGAGCATCTTGGCGGAATTGCCGGCTGGCGCTGGCGTGGACAAGAGCACAGCCTCGGCAGCGCTGATCTGGCGGCGGCCGCGATGGTCCAAGCGGCTACAACCAGCGCCCGTCGCCAAGCTGCTGGAGGAGGCACACCAGCTGGGCCTCGTCGGCCGCGGCGCCATCAGCACGCCCGGCCGCGCTTTGGTTGACAACGGCTCGAATGATGTCGAGGCCAGAGAGGCCAGAGCCGTCGACACGATGGCAGCTGTCCTACCCGCGCCGATCGATTACTTCCTGGTGCAGGCCGATTTGACCGTCGTGGTTCCCGGGCCGCTCGAACGTCAACTGGCGGACGAACTGGCGGCGGTGGCCATCGTCGAGTCGGCGGGCGCGGCGATGGTATACCGCGTCAGCGAACAGTCGATCCGGCATGCCCTGGATATCGGGAAAACCGCCGACGCATTGCACTCACTGTTCGAAAAGCACTCCAAAACGCCTGTACCGCAAGGGCTCACCTACCTGATCGACGACGTCGCACGCCGGCACGGGCAACTGCGGATCGGTATAGCCGCGTCGTTCGTCCGGTGCGAAGACCCGACGCTGCTCGCCCAGGCAGTGGCGGCCGCGGAACACCTGGGTCTGCGTGTGCTGGCGCCGACGGTCGCGGTATCCCAGGCGCCGATCAGCGAAGTGCTCGCGGCCTTGCGAGATGCCGGTTTCGCCCCGGCCGCTGAGGACTCCACCGGCACCATTGTCGACATCCAGGCCCGCGGGGCGCGAGTGCCCACACCTCAGCGCCGCCGGCCGCACCGGTCGATACCCCAGCCGAGCAGTGAGACGCTGAGCGCCATTATCGCGGTGCTACGCAAAGTGACCACAGCACCGTTCGGCAGCGTCCGGGTCGACCCCGCCGTCGCCATGTCACTGCTGCAGCGAGCCGCCCACCAGCAGGAGGCAGTTCTTATTGGTTACGTCGATGCAGCTGGCGTGGCGACCCAGCGCGTGGTGTCACCAATCGCAGTATCCGGCGGTCAGCTGGTGGCGTTCGATTCCGGGTCGGGGCGCGCGCGTGAGTTCGCTATCCACCGCATCACCTCGGTGGTGTCGGCCGACGACTGAATAATGAACTTATGACCGACGGCCCATTAATCGTGCAGTCCGACAAGACGGTGCTGCTTGAAGTTGACCATGAGCTGGCCGGTTCGGCCCGCGCGGCGATCGCGCCATTTGCCGAGCTGGAGCGCGCACCCGAGCATGTGCACACCTATCGCATCACCCCATTGGCGCTGTGGAATGCCCGCGCCGCGGGCCACGATGCCGAGCAGGTGGTCGACGCGCTGGTCAGCTACTCCCGCTACGCGGTTCCGCAGCCACTGCTTGTCGACATCGTCGACACCATGGCCCGCTATGGGCGGCTGCAGCTGGTCAAGCACCCTGCTCACGGCCTGACCCTGGTCAGCCTGGACCGCGCGGTGCTCGAGGAAGTGTTGCGCCACAAGAAGATCGCACCGATGTTGGGCGCGCGGATCGACGACGACACCGTCGTCGTGCACCCCAGCGAGCGGGGCCGGATCAAACAAATGCTGCTGAAGATCGGCTGGCCTGCTGAGGATCTGGCCGGATACGTCGACGGCGAGGCACATCCGATCAGCTTGCGGCAGGACGACTGGCATCTGCGCGACTACCAGGAGATGGCCACCGAGTCGTTCTGGGCGGGCGGCTCGGGTGTGGTAGTGCTGCCGTGCGGGGCGGGCAAGACACTTGTCGGCGCTGCGGCCATGGCGAAAGCCAGTGCAACGACGCTGATTCTGGTCACCAACACCGTTGCCGGCCGACAGTGGAAGCGCGAACTGATCGCCCGCACCTCACTGACCGACGAAGAGATCGGCGAGTACTCCGGGGAACGCAAGGAAATTCGGCCGGTCACGATCGCCACCTATCAAGTGATCACCCGTCGCACCAAGGGCGAATACCGCCACCTGGAGCTCTTCGACAGCCGCGACTGGGGATTAATCATCTATGACGAGGTGCACCTGTTGCCGGCGCCGGTGTTCCGGATGACCGCTGATCTGCAGTCGCGCCGACGGCTGGGGTTGACGGCGACGCTGATCCGCGAGGACGGCCGGGAGGGCGACGTGTTCTCGTTGATCGGCCCGAAACGCTATGATGCGCCTTGGAAAGATATTGAGGCACAAGGCTGGATCGCTCCGGCCGAGTGCGTTGAGGTGCGGGTCACACTCACCGACAGCGAACGGATGATGTACGCCACCGCCGAGGCCGACGAGCGCTATCGGGTCTGCTCGACAGCCCACTCGAAGATCGCGGTGGTCAAGTCGATCCTCAGCCGCCACCCCGGCGAGCAGACCCTGGTGATTGGCGCCTACCTGGATCAGCTCGACGAGCTCGGAACCGTGCTGGACGCTCCGGTGATTCAGGGTTCCACCAAGACCGCTGAGCGCGAGGCATTATTCGATGCGTTCCGCCGCGGTGAGGTCAACACGTTGGTGGTGTCCAAAGTCGCGAACTTCTCCATCGATTTGCCGGAAGCCGCGGTGGCGGTGCAGGTTTCGGGTACGTTTGGCTCGCGTCAAGAGGAGGCCCAGCGGCTGGGCCGGTTGCTGCGACCCAAGGCCGATGGCGGTGGCGCGGTGTTTTATTCAGTGGTGGCCCGCGACAGCCAAGATGCCGAGTACGCCGCACACCGACAACGGTTTCTCGCCGAGCAGGGCTACGGCTACGTCATCCGTGACGCGGACGATCTGCTCGGACCGGCAATTTAGAGCGAGACGATGGTCGCCGACGCGGTGCCGGGTGCGCCGTACACCTGCGCAAGGCCCACCCGCGGGTTGCCGGGCACCTGACGTTCACCCGCTTCCCCGCGCAGCTGACGCACCAGCTCGTGCATCTGCCGCAGACCCGACGCACCGATCGGTTCGCCGTTGGCGATCAGTCCGCCATCGGTGTTGACCGGAATCGAGCCATGGATCTCAGTGGCGCCGTCGGCGACCAGCTTCTCCTGTTCGCCGTCGGCGCACAGCCCCGTCTCGGCCATGTGGATGACCTCGGCGCCCGCGTCGGTGTCCTGCAGCTGCGCAACGTCGACGTCCTCGGGTCCGATACCCGCGGCTTCGTAAGCGGCCTTGGACGCGTACACCGTCGGCGACACATCCCCGTCTAGCGGAGCGAACGTGGCGTGCACTTCGTATGCGCCGTAACGGCGGGTGCGGATTTCACAGGCCCGCACGTACACCGGCTTGTCGGTGAACTTGTGCGCTATGTCGGCGCGGCACATCACTACGGCAGCCGCCCCCTCGTCGGGTGCGCAGAACATGTACTGCGTCAGCGGGTAGTTGAGCACAGTCGAGTTCAGGATCTGGTCCTCGGGAATCGGCTTGCGACGAAACGCATTCGGATTGATCGCACCGTTGCGGAAATTTTTGGCAGCCACCTTGGCCAGGGTCGCCTGAGAGATGTTGTTGTCGTGCAGGTACTTGTTGGCCTTCATTCCGAAGAACTTGGTGGTGACGAACTGCCCGTTTTGGGCGTACCACTGCGGCAGCGCCAGCTTGGCAGGGTCGTCGGTGAAGGCGCCGCGCGGGTGCTTGTCCAACCCGATGGCGATACCGATCTCGTACTTGCCCAACCGGATGGTGTCCGCGGTCTGCTGGATGGCGCTGGCCGCGGTGGCACAGGCGTTGAACACGTTGGTGAATGTTATGCCGGTTAGGCCGACCAGGCGGGTCACCGCGTCGGGGTTGGACACTTCGTGGCTGCCGCCGAAGCCGAACTGGATGTCTTTCCACTCGCACCCGGCGTCGGCCAGCGCGGATTGGATGGCTTCGGCGCCCATCTGCATTGCCGTCTTCTCAAACCTGCCGAATGGATGCAATCCCACGCCAATGATGGCCACATCGTTACTCATCTCGAGCTCCTCTTGGGTAGATGGTGGCGACCCGCTTCGCCCGGCTCCGCCTTATGGTGGCGACCCGCTTCGCCCGGCTCCGCCTTATGGTGGCGACCCGCTTCGCCCGGCTTCGCCGCGCTCGCGATCGCCACTAGACCGGCTGGAATGCAAACGTGACGACCTCGTTGCCCTCGTCGTCGGCGGCAAACGGCACCATGGTCAGCTCGACCTCCTGCCCGAACTGCAGCTTGGCCGGGTCGTTTTCGGTCAGCCGGCCCTCGACTCGGATCACGTCACCGAGTTGGACCAGGCCCACGCCGAACGGCACGAAGTCGTCGCCGGTCGGGCCGGCATAGGGAGGTCCCGGCGGAAAGCCCTGCGTGGTCCAGGCCACCAGCGTTCCGCGGCGCGGCAGTAACAGCTCGGTCATCGTCGAGCCGCTGCACCGCGGGCAAAGCTGCTGCACCGGGAAGGTGGTGGCGCCACAGTCGCCGCACCGGCTGCCGATCAGCTGTGGGTTGTCATCCGGCCAGGTAGAGATATCGGGCGCCAGTGCCTTTTGCATCGAGCGATCCTCCAGCGGTCATCCGTCCAGCGGCCAGAATATTGCTCACTGAACCGTATAACAGCCTTGCAGAAAAGTGGAAACCCCATTCTCACTGCGGGCGCACGGCGACCCTGCATTAGGTTGGCGACTATGGCGGTCACCGTGTTACTCGAACTCAGGTTCAAACCCGACGAGGTCCCCGCGGGGCGCGAACTCATGGGCCGGGCGCTGCAGGACACCCGAGCATTCGACGGGAACTTGCGAACCGACGTGCTCGTCGACGAGGACGACGAAACGCACTGGATCATCTACGAGCTTTGGGATTCGGTCGACCACGATGAGGCCTACCGCAGGTTTCGCGCCGGCGAAGGCAAGCTGACGCAGCTGCCTCCGCTGCTGGCCGCACCCCCGGTCAAGACCAGGTACTCGACGACCGATGTATAAGAGGGCCTAGCTCAGCGCAGTGATGACTTCGCGTTCGAACAGCTCGATGCCGGAACGGTCGTAGGCGGCCTCCGGGAAGTAACAGATGACATACTCGCAGCCCAAGCCGCGCAGTTTTTGCAGCCGCTCGATCACTTGTTCCGTTGTCCCGGTAGCTGAATCCGGTCCGCTGCCGCTGGCGATCATCGCATCTGCCGCCGCTTCCGGGACATAGCCGATCATCCGGTCCCGGATGCGCTGCAGCCGGTCTTTGACATCGGCCTCCGAGGTGCCGAGGGTTGCGTTGATGTTGACCGAGCGCACGATCGCGTCGAAGTCGGTACCCACGTCGCGGCAATGCCCGGCAAGCACTTCGGACTTGTGTACAAAGCCCTCCGATTCGGAAGTGAAGTTCGTGTACTGTGCGTACTTCGCGGCGATGCGCAAGGTCACCTTCTCGCCGCCGCCAGCGATCCACAGCGGGATCCCGCTGTCCTGCAGAGGCTTCGGGGCCACGATCGCTCCGTCAACCTGGTAATGCTTGCCGTCCAAACTGACCCTGCCGTCGCCCCAGGCGGCGCGCATGATCTGTACACCCTCGTCGAGTCGCCCGAGCCGCACGCCAGCCGATGGGAAGCCGTAACCGTAAGCGCGCCACTCGTGTTCGTACCAGCCGCCACCGATGCCCATCTGGATGCGGCCGCCCGAGATAATGTCGGCGGTGGCTGCGACTTTGGCCAGGTAAACCGGATTGCGATAACTCATCGCCGTGCACATCTGGCCCAGCTTGATCCGCGACGTCGTCGCCGCATAGGCAGACATCAGTGACCACGCCTCGTGGGTGGCTTCGGCGGTCGGCATCGGAACGGTGTGGAAATGGTCGTACACCCACAACGAGTCCCACGCGCCGCCATCGGCGTGGGCGGCCAGGTCCCGCATCACCGCCCAGTGCTCAGCCGGGTCGATCCCGACCAGATCCATACGCCAACCCTGGGGAATGAAGAGTCCGAATCGCATAGCTTCGGACTCTAACCCGACGACGATTGGTCGATCCCAAGGGCGGCCAGCGCTCCGTCGACGGTGGCCCGGCGCAGTTTCTCGTAAGGCGTGTCCGGAAATTGCAGACAGCAATCCTGCAGACCTCCGAAAGCGATCACCGCACGGGTCGATTGCTCGAGCGTGGGACGCCGACCGAAAACCAGCTTCCCCAGCCGGTCGCGCCAGGCAAGCAATTGATCGATCAGGCCGAGATCGGCCAGAGTGGTCAGCTCGGCGACCACCACTACCAGATCGCGGCGGTGCGCAAAGTGATAGTCGAAGTACCCTTCGAGCAATTCACGTGGGGTCGCATCTCGTGTGCGTTCGTGTTTGGCGATGAACCGCTCCCCCTCGTCGATCAGCGGTTTGACGATGCTGCGGACCAGGTCCTCCCGGGAGGCGAAGTGGTAGTACAGCGCCGGCTTGGTGATTCCGAGCTTGTCTGCGATGTCCTGCAGGCTCGTTCGTTGCACACCTTGGCTGGCGAACAATTCACGGGCGACATCCTGAATGCGCTCGCGAGTGTCGGAACGGGGCCTGCTCACCTACTGAGCTTATCTGACTTACCGATAGGTACGCTGTTAGTGCTAAGCTTACCGATCGTTAAGTAAGCAGGAGGTGCAGCATGCGCGTCCTTATCTCCGGTGCGAGCATCGCCGGGCCGGTGCTGGCGTACTGGCTGGCCCGGTACGGTTTCGAGGCCACCGTCGTCGAGCGTGCGCCGCAACTGCGGAAGACCGGCGGCCACGCCGTCGACTTGTTCCGGCCGTCCATGGAGATCTCGGAGAAGATGGGCGTGCTGCCAACAATCGAGGCCCTAACTACTGGCACCGATGCGATGACGTTGTATCGGGAGGGCGCCCGGCGGCCGGCTCACATCGATCTCAGCAGACTCGTCAACGTCGCATCCGACCGCCACGTGGAGATCATGCGCGACGATCTCAGTGCCGCCTACTACGACGCCGGAAGTGACCATGTCGAGTATCTGTTCGGCGATTCGATCACCGCGATCTCTCCCGACGGTGAGGTGACATTCGAGCGCGAGGCACCACGCAGGTTCGACGTTGTGGTCGGTGCCGACGGACTGCACTCGAATGTTCGGCGCTTGGTCTTCGGCGAGGACGCGGGACGAACTCAGTTTCTCGGCGGGTACCTGGCAGTATTGTCGGTGCCGAAAATGATTGCGGCCGAAGGCGAGATGATCCTTCACGTCGGTGCCGGTCGTCTTGCCGGGCTCTACACCGCCCAGGCCCTGGACGATGCGCGGGCATTATTCATGTTTCGCAGCAAAACAGAACTCGAGTACCACCATCGAGATGCTCTGCGGCAGAAAGAGTTACTTCGCGCGGCGTTTGCCGGGATGCATGCAACGGTGGACGGCTGGCTCGATGAGCTCGACGGCACACCTGCGTTCTACTTCGACTCGATCACCCAACTGCAGATGGACAGCTGGTCGCGCGGGCGAGTCACGCTCGTCGGCGACGCCGGATATTGCCCCGGCCCAGCGGTGGGAGGCAGTACCAGCCTCGCGGTGCTCGGCGCCTACGTGCTGGCCGGGGAGCTCGCCCAGGCCCGCGGAGACCATGTGCGGGCGTTCGCCGCCTACGAGCAGGAGCTGGGCGAAACGGTACGTCGCAGCCGGGCGTTTGCGCGCGGTGCCGCCAAGACGCTCCTTCCCGGCTCCCGTGCCGCGCTTTGGGCAACTACCCGAGGCCTCCAGCTGGTCTCGTTGCTGCCTTCATCGCTCACCACCGCGATCGCGAAGTTGAACACCAAGGGCGTGCGGATGCACGACTCGATGCGGCTCAAGGACTACCCGGCGCCGGTGCCATAACGCAAGGTTTACCGTGAAGCCATGGCCTCTAGACACACACTGTTTCGGGTCTTTTACGCGATCGGGTTTACTCCGTGGGACGGTCATCCGCTCACCCCGGCGCTGCGGGAACACGTCGAGGGAACCGAGGCACTCCCACCCGGGGCGGCACTCGACGTGGGATGCGGAACCGGAGATTCGTCGATCTATCTGGCCCAGCACGGATGGCACGTCACCGGAGTTGACTTCACGCCCAAGGCGCTGGATACCGCACGCGCTAAGGCCCGCGCCGCAGACGCTACGGTCAACTTCGTCCACGCTGACGCCACCTACTTGCGCAATGCGGGTATAGCTGGGCCTTTCCAGGTGATCGTGGACAATGGCTGCTTCCATGGCATGAGCGCCCACGATCGTGATCTTTACGTCCACGAGATCAGCGCGGCGGCCGCCCCGGGCGCACGGCTGTTGATGATCGCCTTCAAACCCGGTCGTTTCGGACCGGCGGGAGTCGATCAATCGGAGATCGAGAGCCGATTCGCGCCCGCATGGGCACTGCTGTCGGCCAACGACGAACCGCGGTGGACTGGCGCAAAGAGGTTCGCGTCGCGATTCACCGCGCGCAGCTACGTGCTCCAGCGCAACGGCTAGGCGGGCCGCACTTAGGCGGACTCACCGATGACGCGCCGATGCAATTCCTTTGTCAGGACATGGATTTGACGGGTCAGCTCGGTGTTGGTTTTGAGCTCGAGTTCCTCAAGTTCAAAGTCGTGGTCGGCTTTGGCCTGTTGGAAGGCTGCTTGGCGGTTCTGGCCGATCATGACGAACGTCGACAGGAAGATTGCTTCAAGTGAAACCACCAGAGTCAGGTTCGGCCACGGGCTCTTTTCCAGAACCACCATCCACGCGCCGAAAAGGGCCACGTGAATCCAGACGAAGTGCATCGAGCCGGCGAATGCGGTGATTCGATCGGCCAGCCGCAGCTGAAATCTCTCGCTTCGTCTCCTGGCCTCCTCCAGCACGGCTGGATGGTGGCGTTGATTGCTACGTAGCAACCGGTGCGGAATGAGCTGAGGAATTCGCCGACCACTTTTAGAGCGTGGGGTTGTCATGTTCAGTCCTCCCGGTCCATACCCCTGTGAGATACACGAGCCGAACCGGTCTGTCGCACAGCGGTTTCGATGACGGGTTAACTGCTGATCGACAGGCCGGCTACCAAAGGCTACAAGATGCCGGGAAAACCACACGCGAAGCTCGACGCTGACCCAAACGCCGCCCGGCGCGCGTCGTCTTCAAGGCGCCTCCACGCCAACCACCAAACCAGCTCCCAACATCCGCAACTCTGTGAGGCGGGATGTAGGAGCTTTCGTGTTTGCTCGCGCCGTTAGGTCAGCGAGTCCGGGGCAGGAAGCGGTCTCCGTACTTGGCGGCCAGCTCGCGAGCCCGCGCGACGAAAGCTTGCCTGCCCGTACCGTGGGGGCCCTCATAGCCGACGATGTACTGGGCACTGCCACCGGTCCACGGCGGGAACCCGATGCCCATGATCGAGCCGATATTGGCGTCGGCCGTGGACGTCAGCACGTTCTCGTCAAGGCACTTCTGCGTTTCCAGCGCTTCGGCGAACAACATCCGATCGACCATGTCCTGCAGCGGCGGCTCCGACGAACCGGATTTGAACGTCTCCCGCAGGCCCGTCCACAGGCCGGTGCGCTTGCCGTCGACGTACTCGTAGAAGCCCGCACCCTTCAGGCGGCTAGGCCGGCCGATCTCGATCATCTTCTCGACAACGGCTTCTGCCGGGTGCGGCTCGTAAGTGCCGCCGGCGTCCTCCACACCCTTGCGGCTGGCGACCGCGATCTTGTGCATCAACTCCAAGTTGAGCTCGTCGGACAGCTGCAACGGCGGCGCTGGGTAACCGGCCTGGGAACCGGCGTGTTCGACGCTGGCGGGCTCCACGCCCTCGCCCAGCATCGCCAGCGCCTCGTTGACGAAGGTGCCGATGACGCGGCTGGTGAAGAAGCCGCGGCTGTCGTTAACGACGATCGGGGTCTTGCCGATGGCCAGCGTGTAGTCGAAGACTCGGGCCAGCGCCTCGTCAGATGTCTTCTCGCCCTTGATGATTTCGACCAGCGGCATCTTGTCGACCGGCGAGAAGAAGTGTATCCCGATGAAATCCTCCTGCCGCTTCACACCGGTCGCCAGACCAGTGATCGGCAGCGTCGACGTGTTCGACCCGAGCAGCGCGTTGGGCTCGACGACGTCCTCGATCTCCTGGAACACCTTGTGCTTGAGGTCCTGGTTCTCGAACACCGCCTCGATCACGAAGTCGACGCCCTTGAAGTCGGCGGCGTCGGCGGTCGGCGTGATGCGGTCCAACAGCGCCTTGCTCTTCTCCTCGGTGGTCTTGCCACGTTGAAGTGCCTTGGCCTCAAGCTTTTCCGAGTAGTTCTTGCCCCTTTCCGCGGCCTCGATGCTGACGTCCTTGAGCACCACGTCGAATCCGGCCTTGGCGGAGACGTAGGCGATGCCGGCGCCCATCATGCCCGCGCCCAGCACACCGATCTTGTTGATCTTGATCGGCTCGATGCCGTCGGGACGCGAGCCGCCGCCGTTGATGTGCTGCAGGTCGAAGAAGAACGCCTGAATCATGTTCTTGGCGACCTGGCCGGTGACCAGAGAAGTGAAGTAACGGCTCTCGATGCGGCTGGCGGTATCGAAGTCCACCTGAGCACCCTCCACGGCCGCGTCCAGGATGGCCCGTGGCGCAGGCATCGGCGCACCTTTGAGCTGCTTTTTCAGCAACGCCGGGAACGACGGCAGAATGCCGGCCAGCGCCGGGCTGGACGGGGTGCCGCCAGGCATCTTGTAGCCCTTGACATCCCACGGCTGGGTGTGCGAATCGGGATTGGCCTTGATCCACGCCTTGGCGGCGGGCACCAGCTCGTCGACCGAGCCGACGAGCTCGTCGACAAGCCCCATCTCCTTGGCCTTGTCGGGCTTGAAACGGGTGCCTTGGGACAGAATGTTCATGAACGCGTTCTGGATGCCGAACATCCGCACGGTGCGCGTCACGCCGCCGCCACCGGGCAGCAGGCCCAGCGTCACCTCTGGCAGACCGACGACGAGACCCTTGACGTCGGCGGCGATACGGTGATGACACGCGAGCGCGATCTCCAGACCGCCGCCGAGTGCTGCACCGTTGATGGCGGCCACCACCGGCTTGCCCAGGGTCTCAAGGGCGCGCAAATCACGCTTGACCCCCTCGACGGTGTCGAATGCCTCGCCGGCGTTCTCGGGGCCTGAATTTGATCATGCCCTTGAGGTCAGCGCCGGCGAAGAAGGTCTTCTTCGCGCTGGTGATGACCACGCCGGAGATCGAATCCTTCTCCGCGACAAGGCGTTCGACCGCGTTGTGCATGGACTCGGCGTAATGCTCGTTCATCACGTTGGCCGACCCGGTGGGGTCGTCCATCGTCAGCGTGACGATGCCGTCGGCGTCCTTGTCCCACGCAATGGTGTTCTCGGTCATGGCCCTAAACCCTCTCGATGATCGTGGCGACACCCATGCCGCCGCCGATGCACAGCGTGACCAGCGCGCGGCGCGCGTTGCGGCGCTCAAGCTCGTCGACCATGGTGCCGGTGATCATGGCGCCGGTGGCACCCAGCGGGTGGCCCATCGCAATGGCGCCACCGTTGACGTTGAGCTTCTCGTCAGGGATGTTGAGGTCCTTCTGGAATTTCAGCACCACCGACGCGAACGCCTCGTTCAGCTCGAACAGGTCGATGTCGTCGATCGTCAAACCGGAGCGATCGAGCACCTTGCGGGTGGCAGGTGTCGGGCCGGTGAGCATGATGACCGGGTCCGCGCCGCTGGTCGCAGTGGCCACGATGCGGGCCCGTGGGGTCAGTCCCTGCGACTTGCCTGCCGCCTCTGAACCGACCAACACCAGCGCGGCCCCGTCGACGATGCCGGAGCTGTTGCCGCCGGTGTGGACGTGGTTGATCTTTTCGACCCAGTGGTACTTCTGCAGGGCCACGTCGTCGAAGCCGCCCATCTCGCCGACGCCGTCGAAGGCGGTCTTCAGCTTGGCCAGGCCCTCCGGAGTGGTTTCGGGCCGCATGTGCTCGTCGTGGTCGAGGATGACCAGACCGTTCTGGTCACGCACCGGCACCACCGACTTCGCGAAGTAGCCACCCGACCAGGCCTCGGCGGCCTTCTGCTGGCTGCGCAGCGCGTAGGCGTCGACGTCCTCGCGGGAGAAGCCTTCGAGGGTGGCGATCAGGTCGGCGCCGATGCCCTGCGGCACGAAGCCGATCTGGTAGTTGGTCTCGGGGTCGGTTGCCCAGGCGCCGCCGTCGGAGCCCATCGGTACGCGGCTCATCGACTCGACACCGCCAGCCAGCACCAGGTCGTCCCAGCCGGAGCGCACCTTCTGGGCGGCGGTGTTGACCGCTTCCAGGCCCGAGGCGCAGAACCGGTTGAGCTGGACACCACCGGTGGTCTCGGGCAGCCCGGCCGCCAGCACTGCGGTCCGGGCGATATCGCCGCCCTGATCGCCGACCGGCGAGACCACCCCGAGGATCATGTCGCTGATCAGTGTTTCGTCGAGGTCGGGGAAGCGCCGGCGCAGCTCGTCGACCAGACCGACCACCAGGTTCAGCGGCTTGACCTCGTTCAAGGACCCGTTGCGTTGCTTGCCGCGCGGCGTGCGGATGGCCTCGTAGATGAAGGCTTCTTCGGACATGGGTGATTCTCTTTCCACTGGTTTCACGACCGGGGTTTTTGGATCTGGTCCTTTGGGACGCTAGTCCTCTGAGCGCCAGCCTAACAAAGTGCCCGTCCAACCTGTTGGTTGGGAGTGCAGCAGCGTCGAATGCGAAGCTGGCCGCACACTCGAAGCCCAACGTGAAGCTGGCCGCACACTCGTGCGCTGACGCGCCTTAGGCTCAACACCCATGACGGTGTCGCGGCTGCGGCCGTACGCAACCACGGTGTTCGCCGAGATGTCGGCGCTGGCGGCCCGGGTCGGCGCGGTGAACCTCGGGCAGGGATTCCCTGACGAAGACGGGCCGCCGGCAATGCTCAAGGCCGCACAGCAGGCCATCGCCGAGGGCGTGAACCAATACCCACCGGGAATCGGCATCGCGCCGCTGCGAGAGGCCGTCGCAGCTCAGCGCAAAAGACACTTCGGCGTCGACTACGACCCAGACACCGAGATATTGGTGACGGTCGGGGCCACCGAGGCCATCGCGGCGGCGGTGCTCGGGCTGATCGAGCCCGGCTCCGAAGTGATCTTGATCCAGCCGTTCTACGACTCCTACTCGCCGGTGGTGGCAATGGCCGGTGCCCAGCGGGTCATCGTGCCGCTGGTGCCCCACGGTCGGGGCTTTGCGCTCGACACCGGCGCGTTGCGCCGTGCGGTGACGCCGCGCACTCGAGCGTTGATCGTGAACTCGCCGCACAACCCCACCGGCACGGTGCTCAGCGAAGGCGAGCTGGCCACCATCGCGCAGGTCGCGGTGGACGCTGACTTGCTAGTGATTGCCGACGAAGTCTACGAGCATCTGGTATTTGACGGTCGCCGACACGTGCCGTTAGCCGGGTTCGACGGGATGGCCGAGCGGACCGTGACGATCTCGAGTGCGGCGAAGATGTTCAACTGCACCGGCTGGAAGATCGGATGGGCTTGCGGGCCAGCGGAACTCATCATCGGCGTCCGAGCCGCCAAGCAGTATCTGAGTTATGTCGGCGGCGCGCCGTTTCAGCCGGCGGTGGCACACGCGCTAAACACCGAGGAAAACTGGGTGGCTGCGCTGCGAACCTCGTTGCAGGGCAAGCGCGATCGGCTGGCACGTGGACTGGCCGAGGTCGGTTTTCGGGTGCATGACAGCGCGGGCACCTACTTCCTGTGCGCCGACCCGCGTCCGCTGGGTTACCACGACAGCACGGCGTTTTGCGCGGCGCTACCGGAACGGGTCGGGGTGGCTGCGATCCCGATGACGGCATTCTGTGATCCGGCCACCGACGACTACCACGAGTGGAATCACTTGGTGCGGTTTACCTTCTGCAAGCGGGACGACACGCTTGACGAGGCGATCCGCCGGCTGGCGCGCCTGCGAGACGGGTCGGCTAGCTCGGCCGATCCGAACCAACGACAGCCATAACCCGCCGCCGCAGCCCCTCCGTCGCGGCGTGAAGGACTTTCTTGCGGGCCCGGTTCACCAGGAACTCCGGCAGTGGCGCCGACGGTTCGAGCGTGATTACGAATCGCACCCGCGTCTTTTCGTCCATTTCGCGCTGCAACGTGTATTCGACATGCTGGGCATGCTGCTGGAGAGTCTTGTCGGCATCCCACACCAGCCAGTCCGGCCCCCAGTGGTATTCGAGCACTTCGGTGTCGACGATGCCGACAATCCTGACCGTGACCTTCACATGGTGCGGGCGACCGTCGGGATAGCTGTCAATGACCTCGGCCCGTTTGTGCACCGAGGACCAGGACGGAATCGAGCCGACATCAGCCAGCGTCTCCAGGATCACCTCCGGCGGCGCCTCGATGACAACCTCTCGCGATGCTTGTACGGCCACTAATGTCAAGCTAGCAACACGGCGGCCTTCGCGGACCGGGTTGCGCGGCTATTTCGCCCGATCGAAATATCTCCCGCGGCGCGGCGTGACGGGCCTACCCTGGGGTCTGTGCAGCAGCTGAGTTGGACCGATGACATGTTGCTGCGCGCGGAGCGACCAGCGACGCCGTTGCAGATTCAGATGCTGCTGATCTATGACCCGTCGACCGCCCCGGGCGGCAAGGTGACCTTCAAGGGAATTCTCGAGGAACTCGACGCCCGGCTGCATCTCTCGGATGTCTTTCGGCGGCGGTTGACCGAGCTGCCGGGCGGTTTCCATAGGCCGTACTGGGTAGACGACCCGAGCTTCGATCTCGAGTATCACGTCCGTCATATCGGGTTACCCCAGCCTGGTGACTGGCGGCAGCTCTGTATCCAGGTCGCGCGGTTGCATGCCCGACAGATCGACCTGCGACGTCCGCCGTGGGAGATCACAGTCATCGAGGGATTGAATTCCGTGCCGGGAGTCCCGAAGGGCTCGTTCGCGATGGCGTTGAAGTTGCACCACTGCGCCGTCGACGGCATGGCGAGCGTTCAGATGATCGCGGCAATGCACGACCTTGCCGCTGATGGCCCACGCCCCGCCGGACCCGACAGCCCCTGGCGCCCCGCCCCTCTTCCAACGACCGCAAACTTACTCTCGCGCACGGCGATTAACGCAGCGCTCCATCCTTTGCGGGCGGGCGCCACGCTCGCCTCGAGCGCCCCCAAGGTAGCCCGCGGATTAGCCGGCCTGCCGGGCAAGCTGGTCGGCGGTGTCGCATCCAGAGTCGCCCAGGGTAATGTGCCGTCGTTTCCACCGAAGACCCGTTTCAACCAAACAGCGTCGCCGCACCGTGTCTTCGAGGCGCGCTTCCACGATCTCGCCGATTTCAAGCGGATCAAGGCGAGGGTGCCCGGCGCGACCATCAACGACGTGGCGCTCGCCTACGTGGGCGGCGCCCTTCGCGAATATCTGGATCGCCACGACGAGCTTCCCGACGAGTCGCTTGTCGCGGCGTGCCCGATGTCGCTGCGCGACAAGGGCGACGAGACCAGCCAGGGAAACGCGTTGTTCGGCCGGTTGCAGAGCCTCGGTACCGACATCGTCGATCCGGCCGAACGGCTTGCCATTATCGCTGCGTCGACTGCCGGCAGCCGTTCGGGGTCGGATCAGTCGACCGGGACTCAGCTGCTCGATCTGATTGGAACAGTGCCAACCGCACTGCTCGGAGTGACTGCCAAGGCGGCCAGCGCGCTTCCGTTCTCCGGCCCGACGGTCGCCAACACCACCGTGACTAATGTGCCAGGTCCAACCGAGCCGATCTTTTTCAGCGGTGCGCGACTCGTACGCGCCGCCGGTCTCGGGCCGCTGATCGGTGGCTTGAACCTCATCCATGTGGTCGCGAGTTACAACGGAACGTTGTCGATCAGCGCTACTGCGGATCGCGACGCCCTGCCGGACCCGGCGACATATGCCGAATGTATGCAGCAGGCCTTTCAGGAGTTGCTCGCGGGCGCGGGCTGAGCTGTTGGTTGAGCCTTACACCGGCTATTGCGGCCGATCCGACCCGACGATGCTGGTGACCTGGTTGCGCAATCCGGTGGTCGCAGCATCCAACACGATCTCGCTGGCCCGCCTGACGATGAATGCGGGAACGGGACCCGATGGTTCCACGGTGATATCGAAACGCACCCGCGTCTTATCGACGCCCACCCGCTGCAGGTTGTACTCCACGTGCTGCCCACGCTGCTGGAAAGTGTCGTCGGCATCCCAGATCACCCAATCGGGTCCCCAGTGATATTCCAGGATCTCGTTGTCGACGAGCCCGAAGATCTTGATGGTGGCCTTCACATGATGGGGGCGACCGTCGGCGTACCAGTCGAGCACCTCGATCCGTTTGTGTACCGGCGACCACGACGACAAAGCTCCGACGTCGGCCAGCGCCTCCAGGATTACCTCCGGCGGCGCGTCGATGAGAATCTCTCGCGATGCTTGTACGGCCACTACGTCAAAGCTAGCAAGGCGACACGGCTAACGGGCCGATTACCAGCCGATTTCGTTTAGCGGCGTGGTTGCCGGCGGCGGCCGCCCGACCGGGCCGGACGGTGTGCGGGAGAACCGGGGCGCGGGTGCGGCCTGGTCGACACCTCCTGTGTTGATCACGGTCGCGCGTGCGGACAGATGCGGGTCGTCGGCGGCCTCACTCCACGTCAACACCGGGGTGACACACGCATCGGTGCCGGCGAATATCGTTGCCCACTCGTCGCGGGTCTTGCTGGCGAACCGCGCGGTGAAAACTTCGAGCATCCGCGGATAGGACCCGATCTCGAGCTGGCCGGGCACCTCTTCGGCGGACAAGCCCAAGCCCGGCGAGCAGTTCGGCGAAGAACTGCGGCTCGATTGCGCCGACGGCCACGTACTTGCCGTCGGCGGTCTCATAGCAGCGATAGAACGGGGCGCCGCCGTCGAGCAAAAATGCTTCGCGCTCGTCCCGCAGCGCACCGGTCGACTTCATCGTCCACATCATCTGCGCCAACACGCTGACGCCGTCGACCATCGCGGCGTCCACGACCTGGCCGACCCCCGATCGCTCCCGCTCGTAGAGTGCGGCCACGATGCCCAGCAGCACGAACATCGAGCCGCCGCCGAAGTCGGCGACCAGGTTCAGCGGCGGCATCGGCGGCCGGTCGCGGTAGCCCAGCGCCGACAGCGCCCCGGTCGCAGACAGGTAGTTGATGTCGTGGCCCGCGGTGCTGGCCCGCGGGCCATCCTGTCCCCAGCCGGTGATGCGCGCGAAGATCAGCCGCGGGTTGACCGTTGCGCAGTCGTCGGGGCCCAATGCCGAGCCGCTCGCAGGTGCCCGGCCGAAAGCAGTCCAACAGCACATCCGCCTTGGCGACCAACTCCAGCAGGGTCTGGGGTTGGGTCTTGACGTCTAGGTCCACGATCCGCTTTCCGCGGTGCAGCAGATCGCGGTCTTCGGCCGGCATCGTCAGCCCGCCGGGACGACGCACCCGAACCACATCGGCGCCCAGATCGGCCAGCACCATCGCCGGCGTGCGGGCCCGGCCCGATGCCGCCGAGTTCGATGACGCGTACTCCGGCCAGCGGCCCGGTCAAGCCTTGCCCTTCTTCACCTTCAGCACCCGGTTGCGCAGCTCCTTGGTCGCAGAATCGATGGTCCCCTTGATGGCGCGCTTGAGCACGAAGCCGGGAAGTGGAACGTTCGGATCGACGCTGATCTCCATCTTGACCAGGGTGGCCTCTCCTTCGCTGGGACCAACGTGTACTTGCCGTCCTGCGACTTCTGCTGGCCGGAGCTCACCAGCGTCCAGGTAACCTCGTTGCCGCTCCACGTGTAGGCCACCACTTGTTCGTCGGTGATGCCGGCGGTCTTAACCTTCATCTTCACTTTGCTGGGCCGCCCGTCGTCTCCGGTTTCCAGGATTTCCGCGCTCTGGTGGGGTTCCGACCACTGCGGCATCGCTTCGAAGTCAGCGATGACGTCCAGGATCTCCTCGGGGCTTGCTTCGATAACGATGTCGCGGGTTTCCTTGATTGCCATGTCCGGACGATAGCGAGGCGGCGCCGCGCGGCAGGGCGTTTTCGAACGCAGACGCGTACCGTCATCCTGGTGACTGCTGCGCCCGGGTCCGCGTACACCGTCGGTGACTACCTACTCGACCGCTTGGTCGAACTCGGCGTTTCCGAAGTCTTCGGTGTTCCCGGCGACTACAACCTCGAGTTTCTCGATCACATCGTCGCCCACCCCGACATCCGGTGGGTCGGGCAACGCCAACGAACTCAACGCCGGCTATGCCGCCGACGGATACGGTCGTCTGCATGGAATGTCGGCCGTGGTAACCACATTCGGAGTCGGCGAGCTTTCGGCGGCCAACGCGATCGCAGGCAGTTACGCCGAGCACGTGCCGGTGGTGCACATCGTCGGCGGGCCATCGAAAGACGCACAGGGCACCCGACGGGCTCTGCATCATTCGCTGGGCGACGGCGACTTCGAGCACTTCCTTCGGATAAGCAGGGAAATCACCTGCGCCCAAGCCAATCTCATGCCGGCAACAGCCACCAGGGAAATCGACCGGGTGCTCAGCGAGGTACGGGAGCAGCGACGGCCCGGGTATCTACTGCTGCCTACCGATGTGGCGCGCTTCGAAACTGAGCGGCCGACAGCGCCGTTGCCGCGCTACACCGGTGGTACCAGCCCTCGGGCGCTTGCGCTGTTTGTCGAAGCCGCAACCAAACTCATCGCCGACCACCAGTTGACCGTGCTGGCCGACTTGTTGGTCCATCGTCTAAACGCCGTCGACAAGCTCGAGGCGTTGCTGGCAGCAGACGTGGTACCGCATGCCACGCTGATGTGGGGCAAAAGCCTGGTCGACGAGAGCGCGCCGGAATTTCTGGGAATCTATGCCGGCGCGGCCAGCGCCGAACCGGTGCGACGAGCGATCGAAGAGGCGCCGGTGCTGGTGACAGCAGGAGTCGTGTTCACCGACATGGTCAGCGGCTTTTTCAGCCAGCGCATCGATCCGACCAGGACGATCGACGTCGGAGTACAGCAGAGCACGGTCGGCATCAGGTGTTCGCCCCGCTGGAGATGGCGGCGGCGCTGGACGGCGCTGACCTCGATTCTGACTCGGCGCGGCGTCACCTCCCCGCCGGTCGCGTCGACGTCCGACGAGGTGCCCGCGGAAACGCCCGGCCGTGAGCAGCCGCTCAGCCAAAAAGTGTTGTGGGACAGGTTCTGTGAGGCGCTCACACCCGGCAATGTGGTGCTCGCCGATCAGGGCACCTCGTTCTACGGGATGGCCACTCACCGGCTTCCCCGCGGGGTGACCTTCATCGGCCAACCGTTATGGGGTTCGATCGGCTACACCCTGCCCGCGACCCTCGGGGCCGGGCTAGCGCACCGCGACCGCAGGCCGGTGCTGCTGATCGGCGACGGCGCCGCACAGCTGACCGTCCAGGAGCTGGGCACCTTCTCGCGGGAAGGACTGTCGCCGGTCATCGTGGTGGTCAACAACGACGGCTACACCGTCGAACGGATGATTCACGGAAAGACGGCGCCCTACAACGACATTGTGGCCTGGAACTGGGCTGAGATTCCCAACGCGCTCGGCGTGACCAACCATCTGACGTTTCGCGCGCAAACCTATGGCGAGCTTGACGACGCCTTCGTCGCGGCAGCTGAGAACCGTGACCGGATGGTGCTCATCGAGGCGGTCGTGCCGCGCCTGGACGTCCCGGACTTGCTGGAAGAGCTAGCCAAACCCACCTCGCCGGATGGCAGCGCCCGGCGCTGAGCCGACGGTAGCTCAGGTGCGCACGCCGCTCCGCTTCTCGTTCGGTGCGCCCAGCAGCGAGCGCAGTGTGCGCCGGCAGCGGCCGCATTCGGCGCCCGCCCCGCACGCCGCGGCGATCTCATTGGTCGTCGACGCCCCGTTGGCGATGGCATCGGCAACCACCTGACTGGTGATGCCGTTACACAGACAGACGAACATCGAGTGGTCCGTTCACCCGTCGATCCGCATCATGTCGAAGAACTTGCCCACGAACACCGGCGGGTAAGCACCCACCCCGGCCCCGGTTATCCACGGGGCAGCCGCGTCGGGATGTTCGATCCATTCCCGTGCCCGGTCCTCGTCGTCGAGCTCCTGCAGAATCATCACTTCCTGCCCGTCGTCGAAAGCCTGGAAAATCCAGGTCTTTCGCACACCCGCCGCAGTGAATCTGCCCATCGCCCTGCGGACTTCCTCGGTCAACACAGACACGTCGTCGACCGACGCGATGGCCGCTATCACCACGCCAGGAGCCTCGGGGTTCGACGGTGGTGACGGCTCAAACCGCTTGACGATCTCGCCGGCGAAGACCGCCGGAATGTCCTCGACGCCAACCGCGTCGAACCAGTCGAAGAAGACCCGCGACCGCAGCAGTTCCCTGATCGGCTCCCGGCTGCGCACGACGATGGTCACCAACACCCGGCCATAGTCATGGGTCGAGGTGTAGACCAGCACCCTCTGCGCGCCGATGCCGGCGAGTTCTTTTTTCCGGCGTTGAAGCAGCGGCCACACCCGTTCCGGCTTGGGCACGCGATAGTCCGAGGTGATGACTATCGAATGCGAACGAGGCTCTGTGGTGCTCACCGGAGTTGATCCTTCATCACCTTCCCGGTGGCGTTCAGCGGCAACTGATCGAGAAAGGCGACGTATCGCGGAGCCTTGAACCCGGCCATCCGCTCGACGGCACCAGGCGATCAAATCCTGCTCAGAAACCTGGGTTTTCGGCACCACAAACGCCTTGCCCACCTGGCCGAGCCGCTCGTCGGGGACACCGATCACCGCAACCTGAGCTACCGCGGGATGTTCTAGCATGAAGCCCTCGATCTCAGCCGGGTAGGCGTTGAATCCGCCGACGATGAACATGTCCTTCTTACGCCCGACGATCCGCAACCGGCCGGATTCGTCGAAGTTCCCCAAGTCTCCGGTGTGCAGCCAGCCGTCGCCATCGATCGCCTGCGCGGTGGCCTCCGGCTCGTCCAGGTAGCCCTGCATGACGCCGTAGCCGCGAACCAGCACCTCGCCGTCGTCGGCGATGCGCACCTCGACACCCTCGCAGGGCAGGCCCGCGGTGGTGGCCACATCCTCGAAGGAATCGCCGGGCCGCGACAAGGTGACGTTGCCCGCCTCGGTCAGGCCGTAACCGGTCATCAACGTCTGGAACGGCAGGTCGCTGTGTATCCGACGAACCAGTTCGACCGGGATGTCAGCGGCGCCGGTCACACCCGCCCGCAACGTCGACAGCTTGGCCTTGTCGCGAACTGCCAGCAGCGAATGGTACAGCGTCGGCGGGCCGGGCAGCATCGTGATGCGTTCGCGCTCAATGAGATCCACCACCTCGTCGACGTCGAACACCGCGACCGGCAGCATCGTCGCACCACGCAGGAAGGACGTGATGAGTCCCGCTTTCAAGCCGAAGGTGTGGAAGTACGGGTTGATCTGCAGATAGCGGTCGCCCTCGCGCAGATCAGCGAGCGTCGCCCACTCCTCGTACATTCGCAGCGTCTGGCGATGATTCATCATCGCGCCCTTCGGGCGGCCGGTCGTGCCCGAGGTGAAGATGATGTCCGAGATGTCGGTGCCGCTCACCGCCCGCTCGAACGGCGAACCGCTGGAAAGGAAGTCGGATTTCAGGTCGATCGGCCGGTATCCCGGCGGGGGCGGTGTATTCCTGGCCGAGGAATCCCTTCTGCACCAGGACGGCCTTCGCCCCGCTGCGGGTGATGACGTCGGCCGCTTCCTCGGTCTTGAACCGCGTGTTGACCGGAACGAGCACGCCGCCCGCGGTCAGCAGCCCGAACGCCGCGATGATCCACTCCGCGGAGTTGGGCGCCCAGATCGCGACCCGCTCGCCCTTACCGACACCGAGCTCAGCGAACGCACCTGCGGCGCAGCGAATTCGCTCGACCAACTCGAGTAAAGGTGAAGCGCAGCGGACCGTCGACAACCGCTTCCGCGTCGCCGAAGCGGTCCGCCGCGCTCAAGACCATCTCGGGGATGGTCTCCCACCGGCGCAGCGTGCGTCACACCGTGACGAGCCGACCGAGGTTGCCGCCCATGATCTTTGCCTGATCCTCGACGGAGAGGTGCGCCAGCGCGTTGACGTAGTGCGTCGGCTCCGCCAGCCCTTCCGGGTGCGGCCAGTCCGAGCCGTACAGCACCTGGTCCACACCGATGAGGTTGACCAGATCGTCGATGCCCTCCTCGTAGAACGGGCTGACGTGGATTCGGTTCTTGATCATCTCGATCGGGTCGCTCGGGAAAGCCTCCGGCGCCTTCTTGTAGACCTCGGCCATGCCGTCCAGCAGCGGGGACATCCACTTCGAGCCGGCCTCGACGATCGCGACCTTCAGCTTGGGAAGCGGAACAGCGCGCCGTGGATCACCCACGACCCCACCGCGTCCTGGATCGGGCGCCACTCGTTGAGGATGCCCATCGCATTGGTCTGGAACGGCAGCATCTCCTGGTCGGCACCGTCCCACTCGGAGGTGTAGCGGGAGTAGCCGCTGTCGCTGGAGTGCATGCCGACCAGCACGTCGTACTCGACGACACCGCTCCCAGAACGGGTCGAACTCGGGCAGCGCGAACGACCGCGGGCCGCGGAAGCCGGGCACCGGAGCCGGGCGGACCAGGATGCAGCGCGCACCACGCTTGACCGCCCACTCCAGCTCCTCGATCGCCTTCTCGACGATCGGCAGGGTGATCACCGGGGTGGTGAAGATCCGGTTCTGGTAGTTGAAGCCCCAGACCTCGTCGAGCCACTCGTTCAGCGCATGGATGAGGACGTGGATGGCGACCGGGTCGTCGCGCAGCCGCTCCTCGATCAGGCTGGCCAGCGTCGGGAACATCAGCGTGCGGTCGAGACCCAGCTCGTTCATCTTCTCCAGGCGCGGGCCGGGCTCGAAGAACGCCGGGATCGCCCGCATCGGCTCACCGAACAGCTCGCGCTTGCTCTTGCCGTCGGGGTTGCCGAACTTGAAGTACTCCTCCCAGGCGCCCGGCTTGGCGACGACCGCGAAGGTCGGGTTCGGGATGTAGTTGCTGATCTGGCCGCGGAGCGCGATCTTGGTGCGCCCGTTGATCTGCACGTACTGGACGAAGTCCTTGTACTCCTTGGGCAGGAACTTGGTCAGCGCCTCCGGCGGCTCGTAGAGGTGGTTGTCCGCGTCGAAGAGCGGAAACGGGATGTCGACCCGATGCGACAAGCTGACCCATGAAATCCTCCTTTGCATCTTGTGAGAATCCTATTCTCACTCAGACGGCTACCGCAATGACTCTCCAGCCACGTGCACCAGACGCTTCTGCACCTTGCCGCTCGCGCGTGCGCGGATAGTCGTCGACTTCGTGCAAAACTTCCGGCCATTTCTGACGAGCCACGCCCTTGGCCGGCGAAGTGCGCCCGAACCTCGTCTTCGGTCGGCATCACGTGGCCCGGTCTTGAGCCGCAGCACGGCGGCGGCCCGCTCGCCGAGACCGGCGTCGGGCGCCGCGACCACCACCGCCTCGGCGACTGCCGGCATCCCGAGCAGCACCTCTTCGACCTCCACGCGCGCTGATGTTCTCGCCGCCGCGGATGATGACGTCGGCCTTGCGGTCGGTGATGGTCAGGTAGCCGTCGTCGTCGAGCACGCCGACGTCGCCGGTGCGATACCAGCCGTCGTCGTCGAAGGCGGCCGCGGTCAGCGCATCGTCGGTGTAGCCCAGGCACAGGTCGGGCCGCGGCTGAAGATCTCGCCGTCCGGCGCCGAGCCGGATCTCCACGCCGGGCATCGGACAGCCGTCGGTGAGCAGGCGCTTGTCCTCGGGCGCATCCAGAGCTCGAACCGGTGATCGACGGGTGCTCGCTGCTGCCGTAGGACCGGAACACGATAGATGCCCAGATCGGCCAGCCGTCGGGTCACCGCCGCCGGGACCGTCGACCCGCCGAGCCCGACGGTCTTGATCTGGGCCCGATGCTCGGGGGTGCAAGTCGGGATGGTCGAGCAGGCTGGTGACGAAGTACGGCGGCCCGCCGCCGATCGTGAGGCCGTCGCGCTCCATCAAGGCCAGCACCTCGCCGGGGTCCCAGACGTCGAACAGATCGATCGACGCGCCGTCGAGGACCGGGATCAGGAAAGCGCCGAGCATGCCGATGAAGTGGCCGACCGGTGTCGCGGTCAGCTGGCTGCCGCCGGTCGGGCGTGTAGTCTGGCCGGCAGCTGGCGGGTCTCGCAGACCAGGCGTCTGATGGCTGTGGATGACGCCCTTGGGCGCGCTGGTCGTGCCGGAGGTGAAGGCGATCAGGGCCGGGTCCGGCCGGGTCGGCGGCAAGGGTGCCGGCCATCGGCTCGTCGGCGAGCAGATCGTCGAAGTCACTGCCCGACCAGCCCGACGATCGGAACGTCCGCGCACAGGTCGGGCTGATAGGTCATCCGGCCGAACTCCTCGGCGGTGATGAACACCTTCGGTTTGGCGGCAGGCCAGGATGTGGCCAGCTCCTTGCGGCCGTAGAAGTGCACGATCGGCACCAGCGCCGCGCCGAGGAACGCCGACGCCCAGAACGTCGCGGCGGCCTCCATCCAGTTCGGCAGCTGGAATGCCACCACGTCACCCGGCGCCGACGCCACGGGCGCGCAGCCCGGCGGCAAGCCGGCGGGCAACCTGCTCGACGTCGCGGAAGGTGCCCGACCATGGCCGAACGGCCGAGTGCACCCGAAACCGCGCGTCCGGAGCGGCGGCCAGCCCAGCGGCCAGCACCTGCCCGAGGGTCTCGCGGGTCCACCAGCCCGCGTCCTCATAGCGCGTGACCAGTTCGACGGGAATATTGCGCATTGGCTCAAGGCTCCGACCGGCAAACGTTATGGTCATCGAAAAGCTGTCGATTCAATGGGCGATGCTATTCTCCGCTGAGGAGAATGCCAATATCGCCGATGGGAAGCGGCGCATGGTCGACGTCGAGTTCGACGAGGGTCTGGCGGTGCTCACCATCGACCGGCCGCACGCCCGCAACGCCATCTCGCTGGACACGATGGACCAGCTGGAGAAGGCGCTCGACGCGGCCGAGGGCGCCAGCGCGCTCGTCATCACCGGCGCCGGCGACCGGGCGTTCGTGTCCGGCGGCGACCTCAAGGAACTCAGCGCGATCCGGACCGAGCGAAGACGCGGCGGCGATGGCGTGGCGGATGCGATCGATCTGCGACCGGATCGCCGAGCTTCCCCGCGCCGGTGATCGCCGCGCTCAACGGTCACGCCCTGGGCGGTGGCGCCGAGGTCGCGGTGGCCGCCGACATCCGGCTGGCCGCCGACGACATCAAGATCGGGTTCAACCAGGTGGCGCTGGAGATCATGCCGGCCTGGGGCGGCGCCGAGCGGCTGGCCGCGTTGGTCGGCAAGAGCAGGGCACTGCTGCTGGCCGGCACCGGCATCGTGCTCGACGCCGCGCACGCCGAACGCATCGGGCTGGTCGACCAGGTGCTGCCGCGGTCCACCTTCGACGAGGACTGGCGACGAGTGGCCCGCGCTCTGTCGGCCCGTCCCGCCGGCGAGATCAAGCGTGTCATCGACGGGGTCTCCCCCGAGGAAGCGGTGGATGCGTTTGCGCGGCTGTGGGTTCGCGACGCGCACTGGCAGGCCGCCGATCGGGTGATGAACCGCAGCGCCAAAGTAGGAGGTGCGATGTGAAAGCAGTCAGTAGGTCTCTGCCGGGTGCAGGGGTGGCGATGGTGGTGGCCGCTACAACGTTCGCCGCGCCGTCACGGGCGGATGACCCGGTCATGCATCAGGTCAGGTACGTCGTCACGTCAGCCAATCCGATCTATGCCGACATCTATTACCTGGATCAGCAGCCGCCGAAGTTTCTCCGACTACAGCCACAACCCGTACCAATACACTCCCAACGTCCAAGCCGATATCGGCCCGGGCCACCCGTGGGTCTCACCTGTGGTGATGCTGTCGGATCCCGACCAGTACGCCATGGTCACAGTCAGCACCGGCACCGAACCCGGCACGCCGCAGTTTCACTGTGCTCTGATCGTCGACGGGGCGGTGGTCGTCTCGAATGACGGCGCCAAGGGCGTGCTCTGCTCGCTGCGAAACTGGTGAGCCGGCTAGGTTTCGGGGTCGCCCTCCAGTCGGTGGAGGTAGCGCTCGACGAACTCGACGGTCTCGGCATGTCCGGCGGACATGCCGAGGGCCTGCTCGATCACCAGGACTCGGGAAACACTGGTCATCAGCACCGACCACACCAGCGGCGGCACCTCGGCCGGGTCGATGCCGTAGCGCTGCAGCACGGTGGACAGCGCCTTTTGTTGCTCCTCGCGGAAACGTTCCGCGTAATAGGCAATCTCGGCCTTCAGAGCTTTGCGGTGGTTGGCCAGCGCGATGAATTCCATCGTGATCGCGGTGGCCGCCGGATCGGTGCTGAACCGCCACAGCGCCCACAATGGTTGCCGCGCCTGCAGCACCTGCGCTTGCACCTCAAGTCCTTCTTCGGCGCGGCGGCGGAACGCGGCCAAAAACAGCTCGTCCATGGTGCGGAAGTAGTAGTGAACGAGCTGCGGCTTCAGCGCCGCCTTCTCGGCGACACGACGGGAAGTGACTGCGGCATAACCCTCTTCGAGCATCAGCTGTTCGGCGGCGTCGAGCAGCACGCCGCGGTTCTTGGCATCGGGCGCCCCGATCCTGCGTGCCGAAGTCATGCCTTGGCTCCAAACTCCTGCCGATCGCCTGCTCAACATGGGTGATCGTAGCGTCGCGCGACGCCGCGACCTTGACCACGACATTAGCGCCATGCTAAGCAGGTGCTCAGCACTTTTACCGATCTTGCTGATCCGGACGGCGCTCAGGCCCATAGCGGCCCGCCCTTACACCACGGGTAAATCAGCCTCGGGAGGCGCGTAACAACATGGCAGGCCTTGATTCAACGTTCGATTCCGTCGACTTTTTCACCGATCCGTCTCTGGTTCCCGATCCGCACCCCTACTTCGACTACCTGCGCAGCCAAAACCCGGTCTTCCGGCTGCCCCACTACAACGTCGTCGCGGTCACCGGCTGGGAAGAGGCCAACGCGGTCTACAAGGACCCCGACACGTTCTCCAACTGCGTCGCGCTCGGCGGCCCGTTCCCGCCGTTGCCGTTTGAAGTCGACTGTGACGATCTCAGTTCTCTGATCGACGCACACCGCAGCCAGTTTCCGATGTTCGAGCACATGGTCACCATGGACCCGCCCGACCACACCCGTGCACGCTCGATCCTCAGCCGGCTGCTCACGCCGAGCCGGCTAAAGGAAAACGAGGAATTCATGTGGCGTCTGGCCGACCGCCAACTCGAGGAGTTCCTCGACAACGGCGAATGCGAATTCATCGCCGAATACTCAAAGCCCTTCGCCACGTTGGTGATCGCCGACTTGCTCGGTGTCCCGGAGGAAGACCACAAGCAGTTCCGCACACGTCCTGGGCGCCGATCGTCCCGGTGCACGGGTGGGCGCGCTGGACCACGAGTCGGTCGGCGTCAACCCGCTGGAGTGGCTCGACGAGAAGTTCTGCGCCTACATCGAAGACCGTCGCAGGTGAACCCCGCGACGACGTGCTGACCTCGCTGGCGACGGCGAAGTACCCCGACGGGTCCACGCCCGAGGTCATCGAAGTAAGCCGTTCGGCAACATTCCTTTTCGCCGCCGGGCAGGAAACCACCGCCAAGCTGCTCTCCGCGGCGCTGCAGGCGCTCGGCGATCGACCCGACATTCAGCAGAAACTGCGCGACGACCGCAGCCTGATTCCCGAACTTCATCGAAGAGTCACTGCGCATGGAGAGCCCGGTCAAAAGTGACTCCCGGCTGGCCCGCCGGCCCGCCACAGTCGGCGGCGTAGATATCCCGGTCGGCACCATCGTGATGGTGTTGCCCGGGCGCTGCCAACCGTGATCCCCGTCGGTTCGAGAATCCCCACGAGTTCCAGCTTGACCGTAAGAACGTCCGCGAGCACATGGCGTTCGCCCGCGGCGTGCATTCCTGTCCCGGCGCACCGCTGGCCCGGGTCGAGGGCCGAGTCTCGATTGAGCGCATCCTGGACCGGATGTCCGAAATCAATATCAGCGAGGCCCAACACGGACCGGCCGGCGAACGCCGCTACACCTACGAACCGACCTATATCCTGCGCGGGCTGTCCGAATTGCACCTGACGTTCACGCCACGGCCGGCGCTGGCGCCGCCGGGCTAGCCGACCGGCGAAGGCTGGTCTCCTTACCTGGTGATGACGGGTAGGCGTGCCCACCCGCGCACGCTTGCGGTGTGCGCTCGTTCGGCGTTGGCGTAGTCGACTTCCCAGTCTGGCCAGCGTTTGAGGACCTCTTCGATAGCCACTCGAGCCTCCAACCGGGCCAGCGCCGAGCCGAGGCAGAAGTGCAGTCCTTGCCCGAAGCTCAGGTGGTTGGCGCGACGGTGGATGTCGAAGCGGTCTGGATCGGTGAACTGACGTTCGTCTCGATTGGCAGAAGCGTTGAGCAGCAACATGAACGACCCCTCCGGTACGACGCGGCCATAATGCTCGGCGTCCTGGGCGACGTAGCGGGCCTGCACCGGCGACGGTGGCTCGTAGCGCAGCGACTCCTCAACCGCGCCGGGGATCAGCGATGGGTCGGCGACAAGCTCGCGGCGTTGATCCGAATGATCCGAAAGCAGCTGTCCCATGAAACCTATGAGCCGGGCGGTGGTCTCGTTACCTGCACCGGCGATCATTGCGGTATACGACAACACCTCGGTGCGCGACAGCGGCCGACGCGTCCCGTCGGGTTCGTCGATCTCGGCGGCTAGCAACTCGGTCATCAGGTCATCGGAGGGATGCTCGGCCCGCCATTCGATGAACTCGGCGAACATCACGATGGTTTGTTCAAATATTTTCTGACTGACTTCGCCGGGCTCGCGCCCCTTGGCGACGTCGATGTAGGCGGCGTTGCGATCTCGGATGCTCGCTTGATGCTCTTCGGGTATGCCCAGGAGATATCCGATTGTCCGCATCGGCATCATCGCCCCGAGATCCGCGATGAAATCGAAACCGCCGGAACCAATTAGCGGATCCAGCTCGTTGGCGCAGAATCCGCGAACCAGCGACTCCACGGCTAGCATGCGCCGCGGAGTAAAGACCCGAGACAGCAGGCGTCGGTGCAGATCGTGCAGGGGCGGGTCCTCGAAGAGCAGAATGCCCGGCGGCACCTCGATGTTGTTGAACAGGATGTCAGCGGTGGTGCCGCGCCCGGAACGATAGGTCTGCCAGTTCGGCAGCTCGCGCGCCACGTCCTCGTAACGACTCAGCGCGTAGAAGTTGTACTTTTCGTTGTAGTACGAGCGGTGCTTCTTCGCGCATGCGCTTCCACACCGGGTAAGGGTTGTCGTCGATGTCGGGATCGTATGGGTCGTAGTACAATTCGATCGCGCTGGTGTCTGTCATTGGCGGTCCCTTCGGGGCAGCGTTGGCTGTTCAGTCGTTGCGGTGCAGGAAGCCGTGCAGGATTGCCTGGATGAGTTCCTCAACGATCACCTCCCTCGATGGCGGCTTGGTACCGAAGTAGGTCGATCGCAGCGCGGCCATGCCGGCGATCATCGCTACCGTCGAGTGAGCCGGCAGGTCAGGATGGTCCGACCGCAACCCACGTAAGTTCATGCCCTCGGCGCTGATTCGGCCGAGGACCCGCAATGCGCGCCTGACGTCGGCAATCCCGGTTTCAGACAGTTCATCCTCGCTCAGAGCCTCCGATGCCATCAGCGTCAACAGCAGACCTTGGTGTTTGACGAACACGTCATAAAGCTGTCCGACGAAATGCCCGGCCAACTCCTTCTCGTCCGTCTCCTCGGGGATGACCGACTGCCAGGTCCGGCCGAATTCGTCGACGAAGTTGGTGAATGGCAGGACGAGGGCCTCGCGGAACAGCGCTGCCTTCGAACCGAAGTTACGGAACAGCAGATGTTCGGTGACGCCGGCGGCCGCAGCGATTTCACGTGTCGTAGTGCTGCGGTAGTCCTGGCGGGCGAACAGGGTTCGGGCGGCGTCGAGCAAGAGTCTGCGCGGCTCGCCACGCGGCCTGCGCGCCGCCGCAGTTGGCGCAGTCGGCATCTCGGCCGTCTGCTTGGCTGCAGATCGCTGGGGCACGGAGTTTAGGATAGTATGCACTATCCTAAACGTCGAGTGCGTATCGAAAGGGGTGCGGACGTGGGCGCGGTGATCATGCTTGGCACGCTGTTCGGGCTGATCGTCCTGATTTTCGGGCTGGTGCTGCGCTATGACCCGCAAGCACGTTCGAGTCAAGGGCGTCATCAATGAGCGCCCAGATGACACCCGTCATGCAGGCGGCCAGTGACTTCGCGCTCGTCGGGGGCATCGCGTTTACCGCCGTTGGTGTGTATCTGAGCGTCCGCCAGCGCCGCCTGCATCCCCTCCTACTGCTTTGCATCTCGGCGATCTCGTTCTCGTGGATCGAGGCGCCCTACGACTGGGCGATGTACGCGCAGTTTCCGCCCGCGATTCCTCGCATGCCGTCGTGGTGGCCGCTGAACATGACGTGGGGTGGATTACCCTTGTTCGTTCCCATCGGCTACATCTCCTACTTCGTGCTGCCGGCCGTGACAGGCGCCGGCCTGGGGCGGTGGTTGAGCGCAAAGTTCGGTTGGCGCAGGCCCACAACGCTATTGACCGTCGGCCTCCTCGTCGGCTTCTGTTGGGCGCTTGCATTCAACGGGTTCCTGGGGGCCAAGCTCGGTGTCTTCTATTACGGCCGGGTGATTCCCGGGCTTGCGATACGTGAGGGGACGACGCACCAGTACCCGCTCTACGACTCGCTGGCGATGGGCATCCAGATGATGGTCTTCACCTATCTCCTGGGCCGCACCGACGCGCAAGGACGAAATGTCATCGAGATGTGGGCCGATAAGCGGTCGAAGAGTCGACTTCAAGCATCAGTCCTGTCTGTGGTCGCTGTCGTCGTCATCGGAAATGTCCTCTATGGCGCGGTTTTCGCGCCGCATCTGGTCACAAAGCTCGGCGGCTGGGTGACCGCGGGGCCGACGGGCCCGCTGTTCCCCGGTGTACCGGACCAGCCGCAGTAGGTTCAGTCGAAAGCGTGCCGCGGCAAGGTCATTGGGATGTCCAGCGAGCTCAACAGCCCAGGAGGAGCGTCGATGACATATGGGATCGCGTTGACGACCCGCATGGCCGTGGATGCCATCGCGGCTCGACCCGCGCCGTGGCCTTCGGCTGCGCCGAGCGTCATTTCGCAGTGAACATCCGGATCACCGACGATGTCGACCCGGTAGGTGGCGTCGAATTCCGACTGCGGCCAGTCGGGTGCGAGGTCGCGCGCCATCCGGATGATGTGCTCGATCACGATGGCTTCCCGGCCGTTGACCACGCCCGCGGCGCGGGTCCGCACCGCGCCGCAGGTACCCGCCTGGATGGTGCCGAATGCCACCTCGATGTCACGATCGGACACTTGCCGATCGAGATAACCGCGTACCTCCGCCACCTCTACCCCGAGACCGTTCGCCACCAGGGATATCGGTGCCTTCCAAGCCAACTCGATGAAACCCGGTGTCTTCAGCATCGGTTCGAAGTCGAGCGGCCGGCCAAAGCCCATTCCGTCCATCATCACGTCGGCGACCGGGTAGTGGTCGTTGAGTGCAACCTCGCTGGCCGTGATGCTGCGGATGTTCTTCGACTGAGTGGCCATCAGCAGCGCGAGTTGGTCGGAAGCGAAACCGGGGAAGATTCCCGACACGTACAACGACGCGCGGCCGGCGCTGGCGGCCGCTTCGAGCTGGTGCCGCCAATCCGGGGCGAAGTACGACGGCGGGTAGACCAGGCTGGTCGACGAGGTCGACACGACGTTGATGCCCGCCTCCAACAACCGCACGTAGTCGCGTACCGCAGCCGCATCGCGTTCGGGACCACTCGCGGCATAGACCACGCAATCGGGCGAAAGCGCGATCAGCGCGTCGGCGTCGTTAGTGGCCGTCACCCCGACCGGCTCGCCGCCAGCCAACTCGCCAGCGTCCTTTCCGACCTTGTCAGGCGAATGCACCCATACGCCAACCAGTTTGATGTCTGGGCGACGCCTGATCGCGTCGATCGCGTTTGCGCCGACGCCGCCCGTAGACCATACGACGGCACGGGCGGGTTCAGACGAGGAAGACACCGACACTCCTTACTCGGACTGCGCCCGCGCGGCCGCTGCCACGGCAAGCTCCAGATGTCGCCACGCCACATCGGGCGGGATGCCGCCGCACAGCGGATGCAGGGGCAGCGGGCGCCCGCTGCGGATGTACTCGGTCGCCTGGTCCGGAGTGAATATCCGATACGGACCCTCCGCCGCCCGCAAAGCCGTGACGTTGTCGGCGCGGGTAATGCTGGCCACCGAGTCGTCGTGGGGTCGATACGACGCGGCGGTCACCGCGTCATGCACCAAGTGCGGTCCCAGCACCTCCCATGCCTCGTCAACATCGTCAGCGACGAAAACCGCTGTCGGAGCTCCCGGTACCGGAAACTGAACAATGCCGGGCTCATGTCCGGCGGCACGGCATTGCCATTCGTAATACTCCTTCAGACCCGGGGAGTCGGTCTGCGAGATGAACCCAAGCCCGTGAGTGGCAGCACGGCGAGCGGCGGCCTTACTGCCGCCGGCGATCATCATCGGCGGGCCGCCCGCCGACCCGCAAGGCGGAGTGACCCGAACCCGGCGGCCCCGATACTCGACGCGTTCACCGCGCACCAGTGGGCCAAGCACGGCCAGCGTCTCGTCGGCCACCCGGCCGCGGGTCATCATGTCCACGCCGAAATGTTCGTACTCCTCGCGGCGATGGCCGACGCCGAACGCATACCACACCCGGCCCCTGCTGATGAGATCCAGCACGCTGATCTCTTCAGCCAGCCGCACCGGATCCCACAGTGGAATCGGCACCGCGGCAAGCAGTATCGCCAACTGTGTGGTTCTGGCTGCGATCGCCGAAGCCAAGATCAACGGCGTCGGCAGATGGCCGTCGTCGGTGCCGTGGTGCTCGGACAGCACGGCGAGGATCGCACCGCGGGTTTCTGCCCACGCGCAGATGTCGATGGCTGCGGCATAGAGGTCGGCGGCCGGGGCGGCCCAATCGGGAGCTCGCATATCGAACCTGAGCGTGAACATCAGTCCCCGTCTCCCGTTATCCACCACGGCGTGGGCCGGGATGGCCAACCCGATGTTGCTTTAGTAACGCACCAGCGAAAACGGGTAGTTTACGGTCCCGCCCGGCGCATCTCCGCAGCCGGCGTTGAACGTCGAGTCCACGGAACCGTTGAGCGTCGCTTCATCCCAGGAATAGGTGTCGTGGGAAGGAAGGAAGTACACCGTGCAACGGACACCGTCGGGTACGTCGATAGCCATTGTGTAGCGGCCATTGGCGAAGTGTGCGTCTGTGTTCCAGGGCGCCGCTTGGCCGTTGGGCCGTGGTAGGGCGTCCACGTGGGCACAGTCAGGAGCATGCGGGGTGCAGGGCCTGACTGCCCAGATCCAGGAGTGACCCGAATCCCTCGGCGTGTGGACTTCGTAGTTGCCGGCCGGCATCACGGCTCCGGCAACCGGCGCGAAAACCGTCCCGGCTGCCGTAAGCGCGACGCTCAACGCCACTGTCGTCACGGTCCTCACCGATTCCCTCCGTTCCCTGTTTCCGCCTGCTTGCCTCGACTATAAGGTTCTGACGATGCGGAATGCACCGGAATCAGCCTGGCGTGCGCCGCAGGTAGATCACCGGCGGACGCCCACCGCACAATCTCCTCCACCACCGCCTGCAATACACCGCCGAAGTCGGCCCACCATGTCTGCCGTTGCTGTATCCCGAATAACCTAATATTTGTTCACTGCTATCTGCAGCTGAGGAGACCCACGATGGCGAAAACGGCGGGCAATCCACTACGTGTGGTGGTGTGGGCGACGGGCGGCATCGGATCGATCGCCATCCGCGCCATGCAACGACGCCCCGACATCGAGCTCGTCGGCGTGTGGGTGCACTCACCGGACAAGGTCGGAAAGGATGCCGGCGAGCTCGCCAACGGCGAACCGATCGGGCTGGCCGCGACCAACGACGCGGACGCGCTGATCGGTCTAAAGCCCGACTGCGTCATCTATGCGGCCAGCGGTCCAGAACGCGACGCGCTGGCCATTCCGGACTACGTCAAGCTTCTCGAGGCCGGCATTAACGTCGTCACAACAAGCACCACGCGGCTGGTCAATCCGCACGCGTACGAACCCGCGGAGTGGCGTGATCAACTCGTCGCTGCTGCCAAGCAGGGCCAAGCCTCGCTGTACGCGTCGGGAATCGAGCCGGGGTTCGCCGCCGACTACTTACCTCTAGTGCTTTCGACCCAGTCGTCGTCGATCGAGAAGATTCACGCGTTCGAGATCGGGTTGTACGACGACTACGGAGTTCCCGACATCATGATCAACGGGCTGGGCTTTGGTCAGCCCCTCGACTATCAGCCGTGGATCAGCTTTCCTGGCGCGATTGCCGGCGAATGGCAGGGGCAGATCCGGTTGGTCGCCAACGCACTCGGGGTCGAAGTCCACGAGGTGCGCGAGAACTTCGATCGCGCGGTGACCAATCGGACGTTGAACGTTGCGATGGGCACCGTCAAGGCGGGGACGTGCGGCGCAATACGGATGCAGGCGATCGGTGTGGTCGAGGCCGAGAGGCCATCGTCATCGAACACGTCACCCGGCTGGCACACGACGTAGCTCCCGATTGGCCCACCGGCATCGGCGATCTGTCCTACCGTGTGGTGATAACCGGTGACCCCGACATCGACTGCACGCTGGCGGCGACACTCAAGGATCCGCGTCGGGCCGGAGTCGCGGGAATGACATCGGGCGCGGGCGCGATGGTCGCCACCGCAATGCGCGTCCTCAACGCGGTGCCATACGTCGTTGCCACAGAACCTGGACTGCTGAGTTCGGTCGACTTACCGTTGACCATCCCGCGCAACGCGTTTGTCAGCAATAACTTCTACGTGTCGCCGCGCACCCAACTCGTGACACCGTCGTGGCCTATGCAGACCAGGAACAGACCGTCGGGAGCCTGCGCAACGTAGTTCTGCCACCGCGTGCAGTCGGCGCCCTCGTCCTTGATTCCGGCCATCGGAGGTGAGCGGAACCAGCGGGGCTGATATCTCCTGGGAGAGCCGCAGAACATCAGCCGTCCGGGCTGGGAGGCGAACGAGACGTATCCGTCGGCGACCCCAAACGCGTAGTAAGTGGTGTTATCACACGGTGCGCCGAGGACCATGTGCGGGGCAATGCCTGGGGTGCAGGCCGGATAGTCGCACACTGTCGGCCCAGCGGCGGCCGGCGGTGGCATCAACACCCCGACACCGATCAGCGCAGCAACTACTGCCACGATGAAACGCACCAAAATAGCTTTGCACAGCCGATAAGAAAATTCTCTTCTTTGGAGAAGGTTCGGTACGGAACGTAGCGGGCTGATCGCTGCACGTCCATGCAGGTCATGTGTCGCGGGCGGACGACCAAGACGTGTGCCCAGGTAACTGGGTGAGCAGGGGCCAAAGTGACGGCTACTAAGGCTGCAGCCGGGGGTGATAATGTGATTCTCCGTGCGTGGTTGGGAGCTATTAGGGGGCTACGATGCCGTCGCGCCGTGGCCGATCCCAAGTGCCCGACGCTAAGCAAAGCGATAGCGAGGGGCCGACGACCGATTCCGACGTGCCCATCTCGCTAGCCGAAGCGGAGCAAGAGGTCTCCCGCGCAGAAGCGCGCGCCAAGGCGGCCCGTGCCCGCGCGGCGCAACTGCGCCGACAGGCCGAAGCCGACTCCAGCGACCAGTCCGACACGGTCGAAGACGCACAAGCGAAGGACAGCGAGACCGCGGCCACCGAAGGGACCGCTGAGGAGACCGAACCGGCAAGCGCAAGGTCGCGGCGTTGGCGGCCACGGTGGGTCCGTCGCCCCGCGCGGAAAACAGTCGCTGTCGGCGTCGGAATCCTGCTCGCCGGCGCCTCGCTCGCCGCGAGCGGCTACATGGTGTGGCAGCACCACGCCGTCGTGCACAAACGGCCGCTCGCCCCGGAGTTCGCTGCGGCAGCCCGGCAAGGGATCACGACGTTGATGTCGATCGACCCCAAACACGTGAAGGAGGACATTCAGCGCAGCATCGACGCGTCCACAGGCGACCTTAAGGCCCAACTGGAAGCGAGATCAGCCCTCACGGCTCAACAGGCCGAGGAACAGAAGCTGGCTAGCAAGGTCACGATACAAGCCGTCGGTGTCGAATCAGTGACCGACAATTCGGGAGTCGTGCTTGTCTCGGCGAAATCCGATGTGACCAACCCTGATAACACGAAACGGCCGCCGATGTTGTGGCGGATCAGCGTCAATATCGAGCGGGACGGTGGTCAGCTCAAGATGTCGAGAGTCGATTTTCTGCGATGAGTGTCGAGCAAGGCTCGTCGCTAGACAGCATGGAAACTCCGCCCACCGGCGTTGCGGAGGGATCGATCCGCTGGCGAGGGATCGGCGCGCGCAAGCGGGCTGGCCACGATCAGGCACCTCACCCGCCGCTCTCTGGCGCGCTGGCGTCTAATACTCGCGACAGCGTTGGTCGTTGGCACAGTCGGAGTTGCCGCTGGTTTGTTCTTCTTTCAGTACCGTCCGGATCAGCGGATCGGCGACGCGGCGGCACATCAGGCAGTCCAGGCGGCTTCGGACGGTGCCGTGGCGGTGGTGTCGTATTCCTATGACCATCTGGATCGAGATTTCGCCAAGGCGAAGTCGCTGTCGACCGGAGAATTTCTGGCCTACTACAACAAGTTCAGCCAAGATTTCGTCGCGCCGGCGGCGCGGCAGGGGAAACTTACCGCGACCGCCAAAGTGGTGCGGGCCGCCCTGTCGGAGTTGCATCCGGATTCGGCCGTCGTGTTGGTGTTCCTCAACCAGAACACCGCAAGCAAGGAAAAGCCAGAACCGTTGATGACAGCCAGCAGCGTCCTGGTAACGCTGAAAAAGGTCAACGGATCCTGGCTGATCGCAAAGTTAGACCCGCTGTGATGCTCGCGGCCGTCTGTCCTGCGAATCGGCACCCCAGCGACGGAACCGGTGCTACTCTCATCGGTCAACGACGCCGCTGCCGGCGCCGAGCAACCCGTATAGGCGGGATTTGCGTCAAGGAGGACGCGATGCGTTCAGCGGGAACGATCGCCACCGCAATATTGGTGGCAGCCAACGTATTCGGTACTATGGGCGCCGCAACGGCCGGGGCGACAACCAAGGAAGACGTCGCCCTCAACGGAACTTACCGCGCCACGTCCATCGGCGGTATGGCCAAGATCAATCGCCAGTTCAACCCCGAGGCGACAGTTACCGCCACGTGGACGATCAGCTCCAGCTGCAGCAACTTCGACGAGTGCAGCGGCACGGTGAGGAGCGACCAGGGATGGAGCGCACCGCTATACATGCATGACGGACTCCAGTGGTATGTCAAACATGATGTACCCAATTGGGAAACGTGCCAGGACGGCACCTCATTCACTGGTCAGCAGACATACTTTTTCTATCCCGTGGACCCCAACGGTAGCGGTGAAACGCAAATCGGGTCACCGGTACTGGCCGGCAGGGACAAGACAATCGGCCCAAGCGGCGCCTGCGGACAAAACCAATGGCTTGTTGTCGAAATGCCACTCCGGCTGGACAAGGTCGGGTGATCGGGCGCCCGTGCTCGGCGTCAGGTGGGGAACATGTCCTGCCACTTTTTGGCTGCCGTTGGCTTGACCAAATCTGACTGCTGATAGACGTGGCCATCATCACTCACATATCGACCGGTGCGCGGATCGTAATGTGCGACCGCGACCGGCGGTACGGGCCCACGTGTCTTGGGCGCGAAAGCGCTGGGGGCCGCCTGCGGGCGAGCACCATTGACCTTGTCGGGTGGTGAGGGAACCGGGGCTGGTGTGGGACCGGGCGCTGGAGGAGCCTCTCCCGTTGCAGGAACATCCAGCGGCGCGATGGGCGGAAAATCAGCCGACTGTGTCGACATGTTGGTCGCCGACGGCAGGGGCGGTGACGCGTATCCCGGCCCCGGCGGTCCGTAGGTTCCTCGCGGCCCCGGCGGTGTGCCGCGCGGGACCGCGCCCGGCGGCAGCGGCGTTCCCTCTACGGGGCCGAAAATTCTCTGGTCGGCGGTGACCCGGTCGTCGGGCGGAATCCCCTGCGACAGCAGGTTCGGATCCAGCGGAGCGGGGCCTAGCACATGTTGGCGCATCGCCAGCGGCATGAATGGCTTGTCGCTGTTGCAGATTTCGACCGTGGGTGCGCGCTTGCCGGGGTGTCCCATGCAGGGATTGTTACGGGCGCCGCGCACCGAGAGTGGTGAATCCTGAGGCAGTTTGCAATACACCCCGTCCGGAGTGTCGATCACGCGTTCGTCGTCTGGCGATCGCCATTGGCTGGCCGGCAGGAAGCCGACCGTGCAGATAGGCGGATCGTCGACCGTGAGCGCGAAGTCGCCCACGGCCATACCGTTCTGGTGTTGCGTGGCGTTGGCCGTTTGCTCGACGGCAACCAGCGGCGGCAGCAACACCAGCAGTTGCTCTAATGAGGGGTGGTAGGTGACGGCGATCTGGCCGACGGTGGTGAGGTTGGCTAGCAGAACCGGCAGTGTCGGTTTGATCTGCTCAAGAAGCCGAGACGCCTCGTCCGCGGCTCCAGGGCCGTTCTGCAGCAACGTGCGAACCCGCGAGTCGTCGTTGGCCAGCACATCCGAGATACCGGCGAGGCTGCGCGCCCAGGTTCTGATCGAATCGGTGGTCTGCGCCTGCGAGTCCAGGAAGGGTCCGCTGTCGTTTATCAGGGTTCGGGTGCGGTCGACGATGGCGTTGGAGTAATCGGCAATTCGCGAGGTCGAATCCGAGAGTGATCCAAGATCGTAGCCGGACCCGTTGAAGGCCTGGAACGACTCGTCGAGTAGTTGACCAAGTTTGTCCTTCGGGATGCTGTTGACCAGAGCACTGACCTGGTCGAGCATGGGCCCGACCGCCTGCGGAATCTTGGTGTCGCTCATGGCGATAACCGAGCCATTGCGCAGGTACGGGCCCGAGTCTGTTCGTGGCCGCAAATCCACGTACTGCTCGCCGACCGCGGAGACGCTGCGCACCTCCGCTTTCAGGTCTGCCGGAATCTTAGGCGAGGTACCAAGGGACAGTGTCGCTTTCGCGCCGTTAGATGTCAGGCTCACCCCCGTCACTTTGCCGACTTGCACTCCGCGGTATGTCACGTTGGAAAATCGGTAGAGGCCGCCGGTGGCGGGCAGCTGCAACGTGACCGTCATCCGCCCGATGCCCAGCAGGGTCGGCGCTTGGATGTAGAACAGAACCATCGCGATTACACCGATGATCCCGACGATGACGAAGATCGCCAGCTGAATTCGGACGAAGCGCGACAGCATCTATCCGCCGCCTTCCGTCGACGGGATCCCCGGCGCCGGAGCAGCGGGCCCGGGCAGCGGAGCGCTCGGCGGCGGAGCAGCGGGCCCCGGTAGCGGGGCGCTGAACTCGGGCGGCGCCGCAGCAGGCCCCGGTGCAGGACCGGGCAGCGGAACGCTGAACACCGGAGCGGGCGCCGGCGCAAGACCGGGCGGCGGCGCAGCTTGCGGCGGAGGCGCAGCTTGCGGCGGAGGGCCGGGCAGCGGCGGATTCACGCCCTGATGCATGGGATCGAGTGTGTAGTTCAGGTAAGGCGGGTCACCGGGTGCCGGTGGACTAGTGGCCCCCAGCTGCCCCCAGTGCGTTCCCAAGAAGAGTCCTTGCTTGAGGCGCGGGATCGTGATGTCGAGCTCCGCAAAAACGTTGAAATAGTCGCCGCGAACTGCTCGATCGACGAAATTTTGCGTGAACGGGAAGACCGCCGCCCCCGAGAGGGCCGCGTCGAGATCCGGTCCGACGTCGGCCAGCGCGCGGATCGTCGGCTCCAGGTTTTTCAGATTCTTGACCAGGTCGGCCTGGCTGTCATTGATAAGCCTCGTAGTGGTATTGCTGAAGACCCCAAGTCTGTCCAGGGCCTCCGTCAGGCGTGGCCGCTCTTTGATCAGCACCTCCAACGCCGGGGGGACCTTGCGGAGCGCCTCGGTAAGGACGTCGTGTTGTCCGGCGAAGGTGGTGGCAAGCTGGTTCAGCGCCCGGATGGAGGCGACGAGGTTGTCGCGCTGTTCGTCGAGTATGCCCACGAACTTGTCCAAGCGGGTCAGCAGATCCCGAACGGCGCCCGCCCGCCCGGACAGGGCGGCGTTGAAATTGTGGACGATCTCGCCGAACTGCCCCAGGCCTCCGCCGTTGACGACCACCGATAGCGACGAAAGGGTCTGCTCCGTCGACGGATACGTTGACGCCCGGTTCAGCGGAATGGTGGCGCCCGGTTGCAGTCGCCCCATCCCCGGCTGACCGAGCGGCGGATTGAGCTCCAAGTGCATCGAGCCGAGCAAGCTCGTCTGACCGACGCTGGCCACCGCGTTGGCCGGGACGACGACATCGCGCTTGACCGAGATTTCGACGTTGGCGTGCCACCCCTTCACCGTCATCGGGCCGACACTGCCGACAATGACGTCGTCGATCATTACGGGCGAATTCGACTCCAGCGTACCGACATTCGCGATCTCAACGTGGTAGGTGTTGGCAGCCGCGCCGGTCTTCGGGCCAGGCAATGGTAGTGAGTTCAAACCGTGGAAGGCGCATCCTGACGCGCTCAGCATGACGCAGCAGCCAGTGGCGAGCACCCGCCGAACGGCAACCCGGGCGGTCATGGCTGCGGCCTTTCGGCTGGCAGGGGCCCCGGCAAAGGTGGTGGCGGTGGTGGTGGCGACTCGTTCGGCACCGTGGGCGCCGGTGGCTGCGGCATCGCCGCTCCCGGTATCCGCGGGAGCGGTACCGACGGGGCCGGGCCGGGCACAATCGAGTCACCATTCACGCCGGCATACGCAGACACCGCCGGCGGAATCTCGGGCGGTCCGGGCTTGGGGCCTTCACCACCGGGCGCCAGGCGCGGCTCGGTGTAGATGATGTTTTCCGGGCGGGCCGACGGCATCAGGAATGGGTTGATGGGGAACGGAATCTCGTTGAAGTTCATCAGCCGCAACCCGGGGCCCAGAAACAGCGAACACAACTTGCCCGTTTCGACCGCGGTGACGTTCTCCATGGGGTTGATATTCGAGCAGCCAGGAATCGGCAACGGAATCAGCGCACCACTGTAGGTGGCATTCGCGAAGTTCATGACCCCGAACCCGCCGTCGATGGTTCCGGTGTCCGGGTTGTAGTCGTTCATGAAGTTAGCGATCGACGTTGGCGCGAGGTGCAGAATGTTCTCCAGAGCCATGTGCTTGTCGACGAGCACCTGGGTGACGTTGGCCAACCGCGCAATCTGCTCGCTGGTCGGGTCACGGGTTTCCGCGATGAATCGCTGAACTTCGCCGACCGCCGTGGACAGATTGGTCACCGCCGCGTCCAAGTCGGATTTGCTGTCGTTGACCACGCTGGTGAGTGTGGCTAGCCGGTTGTTGAACTGCACAAGCTGGACGTGGCTGTCCCGCAGCGCGGTGACGAAGGTCTGCAGATTCTTGATGATGTCGACGATGTTGCCGCTGCCGTTGGCGAGGATCCGGCCCACCCCGGACAGTTGGGCCAACGTTTGATGCAGTTTCTCGCCGTTGCCCTGCCCCAGTGCGTTGGCGGCGCTGTCGATGAATCGGCCGATCGACGTCCCCGAAACGCCGCTTTTGGGCCCTAAATCCGTTGCCAGCCGCATCAATTGGGTTTTGACCTCGTCCCACTCGACAGGTACAGCGGTGCGTTCGACCGGTATCGTCGCGCCGTCGGGCATGACGGGACCGCTGTCCCGGTAGGCGGGTGTGAGCTGGACGTAGCGGGCAGCCACCAGGTTCTGTGCGACGATCACCGCTTTCGCGTCCGCCGGAATGGGCACGTCGTGGTCGACGTGCAAGATCATCTTGGCCCGCGTGCCCACTGGTTGGATGGCGTTGATCGTGCCGACCTTGACCCCAGAGACGCGCACCTCGTCCCCCGGATAGATCGCGGTGGTGGTAGTGAAGTACGCGGTGATGGTCTTGGGGCGAAAGAACGTGTTGCGGACCAGCACAGCCCCGCCGGCAACGACGAGAACCGCCAACGCGATTGCGAGCCAGACCGCCAGCTTGTTGCGCGGGATCATTGCGGTCCCCCGATCCGTCCGCCCAACGTACAACCAGGGCACTCCGGAATGCCGTTGTACGGCCAGGGGACCAGCGACCGCGGCACGGTCGACGGGAAGCCGGGACCGCGAGCTGTGTCAAAGGTGCGGAACCCGAAGAGGTACTCGAGGAACGGCGCGAAGAGGTTTGGTTGAGCCAGGTTCGGCACGAACGCTGAGTAGGAAAACATGCTGGAAACGGCCTCGCCCACCGTGATCTCAAATTTCGCGAGACCAGGCAGCGCTTTGGAGAGGTTGTCGCGGTTCTTCTCCAGCATCGCGGTCACCGAATTCAGCTTTTCCAGCGTCGGCGCCAACTTGCTCTCGTTGTCATGTACCACTCCTGAGAGCTGCTGGGCCACTGTGGAAGTCGCGGCCAGCAATTCGACGATCTCCTGCCGGCGTTCTGCCAGAACTTGGAGCAGGTCATCGGAGTTGAGAATCAGCTTGTTTACTTGCTGGCTGCGTTCGGACAGGATTCCGGTGACATCGCTGGCGCTTTTCAGCAGCTGGCTCAGTGATTGATTGCGGCTGTTGAGGGTTCGCGACAGCCGGGTCAGCCCGTCAAAGGCTGGGCCCAATTGCGGCGCGATCTGGTTCAGCGTCGCCGACAACGTGTCCAGCGAGTGGTTCAGCGACCCGGTGTTGGTCCCGGCAGTGTTCGTGGTGAGGTCGCTCACCGCGTCGGTCAACGAGTACGGCGACGACGTGCGCGACACCGGGATCACGTCCATCGGGTGCATCATGCCGCCGCCGGCTGACTCCAAAGTCAACATCCGTGCGCCCAGCAGGGTACCGGTCCTGATGTGTGCGCTGGTGTCCGTCCCGAGCGGAATGTTGCCCTTGAGCGTGAAGGTCACCAGCGCGTTGCCGTTGCGTAACGCCACCTTCGAGACCGAGCCGACCTTGATACCCGACACCGTCACGTCGTTGCCCGGCGCGAGACCGCCGGCTTCAGAAAACAACGCCTGATACCTCACGGAAGTCGCCAGCGACAGCAGCCGGTCGGGCGACAAACCAACCAGGATGAGAAGCACGATCAAGACAGCGCCGATGAATCCGGCCTTGATCAATCCAGCCCCGCGGTACTTAAGCATGAGGTTCTGCGCACCTTCCCGCTTCTGACCTGAACAATGGGGCCACCACCGTCTTGCCGTTCAGATCCGTGCCGCGAAGCGTTAAATAGCAGACGTAGTACGGGATGGTGGCGCCCATGCTGCCCAGTCGCACGAGCTTTTTGTAGTTCTGTGGCATCCGCTGGATTGTGGCGTCAATGCGGTCCTTGTCCTGATCGAGCAGTGGCGCCAGCCGACTCAGCTGGTCGACCGTGCCGGCCAGCGGGCGCCGCGTATTGGACAGCAGATCCGCGAGTGACGCGGTTCCCTTGCTCAACGAATCGATCGCCGTACCGATGGTGTTGCGGTCGCCGGATAATCCGCTCACCAGCCGCTCGAGGCGATCGATTGCGCCGGAGAATTTGCCGCCGTCCTTGGAGAGAGTGGCCACCACCGTGTTCAAGTTGTCGATGAGTTGCCGGACCGTTTGGTCGTTGTCGGCCAGGGCATCTGAGAACGACGTCGTCCTTGAGAACAGCGACTGCAGGTTTCCGCCTTCGCCCTGGAAGATTTGAATGAGCGATGAAGTCAGCGCGTTCACGTCTTGCGGATTAAAGCCCTGGATAACGGGTTTCAGCCCGCCGAGCAGCAGATCGAGGTCAAGGGCCGGCGCCGTGCGCTCCACCGGAATCTGGCCCCCGGCCGCCAGCCGCTTGGTCGAGCCCGGGCCGTCGACTAGTTCCAGATAGCGATCACCGACCAGGTTGAGGTAGCGCACCGCTGCTCTGGTGCCGTTGGTGAGCACGATGTCGCGGTCGGTGTCGAACTTCACCACAACTTTCTTGTCTGGACGCAGCGAGACGCCGTTGACCGTGCCCACTCGGATCCCGGCGACTCGCACCGACTGCCCTGCCTTCAGACGCGAGGCGTCGTTGAACACTGCTGAATACCCGGTGGTCGAACCGGTGCGGTACTGGCCGAAGATGAAGAACAGAAACGCAGTAAGCACCGCCATCACGACCCCGAAGATCGCGAACTTGACCAGCGTCGCGCGCAATGAGCCTCTCATCCGCGTTGTCCGACCTGAGCGGGGTTGCGCGGGGGCCCGGCAATCGGCCCGTAGAGCAACTGCTTGAGCCCGTCGAAGTTGATCAATAGCTGCTGGTTTCCGTACTTCCAGGGGTTGGCACCGGTGTCGGCGACGACATACTTCGCATACTTGCCGAAGGGCACCCTCGGAAGGTCTGTGCACTGCGGGCCACCCGTCGCCGCAACCCTGGGCAAGTCCGTCGGATATCGATAACGTTCAGTGCCCCATAGCAAAGTGGCCGAAATGTAGATGCCCGGTTCGAGCAGCGGCGGAGAATGTGACAATACGGCGAGTCCGCCGAAACCGCAGGTGAGGGCCTTGTTGTATTCGTTGGTGAGATCGGTGGTGGGCACCAGCAGATGCAGCACATCCGTCAACGCCTGCCGGTTGGTGCCGATGACATCGTTGCCGACATTGGCCAACCCGATCGCGCTGATCAGCAGCGCATCCAGATTGCGTTGCTCGTCGACGATCGTCTGACTGATCCTCGTCGCATTGCTCACTGTCTTGAGCAGGTCCGGCGACGCATCCCCGTAGGCGCTGGCCACCGCGGGAAAAACCGCGAGGTCGTGGCTCAGCGCGGGCAGGCTTGGATCCAGCTTCGCCAGAAACGAATCCAAATCGCTGAGCGCCTGACCAATCTTTTCACCCCGACCGCTGAAGGCTTTCGCCAAAGCCCCTAGGGTCTCGTTGAGCTTGGCCGGGTCGAGCCTGTCCAATACGGACGTGAGTCGTTGGAAGACGGTGTTGATTTCGACCGTGACATGTTGGCTGTCGAGCACCTGGCCGGCACGCAGGGACTGCGCTGACGGTTGCGCCGGCGGTACCAGGTCGACGAACTTGGCGCCGAATACCGTTGGCGAGGTGATCTGAACGAGCACGTTGGCCGGAATCAAGTGCATATTCGAGGGATACATCGCTAAGTGAAGGATGGCTTGACCGTTCGGCCGCGATTCGATTGAGGCGACCCTGCCCACTTGCACGCCGCGCATCTCCACCTTGGCATTGGGGTTCATCACCAGACCGGCCCGCGGCGAAAGCACGGTTACCGGCGCGGTTTCGGTAAAGCTGCCCTGGAATAAGCCCACAGCGACGGCGACGATCGCGGCAATCACAGCCACGGTGGCCAGACCAGCCAGTGCGCGTATCCCAGCGTGTTGCATCGAGCTTTTCCTGTCCTGTCCCTATCCCGAGAGGTTGAAGTTTCCGTTGGAGCCGTAGATAGACAGCGAAACCAGCAGCGTCACCGATATCACGACGATCAGCGAGGTACGGACCGCATTGCCCGTTGCGACCCCGACGCCCTCCGGTCCACCCGACGCGAAATACCCGTAGTACGTGTGGAGCAACAAGACGGCGAGCGCCATCAGGACGGCCTGGAAAAACGACCACAACAAGTCGATCGGGTTCAGGAACGTGTCGAAGTAGTGGTTGTAAAGCCCCCCTGATTGGCCGAACAGCACAACAGTGGTGAACTGGCTGGCGAGGAACGACAGGATGACGGCGATGCTGTACAGCGGGGCGATCGCGAGCATCCCTGCCACAAGCCTTGTGCTGACCAGATACGAGATCGGCCGAATCGCCATCGCTTCCAACGCATCTATCTCTTCGCTGATCCGCATCGCGCCCAATTGCGCTGTGACGCCGGCACCGAACGTGGCCGCCAAGCCGATCCCGGCGACCACCGGCGCCGCGATCCGGACGTTGATGAATGCCGCCAGGAATCCGGTCAGCGCTTCGATGCCGATGTTGCCCAGCGAGCTATAGCCTTGCACCGCGAGCGTGCCGCCCGCAGCCAGCGTCAGGAAACCAACGATCACCACGGTTCCACCGATCATCGCCAACGTTCCTGCGCCCATGCTGATTTCGGCGACCAGACGGATGACCTCCCGCCGGTAGTGCACGGTGGCGAAAGGTATGCCGGCGAGCGCCCGGCCGTAGAACAGGGTGTGGTCGCCGATCGAGTTCAAAACACCGACGGGTTTGCGCCACTGGCCGAGGACCCCAAATGTTCGCGGATAGGTCGCTCTTAGCGACTTCATCAACGTCACGGCATCTCCCCCACCATCACTTGGTCGTGAACCGGATGCCGATCGCGGTAACAACCACGTTGATGACGAAGAGCGCCATGAACGCATACACCACAGTTTCGTTGACGGCATTGCCCACCGCCTTGGCTCCCCCGCCAGATATCGTCAATCCCCGATAGCACGCCACCAGGCCGGCGATCAGGCCGAATAACGCTGCCTTGACGCACGAAATGATCACCTCGGGCACGCCGGTCAGCAACGTGATCCCCGCAGCGAACGCGCCCGGGTTGACGTCCTGCACGAACACCGAGAAGACGTAGCCGCCGACGATCCCGATAATGACAACCAGACTGTTGAGCAACAGCGCTACCAGACCGGCCGCGAGCATCCGGGGCGTCACCAACCGTTGGACGGGGTTGATGCCCAGCACCTCCATCGCGTCGATCTCTTCGCGGATGGTGCGCGAGCCGAGGTCCGCACACATCGCCGTTGCCCCGGCGCCGGCCACGATCAGCACCGTTACCAGCGGGCCGACCTGGGTGACTGCGCCGAACGCAGCACCCGCACCACTGAGATCCGCAGCGCCTAATTCGCGCAGCAGGATGTTGAGGATGAAGCTGACCAGAACCGTGAACGGGATGGCCACCAACAAGGTTGGAGCCAATGAAACGCGCGCGACGAACCACGCCTGTTCGAGAAACTCACGCCACTGGAACGGCCGGCGGAAGACAAACCTAATCGCGTCCGCCGCCATCGCGAACAGCCCCCCGATGGACTGCATCGCGCCGGATAAGCCACTCGGCAAGCTGATGCCCGTGGACCAGCGCTCCGCCCCCTTAGTCGCCATCGCTGCATACCATCCTCACGCCAGCGCCCCCGTGTCGTCCGCGTGCGTTGGCGCACCCGAACAATGCGGGCCGAGCAAACCCCACTTCTTGAAGTGTTCGGCGATTATGACTCATGCCAGGTGCGGCGGGAGTGAAAATTGACAACCCAGGTACCTCCGAATTAAGTGACGGCACCGACAGTTTTGAGCTCGATGATGCGGTCCCAGTCCAGTCCGAGCTCCATCAAGATTTCGTCGGTCTGCTCGGCGAACCCGGGAGCTGGCCCCGATTCGGGTGCGGCAACGTCGAATTGCACTGGGTTAGCGACCAGTTCGAGTTCGCCTGCCTGCACGACATATTCGTTTGCCCGGATCTGAGCGTCGTTGGCCGCCCGCAGGGTGTCCTGCACCGGGGCCCACGGCCCGGCCAGCGTCGCGAAGCGTTCGCTCCATTCCGTCAGTGTGTGTGTGCCAATCGCTTTGGTGAGAATCTGCACCGCCTCCGCGGTATTGGCGGCGATCTTTTCATCGGTGTCGAAGCGCGGGTCGTCTGCCAGTTCGGGTTGGTCGATATGACGGCACACGTCAGCCCAGAACTTGCTGGCTTGCATCATCACAAAGGAGATATAGCGGCCATCTGATGTCGCATAAAGGCCCACCAGCGGGTTGATCGGCGAGCCGTGCACGCCGGGTGGGAACGCCTCCATCCGCTGGCCGAGATGCACGGTCAGCGCGACCGTGTGTCCGAGCGACCAAAGCCCGCTGCCCAGCAGCGAAACGTCGACGATCGACGGTTCGCCGGTGCGCTCGCGTTTGAGTAACGCCGCCGCGATGCCGCCGGCGAGATTGGTGCCCGAGATGGTGTCGCCATAAGCGGGTCCGGGTGGGCCGACCATGCCTTCGGTCCCGGGCGGGGTGATGGTGGCAGCGGTTCCGGCGCGACACCAGAACGCGGTCATGTCGTAGCCGCCCTTTTCGGACTCTGCGCCGCGCGGGCCCAGCGCGCTACCCCTGGCATAGATGATGTCGGGGTTGACCGCACGGATGTCGTCGACGTCGATGCCGAACTTCTTCCGGTGTCCGGGCAGGAAGCTGGTCAAGAAGACATCCGAGCGGCGAGCCAACTCGTAGAGCAGTTCTTTGCCTTCCGGCACTGACATGTCCAGGCCGACGCTGCGTTTTAGCCGGTTGGCGTGCTCGATGTTCGGGTTGGGATCGCCCTCGACGCGCAACAGGCCGGTCTGTCGCAAACCGCGCTGCGGGTCACCGGTCACAGCATGCTCGACCTTGACGACGTCTGCGCCCCATTCGGCCAGCACCGCGCCCGCCGACGGCACGAACCCGTACATGGCGACCTCGAGAACGCGGATACCATCCAGCGGCCCCATCAGTCCGCCCCCGGAAAGGGCCGGTCAGCATTGGGCTCGGACCCGCCCTCCACTGATGGGCTATCACCCACGGTGATGGTGGCCGCCTCCAACAATGGCATACCGGCTCTCCTCAACACGTGGATAATTTCATTCTCACCCAGGGCGAATCTTACATTCCGAGTACGAGAATTCAACCAAACGAAAGAAACGAGACTGCCATGCTCGGAACACCTCCGGACGTCCGGAATTCCCGGCATCTTCGCAGGAAGAACGGGGTTTCTCGGCCGCCTTGCGAGCCGCCGTAACGTGAGAGTAAGGTTCTCATAATTGGAAAGGAGATTCTTTGTGCCTGAGACCCCCTCTGCCGGGGTGCCCGCGTGACAACGGCCGTCGTCACCGGGGGTGGTTCCGGAATCGGCTTGGCCGTCGCTGAGCGACTCAGCAAGGACGGCTACCAAGTCGCGACCGTCGATCTCAAGCCGTCCGAGACGGAATTTGCCTTCACCGCCGACGTGACCGATCGGTCGCAAGTCGACGCGGCCCTTTCGGCCATCCGTGATCAGCTGGGCTCGGTCACCGTCCTGGTCAACGCGGCCGGCCTGGACGGGTTCAAGCGGTTCACCCACATCGACTTCGAGGATTGGCAGCGGCTGATCGACGTCAACCTCAATGGGGTCTTCCATATGATCCAGGCGGTGCTGCCCGACATGCTGGCAGCCGGGTGGGGCCGGATCGTCAACATCTCCTCGTCGAGCACCCACTCCGGTGCCCCGTACATGTCGCACTACGTGGCAGCCAAGTCCGCCGTCAACGGGCTCACCAAGTCGCTGGCCCTCGAGTACGGGCCGAACGGCATCACAGTCAACGCCGTCCCACCGGGTTTCATCGACACCCCGATGCTGCGTAGCGCCGAGGAACGCGGCCACCTCGGCGACATCGAAAAGACCATCGCGGCAACGCCAGTACGCCGGATCGGTAAGCCGGAAGACATCGCCGCGGCATGTGCCTTTCTGGTGTCCGAGGAAGCCGGTTACATCACCGGTCAGATCTTGGGCGTCAACGGCGGCCGAAACACCTGAAAGGACAATCGCTTGGGACGCGTTGAAGGCAAAGTCGCATTTGTCACCGGTGCGGCGCGTGGCCAGGGCCGCTCTCACGCCGTGCGGTTGGCCGAGGAAGGCGCCGACATCATCGCTGTCGACCTGTGCCGTGACATCGACACCGTCGGATACCCCATGGCCACACCGGAGGACCTCGACGAGACCGCCCGACTCATCGAGAAGACCGGGCAACGAGTAGTGATCGCGCAGGCCGACGTTCGTGATGGCGCACAATTGCGAACCGCATTAGCGGAGGGCCTCGCCGAGTTCGGCAAGCTCGACATCGTGGTGGCCCAGGCCGGCATCGCCGGCATGAAGGGCCAGCCGCCGCTGCAGGCCTGGTGCGACGTGATCAATACCAATCTGATCGGGACAATCAATGCGATTCAGGTTGCGCTGCCGCACCTTGGCGAGGGCGCGTCGATCATCGCCACCGGATCCACCGCCGCGCTGATGGACACCGCCAAGAAAGACAACCCCGGCGGCGACCCGGGCGGGATGGCCTATGTGCACTCCAAGCGGGCACTGTCGAACTACATGCACGACCTGGCCACCGAGCTGTCGGCTGTCGGGATTCGGGCCAACGTCGTTCACCCAACGAACACCAATACCGACATGCTGCAGAGCGAGCCGATGTACCGTTCGTTTCGGCCCGATCTGGAAAACCCGACTCGGGCTGACGCCGAGCCGGTTTTCGGCGTCCAGCAGGCGATGAACATTCCTTACGTCGAGCCCGAGGACATCAGCAATGCCGTGCTGTGGCTGGCCTCGGACGAGGCCAGGTATGTGACAGGTATGCAACTGCGCGTCGATGCCGGCGGATACCTCAAGTGGTACGACTACCGCACGTAAGGGAAAGTTGTGAAAGTTCGGGTTGATTCAGATCGCTGCCAGGGGCACACGCTGTGCTCGATGATCGCGCCGGATTCTTTCGTGCTTGACGATATCGAAGGTCATTCGTCGGCAGTGTCGGAAGACGTTCCGCCCGACCAGGAAGACCTCGTCCGGGAAGCCGCCCAGTCCTGCCCGGAACAAGCCATCCTGATTACGGAGTCAACACCGTGAGCGTCGACGAGACTGTGAGCGACAGCGATCGCAAGAAGAACCGGTATCACTTTGATCGGCACACTCCGGAGTACCGGGGCCAGTTCGAGAAGATCACCGAAGAGATGCACGAAAAGTGCCCGGTCGCCTGGACCGACACCTACGACGGTCACTGGGTCGCCGCCGGCAGCCAGGCGGTGTTCGAGCTGGCTCGCTGCCCGGTTGTCTCCAACGACCACGACCTCACGGGCGAGCGCCCGGCTTACCAGGGCATCTCGATCCCGAAGGCCAAGCGAGCCAGCGGTGTGCGCGGCGGCATCCTGGAAATGGATGACCCTGAGCACCGCACCTATCGCACCGTGCTCAACCCCTACCTGTCGCCGGCGGCGGTGAAGCGATGGGAACCCTTCATCGACGACGTGACGCGGGCTTGCCTCGACGAGAAGATCGAACAGGGCCGGATCGACTTCGTCGACGACCTGGCCAACATCGTGCCGGCGGTGCTGACGCTGGCGATGCTGGGAATCCCACTGAAGAACTGGGCGATTTACAGCGAGCCGGTCCATGCCTCGGTATACACCCCCGAACACTCCCCGGACATCGACCGTATCGTCGCCATGCATCGGCAGATGGGCCTGGATCTGCTGAACAACATGATCGAGATCAAGGAGAACCCGCGGCCGGGAATCGTCAACGCGCTCATTCAGATGCGGATCGACGGCGAGCCCGCTCCCGACCTCGAGATCATGGGCAACCTCGGCCTGGTCATCGGCGGCGGCTTCGACACCACCACCGCGTTGACCGCTCACTCGATGGAATGGCTGTCCCAGCATCCCGATCAGCGCGAGCGGCTCAGCCGCGAGCGTGCCACCCTACTTGATCCCGTCACCGAGGAATTCCTGCGCTACTTCACCCCGGCGCCCGGCGATGGACGCACGTTCTCCGACGACGTCGAGATCGAGGGAACACACTTCAAAGAGGGCGAACGGCTGTGGATTTCGTGGGCAATGGCTAACCGGGACCCATCCGTGTTCACCGAGCCGAACAAGATCGTCATGGATCGTAAAGGCAACCGGCACTTCAGTTTCGGCCTCGGCGTGCATCGCTGCATCGGGTCGAACGTGGCTCGTACGGTGTTCAAATCCATGCTTACCGCCGTGCTCGACCGGATGCCCGACTACCACTGCGATCCGGAAGGCACGGTCCACTACGAAACCATCGGTGTCATCCAGGGCATGCGCAACCTTCCGGCCACCTTCACCCCCGGCCGCAGCCTGGGTGCTGGTCTGGACGAGACCCTCGACAGGCTGCAGCGAATCTGCGACGAGCAAGAACTGGCCAGGCCCATCACCGAACGCAAAGAAGCGGCCAAGATCGACTGAGTGGGGCTTACTGAGCTCCCGCGAGCAGACGTAAAATCGCCTAAACGAGCCTGCTTTTGGGCGATTCTGCGTCTGCTGGCGCCAATAGGTCAGCCCGTGGGTAGTCCGAGCACCCGCTGCGCGATGATGTTGCGCTGGATCTCGGAGGTGCCGCCCGCGATCGTGCCCGAGAAGCTGCGGGCATAGCGCTCAAACCAGCTGCCGAAGTAGTGGTCCAGGTTCATCGGTGCGTAGCGGCCCGTCAATGCGGGGTGCACGAGACCCTCGGATCCCGCGGCGTGCAAGGCATGTTCGCATGCTTGCCGTTCGGCTTCCGAACCGAGCAACTTCAGCACCGACAGGGCGGGCACATCCTCTTCTCCGCGGGCCGCCCGGGCCAGGGCCACCGAGCCGAGCAGGCGAAGCGCAGAAAAGTCCATCAGCGTGGTGGCGTATTGGTCACGTTCCAGTGCGTTGGTGGGATCGAAGTCGGCGAGAACGTTGTCCAGCCGATCGGCGAAACCCAACCACATCATCGTGCGTTCGTGGCCCAGCGATCCATTGGCGACTCGCCATCCCTGGTTCAGCGGCCCGACAAGGTTTTCCGCCGGTACTCGCACGTCGGTGAAAAAGACCTCGTTGAAGTCCAGGTCATCCTGCCCGCAGATGGATGGGAACGGCCGGCGCACCACGCCGGGGGTGTCGGTGGGAATCAGTAACACGCTGATGCCCTTGTGCTTTGGCGCATCCGGATCGGTGCGCACGAAAGTCAGCAGCACATCGGCGTCATGGGCCCCCGACGTCCACACCTTCTGGCCGTTGACCACAAAATCGTCGCCATCACGGACCGCCTTGGTACGCAACGACGCCAGATCCGAACCCGCACTGGGCTCACTCATGCCCAACGACGCGGTGATCTCGGCCCGCAAGATGGGCACCGCCCAACGTTGTTTCTGCTCCTCAGAGCCGAACGAAATGAGCGACGCGGCAATGATATTCACGCCCTGAGGGTTGAAGCTGTGATAGATCCGCCGCCGGCACAGCTCTTCCAGGTAGACGTACTGCTGCAAGACGGTGGCGTTGCGGCCGCCGAACTCGGGCGGCTGGGTGGGCAGCAGCCAGCCGTTGTCGAACAACAGCCGTTGCCAGCGGCGGGCCCACGCCGGCATGTGCGACACCGACCGCGGCCGCTCCAAAGCTTCAGCGGCGGTGGCCGGCACATGCTTGTCGAGAAAGGCCACAAACTCTGCGCGGAATGCCTCGACGTCGGGATCAAAGGTGAGCTGCACGGTATTCCTCGGTGATCATTGCCCGGTGCTCAGCGGCCCCGCCGAGCATCAGCTCGCCGGCCTTGGCCCGCTTTAGTGCGAATTGCACATCGTTCTCCCAGGTGAAGCCCATCGCGCCGAACAGCTGCAGGCCGTGGCGAAAGACCAGCGACTGGCATTCGCCCGCAGCTGCTTTCGCCATGGCGGCGGCCAGCCGCCGACGCGGGTCGTCCTCGGCGATCGTCAACGCCGCGTAATAGCCCAGCGCCCGGGCCCGCTCCACGGCGACGTGCATGTCGGCGGCTTTGTGCTGGACGGCCTGAAACGAGCCGATGGGCACCCCGAATTGGTGGCGGCTGCGCACATGGTCGAGAACCAAGTCCAGGATGCGTTGGCAGGCACCGACCATCGTCATCGCCATACCCATCAGCGCGATGTGACGCGCCCGCTCGGCATCGACACTGACCCGGGCGGTGTCGGGCACCCGGACGCCGTCGAACGTCAGGTCTGCGACATGCAACACCGGGTCGAACACCGAGCTGCGTCGCCTGGATAGCTGCCCCGCCACCTCGTCGGCGCTGAGGATGAAGACCGCGGCGTCGGTCACCACCGCCAACCGCTGGGCACGGTCACCGTCCAGCACATGCTTCCCGGTGCCGTCCAGCACCCACTCCTCGCCGTCACGGCGCGCCGTCACTCCGGTGTAGACGGCGGTTCCGGAGGCCTGCGGGTCGAACCGATCCGCGGCCAACGGAGCGAACTGGCTCATCGTCGCCAAGAACGGGGTGGGATCGGTCGCGCGGCCCAGCTCCTCCAGCACGATGGCCAGCTCGACGGCGGTCTCCGGGTCGCTCATCTCGGTCCAGCCGTGCTCCACGTAGGCCTTCCAGACCGGGGTCGGGTCCACTTCGTCTTCGACAACACTTCGGACCAGAGTCGGTGGGCATTGCTTGCCAACAGCGTCGCGCACCGTTTCCTGCCAAAGCCGCTGATCAGCGTCGAATTCCAACAGCATCCCGGCCAGCTCCTTCGATCAGTCAACGTGCTGTGAGAATAGTATTCTCTTATTAGCACAGTAACAATCTCGTCAGGTGCTTTCACCAGCAAGAGCCCGTTGAGGTCGCCGAAGTGGTCGGACGACTCTGGGACACCACGCTGAACGACGAGGGCGCCGACTCGGATTTCACCTCGGCCATCAGACCCATCGAACGGGCTGCCGGGGTCACTGTGGGGCCGGTGGCGAGGACCCCCAAATTCGGAGAATGATATTATCGGTAAGCAAGAACAACACTTCGCGCACTGCCCGCAATTGTGACCGCTACCAGGCGCGATGATTAATCGAAATGCTTACCGGAAACCCCGCTGATAGGCGATGAATGGAAATGTTAGATTGCCTATCGTATGGCCAGCAGGCCCGGCAAGATTGTCGGAGCCGTGGAGGGTGGTTTAGGTGATAGAACACCCAGACGGGACGCGCACGCCGCTGATCGATGCCAGCGTGCACATCTTCTTCTCGTCCAACAAAGAGCTGCGCTCGGTGTTGCGCGAACCGTTCAAGAGTCGTGGTTTCCCCGACTACGAGATGGATTGGTACGGGGCGCCGGGCGGCGAGTATGCGCCCAACACCGAGGGGCCGGACCGCCAGTACCCGGGTTCGGATCCGGAATTCGTTGCCAACGAACTGTTTTCGAAGCGCGGCGTCGATGTGGCGGTCCTGCATCCGATGGCGCGCGGCATCATGCCGGACCGGCATCTGGGTAGCGCCCTGCACGCCGCCCACAACGAGATGATGGTGTCGAAGTGGCTCGAGCACAGCCAGTTCGGGGACCGGTTCCGCGGCACAATCCGGGTGAACCCCGACGACATCGCCGGTGCACTCAAAGAGATCGAGAAGTTGCGTGCGCACCCGCGCGTCGTTCAGATCGGCGTCCCGCTGCAGTCGCGTGAGCTCTACGGCAAGCCGCAGTTTTGGCCGCTGTGGGACGCGGCGGTCGATGCTGGCCTTCCCGTTGCCGCGCACATCGAGGTCGGCTCGGGCATCGCCAATCCGCCGACCCCGTCCGGCAACACCCGCACCTACGAGCAGTACGTCAGCTTCATGGCGCTGAACTACCTGTACCACCAGATGAACATGATCGCCGAGGGGGTGTTCGAACGCTTTCCCGGCCTCAAGTTCGTCTGGGGCGACGGCGCGGCGGACTTCATCACGCCGTTCATCTGGCGGATGGACACCTTCGGCCGGCCACACCTCGAGCAAACGCCTTGGGCCCCCCGGATCCCCAGCGACTACCTGCCAGGACACGTGTATTTCGTCCAGGGCAGCCTCGACGGCCCCGGCGACACGGACTTCGCCGGCGAGTGGTTCGGCTTCACTGGCAAGGACGACATGGTGATGTTCGGCTCGAGCTACCCGCACTGGCAGTGCGGCGACATCCACAAATTGCCCAAGGCGCTGTCCGCCGAGCAACGCGCGAAGCTGTGCTGGCGCAACGCGGCCAACCTGTACGGGATCGACATTTCGGTCGACCGGTCGACTTGCGACCGGCTAGTCGCAGAATAGAAGGAACCAAGGGAGAGCGAGGAGATCGACATGACGCTGACCCACTCACAAGAACGCGTTCCCGCAGCCGAGCGCATTGCCGTTCGGTGCGTCGACTCGGATGTCCACCCGGCGCCCAGGCGCGGCGAGCTCGTCCAGTACATCCCCGAGCCGTGGCGCAGCAAGTACTTCCTCACCCGCAACGTGGGCGAGCAGATCTACTACGACGCTCCCGACTACGCGCACACCTACGCGATGCGCACCGACACCTTCCCCCGACGGCGAATTCGCCGGCAGCGACCCGGACATGGCGTTCCGCCAGCTGATCATGGAAGCGGGCTCCGACATCGCGATCCTGGAACCCGGCGCCTACCCGGCCCGCCTACCCGAGGCGCAGCACGCGATGGCGGCCGCATTGAACGACTGGCAGGCCAACCACTGGCTGGACAGCCACAACAACTGGCACGAGCGGTGGCGCGGTTCGATCTGTGCCGCCATCGAGGAGCCCGAAGAGTCCGCGCGCGAGATCGAGAAGTGGGCCGGACACCCGTTCATGGCGCAGATTTTGATCAAGGCCGAGCCGCGGCCGTCGTGGGGCGATCCGAAGTACGATCCGATTTGGGCGGCCGCTACCAAGCACGACATCCCCGTGAGCTGTCACCTATCGCGCAGCCAGTTCGACGAGCTGCCGGCCCCGCCGGTGGGATTCCCCAGCTACAACCACGACTTCATGGTCACCTACTCGCTGCTGGCCGCGAACCAGGTGATGAGCCTGATCTTCGACGGTGTCTTCGACCGCTTCCCGACGCTGCGGATCGTCTTCGTCGAGCATGCATTCAGCTGGATCCTGCCGCTGATGTGGCGGATGGACGCGATCTACGAAGCCCGTAAATCGTGGGTCGACATCAAGCGCAAGCCGTCGGACTACGTCAAGGACCACATCAAGTTCACCACGCAGCCCCTGGATTACCCCGAGGACAAGACCGAGCTGAGGCGCGCACTGGAGTGGATGGAGTGCGAGAAGATCCTGCTCTTCTCCTCGGACTACCCGCACTGGACCTTCGATGACCCGCGGTGGCTGGTCAAGCACCTGCCCAAAGCCGCGCGCGACGCGGTGATGTACAAAAACGGCATCGCGACATATCACCTTCCGGAGACGGTTCCCGTCCTCGAGGGTCAAGTCCGGGTGCTCTGAGTTGCCGGAAGACACCAAACGGCCCGAGCCCCGTCTCGCCCAGGGCCGAGAGCACGTTGTTGCCGCGGTTGACGAGATCCCGCCGGGCAAGCACAAGCTGGTGCCTATCGGACGGCACGGTGTCGGCGTCTACAACGTCAACGGCTCCTTCTATGCCATCGCGAATTACTGCCCACACCAAGGCGGTCCGCTGTGCTCGGGGCGTGTCCGGGGACGCACCGTCGTCGACGAAACCGCCCCGGGAGATGCGGTGATGGTGCGGGACAAGGAGTACATCTACTGCCCCTGGCACCAATGGGGTTTCGAGCTGGCGACCGGCACGACCGCGGTCAAGCCGGAATGGAGCATCCGCACCTACCCGGTGCGAGTCGTCGGCAACGACGTCGTCGTGATGGCCTGACGTAGAAGGAGAATCTATGTCTTCTATCGAGGTGAACGGTGGCAACGTCGTCTACGAAATCCTCGGTGAGTCAGGCGATCTCATAGCCCTGACACCGGGCGGCCGGTTCAGCAAGGAAATTCCCGGTCTGCGTCCGCTGGCAGAGGCTCTGGCTGCCGGGGGTTATCGGGTGTTGTTATGGGACCGGCCCAATTGCGGTGCCTCCGACGTGCAGTTCTACGGGCAAAGCGAATCGCACATGCGCGCCGAGACGTTGCACGGCCTGCTGGGCGCGCTCGGCATCAAGCGGTGCATCCTCGCCGGCGGCTCCGGTGGGGCAAGGGATTCCATGCTGACCACGATGCTTTACCCCGAACTCGTCGAGAAGCTGGTGGTGTGGAACATCGTCGGCGGCATTTACGGCACGTTCGTGCTCGGTTCCTTCTACATCGTCCCGAGCATTCTCGCGGTGCGCGGCACCGGAATGGATGGCGTGGTGAAGGTGCAGGAATGGCGTGACCGCATCGAGGAAAACCCGACCAACAAGCAGCGCTTCCTCGACTTCGACTCCGACGAGTTCCTCAAAGTCATGCTGCGCTGGCTCAACGCGTTCGTCTCCAAGCCGGGACAGACCATTCCCGGTGTCCCCGACGAGATGTTCGACCAAATCCAGGTTCCCACATTGATCATTCGTGGCGGCGAGAACGACATGGATCACCCCAAGCGCACCTCGCTAGAAGTGAGCTGCCTGATCAAGGGATCAAAGCTCATCGACCCACCCTGGCCGGAGGATGCGTGGGAGCGTGCGTCCGAAGAGCGCGCCGCAGGGCAAGGTCAAGCACTTCAACATGTTCGATACCTGGGTGCAGGCCGCGCCCGCGATCCTGGAGTTCTTGGGCAGCTGATGCGCTAAACCGTGCGAATGTGGACCTCGCAGTTCAGCGATGCCTCCAGCGCCGTATGGATCCGGCTTTCGGGGACGCGCTCGAGGTCGGCTTCACGCAACGTCACGTGGACGATATCGAAGCCGTCATCGCCAGGCGTTCGGACGATTTCGCCGGTGAGCCCGAACCCGGACAGCACACCGTGCGCGTCGTCATCGGTTCCCCTGCTGATAAAGGTGACCACGCCGGGCACCGGGGTGGTCACAAAAGCTTTCGCGCACAGGTCAATCGCGGCTTGCTTGGCCACGTCGACATCGTCGCAGGCGATCAACAGCTCCACCTCACGGCGACCGGCAGGCATGGCAGCGAGATCCTTGACGATGACATCTCGACATTGCCGCCCGCGTCGGCTTACAAGCCCGAGGAGCACCGCCATGCCCTCCGCTAGTTGTGCAGGCGCTAGCGCGTTTTCCGGGTCAACGTTGACGCGTACAACCGCAGTCCGCATGTGCGCAAGCCTAACCGTGACGGTCGGGGGCCAGCTGATGGAGACCAGCGCTGCACCGGCTATCACAATCGCCTCATCGCCCGGCTTCACGCCCAGGCTGCTGGGTGACCAGGGTGGCCAGGCCCGCGAAGACTTCGCCGCGTACCGGGGACTCGGCGGATACCAGCCCCTCGCCGATGCCGATGAACTGCTTGCGTGAGGTCGAATCCGCAGGACTGCTCGGACGAGGCGGGGCCGGCGTTTCCGCTCGCGGTCAAGGTGCGCGCGGTGCGCGCCAACGGGCCGGCTGCCGGCGACACCGTCGTGGTCGCCAACGGCGAAGAGGGCGAACCCGCTTCGATCAAAGATCGGTGGCTGCTGCGACACCGGCCGCACCTGGTGCTCGACGGACTTCGGCTTGCGGCGGCGATGGTGGCCGCCGACCGCGCCTACGTCTACGTATCCGACGCGGAGTCTGCGCGCAGTGTGGAAACCGCGCTGTCCGAGGTAGAACCAGACACGTTGGGCGGCATCGCGGTTGAGGTGTGGACCGTCGAACCGGGATACATCGCCGGCGAGGAAACCGCTGCCGTCCGCGCGATCAACGGCGGGCCGGTGAAACCGACGGACAAGCCGCCACGACCTTTCCAGAAGCGGTGTCGGCGGGCTCCCCACGCTGGTGAGCAATGTCGAAACGCTGGCCAACCTGCCCTATCTGCAACGCCACGGCTCAGCGGCGTTCCGCTCGCTGGGCACGTCGCTGTCACCGGGACCTTTCTGGTGACCCTCACCGGCGCCGGGCGACCGCCCGGCGCTCTACGAGATCCCGCACGGTTTACCGTTCACCGAACTGCTTGCCTGCACGGTGTTTCGCCTGATCAGGTACGAGGGTGCGCTGTTGGGCGGGTATTTCGCCGGCCTGCTCAATCGCTCAGTGCTCGATGCCACGTTGGACCACGAGACCCTACGCGGCCTCGGCAGCGGCCTGGGTAACGGTGCGATAGCTGTGATCACCGACGACTGCCCGGTCGCCGTCGCCGCGTCGGTGCTGGCGTACTTCGACCGCGAGAACGCCGGGCAGTGCGGCTCGTGTTTCAACGGGACCGCGGCGATGGCCGCCGTGGCCGGCGCGTTGCGCGACGGTGTCGCCACCGACGAGGATCTGGCAAGGCTGCGCCGGTGGTCGGTGGTGCTCCGCGGCCGCGGCGCATGCGCGACGTTGGACGCCGCCACCAATGTCGCCGCAAGCCTGCTGGATAAGTTCCCCGACGCGGTCCAGAGTCATCTCGACAATGGTTGCCAGACATGCCAACTCGGCGCTTTCAAAGCCGACCGGCCCTACGAGGTGGAGGCGGTGAGTCCAGGCATGAGGATCCGGCTCGACCGCACGGTGTGCGACGGCTTCGGCGTGTGCGCCAAGCACGCGCCGGGGTACTTCTCGCTCGACGACTGGGGATACGCGTCGCTGGAAGGCAACGGCGACGTCGCCGAAGGTGACCGCGACGCGGTGATGCGGGCGCTATTGGATTGCCCGGTGCACGCGATCACCGAGTGGGGCGAGCACCGGCGACGCCGAGCCGCATCCGCGGTCGGGCGGTGCCGAGGAGCCGCCGAGCACCTGAAAACCGAAGCGAACGAAGCCGAGTGGGGGTTCACCCGTTGACCGGACGCCCAGCTGCCCGTGGTCACCGACGAGAACGAATTCTTCTGGACCTCGGGCGCCGACGGCGCGCTGCGCCTCCAGGAATGCGCTGACTGCACTGCGCTGATCCATCCGCCCGCACCGGTCTGCCGCTACTGCCGCATCCCACGACATGGGCGTGCGGGCGGTGTCGGGTCGGGCGACGCTGGCCGGCTTCACCGTCAACCACCGGTTCAGCCTGCCCGGGCTGCCCGCCGCCGTACGTGGTCGCCCAGGTCGCGATCGTCGAGGACCCGCGGGTTCGGCTGACCACCAACATCGTCGACTGCGATCCCGAGGAACTCGAGCTCGGTCAGCCGGTGGAGGTCGTCTTCGAGCACGATCGAGGACGTCTGGCTGCCGCTGTTCCGCCCGCCGGCGACGCCGAGCCCGGCCGCACTGCCGATCGACGAGATCGCGCCGGAGCGCTTCGGCGAACACGTCCGGCCGATGCTGACGCCGGAGAAGTTCGAGGACAAGGTGGCGATCACCGGGATCGGCATGTCGGAGATCGGCCGCCGGCTGATGGTGCCGCCGCTGTCGCTGACCATCGACGCCTGCGAGGCGGCGATCGCCGACGCCGGCCTGACGTTCGACGACATCGACGGCCTGTCGACCTATCCCGGCGGCGGCAATTCGGCGGCTTCGGCGAGGGCGGGGTCACCGCGCTGGAGGCTGCGCTGGGCATCCGGCCGACGTGGAACAACGGCGGCATGGAGACCTTCGGCCCCGGCGGCTCGGTGATCGCGGCGATGCTGGCGGTCGCCGGCGGGCTGGCCCGCCACGTGCTGTGCTTCCGCACGCTGTGGGAGGCCACCTTCAACGAGCTGATGAAGCAGGGCAAGATCGTCCCGTCCGGTGGGCGCGCACCGCCGGCTGGCAGATGCCGTTCGGCGCGACGTCGGCGGCACACACGCTGGCGCAGAACGCGCAGCGGCACTTCCACCGGTACGGCACCACCAGGGAGACGCTCGGCTGGATCGCGCTGAACCAGCGCGCCAACGCCGCGCTGAACCCGACGGCGATCTACCGCGATCCCGATGACGATGGACGACTACCTGAACGCGCGGCTGATCACCACGCCGTTCGGGCTCTACGACTGCGACGTGCCGTGCGACGGCGCGGTCGCGGTGATCGTCTCGGCCGTCGACGCCGCCCGCGACACTGCCAAGCCGCCGGTGCTGGTCGAGGCGGTCGGCACCCAGATCATCGAGCGCATCGACTGGGACCAGAGCACGCTGACCCACGAGCCGCAGGTGCTGGGCCAGTCCGCGCACCTGTGGACGCGAACCTCGCTGCGGCCCAGCGACGTCGACGTCGCCGAGCTCTACGACGGGTTCACGTTCAACTGCCTGTCGTGGATCGAGGCGCTGGGGTTCTGCGGCATCGGCGAGGCCAAGGACTTCCTCGACGGCGGCAAGAACATCGCCCGCGACGGCGTGCTGCCGCTGAACACCCACGGCGGCCAGCTGTCGCACGGCCGCACCCACGGCATGGGCCTGATCCACGAGGCGGTCACGCAGCTGCGCGGCGAGGCCGGCGAGCGGCAGGTCGCCGACGCCCGGGTCGCCGTGGTCAGCAGCGGCGGCCTGACCCCGAGCGGCGTGATGCTGCTGCGGGCCGACACATGACCGCACCCCGGCCCCGGCGTCGTCATCGTCGACGGCGTGCCGATGTCGGCGCTGGTCGCCGAGGCTGCCGAGACCGCGGGCGCGTCATCGTCGCGATCCACGGCGGCGGCACCACCGCGGCCTACTTCGACTGTCCCGGCCATCCCGAGTTGTCGCTGCTGCGCGACCGGCGCGGCGCACGGGTTCACGGTGGTGGCGCTCGACCGGCCCGGCTACGGCGGCTCGGCGCCGTACCCGGACGCGATGGCCGCACCCGAGCAACGCGTCGAGCTGGCGTACGGCGCGGTCGACAAGATCCTCGGCGAACGCCCGCGGCGCCGGGGTGTTCGTGATGGCGCACTCCGCCGGCTGCGAACTGGCGCTGCGGATGGCCGCCGACGGATGCAGCGCGCGCGACCTGCTCGGCGTCGAACTGGCGGGCACCGGGCGGCAATACCACCCGGCGGCCCGCGAGATCCTGAAGACAGCGACCGCGACCGCCGCCCGGTCGGGCCTGCGCGAACTGTTGTGGCAGCCCGCCGAACTGTATCCGCCCGAGGTGCTCACCGGCGCGACGGTGTATCCGGGGGCGCCGCCCTACGAGGACCGATGGTGACCAACTGGCCGCGCCAGGACTTTCCCGCACTCGCGCCCGCGCGTGCGCGTGCCGGTGCAGTTCAGCATCGCCGAGCACGAGAAGGTTTGGCAGGCGGATGCCGGCGCATGGCCGAGATCGCGGCCATGTTCACCGCGCGCCGCGGTTCGTCGATCAATCGAGCAAGCCGAGGCCGGACACAACATCAGCCTCGGCCACACCGCCGCGGCCTACCACGCGACGGTGCTGTCGTTCGTCGAGCGAATGCGTCGCTCAGCGGCGCATGAAAGTCCCGATTTGGAGGCCGGTTGATGCGCGTCGGATTCATCGGGTTGGGCAGTCAGGGTGGCCCGATGGCCGGGCGGATCGTCGACGGCGGCTTTCGCGACGACACTGTGGGCGCGCAGGCCGGCGTCACTCGAGCCATTCGCCGACACCGCCGCCAAGGTCGCCGGCTCACCGGCCGAACTCGCGGCTGCCAGCGATCTCGTGTGCCTCTGCGTGGTCGGTGACGCCGACGTCGAACAGGTCACCGGCGGCGAGAGCGGGGTGCTGGCCGGGCTCAAGCCGGGCGGTGTGATCGCCATCCACAGCACCGTGCATCCCGACACGTGCCGTGAGTTGGCGAAGAAGGCTGGTGCACAGGGTGTTTCGGTGATCGACGCGCCGGTCAGCGGTGGTGCGCCGGCGGTGGCCGAAGGCCGTCTGCTGGTGATGGTCGGCGGTGACGCGGACGTCGTCGAACGCTGCCGCCCGGTATTCGAGACCTACGCCGACCCGATCGTGCATCTGGGCGATCTGGGCTCCGGACAGACCACCAAGCTGCTGAACAACTTGCTGTTCACCGCCAACCTGGGCACCGCGGCTGCCACCCTGAGTCTTGGCGAAGCTCTCGGCGTCTTACCGGACCGGCTCACCGAGGTGATCTCGCGCGGCAGCGGGAACAGCTTCGCGCTCAACGCTCTTGGCGGCGGCACCGGCGGTTTGGACCGGCTCGCCGGCCTCGCCGGAGCGCTGCTGCAGAAGGACGTCCGCTTGCGTCGCCGACATCGCCGATGCCGCCGCCGTTACCGGCGGGGCCGTGCTTGACGCCGCCGACGCCGCGCTGGCCCTGATGGAACATCCGCGGTGAGAATCGGATTCGTCGGCGCGGGACGCATGGGACGCCCCATGGTGGCCCGTCTCGTCGAAGCCGGTCACGACGTGCAGGTGCTGGGCAGATCCGCCGAGAAGCGCGCGTGCGATCGCTGAATTGGGCGCCCAGCGCGGTCGCCGATACCGCCGAGCTGAGCGCGGGGGCGGACGCCGTGGTGGTCTGCGTGTTCACCGACGAGCAAGTGCAGCAGGTCTGTCTGGCGGACGACCTGCTCGCGAGCATGGCGCCCGGCTCGACCCTGGTGGTGCACACCACCGGAAGTCCGCGCACCGTCGAGGCCATCGCCGCGCGCGCCGCACGGCACCGCGTCGAGGTGGTCGACGCACCGGTCAGCGGGGGCCCGCACAACGCCGCGGCCGGCAGCCTCACGCTGTTTGTCGGCGGCGCCGACGACGCCGTCGCCCGAGTCCGCCCGGCGTTGAGCTGCTACGGCGATCCGGTCCTGCACGTCGGCCCGCTCGGCGCCGGGCAGAAGGTGAAGCTGGTCAACAACGCGTTGTTCGCGGCACAGATCGGATTGCTGTCCGGCTCCGTCGAGCTGGGTGCGCGGCTCGGTGTGCCGGAGTCGACGCTGCTGGCCGCGCTCCCGCATGGCAGCGCGGCGAGTCGGGTGCTGGACATCGTCGCCGCGGGGGGATCGGTTTCGTCCTTCGTCGACATGGCCGGTGAATTCGTCGGCAAGGACGTAGCCGTGGCCAGGGGATCGCCGCCGAGCTTGGCGGTGACCTGGGCGTGCTCGACGACGTCATCGATGCCGCGATAGCGGCGGTGAGATGAGGTCTTTTCGGCACGCGATGAACCGTCTACCGTTAGCGTTACAGTCAAGCATTCCGTCGTAAAGGTGTAGGCCGCTCACCGGGCGCGAAGGAGGGTGCAATGACCAAGCCGAAGGTCGTCTTTGATCCGTTCTCCGAGGAGTACTTCACCAATCCGTTCGATATCTATCGACGAATGCGTGAGGACGCACCGCTCTACTACGACGAGAAAGAGGACTTCTACGCGCTGACCCGCCACGCGGACGTGGCCGCCGCGCTCAAGGACTTCGAGACCTTTTCCTCAAGCCGTGGTTGCGACCTGGCGATGGTGCGCAAGGGGATCTCCGCCGAGCAGAGGTCGATCATTTTCATGGATCCGCCGGAACACCGGCACATGCGCAGCCTGCTCAACAAGGCTTTCACGCCGCGGGCCATTCAATCGCAGCACGACACAGTCGTCGACCTCGTCGACAAATACCTGAAGGCGGCCGATCCCGACCAGTTCGACGTCGTGCAGGACTTCTCCGGGCCGTTCCCCGTCGAAGTCATCACCACGATGGCCGGAGTGCCGGAGGAATACCGCCAAACGCTGCGGCATTGGATCGACACCAGCCTGCACCGGGAACCGGGACAGATCGAAATCAGCGAAGCCGGCATGCAGGCCAACATCGACACCGCGATGTATTACTTCGGGCTGGTGCAGGAGCGGCGCGAAAACCCGCAGGACGACATGATCAGCAAGCTGATTGCCGCCGAAATCCCCGGCGAGGATGGTCAGACTCGCAAGCTCGACGATATTGAAATATGCGGGTTTGCCACGCTGCTAGGCGGGGCCGGCGCCGAGACCGTCACCAAGTTGATCGGTAGCGCGGCCGTGCTCTTCGCCCGCAACCCAGACCAGTGGGAGAAGCTGGAACGAGACCGCAGCAAGCTCCCGGGCGCCGTCGAAGAGTTGTTGCGCTACGAAGGACCCGTGCAGTACAACGTCCGCTGGACCTTGAAAGAAGCGCACACCAGCGGTGGCACGATTCCCGCTGGCAAGCCGGTGTTCTTGATGAAGGCCGCGGCGAACCGAGACCCCGATGCCTTCACCGACGCGGACACATTCGACATCGAGCGTGACCAGACCGAGGCGCAACACCTCGGCCTTGGGTACGGGATCCACAGTTGCCTGGGCGCAGCGTTGGCTCGGATGGAAAGCCGGATCGCACTGGAGAAGTTGCTCGACTTCATGCCTCGTTACGAGGTGAATTGGGAGGGCTGCAAACGAGTCACCATGCAAAACGTCGCGGGCTGGCTAAACGTACCGGTGAAGGTATTGCGGTGAGGGAGCTCGAATGACCAAGAAGATCGACGTCGACTGGGGTCTGTGCGAAAGCAACGGGGTGTGCATGGGCATCATCCCGGAGGTGTTCCAGCTCGGCGATGACGACATGCTTACCGTCCTGCAGGAGGACGTCACGCCGGAGAACGAAGCACAGGTGCGCGACGCGGTCCGGCAATGCCCGCGGCAGGCCATCTCGATCGTCGAATAACGGCTCAGCGCGCTGTATCTGCTACCAGTGGGTAGGTTTGAACAGCGATGGACGCCGACCTAGAGACCCACATCAGGGAGTTCCTGACGGCGGCCAATACACGTCCGGACGAACTGCTCCAGAAGCATTTAGCAGAAATCGAAAAGCCCGATCCGCAGGACACCGAAGATCTCCGCCGCTACATCAACGACCTCAAAAGGATTTACGGCCAGGGCTTGCTGGACATGTACGGGCGCATCGCGTCACACGGTTCGGCCATATGTGAGTTGACAGATGAGATCGAAATAACCGAACGGGTCCAGAAGATCACGAATTGGTAGCGTTAGACCGCGATGATGTCCCGAAAATACTGGCCGGCTTTGATGCGGCCGCGAAGGAGCTGAATCGGGACGCTATCGTACGCCTGTTCCTGACGATTCAAAATGCTGGTGTGCGCGGTCTGCCGCGTCAGGGTCAGCGAGACGAGTTGGTGCTCGACTTCACGACGTATTGCCCGAGCCGCTTCCCGCCTCCCGACGACGACTAGAATCGGTTGCAGCTCAGCCAAATCCGGAGAGGATCACGGCGTTGCAGTCGGCAGCGGCCTGGCGCAGTTTCGTGGCCTTTTGGTAGGCCTCGGACTCGTACCAGGCACGCGCAGCGTCCACCGATTCGAATTCCAGCACGACGGTCTGGTCGCCGTGCCAGCTGCCTTCGATGACTTTGGGTGCGGTATCCACCACGAGAATGTTGACACCGCCCATCGCCGCTCCGGCAGCCTGGGCGTAGGCCTTCATGCCCTCCGGATCCTTGATTGCCTCGGTGAGGATGACATATCCCTTAGGCATAGGCAGTAAGTCTCCTTGTGTGCGTGTGGGTCTGGTCAGCTTTCGGCGATGGCCTGCTCGGGGCAGCAGTCGATGGCCTCCTGGGTATCCGCCTCTAATTCTGTTGGTACATCGGTTGGTATCGCCTCTGCATAGCCATCGTCGGTCAGGTTGAACACATCTGGGCACAGCGTCACGCACACGCCATGACCGCGACAGCGCTGGTCGTCGACCCAGACCTTCATGCCGGCGTGAACTCCAAGTGCAGCTCGGTCAGGCCGCGCAGGATGTAGGTCGGAACATACTGGTAGCGACGGTCATTCGCCGGGCCGTGAACGCGCTCGTTGATCCGGATGTCCGCCGTGCGGTCGAGTAGCCGCTCGATGGCCACCCGGGTCTCGGTCCGCGCCAGTGGCGCCCCGGGGCAGCTGTGGATGCCGCGCCCGAACGAGATGTGCTGGCGGGCGTTCTTCCGAGTCGGATCGAATGTGGTGGGGTGTTCGAACCGACGCGGATCGCGGTTGGCGGCGGCCTGCACGACCATCACTGTGGTGCCGGCGGGAAGGTCGACTCCGCCGATGTTGACGGGCACCCGGTTCATCCGGAAGTCCCCCTTGACCGGACTCTCGATTCGAAGCGCCTCTTCGATGAAGTTGGGGATCATGCTGCGGTCTTTGCGCAACTGTGCCTGGATGTCGGGGCGCTCCGCCATGGTCTGCAACGAAGCGCCCAGTAGTCGCACGGTGGTTTCCTGGCCCGCCGAGAAGACGTTGCTCGCGACGCGGGCGACATCCTCGACATCAGGAGTCGAGCCGTCGGGGTAGGTCGCGGTCGCCAGGCCCGTCAGTACGTCGTCGCGAGGCTCGCGCCGGCGGTCCCGCACATAGTCGGAGAAGAGGCCGTAGAGGAATTCCAGCGGACTGTGCGCCAGTGATTCCTTGCCGGTGCCTCCGATGCCGCCCCCCGAGTGCTCGCGGATGCCCTTGACGAACTTGTCGCGATCTTCCATAGGTACGCCCAGCAGATCGGCGATGACCAGCAGCGTGAAGGGACCCGCGAAGCCCTTGATCCATTCGCCTTCGCCAGGCGCCAAGAATTCGTCGAGCACTTGGTCGGCGAGCACCCACATGGCGTCCTCGTTCTCTTTGAGGCGCTTCGGGGTGATCAGCCGCATCAATAAGGAGCGGTGGTTGGTGTGGGTGGGCGGATCAAGCGTGGGCAGCTGGTCGCTGAATGGCAGCTCGTCACGGTGCTGCTCTATCAGCTCGGTGACCTCACTTTCTCCCAGACCCTCCAGGGATACCGGAAAGCCGGGGAAGGGGCCGGTCACGGAGATGCACGAGGACCACGTCTCCGCGTCGTTGAGGACCGCGCAGGCTTCCTCCCAGCCGGTCACCATGGTGACGTCGTGGTGCTTCTCCCGAGTGACCGGGCACTGCTCCCGCAGCGCCTCGTAGTAGGGGTAGGGGTCCGCGATGAGCTCGCTGCCGCGGAAGAAATCCATTTCGGTGACGTCGTTCACCATCTGCTCCTCCGTTCGGCAATCTTCGCTATGAGAACGTCCCTCTCAGCTTTGAGTATTAGATTTCCATAGAGCATGCCGCCACGTCAACGCAGCAAGAACGTGCGGGGGTGCGAGCGCGCCGGCTGCGAGTCAGCTGGCCGGAATCAGGTCGGCCTCGACCGACGGGCAGGCCATCACCCTGCTGCGGAACGTCTCGGTCAGTCCGATCGACTCTTGGGGCATTGCGGCTGCCGCGAGCGCCTGGGCTTTGAATGCCTGGGCCGCCGCGCTCAGCCAGTGCTGGACCAGACCGACGCTGTCGTCGAGTTCGGCCGGCCAGGTTTCACCCCACAGGGTGACTTCGGTGGCGCCTTGATCGAGAGCTTGCACGACGCCCTGTCGAACCCGGGAATCACAGCCGAAGAGGTCGGCTGCGGCCGCCAGAGTCTGCGGCGGCGGACGGCGTTCCACTGACGCCAGTGCGTCTTCGAGGTCGACGATCTGGGCGCCGAGAATCTGTAACGGGCGTTCGTCGGCATGCTCGGCGACAATCACCGTGACATCCCATCCCGCCATTGCCCGGTCGAACAGCCAACCGCCGGCGAACTTCACCACATCGGCGACGTCGGCTGCGACCACATCCAGCCGGTATCGCACGCCTAGCTCGGCGGTGCCATGTCCCGAGCCAACGATTCCGCGTACTCCTTGAAGACCTCGGTCAGTGGTATCGAAGGATTGAGCAACCATGTGGTCTCCATTCCGGTGATGAAGGCGAGAATTTGGACCGCCTTGACGGTGACGTCCATATCCATGCGGAATTGGCCAGCGCGCTGACCGCGTCGGATGAGCTCGGTGATGATGTTGACCGCACCCTGGTACCGGGCGACCAGACGATCGTGCAACGGAGCGTCGGGGTCGACGTTCTCCGCGAGCAGTACGGCGTAGGTGCCAATCAGTTCGGGCGACCGGTAGAACCGATCGGCGACCGCGGCGATTTCGGAGATCAGCTCGCCGGCCCGATCCGCATGGGCGTCGTCATCGGCGTCGCGGGCGTCGAGCACCGCGTGGAGCAGCTGTTCCTTGGATTCGAAGTGGTGCAGTAGGCCGGCGGGGCTGACCCCGGCTTCGCCGGCGATCTGGGCCAATGTCGTATTGCGCCAGCCGTTACGGGTGAGCAGCCGTTGCGCAACCGCCAGGATCCGCTGTTTACGGTCCTCGCCCTTGGCCAGCAGCGAATCGTACCGCCGTGTATCGGGCACCGGACTCCTTCGTCCAACCAACCAACTGAACACACAGTAGGTCTTTTCTCAACCTTGTACCAGACCAGGGAATACCTGGACAAGACCGAGCGGTGTACGGCCAGTTATCTCTACTCATCTGGAGGTGGTGAGACCAGCACATTCTGTACCTGGTCAGTTGGGAGAACTCCTACCTAGCGGCGTTGCTGTGCGTACTATCTCCGCAGGCCAGACGGCTTAGACTCGGTAGCAGGAGTTGGCACCAAGCCAAGCCCCCGAGCACGGAGATCAGCATGAGAGATAGCTACGGCACCCTGTGGTACGTGGACAGCCCGGACGGGGACCGCCAGTATCGGCCCACCCCACCACGCCTGACCAGGGGAAAGATTCGGATCATCCCCGGCAATCTTTCGCGTTCACCAGCAAACATCGGGTGATTAGCTGAACCAAAACGCCACTCCCCCAACCGATTTGGCGATGCCGCCGGATGCGTTTCACCGATAGAACTATGGGGAAATAAACTAAGACGTTCTCTCTCGGCGCTCGACGCGCTCGCGGACTTTGTCCACCCCGCACCCATCGCCGCGTGCGTGTTCAATCGGCGCGTGCTGGTGACGCGATCGGTTCTGGCGATCGGCTCGGCATGCGATTCGGTTGGGCCGAATCGGTCTCGCGCGAACTTTCGACGCGCGAATCGGTTCGGTCACGGTTTGTGCGGGTCACCAACACGGCTGGGCATCGCGTGCGACGGGCGCGGGGGTCGTCCACGCCGATGCTTGGCTCGCGGGAGGTCCGCGAGGTCGTGCTGCAAGCGGGGTCGTGAAACCTGGGGTTCACAGGCTGATAGCGGAGCGTAGTAACCGGTGTATTTGCACCGAACGCGTGCGCTGAAGCCACGCGCGGCGACGGGTGCGGGATGGCCTTCTGCAAGAATCGGGGCATGTCGCAGACGTCGCTGCCGCCGCGCGAGATGTTGTATTCGGAGGCGGAGGCCGCCCTCGTGGGTAGCCGGCGCGTTACCTGCGGAGGCGAGTAATGGACGACTCCGGGATAGCGGGTCTTTGGCTACGTCTGGCCCTGGTCCTCATCGTGGCGATGTTGGTCGGGGTCGGGAGCGTGTTGCTGGCGAATCGCACCCTCCCCAAACCGGTTGCCGAAGGCTACAATTCGACGCTGTCGCCGTTCCTGACCTGCGTGGCGCTCGTGTACGGCCCTCTCCTCGGATTCACCGTCGTCGTCGCCTGGGGGCACTTCTCCTCCGCTGAGGCTAACGTCGCGCACGAGGCATCCACTCTTACAACGATGTACCGGCAGACCGTCGGCATGCCTGTTCCAGAGCAGACACAGATGCGGGAACTGCTCCGGAAATACGCGAAGACGGTCGAAGGCCCCGAAGGAAACAAGCAGGACGTTGGTAGTACTTCCGACACGGCACAAGCCGCGCTCACCGAAATGTACAAGGTCCTCGCGCGTGAACAATCCAGTGTGGCATCGAACGCGACGAGTGGAGCGTTTCTCGGCCAGCTGACCGTACTGGCGTCCGACAGGAATCAGCGAATGCTGGACGCGCAACCCCGAAGACCAGGGTTGCTGTGGGCCGGTCTCCTCTTAGGCGGTGTCGTACTGGTGGCGCTCAGCGGTTTCATGCGCCTGGAGAGCACGCGTGGTCATCTAATGCTCTCAAGCGCGATCGCCCTTCTACTCGGCCTGCTGCTGTTCATCGTCTTCTGGCTCGACCATCCCTTCGAGAACCCGCTGGGCATCACTTACGCACCGTTTCAGCAATCCCTGGGGGCTTTCGACGCAATCGACCGCGGCACATGATTAGGCCTCGGTAGCCCCGCCGATCTCCCAAGTTTCACGAGGCATCGGCCGGGCCGATCCGCCGAAGAGAGGTTGGTGTTGACCGTCGAGCGGCTCGCCGCCGGTGCCGTGAGCGTGGGATCGCGCAACCGCTCCCGGTAACCGATACGACGCCACTGCTCCTCGGCCTCCGCGTACCGCTGCCCGTCCGCTCGATCTGAGCCCACGCGTCGGCTATCAGGCCGTGGCCCTCGGACCCGTCCCCGAAGTCCGCCCGGTAGATGTCGAGGAGCGAGACGCAGCGCCCGTTGGCCGGTGGGTGCGTCCGTCCCGAAGCCTTGGGGTGGCTACTTTTTCGCGGCTGCCTTGGTCGTCGTGGTCGGCGCTGCGGTTGGTAGCGCGATGACGTGGCAGACAGCGTCCTCTCACGACGCTCAGCCGCCGCGACTTTGCCGCCTCCCAGACGCGACCTACAAAGCGGCCCGGACTTTGCCGCGGAATGCGGGCTCCAGCCCGATTGAGCTGGCGATGGCATCCAGATGCTCCAGATTGGTGACGAACCACTCGCGCCCGGTCCTCCCACGCTGGGTATTCGCATCGGCCAGGATGGCATGGAACTTCTGCTCGGCGCCCCGGGCGTCCTGGCACGGGTATACCCGCACCAGCACCATCGGGTCCGGGGCGTTCGTACCCCTGGACTGCGCCAGAAAGCGGCCATAGCAGTCGGCCTCGCTCATGCCGATCTTGAGCCATACATCGCCGTGATCGTTCTTGGGGTGCTGGCGCTCGGGGTCCAGGTACACGTACACGCCGGGCACTCTCAGCGCGGCATCCGCCCGGCCTTCTCCCACTCAGGGTAGCCGGGCACGATCTGCTTCTCGACGAATTCGCGGGCCAGCTCCCGGAATGCCTCGTGATCTTCGGTGAATATGTCTCGGCGCATGAATTCCCCTGTTAGGCAACAAGTTCCACAATTGTGGCGTTGGCGGTGCCGCCGCCCTCGCACATGGTCTGCAATCCGTAGCGAATCCCGTTGTCGCGCATGTGATGCGCCATGCGGGTCATCAACACAGCACCCGATGCGCCGAGGGGATGACCCAGGGCGATGGCTCCGCCCAGCGGGTTGACCCGGTCCGGGTCGGCGTCGGTTTCAGCAAGCCAGGCCAGCGGGACCGGCGCGAAGGCCTCGTTGACCTCATAGACACCGATGTCTTCGATCGAGACGCCGGCCTTGGCTAGCACCTTTTCGGTGGCGGGAATCGGACCGGTGAGCATCAGCACCGGGTCCGCCCCGGTCACGGCGCCCGCCCGATAGCGCACTAACGGGGTCAACCCGAGCTCCAGCGCGGATTGCGACGTCGTCACCAGCAACGCCGCCGCACCGTCAGAGATCTGCGAGGAGTTGCCGGCGTGGATCACGCCGTCGTCGACGAAAGCGGGCTTGAGTGCGGCCAGTTTCTCGGCGGTGGTCCCGCGCCGCACACCCTCGTCAGCGACGACGGTCGTTTCTTCTGTTCCATCGTTCACAAACACCGGCACGATCTGCTCGTCAAAGGCACCGTTGTCCTGTGCCGCGGCGGCCCGCTCGTGCGACAGCGCCGAGTACTCGTCGAGCCGGGTGCGGGAAAACCCCCACTTCTTGGAGATCATCTCGGCCGAAAGCCCTTGGTTGAACGAGAAATCGTCGTATCGGGCAAGCACTTTGGGCCCGTAGGGCATTCCGGTGGCCCTGGCCGAACCCAGCGGCACCCGGCTCATCACCTCCACACCGCCGGCCACGACGACGTCCTGCTGGCCACTCATCACCGCCTGCACCGCGAAGTCGAGAGCCTGCTGGCTGGAACCGCATGCCCGGTTGACCGTCGTGCCCGGGATGGTCTCGGGCCAGCCGGCGGCCAGCACCGCGTAACGACCGATGTTGCTCGACTGATCCCCGACTTGCGATACGCAACCCCACACGACGTCGTCGATAATGTCCGGGCCGATGCCGGCGCGCTCCAGCAGCTCGCTGAGCACCAGCGCCGACAGGTCGGCTGCGTGCATGCTCGAGAGCCCACCGTTGCGTTTGCCGACCGGCGTCCGCACCGCCTCGACGATGACTGTTTCACGCATTTTTCTGCTCCGATCTCGATACCGCCCATCGGCCAGTAAACGACGGTTCCCGCCGCTCGGCGAATGCGGCATAAGCCTCTGCTGAATCCGTGGTGGCGAAATTGACGGTTTGCGCACGCGCTTCGTTGGCCAGCGCATCGCGCAGGGTCCGGTCGGCGCCCTCGTTGAGCAGCGCCTTGCTTTGAGCCAGCGCAATGGCCGGACCGGCCGCCAGCCGGTCGGCCAGATCGTCGACGAATGCGTCGATCTCCGCGCCGGCCACCACCCAGGTGACCAGGTTCAGCGCCCGGGCTTCCTCGGCGTCGATGGTCTCGGCCGACAACGTGAGCCGCTTGGCCTGTTGCAGTCCAACGATTTTCGGCAGCAGCCAGGAGCCGCCGAGATCCAGTGACAAACCCCGCTTAGCGAAGATCTGGCAGAACGTCGACTCGGGAGTGGCCACCACCAAATCGCAACCCAGCGCCAAATTCCATCCCGCACCGACCGCCACACCGCTGACCTTGGCGATCGTGGGCACCGACAGCTCATGAAGCGCCAGCGCCACATCGGTCAGCCGTTGCAATTTGTGCACCGGATGACTGTCGTCGGGTGTCGAGATGTCGGCACCCGAACAGAATGCGCCACCGGCGCCGGTGATCACGACCACACGCACATCCCGGTCCTTGTCCACAGCGGTGAGGGCCTGGGCCAACCCGGTCCACAACTCGCGATTGATCGCATTCTTGCGACGCGGTCGGTTCAGGATCAGCATCCGCACACCGTCGCGGTCGCTGCACAGCAGTACAGACTCCTCTGACATCAGGGGTAAGCCGGTCCAATGACGCCTTGTACTCGCAACGCGTCGATCTCGTCGGTGGCAATGCCGAGTTCGGCGAGCACCGCGTCGGTGTGCTGCCCGAGCCCGGGCACCGCACCCATCGCGGCCTGGTAGCCGGAGATGACAGGCGGGGGCAGCAGGGCCGGAATCGGGCCGGCGGGTGTGTCCACCTGGCGCCACCGATCGCGGGCCGTCAGCTGCGGGTGAACCAGGACCTCGCTAGGCAGGTTGTACCGGGCGTTGCCGATCCCGGCGGCATCAGCCGTCTTCTGCACGTGTTCCAGGTCATGCTTCGCGCACCAGGCGCCGATAGCTTTGTCCAAGATGACACGGTGGGCGACCCGACCGGCGTTGTTGGCGAACCTGGCGTCATCGGCAAGGTCATCGCGCTGCAGGATTTCACGCGAAAGCCGTTGCCATTCAGCATCGTTCGTAGTTCCTAACACGACGGTCTGGCCGTCGGCGGTACGGTAGGCGCCGTAGGGCGCCACCGCCGGTGAGCTCATCCCCAACGGCTGCTGGTCGACGCCGGAATGTTGGGTATAGGTCAGCGGGTAGCCCATCAGATCAGTCATGGTGTCAAACAAGCTCACCGCGACCGCGTTGCCGTGCTGAGCCGGGGTCGACTGGGCGTCGCGGGAGTACAGCAGAGCCAGAATCGACAGCGCCGAATACAGTCCGGTGCTGATATCTGCCATCGGTGGGCCAGGTTTGGCCGGCGCGTCGGGACGGCCGGTCACCGCGCAGGCTCCGGATTCTGCCTGGGCAAGCAGGTCGTAGGCGCGTTTGTGGGACAGCGGCCCGCCGGGACCGTAGCCGTCGATCTCGACGGCGATCACGTCCGGATGACGCTCGGCAAGATCGGCCGCCGCGACGCCCAGCCGCGCGGTAGACCCTGGGGCGAGGTTGGAAACCAGCACATCGGCTCGGTCGAGCAGCCGATGCAAAATGTCCAGCCCGGCTTCGGTTTTCAGGTCGAGAGTTACCGACTCTTTACCCCGGTTGGCCCAAACAAAATGCGCGGCAAGCCCATTGACGACATCGTCATAGTGCCGGGCAAAATCTCCCCCTTTGGGATTTTCCACCTTGATGACTCGCGCCCCAAAATCCGCGAGTACCCGCGTGCACATCGGAGCCGAGACCGCCTGCTCCAAGGCCACCACGGTGATCCCCGCCAGCGGCGCCGGAGTTTCCGACATCACATCACCATGCCGCCGTCCACCGGCAACACCTGACCGGTGATGTAGGACGCGGCGTCCGACGCGAGAAAGACGAATGCGCCGGCAACCTCGTCGGGCTCGGCCCAGCGCTTCAATGGAATTCGGGCCATCATGTTGGCCGCGAATTTCTCGTTGGTACGGATGGTTTCGGTCATCCGGGTAGCCGCTAACGGCGCAAGCGCGTTGACCAGGATGTTGTCGCGCGCCATCTCGCGCGCCAACGATTTGGTGAACCCGATGATGCTGGCCTTGGCGGCGGAGTAGTTCACCTGGCCAAGCGTTCCGGTGATTCCGGCAGACGAGACGACATTGATGATGCGACCGGTGCCGTCGGTGGGCAGGAAGTCCAGCGCCGCCTGGCTGCAATGGACTGCGCCCATCAGGTGGATATCGAGCACCCGATGAAAACTCTCGTCGGTGAGGTCGGCGAACATCGCCGGGGCAGTCACTCCGGCGTTGTTGACCAAGATGTGCAGCACTCCCTCGGTGAGCCGGGCGGCGCGGGCGGCCGCGGCGTCCGCTGCCGCACCGTCTCGTACGTCCAGCGCGACGCCTTCAGCCTTGCCGCCGTCGGCGCAAATACGTTCGGCGACAGCCGAAGCCGCGTCGCCATCCACGTCGCTGACGAGCACAGATGCACCGGCGGTGGCCAACGCTCCCGCGACCGCCGCGCCGATTCCGCTGCCGGATCCGGTGACCAATGCCGACCGTCCGGTCAGGTCGAACAGGGACTTGCTCATTAGTAGCTCCTCGGCAGTTTCAGCACGTGCGACCCGAGGAAGTTCAGGATCATCTCCTGGCTGACCGGCGCAATCTTCATCAGCCTGGCCTCCCGGAAATACCGCGCCACGTGGTACTCCTCCGAATACCCCATGCCGCCGTGCGTCTGCAGCGCGCGGTCGGCCGCGGTGAAGCCAGCGTCGGCGCACAGGTATTTCGCGGTATTGGCCTCGCGCCCACACGGCTTGCCGTTGTCGTAGAGCCAGGTGGCTTTGCGCAGTACCAACTCGGCGGCGTCCAACCGTGCCAACGAATCGGCCAGCGGGAACTGGATACCCTGATTCATCCCGATCGGCCGATCGAAGACCTGCCGCTCGTTGCCGTACTTCACCGCCTTCGCCAGGGCGACCCGGCCGATGCCCAAGGCCTCGGCGGCGATCAGCATCCGTTCCGGGTTGAGGCCGTCGAGGATGTATTGAAAACCCTTGCCCTCTTCGCCAACTCGATCTTCGACCGGTATGTGCAGGTCGTCGATGAACAACTCGTTGGAGCTGACGGCGTTACGACCCATCTTGCGGATCGGCCGGACTTCCACCCGGCTACGGTCCAGGTCGGTGAGGAACAGCGTCATCCCGTCGGTCTTCTTGGTGACCTCGCCATAGGGCTGAGTTCTGGTGAGCAGCAGAATTTTCTGGGACTCGAGCGCCTTGGAAATCCATACTTTTCGGCCGTTCACCAAGTAATGGTCGCCGTCGCGCTTGGCGAACGTCGTGATCCGCGAGGTGTCTAGTCCTGCACCGGGTTCGGTGACGCCGAAGCAGACGTGCAGTTCGCCCGTCGCCACCTTCGGCAGCGTGCGGGCCTTCAACTCGTCGGAACCGTGTTTGACCACGGGCTGCATGCCGAAGATCGACAGGTGAATGGCGCTGGCAGCGTTCATCGCCCCGCCTGCTTTGGCCACCTCTTCGGCCAACAGCGTGGCCTCGGTAATGCCGAGGCCGTGACCCCCGTACTCCTCAGGGAACGTCATACCGAGCCAGCCGCCGCCGGCGATCGCCTGATAGAACTCGTGCGGAAACTCGTGCGCCTGGTCTTTTTCCATCCAGTAGTGGTCATCGAACTTCGACGCCAGCTCGGCGACCGACTTGCGGATCAGCTCCTGGTCATCGGTCAGTTCGAAGTTCATTCCACCGCCGGGCACTGGTGTCCTTTCTGCGCGAGCAGACGCAAAATCGCATGACTGCTGCGCGCACGATGCGAATCTGCGTCTGCTCGCCGGTTACGGGCGGCGCTCAGTCCTGATTGCCGGTGAGTTCTTTCGCGGTGGCCGCGAAGTCCGCAAACGACGAACCCGATCTGCTCTCCCGGTGGTGGCTCAGGGCGCGGATCGAGACATCGTGGCCCTCAGCAGATTTCCGCAGCGCACCAACCGTGGCCTGCGCCGGAGCGATGTGGCTGAACGGGTCGAACGAGTACCAGCGCATCGCGTTCTGGTAGGTCATCTTGTTGATCTCGTCGTCCGGCACGTTGTTCAACGACAGCACATCCCACAGCTCCTCGGGCGCGCCCGGCCACATCGAGTCGCTGTGCGGGTAGTCGGCCTCCCAGCAGATGTTGTCGATGCCGATCGAGTTGCGCAACGCGACGCCGACCTTGTCGCTGATGAAGCAGGTCAGGAAGTGCTCGCGGAAAATGTCGCTGGGCAGCTTGTCGCCGAAGTCCTGGTGGGTCCACGTCGAGTGCATCTCGTAGGTCCGGTCGGCTCGCTCCAGGAAGTAGGGAATCCACCCGGTGCCGCCCTCCGACAGCGCGATCTTCAGATCCGGGTAGTCCTTGATCGGCTTGGACCACAGCAAGTCCGCGGCGGCTTGCACGATGTTCATCGGTTGCAGCGTGATCATCACGTCCATCGGCGCATCGGGCGCGGTGATCGCCAGCCGACCCGATGATCCGATGTGCACGTTCATCACGGTGTTGGTGTCGACCAACGCTTCCCACAACGGCTTCCAGTAGTCGTTGTGGAAGCTCGGGTAGCCCATGGCTGCGGGGTTTTCGGTGAAGGTCAGGGCGTGCACGCCCTTCTTGGCCACCCGTCGCACTTCTTTGGCGCACTCTTCGGCGTCCCAGATCACCGGTATGGCCATCGGAATGAATCGTGCCGGGTAGGCCCCGCACCACTCGTCGATGTGCCAGTCGTTGTAGGCCTGCACCAGGGCCACTGAAAACTCGGGATCTTCAGTGGCGAATAGGCGGCCGGCGAACCCAGGGAAAGACGGGAAGCAGATCGAGGCCAGGATGCCGCCGGCGTTCATGTCCTTGACCCGCTCGTCGACGTTGTAGCACCCCGGCCGGATCTCATCGAGGCCCTGTGGCTCGATTCCGTACTCCTCTTTCGGACGACCCGCCACCGCGTTGAGCGCAACGTTGGGGATCACGGTGTCACGGAACTGCCAGCAGTCGGAGCCGTCCGCGTTGTGCACCAGCCGCGGCGCGTCATCGACGTACTTCTTCGACAGGTGGTTCTTGAACATGTCCGGTGGCTCGACGGTGTGGTCGTCGACGCTGATCAAAATCAAGTCGTCTTTGTTCACTGGTCGTTCCTCTCCGTCGGGGGTCATTCGGGGGCCCACCAGATCATCGGCCTGCGGCTGATCGGTGATCGTCGCGGCCCTTGTGGCCGCCCCATCGACGACCGCTGTGCCGTTGAGTTCTCTTGAGTATGAAAATTATCTTCTCAGATCGCGAGAATCAACATCTTGAGGCTACCCCTGCGACGGTGCGGGTCGGATCGGCCCGGCGATCCGGCCCGCACCGGAGAGCGATGTTTGCGCAGGTGGGCCGCGAAACATTGACCTATCCGAGAGTTCGTGGAAACCTATTGGTCAAATATGAGAATATGATTCTCGTCAACGAGGAGGCTGTCATGCGTCTGTCCCCGCTGCCGGCGGACGAGTGGGACGACGCTGCCCGGCAGTCGGTTGCCAGCCTGCTTCCTGAAGACCGCCGGAACCCGAACGACGCGGGCAACCTACTGGCCACCCTGGCACGCCACCCCGACCTGACCCGCGCGTTTCTAAAGTTCAACGGATATCTGCTGATGAGCTCGACGCTGCCAGCACGGGACCGCGAGTTGATCATCCTGCGGGTCGCCCATCGCCGCAGCTGCGCTTACGAATGGATTCACCACGTCAAGCTGGGCAAGAAGGCCGGACTTTCCGACGCCGACATCGCGGCGGTTCAGGTCGGTGACCCGACCGACGAATTCGATCGCGCGCTGCTGAACGCCGTCGACGAGCTCGACGAAAAGAGCAACCTGTCGGACCAAACCTGGGCCGCCCTGTCCGAGCGGCTCGACGAGCGGCAACGAATGGACTTGATCTTCACCGTCGGCGGCTACACCGCCCTCGCGATGGGCCTCAACACCTTCGGCGTCGAGGTTGAAAAAGACCGGAAAGAAAGGTAGTACCTTGCCACACTTCACCAAGCCGGACGCCGGTAGCTGGACACAGCACTACCCGGAACTGGGTACGGCGCCGGTCGACTACACGGACTCGATCGATCCCGCATTCTTCGAGGCCGAACGCGACGCGATCTTCAAGCGCACCTGGCTCAATGTCGGTCGGGTGGAGCGCCTGCCGCGCATGGGCAGCTACTTCACCAAGGAGCTGCCGTCAGCAGGTCCGGGCATCTCGGTGATCATCGTCAAAACCAAGGACGGGTCGATCAAGGCGTTCCACAACGTGTGCCGCCACCGCGGAAACAAGTTGGTGTGGAACGACTTCCCGCACGAGGAGACTTCCGGCACCTGCCGGCAGTTCACCTGCAAGTACCACGCATGGCGTTACAGCCTCGACGGCGACCTGACCTTCATTCAGCAGGAGGATGAGTTCTTCGATGTCGACAAGGGTCAGTACGGTCTGGTGCCGGTCCGGTGCGAGATTTGGGAAGGCTTCATCTTCGTCAACTTGGACGACAACGCCAAGCCGCTGAGCGACTACCTTGGACCGCTAGCCAAGGGCATCGAGGGATACCCCTTCCACGAGATGACCGAGACCTACTCCTACCGGGCCGAGGTCGGCAGCAACTGGAAGCTGTTCATCGACGCCTTCGCCGAGTTCTACCACGCGCCAGTGCTGCACCAGGGGCAGTACACCAAGGAAGAAGCCGCCAAGATCATCAAATACGGCTTTGAGGCGCTGTACTACGAACTGGCCAGCCCGCACGGGATGATCTCGACTTGGGGCGGTCAGGCGCCGCCCTTGGACATGTCCATGGTCAAGCCGATGGACCAGGTGCTGCGCAGCGGGCTGTTCGGTCCGTGGGATAAGCCGGAGGTCATCGAGAAGCTCGCTGAGTTGCCTCCGGGAGTCAACCCGAAGAGAATCCCACAGTGGGGCATTGACTCGTGGCATTTCTTCCCAAACTTCATGCTGCTGATCTGGGAGCCGGGCTGGTTCTTGACCTACCACTACTGGCCGACCGCAGTCGACAAGCACATCTTCGAGTGCACGCTGTATTTCGTTCCGCCGCGAAATGCGCGGGAACGGCTGGCCCATGAGTTGGCCGCAGTCACATTCAAGGAATACGCGCTCCAGGACGCCAACACCCTGGAGGCGACCCAGACCATGATCGGCACCAAGGTCGTCAAGGACTTTCTGCTGTGCGACCAGGAAATCCTGCTTCGCCATCTGCACAAGGTGACCGGTGACTACGTGAAGGAGTACAGCCACAATGGCCACGCCAAGTAAGCTGCCCGCTGAATTCGCTGACCTGGAGCCCTATCTGGATTGGGATCTGGCCACCGAACCCGAGCGCTACGCCAAGCGGCTGGATTCGTCGATGACCGAGATGCAGACTTTTTACGACGCCGCATTCCCCCGGCTGAACGACGTGATCGCCTACTGTGACCAGTACCCATTGGATGATCTGCCCGAGGACGCACAGACACTCATGCACCTGATGCAGTCGCTGATCATGGTGTCGTTTCCGATCGAGGCGTGGAAGCAGCCTCGAGTCCCGGACAGCGGCGCGGCCTGGGTGGCGCTGATCAGGGAACCGGTGATTTAAGACGTGCTGACGCTCAAGGCAGCCGGGCTGCTCGACGTCGACGCAGGTGAGATCGTCCGACCGGGCATCCTGCGGATCGAGCGAGACCGGATCGCCGGCGTCGGTGGCGATACCGAGGGGGAGATTGTCGATCTGGGTGAGCAGATCCTGCTGCCCGGCCTGATGGATATGGAGGTCAACCTCTTGATGGGCGGGCGCGGGGAGAAACCCGGGCTGTCCCAGGTGCAGAACGACCCACCGACCCGAATGTTGCGTGCGGTCGGCAATGCCCGTCGGACGCTGCGCGCGGGGTTCACCACGGTGCGCAACCTCGGCCTGTTCGTCAAGACCGGCGGCTACCTGCTCGATGTCGCTCTCGGCAGGGCCATCGACGCAGGCTGGATCGACGGCCCCCGAGTGGTTCCGGCCGGGCATGCAATCACACCGACCGGCGGGCATCTGGATCCGACGATGTTCGCCGCGTTCGCACCGCATGTGCTGGACTTGACGGTCGAAGAGGGCATCGCCAATGGAATCGACGAGATCCGCAAGGCCGTGCGGTACCAGATCAAGCACGGCGCCGAGCTGATCAAGGTCTGCTGCTCGGGCGGGGTGATGTCACTGACCGGACCGCCTGGTGCTCAACATTATTCGGACGAAGAGCTGCGCGCGATCGTCGATGAGGCGCACCGCCGCGGACTGCGAGTCGCTGCGCACACCCACGGCGCCGAAGCGGTCAAGCATGCGGTGGCCGCCGGCATCGATTGCATCGAGCACGGGTTCCTGATCGACGACGAAGCGATCGCGATGATGGTCGAGCACGGCACATTCCTGGTGTCCACTCGGCGCCTGGCCGAGGGGATGGACGTCTCGCACGCGCCGCCCGAACTGCAGGCCAAGGCCGCCGAGATGTTCCCGAAGTCGCGGACATCGATCCTGGCCGCCCACAAGGCCGGGGTGAAGATCGCAGTGGGCACCGACGCGCCGGCCATCCCACACGGCAAAAATGCCGATGAACTTGTCACCCTTGTCGATTGGGGCCTACCGCCGTTGGAGGTGTTGCGGGCCGCGACGGTCACGGCGGCCGAATTGATCAACGCTACCGATCGCGGCCGCCTCGCCGAGGGCTTGCTGGCCGACGTCATCGCCGTACCCGGGGACCCGTTGTCGGACATTGGCGTTACCCAGAAAGTGAGCTTCGTGATGAAAGGCGGCAAGATTTATGCCAACGCGAACTGAAGACCTGGTCGACATCCAGCAATTGTTGGCCCGCTACGCGGTGACCATCACGCAGCAAGACATCGACGGGCTGGTGCAAGTCTTCACGCCCGACGGCACCTACAGTGCGTTCGGCGAAACCTATTCGCTGGACCGGTTTCCCGTTCTGGTCGACGCTGCGCCGAAGGGCCTGTTCATGACCGCGACACCGGTGATCGAGCTGGCCGGCGACACCGCGACCGGGACACAACCGCTGTGTTTCATCGACCACGCCACCCATGACATGCGAATCGGCTATTACAACGACACCTACGTGCGGACAGCCGACGGCTGGCGGCTGAAAACCCGTGCTATGACGTTCATTCGGCGCAGCGGCGTACACGACTCTGGGCGGCCGCACGCCATCGGGCGACCGTCGGGCAGTTCTTCTTGAAGGTCGAGCAGTTCCGCACCGACCTGCGTGCCTGGCTGGACGACAACGACCTGACACCCGCTCCGGGTCGCTCGCTCGAAGGCGATATGAAGCAGCTTGCCCGGGTGCACCGTGCGCTATACGACGCCGATTGGATGCGGTACGGCTGGCCGGAGAGGGTCGGCGGGCTGGGCGGCTCAGATATGCTCCGCGCGATCGTCGGCGAAGAGATCGTCGGTCGCGGTCTTGCCGAACCGGGCCCGTATTCGATGGCCGAGGTGCTCGCTCCCACGCTGATCGACTACGCGCCCGACGAGCTCGCCGCAGACATGGTGCCGCGGCTTCTCAGCGGTGAAGAGAGCTGGTGTCAGGGGTTTTCCGAGCCCGGGTCGGGCAGCGATCTGGCGTCGCTGACCACCCGCGCGACTCGTCGGGACGACGACTGGGTCGTCAATGGGCAAAAAGTGTGGACCAGCTACGCGCAGTTCGCCACCCGGTGTGTGCTGCTAACGCGCACCGCGCCGGGTTACGACGGCATCACCGCGTTTTTCGTCGACATGGACACACCGGGAATCACTATTCGACCGCTGCGCACGATGCACGGAGTCGACGAGTTCTGCGAGGTGTACTACGACAATGTGGCGATCCCTGCGAGCCGAATGCTCGGCGAGCCGGGTGACGGCTGGCGGCTGGCGATGGATCTGCTGCCTTACGAGCGTTCGACGTGCTTTTGGCAGCGGATCGCCTACCTCTACTCACGATTCGATCGGCTGATCGCCGACTTGAAAGAAGGCGGGGCAGAACCCGACGACTTGCACCTTGGGTCGGCATTTCTGGCGCTGCACACGATTCGGTGCCGTTCGCGCGGCACACTACATCGGCTCGACGACGGCCAGCGGCTGGGTCCGGAGACCTCCATCGACAAGGTGTTGCTGGCCGGCGCCGAACAACAGCTGTACAACACCGCCCACGATCTGCTTTCCGGCGTCATCGAGCTCGACGAAACCGATTGGCGCACCGAATACTTGTACTCTCGCGCCGCGACGATCTACGGCGGTACGGCCGAGATCCAGCGGAATATCATCGCGCGCCGGCTGCTGGATCTGGGCAAGGAGTGAGTGTGGACACCGAGTCGTTGAGCATCCTGGAGGACGCATTACGCAAGACGATGGCCGGCGCTACGGGTCGCCAGCTGGACAAAGCGCTGAGCGAGCTGGGCTGGCTGGACATGCTCGATGAAACGCCCGATACCGCAATCCCATTGGTTTTCCGGTTGCTAGGCGAAACCGGTGCGCATGCGCCGGTGCTCAACGATGTTGTGCTGCATGCCGCCGGACGCGAACCCGGCGGAGTGGTGCCCTTGCCGTATGCGGGCGGGAAATCGGTGGTCTGGCAGCGCACCGACGAAGCCGGTAGTGCGATCGATGAGCTTCCGATTCAGCCCGCAGTCCAGCATGACCCTGTACCGCTTGTCGCCGGCCGGATTGCGCTCGGATGGTGGCTCGTCGGCACCGGTCAGGCGATGTTATCGCTGGCCCGCCAGCACGCTTTGGACCGTGTTCAATTTGGACGGCCGGTCGCCGGCTTCCAGGCGATCCGGCATCGGCTGGCCGAGACGCTCGTTGCGCTGGAAGGCGCCGAGGCGACACTGCAGCTCACCGTTGCAGAACCAAGCGACCTCGCCGCGCTGTTGGCCAAGGCGGCCGCCGGCCAGGCGGCATTGACCGCGGCCCGGCACTGCCAGCAAGTGCTCGGCGGCATCGGTTTCACCGCAGAGCACGGGCTGCATCACCACGTCAAACGCGCCTTGTTCTTGGACGGATTACTCGGCAATGCACGAGAACTCACTCGTGAGGCCGGAGCAGTGCTGCGGGAGAAAGGCTTTGCGCCGCGGCTGGCGCAACTCTAAACAGTGCCAAGGCCGCTATTTCCGGGGTAGCCCGAGCACCCGCTGCGCGATGATGTTGCGCTGTATTTCCGAGGTGCCGCCGGCGATCGTGGCCGCGAAACTGCGGCAATAGCGGTCGAACCAACTGCCGTAGTGGCTGTCGAGGTTGAGCGGCGCAAAGGGCCCGGTGAGGACGGGGTGGACGAGCCCGTCGGCACCCGCGGCGCACAGCGCGTGTTCGGACGCTGACTGCACAGCCTCCGAACCCAACAGCTTCAGCACCGACAGGCTCGGCACGTCTTCGTCACCGCGGTGAGCGCGTGCCATTGCCGCGGACCCTAGGAGGCGCAGCGCCTCGAAATCCATGACCAGAGAGGCAAAGTGGTCCTGCTCCAGCACTCCCGATGGATGGAAATCCGTGAGCAACTCCCGCAGCCGGTCGGCGTATCCGACCCAGAGCATGGCGCGTTCGTGGCCCAGTGATCCGTTCGCCACCCGCCAGCCTTCGTTGAGCGGACCGACCAAGTTCTCGACGGGCACCGGCGCGTCGGTGAAGAACACTTCGTTGAAATCCAGGTCCCCGTGGTCAGACATCGACGGGAAAGGGCGACGCGTCACACCTGGCGTATCCGTCGGGATCAGCAACACACTGATGCCCTTGTGCTTTGGGGCCTCCGGGTCGGTACGCACGAACGTCAACAACACATCGGCGTGGTGGGCACCGGACGTCCATACCTTCTGACCGTTCACCACGAAGTGGTCGCCGTCCAGGGTCGCCCGAGTGCGAAGTGACGCCAGGTCGGAGCCCGCTCCGGGTTCGCTCATCCCCAACGATGCCGTGATCTCCGCCCGCAGGATCGGCACCGCCCACTGCTGTTTTTGCTCATCGGTACCGAACGTCAACAGCGATGCCGCGACGATGCCGACGCCCTGTGGATTAAAGCTGTGATGGATGCGTCGCCGCGCCAGCTCGTCGGCGTACACGTATTGCTGCAACACCGTGGCATTGCGGCCGCCGAACTCGGGCGGGTTGCCCGGCAGCAGCCAGCCGTGGTCAAAGAGCAAGCGCTGCCATCGACGTGCCCATGCCGGGATGTCGGATGAGGAGCGAGATCGTTCAAACGTTTGGGCTTCGCTGGGCAAATGCTCGTCGAGAAAGGCCACGAAGTCGGCGCGGAATGCCTCGACGTCGGCGGCAAACGCCAGGTGCATGTTTCCCTCCGACCCCTCCAACGGTGCCGATCAGCGGGCCGCTATTTGCGTTCTGCTTCCATGGAGCGCGACAAGAGAATAGTATTCTCGTGACGAGAAAGTTACAATCTCAGACACGTCGTCCCGTGAGGGGGTCTAGCTCAGCAATGACACGGCGTTCTCCGGTACAGTCCAATCATGTTCTCCCCTCGCGGCAATCGTCTGAGCCGCCCGTGACCAGCCCAAGCGAGGAGCCGGCCTGGAAGCAGCGGGCTGTAGAGCGGTCGATCAAGACCGCGAAACTGCGGGCGGCGCAGCGTGTTCAGCGCTTCCTCGACGCTGCCCAGGCCATCATCATCGAAAAGGGCAGCACAGACTTCACCGTGCAAGAGGTGGTCGACCGCTCGCGGCAATCGTTGCGGAGCTTCTACCTGCAGTTCGACGGCAAGCACGAACTGCTGCTTGCCCTGTTCGAAGACGCGTTGAGCCGGTCAGCCGACCAGATCCGCGCCGCTACAGCAAATCACTCTGACCCCATCGACCGGTTGCGGGTCGCCATCGAGTTGCTGTTCGAGGCTTCCCGACCCGACCCGGCCGCCAAGAGGCCGCTGTTCACAGATTTCGCGCCACGGTTGCTGGTGTCGCATCCGGCCGAGGTCAAGGTGGCACATGCGCCTCTTGTTGCTTTGCTGACCGAATTAATGGAGGCGGCGAGCGACGCCAAGGAGCTGCGTAGCGGCGTCAATCCACGGCGGATGGCCGCGATGACCATGCAGACGGTGATGTTCATTGCGCAGTCCAGTGGCGGCCCGGACGACGCGACCGTGCATCCCATCAGCGCCGAGGAAGTCTGGGACTTCTGCTCGCGCGGATTCGTCGGATAGGGTCCTGAGAACCAGACTTTCGGTAGACGAGAATCAAACTTACGCAAACCGTGTGCTCTCTGGCTGATCGACCACCCTCGAACACTCACATCGGACTAGAGCATGTTCGCATACCGCACACAATGGCAGATGACGAGAATAGAATTCTTTTAAAAGAAGAAGCATAAGTAGCGAAAACGGATCCGACGTTGACACCGCAGGTGCCTGATGACAGAGTTGCCGCAGATCCTTAGCGCTACCAACTATGCGGCTGCCGCGGAGGCCGCGAGAGGCGAAGCCCTGTGACAGTCACTGCTCCGGACGGCGTCTATTACGACCCCTACGACGTCCAGATCAATGCCGATCCCTACCTGTCGTTCGAGGCGCTGCGCGAAGAGGCGCCGCTGTATTACAACGACCAACACAACTTCTATGCCTTGAGCCGCTTCGCCGATGTCGACCGGGCGATCGTCGATTACGAGACCTTCAGTTCGGCTCGCGGCGCAATCATCGAGCTGATCAAGGCCAACATCGATATACCGCCCGGTGTGGTCATCTTCGAGGATCCACCGATCCACGATGTGCATCGCAAGCTGCTGGCCCGCATGTTCACGCCGCGCAAGATCAACGATCTGGAACCCAAGATCCGCGAATTCTGCGCTCGCAGTTTGGATCCGCTGATCGGAGCAAACCGTTTCGACTTCGTGGCCGATCTCGGTGCCCAGATGCCGATGCGGGTGATCGGCATGCTGCTCGGGGTACCCGAGGAATACCAAGAGGCCGCACGTGATTTGACGAATGCGCAACTGCGCACCGAGGCCGGCAAGCCGATGAAGGCGGCTGTGGACGGCATGAACTCCGGTGAGTTTTTCGCGGAGTTCATCGAGTGGCGTGCAGAGCATCCCTCCGACGACATCATGACCGACCTGTTGAACGTCGAGTTCATCGACGAAAAGGGTGTAACGCGGCGGCTGACCCGCGAAGAGCTACTCACCTACATCAGCGTGGTCTCCGGCGCCGGCAACGAGACCACCACCCGGCTGATCGGCTGGGCCGGCAAAGTGTTGGCCGAGCATCCGCACCAGCGGCGGGAACTGGTCGAGAATGCCGCGCTTATCCCCCAGGCCGTCGAGGAACTTTTGCGCTTCGAGCCGCCGGCGCCGCACGTGGCACGCTACGTAACCCGTGATGTCACGTACTACGGGCAGACAGTTCCCGAGGGCAGCGCCATGATGATGCTTATCGGAGCCGCCAATCGTGATCATCGCCAATTCCCGCCGGACGGGGATGTTTTCGACATTCATCGAGAGCCGCGCCAACACCTTGCTTTCAGCGTCGGCACCCACTACTGCCTCGGCTCGGCGCTGGCCCGGCTGGAGGGTCGGATCGCACTCGAGGAGATATTGAAGCGCTTCCCCGAGTGGGACGTCGACCTCAGCAGCGCCACGTTGTCTCCGACATCCACCGTGCGTGGCTGGGAGGCAATGCCGGCGGTCCTTCGTTGAGACAAAACACTAATCAGGAAATGAGGTAACCATGACGGGTCGAGTCGAAGGCAAGGTCGCGTTCATCACCGGCGCGGCCCGTGGTCAGGGCCGCGCGCACGCGGTGCGGTTAGCGCAGGAGGGCGCCGACATCATCGCAGTCGACATCTGTAAGCAGATCGACTCAGTCTTGGTTCCGCTTTCCACGCCCGAGGACCTGGCGGAGACCGCCGACCTCGTCAAGGGGCACGACCGCCGCATCTACGCCGCCGAAGTCGACGTCCGCGACTACGCCGCGCTGAAAGCAGCGGTCGACACCGGTGTGGAGCAGCTGGGGCGGCTCGACATCATCGTGGCAAACGCGGGCATCGGTAACGGCGGGCAGACGCTGGACAAGACCAGCGAAAAAGACTGGACCGACATGATCGACGTGAACCTGGGCGGCGTCTGGAAGACTGTGAAAGCCGGTGTGCCGCATATCTTGGCGGGCGGGCGCGGCGGTTCGATCATCCTGACCAGTTCGGTGGGCGGGCTGAAAGCCTATCCGCACACCGGTCACTATGTGGCAGCCAAGCATGGCGTTGTCGGGTTGATGCGTACCTTCGCAGTTGAGTTGGGACAGCACATGATTCGCGTCAACTCGGTGCATCCCACCAACGTGAACACACCGTTGTTCATGAACGAGCCGACCATGAAGCTGTTCCGTCCCGATTTGGAGAACCCCGGCCCAGACGACCTCAAGGCGATCGCGCAGATGATGCACACCCTGCCGGTCGGTTGGGTGGAGCCCGAGGACATTGCCAACGCGGTGCTTTTCTTCGCTTCCGACGAGTCGCGCTATGTAACCGGTGTCACTCTTCCCATCGACGCGGGGAGCTGCCTGAAGTAGCCGATCGCAGTGGCGGTGACGCCTGGCAACGCCCCGAGATCTGCCTGAAGTTGGCCGAGCGGTATTCGGCGGCGTTCGTTGACCTCGAGACCCGCACCGCACTGGATGCCATTACCGCCTGACCGGTAGCGTGTCGCGCCATGGATGACTTCAACGGGCGCGGCGCAGTGATCACCGGCGGCGCGAACGGCATCGGTTTCGCCACCGCCACCGAGTTCGCTCGCCGCGGAGCACGTGTCGTGCTCGCCGACGTCGACAAGCCCGCGCTGGAACAGGCGGTGGCGCGGTTGCATGCCGAGGGCTTCGAGGCGCACGCCGTGCCCTGCGACGTCCGACAACTCGAGGAAATGGCTCACCTGGCGGATGAGGCTTTTAGCTTTCTCGGCCGCGTTGACATCGTCTTCAGCAACGCCGGCATTGTGGTCGCGGGTCCGATCGCGCAGATGACGCACGACGACTGGCGCTGGGTGATCGATATCGACTTGTGGGGCTCCATCCATGCCGTCGAGGCGTTCTTGCCGAGGCTGCTCGAGCAGGGCACAGGCGGCCACATTGCTTTTACAGCGTCCTTTGCCGGCCTGGTACCCAATGCCGGGCTTGGGACGTACACCGTTGCCAAATATGGCGTTGTCGGCCTGGCCGAGACGCTGGCCCGTGAGGTCAAGGACGACGGTATCGGCGTGTCGGTGCTGTGCCCAATGGTCGTCGAAACCAAGCTGGTCTCCAATTCTGAGCGAATTCGCGGCGCCGATTACGGCCTGGCGTCGACACCCATCGTGACGAGCGGGCCGGGACCGGTCCCGGCCCAGGACGCCACTCTCAACGTCGACGACGTCGCTCGTCTCACCGCCGATGCGATTCTGGCCAACCGGTTGTACATCCTGCCGCACGATGCCGCCCGTGCGTCAGTCCGCCGCAGGTTTGAGCGCATTGACCGCACCTTCGACGACCAGGCCGCCGCCGGCTGGACCCACTAAAAAGGCCAGCGTCGCTGGCTAGCTGGGCCCGAGCTTGTACTCGCCGGTGTCGGGATGGTGATACCAGCCGCCGGCCGCGTGTGTTCCACCGTCAACATGAATGGTCTGCCCGGTAATATAGCGTGCCATGTTGGAGGCGAGAAATACTGCGGTACCTGCGATCTCGTCGACATCGCCGACCCGGCCCAATGGAATGGCGTGCCCGATGTCGTGCCCCGGGCCCTCGGGGCTGAGTCGCATCAGCCCTTCGGTCATCGTGAGGTCGGGTGCTATCGCGTTGACCCGGATCCCGTGCGGCGCCAGTTCGAACGCGGCGGTTTTGGTGTAGTTGATTACCCCGGCCTTGGCGGCCGCGTACGCCGCGTAACCCGGTGCCGCGCGGACACCTTCGATCGACGTCAGGTTGATGATGCTGCCGGGCAAATCAGCGGCTACCAGCTGCTGTGCCACCAGCTGGGTGCACAGCAGCACATGGCGCAGGTTCGCCTTATACAGGGCGTCCCAGCCGTTTTCGCTGGTGTCCAGCAGCGGCGAGAAGAACACACCGCCGGCGTTATTCACCAGGATCGTCACCGTTCCGAGTTCAGCGGTAGTCTGCTGCAGCGCGGCGGTGACCTGGCCGCTGTCACGTACGTCGGTGACAATGCCCAGCGCACCGATGGCTTCGGCTGCCGCAGCACAGCCGTCGGTGTCGCGCTCCCAGATTGCCACCGAGGCGCCGAAAGCGGCCATGCTGCCTGCGATTCCGCGACCGATGCCGGCCCCGCCACCGGTCACCACCGCGACACGATCATTGAGCAAGATGTCGGACGGACTGATTGTCACCGGGTCGCGGCCCGTCTCGCCGCCCCTGGCGTTTGGCCGATGACACCCTCGGCTTCCAGCTCGGCGATTTCGTGTTCGCTTAGACCGATTTCGGCAAGCAGTTCATGGTTGTGCTCGCCGAGTAGGGGTGCGGGGTGCAGATGGAATCGATCGGGTCCAGCGGAGAACCGCACCGGCACCGTGCTGTGTGGAACTCGGTCGTTCACCGGGTGGCCGACGTCTTCGAAGAAACCGCGAAATCTCAGCTGCGGAATATCGGTCTGGCGATGCGGCTGAAGGACTTTGGCCACCGGAACGCCGGAATCCCACAGACGGGTGACGATCTCGTCGCCGCTGCGCTGCCCGCACCATGAGCTCAGATGCTCATCGATCAGGTCGTGCTGGTTTCGCCTGCCGGCCGTATCGGACAGCCCGGAATCCATCGCCCACTGTGGCCGGCCCAGCGCCTCGCGTAGCCCCGTCCACTGCTCATCGTTTGCGACGGCGACGGCAACCCAGCTGTCGAGGCGGCCGAACTCGTCGATATCAGCTGTCCGGTAGAGGTTTTGCGGCGCCGCCGTCGGTCCACGATTGCCCGACCGTTTCAGCAACGCACCGTATGCGGAGTACTCGATGACCTGCTCAGCGGCAATGTTGAGTGCAGCATCGATCATCGCGGCTTCGATCAACACCCCTTGTCCGGTCTGGCGTCGATGTTCCAGCGCGAGCAACAGCGCGTTGACCGCGTGCACGCCAGCGTTTGGATCGCCAATCGAATACGGCTCGTAGGGGTTGCGATCCGGATAGCCGGTCAGCCAGCTCACCCCCGACGCGGCCTCGATGACATAGGCGAACGCGGGGTTGTCGCGCCATGGCCCGTCAAGTCCAAATCCGGGCATCCGTAGCAGGATGGCATCGGGCTTTACCGCCTGCACGGCCGGGAAGTCCAGACCGATCTGATCCAGCACCCGCGGCGTGAAGTTCTCCGCGACAACGTCAGCTGTTGCGATCAAGCGGCGCAACAGGTCCCGGCCTGCCGCGGTCTGCAGGTCGAGGGTCAGACCCTTCTTGTTGGTGTTCAGAGCTGAAAAGATCGGCGATTTCTCCCACCATTGCTCTTCGGTCACCGGTATTCCGACGATCAACCGAGTGCCGTCCGGTTTGCGAGTGGACTCGACGTGGATGACCTCGGCGCCGAGCATGGCCAGAAAATGCGTGCAGCTCGGGCCGGCCCAGAAGGTCGTCATGTCCAGCACACGTAAGCCCCTCAGCGGCAGCCGATCCGCGGCGCCGGCTCGCGACGGCAACTTCCGCACCGGCGAACCGGCCTGCCGGTACCGCGCGGTGTGCTCACCGAGCCGCGGAGCTGGCGCGGGCGGGCGAAGAAGTCCAGGGCGCATCCGATAGGGATGCTGCGGCTGACGGAATCCGTCGCGGGGGTTGGCGACGAACGAGCGTCGTTGCTGAAAATGGTCCAACTCGGCGATGTTGGCGCCGTTGGCCACCGGGGCGTTGGGAATCCGGAATGCGGTGGCGATATCACGGATCTCGTCGACAGTCTGACTGGCAAACCACGCATAGATCTCGTCGGACTTTTCATTGGCCTGCTCGGTGATCGTGAGCGGTAAGTCCTCGTCGATCCAGTCCTGGTGGCCGATCATTGCGCACAGGTCGAACCACTGCTGCGCGGTTCCGCATCCCACATCCACCAGACCGTCCTTGGCTCGGGCAATTCCCGGCACGGTGATCTTGCGCGCATCTCGCCACGGCCGCCCGAGCATCTGGAAATAGGTGACCGGGAAATAGGTGAGTCCCGATATCTGCGTTTCGAGCATAGACAAATCAAGAAGCTCGCCCGGGCCGCGTGACCGTGAGGCCAACGTCGCCGCGCTCGCATAAGCGCCGGCAAAATACTCGCCGACCTGCCCACCGACGAACACCGGTGCGCGGTCCGGAGATCCGCGACCCAGCCCGACGATTCCGCCCGACCATGCCTGCAGTGTGAACTCGGTCGCCGGACGATCACGCCACGGGCCTTCCAACCCGAACGGCGTGATAGACGTGACGGTCAGGTGCGGGTACGAACGATGCAGCGCGGCGGGCGTGAATGCATCGCACTCCGCCACCGTCGAACCGTGCGACCACACCACCGCGTCGGCGGAAGCCAGCAGGTCGTGCACCAAGGCTATATCGTCGTCGAGGCCCGGATCGGCGACGACACTGTGCTTCGAACACCCCAGAAAGCCGAACAAGGCGCCGTCGCTACCGGGTTCGACGCGGGTCCCCGACGCCGACCATCTGCGCAGCGGATCACCTTGTGGCGGTTCGACCTTGACGATCTGTGCACCACCATCGGCCAATAGTTTGGTGCAGTAGCCGCCGGCGATGCCGGTGGAGAGCTCGAGCACGATGTACCCGTGCAGTGGGCCAGGATCCGGCGCCACGGCCTAGCCGTTCTTCGCCCGGCCGGACTTACTCAACCGGAAGTCAGGCGGAAACTTGGCGTCGTTGTCCTTCACCGTGTCAGCGAGCCCGCTGTCGATGGCTTCACTGAGCATCAGGTCATCACCATCGGGTCTAACGGCGCTGCCCATGGACTCGAAGAACGCGCTCAGCAGACTACCCAAATATTCCCCTTGATACTGCTTCACCATTTCGAAGAAGGCCTTCTGCATGAACACGGTGTCGAGGGGGCGGTTGCGGGCACACGCCAGCGCATATTTGTCGACCTCGGCCTCCAGCTGGTCGCGCGGCACAACCTTGTTCAAGAAGTTGCATCCGAACATCTCGTCTGCAGTGAATGGCCGTCCGGTGAAGACCATTTCCTGAAACTTGCGCAACCCCATGGTCTGAACCCAGGTCCACATCCGCGGCCCCCAGCCGTAATACCGGAAGGACGGATGGCCGAAAAGCGCGTCTTCACTGGCGATCACCAGATCGGCGTACCGCAGTCGCGCCGCCGCGGTGGGAGCGTTGAGGAACTCAGGACGGCTGAACGTGATCGTCGCGATCTTGGTCTTCGGGTCCTTCGCGTAAAGGATGATCTCCTCGGGCGCCGGCCGTTCGTTGTCAGCCATTGGCGGTGCCGACCGCAACATTCGCCGACGGACTCGACGTGAGGACCTCGGGACCCTCGGCAGTGATCAAGACCGCCTCCCGCCCGAACACCGCGCCGGTACCACGTTGCCAGACATAGCCGGTCACCGCGAGCACCATCCCCGCCTCCAGCCGCTCCTCGGCGGCGGTCAACGGCAGGTGCTGCGACACCACCGGCGGGTCAAAACCCAGACCCAAACCCCGTGCGATCGGCATCGGCGGCATCTGCTCTCCCGCAGCTTGATAGGCGGCCAGCAGGTCAGTCGCGGGCGCGCCATGTCGGCACGCGTCATAGAGCCTGTGCCACAACGCGTCCCATCGCCGATACAGATCGGCGGCACCGTCGGGCTCGCCGACCGGCCAGGTGCGTCCCACTTCACCGGTATAGCCGGCGTCCAGCACGCCGGCGGAAAACGCCACCAAATCGCCGGATTGGACCCGTCCGTCCTCAGCCGCGCGGCGCCACGGATGCTCGCGCGAGGTCACCCACACCGCATCCTGGGTCGATGGGGTGCTCACGCCGCCCGCTGCCATGGCCTCCAGCAGCACCCCGGCCAGCGTCTTCTCGCTGATCCCCGCTCGCAGCTGCGCGACTGCCGCGGCGAGGCCGACCTCGGCGACCCGGATGGCCTCGCGAAGCGCGGTCACCTCTTCGGGGATCTTGATGCGTCGGGCAGCGCGCATGGCCAGCTCACCATCGACCAGCTCGGCAGTAGGGAAAGCGATCGGCAGCAGCTGAGCGAAGCCCGGTGAAAGCGCATCAGTGCCAACGCGTTTAGCGGTCGCCGCGCCCTCGATACCCTTGAGTACCGACATCGTGTTCATCGGATTCCAGGCGATGCCGTACAGGTTCTCGTGCGGGATGTCGTCGGGAACCCCCTCATCCCAGGTGCTGAGCAGATGGATCGCCCCGGTCTCTCGGACCAGCACGCAGGTGGGTCCGAACGGGCGGGTGCCCGCCACCCACAGCTGAGGCGCACCGGAGACATAACGCACGTTGGCCTGCCGTCCCAGCACCAGCACATCCAGGTCGTGTTTTTCCATCTGGGCCAGCGCACGCTCCCGACGGCCGATGCGCAGCGCACGGTCGTCGGCCAGAACCTCAGTTGCCATCGGCGCTACTCCTCTTCATCGCTTCGTCCCCTCCGCAAGCGGGGATGCCTGCGCTCTGCATCGTCGTCAGCGCGCGCCATACGGGTGATAGGGGTAGTCGGTCAACGGAATCCAGCCTTCCCCGGTGATGACGACAATCTCTTCGCTGCGATAGCCGCCGGTGCCGTCCTCCCACACCACCGGTTCCAGGACCAGCACCATGCCGGGCTCAAAGACGAAATTCTCATCGAACTCGTCACCGAGATCGGTCCCAATCATTGGTGTTTCGGCTGCGTTGACGCCGATGCCATGCCCAAGATAGAAGTGCGGCAACCATGGTCGGATGCCGCCGTTCGCTTTGGTGGCCGTTCTGCCCAACTCGGCGGGGGTGGCGCCGGCCCGCGTCACGTCGAGCACCGCGTCCATGATTTCCCGCCACTTGGCGAATTGCGCCTGCTGGCGCGGTGTCGGCTCTGCGCCGACCAACCAGGTGCGGCCGAAATCAGAACAGTACCCCGCGTAGGTGATGCTGACATCGGTCCACAGCACGTCGCCGGCGACCAGCTCGCGCTCAGTTGTCAACAGCGGCAAGGCCAAATCACCATGGGTGGTCCAGACGCCGTCTGCCTTGGATTTCGGCATCACCTGCCAGATCGGTTCCAGCATGCTGGCCATTGCGCCCAGCTCGAACGCACGCCGCAGGAAACCGGCCGACAGGTCGATCTGGCGAATGCCGGGCGCCAGGGCTGCCTGCACGTCGACCATCGCTTTGTCGGTGATCCGGCACGCGGTACGAATGCAGGACAGCTCGTCGGGAGTCTTGATGAGCTTGGCGGCACCGACGACCTGCGCGGCGTCGGCGGGCCGTCCGGACCGGAACAGTTGCGCCTGGGCGCGGTGCATCGCCCCGGTGAGCTCGTCAGTTGCCAGGATTGCCCCAGCCGGTACCAAATCCTCGAGGACCCGGGCGAAGTTTTCCACGCCCTCGTCGAATTCCAGATACACCGGGCCGTGCAGATGGTCGGCGGGTAACCCGGATTCCGATGCCGCACCTTCACGGAACGGCAGAAACAGGTGCGGGTGTGGGTCATCGGCGAGCACCACTGCGACCGGGCGCTCGACGTAAGACAGCCCGGCGTCACCCAACGGCCAGCTCACGCCGGTGGCGTAAACGACGCTGTTGTTTCCGAGGAGGAGCAACGCGTCGACGCCGCGATCGGCCATCGCCGAGCGCAGCCGCGCACCGGTCTCCCGACGCATCCGCGCAAGATCGGGTGTGTCCGGGATGTCGAGCGCGGACTTCGGCGTCGGCATGAATGTCGTCACCGAAATACCCTACAGACCGAGGAATTTGGTGATGTTGCCACTGACGATCTGCACGGCTGCCTGCGGTCCGACCGCGTCGACAACCGACGCCAACGACTTCTCCGAATAGCCGAACGTGCTCTCGTTGTGCGGATAGTCGGAGGACCACATCACCTTGTCGACACCGATCTTGTCGATCAACTGCAGCCCCAGCGGGTCCACCATGAACGATGCGCTCATGTGGTTGTCCCAGTAGTAGCGCACGTCATGATTGAGGGGCCGATTGAACATGTGCTGGTACGACGCCACCAGGTGCTCGGCGTCCTGTAAAGCCCAAGGCACCCAGGCGATTCCGCCCTCGAACCAGCCAATCCGCAGCCCGGGGTGATCGTCGAGGATCCCGGAGAAGAGGTATTTGGCGAACTGTTCGCGGAATCCGTCGATGTTGATCATCATGCCGACCACGACGCTATTGAACTGGCACGGGGTTTTCGGCGGGGTCTCGCCGATGTGGTGGGCGACCGGAAGGCCCGCGGCTTCGATCTCGTCCCATACCGGCTTCATTCCAGTGCTGCCGTAGTCGATGATATTGCCCTCGTCGTCCTTGCCCGGGTTCAGCGGTAACAGGAACGTCTTGAGGCCAAGCGACTTCAGTTCAGCCAGTGTCCGTTTGGTGCCTTCCCGATCCCACCAGTTGATCAGGCCCGCGCCGTAGAAGTGGCCGTTGGAGCGCTCCTGCAACTCTGCGATGTACTCGTTGTAGATGCGGAATGCCAGCTCGCGAAGTTCCTTGTCCGGGTAGTGGAACAGCGCCAGGATGGCGTTGGGAAACGCCAGTTCCTTTTCGACGCCGTCTTCGCGCAGCTCCTGGATGCGGGCCTCGATGTTGGTGCTTGCGGCGCCGGGCAGGTCGTCGTACTGCATCAGCACCGCGCTGAAATCGCCCGGCAGGAACGACTGCCCTTTACGCCCGACTTGGTAGGCGCCGTCCTCGTACCAGATCCGCGGCGCCTTGTCTTTGAGGGCCTCCGGGAAACGCTGATAGAAGATGTCGTCGGCCAGCGAAATGTGGTTGTCGGCAGAGAAAACCACGGTTCCTTCCGGTAGGCCGACGCTGGCGTCAGTGGCGTGGCCGTGTCGATCCTTAGGTGCGCCAAATCCTCCGGGCGGGTACAGCGAGACGGGACTTGTTTGAGTCGACATCATTGACACTCCAATCGGATCCACACTTGTTCGAGAGTAGTCATCCCGGATCGCTTGCTGAACGGATTCACCAGGTCACCGGCAGTTCATAGACGCCGTACGCAAGCCGGTCGTGCTTGAACGGGATGTTCTCGACCGGCACGGCCAGTTCCAGCGTAGGAATGCGGCGAAGCAGCGTGTGATAGACGATCTGCAGCTCGGCGCGGGCAAGCTGCTGGCCGACGCATTGGTGCCTGCCATAGCCGAACGCGACGTGCTGACCGGCACCCGAGCGATGCAGATATAGCCGCTCGGGCTCGGTAAATCCTTGGCATCCCAGTTCGCCGGCGCCAGATCGATGATGATTCCTTCACCGGCACGGATGACCTCACCGGCGATCTCAATGTCCTCGGCGGCAATGCGGCGCTGGCCGTTTTGGATGATGGACAGATAGCGCAGCAGTTCCTCCACCGCGTTGGCGACGACTTTCGGGTCGCCGGTGTCACGTAGCACAGCGGCCTGCTGCGGGTACTGCAGCAAAGCCAGCACGCCAAGGCCGATCATGTTCGCGGTGGTTTCGTGCCCGGCGATCAGCAGGCCGGTACCCAACTGCGCAGCTTCCTTGACGCTGAGCTCACCGGCCTTGACCCGCTCGGCCAGGTCCGACACCGCGTCCTCGGCCGGATTCTCCATTTTCGACTCGACCAGCTCGGCGAGGTATTTGTTCAGGTTCATCGCACCTTTGACGGTGTCCTCGCCGGTCGCATAGCGCGCAAGCCCGATGTTGGCGTGCTGCTGGAACATTTCAGCGTCCTCGTACGGCACGCCCAATAGCTGGCTGATCACCAGGGACGGCACCGGCAGCGCCAGCCCAGTGACGATGTCGCCGGGCTGCGGCCCGGCCAGCATCGCGTCGATGTGCTCGTCGGTGATCTGCTGGATTACCGGTCGCAGGCCTTCTACCCGCTTGAAGGTGAATGGCTTGGACAACATTCGCCGAAACCGCGTGTGCTCCTCGGCATCCGAGGTGAAGACCGACCTCGGGCGCTTGTGCACCGTCGACAACATGGCCTCGTTCCAATGTGGAAAGCCGGGTCGCCGGTCGTCGACACTGACCCGCGAGTCGGAGAACAGCGTCCGCACCTCGTCGTAGCCGGTGATCAGCCACGGCGTGCTGCCATCCCAGATCCTGACTCTGGACAGGGGACGCTGGTCGCCAAGCGCCATCACATCCGGTGGCGGTGCGAACGGGCAACCGGCCGCCCTTCCCATCGGATATTCCGGGACATCGGAAACCGCCTCGGTCGCGGTACCGGTGAGGGTGTCGGACACTTCTCACTCCTCGATGTGGATGGCCAGCGCGGGGCAACCCGCGGCGGCCTTGCGGGCGTTGTCGGCCTGTTCGGCGGGCGGGCTGTCGTTGAGCAGCTCGACGACTCCGTCATCGTCGCGCTGGTCGAAAATCTCCCGCGCATGCATCACGCAATTTCCCGAAGAGGCGCATTTGTCTTGGTCCACAGTAACTTTCATGAATTTCTATAGCCAGCTTCTTCACTCGTGCGGTGTGACGGGCGCCAACCAGAGCCCCACGACCGCGTCGATGAGACTGGATCCGGCGGCCTGCCACGAAGGGTTGGGCATGGATGCACCCGCGGCCATTGCCCGTTCACGGTCGGCGCAGGTGTGCATCAGCAGGTTGCGGGCCATCAGGTTGCGTTCCACCCGTACGTCGATCGGCAGCTTGGGCAGGCAGCGGTTGATCCCGTCGATCACTTGGACCAGCGATTCAGATGTCAGCGCATCCTTGACCACGATGTTGTAGTAGGCCGGGTCGGTCATCACTTGTGCGGCGAAGCGCGCGTACCAGGTGGGGTTGCCGAGGGCGGCGAGATGGTCGGTCAGCGGGCGCACCAGACAGGCCACCCAACTCCGCATGTCGTTGGCCGCCCCGGACTGCAGGGTCTCGGCCACCATGCTTTCCCGTAGCTGGTCGATGTGCACCCGATGCTTTTGCTCGATCGCCCGAACCAAATCTGTTTTGGTGCCGAAGTGGTAGCCGACCGCGGCGTTGTTGCCCTGGCCGGCAGCCTCGCTGACCTGCCGGTTGGATACGGCGAAGACCCCATGCTCGGCGAACAGCCGCTCGGCGGCGGTCAAAATCGCCTCCTGGGTGGTGCTGGCCCGGTCGCTGCGTGCGGCCTTCGCGGTGGTCACGCAGCCAGTCAACGCCCCGATCGTGATTAAGTCAAGTGATTGATTTAATTCTTGTCGGCACGTCGCTAGACCGCTTTACCCGCCGCAGTGCCACCGTCGACCCGCAACACGATCCCCGTCACATACCGGGAGCGGTCACTGGCCAGATACAGTGCCGCCTCCGCGACGTCCTCGGGCGTGCCTTCCCGCTTCAGTGGTCGGTCGGCTCGCATCTGCTCCCGAATCGCCTTCTCAAAACGCTCCATCTTGGCGGCGTCCTTTTCGCTATTCGAGGAAGCCAACATGGGGGTCGGTATGCTGCCGGGCGCGATGGTATTGACCCGAATGTCAAAGTGGGCCAACTCGATTGCGGCGGACTTGGTGAACTGGATGACCGCAGCCTTCGACGCGCGGTAGGCCATCACGCCGCCGCCGGCCTGGATGCCGCCGATCGAGGACACGTTGATGATCGATCCGCCCCCGCTGGTCGCCATGTGCCGTGCGGCGTCGCGGGTACCGGCCATCACACCCAGCACGTTGACCGACATAACGCGGTGGAAGTCGGCGAGATCGTCGTCGAGGAAGCTACGGTGCAACCTGCTGGAGACTCCGGCGTTGTTCACCATCACGTCTAGCCCGCCGAAGATCTCGACGGCCGCTGCGACCAGCCCACCAACCTGGTCGGGGTCGGCGACGTCGGTGAGCCGGAACACCGCGTCGGCGCCCAGTGTGGTGGCGAGATCTTCCCCGCGGTCGCGCTCGACGTCGGCGATCACCACCCGCGCGCCTTCGTCCAGAAACTTCTCGACGATGCCTGCACCAATGCCCGATGCGCCACCGGTGACGATCGCGACCTTGCCGGCCAGTTCATTGACCATGTCGATGAGTTAATCGGCGCGCGGTCGGTTAAGTCAAGTGATTGATTTATGTGGAGGTTCGTGGGCCGCCTTCCGCGTGGTGCTACGTTCGGCTTGGTGAGGCCGCTTGTTAGCTTCGAATTTTCTTGGCGTTGGCCTCGAACAGCCACGGTTTCGTTATGTCGGCAGAGTTCCGTGGTCCGGCCTGACCTGGTGGCGCAGTGAAAGTCGCTGTCACTCCCGACCGTTCAAAGGAAACGATGTGAAACTCAACCGATTTGGCGTCGCGCTGAGTGTGCTGGCCTGCGGTGCGCTGGTGCTGTCCGGATGTGGAAATAACAACAGCGCGACGCAAGGCGGTGCGACGTCCGGCTCGGCTGGCTCGTCGTCGGCAAAGCTGAGTTGTGGCGGCAAGCACACGCTGAAAGCCAGTGGATCCACCGCCCAGGCGAATGCGATGGCCCGCTTCGTCAACGCGTTTGAACAGGCGTGTCCAGGTCAAACGTTGAACTACACGCCCAATGGTTCGGGAGCCGGGATCAATGAATTCGTCGGCAACCAGACAGATTTCGGCGGCTCAGATGTACCGCTGAGCACCGGTGAGCACAGCAAGGCCCAGCAACGGTGCGGTTCGCCGGCCTGGGACCTGCCGGTGGTGTTCGGCCCGATCGCGGTTACCTACAACATCAGCGGTGTGACCTCACTGAATCTGGACGGGCCCACCACCGCGAGAATTTTCAACGGGAACATCACTAGCTGGAATGACCGGGCCATCACCGCGCTCAACACCGGCACCAACTTGCCCGCACTGCCAATTCACGTCGTCTTCCGCAGCGACCAGTCCGGAACCACGGACAACTTCCAGCAGTACCTCGATGCCGCATCCAACGGTGCGTGGGGCAAGGGCCATGGCAAGGCGTTCAACGGCGGGGTTGGCGAGGGCGCCAAGGGGAACGACGGCACCTCGGCGGCCATCAAGCACACGCCAGGATCGATCACCTATAACGAGTGGTCGTTCGCGCAGGCGCAGAAGCTGAACATGGCCCGGATCGTCACTTCGGCGGGGCCGGAGCCCGTGTCGATCAGCGCCGACTCGGTCGGCAAGACGATTGCCGGGGCCACGCTCAAAGGACTGGGTGGTAACGACCTTGTTCTCGAAACGGAGTCGTTCTACAAGCCGAGGCAGACGGGTGCCTACCCGATCGTGCTGGCGACGTATGAGATTGTCTGCTCAAAGTATCCCGATAGCCAGGTCGGCACGGCAGTGAAGGCGTTCCTGGAGGCCACCATTGGTCCCGGCCAGAATGGCTTGGCCAACAACGGATATATCCCCATTCCCGACTCATTCAAGTCGAGGTTGTCAAGCGCGGTCAATAACATCAGGTGATCGAGTATCGTCATGGCGCAAGGACCGCCAACGCCGTCGCCTGATGTGACCGGGACACCGCCTGCGCTCATGGCGCGCGACCGGACTGCCGCGCATGGGGGCGACCGACTCTTCAAGTTGGTCGTCGCCGCTGCCGGTTCCACAATCGTGATCACCATCGCTGCGATCGCGATATTTCTTTTGGTCCATGCTATTCCGTCGTTGCGTGCCAACCACGCGAACTTCTTCACCAGTGCGCAATTCGACACCACCGACAGCGACAAGCTGGCCTTTGGTATCCGAGACCTGTTTATGGTGACGGTGCTGAGTTCGCTGTGCGCCTTGGCCGTGGCGGTTCCGGTTGCGATCGGAATTGCGGTGTTTCTCACCCAATACGCCCCGGCCCAGCTGTCCCGACCGTTCGGAGCGTTAGTCGATCTGCTGGCCGCGGTGCCGTCGATCATCTTCGGGCTGTGGGGCATTTTCGTGCTGGCGCCCAAGATCGAGCCGATTGAAGAGTTGCTCAATCGCGACCTGGGCTGGTTGTTTCTGTTCAAGGTTGGTGACGTCTCATTGGCCGGCGGCGGCAATATCCTCACCGCCGGCGTCGTCCTGGCCGTGATGATCTTGCCCATCGTCACATCGGTATCCCGAGAAGTGTTCCGGCAGACCCCGAATACTCATATCGAAGCAGCACAAGCACTTGGCGCGACGAAGTGGGAGGTGGTGCGGATGACGGTGCTGCCGTTCGGTCGCAGCGGCGCCGTCGCCGCCTCGATGCTCGGATTGGGTCGTGCTCTAGGTGAAACCGTGGCCGTGCTGATCATCTTGCGTGCGTCCACTCAGGCCGGCAATTGGTCGCTTTTCGACGGCGGCTACACATTCGCCTCCAAAATCGCCTCTGCGGCAAATGAATTCAGTGCAGCATTACCGACAGGTGCCTACATCTCCGCTGGATTTGTGTTGTTCGTCCTGACCTTCATCGTTAACGCGATCGCCCGCGCGATCGTTGGCAGACAGGTCAAATAATGAGCACCGTCACGCTGAACGCACCGGTTAAAGCGACGAAGTTTCGCCGGGTGAGCCTTTGGCGGCGAATCAAAAACAACCTGGCGGCAATGCTTTTCCTGTCGTCGTTCCTGATCGCGCTGGTACCGCTGATTTGGCTGCTGGGTGTCGTCGTCGCACGAGGCTCATACGCCATCATGCAGCCCGGCTGGTGGACCCACTCGCTGCGGGGAGTGCTCCCGGAACAGTTCGCCGGCGGCGTGTATCACGCCCTGTATGGGACGCTGGTGCAGGCTGGGGTTGCCGCGCTGCTGGCTGTACCACTGGGATTCATGACCGCGGTGTACCTTGCCGAATATCGCGTCAGTCGGCTCGCGCGGTTCACCACCTTCATGGTCGACGTGCTGGCCGGGCTGCCCTCGATCGTTGCGGCGTTGTTCATCTTCAGCCTCTGGATCGCGACCCTGGGGCGCGAGCAGAGCGCCTTCGCGGTGTCGCTCGCGTTGGTCTTGCTGATGCTGCCGGTGGTGGTGCGATCGGCTGAAGAGATGCTCAAGTTGGTGCCCGACGAATTACGAGAAGCCAGCTACGCCTTGGGTATTCCGAAATGGAAAACGATCATGCGGATCGTCGTCCCGATCGCAATGCCGGGCATCATCTCGGGCGTCTTACTGTCCATCGCGCGGGTCATGGGCGAAACCGCGCCGGTACTGGTGCTAGTCGGCTACAGCCGCTCCATCAACTTCAACATTTTCGACGGCAACATGGCGTCGCTGCCGTTGTTGATCTACAGCGAGCTGGACAATCCCGAATATGCTGGTTTCCAGCGAGTCTGGGGTGCTGCACTGACCCTGATCATCGTGGTGGCGGTGGTCTACCTAGTGGCCGCCGCAGCCAACCGCGTTCTCGCAATTCGCCGCCGCTGAAGCGAGGCGGATGGCCGACCGCGGCTCTACCCTTGACATCCCGCGACGACGAGCTTGACCACCCTGTCGTTGCCCCGGTCAGCGACGAGCACGTTCCCGGCGTGGTCGACCACCACCCCTAGCGGGGTGTTGAGGTCGGTGAGGGGTAGCTCGGTTGGGGCGTTCGATCCGGCGGCCAACTTCAGGACCTTGTTGTTGTCATGTTCTGTGACGAACACGTCGCCAGCGTTGTCCACCGCGATCCCCCAGGGCACGCTGACGCCGGTGAACGGCAGCACGGTCTGGGTATTCGACCCGGCCGCCAACTTCACCACCCGGTTGTTGTCGGTGTCAGTGACGAAGACGTCGCCCGCGCTGTCCACCGCCACCCCATCTGGGTTGTTGAGGCCGTCGAACGGCAGCACGGTCTGGTTGTTCGACCCGGCCGTCAACTCCACCACCCGGTCATTGCCCCGGTCGGCGACATACACATTGCCGGCACTATCCACCGCTACGCCCTCCGGGTAATTGAGGCCGTCAAACGGCAGCACGGTCTGGCTGTTCGACCCGGCCGCCAACTTCACCACCCTGTTGTTGAAGTCGGCGACGTAAACGCTGCCAGCGCCGTCCACCGCCAGCCCCTGGGGCTCGTAAAGGCCGGCGAACGGCCATACCGTCGTGGTGTTCGCCCCGGCCGCTAACTCCACCACCCGTCCGTACATCCCCTCACTGCTGACATACACGTTGCCGGCGGTGTCCACCGCCACGGCGCCTGGCGAGAGACGGAAGTCGATTCCGGTGAACGGCAACACGGTTTGTCCGCACGCGGGCGTCGCCGAGTGCTGCGGCCGCACCAGGTATCCGAGGACGGCGACGAGCAGGACCACGACCGCTCCGGCCAAAAGCCACAGCTTGCGGTTGCGGCGGGGCTCGGGCGCTGCGGCCTTGAAATCGGGCTGCGGTGGGCCGGCCGGCTGGCTGAACACCGGTGGACTCGCAGGCCTGCCGGAGGACCGGCTCTCGGGTTGGCCGGGCCAGCCGGCACCGCCAGTAACGGGGGGCGGGGTCCAGCGTGGGGCACCGGCGCCCGGCACCGCCGGGCGCGCCATTGTCTCGGCGGCGGCCACGTCCTCCCCGTGCTCCAGAATTCTGGCGGCCTGATGCTGTTCGGGTGCGGTCAGCGCGTCGAGGGCGCTGTTGGCCAGTTCACCGGCGCTGCGATAGCGCTCCTCGGGTTTTTTGGCCATGCCTCTGGCGATCACCTCATCCAGGGCTGCAGGAACCCTTCCAGGTCGCAGCTCGCTCGGCCGAGGTGGAGGCTCCATCAAATGCGCGGCGATCATCCGTTCGATGCTGTCGGTCTGATACGGCGGTGAGCCCGTCAAACACTCGTTCAGCACACAGGCCAGCGCATAGACATCGGAGCGGTACGTGACTTCATCACCGGTGAACCGCTCCGGGGCCATGTACCTGTAGCTTCCCATCGCCGTCCCAGTCTGCGTCAGTCCTGGGTCGGTGGCGGCGCGGGCTATACCGAAATCCACCAGATAGGCGAAATCATCAGGTGTGACCAGGATGTTTTCCGGCTTGACATCGCGGTGGGTCACGCCGGCGGAGTGCGCGGCGTCCAGTGCGGATGCGACCTGGCGCACGATGGCCACCGCCCGCGGGGGGCTCATCGGCCCGGTACGTCGCAGCATGGTGGACAAATCGGTGCCGTCGATCAGCCGCATGTCCAAATACAGCTGCCCGTCGATCTCGCCGTAGTCGTGGATCGGCACCACATGTGGCTCGGTCAGTCGGCCCGCGGCGTCGGCCTCGCGTTGCATCCGTGCGCGGAACGTCGGATCGCCGGAAAACTGCCCCGAGATTAGCTTCAACGCCACCACTCGGCGCTTGCGGGTGTCTTCGGCCTCATAGACGTCGCCCATCCCGCCACGGCCGAGCAGCCGCAACAGCCGATAGGGCCCAAACTGCGACCCCGTCCGCGAACCCCGATGGGTGTCGCTCACCGTCGACGCTCCCTTCGCTTGGCTACCAGATTCTCCCAGCCACAACCGGCCGCGGCTCCCGACGCCCACAACGCGCCGCGATCGATGGTTAACACCAACACGTTAATTCTCATGAGCTGGCCATAGTAAAACCGCGCCATCGCAGCGAATTCTGGATCATGCCCTCCTGCCGGATCATCGGTAGCAGGGAGATGACAATTTTTCGTCACGAGATAGCATTCACCGCCGTTTCGAGTTTCGATTGGAACGAGCTCGGCAGCGGAATGGATCCATATTGGTCTAAACCATCTTGACCCGGACCAATTGCGGCCTGCATAAACGCCTTTACGGCCGTGCCGGTCGCGGAATCCGGATACCTCGAGCACACGATCTCATATGTTGCCTCCACGATCGGATAGGCACCCGGCTGCGTCGGCTTGTAGAACGACGACAAGTCCAACACAAGATCATTGCCCTGCCCAATGACCTTGGCGCCAGCTATCGTCTTGCTGACCGAGTCGGTGGTGATCGACACGGAATCAGGACCCGCTGACGTGATGATCTGGGCCATGCTCAATTGCTTCCCCACCGCGAACGACCACTCGTTGTAAGTGATCGACCCGTTGGTGTTCTGAATCATGGCCGACGTGCCATTATCTCCAGCGGCGCCGTTACCGACACCCCCATTGAATGTCTGCCCGTGGCCTTTCCCCCACGCACCGTTGGACGCGGCATCGAGGTACTGCTGGAAGTTGGATGAGTTGGCGGATTGGTCGCTGCGGAAGATGACCTGAATGGGCATCGCGGGCAGGTTGGTGCCCGGGTTGAGCGTCGTGATCGCCGGGTCGTTCCAGGTGGTTATGCTTCCGTTGAAAATCTTTGCGGTCGTGGGCCCGTCCAGCTTCAGCGAACTGACTCCGTCGATGTGGTAGGTGACGGCGATCGGTCCAAACACTGCCGGTAGGTCCCACGCCGGCGAACCGCACCGCTGCGCTGCGTGGTCGGGCTGACCCTTCGACGGGTTCAACGGGTCGCCGGAACCCGCGAGATCGGTCTGGTTGTTGACGAAATCCGTTACCCCGGCGCCGGAACCGTTTGCGTTGTAGTCCAGCGTGTAGCTCGGGCACGCATGAACGTAGGCGAAGACGAATTGTTCCATCGCGTTCTCTTGCGCGGTCGCGCCGCTGGCTTTGAGTTTCTTCTTGCCGCCGCACTGCACCGGCGTCGAGTTGGCGTTGGATCCAGACGACGGAGTGTTGGTGTTGCCGCCGCATCCCGATACCACCAAGGCGCCGGTGACCAGCAGGCTCAGCGCGGCACCAGATCGGGTGAACATCACAACTCCTCCGACGAGTCAGGGTGACGAACAGACACTCCGCCACCGGGTCGAGCCGAGCCGCGGAACCATGGTCCGCTATTGGGTACGTCGCTGGTCGGCAACGAACGTGTGAACCCAACGTGAATATACAAAGCTTGGAAGATGGGCGATGGCTTAGCGTCGCCTTTGAGTATCCGCAGAGGTTAGCGGCGGTTGATCCGGGGTGTGACGTCACCAAGTAGCATCGGAGGTTAATGGAATGTGAACAGCTCAGCGCCGAGACTGGTGCAGTTGATGCTGATGTTACTGCGCCGGCCATGAGGGCAGTGAACCTTACCCTGGGTTTCGGCGCCAAAACCGTGCTCGACGCGGTAAGCCTCGATTTTCCCGCGTGTGCGGTGACATCCTTGCTGGGACCAACGGGCTCAGGTAAGACGACCTTCCTGCGGACGCTCAACCGGATGAACGACAAAGTCTCCGGACACTGGTATCGCGGTGATGTGCTGTTGAATGGACACAGCATCTTCTCCGACCGCGACCTGATGGAGTTTCGCCGCAGAGTCGGCATGGTGTTCCAGCGTCCCAATCCGTTTCCGATGTCGATCATGGACAACGTGGTTGCGGGCGTGCGCGCTCACAAAATGGTGCCGCGCAAGGAATTCAAAAATGTTGCCGAGGCTCGACTCACCGAGGTTGGGCTCTGGGACGCGGTCAAGGATCGGCTAGGTGACTCGCCGTTCCGGCTCTCCGGCGGTCAGCAGCAGTTGTTGTGTCTGGCCCGTACGCTTGCGGTGAATCCGGAGGCGCTGCTGCTCGACGAGCCAACCTCCTCACTGGACCCGACCACGACCGAGAAGATCGAAGCGCTGATTCGATCCCTGGCCAATCGCCTGACCGTGATCATGGTGACTCATGATCTCGCCCAGGCTGCCCGGATCGGTGATCGAACGGCTTTATTTTTCGACGGCAGACTCGTCGAGGAAGGTCCGACCGAACAGCTGTTCCTGTCGCCGAAGCATGCGGAAACAGCCCGTTATGTCTCCGGACTGTTCGGCGACCGCGGACTGCTCGGTGTCGTCGTCGGGGCCGGCGAGACAAATGGCGTAATAGGAAAGTCGAAAGGGTAGGTAGGTCGCGTGAAAATTCGTTTGGGTGCGTTGGCGGTTGCTATGCCGCTGGTCCTGGTCACAGCAGCCTGCGGGTCAAAGTCAACTCCGTCGAACCCAGGGGCCAGCTCCAATAGCGTCGCAACTACGCCCGCGACGTCGCAGGTGGCGCTGTCGGAGACCGGTGCCACCGAGCTATATCCGCTGATGAACTTGTGGCGCGACGGCTACCACCAGAAATACCCAAACGTCACGATCAATACCGCGTCCACCGGGTCGGGTGCCGGGATATCCCAGGCCATCGCCAGGACAGCCGACATCGGCGCCTCCGGCGCCTACCTTTCCCCCGGTGACATTGCCGCGCACAAGGGGCTGATGAACATCGCCTTGGCTATCTCCGCTGAGCAGGTCCACTACAACCTCCCGGGTGTCACCGAGCACCTGAAGCTGAATGGCAAAGTGCTGGCCGCCATGTACCAGGGCACGATCAAAACCTGGAATGACCCGCAGATCACCGCCCTCAATCCCGGGGTGAATTTGCCAGGGACCCCGGTGGTTCCGCTGCACCGTTCCGACGGGGCTGGCGACACCTTCGTGTTCACCCAATATCTGTCGAAGCAAGACCCCGAGGGCTGGGGCAAGTCGCCCGGCTTCGGCACGACCGTCGACTTTCCCGCGGTGCCTGGCGCGCTGGGCGAGAATGGCGCCGGCGGCATGGTAACCGGCTGCGCCGCAACTCCGGGCTGCGTCGCATACATCGGCATGAGCTACCTCGATCAGGCCAGCCAGAAAGGACTGGGCGAGGCCCAGCTGGCCAATGCTTCTGGCAAGTACCTGTTGCCCGAAGCCAAAAGCATTCAGGCCGAGGCTGCGGGCTTCGCCCCGCAGACACCAGCGAACCAGGTGATCTCGCTGATCAACGGGCCCGCCGCGGACGGCTACCCGATCGTCAACTACGAGTACGCCGTCGTCTACAACAGCCAAAAGAATGCCGCTACCGCACAGACGCTGCAGGCGTTTCTGCACTGGGTGGTGACCGATGGCGGCAGCCCCCAGTTCCTGGACAAGGTCCACTTTCAGCCGCTGCCCGCCCCGGTGTTGAAGTTGTCTAACGCCCAGATCGCCCAGATCACAAGCTAAATCGTTCCTTGACGCTTTCCACGCAGCAGCCTTCGTCAGACGGCTCAACTGTCCTTCGGCCCGTGCTGAGGCGCATCCGTGTGGTACGTCGTCAGGGCCTAGTCGTCCGCTGGGCCGGCGGGGCGGGTGCGGTGATTCCGCTGATCGCGCTGGTGTTCGTGCTGGCGACGCTGGTCATCGAGGCGCTGCCCGCGATCAGGCTCAACGGATTGCACTTCTTCACCGCCACCGAGTGGAACCCGGGAAACCTCTACGGCAACACCACTGTCACCGACGGTGTCCCACATCCGACAGGCGCCTACTACGGGGCATTGCCGTTGATCGTCGGCACCCTGGCGAGTTCTGCGATTGCCTTGATCATCGCGGTGCCGGTGTCTCTCGGAGCAGCGTTGGCGATCGTGGAACGGTTGCCGAAACGTCTCGCCTCGGCGGTCGGCATCGTACTCGAATTGCTCGCCGGCATCCCCAGCGTCATCGTCGGCCTATGGGGGGCATTGACATTCGGGCCGTTCGTCGCCCACCACATCGCTCCGCTAATCGCCCGCAACATTCCCGATTGGCCGCTGCTTGACTACTTTCGCGGCGATACCGGCAACGGAGAAGGCCTGCTGGTGTCCGGTCTGGTGCTGGCGGTAATGATCATTCCCATCATCGCCAGCACCACCCGCGACCTGATCCGGCAGGTGCCTTCACTGCTCCGCGAGGGCGCGACTGCACTGGGCATGTCCGATTGGGAGTGTGCGCACAGGGTCACCCTGCCGTGGGTCTCCAGCGGCATCATCGGCGCCGTGGTCCTGGGACTTGGACGCGCGCTGGGAGAGACGATGGCTGTCGCGATGGTGTCCGGTGCAGCGTTGGGCGCGATGCCCACCAACATCTACTCCACCATGACGACCATCGCCGCCACCGTGGTGTCGCAGCTGGATTCGGCACTGACCGACTCCACCAACTTCGCCGTGCAGACCCTCGCCGAGGTGAGTCTGGTGCTGATGGTGATCACTCTGCTGACGAACGTGGCCGCTCGTGCGCTGGTGCGCCGGGTATCGAGTACCGCGCTACCAGTCGGGCGAGGTATTTGAGGTGAGCGAATGGGCTGCGCCCGGGACGGGACAGATACCGACGTCGGCCGCGCGTCAACGGCCGACCAACCAGCATAGGTCGGTCGCTTCGCGACGCAAGATCGTCAACGCGCTGTGGTGGAGCGCATGCTTCTGCTGTCTGGCGCTGGTGATCGGTCCGACGCTGTGGATGTTGATCGGGGTCCTCGGCCGCGCGTTGCCGGTGTTCCACTGGAGCGTGCTGGTGCAAGACTCGCATGGCGGCGGTGGTGGTCTGCGCAACGCCATCGTCGGCACCGCGGTCTTGGGTATCGGAGTCATGCTGGTGGGTGGCACCGTGAGCGTGTTGACTGGTATCTATCTGTCCGAATTCGCCACCGGCAGAAGGTACTCCATCCTGCGCGGTGCATACGAGGTGCTGTCGGGTATCCCGTCCATTGTGCTTGGCTATGTTGGCTATCTGGCACTCGTCGTGAACTTTGATTGGGGCTTTTCCCTGGCGGCCGGGGTGTTGGTGCTGTCGGTCGTGAGTATTCCGTACATCACCAAGGCCACTGAGTCCGCGCTAGGTCAGGTGCCGACGTCGTACCGGGAGGGGGCCATGGCTCTGGGACTGCCGGTCGGTTGGACGCTGCGCAAAGTCGTGCTGAAGACGGCAATGCCCGGAATCGTCACCGGACTCCTGGTGGCATTGGCGGTGGCGATCGGCGAGACGGCGCCGATGCTTTACACGGCGGGCTGGTCGGATTCCCTCCCAACCGCACAACTCACCGACTCGCCAGTCGGATACCTGACCTACCCCATCTGGACGTTCTACAACCTGCCGTCGAAGACGGCGCAAGACCTGTCCTATGACGCGGCCTTATTGCTGCTCGTATTCTTGCTACTGCTGATCATTGCTGGGCGGCTGATCACGTGGTTCGCCGAGCGGCATTCGGAGTCGGAGTAAGAATTCCAGCAGTAGCGCGTTGACGTCCGACGATTGCTCGATCTGTGGGCAGTGGCCTGCCGCCTCGACCACAGCCGACCGGCCCCGGGGAATCTGGTCGGCGACCTCTTTCGCCCAGCCAGGCGGTAGCAGCTTGTCGCAGCCGCCCTCGACGACCAGGGTTGGGACCGCAACACGTTCATACGCGCGGCTACTTGACACGTTCGGTGGCGGCGGGGCGCCGGGCCGACGAAAACGAGCCGCGGCGATCGCCTCCCAGGCACCCGGTGCGGTACTGGATTCGTAGCGACGTCGCACATAGTCGTCGTCGGCCGGATAGCACGGATCGTGAAAGAGCGCCTCGACGATCCGGCGCATGGCCGGCATGGTCGCGTCGTAGTCGTAGAGCGCGTCCATGTACTGGTTGCGTTGGATCTCGCCACCGCCGCAGATGGCCACCATGCTGCGCATCGGTAACGCCGGTGACTCCGACGTGGCGTCGGTGAGCAAATTGATGGCTCCCATCGAGTTGCCGATGAAATGTGCTGAGTCAATGCCCAGTTCGTGGCAGAAGCGGGCGACATGGCGAATACGCATGCCCCGCCCATCGTTGAAATCGATGACTTTGGCTGACTGCCCGAAGCCCAACATGTCCGGCGCCAGCACTCGATACCGAGCAGCAAGTGCGCTTATGTTGTGCTCCCAGCCGATCTCGGCGCTGGCACCGAATTCGCCGCCGTGCAGCAGGATCACTGGCTCACCGTCGCCGGCCTCCAGGTAGCTGGTGGCCAGTCCGTCGATCACGGCGGTTCTGTGCGCAATCTCCACGGCAGGCTCCTCAGTTAGGATCCAGCGGACCAACGGGTTTGGTCGTCGTCGCATGAACCAGCAACTCGGCCAGCTCCTTCGGCCGGGACAGGAACGGGCAGTGCGACGTATCGATCGTCAACTGCTCCACGCCGAGTCGCTGTGCGACCACGTCTGCCAACCACCGGGGCATCGAGCGGTCCTGCAGGCATCGGATGAAGCTGCGCGGCATATCGGCCTGCCAGAACCGCGGGATGGATGGCCGAGTTGCTCCAGCTCGGGGATCGTGCGGCTTCCAGCACCATGCCGCGTGAAATCCGCCGTGCAACCAGCACAAACCGCATCACTTATCCCCTATCTCGCGGCCTGGCCCGGGCCCGATAGGGCGAACGTCAACAACTGCGACGCCAACAGTTCCAGTTGATTGGTTACCGTCACGTCGACCAGTTCGCCTGCCTCGTTCCAGATCTGGTCGGCCGAGTTGATCGCAACGCCGAGCGGAGTCGGCCACGCCCTTAACGCATGACCGACGGCGCGCAGCTGATCCAGCGTGCCGACCGCCGCCTGCCACCCGTAGGCGCAGCTGATGCATCCCCACGGCTTGTTGTCGAGGTAGACCCGGGAGTCGTCTCGCATATCCTCGATGTAGTCGAGCGCGTTCTTGACTAGTCCGGAGATGCCGCCGTGGTACCCGGGCGAACCCACGATCACCGCGTCCGCCTCACGCAGTGCCTCGATCAGCTGAATGGCCTCTCGCGTGCGGGCGGGTTCGTGCGGGTTGTACATCGGCAAATCGATGTCCTCGCCGCAATACAGTTTGGTGCGTCCTCCTTGGCGCTCGACGGCTGCCAGGCACTGGCGCAGCGCCCGTTCGGTCGATGAGTTCGACCTCAGGGTGCCGCCGAGACCGACCACCAGCGGCCCGTTGCTTTCTGTCTCTTCATTCAGCGTCAACCGCACCCTCCTTACTTGATCGCGATGGGGTTCACTGGAGAGCCAACCGCACCAACGACTCTCAGCGGCGGCGCGATGAGCTGAAACTCGTACACACCATCGGCCGCACAGTCGGCCGCCAGTGCGGTGAGATCCCAGTACTCGCCGAGCATCAGCCCCATGTCCCGCAGGCACAGCATGTGCATGGGCAAAAACGTTCCCTCGACCCCGGATATCGGGTCTTCGACCATGAGATTGTCGGCGGCCACCGCTGCGATGTCGTGGTCATGCAGCCAGGAGGCGCACCGCCAGTCCAGTCCCGGAATAAGGCTCGGCCCCGTTGCCGGTCTCGAGAAACCTTGCCCACCAGCCGGTCCGGATCAAGATGATGTCGCCGCGACCGACCGCTACGCCCTGCGATCGGACGACCTCGTCGAGTTCGGCCGGCGTGATCGGGTTGCCTAGCTCGAGGAAAGTCTCCGCGCCGCGATGGCGGACAAGGTCCAGCAGCACGCCACGCGAGGTGATGCCCTTGCAGTCGACCTTGTCGATGCCGCAGTGGAATGCACCCAGGCTCGTGATCGAACTCGCCGGAAAGCCGTTGTACAGCTCGTCGTCGTAGTAGACGTGCGAAAGCGCGTCCCAGTGGGTGGCCGCCTGCAGCGGCATGATGATCATGTCGTCATTGAAGCGGAACGGATTGTCTTCGAAGTATCCACTGAGCTCTTGCGCGACCGAGTTGCGCGCCCACTGCGGCCCGTAGCTGAACCAGCGTCCGCGCGTCGCCGCCGTCAATGGTCATCACGTGAATCGGGTTGTGCCGGAATTGGAATGCACCCTGCGGCCCTGCCGAGCCGAAGTCGACTCCGAGCGGAAAAACCTTGCCGTGTTTGACCAGGCTCGCCGCTTGCGCAACTTTCTCCGCGGAGATGAAGTTCAGCGTGCCGAGTTCGTCGGTCGTCGCCCCAGCGTCCCCAGTTGCAGACTTCGTGCGCGAGCGGCCCGAAAGTCGGTCAGGCTGGCCACAGTGCTTGCCCTTCCTCTAGCTCACGCGCGACCGCGGCGCCGATGTTGCCGCCGTCGACCCAGAGCACTTGGCCCGTAGATATAGCTGGCGGCTTGGCTGTTCAGGAACACCAGGACCGCGGCCTGCTCGCCTGGGTCGGCGACACGCCCCAACGGTTTGGGGATGTCGTCCAGGTACTTCTGACCGTAGGCGGTCGCGCAGCTGGTCGAGAATCGGCGTCTCGGTCACGCCCGGTCCGGTGCAGTTGATGCGAATACCTCGAGCACCGAGCGCAGCGGTGTTTCTCATGGTGTAAAGGATGATCGCTTCTTTGGACAACCGGTAGCCCCCGTCGGCCAGCGCGTCGGGATGGCGGTGACACCACTCGATTCCCTCGGGCATCGTGCGCGTGTTCAGCAGCCCGCCGACGACCTGCTGATGCTCGCGATACCCGGCGGCCGCGAGCGAGGACACGCTCACGATGGACGATCCGGGCGGCATCTTCTCCAACACCGCCTCGGTGACATGCCGTAAGCCGAGGAAGTTGATCGTGACGACCAGCAACGGATCGCCGATTCCGGAGGAGACGCCGGCGATGTTGAACAACGCATCGACCTCACTGCCAACCGATGCCACGGCGCGGTCGATGGAGGCCGGGTCGGTCAGGTCGACGACATGAAATTCCGCGATGTCGGTGCTCGGCGGATGCTTGTCCAGCCCGACGACGTCGGCTCCGAGCTCGGTGAGTTGCCTGACGACATGAGCCCCGATTCCCGACGCGCACCCGGTCACCACCACACGGCGACCGTCGTAACGCCACAGCTCGTCGATCTGTCCCAAGTCTCAAGCAACTTCCGGTGTCACGGCTGCTGTTCTTTCTGCTCTTTGAGCACGCTGCGCCGCCTGGACGCGGCCTTCGTTGATCTCGGCCATGGCTTCCGGGATCTCGCTCGCGGTGAACTTGCCGCCGCGGCCGGTGGGCAGGCCGCCGAAGGAGTAGCCCTCGTCGAACTTCGGAGCGGTCGACTCCGGCCGACGCGCCTCGATCTTCTCGATCACCGGCGCCAGCCGCTTGGCCTTGTCCGCGACTGCTTTTGCGTCGCGCTCGATGAATTCCGGCAGCACCTCTTTACCCATCAGCTCGATGGATTCCATGGTGCCTTCGTGGCTGCGCGGGTTGAGCAGCAAGATGATCTCGTCGACGCCGCTCTCCTCGTAACCGCGGAGGAACTCCCGGACGGTGGCCGGCGAGCCGATGGCTCCGCGACCGGGCCCGTAGGCCAGCGTCGGATCCTTTTCGCATTCTTCGAGATAGCGCTTCCACACGCCGGTCCGTCCAGGCGTGTGGATTCCGGTCATGTAGTAGTGCATGATCCCGAATGAAAAGAACCCGCCGCCCATCCCGAGGCGCTCGACTGCCTGCTCGTCGGTCTTGGCCACCATCATCGACAGGTCGCCACCGATGGCAAGGATGTTCGGGTTGATCTGCGGGGTGATCGGCACGCCGCTTTCCTCGAGCTCCTTGTAGTAGCCGTTGACCCGCTCGGTGAGCGGACCCGGGCCGGTGTAGGCGAAACTCAGTGCGCCGATGCATTTCTGGGCGGCCATCTGCACCGACGCCGGCCTGGTGCAGGCGACCCACACCGGCGGGTGCGGCTTTTGCAACGGCTTGGGGATGACGTTGCGGGCCGGCATCTCGATGTGCTCGCCCTTGAACCCGGTGAAGGGTTCCTCGATCATGCAGCGGATCGCCACCTCCAGCGCCTCTTCCCACTGAGCCCGCTTGTCGGCGGGGTCAATGTTGAAGCCGCCCAACTCGCCGATCGACGAAGATTCTCCGGTGCCGAACTCGACTCGTCCATCAGAAATCAGGTCGAGGGTGGCGATGCGTTCGGCGACCCGGGCCGGATGGTTCACGGCCGGCGGGAGGTGCATGATGCCGAATCCCAGCCGGATGTTCTTGGTCCGCTGGCTGGCCGCGGCCAGAAACATCTCCGGCGCGGTGGAATGGCAGTACTCCTCCAGGAAGTGGTGCTCGGTCAGCCAGACCGTGGAGAAGCCGGCCTTGTCGGCCAGCCTCGACCTCGTCGAGACAGTCCTTCAGCAGGACGTGCTCGTCGTCCGGCTGTCCAAGGGCGGGGTAGGGCGAATTCGTAGAACAATGAGATTTTCAACTGGTACCTCCCGGAACAATTGAGTGAGTTGAGCTTTCGACTGACTAGGTGTTTGGCCGCGACGTAGCCGAAGGTCATCGCCGGCCCGATGGTCGCGCCGGCGCCGGCGTAGCTGCGTCCCATCACCGCGGCCGAGGTGTTGCCCACGGCGTAGAGACCGGGTACGACGGTGCCATCGGTGCGCAGCACCCGGGCGTATTCATCCGTGCGCAGACCACCTGATGTGCCCAGGTCGCCGAGGACGACTCGAAAGGCGTAGTAGGGCGGTTTGCCAAGCGGATACAGATTCGGGTTGGGCAGGGTGGGGTCTCCGTAGTAATTGTCGTAAACGCTGTCACCTCTGTTGAAGTCGTCGTCGTGGCCGCGGCGGGCCAGTTCGTTGAAACGTGCGGCGGTGTCGCGAAGTTGGCCGGCCGGCACCCCGATCTTGGCTGCGAGTTCATCCCAGCTTTTCGCCGCTTTGACCACGCCCGACTCCAGCCAGGCAGCTGGGATCTTTCGCCCGGTGGGCACCGGCGCGCCCGGAATCTTCGGCAGCGGAAGATGTCCGCGCGACGACGTAGCGATTGAAAGACCGGTGGTCGGTGATGAGCCAGCACGGGAATATGGGTGACGCCGGATTTCTGCCCCTCGATCATGGCGTGGCCGAAGTCCATGTAGGGAGCCGCCTCGTTGATGAAACGCTTGCCCTCGCCGTTGACGATGAACTGCGACGGCATCATTCGCTCGTTGAGCATGAACTGCATTCGGCCATCTGGCCATTGGATGGCCGGGAACCACCAGGCCTCGTCGAGCAGATCGGCGGCGGCACCGACCTGCTGGCCGGCGCGGATGCCGTCGCCGGTGGCCGCGGGGTTGCCGAAACTCCAATCCTGTTCCACGGTCGGCTGGTGCTCTTTGCGCCACGCCAGGTCGTGGTCGAATCCGCCGGTCGCCAGGATGACCCCGCGTCTGGCGGAGATCCGCAGCGGTGTACCGTCTTTCACGACGATCGCGCCGGTCACCGACCCGTCGTCGTCGGTGAGCAGTTCCGTCATCGGTGAGTCCAGCCACAGCGGGATACCGCGGTCCTTCATCGCCAGCCGTAGCCGCGCCGCCAGCGACTGGCCGATCGCCGCGATTCGATCCCCGAAGACGCGCGCCCTGACCATCCGCCACACCAGCTTCACCAGGACGCCCTTGCCCGCCCATGACTGGCGAACTTGGTAGAACGACCGAAGCTCTTTGGGTCCCAGCCAGATTCCCCGGGGCGCCAACGCCAGTGGCTGAAGGAGGTGTTGTTCCTCTTCGGCCAGCTTGCGCAGATCGATCGGGGGAACGTTGATCGTGCTGCCAAGTTCGGAACCACCCGGCAATTCCGGGTAGTAGTCGGCGTAGCCGGGCTTCCACACGAACTCGAACCACGGGCTGAGCTGTTCGAGGAACTCCATCATCTCCGGCGCCGAGTCGACGTACTGCTGGATTCGCGCGTCGCTGACCAACCCTCGGTGATCCGCCGCAGGTAGTCAACAACGCCGTCCGGCGGCGGCGTGTAGCCGGCTCGGCGTTGCGCCGGCGCTCCCGGCACCCAGATGCCGCCCCCCGATAGCGCGGTGGAACCGCCGAAATGACTGGACTTTTCGACGACCAGCGTGTCCAGACCAGAAGCGTGGGCAGCCAGACGCCGCCGTCATGCCGCCGCCCCCGGAGCCGATCACCAGCACGTCAACGTCGTGCGTCATTTCGTCGGCACCGCCGTTCTGACGGCGAAGCCGGCGATCAACTCGGGGGCCGGCCGGTAGTAACGCACCCCGGTCTGGTACGGTCCCGGCGGACGCCAGCGCCGCGAAAGCGGCTACCCAGGTGCGGATCTCGTGTGCGGAGTTGCCGCCCTCGTTGCGCGATGAACGAGTTCGACCACTTGTCCAGCTCGTCGAGTTTGCCGCTGTCGAGAATGTCGAGGAATCGGCTGATCCCACGCCGGGTTGAGGGGTTGTAGTTCGCTTTCCCCGTCGGCGAAACTTCTGGCCGCGTCGATCACCGCGGTCTGCCGTGCGAGCCGCTGTTCGGAGGTCATCGGTCGGCCGTGCACAATCCGTTCCACGACTGCCGGAGTCGCCGTCGCCAGCGTCGGGACCGGCGGATCATGCGACAGCCCACCGGATCCCATCACCAGGACCCGCTTGTCCAGGGTGGCCAGGTAACTGCCGACCGCGGTGCCGAGCGTCCGGCAACGATGCAACGGCCCCAGCGGGGTGGCGACCGAGTTGATGAAGATCGGGATCACTGGGCGCGCCGTGGCGTCGACCGAACAATTTCTCCAAGGGTTGGACGGTGCCGTGGTCGACGTCCATGTTCGCCGATATCGCGATGTCGACGCCGGCGGACAGCACTGCTTTCGCGCAGGCGACCGCAGTGGCTTCGGGAACGTCGAGCGGCCCTTCGTGGGTGCCGTAGTCGCCGACGCCCTGGGCGTGCGTGCCGATGCAGAACGGTGGCATCAGCTTGTAGAAGAAGCCGTTGTAGTGGTCGGGGGCGAAGATGACGACGAGCTCCGGGTCGAAGCCTTCGACGAATTCGCGTGCCTGCGCGAGCGCAGTGTCGATGTCATCAAGGAGGTCCTGCGACGGCCCTGGCAGATTCAGCAGCGGGCTGTGGGACATACAGCACAGGGCTATGGGCACTTTGAAGATCATCGCCTCCCGGTATCAAGGTGAGGGCGTCGAAGAGCGAGGCGCTCAGCTCCGGCGCGAGTTGAGCGATACAGGCGCCCGCGATGCAACGATCGGGGCGCAAGAACAGTACGGACTCTTGGTGGGTGTCGAACCAGGCTTTGAGATCGCCGCCGCGGTCGCCGACGACCACAACGTCTGGGTCGTCGTGCCCGGTCCAGTGCAGCTGGCTCAGCGGCCGCGCCGCCACGAACGTTCGCGCCCAGCGCCTTCCAGTTCGCAAACGCTGTGGCGCGCAAGATTTCGCGCGGGTTGTTGTTCCAGCACAGCACGGCGAACCCGCCGCCCAGGACGTCATCGAGCAGGACGTTCTGGTGTTCGCGGGTATTCACCCGGGGTTGCACGAATAGGGTGCCGACCGGCGAGTCGGTGCGGCGCGGCTCGGAGTGCACGACGGCGCCCTGCTCGTAACGCGGCATCGGTTTGAACCGCATCTCCAGCACATAACGCTTGAGCGAGGGCACAATTGACGCGGATCGCACCAGCAGGTCGCGAACCGCCGCGACCCGCCGGTTGGTCGGCGAGATGACGCGCCCTACCATTGTCGACAGGTCGATCATCGCCCGGGCATGCTTGCGGCGTTCCACGTCGTAGGTGTCGAGTAACGCATCTTCGGCGTATCCGGTCACCACCGCGGCAAGCTTCCAACCCAGATTCGCCGCGTCGCGGATACCGCTGTTGTAGCCCTGGCCCTGCCATACCGGCATCAGGTGGGCGGCGTCGCCGGCGAACAGGAGTCGACCGCGACGAAACGCCCCGGCGATCCGCGAGTGGTGGGTGTAGAGCCGGTGGCGGATCACGTCGACACGGTCGGGATGGGGGACGAACGTCGAGAGCATGCGTGCGAGGAAGGCGGGATCCTCGGCCTGCTCGTCGGTCTCGTGGGCGTGAATCATGAACTCGAAGCGGCGAATCCCGTGTGCGATCGAGATCGAGGCGTAGGGGCGCTGCGGATCGGCGCCGACTTCGCTGTTGGGATGGCCGAGCGGATCATTGGCGATGTCGACGACCAGCCAGCGGGTCGGTGAGGTGGTGCCGTCGAAGGACACGCCCATCAGCCGCCGGGTGGTGCTCCGCCCGCCGTCACAGCCGACGACGTAACGCGCCCGGATGCTGGACGGGCCGCCCTCGCCGTCGAGTTCGACTGTGACCGCGTCGGCGGTTTCGGTGCATGACGTCATCGGACGGCCCCACCACACGTCGACGTGGGCGAATCTGTCCAAGCCGCTGAGCAACTCGGCGTCGACCAAGCGGCTGCACGAAGCCGTTGCGTTTGGGCCAGCCGAAACTCGCGTCGGGCGGTGCCATTTCGGCGAGCACCCGACGCTTGGCGTCGACGAATCGCAGGATCTGGTTGGGCACCGTGTGCGGCAGAATGCGATCGACCAGACCGATCGCCTGGAAGGTGCGCAGCGACTCGTCGTCAAGCCCAACACCGCGCGGATAGTCGATCAGCGACTCGCGTTCCTCGACCACCAGGGTGCGCACGCCTTGCAGGCCAAGGATATTGGCCAGCGTCAATCCGACGGGGCCTGCGCCGACCACGACGACATCGACATCTACATCTCGGTCGGTTCGCGCCACAGTCAGCGCCCCAGCAGGAAGTCGAGATGCAGGCGGTTGAAGGTCTTGGCATCCTCGTACTGCGGCCAGTGACCACAACCGGGCATCACTTCGAACCGCGCGCCGGGGATCATCGACGCGATCCGGCGGCCCTCGGCGACGTCGGCGGTCGGGTCATCGCTGGTCCACAGCACCAGGGTGGGCGCGGTGATCGAGCCATACTCGGCCGGGCCCAGCAGGTTTCGCGCCCGGATCTCCGGATCCTGCAACGCCATGATGTCGCGCATCGCCGCGACGAACCCCGGCTGGCGGTACACCCGCTGCCGGCTCGCGACCAGATCGTCGTAGTCCTTGGACTTGTCGGCCATCAACCATTTGATCCGCGCTTGCACGGTTTCCCAGGTCGGGTTCTCCGCGGCTGCCATGGACAGGGTGATGATCCGCTTGCATCACCTCGGGATCGGCCTGCGAGCCGCCGGCGGTGTTGAGGACCAGCCGGTCGATCTTGTCGGGATGGTCGACGGCGGCGCGGGCGGCCACCCAGCCGCCGAGTGATTCGCCGGACAGGCTGGCCCGCTCGGCGCCGATGGCGTCGAGCACCGCCATCAGGTGCTCGACATAGTGGCGCGATCTCGAGCGGGTGACCGGGCTTGTCGGTGTAGCCGTGACCCAGCATGTCGATCGACCAGGTCCAGAAATGCTCGGCGTGCGCCTCCAGGTTGCGGACATACGCCTCGGCGTGGCCACCCGATCCGTGCAACAGGACGAGCACCGGTTTGGCCGGATCGCCCGCGCGCAGGTAGCGGGTTCGCACGCCACCGGCGTCCAGGTAGCCCTGCTCGAACGGGACGCCCTGCAGATCGCTCCACACGCTTTCGTGCTCGGCCACCGGTTCCTCTCGGGTGTTCCTGTGGAAATTTTGTTCTCGTCTTGCGTCAATCGATGTGTGCTAAAATCGCACACTCAATGTGCACTATGTATAGAGCATCACTCTCTGCCGGTTGTCTGTCAAGGGAGGCGCAGGTCGCTATGTCCGGTCCGGTTTTGGTGCGCTGACATGGGCGAGCCGCTGACCACTCAGACCGTTACCGCACCCGGTTCGCAAACACTGGCCCGAGGGCTCAACGCGTTGCAGCTGGTCGCCGAAGCTCCGTCGGGGCTGACCGTGCAACAGGTTGCTGACGGCGTCGGCGTACATCGCACGATCGCCTATCGCCTGCTCGACCACGCTGGCCCAATTCCGATTCGTCGCCAAGGGCGAGGACGGGCGCTACCGGCCGGCTGCGGGCCTGGCGGTTCTCGGTGCGTCGTTCGACCGCAATGTCCGCCAGCTGAGTGTGCCGACCCTGCGAGCCTTGGCCGACGACCTCGGCACCACGGTGTCGTTGCTGGTCGCCGAGGGTGACCAGCAGGTGGCCATCGCGGTGATCGTGCCCACCCAGGTCGCCTACCAGCTGGCTTTCCATGAGGGCAGCCGCTACTCGCTGGATCGGGGAGCCGCGGGCATCGCACTGCTGGCGAGCATGCCCCCACGTCCGGACGAACGCGACCTCGTCGCCCGCGCCCGCGAGCTGGGGTGGGTAATCACCCACGGCGAGATCGAGCCCAACACCTATGGTCTGGCCGTCCCGGTGCAACCGCCAGCCGCCATCGCCGCCGACCTGCATCAACCTGATTTCGCACCGCGAAGACGTGGTGATGCGCGGCAAGGACGCAGTCATCAAGGCAGCCAAGGAATTATCGACCATACTCAGCTGACCTGAGCTGGAAGGAAGCGAGCTCATGCCGTCTTGGGACCACGAAGTCGACGTCGTCGTACTCGGCAGTGGCGGTGCTGCACTTACGGCCGCATTGACCGCGGCCGGTAACGGTGCGTCGGTGGGGGTCTACGAGAAGGCCGCGACTGTCGGTGGCACCACTGCGGTTTCGGGCGGTGTGGTGTGGATCCCGGCGCACAATCGTTCGGCGGACGGAGAGCTGACGGTCACTGACGCGCTGAAGTATCTGGACGCGCAGTCACTTCGGCTCGATGGACGATGCGCTGGTCGAGACATTCGTGCGAACCGGCCCGGCGATGCTCGACTTCGTCGAGGCGCACAGCAGTTTGCGCTTCGAGATCGCCGACGGTTTCCCGGATTACAAACCGGAGCTGCCCGGCGGTCGACCGGGCGGCGGACGCTCGCTTTCCGCGGCCCCTTTCGATCTCGAACCAGCTCGGTGAGTGGCGTGATCGGATCACGTCGTTTCCCGCGGACTGGTCCAACGTCGGCTTCGACGCCGAAACTCGGGCGCGACTGCACGCGGCGGTCGACCAGATCCACCAGCGATCTGTGTGTGGCCGGAACGGCGTTGATCGCTGGACTGCTCAAAGGATTGCTGGACGCCGGCGTGATCCCACAAACGAATGCCCGGGCCGAGGAGCTTCTACGCCGATGCCGGCGAGATCGTCGGAGCCCGAATCTTCTGTGCCGGAAAGCAGCAGACCGTACGGGCTCGGTCACGGCGTCGTCGTGGGCACCGGTGGTTTCGAATGGGATTAGGCGTTGGTCAACGCTTTTCTGCGTGGCCCGATGCACGGTGCCGTCTCGCCGCCCAACAACACCGGCGACGGGTTGCGCATGATGATGGCGCACGGTGCCGATCTGGCCAACATGGGCGAAGCGTGGTGGGTGCCGATCGTGCGGATGCCCGGCGACACCATCGACGGGAAACAACGCAGCCGCAGCGTGCGCCTGGAACGAACCCGACCGCGCAGCATCATCGTCAACCGGGCCGGCAAGCGATTCGTCAACGAGGCGTGCGATTACAACTCGATGGCCGGCGCTTTTCATTACCTCGACCCGCGCGACGGCTACGTCAACGACCCGGCATGGATCGTGTTCGATTCGATGCACCACAAGCGTTACGGGTTTCTGGGTGTCGAGCCGGACGATCCGGTTCCGGATTGGTTCTGCGCGTCGGCCGACCTGGCCGAGTTGGCCGCCAAGACGGGCATCGCACTCCGACGGACTCACCCGCACGATCGAAGCCTTCAACCATAATGTCGGCGACGGCTCGGATCCCGACTTCGGCCGCGGCTCAAGCGCATACGACGGCTACTGGGGTGACGAACGTGCGACGACGCTGGCCGGCAAGACGCTCGGGCCCGTCGATACCGCCCCGTACTACGCCGTCCCGGTGTCGGTGGGTGCGATGGGAACCAAGGGTGGGCCCCGTACCGACCGCGACGGGCGGGTCCTGCATGTCAGTGGCACGCGCGATTCCGGGTCTGTTCGCCGCCGGCAACGCGATGGGCGGGGTGACCGGGCGGGCCTACGGCGGTGCCGGCGGGACCATCGGTCCAGCCATGGTTTTCGGCTTCCGCGCCGGCTACGCCGCGGCAACCGGCAAGTCGGTCGATTAGGTGAATGCCTTGGTGATGGCTGCCATGTCGAAGTAGTCACGCCAGGCCGCAATCCGGTCGTCGTGCACCTCGAAAACGCCCATCACCGGCAGCGCTACCTCCCCGCCGTCCTTGCGGCGCATCACGTCGGTGCGTTCGTTCATCACCAGCGTGCCGTCGCTGACCTGTCGGTGCACATTGAAGTCGATCCCGTCAACCGCGGCGACGAACCCTGCGATGAATTGCTTGATCGCCTCGCGGCCCTGCACGGGCTCCATCGGGATGTTGTGGTAGACGGCGTCTTCAGTGAAATACCCGGCCAACTCGTCGGGGTCCGGGGATGACCACAGCTTGCAGAATTCGGTTACCAGCTCATCAGCAGAACGAGTCATGTTCATCATGGAACATGTTGACAGGCAGTAAATCAAGACGTGGTGTTCAGCTGAAGGTGACGACGACCTTTTCGGCGGCGCCGGGCGTGGCGGCAATCTGCAGTGCTTCGTCGATGTCGTCGAATGGGATGTGGTGGCTGACGATGACAGCGTACTTTTCCCAGTTGGCGATGATGTCCTTGGTGACTTCGAAGATCTCTTCCGGATAGCCCATCGACCCAACGATGGTGACTTCATTGCTCATGACGTTGAGAAAGTCGACGGGTACCGATTCTTTGTGTACGTGCGACCACCACGACCCTCGCCCCTTTCTTGGCCGAGTTCAGGGCGGTGTTGATCACCGCGGGTACGCCCGCGGCGTCCAGATAGATGTCGGCGCCGGACTTTCCCGGGAACATCGACTCGCCCGCGCCGTGGATTTCAATCAGGCGTTGCGCAACGTCTTCGTCAGCGGAGTTGATGACCGCGTCGGCGCCCACCTTGCGGGCCTTCTCCAGCCGTGACGCAATCAGGTCGACGACGGTAACGTGTGCAACTCCAACCGATTTGAATCCTATCGTTGCGCCGAGTCCGATCGGACCGGCGCCAAACACCACGACCTTGTCGGAGGGTTTCGGGGCGACCTGGTTGACCGCATGCCGCGCGACAGCCATCGGCTCGTTCAGCGCCGCGACCTCGAAAGGTATGTGGTCGGGCACGACTTCGAGGCTTTTGCCGCGGACGGCGTGCTCGATGAGCAGATAGTCTGCGAGCGCACCGGTCGGGCCGCCGTTGCCGATGATGCCGCTGGGCGCGGCCATCGGGTTGATCACGACGTGATCGCCCACGGATATGCCGGTCACCTCACCACCGAGCTTCGACGACTTCGCCTGCCGGCTCGTGTCCGAGCGGCATCTGTCCCTGCCGCGGCGGCAGTCCACCCAATGAGATGTACAACGCATCCGATCCGCAGATGCCGCAAGCCCGCATCTTCACCAGGACATCCGTCGGGACCGACCGCAGGCTTGGCCAGCTCAATCACCTGCGTCTGGCCGGGCGCGGTCACAATGGCAGCTCTCAACGGTCGGCCAGTGCCTTGGCGAGATCGAGTGTGCCGGATTTGATTGCCGCGATGACTCCCCCGTCGACTAACAGGTCGGCGCCAGTGATGAACGCAGATGCCGGCCCGAGCAGAAATTCGGTGGCGGCCGCAATGTCCTCGGGCGTCCCGAGACGTCGAAGCCCGGAGTTGTCGACCATGGCTCGCATCAGCCCGCCCGATTCGCTGCCCAGCTCCAATCGTCCCATCGCCGTGGAGATGACACCTGGGCTGATCGAATTGATTCGTGCACCGCGTTCACCCCAGGGACCGGCTGCGGCGGCTACCCGAATTTGATTGGCCCGCTTGGCGAATGGGTAGGCCATTTGGCTGTGCGTGATCGACGAGCACGCGTGCAGGCCGAGCAGCTCGTCGCTGGGCGTGGTCGCCAGCTGCCGCTCAACCGTTGGATCGAGCGCTGGCTGCATGTGGCCGGCCATGCTGGCGATCACGACTGCGGCACCGCCCGGCTCGATCACCCGCCCGAATTCGTCGATACGTCAGCGCGACCCCCAGCAGGTCGACCGCCAAAACGGCTTCAGCCGAGGCCTGTTGCGGCGAGAGTCCCGCCGTATGAACCACGGCGGTGACACGCCCTGTCTCTTCGGCCAACTGGGCGACAGCGGCCACCGAGCTCCGGGAGGTGACGTCGACTTCTCGGGTCAGCACCCGATGACCGTCGCCGCCCAATGCCTCCGCGGCGGTCTGCAGACCAGCCTGGTTGATGTCAGCCAGCACGATCACCCGGCCTGCTCCGACCCGTCGGGCCACCGATAGCCCCATGCCCCCGGCACCGATAACGACCAGAACCTCGTTGTCACGTGATCGCGATGTCATGGGTCTGGACGGTCGCCGATCGGTAACGACGCGACAATCACACAGCCGGAACCTCAATAACGGTGGCCGAACCCATTCCGCCGCCTGCACACATCGCCGCGATCCCGATACCGCCGCCACGCCTGCGCAGTTCGTGGACCAGCGTGACCAGCATCCTGGCTCCGGTGGCCGCCACCGGATGTCCCAGTGAGCAGCCGCTGCCGCTAACGTTCACCCGATCGGGGTCCAGAGCCAACAGCTTGATAGTGGCCACACACATCGCGGCGAACGCCTCGTTGATTTCGAACAGGTCCACATCGGACAGCGAAAGATTGGCCCGAGCAAGGGCTTTCGGAATCGCCTCGACCGGGGCCAGTCCGGTCGCCGCGGGATCGACTCCCACCGACGCCCAGGCCCGCACGGTAGCCAGCCCAGGAAGGCCTAGCCGGTCGCTGGCGATGGTCAGCACGGCGGCGCCGTCGTTTGCGCCGCAGGCATTGCCGGCGGTGATCGAGAAGCCCTCGATCTCGGGGTGCAGCGGTTTGAGTGCCGCCAGCTTCTCCATGCTGGTGTCGCGGCGCGGATGCTCGTCGACGGCGAACAAGCCGTGCGGCGTCTCGATCGGGACGATCTCGTCAGCGAAGCGGCCTTCGTCGATCGCCGCGATTGCGTTGCGGTGCGACCGCAACGCCCAGGCGTCCATCTCCTCGCGGCTCACTCCGGCGGCGACTGCGGCATTCCACCCGACGGTGATCGACATGTCCATGTTCGGCGCGTCGGGCCGATCCGGATGTGTCGGCGGGAACCAGTCGACCCACTCACCGTCGACCTGCATCCGCGATCGCGGCGAGGTGGACGCCGAGTTGACACCCCCGGCGATGATCAACTGATCCATCCCGGCCCGCACACTTGCCGCCGCGCTCTGCACCGCTGCCTGCCCGGCCGCGCAATGCCGGTTTTGGGCCAGACCGGGCACTGAGGCCAGCCCGGCAGTCACTGCCGCGTGACGGGCCAGCACCCCGCCACCGTAGAGACGCTCGCCGAGGATGACGTCGTCGACCAAGGTCGAGTCGAGACCTGCTGCGGCCTGGCAGACCACGTGGTTTGCCAGCTCGTAGGCGGTGGTGTCGCGCAGCGTTCCCTTGCGGGCGGTGCCGATCGGCGTGCGCAGGGCGGACACGATGACGGCTTCAGGCACGGCTTCTCTCCATTCGGCATGCGGGACCCGAGTAACCCGCGGCGACATGAGAACATTATTCTCTCAGTTCGAGAGTAAGAGTTGCAAGAAAGGAAACACCGATGCAAATCAGCGGTAGCTTCCGCGGTCGTCGTCGGCGGCGCCGGCGGCCTGGGTGAGGCCACGGTTCGACGGCTGCAGCCGGCGGGAGCCAAGGTGGTCATCGCCGATCTGGCCGACGACAAAGGCAAGGAGTTGGCCGGCGAACTCGGTGTTCGCTACGTGCGCGACCGACGCCACCAACACCGACGACGTGCAGGCAGCACTGGCCGAAGCGGAATCGCTTGGCCCGCTGCGTATCTCGGTGGACGCGCACGGTGGCCCGGCCAGCGGTGGCCGGCTGGTCGGCAAGGACGGCTCGCCGTTGGACCTGGACGGGTTCAAGACGACCATCGACGTCTACCTGACCGGGGTGTTCAACGTCTTGCGGCTGGCCGCTGCGGCGATGGCGCGCCAGGAACCGGTCGACGGCGCGCGCGGCGTCATCGTCAACACCGCGTCGATCGCCGCCTACGAGGGCCAGATCGGCCAGCTGCCCTACGCGGCGGCCAAGGGCGGCGTGGTCGGCATGACCCTGGTCGCCGCCCGCGATCTGTCCCCGCTGGGTATCCGCGTGGTCACCATCGCTCCGGGCACGTTCCTGACGCCGGCCTACGGCCAGGCGGGCGACCAGCTGGAGGCGTACTGGGGTCCGCAGATTCCCTACCCCAAGCGGATGGGCCGGCCCGCCGAGTACGGCGCCTTCGTGCAGAGCATCGTCGAAAACGATTACCTCAACGGCGAAGTCATCCGGCTGGACGGCGCGTTGCGCTTCCCGCCGAAGTAAGGCCGCACGACTGCCGAGGGTGCGGCCCGCCGCACCCTGGCGATCGAGAGTGCGGCCAGCCGCACTCTCGGAGCGGGCCTGCCCGTCAGTTCTTGGCGGCGTCGAACTTCGCGACGATCGAGCGGAAGTCCTCGGTCTGGAAGGACTGGTTCTCGGCGGTGCAGAGCGTAGTCCAGCGTGGCCAGCACCGCCCGCTCGAGATGCACATTGAGGACGCGCTTGGTGCTCTCGACCGCCTGCTGCGGCAGTTCGGAGGATCTTCTTCGCGCATTCCACCGCCTCGGCGACCGGATCGGCCGCCACATGGTTGGCCAGCCCGAGTTCGACGGCGCGCTCGGCGGAGATCCGGGTGCCGGTCAGCGCGTACTCCTTGGCCAACAGCAAGCTGATGTGCAGCGGCCAGGTCAGCGGGCCGCCGTCGGCGGCCACCAGCCCAACCTGCACATGCGGGTCGGCCAAGTAGGCGTCTTCGGCGATGTAGACGATGTCGCTCAGCGCGACCAGGCTGCAGCCCAGTCCGACGGCCGGGCCGTTGACCGCCGCCACCACCGGCACCCGGCACCGGGCCATGCCCAGCACGATCTCGCGTCCGTCAGCGATCGTCTTGGCCCGCAGGTCGGCGTCGCCCGCCAATTCGTCGAGATAGGCGAAGTCGCCGCCGGCCGAGAACGCCCGGCCGGCACCGGTTATCACCGCGGCGCGGGCACTGCGGTCGTCGCTCATCCGCTGCCACAGCTTCGCCAGCCCGTGGTGCAGGTCGTCGTTGACCGAGTTGAGCGAGTCGGGCCGGTTCAGCGTGATGATCCGCAGCGGCCCGTCGGCTTGGACGTCGATTTCGGTCGGCATGTCGTACACGTCAGGCTCCCAATCCCAAGATTCGTGAGGCGATGATGTTTTTCTGGATCTGCGATGTTCCGCCCATCACGCTTTGGGCGCGGCTGTACAGGTAGGCGCTGAGCAGACCGGGGTCCTCGATGCCGGCGACGGCCAGCGCGGCGTGGCCGACCGACTGTTCGACCCAGGTCATCAGCAGCTTGTCCAGCGATCCGTCCGAGGTGTGCGTCACGCCGTCGAGCTGTTCGGACAGCCGCCGCCGGACGTGATGAGTCAGCATCTCGGTTTGCACCACCGCCCATGCGAGTTCCTCGTTGGCGGGGCCGTCGGTGCGGGCGGCCAGCTCGCGAACCAGCTTGCCGTAGCGGGCCGCGTAGCCCAGGGTGGATGGTTCGCGTTCGTGTCCGACCACCGTCATGGCAAGCGGCCACCCCTCGCCGGGCGCGCCCACCATGTGGTCCGCCGGCACGGTCGCGCCGTCGAAAAGCACCTGGCCGAATTCGGTGGTGACACCGTTGATCATCCGCAGCGGACGCTGTTGCACGCCAGGCTGTTTCATCGAGATGATGAACGCCGAAATACCGCGGTGACGTTTGGCGTCCGGATCGGTGCGGGCCAACAGCAGGCACCAGTCGGCGACGTCGGAGTAGCTGGTCCAGATCTTGTGGCCCATGGATGACGTAGTTGTCACCCTCGCGGGTGGCGGTGGTGGTCAGCGACGCGAGATCCGAACCCGCGCCAGGCTCGCTGAAGCCCTGGCACCATCGCTCGGTGCCGTCGATCATGCCGGGCAGGAATCGTTGGCACAGCTCTTCGCTGCCGTGCCGGCTCAGGCCCGCGACCAGGTAGCCGAGGCTGGGCCGCGGCGGAGCGCCGGCCCGCGCCAGCTCTTCGTCGAGAATGACGTCGTACACCGGCGGTAGTTCCTGACCGCCGTACTCGCGCGGCCAGGACAACCCGAAGAAGCCACCCTCATACAGCGCGCGATGCCATTCGCCCTGCCGGGCCCAATACTCGTCGCCCGAGCTTGGAAAGTCCTTGGCATGCGCCGAAAGCCACGACCGCAGCCGGTCCCGGAAGGCGGCTTCGTCGGGCGAATCACGGAAGTCCAACGTCGATCTCCTCCAGCTTGACGGGCCACAGTTCGGTCGATGTCAGCGCACGCCGCAAATAGACGTGCGCCAGGCATTCCCAGGTGTTGCCGATGCCGCCGTGCACCTGGATGGCGGTCTCGCACACGGTTCGCGCGGCGCGCGCGCAGTAGACCTTCGCGACCCGAGCGGCCCGGATCGCCTCGGCCGGGGCCAGCTCGTCAACCGCCCAGGCGGCATGGCGCAGCACACTGACCGAACCCTCGATCAGCGCCAGGCTTTCGGCGAGCAAGTGGGCGATCGGCTTGGTAGGAGCCGATCGAATTGCCGTACTGCTCACGGATTTTCGCGTAGTCACACGCCAGGGTGTGCGCACCTCGGGCCGTTCCGACCAGGTCCGCCGACGGTGGTCGCCAGCGCGAGCGCCAGCCACCGTTCGGCGACGTCGGAGTCGACTTCGCCAACAGCGGTAGGGGTTCCGACGACGTCGGCGGTGGCCCTGGTCAGGTCCACGGCCTCGCGGGCGTCGCCCAGATCGGCCGCGAGCACCGTCGTCCCGTCCAAAGCCAACGCCCGCTGATAGCCCCGCGCGTCGATCCCACGGCCATCCGACGGCGACGGTGGACGCCGTGGCCGTCGCTGCTGACCTGGCGGGCCAGGTCGTCGGCCAGCACCGGCCCGAGAAACGGCGCGTCCACCAATCCGCGGCCGAATTCCTCGGCGACGATGGCCACTTCGACGCCAGAGGCTCCGTCGGAGCGCAGCGATCGCCAGCCGGTCATCTCGATCTGCTTGTCCAGCCGGGCGATTCGCCCCTCGTCGGCAAGATCTTGCACCGATCCCGGGCCGAGGTCGTCGGCCAGCTTGGCGGCGGCGTCGCGCAGTTGTTGTTGTTCAGCTGTCAGACGTACATCCATAGTGCTCCTTTAGCACTCGGCGTAGCACCTTTCCGGAAGGCAGCCGGGGTATGTCGGGCACGAACACCACGCGGCTCAGGCGTTTGTACGACGCGAGCCGCTCGCCCACTCGGGCAGTGAGTTCGGCGGCGTCGACCGGTGCGCGCGTCGCGACGGCGGCGACGACCGACTCGCCGTCGGCGCCGTCCGGGATGCCGAACACCGCGCAGTCTTCGACGGCGGGATGAGCGTGCAGCACGGCCTCGATCTCGGCCGGCGCCACCTGGAAACCGCGGACCTTGATCATCTCCTTGGACCGGTCGGTGATCCGCAGCCAGCCGTCGGCGTCGAGATAGCCGACGTCGCCGGTGCGATACCAGCCGTCGCACAAGGCATCCCGCGTTGCCTCGCACGGGCAGATAGCCGGCCATCAGTGAAGGCGACCGGGCCTGGATTTCGCCGACTTCGCCCGGGCCGACCGGCTCGACCGGTCTGCAACGATGCCACCCGCACCTGCACCCCGGGCACCGGCCGGCCGACCGAGTCGAGCCGGGCGCCGTCGAGCGGGTTGCAGGCGATGACCGGCAGCTCGGTGGTGCCGTAGGCCGGAACCCACCCGACGCCGGTGCGCCGGGTGACGGTTTGGGCGACGCTCTCGCTGACCGGCGTCGCGCCCCACATGATGAACCGCAGCGACGAGAGGTCATAGGACTCCAGGCGCGGGTGCGCGGCAATGGCTAAAGCGATTGGCGCGACGGCCATCTCGACGGTGATCCGATCGGCTTCGACGTGCGTCAGCATGCGGTCGATGTCGAATCGCCGATGCAGCCGCATCCACACGCCGGTCTGCAGTGCCGTCACGATGTTGAGCAGCCCGAGAATGTGCGACGGCGGCGTGGCGATCTGGATTCGGTCGCGGGAGGTCAACCCCAGCGCGTCGCGCCAGTGCACGCACCGCGGCGCGCAACGACGCGTGGGTGTGCCGAACGGCCTTGGGCAGACCGGTGGTGCCCGAGCTGAACGCCAACACCGCATCGGCATCCGGCGGCGGCGTGCCGAAGGCCGGCTCGCTGGGGAGATCGGCTCGTCGAGATGCAGCATCGGCATCAGGTCGGCCAGCACCGAGTGGTCGCCGACCGCGTGGGACGGATTCGTCAATGCCAGCGCGTGCTCGACCTCGTGCGCGCTTCCAGGCCGGACTGATCAGCACGACGGCCGCGGCCAGCCGCCAGACGGCATGCAACGCGACGACGAACTCGGGCCGGTTGGACGCCATCAAGGCAACCCGATCACCGGCCGTCACACCACGTGCGTTGAGGCTCGCGGCCAGCCCGTCAGCCAGCGCGTCCAGCTGCGCCATGCTGTAGTTCCGCTCTCCGAAAACGAGCGCAGTCGGCCCACATGGCGGCGAGCCTGGCTGCGACATTGAGAACATCCTATCGTTTTGAGAGAATAGTATTCTCTGAAGTGAAGAACACAAAGCGGGAAAGGTGCAGGGATGGTGGAACGTCACGTGTTCCAGCGGGCCACGGTGACCCGGATCATCAAAGAAACCGCCGACACCCGCACCTACGTGCTCGCCCCACAGGAACAGCCGTTTTCCTACCGCGCCGGCCAATTCTGCACATTTCACGTAACGGTCGACGGCGAAGAGCTGTATCGGTCGTATTCGATGTCGAGCGCGCCGGAGACCGACGGCGAGCTGATGACGACGGTGAAGCGGGTAGCCGGCGGCAAAGTCTCAAACTGGATCGTCGACAACGTGGTCGAAGGCGACGAGCTGACGATGACCAGAGCCGCCGGAACGTTTGTCTTGAGCCCGACCGCAGTTCCGTTGCTGGCCTTCGCCGGCGGTAGCGGTGTCACCCCGATCCTGTCGCTGGCCAAGAGTGCGTTGGCGACTACAGACCGTGCGGTACGGATATTGTGCGCCGACCGCGACCGGGCATCGGTGATCTTCGAGGCGGCCATGGACGACCTCGTCGAGCGTTACCCCGGCCGGCTGTCGGTGGACCGCCATATCGACGCCGAACAAGGCCTGCTGGATCCGGACGCTGTGACCAGGTTCGTCGGCAGCGACACCGATGCCGACTGCTACGTGTGCGGCCCGGAAGGCTTCATGGCCGTGGTGCGCTCCGCGTTGCCGGATGGGGCGCGCGTCCTCGTCGAGGACTTCGATGCGTCGCCACCGGTCAAGGCGCCGTCACCTGAGGCGACCGCGAAGGCCGTCGACAGCCAAACCGGTGGCACGGTCACCATCCACCTCGACCGCAAGAAGCTATCTGTGCCGCGGGTCGCCGGTGAGACGCTGCTGGAGAGCGCGCGGCGGGCCGGCCTGTCGCCGCCGTTCAGTTGCGAGGCCGGCAATTGTGGAACGTGCATGGCCAAGCTCATCGAGGGCAGCGCCACCATGCGTACCAACGACGTGCTCGAGGACGACGAGATCGCCGACGGCTACATCCTGACCTGTCAGGCCGTACCGGATACACCCTCGGTGAGGGTGCAGTACGAGTAACCCGGCATTGCAACGGCTTTCTCAAGTCGGGAATGGCTCGAGGCGCTCCGGGGCTGAAACGAGCGGATGCTAACCGGAAAGGGACCCTCAACCATGACCAATCTGCCAGCCTTTGCGAAGCTCGCCGCCGAAGACCAGGGGCTTGTCGTATTCACCACTTTGCGTCGCGACGGCAGCGCTCAGGCGTCGGTGGTCAACGCGGGCGTCATGCAACACCCGCTGACGAACGAGCCGGTCGTCGCGCTGGTTGCCATCGGAGGCGCCCGCAAGCTGGCTCACCTGCGCGCCGATCCACGAACCACGATCGTCGCCCGCGCCGGTTGGCAGTGGGCCACCGTCGAAGGGTCGGCGCAACTAATCGGACCCGACGACCCGCACCCCGACGTGGATGACGAGCGGCTCCGGGTCCTGCTCCGCGAAATATTCACCGCGGCAGGCGGAACCCACGACGACTGGGATACCTACGACCGCGTGATGCGCGAGCAACGTCGAACCGCTGTCCTGATCTCTCCCACCCGGGTCTACACGAACCCAGCCTGAGTGGTCCTCCTTCACTCGCTGAAGTAGTGACCTTCCTCGAGGTCCTCGATCAGCCCGGGGTGTTCGGGATGCCAGTCCAGCAGCTTCTGCGTCAGCGCGCTCGACGTTGGGTTGTCGAAAGATGCGAAGACAGAAAGGAACCCGAAGTGCTCACCGGCCGCATCGGGAGAAATGCTGACCACCGGAACATCGAGGTGGCGCCCGATGACGGCCGCAATGTCGCGGAACGGCACACCCTCGTCGGCAACACCGTGCAACAGCGTCCCCGCCGGGGCTGCTTCCAGCGCCAGCCGGTACAGATGAGCCGCGTCGAGCGTGTGGACGCCGGGCCAGCGGTTGGAGCCGTCGCCGATGAACGCAGAGACGCCTTTTTCGCGGGCGATGTCGATCAGGCGGTGGGCGAAACCGTGGTGATCGAGCGTGCTGTGCACCAGCGGCGACAGGCGAATGACCGACGATCGCACCCCGCGCTCGGCCAACGCGATGGTCGCATTCTCCGAGTCGATCCGCGGACCGCCCTCGGCGGTGTCGTTTTCGGTTGCGATGCGTCCTTGAGCGACAATCGCGAGCAAAAGCGTTCCGGAGGTGTTGACGAAGGGCCTATCGGAGCCCGCCAGCACCTCTTCCATTGCCTCGACGACGCGCAGATCCGTCTCAGCGGCGGCAACGAAGTCGCTGTCGAAGTCATCCCGGTAGGCGAGGTGGATGATGCCGTCGGCTGCTGCGGCCGCGGCCCGTAGGCCGTCGAGGTCGACGAGGTCGCCCCGATGCGCCTTGACGCCCTTCTCTTTGAGGGCGGCGGCGCTCTTGTCCGATCGAGCCAGGCCGGTGACGTGATGCCCGGCTTCGAGCAGCTCGGTGACGACCGCGGACCCGATGTGTCCGGTCGCGCCGGTAACAAAAACGTGCATGAGCTGAGGTCCCTTCTGATTGGCGTTCGATGCCAACAGTCAACGACCCCTTGGCGTAAGGTGTCCAAGATCTATTTCATATAACGCGATGCAGTTCAAGCATTACCGCAGTTCATCATGGCCATTATCGGGATCTGTGCTTACCTATCTACTACAATCAGTGCATGACAGACTCGACATCGCCGGTGTTGGACCTCGATTTGCGACTGGTCGGGTACTTCGTTGTGGTGGCCGAGCACCGACACTTCGGCCGCGCGGCCACCGCATTGCGCGTTGCGCAGCCGTCGTTGAGTCGACAGATTCGCCGCCTGGAACACCAGCTCGGCGTCCGCCTTTTGGACCGCACACCGCAAGGCACCCGGCTGACCGAGGCCGGTGAGGTGTTCTTGCCGCGGGCCAGGGCGCTGTTGCGTTCGGCGGCCCAAGCCGCGGCGCAGGCCCGGGCCGCGGCCCAGCCCAGCCGTGTCATCATCGGCTACACCACAGGCCTGATCATCACCCCGGCGGTGCGCGAGTTGCGCCGGGAGCACCCGGACGCCGACGTGCAAGTCTCGCACCTGGACTGGGACCAGGCGCGCAACGCGCTGCTCGAGCATCGGGTGGACGCGGTGGTGACCCGGCTGCCGTTCCCCACCGACCAGCTGCACGTAACGGTCCTCTACGACGAGCCCCGAGTGTTGGCGGTGCCCATCGACCATCGCCTCGCGGGTAGGGAATCCGTCACCCTCGACGACATCGCCGACGAGCCCATGCCGCGGGTGCGGCACTCTGATCCGGCCTGGAGTGCCTTCTGGCGCATCGATCCTCGTCCCGACGGGCGCAGGGCGCCCGACGGTCCGTTCATCGACGCGCTCGAAGACAAGCTTGAACTCATCGCCGCTGGGCAGGCAGTGGCCATCACGGCCGGCTTCCGCGGCAACAGCCCTCGCCCCGATATCACCACGGTCCCCTTGGAAGGCGTTGAGCCCAGCCACGTCGTGTTGGCGACCCGCGCCGGGGATCGCAGGCGTTTGGTGGGCGCGTTCCGCAAGCTCGCCGAAGCTCACCTCTCCGGTCCGGATTGATTGCAGTCACCATGGCCTGCACAGCATGCTGGCCCTCGTCGCCCGCCGCCCGAGGAAAGCCGACCGCTCGATTAATCTTCATAAGCGCCGAGCACCTGCCGGACTTGCAGCCTTGTCGCGAATGGGTCCAGTCCGCGACCCGGCGAGCGTAGGGTCACGTCACGCGACTCACGCTGAGGAAGGCAAGGAATGCGAACTCAGATATTCGGCAAACTCTTGACCACTTCGGTGGGCGCAGTAGTTCTCGTCGGTGCGGCGACCGCGACCGGGACGGCTCTGGGCGGTTGCCAACGCCAGAACAGCAGTTCAGCGGGAAGTTCGACCATCAATCCGACAGTGGCGCGCCAGCAGGTGACGCTGCCGATCAAGGGAAGCGGCAACATCGACCCGGAGGGTGTCGCGGTGGATGGGCAAGGCAACGTGTACGCGACCGCGGTGAATGACGGCGTCCTCAAATTGGCGCCGGGGGCGCAGGCGGCCGTATCCGTTGGATTTACCGGTTTGTCGTTCGCCGTCTCTGGCGGCGCGGATGCAGCGGGCAACGTATATGTCACCGATGACGGCGCCACCGCGAACGGGACGGGACGAGTACAGAAACGTACCCCCGCCGGTGCCCAAACCGTGCTCCCGTTTGCGGGCCTCGGGCAAGACCCGCGGCTGGCGGTCGCGCCGGACGGGACGGTGTATGTGGCTGACAGTGCCGGTGATCGTGTGCTGAAACTTCCGCCGGAAGCCACCAGCCCGTCCGAGCTGCCATTCACCGGCCTGAACGATCCCGGCTATGTGGCGGTGGATTCAGCCGGGAATATCTATGTGTCAGATATTGGCAATTCACGCGTAGTGATGTTGGCCGCGGGCTCAACGACCCAGAGCGTCCTGCCGATCACAGCACGGGAGCAAAGGGCGATAGCCGTTGACCGCTCCGGCAACGTCTATCTCACCGGCGCCCAGGGCCTCTCCGTGCTGGCGAAGGGCTCACAGCAGGCGACGCAGCTGCCGGTCAAGGGTGGTCCCGGCGGTAACCCTCAACTCCTGGATATCGCGGTCGACACTCACGGCGACATCTACCTCGCTGACGGAAAAAATGACCAATTCCTCGAGCTGAAGGTCTAGCCACGCTCCGTCATCGCACTTCGGCGCCGAGTGCGGCGATGACTTCCCGGGTGCGGCGTTTCGATGCGACCAACTCGTCGCGGTTCTCGCCGATCGGCAGCAGCCGCACTGACAGATCGGTGACCCCGGCATCGGCGAACCGACGCATCCGGGCAAGGATGGCCTCCTCATCGCCGGCCGCGCAGATGTCGCCGACGTCGCGCGCATCGCCATACTCCAGCAGCCGCTGATAGTTCGGTGAGACCTCGGCTTCTCCCAGGATTCGGTTAGCGCGATCGCGGGCCGCGTCGACTTCGCTTGCCGCGCAGAGACAAACGGGTATTCCGGCGACGATGCGTGGCGCCGGCCGGCCTGCGTTGTCAGCGGCCTTGGTGATCCGTGGCACCACATGCTCAGCGATGGCTCGCTCGTCGGCCATCCATAGCACGGTTCCGTCGGCCCGTTCGCCTGCCAGCGACAGCATCACCGGACCCAATGCGGCGACGAACACCGGCAGTGGCGCGACCGGGCTCAGGTCCAGCGGATTGTGCACGGTGAAAGTCTCGTTTTCGACGTCGACCGGCCCCGGGCCGTTGAACGCGGCGTGCAGCACTTCGAGATAGTCGCGGGTGTAGCCGGCGGGCCGCTCGTAGGGCAACCCGAGCATGTCGCGGATGATCCAGTGATGCGATGGCCCCACCCCGAGCGCCAGCCGGCCTCCGGCGGCGGCGTGGACGGATAATGCTTGCCGCGCCAACGCGATCGGGTGCTGTGCCTGCAACGGCACGACGGCGGTGCCCAGCTCGATGCGGCTGGTGCGGGGGGCCATCAGCGCGACAGCCGTCAGCGCGTCGAAGTCGTTGGGAACCTGTGGAATCCACGCGGTGTCCATGCCCGCCGCTTCGGCCCACTCGATATCGGCGAGCAATTTGTTGACCTTGCGCGCGGAATCGCCACGCTCGGCGCCGATCATTACTCCGAGGCGCACGGTTCCTCCCGAGTGTCGTTATCCATCACCGATAACGTACTTGCCAAAAAAGAGAATGCCAATACCACGGGTCTGAACAGGCCGAATAGCACTCAGCGCGGGCCTGCTAGGCCCGACAGAGAATCTCGCCATTCGGGATCGCCAGCCAGCCATTCGGAGCAGCGGCCCAGTCCAGCCAGGCCGATGAGATCTCATTGAGCTCCGCGGTGGTGGCCATTCCCGAATCCACCAGCTGACGGGCCAGGGCCGACTCGACGATCCGGTCCGCCCACATCCGGCCCCACCAGTCGCGGGTCTCCGGCGTCGCGAAACACCACGTGCTGGCGGTGGGGGTGATGTCGTCGAATCCCGCGGCCTGAGCCCACGACAACAGCCGCCGCCCGGCGTCGGGCTCGCCTCCGTTGGCGCGTGCCGCTTTGTCGTAGAGCTCCCGCCACTGCTCCAGCACCGAAAACTGCGGGAACCAAATGAATCCGGTGTAATCCGCGTCCCGGACCGCAACGATTCCGTCCGGCACACACACCCGCCGCAGCTCGCGCAGCGACTGCACCGGATCGGCGACGTGCTGCAGCACCTGATGGGCGTGCACGACGTCGAAGGTGTCATCGGGAAAGTCCAGAGCGTGGATGTCAGAGGTCGCGAACGCAATGTTGGTCTGGTCGCGTTCGCGCGCCTCACCGCGCGCCAAATCCAAAGCGTCATCGGTGAGTTCGACCGCGGTGACCAGCCCGGGGGCGACCCGGGCGGCTAGGCCGACGGTGATGGTGCCGGGTCCGCAACCCACGTCGAGCACCGACATCCCCGGGCGCAGGTGCGGCAGCAGGTAGCCGGCAGAGTTCTCGGCAGTGCGCCGGCGGTGCGAGCGCAGCACCGACTCATGGTGCCCATGGGTGTAGACAGCCTGATTTTTGCCGGTCATCGTGGGGCTCCTTGCGATCGAATCATCCTCAGACCCAAGGCTACCGCCGCTGATTCCACTATACGAAACTGGTTTCTCAGAATATGGGAAAGACCCTGCCGGCTCAGTCCACCGGGACGTTGAGGATCGGGCGCTGGACCCCGGCGCCGGGGCCGTCGAAATGCCACCATTCACCGGAGTACACGGACAATCCGCCGGCGCTCATTGCGGCGCGCAGCCGGGCTCGGTTTGCCTGTTCGTCCGCGCTGACTCCGTCGGTGGCGAAGGCAAGAGCGCGCGGCGAGAAATCGTCGAAGTCGGTTCCCATATCGACAAGGTGGTGCGCGCTTGCCATGGTCACGTCAACCGAACGCCCCGCCTCATGGCTGCGGGCATAGTCGCCAGGTTTGGCCACCCATGCCGGGTTGGGCACCACGTCGAACATCTTGACCTGCACATCGTGGGGTCGATAGCAGTCCCAGAAAACGAGCACCTCGCCATGCGGGGCCAAGGCCTTCGCCGCGGCCGCGAGCCCGGAGGCCATGGATTCATGGACCAGACAGCGGGCGTCGGCGGGATACAGCGGTATGTGGGTGAAATTGTTCGGTGTCGCGTAGCGCAGATCGATCAGGGCGCTGGGGACGACAGACCGAACGTCGACAAATCCTGCCGAGCGCGCTTCGGGGCTCAGCGGAGGCACGTCGGCATTGGCCCGCGCAGCCCAGCCCATGGCGGACATCATGACTAGGGCGACCAGGAAGCGGCGGGTGCCAGGGGTCACCGGCTTAATTAGTGCTGCGGCCATGGCCTCAGTCTGCCGTCCAGGACCGCGATCCGGCCGCCGACTTCAACCCCCGTCGATAGCCGCGGCGCGCGGCGACTTGGGCAGCGACTGCGTGCTGCTCGTATTCCATTGTCTTGGACAGAGATTCAGCTTCGGCCACGATCTGCTTGAGCAGGTCTTTATGGTCTTCGATCATCGTGATCGTGGCGTTTCTGACGGCTACCACCGCAGAACCTCGGCTTCCGAGCCCGCACCTGGCCGACGAGGGCGACTAATCGGCTACCCATCCAGGCTAACTCGGACGCGACCTTCAATCGCGAATACGGGCAGCCAGTGACGAGCTCCGGCGGTCTGTCCGTGTCGGTCGCCTTGAATCCGGCCGATGAATGTTCTTCGGGGCTCTCGACCAACTGATTGCCGGGCCGTCCGGCCCGAGCGAGGGACGAGCGGCAGGGCCGGGCATCGGGCCGGCGCGGCGCGCTTGCGCGCCGCCTTGATCTTGTAAAGCGAAATTCGGCAGATGCTTGTTGCTTGCGACTTCGTAATCGACTCACACTGCAACATCGACGTGCACTCTGCCGCGCCCGCTTGTCAATCGCACATCCGGGACGCGCGTGTCCCGAGTAGCTCATCGCAGCCACGGTCAGCTCCCTTGCGATTTCTGGGCCGATGTATCGGCTGGCTGCGGCTGGTCGAAGGTGACGGTGAAAGCCCGCCTGCCGCGCATGCCCGATGACAGGATGACACCATGACAATGGCGTCACAGCCCAGCCTTCGCCTATTGACGACACCCCGTGCGGCCGCACTGGCCGGTGTGTTGTTCTCCCTGCTGTTTGGTGCCGTGCTGATCTTAATCCGAACTAAAATGCCTGAGGGCGTGCAGGGTTCGACTGAGTGGCTGACAAGTCGCCGCAGCGGGATCGCGACCGCAACGGTGCTGATGCCATTTGCCGGCATCAGCTTTCTTTGGTTCATCGGCGTGGTGCGCGACGGCTTGGGGCGTTACGAAGACCGCTTTTTCTCGACTGTCTTCCTGGGTAGCGGTTTGCTGTTTCTGGCGATGATGTTCGTTTCAATGTCGGTGGCCGCTGGTCTGGTGGCGACAAACACAGGCGTGACGGACCCGGGCGCTCATGCTGCGATGATCGATCTCGGGAAGATGGTTGTGTTGTCGTCCACCAAGACCTATGCGGTCCGGATGGCCGCGGTGTTCATGATGTCGCTCGCGACGATCTGGTTGAGGACGGGCTTAATGCCACGCTGGCTCGTTGGCCTCAGCTATTTTGCTGCAGTCGCCGTGCTTCTCGCAAGCGACCTAAGCATGTGGGTAACGATGACGTTTCCCGGATGGGTGCTGGTGGTTAGCGGCTTGTTATTGGTCCGCGCTGGGCCGTTCGAGGAACTCAGGGCTGGCGACCATTGACCGACTTCCACACCGCATCGGGTTTGCCCGCCCGGGTGAAGGTGTAGCGCCGGTTGGAGCAGGCCGGCCAGCTTTGGGCGGAGGCGGTGAAACCCGGGCGCGTCATGCGCGGAGGAAAAAAACACCACCACCTGTGGGGCGACAGAATGAGCGTGGTTGTCGCCGGCTCTCGGAGTAGCTATCCGCGGATGGCGGTCCACCCGCTGCCGGCATAGACCGCGGCTTCCGTCGCGTCAACTTGTCCGCCACGTTGGCGCTGGTGTCAGCCATCGTGGTGTAGGTTGCCGTGACGGTCATCGCGGCGGCGCCCATCATGGTGGGATACTCGCCGTGGTTATGACCAGACCAGCGACCGGGTGCCTCACCCGAACAGTGCTTGCCGGTGTCTTGTCCACCGGGCTGGCGGCAGCATGCGTAACCGCTGCGCATGTCGATGTCTCCCCGCATGTCGACGTCTCCCCGCCGTCGGGGGTGTCTAGCGCCTATGTCGCCGTTTCGGTGGCCACGGTGTGGACCACGCCGCAGAGCCCGCGTCAAGTCGATCATCCCGCCCTGACAAATCCGGTCGATATTCGCGGCTGGCTGTCCGACATGACGCCGGACCAGCAGGAAGCGCTCAGCTCGGACAATCTCACCCAGACGCAGGCTCTCTTCGGCGACCGCGTCTCTGTGGTGGGGGAGCAGGGCGACTGGGACGAGGTAGTGGTCCCCGGCCAGCCCGCACCGAACAATGCCCTGGGCTATCCCGGCTGGATTCCCAAGGCCCAGTTGACAACCGACCCCGGCTACGGCGCACTGAAGGAACACGCTCCCTTCGCGCTGGCCGATCGCGGCATCACCACCTGGCTGTACCGCCAATCCGGACTCTCCGATCAGGACCTCGAGATCAGTACCAACACCAGGCTTCCCGTCCTGAGCCGCACCGACAAGGCCGTTCAGGTGGCCACCCCCGATCGCGGCCCGAAGTGGCTGGATGCCCGAACCGTGGCGGTCTACGAAAAGCCCACGGACATACCGCATCCCACCGGAGCCGATCTGGCCCGGTACGCCGCCGTGTTCGTGAACGTCCCCTACCTGTGGGGCGGCCGTGCCGGGTTCGGGTTGGATTGCTCCGGTTTCACCTCCACCCTCTACCAGGTGTACGGCATCACCCTGCCGCGCGATGCCGGCCCGCAAGCCGCCGACAGCCGGGGGCGCCCCGTCGACAAATCCACGTTGCAACCCGGCGATCTGCTCTTCTACTCGCACGGCAGCAGGGACCCCGACAATCCCGACGCGATCTACCACGTGGCCATCTATTCCGGGAACGGCGACATGATCGAGGCATTCGACAAGACGACACCAGTGCGCATCACCCCGGTTCGACTGGACGCAGACTACTGGGGCGCGCGCCGCTACCTCGACCAACCGCGGTGATAGACCAACGCCTCCTACGGGCGATCGTCCGATGCGACCATCTTCGCCAGTGTGCCCGGAGGCCGCGTGCGCGGCAGTGACCGTCGTAGTCAGTCCAACTGCGGTCTCCGCCGCACGGTCCAGCCGTTTTCCAGATCATGACCGCGGACCGCAACGGTCACATAGCCTGGGCCGTAGATGTCTCAAACATGAAGCTGGCGTCAAACCCGGAGCGGTCCAATGTTCGGTAAGCCATCTGCGCGAAAGGCCATTGCTGCTGGAACTGTCTTGCTCACACTCGCTGCGGCTTGCTCACGTGGCTATGCAGCGCACACAGCAGTAAGCGACAGCGCGCGGGCAACGCAGGCGCGGGATGCGGCTCCCACACGCGCGCAGGCAACGCAGGCGCCGGATGCGGCTCCCATAGCTGACTTCGCAACGGTCTCCAAGCTGATGAACGATGCCATTGCGCAACAGAGGCTGCCCGGTGGTGTGGTTGTGATTGGGCACGGTGGCAGGATCGTCTTCCACCAGGCTTATGGCTCGCGCAAGCTGGCAGGCGAACAGGGGCTAGATGGATCGCCCGCACCTGCGGAGCCGATGACCGAGGACACGATCTTCGACATGGCGTCATTGACGAAGTGCCTCGCCACGGCGACTGCCGTCATGCAGCTCTACGAACAAGGCAAGGTTGGATTCGACGATCTCGTGCAGAAGTATTTGCCCGACTTCAACACGGCGAACGATCCACAGCGTGCCAAGGTGACGGTTCGCATGCTGCTGACGCACACTTCAGGCGAAGCGGAAGACGTCAACCTCCAAGATCCGTGGGGACTGCACGCAGCCGATAAAAAAGAAGGCATTCATCGTGCGCTCACCACGCCGCTACAGTCGGGTCCCGGTGAGGTTTTCCGCTACTCCGACATCAACTACATCCTGCTTGGCGCGCTGATCGAGAAGCTGACCGGCGAGCCAGAAGACATCTACGTTCAGCAGAATGTGTTTGCGCCGCTTGGCATGCAAGAAACCCGCTATCTTCCGCCGGCCAACGCATGTGGTCCGCACAAGGTCAGAGGAGCCGCGATTGGATGGGCGCCCGCGCCCAAAGGGCCGGTCGCCTGTCCGGAAGGTACCTGGCGCACCAGTCTGTTGCCGCGCATCGCACCAACAGCAATCGATGACCAAAGCAACGCCGATCCGAGCCAGAATCCCGATTACGATTACCTGCTTCGGGGCACCGTGCATGATCCGACGGCGCGCCGCATGGGGGGAGTGGCCGGGCATGCCGGTGTGTTCTCGACGGCGCACGATGTCAGCATCTATGCGCAGGCCTTGCTTGATCGGCTTGCAGGCCGCCCGAGCACGTTTCCGCTGACGCGAGCGACTTTGGAGTTGATGACGACTCCTGAGCAGCCCGGACATACAGCTGGACAACTCCAAGCGGCGAACGATGCCGCCCGAGAAGCTATTGCGAAGACCCCAAACACAACAGACTCGCTGCTCGCTCCCAACTATCCGGCGATCAAGGGACAAAACTTGTTCGGCTTTGGCTGGGATATCGATACGGTCTATTCCGTGCGAGGCATGATCTTTCCCATCGGTAGCTTTGGCGCCACAGGCTTTACCGGGACGTCGCTTTGGATCGCCCCAGGTTCAGATACCTACGTGATACTGCTCGCGAACTCAATCCACCTGCGAGGCAGTCCACCGATCTCGCAGCTGCGCGGTGACGTGGCTACCGCGACAGCCCGGGCCCTGCGTCTTTAGCCGTGCGTCATCGGCCACGACTTCGACACCTGCCCGGCAGAACCTCGCCGGCCTCGGCCTCGGCCTGGCACACCCACCGGCGCAGCGTCTCCGCGTTCATCCCCGAAACCGACCCGCGATCCCGGCCACCCGGTCCCGCAGTCGCCGGCGTGTTGGCGGACCAGCCGCACCTTCCTGGTCCTGGTGTTCTCGTCGTACCTTGATCGCGATCGCGCACATGCTGCCGTCGAAGAAAAGCGCACGAAACCCCGGATGGTTCAAAGTGAACAGTTAGCGGCCCCCGCCGGGCACTCCGGCAATTGCCTCACCGCGAGGCTCGCGAGTCTGTCTGGAGAACTGGAAACGGGCAGTCGACTGGCAGGCGGCGATCACTAAAGTGGGTCGAGAGAAGCTGCGCGTGCACGATCTGCGCCATGCGTCGCTATCGCGCAGGGCGGGTGCCGATCTCCGGCCGCACTTGACTCGCTGTCTGACGATTTAAGTCAAAGCACGTGAGCAGACGTGCTGCGACGGCAGCTCCTTTAGCCCCATATTGGCGCCATCATCAAGTCCAAATCGGTGATGAAAGGTCGCAGACAGAGCTAAAAATAACCTCTGAAATGCATAAACAACCTGGTGGCCAGGGCCGGGATCGAACCGGCGACCTTCCGCTTTTCAGGCGGACGCTCATACCGACTGAGCTACCTGGCCGGAAGGCACCGTGTGCCTCGCCGCGACGGCGACCCTGACGGGACTCGAACCCGCGACCTCCGCCGTGACAGGGCGGCGCGCTAACCAACTGCGCCACAGGGCCTCGCTGCACTTCCGCTCCGCGTCGCCGCGTCACGCGTACCCCCTACGGGATTCGAACCCGCGCTACCGCCTTGAAAGGGCGGCGTCCTAGGCCGCTAGACGAAGGGGGCCAGAACCGAATCTCTCCGGGGTACTCGCAACATGGTTACGTTGGGAGCCACGTCAGCTTAGGTCACCATGGACCGAATCCTCAAACGAGCGCCGCTGCACAACCAGTATCCTGTGCTCGCGCCCCTATAGCTCAGTTGGTAGAGCTACGGACTTTTAATCCGCAGGTCCTAGGTTCGAGTCCTAGTGGGGGCACCGAAACGAGACGACAGCCATCGTTTATTCACCGTTTATGGAGCGGTCCAACAGCGCAGCAACCTCGGCGTGAACCTTCCCCCGCCGCATGTATCGGTCCTGGGTCATCGAAACCTTGGGTCGCGAACTGAAGGTCGGCTAGGACGTCTGCTAGGTCGATCTCGTCACCCGGAGTCCTGCTAATCAGCGCCGGAGCAAGAATGTGAAGGCCATCTGCCAAGTCGTACCGGGGACGTTCTGCCGAGGTGGTCTCGACGACGTTGGCGGCAAGGCGTAGGGCGTCGGTCCCGCCAGATCGCACCGTGGGGCGCGCGGCCAACGCCTCGTCGAGCCGTCGTTCAAAGTCCTGAACCTGCGGATCGGGTGCGGCGCTCACATTAACATCCTTCCAAGAAGGGAGTCATGGACCTACAGCCCGCCTGCCGCTGAAATGGGCTGTGGGTCGCCGTCGATTCACTGAGCGGCCCCTCGAAATTATCGGGGGCGCCCCCGTCCACGCGACCCCTTACACGGTCAACTTCCCCCTCCCCGCACCAACGGGGAGAGAAATTGGTGACTGATGACCGGTCGCGAGGGGACCCCACCCCTCGAAAAAATCCGGTGGGGGGACCACGCAGCGACCGCTAGACCGCCGCGGGTTTTTTTACACGGGGCCAAAAATTCGAGTAGCAATACCAGACTGACCGGCTGCAGTGCACGTCACAGCGTGTGTGACTAAACCATCGGGTGCCGGGTCGGGTCACTACCCGAAAACGAACAGCGTCAAATGCGCCACCGGGGACTCAGTTATCGAGCGCCCCGAGTTCGTTGGGTCGGATCGCCGACTTGAGCTGCTTCAGTGCGGCCGCAAGCCTGACCACGTCCTTGTCGTCCTCGGCAGCGAAAAAGATGGCAGTGTTGCCATGCACTTCGACGGGTCCACTTTCGTTTAGGTTCCAGGTGAGAATGTCCCACGCGCGGGTGAGTTCATCGAAGGCGCGTGTGACGTTGGCGGGCGCGACCAACACAAGCTTCGCTCGGATCATCAGCTCGTCCGGTAGGTCTGGAATTTTGCGCTGCGATCGGTACAGCGGGTCTTCAGTGATGTCGCTTAACCGGGCTTCTACCAACGGCGCGAACGTGATCGTGTCCACATACGTTGCATAACGACGCTCGTCTATCCGCGCCACCGATTCTCGCTTGCTGGCGAAGTAAGCCGTGATATACGGAACGGCCACCGTCCCGAGAAGTGCAGTCGCTAGGCCCGTAGCGGCGATGGCCGCGGTCGTGTCCATGGCTTCCCTATGTTGGCTTTGGTTGTCACGATTTCCCCTATCACGACGACGCGACCGGCGAGCCGCGAAAGCATAGCGGCATAACCGATGGTCAGGGGGGCCAAAAATCGCTACGCAATCCAATCACGCGCGACCCAGCCAGCCCTCTGTAAACCAGGACACGTTTTCGAAAATTTTTCCTGGCTTCGTCCGCAACGCTTCGAGCGCGCGTGGCGTTTTCCCGGTGAATGAGTCCGGCAGGTTTTAGACTCCTGTTGGCCCGATGAGGGGCTGGAAGGGACGATGAGTGATCATGGCTGGACGGAAGCGGCATTCCGCGGAGGAGATCGTGCGGAAGCTGCGCCGTGCCGACGAGCTGGCCGCGGCGGGCAAGGTCGGTGAGGAGGTCGCTGCGGAGCTGGGGGTGTCGGCGGCGACGTTGTACAACTGGCGCCGCCAATACGGTGGTGATGGACACCGACGCGGCCAAGGAGCTCAAGGAGCTGCGGGAGCAGAACGCCCGGCTCAAGCGGCTTTTGGCCGATGCGGAACTGGAGAAGGACGCGCTGCGGGAGATCGCGAAGGGAAAATTCTGAGCCCAGCGGCCAAGCGCCGCGCCGTGGACATGCTCAAGGACGTCAAGAGCATGTCGGAACGGTTCGCGTGCAAGGTGGTTGGGCTTACTCGTTCGACGTATCGGCGGCTGCCGGCTCGCGCAGACCCCGCAGGATCCAGACGCCGGTTTACGGGCCTGGCTGCGGTCCTACGCCATGAAACACCAAGGCCACGGGTTCCGCCGGGCGTGGGCGGCGTTGCGGTTCGACGAGGGTAGCGGTGTGAACAAGAAGAAGGTGCACCGGCTCTGGCGTGAGGAGGGCTTGCAGGTGCGCGCGCATGCCCCGCGCAAGCGGGCCGGGTCCTCGTCTGCGCCGTCGGTCGATGCGGATGCGCCGAAGGTGGTGTGGGCGTTGGATTTCCAGTTCGACTCCACCGTGGACGGGCGGGCGGTGAAGATCGCGTCGATGATCGACGAGCACACCCGCGAGTCGTTGCTGCATCTGGTGGAGCGCTCGATCACCGCCGAGAAGCTCGTCGCCGAACTAGAGAAAGTGTTCACCGCGCGCAATGGCCCGCCGCGTGTGCTGCGGATGGACAACGGACCGGAGATGATTTCCCATGCACTGCAACAGTTTTGCGCTGATCGGGTGGGGATCGTCTACATTCCGCCCGGGACACCGTGGAACAACGGGCTTCATCGAGTCGTTCAATCGGCGGCTGCGCGCGGAGTGCCTCAACCGCAACCACTGGACCAGCCTGCTCGAGGCCCGGGTGGTGATCGGTGACTTCAAGACTCGAGCACAACCATCGGCACCGGCATTCGGCACTGGGCTATCTCACCCCGGCCGAGTACGCTGCCCGCTGCGGCCACACCCACCATCCTGTGGCCTGCGATCAACTGAATTCGAACAACAATGTGAATGTGAACGGCAGAATAATTCGGGGTCGAGTAGCGCACTACTCGTTTTTTTCCGCCACCCGCGATCTACGGTGGGTTTCACGACGTTAATTACGTCGCGAGGGTGTGGTCACTATGGTGCGGCGCTCAACGATTGCGACAGTCATCGATGATCGTGGAGATGCGTCTTCTCAGCCGGCGCGTCCGGCACCTCAGTGCGCAGAGCGGGCCGCTGCCCGCACAGGTCGAGGCGTGCGCGAGAGACGTCCATCAGCAGCCAGGGGTGAGGCGTGACCAAGTCCGCTTTCCCGTACTTTGCTGGTGGGCCACTCACTGCCCGGGCCGGCACAGCGCTCAGGACTCCTCGCCTCGGCAGGTCCTTGCACCCAGCGCAGCCGGTGCCAGATCCGCCCCAGACTGCGCATGGCAACAAGTCGGATGCGGCGAGAAAGCCGCGCGGTCAGCACGCTCAGCGGATGCCGGGCCACGAATCGTGCAGCGGTGATTGGCGATGACTCAAGGCGTTTTCCGAGTGGTACCCGCCCCGCGAAGACCGCGCAGACAGAATACGGCTGGCGTACGAGCCAAACGCACAAGTTCCGCCGATGGCCTGCGCCCGACCACCACCTACATCATCTGCACGAATCCCCGGTCGGGCAGCTGGCTGCTCAGCGAGGGGCTGGCGGCAACGTCGATCGCAGGAAATCCACGTGAGTGGTTCGACATTCAACAAGAACAGCGGACCCGCGCGCAGTGGCGCATCGATAACCAGACCGACCTTACGTTCGAGGGCTATCTGCAAGCCGCCCGGCTGCAGAGCATGACCAGCAACGGCATCTCGGGGATCAAACTCCACGATTACCAGTTCGCCGACCTTCCCCGCAGGCTGCCAGCTCCATCAAGCCGGGGCCAGCTATCGCCGAGCGAGCTCATCCCGGCGATGTTCCCCGATGCCAAATATGTGTGGCTCACACGCCGCGACAAGGTGCGTCAGGCTATCTCGCTTTACCTCGCGTACCAAACCGATCAGTGGTGGTCGGTCGACGGCTCCGCGGTCGAAAAGCCCGCACAAAGGGTCGCCGACGTCGAGTTCGACCCCGACGCCATCGCATCGTTCCACGCGCTGCTGGAGCAGTACGAGCGCAGCTGGCAGGCGTTTTTTCAATCGAACCAGCTGACGCCGCTCGTGATCGAGTACGACGACCTGGCGGCCGACTATGCGGGAACAATCCAGAAAGTCCTTCAGTGGTTGGGCATCCCCGACGCGCAGCGTACAGCCATCATCGCGCCCCGGTTGCGGCGCCAGTCCGATGCGCGAAGCGACGAGTGGGCCGCGCGCTACACCGCTTGCAACGACGGGCAGGCGAAGTCGTCGGCGGCGGCGCCCGTCAAACCGACCGATTCTCCTGTCTTCGGGCGACTGACAAAGCCCTTCGCGGTGATACCCGACCTGTGGAAACAGTGGGTGGCGCACGCACGCCTGCTCGGCTACAGCACCGACACCATCGCCGAGGTCCTCATCACCAACGGATACACCTCAGGCGCGGCGCACGCCGAAGCCGACAAGGTGGCCTCCAACCCGTACCTGCTGGGAAGCGCGCGACACCACCGCCGCCTCAACAAGGCGGCTGCTTTGCTCAACGCTCAAGGCCAACTGCGACAGCTGGATTCGCGCGCCAACATCATCGAGCGACGAGGCCCGCTATCGGGCGAGGAGTTCCGCGACCGGTACTACGCCTCTAACCGACCCGTCATCATCGACGGTCTGCTCGAAGACTGGACCGCGGTGACTGAGTGGACCCCCGATTACCTCAAGCACGCCGCCGGTCACAGCGTGGTGGAAGTCATGACCGGCCGCTGCGCCGACCCTCGATACGAAATCAATACGCACCGCCACCGTACGCAAATGCGCTTCGACGCCTACATCGACATGGTCTACAGCGGAAAGGCCACAAATGACTATTACATGACCGCAAACAACCTGTTTTTCCAAAACCCGGACACGCAGGTGCTTTTCAAGGATCTAGCGCCGCTGCCCCGCCAGTACCTGAAACCCACAGTAGACGGCCGGCGCTGCTTCCTGTGGTTCGGTCCCGCCGGAACCGTCACACCGCTGCACCACGACACCATGAACATCCTGATCGCACAGGTGATCGGGCGCAAACGCTTCCGGCTTATCGCACCAGAGCACTGGCAGTACCTCTACAACAACGTCGGGGTATTCAGCGACGTCGACTGCGAAACACCGGACCTGGCCAAGCATCCAAACTTTCGACACGCCGGCGTGGCCGACATCATCCTCCAGCCCGGTGAGGCCCTGTTCATGCCCGTCGGCTGGTGGCATCACGCCCGCGCGCTCGATGTCAGCATGACCATCACATTCACCAACTTCATCTACCCGAATCGCTTCACCTGGGAGCACAGACCATGACCATGACCACCGGGCCGCTCACCGCCCTCTACGACAACTGGACGCGACCCAACTACGAACGCAGAGTGCGACCAATCAGGACCGTCTCAGGCCTAACCATCACCGTCTCAGGCCCGACATTTCTGTGGGGGTCGGCCGGGATCACCCAAAACCTTAGCTCCGAGAAACCCCTCGTCCTGCACATCCGAAACAACACGTTCGGCCAAGACAATCACCCTCGGAACTCAAGTCACCTCGACAACGCAGGAGCAGACGCAAACCCCCTACGGAACGTTGCAGCCGGCCGAATGTATCTCCATACCCCTGCAGGGTCTATCAGGGGTCTTCGCCACCTGTGACACAGAATCATCAGACGTTGCCTGTCTGATCGCAAGCTAGCAACCCTGCGCAAAAAATGTGGAGATAACAATGAGCACATCAGGGAACAAAATCCGGCAGATCGAGAAGAAAATCATGGAGACTGAGAAAAAAATCGTCGAATCAACAAAGCACTCAGCATCATATCCAGGGACTGTCGTCTCACTGCGGGCACGGCCGATCACTCAGGCCGACTTGTGCTTCCCAGTCGGTGGCGTTGTCGACCAAGTAAATGTGCGTGTAGGCGCGACAGTCTCAGCATTCAAGCGAGATTTTACTGAAGAAGGTATACGCGGATTTGGCACAAGTGGTGACCCGTCGCTGCTGGAATGGAATGCCGACCAAATTGCCGATGCTGTACTGCTATCTGGCGGCTTGCTGATGACGCTGCGGGCTTCGAACGAAGACGCGTATGCCGCCCTCTCCCTGGCCATCAACGCCCGGTCGAATGCGTACTTCGCGAAATACGCCGATCAACCGACTTTGGTGAAAGCGATACAAGATACGTACTTGGCGACCGGTCTCCCGACACCGACCTTACAGTCGAAGTCGCAACACCTGCAGAATTTAATGCAAATATCCCAGCAGCAGTGGACCGCGCTAAGCGATCTATACAAGGCGACCAACTTCACAGCGATCGGCGGCGTAGCACTACCCCTCAGCACCCCCGCAGTGGTCGACCACTCCCACAGCGACATCACCACGGACGAACCGGAGGTGGACAGCCTGACGACGGGGAGTGGAGGCACGAACCTCTACGAGCAAGGCCAAAGTTATCCATACACCGTCAACCAGCACATTGATAACCAAGACTTCGTATTCAGCACTCCTTACAATGAAGCGCAGGCACAGTTTGAGCGCGCCCAACTCAGCCTCGCCGACGAGCTATTCGGTGAAACGATGCGCCAGCAAACGGTGGCGAATTACCAGGAGGTTCTCACCAATGAACTGAACTCGCTCAACCTGGGCGTCTACCGGCTGCAGATCGCGTACCTGAACACGTTCCTCACAGCACCGTTCTCAGGGCAAGTGACCGGGGTCTACAAGCAGCCGGGCGAAGCGGTCAGAGCGGGCGAGACCGTCATACGCTTGGAAGACAATTCGCAGGTTTACCTCATCGGAATTGTGGTGTACGCCGGCCTAATCCAGAGCCAAACCCTAGATCAGCCCGGCACGACCGCAACCATACAAACCTCGCTGTACGACGCCGGGGGCACACCGACAACGCTCAACGCCGAGGTCCTCACCGCCCGCGGATGCGGCAATGACGACACCTGGGAACTAGTCCTGTTGTACGTCAACGACGGCAGCAGCGGACCGGTCCTGCCCTTGGACTACCACTTCGACTTCGACAACACCTCCATATCGTTCACCTAGAGCGCGATACAGAGAAACTGTCATGGGCAAAGGAAAAAGCGGTGGCCCCATACCCGAGGACAACGAACCGGACAGCCCAACACCCGACTTCGGGGATGTAACCGACGTCAACGATGTAGCCGATCTCGCCAATGCCGCCGACGACAGCATCGATACCTCACAATCGGCGGCGGACGGCGACCAGGCTTTCATCCCTTTGCTCGTACCGGTCGACAACTCCATTGGTGGAGCGCCCAACCCCTACAGCGGCCAGCCAGTGGATCCCTACACCGGCCAGCCACCTGCGGATCCATTCGCCAGCGCAGCCAACACCGCGCCGGGGTCTACCTCGCCTTCGCAGGCCGGAAACGGCCAGCCAACATCCGGGTCTCAGATCGCGTCCGGATCCGCGCCGGCCAACCCGTTCATGCCGGCAGGTAATGTCCTCACCGACAATTGGCAGAATCTCCTCGCCCAGCTAGGCCCCGGCAACGCGGACCCCACCGCCGGCGGCCCAACTCCAGTGCTGCCCGGGATTAACGTGGGCGGCGGAGGGCCGATATTTGTCCCCGCCCCTACGCCAACAACCGAAAGCGGGGCCCAGCAAGGCAATCCGGCCCAGCAAGCGCCGATCACCCCTCCAGCACCGGTCACCCAGCCAGCGCCGGTCACCGCGCCGGTTGGGCCCGACCAGGCACCTCCGTCCCCCCCAACGGCTTGGTCCCCCAAAGGCGAGGACCTGTGGGGAGGGGCTGCCGGCGGGCTTGCCGGCAGTCTTCCTCCGGTCCCGCTTGCGGGATCGAGTCCTCTTTCTACTACGGGGCAGTTCCTGGCCTATACAGGGCAGTTCCTGGGCCAGGGGTCAACCCTTCCATCCGGGGCCCTGGTCTCTGGGGGACCTCCGCTGCCACACACGCCGCCCGGGGCCCTGTTCTATGGGGGACAAGCACAGTGGCCATCGTCCCCGCCGCCGCCAGCAGAACTCACCGGCCTTATCGGATTTACTCCTCCTTCCACCGGATTGGATCTCTTTCCATATCGCACGACCGTTACAGATACCGGTTCCACCGCCGTAAACTATTTAGTCGGCGCTCTGTCCGGTTGGGATAATGTCGCTCGCTTCGTTGATAGCAGGGTGTTCCAAAGCCTTCAGGGTGTGCTTGGACTTCTTGCCGACCTGAATAATTGGCTTGACGAGCAGGGCATGAACCCGAATGCATTATTTGGCCTTGGCGCTGCAGAGATGCTCGTATCCGAATCAATTCAATATTCGGTAGGCCAAGCCGACCGGGCGCTCGCGTCATCCGCCCGCTACTTGCCGATCCCTGGGATTAGCATCGGGGGAGTTGGCGCTTGGGCTGGGGGCCCTGCCACAAGCACAGTCCGGATATACAGCGCGGACTATGCGCGGGAAGGATACGCCCAACAGCTCTTCAAATCCACCAACCCTGCGCTCAACACGTTAAGGGCGAACCTTTTGACCTCCGAGGGAAAGTTTTATCCATCGGCGAAACTCTCACACGATGTCTTAATTGCCCGGCCCGAGCTTCTCGAGATGATGCATGTCCTAAGCGCGAAAGCGGGCGGAACACAAGCTGTAATCGGTTCGGCCTGGTTAAACCAGTATGACCGGATCTTTGTCGAGGGCCCCAATTACGGAGCCTTCGTGACCAACGAGGTACTCGACATCCACGGTTTACCCATCGAGAGGTTTACGGCTCAACTGTTCGAGGATTTGAAATGGTTAGCGCCTGGAACCGTGGCGGCCGCTCCACGAATTCAATTTCATTTTTGAACTTATTCTACTCGCATTGTCATACTAACCAAACTAAATTAAACGATTTTCCAGAGTACTCGAGGAGCTTGGCATGTGGCACGGCCGAACAAGCATAGATTCCCGGGGATCGCCGGCAGGCCCGGCGATGGCGACCTGGTTCAACGGCACCGAAGAAACGCTGGTGCTCGCGTACTGCGACAGCAGCGGCATTATCTATACAGCGGTCGGGATGGAGCGGACCGGCCAGATACCAGGATAACGGTGCCAGCGGCGGCCTTTACGTCGACCAGTTCCCCTGGGGCTCGAGTCGCGTTGGTGGAAGCCCCACCTGGGTCAGGGTGGTTGTGGATGGTCACCAACGACTATTGGGCGCGATCGTTTTGAACGTGGCCGACTCGGCCACCGCCGGGCCGATATATGGGTGGCCTCTCGAGCACTGGCCCGGTCCCGAAGGACCCGACACGGCCGCGCGGTTGATCGGTGGTGCGGCGCTCATGGCACAAGGGCAGGATCTTCTGGTTGCCGCGACCGCGGCGGAAAATCAAGAACTCTACATCGGGAGCGGTTCTGTCGTGGGCGTCCCCACTTCCAGCCCACCGGATGTGTCGTTCATCGACGCGGGCTACCAGAACGTTGGCGCGGGGTCGCAGCAGCGAGAGCATCTGCACCCCGGCATTGGGTATCACCCCCGCCGGCCATCTGCAGCTCGCCTTTCTCACTGCGGCTGGTTCGGCAAATCATCTGACCGTGCGACGGGATCCCACCGCCTTTATCTTCCCACCACCGCCCGTGGTCTTCCCGGATGTCTGCACGGACGGCCCGGCACTGGTGACAACCGTCAACGGCTATGCCGCCGCGTACACGCTAGACGGCATCATCGTTTTGGTCTACGGCATGGAAAACAACACCCCCGCCAACGCCAACCGTGTTGTACTGCGGGACACCAGCCCGTACACCCCCGCGATCGCCACCCTCAACGGCGTTACGTATGTCGCCTGGATCGGCACTGATGACCCCACCAACCCGACCTACAACAGGTTGTTCTTCGCCGATCTCGGGTCCATGCCTGCCTACAGCTGCCCTGTCGGCGAGGTAATCGTGAGGGAAGGCGATTCTAAAGCCGGCGAGGTCGGCGCGCGGTTGCGTCAGCTGCGCGACACATCTCTGGCCGCGGAGCCCAGCGGCCGCTGGCTGATCGCGCTGCTTGATCAGCATTCAGCGGAGCTGTTAAGGCTTTTTGATGCCCATCCGGATCTGCGCCGGCGGACGTGGGACCTGCTCGAGCAGATCGAACCGATCGCAACTGCGAACAGGCCCTTCACCGAAGCACTGATCGCGGCCGGGGAGGACGTACTGCAGCGGGTAACCGAGCTCGCCAGCGCGCCCCTGCAGGAGTCGGCACGCCAGGTAGGTCGGTTCGTGGCATCTCTCCGTGGAAACACCCTCGCGGATGGGCTCACCGCCGCCAGTCGAACCTGGCAGGACGCGGAAGACGGTGCCGACTAACTTGACGATGTTTCGCCGACACGGCGCGCCTGGCGGGGCCTGCCGCACCTTGCGGGGAGACTGCGGTTCGAGCCATCGTTTATCCACCTTTTATGACCGAGAATCGGTCGAGAATTACCGACAACCGTCGGCATCGGTGAGGCATCAGAAGACGGTCCTTGCGCACGGCTAGGGATAACGATGACAAGCGAGAACTATCGAAAACCTACTGGTAATCCGCAGGTCCTAGGTTCGAGTCCTAGTGGGGGCACCGTGAGTAGCCTGACCAGAGCTCGAACGGTCAGGGTTGAACTATACCGATCGGTGTACTAGCGTCTGGTGGACACCTTGAAATCGGAGATAGCCGTGACGAACACCGACGACGACAAGACGTTGCGGAAGTTCCGCAGAGAACGAGCTGTCGGACGGTTGCTCAATCCAGCCGTCAAAGGGTTGGGCAGACTGGGGCTGCGCACCGCGCTGGCCACCGAACTGGAAACCGTCGGCCGCAAGACCGGCCAGCTGCGCCGCGTTCCCGTATCGGCGCAATTCGACACCGACGGGGCGTGGGTCATTTGTCAGCACGGCACTCGCTCGGGTTGGGGTCGAAACATTGTCGACAACCCGAATGTCCGTGTGCGCCAAGGTACTCAGTGGCGCGCCGGAGTGGCGAAGTTCAGACCCGATGACGATGTCGTTGCGCGCGGTCGCAAGTTCGGGCGAGTGGGAGCCAAGGTCGCTAAGGCGTTGGAAACGACTCCGGTGTCGGTAAGGATCGACTTCACCGACTGACTCGACGACTTCGGACCAACCCGCGACGTGGCCGAAGAGGCTGCGCGTGGGTACTCGGAGCCCATGAGAGGAATATCACGGCGCTCGTTCGGACAACTCGCCGCCGGAGCAAGCTTGGTCGGCGCCGCGGGACTGGCGGCCGCGTGCGGCGCAAGGCAGCCCGCCGGCTCGCCGTCCACGCCTGCCGCTCCGCCCCGGCCGTCGGGACCGGGTGTCGGCTTCGTGCTATCGCACGAACAATTCACCACCGCCCAGCTCGTCGACCAGGCGCAAGCAGCCGAGCAGGCCGGCTTCCGCTACCTGTGGGCCAGTGACCACCTCCAGCCCTGGCAGGACAACGAGGGCCATTCGATGTTCCCCTGGATCACGTTGGCGTTGGTGGGCCAGCGAACTCACCACATTTCGTTCGGCACCGGCGTGACGTGTCCGACCTACCGCTACCACCCGACGACGGTCGCGCAGGCGTTCGCGTCGCTCGCGGTGCTCTATCCCGGCCGGGTTTTCCTCGGCGTCGGCACCGGTGAGCGGCTCAACGAGCAGGCAGCCACCACCCAGTTCGGGCCATACGCGGAGCGCCACGACCGGTTGATCGAAGCCATCCAACTCATCCGGCAGCTGTGGGGCGGACAACGAATATCCTTCCAAGGGCGCTACTTTCAGACCAATCAGCTCAAGCTCTACGACCCGCCGCCGTCAGCCGTGCCGATCTTCGTTGCCGCGAGCGGTCCCAAAAGCGCGCATCTGGCCGGCCAGTATGGCGACGGCTGGATCAGCCAGGCCAGCGGCATCAAAAACCAAAAACTTGTGACCGCGTTCAACCAGGGCGCGCACGACTCCGGCCGCAATCCCGCCATCCTGGGCAAGCGAGCCGAGATGTTCGCTGTCGTCGGCGACCACAACGAAATCACCCGCGCTGCAGAGCTTTGGCGGTTCACCGGCGGCGCCATCGACCAACCCAATCCCGTCGACATCCAACGCGCGGCGCAGGCCAATCCGCTGGACAAAGTCATCCACGGCTGGACCACCGGCACCAATGCCGGCACTCACATCACCGCAGTGCAGGCCGTTCTGGACGCCGGCGCGACGCCATTCATGCACTTTCCGCAGCGAAACCCGCTCACCGCGATCGACTTCTACCGCACCGCGGTGCTGCCGCGGCTGCACTAGCGCACGATCAGCTCAGCACGGCGTGCAGGTAGGTCACGTCGGCAAAAGCCTGCGCCACTTCGTCGTCTGGGTAGACGAAACCATTGGCGGCGTGCATCTGCGCGACCGTACGGTGGGTAACCTGCCACCCACGTCGGGTCAGGTGATCGATGATGTGGCTGCGCTCGAAGTGGTAGACGAGCTCATTGAAGTCGACCACATCGAACCCGAGCTCACTCATGCGTTCGTGATGTGCGCGCCAGCGCTCGTCGGCGAAAATCGCGGTGTCGGGCACGAACTCGTTGGCCAGCTGACTGCCGGCGGCGCTCAAAGCGGTGACGTTGTCGAACAACGCGTCCTGAGCCTCGGGCGGCAGATAGACCACTAATCCCTCGGCGCTCCACGCCGCGGGGGCCTGCGGTTCGAAGCCTGCGGCCTGAAGCGCCGCAGGCCAGTCGTCGCGCAAGTCAACGGCAACGGTTCGTCGCTCGGCCGTCGGCTCGGCACCGAGCTTGCTCAGTGTCGACGTCTTGAAATCGATGACCTCCGGCAGGTCGACCTCGTAGACGACGGTGCCGTCCGGCCACGGCAGGCGGTAGGCCCGCGCGTCCAGTCCGGCAGCCAGGATGACCGCCTGGCGGATGCCGCTCTGCGTCGCGTCGAGAAAGAATTGGTCGTAGAACCGGGTGCGGACCGCCATCCCGCGTCCCATCCGGGCTGGGTCGAATTCGGTGTCGTCAGTGACCGGTATCTCGTCGTTCACCAGGCGGGTGTAGACGTCGATGCCGACGGCGCGGACCAAAGGTGCCGCAAACGGGTCGTCGATCAGCCCAGCCGCCGAGGCCAGTGCCCGCTGGGCGGCCACCATCGTCGCCGTCGCTCCGACGCTCGTCGCCAGATCCCAGCTGTCGCTATCGGCGCGCATCGACATCGCGGCTCCCATCTCGGCGTTTTCATTAATATAGACCACCTAGTTATTCCCCCAGATACCAGATGAAGGATCGGTCATGGATTTTGCCCAGCGAACGATCGACCTGGCTCGCCAGAACGTCGTCGAGGGCGGTCGCCCCTTCGCGACCGTCATCGCCAAGGGCGGCGACATCGTCGCCGAGAGCGCCAACCAAGTCGCCCAAACCCGCGACCCGACAGCACATGCGGAGATCATCGCCATCCGCGACGCGTGCACGAAGCTGCACACTGAGCACCTGGTCGGCACCACCTTTTACGTGCTGGCCCATCCCTGCCCGATGTGCCTGGGCGCGCTGTACTACTGCTCACCGGACGAGGTCGTCTTCCTCACGTCGCGCGATTCCTACGAGCCGTATTACGTGGACGACCGCAAGTATTTCGAGCTCGCCACCTTCTACGACGAATTCGCTAAGCCATGGGATCGACGGCGGCTGCCGATGCGCTACCAATCCCGCGAGGACGCGTTGGACGTCTACCGGCTGTGGCGAGAACGCAACGGCGGTGAACGCCGGGTTGCCGACGCCCCCGCCTGCTAAGCGGCGCCTCTTGACAGCATGCGACACGCATGCGCTATTATCTGCGTATGCATGCAGATAGCGAGAATGTCCGGTTGCCGGACGATCAGGTCAGCCTGGTGGTCGAGGTGTTCCGGATGCTGGCTGACGCCACCCGCGTGCAGGTGCTGTGGTCGCTCGCCGACCGCGAAATGTCAGTCAACGAACTCGCCGAGCATGTCGGTAAACCGGCACCGTCGGTCTCCCAGCATCTCGCCAAGCTGCGGATGGCCCGGCTGGTGCGCACCCGTCGAGACGGCACGACGATCTTCTACAGCCTGGAGAACAACCACGTACGACAGCTCGTCGTGGACGCCGTTTTCAACGCCGAGCACGCCGGTCCGGGGGTTCCACGGCACCACCGCACTGACGTCGGACTGCAGGCAGTTGCCGACCCGACCCGACCACGAAAGAGATGAGGAACATGTCGCACCACGAATACCACGAACACTCGCATGAAGGGCCGCACTCGCACGAACACCAGCACGGTGGGGCGGCTCACACGCACGCGCACACGACGCACGAACACGAGCACGTCGAGCACGAGCACTCCCATACCCATGACGACGGAACCGAGCACAGCCACGGCCACGTGCACCAGTCGGGTCTAGAGGACGCTCACAACCACGCGCACAGCTGATCCGCTCGGCCGGCTGGTGTCAGACGTTGGGGCAGTAGTGTTTTGGACTGTCGCGTTCGTCGAGCGGCGGCAAGTTGCGGGCGGGGGTATGCACCAGCGGCGTGTCGGACGGGATGCGGCCGGTGCTCCGGTCCCATCCGGCCCTGGCCCGCGGATGCTTGCGGTAGCGCGGCGGCACAACGGCGAAGACCAGACGCACAATGTCGCCGAAGCGGCGGTGTAGCCACTCGTCGCGGCGCGACCAGGTGTAGCCCATCAGCTCGCGCACCGCCGGGTCATACAAGCCGACCGTCAGCCAGACGAAGAACGGCGCCAGCAGCTTGCGCTGTGCGGCCCAGAGCCAGTTCGGAAGCCATTGCGCGAAGGGCGGTTTGGGCAACTCAGTCAGGTTGAGGACCTCGCGGGCGGCAAAATTGTTCTCCAGAACCTCGCGGCACATGTGATCCCAGTAGACCTGAAAGTCTTCCCAGGTTTTCGGCACCGGCCGCATGCTCATGCCGTACATGCGGTACCACTGGACGTGCTCGTCGAACAGCTGTCGCTTCTGCGCCTCGGTAATGCCGCCGCAGAATCGCTCGGCCACATGCAACGTGCCGACAAAGAAGGTGGAGTGCGCCCAGTAGAAGACGTCGGGGTTCAGCGCGTGGTACCGGCGACCCTGATCGTCGGTGCCCTTGATGTCCACGTGGTAGTCGCGCACCTCGGCACCGGTCGTCGGTGCGCGGTCATCGTCGAACACAACACCCCCGATGGGGTACAACGATCGCAGCAGCCGCGGCCAACGTTCGCGGAAGAACGTCGAGTGATCTTCGACAGCAGCGCCCAGTTGCGGATGCATGTTCTGCATCGAGCCGGCCCAGGGTCCCTGCAACATTCCGCGCCAATCTCCGAAGTAACGCCAGGTCAGCGAGTCGGGACCAAGCGGCTGAGGCGGGGCGTCGTATCCCAGCGGCGACACCGGGCAACCGCTCCCAACCCGACCGCTCACCGCCTCATCGGCACCGGGTGTGCTGGTCAGCGGACCAGACTGCGACGTATCTTGAGTCACTGGTGAGGTTTCCTGTCCATGGTCAGCCAATCTGACTACACGCGTTGTCACTACCAACCATAGGAGTGATGTGCCGTCCGGTCAACGTCCGGGCCGCTGGTCCGGTGTCCCCCTGGAGGACCGCCAGGCCCTGCGCCGAGACGAGCTCGTCGCCGCCGGTGTGCAACTGCTCGGCCAGGAAAGCGGTCCGGCGGTGACGGTGCGGGCGGTGTGCCGCGAGGCCGGACTGACCGAACGCTACTTCTATGAGAGCTTCACGGACCGTGACGAATTCGTGCGTGCGGTCTACGACGACGTCTGCGCGCGCGCCATGTCGACGCTGATGTCGGCGACGACGCCGCGGGAAGCCGTTGAGCGATTCGTCGCGTTAATGGTCGACGACCCGGTTCGGGGACGGGTTTTGTTGCTGGCCCCGGAGGTGGAGCCGGTGCTGGTGCGGTCCGGGGCGGAGTGGATGCCCAGCTTCATCGACCTGCTGCAGCGCAAGCTGAGCCAGATCGGCGATCCGGTTCGGCAGAACATGATCGCCACCAGCCTGATCGGCGGCCTGACCGCACTGTTCACCGCGTATCTGGGTGGGCGGCTGGCGGCCACCCGCGAGCAGTTCATCGACTACTGCGTGGAGATGCTGCTCAGCCGGGCTGCGACGCGCTGAAGGTTCGAGACTTGAATGCTACCGGCATACACAGATATATTGACTGGAACCGACAGACACAGATAACTGGGAGGCGCTGTGCCGGACCCTCAAGACCTGGACCTGTTGCGCGACCTCGAGCCGGTCGTCGAGAAGTACATGAACCGGCATCTGAGCGTGCACAAGCCCTGGAATCCGCACGACTACATCCCTTGGTCGGACGGCAAGAACTTCTACGCCCTCGGCGGCCAGGACTGGGAGCCCGGCCAGTCCAAGCTCAGTGACGTCGCGCAGGTCGCCATGGTGCAGAACCTGATGACCGAGGACAACCTGCCGTCATATCACCGTGAGATCGCGATGAGCTTCGGCATGGACGGCGCGTGGGGTCAGTGGGTGAACCGTTGGACTGCCGAGGAGAACCGGCACGGGATCGCGCTGCGCGACTACCTGGTGGTGACCCGGGCGGTAGACCCGATCGAGTTGGAGAAGCTGCGCCTCGAGGTGGTGAACCGCGGCTTCAGCCCGGGCCAGAACCGGCAAGGCGACCTGCTGTCCGAGAACCTCTTCGACTCGATCGTGTACGTCACGTTCCAGGAACTGGCCACCCGTGTCTCACACCGCAACACCGGCAGGGCCTGCAACGAAACCATCGCCGATCAATTGCTGGCCAAGATCTCGCAGGACGAAAATCTGCACATGATCTTTTACCGCGATGTCACCGAAGCCGGCCTCGAGATCGACCCGAATAAGGCCATGCACGCACTGCACCGGGTGCTGCGCAACTTCAAGATGCCCGGATTCTCGGTGCCGGAGTTCCGCCGCAAGGCGGTGATGATCGCCGTCGGGGGCGTCTACGACCCGCGCATCCACCTCGACGAGGTCGTGATGCCGGTGCTGAAGAAGTGGCGCATCTTCGAACGCGATGACTTCTCCGGAGAGGCCGCGCGGGAGCGTGACGACCTTGCCGTGCTGATCAAGGAACTCGAGGTGGCCTGCGATAAGTTCGAGATCTCCAAGAAGCGCCAACTCGAGCGCGAAGCCCGCATGGGCAAGAAGATCACCGCCAAGGAGTTGCATCACACCGAGGGCACGCTGACCCTGAGCCGGCGGTAGCCGACTTTGCGTATCGGGCCCATCGTGCTGGCCAGCCCGGTGGTGCTGGCCCCCATGGCTGGTGTGACGAACGTCGCATTCCGCACCCTGTGCCGCGAGCTCGAGCAAGCACGCGTCGGGACAGTCAGCGGACTTTATGTCTGCGAGATGGTGACCGCGCGCGCCCTCGTCGAGCGGCATGCCGCCACCATGCACATGACGACGTTCTCGGCCGACGAATCGCCGCGGTCGTTGCAGCTGTACACCGTCGACCCGGCCACCACCTATGCGGCGGTGAAAATGGTCGCCGACGAAGGCCTGGCCGATCACATCGACATGAACTTCGGCTGTCCGGTGCCCAAAGTCACCCGTCGCGGTGGCGGGGCGGCACTGCCGTTCAAGCGGCGGCTGTTCGGTCAGATCGTCGGGGCAGCTGTACGGGCCACCGAAGGCACCGACATCCCGGTCACCGTCAAGTTCCGGATCGGCATTGACGCCGCCCACCACACCCACCTCGACGCCGGCCAGATCGCGGAATCCGAAGGCGCGGCCGCAGTCGCTTTGCATGCCCGCACCGCGGCGCAGCGCTATTCCGGTACCGCAGACTGGGAACAAATCGCCCAGCTCAAGCAGCATGTGCGGACGATCCCGGTGCTCGGCAACGGCGACATCTTCGAGGCCCGCGATGCACTGACCATGATGGCCGTGACCGGGTGTGACGGCGTCGTCATCGGCCGAGGCTGCCTAGGCCGGCCGTGGTTGTTCGCCGAGCTCTCGGCGGCGTTCACCGGCGGCCCGGCGCCTACCCCGCCCAATCTCGGCGAGGTGGCCAACATCATCCGCAGGCACGGCGAGCTGCTGGCCGCCCATTTCGGTGAGGACAAGGGCATGCGTGATATTCGCAAGCACATCGCCTGGTACCTGCACGGCTTCCCCGCCGGATCCGATTTGCGACGGGCGCTGGCGCTGGTCAAAATCCGCGACCAACTCGACGTCTTGCTGGACAGGCTCGACGCGGGCCTGCCATTCCCGACGACGGCTACCGGGCCACGCGGGCGCCAGGGATCGCCTGCCCGGGTCGCGCTGCCGGATGGCTGGCTGGCCGACCGTGATGACTGCACGGTCCCGGCCGGGGCCGACGTCATGCATTCGGGTGGCTAAATCTTGCGTCTGGCGACGATGCAGGCCGGAACGGCCTGAGGTGGGGCACTCCCCTACCTGCGGTGTGGGCCCACCCGCTTGCGGGGGAAAGCCGGACAATCTTGACGGTCCCGAGATCGCGTTTCGGCAGATGTCTGGATACGATGTGGAACTTGTTGCATCGCGCGCCGGTGGCCGAGCCCGTGCCACCACCGCGGCACGACTGCTACGAACACGACGCGACCGCACCGGTCGCTTTGGATCGGCAGCGCTGCCATCGGTAGCGCTGCACTGATGGACGCGCACGAGCAGGTCGAGCACCTCATCAGATTCGGAGGCCGGAAGGACATGAGTGACGGCGACCTTGGCGCCGATAAAGCCACTCCTGATGTCACTTCCGGGGATCCGTGCGCGTCGAGCGTCGAGGGCGACTTCCACAGTGAAGAAGTAACGCTTACCGCAGCGGTGCCGGGATCGCGAGGCGCCGCGCCGTGGGAGCGGTTCGGAGCGCACTCGCAAGGGTGGCCAGGGGTTGCCGTCGCTCATCGGTGGTCGGCGCCGACAACCACGGCACCGGCAACGCCGGCATCGCCGGTCGAACCTGCCGACGAATACGGCGAAAGAGGCGGCTGCCACACCGACGGCGGGCTCACCGTCGCCGAGCTGATCGCCAAGATCGGCGGCCCGGTCACCGCCCGACCGTCTCATCATCACGCGGCCCCCGAGCTCGAGGTGCCAGACTTCGACCCGTATCAGCCCGAGGACGAACAGGACGACGGGTACGACGCCTATGCGTCATCGACCTCCACGGCCTATCCCGTCGAGCTGCCCGACCTGGAGCTCAGCGGCGGTCAGCGCCGTAACGGCCGGCGCGGCGTCGAGCAGACCACCGTGCTGCCGAAGACGCCGGCCCAGCCTCCGCCGGCGCGGATCCTCGACGACCACCAAGCTGATCTCGATGACCGCGAAGCTGAGGAATACCCCGAGCCAAAACATCACCGCAGGCGTCGCGCTGTATTGATAGCCGGGCGCTTCGTGGTTGCCGCTATCGCGGCGCTGGCGCTGGCTATGACCGGCGGGGCTTGGCAGTGGAGCACGACAAAGAACCACCGGCTCAACACCGTCAGCGCATTGGACCCGCAGTCGCGGGATATCGTCGACCCGAACGGGCAGTACGGCGACGAAGACTTTTTGATCGTCGGCATCGACTCCCGGGCCGGGGCGAACGGCAACATGGGCGCCGGGGACACCGAGGACGCCGGCGGCGCCCGGTCGGACACCATCATGCTGGTCAACATCCCGGCGAACCGTAAACGCGTGGTCGCAGTCTCGTTTCCGCGAGACCTGGCGATCACGCCCATCCAGTGCGAGGCGTGGAACCCCGACACCGGCGAGTACGGACCGCTTTACGACTCGGACACCAAAACCTGGGGTCCCAAAAATGTATACACCGAGACGAAGCTGAACTCGGCGTTCGCGTTTGGCGGGCCGAAGTGTCTGGTGAAGGAAATCCAGAAGCTTTCCGGCCTGAGCATCAATCGGTTCATCGCTATCGACTTCGCCGGCTTCGCCAAGATGGTCGACGCGATCGGCGGCGTCGAGGTGTGCAGCACCACCCCGCTGAAGGACTACGAACTCGGCACCGTGCTGGCTCACTCCGGACACCAGGTCATCGACTCGAAAACCGCGCTCAACTACGTACGCGCCCGCAACGTCACGACCGAGAACAATGGCGACTATGGACGCATCAAACGCCAGCAGCTGTTTTTGTCTTCGCTGCTGCGATCACTGATCTCCAAGGACACCTTCTTTTCCCTGAACAAGCTCAACAATGTCGTGAACACGTTCATCAAGAACAGCTACGTCGACAACGTTCAGACCAAAGACCTCGTGCAGCTCGGCCAATCGGTGCAGGGAATGTCGGCCGGACACGTCACATTCGTCACCGTGCCCACCGGCCTGACCGACGAAAACGGCGACGAGCCGCCGCGCACCTCCGACATGCGGGCGCTGTTCGACGCCATCATCAACGACGCTCCGCTGCCGGGCGAAAATGACCTCAACGCGACAACCAGCCCGCCAACAAAATCGGTCACCAGCAAGGCACCGCAGACCGGTCCGTCCGTCGATCCTCGTCCTGAACACGTCCAGGAGGTGACGACGGCGCCGCAGAGCATCACGGTGCAAGTGTCGAACTCGACGGCCAGGTCGGGCCTGGCCGCAACGGCGAGCACCCAGCTGAAGCACCGCGGCTTCAAAGTCAAGGCGCCGGACGACTATCCGAGCTCGCTGAAATCCACCACGGTGTTCTTTTCGCCGGGTAACGAGCAGGCCGCCGCCACGGTCGCGGCTACCTTTGCACACTCAAAGCTGGAGCGTGTCACCGGGATTGGGCAGGTGGTCCAGGTGGTGCTCGGGCCGGACTTCTCGTCGGTCGGCACTCCCCCACCCGCCGGGTCGTCGGTCAGCGTGCAGATCGACCGCAATACCAGCAGCCCACCGACGAAGCTTCCGGAGGACTTGTCGGTCACCAACGCCGCCGACACCACTTGTGAATAGCCGCTGCGGCTATTCACAGCGATACCGGCATTCACCCTGAGTTCACACCTCCATTAATGCCGGTTCGGCGATTGAGAACGTAGGCTGTCGATATGCGCACCGCCTACCACGAGCAGCTCTCGGAGCTCTCCGAGCAGCTCGGCCAGATGTGCGAATTGGCCGGTGTCGCGATGGAGCGGGCAACCCAGGCGCTGCTGCAGGCGGATCTGGTGCTGGCCGAGCAGGTGATCTCCGATCACGAAAAAATCGCGGCATTAAGCACCAAGGCCGAGGAGAGCGCTTTCGTTCTGCTCGCCTTGCAGGCGCCGGTCGCCGGCGATCTCCGGTCGATCGTGAGTGCAATCCAGATGGTCGCCGACATCGACCGGATGGGTGCGCTGGCACTGCACGTCGCCAAGATCGCCCGCCGGCGTCATCCACAGCACGCCTTACCAGAAGAGGTCAACGGCTACTTTGCCGAAATGGGCAGGCTTGCATGCGAATTATCCAAAAGCACGCAAGAGGTCTTGTGGTCCCGCGACCCGGAGAAAGCGGCGCGCATCCGCGAAGAAGACGTCGCGATGGACGACCTGCACCGCCACCTGTTCAGCGTGCTGATGGACCGGGAGTGGAAGCACGGGGTAGCCGCGGCCGTCGACGTAACGCTGTTGGGCCGGTTCTACGAGAGGTTCGCCGATCACGCCGTTGAGGTGGCGCGTCGGGTCATCTTCCAGGCGACCGGTCAATTCCCCGAGGAGGACGCGGTAGCCAAGTCGCGTTAACCGAAACGGCCGGAGATGTAGTCCTCGGTGGCCTTTTGGGTCGGGTTGGAGAAGATCTTCTCGGTATCGTCGATCTCCACCAGTCGGCCCGGCTTGCCCACGGCCTCCAGGTTGAAGAAGGCGGTGTGGTCGCTGACCCGCGCCGCCTGCTGCATGTTGTGGGTGACGATGACGATGGTGTAGTCCTGTTTCAACTCTGCGATCAGATCCTCAATTGCCATCGTCGAGATGGGGTCCAACGACGAGCACGGCTCGTCCATGAGCAGCACATCGGGTTGCACGGCGATCGCGCGCGCGATGCACAGTCGCTGCTGCTGACCGCCGGACAACCCGCCTCCCGGCCGATTCAACCGGTCCTTGACCTCTTCCCACAGGTTGGCGCCCCGCAGAGCGTATTCGGCGGTGTCGTCAAGCAGCTTTCGGTTGCGCACGCCCTGCAGCTTGAGCCCGGCCACGACGTTGTCTCGAATTGACATGGTGGGGAATGGGTTTGGCCGCTGGAACACCATGCCGATCGCGCGACGCACCCCTACCGGGTCGATACCGGAGCCGTAGATGTCGTCGTCGTCGAGCAGCACGCTGCCGTGCATGCGCGCACCGGGGATGACTTCGTGCATCCGGTTCAGCGTGCGCAGCACCGTCGTCTTGCCGCAGCCCGACGGGCCGATGAATGCCGTCACGCTGCGCGGCAGGACCGTTAGCGAAACGTCAGCGACCGCATGGAACGAGCCGTAGTAGATGTTGACGTCCTTGAGGTCCAACCGCTTAGCCACTGAACCTCCTGCCTAGCGTCTCGGGCGCAAAGACTTTCGCGACGACCCTGGCCCCCACATTAATGACGGCGATGAGCAGGATGAGCGTCAGGGCGGCGCCCCACAGCCGATCGGTGGGAATCGGGTTGGCGCCTGCGCCCGCCGACGTCTGGTCGTACATCATGCCTGGCAGCGACCCCATGAAGCCGGAGAACATGTCGAAGTTCATCACCTGCGAGTAGCCCACCAGGATCAGCAGCGGAGCGGTCTCCCCCATAACCCTGGCCAGTGCCAACATGATGCCGGTGATGATCCCGGACAGCCCGGCCGGAATCACGATGCGGACTATCGTTTTCCACTTCGGCACGCCCAACGCGTAGCTGGCCTCGCGCAGGTCCATCGGGACGATGCGCAGCATCTCCTCGGTCGCGCGGACGATCACTGGAAGCATCAGCAGCACCAATGCCAGTGCTACCGCGAAACCGGACCGGGGAAAGCCGAGCGTGGCGACGCACAGTGCATAGATGAACAGCGCCGCCACAATCGAGGGCACCCCGGTGAGGATGTCCACCATGAAGGTGGTCAGCCTGCCCAGCGCGGTGCCGCCGCCGTATTCGACCAGATAGATGGCGACGAAGAGGCCGATCGGGATGGAAATGGCCGCGCACACTAGGCCCTGCATGACGGTGCCGACGATGGCATGATAGGCGCCGCCTCCGGCCAAAAATGCCGTCATGTCGGCTTGGGAGTGCGTCCACCACACCCTGGATTTCACAACGTTGAAACCCTTGTCCAGCACCGAATAAAGCACCCAGATCAGCGGCACCAAGGCCACTAGCACCGACAGTGTCACCAGCACGGTCGCTACCGCGTTGGCCAGTCGCCGACGCAGGCCGACGCCGGTGAATGTCCGCGCCTTGAGCGGGCGGTCCAGGATCGACGTCATCGGGTGCCCTTGCCGGCGACGGCGGCGCGTGCCGTCGCATTGACCACGAAGGTGAGCAGGAAGAGCACCAGTCCTGCGGCGATGTAAGCGCCGGCTTTGTATTGGTTGTTGAATTCCGAAGCGGTGGCCGCAATCTTGGACGCGAACGTGTAGCCGCCGTCGAACAACGACCAGCCGAACGCCGCCTGGGTGCCGCGCAAAATGATCAGCAGCGCGACGGTCTCACCCAACGCCCGACCCAAGCCCAACATGGCACCGCTGATGTACCCGGAGCGCCCGAACGGCAGCACAGTTGTCTTGACCACCTCCCAGCGGGTGGCGCCGAGCGCCAGCGCAGCCTCGATCTGGCTCTGCGGAGTCTTGACGAAGACCTCGCGGGTGACCGCGGTGATGATCGGCAGGATCATCACCGCCAGCACGATCCCGGCAGTGAAGATGGTGCCGCCACCGGCCACCGAGACGTTGCCGGTGGCGAACAGGAAAAGCCCGCCCAAGTGCTCGTTGAGCCAAGTCGCGATCGGACGTAACCGTCGTGCCAGCACATATAGACCCCAGACCCCGTAGATGATCGACGGGACGGCGGCCAGCAGGTCGACCATATAAGCCAGTGGCCCGGCGATCCGGCGCGGCGAGTATTGGGTCAGGAATATCGCAATACCCAAGGCCACCGGCATCGCCAGGATCAGCGCGAACAGTGCCACGAACACCGTCACCCGCAGCAGGTCGAAGATGCCGAAATGCATCGCCGAGGTGTTGGTGGTGACCCAGTTGCCGCCGTAAGTGAAGAAATTCTCTTTGTCACGCGCCAATGCCGGCATCGCCCGCCAGAGCAGAAACAGCCCGATCGCGGCGATCAAAACAACGATCAGGACACCTGAGCCCTCCGACAGTGCCCGAAACAACCGGTCAGCCATCCGGGGTCTGGTGTTGCCCCAGGGCAGGGTGGGTGCAGCCGGTGGTGCAAGCGCGGACGCCGCGACGACCTCACCGGAACCGGCACCGGCAGGAGTGGGCGTTGTCACGCTGTTCCCATCAATCGCTGATCACTGGATTGCGTTGATCGCTACGACCAAGCGCTGCTTGAACTTATCCGGCAACGCAACATATCCGGCCGCCGGGAGGCCGGCTTGAGCGTTCTTAGCGGCCACCGTCAACAGTGACTTGACCGCAGCGGTGGTGGCGGGATCATAACCCTTGGAGCAGACGATCTCGTACGTGGCGAGCACCAGCGGATAGGCGCCAGCCTCCTTGGTGCTGTAAAGCGAATTCAAGTCCAGTTTCAAGTCGTTGCCCACGCCCGCGAAGGTGACGTTGTCGATGGCGTTGCGGGCCGCATCGTCGGTGAGCTTCACCGCGCCCTTGCCGGCGTTGATCTGCGCGTAGGGAACACCGCTTTGATCGGCGAAGCCTTTCTCGACATACCCGATGGCACCCGGGGTGGATTGGACAGCCTGGATGACGCCGGCGGACTTCTGCGCGCCCTCACCGACGCCGCCCTGAAACTCGCTGCCGGTGCCCCTGATCCAACTCTTCGGGGCGGCCGCCGCCAGGTATTTCTGAAAGTTGTCGGTGGTACCTGAGGAGTCCGAGCGGTAGATCGGCGAGATCCTGAGGTAGGGCAGCGCCACCCCGTGGTTGAGTGCGGCGATCGCCGGGTCGCTCCAATTGTCGATCCCGCCGCTGAAGATCTTGGCCAGCACGTCGCCGCTGACCACTAGATTCTTGACGCCATCCAGGTGGTAGGCGATGGCGACCGGCCCGAAAACCATCGGCAGATGCCAGGCCGGGTGCCCGTGGCAACGCGCGGCGGACGGATCGATCTGGTCGCGGCTCAGCGGCGAGTCCGAGCCGGCGAAATCCACATGGGCGGCGATGAACTGGTCACGTCCCGCACCCGACCCGGTCGGGTTGTATGCCAAAGTCTTTCCGGCACACAGCAGACCCCAGTCCTTGTTGAACAACGCGATGGCATTCTGCTGAGCGGTGGAGCCCTCTGCGGTTAGATCACTCTTCCCGTCGCAGTTCACCGCCCCCGTCGGCGGCGAGATGCCTTGAAGGTTGTTGTCACTGCCGCAGCCAGTCACCATCAGGCCCGTGATCACAGCTGTCGATACGGCCGCCACCAGCATCTTGCCCACTGGGTCGAGCTTCACCGATCTCGCTTTCTTGAGAACCACTATGTCCACGACGAAGTTCCCGACAGGGTCTGTCGAACCACCCGGGCGAAAGTATGCGCCGGGCGTAGACGGTATCAACCCGCCGCATGAACGCGAGGTGAACAGCTCTAGCGAGCGCCTGCCCCGTCGCCGGACGTACCGGCTGTGAGCAGCGCATAGGCGGTGTCGACGCTGTGCTGGACGAAACCCAGTCGCCGATAAGTACCCAGCGCGGCGGCATTGTCCGACTCAACATAAAGCATCACCGTGGGGTGGGCCGCCGCTGCCAGCCGCCGCGCCAAAAACGCGACGCCCACCGACGTCAGCAGTCCGCCCAGACCGCTGCCCTGCGCCGATGGATCCACGCCGACGACGTAGACCTCACCCAGGCCGGGCTGCTCGGGGTGCACCTTCGTCCAATGGAAGCCCAGCAGAGCATCCGTTCGCTCGTCGAAGGCCAGGAATAACCCCTCGGGATCGAACCACGCTTCAGCGCGCCGCTCGGCCAAGTCGGTTGCCGTCCAGCCGCCCTGCTCCGGGTGCGCCGCGAATGCTGCGTTATTGACCCGCACCAAGTCGGCGTCGTCGGCGCTGCCGGCGTAGGTCCGGATGCGCACCCCGTCGGGCACTGCCGGTGCTGCGATGCCACGCAGCGAGCGGCGCATCTGGATGAGCTCACGAACCGGCACCAGGCCCAGTGCAGAGGCGGTCGCCTGGGCTGACTCGAGCGTTCCATGCGCCCAAAAATGGTTTCGCCCAGCTGTTTTGGACAAGGCAGCGCGGATCATCGCAGCGCCGACACCGCGTCGGCGGGCTTGCGGATGCACCACCAACTCGGCCATGCCGAACGTGTCCTTCTGCGGCGAGGCGAGATTCAGATAACCGATGATGGTCTGGCCGCCACCGTCCGGCTGCCCGCCGGTGACCAGCAGGTGCCCGGTACGTGGATGCGCCAATTCCCGTAGGACTTGGTCACCGACAGGCGCCACGTCATCGACTTCGGTGGCCACTGAGACCAGTTCACGGATCTGTTGCTGTTCCTGCGCGTCCAGTGCCGCCCGCCACTCGGGTGACGTCACTGGCTACGCAACGGATCGACCAGCGGGTCTTGAAGGTGTTCTGCCTCGGCTTCGGTGTCGTCCGCACCGCCTACACCGCCCTGCTCGCCGATCGGTGGGCGGCCACGGGCCGGGCGGACCGCTTTGTAGCCCACGTTGCGGACTGTCCCGATCAGCGATTCGTACTCCGGGCCGAGCTTGGCACGCAGTCGGCGCACGTGCACGTCGACGGTACGAGTGCCACCAAAGAAGTCGTATCCCCACACCTCGTGCAACAGCTGGGCGCGGGTGAATACCCGGCCGGCATGTTGCGCCAGATATTTCAGCAGTTCGAACTCTTTGTAGGTCAGATCGAGCGGACGTCCACGCAATCGGGCGGTGTAGGTGCTCTCGTCGATCACCAGTTCGCCAAGGCTGATCTTGCCGATGCTCTCCTGGTCCTGCTGGCTGCCCCGCCGGCCGACAAGTAGTCGCAGCCGGGCATCGACCTCGGCAGGGCCGGTGGTGGGCAGCAGGATTTCGTCCAGACCCCAGTCGGCGTTGACGGCCACCAGCCCGCCCTCGTTCACCACCACGACCGCCGGAATCGACCGGCCCGTCGAGCCCAGCAAACGACACAAGCCGCGCGCGGCGGGCAGGTCGAGTCGTGCGTCGACGATCACAATGTCCGCGTTGCCTGCCTCCAGCAGCGAAGAAACGTCAGCCGGCGCCGCGCGCACCGTATGAGCGAGCAGCGACAACGACGGCAGGACCGCGTCTGGATGCGGCTCCGCGGTCAGCAGCAGTAAGTCCAAGCAAGCCCCTCCAGCGTCGTGGGAAAGGCGTCTCCCAAACTCGCAGTCAGTACGTAGTCGTCGGCCAGATTACCCAACGATAGCGTGCTACCTGGTCTTCAGCGCGGCAACGATGCAGACCGGGACGGTCTGAGGAGGCGCCGCGCAATCGAATCCAGCGCGGCAACGATGCAGACCGGGAGGCGCCGCGCAATCGAATCCAGCGCGGCAACGATGCAGACCGGGACGGTCTGAGGAGGCGCCGCTGCAATCGAATCCAGCGCGGCAACGAGGGAGGGGTACGCCACAATATGCAGATGCGTAAGGTGCTGGTCGGAGCGGCGGCGGCGGTGCTGGCCGTCGTGATCTTGCTCGCCGGAGCCGCCGGGGTCGACTTCGGGGCAACCATTTACGCGGAGTACCGGCTTGCCCGCACACTGCGTGATGTGGCGCATCTGGGTTTCGATCCCTTCGTCGCGATTCTTGGGTTTCCAGTGATTCCCCAGGCGATGCGCGGGCACTACAACGAACTGGAAATCAAGGCCAGCACGGTCGACCGTCCGGTGATCGGCGAAGCCACGCTGGAGGCCACCATGCACTCCATCGACCTGATCGACGCATCGTGGCTGATCCGATCCGATGCCAAGCTTCGGGTCGGCAAGCTGGAGAGCCGGATCATCATCGACTCGCTGCACCTTGGCAGCTACTTGGGCATGCGGGACCTGATGGTCGAGGCGCCGCCGCAAGAGACCAACAACGCCACCGGCGGCACCACCGAATCCGGGATCTCCGGCAGCCACGGTCTGGTATTCACCGGCACCCCAAAATCGGCCCACTTCGACAAACGGGTCAGCGTCGCCATCGACCTGTCCATAGCCGATGACGACAAGGCCACTTTGGTGTTCACTCCCACCGGGGTGCTGACCGGCCCGGACACCGCTAACCAGCAGGTCCCCGCAGACAAGCGCGATGCGGTGCTGGCCGCGTTCGCCGCCAAGCTGCCCGATCAACGGCTGCCGTTCGGGGTGGCGCCGACAACCGAGGGTGCGCGGGGCTCCGACGTGATCATCGAAGGCATCACCGCGGGATTAACGATCACTCTCGACGGGTTTAATCAGCCGTGATTACTGCAGTTGTGGCGGCTGCCGGCGTGCTGGCGTTGGCTGCCGTCGCCGGTTGGCTATTGACGCGCCGCGCCGGCGAGGTCCGGGCTACCGATCCCGATTCAAGTCCCGATGTGGACACCAGCGCCCTCGGCCTGTCCAGTACCGGACCGACCGTCGTGCATTTCAGTGCCTCATGGTGCGGGCCGTGCGCGCGGGTGCGCCAGGTGATCGAGCAGGTCAGCAAGGACCTCGGGGACGTGGCACATGTGGAGATCGACCTGGACGCCAATCCGGATGCCGCGCGGGGGCTTTCGGTGCTGTCGTTACCGACCACGTTCATCTTCGATGCCGACGGACACCAGCGATTCCGAGCAGCGGGGGTACCCAAAGCGGGCGACCTGCGCTCAGCGCTCTCCCGGCTGTTGGCTTGATGACCTCGACGTTGGGTAAGCTGTGCGACGTGTCAACCCGGCTTGGGCTTGTGCTCACCAAGCGCCGCGCAGTAGATCTGTGCCGTATCGCGGGTTGCTGCTGTTGTTGTAGTTGCTGAGTAGCCGCGCCTTCTCGCGCCGCGCTCGGAGCAGCCATTCTGGCCTGCCTCCCCCTTCCCGTGCGACAGAAACAACTAGGAGTAGCACCGTGTCGAGTACCAACTTCGAAGGCCAGACCATCGGCCAGGTCGATGTTCGAGGACCCCGATTCTCCGCCTGGATCACCACCGCGGTACTGCTGACCGTGCTGGTGGTCTCGGGGTTCAGCACGTTGGCCGCCGCCGTGATTTTGGGCCTGCAGGCCGTCGTCTTCGTGATCGGCGCGCTGGCTGGGCCACGCAAGCATCCCTACGGCCGGGTGTTCGCCAACTTCGTCGCGCCCCGACTGGGGCCGGCGAAGGAGCGCGAGCCGGTGCCACCGCTGAAGTTCGCCCAACTGGTCGGCCTGATTTTCGCGGTCATCGGCGTCGCCGGTTTCACCGCCGGCGTCCCGACGTTGGGTTTCATCGCCACCGCGTTTGCGTTGGCGGCTTCTTTCCTGAATGCGGCGTTCGGAATCTGCCTGGGCTGTCAGATTTACCCGCTGGTGGCACGTCCGCGACGTACTGCCCAAACCCCGGGCGCCGCTTAACTCATTTCTGAGCAACCGAAAGGATCTCCACCATGGCACGCTCCGACGTCCTGGTCTCCGCCGACTGGGCCGAGAGCAATCTCGACGCCGAACACGTTGTCTTCGTCGAGGTTGACGAGGACACCAGCGCTTACGACGGCGGCCACATTCCCGGCGCGGTCAAGCTGGACTGGCGTACCGATCTGCAAGACGCGGTCAAGCGTGATTTCGTCGATGCCCAGCAGTTCTCCAAGCTGCTGAGCGACCGCGGTATCTCCAACGACGACACCGTGATTCTCTACGGCGGCAACAACAACTGGTTCGCGGCCTACGCCTACTGGTATTTCAAGCTGTACGGCCACGAGAACGTCAAGTTGCTCGACGGTGGCCGCAAGAAGTGGGAGCTCGACGGGCGGCAGCTGTCGAGCGAGACGGTGGACCGAGCCGCCACCAGCTACACGGCCAAGCAGCCAGACAACACCATTCGCGCATTCCGCGACGAGGTGCTGGCCGCGATCAGCGTGAAGAACCTGGTCGACGTGCGCTCTCCCGACGAGTTCTCCGGCAAGATCCTGGCGCCCGCCCATCTGCCGCAGGAGCAAAGCCAGCGGCCCGGTCACATCCCCGGCGCGATCAACGTGCCCTGGAGCAAGGCCGCCAACGAGGACGGCACCTTCAAGTCCGACGACGACCTGGCCAAGCTGTATGCCGAGGCCGCTTTGGACGGGTCCAAAGAGACCATCGCCTATTGCCGCATCGGTGAGCGGTCGTCGCACACCTGGTTCGTGCTGCGGGAGCTGCTCGGACACCGAAACGTCAAGAACTACGACGGCAGTTGGACGGAATACGGCTCCCTAGTGGGCGCCCCGATCGAGTTGGGAAGCTGATATGTGCTCTGCACCGAAGCAAGGACAGACGTTGCCCGCCAGCGTCGACCTGGAAAAGGAGACGGTGATCACCGGTCGTGTCGTCGACGCTGATGGCCAGGCCGTCGGCGGCGCCTTCGTGCGGCTGCTCGACTCCTCCAACGAGTTCACCGCAGAGGTCGTCGCGTCGGCCACCGGTGACTTTCGGTTCTTCGCCGCACCGGGCTCCTGGACGCTGCGTGCGCTGTCTCCGGCCGGTAACGGCGATGCCGTGGTGACACCGACCGGCGCGGGCGTTCACGAGGTCGACGTCAAGGTCGCCTGACTGGTCTCCCCGGCCGGTCACAACGCCATTGCCCAATTAGACTTGTCCACGTGGTGCTGTTCTTCGAGATCGCGCTGGTCGCGGCGGTCGTGCTGATTTCCTGGTTCGCGCTGTACACGCTGTATCGGCTGATCACCGACGAGTCGTGACTCAGGCAGAAGGCCCAGATCGGCCCGCCGAGTCGGTTTCTCAGCCCGGTTCCGGCGACCGCGCAGTAGCCGCCGCCGCCCAACGCGCCAAAGTCACCGCCGGCCGCAACATTCCAGTCTTCGACGACCTGCCCATTCCTGCCGACACCGCGAATCTGCGCGAAGGCGCCAACCTGCACGACGCCTTGCTGGCGTTGCTTCCCCTGGTCGGCGTGTGGCGCGGCGAAGGAGAGGGCCGCGGAGCCGACGGCGACTATCGGTTCGGGCAGCAGATCGTGGTCTCGCACGACGGCGGCGACTACCTGAATTGGGACGCCCGGTCGTGGCGGCTTACCGACTCGGGCGAGTACCACGGACCTGACTTGCGGGAAACCGGCTACTGGCGCTTCGTGAACGACCCGCACGATCCGACGGAGTCGCAGGCGATTGAGTTGCTGCTGGCGCACTCCGCCGGTTACGTCGAACTGTTCTACGGGCGACCACTCAACCAGTCGTCGTGGGAATTGGTCACCGATGCCCTGGCCCGCAGCCGGTCGGGCGTGCTCGTCGGCGGGGCAAAGCGGCTCTACGGCATCGTCGAGGGTGGCGATCTGGCCTACGTCGAAGAGCGAGTGGACGCCGACGGCGGGCTGGTGCCGCATTTGTCGGCGCGGCTCTCGCGGTTTGCCGGTTAGCGGCCGTTGGCGGCTACCCCCGATTGTGGCCCCAACCGGCGCGAGCATGCGCTATCGTCGCAACGCAACTTGCCCTGTTCACCCCGCGCATGAGGGGGAGAGTGCCGTGGGACTCTTTGTCAGCTACTCGAGCCAAGACAGATCGCTCATCGAGCCTCTGGCGACCGCGCTTCGGCGGGCCCGCCAGCAGGTTTGGTTCGATGAAGACCTAGGCGGCGGCGAAGCCTGGTGGAACGAGATTCTCGAGCAGATCCGCTCCTGCGAGGTATTCGTCGTCGCGTTGTCGAATCACTCGCTGGAGTCCAAGCCCTGTCACGCCGAATGGCGCTATGCGCAAGCGCTGAACCGTCCTATTCTTCCGGTCCGGATCGGTCCTGTCGACAGCATGCGGGCCAATCCTCTTGCCGCACTGCAGGTTATCGATTACCAGAACCCAACCGTAGACACCGGTATTCAACTCGTCACCGCTGTGCACCAACTCGCAGCCCAGCAGCCGCCGCTGCCCTCGCCGCTGCCCGACGAGCCGCCGGTGCCGTTCGCTTATCTCATGCGGCTCAGCGGCACCCTGTCCGAACAGGCCCTCGACCCGCTTACCCAAACCCACTTGCTGACCGAACTCAAATCCGGGCTTGAAGAGGATGGCGACGATCCCACTGCTCGAAATGACATCGCCCGGCTGCTGCGGATGCTGCGCGACCGAAGCGACGTCACCTATCGCACCCGCACCGAGATCGATGATCTGTTGACGGCTTTCGACGCGACGGCGGCCGCCCCGAAAGCCGCACCCGCGTCGCAACCGCAACACGAGCACCCGGTCGCCGCGGCTACCCCGGCTACCCCGCCTGTGGCCGCCGCCACCGCGAAACCCCAGCCGTCCCGTCCCACGACAAGCCCTCCGCCGCCCGCCAGCCCTCAGCCCCGGGTATCGACGCGGCCGAGCGTCCCGTCGGGTGACGACGGTGCGGACACCGCGCCGCCATCCCGCAAGCGGTTGCTGATCGCCGGCGGTGCAGCGCTGGCGGTGGTGATCGCCGTCGTGGCAGCTGTGGTGATCTTCAGCCAGAAGCCAAGCCCCGCGCCATCGTCGGCGCCGGCATCTGGCCCATCCCCGGCCGCTGGCCCGACCGCTGGCCCACCCCCGGTCGACCTGGTCTCGATTCTGCTTGGCGCCGCAGACCTCAGCACCATCATGGGTGCGAGCATGCAACCTGCCAATCAAACCGAGCAGATGCTCACCTCACATGGATCGGTGTCGAACGCGGGGTGCATCGGCGCATTCGAGGTGATCCAAGCTTCGGTGTATCAGGGGAGCGGCTTCACCGCGGTGCGCGGCCAAGGGTGGCACTCGTCCAACCCGCCTCACCGGATTTATCAAGCCGCGGTCCAGTTTCCGTCCGTTGAAAGCGCTCACGCGTTCGTCAGGAAGTCCGCGGGCGACTGGCACACATGCGCAGGCCAAACTGTGACGGCGACCAACGGTAATCAGACAACCACGTGGACCTTCGGGGACTTCAACGGCGCTCCGCCCAGGATTGTGCAGCGGCGCACCGAGGCAGGCGGCAACGCTCGCGTCTGTCAGCACGTACTGAGCGCGGTATCCCGCGTGGTCATCGACGTGCATGCGTGCGGTCAAACCATCACCACCGAAGGCGGCCAGATCGCCGATCAGATTGCTGCCAAGGTGCCGTCGTAACGGCGGCTTGCGAGACCCCTGGTCAAACCTGCCACGTCCGGACAGCCGCATATCGGTTGCCGCAGAAGGTGTTCGGGTTGGCGGGGCAACCCTGGAAATGGACAGCCCCCGAGCCGTAGTTCCTGGTTGGACAGACCGGAGGCTCGGGGGCCGGGTGGCTGCGGGGAATTCGCCAGCGCGCGCAGGTGATTCCTCGCCCGGTGCAGCTAGCGGGCAGCCACCTCACATGTCCGTTGAGCTATCAATTTCGCGGACCACCTCCTTCCCTGTGTACGGCTGACCGTACCCGCTCCGCGCCACGGGTGACAACCGAATTCAGCGATCGCTGACAATGGCGGCGTCGAGTAGTTCGGCGAATTCGGCCGCCATCGGAGCGCGCGGCAATGCCCGGCCATTGAGGGTATGAACTTGGGCGGCCAGTGTCATGCTCGACACCAGCCAAACTCCTTGCGCAGCAAAAAGATCAGCGACACGCAGGGCCCGGTAATCGCAGTCGTAGCCCTTGGCGCGAGCTACCTCGAACAGCGCCTGCTGCGTGGTCCCGCGCAGGATCGGATACCACGGCGGCGGAGTCAACAGGCACAGGCTGCCGCCGCCGGCGGCGATCACCACGGTCGAACGAGGGCCTTCCAAGACGTAGTCGTCGGAGCTGATGAAAATCACGTCACCGGCGCCCTGCCGGGCGGCATGTCGCAGCGCGGCCATGTTGATGGCGTACGACAGCGTCTTGGCACCGGCCAGCAGCCACGGCATCGCCTCCACCCCGGTCGCGGGCAGCTCACGGGGCAACGTCACCGCGGCCACCCCGTCACGACGGGCGGCCGCGATCCGGTCGGCGACCGGGTTGACCGTCACGTAGGCGGTGGGCGCCGAGCCGCGTTCCCGGCCGCGGCTGTAGACCAAGCGCATCGCTCCCTCGTCGGCGGTGTCGGCCGCCCACCGCCGCGTTGCCGGTCGATCGCATGTCGCCAGCTCGGCAGGTCCGGCTCCGGCAGATCCAGCAGGTTGGCCGAATGTCCCAGTCGGCCCAGATGCGCCTCAACCAGGCACGCGCTGCCATCGCGGACCAGCAGTGTTTCGAAGACGCCGTCGCCGCGTACCGCGGCGAGGTCGTCGGCGAACAGCAGTGGCGTGCCCGGTGGATGTACCTCGCCGTCGAGCGTGACGACCACGCCCGGCTGGCCTGTCATGGACCAGAAGCCTAACGCGGCAGCCCCGTAGAGTTGGTGTGTGTCCGCTGTTCCCGCCCCCGATACCGGGCCCGATGCCGGCGCGATCTGGCATTACGGTGATCCGCTGGGTGAGCAGCGCGCCGCCGAAACCGACGCTGTGGTGGTCGATCGCTCGCACCGATCTGCGCTCACACTGACCGGTGGCGACCGGCAGACATGGCTGCACAGCATCTCGACTCAGCATGTCAGCGAGCTCCCCGATGGCGCGAGCACGCAAAACCTCAGCCTTGACGGGCAAGGCCGGGTCGAAGACCACTGGATCCAAACCGAACTGGGTGGCATTACCTACCTCGACACCGAGCCGTGGCGGGGCCAGCCGCTGCTGGACTATCTGCGCAAGATGGTGTTCTGGTCAGATGTGACCGCCGGCCCGGCCGATCTGGCGGTGCTGTCGCTGCTGGGGCCGCGGCTGGGCGAGCCGGCCGTGCTCGAGGCGCTGGGCATCGAGGCTTTACCTGCCGAGATGGCGGCCGTGCCGTCCACCGGTGGCTTCGTGCGTCGGATGACCGGGGCGCGCGAAGGCCAGGTGGAGCTCGACGTTTTGGTCGATCGCCGCCAGTCCGCCGAGCTGCAGCGGCGTTTGATGCAGGCCGGGCTGCGCCCGGCCGGGGTGTGGGCCTATGAAGCCCACCGAGTGGCAGCCATGCGACCGCGACTCGGCGTTGACACCGACGAACGCACCATCCCGCACGAAGTGGGTTGGATCGGCGGACCGGGCCGGGCAGCCGTTCACCTGGACAAAGGCTGCTATCGCGGTCAGGAGACCGTCGCGCGCGTGCACAACCTGGGCAAACCGCCCCGCATGCTGGTGTTGTTGCACCTGGACGGGACGGTGGACCGGCCCGCTACCGGCGACGCAGTGTTGGCCAATGGCCGCGCGGTGGGCAGGCTGGGGACCGTGGTCGATCACGTCGATCTGGGCCCGGTGGCACTCGCGCTTGTCAAGCGGGGGGTACCGGTCGACACCGATCTGCTCACTGGCGACGCGCAGACGCCCGCAGTGATCGACGCCGATTCGCTGCCGCCCCTTGACGAGCCGGGCGCCGGGCGGATGGCCGTCGAACGATTACGAGGAACGGCGCGATAACCGTGTTCGGAACCCGCAGGGCGCACCAGCACGCAACCACCGGGCACGGTAAACTGTCGCCAGGACAATAAAGACAAAAGATCGGAGCCGCCTACTTGTTGGGCCGCTCCGTTATTGCGCGAGGGGGTTCCCCCATGGGCCGCGGCCGGGCTAAGGCGAAGCAGACCAAGGTTGCTCGAGAACTTAAGTACAGCTCACCGCAGACCGATTTCGAGCGGCTTCAGCGCGAGCTGTCCGGGTCGGGCGACGACGACGCCGATCAGCTGGACGGCGACGACGGGGTTAATTCTTGGAGCGACGAAGACGACTGGCGGCGCTAGAACCGCGGGTGCTGCCCGACGAGCTTGGCTCGGGGGCTTTCTTTTCCGCCCTTGTTGATGGTGCCCAGCACCCAGCAGTCCAAATGCCGGGCAGTCAGGATAGCTAGGGCCCGGTCGGTGTCTTCCGGTGCGACGACGGCGATCATCCCGACGCCCATGTTGAACGTCTTCTCCATCTCGGCGCGCGAGACGCGGCCGCGCTGAGCGATCATCGCGAAGACCGGAGCCGGCGTCCAGGTGCCGCGGTCGATCTCGGCCACCAACCCGTTCGGTATGACGCGTTCCAGGTTGCCCGCCAGTCCGCCACCGGTGACGTGGCAGAACGTCCGGACTTGGGTCTCGGCGGCCAGCGCCAGACAGTCCTTGGCGTAGATGATCGTCGGCTCGAGCAGCTCTTCACCCAGCGTGCGGCCGAACTCCTCGACGTAGCCGGCCAGATTCCCCCGGTCAATCTCCAGCAAAACCTTGCGGGCAAGCGAGTATCCGTTGGAATGCAGACCCGATGACCCCATCGCGATGATGACGTCACCGGGCTTGACCCGATCGGGGCCGAGCACGTCGTCGGCTTCAACCACCCCGACGCCGGTGGCCGAGATGTCGTAATGATCGGGCTCGATCAGACCGGGATGCTCGGCGGTTTCACCGCCCAGCAGCGCACAACCCGCGCGCATGCACCCGTCGGCGATACCGCCGACGATCGCGTTGAGCCGTTCGGGCACGATACGGCCCAAGGCGATGTAGTCCAGCAGGAACAGCGGCTCGGCGCCGCACACCACCAGATCGTCGACCACCATCGCCACCAGATCCAGGCCGACGGTGTCATGCTTGTCCATCGCCTGCGCGACCGCCAGCTTGGTGCCCACCCCGTCGCTGGATGCCGCGATCAGCGGTTCACGGTAATCGCTGCGCAGCGCAAACAGTCCGGCAAATCCACCGATCTTGCTGCGTACTTCGGGCCTGGTGGCTTTGGACGCGAGCGGCTTGAAGAGTTCGACGGCGCGTTCCCCGGCTTCGATATCCACTCCGGCGGATGCATAGGTGGTGCCCGGGTCTTTTCCGGAGTTTTTTGTCAGGTCGGCCATCGTCGATAAAGGCTACCGGTCGGCGCCCAAGCCGGGTATCGGCATAGGGGCACCTGGGTTTGCGGGGGACTAGGGATGGCGCAGCACGGAGGCCTGCTCCGTCTCCGGGGAGACTTCGCGGGCCGCAATGTCGGCGGCCTGCGCGACTCCACGCGCGGTGGTGGCGAGCATGTGCTCGACGACGTTCTTGCCTAGTGCCGTCTCACTGGGCAGTGCGATCGGGTATTTACCGTCGAAGCAGGCTGTGCAGAGCCGCGAGGCGGGTTGTTCGGTGGCGGCGATCAGACCCCGCAACGAGATGTAGCCGAGCGTGTCGGCATTGATGGCGTGCCGCACCGCTTCGAGCATCTCGTCCTCGTCTTCGACGGCGTTCGCGATCAACTCGGCCGCCGATGGGAAATCGATGCCATAGAAGCACGGCCACTTCACCGGCGGCGAGGCAATGCGCACATGCACCTCGACGGCGCCAGCCTCTCGCAACATCCTGACTAGTGCGCGCTGGGTATTGCCCCGCACGATTGAGTCGTCGACGACGATGAGCCGCTTGCCGCGGATGACCTCCTTGAGCGGGTTTAGCTTCAGCCGGATTCCAAGCTGGCGGATCGTCTGCGAAGGCTGGATGAAAGTGCGACCGACGTAGGCGTTCTTCATCAGGCCTTGCCCGTAGGGGATGCCGGCCTCCTGCGCATAGCCGACCGCCGCCGGGGTGCCGGATTCCGGCACGCCGATCACCAAATCGGCGTCGATCGGGCACTCCCGAGCCAGTCGACGACCGATCTCGAGCCGGGCGCCGTGCACCGACCGGCCGGCGATCGTGCTATCGGGCCGGGCCAGGTAGACGTACTCGAAAATGCAACCCTTCGGGTTCGGGTTGGCGAACCGGCTCGACCGGACGCCGTCAGCGTCAATGGCCAGTAGTTCGCCCGGTTCGATGTCGCGCACGAACGACGCGCCGACGATGTCGAGCGCCGCGGTTTCGGAGGCCACCACCCAGCCGCGGTCCAGCCGGCCAAGCGACAGCGGCCGCACTCCGTGCGGATCGCGGGCGGCGTAAAGCGTGTTCTCGTCCATGAATGCCAGGCAGAAGGCGCCACGCACCGTCGGCAGCAGTTCCAGCGCCGACTGCTCCAGGCTGGAGTCGGCCGCACCATGGGCCAACAACGCACCCAAGATGTCGGAGTCGGTCGTCGCCGTGCCGGGAACCCTGGTGTTGACCAATCCGGCGGCGCGAGCACGGGCGACAAGTTCGGTGCTGTTGACCAGATTGCCGTTGTGCCCCAAGGCCACTCCGGTGCCGGCCGCTGTGTTGCGGAACACCGGTTGTGCGTTCTCCCACGTGGTTTGGCCACTGGTGGAGTACCGGCAGTGCCCGATCGCGACGTGACCCTCCATGGCCGCCAGCGTCTGTTCCTCGAAAACCTGGCTGACAAGGCCCAGATCCTTGAATACCAGCACCTGTGATCCGTCTGCCACGGCAATGCCGGCGGCCTCCTGGCCGCGGTGCTGTAGCGCGTAGAGCCCGTAGTAGGTCATCTTGGCGACTTCTTCGCCGGGGGCCCATACGCCGAATACACCGCATTCTTCGCCGGGCGGGTTTTCTACGTTGTCTGCGGGCACTGGCTGGTGAACGGTCACGGTGCGGCGGCTCCCCGGGAGGCAGTTGGTGACACCACGCATCCTACGGTGACCGCGGCGAGGTGGCCGAATCGGAACAGCGTGTCGAGATGGTTATCTGGCCGACCGCAGGTGTTTTGAGCTGGGGTTTCGGCTCGTCTGCCACACCAGCCACAGGTGTCACGTGTGCCTAAATTCACTCGGATTTCTGCCGACGTTGTCGAGGACCTGATAGGCGGCGTTGTAGCCGGGAGTGAACGTGATGCCCGGGCCGCCGTGACATCCGGCGCTAGCGAGGTACAGCCCATCGATGGGGATCGGGAGATCGATAAAGCCCTTGGGCCCGGGCCGGTTTGGTCCCATCAAATCCGGATGCAGGAGGCCGTGGCAGAAATCGCCCGACGGAGCGCCGAACATGGTTTGCATATGGTACGGCGCGAAGGTGATGTGCCGGATCACGATGTCGCGGAAGTTGGGCGCATATCGGGTGATCTTGTCGATAACACGTTGCGCCATTTCATTTTTCAGATGCCCGTGCTGGCCACGGGCGACTTCGACGGGGAACGCATAAGCAAATGCGCTGGCGGCATGCTTGCCTGACGGCGCCAGACCGGAGTCAAGGCACGACGGAATCTGCATTCCCAACGATGGATTGTCCGGCACCAAGCCGCGGGTGCACATCTCCCACTGGCGCTGCTGTTCCTCGGGTGAACCGAAGATCCCGATGGACTGCTGCATGCCAGGTTCGTTCAGCAGGTCATAAGGCGGCGCGAACTCCGGCAGGCCGTCCAGAGCGAAATGTATTTGGACAAACGCCGCGCGATGGTCGCGGCTACTCAGCCGGGCGATCAGCTCCGGCGGCAGATACTCTGCCCCGACCAGATCGGTGAGAGTGAGGTCGGGCGCCAGGTTGGACACCACTACGGGCGCGATGATTGTGGACCCGTCGCGCAGTTGTACGCCGGTGACACAGTCGTTTTCCACCAGGATCTTCTCGACTTTGGTCCGGAAGCGGACCTCCCCGCCATGAGAGGCAAACAGGGCATACAAATGTTCGGTGAGGGCGCCGATCCCGCCGGCAAGCTTGGTCATCATCGCGGCGCCGTCGGTGGGCACCGCCAGCGCAAACGCCAGGCAGGTGGCGCTGCCTGGCGTGTAAGGGCCGCGATACGTTGAGTTGACGGCGAGAAACGCCATCATCCCGCGCAGGATGGCGTGTTTGTCTTTGTCGGGCAGGTAACGGTCGATGGCGTCCATCGCCGAGCCGAACAACATCTCGTGAATGGCCCGACGTTCGGCTTCATTTGCCGCGCAGGTATACATCTCATCCAGCGTCTTGGGCGGTGTGCGCACCTCGAATCGGCCCAGCGCCTTGGCCGGCCCCTGGCTCCAGCCGATCAACTCGGCCATGCCCGTCACCGCATCGGCGCCGTGCTTGTCACTCAGGTGCATCATCAGTTGCATCGGATCGCGGTAGAAGACCATCGGCTCTTCACCGGTCTCGCCGATGTTGACCGACATGACCTCGGCGTCGACCGTCGGAAGGGTATCCAGGCCGAGCTCGGTACTGATCTGCGGCGCCGTGGGGAACTGCACCGACCCAGCGATCTCGTAGCGGAACCCGTCAATGAGCTCGACTGTTGCTGCCATCCCGCCGCAATAGGTGTTGGCCTCCAGGCAGACGGTGCGCAGACCCGCGCGCTGCAGGATGGCTGCCGCGGTCAGGCCGTTGTGCCCAGCTCCGACAACGATTGCGTCATAGTCCGTCACGGCCGATATCCCTTCCGAAAACCACACGCGGCTGCCGCGCCACGCAGGACAGCAGAATATGTCAGTACTGACACAATTGGAAGATGTCAGCACTGACGCGGTGGAGTAAGTCGAGATACCATCGGGCGCCATGGCGGAGCCGACGAACCTCCATGAGCTGCGCCGGCGGTCGACGCATGAGACGTTGCGCCGGGTAGCCCTAGCGCAGTTCGCGAGCAAGGGGTTTGCCAATGTGACGGTGACGCAGCTGGCCACTGAGGCCGGCGTCACCGAGCGCACCTTTTTTCGGCACTTCCCGACTAAGGAAGCGGTGCTGTTTCAGGACTACGACACCCATCTGGAATGGCTGGCCGAAGCCTTGGCCCAACGCCCCACCTCGGAATCCCTGTTCGATGCCGTGATGGCCAGCGTCGAGAGTTTCCCGCACGACGTCGAGGTGGTCCGGCAGGCCGCGATCGCCCGTTCGACGTTGATATCCGCCGAGCGCATCACCGCGCATCTACGGGTGGTGCAGTCGTCCTTTGCCGAAGTGCTGACCAACTTCATCAAGACCCGCTATGCCGGGGTTCCCGACCTCGACCTCGTCTCGGAGGTCGCGGGAGCCACCTTGGCGGCAGCTCTTGTGGTGGCCGTCCAGAAGTGGGGTGACGACGGCTGTGCTGGCGACCTGGGTGAAATTGTGTCTGCCAGTGTCGATCTGGTGCGTTTCGGGCTTGCGCCGCTGGCCTAGCCATGTTGGCCCAAGCGCACCAGCGGTAGCCACGTCTGGATCTCGGCGGCCCGCGAGCCCGAAAGCTGCAGCGCCCCAGAGGCGCTGGCATCTGCCACTTCCAGCAGTCCGGTGGCCAGCAGCAGCCACGTTCGTGGATCGGTCTCGACCACATTCGGCGGAGTGCCTCGAGTATGCCTCGGTCCGGAAACACACTGCACCGCAACAAACGGCGGAATTCGGACCTCGACGCTTGCCCCCGGCGCCTGTGCGGCCAACGTTCGAGCGGTAAGTCGAACCGCGGCCGCCAGTTCCGCACGACTCGGGACCGGGTGGGTGTCGTCGCTTAACCAGTCTTCGACGGCCCGGACCGCGTCACGGGTCTTCGCCGGATCGGCGCTGTGACGGGCAGCCATACCTCAGGGTCTCAGAAGCCGTCGTTTCTCAGACGCGAGCGACGCTATTGCAGGGCCACGCCCAGTTCCTGCGCGAAAACTCTGATCATGTGCTGGACGCCAATCTCATTCCGCCCAATGATCATATGGTCGTGTTGGCCGTGTCTGACGCCTTCGCCGCACTGCGGCAGCATCGCAAAGTCCTCGTCCCGAACCGCGGCATGCACCCCTTCGAAGACCGCGTCGTACCCGGCCTTCATGTCATCGGTCGTGGCGGGCACCCGGCCCATCCAGCTGTGACGAACGGTGCAACGGGTCGGCTCGCCGTCGGGCAGCATGTCGATGATTTCCACGCCGACGGGACTGTTGGCGAGGATGAGGTTCGGATACACCCAGTAGATCACTCCCATATTCGCCAACGGTTCTGGCGATGCGGTGGGGTCGGTCTCCAGGTTGGTGATCCAGGTGAACGGAAAGCCGATCCGGTGGTGCTTGCCGAACTCGTCGTAGACCATCGTGTTGGCCAACGTGTTCTGTCCGATCAGGCTTTGGCCATGGACGTAGGGGAAGTGGTATCCCTCGGCGAACGCTTCCAGCGCACCCTTCCATGAGACGTCAGACTTGAACTCGCGCTCGGTGTGATAGCCGTAGGACTCGTAGTTCCACAGCGCCAGTTCGCCACCCAACACTCCGAGATGGGCGTCGAGATTGATAGTCGCGTCGGCGGTCAGCACCGCCCAGATAAACCCGTGACGCTCATCTGAGGGCAGTTCGACCAATCCGTAGTCCTTGGTGTCCATGGAATCGAAGCCGGCCTTGCCCGGGACCACGAACAGTTCTCCCGTGTTCTTGTACGTCCAAGCGTGATACGGGCAGACGAACCGTGAAGCGTTGCCGGAGCCGCAGGCAGGCATTGCGCCACGGTGGCGGCAGTAGTTGAGGAAGACGTGGCTAGTTGCAGAGCGGTCGCGGGTCACCAAGAGGGAATCGCCTAGCACTGAGCGAACCACGTAGTCATTTTCTTCTGACACCTGTGCCGACGGCACGATGGCCAATGGCACCCTGCGCAGAAGCTGCGACTCCTCAGTTTCGTTAATCTTTGGATCGCGATAATAGTGCAGCGGCACCTTCAGTTCGCGGTCAGCCAGGTCCGTCGTTTTATCCAAAGCATGACGCAAGCCTCGCAGTGTCAATTCCTCGTCGGTGCCGCTCACAGGACTGTTGATCGTCGTCACCATCACAATCTCCTAGCCGTCCGCATGGTTGACCATACAATCACTATCATCTGTATTGTCAAGGTGACCGCTATTATGCGACGATCACGCAATGCGGCGACACGGCTGGTCAGGAGACATCCCGGCTGATGACGATGAAGCGGTCGCCCGCATCGTCGCAGCGACAGCAAGCGCCATCGACGAACGCGGGACCGTCAGTGTGTCCGAGGTCGCCCAGTCGCTCGGCGTGACACGTCAAACGATTTACCGCTATTTCCCGACCCATGAGGCGCTCTTGGGTGGCACCGCCCTGTCCTCCGTTGACGGATTCCTCAATCAGCTCGCCGCCCATTTGTGTTCGATCACCGACCCAACAGAAGCTGTCGTCGAGGGCATCGCCTACACATTTGAGCAACTCGCGCACGACAAATACCTGAGCCTGGTTTTCCAGCCAGGCAAGGCTAGTGCCTTCACCGCCGGAGTGACCTCCGACATGGCTATTTCGTTCGGCCGGTCGATGTTGCAGCGGTTTGACGTTAACTGGGAGGCAACGGGTTTCACTAATGGCAAGTTCGACGAGCTTGTCGAGGTCATGCTGCGCATGCTGCAATCACTGATCGTGGACCCCGGGCGCCCCGCACGACGGGGTAGCGAACTACGACGATTCCTGCGGGAGTGGATTGGGCCGTCCGTCACCACCCGGGCCACCGCGTCCCCATGAGACTGTCGCTTTGTCACCCTTGACCTCGACCAAAGTTGAGACTCTAGCGTGGGTGTATGTCGTTCAAACCGCACGAAATTGAGTTCATGAAGGCCGCAGACCTCGCCCGACTGGCCACCATCCAACCGGACGGCACACTGCAGAACAACCCAGTCGGCTTCACCTACAACGACGATCTCGGCACCATCGACATCCACGGCTACCGGATGTCGAAAAGCCGCAAGTTCCGCAATGTGGCAGCCAACCACACCGTCGCTTTGGTGATCGACGACATCGCGTCGCGCAACCCGTGGCGTGTGCGCTGTTTGGAGATCAGAGGCACCGCCGAACAGGCCGAGTCCGACGACAGTGAGCTCGACACCGCGATCATTCGGATCACCCCGCGGCGCATCATCAGCTTCGGCATCGACGACCTCCGCAGCGAGCCGCACGAGCTGGTAGCCGATGCCCGCGACGTGCCGACTACTTCCGACTAGGGCCGACTAGACCGAGACCGCCGTTGGATGCTCAGTGCGGCCGCCGCGGCGGCCTCGTTGATGGCCAAATGCGCGAGCATCGGCGCGCCGAGGCTGCCGGAACGTTCGGCCAGCCAACCGAATACCCACCCCGCGCCGCCGGTGGCCAGCACCGTGAGCAATACCGGCTCACCGGTCGCGCGCGCGTCGGGGATATGGGACAGACCGAACGCGGCGGCCTGCAGCAGGCGGGCACCAGAGGCACCGTAAGCGCGGGCGGCGACGGTGGCCAATGCCGCCCGGAATGCCGCCTCCTCGGCCCACACCGTACCCAGCGGTATCTGCACGGCCAGCCAGGCCGACGCCGGAGCCGGCAGTTCTCGTCCGATCATCGAAAGCCGCACGCCTGGAATGGATGTGGCTGCCAGAACAGCGCTTGCTGCTGCCGATCCGGTGGCCAGCCCCAGCCGCAAGCCGGTCCACAGCCGCGGTGGCCAAAGGCCCAGCGCCGGCCGCGTGACCAAGACCAGCAGCCCGCCGACGCCGGCCTGTATCGGCAATCGCCACCGGACCGGTATCCGGGGAACGACAAAGCTCCAGCCGACCAGCCCGGCGGCCAGCCCAAGTGCCCGCGCATGACGAAAGTCATTGTGCTGCATGAGGTTCTAGCCTGTTTGCAGCGCGATACGGATGCGCTCGGTGTCGGCTGCTGTCCAGCCGTCCGGCGGGGCTACCGCGACCCAGCCGTCCAGGATGTCGTTGCTGTAGTTGTGGCCGTGCCCGCCAGGCACACCCTCGGCGTTAGTCAGGTCGGCACTGACTTGCCAGAAGGTGACGACCGGATACCAGTGCATCAACGCGGTGCGGTCCTGGCCGCGGGGTTCGGTGAGCCATTCGGGCCGCCCGGACAGCAGATCGGGTGTCCACCAGACGACCGGATCGGATGGGTGCTGCAAAAAGAGCACTCGAGTGCCCGTCCATGGCGGCCCCGCCAGCCCACTGACGTCTGCGGGAGTATTGGCTTCGGAGAACCGCACGGTTCGCCCGTTGTCGTACCGAGGCTGGACCTCCGGACTGCCAGGGTCACGGCGCACGATCAGCGCATGCCACAGCGGGCTCGCTTGGGGTGGTCCTACCCACAGCACCGCGTCGAAGCCCATCCGGCCGATGTCGGGCAGCCACCCGAAGGCGGCCTGGCCGGCCATCGAGCCCAAGCTTTCGCCGTAAAGCAGCAACTTCGGCCGGTGGTCTGGCGGCAGTTGTTGCCAACGGTCGTGGACGGTGTCGATCAGCATTCGGCCGGAGTCCATGGACTTCTGCCGGTCGGCCAGAAACGAGATCCAACTCGGCAGATAGGAGTACTGCAGGCCGACGATTGCAGTGTCGCCGTTGTAGATTATCTCCAGCGAACGCGCCGCGACCGGGTCGATCCAGCCGGTGCCGGTCGTCGGCGCGATGACCAAAACCTTGCGGGTGAACGCGCCGGTGCGCTCGAGTTCTCCGACCAGCACGGCCAACCGGCCTTGGTCGTCGGGAGCGGTGTGCAGCCCGGCGTACATGCGGATGGGCTCCTTGGCGGGCCTACCGTTGAGCCGGGTCAGTTCGGCTGCGTGCGGACCCGTCGCGACGAATTCGCGTCCCCGGTACCCCAGTGAGCTCCACGGCGCCAACGATGCTGGGCTGCCGGACTTTTCGGGAAGCAACGGTCGCGACAGACCAGCGGGGGTCGCGGCGTCCTGCGGCTGGGAGAGCGCGTTGGCCGCGACGAAGAACCCACGGACAAGGACGCCGTCGATCAACGTGATCAGCAGCGCCACAACGATCCCCGTGCCGATGAACAGTGCCACCTCGTCGTGCAGGTGCCACCGGCGGATCAGCATCCGGGCCAGCAGCTTGACGGCGTCGATGAGCACCCTGAACGTGGACACCAGCAGCGCGCCGACGACGATCGCGACGGCCAGCGTGCGCAGGTAACCCGCGGTCGTCGGGCCTTCGATGCCCATCAGCGCGGACACTTGACGCTGCCAGGAGGCGGCCGGGATCAGCATCAGCACACACGCCGTCGGCGCGATTACGACGACCGCTGCCTTCATCCCGAACAAAATCGGCGCGGGCGGCGGCCACCAGTGGGCGTTCCGCAGCACCAGCCGGTAGGTGGTCTTGCCGATCAACACACCCAGGCCGTAGCCGAAGGCCGCGTTGATACCGGCGATCAGCCCCTGGAACAACCAGTCCCGCGGCAGCAGCGACGGCGTCAGCGACAGACAGAAGAACACCGCTCCGAACGCCACCCCGACGAATTTCAGCCGCAGCAGGCTCCACGCCCACACCAACAGCGGATGGCGTCTGCGCGGTTCGGCCGGCTCGGCAACCGACTCGACATCGGACTGGGCAGTCATCGAAGCAGTGCCGCGAGCACCCCTTCGGATGTGCTGCGCAGCTCGGTCAGCGACACGGTGAACAGCCGCTGGACTTCCACCACGTCCGAATCTTGATCGACGATACCGATGCGGGTGGCCGGCAGGCCCCGCGCCTCGCACATCGAGCGGAACCGACTCTCCTCGGTGCGGGGGACGGCAACCAGCGCCCGGCCCGACGATTCGGAGAACAACATGACAAAAGGATCGGCGTCCTCGGGAAGTACGATCCGACAACCTGTTTCACCAGCGAGTGCCGATTCCACAATGGCCTGCGCCAGGCCGCCTTCAGAGAGGTCGTGGGCGGCAGACACCAGCCCGTCGCGGGAGGCCGCGCTCAACACATCTGCCAGCAGCCGCTCGCGAGCCAGGTCCACCGCTGGCGGTCGCCCACCCAAATGCTCGGCGGTGACCTGCGCCCAGATCGATCCGTCGAATTCGTCGCGCGTCTCGCCGAGCAGGATCAGCGTCTCCCCCGGCTCTGTGCCCATCGCCATGGGGATGCGCCGGGCGACATTGTCGATGACACCCAACACGCCCACCACCGGGGTGGGCAGGATCGCCGTCGACCCGGTCTGGTTGTAGAAGCTGACATTGCCCCCGGTAACCGGAATCCCCAGTGCCGCACAGCCTTCCGCTAATCCGCGCACCGCTTGGGCGAATTGCCACATCACTCCGGGGTCCTCGGGCGAACCGAAGTTGAGGCAATTGGTTACCGCGACCGGGGTGGCACCGGTGACGGCGACGTTGCGGTATGCCTCCGCCAGTGCGAGTTGGGCGCCGGCGTAGGGGTCGAGCAGCGTGTAGCGGCCTGACGCGTCGGTCGACACCGCGATACCGCGGCCCGTCGCCTCGTCGACGCGCAGCATGCCGCCGTCGGCGTACTCGGCCAGCACGGTGTTACCGCGCACATAGCGGTCGTATTGTTCGGTGATGAACGCACGGCTGCACAAATGCGGGCTGCCCAGCAGCGCAAGCAAAGTCGAGCGCAGCTCGTCGCCAGTGGCCGGCCGCGGCAGCTTGGCGGAGCGGTCGGCGTTGAGCGCATCCTGCGATTCGGGACGAGCGACGGGGCGCTGGTATACCGGGCCCTCGTGGGCGACCGTGCGCGGCGGCACGTCGACGACGGTGTCGCCGTGCCAAGTGATCCGCAACCGGTCCTCGTCGGTGACCTCGCCGATCGTGGTGGCCAACACCTCCCATTTGCGGCACACCGCCATGAAGGCGTCCACGTTCTCCGGGGCGACCACCGCGCACATCCGCTCCTGCGACTCGCTGCAGAGCACCTCAGCCGGGGTCATGTTCTTTGTGCGGAGCGGAACGGTGTCCAGTTCAACCACCATGCCGCCGTCACCGGCCGACGCTAGCTCCGATGTCGCACAAGCTATTCCAGCGCCGCCGAGGTCCTGAATGCCGATCACCAGGCCGGCCGCATAGAGCTCCAGGCAGCACTCGATGAGCACCTTTTCCATGAACGGGTCGCCGACTTGGACCGACGGCAGTTTTTTGCGCCCCGACTCGGATTCGTCGCCGCCGAAGGTTTCCGAAGCCAGTACCGACACGCCGCCGATCCCGTCGAGTCCGGTCCGCGCACCGAACAGGATGATCTTGTTGCCGGTGCCCGACGCGAACGCCAGATGGAGGTCCTCTTGCCGGAGCACGCCCACACACAGCGCGTTGACCAATGGATTACCGGCGTAGCAGGGGTCAAAGACGGTTTCGCCGCCGATGTTGGGCAAGCCCAGTGAGTTGCCGTAGCCGCCGATGCCGCGCACCACGCCGTCGAGCACCCGGCGGGTGTCCGGGGCGTCGGCGGCGCCGAAACGCAGCTGATCCATCACCGCGACCGGTCGAGCGCCCATCGCCATGATGTCGCGGACGATGCCGCCGACGCCGGTGGCCGCGCCCTGGTAAGGCTCGACATACGACGGGTGATTGTGCGACTCCACTTTGAAGGTGACCGCCCAGCCGTCGCCGATGTCGACCACGCCGGCGTTCTCCCCGATGCCGGCCAGCATGCCGGCCCGCATCTCGTCGGTGGTGGTCTCGCCGAAGTACCGCAGGTGGACCTTGGATGACTTGTAGGAGCAGTGCTCGCTCCACATCACCGAATACATCGCCAGCTCGGCGTCGGTCGGCCTGCGGACCAGGATGTCGCGGATCCGCTGATATTCGTCGTCCTTGAGGCCGAGTTCACGGAACGGTTGGGGCTGGTCAGGAGTCATCGCGGCGTGCTCGACGGTATCGATCACGTGAGTGGGCGCGGACGTCACCGGCACAGTCTAAGTTGGCGGCGCCGCGACCACCGACGACACCAGCAGCCTGGCCCCGACGGGCTACTGCCCGCCGGCCACGCAGAACGCGTTGCCCTCCGGGTCGGCCAGCACCACCCAGCGAAAGTTGTCGCCGATGCTGTGCCTACCGACTTCGCTGGCACCGGCGGCGGTGAGCCGCGATACTTCGGCGTCCACATCAGCCGCGCCGAAATCCACGTGCACCCGATTTTTACCCGGCGTGGGATCGGCCACCTTCTGGAACCCCAGGCGCGGCCCTTCCGACCGGATCACGGCGATGAACTCACCGGGGATCAGCTCCTGGGTCTTGCCGTCGAAGTGCTCGGCCCACCAGCCGGCTAGCTTCGCAGGGTCGCTGCAGTCGAACGTCACCATTTCGGTCTTGAGTGTCATACCAGCGACCTTATGCCCCCACCCCGACAATGGACCGTCCTGGCCGTGATGACGTCGGAGGTAATTGCGGCGCCCAGCGCGCCGATAGAGGCTTGCAGCGACGCGCTACACCGAAGCGCCCGACCCTTGGAGGGACCATGACCGACATCCAATCCGCCTCTCCTGCAACGGCTATGGATCCAGACGCCCCGAAGTTCAGTGCACAGATATGGGCGGCGTTTTGGGCAGCGCCGGATCTGTCTCGCGGGACGAACATCCTGGCCGATGACATCGTCGGCTACTGGCCGGGCAACCCGGAACCGGTGCGCGGAATCCAGGCTTATACGGCCAAGATCGCCGAACTACTGACCGCTGCACCGGATCTGCGGCTTGAACTCGTCGACAGCGCCACGGTCGCTGGTCCCACTACCGACGAGCAGTTGGTCTTTTTGCACTACGTTGGCGAAGGGACCGGCCCGGATGGACCATTCCATATCCGGGGCCTGGACCGGGTCCGCACCCGCAACGGCATGGTGGTGGAAAACGTCATCCGCTACGAGCCGTTCTTCGTCGCGCAGCGCTGAGTGCCGACGCGGTGTCAGCGCGGCGACAGGAATGCCCGCAGCGCCGCCGCGTAGTCGTCGACGTCGCGCGCGCCCATCAGTTCCCGCGCCGAATGCATGGCCAGCTGGGCAGCGCCGACGTCGACGGTCGGGATGCCTGTGCGCGCCGACGTCATCGGCCCGATCGTCGATCCGCAGGGCAGGTCGGCGCGGTGTTCGTAGCGTTGCAGCGCTACCCCGGCCTGCCGGCATGCCAGCACAAACGCGGCGGCGGTGCGGCTGTCGGTGGCGTACCGCAGATTCGGGTGCACCTTGAGCACCGGCCCGCCGTTGATCACGATCAGGTGCCCGGGCTCGTGCCGCTCCGGGTAGTTGGGATGGGTGGCGTGCGCCATGTCGGCTGACGCCACCATGGACCCGGGCAACCGGCGCAGAAACTCGGCTCGTCCACCGCCGCCGGCCAGCACGATGCGTTCCAGTGTGGTCAGCAGCAGTTCGGAGTTGGCGCCGTGATCGGAGGTCGACCCGACCTCCTCATGGTCGAAGAGGGCGAGCACCGGCAAGTATTCGCCTGGCGTGGCGTCCAGTAGTGCCGACAGACCCGCGTAACAGGAGGCCTGGTTATCCAGCCTCGGGGCGCTGATGAATTGGCCGTCCACGCCCGACAGCGTCGAAGGGGTCAGGTCGTGGGTCATCAGGTCGGCGCCGAGCACGTCATTGGGATCGATGCCGGCCTGCTCGGCGACGTAGCCGAGGAACGATCGGCTCCCGCCGCAGGCTCCCCACACCGCGTTGACGTGGCGCTGCGGATCCAGCGTCAGCGACCTGCGGTCCTCGGCCAGGTGGATGGCCAGCTGCGGGACCCGCAGGATCGGAATGTCGATCCGGACCAGGCGGTGAGCGATGGGCGCGCCGTTACCCACCGAGCTCACCGACAGGCGACCACTGACGCCCAGGTCGCGGTCCAGCCAGGAGTTCAGCCAGGCACCCCCGTAGGGCTCCAATGCCACCACCTGCCAACCCGCGACCTCGCGGTCGGGATGCTGCTTGACCCGCAGATTGGGGCTGTCGGTGTGAGCGCCGATGACCCGAAACGGCCGGCCGTCGGCGCCGCCTTCGCTGTCCCAGGCCACCAACGATCCGGCACGTACCGTGAAGAATTTCCCTGCCTGCGGCCACTCGTCCGCCTCGGCCAGTTCGGTGTAGCCGGCGGCGCGCAGCCGCGACGCCACGGTGGCGCACGCGTGGAACGGCGACGGTGACGCGTCGATGAACTCGCACAAACCCTGCGCCGTGGCCGCCATATCCCTATCTTTTCATCAGTGCATAATCTGAAACCGGAGGGCAGGTTAGGGTCGAACCCGTGCCCTCAGTGCAGCCGCAACCGGTTCTCGCACCCCTGACTCCGGCCGCGATCTTCCTGGTAGTCGCCATCGACGAGGGCAGCGAGGCGACGGTGCACGATGCGCTGCCGGAGCTCCCCGGACTGGTGCGGGCAATCGGATTCCGCGATCCGACCAAACACTTGTCGGTGATCGCCTCGATCGGATCCGAGGCCTGGGACCGGTTGTTCACCGGCCCCCGTCCCGCCGAGCTACACCCGTTTGTCGAGCTGGATGGTCCGCGGCACGCCGCGCCGGCCACGCCGGGTGACCTGCTGTTCCATATTCGCGCCGAGTCCATGGACGTCTGTTTCGAGCTGGCCAATCGCATTCTCAAGTCGTTGGCCGGCGCGGTGACCGTGGTCGACGAAGTGCACGGCTTCCGGTTCTTCGACAACCGCGATCTGCTGGGTTTTGTCGACGGCACCGAGAATCCGGATGGCGCGCTGGCGGTCTCCGCTTCCGCCGTTGGTGACGAGGATCCAGATTTCGCCGGCTCGTGCTATGTGCACGTGCAAAAGTATGTGCACGACATGGCGAAGTGGGAGTCGCTGTCGGTCACCGAGCAGGAACGCGTGATCGGCCGGACCAAGCTCGACGACATCGAGCTCGACGACGACGAGAAGCCGGTCAATGCCCACATCGCGCTCAATGTCATCACCGACGACGACGGCACCGAGCTTAAGATCGTGCGCCACAACATGCCATTCGGCGAGCTCGGCAAGGGCGAATTCGGCACCTACTTCATTGGGTATTCGCGCACGCCTGAGGTCACCGAACAGATGCTGCGCAACATGTTTCTCGGCGATCCTCCCGGCAATACCGACCGCATTCTGGACTTCTCCACCGCGATCACGGGTGGGCTGTTCTTCTCCCCAACCGTCGACTTCCTCGACGATCCACCGCCGCTGCCGAGTTCACCGGCCCCGGCGGTGGTTACCGTACCCTCAGATGGCACGTTGGCGATCGGCAGTTTGAAAGGAACCCGGCAATGAACAACCTCTACCGCGATCTTGCCCCGATCACCGAAGAGGCCTGGACCGAAATCGAATTGGAAGCAACACGGACTTTCAAACGCCACATCGCCGGACGCCGAGTGGTCGACGTCAGCGAGCCGGGCGGGCCGACCACGGCGGCCATCAGCACTGGGCGGCTGCTCGACGTGGAGGCACCCACCGACGGCGTCGTCGCGCAACTGCGTGCCAGCAAACCGCTTGTTCGGCTTCGAGTTCCATTTACGCTGTCCCGCGGGGAGATCGACGACGTGGAGCGCGGGTCGCAGGACTCCGACTGGGATCCGGTTAAAGCCGCCGCCAAGAAGTTGGCGTTCGTCGAAGATCGGGCCATCTTCGAAGGCTATGAAGCCGCGTCGATCGACGGTATCCGGAGCGCTAGCTCAAACCCGCCACTGAAGCTGCCAAACGAAGTACGTGGTTTTCCCGATGTCATCTCGCAGGCGTTGTCCGAGCTGCGACTGGCCGGTGTCGACGGCCCGTACTCGGTGTTGCTGTCGGCCGACGCCTACACCAAAGTCAGCGAGACCACCGAACACGGCTATCCGATCCGTGAACACATCCGTCGCCTGATCGACGGCGACATCATTTGGGCGCCCGCCATCGACGGCGCTTTCGTGCTGACCACCCGCGGCGGCGATTTCGATCTGCAACTGGGCACCGACGTGTCGATCGGTTACCTCTCCCATGACGCCGACACCGTGCAGCTCTACCTGCAGGAGACCCTGACGTTCCTTTGCTACACCGCCGAGGCATCGGTCTGCCTCAGCTCCTAGGCGCGTGAAAGACGTTACAGGTCCAGTACAAGATCGCTTTGCGGAGCGGCCGAGCAGATCAGCACTTCACCTTCGGAAGGCTGCTCTAACGGCGGCTGCACGTAAACGGCGGTGCCGGCGACAATCCCGGTGACGCACACGTGGCATACCCCGCTTCGGCATGAGAAACGCGTTGGTACGTCGCAGGCTTCGGCGAGTTCAAGGATGCTGCGGTAGTCCGGCGACCATTTCACCGTGAGTCCGCTGCGGGCGAAGGTGATCGGCGGCCCGGTCCCCGCTAACCCCGGTGGCGGATGTGGCCGCTTGCGCCGCAGCGGACTGACGACGCCCGGATTGATCGGGGACAAGGCGCCGAACAGTTCGCTATGGATCTGCGCGGGGTCGATGCCCGCGCCGGTGCAGGCGTCCCGCATGTCGGTCATGAATTGAGTTGGACCGCAGAGATAAACGGCAGCGTCGGGGGGTAGGCCCAGCGTGGTGAGCGCCTGGCGGTCGAGGCGCCCGCAGGTGGCGAAGCCTTCGGACTGTTCGCCGTGCGTGTAGAAAATATGCTGTTGCGCATTCGGCAGGGATGCCAGCAATGTCGTGACTTCGCCTGCGAAAGCGTGGGTTTCACCGTTGCGTGTGGTGTGCAGCCACCAGATGTTACGTGTGCTGTGCGCGTCGGCCAGCGTGTGCAGCATGGCAAGCACCGGCGTCACGCCGATACCTGCTGAGACTAAAACTACGGGAGCGATGTCATCGCTGAGGTAGAAGTCGCCGCGTGGTGCAGCGGCCGGTAGGACCGCGCCGGGCTTGATATGGGCGTGCAGCCATTGGCTCACCTGGCCGTGGTCTTCGCGCTTGACGCTGATCCGATACTCGCCTGCGGCCGGGTCTCCGGAAAGCGAATAGCTGCGCAACGGCGCCGGGTCGGCGGCGTCGGGAACCCTTATGGTCAAGTACTGGCCGGGCAGCGGCGGCGGTAACAAGGTGTGGTTGTCTGCTTGCAGCCAAATCGACAGCACGGTTGGGCTTTCCCGCTGTGTCGCGGTCACCCGTAGCGATCGGAATCCGTGCCATGCTGGTTCCGGGGCGGCGGGCGGCGCGAATGCGGCGGCGGTACTTTCGTGTGCGGTCAGCATGTCGTGAAAAGACTGTTGCCAGCCGACGCTTAGCGCAGGTATATCAACCGCCTTGCGCAGCTGCTTGACGTTGCGATCCGGTATATACAACAGGGCGTCGACATCGGCAACAGTCAGCGCGTGAGGACCTCGCCGAATTCTGATGATAGCGTCACCGCTGCGAACCTGTCCTTCGGTGAGGACACGAAAGTAGAAGCCCGGACGGTGTTGGGAGACAAGCAGACTAGCCATCTCTGGCACGCCAAGGCGCATGGCGACCCGAAAACAAGTGACTCGCGGCTGGGTGACCTCGAATTCGGCATCGCCGATGCGGTAGCGGTCGCCAATGCGCACCTCGTCGTCGCCCAGCCCAGTCACGGTGAAGTTTTCGCCGAAATGACCCGGCCCCAGGTCGTCGCGATGCAGGTAGTTCTTCCAGAAGTCATATGACTCGCTCTGGTACACCATCACCGCGCGATGCTCGCCACCATGCCCCGCTAGGTCACCCTGCCCGTCACCATCGAGATTGAGACGACGCGCCAACACCGGCCCGTCGACCGGTGTCTTCCAGATCCCGGTGTGGACGGTCTTCGCGCGCCACTGCACATCCTTGGGCATGCCCACATTTATCGAGACAAGCGTGGCCAACAGTGGCTCCTTCGCCGCGGAACAGGAACTACGTTAGCGGCTCGCCGCCGTCGACGCGCAGCGTCAGCCCGGTCAGGAAGGTATCGGTCATCGCGAACAGCACGGCTTGGGCAATGTCCTGCGTCGTTCCGATCCGGCGTGCGGGGTTGCTGGAGCTGATGTGCTCGAAGTAATCGCGTTTGCCCTCTTCACCCATTGCATCCCACGCGCCGGTATCGATGACGCCCGGCGAAATGGCGTTGACTCGTATCGGGGCGAGTTCGACCGCCAGCCAGCGGGTGAGGAAATCAACGGCGCCGTTGGTGATCCCGACACCGAGATAGCCGACGTTGAGCTTGAAGGCGTGCACGCCGGAGAACAGCACGTGGTCGACGGAACCGAGCCGGTCGGCGAGCGCCGCGATCGACGCGTCGTCGGTGACGTCCACCACCTCAGCGCTGATCCCGGGGTCACCAACGGCTTTATAGGCGCCGGCCAATGTGGCTTTGTCTCGCCCGGCGACGACGACTCGCGCTCCTTCTGACGTGCCAGCAGGGTGACCGCACGCGCGATCCCACTGCCGCGGCCCACGACCAGTACTGTCTGATCCCGCAACGTGCTACCCATTGACGGATACTCCTCTGCAGAATGGGTTACCTGTCCCAGAATAGCCAGGCCGTGCCACTTGGGTCAACGCCCGGCGAAGGCTAACGCTTCGAAACCAGGCCCTTGTGCCGCACTTGAATCGCGAGCATAATGGGATGCATAACCCAAAATATCTCAAACATCAGTCGCCCATCGGTTCAGGAGGAATCACCCATGTCGGCCGTTTATCATCGCTACCTCACCGTCGACGGTCACCAGTTGTTCTTCCGTGAGGCCGGTGATCCGCAGGCGCCTGCACTCGTCCTGCTGCACGGATTTCCGACCAGCTCTTACATGTTTCGCGGCTTGGTCCCCGCGCTCGCTGACCGCTACCACGTCATCGCGCCGGATCATCTCGGATTCGGCCTTTCTGACGCGCCACCCGCCGACGAGTTCGACTACACATTCGACGCGCTGACCGCGTTGACCCAAGGCTTACTGCACGCCTTGGGGATCGATCGGTACGCACTGTACGTGCAGGACTACGGCGCCCCGATTGGCTGGCGGCTGGCCCTGGACAACCCGGGCGCGATCACGGCGATCATCAGTCAAAACGGCAACGCCTACGACGCCGGCTTCGTGGAGAGCTTCTGGAAGAACGTGGTGGCCTATCAGACCCAGCAGACACCCGAGACCGAGGCCGCAGTGCGGCAATTCCTCACCTTGGATGCCACCCGCTGGCAATACGTCACCGGAGTGCCGGACGAGACACTGGTCAACCCTGAATCCTGGTATCACGACTATGCACTGATTTCCCGGCCCGGAAACGACATAGTCCAGCTCACACTGCTGCGCGACTATGCCAGCAATTCACCGCTCTACCCACGCGTACACGAGTACTTCCGCACCAGCAAGGTGCCGCTGCTGGCGGTGTGGGGTCGCGGCGACGAGATCTTCGGCCCAGCCGGTGCACAGGCTTTCGCCGATGATCTACCCGATGCCGAAATCCATCTGCTCGACGGCGGGCATTTCTTGCTGGAGTCGGCACTGGACGAGGTGGCCGGGCTGATCCGCGCCTTCCTCGCCAACGTGCTGACCGCCGCCTGACGACATAGGCGCAACTGTATGGGTTGAACGTCCCATAATGCGGTGCTGGCGCGTTAGCCTAGCGCTATGGTTGATGCCGATCTGGACGACGACCGGCGCTTGACCGCCAAGGGTCGTGCCACCCGCGATCGGATCGTGAAAGTTGCCGCCGAATTGATCCTCAGCGACGGTCTCTCGGCGCTGAACATGGACGCTCTGCGCAAAGCCGCGTTGGTCAGCGGCTCCCAACTCACGCACTACTTCACCGATAAGCGGGCGCTGATCCGCGCGGTTGTCGCGCGCCAGATCAACGTGGTGCTCGACTTTCACCGCCAGCCACAACTTAGGGCGCTTGATACGTTCGACGACTTCGAGCGCTGGATCGATCTGAACCTGCGTTACCTACGAAGTATCGGCTACTCCGGCACGCCCACTTACCATGCACTCGCCGGGCAACTCGCGAAGTCCGACAACGCAATACGCCAGACGTTGGCCACGGGTTACTGGCAGTGGATCGACCTGCTCGAGCAGGCGATCGGACGGATGAAAGAGCGCGGCGTGCTGCTGGCAGACGCGGACCCGCGCAAGCTGGCGTTGGTCATCGTCACCGCACACCAGGGCGGCGCCACGCTGAGCTTCACGTATCGACAGGACTGGCCACACGCCGACGCGGTCCGATTCGCGGTCAACTACGTGCGCATGTTCGCCACTGATCCCGCCGAACGGATCCCCCGCCCACCCCGCAGACCCCGCAGACCTCGCGGCCGGCTCAACCGCGCCAAATCCTGATCCCCGTCGAAGGGAGGCAACATGTCCGACGGCACCACATCGCGGCTGACCGGCAAGGGACGCGCGACTCGTGCACGCATAGTCGACGTCGCCGCCCGGCTGATGTTCCAGCGTGGAGTTGCCGGCACCAGCATCGACGAGGTGCGTAACACGGCGGCGGTTAGCGGATCGCAGATTTCGCACTATTTCCATGACAAACGCGATCTGACCCGTCGGGTGATCGCCACACGCTGTACCGACGTCCAGGATTTTCACACCCAGCCGCGGTTTAGCGGGTTCGACAGCCTCGAAGCGCTGCAAGCCTGGGCGGACGCCAACATCGCCGACGTCGACGCGGTCTACCGGCAGGGTGGATGCGTCTACGGTTCGCTGGCGGGCGAGATGATCGAAGCCGACCCGGAAATCCACGACGATCTCGCCGCCGGCTACGACCAATGGCTTGAGCTACTACGTGCCGGGCTCACCGCGATGCAACGCCGCGGCGATCTGCGTCCCGACGCAGACCCGCGACACCTCGCGGTCTCGCTGGTCGTTGCCCATCAAGGCGGCGCCCTGCTCACTTACGCCACCGATGACCCAGAACCGCTGCGCGCAGGACTCAATGCTGCTGTCGAATACGTGCGTTCCTTCGCACCAGCGCCGAAGCCCCGTCGATCTCCGGGCGGCTCCGGGCGGCGCAGGGCCGCGGGCTGACCGACGCCGGCATGGTCAGGTGGCCGACATCGCCAAGGTCGTCCTGTAGACACTTTTGGGTTATATAACCCATAATGGTGGGCGACAAAGCGCCTTATCCAAAGCACGGAAGGAAGGCCCACCATGTCCACGGGCCAATCGGCACAGCCAAACGTCAGTCCGCCTGAACGTGACCCAGCGTCAGCGTCACACAACGGACTGCCGACGGCGCCCGCGGTAGTACGCGAACGACCGAGCGGGGAAAGTATGCGCGCGATCGTCCTGAAGAACTTTGGCGGATTGGACAGCCTGGCCTATACCGACATCCCCAAGCCGCTTCCCAAGGACGGCGAGGTCGTCATCCAAGTACGCGGATTCGGGCTCAACCACGCCGAGCTGCACATGCGCCGGGGCGAATGGGCAGAAGCCGCGGAAGTCAGCGGTATCGAATGCGTCGGCATCGTCGACTCCTGCCCGGGCGGGGAGTTCCCGGTTGGAGCGAAGGTGGCTGCGCTGATGGGCGGTCTGGGACGAACCATCAACGGCAGCTACGCCGAGTACACCCGGGTAGGCGCGGCGAACGTCGCGCTCATCGACTCCGAACTGCCGTGGTCACAGCTGGCGGCGCTGCCGGAAACCTACGCGACCGCCTGGACATGCCTTTTCCGCAACCTCAAGCTCTCCGCCGGACAAACCGTCGTGATCCGCGGCGCGAATTCGTCTTTCGGCCAGGCCGCAGTCAAGATGGCGGTCGCCGCTGGCGCACGTGTCATCGCCACCGCCCGCAGCCGTACTCGTTTCGCCATGCTCGAGAAGCTTGGTGCCACGCGCGTCGAGTTGGAGTCGAGCGCCCTGGCCACCCAGATCCCGGAAGCTAAGCAAATCGATGCCGTCCTCGACCTGGTCGGTAACAGCACCATCCTCGACTCGCTCGACATGCTCCGTCGCGACGGCACGGCTTGCCTGGCCGGATGGCTGGGCGGCCTGGACCCGATCGGCGACTTCAACCCGCTGCTGCGCATGGCCAGCGGCGTGAACTGGTCGTTCTTCGGCAGCTTCGTGTTCGGCAGCCCAGGCTTCCCGCTGTCCGACGTGCCTCTGCAAGACATCGCCGCGCAGGTGGCTGCCGGGCGACTCGATGCGCCGCCATTCCGTATCTTCTCCTTCGACGAGATCCGCGAAGCGCACCGCATCATGGAGGCCGGAGAGGCCAACGGGAAAATGGTTGTCGTCATGGAATGAGTCCAGGTCTAAAGTAAGGACGCGACAATGGGTTTGGCATGGCAACAAGGTCCGCTGTCAACCGCATCGGTGGGGCAGTTCCTCACCCCAGAGCCGTTGCCGCAGCGACTTCTGTATGTCGAGCCGCTACGGCGCCGGATGCGGGTGCGGTTCGCCGACCAGTGGGTCGCCGACAGCGAAGACGTCGTACTGCTGCACGAGCCCGGGCGATACCCGGTGGCCTACTTTCCGCAGCGGGACATCCAACCCGGCATCCTGTTGGCCGAGGACCGCACCACCCAGCACCCGGTACTTGGCAACGTCTCATGGTTCACCGTCGGGGTAGCGGACCGCAAGGCCGACCACGCCGCGTGGCGGTACACCGCGCTACCCGGGTATGCCGCCGTGCTGGACGGGCGGGTGGCCTTCGCGTGGCGCAGCATGGACGCCTTCTTCGAAGAAGATGAGCGCATCGTCGGGCACGCCGCTGATGCCTATCACCGCATCGACATCCGTTCGACCTCGCGTCATCTCGTCGTCCGAGACGGCGACCGAGTAGTCGCCGACACCCGACGGCCGCTGGCGCTCTACGAGTCCGGTTTTGCGCCCCGATGGTACGTTCTGCGCGATGACATCGACGAATCATCTCTGGAAGCCGTTGAGGGCCAAACCTTCTGCCCCTACAAGGGCCTGGCCAGCTACTACGACATCGGTGACCGCAAACGAGCCGCCTGGTGCTACACCAACGCGTGGCCGGAGGTGGGACGGGTAAGCAGCCTGGTGTCGTTCGAGCCCGACAAGATCGATGTCTACCTTGACGGTAAGCAACTGCGCCTCGAGCCCGGCCAAACCGTGGTCTCGCACGGCATCGACCGCGGACTCGACCCCGACGAGATCCTCACCACGAGAACCACCTCGTAGTAGATGATCGGACGATGACTGCTGCTCCGGCTGTTCTGGTGTTCGACGTTAACGAAACGCTCATCGACATCGAAGCCATGGTGCCGCTTTTCGAACGGATCTTCGGCGATGCGGGGGTAATGCGCGAGTGGTTCGCTGCGCTGGTCACCTACGCGATGACCACAACACTGGCGGGGCGCTACATCGACTACTTCACTTTGGGCCAGGGACTGCTGCCGATGCTCGCGGACATCCACGGAGTAGACATCACCGATCATGATGTGCAAAGTCTGAAGCTCGGCATGCTGACGATGCCGGCCCACCCGGATGTCGAGGACGGGCTGACAGCACTGCGCGACAAGGGCTTTCGTCTGGTGACTTTGACGAATTCGCCGCCCAATCCCGATGGCCCCACTGCGCTGGAGCACGCCGGGCTGGCCCACTTTTTCGAGCAGCGGTTCAGCGTCGACGCCCGCCGAGCATACAAGCCGGCGGCAACGGTCTACCACTATGTCTGCGAGGAGGTTGGCGTTACGCCGGCCGAATGCATGATGGTCGCGGCTCACGTATGGGACACGATCGGCGCGCAAACCGCCGGATTTACTGGCGCGCTGATCACCCGGCCCGGCAATGCGCCGCTGCCCATCCCCGACCTGCCGCAACCGGCGGTCGTCGCCAAGGACCTTCGCGACTTGGCAAGGCAACTGCGCGAGCCGTGACACGCAGCCTTGGCAACCTCACAAACCCGGCGCGTCAGACGTCTTCTGGGTAGATAGCATTTCCGACGACATTTCCGGAGGCTCACATGTCTATCGCCGCGGTCACGACCTCGACGCGCCACGTCATCGTCGGCTCCCCGATCGGACCGTTGACATTGGTGCGTGACAATGACGGCCTGACCGGTCTGTATTACTGGGGCCATTGGACCCGCCCAGACCGGAATTCATTCGGACCGCTAGTGGAATCGAGCACCGATCACGGCTTCGATGAGGCCATTGCCCAGCTGAGCGAGTACTTCTCCGGCAAGCGCCGGGATTTCGATCTGCCGCTCAACCCGCGGGGCAGCGATACGGCACGACAGGTCTGGCAACTACTCGCAGAGATCCCCTACGGCCAGACCACCACCTATGGCGAGTTGGCGGCCAAAATCGGTCGCGGCATCAGCCCTCGCGACATCGGCGGATTTGTCGGCCACAACCCGCTGTCGATCTTCATCGGTTGCCATCGCGTCGTCGGATCCACCGGAAAGCTCACCGGATACGCCGGCGGCTTGGACCGCAAGCGCTACCTGCTCGAACTGGAGAAGGCGATACCCGCTGCACCGCAAGCACTCTGGTAACAGGCGTGAAGCAACCGTTCGAGAAGGTCGTCGCGCAGCACGGGGCCACCGTGCTGCGGGTCGTTCGCGCGGTCCTCGGCCACGCCGATGCCGACGACGCCTGGTCGGAGACCTTCCTGGCGGCGATGAAGGCCTACCCCGACCTCCCGACTGATGCCAACCTGGAGGCATGGCTGGTCACGATCGCCCACCGCAAGGCGATCGACATCATCCGTGCCACATCCAGGCGCGCGATACTCGTCCCGGACGCACCGGATACGCCGTCGCGCGACCATGTCGACGAGCGTCACCGCGATGTGAGAGAGGCGGTCGGCGCGCTACCCACCAAACAACGTCAGGCGGTGGCCTATCACTACTTGGCCGGCCTGCCCTACGCAGAGATCGCCACGCTACTGGGCGGCAGTGCGGCCGCGGCCCGGCGCGCGGCGGCCGACGGCATCGCCGCGCTGCGCCGTACTTACGCGGACGAACTTGTTGACGCGTCACAGAATAGGGAGTCCCACCATGACAACAGTTGACCTCGCCGCGTCGTATCCGGTCGCCGACGACGACATCGCCCGGCTGCGCGCTCGGCTGGTTGCCGCTGCCGAAGGCGAGGATCTGCTCGATGTCGCCTACCGGACGGTCGACTCGCCGGTCGGCCCGCTGCTGATCGCCGCGACACCGGCCGGGCTGGTGCGGGTTGCCTTCGGCAGCGAAGGCCATGACGCGGTCCTGCAGAACCTCTCCGACCGGATCAGCTCCCGATTGCTGCACGCCCCGGAGCGCCTCGATTCCGTCGCTCGCCAACTGGACGAGTATTTCACCGGGCATCGCCACACCTTCGACATCCCGCTGGATTGGCAGCTCTCCAAGGGATTTCGGCGTACCGTGCTAAGCCACCTGGCGGTCGACGTCGGTTATGGCAGCACCGCCAGCTACGGGACTCTGGCGCGACTTTCAGGCTCTCCCAAGGCCGTTCGCGCCGTCGGGACGACTTGCGCGACCAATCCAATCCCTGTCGTGGTGCCGTGCCATCGGGTCATCCGTGCCGACGGCACCCTGGGCGAATACCGCGGTGGTCCGGCAGCCAAACGCACGCTGCTCGACCTGGAGTGTGGCTAGCCCGTCTGATTCAACCGGTCGAATTCGACTAGCCGGCGCTGCATCGCCGGGTAGGCGGTCCCGGATGGAGCCTTTTGTCGGCGAGCTGGTCCGGCGCGGGCTTGAAGAATCTGGTGTTTCGGTGTGGCGTTGGGTCGGTGACCGGGCTGCGCCGGCCCGACGCTGATGGACCGGTGACCCTGGAATTGAGCGATGCAACCGAGCCGGAAGTCGACGAGGTGTTGTTCGCGACTGGTCACGCACCGCTGACCGATGACATCGGTTTACAGACAGTGGAACTCACCCCAGGTGACTGGATGGACGTCGACGACACCTGTCGCGTGCGGGCCGTCGGCGGGGGCTGGCTCTACGCGGCCGGTGACGCCAACCATCGAGCACTGCTGACCCACGAGGGCAAGTACTAGGCGCGCATCGCCGGGGCGGCGATCGCGGCGCGGGCGGCAGGGCATCCGTTGGACACGGCGCCGTGGGGTGCGCATGCGGCCACCGCCGACCACTACGCGGTGCCGCAGGTTTTCTTTACCGAACCCGAAGCCGCCGCGGTCGGGGTATCGGCCGAAGAGGCCGAGCAGGCCGGTCATCGCGTGCGAGCGGTCGACGTCGAAATCGGCGACGTCGTCAAGGGAGCGGCGCTCTACGCCGACGGCTACACCGGTCGGGCGCGCATGGTGGTCGGCATCGACCACGGCCATCTGCTCGGTGTGACCATGGTTGGCCCGGGCGTCTCCGAGCTGCTGCACTCGGCCACCATCGCGGTCCCGGGTCAAGTGCCCATCGATCGGTTGTGGCATGCCGTGCCGTGCTTCCCCACAATCAGCGAAGTATGGCTGAGACTTCTTGAGGCCTACCGGGATTCGTCGGCTTGATCGGGGCGGGGTTCGCCGAGCTGGGCCCGGATGGCACCCCACGGGTCGGCGTAGCGGCCAGTTGCGTTTCGATAGGCGGCCCGCCGTTTGAGCAGCTGGCGGACGACCGGCTCCAGCAGCCGCATCGGGTAGCGCCGCCAACCGGCGGCGGCGTGCATCTCCGCGAGCATGTCCGGCCAGGAGTGGTGCTGGAATGACAGCGCTTGCTGGGCGCGGGAGGCGTCCATCCAGTCGGTGACGAACCAGTCTTCGTCGCTGTCGGGGTCGCCGGGCCGGCCGGTGGGCAAGGCGTTCGGCAGCCCGCGTGATGCGGCCAGGGCCGGGCCGACGTCGCCCTGGCGTTGCAGGTGCGAATCGTCTCCACCGATCAATAAGATTTCTCCGATGACGTCGGCGGTGGCCGCGGCGGCGAACGCGGCCGCGACGTCGCGGACGTCGACGGTGTGGATACGCCCGTCGGTCGGTAGCGCGTTTTCGAAGAACAGCGCGTCTGCCGTGAACGGCATGGCACGCGGGTCGACGCTGATCACGCCGCCGAGCCGCAGCACCACCCATTCCAGACCCGAGGACCTGACGTGCTCTTCGGCCTCGGCCTTGTGCGCGCCATAGACGTCAGATGGCTGCAGCGGCGAGTCCACCCGGATCGGTGGGTGGTGCAGATGCGGATTGCGAGACCCGTACACGGCGTTGCTGGAGGCCTGGACAAAGCGCGGAGGACGGGCAACGGACTCCGCGGCACGCAGCAGCGCCACGGTCGCGTCGACGTTGACGCGCCGTCCGAGTTCGGGGTGTCGATAGATCGCCGGCGGGATCACCGCAGCCAGATGAATGATCACCGTCGGTGACACCGCGGCAACCAGCTGATCCACCTCACGCTGGTCGGTCAGGTCCGCCCATCTCGCCTCGGCGCCTTCAGGCAGCAACTCGGCCGCTTTACGCTGCGCGGGCGTGCCGAGGTCGGTGGCGACCACGCGGTGTCCGTCGGCGACCAGCTTGCGCACAGTCTGCGATCCGACCAGCCCGAAACCGCCTGTGACAAGAACCTTCTCGGCCATCTTTCCCCTGCGTGCGATGCGTCCGCGGCCTAACGAATATGACATTCTCTAAATTGGAGAGTAACATATACGCTGGTAGATGCCGAGCGTCGACCGGTATCGTGCCGAGCAAAGCGAGCGCATCAACGATGAGCGGGGAACCATGAGCGACGGCACAGACGCGTTGCCTGCCAACCACGAGATCGCCAAGTGGGATCCGTCGTTCACCAAGCAGCTCCGCAACGTGATCGCGCCGGTGGTCAACCGGTGGTTTCGCGCGGAGGTACGCGGGCTGGACAACATCCCCGGGGCCGGCGGCGCATTGGTGGTGTCCAACCACTCCGGCGGCATGATGACACCGGACGTATTCATCTTCGCCTCGGCCTTCTACGACGCCTTCGGCTACCACCGCCCGGTGTACACGCTGGCTCACTACGGGGTGTTCCTGGGTCCGCTGGACGGCTGGCTACGCCGCGCCGGGGTCATCGAGGCCAGCCGCGAAAACGCCGCCAAAGCGTTGCACTCCGGTGCCGTGGTGCTGGTGTTCCCCGGCGGTGACTACGACTCTTACCGGCCCACGCTGAGCGAGAACACTATCGACTTCAACGGCCGGACCGGCTACGTCCGCACGGCAATCGAATCCGGTGTGCCGATCGTGCCGACGGTGTCGATCGGTGGGCAGGAAACCCAGCTGTTCTTGACTCGGGGCAATTGGCTGGCCCGCACGCTGAGGCTCACGAAGGCGCGGATGGACATCCTTCCGGTGAGCTTTGGCTTCCCATTTGGTCTGAGCGTGATCTTCCCGCCGAACGTGCCGCTGCCCGCCAAGATCGTCACTGAAGTGCTGGAGCCGATCGACGTCACGGCCCGCTTCGGCGACGACCCCGACATCGAGGAGGTCGACTCCCACGTCCGTTCGGTGATGCAGACCGCGCTCGACCGGCTGGCCCGCCAGCGGCGTTTTCCCGTCCTGGGCTGACCGATGACGGGGGCCACCGACATGATCGGGTTGCTGCAGACCTTGCGGCGGGCAGGCCTGATCGCGCCGCTGCGGCCGGACCGTTACCTGCGAATGGGCGCCGCGATGCGCCGTGAGGGCACCACACCCACCGCAGGCTTCGCGGCCGCCGCGCAACGCTGCCCGGACCGGCTGGGGCTGGTCGACGAGTTGGGCACGCTGACCTGGCGGCAATTGCACGAACGCTGCGACGCGTTCGCCGCCGCATTGCAGGCATTGCCCGGCGGCACCCCGAAGCTGATCGGCATCATGTGCCGCAATCACCGGGGTTTCGTCGAGTCGTTGGTCGCCGCCTACCGCGTCGGCGCCGACCTGTTGTTGCTGAACACCTCGTTCGCCGGCCCGGCGCTGGCCGAGGTGGTCGCGCGCGAGGGTGTGGACGCGGTGATCTACGACCAAGAGTTCACCGACACCGTCGACCGGGCATTGGCCGAAAGACCGCATGCCACCCGCATCCTCGGCTGGACCGAGCAACCTTCCACCGCAACGGATCTCAGCGTCGAGACGATGGCCGATAGCCATGCCGGACAGCGGCCACGGCCGGCAGATCGCAAGAGCAGGCTGATCCTGCTGACCTCCGGCACCACCGGCACACCCAAAGGCGCGCAGCCCTCGTCGGGTGGAGGGCCCAACGAACTGAGGGCGGTGCTCGACCGCATACCGTGGCGCGCTGAACAGGCCACCGTGATCACGGCGCCGATGTTTCACGCGTGGGGCTTTTCGCAGTTGGTGTTCTCGGCATTGATGGCGTGCACGATCGTCACGCGGCGCAAGTTCGACCCCGAGGCGACGCTGCAACTCATCGACCGACACCGCGCAACCGGGCTCATCGTGGTGCCGGTGATGTTCGACCGGATCATCGACCTGCCCGAGGAGGTGCTCGATCGATACCCTTGCCGGTCGCTGCGCTTCGCGGCCGCGTCCGGCTCGCGGATGCGTCCCGATGTAGTGCTGAAGTTCATGGACCGGTTCGGCGACGTGATCTACAACAACTACAACGCCACCGAGGCCGGGATGGTGGCCACCGCGACACCGACCGACCTGCGGGCGGCACCCGACACTGCGGGAAAACCGGTACAGGGCACCCAGATTCGCATCCTCGACGACGAAGGCGCGGAGGTGACGGCCGGCCAGACCGGTCGGATCTTCGTGCGCAGCCCGACGATGTTCGACGGGTACACCACCGGGGCGGGCAAGACCTTTCAGGATGGCTTCATGGCGTCGGGTGACCTCGGGTTTCTCGACGACGCCGGACGGTTGTTTGTCGTGGGCCGCGATGACGAGATGATCGTCTCCGGCGGGGAGAACGTGTACCCGATCGAGGTCGAAAAGGTGCTCTCGCGGCATCCCGACGTCGCCGAGGCGGCGGTGATCGGCGTCGACGACGAACAGTACGGGCAACGCCTGGCCGCGTTCGTGGTGTTGCACGACCACGACGCGGCCACCCCGGACACGTTGCGGGCACACGTGCTCGACAATCTGGCCAGCTACAAGGTGCCGCGCGAAATCCTGCTGCTCGACGAGCTGCCGCGAGGCGGCACCGGCAAAATCGCGCGACGCGACCTTCAAGCGATCCTGGGCGCGTCCAGCGATTCGTGAACTACCGAACCGGAATCGGCGAATCGGCGAAAACCCCACCACTCAGGTGCTTGCATGGACCTGTCGGTGGGTCATCGCACAAGGCTGTAAAAGGCAGGTGGGGCGTGAAAAGACTCAACGGTATGGACGCCATGCTGCTCTACAGCGAGACGCCGAACCTGCACACGCACACGTTGAAGGTGGCAGTGATCGACGCCGCGGATTTCGACGGCGAGTTCAATTACGAGGTCTTCCGGCGCCATTTGCGCCGCCGACTGCACTTGCTGGATCCGTTGCGTTACAGACTCGTCGATATCCCGTGGCGGCTGCATCACCCAATGTGGCTGGAGGACTGCGAGGTGGACCTGAACTACCACGTCCGACGGGTGCAGGTGCCGGCGCCTGGTGGGCGCCGCGAGCTCGACGGCGTCATCGGCGAGGTGGCCTCCACCCCGCTGGACCGTAGCCGTCCGCTGTGGGAGTTTCATTTCGCCGAGGGCTTGGCCGGGGGCCGGTTCGCGTTGATCGGCAAGGTTCACCATGCACTCGCCGACGGCGTCGCCTCGGTCAACCTGTTGGCCCGCGCGATGGATCTCGAGGACGGCCCGACCGACGAGCGCGACAACGACGGCGCCGGCGTCACAGCCAGCACTGGTGACCTGCTGCGCGCCGCCGGACGCGACCACATCCGGCAGATCGCCGAGCTACCCGGGCTCCTCCGAGATGCCGCAGTGGGGTTCAGCCGGGTGCGCCGCCGCACCAAGGAGCGCGGCGATCACCCGGATCTGGCAGAGGCGTTCAACGCCCCACCAACCTTCCTTAACCACAAGGTGTCGCCGCAACGACGATTCGCCACTGCGGCGCTGCGGCTGGCCGATGCCAAAGCCACCGCCAAGGTATTGGGTATCACGTTCACCGACCTGGTACTGGCGACCGCGGCCGGCGGATTGCGGCAGCTGTTGTTGCGTTACGACGGCAAGGCCGACCGTCCGATCATCGCGTCGGTGCCCACCGCCACCGACAAGTCCGGTCGGATCGCCGGCAACGAGATCAGTGGCCTGTCGATTTCGCTGCCGGTGCACGTCGCCGACCCAGTCGAGCGGGCGAAGCTCGTTGCGCTGGCGACCCGGATCGCCAAGGAAGACCACGAAGTCCTCGGCCCCCGCCTATACGGGCAGATGATGGCTTATCTACCGACTGCGATTGCCCCGGCGGCATTTCGGTGGCTGGGTCGGCGGGACGCCCCGAGCAAGATGATGAATGTGGCGGTTTCCAGTGTGGCCGGGCCGCGTCAGCGCGGCCACTTCGGCGGCGCCCCGGTCAGCGAGATCTACTCAACCGGTGTCCTCTCGCCCGGTGCCCCGGTCAACATCACCGTGTGGAGTTATGTCGACCAGCTCGGCGTGGCGGTGCTCACCGACGACCAGACCTTCAACGACCCGCACGAGGCGACCGATGCTCTCAGCGAGGCATTCGTCGAGTTGCGCGCTGCTGCAGGGCTTTCAGCGCAAGACAGCGCGGTGGACGCGCTGGCGGAACACGCGTTGCGATGACAGCCGGACGCTATCAGGCGGCCAGCACGGAATCCAATGCTGAATAGAACAGACCGAGCCCGTCGTCCGACGGGCCAGTCAACGCCCCGATGGCATGCTCGGGGTGCGGCATCAGCCCGACGACACGGCCGTTGGCCGAGCTGACACCGGCGATGTCGCGCAACGAACCGTTGGGATTGCCTTGGTAGCGGAACACCACCCGGTCTTCGCCTTCCAGCTCGTCGAGCACGTCGGGAGAGGCCACGTAACGACCCTCGCCTGACTTCAACGGGATCAGCAGGTCGACGTCCGGCTCGAATCGCGACGTCCATGCCGTCGCCGTCGACGCCACCCGCAGCCACACATCGCGGCAGACGAAATGCAGACCGGCGTTTCGGGTCAACGCGCCCGGCAACAGCCCGGCCTCACACAGCACCTGAAAGCCGTTGCAAATCCCCAAAACCGGCAACCCGCGTTCGGCAGCGGTAATGACTTCGCCCATCACCGGTGCAAACCTGGCGATCGCGCCCGCCCGCAGATAGTCGCCGTAGGAGAACCCGCCGGGCACCACCACCGCATCGACATCTTTGAGATCGGCGTCGGCGTGCCAGAGGCTGACAGCGTCGGCGCCAACGAACCGCACCGCCCGGGCAGCATCCACGTCGTCGAGCGTCCCGGGAAAGGTGATGACGCCGATCCGCGCCGTCACTGCGGCTCTCGGCTTACTGTCCAGTCTTCGATCACCGTGTTGGCCAACAACGCCTCCGCAATCTCGGCAAGTGCCGAATCGTCGACGCTGTCGTCTACTTCGAGCTCAAAACGCTTGCCCTGCCGCACATCTGAGATACCGGCATGCCCCAGCCGGCCCAACGCGCCGACAATAGCCTGACCCTGCGGATCGAGAATCTCGGCCTTGGGCATCACGTGCACAACCACCCGGGCCACCCGCGCTCCTCCTACTGATCTGAGTTTGCTCGGCGCCAACTCTACCGGTCGACGCCGGGGCCGTCTTACTAGCACGAGCCGATATAGGCCGCGCATACCGGCGCGGTCATGGCGTCCAGCATTTGGGCGTCCGAGATTATCGGCCAGGGCAGCTGCGGTGGACCCGACGACCACAGCGTCAGTTCGCTGATGGTGCTGTTTTCCGGGTGCGCGACCAGGTAGGTGTGCATGATCACCGGGCCGCTGACCACCGCGGCCAGCCGATTGGGCTCGTCGACGGTGACCGACGGCGACTCTGCCGCTGCTCCCAATTGACAACCGCGGAGCGCGGCCGCGGCCATGTCGAACACCGACGACGCGTTTTGGCCACCGTGCGCCGTGTCGCCGCGCCAGTGCAGGACTTGGGCCTGCAGCTGCCACTGACCTTGCGGGTTGACGACGGTCGCGCGGCTCGCGACCGCGGAGTTACGGATGTCCTGCGGGAACGCCGGAGTCGCGCACACCTCCTCGAATCGAAACCGCGGCGTCGTCGTGCCGGTCATCGGCACGGCCACCCCGGCCAGCGACGGCCAACGGTAGGTCGAGTTCAGCGGTATCCCGTCCGTCGAGATCCACGCCGTGTCCGGGATGGTGTCGCAGATCGGCGGACAGGTGCCCTGGTCCGCGCGGGCGGTGACCGTCGACACGCACGCGACCAGCAGGCCGCTCGCCACCAGCATCGTTGCCACGACTACGCGCATGCCAGGTACCCCCTGAGCGCACAATCGTAGACATGCAACTGACACATTTCGGTCATTCCTGTGTACTCGCCGACTTCGGCCACACCACCGTGCTTTTCGACCCGGGAAATTTCTCGCACGGCTTCGAAGGCATTACCGGCCTATCGGCGATAGTGATCACCCATCAGCACCCCGATCACGTCGACCAGGAGCGCCTGCCCGCGCTGTGTGACGCCAATCCGGACGCCGCGCTCTACGCCGACCCGCAAACCGCCACCCAACTCGGCGCGCCGTGCCAACAGGTGGATGTCGGCGACGAGCTGTCCGTCGGCGAACTGACCATCCGCGCGCTCGGTGGCCGGCATGCCGTCATCCACCCGGAAATCCCAGTGATAGACAACATTTCGTACCTCGTCGGTGACGGCGACCACCCCGCCCGGTTCATGCACCCCGGCGACGCGCTGTTCGTGCCGGACGAGCCGGTAGACGTCTTGGCCACTCCCGCGGCGGCGCCGTGGATGAAGATCTCTGAGGCGGTCGACTACCTGCGCGCGGTGGCGCCGGCGCGGGCGGTGCCCATCCACCAGGGCATCGTCGCCCCGGATGCCCGCGGCATCTACTACGGTCGGCTCAGCGAGATGACCAGCACCGACTTCCAGGTGCTGCCCGAAGAACGCTCAGTCACCTTTTAGCGCTGACGGGGACGAGCGGGAGTCGACGACCTCGCCGTTACGATCGGTGAGTGCACGTGGTGGCGGGGTCCGCTTCGGTCGGCCCGACGATGGCACCCGCTGGGCGTCGTAACCGCCGCCGAAACCCGCACGCTGCGTCCAGCTGGCTGATGGCCGTGATCGTCGTGGGCGGCGTGCTTTTGCGCGCGGCGCCTTGGTTCCGGGCAAACAACTTCACCGGCTTCCTGGAGTATGACGACGGCGTCTATTACGCCGCCGCCAAATCGCTGCTCCACGGCCTGATCCCGTACCGGGACTTCACCGTCGTTCATCCACCCCTGACCTGGATCCTGCTGCTGCCCGCAGCCGTGGCGGGTTCGCTGTTGGGTGACCCAGCCGGCATGGCCGCAGCGCGAGTGGAAGTACTGCTCGCCGCGTGCGTGAACATCTGGCTGGTGCGTGCGCTGGTGCAAGATCTGGTTGGCGATTCGACCGGGACGCGGCGCGCGTCCGGCTACCTGGCCGCGGCGTTGTACGCCGCAGCTCCAGGCGCGGTGATCGCGGGGCACACCGTGCTGTTGGAGACACTGGCGACGCTGCCGGCGCTCTTCGGCATGCGTTTCGTGCTGCGGCAACCGCTTACTAGGCGGTTGGCCGCGTTCGGGGGCGTGCTCTTAGCCTGCGCCGTCGGGGTGAAGCTGTTCGCGGCGGCCTACGTGATCGTGGCGACGACCTGGGTAGTGGTCACCGCCGCACGGCGCTTGGTCGTTTTCGCCGGTGGGTTCCTGGGTACGGCGTTCCTGATACTCGCGCCGTACCTGGTGGCTGCGGGTCCGTCGGCGCTCTGGCGAGATCTGGTGCAGGCGCAGCTCACTCGGCCGTTCGACGGCCCGGCGTCCATCGGCCAACGGCTGCGCAGCTTGTCCGGTCTCGGCCAGCTGTCCGTCGGGGTCGCGATCCCGGTACTCATCGCCTGCGCAACCTTGTGGTTGGTGGTTCTAGCGCCGCCCGGCCGTGGATTTCTCAGAAAGGCCCCGCAGACCTGGGTGTGGATCGGATTGGCCGTGCTGATGGCCGCAGCGTTCGCGCGCTCGCCGTCCTACTTCGATCACTACGCCGGGTTCTTCGCCGCGCCGGCGTCGATTGCTGTGGGCGCCTGCGCCGCCGCTGCCGGGCGGGCGGTCGCGCCCCGAATGGCCGCGGTCCTCGTAGCGCTGGTGCTGCTGACCGTCGCAGCCTTGGGAAGCGCCCGCGAAGCCGCACACTATGCAGGTCAGCCGTCGTTGGCCGTTGCCGCGGCCGGCGTCCCAAGATCGGCCTGTGTCTACTCCGACGCTGTCAGCCTGCTGATCTCAGCCGACCGGTTCACGCTTCCTAGCCAGGCGTGCCCCGGCTGGATCGACGGTCGCGGCCAGAAATTGCTGTGGAGTGTCGGGGCACCGCCGGATCCTCACTTCTACCCGCATGGCTACGTGGCTGACGAACGGTGGCAGCAACAGACGCTGGCTCAACTGCGCTCGGCGGCTTTCCTACTGGTCCGGCAGGACCCCACTCGAACGGGCGAATTCGGGTTGGCGGTCCGGTCGTACGTGGCGCACAACTTCCGTCGCATATGGGCGGGATATGGCCCGGTCAGCACTCCGGAGCTGTGGGAACGCATATAAGCCGGATGTTCTAGGCGATGTCGCTTGCCGCACCCCGGCCAGCGGCCCGACCGGAGAAGATGCACCCGCCGAGGAAGGTTCCCTCCAGCGCCCGGTAGCCGTGCACACCACCGCCGCCGAAGCCCGCGACTTCGCCGGCCGCATACAGCCCGTCGAACGGAGTGCCGTCGGCTTTGAGCACTCGTGAGTCCAAGTCGGTCTCCAGCCCGCCCAACGTCTTTCGGGTCAGGATGTGCAACTTGACCGCGATCAGCGGCCCGGCCTTCGGATCCGCCAGGCGGTGCGGAGCGACCACCCGGCCCAGCCGGTCACCCAGATACCCGCGGGCAGCGCGGATCGCGGTGATCTGGCTGTCCTTGGTGAAGCGGTTGGCTACCTCGCGGTCGCGCGCGGTGACCTCCTCGGCCACCGTCGCATAATCCAGCGGCAGCACATCGGGCAGCTTGTTCATGGCGGATACCAATTCACGCACTGAGTTGGCGCTGACGAAGTCGACACCGCGATCGACGAAGGCCTGCACCGGGCCAGGCGGGCCTGACCGGGCCCGCGACGTCAGCAGTTGACGCACGCTACGCCCGGTCAGGTCGGGATTCTGTTCCTGACCGGATAAGGCGAATTCCTTCTCGATGACCTTGCTGTTCAGCACGAACCAGGTGTAGTCATAGCCCGACTTGGCGATGTACTCGAGCGTGCCCAGGGTGTCGAAGCCCGGATAAAGCGGTACCGGCAGCCGCCTGCCCTTGGCGTCCAGCCACAACGACGACGGCCCCGGGATGATCCGAATGCCATGTCGCGGCCAGATCGGGTCGTAGTTGGTGATGCCCTCGGTGTAATGCCACATCCGGTCGCGGTTGATCACCCGTGCGCCGGCCTTCTCGGTGATCGCGATCATCCGGCCGTCAACGTGAGCGGGAACCCCGGCGAGCAGTTGCTCGGGTACTCGGCCCATCCGCTTTGGCCAGTTGGCCCGCACCAGATCGTGATTACCACCGATACCTCCGCTGGTGACGATCACGGCCGGGGCGCGAAACTCAAACTGCCCAATGGATTTCCGCGACGACGCGACACCGCGTGGTTCCGCCGACGGTTCCAGCACGGTGCCCCGGACACCGGTCACCGCGTCGCCTTCGACGATCAGCTCGTCGACCTGGTGCCGGTACGCGAAATCTACCTTCGGGTGGTCGCGCAGTCGCCGCGCGAAAATCTCGACGATGGCTGGCCCGGTCCCCCAGGTGATGTGGAAACGAGGCACCGAGTTGCCGTGTCCCTGAGCGTCGTAGCCGCCGCGCTCGGCCCATCCCACCAGCGGAAAGATCTGCAAGCCCCGGGCACGCAGCCAGCGGCGTTTCTCCCCTGCGGCGAAATCGACGTAGGCATGCGCCCACTGCCTCGGCCAATAGTCTTCCGGCCGGTCAAACGCCGCGGTGCCGAGCCAATCCTGCAGAGCAAGTTCGTGACTGTCGCGGACGCCCAGGCGGCGCTGCTCGGGGCTGTCGACGAAGAACAAGCCGCCGAACGACCAGAATGCCTGCCCGCCAAGGTTGGCGCTGTTCTCCTGATCGAGGATCAGCACTCGCATTCCGCGGTCGACCACCTCGCAGGCGGCTACCAGGCCGGCCAGGCCAGCTCCCACGACGATGACATCAGCGGGCGATGCCGCTGCGCTATCACTCATGGCGCTACACAGTAACGACCCGAGACGTCAGGCTGCGTCGAGAACCGTCTGATCGGCCCGCCACTGGTACACCGTCGGTGCGCACGCGTGCAGCAAGGCCAGGTCCACCGAGTCCAGCATCGCTTGCAGCGGTCCGGGCTTGCGCAGGTGACGGGCCGCGACAGCAACCCGGACGATGCCGCCGCGGCGCGCGACGCGCTCGGCCGACAGCACCAGCATCCGACACCACCACGGCTCGGCCAGGAAACCTTCCCCGATACCCAATACTCGTGCGCGCACCGTCGTTTGCCGGACCAAATCGGTGATCCCATGCAGGTCGGCAAGGAGACGAAACCCATTGTGCGGCAGCGCCTCAACGGTGCCCGGCGATGCCGTCCAGCCCGGTGCCGCGAACAGCCGGGTGCGCAGCCCGAGGTGCTCGAGCACCCGGTCGGCGGCCATCAGCCGCAGGTTGGCCTCATGCGCGGGCAGCGCTGCGAATTCGCCGCGGCGTTTCTTGGTCGCAGCGTCGTTATAGCCGTTCAGCACAATTGCGTCCCCGGCTGTGCGCCGCCCGGCCAGCCACTCGACGGTGCCCGGATCACGATCGAGCCGGTAGCCACCCTTCAGCCGCGGGGCCACCAGCAGCGACACCGGCACCGCCCGGCTGTCCATCTGTGCGCAGAACCCGTCGACGTCGTCCAACGTGCGTTCACAGATCCCGGAGACCGAGACGATCAACTTCCCATACACACCACAATGGTGACGACGCCAGGTGTCCAAATGGTGACGTACACGCTGACACTAAACGTCGATCAGGCCCCACGACCAGCTAATTCGGCAGCACGGCCTCGATGGCGGAGATAACCTCCGGTGCATCTGGCACCGTCCGCGGACGGAACCGGTTGACCACCTTTCCACCGGGAGCGATCAGGAACTTCTCGAAGTTCCATTGCACGTCGCCGGCCTGCCCATCGGCGTCGGGGGTCTTGGTCAGTTCCGCGTAGAGCGGATGCCGGTCCGGCCCGTTGACCTCGGTTTTAGCTAACAGCGGAAACGTTACACCGTAGGTCGTGGAGCAAAAGGCTTGGATTTCCTCGGCGCTGCCGGGCTCTTGGCCCATGAATTGATTACACGGAACTCCCACCACCGTAAGCCCGCGCTCACCGTAATCCCGCGCAAGCTGCTCCAGCGAACTGTATTGCGGTGTCAGACCACATTTGGACGCCACATTGACGACGAGCACCGCACGGTCGCCGTAGTCGGCCAGCGACGTCGGACGGCCATCCAGAGTGGTCAAAGCGATCTCGGTCACAGTCATGTCCGCAGAGGCTACCCCAGCGCAAACTATATTGGTGAGCTAGCTAGTTTCTCGTTAGGCTGACAATCATGGTTTCTCGCGCGGCGTCAACTACCGCTGTCCCCGAACCGGCAGCCGACCACATGCCCGACTATCCAGATGCTCTCGACGCCAGACTGCTGCGCATCGCCGGAGTCTGCATTTTCGCCTCGGTGATGGCGATCCTGGACGGCACGGTCGTCAGCGTGGCGCAGCGCACATTCATCGGGGAGTTCGGATCCACTCAGGCCATCGTCGCGTGGACGATAACGGGTTACGCGCTCGCACAGGCCACCGTGATCCCGCTGGCCGGTTGGGCATCCGACCGGTTCGGCACCAAGCGGCTGTTCTTAGGCGCGGTTTTGTGGTTTACCTTGGCGTCGCTGCTGTGTTCGATGGCGTCAAACATCACCGAGCTCATCGCGTTTCGAGTGATACAGGGACTCGGCGCCGGGATCCTGGTGCCGTTGACGTTGATCATCTTGACGCGCGAGGCCGGACCGCGGCGGCTCGGCCGGTTGATGGCGGTGCTGGGTATCCCGATGCTCTTGGGTCCGATGTGCGGGCCGGTCCTCGGCGGCTGGTTGATCGGCGCCTACGGCTGGCCATGGATTTTCCGGATCAACCTGCCACTCGGTGTGATCGTGCTGATCCTCGCGACGTTGTTGTTCCCGAGAGATCGCCCGAGACCGTCGGAGACGTTCGACTTCGTCGGGATGCTGCTGCTGTCGCCCGGGTTGGCAACACTGCTCTTCGGGATTTCGTCGGTTCCGCGGTGCGGCACGTTCACCGACAACCATGTGTGGATACCGGTGGCCATCGGAATCATCTTGATCACCGCGTTTGTTCTGCATGCGCTGCACCGTGCCGACCACCCACTGATCGACCTGCGGCTGTTCAAAAATCGGGTGGTGACGTCGGCCAACTCGGCAATGTTCGTGTTCTCGGTCGGATTCTTCGGCGCCGTCCTGGTGATTCCCAGTTATCTTCAACAGCTGCTTCATGAGACGCCGCTGCAGTCGGGGCTGCAGCTGATCCCGCAGGGACTCGGCGCGATGCTGGCAATGCCGCTCGCAGGTACCTTGATGGACAAACACGGACCCCGCAATATCCTGCTCGTCGGGATCACGCTGATCAGTACTGGACTGACCGTATTCGCCTATGGTGCTTGGAAACAAGCGGACTACCTGCCGATCCTGCTGGTGGGACTGATCATTACCGGCATGGGCCTTGGCTGCACTTTGACGCCGCTGTCCGGATCGGCGGTGCAGACGTTGGCGCCTCACCAAGTGGCGCGCGGGTCAACACTGCTCAGTGTCAATCAGCACGTCGCCGTCTCGGTCGGCACCGCACTGATGTCGGTGATTTTGACGAGTCAGTTCAACCGCAGCGAAAGCATCACCACCGCAGAGAAACTCGGGATCCTCAAAGGAAAGCTCGTGAAGCACCCTGCGCCGGCGCCCTCCCACCACGAGGTCTCCCCCGATTTCACCATCAGGCTGATGCACGACCTCACACACGCCTACACGCTCGTCATCGTCGTGTCGATCGTCGTTGTCGCGTTGGCGCTTGTGCCCGTCGCGTTTCTGCCCAACAAGCCGCCGTCGGCGGCCAAGCGCCAGCCGCCGCTGCCGGCCTTCTAGGAGCGCTACTCCTCGAACAGCATCGTCGCGATCCGCTCGACGGTGACCATCGGATCCGTCGCTTTTACCCGGGCGTTCACCGCGTCGTTGAGCCACAACATCGAAAACCCGTGCACGAGTGACCAAGCCGCCAGCTCCGCGCCGGCCGGATCTGCTTTGGCGTGCTGATCGGGCAGTGACGCCACGCCCCGAGATAACTCATCACCGGCGGCAGCTTGGGCGGCGGCCAGTTCGCGGTTCGGCGAGTCAAGCAACGACTTGTCAAACATCACCCGGTAGTGGCCCGGATGTTCGATAGCAAACCGTACGTACGCTAGCGCGGCCGCCAGGAAGCTGGGCCGGGCCTCGGCGAGGGCGGTTGCCAGCAACTCGAACCCCTGCGCGGCCAGCGCGGTGAACAGGCCGCGCCGATCGGTGAAATGATGCGCCGGAGCGGCGTGTGATACCCCCGCTTCCCGCGCCAGCTCGCGCAAGGACACTTGGTCGGCGCCACGCTCGGCGACAAGACGAGCAGCCTCGGTCAGGATGACTGCCCGCAAGTCCCCGTGGTGGTAGGTCGGACGACTCATATCGCCAGCATAACCGACAAACTTGACAATGACTAGTTACGGCCCGTAGGCTTCGGCGTCAGAACTTGTCACTGTCTAGATGGGAGAGTTCAGATGGCTCCGTTGATCGCCTTGCTGGCGGGAAGCATCGTCGCCCGGATCGTGGGCTGGCTTGGTGTCGACTACGTCGACAACTGGATCAAAGCGATCGCGGTCGGCCTGGCCGCGATGTTCGTCCTGACTGGCGTGGCGCACTTCGTACCACCCCTTCGCCGCGACCTGATTGCGATCGTGCCTGCACAGCTGCCAGCGCCGAGTCTGTTGGTCAGCATCACCGGCGTGCTGGAGTTCCTCGGCGCTGTTGGCCTGTTGGTCCCGGTCACACGAGTCGCCGCAGCCGTTTGTCTGCTGTTGTTGATGGTGGCGATGTTCCCGGCCAACATCTACGCGGCCCGGATGCCCAATCCGCCCAAGTCGATGACGACGCAGCTACCCCTGCGCACCGCTGAGGAGGTCGCCTACCTGGCCGCTGCCGTAGTGGTCGCGATCGCCAGCAGCTAGCAGCCAGGCGTACTGGTAGGCCACCTCTTTCCAACGCTCGTAGCGCCCGCTGATACCACCATGGCCAGCGGTCATCTGGGTCTTCAACAACACCGGATTACCCTCGGTTTTGGTGTGCCGCAACGCCGCTATCCATTTCGCGGGCTCAACGTAGTAAACCCTGGTGTCGTTCAGTGAGGTCATCGCAAGGATCGGCGGATACTTCTGGGCGGCGACGTTCTCGTACGGAGAATAGGATCTCATGTAGTGATAAACATCGCTGTCGCTCAAGGGGTTTCCCCATTCGTCCCACTCGGTCACGGTCAGCGGCAGCGACGGGTCCAGGATTGTCGTCAGCGGGTCGACGAACGGAACCTGCGCCAGGATTCCGGCGAACAGATCGGGTGCCATGTTGGCCACCGCCCCCATCAGCAGCCCACCGGCACTGCCGCCCAGTGCCACCAACTGTCCTGGTCGGGTCAGCCCCGAATCCACCAGATGGTTTGCGACCGTGACGAAGTCGGTGAAGGTGTTCTTTTTCTCCAGCAGCTTGCCGTGCTCGTACCACAGCCGACCCATCTCGCCGCCGCCGCGAACATGTGCGACGACGAATACCATGCCCCTGTCCAGCAGCGATAGCCGGGCGATGGAGAATCGCGGATCCTCACAGATCTCGTACGCTCCGTAGCCGTAAACTAGTGCCGGCGCAGGGAATTCGATGTTGGCACGGTGCACAATCGAGACCGGGATCCGGGTTCCGTCGGCTGCCTGCGCCCAGTCCCGTCGTTCTACGTAGTCCTCGCGTCGGTAGTCGCCGAGCACCGGCTGTTCGCGCAGGAGAGTGCGTTCACCAGTGAGGAGATCGATGTCGTAGATCCGTATCGGGGTGACGAACGACCCCGCGCCGATCCGCAGCTTGGGTGAGTCCCAATTCGGGTTGGCGCTCAGGCCGGCCGACATCAACTCCGAGTCGAATGAGATCTCCTCAGGCCGTCCGTAGCCGTCACCTTCGATGGGCCACAGCTGGATTCGCGGCAATGCCTCACCGCGGTAGCTGACCACCAGATGGCCGCCGAAGGCGTCGACGGCGTCCAGCCTGACGTCGTCGCGGTGGCCGATCAGCGTGCGCTGCGCAGCGGGGTCATCGACCGGTGCCTCCACCAGTGTGAAGTTCACCGCACCGTCGTTGTGCAGGATCAGAAACCGGTTCTGTCCGTGAACGATGGCGTGTTCCATCGAATACTCGACACCGTCGCGCCGAGGCAGCACGGTGACGAATTCGGCCTCCGGGTCACCCGCATCCGCGTAGCGGACCTCCGAGGTGATGGCCGACGCCGAGACGATCAGCACGTAGGCATCGCTACGGGTGCGGCCCACCGCAAGCCAGAAACGCTCATCGGCTTCGTGATACACCTTCTGCGCCGGAATACCTGAGGCAAGCCGGTGTCGCCACACCGCATCGGGGCGCCAAGCCGCGTCGAGCGTGGTGTAGTAGACGGTTCGGTTGTCGGTGGCCCAGGTCGCTCCGGCGCCGATGCCGACGATCTCGTCCGGGTATTGCTCACCAGTGCGGAGGTCCCTGAACCGTAAGGTATACCGTTCATCACCAATCACGTCGACGGAGTACGCCAGCAGGTTCCCGTCCAGGCTGACACTGGCCGCACCCAGTGCAAAGTACTCGTGTCCCTCGGCTTCGACGTTCTCGTCGAGCAGTACCTGCTCACCGGGAATCTCGGTGTGCTCGTCGAAAGTCGGCGGGTGCCAGTCGGTTGGATCGACTACCGGGCAACGGCATTGGACTCCATACTGCTTGCCTTCAAAGCTACGGGCGTAATACCACCAGTCACCGCGACGAATCGGCACCGACAGATCGGTTTCCTTGGTCCGTGCCTTGATTTCGTCGAAAATCCGCTGGCGCAACGGCTCGAGGTGAGCAGTTGTCTGGTCGGCGTAGTCGTTCTCCGCCTCCAGATATGCGATCACCTCGGGACTGGACTTATCACGCATCCATTCATACGGATCGACGAACACGTCACCGTGAAACTCCCGCCGGCTCTCCACCCGTTTCGCAATCGGCGGCTGGCCGGGGACTGCTCCGCTCATGGGCGCCGCTCCTCCGGTCCGATCCAGTCGTCGAACCGTTGCCCGGAGATCCGTTCGTAGGCATCGATGTAACGCGCGCGGGTGGCATCGATAATGCTCTCGGGCAGCGGCGGCGGGGGCTGGGATCCATTCCGATCCCAGCCGGACTCGGGACCGGTCAACCAGTTACGGACGAACTGCTTGTCGAAACTGGTCTGCACCTCACCGGCTCGGTAATCGGCCGCCGGCCAGTACCGCGACGAATCGGGGGTGAAGACTTCGTCGGCGAGCGCCAGATTATCGTGAGCGTCGATACCGAACTCGAACTTGGTGTCGGCGATGATGATTCCCCTTTTCAGCGCGTGGTCGGCGGCCTGGACATAGGTCTGTAAAGTGCGGTCGCGCAATTGGTTGGCGCGGACCCCGCCGACCATCTTGATCACCTCTGCGAACGAGATGTTCTCATCATGTTGTCCCAGTTCGGCTTTCGTTGCCGGGGTGAACAGTGGCGTGGAGAACCTGCTGGCCTCGCAGAGGCCCGGAGGCAACGAGATGCCGCAGACTTTGCCGGTCTGCTCGTAGTCGAGTAATCCGGAGCCGGTCAGATAGCCGCGGGCGACGCACTCCACCGGAACCATCTCGAGCTCTCGCACTACCAGCGCGCGGCCGAGTACCTCGTCGGGGATGCGCGGATCGTCGGGCGGACCGGCAAGGTGGTTGGGCGCCTCGACGAGGTTGAAGAAGAACACGCTCATCGCTGTCAGGATGCGACCCTTGTCGGGAATCAGGCTGTCGAGCACGTAGTCGAATGCGGAAATCCGATCGGTGGCGACGAACAGCAGATGATCGTCGTCGACGCGGTAGAGCTCGCGGACTTTGCCACTGGCTAGGTGCCGGTAGTCGGACAAAGCGGGACGCATCGGGACAGCCTAGCGGGCAGCATAAAGCGCCGTTGTCGTGGTGCGGTCGCGGTGAGAGCGGCGGCGAGGGAAAGGTTAGGTGATTGTTGCGGTTCGCGTCGCGATCCGATGAGCTGCTCGTTTTCCCGGTGGCACACCACGAGTTTGACGGCATCGACGACAGGTTCTGGATCGATGTGGCTGCCGTTGCGTTGGCTTCACCGCGGGATGCCTCGGAGCTTTTCGACAAATTCGTCGGTCAATGGCAACGCTGCCAGGGCAAAACACTGATTTACCGTCACGAACCCGACGAGGTCGGCATCCCCGATTACCTGAGCAACATCACCGATGTCCAATCCGCCGGGACAATGCTGACCGCGGTGGTGCTGGTGTCGTCGTCGGATGGTCACGCGCTAAGCCCTGACGAACGCGCCGTGGGCGTCGCCTACAACTGCATCCTCGATGTCAAGGTCACCGAGGCCTCCGGCCAGCACGACGATGCCACCACGACCGGCCATGCCCGCGACGTCGTCAAGCTGATGATGGCTAAGGCCGGGGCTTAGCCGCCCTGACCTTAATCCCTGTGCTGGGATCGGGGCTATGAGATCGCGGTTTTTGCCATATTCCACCAGGCCGGTGCGACTGCTGGCCCAACTGTTCAGCGATGTCACGGTCACGATCTGGACGGCGATATGGGTGTTCGTGGGCCTCGCCGTGCACGATGCTATCGCCGTGATCGGCAAGGCTGGCCGCCAGATCGAGACCGGCTCGCGGGGCGTCGCCGACAACCTGGCATCCGCCGGCCGCGGTGCCCACCACATTCCGCTGCTCGGGGATGCGGTAAGCAAGCCCATCACCGCGGCCGCCGATGCCGCTCTCGACATTGCCGGCGCCGGTCACAGCCTGCACGCCACGGCCAGTTGGCTCTCGGTGCTGCTTGCCGTGGCGGTCGCGTCACCGCCGATCCTCGCGGTGACGATGCCCTGGCTGTTTTTGCGGATCCGGTTCTTCCGGCGCAAATGGACCGTGAGCACGCTGGCGACCACACCGGCCGGCCAACAGCTGCTGGCGCTGCGGGCCTTAGCGAACCGGCCGCCGCGCAGGCTGACCGCCGTCAGCACCGACCCGGTCGGTGCGTGGCGCGTTGCCGATCCCGACGCCATCCGGGGGCTTGCCGCCCTCGAGCTACGGTCGGCGGGGATTGCTGTCAGGGCGCTCGAAGGTCCGGCAAATCGCGCTGACCGGTAAGGGTGCGCCGAAAACGCAGCAGCCCGGCGACCGCCACAATCAGCCAAACCGCGAAAGCATCCCAGAAGAAAACCAACGAAATCGTCTGCATCGACCGCACACCCACCTGATGTCAGGATCGGCCAAGTCCCAGAGTGGCTTTCGGATTGTGATCGCCGCGGCCGCGATGACCACCGCCACGAGCACCCCAAGACCGACTGATGCCAGGACGCCCAGCGTGTCGCTGAGCTCGAGATAGTGGTGATTACGCCCAGCGATCGACACGATTCCGGTCGCCATCACCGCAGCGAACACGTCCGGCGGCGGCTCGATATTGGCCGTCCGAAACTTCACGAACCTCCGCGCAATTCCACGACCAAGTGCCGGATGCCGGTATGCCGGTTACTGCGGGTCCATTCCACGGGCCGCACAACCTGCACGGTGTCAAAGCGCGACAGCAGTTCTTCGTAGAGGACCCGCAGTTCCAGCCGAGCCAAATTGGCTCCCAGACAGTAATGCACACCTTGTCCGAAGCCCAGGTGGGGGTTGGGCTTTCGGGTGATGTCGAAATCGTCGGCGCGGTCGAACACGTTAGCGTCGCGGTTGGCTGAGCCTTCCCAGATCTGTACTTTCTGGCCCGCCTCGACCGACCGTCCGCCGAGCATGACGTCGCGGGTGGCGGTGCGCCGCTTGGACGGCGACGGTGACGTCCACCGAATCATCTCCTCGACCGCCGTTGGCAGCAAATCCAGATCCGCACGCAGCGAGCGCAAGTGCTCGGGATGGTCGGCCAGCGCCAGCAGGCCGCCCGCGACCGCATTACGCGTCGTCTCCGCACCGGCGCTAAAAAGCAGACTGAAGAACAAGTACAACTCGAGTTCCGACATGGCCGGCGCGGCGAGGTTGTCTGGGTCGTCGAGCTTTGCGTTCGCGACGACCGACAGCATGTCGTCGGTCGGCGCAGCACGCTTCGACGCGATCAACTCCTGCCCGTAGGCGTACATCCGCGACCCGGCCTCCTCGGCCGACATCTGCGCGAGGGACGCCTTGCGCGATCCGCCGAAGTCGAACTGCGGCTCGATGGTCTCGAAGAGCCAATGTCGTTCGGATTCCGGGACTCCCAGCAAGATGCAGATCATCTGCATGGGTACTTCGGCGGCGATGTCAACCAGAAAGTCGAACGGTTCGCCTGGCACCACCGCATCCAGCAGCCGACGCGATCGGGCCCGAAGATCGTCCTCGACACGACGGATCATCCGCGGCGTCAGCCCGGAGCTGACGAGCCGCCGGATCTGCGAATGCCGCGGGTCGTCCATCATGTTGAGTACCTGGCCCGCGATAGCCAGGTCTTGCAACAGCGTGCCGCCGAAGGGTCGATCGCCGCCGGTCACGGAGGAGAATGTCACCGGATCCTTCAGCACGGCAAGCGTTTCCGCGTAGGTGGCGATGGACCAGAAGCCCTCGGAATCGGGGCTATGCTCGGTGGGCTCGTGCCAGTACACCGGCGCTTCTCGACGATGGAGCGCGAACAAGTCGTGCGGAAATCCGTTGGCGAAGTTGTCCAGATCGGTGAAGTCGATCCCCGGGAGCGCGGCGGCCAGCGTCATAGGATGGCGCCCGGGGTGTATTTGGCTGCGTCCGGATAGCGGGTGACCAGCGCGTCCACCGCCGCAACCACCGTGTCGACTTGGTCGCCGCTGGCTCCGGTGAAGGCCTGCTTGTCGGCCAGTGCGGCATCCAGCGTCGCACGGTCCAGCGGCAGTCGCGGGTCGGCGGCTAGCCGCTCGAGCAGCTCGGGCTCGGCACCGCGTTCCCGCATCGCCAGCGCGGCGGCCACCGCGTGTTCTTTGATTACCTGATGGGCGGCCTCGCGCCCCATCCCGGCGCGCACCGCGGCGATCAACACCTTGGTGGTGGCCAGGAATGGTAGGTAGCGATCCAGCTCGCATTGGATGACAGCCGGATAAGCGCCGAATTCGTCCAGCACCGTCAACATCGTCTCGATCTGCCCATCGACGGCGAAGAAGCTGTCCGGCAACGCCACTCGGCGCACCACCGAGCAGAACACGTCGCCTTCGTTCCACTGCGCGCCAGCGAGTTCGGCGGCCATCGAGGCATATCCGCGCAGCACCACCTGCAAGCCGTTGACCCGCTCGCAACTGCGGGTATTCATTTTGTGCGGCATCGCCGACGAGCCGACCTGCCCCGGTGCGAAACCCTCGGTGACCAGGTCATGGCCGGCCATAAGTCGGATGGTGTGCGCCAGCGATGACGGCCCGGCGCCCAGCTGCACCAGAGCGGATACCACCTCGTGATCCAGCGAACGCGGATATATTTGCCCCACACTGGTCAAAACCGTTGTGAATCCAAGGAAATCGGCGACACGCCGTTCAAGCTCAGCCAGCTTCGCCACATCACCGTCGAGTAGGTCGAGCATGTCCTGCGCGGTACCCATTGGTCCTTTGATGCCGCGCAGCGGGTAGCGGTCGATCAGTTCCCGCAGCCTTGTCAACGCCAGCAGGGTTTCTTGTGCCGCCGAGGCGAACCGCTTGCCCAACGTGGTGGCCTGTGCCGCGACGTTGTGGCTGCGTCCGGTCATAACCAGGTCGCGGTAGGTCACTGCGCGCTCGGCCAGTCGGGCCACCACCGCCACGCCGTGCGCGAACACCAATTCCAGCGACCGGCGAACCTGCAGCTGCTCGACGTTTTCGGTCAGGTCGCGGCTGGTCATGCCTTTATGCACCTGCTGGTGGCCGGCCAGCGCGTTGAACTCCTCGATGCGGGCCTTGACGTCATGGCGCAGCACCCGCTCGCGGGCAGCAATCGAGGCTAGGTCGACATCGTCAAGCACCCGTTCGTAGTCGACGACGGCGGCTTCGGGGACCTCGACCCCCAATTCCGCCTGCGCCCGCAGCACCGCCAGCCATAGCCGCCGCTCGGCGATGACTTTGGCCTCAGGCGACCAGATCGCCACCATCTCGGCGCTGGCGTAGCGGTTGGCCAGCACGTTCGGGATCGTCACAAATACACAGCTTACGGCCGCGAGGCCCGCGGATCAGGCACAGTAGCCCCATGCACTTCGTTGGGCTCGATCTAGCATGGGGCGAGAAAAACAGCACCGGTGTCGCGGTCATTGGTGCCGACGGCCGACTTCTGCACATCGGCGCCGCGCAGGACGACGCGAGCATCGAGACCGCGGTGTCGCCCTATGTCAATGACGATTGCCTGGTGGCTATCGATGCACCGTTGATTGTGAAGAATCCGACGGGACATCGACCGTGCGAGGCGGCCCTCAACCGTGACTTCCACCGGTTCGAGGCAGGGGCGCGTCCCGCGTTCGCGGAAAAGCCCGAATTCAACGATCCGCGCGGCGCGCGGATCGCCACCGCACTCACTCTCGACATGAATCCCATGTCGAGTTCGCCACGCCGAGCCATCGAGGTGTATCCGCACCCGGCGACCATCGTGTTATTCGGCTTGGAGAAGACCCTGAAGTACAAGAAGGGTTCTTTCGAGGGGCGTCAAGGTGAGCTGCTGCGATTGATGACGCTGATCGAGGGACTCGACACGGCGACACCGCGACTGCGGGTGAACCACAATGTCTCGTGGGTGGAACTGCGCAAGCGCGTTGCCGCCGCGACTCGACCGGGACAGCTCGACAGAGACGAGGATCCCGTCGACGCCGTGGTGTGTGCCTACGTCGCGCTGTACGCCTATCACCGACCAGAAGACGTGACCGTCTACGGCAACTTCGCAACCGGTTATATCGTCACCCCGACCCTGCCGCCCGGTTTGGCGTCCGCGCCACGTCGGCGTGCGGCCCCGCAACCGGACACCGACGAACTACGGGAGCGGCTCGCGCACCTCGCTGCACTTCTGGAAGAGGCGCAGCTCGGCTTGACCGCGATCCGCCGACAACTCGATGGCTAGCCTGCCGACGATGCACGTCGGAACGGCGTGAGGAGGCGGGCAACCCAGCCTTAGCCCGTTGTAGCGGCAACCGGCGCGAGCTCGCCGATCTCCACCTCTCGGCTCGCGCGGCGGCGATTAAAAAACAAGGTAATTAGTGCGAGCACCACACCGCTGGCGATCAAGATGCCCGCCAGCAAATACTGCTGACCGGCCCGGCCAGACAACGGCGTCACCAGATACAGCGAGGCCACGCAACCGATGAGCGGCAGCGGGGTCGGCGTCCGGAAATGGCGGCGCGGCCGCTGGACATCGCGGCGCAGCACCAGCACGGCGACGTTGACCATCGCAAAGACCGCCAGCAACAGCAGCGACGTGGTGTCGCCCAGCACAGCGATGGCGTTACTGTTGGCGAATGCCGTGACGTACAGGATCACCCCGAAGGCGATTGCGGTGGTAAACACGATCGCTACCCACGGCGAGCGGCGGGTGCGGCTGACGATCCCCAGCAGCGGCGGCAGAACCCGCTGGCGGGCCATCCCGTAGATCAATCGGCTGGCCATCAGCATGTTGAGCAGTGCGGTGTTGGAGACCGCGACCATCGAGATGAACGGCAGGATGTTCTTGATCGGCAAGCGCGGCGCTCCGACCTGGACCACCTCGACCAACGGTGTGTCGCTGGCTTTCAGAACGCCGACGGGTACCAGCGCCACCGAGATGATCGCCACCAGCATGTAGACGACACCGGCAATGCCCAGCCCGGACAGCAGCACCTTCGGGAAGGTCTTGACCGGATTCTTGGTCTCCTCGGCCATGTTCACCGAATCCTCGAATCCGACCATCGCGAAAAACGCCAGCGAGGTAGCGGTGGTGACGGCCAAGAACACGTTTTTGTCAGATGCGGTGTCGAACGCGACGATCCGCGAGTAATCGGCATGCCGACCGTCGAGGAACGCCCACATGCCGACGAGAATCACCAAGAGCAACCCGGTGGCCTCGATGCAGGTCAATACGACGTTGAGCTTGATGCTCTCGCCGACACCGCGCAGGTTCACCGCAGCCAGCACCGCCATAAACACCAGCGCGACGATGACAAGACCCGCTGTGCCCCAGCTGAATTGGAATGCAATGAAGAAGTTGGCCGCGAAGAACCGCGATGCGGTCGACGCCGATGTGATGCCCGCGCACATCACCACGAAGGCCACCAGGAAGGTAATGAACGGCTTATCGAACGCTTTCTGCGCGTAAAGTGCGGCCCCTGCGGCTTGCGGATATTTAGTGACCAGCTCCAGGTAACTCAATGCGGTTACCGCGGCGATGAAGAAGGCCAGCAGAAACGGAACCCACGCTGCTCCACCGACTTCGGCGGCCACATCGCCGATCAGCGCGTACACGCCAGTCCCGAGGATGTCGCCGATGATGAACAGCAGCAGCACGCCGGGCCCCATGACCCGGCGCAGTCGCGGCTCCTCCAGCGCCGCCTCGACCTCGATCATGGCTCCTCTCGGCGCGTCCTTTGCAACGCCCTTTCAACAACCTTTCAACGTTCCTACCATGGGTTTAGGCCAATCCACCGTGCCGCACATCCGGTGTTAACGCAGTTTCAACAGGCTGAAAACACTGCGCTTAAGATTCCAAAAACGACGCTTTACCGGCTAATTCAGCCAGCGGGAATCTGAAGCCGCATAGGTTGCCGGTCGAACGGCGCCAACGCGTCGATGATGTCGATCACAGTGGCGCGCGCCACAGCGCGTGGATCCTGCTCGTCGTCGACCAAGGCTGAAATCACCGCGCCGTCGACCGCGAAGACCAAAGCCGAGACCAGCTCTAGACGCAGCGTGCGTCCTGAGCGCCCGATGACTTCGGCGATCGCGTCGACGCGCTGGCGCAGGTTGCGCCGCTGAATCTCGCGTAGCGCGGACAAGCGCGCACAAGCGATGCAACTCTCATAGCGCGAGATCAACTGCTCGGTGAGGTGCGGGCCGGATTCACTGCCAACGAGTAGGTCGACCAGCAGGTCGGCGATAGTCTCAGGGCCGCGGCGCCGACGAGACAGGGTGGTGACCTGGGCCCGCAGCTGCGCCACCTCCAGCAGCCCGACGTGCGCGACCGCGCTGGCGATGAGGTCGTCGAGGCTCGAGAAGTAATAGGTAGTCGACGCCAGTGGAAGACCCGCCCGGCGCGCGACCGCCCGATGACGGACCGCCTCGAACCCGCCTTCGCACAGCAGCTCGGCGGCGGCGCTGACAAGCGCGTACCGCCGGCGTTCTCCTTTGGGAGTGACAGCTGCAGTCACCCACGTAATCGTGCCAGTCAGGGTGGCGCCGCATTGCCCTTTCGGTCAAACGCCAGTCCGGTAGTGGCATCATGACCCGCATGCCGCACTTGAGTCGTCGCGCTGTGCTGCGCCTTGGCGCCGGTGCGGCGGTCGGAGCCGTCGGCGGCTACGCGTTGGACAAGTTGGTGCCCCCGCGACCACCGCTCAGCGCACCGGTGACGATGACCGGTACCGGTGTTCCGCTGGCGCCGCATCCGCCGCTGGAGCCGGCCCCGCCGCTTCAATCGGCCCCGACGATGGTGACCGGCTCGTTCGTGTCGGCGGCGCGCGGTGGGGTAGCGACGAATTGGGCGATCGCGCGCCCGCCCGGTCAAACCAAACCCCTCCGACCGGTGATCGCCCTACACGGCAAGGGAAGTAGCGCGGCCACCGTGATGGACGGCGGTGTCGAACAGGGATTGGCCCAAGCGGTCGGCGCCGGCCTGCCGCCGTTCGCCGTGGTCGCTGTCGACGGCGGCGGAAGCTATTGGCACAAAAGGGCTTCCGGCGAAGATTCCGGCGCCATGGTATTGAACGAGCTGATCCCGATGCTGGAGACCAAGGGTCTGGATACCTCCCGGGTCGCTTTTCTGGGCTGGTCGATGGGCGGTTACGGCGCATTACTGCTGGGCGGCCGACTCGGAGCGGGCCGCACCGCGGCGATCTGCGCAGTGAGCCCGGCGCTGTGGTTGTCGCCGGGGGCGGCCGCGCCCGGCGCATTCGACGGCCCCGACGATTGGTCGGCCAACTCGGTATTCGGGATGCCCGCGCTGGCGTCCATCCCGATCAGGGTGGACTGCGGTAACAGCGATCCGTTCTACGCCGCGACACGGCAGTTCATCGCTCAGCTGCCCAACCCGCCGTCGGGCGGGTTCTCCCCCGGCGGTCACGACGCGTCATTCTGGAGCTCGCAGCTGCCAGCCGAATTGACCTGGATTGCACCGCTAGTGACGGCCTGAGGGTTACCAGAAGCCTTACGATATCTGATACGATAGCCCGTTACAGAGCGTTTGCTGTGCCTATGCGACTACGGGCGCGATGCCTGCGGCGACCGCTTCACCGGGCACACGGAGGTTAGCCGAATTGGCGAAGCAGGTCGCGGACAAGCGGCAGCGACGTGAACGTGGATCGATCAGCGTCGACGAAATCATCAATGGCGCTTTCGAAGTGGCCCGGGAAGTTTCGGTCGACGGCTTGAGCATGCCGCTGTTGGCCAAGCACCTCGACGTCGGTGTGACGAGTATCTACTGGTACTTCCGCAAAAAGGACGATCTGCTCAACGCGATGACCGATCGCGCGCTGGGCCAGTACGATTTCGCAACACCATTCGTCGAAGGTCAGGATTGGCGGGAGTCGTTGCGCAATCACGGTCGAAAGATGCGCGAGACTTTCCGGAGCAATCCGATCCTCTGCGACCTCATCCTGATCCGAGGCACCTTCGGTCGAGAGGCAACGCAAGCCGCATTCCAGAAGCTCGAGAAGGCGGTGGCCACTCTGGTCGAGGCAGGCTTATCGGCCGAGGACGCTTTCGATACCTATGCCAGCATTTCCGTTCACACCCAAGGTGCGGCAGTTCTAGAACGCCTGCAGGACAAATCCGGCGGAGCGCAAAGCTATCGCAGCGGCACAACTCCGGTAATCGATCCCGAGGCCATGCCGCTCATCGCCGAACTCACCGAAAAAGGCCACCGCATCGGCGTGGCCGACGACATCAACTTCGAATTCGGCCTCAACTGCATCCTCGAGCACGCAAGGCAGCTGATCGCCGACCGCCGAGAAGCGGTTTAGACCTCGATGACGACGGCGCCACCCTGGCCCCCGCCCGCGCACATCGCCGCCACACCAACTCCGCCACCGCGACGGCGCAACTCATACGCCAGTGTGGTGAGCATCCGCGCGCCACTGGCCGCGATGGGGTGGCCCAGGCTGCAACCACTCCCATAGATGTTGACCCGATCCTCGTCAAGCCCGTATTCGCGGCATGCGGCGATCGGCACCGAGGCGAACGCCTCGTTGATCTCCCACAGCGTGACGTCATCGGGGCTCAGACCCGCCCGGTCCAACGCCTTCCCGATCACCTGCACCGCGCCAAGACCGGTGTCCTTCGGGTCGACGCCGACCGTGGCCCACGTCTTGACCGAGCCCAGCACGGTGAGCCCGGCAGATCGGGCGAAGTCCTCGTCGGCCAGCGTCAGCGCGGCAGCCGCATCGTTGGTCCCGCTGCTGTTGCCGGCGGTGATGGAAAATCCCTCGATCTCCGGGTGGAGGACTTTCAGCGATGCCAGCTTCTCCATGCTGGTGGCGCGGCGCGGATGTTCGTCCACGCTGAACTCAACCAGCTCGCCGTCTGGGCCCTGAATCTTCAGCGGGACGATCTCGTCGACGAAGGCGCCGCTGTCGATCGCCCCGATGGCGCGTTGGTGTGACCGTAGCGCCCAGGCATCCATGTCTTCGCGACTGATTCCGACTGCTTTAGCGGTGTTCCACCCCACCGTGATCGACATGTCGCGGGTTGGCGCGTCGGGAGCCTCCACATGCGTGGGCGGGAGCCACTGGTCTTGGAACTCCAGGGTCGGCCCCGGGATGCGTTGCTTCATCAGCGGAGTCATCGACAGCGACTGCACTCCGCCGCCGACGACCACACGCTCGACGCCGGAGCCGATCTGCGCGGCCGCGTTGGCAACTGCGGTGAGGCTGCCCGCACAGTGCCTGTTGACGGCCTGACCGGGTATCGAAGCCATGCCCGAGGCCGCCGCGGCGTAACGCGCCAGATCGCCTCCGCCGTAGTGGGATTCGGCAAATATCACATCGTCGATATCGGCCGTCTCGATTCCGGACCGTCGGACCGCTTCTTGCAGGATGGTGGTCGCGAGGACCTCGGGAGGAGTATTGACCAATGAACCCTTGAATGATGTCCCGATGGCAGTCCGGACAGCACTGACGATGACGGGCTTGGGCATGTGATCAACCTTCGGTTCGGCTGCTGGGGGCGGAAGGGCTTCGAGACGCCAATCGTATCAGCTACCGTAGCGACGACGATATCGGGTGCTTGCTGGCCGTAGCACGCGTTGAGACACTTGAAACTCGCGCCGGTCCGGCAGGAGGTGCCGGCCACTGGCATTGCTGGCGCCGGATATGCTGGACCGGCAGGTCATCGACGCTGGCTTCGCCGACCACGCGTTCACTATCACCCCGCAGGTGGAAACTGATTCGGTCGCTTCATTGTTGGCGCAGGTCGCCACGGGTGACTGGGCTTGCATCGTGCCGCACACCTGGCTGTGGACAAGCTTGATGGCAGGCGACATCCGGGTATATGAACTCGTCGATCCGGTGCTCAAGGCGCAAATCAGCGTCGCCACCAGCTCCGGCGAGCCCGGATCGCCAGTGGCCCGGGCATTTTCGGCGAGTGCTCAAAAGTTGGGCCTGGACGAGTTTTTCGATGCGCGTTTGCTCGGAATGACGGGCCGACGCTGACAGTCATCTTTCAGGATGCGGTGTTAGCAGCGCTTTTCGGGTTGAGGCTGGTCAGGTGTCCGCTCTCCACCCCCGCGGCCGGGTCGAGTTCGCAGTCGATAATCGCCGGGCCCTTCGATGCCAGCGCCTCGTTCAACGCGGATTGCAGCTCGGAGGGAGCCGTAACGTGATAGCCCTTGCCGCCGAACGCCTCTGCGATCAACTCGTGTCGCGCATGAGGGCTCAGGACAGTGGGCGCGGGATCCGCGTCCGAGGTCTCGTCGCCGCGATAGACGCCGCCATTGTTGAGGATGACAACCGTGATCGGCAGCCGATAGCGGCATATCGTCTCGAATTCCATGCCGCTGAAGCCAAACGCGCTGTCGCCCTCGATGGCCACCACCGGTTGTCCGGTTTCGACCGCCGCGGCGATGGCGTAGCCCATGCCGATGCCCATCACACCCCAGGTCCCGCTGTCGAGCCGGTGTCGCGGCAGTTGCATCCCGATCACGTTGCGGGCGGTGTCCAACGCGTTGGCGCCCTCGTTGACCAGATACACCTCCGGATGCTGTTGCAGCACATCACGAATCGCACGCAACGCGTTGAGGAACCGCATCGGATGCGGATCCTCGGCCAGGCGCTCGCGCATCGACACGTCGTTGCGGGCCCGACGCTCGGCGAGTTCACTGGTCCACGCCGGCGGTGCGGCGATCGGATGGCCGTCAACGCGATCGAGCAGTGCCGACATCGCCGAGCCGATGTCGCCGGCCAGCGGCGCGGCGATCGGTCGGTTGCTGTCGAATTCGGAGGCCGCGATATCGATCTGGACGAACTGCGTGTCGGTTGACCACGGCGGTGACTCGCCATGACTCAGCAACCAGTTCAGCCGGGCACCGACCAGCATGACCACGTCGGCGCGGGCCAGCGCCAGTGAGCGCGCCGCCGCGACGGACTGTGGGTGGGTGTCGGGCAGCAGCCCCTTGGCCATCGACATCGGCAGATAGGGAATGCCGGTGGTTTCCACGAACTTTCGAATGACCTCGTCGGCTTGCGCGTATGCCGCACCCTTGCCGATGACGATCAGCGGCCGTTGCGCCTGAGTCAGTAAGTGCAAGGCGCGATCGACCGCCTCGGGCGCCGGCAATTGAGCCGGATCGGGGTCGATGACCCGCCAGATCGTGTTCGCCGCGGCTTGTGCGTCGATGGTCTGCGCGAGCACAGCGCCTGGGATGTCGAGATAGACGCCGCCGGGTCGCCCGGAGACCGCGGTGCGAATCGCACGGGCGATGCCCAGGCCAATGTCCTCTACCCGCCCGATGCGGTATGCCGCCTTCGCGAACGGCCGGGCCGCGCTGAGTTGATCGAGTTCCTCGTAGTCGCCGCGTTGCATGTCCACCAGGTGCCGCTCGCTCGATCCCGAGATCTGGATCATCGGGAAACAGTTGGTCGTGGCGTTGGCCAGCGCAACCAGGCCGTTGAGGAAACCGGGTGCCGAAACCGTCAAGCACACGCCGGGCCGCCGGGTCAGAAAGCCGGCCGCCGCCGCGGCGTTTCCGGCCGAGGTCTCGTGCCGGAAACCGATGAAGCGGATTCCCGATTTCTGCGCGAGACGGGCGAGGTCGGTGATCGGGATGCCGACCAGCCCGTAGATGGTGTCGACGCCGTTCAGCTTGAGGGCGTCGACGACCACGTGGAAGCCGTTGGTCAGCTCGGGAGGTGCCGATTGGGTGGTCATGGCCTCCACTGTTGTCGGATGTCGCGCAGCCGTCCAAGACCAAGCTGCTATGCAGTGATACACGGCGTCTATCAAGCATTAGCGGATCGATATTGGACGGCTGCGCGGCATCCGGGCATCGTGCAGGTAAGACCCGGTTTCGCACCCAGGAAGGAGTGTGAACGATGACTGCCCACGACACCGACACCAGCCCACGGATCGCCGATCTGCTCGCGGCGACGGCAAGTCGCCACCCGGAGGAACCCGCGCTGATCGTCACCGCGGAGCGCCTCTCGATCAGCTACCGCGAGCTTGACCGGCTGGTCGACGAGCTGGCCGAACAGCTGACCGCGGGCGGCCTGCTCGCCGGCGACCGGGTCGGCCTGCGGGCACCGAGCAGTGCCGAGTTCGTCGTCGGATTGTTGGCGGCTTCGCGCGCGGGCCTCGTCGTCGTCCCGTTGGACCCCGCCTTGCCCGTCGCCGACCAACAGGCCCGGGTTACCGCCGCAGGGGCGCGGGTTGTGTTGGTCGACGGTGACCTGAACGACGCCGAGCCGACCCTCCCGTTCTGGCCGATCTCGCTGTCGGCCGGCCCCATCGCCGTCCACCTCGACAGCGCCCTGGCGCCATCACCGGTCACCGCGGGCCCCGACGGGTTGCGGCCCGACGACGCGCTGATCATGTTCACCGGCGGTACCACCGGTGCCCCGAAGATGGTCCCCTGGACCCACGACAACATTGCGTCCTCGGTCCGCGGAGTCATCGCCACCTACCGGCTCGATCCCGAGGATGCGACCGTCGCGGTGATGCCGTTGTTCCACGGCCACGGACTGATTGCCGCTCTGCTGTCGACGCTGGCGTCGGGAGGGACTGTGCTGATCCCCGCTCGCGGACGGTTTTCCACGCACACGTTCGACGACGACATTGACGTCGCGAACGCAACCTGGTTCACCGCCGTGCCGACCATTCACCAAATCCTTCTGGGACGCCAGGCTGCTGACGGCCAGCCCCGCCGGGCCCCGCTGCGCTTCATTCGCAGCTGCAGCGCAGCGCTGAGCCCAGAGACGGCCGAAGCGCTGCAGAAGGCGTTCGCGGCACCGGTGCTGTCCGCGTACGGCATGACCGAGGCCACTCATCAGATGGCAAGCACCAGCGAGAACGACACGGTGACGGCCGGCCTCGTCGGTCGGTCGACGGGAGTGCAGGTGCAGATCGTCGGAGACGGCGGCCGGCCCTGCCCGCCCGATGCCGTCGGGGAGATCTGGGTCCGCGGTCGCACCGTAGTCCGCGGCTACCTTGGCAATTCGACCGCAACTGCAAGCACCTTCACCGACGGGTGGCTGCACACCGGCGATCTGGGATCGCTATCGGCGGATGGCGAGCTGACGCTGCGCGGCCGCATCAAGGAACTGATCAACCGGGGCGGCGAGAAGATATCGCCCGAACGCGTCGAGGGCGTGCTCGCCAGTCACCCAAACGTCGTCGAAGCAGCCGTTTTCGCCGTCCCCGATCCCCTCTACGGCGAGACGGTCGCTGCCGTGATTGTGCCCGGCTCAACGGCTACCCCGACCGCCGATGAACTCGCCGAATTCTGCCGACAACGGCTGGCCGCCTTCGAGGTGCCCGCCAACATCGCGGTGACCACCGAGTTGCCGCACACCGCAAAAGGTTCGATCGACCGCCGCGCGGTGGCGAAGCGATTCGGAAACGGAGGCTGAGCGGTGAGCCAGTTCGGATGGGATCTGCCGTACGCGTGGCCCCGCAAACCCGTGCTGGCAACCAACGTGGTGTGCACATCGCAACCGCTTGCCGCTCAAGCAGGTCTCCGGATGCTCGCCGACGGCGGCTGCGCGGTCGACGCGGCGATCGCCACCGCAATCGCTCTCACCGTGGTGGAACCGGTGTCTAACGGGATCGGCTCGGACGCATTCGCCATTGTCTGGGACGGTCGCCAATTGCACGGATTGAACGCATCGGGGCGCTCACCGGCAGGCTGGACACCAGAGTATTTCGGTGGCAACGCCGTTCCCGCGCTGGGCTGGAACTCCGTCACGGTGCCGGGTGCGGTGTCGGCGTGGGTCGAACTGCACGCCAAGTTCGGGAAACTTCCGTTCGAGCGGCTCTTTGAGCCTGCGATCCGGTACGGCCGCAACGGCTTTCTCGTCTCTTCCACGATCGCGGCGCAATGGGCGGCGCAGGTGCCGCTATTCGATTCTCAACCGGGGTTCGCCGAGGCGTTCATTCCCGGTGGCCGGGCGCCGAAGCCCGGTGAGCTGGTCAGGTTTCCCGACCATGCGGCCACGCTGGAGATGATCGCCGCGACCAACGGCGAGGCGTTCTATCGTGGAGAACTCGCGGCGAAACTCGAGGCCCACTCGGCGGTCAACGGCGGCGTCATGCGCGCCGCTGACTTGGCCGCACATCGGGCCGACTGGGTCGGCACGGTTAGCGGCTCTTATCGCGGGTACACCCTCCATGAGATTCCGCCCAACGGCCAAGGCATCGTCGCCTTGATCGCCCTCGGCATCCTGGAAAACTTCGATGTAGCCTCGTTGCCAACGGATTCCGCCGATAGTACGCATCTGCAGATCGAGGCGGTCAAGCTCGCTTTCGCCGACGCGCAAGCCTACGTCTCCGATATCGAGCATATGACGGTGCGCCCGGAGCACCTCCTAAACGAGGAGTACCTGCGACAGCGCGCCGCGCTGATCGAGCCGGACCGGGCCAAGCCGGCGTCGGCCGGCACGCCCACTGGAGGCACCGTGTATCTGACCGCCGCCGACGCCTCGGGGGTGATGGTGTCGATGATTCAGTCGAACTACACGGGATTCGGCTCCGGCGTGGTGGTGCCGGGCACCGGGATTTCGCTGCAGAATCGTGGTGCGGATTTTGCTGCGGCACCAGGACATCCGAACCGGGTGGGCCCGAACAAGCGGCCGTACCACACCATCATCCCGGGCTTTCTGACCAAAGACGGCGCACCGGTGATGAGTTTCGGGGTGATGGGCGGCACGATGCAGCCCCAGGGTCACGTGCAGGTGGTATCGCGCATCGTCGACCAGGGTCAGAACCCACAAGCAGCGTGCGACGGCCCGCGCTTCCGCTGGGAGCAGGGCCTGCAAGTCAGCTGCGAGAAGGGGTTTCCGTCATCAATGCTGGACGAACTTGCCCGCCGCGGCCACCAGCTGGTGGTGACCGCGGACGACTACGGCCAGTTCGGCAGCTGCCAGGCGATCTGGCACCTCGATGACGGCTATCTCGCGGTGAGCGACCCGCGCCGCGACGGCCAGGCCGCGGGCTTCTAAACCTTGATCTTGCCTTCTGCAGCCGCTAAACCTATGTCAGTGCGGAAGTGGCTGCCGGGCAACCGAATTGATCCCAACATATCATAAGCGGCCGAACGGGCCGCCGCCAAGTCCGGGCCGGTGCCCACAACCGAGAGCACGCGGCCACCCGATGAGACGATCTCGCCGTCGTCGCGTCGGACCGTTCCGGCATGAAAAACCCCGTCGGCCTCCGATCCGACGACGACGTCCCCGAGGCGTGGCCGGGCCGGATAATTTTCCGCCGCCAGCACCACTGTCACTGCCGCACCGTCGCGCCAATGCAGTTCGCCGAAATCGGCTAGCTGACCGGTAGCTGCCGAGTTTAGCAGCTGGCCCAACGGCGAATCGAGCAATGCGAGCACAGACTGGGTTTCCGGATCGCCGAACCGGCAATTGAATTCGATGACCGCCGGCCCGTTCGAAGTGATCGCCAGACCGGCATACAGCAACCCGGAGAAATGGCTGTCGCGCCGGACGAGTTCGGCCGCAACCGGTTCCACGATCTTGCTGACCATCGCGTGGTAGACGTCGGACGGTAGCCACGGCAGCGGCGCGTAGGCACCCATGCCACCGGTGTTGGGTCCGGTGTCGCCGTCGCCGACCCGCTTGAAATCCTGTGCTGCCAGCAGCGGCACTACGGTGTTGCCGTCGACGACGCAGAACAGCGAAACCTCAGGACCGTCCAGATAGGACTCCAGCAGCACCGGATGCCCGGACTCGAGCAGGCTCGCGGCGTGCGCACGTGCGACGTCGCGGTCCGGTGTCACCACCACACCTTTTCCGGCGGCCAGCCGGTCGTCCTTCACCACCCAGGCAGGCTCGCCGGTGGCCGGTCCGAACCGGTCCAGCGCGGCATCCAAACGCGCTGGGCTGTCGACGATCTCACTCGACGCGGTGCGGACACCGGCGGCCGCCATCACGTCTTTGGCAAATGCCTTGGAGCCTTCGATGCGGGCCGCAGCCTTGCTGGGCCCGAAACACGCGATGCCGGCGCTGCGCAGGGCGTCGGCCACTCCGAGCACCAGTGGGACCTCGGGACCGATGACGACCAGGTCGGACCGGAGTCGGCGGGCCAAAGCGACGACGTCATCGCCAGACGTGATGTCAACCTGATGCTGGTCAGCTATCGACGCGGTGCCGGCGTTGCCGGGAGCCACGGCCAGCGTCTCGACCTCCGGATCGTCGCGCAGCGCCAGCAGCAAGGCATGTTCGCGGGCACCGGAGCCGATCACCAGGACGCGCACGAAACGTCACTCTAGCGGGCGTCGCTAGTCGAGAGTGTTCCGCGTGTGCATCTTGACGGCATCGTTGACGTTGGCCTTCTTGTCATCGCCCTTGCCAGCTGCGGCGGCCTTCTTGCGCTTGGCCGTCACCCGTTTGATCACGCCGTCGAGCTTGGAGCCCAGCGGGAAGCCGACATAGTGCGTCAGGAAGATTGCCATCTCACGCAATTCCTCCCTGGTCAATTCCTCGTTCTGCAGGATGGCGTTCACCTGAACCTCGAGCAGCTCCTCTTGGTTCAGTGTGGTCAGCACTGCAATCAGCATCATTCGCCGGTCGCGCATTGATAATCCCGGCCGCGTCCAGATTCGGCCGAACAAATGCTCGACGGTCAGCGCGAAAAATTCGCCCGGCACGTCCGGCATCTCCCACGCATAGACCTCGTTCATCTTTTCCAGGCCCTTGCGGCGAAGCTCGTCCATTACGTCTCTTCCTCCGTGTGCGGTACCCCAAGACCAGACGCCAGTCGCTCAAGTGCCAGCTTGGCCAGCGGCAGTTCAACCGAAACCGATTCACCCAGCGCGAGTGCCAGGCTGAGGTCCTTCTCTCCCAAGATCCGGGTGTGCATGAAACCTTCGTAAAGGAAGTGCCCCGGCTCAAGATCTTTCGTGTCGTCGCGGTACATGATCGACCCGGCGCCGCCGGTCAGCTTGTCTGTGTGCCGCACCACGTTGCCGAGATCCTGCAGGTTCAGCCCTGCGGCATCGGCCAGTTTCCAGGCCTCACCCACCGCCGCCCACGTAGTAAAGGTGAGCATGTTGCGGGCAAGCTTCATCCGGGTGCCGGCGCCGGGTGGACCGGCATGGATAACCAACTCCGCCCAATGGGAGAACGGCTCTTTGACGCGGGCAAAGACTTCATCGGTGGCCCCGACCATGGTTGCGAGTTGACCGAAACGCGCGGCTCGTGTGCCGCCACTGATCGGCGCATCGACCACATGAATATCGCGCGGCTCCAATTCGCGCGCGAGCTCCTCGGCAGTGGTGTCACTAATCGTGGAGTGAATCGCAATGATCGTGCCGGGCTTTACATGTGACGCCAGCTCCCCGAGAACCTCACGCACCTGCTCGTCGTTGAGCACAGTGACACTGATGATGTCGGCGGCAGCGACGTCGGCGATGCTGTCGGCCAGCACGGCGCCCCGCTCGGCCAACGGAGTCATCGCCTCGGTCCGGATGTCGTAAATTGTTAACCCGCCCGGCCATTCGACCATCTTCTTGGCCATCGGCGTACCCATGTTGCCCAGCCCGATGTACCCGAGCTTCGCTGTCTCGCTCATGACCGAATCACCTGTCCGCCATCCACATTGAAAATCTCGAATCGCATGTGTCCCTTTCTGTCGAGTGTGGGGTTATGACACGGTTTTTGAGCTGCGGCGTGTCATAACCACACACTCGGCGCGGTCATGTAACCGCTGTCGCAACGGTTTTGACTTCCAGATACTCCTCGAAGCCGGCCAGACCCATCTCTCGCCCGTTGCCGGACTGCTTGTAGCCCCCGAATGGCGCGTCTGCCGAATACCAGACACCGCCATTGACATTGACTGTGCCGACCCGCATGCGCGATGCGAACTTCGCGGCTCGGTCCGGGTTGGCGCTAAAGACCGTGCCCGACAAGCCATATGGCGAGTCGTTGGCGATCCGCAACGCGTTGTCGTCGCCGTCGTGGGCGATCACCGTGAGTACCGGCCCGAAGATCTCCTCCCGAGCGGGCCTGGCGTCGTTGGTCAGGCCCGCGATCACAGTGGGCTCGATGAAGAAACCGACGTCATGATTGGCCGGTCGACCGCCGCCGCAGGCAAACGTGCCGCCCTCGGCGATGGCGAGGTCGAGGTAGCTCTGCACGCGATCCCGGTGGCGTGCTGAGATCAGCGGCCCGCAAACAGTTTTGGCGTCGCTGGGATCGCCCGGCTTGATCGATCCCATGGTGGCCGCCGCAATGCTGACGGCCTCGTCGTAGCGGGCCCGCGGCACCACCAGCCGGGTCGTGATCGCACACCCTTGGCCGGCATGCATTGCCGCGGTAAACGCCGAGACCGAGCATGCGCCGCCCAGGTCGGCGTCGTCGAGCACGACAAACGCCGACTTGCCGCCGAGCTCCAGGAACACCTTTTTGATGGTCACCGCGGCATCGCTCATCACGCTGCGCCCGGTGGCCGTGGAGCCGGTGAACGAAACCATGTCGATCCGAGGATCTTTGGCCAACAGCGCGCCCACGCCGTGGTCGCTGGAGGTGATGATGTTCACGACGCCGGGTGGAAAGTCGGTGTGCTCGACGATGATTTCACCAAGCACCGCCGCGCACCACGGGGTGTCCGGTGCGGGCTTCAACACGACGGTGTTTCCTGCGGCCAGCGCGGGACCCAGCTTGGCGAGGTTGATCTGGTGCGGAAAGTTCCACGGAGTGATCGCGCCGACGACGCCGACGGCTTCCCGCGCGATGGTGCGCCGGGTGGGGATCCCCATCGGCGCTGCCTCGCCGAGATCCTGGCTCCACTGAAAGGACTCCGCCGTGTCGGCCGCGAAGCCCAAGTCGCCGACCGGACCCTCCAATTGAGCCGCAGCGGTGAGCATTCGCGGCGCACCGACCTCGGAAATGGTCAGCTCCCGCAGTTCTTCAACGTGTTCGCGCATCGCGTCACGCAGCTGGCGCACACAGCGCACCCGCAGCTCGGTGTTGCGCGACCAGTCCGTCTCGTCGAAGGCGCGCCGCGCCGCCTCGATCGCCCGACCCATGTCCTCGGCGTCGGCGTCGGCCGCAGCGCCCAACACTTCCTCGGTAGCCGGGTTGACGGTGGGAAAGGTGCCGCTGCCGCCGCTCATCAGCTTGCCGTCGATGAGTAGCGCACTTACGCCGTCGGCCAGCAATGCCATCTTTGCCTCCGCGTCCGATATTAATGGACACATGTCCGGAATAATTCAGTCGAACGATAGCCGCGAAGTCCCTCAGAGTGCAAGGGCGGGTCCGCGGCCGCGGCACTTAGAGCCTGTAAAAATGCTGTTTTTCAGCGATTTTGTCATCCGGCCTTGCCTCGCGTCGGATCTATCGGATAACTTGGACATGTGTCCAGCGATCCAGTGGTCGCAATCACTCCTGCGGCCGGGGGCCCGGCCGGGGACGTGCCGCGCAACCGTCGCCAGGAAGAGACCTTCCGTAAGGTACTCGCCGCAGGGGTCGAGCTCCTGCGGGAGAAGTCCTATCCCGACCTGACCGTGCGCGCCGTGGCCGCCCGCGCAAAGGTGGCCCCGGCGACCGCCTACACCTACTTCTCGTCGAAAAACCACCTGATCGCCGAGGTCTACCTGGATCTGGTACGACGAGTTCCCTACTTCACCGACGTCAACGAGCCCATGCCGACGCGGGTGGACAAGGCCCTGCGGCACTTGGCGCTGGTGGTCGCCGACGAGCCCGAAGTCGCTGCGGCGTGCACCACGGCGCTGCTCGGCGGAGGCGGAGATCCGACCGTAGGGGCGGTGCGCGACCGGATCGGTGCAGAGATCCACCGCCGCATCACCTCAGCCATCGGGCCCGATGCGAATCCACGCACGGTGTCCGTACTCGAGATGACGTTCTTCGGCGCCTTGGTCAACGCGGCCAGCGGCGCCTTTACCTATCACCAAATCGCTGACCGGCTCGGCTACGCGGTCGGCCTCATTTTGCCGAGGGCAGACCACCGATGAGTGTTCAGATCGACAAGCCACTTCTGGACCCGTACGACTACGACTTCCACGAGGATCCCTACCCCTACTACCGGCGGCTGCGGGACGACGCCCCGCTCTACCACAACGAGGAGCTCGGCTTCTGGGCCTTGTCGCGACACCGCGACGTGCACCACGGCTTTCGCAACAGCACCACGCTGTCCAACCGCGACGGCGTCTCGCTAGACCCGGTGTCGCGCGGACCGCACGCATCGAAGACGATGTCGTTTTTAGCCATGGACGATCCCGGCCATCTGCGGTTACGCACGCTGGTGTCCAAGGGCTTCACGCCACGTCGGATCCGGGAGCTCGAGCCTCGGGTCACTGAGCTCGCGGTACAGCACCTCGACACCATGCTGGAGAAGGCCGGCTCGGACGCCGTCGACTACGTCGCGGAATTCGCCGGCAAACTGCCGATGGACGTCATCTCCGAGCTGATGGGCGTGCCGGTGGAAGACCGCGACCGGATCCGCGCGATGGCGGACGGGGTGATGCACCGTGAGGACGGCGTCAACGACGTGCCGGCCTCGGCGATCGAGGCGTCGCTGAACCTCATCGTGTACTACCAGCAGATGATCGCCGATCGCCGCAAGAAGGCCACTGACGATCTGACCTCGGCGTTGCTGGAAGCCGAGATCGACGGTGACCGGCTCACCGACGACGAGATACTCGGATTCATGTTTCTGATGGTGATCGCGGGCAACGAGACCACCACCAAACTTCTTGCCAATGCTGCATTTTGGGGTCACAAAAACCCGGATCAGCTCACCCAGGTCTACCAAGACCTGTCGCGGGTCCCGCTGTGGGTCGAGGAGACGCTACGCTACGACACATCCAGCCAGATCCTGGCCCGCACCGTTTCCGGCGAGCTCACCCTCTACGACACGACGATCCCCGAGGGCGACGTCCTGTTGCTGCTGCCCGGTTCGGGGCACCGCGATGAGCGGGCGTTCGACAACCCCGACGAGTATGTCATCGGCCGCGAAATCGGGTCCAAACTACTAAGTTTCGGCAGCGGCGCGCACTTCTGCCTGGGCGCCCACCTGGCCAGGATGGAGGCCCGGGTCGCGCTCACCGGATTGTTCAAACGAATCCGCGGATATCAGGTCGACGAGGCCAACGCCGTCCGCGTCCATTCCAGCAATGTCCGCGGATTCGCCCACCTGCCGATGACCGTGGAGGCTTCGTAAATGCCACGCTTCGAACCGCATCCGGCCCGCAGACCCGCGATCGTCGCCGGCGCATCGTCGGGTATCGGAGCGGCCACCGCCGTCGAGATGGCCGCCCACGGATTCCCGGTGGCACTGGGCGCGCGGCGAGTCGAGAAGTGTCAGGAGATCGTCGAGAAGATCCGCGCCGACGGCGGCGAGGCGATCGCGCTGCCGCTCGACGTCACCGACGCAGAGTCGGTCAAAGGATTCGTGCACCAGGCCACCGATCAGCTCGGCGACATCGAAGTGCTGGTCACCGGCGCCGGCGATACCTACTTTGGGCGGCTGCACGAAATCGACACCGCTACTTTCGAATCGCAGATCCAGATCCACCTGATCGGGGCCAACCGGTTAACCACGGCAGTGCTTCCGGGCATGGTCGAACGGCAGCGCGGCGACTTGATCTTCGTGGGCTCCGATGTCGCGCTGCGCCAACGCCCCCACATGGGTGCCTACGGCGCGGCAAAGGCCGCGCTGGTGGCGATGGTCACCAACCTGCAGATGGAGCTGGAAGGCACCGGAGTGCGCGCGTCGATCGTGCACCCCGGCCCAACGAAGACTGCGATGGGTTGGAGTCTGCCGCCCGAGTCGATCGGCCCGGCGCTTGAGGACTGGGCCAAGTGGGGCCAGGCGCGCCACGACTACTTCCTACGGGCCAGTGATCTCGCCCGTGCGATCGCCTTCGTCGCGGAGACGCCCAGGGGCGGCTTCGTGGTCAACATGGAACTTCAGCCGGAGGCACCACTGGCAACGACGAAAGAACGCCAGCAACTCAAACTGGATGAAAAGGCATTGGATTCATGACAACCGCCATCGTGCCGCGGGTTTCCGGCGGCGAAGAAGAACACGGGCATCTCGAGGAGTTCCGCACCGATCCGATCGGCCTGATGCAGCGCACCCGCGACGAGTGCGGCGACGTGGGCTGGTTCGAGTTGGCGGACAAACACGTCATATTCCTCTCGGGCGCCGAAGCCAACGAGTTCTTCTTCCGTTCTTCCGACGAGGATCTCGACCAGGCCGAGGCGTATCCCTTCATGACGCCGATCTTCGGCAAGGGCGTGGTGTTCGACGCCAGCCCCGAGCGCCGCGCCGAAATGCTGCACAACACCGCGTTACGGGGCGAGCACATGAAGGGCCACGCGGCGACGATCGAGAACGAAGTCCGCAAGATGATCGCCAATTGGGGTGACGAAGGCGAAATCGAACTGCTCGACTTCTTCGCCGAGTTGACCATCTATACCTCGACCGCCTGCCTGATCGGGCTGAAGTTCCGCGAGCAGTTGGATTCCCGGTTCGCCCACTACTACCACGAGTTGGAGCGCGGCACCGACCCGTTGTGCTACGTCGACGCCTACCTGCCGATCGAAAGCTTCCAGCGCCGCGACCAAGCCCGCATAGGTCTGGTGGCGCTGGTGCAGGAAATCATGAATCAGCGCATCGCCAACCCGCCCAAGGACAAGAGCGACCGCGACATGCTCGACGTGCTGGTGTCGATCAAAGATGACGAGGGCTATCCCCGCTTCTCGGCCGACGAGATTACTGGCATGTTCATCTCGCTGATGTTCGCCGGGCACCACACCAGTTCGGGCACCTCGTCATGGACGTTAATCGAGTTGATCCGCCACTCCGACGCTTACGCGCAGGTGGTCAAAGAACTCGACGAACTCTACGCCGACGGCCAGGAGGTGAGTTTCCATGCACTGCGCCAGATTCCGAAGCTGGACAATGTTCTCAAGGAGACCCTGCGCCTGCATCCCCCGCTGATCATCCTGATGCGGGTGGCCAAGGGTGAATTCGAGGTCGAGGGCTACCCGATTCACAAAGGTGACTTCGTCGCGGCCTCCCCGGCGATCTCCAACCGGATCCCCGAGGACTTTCCCGAACCCAACTCATTCAACCCGGACCGCTACAACAAGCCGGAGCAGGCCGACATCGTCAACCGGTGGACCTGGATTCCCTTCGGCGCTGGCAGGCACCGCTGCGTAGGAGCCGCGTTCGCGCAGATGCAGATCAAGGCGATCTTCTCGGTGCTGTTGCGCGAGTATTCGTTTGAGATGGCGCAACCCGCAGACAGCTACCGCAACGACCACTCCAAAATGGTGGTGCAACTGGCCCAGCCCGCCAAGGTGCGCTACCGCCGCCGCACTGAGAGTTGATCATGGGATACCGGGTCGAAGCCGACTTGGATCTGTGCCAAGGCCACGCCATGTGCGAGCTGGAGGCACCCGATTACTTCCGGGTACCTAAGCGGGGCAAAGTCGAGATCATCGATGCCGAGCCACCAGACGATGCCCGTGAGGAGATCGAGCGGGCAGTTGAAATGTGTCCAACCCGAGCGTTATTCATCAAAGAGAAAGAGGGCTGAGAACTATGGCGTCACACTCCCGCGAGCAACTCGAGGCTTGGGTCGATCGCTGGCTGCAGGCCAACAAAGACTGCGAAAAGGCAGGCGATTGGAAGCCGCTGGCCGACTTCTACGCTCCCAAGGCCACCTATGGCTGGAACATCGGCCCGAAGGAAGACGTGATGTGCGTCGGCGTCGACGAGATTCGCGACGTCGCGCTGGGCTTGGAGATGGAAGGCCTGGAGAACTGGGTGTACGAGTACCAGAAGGTGCTCATCGACGACAAGCAGGGCGAAATCGTCGGCTTCTGGAAGCAGATCGTCAACAAAACCGACGGCAGCCAGGACGAGATCTACGGCATCGGCGGCAGCTGGTTCCGTCTCAACGACGACGGGCTCATCGAATGGCAGCGTGACTTCTTCGACTTCGGTCATGTCGCGAAGATGTTCGCGACCCTCATCGAGTCCGGCGATTTGAGCACCGGCATGCAGAAGCGGATCGAACGCAGCGTGGCCGGCGAGAAACTGCCCGGTTACTACCCACTGGGCCAGGCGCCGGTACCCATCTGGTGATGCTTATGCAGGGTTGACGCTCCCCCGCTGTTTACCGTGTGGTGACGCACGTCATAATGGGCTGCGAATGAGAACACGTTCTAAATTGCCGTCCGGCCCAGGCCGGTCCCTTTCACCGACACCCGGGTCAGGGCAAGCTGATGGAGGTCTTTCATGAAAACAAAGGGCGCGCTGATCTGGGACTTCAACCAGCCGTGGTCGATCGAGGAAATCGAGATCGGCGACCCGCAGAAGGATGAAGTCAAGATTCAGATGGAAGCGGCCGGGATGTGCCACTCCGACCACCACCTGGTGACGGGCGGCATCCCGATGGGGGGCTTCCCCGTTCTCGGCGGCCACGAGGGCGCCGGCATCGTCACCGAGGTGGGTCCGGGCGTCGAGGATCTCGCCGCGGGCGATCACGTCGTGTTGTCGTTCATCCCCTCCTGCGGTACCTGTCCAACCTGTCAGTCCGGCTTGCGCAACCTCTGCGACCTGGGCGCCAACCTGCTGAATGGTGCTGCCGTCAGCGACGGCACGTTTCGCATCCAGGCCCGCGGCCAGAACGTGTTCCCGATGACGCTGCTGGGGACGTTCTCGCCGTACATGGTCGTGCACCGCAGCTCGGTGGTGAAGATCGACCCGTCCATCCCGTTTGAAGTGGCCGCCCTGGTCGGCTGCGGCGTCACCACCGGCTACGGATCGGCGGTCCGCACCGCGGACATCCGGCCCGGTCAGGACGTCGCCATCGTCGGCATCGGCGGCGTCGGTATGTCGGCGCTGCAGGGTGCGGTCAACGCGGGTGCGCGCTACATCTTTGCCATCGACCCGGTGGAGTGGAAGCGCGATCAGGCGCTGAAATTCGGCGCCACCCACGTCTACCCCGACATCAACGCCGCAATGGCGGGCATGATGGAGGTGACCTACGGCCTGATGGCCCACAAGGTCATCGTCACCGTCGGTGAGCTGCACGGCGCCGACGTCGAAAACTACCTGATCCTGACCCAAAAGGGCGGTACCTGCGTGCTGACCGCGATCGGCAGCCTGCTGGATACCCAGGTGAACCTGAACCTGGCGATGCTGACCCTGATGCAAAAGAACCTGCAAGGCACCATCTTCGGCGGCGGCAACCCCCAGTACGACATTCCACAGCTGTTGTCGATGTACAAAGTCGGCAAGCTCAACCTCGACGACATGATCACCCGTCAGTACAAGCTGGAGCAGATCAACGACGGCTACCAGGACATGCTGGACGGCAAGAACATTCGCGGCGTTATCCGCTACACCGACGCCGACCGGTAATCAGGCGCGCCTTCCAGTCTGCTGCCGAGTGGCCAGTTATGACACCCAATTTCGCGAGAAGCGTGCAATAAGTAGCCGCTCGCCGGGAAAGATTGGAGTAAACATGTCCCAGGAAACCGTTCAACAGTCACCGGCGCTGGCCGCCTCACAGTCGTCATGGCGGCGCGTACAAGCCCACGATCGGGAGGGCTGGCTGGCGTTGATGGCCGACGACGTCGTCGTCGAGGACCCGATCGGCAAATCCGTCACCAACCCGGATGGCACCGGTGTGCGCGGCAAGGACGGAGTCGCGGGTTTCTACGACACCAACATCGCCGCCAACCAGCTCAGGATCACCTGCGAAGAGACGTTTCCATCCAGCGACCCCAACGAAATCGCGCATATCCTGGTGCTGCGCAGCAAGTTTGACAACGGAATCACCAGCGAGGTGCGCGGCGTATTCACCTACCGCGTCAATGACGCCGGGCTGATCGCCAATATGCGGGGCTACTGGAACCTCGACGCGATGAAATTCGGCACCGACGAGTGAACCCGCTGCTGGCCGACCACGGCGCCGTGGTGGTCGGCGGGTCGCGGGGCATCGGCGCGGCCGTGGCGACGTTGTTGGCGCAGCATGGTGCCGGCGTGGTGATCAACGGCCGTGACGCCGACGCCGCGCAAGCCACCGTCGATGCGATCACGGCCGCTGGCGGCCGCGCGGTGGCCCAGCCGGGTTCACCCTCGGATCAGCCGACCGCGGATTCGTTGGTGGACAGATGCATTGACGAATTTGGTGGCGTCCACATCCTGGTGAACTGCGCCGGCATCGCCGAACCTGCGGGCTCCTCCATCCTCGACATCAGTCCAGCGCAGTTCGCCGAGCTGCTCGACGCGCACCTAGGCACCGTGTTTGCCACCTGCTGCGCGACCGCTCCGAAGATGGTCGCGCAGGGTAGCGGCAGCATCATCAACACCAGCTCGTTTGCGTTTCTCGGTGACTACGGCGGCACCGGCTATCCGGCCGGCAAGGGCGCGGTCAACAGTTTGACGATGGCGATTGCCGCGGAGCTCAAGGAGCATGGCGTGCGCGCCAATGTGGTGTGCCCCGGCGCCAAGACGCGGTTGTCCACCGGGCCGGATTACGTCGCCCACATTACCGAGCTGAACCGGCGGAAGCTGCTTGACGAAGCCTCGATGCAGGGTTCGCTGGACGTAGCACCACCGGACTACGTCGCGTCCACCTATGTTTATCTGGCCAGTGATCTCGCCGCGCGGGTGACCGGCGAAATCTTCGTTGCCTCTGGGGGTTTCATCGGCCGGTTCGGCCGGCCCACGCCCGTGGTGATCGGGTACCGCGACCACCACGATTCACCACCGTGGTCGGTGGCAGAGGTTTCGGCATTGGTCGACGGCGAGCCGCCTAGCCGGCCTGGTGACGGAACACCAGGCTGACCTTCAGTGCCGTCTTGGGACCCACCATGCCGAACATGTTTCCTTCCACGGCGAACCGCTTGCGTGCGATCGTCGTCTGTGCGGTCAGCCGCACCGCGCCGTCGTCGAGGACCTCGACGTGGGCCGCAAGCGGCAGCGGCGCCGTGATGCCCTTGGCGGTGAGATCGGCGTCCAGGCGGACGGTGTCGCCACCGGTGGGCTCCCCGCCGGTGACCGCAACCGTGATGTTCGGGTACTTCTCCACATCGAAGAAGCCTGGCGAACGTAGGTCCTCATCGCGTTTACCCAGTCCGGTGTGCACCGAGGCGGCCTTGACCTCGATTCGGCCGGATACTGTTCGAGCGTCCTGAATTTGCCCGCCGCCGCTGAACTCGGTGAAAGCGCCGCGGACCTTCATCGCGCCCCACAACGTCTTGTTCTCGAACCGGATTGAGGATCGCTCCGGAATCACACTCCACAGGCCCACCGACTCTGGGCTGCCGAGAAACGTTGTGACAGCTAGCATGTCGCCTCCCTGCACTTCGGCGAGGGTCGATCGCGCGGGGGCGCCGTCAACCCGTCGGCTTTGGCACCAACTAAGGTTTCACGATAGTCCTCGTGGCCTGTCCGCAACAGCAAAGCCCGTGAGATACCACGCCGATCGTGGCCCTCGGGTGGTGGCTCATATGCTGGAGCCCATGGCCAGCGTCGGCGACGATGCAGAGCGAAGCGATGAGGAGGAGCGGCGCTCATGACTAGTGTCTTCACCCAGATCATCAATGGCGAACTGCCGGGCCGGTTCGTGTACGAGGACGACGAAGTCGTCGCCTTCTTGACCATTCAGCCGATGACGCAGGGGCACACGCTGGTCGTCCCGCGAGCCGAGATCGATCAATGGCAGGACGTTGACGAAGCCGTGTTCGGTCGGGTTATGTCGGCGGCTCAGTTGATCGGCAAAGCCGTTTGCCGGGCGTTCGACGTCCAGCGTGCCGGCGTGATCATCGCCGGGCTCGAGGTTCCCCACCTACACGTCCACGTTTTCCCGACCCGCAGCCTGAGCGATTTCGGCTTCGCCAACGTCGATCAAAACCCCTCTCCGCAATCCCTCGACGAGGCGCAAGCCAAGATCAAAGCGGCCCTTGGCGAGTTGGGCTAACTCAGCTCATTTCTTCATAACCGTGCGTTGTCTTGAATTGGTGGGAACAGGGGTCGGTGGCAGATTTCGCCCACTCATCCATCTTCTCGATATGGATGGCAAATGTCAATTTATACGAGGCGGCCAGTAGGAAGATCACGCTCGCGTACACGACTGCTATTACCCATGCGAGCCCTTGCCAATCTTGGCTTATGAAAATGGGGACTACTATGCTTGCAATCGTGAGTGTCAACACATCGCCAATAGTCCCCCGTACGTGATAATGCTGGCGGCGGCCATCGCAAATCTTCGCTCTTTCAACAGAATCGGGATCTCAACGACGAGTCTGCCGCTTGTATGCCCGATCCAAAGCCGTGTTGGATACTTGATGCTGGGGATCTGATCCAAGCGCCTCTGCTCGAGTATGAAAATTGCTTGATTGTGCGCAAACACGCGACTGTTCAGCTGCGAGTGCCACGCTATCGCTAACAATAGCGGTATCGGAATAAACGGAATCAAATAGTGCGGTATTGTAGCCGTCCTCGTCGTCCAGGCAATACCGATGAAAGTCGAGTAGGCCATAATGATGCTTAACAGGCTAAGTGCGTGCCCAAGAATGTTTTGCACCTCGGTCCGTTCAGCTACATACAACGCAGCCACGGCGTCAGCGTTGTCGACTGAACCGTCGTCTTTATTCTGAGTCGTCATCGAAGCGGCCCTTGGCTGCTCTCATCGTGCACAGGTGCGGACGTTGCTTGCCGCGGCCTAACTTTATCTCCGCGAAGCAATTCGGCTTGGTTGCCCGAATCTGCGCGCCGGGCGGGTCGAACCCTGATCTCGGCCCGAACCGACCCCGGCCGGTGTGTCGGCGATGCGGGGCAGGCTGACGTAGAAGCGGCAGCCCTGGCCGGGCGCGGTGGTCACAGTGACCCTGCCACCGTGGGCAAGGACCAGCGAGTCGACGATCGACAGTCCCAGGCCGGTGCCGCCGCTGATCCGTGCGCGTGACGAGTCGGTGCGATAGAACCGTTCGAAGATGCGCAGCGAATCCTCCCGGCCCATGCCAGGTCCTTGGTCGACGACCTCCAGAATCGCGTCGTCGCCCTCGGTGCCGACCCGCACTATGATGTCAGCGGTCTCCGGTGTGTGCTGCAACGCGTTGGTCACCAAGTTGCCAAGCACCTGACGCAGCCGGGGCTCGTCGCCGAGCACCTCGGGGGTGCCGGGACCGTCGAATACCTCCATGGCGATCTTGCGCTCCGGCGCGACCGCCTGCGCGTCGTGCACGGCATCGGTGGCCAGCGTCAGCAGGTCTACCCGGTTCTGATCAAGCGGACGCTGCGCGTCCAGCCTTGCCAGCAGCAGCAGATCGTCAACTAGCAGACCCATCCGGCGGGACTCGCTCTCAATCCGCGACATCAGCATCTCCATGTCGCGCGCTGCCCCTTGGCGATACAACTCCGCGAAGCCACGAATGGTGGTCAGCGGGGTACGCAATTCATGGCTCGCGTCGGTGATGAACCGTCGCATCCGTTCCTCTGAGGTGCGCGCTTTCTCCGCCGAGGATTCCGAAGACGCCAACGCCCGCTGGATCTGCGCGAGCATTCCGTTCAGCGCCGACGAGAGCCGACCCACCTCGGTTCGCGGATCCCGTTCGGGGACACGACGATCCAGCTGGCCGGCGGCGATGGCCGCCGCGGTCTGTTCGACCTCCGTCAGCGGTCGCAGGCTTCGATGCACCGCCCAGTACCCGGCCACGCCGAGGACCAGCAACACTGCCGTGCCGATACCGAGCTGCGACCATGGGTGGTGATCGGTGCGGCTTTCACCCACATAGCGCTAATAGCAGGTCCGTCGCAACGGAAAAGGCTGTCGGCATCAGGCCGAGGCGCTACGGGCCATAACCAGCAGGATCGATACCGCAGCGGGGGTAATGCCGGGGATGCGGCTGGCCTGACCGATGGAGCGGGGGCGGAGCTTGCAAGCTTTTCGATGGCCTCCCGCGAGAGGCCGGGGATGTGGGAGTAGTCCAGCGAAGCAGGCAGCGGCGTCTCTTCCAGAATCGCGGAACCGGCGAGCCTCCTCGGCTTGGCGATCCAGATAGCCTTCGTACTTAATAGTGGTCTCGATGTGCTCGCCAAAGCGCCGGTCGACAGGCTCATAACCGAGCTGGGTGATAAGGGCGTGGTAGTTAAGCTCAGGCCGACGCAAGAGCTCGGCCAGGGTGCTCGGGCGGCTGAGTGGCGCCGTTCCCATCGCAGCCAGCCGTTGATTGGTACGCATCGGGATAGGCGGTGGTGCCGCGCAGCCGGGCCAGCTCTTTGGTGATGGCGTCGCGGCGGCTGACAAAGGCGGCCCAGCGGACGTCATCGACAAGGCCGAGCTTGCGCCAATCGGCATGACTCGCTCGTCGGCGTTGTCTTCGCGCAAGAGCAGCCGGTATTCGGCGCGTGAGGTCATCATGCGGTAGGGCTCATCGACTCCTTTGGTCGGTCAGATCGTCAACCATTACCCCCAGGTAAGCCTGATCGCGCCCTAGGGCCAGCTCTTCGCCGCTGCGGCGGAGCTTGAGCGCGGCGTTGGCTCCCGCCCATAGTCCTTGTGCCGCCGCTTCTTCATAGCCCGAGGTGCCGTTGATCTGGCCAGCCAGATACAGCCCGTTGACGTGCCTCGCTTCCAGCGTCGGCAATAGCTGGGTCGGGTCGCTGAAGTCGTACTCGACC